>CAWEHR010000001.1:0-1197699 GCA_963808975.1 uncultured Gammaproteobacteria bacterium
GGAAGCGTAGGCTCCCATAGTCATTCTCCACATACACGCCGTCGAGGACCAGCATGTGAAAGCTGGCATTTTCCGAAGGAGGCATATCGCCACTCTATGCCGCGCTATCACAGGCTGTGGAGTTCACCGCTACACACGCCGCGCCGGGTGGTCGGCGCGTGGTGGTCGTAGTGGCTGATGGCGATGACCCTACCTGCGGCAATCCGCATCAGTGCCATCAGGCACAACTGGCGTTAATAGAACAACTGCGCGTCAACCGGATAGAGCTTGTCACCGTTGGCATCGGAACAGCGAGTGAACGCCGGTACGAAATCCCAAATACATTTCCAAATGGCCGCGCCCTGAGCCGACTGGCCGCAATGTCCGGAGGTGTTGCCCTCTGGGCGAGGGATGATGACGGTTTGGCTGATGTGTTTACCAGACTCCCAGCGATACTTGACGGCAGTGCCGCTTTCCAGCTTGCACACATGCGGCTTGAATCCCCTGTCGCAGGCGCATTTATGTCCGGTCGAACTGTCCAGGGAAGCCTTGGGGTTTTATTCACAGATCAGTCGTTCGGTGGGGGCGGTGCGCTCCTCAGAGCGCCATTCGCTGTGCCGATACGTTGAACTGCGTGACTACTGCCGCAAGCCGAGCTCTGCAGCGACGCGATCAATCTCGGACTGTTCCACCGCGAGAACGTCCCTGCAGAGTGTGGGTTAGACCGCAGGTGAGAACAGCCTCGCCACGAGGGGCGGGCTATTCTCACCTGCCAATGCAGTCGCTATTACCTGATGCGATTGGCCGTGCCCTGGAATACATTGTCAGCTGGAATGGTCTGGAGCATCCTGAAACTTTCGCCTCTGGGCAGTTCTACATAGATCGTAAATGTTGTGTTATTGGCATCAAGAAAGTGCACTACCCCGCTGCAGTCCTCGTTGACCGAATAATCACCTGAGGCACCTGCCGGGGGATGCAGTATGTCGCCAGAATCACCGAATGGATTTGCCACCGTGAGTATCGGCGTATTCAAGGTGCCGTCACCATTGAACTCCAGCACTTGAAGGATTGCCTTGGGTCCCCAGGGCGTGCCCGGAGCACTGTTGAGGGCGCGGTTGAATCCCGTCGCGCTAAATACGTACTTACCCTTCAGGATCTCCTGATTGCATTTGACGGTTGCATGAGCTGCTGATATCCCGAGCGTGCATATCAACGTCGGGATAGTCGAGGCCAGTAACAGACCTCGCACATGACTGGTTGCTCCATTTACTGGTGTTTTCATTTTCCTTCTCCTTTCCTTTGGTTGGGGTGAACCCCCGCCATTGGGGACGGAGGTCCGGTACGCCGGTGGGGTCACCGATGACAGAACAATGAAAGCAGACCACTACGCGGTGTGTGTGAGGAATCCGTTACTTCTTTGTGATGTTTCTGCTCCGCTAGTTTTCAGGTATGGCGCAGGCCTATCACTACGACTTCTCCGACGACGGTTCTATAGCCGCCATAGTCAGCCTGTCATGCTGACCGCAGTTTTAGAGTGCGCCCGATAGCGGTCTCAGGTAATTATTGAAAGCACATTGAGCAATACTGCGACCCTGCAAGCGCTCCCGGTTGGCCGAGGTGCGAAAATGAAATCCCTGCAGGACATGCGCATCGACCACTTCTCCCGCAGCCTGGGATCTCTCTCAGCGAAACGCCAGCCATGGCCAAATGTGACGCCGCGCAGTGCCTCAGGTCGTGCAGCCTGAAGTCTTTAACGCCAGACTTGTCCCGCGCATCGGTCCAGCACTTGTTGTAGTAAAAGGGCGCGTGTCCTGTTTTGTTCCAGAACACGTAATCGTGATTGATCTCGCCGGCAAGCCTGGCCGCGGCCCACACTTGCTTACGCCGCTTGAAGATATCCAGAACCCGGCCCCGGATCGGGATTACCCGTTTATCGCGGTTTTTCGTGTTGTGGAGTACCGCGACCATCCTGTCCAGGTCCACCACGTCCCAGGTCAAGGATTTGATCTCCCCTGCCCTAGCTCCGGTCCCGAGCAGGGTTGTAACGAAATCAACCAAACAAGGCTCATCGGACACCCTGCAAGCCTGAATCAACCTTATTTGTTCATCTTCTGATAAGAGCCTAACCCGCTCGGTCTCTTTCTCGGATAACGCCCTGAGACGCGCAGCATTGGTCGTTACCCACCCATCGTCCATTGCGTGGGTTATGACCGCCGATATAAGGGACATGCGCCGGTTCACCGTGGCGACCGACACGTCCAATTGCTGGAGTTTCTTGCGGCAACTCTTGAATGCGGTCGCGCGGAGCATGGCCAGACGATCGTTGCCAAGCTCATCGCCCCACCAATTTAGTACACCGAGCTCATACTTGGTTAACGGTGGCTTTACCTGCTCGCCCTGCTCGATTCGCCGCAGGCGGCCGTGCTCATCGTTACGCCACCTAATATAGGCGGTTATTGCGTCACTCAGAGTATGGCGACCCGGCACCACCAGATCGCCAGACTCAAGCTTGCCCTCGGTGATATTGGCCCAGGCGGTCGCCTCTCGCTTGGTCTTGAAGCTTTTTTAGATTGCTGCGTGCCCGGGTTTGCGGATTTGCACGCGGTAGGTGTTGCCTCGTTTCTGAATGTTGGCCATTAGTGCACCCCCATTTGCGAGACTTTGGATATAATCGCAGCAACCATATTGATACCTCGAATATCAGTGTGGTTAGAAGCCCGGTATCTGTTAGCGCAGTACCGGGTTTTGCTTTGCTATAGATAACAAAGCTAGCACCAATGATATCAAATGGAGGTTTGCTGTGCCATTACTGTGCCAATGACTGAAGGAAGGGAAGTCGAATATGCGTTAAGCCACTGATTTAATTGGAGGCGCGGGTCGGAATCGAACCGGCGTACACGGAGTTGCAGTCCGCTGCATAACCACTCTGCCACCGCGCCTGAATTTGCCGAGTACTGCCAGCAAGGGCGCTATTCTATTGACTCCACCGTGCCTGTCAAGCGAGAGGACTCCATTACGTGCCGCTGAATTCGGCGCGCGCGGCCTGCAGGTAAATAAACATCGACCATATGGTCATTACCGCAGCGATGAAAAGCAAACCATAGCCCACCGTTTCAACCCAGCCAGGAAACAATGGGCGACAACCCAGCAGCACGGTAATCGCGATGATCTGCATGGTGGTCTTGACCTTCCCCACCATCGATACGGCGACTGAAGCCCGCTTACCAAGCTCCGCCATCCACTCACGCAGCGCAGAGATGACGATCTCTCGCCCGATAATGATCATGGCCGGAATGGTAAACCAGACGTTGCTGTGCTGCTCGATCAAAAGTGCCAATGCGCACACGACGATCAGTTTGTCGGCGACCGGGTCGAGAAAGGCCCCAAAAGGCGTGCTCTGGCCCAGGCGCCTTGCCAGGTATCCGTCCAGCCAGTCAGTGATTCCAGCCACAGCGAAAATAACAGCTGCTACCAAATTACCCCATTGCCAGGGCAGGTAAAACACCAGCACCATAATCGGTATCAGTATAATGCGAAAAACGGTAAGGGCATTAGGTATGTTGGTCATGGCGGACTCCGCTCCCTGCTTCAGCTATTATGCAACGCATCATAAATAGTGCGAGCCATTTTAGTGCTAATTCCTGAAACTTTAAGCAAATCTTCCTGACGAGCCTCACCTATCGCCTCCAATCCACCGAAATAGCGCAGCAGATTTCTCCGCGTGGCGGGACCAACCCCGGGTATTTTTTCAAGCCCTGACTCACGCCGCTGCTTGTCGCGCCGGCCACGGTGCCCGGTAATCGCAAACCGGTGTGCCTCATCCCGTATCTGCTGCAGCAGGTGCAGCGCCGGATCATGTGCAGGCATGGTCAGTTCCACTTGCTCCTTGCCGATAAAAAGCTTTTCCAGACCGGCCTTTCGGGTTGGCCCCTTGGCAATCCCGAGCAGTGACACCCCGGTAACCCCCAATTCCTCGAGCACCTCTTGCGCCTGGGTCATTTGGCCCTTGCCGCCGTCAATGACCAACAGGTCAGGCAGCTTGCCCTCTCCTTTCTGCAACCTCTGGTAGCGCCGCAGCAGCGCCTGGTTCATTGCCCCATAGTCATCACCGGGAATGATTCCCTCGATGTTGAATCGTCGGTAATCGGCTTTGATGGGTCCCTCGAGGCCAAACACCACGCAGGAGGCCACCGTCATTTCGCCGCTGCTATGGCTGATGTCGAAACATTCAAGGCGCTCGGGCACTTCCTCCAGGTGCAACGCTTCAGCCAGTGCCTCAAAACGATCGCGGGTATTTTTCCGGCTCGCCAGGCGCGCCCGGCAGTTCTCCTCGGCGGTAGTCGCGGCCAGGTCAAGCCATCGTGAACGGCCCCCTCTCAGTCGGTGTGAAATGCTGACCTTGTTGCCACCTCGCTCGGCAAGCGCGGCCACCAGTGTCGTTCTGTCCGCTGGTTCAAGGTTAACGAGAATCTCGCCGGGGATGGTGCCAGCCGACGACGCCAGGTAAAACTGGCCGATGAAGGCCGCCAGGATTTCCGCGTTGGTCTCATCCAAATGGGCCTGGGGATAGTGGCTCTTGCTACCGAGAATACGGCCGTGCCTTACATACATCACCTGGACGCAAACAATCCTGCCCTCCCTTGCCAGGGCGAGAATATCGAGATCGCCACTCTCGCCTTCGATGTACTGGGTTGCCAGCACCCGCTGGAGGGATCGAATCTGGTCACGAATCGCAGCCGCCTGCTCAAATTTAAGGGCTTGCGCCGCTGCCTCCATCTGGTCGCCCAGTTCCGTCAACAAGGCCTGGCTCTTGCCCCCCAGCAGCATACTGGTATGGCGCACTGCGTCTGCATATTCCTGTTCACTGACCAGGCCCACGCAGGGGCCGCTGCAACGGTTGATCTGGTACTGCAAACAGGGCCGGGTTCGGTTTTTGAAGACCGTATCTTCGCACTGGCGCAGGCGAAAAACTTTCTGCAGGAAAGCCAGGCTCTCGCGCACGGCGTGGCTGTTGGGATAAGGACCAAAGTAGCGGCCCTTTCGTCGTTTGGCTCCACGGTGGAAGGCAATCCGTGGGTACTCCTGCTCGGAAATGAAGATATACGGGTACGACTTGTCGTCGCGCAGCAGAATATTGTAAGGCGGCCGATGGGCCTTTATCAGGTTCTGCTCCAGCAGCAGCGCCTCGGTTTCCGTACGCGTTACTGTAACCTCGATCTGCGCTATACGCCCGACCAGCGCCATCGTCTTGTTGTTCAGGCCCTTGTTGCGAAAGTAGCTGGCCACCCGCTTTCTGAGGTTCTTCGCCTTGCCGACATAGAGCACACCGGCCTCGGAATCCAGCATCTGGTAGATGCCGGGCTTTTCCGTGAGGCCGGCAAGGAATCGCTTGCTATCGAAGCTTTGGGTTTTTTCGGACATTGCCAGGCAGCATCAGCAAAAATCGCAAGCGTAGCAAAGCCGGGGGCTAATCGGAAGTCGCCCGGTGTATTTCCACCAGGCCCCAGCTGCACGCAAGCTGCGTCAGGGCGACATCATTTTCTATCTGCAGCTTGGCGAAAATCCGGTATCGGTAGGTGTTGATTGTTTGGGGCAGCACGTGCATGGCCTCGGCGATGACGCGGATCTTTTCGCCACTGCTAATCATGAGACAAACCTGGAGTTCACGCGCACTGAGCCGGTCAAACGGGGACTCATCGGGCTCCAATGAATGCAGGGCCATGCGCTGGGCGATGTCGCTATCGAGATAAGTCCGTCCGCCATACACTGCCCGAATGGCATTCACCAGCTCCTGAAAACCCGAGTCCTTGGAAACGAAGCCGTTCGCGCCTGCCTTGATAAAATGTCGGCTCACCAGCACATCCTTGCTGCTGGTCAGGGCTATGACCCTCATGTCACCGCGCATCCTGGCTATCCTGCCGGTAGCCTCTATGCCGCCCATACCCGGCATGCGCATATCCATCAGCACGACATCGACATCCTGCGGATGCCTGCGGCAGAAGCTGCAGGCCTGCTCGCCGCTGGCTGCCTCGCCGCGCACTGAAAAATTTGGTATATCATCCAACAGCCGCTTGAGGCCCGAACGGACAAGTGCGTGGTCATCGACCAAAAGCAATTTAATCAAGGTCTTCCATTCCTCGCTATCAAATGAATCCTGCCAGCGGGGCGGCTCGCCAGCCGACGCTGCTCGCATCCAGGGTTGTTTGATCCTTAAAAAATCAGGCGTCAGCGGAACACTGACCGATGGTGCGGAAGGTCAAGTTTATTCTTGGGCCCTTGATCCGCAGGCGGCGGGGTAAACTATGGTGCCAGCTACGCTGGGTGCTATGCCCCATAACAAGCAGCGCGCCGGGTGGCAGTGAAATATGGTACGGGTCATGAAGTTTTTCCTTGTGCCGAAGGTAGAACGGGCGTTCAGCGCCGAGACTGACTGAGGCAATGACCGGGCTGGTTTGAAGCTCGGGCTCGTCGTCACTGTGCCAACCCATGTAGTCGTTTCCATCCCGGTAGAAATTTGCCAGTACCGAGTTGAACGACAAGTTTAGCACCTGGAAAAGGTGGTCGCGGATATCTGCTAATAGTGGGTACCAGCCCTGTGCAATATGTACGGTGCCAGAATATCGATAGCGAATTCCCGGGTCCCCGTAGAATGCCGTGAGACGCGGCACCAAAACAGGCTTGCCGTAGAGGGTGAGGGTTTCGCTTTTCCAGTCCAGCTCCTGTAAACGGTTGAACCAGGCTTCGGCGTGCTCGGCGAAACACCGCGGATAGACTCTGCTATCCGCATTGAGGAGAAGGTTACAGGGCTCAAGCTGCGCTGCAATGGCCATCGCTACTCACTAACAGCGGCTCGCGTTGCAGGACTACGCCAAACAACGATTTAACCCTGGCGACAATGGAATCGGCGAAGGCCAACACTTCGGCGGCACTGGCACCCGATCGGTTCACCAGCACCAGGGCCTGGCGCGGGTGCATACAAACCCCATTCTCCGACTTGCCCTTGAAGCCCGCGCGTTCGATCAGCCAGCCTGCTGCCAGCTTCACATCCGCTCCCTGGGGATAAGCCACCAGATCGGGGTACCGATTTCGCAGCTGCTCGTAGTGCTGCTGGCTGACTACCGGATTCTTGAAAAAACTGCCCACATTGGCCTCCACTCTCGGGTCGGGAAGTTTTTGCCGGCGGATATGTACCACTGCATGGTAGACGTCTGCGGCGCTGGCAGCATCGATACCGCGGCGATCCAGTTCTGCTCGCAACGCGCCATAGGTGTCGTTGACCTGCATCTCTCGGCCAAGGCGAAGCCGTACCCGGACGATCATGAAACGCTGCGGATTTTGGCGGAAGACACTGTGTCGATAGCCAAATTCACAGTCACCGTGCCGCATCTCCATCCAGCGCAGTGTGTGCATATCAAAAACCTTTACGCTGTCGATAAAACGCTCGATTTCCACACCGTACGCACCGATATTTTGCACCGGCGCAGCGCCCACCGTCCCCGGAATCAGTGCCAGGTTCTCCAGGCCATACCAGCCTTCAGCGAGTAGTTCGGTTACCAGATCATGCCAGTCGTTGCCCGCCGCTATATCGACGATATCTGGAGTTCCATGACGGATCCGATAACCTTTCGTTGCCACCCGGATCACCAGTGCTTTAAGCCTGGCGGGTAACACCAGGTTACTGCCCTCCCCCAACACCAGCACAGGCAGCAGCCTCTGCCGCGCCCATGCGATTGCACTGGCCAATTCATTCTCGTCAGCGGATGCACAATAATAGTCGGCCGTGCAGGGCAGCCCCAGAGTATTCATTCCACCCAGATCGACATTACGGCGAAGATTCATGGGGGCAAGGCCCGGGTCGTGCAAGCCGGCTCAGCGGTCATGGTTCACCGCGCAGCAATTCTCGCACGACCGCCAGATCGTGCTCTGTGTCCACTCCCGCGGGTGGCACCTGGGTGGCCTCGGCAACGTGAATCCTGACCCCATTCTCCATCGCGCGCAATTGCTCGAGCTTCTCAGTCGCCTCCAGTTGGCTCACCTCCCAGCCCACAAAGCGATGCAGGAAAGATACCCTGTAGGCATAGATCCCGAGGTGGCGCGAAGCCCCGGAGGGGGGAAGCTGCCGAGGCTGCTGGTCACGCGAAAATGGAATGGTTGCGCGGCTGAAATACAGTGCAAGACCCCGTTTGTCGGTCACCACTTTCACACAGTTGGGGTCGCTAAACTGGGCGGGGTCGTCGATGGGCACCGAGAGGGTTGCAATATCCGCTTCAGGATTATTGGCGAGGTTCTTTGCAACCTGGTCGATTATCCGGGCAGGAATCAGGGGCTCATCGCCCTGCACGTTCACCACCAGATGGTCGTGTTCCAGTCCAAGCTGGTCAACGGCCTCCTGAATCCGGTCCGTTCCCGACTGATGGTTGTTTGAGGTCATGCAGACCTCACCACCAAAAGCGCGCACTGCATCAGCCACCCGCGCGTCATCCGTGGCTACCACCACGCGTTCAGCCGAGCTCTGGCTGGCGCGCTCGTAGACCCACTGGATCATGGTCTTCCCCGCGATATCAAGCAGGGGTTTGCCGGGGAGCCGGGTTGAGGCAAAACGAGCTGGGATTACAACCGAATATGACACACGTAGTACTCCTATTCATCGCTTGATCGCCCGCAGCCGCCGTTCTAACCCGAGCAGGAAGTCGTCCGCGAATACCGCGTTAACGGCCAGGTACCAATGGCGTTCATCAGCCATACCGGCACATTTCACCGCGTCTTTCTCGGTCATGATAATGGTTTTGTCATCATCAAAATCGATATCCTGCCGCGTATAGGCATGGTGATCGGGAAACGCGTGGGGGATGATATCAAAACCAAGCTTTTCCAGGGTGTCGAAAAACCGGGGAGGGTTGCCGATCCCTGCCAGCGCATGCACCGGAGCCTGCCCGCCGAAAGTGGCAACGGGCTCGCTACGGCCAGAGTTCAACTGGAACAAACTGGAGGGCTCCAGAGTAAATCCATGGGTGCCAGCGACGCCCGTCAATTCACCGCCCCCGTTCAACAGCACCGCATCCACAGTTGTCAGTCGTTCAGGCGCCTCGCGCAGTGGTCCCGCTGGCAGGTAGTGACCATTGCCCAAGCCGCGCTCGCTATCCACCACCGCCAGCTCGATATCGCGGTACAGAGCATAGTGTTGCATACCATCGTCGCTGACGACCACATCGCAGTCGCTGTGTTCGAGCAGGTGGCGCACGGCGCGTGGCCGATCAGGGTCGATAACCACCGGACAACCCGTGCGCCGGTGCAACAACAGGGGTTCGTCACCACAGGCAGTTGCCGGGGTGTCGGATTGCAGCATTAAAGGCACGCTGTCGGGTTTGCCCCCATAGCCCCGCGCAACCACGCCGGGTCGGTAACCGAAGCTCTGCAGAAACTCCACTATGGCGATGACAACGGGCGTTTTACCGGTACCGCCAACACTGATATTACCGACCACGATAACCGGTACCGGGGGGCACCAGATGGCGTTCGCTGCTAGCTTTTCGAGATAGGCATTGCGCCTGCGGCGCGCTATCTGGCCGAAAACCCAGGACAGTGGCAGCAGTGCAGAGCTCAGTTTGTTGCGGCCGTACCAGATGCGCTCAATCAACGCCATCGGTAGTCACCCGCCCGGCTGTGTCAAATCGCTGGCCTGGGGGTCGTTAAACATTTCATTATCTTCAGGAGCTGCTTCAAAATTGCGCGCATGCAGGGCCGCGTAACGGTCTCCGAGGGCCAGCAACTCGCTGTGGTTGCCACGTTCGACTATCCGTCCCCCTTCCATCACCAGGATCAGATCCGCATGCTCGATAGTAGACAGGCGATGGGCAATCACCAGGCTGGTGCGATCCTTCATTACTGAATGCAAGGCTTCCTGAATATAGTATTCAGCCTTGTTATCCAGCGCCGATGTGGCTTCATCCAGGATCAGTACCGGCGCATCCTTAAGGATTGCGCGGGCTATAGCCAGTCGCTGGCGCTGCCCGCCGGACAGCATAACACCATCCTCTCCGACCATGGTCTCCATGCCATGGGACAGCGCTGAAATGTACTCGGTGGCATTCGCCGCCGCTGCGGCCTTCTCTACCGATTCCCTGCTGGCGCCGGCCAGGCCGCCATAGGCGATATTGTTGAACACTGTATCGTTAAACAGGGTTACCTGCTGGGTGACTAAAGCGATCTGGTCGCGTAAGTTGGTGAGTCTGTAGTCTTTGATATCCACGTCATCGAGCAGTATTTCACCACTGTCATAGTCGTAGAAACGCGCAATCAGGCTCACCAGGGTTGATTTTCCGCTACCGGACAATCCCACGAGGGCTACTGTCTCACCCGGCATAGCTGTGAAGGAAATATTGCTGAGAACGTTATGGGGAGCGCCTTCATAGGCAAAACTGACATCGCGAAATTCAATTTTACCCCGGGCACGCCGGGTGGTGTAGCGGCCATGGTCGGGCTCGTCCGGGGAGTCAATGAATTCGTACAGGTCCTCGCAGGCAGCAAGGCCCTTTTGCACAATTCCCAACACTTCACTCAATTGCCGAATCGGCTTGGCAAGCATCCCTGCGGCGCCGACGTAGGCCACAAACTCACCCGCCGTGGACCCGGTATTGCGGTCGAGCGCGACCCAAACCAGTACTGCCATTGCAGTCCAGACCAGCATCTGGATGACAGGGCTACTGATGGCGCTGTAGAACGCCAGCTTCAGGTTCTGACGGAGGTTATACTCACTCGACAGTTCGAACCGGCTCGCTTCGTAATCCCTGCCGCCAAACGAACGCACCTCTTTATAGCCACCAATGGCCTCGTTGGCGACCTGGGTCACATCACCCACAGAATCCTGGATTTTGCGACTGATGCGCCTGAACTGCTTGCCCACCCAGTTGACCAGCACGCCGATAATGGGCAGAACCACCATGAATATCAGCGTCATTTCCCACTGCTTGTAAAACAGGTAGGCAAGCAGGCCTATCGCATAGGTACCCTCACGGATAATGATCTTGATGGCATCGGTTGCGGCGCCCGTGACCTGGCCAACATGATACGTCACCTTGGCCAGCAGATTACCGGTGGAGCTTTTATCGTAGTAGCTGGAGGGAACCACCAGCATTTTGTTAAAAACCTGGCAGCGCAACTTGTGCACTATAGAGTTCGATACTACCGACATATAGTAGTTGCCGAGGAAATAGCCGAAACCGCGAAGAACGGCTAGCAGCAACACCGAAATGGCGATCATTGCGTGTAATGACCTGGCACTGCTCTCACCGTCGCCGAAGTGGCGCAGCATAAAACCCGACACGATACCGGAATCAACACGCTCTTCCCCCGAGAGGGTATCGATCACGAATTGGCTCCAGTCGGCCACCAGCACCTGCGAAGATGAATACAGCATATAACCAATTATGCTGACCAGGAATAGCGGCCAAAGGGTGTCGAGATTGCTCAACAGGCGGCGATATATACGCCAGTCGCTCTGCCGTGACTGCTTGCTCATACCTTTACCCTGGCTCCGGGATTGTCATTGCTGGGCTGGCTGTTGCGTGGTAATGCTCAAGTGAATAAAGCGGAGTTGGCCGGCGACATCCATGGCTGTGACCACCGCCTGGTGTGGCGTAAGCGCATCCGCTGTAATCACCAGTGGCAGCGAGCTGTCGCCACCGGACAGTTCCACTAACGCTGCCTTCAAGACCTCAGGTTTGCTATTTACCAGCGCCTTGCCATTAACTGCATACTTGCCATCTGCAGCGATCGTAATTTCCAGCTGCTCTTTTTGCTGTTCCTGGGCGACGCCCTGCGCCTCGGGCAGGTCTACGGTCAAGCGGGATTCCTTGGTAAACGTCGTGGTCACCATAAAGAATATAAGCAACAGGAACACCACATCTATCAGCGGGGTTAGATTGATTTCCAGTTGCGCTTTGGTCTGACGCTTGAACTTCACGACGCCTGTTTCTCTTTATAATCGACCTTGCGCTCGCCATGCAGGGCATCAACCAGTTTGATGGTTTCCTGTTCCATGCTCACAACGATACTATCTATCCGCCGATTAAAGTAGCGGAACATGATCATCGAAGGGATAGCGACGCACAAGCCCGCAGCCGTGGTGATCAGGGCCTCTGATATGCCGCCGGCCAGGACGTTGGCATTACCGGCACCCTGCACCATGATTTCGGAAAATACCTTGATCATGCCAATCACGGTGCCCAACAGACCCAGTAATGGCGAGATAATGGCGATCGTTCCCAGTGTGTCGATATAGCGCTCAAGGTCGTGAACCACATGACCTGCTGCTTCCTCGATACTCTCCTTCATCACATCACGACCATGGCGCGAGTTGCTCAAGCCGGTAGCCAGGATGCGCCCAAGGGGCGAAGACTGCCGCAACTGCTTCATGCGCGCGGAGTCGAGCTGGTTGTTCTTTATCCAGCCCCAGACCTGGGCCAGCAGGTTTGCCGGTGCTACCCGCGCCGGGTTCAGCGTCCAGTATCGCTCTACGCAAATGGCCAGGGCGGCCACCGAGCAGAGCATGATGGGAATCATCAGCCAGCCACCGGCCTTTAGAAATTCGAACACTCGACCTCCTTTGCCCACGCAAAAACGCGGGAACTTTACCACATAAAACCAGCCTCCACAGCAATTGGCCAGGGAGACTGGCAAGCTTGCGGGGATAGCCCCAGATAGCGCACACTGAACAGGAGCCAGCCGGCGCGAGAGCCACCCGCTAAATTACAAGGATAGTGCTGCCAGTAGCGGGTGTAAAACCAGCGAAACGGCCGGTAGGCGCCTTTTTCATCGAAGTGCAATGCCCCCGCCTCGGCCGTTGTTACCACTGTGCCACCGAGTTCCTGGTAGCGATCACGGACCGTCGGCGCGGGATGCCCAAAACGATTGCGGAAGCCCACTGTCGCAACCGCCGTCCGCGGACGCGCAAACCATGTAAAACCGTACGATGACGAGCTCACGCTACCGTGATGGGGAATGAACAGCACCTCACTGTGGAGCCCGGGGCCATAGCGAAACACCAGGTCCCGCTCTACCGAATGCTCGATATCGCCGGCCAGCAACACTCGCAATGATGGACCCTCGATAGCAATGACACAGGACTGGTTATTACTCTTTCCGGGCAGCGGTGTGCCGGGGTGAAGAACCCTGAAGGTCACATCATCCCAACGCCATTGCATCCCCGCCCGGCACAGTATATCCGGGGCATCGCCGCTGGCGAGCGCACCGGGGGCCATCACCTGTCCCAGCGCAACGCCAGCGCGGACACTGTCTACCCCGCCACTGTGGTCAATGTCGTTATGACTGACGACCAGACGATCGATTCGCCGAATTCCGAGGCGCCGAAGAAAAGGCAGGACTACGCTTCGGCCGGCGTCGTACCCGCTGGCATACGCAGGCCCTGCATCATACAGCATCACATGCCCCGGCGTTTGGACAACTATCGAGGTTCCTTGCCCGACGTCCAACGCATAGATGTCAAGCTCCTTGCTGCCCCTGGCGACCGGCATCAACATGGGCAACAACAGTAACGGCCATGCCATGCGCCCGGGTAAACCCCTTGGCAACAGGTACAATGAAACTCCAATCAACGCCAGCCCCATGGCAGGACCGGTTGCAAACAGCGCGCCATAAAATTCGCTATCGCCGATTGTAGCAACACGGGAAAGCAGCGCCCAATAAGCCTCCAGCAGCCAGCAACAGCAAGCCAGCAAACCCTGGCCGAGTGGCTCGAACAGCGGCAAGAAAAGCAATGACGCCAGCAACAGCGGAACCACCACGAAACCGATAAATGGTATGGCGACCAGGTTGACCAGTGGCGCGACAGGACTGGATTGCCCCAGCAACAGCGCCATCAATGGACACAGCGCAACCAGTAAGCGCAGCTGCAGACCCAGCCCCCACAGCGGTAGGCTCGCATCACCATGACGCCTTGCGCGCGGCACCAGTAAAATCGCCACGGCGGTAAAGGACAACCAGAATCCGGTATCGATTACCGCAAGCGGGTCTCGCAGCAGTACCACGCACAGCACCATTGCCAGCACCTGAAATGCTGCGGTCTCCCGCTGCAGGAGCCGGGCCGAGAAATAAACCAGCAACATCAGCAGCGCGCGTTGGGTTGGTAAGGAAAAACCCGCCAGCGCAGCGTAAATGACGGCCAGCGAGAGCGCACCAGTATTCGCAAGATACCACGCCACTGTGCTTTGCACCCGGGGCGGTGGATAGCTGCCCAGAAGGTAGAACAGCCCGAAACCTGCCATCGCGCAGAGACCGATATGCAACCCGGATATCACCATCAAGTGGGCCGTTCCGGTGCTTGCCAGAACCTGCCTCTGTTGCTGGCTTAGCTGGCTCTTCTCACCTATCGCCAGCGCTTGCAGCAGGCTGGCCATGGGATCCCCCTGAAGTTGCGACTGCAGTTTGTGCTGGTACCACTGGCGCGCCGCGGTTAACCATAACCGGCCAGTACCCAGGGACCTATTGTCGGCACTCTCAAGCACGCGGCCGGTGCCGCCAATGCCTCGCGCCAGAAGCCAGATCCGGTAATCGAAAGTCCCGGGATTGGCCAGGCTGCGAGGCCTGTGCAACTCCACCTCAAGTTGCCAGCGTTGGTTCGCGGCCAGCGCTGGTGGCCTGCTCCAGGACAACCCAAGAATCAGCGGCTGATTGAAGCTCAATGGCTTCCCACTTTCCACAACACGATCGACCAGCAGCTCGAACCGCAATCGCTCGCTGCCATCAGCATTGGTAACCCGTTGTGGCAAATTGTGCACCACACCCTCGACCTGCAAAGGACGGCGTTCCCACGCCGGGGTAATTTCTACCGCCAGCACTTGTTGCCCGCTATGTATATGCCAGCAAAGACCCAGCAGGAAACAACCTGGCAAGATCGTTGGTCGATAGCGCAGCAGTGCAGCGGCAAACACCAGGATCGACGCCAGGTAGTTCCCATCGGGCAGTGCGGGCAGGAAAATGGCGGCAAAAATGCCCGCCACGAATAGCAGAATCCTTACGCTGGCTTGTTCCATAGAATCCATTCATAATTAGCCCCCGTCCATGGGGGCGCGCTGCCGGTGTTATTCAATCTGCGAAGGCTCAGAAACACCCTGCGCCAATACCGGCCATCAGCGTATTGTAATTGCAACAGCGCGGTGAAACTCTGGACTACCCCGTTCAAGCTCGGCACTTTAGCAGTGAATTAGACCTTGTCTTTTTAGTTTTTTGATAAACCCGGGTAGCTCATGCCTCGCAAATTTTTTCAGCGTTTACTTCCGCCAAAAGAAAGGCTGCAAAGTAGTCGTCACCTGCAGGTACTCGGTGAGCTACTGCATGACAACAATTTGTGGCACCTCAATCGCCACTCTGCCTCACTGGCTGTGTTTATCGGGCTATTCTGTGCCTTCCTGCCCATTCCCATGCAAATGCTGTTGGCGGCCACCATGGCAATTTTCATGCATGCGAATCTGCC
Organism: uncultured Gammaproteobacteria bacterium; assembly: GCA_963808975.1. Classification (GTDB taxonomy): domain Bacteria; phylum Pseudomonadota; class Gammaproteobacteria; order Pseudomonadales; family JAHEGP01; genus JAHEGP01. The sequence goes on from CAWEHR010000001.1 coordinate 15,470, forward strand.
GATATCTGTAGTGCTGGTATGGATCTCCAACCCTTTTACCATGCCACCCCTGTTTTACGGCACTTACAAACTGGGCGCCGCAGTGATGGGTTTGCCCGCAAAGAAAATCCAGTTCCCCGTCGATATGCACTCCTTTGTTTCCGAACTCGGGATGATCTGGCAGCCGCTGCTGCTGGGCAGCCTGATTTGCGGGATAGTCTTTGGTGCCCTGGGGTATGCCACGGTCCAGATTGTCTGGAGGGTGGCGATAGCCCGCCAATGGCAGCGACGCAACCAGGCGCGCAAACAAAGGTAGGGTTATTATTTATCGAAGCGCAGGGCTTCGGCCGGCAACAGGCGGCTGGCGCGCCACGCGGGATAGAGGGTTGCCAGTAATGTCAAAGCCAGAGCCGTGCCACATACCAGGGCAATATCTTCAGCACGAATGTCTGCCGGCAAATAGGTGACCGGGTACACTTCGGACTTCAGGAACTGGTAGTCCAGGAGCTTCTCAAGCCCCCGAACCAGCCCGGTGATGTTGCTGGCCAACAGCACCCCGATCATCGCACCCAGCGCAATGCCCGCCAGGCCGATAACCAGGCCCTGGTAAACAAACAGTTTCATGATGTCGGGCTGCGCGAGGCCCATTGTCTGGAGGATAGCGATATCGCCCTGCTTGTCCCTGACTACCATAATCATCGCGGTCACCACGTTGAAAGCCGCCACCGCAATGATGATGAACACCAGTAGCGACACCAGCTTTTTCGACAACTGTATTGCCTCGAACAGGTTGCCATGACTGCGCATCCAGTCCTGCACATACAATTCGGTTGGCAACTGTGCCAGAACTCCCCGGGCAATCCGGTTGGCTGCCATCAGGTCGTCGACCTTGAGCTGCACGCCGTGCACCGAGGTACCCAGTTGCCCCAACCGCTGGGCAAAATCCAGAGGAAGGTAGGCCATAAAGTTATCGATCTCGGTATTGGATTCGTAGATACCGACAAGTTCAGCGCGCTGGATCATAGGTGCCAGGCGGCTATTTCCGGCGTTTGCACTGCGGGGTAATACCAATGCAAGGCTTTGCCCTACGGTCACGCCCAGTTCATCTGCGAGCAGCCGGCTCAACACCACAGCGTTATCACGACCCGCCATCGCCAGCAGGCTGCCGTCGACCATGGTTTCCTCGACGATGGACATGGCCGCCTCACGTTCGGGAATAACGCCCTGCAACATCACCGCATGGGCCCGGTTGCCAGCCATCAACATCGCCTGTAGTTGCACGTAGGGAGCGGCACCCAGTACCCCTTCGGTGCTTTCAGCCCGTTCAACGATACTGGACCAGTCCTCTATACCCCCCGGCGCCATAATACTGGCATGGGGAACCATCGCGAGGATGCGCAGCCGCATCTCCCGGTCGAATCCGTTCATCACAGACAACACGAGGATGAGCAAAGCCACACCGAGTGCAAGCCCAAACGCCGAAACGCGAGATAAAAAAGCGACCAGGGGAGAACCCTGACGGGCGGTGCCGTAACGCAGCCCCAGAAAGACTGATAACGGATAAAACACGTTCAGGCGTCCCTTACTGCTGGCTTCAGGTATCCGCCGGCCAGCTCCAGCACCCGGTCGACCTCGGCGCTCAACTCGAAATCATGGGTCACGATAACCAGGGAAATACCGAGGCGATTATTGAGGTCCCACAACAGGCGCTGGACATTTTCAGCCGTATCCCGGTCGAGGTTACCGGTGGGTTCATCGAGCAGGACACAGGCGGGCTGGGAGACGAGTGCCCGGGCAATGGCTACCCGCTGGCGCTCACCCCCGGAGAGCTCTGAAGGCTTATGCCCTGTCCGCTCCGCCAGGCCGACCTGCTCCAAAATCGCAAAGGCTCGCTCGCGGACGTGTCGGGTGTTTTCACCCCGTATCAACAGGGGCATGGCGACATTTTCCAATGCAGAAAACTCGCCCAGCAAATGGTGAAACTGGTAGACGAAGCCCAATGCACGGTTGCGCAAGCGCGCCCGCGCACTGTTGTCGAGGCGACTCATGACCTCACCGGCGACGGTGACCTCACCGGAGCTGGGTTGGTCGAGCCCACCCAGAATATTGAGCAAGGTAGACTTGCCCGACCCCGACCGCCCGACAATAGCGATGCGCTCGCCCCTCGCCACCTGCAAGTCTATCGAGCTCAGCACGGAAACTTCCTGCGGCCCCTGGTCGTAGACTTTAGCAACATCATGACAAGCCAGAGTAATGTCGGGCGTTGCCGAGCTGGCGTTTCTATTCATAGCGCAACACCTCCGCAGGCTGTATCTGACTGGCTCGCCAGGCAGGGTATATCGTCGCCAACAGGGTCAGCACCAGGGAGCCGATGACCGTCCACAGAACATCATCGAACTCCAGCTGTGAAGGCAGAGCGGTAATGAAATATACCGAGGGGTCGAACACCTGGAAGCGAAGCAACTGCTCGAGCCCGGCGACCAGGGAACCGATACCGAGCGCCAGGGGTACACCGACGATCACCCCCAGGCTGACTCCCAGGCAGCCAATTGCCAGGCCCTGCACCAGGAACAAACCCAGCACCTGGCCAGCGCTGGCGCCCATGGTACGCAGTACCGCTATATCAGCGCGTTTGTCCATCACCATCATGGTGAGAATAGATACAATGTTGAATGCGGCAACTGCGACAATGATGAAAAGCATCAATCCGATCATTATCTTTTCCATCTTCACAGCCTGGAACAGGCTGCCTTGCAGGCTGCTCCAGTCGCTGAAAACGTAATTGCCCGGCAACTGCCCCTCCAATCTGGAAAGAATCGTGCCCGCCCGGTAAATATCGTCAAACTGCAATTGCAGCCCCTGCACGCCATCGCCCATGGCAAACAGTCTCTGCCCGTCCTCTAAATGAATGAAGGCCTCGCTCGCATCCAGCTCGGCGCCAACTTCGAATATACCCGCCACGGTAAAGCTCCGCATGCGGGGGAAAATGCCCACCGGGGTCACAGAGACCCGGGGCAGGACCACCGTAATCGCATCCCCCGTCGTTACCCGCAGTCGTCGCGCGAGTATCGACCCTATCACAACAGAAAACTTTCCGGGCTGCAGAGCAGACAGGGAACCAATCAACATATAGCTGTCGACCAGGGACACCCGGGATTGGTAAGCTGGGTCGATGGCAGACAGCTCGACACCGCGCACCGCTCCCTCTCGGCTCACCAACGCGTGGCCGCGAATATACGGAGCGGCACCGAGCACCGCCGGGTCACGCTCCAACTGCCGCATCAACTGTGGCCAATCGTCCAACTCCCCCTGCCGGGGCTCGATAAAACCATGGGGTAAAAACCTCAGGATGCGCCCTTTCAGCTCTCCCTCGAATCCGTTCATCACGGACATCACCGTAATCAGCGCAGCCACACCCAGTATCAGGCCAAGCAGGGAAAACCAGGAAATGAAGGACAAGAACTGATTGTGCCTGCGGGAGCGCAAGTAGCGCAAACCAGCAAACAACTGAAAGGGTTTATACATGGGCAACTATTGTCAAAGGACCCCACTGGATTGCTGCCTGGAGCAGCCTGTTGAGGCCCTGGTAAACGAGCGGTAACAGCTCACAAATCACTCTCGACACCGCCGGGACAGACTCTCATTTCGGGGGCACATGCTACACTAACTGGACATATTTTACAGAGGGAAAACCCCATGTTGCACTGGACCTTTCGGAACCTGGCACTGGTGATTGCACTGCTACCCGGCTTCGCTGCAGCAGAGATCATAAAAATTCCCGTGGGCCAGCAACAGGGCGTTGAACCCTCGGTTAGGCTGCCCGCCAGGGGACAATCGGCGAACCTGGTGAAGCAACGCTATGGCGAGCCTACCAAAGCCTATGCTGCGGTGGGGACTCCACCCATCACCCGCTGGGAATATAGTGGCTTCGCGGTTTACTTCGAGTATGATCATGTGGTGCATGCCGTTCGCCTGACGATGGCAAAGAATGCCCAGTGACCCGCACCGCAGTTTGTCATACACGGTGATACAGATCATCTGGACGGGTCATTTGCAGCGGAATTGGCGATGAATAATCTTGCTACGCATAATGGATGACCTCACCGAAATGCTCATTATCCTTCACCCCGATATCGATAAAACCGGTGCCGAGTACCAACTGGCCATGGATTATTTGCGGCAGTTGCCGGGCGTTGATATCAAGCACCACGAGATTACCGGAGAGCAGCAAACGCTCACTGAGGTCTACCTCATTGGCAACACCAAAACCCTTGACGCGAGCCAGATAGAGTCCCTGGCGGCAGTGGACAGGGTCGTCAGAATTTCCTCCAGTTACCGCATCCTGGGTCGCCACAGTGACCCGCAGCGCAAGGCCGGCTTCAGTTATAACGGCGTCGAGTTCAGCCAGGACAGTTTTCATGTATTCGCAGGTTTGTGTGCGGTGGATACGCCACAGAATGTGGAGGCAATGCTGCAGGTGCTGCAACGAAACGGCCAGCAGTGCACCCGTATGGGCGCCTATAAACCCCGCACCAACCCCTACTCGTTTCAGGGCCATGGCAGCAGTTGCCTGCCCTGGGTTTTCGAGCTGGCTGGCAAATACGGCATTCGCGTTATCGCCATGGAAGTCACCCATGAGAGCCATATCGACGAAATAGATGCTGCCCTGGACAGCGCGGGCAGGCCCACCGGGGTCATCCTGCAAATAGGTACTCGCAATATCCAGAACTTTGAATTGCTCAAGGCGATTGGCCGCCAGGAGCGCTACCCGGCGCTGTTGAAACGGGGCTTCGGGATAAGCCTGGATGAATCACTGAATGCGGCGGAATACCTCGCCAGCGAGGGCAACTCCCGGGTTATTTTCTGCCTGCGAGGTATGAAATCCGAATTTGGCGCCCCCCATCGCAATATGGTGGACTTCTCACATGTCCCTGTGATCAAGCGACTTACCCGGATGCCGGTCTGTATCGATCCGTCCCACTCAGTGGGAACGCGGGAACTGGCACCGGATGGCATCCTCGACCTGGTGCACGCAACATCGCAGGGTGTGATCGCCGGCGCCAACATTGTGCTGGTGGACTTTCACCCCCACCCGGAACTGGCCCTGGTCGATGGTCCCCAGGCTCTGCTGCTCGACGAATTGGAGCGTTTTCTGGAGGATGTCCACCTGAGTCGCTCCACTTACCTGGCGCGCAAGGCCCTATGGGAAGCCTGACCGGTGCGGATAGTAGGTCACCGCGGCGCCCGCGATGAAGCCCCTGAAAACACCATCGGTGGCTTTCGCTATGCGCTAGAGCGCGGCATCCGTCACTTCGAGCTCGATCTGCGACTCAGTGCCGATGGCGTCCCAATGGTAATTCATGACGCCACGACTGCTCGCACCTGCTCGGTGTCGCTGCGGGTAGATCAATCCACGGCCGGCCAACTGGAAGGGCTCAATGCGGCAGCAACCCACCCTAGCTGGACGGCATTCGAGCCGATTCCCACCCTTGCCAGCTTGCTACCGCTGCTGCAACAGTGCCAGAGCGTGCAACTGGAAATAAAGAGCGACCGCCCGGAAAGACTGAGCGCACTTTTCAAGGCATTGCGGCAACTGTTGAACTCCCATCACACACGGCGGTTTACGCTGACCTCATTCGATAAAAAGGCGCTGGCGTTAGCTCGTGGCCTGATGCCTACCTTTCGAAGGGGGCTGGTTTGCGAGCGCCGATTCGCAGACAATATCGGCCATGCATTGCGCCTGGACTGCGCGTTACTGGTGTATCACTACCGACTTCTTTCCTCAGAACGCATACAAAAATCGAAAAAAGCGGGGCTGGAAGTCTCGACATACACGGTGAATGACTCAAACCGGATTCTCCGCCTTCGAGAGTGGGGTATCGACAGCATTATCACCGACCGCCCTGCTTACTACCTGCATCTTCAGCGCGAGCACAACCGGTGAGACCGCAGGCTCGCTGCATCAGGCCCCAGCCGACCCTGCTCTGGCTCTACTCTCCCATCGCGTCGTAGGGTAATGTCGAGTGCTTCGGGGGCGCCTCGCTGGTTTCGCATTTTTTGGGATCACCGCCGCAGATTTCGCACTCGGTGTTGATACCCAGGGCGCCCATGCCACCGCAGGATCCCTTGATAGGTGATCGCCCGACCAGGACCCCAACCGCCATACCCGCCACTATCACCAGCATAATCGTTAATGTGAGAAAAAATAGCGCCATTGCGCTTCACTCCCGTTGTCAACATTGCGTAACCGGCTGCACCGGGCTTCTGTGCCTACTCAAGGTAGGGAGCGAATGCCGATGAGTGCCGCACTTCAAAACCGCTGTCCTTTTTGACCAACATGTATACCGGAAGTGCCCGGGATTCGGCAAATGCCATGCCCTCATCTGGCCCCATGACGCTAATGGCAGTGGCATATGCATCTGCGACAACAGCCGTCGGCGCCACCACGGTGACAGAAGCAAGATTGTGGGTGACTGGGTAACCGTTTGCCGGATCAATGGTATGCGAGTAACGTACACCGTCCACCTCGCGGTAATTGCGGTAGTTGCCAGAGGTTGCCACGGCTTCGTCATTGGGCTCCAGTGCGGCAATAGCCTCGCCCTGAACCATCTGCGGCACCTCTATTCCAATACGCCAGGGCCTGCCGTCCGGATGCGCGCCCCTGGTCCTGACTTCACCCCCAACCTCGACCATGAAATTACGGACCCCCGCCTGCTCCAGAACTGCTGCAACCCGATCAACCCCATAGCCTTTGGCAATAGCTGAATAATCGAGTTGCAAGGCCGCACGTTTGCGCAGGGCCGGCCCGGCTGGATCAAGGTCGAGCCGGTCGAGCTGCGTGGCCTCGAGGGCGACACCTATCTGCACGCTGGTTGGCACATTGCCATCTCTTGCCGACGGCCCGAAACCCCATAGATCCACCAGCTCTGCTACCGCGGGATTGAAAGCGTTATCAGTCTCACGGGAAACACGCAGCGCTACTTCCGTAACCTCGAAAGTAGCGGGTGAAATAGTGACCCATTCGAGAACCGGGGCTCTGTTGAATCGCCCAAGGTCCGAGTCGTCGCGATAGGTAGACATACTCTCGTTGACACTGTCCAGCTCCCGTTGCACGAGATCCTTAAGCTGCTCGGGACCGTGGCTCGCCGGCAGTTCGGCACTGACATGCCAGCGCGTTCCCATGGTGTCACCACTGAGGCGCACCGGCTCTTCATGGAAAGTGCAGGACAATAAAAGCAAAAACGGGAGTAGCACTGCTACCCCCGCCTTGAGCAAGCCTGGCATTCGGATCCTAGCCGCCGAAGTCGTCGAGCATGATATGGTCGTCCTCAACACCGAGCTCATGCAACATGTTGATAACAGCCTGGGACATCATTGGAGGGCCACACATGTAAAACTCACAGTCCTCCGGCGCGGGATGGTCCTTGAGGTAGTTTTCCAGAACGACCTGGTGGATAAAGCCGGTCAGACCGTCCCAATTGTCCTCGGGCATGGGGTCGGACAGTGCCACATGCCAATCGAAATTGTCGAACTCCTCTGCCAGGCCGTCGAAATCCTCGACGTAGAACATCTCCTTCAGGCTGCGGGCTCCGTACCAGTAGGATATCTTGCGCTTGGAATGCAATCGCTTGAGCTGGTCGAAGATGTGGGAGCGCATCGGCGCCATGCCTGCCCCGCCACCAATGAAGATCATCTCGTTGTCGGTGTCGCGGGCAAAGAATTCGCCGAACGGCCCATATACGGTCACTTTATCCCCTGGTTTCAGATTGAAAACCCATGAAGACATGATGCCCGGCGGAATACCGGAAGAGCCAGGTGGCGGTGTCGCCACCCGAATGTTGAATTTTACGATGCCCTTTTCCTCCGGGTAGTTCGCCATTGAGTAAGCTCGTTGCACTGTCTCATCAACGATGGACTCGTGCTTGAACATATCAAAGCGTTCCCAGTCTTCGCGGAATTCGGGCGGGATATCGAAGTCACTGTACTTAATATGATGCGGCGGGCATTCCAACTGTACGTAGCCCCCGGCGCGGAAGTCGACTTCCTCGCCCTCCGGCAGCCTCAGTACCAGTTCCTTGATGAAGGTCGCAACGTTTTCATTGGATTCCACGGTGCATTCCCACTGCTTCACGCCAAAGAATGCGGGGTCTATCTCGACCTTCATATCCTGTTTGACCGCGACCTGACACGCCAGTCGCCAGTTGTCGCGACGCTGCCCGAGCGTGAAGTGGCTCTCCTCGGTGGGCAGGATAGAACCTCCCCCTTCCAGCACCTGGCAGCGACACTGCCCGCAGGTGCCTCCTCCGCCGCAGGCAGAGGACAGAAAGACCCCCTCATCGGCCAGCGTATTGAGCAACTTACCCCCGGCGGGAACGTGAATCGCCCGCTCAGGGTCGCCATTGACTTCAATCGTCACCTCGCCGGCACTCACCAGGCGTCCGCGAGCGAAAATAATCAGCGCAACCAGCGCCATTACCACTACGGTAAACATGGCAACGCCGGCAACAATCGTATTGATATCAACCATCACTAGTAACCTTTCTCGTCACTTCGTTAGAGCGAAATACCACCAAAAGACATGAAGCCGAGCGACATCAGACCGGCGGTGATAAAGGTGATGCCCAGTCCTTCCAGGCCATCGGGTACGTCGCTGTACTTCAGCTTTTCACGGATACCGGCCAGTGCAGTAATCGCCAGAGCCCAGCCAATTCCGGCCCCTAACCCATATACGACGCTTTCCCCGAAATCGTATTCACGGTTCACCATAAAAAGTGAAGCACCCAGAATCGCGCAGTTAACCGTGATCAGGGGCAGGAAAACCCCCAGCGCGTTGTACAGTGCGGGCACGAACTTATCGAGAAACATTTCGAGTATCTGTACGATAGCGGCAATCACCCCGATATAGCTGAGGTAACCCAGAAAACTCAGGTCCAGGGTTTCCGCGCCGGCAATTCCGGTCCAGGCCAACGCCCCTTCCTTGAGCAAATGCTGGTAGATGAGGTTATTGGCGGGCACGGTGATGGCGAGCACCACGATGACGGCAATCCCGAGGCCAATGGAGGTGGCTATCTTTTTCGAGATCGCCAGGAAGGTGCACATCCCGAGGAAAAAGGCCAGCGCCATATTTTCGATAAATATGGCCCGCACCAGCAAACCCAGATAATGTTCAACCATGATTAGACCGCCTCGCTGCTTTTGGTTTGAGGAGCCATCTTGAACTCCGCCGCCTCGACCTGGCTCTTCTTCCAACTACGCAAGGCCCAGATAAACGCTGCAATCAGGAAAAACGCACTTGGGGGCAGCAGCAACAGGCCGTTGGGCTGGTACCAGCCACCATTGGCAACAGTGGGAAGCACCTCGATACCAAACAGGCTGCCGGACCCGAATAGTTCCCTGAAGAAGCCAACGGCCAGCAGCACCACACTGTAGCCCAGACCATTACCCAATCCGTCGAAAAAGCTCGGGATCGGCGGATTCTTCATGGCAAAGGCTTCGGCCCGGCCCATGACGATACAGTTGGTAATGATAAGACCGACGAACACGGATAGCTGCTTGCTGATTTCGTAGGCAAATGCCTGCAGGAATTGGTCAACCACAATGACCAGCGACGCTATGATCGTCATTTGTACGATGATGCGTATGTTGGTGGGTATATGATTGCGGACGAGCGAAATAAAGAAGTTGGACAAGGCTGTGACTACGGTAACAGCAAGACACATGACGATCGTGGTATTGAGGTTGGTGGTAACGGCCAGCGCCGAACATATACCCAATATTTGCAAGGCAATAGGATTATTACTGAAGATCGGCTGCAGCAATACCTCTTTGATACTTGGCGTCGACATATCTATACCTCCCCTGCCTGCAAACTTTCAAGGTAAGCGCCAAAACCGCTGTCGCCTACCCAGTAGTGAACCAGATTGTCTATACCACGAGTGGTTAGCGTCGCGCCGGAAAGACCGTCGATTTCGTAGTCACTGCTGGTATCCGCTGCCCCGCCCTTGGTGACGGTAATGCCGATATCGCCATCGCCCTCGTAAATTTTCTTGCCGGGCCACTGCGCTTTCCACTTGGGATTATCCACCTCGCCGCCAAGGCCGGGGGTTTCAGCGTGCTGGTAAAACGTCAGTCCCAGTATGGTATTGCCATCGCCCTCAACGGCCAGGAAACCGTAAAGCGTGCTCCAAAGGCCGTAACCATGCACCGGCAGAACCACCCTGTCGATGCTGCCGTCATCCTTTTCCAGAACATAGACGGCCGCGTATTTGGCTTTGCGCTTGATGGTGGCAATATCCTCGTCCGCGGGAATGCGCACGGACAGCTCCGGGTCCCGCGAAGCCTTGCGCTGATCGTAGTTATCCGGGTCAATGCCCTTGGCTCGCGCCTCTTCATCGCTCAGTACTTTCCCGCTCGTAAGGTCCACCAGCTCGACTGAAAATTTCTTGAAGGTCTCTTCCACATAGGCCTTGTCGTGGACAGCGGGATCGAACATACCGGCAGCGACAAGGACATCGCGATTGCGCGCATATTCCTTGTTCTCGGTTTGCGCCTGCTTCAGCAGCACCGCTGCACCGGACACCAGTACCGAGCACACAATGCACAGCAGCAGGGCAACGATAATGGTGCTTTTCAACGTATCCTTATTAGACGACATCGCGAGCCAGCCTCCGCTTGATATTGCCCTGGACCACAAAATAGTCGATCAGGGGTGCGAACAGGTTAGCGAACAGGATTGCCAGCATCATGCCCTCCGGGAATGCCGGGTTAACGACCCGTATCAACATTACCATGACGCCGATCAGCGCCCCGAATACCCACTTACCCTTGTTGGTCATGGCAGCAGAAACCGGGTCCGTCGCCATAAACACCGTACCGAAGGCGAAGCTACCGATGACCAGGTGCCAATACCACGGCGTGGCGAACATCGGGTTGGTAGTGGAGTCAACTGTATTGAAAAGTAGCGAGGTGGCGATCATGCCCAGCACCACCCCGGCCATGATTCGCCAGGAAGCCACCCCGGTCCAGAGCAGGATCGCCGCTCCGATACCAATCGCCAGGGTCGATGTCTCACCGATTGAGCCCTGTATATTGCCGTAGAAGGCATCCAGCCAGGTGATCTGGTTGCCGAAGGCGTCGACGATTGACTGATAACCGTCGGTAGCCGCCATCGCCAGGGGCGTTGCGCCGCTGAAACCGTCGACAGCGGTCCACACAGCATCTCCTGATATCTGCGCCGGATAGGCAAAGAACAGAAATGCACGACCGGTTAGCGCCGGGTTGAGAAAATTCTTACCGGTGCCCCCGAACACTTCCTTACCCACGACCACACCGAAGCTGATACCAAGGGCAACCTGCCACAGGGGAATATCCGGTGGGACGATCAGGGCGAAAAGTACAGAGGTGACGAAAAAGCCTTCGTTCACCTCATGGCCGCGCACCACTGCGAACAGGATTTCCCAGAATATACCGACCGCAAATGTGGTGATATAAATGGGCAGGAAGTAGGCCGCTCCGTGCCAGAAATTATCCCACCAACTATTGGGGTCGTAGCCTGCAAACAGCTCGATGATCGTGCCATGCCAGTTGGTGACCGAGTCGATGCCCATGGCGGCCATGGCAGTGTTTGCCTGGTAGCCGAGATTCCACATGCCGTAGAACATGGCGGGAAAGGTAGCGAGCCAAACAGTGATCATGACGCGCTTGAGGTCGATGCCATCCCGCACATGGGAGCCGACCCGGGTTACCGTCGATGGTTGGTACAGGAAGGTATCGAACACCTCATACAGGGCGTAGTATTTTTCGTAGCGGCCGCCTTTTTCAAATTGCGGCTCCAGTTTATCGAAGAAGTTTCGAAGCGCTTTCATCTAGCTCTCCTTTTCGATCAGGGTAAGGTTATCCCGCAGGATGGGGCCATAATCGTATTTTCCGGGGCAGACGTATGTGCACAGCGCCAAATCTTCTTCGTCCAGCTCAAGGGCCCCGAGTTGCTGGGCAACCTCGATATCACCCACCACCAAAAGCCTTAACAACTGCGTCGGCAGGATATCGAGGGGCATTATCTTTTCATACGCACCGATCGGCACAATGGCCCGGGGACTACCATTCGTGTTCGTATTGAAGGCAAATCGTTTGCCTCGGGCAAATTGCGACAAGTAAATACGCATCGCGGAAAAGCGGTCAGCGCCCGGTGATAGCCAGCCCAGCAGCGGACGATTATTGCCCTCTGCCAATGCGGTCACCTGGGTTTCGTAGCGTCCAAGATACGCTACCGGGCCACGGGCTGTGCGACCGGAAAGTACCGAGCCTGAAATGACGCGATTCCCGGCTCCCTCCAGTTGCCCAGCGGTCAATTCATCGGTGCTGGCGCCAACCCGGGTGCGAACCAGACGCGGGTTCTCGACCACCGGGCCTGCCAGCGACACCACCCGATCGACACTCAGTTGCCCGGTCACAAACAGCTTACCGACCGCGATAACGTCCTGGTAACCAATATGCCAGACGGTCTTGTTGACGCCGACGGGATCGAGAAAATGGATATGCGTCCCGACCAGGCCCGAAGGATGGGGACCTGCGAATTCCTCCACGGTGACCTGGCCGGAGGCGTCCACCGGGATATCAGCTCCGGCGGCCTTACAGACGAAAACCCTGCCGTCGGTAAGACGGCTGAGGACGGCAATGCCATTGCTGAACGCCTCGGCGTCACCGGCAATCACCTGCGCCGGATCGACCGCCAGGGGGTTGGTGTCCATCGCCGAGACGAATAGGGAGTGGGGCTTACTATCGACTGCAGGCACCTTGCTGAAAGGCCGGGTGCGCAGGGCCGTCCACAACCCCGACTTGACCAGATTATCGCGCACTTGCTCCCTGTCGAGGCCGACGAGGTCGCCCACCGGCCAACTGTCGAAGGTTTCCTGTTCGGTCGATGCCGGGTCGACTTCAACGACCAACGACTGAAAGACACGTTTTGCACCACGATTGATCTCGACCACGGTACCGGTGGCCGGCGCGGTGAACTGCACGCCCGGATTTTTCTTGTCTGTAAACACCGGCTGGCCAAGGCGTACCCTGTCGCCGACTTGCACCAGCATGGTAGGCTTCAAACCATTGTAGTCAAAACCCACCAGGGCGACGTTGCGAATGCGGGGGCCGTCGTGAATCGTTTGGGAGGGCTGACCCGCGATGGGCAGGTCAAGGCCGCGCTTAATTCTGATCATACAGAAGCCTACATATCTGCTTAATGAAACACTCGTCCTGGGACACCTGAACCAGGCGCCCCGCCACAAGCCTGGGCGGTCGGCAACGCGCACTGCATGTCGGCATTGCCTGGGGATATCAGAATAGCTCCCCAGTATATAAGCCCTCCTGACATAACACCATAGCTTCGGCGCCTGGCGCGGCATGCCACGCCCGCCGCGACAAACCCGGGCATATCAAGGCAGTACGCGCCGGCGACGTCGTTAATCTTCCTTGGGATACACCTTGTAGTGCACCCCCGCCATCTGCTCCAGCACCCTGAAGACCTGGCAGCTGTAGCCAAATTCGTTGTCGTACCAGATGTACAGCACCACATTCGAGCCGTTGACGATGGTGGCACCGGCGTCAAATATACACGCATGCCGGGACCCTACCATATCGGTAGAGACAATTTCCGGCGAGTTGGTGTAGTCAATCTGCCGGCGCAGGGGAGAGTGCAAGGCGACGTAGCGCATGTAGTTGTTCACTTCATCCCGGGTGGTTTCCTTGCCCAAACGCAGATTCAGGATTGCCATGGAAACATTCGGTGTTGGCACCCGGATCGCGTTACCCGTCAGCTTGCCCTCCAATTGCGGCAACACCTTGGCCACGGCCTTGGCAGCGCCGGTCTCGGTGAGCACCATGTTGAGAGGCGCGCTGCGACCACGGCGGCTGGCGGGATGATAATTGTCGATCAGGTTCTGGTCGTTAGTGTAGGCGTGCACGGTTTCGACATGACCGGAGACGATGCCGAACTTGTCGTCCATGGCCTTGAGCGGTGGCACAATCGCGTTCGTGGTACAGGATGCCGCAGAAATGATGTTGTCATTGTCCTCGATCAGTGCCGAGTTCACCCCGTAGACGATGTTTTTGATATCGCTACCCTTGCTGGGGGCAGTGAGGATGACCTTAGAAACCCCTTTGCAGCTGAGGTGCATCGACAGGCCCTTGGTATCTTTCCAGATACCGGTGTTGTCGACCACAATAGCGTCCTCGATGCCGTATTGCGTGTAATCGACCTGGTCGGGGCTGGACGCGTAGATGACCTTGATTTCGTTACCGTTGGCGACGAATGATTGCGCTTCTTCATCAACCCGGATAGTGCCCTGAAAAGCCCCGTGGACCGAATCACGACGCAACAGGCTGGCGCGTTTGACCAGGTCGTTGGGTGCCCCGCCCCGACGCACCACGATGGCGCGCAGTCGCAGGGTGTCGCCGCCACCGGTTTTCTCGATCAGCAAACGCGCCATCAAGCGGCCGATCCTGCCAAAGCCGTAGAGCACGACATCCCGTGGTCGATCGATCGGCTTGGCGTCGCTACCGATGAGGTCGGCGACCTGCTCGCGGACATATTCTTCAAGCCCGATACCTTTACCGCGCGCCGAATCCTCGTACCTGACCGCAAGGCGACCAACGTCAATATGGGCAGTACCCAGTTCCAGTTCAGACAGGATTTTAATCACCGGGTAAGTCTCGAACTCGGAGAGCTCGTTCTCTTCCACCTGGCGCACGGCGCGGTGAGCCTTCATCACCTGCAGAGCCGACCGGTTAACCAGTGTCGTGCCATAAATATAGGTCTTTACGTTGTTCTTGCGGTAGAGCTTGCCCACCATGGGCAGGATGTCTTCTGCCAGGGCTTCACGCTCTTTCCAGTCCGTGAAATAATTATCTGGCCTGGCTCGCTTCTTTTCCGTCACTGTGACTCTCCGCATCAATCCACAAATGCGCGGTATTATCCGGCTTCCAACTGGTCAGCGCAAGCCGGACCGCACCGACTTTAGTGGTACATTAGGTGGGGCGAACCATGCCAGAGCGCGGCTTGCAACGGAGGGTAGTAAACGGGACGCTGAGGGCGGACGACTGTATAGGGCTGGCAAATCCCGGGGCAGCCAATACAATAGCGCACTCTCACTTTACTCCGGGTTTCAATACGTGTCTTCACTCCTCCCACTGGAGCCTGCCCCAGGGCCTGGGGCCAGCAAAACGCTGTTGCCCCTGCCGGGTGACAGCGACGCCCTCGCCATAGCCCAGGCCTGCCACGAAGGCGGCCGTCTCGCGGTCGTAATCACCGCTGACACAGCTCACTCCGAGGCGCTGCAGCAGTCCACCGCTTTTTTTGCCGATGACGGGTTGTCGGTGTTGCATTTCCCCGACCGGGAGACACTTCCCTACGACAGCTTCTCGCCGCACCAGGATATCACCTCCGAACGCCTGCTCAGTCTCCACCAATTGCCCCAGCGCCAGCGGGGAATTCTTATTATTCCTGTCAGCGCGTTGATGCATCGATTGCCTCCGCCAGAATGGGTGCTGCAGAACAGCCTGATGCTGGCTTGCCAGGATCGAATCAGCAGGGACCAACTTCGGGATCAGCTCAACCTTGCGGGGTACCGCTGTGTCGACACGGTGCTCGAGCACGGTGAGTATGCCGTGCGCGGATCCCTCGTCGACCTGTTTCCCATGGGCAGCCAAACGCCCTACAGGGTGGATTTTTTCGACGACGAAATCGAAAGCCTGCGCAGCTTTGACCCGGAGAACCAGCGCACACTGGAAAAAATTACCTCGATTCGCCTGCTGCCGGCCCTGGAGATGCCGCTGACGGATGCATCAATCAAGCATTTCAAGGAGCAGTGGCACAGCCGATTCAACGTCGATCATCGGGAATGCCCCCTCTATCGGGATATTTCAGACGGCCTCGCTCCACCGGGAATCGAATACTACCTGCCGCTCTTCTTCGAGACCACTGCGCTGCTCGATCGCTACCTGCCGGACGACTGCCTGGTGCTGATGGAACGGGGGGCGCATGAGGCCGCGGAGCGCTTCTGGCAGGACGTCAACAAGCGCTATCGGGATCTCAATATCGACCCGAGGCGCCCACTGCTCGCACCCGCTGAGCTGTTTGCGAGCACCGAAGAGTTGTTTGCTGCGCTGAAGAAGTATCCCCGCCTGGAGCTGGCGACCGAGGCGGACCGGGACAAACCCAAACACCGGGTGCAACTGCCGTTGGAGCCCTGCCCGGATCTGATCGCCGATGGCCGCAAGAAGCAACCCTGGGAAAAACTGCAGACCTTCATCCGCAATTGGAAGGGCCAGGTCCTGTTTACGGCGGAATCAGCAGGTAGGAGGGAAATCCTGCTGGAACAATTGGCCCGCGCCGACATCAGGCCCGACAGTGTGACGGGATGGCGGGAGTTTCTCCAGCGAGGCCCCGACTGTGCTATTACCGTGGCACCGCTGCAAAACGGCTTCTTGCTCGACCAGCGCATTGCGATCATTCCCGAGGCCGCCCTGCTGGGCAACCGCGTGGCCCAACGCAGGCGCGAAGCCAGGACCCAGGATGCCGCAGTAGCTGTCATTCTCAACCTGGCGGAATTGCGCGCCGGCTCGCCTGTGGTCCACATCGAGCACGGCGTCGGTCGCTATCTTGGCCTGGAGTGCCTTGCAGTCGACGGTGAGCCCTGCGAATTCCTGTTATTGCAATACGCTGAGGATGCCAGGCTCTACGTGCCAGTATCGTCGCTGCACCTGATCAATCGCTACACCGGCGCAGACGACGAGAATGCGCCCCTTCATCGGCTCGGCAGCGATAGCTGGAAGCGCGAGCGTGAAAAAGCCGCACGCCAGGTGCGTGATGCCGCGGCCGAATTGCTCGAGATCTACGCGCGTCGGGCGGCGCGCCACGGCCTGGCGCTGCAGGTCGATGAGGAAAGCTACCGGGCGTTCGCAGCAGGCTTTCCCTTCGAGGAAACCGACGATCAGCTGAACACGATTCAGTCTGTACTGGAAGATATGGCGAAGCCCACACCAATGGACCGCCTGGTATGCGGCGATGTCGGCTTTGGCAAGACCGAAGTAGCAATGCGCGCCGCGTTCGTTGCCGCACAGAATGGCTTGCAGGTCGCAGTGCTGGTCCCCACCACCCTGCTCGCCCAGCAACACTACGACAGTTTTCGCGATCGCTTCGCCGACTGGCCAATCACCATTGAAGTCATGTCCCGCTTTCGCAGCGCCAAACAACAGGAGGAGGCAAAGCAGCGAATTGCCTGCGGACAGGCGGATATCGTGATCGGCACCCACAAGCTGCTGCAGGGCGATATTACCTACAAGAACCTCGGGCTAGTGATCGTCGACGAGGAGCATCGCTTCGGCGTGCGCCAGAAAGACATGCTGAAGGCGCTGCGGGCCGAGGTCGATATTCTCACCCTGACGGCGACACCGATTCCCCGCACGCTGAATATGTCGCTGTCGGGAATGCGCGACCTGTCCATCATCGCGACACCCCCGGCACGGCGCCTGGCCATCAAAACCTTCGTCCGGGAGCGCGACAACGCGGTCATCAAAGAGGCGCTGATGCGAGAACTCTTGCGCGGCGGACAAGTGTATTTCGTCCACAACGACGTCGCCACTATCGAGCGCACCGCCCGAGATTTGGGGGAATTGGTGCCGGAAGCGCGGATCGCCGTGGGACACGGCCAGATGCGGGAGAGCGAGCTGGAGCAGGTGATGAGCGATTTCCATCACAAGACATATAACGTGCTGGTGTGCACCACCATCATCGAGACCGGCATCGATATACCCTCCGCCAATACCATTATCATTGAGCGGGCGGACAAGTTCGGGCTCGCACAGCTCCACCAGTTGCGCGGAAGAGTCGGCCGATCACACCACCAGGCCTATGCCTACCTGATGACACCCCATCACAAGGCGATGTCTGCGGACGCCATCAAGCGACTGGAGGCTATAGCCGAGGCGCAGGAGCTTGGCGCAGGCTTTGTGCTCGCCAGCCATGACCTGGAAATACGCGGGACCGGCGAACTACTAGGCGATGAACAGAGCGGCCATATCCAGAAAATCGGCTTTTCCCTGTACATGGACATGCTCGATCGGGCGGTGAAATCCCTCAAGCAGGGCAAAACACTGTCTGCGCAGACCATGCCCATCCACGATACCCAGGTCAATCTCAATATCGCCGCCATCATTCCCGATGACTACCTGCCGGACGTGCACACGCGGCTGACGCTTTACAAGCGCATTGCCAATGCGGCCGCGGCGTCAGACCTGCATGCCCTGCAGGTTGAAATGATCGACCGCTTCGGCCTGCTCCCCGAGTTTACCCGCCAACTGTTTGAGGTGACCGCACTGAAGCTCGAGGCCGAGCACCATGGCATCAGCAGGATCGAGGCAAACGCACGGGGGGGTAAGCTGGTGTTTGACCAGGATACGCCGGTCGACCCGATGGCGCTGGTGAAAATCGTCCAGTCCAAACCTAGCGGCTTTCGCCTGGAGGCGGGCAACCAACTGCGCTTCACCGCCGATCTCAAGGGCGCCCAACAGCGAATCGACTTTGTCCGCTCGGTGCTTGAGCAATTGCAGCCCGTGGCGTCATAATGGCGGCCCCGAATCAAAGGAATCAACCCATGCCCTACCTGATCACCCTGCTGCTGGCCAGCTTGCTGGCATCACCCGTAGCCTGGGGCCAGGACGATGATCCCTATGCCGGCAAGCCCCGCTGGTTCCAGTTCGAGGTGCTGTTGTTTCGCAACCTGTCTGGCGCCGCCCAATTCGAGGAAAGCTGGCTCACCGAGATAGATCTGCGCATGGCGCAACCCAGTTATGAGTTGCCAGAACCCGGCAGTGGTAGCGCCAACTTCCGGCTATGGCAGCCACCCACGGCGCTGCGCGGCCCGGAGTTCAAGACGCCCCCCGACTACATGCTGCAGTACCGCGGCGCGAGTGCCGAGGAAGCCAAGATGCAAGCCGTGCGTAACAGGCTGCAAGGCCGCGGCAACTATAAAACCGTTGACTTTCGGGTCTGGCGAGCACAACTCGCAAGCGACGGCACACCCATCTATTTCCATGTCGCCGCCGGAAACCGCCAGGGCGGCTATCCCGAACTCGAGGGCTACATCGGCTTCCAGCTCAAGCGCTATCTGCATGTCGATGCCAATCTGTGGTGGGGTGATTATTCCCGTTCGGCCCCAACCTCAGATGACACCGTGATCGCCGCACAGCCAGTGACAACGGACGCGGTTGACCGCTACGATTATCGCCGGGTCGCAAGAGCCGGTCACATCCAGGAGCAGCGGCGCATGCGCAGCGGAGAGACCCACTACTTCGATCACCCCCTGTTCGGTATGCTGGTGCGCATCAGTCCATGGCAGGCAGCGCCCTGAGCCCGCGCCCGCTCACCACCCGGGCTCCAGCAACAAACGCTTCAGCAGAGGGATTGACCGCGGCATATTGAGACGAACGACCGCCTCGATGTCGGACAGGCTAATTACGCCATCGCCGCAGCCGGCGGCGCGGTTCACCACCAGGCACAGTGAGCTGTAGGGGATGCCCAGTTCTCGAGCCAGTGCCGCCTCCGGCATGGCCGTCATGCCGACGATATCACAACCATCGCGCTGCAGGCGGCTGATTTCCGCAGCACTTTCCAACCTCGGCCCCTGGGTACAACCGTAAGTACCCCCGGCGTGCAGCGGGAGGCCATCTACAGCAGCTGCCGCAGCCAAGCGCGAGGAGAGTGTTTGGTCGAAGGGGAAAGTAAAGTCGATGTGTTCCGTATGACCGGTAGTTGCGTCGTAAATGCTGTGCGCGCGTCCCCAGGTGTAATCAATGATCTGGTCCGGTACGACCCAACTGCCCGCTACCATCGAAGGCGAAATACCCCCCACAATGTTGAATGTCACAATGTGAGTTGCGCCCGCCAACTGCAGGGCTGAAACATTGGCCCGATAGTTAATCGCATGGGGTGGGATATGGCGGCCACGACCATGGCGGGCCAGAAAAAGCAGCTTTGCACCATCACCCAGGCACCCTTCCAGTATGGCTGCGCTGGGTTCGCCGTAGGGCGTTTTCGGGCTAACCTCAGCGACCTCCCTGAGGTCCTGTATACCGAACAAACCACTGCCACCTATCACCGCCAACTTTGGAGCCATTTAGTCACCCTGTTCTCTACCCGTGTGGAAACCGTAACGCCGCAGAATAACGTATCGGCCCCGTTTCCACTGGCCAATGGAACGCAGGTCAACGGCGCATTTTGCCCTTATAGTATTCGGGAGCAAAAAATAATCCTGCAACTACTAATTGGTATTTGGCTTATGGTACCGGTTACCTGTTCAATAATGGAAACGCCGGCCAAGCGAGAAAAAATATGAGCAAAATAAAGGCTACCGTAGGCAGTTGGTATCATGAGACCAGTCAGCACCTGGTCTTTGAAGTCGTTGCCATCGATGAAGACGCTGGCACCATCGAGTTACAGCACCTGGATGGCGAAATCGACGAATTCGACGCGGAAACCTGGGAAGAGCTTGAACTGGCAGAAATTGAACCGCCTGAAGACTGGCGCAACGGCTACGAACTGAGCGACGAAGACAGGGCCGACAGCGATGCGATCATTCGACCCGGCACCACTAATAATCCGCTAAACGCCATTGAGCCGGATATTACCAACGGACTGATTGACGACTAACCAACCCTGAGGCGCTCTCCC
Organism: uncultured Gammaproteobacteria bacterium; assembly: GCA_963808975.1. GTDB lineage: Bacteria > Pseudomonadota > Gammaproteobacteria > Pseudomonadales > JAHEGP01 > JAHEGP01. Next base: position 36,171 of record CAWEHR010000001.1, read on the forward strand.
CACCAAACCGGCGCTCTTGTCACCAAACCGGCGCTCTTGTCACCAAACCGGCAAGCCCTGCGCCAAACCAAAACAACCCTCGACGCCCATGATTATTGGTACATACCCCTGCCAGGTATTGTCAACCTCCAGTAACTGTATATACTATCAGTTACTGTATATTCATTCACTATCCGGTGCACTATGGAAAAGTTGACGGCAAGGCAAACCCAGGTACTCGAGCTAATCAGGCGTCATATCGATGAGACCGGTTTTCCGCCAACCAGGGCAGACATTGCCCGCGAACTCGGGTTTCGTTCCGCCAACGCCGCCGAAGAACACCTGCGCGCGCTGGCGCGCAAGGGCGCGATTGAAATGGTCCCCGGAACATCCCGAGGCATCCGCCTACCGGAGGCGAAGGGCATACCGATTGTCGGGCAGGTTGCCGCCGGCTACCCGATTCTGGCCGCCGAGCAAGTCGAGGATTACTGTGATATCAGTCCCGATTTTTTTCATCCAAACGCTGATTTTCTGCTCAATGTCAAGGGCATGAGCATGCGAGATGCCGGTATTCTCGACGGTGACTTGCTGGCCGTCCATAAAACGCCTGACGCCAGCAACGGCCAAATCGTAGTTGCTCGACTTGACGATGAAGTCACCGTCAAGCGCCTGCAGCGCACCCGTAACAAGCATCAGATCCTGCTGCTGCCGGAAAACCCTGATTTTGAGCCCATCGAGGTAGACCTGCGCATACAGCCTTGCAGTATCGAGGGCATCAGCGTTGGTGTAATCCGTCGTTAACCATGCTCGGCTGGCGTCGCCCCTGCGGGGTTAACGCATCCGGTGCGGTTAACACATGACAGAACCGCTGCGCTGGCAAGGGGATGGGAGTTGTGTTGACCGCGGGCACTGCACGCTATCCAGTGCGAACCTGCGGCCCATGTAGCCTGACTTTTTCTGAAGTTTCGCGGCGGCCTCCCCGCGATCAAAACGATTTGTGCATGGTTTCTGTGTGCTTTGGCCGCCAGGGCCTGACCACAACCCTAGTGGACCACGGTGTTCTGAACCATGTCGCCGCTGTCCATGACAGCCTGGTCGGCCTGCTCGCTCAACTCGGCGAACGCCTGTATGCCAGCCTGTATCATTGCCTTCGCCACCTCCAGTTTCATAAACGGCATGTGATCCACCGCTTCATCTGAAAACCGTATAGTCACCATCGGGCTGTCATCACCGTCTGCCGGTTGAAGCACGATGTCACCATTATTAAGCTCAACAATCTCAAGCACCGAAGACACATAGACCTCCTTACCCGCAATAAGTTCACCGTTATACCATTTGCCGAGACCAGGTGGCAAGGTGCAGCAGTGGCACAAGTCCGGCCAGAGCGGGGGCGCTCGCCGCGATGGGGAGCGACAGCGGGAGCCCAAGCCGCGCCGGGGGCCGCTGTCCTCTGCGGCGGCTGAAAGGGAATGCAATTTGTGAAAGGCCCGGGGTTCCGCCTGTGTCAATATTCCAGCATATCGCCGCGCAGTCGCTCAATAAGTCCCTCCAGTTCGGCCAGGCAGTGATCAAGGGCATCGTAATCCGGCACCGGGCTTTCGCGGCCGCTGCTGGATATCAGATCGGGAGAAACAGGGGCAGGCGCCTCATCCCCCAGCCGCGCGACCGCTTCGGCCCACTGCAGCAGCATGCTGAGCCAACCATTGCGCGACTCCAGATTCGCGCATTCGCGTACCGCCGCGGGGGAATAATCACTGTAAGCAGCTACCAGCGAAACCGCACTATGGTACTGCTCTGCGGGATTGGGCAACAGGTGTTCGTCGGTTGCAATCTCAGAAAGAAAACAACGGTAGGCCGCTACCGCGTGCAATACAGCAGACTCCAACAGCGCCAGTCGCTGCTGCGACCGCCCCGGCCAATCCCCGGACCATTCGAGGTGCCAGCGTGCGAAAGCCAGTTTCTGGTTTACCCGGCGCTGATAGGCTCGCTGGGTCAAGACTTGCCCCTTCCCTTGGCAGCACCCTGCTCTTCCTGCCACTTGCCATTACGATAGAATGCCCGCCATTTGCTTGCCTTACCATCGACTTCGGACATCAGGTACTGCTCATTATTCTTGCGGCTGTAGCGAACGATCGCAGGATTGCCGTCCGGGTCAGCCAGCGGGCCGCGGAAAAGATACCCGTACTTGGGGTCGATCGCGTCTTTGTGGGGCAATAACTCGCGCAACTCCGGCGCCCGGGTCTCGCGATTTTTGGGATACTGGCTGGCGGCGAGGAAAATGCCCGAAGCGCCGTCACGCAAAATATAGTGGTCGTCCACCTTTGCGCAGCGCAACTCCGGCATCGGCACCGGGTCCATCTTCGGCGGTGCCGCCTCGCCGTTGCGCAACAGCTTGCGGGTGTTTTTACACTCGGGGTTGGTACAACCGAAGTACTTGCCAAAACGGCCGGTTTTCAACTCCATGTTGGCACCGCACTTGTCGCAATCGATAACGGGGCCGTCATAGCCCTTAATCTTGTAAGTGCCTTTTTCGACTTCAAAACCGGGGCAATCCGGATTGTTACCGCAAACATGCAGCTTCCGGCTTTCATCAATCAGATAGGAGTTCATCGCTGCGTTACATAAGCTGCAGCGGTGCTTGGTTCGCAACAGCAGTGATTCCGCCTCGTCGTTGGCCTCCACATCAACCGCCTCGTCGCCGGGAACAAGGTTGATCGTCTTCTTGCAACGCTCCTTGGGGGGCAGCGAATAACCCGAGCAACCAAGAAAGACACCGGTACTTGCGGTGCGGATCATCATCGGCCGGCCACAGTCGGGGCACACGATGTCCGTCTCGGTCGGCGTGTTGGCGCGCATCCCACCCTCGGCAGACTCGGCACGCTGCAATTTCTGTTGGAAGTTGGCGTAGAACTCGTCCAGCAGCTGACGCCAATCCTTACGCCCCTCGGCGATCTGGTCGAGGGACTCCTCCATGCTGGCGGTAAAACCAAAATCCATCAGGTCGGAAAAACTCTCGACCAGCCGTTCGGTAACGATATCGCCCATTTTCTCGGAGTAAAATCGCCGCTTCTCGAGACGCACATAGCCCCGCTCCTGGATAGTCGAAATGATGGCAGCGTAGGTCGATGGCCGCCCGATGCCGCGCTTTTCCAATTCTTTTACCAGACCAGCTTCGGTATAGCGCGGCGGTGGCTTGGTAAAGTGCTGGCTGGGGTCGAGTTTGGTCAGGTCCAGGACATCGCCCTTCGCGACATCCGGTAACACACGGTCGTCCTCCTGCTTACCCAGGGGCTTCAAGACCTTGGTGAAGCCGTCAAAGCGGATGATGCGGCCCCGGGTGCGCAGCTCGTAATCCCCCGCTGCCACACTGAGTGACGTACTGGTAAACTCCGCCGGGGTCATCTGGCAAGCAACAAACTGCCGCCAGATCAGCTCGTAGAGCCGCTGGGCATCACGCTCCATGGCAGTGAGCGACGTGGATGTGTGACGCACGTCAGACGGCCTGATCGCCTCGTGGGCCTCCTGGGCACCTTCCTTGCTACTGTAAAGCACCGGATTCTTTGGCAAGTAGCGGGCTCCATACTCAGCCTGCACGAAATCGCGGCATGCAGCGACTGCATCCTGGCTGAGGTTGGTTGAATCAGTCCGCATATAAGTGATGTGGCCGGCCTCATAGAGTCGCTGCGCCATCATCATGGTTTTTTTGACACTGAACCCAAGCCGGGTGCTCGCCGCCTGTTGCAGGGTTGAGGTGATAAACGGTGCCGGCGGCCGGGTGGTGGTGGGCTTGTCCTCACGCCGGGATACGACATAGGCGGCCTGCTCCAGGCTGGCGACTGCAGCCATCGCATCCTGCTCGTTGGCCGGACGAAAGTTCTGCCCCTGATGCCTGGCCACCTGCATTTGCAGCGCCTCTGCCTTGGCCGTACTGAGGTGTGCCTTGATCTCCCAGTACTCTTCAGGCAGGAAGGCACGGATTTCCCCCTCCCGCTCCGCGATCATGCGCACCGCTACCGACTGGACGCGCCCAGCCGAAAGCCCCCTCGCGACCTTGGCCCACAGTAGTGGCGATACCATAAACCCGACGACACGATCGAGGAACCGTCGCGCCTGCTGGGCATTGACGCGATCCATATCCAGGCCCGAAGGCTCGGCAAACGCGGCCTGTATGGCCTTCTTGGTAATCTCGTTGAACACCACCCGCCGGTACTTGTCACCGCTGCCGCCAATCGCCTCGCGCAAGTGCCAGGCGATTGCCTCCCCCTCGCGATCCAGATCGGTCGCGAGGTAAATAGCATCAGCGGAATTGGCGAGCCGTTGCAGCTCAGACACGACCTTTTCTTTACCCGGCAGGATTTGGTAATCCGACCTCCAGCCGTTTTCGGGGTCTATGCCCATGCGTCGCACCAGTTGCTCACCCGCCTTCTGTTTCTTGTAGAGCGCTTTTTTCTCCGGCGCCATTTTGCGGGTTTTCGCCGCTTCCGCGGCCCTGCTCTTGGCATCGACTGCCTTGCGTGAACCGCTGGTGGGCAAATCACGGATATGACCGATGCTGGACTTCACAACAAAGTCCTTGCCAAGGTACTTATTAATAGTCTTGGCCTTGGCAGGCGATTCTACGATTACCAGCGATATACCCATTATTTCAATAATTCCACTATTTTTGCGGTGAGAAACGCGCGTTCCGCGTCGGACGGCAGTTTATAAGACCAGCTTGGGCTCGGGTCAACCCTCAACTGCAACAAATATCGGCGAAGTCGCAACCCGTTTTTCAGATTCCGGGACCCGAAACTGGCACCCTGGCGGCCAAAAAGCCCGACGCCTGCCAGCGCAGTTCGACCCGGCGGACTCTAAGGAACCGGCACCCAGGCGACACACTCCTCGCCGCCTGGATGCTTACAGTGCCAGTATCAAATGGTTGCATGCCCTAACAACACACCCAACGACATGCCGAACGTTGCCAGCCAGACCCGCCGCTCCATCGGTCGGTGCCAGCTAGAGGATGTCGGCGCCGTCACCATGAGCCAAATCCTCCTCGCTCTCGGCAAAGGCCTCGCGGTATTTCGCTAGCCAGGGTTGCAGTAGTTGAAACAACTGGTCCACCCGGGCATTGTCGCCAGCTTCATGCCAGTAAAACCCCAGGCCGGAGGGGCTGGCCTCGATGGCAAGGAGGCTCTCGGGAGGCGATTCAAGCAAGGGCTCCAGCAGCACATCCGGTCCTGCAAGATCGCCCCGACCTGGCCAGGAGAATTGTTGCTCGGGGCTGTTGGCAGGCTGCAATAACGCCAGCCAGGTGCCACCCTCCCGCGGCCAGTCACCCTCGGGACGATGCCATTGGTACTTCATCGCCTTTGCCGGGTAACCCGCCTGCTGCATCGCCGCGGGCACAGTGGTTATTTCGGGCCGCAAACCCAGCTTCAGCGCATAATCACGCAGGCGCGCCAGCTGGCGCTGGCGCGGGGAAGGCCGCATCCAGTAAATCGGTGCTATCGCCAGAGAGACCGCAAGCACGATAAAAATAACCATTATCCACTGAGAGCTCATCGCCAGATTCCATTTTGTGTGGTCGGGAGGGGGCGGGATTGGGCGGCCCTGCGACACCTGCCCAATGTATGCCTGCAATGCGCCTGTATAACAAACGCCGGTGCCTTTGTCCCCTGCCGTATGCGCCCTGCCCTCACTGAATCGCCAAATAGTTGATCTAGATCCATCAATGCAATTCGGTTTTGTCATCGGCTATGGTATAAAACCTCAATGAATCGTTGCGGGGAAATCAGCCGGTGGCCACTTACCAACACATTTTGTTAGCGATAGATCTCACTGATGACGCCGCCGACGTGGTGGATCGAGGCGTATCCCTGAGCCAGGCATATGGCGCCAAACTCAGCATCGTGCACGTTATCGAGCCTATCAGCTTCACCTACGGGGGGGACATCCCCCTGGACTTCTCTGGGGTGCAGGAGGAAATCCAGAAACAGGCCACGGCCCAACTGGCGGCGCTGGCCGGCCCGCTGGGTATCGAGGAAAAGTCGCAGCACATCGTGCTTGGTCGGCCAGAGTCTGAAATTCACAACCTGGCCCAGGAAATCGGTGCCGACCTCATTGTCGTTGGTAGTCACGGTCGGCATGGCCTGGCACTCATTTTTGGCTCCACCGCCAACGGTGTGCTGCACGGCGCCGGGTGCGATGTACTGGCGGTTCGGGTTGCCAAGGATTGATGAACCCGGGCGCAAATCGACCCAAATCCCATGGGTGAATCAACCATAAGCCTGGTTGATGCCGGGGTAAACCTGGCGAGCTCCCAGTTTCAAAAAGACCTGGTCGACGTTATGCAACGCGCCCGGGCGGTAAACGTCGACGCGCTGATCGCCATCGGCACATGCGCCAGCAGCTCCGCGGAATGCTACCGCCTTGCGCGCCGGCATGGCGGTTACGTCTATGCCACAGCCGGCGTCCATCCCCACAACGCCGATCAATTCGATGAGGCCGCCCGACAACAGTTGCTGGCGCTACTGGATAATCCGCAAGTGGTGGCGGTAGGGGAAACGGGCCTGGACTTCAACCGCAATTTCTCCACTCCCGCAAACCAGCGCAGGGCCTTCATTGCTCAGCTCGACATCGCCAGCGCCTGCGGTAAACCGGTCTATTTGCATGAGCGCGATGCGTTCGCGACCCAGATCGACATTCTTGGCAACTATCGCGCATCGCCGGCGGGTGGATTGGCTCACTGTTTTACCGGGAGCAGAGAACAGCTCCGCAGTTATCTCAACCTTGGCTTTCATATCGGCATCACCGGCTGGGTTTGCGACCCCGGGCGTGGCCAGGCGCTGCGGGATGCGGTCAGTTATATACCGCGGGATCGGCTGATTCTGGAAACCGACGCGCCCTACCTGATACCACGCCACCTGGACAAAAATCAGCTGGCTGTTCCCCAGCGCAGGCGCAACGAACCCTGCTTGCTGCCGGCAATCGCCCACTTCGTCGCCGATCTGCTCGACTGCCCGGTGGGCCAGCTTAGCCGTCAAAGCAACGACAACGCCCGACGCCTTTTCAGGCTCGAGGCTCAGTGAGCTGCGCTGGTTGAATCCGCTACATAGACAGCCACATCCGCCCCGGTGAAAGGCCAACCGAGATCCCGGCATGCACCCTGCAACTGCACCACGGGTATTCGCACACCGTAGCGGGACACCAGTTCGTCGCTGTCGGCGATATCGCATTCCAGCAACTCCAGATCAAGGGGCTGCAACAGAGGGCTAATAATGGCCAGGGCTTCCTCGCAGAGGTGACACCCGAGGGTGCTGTAGAGCGTCAATGTGCGCGTGGCCATCAATGAATACCCTTTTCCATGCGGTTTCAGCAGGGCCCCAAGCTCAAGGGACCAGCTCTTTGTGAAGAATTCCAAGCACCCGCCGGCAGGTCTCCTCCCGGCAAGTCGCTGCAAAAGACCTCCTGCTTTTTCCCCAAGCGATACATCCATGTATCGGTACCAGGCCGCTGAGATTCAGGGAATTCCAACAGCCGGCTAGAGATCGTAGCCGGATTCATTGTGGAGTACCACGTCAAGTCCTTCGGTTTCTTCCTCAGAAGTCACCCGCAGTCCAGTCAGCATTGACGTGAACTTGAGCAAAATCCAGGTCGCTATGCCGGCATAGGCAAAGACGGCAACGATACCGGTTAGCTGCACCAGCAATTGGGAACCAATGGTCATGCCCTCCGCGAGGCCCTGGCCGCTGAACAAGCCCAACTCACTGCTGGCGAAAACACCCGCGAGAAAGGTGCCCAGCATACCGCCTACACCGTGCACCGGAAATACATCGAGGGAGTCGTCTATCTTGAACTTCTGCTTGACCGCCAGGGTGGCGTAAAAGCAGGTGGCGCCCGCACACAGGCCGATCAGCAGGGCACCCCCCGGACCAACAAAGCCGGATGCCGGGGTGATGGTGCCGAGGCCCGCCACCATGCCAGTGACAATGCCCAGCACGCTGGGCTTGCCGTATTTGATCCATTCCAGCGTCATCCACGCCAGCGAAGCAGTCGCCGCAGAAATATGGGTTACCAACATCGCCATTCCAGCGTTGCCATCGGCAGCCAGTGCACTGCCGGCATTGAAGCCGAACCAGCCAACCCAGAGCATCCCTGCACCCGTCACGGTCATGGTCATGTTGTGGGGCGGCATGGCCTGGGTAGAAAACCCCCGGCGTGGACCAATCGATACCGCTGCAACCAGGGCCGCGACCCCAGCGGTGATGTGCACCACCGTACCCCCGGCAAAGTCCAGTAAACCCATTTCGTAGAGCCAGCCGCCCTCTGCCCACACCCAGTGCGTGACCGGGGCGTAGACCACCAGCAACCAGAGGACGGTGAACAGGACAACCGCAGAAAACCGGATGCGCTCGGCAAAGCCACCAATGATCAGCGCCGGCGTAATAATGGCAAAAGTCATCTGGAACATGATGAAGACGGTCTCGGGAATGCCGCCACTGAGTGCGTCCTCACTCACACCGGCCAGCATCATCTTCGACAGGCCGCCGACAAAAGCGTTACCCTCGCTGAAGGCCAGGCTGTAGCCAATGACCAGCCAGAAAATCGATGCTAGGCAGCAAATCGCAAAGCACTGCATCAATATGGTCAGCACATTTTTGCTGCGAACCAGACCACCATAAAACAGGGACAGACCCGGCAAGGTCATAAACAACACCAGGGCGGTCGCCGTGATCATCCACCCGGTATTCGAGCTATCAATAGTGTCGGCCACCACAGCGGCCGGCGCCAGCAGGGCGGCTGGAAATATCATTGTTGCCAATTTCAGGGTTTTCATTGGGATCCGGTTCTCCTCAGTTTGCTGATTCCAACATATGCTTAAAGCAGAAACGCACTTTATAGGTGCATTTTGACTTCCAGTGCTTTAATACGGTGCGCACAATGCCCCGACCAACCGGGCATTTGGCGTATAAAGGGCCAATCGCACCACATATGGGCCAATTTGAGGCGCAACGCACGCTGTTAGGGCGGCTTATATGCAAATATCGTTCCAAAACTGTGCATGCAAGAGCATTACCTCCTCGGCCCCGAAAGCGCGCCCACGGGGGTGTTGATGGAAAGCCCGGGCTACGGACTCAGCGGAGACGCCCTCCCTCTTCGCACCGGGTCGTCAGTGGCAATGACTTTGCTGCTATCATGCGCGGCACGATGCGTCGATCACCCGCGGGGCTACTCAATCGACCGCGCCAGGCACAACTTGTATGAGTCATCACGGCAACAGCATGAAGAACCATGGCAACCTGACCATCTACGGTCGCAACCCGGTGCTGGAAGCGCTGCTGGATAGTGAGGTAGACGTCTTGCGCCTTCACCTGGCCCACTCGAACAAGGATTCAGCGATCATCAGGCAACTGCGGGCTCTGGCGCAACAGCGGGAAATACCAGTCAACCTTCACAGCAAGCTGGAATTGTCGCGGATCTCGAGGAACAGCCGCCAGGATCAGGGGGTGGCAGCAGACCTGCTCTGTCCCGCCCTGCAGGATGTGTCCAATTTGCAGCAACAGGTGACGGTGGAGCGCCTCATCGCCCTCGACGGCATCAATAACCCCCAGAATCTGGGCATGGTGATTCGCTCGGTCGCGGCCAGTACCTGCGATGGCCTTCTACTGTCGCGAGAAAAGGGCAATACACGGCTCTCGCCGCTGGTGGTCAAGGCCAGCGCCGGGGCTTTCTTCAAAACGCCGATCTACACCTGTGATGATCTCGGCGCGAGCCTCGGGAAGTTGCGGGACCTTGGTTTCAGCATTGTCATTCTCAGCGCCGACGCACCGCAGTCCCTGCTGGAAATGGCACTTCCGCAACGTTGCATATTCGTGCTCGGGAACGAGAGTGACGGCATCAGCGCTGAAGTCGCGCGGCTGGCGGACCTCAACGTCGCTATTCCATTACAGCGAGGAATCGAATCCCTCAATGTCGCGGTCAGCGCTGCACTGGTCGCCTTTGTCGCCGGTCACCGGCAAACAATTGCGAAAGGCAGCTAGCGCGACAGGTAAGCCATACTCTCTTCCATGCCCTGCAGGGTCATGGGATACATCTGCCCTTCCATCACCTGGTTGATGATACTCACCGATTGTGTCCATTCCCACTCGGCGCGGGGAAGCGGATTCAACCACACCACCTTGTCATAGGTCCCCCGCAGGCGCCGCATCCAGATCTCACCGGGCTCCTCGTTCCAGTGCTCAACGCTGCCACCGGGTTGCAGAATCTCATAGGGCGACATGGAGGCATCACCAACAAATACCACTTTATAGTCATGGGCGTAGCGATGCATTACATCCAGCAACGGGATTCGTTCCTGGTGGCGCCGGATGTTGTTACGCCACACCGACTCGTAGACAAAATTGTGGAAATAGAAATACTCCAGGTGCTTGAATTCACTGCGCGCAGCGGAGAACAGCTCCTCGCACACCTGGACGTGGGGGTCCATCGACCCCCCCACGTCCAGGAACAGCAGCAATTTCACCGCGTTATGGCGTTCTGGCACCATCTTGATATCGAGCAGCCCGGCGTTGCGCGCAGTCGACGATATCGTATCGTCGAGATCGAGCTCCTCATCGGCGCCGGTGCGGGCAAACTTGCGCAGGCGCCGCAGGGCGACCTTGATGTTGCGGGTACCGAGCTCGACGGTGTCATCGAGATTGCGAAACTCCCGCTTTTCCCAGACTTTCACCGCCCGTCTATTGCCACCCTCGCCACCTACGCGAATGCCCTCGGGGTGGTAACCCGAGTGCCCAAAAGGCGATGTGCCGCCAGTACCGATCCATTTATTGCCGCCCTGATGACGCTTCTTCTGCTCCTCGAGCCTTTTCTTGAATTCCTCGATGAGCTTCTCCAGGCCACCCAGGGATTCGATCCTGGCCTTGTCTTCCTCACTCAGGTTGCGCTCGAACTCCCTGCGCAACCAATCATCGGGAATCAGCGCCTCCAGCAGGTCGTCCAGTTCCTGCAGGTCTTTGAAATAGGCACCAAACGCGCGATCAAAGCGGTCGAAGTATTTTTCGTCCTTGACCATCGTGGCGCGCGCCAGAAAGTAGAAATCGTCCATATCAGCGAAAGCCAGGCGCTGGTCGAGACAGCCCAGCAAATCCATCAACTCCTGCAGTGACACCGGAATACCGCTGCGACGCAAGGTGTTAAAAAAGCTGATCAGCATACCCAATCCCTATCTTTGCCTGAACGCTAAGCGATGAACCCCGACCGGACCGCTACCGTGCCGGTGAACAGGATCAGCGCCTGGAGTCCCGACGGTGCATAAAGGCCAGGCGCTCGAGCAGATGCACATCCTGCTCATTCTTCAGCAACGCCCCGTACAGCGGGGGAATCGCCTTGGTCGCATCCTTGTCCTTGAGTATCTCATCGGGAATATCATCCGACATGAGCAGCTTTAACCAGTCTATCAATTCGGACGTCGAGGGTTTCTTCTTCAGACCCGGCACGCTGCGCACATCGAAGAACACATCGAGGGCATCCCGCACCAATTGCTGCTTTATGCCCGGGTAGTGCACCTCGATAATCTGGCTCATGGTGTCGCGATCGGGGAAGTTGATGTAGTGAAAAAAGCAGCGGCGCAGGAACGCATCGGGCAGCTCCTTTTCGTTATTGCTGGTAATGAAGACGATCGGTCGTTGCACAGCCCTGACAGTTTCGCCGGTTTCATAGACGAAGAACTCCATCCGATCGAGCTCTACCAGCAGGTCGTTGGGGAACTCGATATCGGCCTTGTCGACCTCATCGATCAGCAGGACGGTGGGCTCCTCAGAGGTAAAAGCCTCCCATAACTTGCCGCGCTTGATGTAGTTGGCAATGTCGTGCACCTTGGCATCGCCCAGCTGGGAGTCGCGCAGGCGTGACACCGCATCGTACTCATAGAGACCCTGCTGGGCCTTGGTCGTCGACTTGATGTGCCACTGTATCAGGCGCAGCCCAAGGGATTTCGCCACCTCCTCCGCCAGCAGGGTCTTGCCGGTTCCCGGTTCACCCTTGATCAACAGGGGGCGTTGCAGGGTGACTGCGGCGTTGACTGCCATTTGCAGGTCTTCAGTTGCAACGTATTGCTCGGTGCCTTGAAAGCGCTTCATTACTGGATCCTATTGATAACTATGGCGAATTTTGCGTTACAGTTCAGCGGAAGCCGCATTATAAACGGTTTTCTTTGCGGCGGGCGACAGCGCTGGGCCTGGCAGGCTGCGGCTAGCCTGGGCATTACCGCAGCCCGGTCCCGGCACTCGGGGGCGTGAGTTGCATCGAAATCCATCGCGTGTCAGCCCCGGGGGCCAGGCGAACATCCAGGCCCCGGTGTCCGCAACGACTAGGCGGCATCCTGGCGCCGCCGCGACCACTGCACGATAGCCCCGGCCAGCAGTACCGCGGTAGACAGCGCGAATGCCGAGAGCAGCGGCCAGTAGCCGTCCCGCGCTGCCGCCATCCCCTCACCGAGTGCGGTGAACACGGTGACCACCCACGCCGGTGCCAGGTAGGTGTATTCGGTGTCCGCATAGGCCGGCACAAATAGCAGCACCATCACCCATACCCGAAACAACCGGGCCAGCAAGACCGGCTTCCAGGATGCGCTGGCCCACCAGCACAGCGCTACCAGTGCCAGGCTGGCGGTGATGTACGCGATCCATGCCAGTTTGAGTGGCTCCATGATGCACAAACTCCCAATCAGTTACTACCTAGGGTGCAAGGCCTGCTGCCAGGCTCAATTCACCCAATGAATGATATGCTCCTCGAGCCCATCCGGATGCACGAATTCCGCTGGCAGCACTCTGCCCCTTACCGACAGGCCGAGCAGGTGGACCTGCTGCGGATCACCACTGACAAGGTAGTGCCAGGCGGGTAGGGCCTCGCCCTGCGCCCGCAGGCGATAGGCGCAGGTAGCGGGCAGGTATTCGAAATGAGAGATATCCTCGGGCCGCAATACCACGCAGGCAGCCACCCTGTGCTGACGCCGGCGGTAGTCTTCGCAGCGGCAACTGGATAGCTCGAGCAGTTCGCAGGCAACCCGGGTATAGAACACATCGCCCGTGTCGGCATCCTCGAGTTTGTGCAGGCAGCATTTGCCACAACCGTCACACAGCGCTTCCCATTCCTGTGAGGTCAATTCCTCCAGCGGGATGGTTTGCCAGAATTTCTCCCGAGCAACCATCTTACCGGGACAGCTTGCTGTTGGCGGCGGCTAGCCGCTGCATCTCGCTCGCCACCGACGGCGGCATCTGCAGGTAGTAGCCGTTTTCAGCGAGCTGGCGCATCACCTCCCCCACATCGGCGCGGGCGAGCCGTTTTTCCGCTGTCAGTTGCAGGGCCATGGCCTCAACCGGCTTGCCAAAACGCCGCAACAAATCGGCGGGCACCCGATCAAGCCCTTCCTCGGCGTCCACGTAGAGGTACATCCCTTCATGGCGCGAACTGCGAAATATCCTGCAGTGCTGTTTCACAACTACTCCTCCTCGTCCATCAGCGGTGCCAGTACCTGCCGTCGCCAGGGGCAGATGCCTGCAGGCAACAAGTCTTCTTCCCCCCCCTGCAAACGCATTGCCATTTCACAAAGCTGACGCCGATTGAGCAACAGTTCAGGCGCAATATCGAGCTGTTCCGCACACGCCTGCACGCGCTTTTTGACCCACTGCAGGCTGCGTTTATCACCGGGCTGAAGGGTATCAGGCAGCCTCGCTGGCCACTGTTCCTCGGGCGTTTCCAGGCCCCCCGCCACGATCTGCAGCAACCTTGCCCCCTGTTTGCGAGCCACAGCGGGCTGCAAGTCGCGCACTGCCAGCAGCTGTTCGCTGTCGGTGGGTTGTATCCGCGCCAGCGATAGTATTGTGCTGTCTTTCAACACCCAACTGCGGGGGATATCCGTTTTCCTGGCAAGCACCTCGCGCCATTGGGCCAGGTCCCTGGCAATCGCAAGCTCCGGGGGTGCCAGCCGCGACGCACCCTTTAAACGCTGGTAATACCAGGAGGGCTCGATCAGCGTCGCCAGGGATTCGCCGATGGCGGCACCGTCCTGAAGGATCCAATCGAAGCGTCCTTTTTTACGCGCCTGGGCCGCCAGTTGACTGTACACCTGGTAGAGGTAATAGACATCGTGGGCGGCATACTGCAGTTGATTCTCCGTCAGCGGTCTCACCAGCCAATCAGAATTGGTCTCGTCCTTGGGCAACTCTACCGAACACAGGGCTGCAACCAGTTTGTTGTAGCCCATCCACGGCCGCATCCCGCACAGGCCGGCCGCTATCTGGGTGTCGAACACCGGTGCGGGTATAGCACTGAGCAGACGCCAAAAAACTTCCAGGTCTTCGCTGCATGCGTGAAACACCTTCACGACTTCCGCGGCCAGCATCACGTCCCGCAGGGGCTGCCAGTCCGATATGGTCAGCGGATCTACCGCAACCACCTCCTGACCGTCGTAGAATTGCAACAGAGCCGGGATGGGATAGAAAGTCTTGCGCCGCACAAACTCGGTGTCTACGGCCAGTACGCCGCGCTGTAACCACGCCGCGCAGGCATCATGGAGCTGGCTGTCATTACTGACCCAGGTTACCGGCAGTGCAAAGTCAGGCGCGATAGGCATCCTCAAATAACACGCTGCCGGCCGCTGAAAGCATGGGCCAGGGTGCCGCCATCGATGTATTCGAGGTCTCCCCCGAGGGGCACACCATGTGCGATTCGGGTCACGGTCGCGCCCATCACCTTGAGCTGCTCACTAATGAAATACGCGGTGGCCTCACCCTCAACAGTGGTGCCCGTCGCCAGCACCACCTCCCTGACGTCCCCGTTGCTGACCCGCTGTAAAAGATGATCGACACCGATCTCCCCGGGTCCGATGCCGTCGATAGGCGAAAGGTGGCCCATCAGTACGTGGTAACTGCCATTGAAGCCGCCGGAGCTTTCAATCGCCAGGATGTCGGCGGGCGTCTCCACCACGCAAATCAGGCCCTGGTCCCGCTTCGGGTTCGAACATAGCTGACACAGCTTCGCCTCGGTGAAGTTGCGGCAATTCTCGCAGCGGCCGATGTGCTCCATGGCTTGCGCAAGCGTGTCTGCGAGTTGGCGCCCACCCGGGCGATTGCGTTCCAGCAAATGCAGGGCCATGCGCTGGGCCGACTTCGGACCCACCCCAGGCAAACAGCGCAGGGCCTCTATGAGTTGCTCGAGCAGTGAACTTGCTGCCAAGGCCATCTAAAAAGGCATCTTGAAGCCCTCCGGCAGCGTCATGCCGCCGGCAAGCTGCTTCACCAGATCCTGCTGGGCCGCTTCGACCTTGCGCACTGCATCGTTGACTGCGGCGGCCAGCAAATCCTCGAGCATGGACTTGTCTTCGACCAGCACACTGTCATCGACAGCGACGCGCTTGACGTCGTGGCGGCCGTTCATCACTACGGTAACCAGGCCCGCACCGGCGGAACCGGTCACCTCTCGCTGGGCTGCCTCTTCCTGCGCCTTGCGCATCTTCTCCTGCATTTCCTGGGCTTGCTTCATCAGGTCGCCCAGACCTTCTTTAAACATCACGATTCTCCTGTCACAGGGCTGTCGTTCCCATTATTGCCGTCGAAGCCGCTTCCGCCTAATCCAGTGGCGTCACCGAGTCGATATCAAGACGACCATCAAACTCTTTCGCCAGCATGCAGATATTGGGATCCTGCTGCAGCTCTTCAATAGCGGCTTGTCGACGTTCGGCCTTACATCGCAGTCGATATAACGCCGGGGATTCCGTTTCCAGTTCGGCCTCGTCGACGGTTACAGCTATGTTACGCGCAAAATACTCGCTCAGCGCAGTCTCCAAACGCTGCCGATGAACCTCGTTATACAAACCTGCCTGCTGCCGATCCAGAATAAAATGGAGCGACTGGCCCTGCACCGCTGCCAAAATGGTATTAGATACCACACTGCGCGTAACTCCACTCAGGTTGAGTGCGGGAAACAGTGCCAACCAACGCTCGGGGGAGAGTTCCTCCAAGCTGAGACCGCCATCTTCCAGGTCCCGCTGACTGGCACTGGGTGGCGTTGCAACCGCAGGCGGCGGCTGGGCGGCAGCTAAGCCAGCATCGACTGCCAGCTGCGCTGTTTCCTCTTCGCCAATTGTGCTGCCTGGCGGAACAGCAGAGTCGAGCGGAGCCACCCCTTCACCCCCCGCCTCGAAGCTGCCTTTTTTTAACTCGCCCAGCATAGCCCGGTGACTGGCCGCGCCACCGGGAGCTTCAGGCTTTTTTGTGCCCGGCACCCCGGCGGTGTTGGTTTGAGCGCCCGGGGAGAGATCCTGTGCGGCCGGGTTGGCAAACACTACCTCGCTGTCTGCCAGTGGCCGGAATGCCAGCAAGCGCAGGGCCAGCATCTCGAACCCACGTCGGGGGTCGGGGACGTAGGCAAAGTCACGGCGGGCATTGAGAGCCATTTGGTAGAACAGCTGCACGTCCTCGCCAGCCATGGTCTCGGCGAATGCAATGGTCCGCTCACTGTCCACTCGTCCTGGGATTGCAACTTCCGGCACAGCCTGGGCCACGGCAATCCCATGCAGTGCGCGCAAGAGATCATCCAGCAAAGCCTGAAAATCTGTTCCCAGCATTGCCAGCTCATCGATGTGGGCAAACAGCGCAGGGCCATCCCCTTTCAATACGGCCTCGATAATACCGCTGACTGCCTGCCGGTCGATCGTGCCCAGCATAACTGCAACGTCCTGCTGAAACACCTTCCCTGCTCCGTAGCCTATAGCCTGGTCGGTGAGGCTCAGGGCATCACGCATGCTTCCCTGGGCCGCTTCGGCCAGCAGCCACAGTGCCCCGTCGTCGAACTCCGCTTGCTCTTCGCCCAGAACGTGCTGCAGATGCCCGACAATCCGCTCGGCGGGCATGTTCTTGAGATTAAACTGCAAGCAACGCGACAATACCGTGGCGGGGAGTTTTTGCGGATCGGTGGTCGCCAGTAAGAATTTCACATGGGGCGGCGGCTCTTCGAGGGTCTTCAACAGGGCGTTGAAACTGTGGCTGGAGAGCATGTGGACTTCGTCGATCAGGTAGACCTTGTAACGGCCCCGGGTGGGTGCGTACTGAACGTTTTCGAGGAGCTCACGGGTATCCTCTACCTTGGTGCGGGAAGCCGCATCCACCTCGATCAGGTCGATAAAACGGCCCTCAGCGATTTCCTGGCATGCGGCGCAGCCGCCGCACGGCGTTGAACTGACTCCCTGCTCGCAGTTGAGGCATTTGGCAAAAATGCGGGCAATGGTAGTCTTGCCGACCCCGCGGGTGCCTGTGAACAGATAGGCATGGTGCAGTCGATCGCGATCGAGGGCATTGACCAGGGCCTTGAGCACATGCTCCTGACCTACCAGTTGGCGGAAGTCGGAGGGGCGCCATTTGCGCGCTAAAACCTGATGAGACATGGACGAGGTGCCGTGCTTGCGCTGAAGGCGGCCATTATACACGGTGGACTCGATCGGGAAATGCTGTTCCTGGAATAGGTGGCAACCCTGCCCAATCGATCCTCGGCACACGTAGTGTGGCTACCGTTGCTCCCTTCCGGGCCTGGCGGGGTTTACCACCTATCGTTGCGAGGGGACCAAACAGGGTCACCATAACGGCGCGGATTATCCTGAAGTGCCAACAACATTGCAACTCCCGTTTTTACCGGCAACTTGAATTTGATCACAGGGCTCAGCGAAAAGACGATTCCGTATAGGCAATGCGGCTTCAATTGTGAGATCGCTTACTGTACATTACCGGGTCCAGAGGCATTGCAAGCCGACAACACGAATCGCAGAAGGGGATTATCAGCATGTCCAGCGCAGCAGAAAATATTGCCGGCATTTCCGCGGCGGTACCTACCAGCCGCATCCAGCAAGTGTTTGAAAAACAACACCATGCTTCACGCGTCGCGGCCTACCCCACCGCTCAGGAAAGACTGGACAATCTCAACAAACTCGAAAGCCTGCTGAAGGACAACCAGCAGGCCATCGCCGACGCGATCAATCTCGATTTTGGCAACCGCTCGAATCAGGAAACACGGATGCTGGAGATATACGGGCTGGTCAGTGGTTGCCAGTACGCGAAAAAGCGTGTGAAAAAGTGGATGAAACCGCAGAAACGACACGTTGGCATGTCCTTTTTGGGCGCTAAAAATACTGTGCTGCCGCAGCCCAAGGGCGTTGTTGGAATTGTCACTCCCTGGAACTATCCCCTGTTCCTCGCCTTCAGCCCGGCAATCAGCGCCCTCTCTGCCGGCAATCGCTGCATCATCAAGATGGCGGCCAAATCGCAGAACCTGGCGCGCTTGATGGACAAATTGGTCGCTAGCGTTTTCGATGAAACGACCCTGGCAGTAATCCCGGGTGTATCGGCCAGTGAGTTCACCCGCCAGCGCTGGGATCATCTGGTCTTCACCGGCTCGCCTGAAACCGCAAAAACTGTCATGAGCACTGCCGCGCACAACCTGACGCCGGTAACCCTGGAACTTGGTGGTAAATCGCCGACCATTATTACTGAAGATTTCGATGTGGATGTGGCCGCAGAGCGCCTTCTATTCGGCAAGTTCCTGAATGCCGGGCAGACCTGCGTCGCCCCGGATTACGTGTTCGTACCGAGGACCCGGGTCAACGACTTCCTTGAGGCTGCCCAACGGATTATGCGCAAGCGCTACCCCACGGCGAGTTCCAGCGACTACACATCGGTCATAGACCAAAGCGCCTTTGATCGTCTTAACGCGACCCTGGAAGACGCCAAAGGCAAGGGTGCCAAGGTCATCAACCTGCTGGGGGAAGATCCCATCGACGCGGAAAATCGCAAGATTCCGCCGCACGTTGTGCTCGACAGTAACGATGACATGGTCATTATGCAGGATGAGATTTTTGGCCCGCTGCTACCCATAAAGGCCTACGATTCGATTGATGAGGTCATTCTCTATATCAACCAGCACGAAAGACCGTTGGCGCTGTACCTGTATACCAATGACAAGGAGGTGGAGCAGCAAGTTATTTATAACACCCTGTCCGGCGGCATGTGTATCAACGACAGCGTATTCCACGTCGTGCAGCACGATATGCCGTTTGGGGGAATCGGCAACAGCGGAATGGGCCACTACCACGGCGAGGAAGGCTTCATCGAGTTTTCCAAGATGCGCCCCATATTCAGGCAGGGCAAGAAAAGTGCCATTCTTGCCATGGCGCCACCCTACGGCAAGACCTTTGAAACCATGTACAAGATGATGATGAAGTTCAAGCTTTAACCCATTGATCAGCGCCAGCGGGGAGCTGGCGCCCACTAGCCCGTGGTCTGTTTTTCGCTGCACTAGTGGTGGTGGGCCCCATACTCCCCATCGGCTTTTTTGCTGCCCTCCTGCCAGAATACGGTTACTATGTAACCCGTAGGTAGCGCCTGGCAAGGCGATGCCTGTACAGCGCACCCGCCCCACGCACGCCCCAAACCCCGCACAACTGAGGAAGAAAAATGACTTTGCTAATTGGTGACAACCTGGTAGTCAGCATGCATTACACGCTGACTGACGGCGACGGCAACGTGCTCGACAGTTCAGAAGGTTCAGAACCCCTCGATTACCTGCACGGTGTCGGCAACATTATCCCCGGCCTGGAAAAAGCGTTGACGGGCAAATCCAAGGGGGACTCCCTCGAGGTGAGCGTTGCGCCGGAAGAAGCCTACGGCGAGTCCCGACCGGAACTGGTGCAGGTAGTCAACAAGGCCGCATTCCAGGGTGTGGAAAAAGTCGAGGCTGGGATGATGTTCGAGACCCAGTCCCCCGATGGCGCGGTGCAGCGCATCATGGTCAAGAGTGTCGACGGTGATGAAGTGACCATAGACGGCAACCACCCGCTGGCGGGTGTACCCCTGACTTTCGCGGTCGAGATCGTTGAAGTCAGGGAAGCGACCGAAGAAGAAATAGCCCACGGCCACTCCCACTGACCAGTCAGCCCCGGGCCTGCCCCAGTAGCCCTGCGCGTGGCAGGAAAAAACCTTGAGCCTCGATGAGTGTACGGGGCATCAGGTTTGATAGCAGCGGGACAGCCGCGGGGCGCCAAAATAATCGTTGACACGAGACGCAGCAGCTATATACTCGACCTTGCTTGAAAGTACGTCGTCATTTTATGCATACCATTTCGAAGTTCCTTCCCAGTAACTCGTCCTGTTTTTCATAAGTTAGCGCATCACTTCCAGCACAAACGCATCCGGGGAACCGGGTCAACCAACTCATGATATTTCAGGAAATTACTATGCCTACAACAACCGGAACGGTTAAATGGTTTAACGAAGCCAAAGGTTTTGGCTTTATCGAGCAAGAGTCAGGTCCAGACGTGTTCGCACACTTCAGCGCAATCTCGGGTGAGGGTTTCAAGACCCTGATCGAAGGTCAGCGTGTTCAGTTCAACGTCACCCAGGGCCAGAAAGGCCCCCAGGCTGAGAATATCGTCGCTCTGTAAGGACTTGCCGAGACTCCGATCAGTCGGAGTCAGCGTAACAATCGCCCTGCCCGGTCACGGGTGGCGGAGGTAGAGGGTGCAGCCTTGTTAAGGGGCTGCACCTTTTTTCGTTGCGTAAGGATGTTCAATCAATGTGCCACGGGTTACTTTTAAGGGTGACGCCGCCGCACACGTCACAGTCGCCACAGGGGAAACCATCGTGCCCGGGCCACCATTCTCTGAACTGGACCTGAAAACCCAATTGCTGCAAACCCTGGACGAGTTGGGGTACGAGGCAATGACGCCGATCCAGGCGCAGAGCCTGCCCGGCATTCTGGCGGGCAGCGACCTTATCGCACAGGCCCAGACCGGCTCCGGAAAGACCGCGGCATTCGGGCTCGGCTTGCTGAATAAACTGGATCACAGGAATTTTCGCGTGCAGTCCTTGGTGCTGTGCCCAACCCGGGAGCTCGCCGACCAGGTCGCCAGGGAAATACGCCAGTTAGCCCGTGCTATACCGAATATCAAGGTGCTGAGCCTCTGTGGCGGGGCGCCGCTGGGAGCACAGGTCGGCTCCCTGCGGCATGGCGCGCACATCGTCGTGGGTACCCCGGGGCGGGTTGAGGAGCACCTGCGCAAGGGTTCGCTGCAAACGGCACAGATCACCACCCTCGTGCTTGACGAGGCGGACAGGATGCTGGACATGGGCTTTCAAGACAGCCTTGATGCCATTATCGAGAGAATCCCCACCCGGCGCCAGACCCTGCTGATAAGCGCCACCTTTCCCGACACCATCGAATCGATAGCCGGACGAGTCCTGGTAGACCCGGTTATGGTGAAGGTGGCGCCTGGCCCGGAAAGTGGCCGAATCGAGCAGCATTTCTACCGACTCCCCGCCGAACAGTCCCGCGCTGACGCCCTGTGCCTGCTGTTGCTTCATTTCAGGCCGCAGTCCGCCCTGGTATTTTGCAACACCAAACAGGAAACACGGGAAGTATCTGCAATGCTCGTCCAATACGGCTTCAATGCACTGGCCCTGCATGGTGACCAGGAGCAACGCGACCGCAATCAGACGCTGGTACAGTTCTCCAACAACAGTATCACCGTCCTGGTCGCCACCGATGTTGCCGCCCGGGGCCTGGATATCGATGCACTAGACCTGGTCATCAACTACCGGCCGGCCAGGAACACCGACCTGCACCTGCATCGTATAGGCCGGACCGGTCGCGCCGCAGCCAGCGGGATCGCCTGCACGCTTTTTGACGAACGGGAAGCCTTCAAGCTGGAGCAATACCGGGCGGTGGACGGAAACCTGGCGGCTGAAACCAGGCTTCCGTCGCCGGCATTGCTCCAGAACCCGGCCTACAGTGCGCCCATGCGCACCCTGCAAGTCAGCGGCGGGAGGAAGCAGAAGATCAGGCCGGGGGACATACTGGGTGCGCTGACCTCCAGCGATGGCATCGACGGCGGGCTGGTGGGCAAGATCGACCTGTTAGACAACTGCAGTTATGTCGCCATCAAAAAAGTGGCGGCGGCCGATGCAATGCGCAAGCTACAGCAAGGTAAGCTCAAGGGCAGGACGGTCAAAGTGCGGATGGTGTGATTCTAACGCTTTACCGACCGGTTCACCGCCCGCGGTAACCTGGCAGCAACCCCCGCTCAACAGTTTCCGTTGACGACGGCCACCTTCTCGCCACTAACTGACCTCGACCGCGTTGTGGTCCTGGAGCGGCTGCCGGGACGATGCATCACCTTGGCCTGGCGCGCCCGGTTATGGTGGGCCGGGCGTTGATCCTGGCGCGAGGGCGGCAGCTCACGTGCAGGCTCGAAGCCGGCTACGGTCCGGCGCGGCAGTACCGAACGGATCACCCGCTCAATATCCGCCAGTTGTTTGACTTCCTCATCACACACCAGTGACACGGCCTTTCCGGTGGCGCCTGCCCGGCCGGTGCGCCCGATTCGGTGCACGTAATCTTCCGGGACGTTGGGGAGATCGAAATTGACAACCTGAGGCAGCTGGTCAATATCCAGGCCGCGGGCAGCGATGTCGGTGGCCACCAGAACCTGGATCGCATTGCTTTTAAAATCGGACAGCGCCCGGGTACGCGCGCCCTGGCTCTTGTTGCCGTGGATCGCAGCAGCCTTGATGCCCTGACCCTCGAGGTAGCGGGTCAGGCGATTTGCCCCGTGCTTGGTGCGACTGAACACCAGCACCTGGTGCCACTGACTGTCCTCGATCAGGTGTGCCAGTAATGCCGATTTACGGCCCTTGTCGACCGGGTAAATCCAGTGCTCTACCGACTCCACGGTGGTATTGGGCGGACTGACCGAAATCTCTACCGGGTCGTTCACCAGCCCTTTTGCCAGGGCGCGAATCTCGGTGGAGAACGTCGCCGAGAACATCAGGTTCTGCCTGCGCACCGGCAACAGGCGAATGATCCTTTTGATGTCGTGGATAAAGCCCATATCCAGCATGCGATCGGCCTCATCGAGAACCAGCACCTCCAGTTGATCGAAGCGCACCGCATTCTGCTGGTACAGGTCGATCAGGCGACCAGGGGTGGCGACCAGGATATCCACACCCTTGCGCAACTGCATCATTTGTGGATTGATCTTGACCCCGCCAAATACCACCGCAGACCGCAGGGCCAGGTGCCTGCCATAGGTCGCGACGCTCTCGCCGACCTGCGCCGCGAGCTCACGGGTCGGAGTCAGGATCAACGCCCTCACCTGGTTGCCCCTGGCAGGCTGGCCAGCGGACAGCTGCTGCAGTATCGGCAGGGTAAAACCGGCGGTTTTCCCGGTGCCTGTTTGCGCGGCGGCCATCACATCCTTGCCCCGCAGAACCGCAGGTATCGCCTGCTGCTGGATGGGCGATGGGGTGTCATAGCCTTGTTCCGCTATGGCTTGGAGAATGGGGGCCGACAGGCCAAGGCTACTGAAACTCATAGGAAATTCCCGTTGGGAGGACGTCTGGCTGATTGCTATCACAGAAAGGGGTGGCAGCTTACAGCAGCCACACCCATGGGGCTATGCGTATTATGGCCTATAGGCGACCCATCGCCGCCACTGCGCGCAAGCTGCGTAAACGCACATGCCTTGGGCGGACACTCAAGCACCGAGCCGATCAACGAACATGTCCAGTTGTTCGCTGTCGCCCGCCGCCTCCAGGAAGCGAACACCTACACCGAGCAGCCGCACCGGCTCATTGCGCCGGTTCCAGGCGACCTCGCACAGCGCCAGCATCTGCCCGGGATCAGCGCGATCAGCGGTGATCTCAGCGGTGGTTTGGGTAAAGTTGGCAAATTTTACCTTTACCATGGCCCGCGCAATACGAAAATCCCGCGGTAATCCAGCAAGCCGCCGGTGCAGCTCATCTATCAACGCGGGCAATTGTCGCTGGCACTCTGCAAGGGAATGAAGATTGCTGCCAAAGGTGTTTTCGACACTCAGCGATTTGCGGCGGCGACTGGGTTTGACCGGTCGTTGGTCCACTCCACGGCACAATTGATACAAGCGCTGACCAAAGCTGCCGAATTGATCAACCAGTTCAAATTGACTGAAGGCCTGCAAATCGCCACAACAGCTGGCGCCCATGCGCTGGAGTCTGGCTGCAGTCACCCGACCCACCCCGAACACTTTTTCAACCGGCAACCTGGCGATAAATGCCGCCACTGCCTCGGGCACGATCACGGTGATCCCATCGGGCTTGTTCCAGTCACTGGCGACCTTGGCGAGGAATTTGTTGGGGGCGACACCGGCCGACACGGTTATGCCAATTGATTCTGCTACCCGCTGGCGTATCTCCTCCGCCATGAGAGTGGCGCTTGCTCGACAATGCGGTGAGTCCGTGACATCGATGAAGGCTTCGTCCAGCGACAGGGGTTCGACCAAATCACTGTAGTCGCGAAAAATATCGCGCATGGCCGCAGCGGCCTCGCGGTAAGCGGCAAACCGGGTTTTCACGATGCGCAGCTGCGGGCACAGCCTGCGCGCAGTGGCACTGGGCATCGCCGATCGCACGCCAAAGGCCCTCGCCTGGTAATTGCAGGTAGTGATAACCCCGCGTTTGTCGCTGGCACCGCCAACGGCCAGCGGAAGTGAGCGCAGCGAAGGGTCGTCCCGCATCTCGACAGCCGCGTAAAAGCAATCAGCATCGATATGGATAATTTTACGCGGTGAGTCGGACATGCACTGTGCAGCGAATTGCTCGCCAGGAGATTGCGCCAAGGATGCAAGGTATTAGAATACAGTGCATGGGAAAAAGCCACCGGTCGATCTGTCAGCGACAAATCGTGGCGCGCTCGGGTCAATTCAGCAGGTAGCCCACCCCTGCGCCGAGCGCCAACAACACGAAAGCCAGTAGAGTCGCCAGCTGGGCCGGAATCAGCGCGGCGGTGTCGGCTGGCCTGCGTATTACGCGGTAGCTGGCGAAGATTGCCGGCGCCAGCGCCAGCAGGCCCCAAAGCACACCAGCGGCGCCGGGGAACAGTATCGGCACCGCCAGCAATAAACCCAGCCCGCCGGCCATTAGCACGATGAATCCGTAGCGGGCCCTTTCAATGCCAAGCTGCACCACCAGATTGCGCTTGCCGCAGCGCTGGTCGCCCTCGTAGTCAGAAAACTGGTTGACCCACAAATGTCCGGTAATCATCAGGCCCAGCGACAGCGAGGTCAGGAACAGGTCGCCGGTCAATTCCCCGGTTTGCACCAGGTAGGTGCCCCCGGCTATCAGCGGTCCATAGCACAGCGCAACCGCCAGCTCGCCATAGCCGCGGTAGGACAGCTTTAGCGGCGGACTGCGGTAGAACCAGGCCAGCGCCAGGCCCAACAGGGCAATGGGTAGAACGCCCCAATCACGCCAAAAAACAATTACCAATCCACAGGCGATCGCGACACCATAAAACGACCGGGCGATGTGCAGGGCCTCGCCCTCGGACAACAAACCGTCCGCCAAAACCCGATTGCCACCGAAAAATGGACTGCGCTGCTCCGGACTAACCGCGAGGTCGGTTCCCGACCGATAATCCATCACTTCCCCGGACGCATTTTTGGCAATCTCGACTGCAAATATTCCAAATGCTGTCAGCGCCAGCCAGCCCCAGGCCAGGGGCTGGGCGTGATGTGCCATGCAAGCGGCAAGGAACATCGACGCAAACGAGGCGAGGGATATCCGGGGGTCGGCCAGTCGGCGCAATCCCTGCCAGTACGATTTGTGCAACGTCTTTTCTCCGCTCATCTAAATTTCAGCATAAAGCTTAGCGTCGGTCTGCTTGTCACCGCAAACCAGTTACGAGAAATTGCGCATCCGGGCCAGTCCAGCAGCCATACCATACCGGAGTTCAGCCACTGCCATGCTCCAGGCTGAACACAAGTCCAGAGCATTATAGTGGGGAGCGTCCGAATTCACTGCTCAGCAAAAACTGAACAGGCTGTTCGCAGTGTTTGGAGCGCACCAAACAGTCCGCTACACCGAAATGCCATTCCCCGCTCCCCATACCCTGAAACATGATGGGTTAACCCGCGAGTCCAATTTGCCTTACAATCTCGCGTCCCGCTACCCAGGATACGACCCGTAGATGGCAAGCAAGCAAGCAGCGAGACACGATCAACACACACCCATGATGCGCCAGTATCTCGCCATCAAGTCGGAACACCCCGATGAGTTGGTTTTTTACCGGATGGGCGATTTTTACGAGCTTTTTTATGACGACGCCAAGCGCGCCGCCCAACTCCTCGACATCACCCTGACCGCCCGGGGCCAGTCAGCCGGACAACCCATCCCCATGGCGGGCATTCCCTACCATAGCGCCGATGGCTACCTGGCCAAGTTGGTACGAGAAGGGGTATCGGTCGCAATCTGCGAACAGATCGGTGATCCCCAGACCAGCAAGGGGCCGGTGGAGCGCAAGGTAGTTCGCATCGTCACACCGGGAACCGTGAGCGACGAGGCCCTGTTGCAGGAGCGCCGGGATAACCTGCTGGTTGCGCTACACGCTCACAACACCGTTTATGGTATCGCCAGTCTCGATATCGGCAGTGGTCGCTTCGTAGTATCTGAAGCCAATTCGGAAGATGACCTGCGCGCCGAACTGCAGCGTCTGTCACCGGCGGAAATTCTCTACAACGAGTACACCATCGCCGAGAACCTGGTTGAGGGCTACCCCGGCTACCGCAGGCGGCCTCCCTGGGAATTCGACGCCGACAGTGCCGAGCACCTGCTCAACCAGCAGTTCGGCAGCAAGGACTTGCAGGGCTTTGGTTGCACCCACCTGCCTATTGCGATTCAGGCAGCCGGCTGTCTGCTGCAATACGTCCAGCAGACCCAACGCAGCGCCCTGCCCCATGTTCGCGGTCTCAGTATTGAAAACCGCGACGAGAGCCTGCACATGGATGCCGCTACCCGCCGCAATCTGGAGCTGGATACCAATCTGGCGGGGGGTGCCGAGCACACGCTGACATGGGTAATGGATCGCACCCGCACTGCCATGGGCAGCAGGATGTTGCGCCGCTGGCTGAACCGCCCGCTGCGCCACGCCGCGCTGCTGCAGGCCAGGCAGGATGCGGTCGCCGATTTTCTCGGATGCTTGGATCTGGCGGCCGTCCAGGAGTCCCTGCAAACCATGGGCGACATGGAGCGCATACTGGCGAGGGTCGCACTGCGCTCGGCCAGGCCCCGCGATCTGGCGCGCCTCAGCCTGTCCCTGGCGACCTTGCCTCAGCTGCGACAGCAATTGTTGACCCTGCAAAGCCGGCATGTGCAGCAATTGGCGACACAGGCGGGGGAGTTTCCCGAACTCTCCTCGGTGCTGGCCAGTGCTATCGTCGACAATCCACCCATGGTAATCCGCGACGGCGGCGTCCTGCGCGAAGGATATGATGATGAACTGGACGAATTGCGTGCTCTGGGCAGCAACGCTAGTGACTTCCTGCTGCAGCTCGAGGCACGCGAGCGCGAGCGCAGCGGCATCGCCACCCTAAAAGTCGGCTACAACCGTGTGCACGGTTATTACATTGAAATCAGCCGCAGCCAGGCCGACAGGGCACCGGTAGAATATGTGCGCCGCCAGACACTCAAGAATGTTGAGCGCTTCATTACCCCGGAGCTCAAGCAATTCGAGGACAAGGCCCTATCAGCACGCTCCCGCGCCCTCAGCCGCGAGAAGCTGCTCTACGATGATTTGTTGGAGCAAATCAATCAGGAACTTGCAGCGCTGCAAGCCTGTGCTGCAGCGGTCGCCGAACTCGACCTGCTCGCCAACCTGGCGGAGCGGGCTGAGAGCCTGCGCCTTGTGCGCCCGCGCTTGAGCGACCAGCCAGGCCTTACGATCAGTGAGGGCCGGCACCTCGTAGTAGAGCAGGTGCTCGACGACCCGTTTATACCCAATGACACTCTGCTCCACGACACCCGCCGCATGCTGGTGGTAACCGGCCCCAATATGGGCGGCAAATCAACCTATATGCGGCAAACAGCTCTCATTGTTATCCTGGCGCAGATCGGCAGCTTCGTACCGGCCGGGGAAGCAACCCTGGGATTATTTGACCGCATTTTTACGCGCATCGGTTCCGCCGATGATCTTGCGGGGGGCCGCTCGACCTTTATGGTAGAGATGACCGAAACGGCCAACATTCTCCACAACGCCAGCGCCAGCAGCCTGGTGCTGATGGATGAGGTAGGGCGTGGCACCAGCACCTTCGACGGACTTGCGCTGGCCTGGGCCTGCGCCCGCCACCTTGCCAACGAGGTACGCGCCTTTACATTATTTGCGACGCACTATTTCGAGCTGACGGAGCTGGCTGATGAATTGCCCAGCGTCAGCAACGTGCATCTGGACGCCACCGAGCACAATGACAGTATTATTTTTCTGCACAGTATCCAGGAGGGGCCGGCTAACAAAAGCTACGGAATCCAGGTTGCCAGGCTAGCCGGAATTCCAGCGCCGGTTCTCGGCGCTGCCAGACAGATGTTACAACAATTGGAGCACAGCAATAGCGATTTGAATCCGCCAGGCTCGCCTGCCCCCGTGCAAAACGAGCTGTTCGCTGCCGAACCCCACCCGGCGCTTACATTGCTGGAGTCGCTGCAACCCGACCAGCTTACTCCGCGCCAGGCCCTGGATATGCTCTACCAATTGGTTGAAAAAATTAAATCCAACTAATCCGCTCACCGGTACTCAACATTAGAGGCAAAAATGCTAAACTTACGCGCAATTTTTGGACACCCATACGAGGCTTGATCAATGACCTTTGTTGTTGGCGAAAACTGTATCAAATGCAAACACACAGACTGTGTTGAAGTCTGTCCGGTGGATTGCTTTTATGAAGGCCCCAATTTTTTGGTCATTCACCCGGACGAATGCATTGACTGTGCCCTGTGTGAGCCGGAATGCCCCGTAGATGCGATATTTTCAGAGGATGAATTGCCCGAAGACCAGCAGGTGTTCCTGGAGCTGAACGCCGAGCTCGCCGAAACCTGGCCCTGTATTACCGAGAAAAAAGAACCTCTGGCAGACGCTGAGGAGTGGGACGGCGTTCCCGATAAACTGCAATATCTCGAACGCTAGGCACAATGCCCCGGGTGAAAAAAGGCTACATCGGATCGCCCTTCTTTGTTGGCGCAGCAGCGGTGTGCCATAGCAGCTAGAGTTAGAGTGGCGCCGCAACGGCTTGCGACAGTTCCAGGTCCAGCGGCTTGATAGCCGAGTTAATAATCCGCGTGGCAGGTCCGAACTCGGTCGTCTCTATCAGCCCCAGGACGAACTGACCGGGCACGCGGCTGATGCTACTGTTCAGGCCCTCCCGGCCAAACCCGAACACCGTCATCGCACCCTCGAGGGGCCGGTAAGAATCCACAGACAGATCATCTTCCCCATTCGCCAGGAATAACGATTTGCCCACGCCGGGATCAGCAAAATATATCCATTCGTCTGCCGGAAGATCACCAATCCAACTTTCGGATAGCGGCCTTAGAGTGCCATCCGAGGTGACCGAGAAATCGACAGCCGGCTCTAGAACACCTCCCGGGGTTCCTTCGTACAGAAACCAGTAAGCCCTGTCAGCCAGGGTCACCGTCAATTTGCTGACGGTGGGGTAAAACTCCCAGACCACCTGCCAGAGTGAATCCAGTGTCGCAGAGTGAATGGTTGCCTTTAACGGACCGCTGTTGATCAATTCGCTTACCGCCGAGATGCTACCGGGATGGAAATGGGCTTCAGGGTAGACCAGGTTTGGGATCCCGCGGAAGCTTCCGGTCGCACCGGCGGTGGGGTGGTAGCCGATCCAGTCATTACCGGCCTGGTCCAGCAGGCTGGAAAAGCCACCGGCTTCTTTTTGCAGATGGTAGTCGCCGCTGACCGTCGATATCAGGTAACTGGCTTGTCCCTCATCCATCGCATTCGCGTCGACTGATACCAGGGGTGCGACGTTGGCCGCGACTCCCGAGCCGCCCTCGACATCGAAATAGATATGATAGTAGCGGGCTGAACGAGCGGGCGTTGACCCGGCCGCATAGACCAGTATCGTCCCCCGGGCGGCAGTACTTGCGTCAAAACCTTCCTCCGGGTCGAACTGGCACGGCACATCGATGGCGATCAGTTCACCGCCGGCAGCCACCTCATGGCAGCGCAAGGTGGCAGGATCGAGTGCTGCCGGCTCTTCCAGCCCGGTAAGGACGGCAGTAAAGTCGAGAGTGAACTCGATAGTCTTGTCCACCCGCTCGAACTGATTGGTGCCTGCGCCCAGTAACAGGCGATAAGGCCAGTTGGTATCCCACCAGGCCCCCTGATCGCTGGTGATCGGGCTGGCAGTAACGCTGGCCGCAACGGACTGGTTGCCATCGCCATCCAGGGCGATCACCTCATAAAAATGTGCGGTCATCCCCCCCGCAGCGACATCACTCCAACTGGTATCCGTCGTGTTGGCAACCAGTAACGAATCCCGGTAGATCGCATAACCAACCACAGCATTGTCATCCGTCGACGCTGCCCAGAACAGGTCGACCCTTGACCCGGACAGCGCAACCGCTGTCAGCTCACCCGGCACGCTTGGCACGGGGTCGGGCGGCAGTTGTATTGCGCGATTTTCGTAAAGCATGAGACGTCGATGCAGCCAGCCAATCGACACGATATCGAGATCGCCATCGTTATCCGCATCGAACAACTGGGCACCGTCATGATGCTCATCGCCCTGGTAGATCAGGTAGGGTATCCAGCTTGCCCCGTCCTTGCGCTGCTTGTAGACCTGTAACCTTAAGCCCGGCACCTCGGGATTGGTATGTTCGCCGACCACCACTTCATTACTACCATCGCCGTCGAGGTCTGCAACATCGACACTCTGGGCCATTGCTGGCGCGATCCGGTCGATTCGTCGGTAGGGCCACAAGCCGGTCGGGTCTTGCGGCTGCTCAAACCAACCCACTTCCCCCACCGGATCATGTCCGAAACCAATTACTGCATCCAGATCGCCATCGCCATCCATATCAACGAGAATATTCCGATCGGGCTCTCCGGTCGTCTCGCCCACCAGTGCAAAAGAGGTGAATTCCCCGGCGCCGTCCTGGCGAAACCAGGACACACCATCGAGAATATCCAGATTACCGTCGTTATCAATATCTCCAATGTCCAAGCCCTCGCCGGACACGATTGGATTTGCTTCCCTCCAACTCCATAGTTGGTTGGTCACCACTCCCGGCGGCGGGACCGTAAGCATCTGCAAGCCGCCACTTCCCTGTTGCCAGGAAAGCGCTATTTCAGTTTTTCCCTCTTCAAATTCACCAACGGCAACGCCCTGCAGGAAAGTTCCGACCGCCGCTTCGATATTGTCATAGACGGTGAAGTTCCCGGTGCCGTCATTCATGGCCCAATAAAAGTTGCTGCTGGGTGAACTACCCGTGGCATCGGTGCCAAGGATGTCCGTATCACCGTCCGCATCAAAGTCGTAGACCGTGGCCATCTGGTTCAGGGGTGCACCGATTGTGTTGCGTATCCAGTTGCCGGAGGGCGCCCCGGGGTTCCTCCACCACCACGCTCCTGTAATCAGGTCCTCAAAACCGTCGCCATCGAGATCCGCATGTTCCACGAAGATGGTCCTGTGTGGCACGGCGTCATCGAGCACGTGACGCTCCCAATTATCCAGCGCCAGGCGCTCGCCCTCATTGAGCCAGATATACAATTGGGGGACTTCCTGTTGGAAGGGTTTCCCCAGTATATCCAGATCGCCATCACCATCGAGGTCGGCCAGTTTGGATTCGTGGTTGCCGATCCCCACATCGATAAGTTCCATAGCGAAATTGCCCTGACCGTCACCGTAGAAAAGTTTCAGCTCAGGAGACAGGCTCTCGTTCAGGAACATTTCCCCGCTGACGATATCGAGGTTGCCATCACCGTTGACGTCGCCCAGGTTGAGGCTATGACCGTACTCTGACTGTAGCGCCAGGCTGCGGCCTATCCAGTTTGCGCCATTCCACTGGTAAATACGCAGCGGCCCCACTTCATCGCCGGAATCAAATACGATTTCCGGGCGCCCGCCTTCAATGAATTGTCCGACGAGCACCCTGGTGAAATTCATCTCGGGATCTATCGGGTTCGCCTGGTAGCCTCCGAATCCGTCGTATTTGAACCAGTAGCCGCCGGCGACGATATCGCTAACGCCGTCGCCATCAATGTCGGCAGCTGCCGTGCCCTCAGAGCGGCTGGCCGCCTGGAAGATTTCGGTGGCGGGCCAGGGCTCCAGGGTGGAATCGGCCGGTATTTCAGCAAGGAAAAGAGACAGTACCCTGTTATTCCAGAAGGCAAGCTCGATCAGGCCGTCACCGTCGAAATCACCAAACACCTGGTCATGGTGCTGCCTGCCCTGGGCATTCTTGATCTCCCGACGGACCCATCTGGCCGTGAATTCCGGCGCCGGGTTCTCCCACCAGTACAGTTTATCGCCCGTGCTGTCTTCTCCGACCACGATGTCGGGGTCACCGTCCCCGTCGATATCGTGCACGGCGCCCCCAGCCTCGAGTGGCAGCAGCTCGGGTTCGATAAGCTGCCGGACCCAGCCCTCATCGGTACGCTCCCACCACTCCAGGGATGGCCCCACCGAGCCCTTGCGGGTGCCAATGACAAAATCGTTGACGCCATCCCCGTTAATATCGCTTACCAGGGCAACGGTTTGATCCGGAGCGTCGCCCCCCGGGGGCTGTAAATCCCCGGCTGTTGCCGACAACCTGCGCCAGGCTGTGGGCGGACCGTAATCGCCGGAGAGGCTGGTAATTACGGTCTGCTCGACTGCACCGACAGCTCCCCGGTCATCCATTACCCTGAGCGTTACCGGGTAATATCCGACACCGGTATAGGTATGGCTTACCTCGACACCCTCCGCTACATTACCATCGCCAAAGTCCCACTCGAAAGATACCAACTGACCGTCGCTATCACTGGAAGCAGAGGCATCAAAAAACACCTGCAGGGGAGCGACACCGAAGGCCGGTTCTGCGCTGAATAGCGCCTGCGGTTGGCTATTCTCGACATTACCGGCAATCCTGGCCAGTATTTGTTCACTGGATAGCCCGCGCTCCACGATCAGCACGTCGTCGATCAGGCCATCGAACCAGCGCGAGCTGCTCCCCGGCTGGCTGCCCACCGCCACCGCCACGCCCGGGTCGGTATCCACCGCCCCCGTGAGTGGCGTACTGCCCACCTCGACCCCGTTCAGGTACAGCCGCAGGGTCTCGCCATCGTAGCTCAGCGCCCCGTGCTGCCACACCCCGATCGCCAGGTTGCCGCTGCTGGCCACCAGCGTGGTGGTCACACCCCCTACCCGCACCCGGGCTCGCAGCCGGGTCTGGGTGCCCGACCTGATGGTACTGAGCATAAACACGTGCGCATTGGCCGCCGTACCCGACGCCTTGGAGATCAGCCGCGGGTCGCGGTAAGTCCCCGGGTAACTGTCCGCCTTGAACCATACCGCCAGCGTCAGCCCCGAACCCGACACATCCAGCGGGCCCAGGTCAATCGAGTCATCAACACCGTCGAAGCGCAACGCAAAGGCACTGCCGTCAACGGTATCCGCCGCATACGCGGGATTCCCCTGCAGGCTGCCATCGTTGCCAAGGCCACTGCTGTCCAGCGCCAACGCACCACTGCCCTCGTCCAGCGCCAGTTCCACCAGGGTATCCGGCGCCACCGTCACGATTGGCCGCACCTCCAGCGCCACTGATACCGGGTCGGAATCGTCTATCCCGTCGTTCACGCGATAACTGAAACTGTCCGCACCCACGTAGCCGGCCGCCGGTGTGTAGGCAAAGGAGCCATCGGCGTTCAGTACCAGGGTGCCCTGGGTGACATCACTGACCAGCACCGCTGTGGGATTCGCAACAAGGTCGGCATCCGTATCATTGGCCAGAACCCCGTTCGCCGCATCCACCAGCAGCGCCTCATCCACCTGCGTCTGGTAACTGTCCGCGACCGCGACCGGCACATCATTCACCGCCTGCACATTCAGCGTCACGGTAGCCTCGGCACTCGTGCCGTTCTCACCATCGAGGACACGGTAGATAAAACTGTCCTCACCCGCGTAGTTCGCCCCGGGCAAATAGCTGAAACCACCCCCACCCCCGAGACCGGTGGTCAGGGTGCCGTGGGTGGGACCACTCACCAGCAAGGCGCTCAGGTCATCCGGGGGATTGGTATCGCCATCGTTCGCCAGGACTCCCGTGAGCGACGGGATCACCAGCAGGATGTCCTCGGTCGCGTCATAGCGATCATCAACTGCCACCGGCGGGGTTGAGATCACAATGCTCACGGTCGCAGCTTGCGAATCCAGCACACCGTCATTGGCGACATAAGTAAAACTGTCGCTGCCACTGAAGTCCGTCGCCGGCGTGTAATTGAAGGAACCATCTGGATTCAGAGCCAGTGCGCCATTGGCAACATCCGCCACCAGCACCGCCTCCAGGCTCACGCTGTCGACATCGCTGTCGTTGGCCAGCACACCCTCTGCCGCGCCAATGGCCAGCGGCTGGTTGGGAATCGTCTGGTAGCTGTCATCTGCTGCCTGGGGTTCATCGCCCACCGCGCCCACCAACAGCGTTACCGCCACCGGGGGCGACCCCAACGAGGCGTCCCGGGCGCGGTAACTGAAGCTGTCCTCCCCGGCGTAATTGGCGGCCGGGCTGTAGTCAAAACCGCCATCAGCATCCAGGGCCAGAACACCGTGACTGGCCGTCTCCACCAGTTCGGCGGTCAGTGGATCGCTGTCCGGGTCACTGTCATTGGCCAGCACGCCCTGCAGTGCCGGCACCGACAACGGCGTATCTTCAGCCGTTTGGTAGCTGTCGGCAACCGCCACCGGTTCGCCATTACCGGCGACAATTACCTGCAACTCGCCCTGGCCCAGGCCGCGCTCCACGATCAGCACGTCGTCGATCAGGCCATCGAACCAGCGCGAGCTGCTCCCCGGCTGGCTGCCCACCGCCACCGCCACGCCCGGGTCGGTATCCACCGCCCCCGTGAGTGGCGTACTGCCCACCTCGACCCCGTTCAGGTACAGCCGCAGGGTCTCGCCATCGTAGCTCAGCGCCCCGTGCTGCCACACCCCGATCGCCAGGTTGCCGCTGCTGGCCACCAGCGTGGTGGTCACACCCCCTACCCGCACCCGGGCTCGCAGCCGGGTCTGGGTGCCCGACCTGATGGTACTGAGCATAAACACGTGCGCATTGGCCGCCGTACCCGACGCCTTGGAGATCAGCCGCGGGTCGCGGTAAGTCCCCGGGTAACTGTCCGCCTTGAACCATACCGCCAGCGTCAGCCCCGAACCCGACACATCCAGCGGGCCCAGGTCAATCGAGTCATCAACACCGTCGAAGCGCAACGCAAAGGCACTGCCGTCAACGGTATCCGCCGCATACGCGGGATTCCCCTGCAGGCTGCCATCGTTGCCAAGGCCACTGCTGTCCAGCGCCAACGCACCACTGCCCTCGTCCAGCGCCAGTTCCACCAGGGTATCCGGCGCCACCGTCACGATTGGCCGCACCTCCAGCGCCACTGATACCGGGTCGGAATCGTCTATCCCGTCGTTCACGCGATAACTGAAACTGTCCGCACCCACGTAGCCGGCCGCCGGTGTGTAGGCAAAGGAGCCATCGGCGTTCAGTACCAGGGTGCCCTGGGTGACATCACTGACCAGCACCGCTGTGGGATTCGCAACAAGGTCGGCATCCGTATCATTGGCCAGAACCCCGTTCGCCGCATCCACCAGCAGCGCCTCATCCACCTGCGTCTGGTAACTGTCCGCGACCGCGACCGGCACATCATTCACCGCCTGCACATTCAGCGTCACGGTAGCCTCGGCACTCGTGCCGTTCTCACCATCGAGGACACGGTAGATAAAACTGTCCTCACCCGCGTAGTTCGCCCCGGGCAAATAGCTGAAACCACCCCCACCCCCGAGACCGGTGGTCAGGGTGCCGTGGGTGGGACCACTCACCAGCAAGGCGCTCAGGTCATCCGGGGGATTGGTATCGCCATCGTTCGCCAGGACTCCCGTGAGCGACGGGATCACCAGCAGGATGTCCTCGGTCGCGTCATAGCGATCATCAACTGCCACCGGCGGGGTTGAGATCACAATGCTCACGGTCGCAGCTTGCGAATCCAGCACACCGTCATTGGCGACATAAGTAAAACTGTCGCTGCCACTGAAGTCCGTCGCCGGCGTGTAATTGAAGGAACCATCTGGATTCAGAGCCAGTGCGCCATTGGCAACATCCGCCACCAGCACCGCCTCCAGGCTCACGCTGTCGACATCGCTGTCGTTGGCCAGCACACCCTCTGCCGCGCCAATGGCCAGCGGCTGGTTGGGAATCGTCTGGTAGCTGTCATCTGCTGCCTGGGGTTCATCGCCCACCGCGCCCACCAACAGCGTTACCGCCACCGGGGGCGACCCCAACGAGGCGTCCCGGGCGCGGTAACTGAAGCTGTCCTCCCCGGCGTAATTGGCGGCCGGGCTGTAGTCAAAACCGCCATCAGCATCCAGGGCCAGAACACCGTGACTGGCCGTCTCCACCAGTTCGGCGGTCAGTGGATCGCTGTCCGGGTCACTGTCATTGGCCAGCACGCCCTGCAGTGCCGGCACCGACAACGGCGTATCTTCAGCCGTTTGGTAGCTGTCGGCAACCGCCACCGGCTCGCCATTACCGGCGACAATTACCTGCAACTCGCCCTGGCCCAGGCCGCGCTCCACGATCAGCACGTCGTCGATCAGGCCATCGAACCAGCGCGAGCTGCTCCCCGGCTGGCTGCCCACCGCCACCGCCACGCCCGGGTCGGTATCCACCGCCCCCGTGAGTGGCGTACTGCCCACCTCGACCCCGTTCAGGTACAGCCGCAGGGTCTCGCCATCGTAGCTCAGCGCCCCGTGCTGCCACACCCCGATCGCCAGGTTGCCGCTGCTGGCCACCAGCGTGGTGGTCACACCCCCTACCCGCACCCGGGCTCGCAGCCGGGTCTGGGTGCCCGACCTGATGGTACTGAGCATAAACACGTGCGCATTGGCCGCCGTACCCGACGCCTTGGAGATCAGCCGCGGGTCGCGGTAAGTCCCCGGGTAACTGTCCGCCTTGAACCATGCCGCCAGCGTCAGCCCCGAACCCGACACATCCAGCGGGCCCAGGTCAATCGAGTCATCAACACCGTCGAAGCGCAACGCAAAGGCACTGCCGTCAACGGTATCCGCCGCATACGCGGGATTCCCCTGCAGGCTGCCATCGTTGCCAAGGCCACTGCTGTCCAGCGCCAACGCACCACTGCCCTCGTCCAATTCAAGGTGCGCAAGTTCCTGCGCAAATGCCCCGGGTAACAGCAACATTGACAAAGCCGCGATGAGGGCAAGTTTTGCCAGCGTAGTGAATCCGAATCTGTGAGGCTTCGATAAAACCGGGGGCTTGGGTTTACCAGGATTGGGGAGGGCTTGCTGCTGCAGGATAAGATCGGATCCCGCAGGTCGGGAAGAACCAGGTTGCGGACTCTGCCCGGTCGACAAAAATCCCCAGCAATTGCCAACACCCTTCCAACCGGGCTCCATGAGCATCCCTCGCTCGTCGACTTCAAAAATATATAAAATCCACTCCACAGAAGGGTGCCACATATAGAATGTGGTTAGTACCAAGAAAACGATCTAAGAAAAGATTTTTTAAGTCTGGGAAGTACTTAACGGGCGTCAGGGTGCAACCAGATTGCGACCCTGGAATTCACTCGGCCTTTAGCTAAGGGCGTTGAGGATATGCCGCCGGAAACCGACTTGCCGCTTCGCCGGCGCAGGCTATGAAGACGCCAGTGCGACAATCCAAGCAGCCAGTACCGGCAACAAAAAAAGGCCCGGAGAGCTATCCCCGGGCCTTTAGATACGCTTGAGTGTCGGCACACGCAGCGCCGCATGAGCGATTCGGACTCAGCTGAAAATAGCGTCGCTGGAAAGCCCCTGGCGTTCCATGATCTCACGCAGCCGCTTGAGGGCCTCCACCTGGATTTGCCTGACCCGCTCCCGGGTAAGGCCAATCTCCAGGCCGACTTCCTCCAGGGTGCTGGGTTCGTAACCCCGCAACCCAAAGCGTCGCGCGATGACTTCCCGCTGCTTTTCGGTGAGCTCCTCCAACCATGAACCAATGCTGTCGTTCATGTTGGTATCCTGCAATAACTCGGCCGGGTCGGATGCCTGCTCATCGGCGATGGTATCGAGTACCGACTTGTCGGAGTCAGGGCCCACCGGTGTGTCCACCGAGGTCACCCGCTCGTTTAAACCCAGCAGGCGCTTGACCTCGTCAACGGGCTTGTCGACCATCTGCGCTATGTCTTCCGGGGTCGGCTCGTGATCCAGGCGTTGGGTCAGCTCGCGGGCAGCACGCAGGTAGACATTGAGTTCCTTCACCACATGAATCGGCAATCGGATGGTGCGGGTCTGATTCATGATCGCACGCTCGATGGTCTGCCTGATCCACCAGGTGGCATAGGTGGAAAATCGAAACCCGCGCTCGGGATCGAACTTCTCAACCGCTCGAATCAGGCCCAGGTTGCCCTCTTCGATCAGATCCAGCAGGGTGAGGCCACGGTTGATGTAGCGGCGCGCTATCTTGACGACCAGGCGCAGGTTACTCTCTATCATGCGCTGGCGACCCGCCTCCTCGCCGCGCTGGGCCATGCGGGAGAACAGCACTTCCTCTTCAGGCGTCAGCAGGGGTGAAAAGCCAATCTCGTTCAGATACAGTTGGGTTGCATCGAGGGTTTTTTCAAAGCGCTCAGTTAACGCGCTTTC
The DNA here is from genome assembly GCA_963808975.1 of uncultured Gammaproteobacteria bacterium. Taxonomy (GTDB): domain Bacteria; phylum Pseudomonadota; class Gammaproteobacteria; order Pseudomonadales; family JAHEGP01; genus JAHEGP01. Next base: position 74,887 of record CAWEHR010000001.1, read on the forward strand.
ATCTTCACTATCCAGGTCGACGTTTGCGGCAAGCTCGATGTCATTCGCATCGCCAGCTTCTGCTCCGGCAAGCAAGCCATCCGATTTAGCTTTCGCCCGGCGCTTAACTCCTTGTCGTTGTCTTTCCATTCACTCAACCCCACTGGTAAACAATTGTCCGTGCGCACCGCCGGTGTTAGCGACGCGGTAATAAAGTACGTGGATCGACGGTCTTCCCGTCCCGCCTGATTTCAAAGTGCAGCATTGCCTGGCCGCCTTTTGTTCCCATTCTGGCAATCTGCTGGCCCCGCTTGACGCTATCACCCTCCTTGACGGATGCGCTTTTATTGTAAGCGTAGGCGCTGAGGTAGTGGGCATCATGCTTGACAATAATCAGCAGTCCGTAAGCCTCCAAGCCCTTTCCAGCATAAACTACTTTCCCGGATTTGGCCACCGTCACGGGCTGACCCGATTTTCCTTGAATATCAATACCCTTATGCAGCTTTCCTGAACCAGAATAGACCCTCGATACCGGCCCCGCCGCGGGCCAGAGCCAGGTCTCCCTGCTGGTCGCCGGCGTGCCGGCCGACAAATCCCGCGGCCTGGCTTTGGCAGCGCCCGGTACCGGCGCGGCAGCCGCCGTCGATGACGATCTTAACCGCAGGCGATCCCCGGGGTGTATCACGTAGGGACTGCCCAGGCCATTGGCGCGCGCCAGACTACGGAAATCGAGGCCATAATTCCAGGCAATCGAATACAGTGAATCCCCTGGCTGCACCACGTAAACCCCACTGCGGTTGAGCTGGCCAGCGCTCTGCTCTACCACTTGCACGGTTGCCGGGTTGTGACCACAGCCGGCCAACATCAACAATACCAGCCCGATGCAGTGTTTCAATGCGCGACAGGTATCGATGCATGCCCTGAGAATCACCTTTGAACCGGCTCCCTGTCGACAATGCCGCTTGCTCAGCTCATTGTCGACTCGATGCGGACAATCTCTCCAAACCGAAAACCAGCAGTACCCCGCATGCCGCCAACAACAAACTGTACAAGAGCTGGGGTTCCTGTCCCGTCACCCTGGCAAATTCCATCGGCAAGACGTTGACCTGTTCCAGCGGCTTCTGCTCACCTGAGCTGCTGGTGTAATAGCGCAGCACCTCCTTCCAGGGCCATACCAGATAGAGCGATCCGGCCAAAAACCCGGTTAAGACTGCCAGCATGGGATCGTGGTAGTGCTCCAGCAACCAGCCCAGCAGGTGACTGAACAGCAGCAGCCCCACCGCGCATCCCGCCACGAAAACCAGTAACACCGGTAGCTGAAAATCATGCACAGCACCCAGCACTACGCTGTAGGCACCCAGCAGCACAAGGATAAAACTACCGGATATCCCCGGCAGGATCATCGCACAAATAGCCAGAGCTCCACACATGAACAGATAGGCCGTCGTCACCTCGACCTCAGCCGGCCGGGCCATGCCAATCGACACCGCAACAACACCCCCCAGCAGCAGCAACGCGACAACGAGCCCATTCCAGCGCCTGATCTGTCGCATGATGTAGATGGAGGACGCCACGATCAGACCAAAGAAAAAAGCCCAGATCAATATCGGCTGGTTGTGCAGCAGCCAGGTGATGAGCCCCGCAAGAGACACGATGCTTGTGCCTATCCCTGCCAGCAACACCAGCAGGAAACCACCATCCACCCGCTGCCAGCACTGCTGCCATTGACCACGGAACAGCAGACCCAGCCACTCGAGGTTTACTGCCCTGATCGCGTTGATCAGGCGCTCGTAAATTCCGGTGACAAACGCAATGGTTCCGCCGGAAACCCCGGGCACGACATCTGCGGCCCCCATCGCGATACCTTTGAGAAAGATCATCAGCCACTGCACGCTATGCAAGCCCTCATTCGAATCTTCTTGATTAAAGCAGGAACCACCGGGACCTTACCTCACCGTGCCAGTGAGGAAGGGTACAAAATTGACCGCCTCGATGACTTCCTGTTCAAAACGATCACCATTGCGAATCACCATCACCAACTCCTGATTCCCGCACTCCCCCACCGGCATCAACAAACGCCCGCCCGGAGCTAACTGCTGGAGTAACTCCGGCGGGATCTTCGCCGGCGCCGCAGCCGACAGAATGCCATCGAAGGGGCCCTCTCGAGACCAGCCCATGCCACCGTCACTGTTCTTGAAAAGAACATTGTACAGCTTGAGCTGGGACAGGCGTTTCTTTGCCCTTTGTTGCAGCGGCTTGATGCGCTCGACGGAATACACACGCTCCACCAGTTGGGCCAGGATCGCGGCCTGGTATCCCGAACCCGTCCCCACTTCCAGTACTTTGTGCAAGGGGCCACCAGCGAGCAGTAATTCCGTCATCCGTGCCACGATATAGGGCTGGGAAAGAGTCTGTGAAAAGCCGATGGGTAAAGCGGTATCCTCGTAGGCTCGGTGCGCCAGCGCCTCATCGACAAACAAGTGCCGGGGGGTCTGGCGGATTGCCTCCAGCACATCGTAATCGCTGATACCCCGGTCCATCAAGCGCTCCACCAGGCGCTCACGGGTGCGCATAGAGGTCATACCGATACCCTGGCTGATTGCACTGTTCATTGCCGCTGCCCCCGCACTTGAGTTGCTGAGTCTATTCTTCGCATCCGTCGTTGCTTCATTACCCGTCTCGAATCAGGCCGCTCTGTTACCTGCGGCAGCCAGTAAAAAGCTAAGCTGGGCCGGATCAAATCCGCCCCACTTTCAATAACAGCCGAATTCCGGCTCGCCGGCGCGTGACCATGGCCTCGCTACGCATCGGCCGCCAGGCGGAAATCACCCAGCGCACGCAGCAGCGAGGTCGCATATACACCCCGGTCAAGGGACACCTCGAGGCGCGCGGTAACGGGGTCGATCCAGCACCAAGCGAGTTTCCCCGCCCTGGCCCTCAAGGGACGACGCGCGGTGCGCGCCTGAAGTCGATGTGCCACCGCAAGGGGCTCGGGGTGTGCGCCAATGACCGACTCTTCCAATGCCCGCGCCTCGGCACTGGCCTCGGTCGGAAGTAGTCCAACCAACGGGCCGGTTGGATGAACCTCCAGATCCGCAAGCCGCTCGCGCAGCGATTCTGGATCATCGACCGGACCAAAAAAGCTGCGGCTGCCATCAAGATTCACCAGGTCACCAAGGACCAGTTGGTTCCAGGTGCCCCTGTTCTCACGCTCGGCCAGTACGCAATTGAAAATAAATCCCCGGGCCGCTGATAACGCCATGATCTGGCGCTGGCTCAAACGGCCCTTGCGAAACACGCCGAGATCCCCGGCAGCTATCATATTGCTTCCGCCCCGGCCGAAGCGCTGTTCGCCAAAGTAGTTGGCAAAGCCCTCACCGCGTATCTCCTGCAACCGTGCGTCCAAGCTGCCGGGCGCGGCCTCGATATCGCGTAACACGATACTGAAGTGATTGCCGCTGTGAACCCCGGGACGCAATTTACGGGGGTGACGATCCACCTCCTCGATAACGATATCGTCCTCCTCCAACAGACCCCAATCCGGCTCACCGCCACCCGGCAGGTGGACACTGAACCACTGGCTGGTAACCGCCTGGCGATCTTTCAGGCCCGCGTAGCCAACCCGGTGCCGCGGGATGGCGGCGAGCTTGGCCAGCTGCTGTTGCACCGCCGCGGTATTGTGCGATCGTTTGCGAATGCGCAGATAGACATGCTCCCCACTGCCCTCGGGGGTAAAAGGCAGCTCTTCCCGAACCACAAAGTCCTCCGGGCTCGCCTTGTAGTAACCGCGGCACAAGCCCGCGTGAGCGCGGCTAGCTGTGGCCAGGAGGTCAGGCACCCTGGGGAACCAGTAGCACGATCGCGTGACAGGCGATACCTTCCTCACGACCAATAAAGCCCAGCTTTTCAGTGGTCGTAGCCTTGATGTTGATGGTGGAACGATCGGCCTCGAGGTCACCGGCGATGAGGCGACACATCGCCTCCACGTGAGTTGCCAGGCGCGGCTGCTGGGCTTCAATGGTAATATCTGCATTTCCCAGCAGGTAACCACGCGCCTGCACCAGGCGGTAACAATGCCCCAGCAACTCGCGACTATCGATCCCCTTGTAGCGGGGATCGCTATCAGGAAAGTGCTTGCCGATATCGCCTTCGGCCACCCCGCCCAGCAGGGCGTCGCACAGGGCATGCAACAGCACGTCGCCATCGGAGTGTGCCTCCAGGCCCTGGTAATGCTCGATCCGAACACCACCCAGTATAATGTGATCGCCGGGACCGAAGGCATGTACATCAAAGCCGTGACCGATGCGCATTAGGTTTCACTCCGATTTGACAGGTACCAGGCAGCCAGCCCCAGATCCTGTGGGTAGGTAACTTTTATGTTGGCTGGCGAGCCGACCAACAGTGCCGGTTTGTAGCCGAGGCGCTCAAGGGCCGATGATTCGTCGGTTACCGCCGCGCGATCGGCTTTCGCCCTGCGCAGCGCCTCCAGCAGCAAACCATAACGAAACATCTGCGGTGTTTGTGCCAACCACATCCCCTCTCTCGGCAAAGTCGCTTCAACCTCATTTACCGCTGATGCGAGCTTCACCGTATCTGTCACCGGCCGGGCCAGCAGGCCGCCGACGGCATGCTGGCCCAGCCGTGCCAGCATCTGATCGACATCAAGCCCCTGCAGGCAAGGACGGGCCGCATCATGGACCAAAACCCAATCCTCGGGCTCGGCGCATGCCCCGAGATACTCCAGACCCGCAAGTACCGAATCGGCCCGCTCGGCACCACCCTCGACAATAACCACCCGGCTGTCGCTGGCAACGTCCAGGGTCCTCATGATGTCGTCATCGGGATGGACTGCAACGACCAGTGCGGTAATCACACTGGTGCCAAGAAGTGCCGCACAGGCGTGCTCTATCAGGGTGCAGCCAGCAAGCTGCAGGTACTGTTTGGGCAGGGCTTCACCCATGCGTCGGCCCTTGCCGGCTGCCGGCACAATCGCCCAAACCGGCTTGGCAGATTCATTGCTCAGTGGATTCATCCTGTCCCGGCGCCAGGTAAAGAAAGAAAGTTTCACCCTTTTTTACCATGCCCATTTCCTCCCGGGCTTTTTCTTCGAAACCCTCGGTGCCCTCCTGCAGCTCTTTTACTTCAACTTCGAGGGCCTTGTTACGCGCCTCCATCGAGGCATTGAGGGATTTCTGCTCGGCAATCCTGCGCTGCAGGCTGTTGATCTCTGCCAAACTGCCTGACCCAAACCAGATTCGGTATTGCAGCCCCAACAGGATCAGTACTAACACCGCCCACAACACTTTCATCACAGGTCGCGTCCCACACAGTATTTCCCACGCATACCCGGTGCCCGCTTACAATTGGTATCGGGGCACCCCCTGGGAAATCGCACCAGCACCCGACAATTATTCACGGTAGAGCAACGGCGCTACCGACTGAACTCCTCACGCCCGCGATAGGGGGCACTGCCGTTTAACTCTGCCTCAATCCGCAACAGGCGGTTGTATTTCGCCACCCTGTCCGACCGACACAGTGAGCCGGTCTTGATCTGGCCGGCACGGGTCGCTACCGCCAGGTCAGCGATAGTGGTGTCTTCCGTTTCACCGGAACGGTGTGAGATCACCACCGAGTAACCTGCAGCCTGGGCCATCTTGATCGCATCGAGGGTCTCGCTCAGGCTGCCGATCTGGTTGAACTTGATCAGGATTGAATTGGCGATGTTGTTGTCGATTCCGCGCTGCAGAATCCGGGTGTTGGTGACGAACAGGTCATCCCCCACCAGTTGAACGGTATCGCCGATCTTTCGGGTCAGTATTTCCCAGCCGCCCCAGTCGCTTTCATCCATGCCGTCCTCGATGGAAATAATCGGGTAGCGGGCGGTCAGGCCCGCCAGGTAGTCGGCAAACCCTGCTGCATCAAAGGATTTGCCCTCACCAGACAGTTGGTAGCGGCCGTCACTGTAGAATTCCGAGGAGGCGCAGTCCAGGGCCAGGGTCACATCTTCCCCGAGCTTGTAACCGGCAGCCGCAACCGCCACCGCGATAACTTCCAGCGCCGACTCGTTGGAGGGCAGGTTGGGGGCGAAACCGCCCTCATCGCCAACCGATGTGCTCAGGCCCCGCTGGTGGAGTTCATTCTTGAGGGCGTGGAATATCTCGGCACCGCAGCGCAATGCCTCGGCAAAGGTGCTGGCACCCACCGGTTGCACCATAAACTCCTGGATGTCGACGTTATTATCTGCGTGCTCTCCGCCATTGAGAATATTCATCATCGGCACCGGCATCGAATAGGTGTTCGGTGTGCCGTTAATATCGGCAATGTGCTGATAGAGCGGCACTCCCTTGTCGACCGCTGCCGCCCGGGCCACTGCCAGCGACACGGCCAGAATGGCATTGGCACCCAGTTTCTCTTTGTTCTCGGTGCCATCGGCTTCGATCATCGCCTGGTCTATGGCGCGTTGCTGCAAGGCATCCTGCCCGATCAACATCGGCGCGATAATATCGTTGATATTTGCCACCGCCGTCAGCACGCCCTTGCCCAGATAGCGGTTTTTATCACCATCGCGCAGCTCCAGTGCTTCCCGCGAGCCCGTCGATGCCCCCGACGGAGCGCAGGCGCTGCCCCGCGCGCCGGAATCAAGCACGACCTCGGCCTCCACCGTAGGGTTGCCGCGTGAGTCCAGGACTTCCAGCGCGGTTACTGCAACAATTGAACCCATTTTTAAGCTCCCTGATCTGTAGCACCGGGCAAGAGGCTCCGGCGCATTCTATTCATTGTATTTACAACCGGCTGCAGATCCAGCACGCACACCGGGTATCTACCCTGTTGCGGACAGCCTGATTATAGTGCGGGTTTGTTACACCGCCTGGCTCTAATCAATATCCAGTACCGGTTGCGATTTGACCAATTGATCGATCGCCTGCACCTGCCGCAGGAAGGGCTCCAGCTTGGCCAGCGGCAGGGCACACGGCCCGTCACACAGCGCGCTGTCGGGGTCGGGATGCGCTTCAAGGAACAGGCCGGCGAGGGCTTGGCTCATGCCGGCCTTGGCAAGCTCCACCACCTGGGCCCTGCGCCCACCGGCGGAGTCCGAGCGCCCACCGGGCATCTGCAGCGAGTGGGTGACATCGAACACCACCGGGCAGTCCATGCGCTTCATTATCCCAAAGCCCAATGTATCCACCACCAGATTGTTATAGCCGAAACTAGAACCGCGCTCACACAGCATCAGCTGCTGGTTCCCCGCCTGCTCGAACTTGTACAGGATATGCTTCATCTCCGCCGGCGCCAGGAACTGTGCTTTCTTGATATTGATCGGTCGCTGGGTCTCGGCCATGGCCACCACGAGATCGGTCTGGCGCGACAAGAACGCCGGCAACTGCAGGATATCCACAACTTCAGCCACCGCAGCCGCCTGCTGCGGTTCGTGCACGTCGGTAATGACAGGAACACCAAACTGGCGCTTGATCTCGGCAAAAATCTCAAGCCCGGCATCCATTCCCGGGCCGCGAAATGAATTGATGGAGGACCGGTTAGCCTTGTCAAAAGAGGCTTTGAATACATAGGGAATGGCAAGGCGTTGGCACACCTCGACGTAATGCTCCGCTACCCGCAAGGCCATATCCCGGGACTCGAGCACGTTCATGCCGCCCATCAGCACGAAGGGCAGCGAATTGCCCATTTCGATGTCACCGATCCGTACCACCGGCATGCTCATTTGCCAGCACCCCCGGCGACCCGGTCGACGGCAATTGCGGCGCCAGCCTGTTTCACCGCCGCGTTGATAAAACCGGTGAACAATGGATGGCCATCGCGCGGGGTGGAGGTAAATTCAGGATGGAATTGGCAGGCGACGAACCAGGGGTGACCGGTGACTTCCACCACCTCTACCAGGGCATCATCGGTTGACCAGCCCCCAACACGCAGGCCCGCCTGCTGCAACTGGTCGACCAGGTTGTTGTTTACCTCGTAACGATGCCGGTGGCGCTCGACGATCAGCTCCCGGCCGTAAATCTGCCGCGCCAGCGACCCCGGCACCAGTCGACACTCTTGTCCTCCCAGGCGCATGGTGCCCCCGAGGTCCGAAGCCTCACTGCGTTTTTGCGCGGAGCCGTCTTTATTGATCCACTCGGTAATCAGGCCCACAACCGGGTACGGTGTATGTTTGTCGAACTCGGTACTGTTCGCTCTGTCCATGCCCGCCACGTTGCGCGCAAACTCAATAACAGCCAACTGCATTCCCAGGCAGATACCCAGGTAGGGGATATTGTTCTCGCGGGCGTACTGTACCGCAGCGACCTTGCCCTCCACACCGCGGGCACCAAAGCCCCCTGGCACAAGTATACCGTGCACAGCCTTGAGGAGTTGGCCGCCATCGCGTTCAATATCCTCGGAGTCGATAAATTCAAGGTTGACCCGGGTGCGGGTCTTGATACCCGCATGGCGCAGGGCCTCCACCAGCGACTTGTAGGCATCCAGCAATTCCATGTATTTACCGACCATGGCAATGGTGACTTGCTGCTGCGGTTCGGCCTCGTTGGCGACCACTTCCTGCCACTCGTGGAGGTCAGCTGACGGACAATCCAGGCCAAGCTTTTCGACCACGATGTCATCCAGCCCTTCGGCGTTCAGAAGGCCGGGGATCGCATAGATGGACGTAACATCGGGCAGGGGAATAACCGCTTTGGGTTCAACATTGGTAAACAGCGCAATCTTGTTGCGTGAGCTGATATCAATCTCATGCTCGGACCGGCAAATCAGGATATCGGGCTGCAGGCCGATGGAGCGCAGCTCCTTCACCGAGTGCTGGGTTGGTTTGGTCTTGGTCTCGCCACTGGTGGCGATGTAGGGCACCAGGGTCAGGTGGATGAACAGCGTATTGCGACTGCCCAGTTCCATACGCATCTGGCGGATGGCCTCGAGGAACGGTTGCGATTCGATATCACCCACCGTACCACCAATTTCAACCAGCGCGACATCGGCATCGCCGGCCCCCTCCACGATTCGGCGCTTGATTTCATCGGTGATATGGGGGATCACCTGCACCGTGCCGCCGAGAAAGTCGCCGCGGCGCTCCTTGCGCAGCACCGTTTCGTAGACCCGGCCGGTGGTGAAGTTATTGCGCCGGCTCATGACAGTACGCACGAAGCGCTCGTAATGACCGAGGTCGAGATCAGTTTCAGCCCCATCCTGGGTAACAAACACTTCGCCGTGCTGGAACGGGCTCATTGTGCCCGGATCGACGTTGATGTACGGATCGAGCTTGAGCAGGGTAACCACAAGGCCCCGCGCTTCGAGGATAGCGCCCAGCGAGGCAGAGGCGATGCCCTTGCCAAGAGAGGACACTACTCCGCCGGTAACAAAAACATAACGGGGCATGTCGCGCCTATCTGTCGTTGAATCGTATTGAAAAGAAGGGCTGGCAGCGCTTTTAGCGCCGCCAGACCGGATTCGAGATGGGCCGACACATTAGCAGAAAGCCCCCGGGCGCTCAATAGCATTCAGCTCACGGCGGGATCCCCTGGGGTTCCCAAACCAGCTGGGCTGCGTCCGCGGTGCCTTCAACGAGAAAGCAACCCGCCACCGCCAGGTCAGCCACCGCCGCAAGCTCACCGTCGCATACCAGCAGCGGCACACGGCTGCGCCACCACGGCGGCACGCCCCGCTCCTGCAGGAGCCGCTTCAGGCTCACGCTGTGCTGCGACCCGGACGGCTGGAATACCTCGCCACCGCTTCGAAAAACCACCCGATACGCGCGCCGGGGGTCCAGACCAGGAGCCTGCCCAGGTGACCAACGCAGCACACCAGACGCTCCCAGTCCGACCCGTTGATATCCATCCCAGGCTGATACCGAAGGTGGCCCGGCAGGCTCTGCGGTGGGAACGAAGTAGAGTGCCTGTCGATAGCGTCTGAGGCTGCCGCCCCGCAACCCCAGGGTCGCCGTTCCCGAACGCGCCAGCAGATCACTGAAAAACACCTGCCACTGGCGCTGGCGAAGGGTTGGCACCCTGCAGCGATGCAGCCACAGCCGGACCAGGTTGCGCGCCCTGGCGGGTGAGACGGCCTGCATCGCCGGAACGTCCAGGTACTGCCCCCATCGATCTGCCTTGCAAACCGCCTGCAGGTCAGCGGCGGCGACCTCGTCCAACAGTTCACTCGCGTGGCCGAGCTCGCGCCGGGTGGCGGCCAGCCGGCTGGAGTAATCCGGCCAATGGCTGCCCGCCATCGGCAATAAGCGGTGGCGCACAAAGCCGCGGGAAAATCGCAGATCCGCGTTGCTCTCGTCTTCGACCCAGGTCAGCTCATGCTGGCGCGCATAGTCGAGCAGTTCGCTACGGGGGTGTTGCAGCAAGGGTCGCACACGCAACGCCGCCGGATGCGATGCAGCGGCCATACCCGCCAGGCCCGCAATTCCCCGGGAGCGAAACAGGTTCAGCACCAGGGTTTCGAGTTGATCGTCCAGGTGGTGCCCCAGAAAGAGCACATCATCAGCCCGGCGCAGGTCGTCGATCTCTGCATAGCGAGCCTCGCGCGCCGCAGCCTCCAGCCCACCCCGGGGGTGCCGGGGCAGCGCAATGGCCCGGCACTGCAGGGCTATGCCGTGCTGCTGGCAGAACGCCTCACAATGTTGCTGCCAGCGCTGGGCATTGGGGCTCAGGCCATGGTGAATATGAATTGCGAGCACCGCAGGAGACCCCTGCCGCTGGCGCACAAAGCGACTCAGCAGGTGCAATAGTACGGTGGAATCGAGCCCTCCGGAATACCCCACCAACCAACGTCCCCGGCCCAGCATTGGCAGCAGCGCCGGGGTAATCGACGCCAACAGGTCAGGCATTCAGGCCCGGCAACCGAGCATGACTGGTAAGGCCGTCTGGCAAGGAGGGCGAGCTGTCCCTGCGCCGGGTGCGGGCGGCGGGCAAGCCGAGCCCGAATTGCCGCCGGTGGCGGTCCTGCTCACACCGTTTTTTGCTCATTGCCATAGGACATCAGGCGCTTGTAACGGGCATCCAGCAGCTCATCGAGGGGCTTCTGGGTGAGCACCCCGATCTGCTGATGCAAGTGCTCTTTGATTCGCAGGGCCATATCGTCGATATTGCGATGGGCACCCCCCATGGGCTCGGGAATCGTGGAGTCGACAATGCCCAGCTCCTGCAGCACCTGGGAAGTGACCCCCATCGCCAGCGCCGCCTCCGGTGCCTTGTCGGTACTCTTCCAGATAATATTGGCGCATCCCTCGGGGGAGATAACGAAGTAGGTCGAGTACTGCAACATCGCCAGGTGGTCGCCAACCCCAATACCCAAAGCCCCACCCGAACTGCCCTCGCCGATCACCACGCAGATGATGGGCGTCCTCAAGTGCGACATCACCGCAAGGTTGGTGGCAATCGCCTCACTGATACCGCGCTCCTCGGAGTCGATACCGGGGTAGGCTCCCGGAGTATCAATCAGGGTGATCACCGGCAGTTGGTAGCGCTCGGCGAGTTGCATCAGGCGCAGCGCCTTGCGGTAGCCCTCTGGCCTCGGCATGCCAAAATTGCGCCGCACCTTGTCGTTGACCCCGCGCCCCTTCTCCTGTCCGATGACCACGACCGGGGTACCCTCGAGCCGCCCGATACCACCGACAATCGCGGCGTCGTCGCCAAAATGACGATCGCCATGAAGCTCGTCAAACTCTGAAAACACCCGGTGAATGTAGTCCATGGTGTAGGGTCTCATCGGGTGGCGCGCCACCTTGACGATCTGCCAGGGAGTCAGGTCCCCGTATATTTTCTGGGTCAGCTTGTAGCTCTTATCCTTGAGGGTATTGATCTCCTCCGAGATATTGATGTCATTGTCGCTGCCCACCAGAGAGAGCTCTTCAATTTTCGTCTCCAGCTCAGCGATAGGTTGCTCGAAATCGAGGTAGTTAGGATTCATTGTCACTAGCTTCCTGGCAAGGATAATAAAAGTGGCGGCGTGATGCCCGGCGCGGCATGGGTTTGCCCTGGAAACCCCTTGCTGGCCCGGGCGCCTTCACGGTACCGGTGCACCGTGCGCGGCCGCAACTCACTGTGGTTGTATAGCCGGCTACTATACCAAGTTACCAGCTTGCTTGCAGGCGGGTTTACAGAATCAGTGGATGGGGGCGACGACGACAAGATCAGGCCTGCTCAGGCCAGACGCCATCGCTTGCCGGGCATAGACCACACTGACGCGGGATGCGCCGAAACTCTGCTTGAGACGCGCGAGACAGTCGTCGGTGGGGTCGACCCGCCAGGCTTCACCCAGGGACACGCGCCCGCGGGCTCCACAGCCACGATAGTCGATCCACAGGGGACAGCCCTCACCCGCATCAACGGCCAATAATTGCTTCAGCCGCGGTCCGAAATCGGCGCCAAAATCGGAGTTGTCCAGTTGCACGACCACCGCCCTCGCCTTGTCGCGACGGGCGTCGTCGAGGCTGGCAATGGAGCTGGCACGCATTTTCAGGGAGCCGTCACGCTCATCGTAGGACACCGTGCCTTCGCAAACCACAATGATATCGTCAGCCAATTGCTCACGGAACCCCGCGAGTTCCTCGGAGAACAGCGTCGTTTCGATGCGGCCACTGCGATCATCCAACAGCAGCACTGCCATATCATCGCCGCGCCGGGTTTTCATAATGCGATGACTGACTACCAGTCCCGCTATCGACTGGCTGTTCTTGTCGGCGCGCAGGTCTGCGATCCGATCCTTGGTGAACTGGCGCAACTCATCGAGGTATTCGTCGATGGGGTGGCCACTAACGTACAGGCCCAGGGTCATCTTTTCACCCTTGAGCCGCTCGCGCTCCGTCCACGGCGCCACTTTCCGGTAGTCGACATAAACATCGCCATCGACCACGGTGCTCACCTCACCAAACATATCGTCGATGCCGCTACTGGTGTTATTGGCAAGCTGCTCGGCGGCTTTCACCGCGTCCGGCAGGGCCGCCTGCAACCATGCGCGCTGTGCTCGCAATCGATCAAACGCGCCGGCCTTGATCAAAGCCTCGAGGGCGCGCTTGTTGAGTTTGCGGGCATCCACCCGCGCACAGAAATCAAACAGGTTTTGAAAAGGCTGGTTGTCGTGGCGCGCACCAATCAGGTCGGCAACCGGCCCCTCTCCCAGTCCCTTGATCGCGCCCAGGCCGTATATGATATGGCCTTCCTCGTCGACACTGAAGGCGAACTCTCCGCGATTCACGTCCGGTGGCTCTACTGCCAGGCCCATGGTACGGGCCTCTTCGATAAAGGTGACGACCTTGTCGGTCTTATCCATGTCCGATGACATGGTGGCCGCCATAAATTCTGCCGGGTAATGGGTTTTGAGCCAGGCTGTCTGGTAGGACACCAGCGCATAGGCGGCGGAGTGCGATTTGTTGAAACCGTAGCCGGCGAATTTTTCCATCAGGTCGAAGATGTTATTGGCCAGATCGGGGTCGAAGGACAGCCCCATGGCACCGTCGATGAAAAGCTCCCGCTGCTTGGCCATCTCCTCGGGTTTCTTTTTGCCCATCGCCCGGCGCAGCAGGTCGGCAGCCCCGAGGGAGTATCCTCCCATCGCCTGCGCGATCTGCATTACCTGCTCCTGATACAGGATAATCCCGTAGGTGGGCTCAAGAATTGGCTGCAGGCATTCATGCTGGTATTTGGGGTGCGGATAGGCGACCTCAGCCCTGCCGTGCTTGCGATTGATAAAGTCGTCAACCATCCCCGACTGCAGCGGCCCGGGACGAAACAGGGCCACCAGGGCGATGATATCCTCGAAACAATTGGGCTGCAGACGCCGTATCAAATCTTTCATTCCGCGGGATTCAAGCTGGAATACGGCCGTGGTCTGGCCCTCCTGGAGCAGCTTGAAAGTGGCGGGATCGTCCAGTGGAATGCTGCTGATGTCCAGCGGCGATTCGGCGAGCGCCGCACGACGGCGATTGATCATTTTCACCGCCCAGTCGATGATGGTGAGGGTGCGCAAACCAAGAAAGTCGAACTTGACCAGCCCCACTTCCTCGACATCATTCTTGTCATATTGGGTGACAATACCTTCGCCACCGGCAGAATGCAGCGGCGCAAAGTCGGTCAGGGCTGTGGGCGCAATCACCACACCGCCGGCATGCTTGCCGACATTGCGGGCAATTCCCTCGAGCTTGCGGGCCATCTCCCAGATTTCCTGGGCCTGCTCGTCCGTCGCCAGGTGCTCGCGCAGTGTCTGCTCCTGCTCGTAAGCCTTTTCCATGGTGATACCCGGCTCAAACGGTATCATCTTGGAAAGCTTGTCTGCCAAGCCGTAGGGCTTGCCCTGTACCCGGGCGACATCGCGCACCGCAGCCTTGGCCGCGAGGGTGCCGAAAGTAATAATCTGGCTGACCGCATCACGACCGTAGCGATCTGCGACGTAATTAATGACCCGGTCGCGCCCATCCATGCAAAAGTCGATGTCGAAGTCAGGCATGGATACCCGCTCGGGATTGAGAAAACGCTCGAACAGCAGATCGTAGGCGATCGGGTCGAGGTCTGTGATCAACAGCGCATAGGCAACCAGCGAGCCGGCTCCCGAGCCGCGCCCCGGGCCGACCGGAATACCGTGGTCCTTGGCCCAGCGAATGAAATCCATGACAATCAGGAAGTATCCCGGGAAGCCCATGGAAATAATGGTGTCCAGCTCAAAATCCAGGCGCTTGCGGTACAGCTTGACCTGTTCGCTATAATCGCCAGCCTGCGGGTCCAGCAGCTTTTCCAGGCGCTCGTTGAGGCCGTCGTGGGATATCTTGCGAAAGAAAGTATCCATGGTCATGCCGTCGGGCACCGGATACTCTGGCAGGTAGTAGGTCCCCAGTTCAACGGGCACGGTGCAACGCCTGGCAATCTCCAGGGTGTTGGCCAGGGCCTCGGGAATGTCCGCGAACAAAAGTGCCATCTCGGCACCGCTCTTGAGATACTGCTCGGCGCTGTAGCGCCGCTGCCGGCGGGGATCATCGAGCGCCCTGCCCTCGGCGATACAGACGCGCACCTCATGGGCTTCGAACTGGTCCGCGTCGAGGAAGCGCACATCGTTGGTGGCGACCACTGGCAGGTTCATGGCCGTCGCCAGCTCCACCGCCCGGTAAACATACAGCTCATCCTCGGCCCGCAATGTGCGCTGCAGCTCAATGTAAAAGCGATCGGGGAAACGCTGCTGCCACCATTGCGCCTGCTCTATGGCTTGCTCCGGACGCTGATTGAGAAGGGCTCGGCCAATATCGCCAAATTTACCACCAGAGAGAATGATCAGGCCCTCGCCATACTCGATCAACCAGTCCCGTTGCACATAGGCCCGCCCCTGGAACTGTCCCTCGAGCCACGCCCGGCTGATCAGCTTGCGCAGATTGCCATAGCCTTCCAGGTTCTGGGCCAGCGCCGTCACCGTGAATGGCAACTCTTCTTCATCTTGCTGGTGAATCTGCAGGTCGCTACCAAAAATGGGCTTGACTCCAGCGCCCAGGCAGGCCTGATAAAATTTCACCAGCCCGAAGAAATTGGTGTCATCGGCGATAGCGACGGCGGGCATACCGGCATCGGCGACGGCCCGGGTCAAGGGCTTCACCTTGACGATGCCGTCGACCAGGGAATACTCGGTATGGACTTTCAGGTGAACAAAGTCAGCACTCATCATCCATCACCAGCGGGGGGTACAGCAGTCGCCAAGAGACGCGCCACCGGCCTGAAGCCCAGGCGGTGCTCGGGACAGGGCCCGAAGCGTTGCAGTGCCTCCAGATGGGCTGCAGTCGGGTAGCCCTTGTGTTGCGCAAAGCCGTATCCGGGATAGCGCTCCTCCAGCAGGTGCATATCACGGTCGCGGGTCACCTTGGCCAGAATGGAGGCCGCGCCAATTGCCGCGATGCGCGCATCACCATTGACGATAGCCTCGCTGGAATAATTCCAGCCGGGCGTGCGGTTGCCATCCACCAGTACATGTGCGGGCTGGGGCCGCAAGCCAGACACCGCTCGCTGCATGGCCAGCATTGTTGCCTGCAGGATATTGAGGGTTTCGATTTCCGCCACACTCGCCCGGCCAATGGCCCAGGTGCAGGCCTCACAGATCTGCCCGAACAGTTCTTCTCGCCGTCGCGGGCTGAGCCTTTTCGAATCATTGATGCCGGCAACAGGACGGGCGGGATCGAGTATGACCGCCGCCGCTACCACGTCACCCGCGAGGGGACCACGCCCCGCCTCATCGACACCCGCGACCAGCGCGCGGGGCCCCCGTGTAATCACCATTGACGCTGCTCCACCAGTTCGCTAATCGCCTGTGCCGCCGCGTGACTGGCATCACGGCGCAGGTCCCGATGAATTGCGTGGAAGCGTTGCTGCACCTGCTGCACCTGCTCGGGCTGTTCCAGCCACAAGCTCGCCGCGTCACTCAGGCTCTCGGGGGTGACCTGCTGCTGCAGCAGTTCCGGTACCAGCGCCTCGCCGGCAAGCAGGTTTGGCAGGGCAATAAAATCGGTTTTTACCAGTCGCGACAGCAACCAGTAGGACAGCCGTGACAATTTATACGCTACCACCATCGGCTTCTTCAGCAGCATCGCTTCGAGGGTTGTGGTCCCCGATGTCATCAACACCACATCAGCTGCCGTCATCGCCAGCTGCGACCGCCCCCGCAAGAGACGTATTCGCGCCAGGATTTCCGGCGCCGGCCCCAGTTCCGCCAGCAGTCCCTGCAGTTGCTCATGGCGCTCATGATTGGCCGCCGGCATCAACACGGTGCAGTCCGGATGCCGGCGCAGCAAGGCCACAGCGGCGCGCAGGAACACCGGTCCCAGCAAGGCGATCTCACCGCCGCGACTACCAGGCAAGACCGCGATGATGCGGCCAGACCCTGCGCACCCCAGTTGCTCCCGTGCAGCGTCGGTATCAGGTTCCAGGGGAAGCTGGTCGGCCAGCGGGTGGCCGACAAACGCCACCGGCACCCGGTGCTGGCGGTAAAATGCGGCTTCAAACGGGAACAGGGTCAGCATCAGGTTCACCGCGCGGGCAATTTTGACCACTCTGCCCTGGCGCCACGCCCATACCGAGGGGCTGACATAGTGCGCGGTCAGGATACCGATGCGCTGCAGCTTGAGTTCGATACCAAGGTTAAAATCGGGCGAATCAATGCCTATAAAAATATCCGGGGGCTCGATCTGGAAATGGCGCACCAGATTACTGCGCATGCGCACCAGTTCCGGCAGTCGTTTCAGCGGATCAATCAGGCCCATTACGGAAAGGCGGTCAAGGGGATAGAAGCTTACCATTCCCTGGTTCACCATCTGCTCACCGCCGATGCCGCTGAACTCGGCATTGGGGTAGATTTCCCGCAGTGCCGCAATCAGCCCGGCTCCGAGGATATCCCCCGAGGCCTCGCCCGCGACCATGCCTACATGCAGTACTCTATTCACTGCTACCTGCCTGTTCATCACATGTTCAGGGCAGAGTCAGCGGACAATACCCCGGTTGGAGGAATTGCGCAGCGATGCAATTAACAGTTCGAGCTCCGGTTGCTGTTGTTGCCGCTGTTCCAATTCCCCGATGGCCTCCTCAAGGTTGAGGCCGTGCCGATATACCACTTTATAGGCCTGCCGAATCGCAGCTATCTGCTCGGGCTTGAATCCCCTGCGGCGCAGCCCCTCCGCATTGATGCCCTTGGCCTCGGCTGGTGTGCCCTGCACTGTCACGTAGGCGGGCACATCGTGTTTGATCCAGCTGCCCATACCGACAAAACTGTGAGCCCCGATCCTTGAAAACTGGTTGATGAGGGAGTAGCCACTGAGGATGGCCCAATCGTCGACGACCACGTGGCCGGCGAGGGAGGCGTTGTTGATAAGAATGGTATTGTCACCAACCACGCAGTCATGGGCAATGTGCACATAGGACATGATCAGGTTGTTGTTGCCGATCGTCGTTTCCGAGCGATCCTGCACCGTGCCCCGGTGAATCGTGACGCCCTCTCGAATGGTGTTATTGTCGCCAATCACCAGGCGGGTGGGCTCGCCCTTGTATTTCAGGTCCGGTGTATCTTCACCAACGGTTGAAAACTGGAATATGCGGTTGTTGCGACCGATTCGAGCCGGGCCCTTAATTACCACGTGGGGGGCGACGCAGCTGCCCGCCTCAATCTCGACGTCGGCGCCGACGATGGTATAGGGTCCGATCTCCACATCCTCGGCAACCAGGGCTTTTGGATCAATAATCGCAGTCGGATGAATCACCGGGGTTTCTTCCTCTCGGCGCAGAGAATCGTGGCAGAACAGACAAACTCCTCCCCCACCCGGGCCTCACAATCGAATTTCCAGATTGTGCGCTTGGCGGAAACGAAGGCAGCTGTAAGCGTAAGTTGGTCACCGGGCACCACCGGGCGTTTAAAACGCACCTTATCGGCTCCGACAAATAAATACAACGATCCCTCTGGCACCTCCACATCGGCTTCCTCGGCGGTTCGAAATCCGAGCAGGCCCGCGGCCTGGGCCATGGCCTCGATAATCATAACCCCGGGGAAAATGGGGTCGCCGGGGAAATGGCCCTCGAACATGGGCTCGTTGAAGCTGATGTTCTTGTAGGCGACGATCGATTTGCCCGGTTCAATTGAAACCACCCGATCGACCAGCAGAAACGGGTAGCGGTGGGGCAAATAAGCTTTGATATCGATCATGACGGTTTATTTTTCCTAAAGCATCTTGAGTGTGCAAAGCTGATCGCAAAAGGGCTATTTGCCCAGCTTTTTTTCCAGTGCGGCAATGCGCTGTGCCAGGCTGTCGAGCTGGGTGAACCTGACCGCTGCCCGGCGCCACTCCTTGCTGGGCATCATCGGCATCCCGCCGGACCATGAGCCCTTTTCGGTTATGGATTTGCTTACCACGGTGCGAGCGCCAATGTGGCAACCGTCCGCCAGTTCAATATGCCCGACCATACCGGCCCCGCCGGCGAGGGTGCAGTGCGCACCGATGACGGCACTGCCGGCGATTCCGCAGGTTCCGGCAAGGGCGCTGTGACGGCCGATGCGAACATTATGTGCTATCTGACACAGGTTATCGATGATTACGCCATCCTCGATGATGGTATCACCAATAGCGCCTCGATCTATGGTGGTATTGGCGCCTACCGAAACCGCATTACCCAGCACCAGGCCGCCATTCTGTGCGATGCGCTCCCACCGGCCCTGGTCCGGCGCAAAGCCAAAGCCGTCTGCCCCCAACACGACCCCGCTGTGGATAATGCAGTCGGCGCCGACGGTCACGTCGTGGTAGAGGGTCACATTGGCGTGTAACCGCGAGTTCTCGCCGATACGACTGCGCTGCCCCACCACGGTGCCCGCACCTATAGCAACGCCGGCTGCCAGCTCGACGCCTTCTTCTATGACACAGTTCGGGCCCAGACTGACACCATCCGCGAGCCTCGCTGCGGGGTGCACCACCGCACTGGGGTGGATCCCCCGGGTTATTGGCGTGCGATCAAAAAGCTGCGATACCTTGGCGTAGGCAAGGTAGGGAGACGCGCAAATCAGCACCGGCCGTTCAGTACTTGTCGCCAATTGTTCGGTCACCATTATTGCCGCTGCCTCGGTGAAATCGAGGTCCGCTGCATGACGCTTGTCGGCAATAAAGCAGATCTGGTCTGGCCTGGCCGCAGCCGGCGTGGCAATACCGCTAACCATCACCTCCGCGGGGCCACGTAGCTCCCCGCCAACATGATTCGCCAGCTGCGCGAGGGTATAAACCCTGCCGCTACCGGTGTGGCCCGTATCATTCATCAAACTACCTGACGCACAAAAGCTGCTGCTGGTTGAGACCTGGCTTACTTGGCGTTCAACCTTGCAGTTACCTGGGCGGTGATATCGTACCCGGGTTCAGCGTGCAGAGCCGCCCTGCTATCCAACAACAGGCCAATTTTTTCCTTCTTGATGATGTCATTGATCACGGACTTGGTCTTGTCCTGGGTCTTGGCCATGATCTCCTGCAGGACTTCCTGCTCACGTCCCTGTAACTTGCGGCCGACATGCTCCAGATCGGCTTGCTTTTCCTGGATCTTCTTCTGCAGCGCCGCCTGCTGGTCAGCACTCATCACCGGGCCATCTTTCTTCATTTTATCTACCAGCGACTGGCCTTCTTTCTTGATCGCCTCGAGTTCCTTCATGTTTGCCCTGAACTCCGGCTCCTTGCGTAGGCGTTCGAGCTGCTGCTTGGCGGCATCGGTATCCACGATCGCCCGCTGGACGTTGACAATGGCAATTTTGTCAGCCGCCAGCGCGAAGCTTGTGCAGGCAACCAACAGCACGAAAACCAGACCTTGCTTTATCTTTAACACAGCTTTACTCCATCTTGAATTGTGGGGGTTATCAAATCAAAAAACCTGCCCGAGGGAAAACTGGAATATTTCGGTCTCGTCGAACTCTCCCTCCGAAAACGGCTTGGCCAGACTGAAACTCAAGGGCCCGAAGCCGGTAATCCAGGTGAGGCCGACGCCGAAGGAAAACCGCAGTTCGCCGAGATCGACACTCTGGCAGCCGGGCTGGTAGGGTCCGCAATCGCTACTGAATACGTTACCAAAATCAACAAAGAATGCGGTGCGCATCGAGTTCTGGTCCTTGATGAAAGGCAGCGGGAAGAGAAGTTCCACCCCGCCCTCTATCAGGACATTACCACCGAAGGGCCTGAAATCATCGGCGAAGACCTGGCCACACAACAAGCGCCCCGGGTTCGTAAACTGGGGAATTTCGTCGCCATTTTCTGACTGGCGAATCGGAGCCAGCGGGTCACAGCCTACGAAATTACCATCCGCATCCTGCAGACTCTCGATATAGCTGATGGGGTCACCAAAAAGCGGCACGCCATTTCCATCCACACCGACCTGGGCAAAACGGGAGAGGTACTGGACAGCAGGGGTAGCCCTCGGCCCCAGTGTATTGGTCTTGAAACCACGCACGGAGCCAAAACCGCCGGCGAAATAATTCTCGAAAAAGGGCAATTGCTCGGTTGAACCGTAACCGTCACCGTAACCCAGTTCGCCGCGAAATCTAAGGGTCAGGGTCTGGGTCAATGGCACAAAAATCTGCCCGCTGTAACTGAGCTTGTAATACTGCACATCACTGCCGGGAACCGCCAGTTCCAGTGCCAGGCTCTGGGAGCCACCCCGGGTCGCCAACTGGCCCCGGTTCAGGGTTGACTGGCTCCACGACGTGGTAATGGTAAAAGTGTTGAAGGAGTCTCCATTCTCGTCAAGAAAACCCAGGGGCAAATCGGCGCGGGGGAAGAAGTCCTCCGCCACGACAGGCCGCAGGGTATCGACCTGGAGATCCTCGTCGAAACCGTCGATTACCGTATTCACCCCGTCAATCGGTCGCGGGCTGGCCTTGATCTCCTGCACTGCTCCCGCACCCACCGTGATGTCGGTGCGCTGGGCACCCAGGCTAAATCCCAGGCGCTGGGTTTCACTCAGGGGGTAGCCGAAGTTCATACTTGCGCCGTAGACGTCGGTGCTGTAACTGGCAACGTTGACTTCATCCAGGTCGGTCTTGCGATAGAAGACGCTGAAGCCGCGGCTGACGCCGTCCTCCGTGTAATACGGGTTGACGTAGCTGAAGTTGGCGCTGCGCTGGAAATCACTGAAGTTGACCCCGATTCCCACCCGCTTACCGGTACCGAGAAAGTTATTCTGCTGGATGTTGGCACCCAGGATCAGCCCTGTTCCCTGGGCGAAACCGATGCTGGCGCCAACACTGCCAGAGGGCTGTTCCTCGACCGTGTAATTCACATCGATCTGGTCATCGACGCCGGGGACCTCCGGGGTCTCTACCTCGACCGTCTTGAAAAAGCCCAATCGCTGCAGACGAATTCGACCCTGTTCAATCTTGCTGTTGGATGCCGTTGAACTCTCCATCTGGCGCATCTCACGCCGCAATACATCATCCCGGGTGCGGGTATTGCCGCGGAACTGTATCCGCCGCACATAGGTACGCTTGCCCGGATCAACGAAAAACTTGAGGTCCACCGTTTTGGTTTCATCGTCGATTTCGGGAATACCGGTAATCTTGGCAAAGGTGTAGCCATCGTTGCCCAACCTGCGGCTGATGAACTCCTCACTCTGGGTGACCAGTATCTGGGAGTACATTTGCCCCTGCTGCACCAGCAGGAACTTTCTCATCTCCGGCTCCGCCACGACCAGGTCGCCGGATAACTCAACCTCATCCACCGTATACTGTTCACCTTCGGTGACGTTGACGGTGATATACACCGCCTTGCGATCCGGCGTAATCGACACCTGGGTCGACTCGATATCGAATTTTATGTAGCCGCGGTCGAGGTACCAGGACTCGAGCTTCTCCAGATCACCCTTGAGCTTCTCCCTGGAGTATTTGTCATCGCCGCTGATAAACGAGAACAGGCCCGATGGTTGCAGTTCGAACAGATCGAGCAGGTCATCGGACTCGAACGCGTCGTTGCCGACAACATTGATGCCTTTGATCTTGGCAACGTTGCCCTCGTTGATAAGAATATTGACGCCAACCCGATTGCGCGGCTGTTCGACCACTTCCGCTTCGATGCTCGCGTCGTAACGCCCCTGGGAGACATACTGGCGCTGCAATTCCAGGCGCATGCCTTCAAGGGTTGAACGTTTCAATACCTGGCCCTCGGCAAGGCCAGAGCTTTTCAGTCCGTCGAGCAGCGCCTCACTTTCGATCGCCTTGTTGCCCTCGAGATTGATCTCGCTGATGGATGGCCGCTCGACGACCTGGACCACCAGCACATCGCCGTCGCGCAGCAGCTTGACATCGTTGAAGTTTCCGGTCGCGAACAACGATCGCGCCGTGTCGCGCAGGACCGCGGGATCACTGGTATCACCGATATTGACGGGCAATACGCTGAACACGCTACCCGCCGATATGCGCTGCAGGCCCTCGATACGGATATCCGCGATGGTGAAGGTATCAGCCGCGAGTCGAGCCGAGAGCAGCAGCACGGCGAACAGCAGGATGGCGTTAACTTTCTTCATCAATTATCAATTCTTGGTAGCAAGACCACGCTCACCCCTTCCGAGGAACAAGCTCACAAAACGTGCAGGAGTTGTCGCCTACAAGCGACTGATATCGTTGTACAGTGCCAGCAACATAATTCCCAGGACAATGCTGACACCTATCTGAAATCCTACCATCTGCACCCGCTCTGAAACCGGGCTGCCCTTGATCCACTCGACCAGGTAAAACAGCAAATGCCCGCCATCAAGCACAGGAATGGGTAGCAGATTGAGCACCCCCAGGCTGATACTCAGCAGCGCCAGGACGCCCAACCAAGAGACCAAACCGGACTGGGCTGAAGCGGACGCCACTTTAGCAATGGTGATCGGCCCACTCAAGTTTTTTGGTGAAATTAGCCCCATGACCAGCTTTTTTATCGAGTCCAGGGTGAATATCGCCACCGTCCACGTCTGGTCGACGGCCTCTCCCAGGGCACTCAGCGGGTTGTAATGAAATTCCCGCTGCAAGTGCTCGGGATAAGGGGGTACTTCCACCCTCACCCCTACCTGGCCATAACTCTCGCCATTGGCGGTCACTGTGGCCGGCGTCAACTCAAGCCGGAGGCTGGCCTGCGCGCGCTCGACCTCGACGTCCATGGTCTCGCCCGGTCGGTCGCGGACGTAGTCAACCCATTGCTCCCACTCGGCGACCGTATTGCCGTCTACCGCCAGCACCAGATCTCCCGCTTGCAAGCCTGCGACCTCCGCCGGGCTGCCGGCGACGACTTCTTCGATACGCGGTGGGATGGGGGGTGAGAAGGGCTCCAGCCCCAGCCCCCCAAGCAGGTCGGGTTCGTCCTCACCCACTAACCAACGGTCGAGCTGCGCGCGGGATTCATACACCAGGTCCGAGTCGGCATAGCGAACGCCGAACACCACTTCGCCGCTCTCGCCGAGGCGTCGCAGCAGGCGCTGGTTTACCGCCCTCCAGGTGGGTGTCTCTGCGCCGTCAACCGAAACGACCTCCATCCCGGGCTCCAACCCGGCTTGCGCAGCTATCGAGTCCGCCTCGACAGAACCGATAAGCGGCACAGCACCGGTCACGCCAGCGGCGAAGATGAACCAGTAGGCAGCGATAGCCAGGAGGAAATTGGCGATGGGCCCGGCCGCGACAATTGCAGTGCGGGCGCCCAGGGATTGGCGATTGAATGCCTGACCAAGATCGGCCTCGGCTACCGGACCCTCGCGCTCATCCACCATCTTGACGTAACCGCCCAGCGGCAGCAGGCAGACCACGTACTCGGTTCCGCGCTTATCGTGCCAGCCAAAGAGAGTCTTGCCGAAACCGATCGAGAAACGCAACACCTTTACGCCACAGCGGCGCGCAACCCAGAAGTGACCAAACTCGTGAAAGGTCACCAACAGGCCGAAGGTAATCAGGGCGATGGCAATACTTGTCAACAATTCCATAGACAACGAGATCCAGGCTCAGGGCAGCAGTGCTTCGGCCTTGCCGCGGGCCTCCGCATCTGCCGATTTGACTGCAGCGATATCCATAGGTTCATAGAAATCACTCGCTGACAGTACTTCTTCGATCAATTCCGCGATTGCCAGAAAACCGATCCGACCACCGAGAAAAGCTTCCACCGCCACTTCATTGGCCGCATTGAGGACCGTGCTGGCGGTGCCGCCGGCCGCGCAGGCGTCCGCAGCCAGCCGCAGGCAAGGGAAGCGCTGGATATCCGGCGACGTAAAATCCAACCGCGCGTGGGCGATGAGATCGAGACTGGAGACACCGGCTTCAATCCGCTCGGGCCACGCCAGCCCGTGGGCAATCGGTGTGCGCATATCCGGATTGCCCAGTTGCGCCAGTACCGACCCATCGACGTACTCTACCATTGAATGAATAATGCTCTGGGGATGTACCACCACCTCAACCCGTGAGGCCGGTGTATCGAACAGGTAACACGCTTCGATCAACTCCAGCCCCTTGTTCATCAGGGTCGCGGAATCCACCGATATCTTCTGCCCCATCGACCAGTTGGGATGGGCGCAGGCCTGGGCCGGCGTTACTGCCTGCAACTGCTCCAGACCGGTTTCCCGGAACGGTCCGCCCGAGGCCGTCAGCAGTATCCGCCGCACTCCGCATAGATCAAGGCCTTGCCGATGTCCCGCCGGCATGCACTGGAAAATCGCATTGTGTTCGCTATCTATCGGCAGCAGCGTGGACCCGGACTGACGCACCGCCTGCATAAACAGCGAGCCCGCCATCACCAGCGACTCCTTGTTCGCCAGCAGTATGCGTTTGCCCGCGCGCACGGCTGCCAGCGTCGGTTCCAGCCCCGCGGCGCCAACGATTGCGGCCATTACCGTATCGACCTCGGCGGCCGAGGCCACAGCTTCCATCGCCTCCCTGCCCTGCAAGACTTCCAACTGCGGGTGGATCGACTGCAACTGGGCCCGTGCTATGCGCGCTGCTCCGGGGTCTTCGATCACCACGACAGAGGGGCGAAACTGTTCAACCTGCTCCCGCAACTTGTCGATATTGCGCTGGCAGGTCAGGGCCCAAACCTGGTAGCGATCCGGGTGGCGGGCTATGACATCGAGGGTACTGCCCCCTATCGAACCGGTCGATCCCAGTATCGCCACCCTCTGCATGGCTACGCCGCGCTCCGGGTTAGCAGCACGGTAATGCCGAAAGCAAACACCGGTATCGCCGCCGCCAGACTGTCTATGCGATCCAGGACCCCACCATGACCAGGCAACAAGGTACCACTGTCCTTGACCCCCTGGTGGCGCTTGACCATGCTTTCGACCAGATCACCGAGCACCGACGCCAGGCTGGTGATAATCGAAACCAGCATAAAGCTGCCCAGACCCACCACATGTGAGTTGGTGATCATGCCGACAAACAGCGCGAAAGCGGTCACTGCCAAAATGCCACCCGCCAGCCCCTCAAGGGTCTTGCCGGGACTGACAGACGGCGCCATTTTGTGCCGGCCGAAGGCACGGCCGGTGAAGTAAGCACCGATATCGGCGCAGGCCACCAGCGCGATAACGTACAGAATCAGCCACGGTCCAGCCTGCTCGAACCGCAGAAATGCCAGCCCCACCCAGGCCGGCACCAGCACCAAAAAGCCGAGCGCGGCGCGCACGCCCTTGCTGCCCCAGATTGCGGCACTGCCGGGATAGCCAAGTACCCATAGCAACAGTAGCGCCCAACCGGCGCAAGCCCAACCCAACAATTGTCGCACACGGTAAATGTCGACATCGCCGTCATTCCAGATCCAACCCCAGGCCAGTAGTACAGCCAATACCATGGCAGCGGCATAGGTCGAACGGCCGCGACCTTCAATGGCAGCCAGTCCGGCCCACTCCCAGGCAGCTATGGTGACCATCAGCGCGAAAAAAACCAGCGCTGCGGTTGGCGAATAAAAGAGGAAAAACAACAGTAGTGCCGCCAGGCACAGTGCGGTAATGACTCGCTGTTTAAGCATGGCTGACCACTCCTACTTGTTCACTGGTTTTGCCAAACCGTCGTTCGCGCCCGGCGAAATCGGCAATGGCGTCAATAAAATCCTGCTCCTTGAAATCGGGCCAGAATTTCTCGGTAAAATAAAATTCGGCATAAGCGCACTGCCAGAGAAGAAAATTGCTGATGCGGTGGTCGCCGCCGGTACGAATCAAAAGGTCAGGGGGCGGCAAGTCGGACAGGGCGATGCGCTCGCCAACCAGTTGTTCATCGATAGCGTCGAGGGCAAGCCTGCCGGCGATGGCATCCGCGGCTATCGAGCGCGCCGCTTCGGCGATATCCCACTGCCCGCCGTAATCCGCGGCGATTACCAGCACACCGCCACTATTGCCCGCAGTGAGCACTTCGGCATGCTGCATTTGCTGCTGTATTTTGCTACTGAAACGGTCGCGGCGACCGATGAAGCGCATCCGCACATTCCTGCGGTTGAGATCGGCGGTTTCCCGGGACAGATAACTGGAGAACAGGGTCATCAAGGCCTCTACCTCGCGGCGCGGGCGCAGCCAGTTTTCACTGCTGAAAGCGAACAGCGTTAGGGTCTTGACGCCGTGCTTGTCGCAGGCCTCGAGTATTGCGCGGATGGTTTCAACGCCTGCCCTGTGGCCCGCTGCCACCTGCCGCAGTTTGCGCTGCTTGGCCCAGCGGTTGTTGCCATCCATGATGATGGCGACGTGCCGGGGGACATTCGCCGGAGTTTGACTGGAATGGGACATGGATGCGCAATCAGTGCGTTCAGATTTCCATCAACTCGGCTTCCTTGGTTTCGAGTTTTGCGTCAACCGCAGCGATGAATTTGTCGGTTATTTTCTGAATTTGCTCCTCAGCACGACGCTCGTCGTCCTCGCTTATTTCCTTTTCCTTCAGCAAATCCTTAACCATGCTATTGGCATCGCGACGAATATTGCGCACCGAAACCCGGGCGTTTTCCGCCTCCTGGCGCGCCTGTTTGATATAACCCTTGCGGGTTTCCTCGGTCAGGGCGGGCATCGGAATGCGTATGAGGTCGCCACTGGTCGATGGGTTCAAACCGAGATCTGACTTGAGAATCGCCTTTTCTATCTGCGGTACCAGCTGCTTCTCCCAGGGGGAAATCGCCAAAGTGCGAGCATCTTCGACATTAATGTTAGCAACCTGGCTCAACGGGGTGTCGGCACCATAATACTCTACCGTTACGCCCTCCAGAATGCCGGGATGGGCACGCCCCGTGCGAATGCGGGTAAACGCGGAGGACAGCGCATCGATGCTCTTCTGCATCCTGAACTCTGCGTCTTTCTTGATGTCGTTGATCACCTGGGTCTCCTCCAGACTGTTATTCGATGAGGGTGCCTTCGTTACCACCCCGCACAATACTCAACAGTGCACCGGCCTTATCCATTCCAAACACGCGCACTGGCATGGCATGGTCCCGGCACAGGCAAATCGCGGTGAGATCCATTACCTCGAGCTTTTTATCGAGAACCTCATCATACGTCAGCTTCGCGTATTTTTCTGCATCGGGGCAGGTCACGGGATCGGCACTGTAGATGCCGTCCACTTTGGTCGCCTTGAGCACCAACTCGGCGTTCATCTCGATACCGCGCAGGCAGGCCGCCGAGTCCGTGGTGAAAAACGGGTTACCGGTACCGGCTGAAAATATCACGACATCGCCCTGCTCAAGGTAGCGCATCGCAGTCCGCCGGTCGTAGTGCTCGACCACTCCACTCATGGGAATGGCCGACATCACCCGACTGGGGATATTGGAGCGCTCCAGTGCATCGCGCAGCGCCAGCGCATTCATCACCGTGGCCAACATTCCCATATGGTCACCGGTGACGCGGTCAAGGCCCGCCGCGTTGAGCGCAGCGCCACGAAACAAATTGCCGCCACCAACCACCAGGCCGACTTCAACCCCGATACCCACCAGCTGGCCGATTTCCAGCGCCATTTTGTCCAGCACCTTGGGATCTATGCCGAACCCGGCCTCACCGGAAAGTGCCTCGCCACTCAGCTTCAGCAGGATACGTTGATAGAAAACTTCCCTACCCGATTGACCCATGTCGACTCCACCCCGATAAACGCGGGGCGGCTTGACCCGCCCCTTATAGTTCGCGCTACGATTTCAGTTGTGCTGCAACTTCCTCGGCGAAATCCACTTCCTGTTTGTCGATACCCTCGCCCACTTCAAAGCGCACGAAAGACACGACGTCACCGCCCGCTTGCTTCGCGAGCTCACCCACGGTGATCTCCGGATCCTTGACGAAGGGCTGCTTGACCAGACTTATTTCCTCGAGGAATTTGCGCAGTCGTCCGCTGACCATCTTCTCGATGATTTCAGCTGGTTTGCCGCTGTCGGCAGCCTGGGCGAGGTAGATCTCTTTCTCCTTGGCGATGACCTCTGCCGGCACGGCATCGGGGTTGACAAACTGGGGATTGACCGCGGCGATATGCATCGCCACGTCCTTGGCCAGCTCGGCGTTGCCCCCGGTAACGCCGACCAGGACGCCAATACGGTTATTGCCGTGCACATAGGTGCCAACCACACCGTTCTTCTCCAGACACTGCCAGGCAATACGCCGCACACTGATATTCTCGCCGATCTTTTGCACCAGCGCCTCCCTCGCCTGCTCCAGCTCGGGGGTCATCAATTCCGCCACATCGCGGCTACCGTTGGCCAGCGCCTGCTCGATCACCTGGTCGACAAACGCCAGGAACCCGGCATCGCGGGCAACAAAGTCAGTCTCGCTGTTGACCTCTACCAACACCGCACTACGATCGTCTTCCGCCAGACGCACGGCAACGACGCCCTCCGCAGCGATCCGGCCCGACTTTTTGGCCGCCTTCATCCCACTGGATTTTCGCAGTTCTTCAATTGCCTGTTCGATATCGCCATCGGCATCTTTGAGTGCCTTTTTGCAATCGAGCATACCCAACCCGGTGCGCTCGCGTAATTCTTTTACTTGTGCCGCCGATACTGCCGCCATCATTTCAACTCTCCACAGCTTGCGGGCGCTTCAAGCCCGCGTTCAAAGCCTGACTGATTACTTACTACATTGACCGGCCTGGTGGCCGGTTGCGATTACGCTTCAGGTGCTTTCTCGGCACCTTCGACTTCGACAAATTCGCTGGCCGCCACTTCGCCCTTGCCTTCGGCCCGACCTTCCGCGATGGTCTCCCCCAGCACCTTGACGTACAGCCTGATGGCGCGAATCGCATCGTCGTTGGCTGGAATCACATAATCGATACCGTCCGGATTACTGTTGCTGTCGACGATGCCGATCACCGGGATACCAAGCTTGTTGGCTTCCTTGATGGCAATGCGCTCGTGATCGACATCGATCACGAACAGGGCATCTGGCAGCCCACCCATGTCCTTGATGCCGCCGATCGAACGCTCCAGCTTCTCCATTTCGCGCCGACGCATTAGCGCTTCTCTCTTGGTCAGCTTGGCAAAGGTGCCGTCTTCGGACTGCTGCTGCAGCTCGGCATAGCGCCGGATCGACTGGCGAATGGTTTTGTAGTTGGTCAGCATACCCCCGAGCCAGCGGTGACTGATGTAGGGAATGCCCAGCTTGGAGGCCTCCTCGTACACGATCTTGCCCGCCGCACGCTTGGTGCCCACCAGGAGGATCTTGTTATTGTTGGCGGAAAGTTGCCTGACGAAGCCCAGAGCCTCGTTAAAGGCAGGTACGGTTTTTTCGAGGTTGATAATGTGGATCTTGTTGCGAACACCGAAAATGTACTGATCCATCTTCGGGTTCCAGTAGCGGGCCTGGTGGCCAAAATGGGCCCCTGCCTGCAGGAGGTCGCGCATTGATACTGCTGTCATAGTTTCACCTTGTCGTTAGACCGGGAATCACAAGCTCCGCGCGGCCCGCTGGCCTGACTACGGCTCACAGCGGGCGCACATTGCCACGACCTGCCACAGCTTTAACGTTCCAGCTGCTGAGGTCCGCCGCTCGTTGTAATTCCTGGTCCGGGTTATGCCTCCATACACCCCGATTCTCAACCGCTTTGCTCCTTCGCGAGCAATTCGCGGCACCCAGAGAACCGTGTCGGTGCATGTGTGGATTTCGTTTTCACTGGTGCAGACGCCCTGGCGATCCAGCCCTGCGTGGGGCTGGAATACCCTGTCGCATTCCCAGCGCGCGGCTTTATACCACAAACACAAGGGCGGTTAAACCCTGTTCGCCGCTATCTGCCACGACGGCTGGCAGGCGACACCGCATCCGCAATTGGCTTCTGGCAGGCCCGGTCGAAAACACGCCAAAAGCCCGGCTTGCAGCGTATAGCTGGAAATCACCCCGCGCACCACGACGCGATCGGCTCGCGCTGGGAAGCACTGATGGGTTAGAATACCCATGTATTTTAGTCAGGCAAACAGGGCTCATTATGGCTGTAACCATCAAAAACCCGGAAGAGATCCAGCAGATGCGACTGGCCGGACGACTGGCAGCGGAAGCTCTGGAAATGATCGCCCCCCATGTCCAGGTCGGCATCAGCACCGGCGAGCTGGACAGAATCTGCCACGATTACATTGTCAATGTGCAGCAGGCCATACCAGCCCCCCTGAACTACAAGGGCTTCCCCAAGTCGATTTGCACATCGGTCAACCAGGTGGTGTGCCACGGTATACCCTCCGACACTAAAGTGCTGAAACACGGCGATATCATCAATATCGACATCACCGTGATAAAAGATGGTTTCCACGGCGATACCAGCGCCATGTTCCTGGTGGGTCGGGTAGACGCCCACAACAAGCGCCTGGTGGAGGTCACCCAGGAATGCCTTTACCGGGCGATCGACATCGTCAGACCAGGAACCACCCTGGGGGATATTGGCCACGTCATCCAGAGCTACGCCGAGGCCAACCACTACACAGTGGTCCGGGATTATTGCGGCCACGGCATTGGTCGCGTGTTTCACGAGGAGCCGCAGGTCATGCATTTTGGCAAACCCGGTACCGGCATGCGCCTGCAGGAGGGCATGACCTTCACTATCGAGCCGATGATCAACGCTGGAGGCTATCGCACCAAACTCAATCGCAAGGACGGCTGGACTGTTACCACCATAGACCGCCGCCCCTCCGCGCAATGGGAGCACACTCTGGCCGTCACCGCGGACGGCTGCGAAGTGCTCACCGCACGCACGGACGAGCCCTACTTCGGCCAGGCGAGGGCCGGCCGCGACCGCCTGGAGCCGACCAGCATCGCAGTCAAAGTCAACGGGTCCGCCTGATGAAAAACGAGCCGAGAACAGGCTCCGGGCGCAGCCAACAGATCTACGCCAGCCTGAATGCAGCAGGGCACACGGTAGAAACCCTGCGTGCGGTGAACAAAACTGCAATGGACGAGCTCAATCGCCGTTACAATGATAACGAGGATATAGCCAACCTGGTGCATGCGAGGTCGGCGTTCATCGACGACCTTCTGGTCGCAGTGTGGGCGTGGTGCGGCCTGCCCCAGGATCAGGGAATGTGCCTGATAGCGGTGGGCGGCTACGGTCGCGGCGAGTTGCACCCACACTCGGATATCGACCTGATGATCCTGGTCGAGCCCAGGACAGAAGAAGCCTACCGGGCCGAACTGGAAAAGTTTGTCACCCTGCTCTGGGATATCAAGCTCGATATCGGGCACAGCGTGCGGACCCAGGAACAGTGTGTCGAGACAGCCAGCCACGACATCGCGGTTGTCACCAACCTCATGGAGTCTCGCCTGCTCGCAGGGGATCCTGTAGCACATCAGGCCCTTTGCGATGCAACCGGGCCCAACGCCATGTGGAACAGTCGCGATTTTTACCAAGCTAAGTGGGACGAGCAAAAAGCTCGCCATCGCAAGTACGCCGACACGGAATACAACCTCGAGCCCAATCTCAAGTCCAGCCCAGGAGGCCTGCGCGACGTGCAGACCATTGGCTGGATTGCCAAGCGCCACTTCCAGACCTCTGACCTGGAGCCGTTGGTGGCACGCAACTTTCTGACCCGGGAAGAGTTTCGCTTGCTCCACGAGGGCCGGGATTTTCTTTGGCTGGTGCGCTGGGCTCTGCATAACCTGGCGGGCAGAGCTGAAGATCGCCTGCTGTTCGAACACCAGCGCGAGCTGGCGAAGATGTTCGGCTTCAGCGATAGCGAAGAAGGACTCGCTATCGAAAAATTCATGCAACTCTACTACCGCTGGGCGCTCGCCCTATCGGGGCTCAACGACCTGGTGGTGCAACTTTACGACGAGGCAATCCTGCGCGCCTGCGACCCGGAGACCATCCAGTCGATAAACCAGCGTTTCTTTGTGCGCAACAACTACATCGATGCGGCCAACGACAAGGTGTTCAAGACCACGCCCAGCGCCGTGATGGAAATTTTTGTGCTGATGGCACAAAACGAGAATATCGTCGGGCCCCGGGCATCCACCATTCGCCTGCTGCGCGAAGCCAGCGATTGCATCGACGACAACTTTCGCAACGACCCACGCAATCGACAGGCCTTTATCCAGCTACTGCGATCGCCCTATAAGATCGCTACCCAGCTGCAGCGCATGAATCGCTTCGGTATCCTCGGTAAGTACCTGCCGGAGTTCGGCCGCATTGTGGGAAAAATGCAGCACGACCTGTTCCATATTTATACCGTCGACGCGCATACCATTCAGGTGGTTAAAAATATGCGCCTGTTTGCCCATGACGAATTCGCAGACCGATTTTCCCTAGCCGCAAGTATTTTGAAGCGCCTGCCAAAGCTTGAGTTACTCTACATCGCCGGGCTCTACCACGATATCGCCAAGGGTCGCGGCGGAGATCACTCGCACAAAGGCGCAATCGACGCCGCCGCGTTTTGCACCCGCCATGGCTTCAATGCCCGGGACAGCCACCTGGTGGTGTGGCTGGTCAACAATCACCTGCTCATGTCCAGCACCTCCCAGCGCAAGGATATTACCGACCCCGAGGTGATTCGCGAGTTCGCGCTCGAGATGCAGGACCAGGAACGGCTGGATTACCTCTACGCGCTCACTGTCGCCGATATCAACGCAACCAACCCCAAGCTATGGAATAGCTGGCGCGCCTCCCTTATGCGCCAGCTCTACCTGGAGACCCGGCGCGCGCTGCGGGTCAGCGTTGAACACTACGCCGACAAAAGCGACTGGATTGAGGACAGCAAGGAGAACGCCATCCGGCTTCTGGAGGACCAGGGCTACGATGCCGACGACATCATTGCCTGCTGGAACAACCCCGACGAAGATTATTTTCTGCGGGAAACACCCACCGACATTTGCTGGCATACCCAGGCAATTCTTACCCACAAGGACAGGGCGGCCCCACTGGTCCTGATCAAGGATACGACCTCCAGGCAGTTTGAGGGCGCGACACAGATTTTCGTCTACACCCAGAGCTATCCACAACTTTTCGCCGTTCTGTCTGCCAGTTTCGAGCAATTACAACTGAGCATTCAGGATGCACGCATTTTCCGCGATGACGGCGACAATAGCATGGATACCTATATCGTTCTGGATGCCGACGGTGAGCCCATAGGCAATGACCCTGCCAGGACGGATGAAATCAAGCGGGTGTTGCGCAAAGCGATCCTCGAGCGTCGCTCGCCCAGCAACAAGTGGGACAAACTCGTCACGCGACAGCAAAAGTATTTTGATTATCCCTCAGAGGTCAAGATCAGCCATGACGAGGTCAAGACCATTGTGGAGCTGGTCAGCCCGGACCGACCGGGGCTGCTGGCACGGGTGAGTCGGGTATTCCTTGATTTCGACCTCCAGCTGCAAAACGCACGCATCTGCACCCTCGGCGAGCGCGTCGAAGACGTGTTTTTTGTAAGCGACCAGTACGGAAACCCGGTCACGGACCCCGCCCGCCAGGAAGCACTGCGCTCCGCCCTGTGTGCCAGCCTCGACCAAAACGATAATATCACCCCCAAGGTTCAGATCATCTGATGAATCCCGACCTGGCGCTCCTGCACCCCTACCCATTTGAAAAACTCGCAGCGCTGAAACAGGGCACCACGCCACCCGCGGGTCTCGAGCCCATTTTGCTTTCGATCGGCGAGCCACAACACCAGGCGCCGGAGCTGGTGCTGACGGCATTGGCCGAGCATATGCAGAATATCGCGAAATACCCCACCACCCGGGGAACGCCACGATTGCGTGAGGCCATCAGCGCCTGGTTGCAGCGCCGCTATAATCTTGCCGCTGCACTGGTCGACCCTGAAACCCGCATACTGCCGGTCAGCGGCACCCGCGAGGCCCTGTTTGCTTTTGCCCAGGCCTGCCTTGATCGCAGCCGACAGCCCAAGGTATTGATGCCCAATCCTTTCTACCAGATATACGAGGGCGCAGCCCTGCTCGCAGGCGGTGAACCGCACTACCTGGACTGCCCGGCTGAACAGGACTTCCTGCCCGACTACAGCAAGGTCAGTGATGCTGTATGGCAGCGCTGCCAACTGCTCTACCTCTGCAATCCCGGTAACCCCACCGGTACGGTAGCCAGTATCGAAACCCTTAAAACCCTGGTCGAGCTGGCACAACGACATGACTTCATCATCGCCTCGGATGAATGCTATTCCGAAATCTACCGCGACGAGCGCCAGCCACCGCCGGGCTTGCTGCAAGCTGCGGCGGAACTGGGCCTGGACGATTTCAAGCGCTGTGTGGTGTTTCACAGCCTGTCCAAGCGCTCAAACCTCGCCGGCCTGCGCTCGGGCTTCGTCGCCGGCGACCCCCGGGTGATACAGCAGTTTTTCAAGTACCGTACCTACCATGGCTGCGCGATGCCGTTGCAAGTCCAGATGGCGAGCATCGCCGCCTGGCAGGATGAAGATCATGTCATCGCCAATCGTGCTGCCTACCGTGATAAGTTCAGGGCCGTGTCTGCCCTACTGGCGCCTGCCATGGACTTTGTGATGCCGGATGCAGGCTTTTACCTGTGGGCGCGGACACCGGGACACGATACCGAATTCTGCCGTGATTTGTACCTGCAGCAAAACGTCACCCTGTTACCGGGCAGCTTCCTGGGCCGCGATAACGACGGCGTCAACCCCGGCGACAGTTATGTCCGTATAGCCCTGGTGCCACCCATGGAGCAATGCTGCGAGGCCGCCAGGCGCATCACCCGTTTTGTCAACAGTGCCTGAAGCCTTGCGACAGAGACCGCTGCGGTGGCTACCGTGGTTTGGTAGGAAGGCAAGCGGCAAAGGCCAGCCATGACCAAACAGCAAAGGGCGGCCTACATCCTGCAACGTCTTGGCGAGCTCTACCCGTCCCCGCCCATACCGCTGCAACACAAAGATCCCTACACCCTGCTCATAGCCGTGCTGCTTTCGGCGCAGTGCACCGATGAGCGGGTCAATAAAGTCACCCCGACGCTGTTTGCTCTGGCAGACAACCCGGCGGACATGGCCAGGCAGAGCGTGGCACAGGTGGAAGCCGTCGTGCGCCCCTGCGGCCTGGCGCCGCGCAAGGCACGGGCAATCGTCGAATTGTCGAGGCTGCTGATGGAGCAGCATAACGGACACGTTCCGCCTGACATGGCAGCGCTGGAACGACTGCCGGGAGTGGGGCACAAAACCGCCAGCGTGGTCATGTCACAGGCTTTTGGCGAACCCGCCTTCCCGGTCGACACCCACATTCACCGGTTGGCGCAGCGCTGGGGACTCACTAACGGAAAAAACGTGGTGCAAACAGAGCGCGACCTGAAAAAGCTGTTTCCGCGCGCAAAGTGGAACGCCCTGCACCTGCAGATCATCTATTACGGTCGCGAATTCTGCAGCGCCCGGGGCTGCGATGGCACCGTGTGCGAGATTTGCCGACACTGCTACCCACGCCGCCGGAAAGCGGTAATGTTGCGCAAGCCCTGAGACGGCATTGCCCTACTCCGCCACCTGCCCCGGACGCGCTCTGAAGCACAGGTTGCTTCCTGTCGAAGTATGTTATTCTACGCGTTTTTATCCAGGCTCTTGCGAACCATGGCTGTCATCCTTCACGGCATCAAGAATTGTGACTCAGTAAAGAAAGCGCGCCAGTGGTTGCAGGCGCAGGCAATCGATTATGAATTTCGAGACTTTCGCGAGCGCCCGCCCACGATGGAGGAAATCGAGAGCTGGATACAGCAATGTGATTGGCAGAAACTACTGAACAAGCGCTCCACCAGCTGGAAAAACCTGTCTCCGGCTGAGCGTGAGCGCGCCATCGATGCCAGCGCGGTCGCAGCGCTCCTGCACGACAATCCCACCCTGATCAAGCGTCCGCTGCTGACCATGCATGACTCGGTCACGGCGGGCTTCAGCAGTACCCGCTACCAATCCCTATTCTCCAACTAATACAGGAAAGCCCGCACCCATGTCTGACCCGTTTTTTGCTCTTGGCCTCGGTATCGGCACCAGGAACCGCAACAACGCCTGGCTCGAGGTTTACTACCCTGCGCCCCTGCTCCACCCCGATGCCGAAACAGTCGAAGCCTTCAGTAGCATCCTGGGTACCACCACAGCCAACCGGGTGATCGAGCTGGGCCAGGGGCAGTTGAAAGACCTCGAGGCGGAGCTGCGCGGTGCCGGCAACAGCGCCCAGGCCGACGTCGTCAAAGCCATGAAAACCAGCCGCCAGCCATTGCTGGCACTGATGCTGGTCACCGACGACAAGCCTGGCTCCGTACCCGAGGCCTATTTCAAATTGCAGCTGTTGTCCCATCGCCTTTCCAGGCCCCACAGCGTCAACCTCGACGGCTTGTTTGCGCTGCTGCCCAACCTGGCCTGGACCAGCCAGGGCCCCATCGAGCTGGACGAGTTACCGCAGCGCCAGTTGAAGGCGCGCTTGCAGGGCGAGCACCTGGCAGTCAACTGTGTCGATAAGTTTCCGCGCATGACCGATTATGTGGTTCCGGATGGCGTACGCATCGCCCACACCGCCCGGGTTCGCCTGGGCGCATACCTGGGTGCGGGCACCACCGTGATGCACGAGGGGTTTGTAAACTTCAATGCCGGCACCGAGGGTCCGGGAATGATCGAGGGTCGCATTTCTGCGGGTGTATTCGTTGGCAAGGGTTCCGATCTTGGCGGCGGCTGCTCGACCATGGGTACGCTGTCCGGAGGCGGCAACATGATTATCAGCATTGGCGAAGATTGCCTGGTCGGCGCCAATGCCGGAGTGGGGATTCCATTGGGCGACCGCTGTAAAATCGAATCCGGACTGTACATCACCGCGGGGACCGTGGTCACGGTTATCGACGATCATGGCGACGTTGCCGACAGGGTGAAGGCGCGGGAGCTGGCCGGCCAATCCGATCTCCTGTTCCGGCGCAATTCGGTCAGCGGCAGCGTGGAGTGCCTCACCAACAAGTCCGCCGTGGAACTCAACCACGCTCTGCACGCTCACAACTGAGGCAGACCAAATAATGTCGACTGCCGCAACGATAGTGAACCGCGCTGCCGGACACCCGGGCAGATGACTGCGGACTCCAACACTGTAGCCCTCGCTCGGCAGCTGATCGAGTGCGCGTCGGTGACACCCGACGATGCCGGCTGCCAGCAGATCATGATCGAGCGCCTGCAGCGCCTGGGCTTTGACGTGACTCGACTGCGCTACCACGATGTCGACAACTTCTGGGCCGTGCACGGCAGTGAGGGACCGATCCTGGCTTTTGCCGGCCACACCGATGTAGTGCCTAGCGGCGATGTCCGGGCCTGGGACTATCCACCGTTTGCCGCCCGGGTCGTCGACGGCATGCTTCACGGTCGTGGCGCTGCCGACATGAAGGGTAGTCTGGCGGCGATGGTCACAGCCTG
The DNA here is from genome assembly GCA_963808975.1 of uncultured Gammaproteobacteria bacterium. GTDB lineage: Bacteria > Pseudomonadota > Gammaproteobacteria > Pseudomonadales > JAHEGP01 > JAHEGP01. Next base: position 113,114 of record CAWEHR010000001.1, read on the forward strand.
CGAGCGATTCCTCGGCGCGCACCCCGACCACCGGGGGCGTATCGCTTTTCTGATCACCAGTGATGAGGAAGGCCCGGCCGTCGACGGCACGGTTAAAGTCGTCGAATACCTGCGCCAGCGGGGTGAGCATATTGACTGGTGCCTGGTGGGGGAGCCCTCCAGCAGCGCCCGGCTTGGCGACGTCATCAAAAATGGCCGTCGCGGCTCCCTCAACGCGACGTTGGTGGTACACGGCCAGCAGGGGCATGTTGCCTATCCGCAGCTTGCCAACAACCCGATCCATGCTGCCAGCCCTGCCCTGGCTGAACTGGTCAGCACCGAGTGGGACCAGGGCAATGACCATTTCCCCGCCACCACGTTCCAGATCTCGAATGTTCATGCAGGCACTGGAGCCACCAATGTCATTCCCGGTGAATTAACCCTGCTTTTCAATTTCAGGTTTTCCACCGAACTAACGGCAGCCGCCATCGAGCAGCGGGTCGAAAGCATCCTGAACAAACATCGGCTGGATTACTCCATCAGTTGGAACCTGAGTGGCGAACCCTTCCTCACTGCGGCCGGAAAGCTGGTCGAGGCAGCCAGTGGGGCGGTACAAGCCGTCACCGGCTTCAGACCGGAGCTGTCCACCAGCGGCGGTACTTCCGATGGCCGCTTTATCGCACCCGGTGGTACCGAGGTCGTGGAGCTCGGTCCCTGTAATGCCACGATCCACAAGCGCAACGAAAGGGTTGCGGTCGCAGACATCGAGCAACTGTCGCTGATCTACGAAAAGCTTATGCAAGTGTTACTGGTAAACCCCTGAATGCGGCAGGCCGATATCGAAATCTATGTGCAATGCCGTGACCTGGCGGCCATACTCAAGTGGCTGGAGACGGTCTTTAGTGCGATAGAGATCGAGCAGTCTGACGGAAAGCGGATCGCGGGCAGCATCCAGCTCGACCCGAATACCGGAGCCGCTGATTTCCTGTTGTTGGGCAAGGCGGCCGAAGATTATTCATCGGTGTGGTTCAAGCAAAACCTGACCCCCTGGGATAACGATATAGATTGTGGCCGCGCCGCGTTCGAGGCCCTGCAACGCGAAGTTCGGGTCAGTGCCGGCGGGTGGACTGAAGGCGACGAGGATGATTTGTTCTTGCGGATCAATAGCGATGGCGAATCTCGCTTCCTCTGGCGTACCCGCTGAGCGCTTCCGTCAGGAATACCTGCGCAGGCTATAGATATCATAGCGTGTCGATTTACCGCCCAGTTGGTAACTGGGTGCAGGACCTTTTATTGCTGGCGCCTGACGGTGCCGTTTTACCACGACCCGGTAGCGTGCCCGCTCCATCGCCAGTTGCAAAAGTTGGGCTTCATCGCCGATCTGCACGTCTTCTCCGCCGAGCACAAACCACTGCCGCAGTACCTGCATCTCTTTCTTCACCGCCGCTTTACCTGCACCCGAGCCGAACATCGGATCGAGGTAAATCGCCTGGAACCCTGGCACACGCGGCAGGTAGTCCTCGGCTCTGATCGGCGCCTCAAGCTGCATGCGCGCGGCGATGGCCTGCAGTTGTGGTGACGCTGACAATGCCAGCCGCTGCAAACCATCCTCCAACAAAGCCGCCACCACCGCTGATTGCTCCAGCAGGGTAACCCGGCAACCGAGTCCGGCCAGCACGAAACTGTCACCGCCGAGCCCGGCAGTGGCATCCAGTACTTCGGGACAGGCACCCTTATGCAGACCCAGCGCCCGGGCAATCAACTGTCCCTTGCCGCCACCGTGCTGCTGTCGCCAGGCCTGTTTCCCGGTGACAAAATCTACCCTTACCGGACCAGGCGCAGCTGTTCCGGACTGCTTAAGGCACAGGCCCTTATCATCAAATTTGAGCAGGAAGTCGAATTCGCCGGCGGCGCTGACAGGCTCCTCGCAAAAAGCCAGGCCCAGCCTGGTGGCGAGGGCCTCGGCGCGCAACCGCAACGGTTCGACCGGTTCGCAGGTCACGGCGATATTCATGATGGAACAATCGAGAGTCAAGGCTCTTAACTCGACTTGGGAGGGCACAAGATCGAAGAGAATACAGGGGAAGAACTGGCGACTCAACAGGTCTGATATGGATACAACAAGCCCGTGCCTGGGCAGCTAAGCGGCGGGCGGCTAGCGCTTACTGCGCGGGGGAGATAAGTTGACTCGCCAACTGGCATCGGCGCGCACAGTCAAGGAGAGCCCGTCCTGCAGCATCAAATCGCCAGGTCCAGCAGCGCCGCACCGCACTGCGATTTCTTCGACAGGGCTTTTTCCAGCCGCCGGCGATTCGCCATCAAGCCTTCCATATACAGGTTATTGCCGCCAAAGTGCGCTTCGGCGAAGCGATAGGCCGCTGCGAAGTAGCCATTCAGTCGTTGCTCTATCACTGATTCAACAAAACCCGGCGTTTTGACCAGCAAGTCAGCCGGCGATTCGTAAACCACCAGTTCACTCCCATCTTCGGCGCGTTGCCGGGTAATACCGCCCACCTCGAATTCCTGGTAAAGGCAATCGCGGCACTTTTCCAGATAGGCAACGTCGGACATCTGGGCAATGACATCGGCGGTGCCCACCAGGTGGCCAACCAGGTGGGCTTGGGTTGAGTTCAATACGATGTCCTCCGGCGCCATTTCATAGCCGGTGTAGTGCACCATACGGGCCGCCATATCGGCCTGGGCACCAAGACCGATCGTGGGCAGGTATTCGACCAGGAAGCGGGCGCTACGACTGACGTGGGTGCGCGTGTAGGCGGCCCCATTACTATGCCGGGTATCGCCCCGGCGCCGAATATAGCCGGCGTCGTGAAACAACGCGACGATCAAGCCCACCAGTGCAAGCTTGTGACCCAGGGACGCCCGGGGGCCGTGGGTCACTTCATAGCCATCGATCAGGCGCGCCATTGCGAGGGTGACATCACGAACGTGACAAGCATCATGGTAGGCCGTGTCGCAGGCGTGGAAGCCGGGGTACTCACCGCGGTAGAGGCGATCGAAATCCTGAAAGGCTCGTTTGAGTTTTAGAAAGGGAAGGTCGGGAAAGCGCGGCATCAGTAAATCCCGCACCGCGCGATACACCGCGGCAGATGATGTGACGTCAACCGTGTTAGTGACATCGTGGTCTGGCGATCTGCTGGCGATCAGGTGCATCCCGTGTGACTCCCTTTCGTGGCTATTGTATTTACTGCTTTTGTTAACGATGCAACTGCTGCCGCAATTATTTCGACCGTCGCTGCTTTTTACACCTGCTTGCGGCCCTCGTCCGTCAGCAAGTAGTCAATCTTTGCTGGTGCAGACGCCGCACTACCTCAACCTCCCCTGGCGCTGAAAAGCGACTAACTGATGGATTATTTATTCATGCGCAACCAGGCTGTCAGGAGGAGCGGGAAACGCGAAATAATTTGCCTGTCTACAAGATAGGCGGGTTCCCGCTCCCGGGGTGGGAATCGAGTCACAAATCGGTCATTGGCTGCTGCCATTTGTGGACAGTTGCGCCCGCTGCAGCAGGCGCCAGCAACAGGCAGTCACGGGCATATACCACGCCACTGCCAAAGGTTACACTGGGACGTTACCCCAATCCCACGCAAGAGGTATGTTTTGGGCAATAACCGATACCGCGTATTCCCATTGCTGGCATTGTTGCTGGTGGGAGCCTGCGCCGACTACGAGTTCAGCGTCAACGACAGGCTGGTTTATACACCCCTGCCGCTATTCAGTGACTATGCCTTGCCCGACCCCAGCTTGCACGACTGTGTGAGCCAGACCATCAGTGACGAGAGAATCACCCGGGCCGAGCTACTGCTAACCCTGAATTGCAGTCACGCGGGAATAAAATCGGTGGTGGGACTCGATCGGTTCACCCAGTTGCACACCCTGAACCTGGGCAATAACCAGCTGCGCGAGGTCAGTCTGCTCGAAAGCCTGGGCGAACTACAGCGGGTCAATCTCGAGGGCAATCCAGACCTGGATTGCGCCAGCGTCGGTGCCGGCAACGACTGGGTTGAACTCAGGCTTCCCCTTCACTGCCAATAATCCCCGACCCGAGTACCTGATAACACCGGGAACGGGCACTTAGTGCTGGCTGAATTCGTCATCCAGGAGGTACATCAGACCGATGCCGTCCTGCTGGCGGTGTATCACCTGCATTGCCAGCGGTTCGATGTTGATCATCCCGCCGTGGCGCTTTAGCCGAACTTTTAACACCGTGCCCACCGGGGGCTGGGGCGAAGCACCCGTGCGCACAAAGATGCCACCCTCCGAGATGTCCCTGGCGCGCCACTCGAACTCGCCCAGGGCCGGGTGATACACCTCGACAAAGGCTTCAAAGGGGCAACGCTGAAATTTGCGCTTTTCTATCATTTGGGGCACCTCTGATCAATTCGGTAATGCCTCAGTTTGAATCCGCTAAAAACCGGCGAGACTATAACACAGCCATACGGACACCCAATCCGTTCACAAATATCTTGCAGCTACCCGCGTATCCAGTCCCTTCACCGGCAAGGTTGACAGCGCGTGCCAGTTCCAATAAAAGGAACATTGGTGGTCACTGGAGCAAAGGCTGACACGGCATTCTTAACCCTGCTCACCGCGGCCGGCAAGCCCGAATAGAGCAAGCAATCAGGCGGATAGACAATGTCGCCCTATCGATTTCACGCCCATTTCCGCGCCAGGCTCTACAAGATCATCTTCGGTACCGACACACCGGCGGGGCAAACCTTCGACATCATCCTGATTTACGTCATTCTTACCAGCGTGCTGCTGGTGATGCTTGACTCCGTGGAAGCGCTGTCTTCGCTCTATGGCACGACCTTCTTCCGGCTTGAATGGTTTTTCACCCTACTGTTCACCATCGAATACCTGGTGCGGATCTATTGTTCCCCCCACCCCTTGCGCTACGTGCGCAGCTTTTACGGCATTGTCGACCTGCTGTCGATAGTGCCGAGCTACCTCGCTTTTTTCATCGACAACGTCCACTTCCTGCTGGTTATCAGGCTGTTCCGGGTGCTGCGGGTTTTCCGCGTCTTCAAGCTGTTTCGCTACCTGTCGGAAGCCAATATACTGCTGCGGGCCATGCGCATGGCGCGCCGCAAGATATTCGTGTTTTTCTTCTCAGTGATTGTATTGACTTCTATTTTCGGATCGCTGATGTTTATCATCGAGGGGCCACAAAACGGCTTCACCTCTATCCCGATCAGCATCTATTGGGCGATCGTCACCATCACCACTGTGGGCTATGGCGACATCACGCCGCAGACACCGATTGGGCGGGCAATTGCCGCTATGGCGATGCTCACCGGTTACGCCATCATAGCCGTACCCACCGGTATCATCACTGCCGAGCTTTCAAGGGAGATGGGCCGCTCGCGGCAGGTAAGAAGCTGTCCCGCCTGCAACTGCATAGGTCACGACAGTGATGCCCGATTCTGCCGCCTTTGTGCTGCCCAACTGCCGCCCGTCGGCGCAGACCGCTGAACCCCAAACGCAAGCGTTACGATGACGACACAAAAGAAGCCCAGGAACAAGCAGCTGGCCGATACCTCGAAAGAGGTGGCAGCATTTCTCGACAAGGCGAAGCAGTTGCAAACGCGATCCGGCAGCGGACGCCTGTTGTTCGCCCTCGATGCCACTGCAAGTCGCCAACACACCTGGGATCGCGCCTGCCACCTGCAGGCACAGATGTTTGAAGTAGCCAGGGAGATCAGTGGACTCTCTATCCAGCTATGTTATTACCGCGGCCTCGGTGAGTTCAGGGCGCTGCCCTGGTCTGATAACGCCACCGCCTTGCGCCAGAACATGCTCTCGGTGCAATGTCTCGGCGGTCGAACACAGATTGAGAGACTATTACAACATGCACTGAACGAGCACCGTCGCTCACGCATTCGAGCCGTGGTATTCGTTGGCGATGCCATGGAAGAAGACAGCCATGCACTTTATTCACTTGCCGGCCAGCTGGGCGTTCACCGCCTCCCGGTATTCATGTTCCAGGAGGGCAGCGATCGGCTTGCCGGTAGCGCCTTTGCCGAGATAGCTCGGCTTAGTGCCGGGGTGCACTGCCAATTCGACGAACACAGCGAGCAGCAACTGCGTGACCTGCTCAATGCGGTTGCCGCATATGCCAGTGGCGGCAAATCTGCCGTCGCAGCTCTTGAAAAGAGCCAACTCCAACAGCATATACTCAAAAGATTGCCGCGGGAGTAAGCGCCTTGGCCACTGGCACAGCGCGCGCGGTTGGCTGCGGTCGGTGCGACCTGTTGCAGGTCGAGTAAAGCCCGGTGCGATTGGCTGCCGAGCACCCGAGGCCAACCGCTGAACGCGCCTTCCACCCCATCGATCAGGACACGCCGCATGGCTCGAATTCTACTGCTCATAGCCGTTGCCTTCATCGCCTATACCGCCTGGACACGTTATCGCAAGCTACCCCCCGCACAGATGAAGCAATACTTCTGGCAGGTACTGGGCATTGGTGTGGGTGCCCTGTTGCTATTGCTGGTGGTCACGGGTCGACTGCACTGGATCGGGGCTGCCTTTGCCGCGCTGATTCCGCTGGCAAGGCGACTGCTGCCGCTATCAGTGCCTTTTTTACAACATCACCTGAAGCGCAGGGCGGCGCGGCCTGCCGGAACCCAGGGGCCCCAGCAATCCACCGTGGCAACCGCCATTCTCAGCATGACCCTGGATCATGACAGTGGTGAACTGGACGGCAGCGTCATCAGGGGCCCCCTGGCAGGACAGGCGTTGCGGCAGTTGAGTGATGCCCAGCTACTGGAGCTGTATGCCTATTGCTGCCAGCACGATTCCGACTCGGCCCACTTGCTGGAGAGCTACCTGGATCAGCGCCTGGGCGCCACTTGGCGCGACGGCAGTACCGAGGCACCCGGCCAGGAATCGGTCTCCGGCACCCAGGCTATGGGGCGTGCGGAGGCACTACTGGTACTGGGTCTTGAGGAAGGCGCCTCCGAGGAGGAAATCGTACAGGCCCACCGACGCCTGATTCAGAAACTGCATCCGGACCGGGGCGGAAACGATTACCTTGCCTCCCAGATCAACCGCGCCCGGGACATACTCCTGTCCTGAATTCACGGGTGCCGATGGCGGGCGTGCGCACCGATGACACTGCTGCTTTACCGGAGCGCATGTTATTCTTGTCTGGTTCGCCGGCGCGACACGAGACGCGCAGAGCTTGAGCAGCCACTACAATACGAACTCTAAACCTATCTCCTCAGGAATTCACGATGACGAAATACATGCCACAACTGCTGTCTGTGATGACGCCATTTCCCTACGCTATCGACATTGAAAAGACCGTCGACGAGGCACTGGAGATGATGCAGAAGCATAATATCCGTCATCTGCCGGTGATGATCGAGGGCAATATCGAAACGCTGGTGTCCGATCGCGACGTCAAGCGCGCCCAACTGATCGGCCATCGCGGCGCGGCAGATGCCGGCATGCTGGTGGGGGACATCTGCCCGGCCTCGGCCAACTTCGCCGATGTGCACGACCCCCTGGACCAGGTGCTGGAATTGATGATCGAGCATCGCGTGGATGCCCTTGTGGTCTTACGCGACGGCGGCCCGGTGGGCATCTTCACCGATACCGATGCCTGCAAAACCCTGATTGCACTGCTGAGGCAGGTTTACCCGAAACCGGGGGAGGACAGTATCGCCTGAAGACCCGTTCGTGACCACTCCAGCTTTGCGGGGGGCAAGGTTGCAGCGGCTATGACACCCGGCTCATACACCCTGTTTATGCAAAAACCGTTCGCGATTGGCGGCGCTGGCCTTGTCGGTTTTTTTTAACATCACGTACAGTGCTCCTGCACCGCCGTGGTGCGGTTGGGCACTATGATAAGCCAGCACCTCAGGTATATCCCTCAGCCAGTGTGCAACAAAACTCTTCAGCACGCCCGCCCGGGGCGAGCGATCGCCCTTGCCATGCAGTACCATCACCGCGCGAAGCTGGCATTCCCTGCAGTCCTGCAAGAAATCCCACAATTCGCTTCTGGCCTGCTCGACCGTGCGCCGATGCAGGTCCAGCGTGGCTTCCGGTTCGTAGCGCCCGCGCCGCAATTTGCCGAATACGCCGTGCTGCACACCGGGCCGCACAAAACTGATGATATCGTGGGGCCCCAGTTGCGGAGCATACTCGGTAGACAGGAAGTTGCCATAGGCAGATTCCTCGGCCACCGCAGCACGCCGTCGCTGCTCAACGCCACCGTCCGCTGGTCTGTCCTGCGCCAGCCTAATCTTGTCGCGTGGTATTAACGGGGTCACATCACCCATTTCATCTGCAAACTGCAATTCTTTGTCTGACATGCGTGTACCACGTTGTTGCGCCCCCACAAGCCCGAGCCCTGCGGCAGCCGTGTGCAATTCGACGACCCTTACGGTGGCTCTCCTGCAAAGGACCTTCGACCGATGTCCAGCCCAACCAGCGCCTCTAACACCATCACCCCCGAATCAATCATTGAAGACGACGGTGTCGGGGATTCAAAGGCCTCTATGCCGGAGTTCGCTATTGTTTTTCGAAAGCATACCAAGATCCCGGGGCCTACGACAATGGCGAGTGTCGAAATTTTTTACACAGCGGATCCAGCGGCTCAAGCCCCGCGATTGCCGCCGGATGGGTCATCAATAACTTGGCGGCCCGGCGGAATCTGCTAAAATGCTGCCCTCCCCCCCACCACACCAATCGACCATCATGCTAAACACCGATTCACTGGCACAATTGCAGCAGTTGAAGGCTGATATCCGGCAGGAACAGCGACGCTTTACCGGCCTGGTCACTTCCAGCCAGGGCAACTTTGGCTTCGTACGATCCGAGGAAGGCCAGCAGCACTTCCTGCCCCCCCCGCAGATGCAAAAAGTGTTTCCCGGCGACAGGATAGAGTTCCAGCTCAAGACCGATGATCAGGATCGCGAATATGCAACGGTAGAAAAACTGCTGGATTCGGCGATGAAGGTATTTTGCGGCAAGTGCGTGCAGCAGGGCAAGGCCTGGTTCGTCGACATGGATCTGCCCCGGCTGAACCGCAAAATGTTTCTACCACCGCAGCAGCGCAAGGGCGTCAAGCCCGGGGACTGGCTGCAGTGCCAGGTGTCCCGCCACCCCATCAAGGACGGCAAGGGCCAGGCGTCGGTGCGGAAGAACCTCGGCCAGGATAGTGTCGCCGACTTCCCCAGCCGCTATGCCAACATCAACTTCCAATTGTCGCAGGCAAGCAGTGCGATCACCGAAATCAGTGCAACAATAGCCGAAAAACTTGCCGAGCGCCCCAAACAAGCCGAGCTGCCGCTGGTCAGTATTGATCCTCCCGGTGCTGGTGATATCGATGACGCATTGTGCGCCGAACAAACCGGCGACGGCTGGGAGGTAACGGTGGCAATTGCCGATCCCGCCAGCGTGATTGATCTCGGTTCGAAAACCGGCATTGCGGCCATGCAGCGGGGTGCTACCGCCTATCTGCCCCATCGTCAGTCACCCATGCTGCCGCAAGAGCTATCCCACGATCAGCTTTCCCTGTTGGGGTCGCAGTGGCGCCTCGCGGTGCTCTGTCTGCTCAGCGTCGCATCCAGCGGCGAGGTTACCGCTGCCCGGTTTGCCAACACCGCGATCCGTAGTCGTGCCCAGCTAAGCTACACAGAGCTGGAGCAGTACCTCCAGGACAAGCAATTTCCAGACACAATGGATGACGATGTCCGCCAAAGCCTGCTGCAGCTGGATCAGGCAACGCGGCAAATGCAGCAGTGGCGCCGGGAGCACCTCCTTTTGGTGGACGATCGACCCGAGTTCCATATGCGCCTGGGAAGCGACGGTCGCGTCGAAGGTTTCAGCCCCGTGACCAAAGGCGCCGCCAACCGGCTGGTCGAAGAATGTATGGTTGCCACCAACCTGGCCGCCGCCCGCGAATTGCGGGATGCCGGCGGCCTGTTCAACGTGCACGCCGGCTTTCGACCGGAAAAACTAAAGGACGCGGCGAGCGTGTTGAAGCAGTCCGGTTTCACAGAACTGGGGCAAGCGGAAGACCTCAATTCGCTGGAAACCTATCGACGCGCCATCGGCTGGATGGGAGCCAGCGGCGATCGCGCCCACCAGAAAAATATCCTGAGTCGCTTTTTGCAACGCACCGCGCTGTCGGACCAGCCAGGACCACACCTGGGCATGGGCGTTGAGGGGTATCTGGGCTTTACCTCGCCCTTGCGCCGCTATACCGATTTATTCAATCATACGCAGTTACAGCGCAAGCTCGGTGGCCAGCCACCTATTGCCCTGAGCCCCGATACTCTGCAGCAGTTGGAAGCCTCTCTGCAGGCCCTGCGCTCTGCCGGTTACTGGGCAGAGCAGTGGCTGAAATGCGAATACCTGCAACGCCAGCCGGCGGTACCCATGTCGGGCCGGGTGGTGCAGGCAAACCCCTTCGGCCTGGTCGTGCGCCTGGATGACAACGGTATTGAAGGCATCCTGGAGAAGCGCGCCCTGCCTGGAAAACCCAAATTCAGCCCGACCAAGCTGCGTTTTCGCAGTGACGACATCGACCTCGGGCTGGACGACAGGCTGACCGTCGAAGTCAGCAGTATCCAGCGCGACAAGCGGCAGATATTATTCAAACTGTCCGCACTGGCCGGTGGCGAGAGCTGATTTTTCAAGCCCTGGCGCACTGATTCGGCGCGCTGACTATTTGCCTCCCGATACCTTGTGGGCTGTGCCGGACGCTGCGGGTTTGGCCTTTTAAAGCCCAGCACCGGCGGCTCTCTTGCCGCGCCTCTGCTGTACCCTTGCCTTGCGCTGCAAGCGCTTCAGGTGTAGGCGCAAATCCATTTTGCAATGGGCGCACACCGTGGCCGCTGGCTGGCTGAAACCACACCGGGGACAGACCAGTTCACCTTCCCGGTGGGATCCCGGTATTGTGGCGGGGACACCCGGGCCGGTGCAGGTTGTTGCACCAGGGACGATGGGGGGAATCTCGGCAACAGCGTCAGGCTGCAACAGGATTTCTGCCCCCAATTGCTCCAACAGCGACTGGTACTTGCCTGCCTCGGCCTGTTCCAGTCCGCGCTTGAGGGTGATCAGCCGCCCCGAGAACAATTGTTCCAGGCCGCTGTCATCCAGTTTGAGCACCTGTTTGAGCTTGTGCCGAACGATACCAACGGCATGCCCCTCGAGCACTTTGCCCCTGAACAGTAGTTTGAAGTGTGTCGGCATTTTAAAGTCCTGCTCTGCTGGACACTAGCTGGTGTGGTCCTGCCACGGATCAGGAGCCCAGATGAAAGGGCTCCCTGGCTGCAAGTCTAGGACAGTTTGATAGTCCGGCCTGAGCGCGGTTGACGAAACACCAACCAATGCACATACACGGCCCGGTTTTTTGGCCCCAAGCCAAAATCTATAAGAAAGTTGACCAGTACACCAAAGCAGTGAGCTATGGCGGCTAGCGCTGGCGCCTGACCCTGTCGAATGCGCGCTGCTTTTCCTCGAATTCGGCTTCGGCCCGCTCCAGGCGTTCGATCCAGGCGGCGTTGGGTCGCGCTCCCCCTGTCGCCGATCCCACCGTATCGCCCTCCCGGATTTCTTGTGCCCGCTGCAAATTGCGCTCGGCCTGTTCCAACTCCTCCTTGGCCTGGTCGTAACGCTGCTGCCAATCCTGTTGTTGGGCACGGCGGCGGTTTTCCTGCTCGCGATCAGTCGCCTCCTGTTCTCGCATCTGTTGCTGTATGTTCTCGCTCGGCATCACATTAAGATTTTCGTCCCCGACATCGATCTCGCTGGTGCGGTTGGCGTCCGCCGGAGGCGAATCACTGTAAGTAACATTGCCTTTCTCATCGACACTTTTGTAAAGCGTCGTAGCACCAGCACCAAAGCTGATCGCCCCAGCAACAAGAACTGACAACAGGTGTTTCATCCGAGATACCTTCCTTAACGATTTGACTGATTATAGGCCGAAAATACCGATACCCAAGCTGTGCTGCAACACACCCCCAGCCTGCACCACCTGGGGGCTATGCGAACCGGGACCCACACCGTGTTATCGCCCGCGGCCACGACCCGGCAAAAGAGCAACCGGGCAAGCATGCCGACACTGGCCCAAGCCCAAGGAGGCCGCGCACAAACTATTTGATCCTGCCTCGCTAAACGATATACATTAAACGCTTATCAGCATTTAAAAGGAGACCACCATGCGTTGGCAAGGCGGAAGACGCAGCAGGAATATTGAAGACCGACGTGGTGGCGGAGGAGTCAGGCGAACAGCCTCCGGTGGTGGTCTTGGTCTGCTGGTTCTGATGCTGCTTGGCCTGGTCTTTGGCTTTAACCCGCTAACGCTGTTTCAGGTTGATGGCACGACCGCGCCCGGCATGAGCGGGCAGTCCGCCCCGCGTCCGCCGGGAGAAGATCAACTCGCCGAATTTGTTTCCGTGGTGCTGGCCGACACCGAAGACACCTGGGGCGAGCTGTTCCAGTCTTCCGGCAAGCGTTACCCGCCGCCCACGCTGGTACTGTTCAGCGGTTTTACGCAGTCTGCCTGTGGCAATGCGCAGGCATCTACCGGCCCTTTTTATTGTCCCGCCGACCAGAAGCTGTATATCGATCTGCAGTTCTACCAGGAGATGAAAACCCGCTATGGAGCGCCGGGGGATTTCGCCCAGGCGTATGTCATTGCGCATGAAGTCGGCCACCACGTGCAAACGATGCTCGGCATCTCGCAACAGGTAGTCCAGGCACAGCGACAGGCCAGCAAGACGGAGTCCAACCAATTGCAGGTGCGCATGGAATTGCAAGCCGACTGTTTTGCCGGCATCTGGGCCCATCATGCAAACCGGGCTCGCCACATACTGGAGCAGGGCGATGTGGCCGAAGCCCTCAACGCGGCAGCGGCGATTGGCGATGATCGCATGCAACAACGTAGCCGGGGCTACGTGGTACCCGAATCCTTTACCCACGGCAGCTCCCAACAGCGGGTCACATGGTTCAAGCGGGGCCTGCAGACCGGTTCCATGCAACAGTGCGATACCTTTAATGCGCGGCTGTGACCCCATTGAGGGCTGTCGGTGGTGAAACTGGCGCTAACCGTAGTCCCGGCGATGAAGCGTGCGCATGAATGACTTTTCCGGCATCGCGGTGCCCACGGGCGCAGCCGCAGGCGGTAAGCTGATGGAGCGGTATTCGGCGGCGCAATTGCGCGCTAAGAAAGTCCGACCGGAGGTCCCCTTTTGGCTGGAATTCGCGCCGATGAGCAGCCCAACGGAGCGCTGGCAGTGCGTTGCCGTGCTGCGGCATTTCCCGGGAAAGCGGCTGGTTTTACAGCTGCAGCGCGATGGCTCGACCGCACTTTTCAAGCTGTTCTTCGAGGGGCGCGACTATCACCGGGAACTGCGCGGTTACGGCTATCTGGAAGCGGCCGGCGTCACCACCCCTGAGATCCAACGACACGGTATACTTGCCGAGGGTGGCAGTTTTATCGTGTACCAGTTTATTGCGGGGCAGAGCCTGGAGCAGCACAATTCCACGCAGCCGCTGACTCCCGAGTCGAACATTCTCCGTTCGACTGCAGAGACCCTGGCCAATATGCACCGCCATGGGCTTCGCCAGACCGATATTCACCTCGGCAATTTTCTCTCTTACCGGGATGAGATTTACGTTGTCGACACCGCTGCCATCCGGCGCAGCAGGGCACCGTTGAAGGAACGATCCGCGGTTGCCAATTTCGCTGACCTCGTAGGCCAGTTCAAGCCCGGCCAGTTGGATACGCTGGAGCCCCTGATTGCCTGCTATAACCAGGGCAAGTCAGGCATCACTCTGGACCCGGGTGCGGTGCGTGTCGCTGTTACCATCAAGCGCGCCTCCCGCTGGCGTCACTACCGCGGCAAGCTCACGCGCACCTGTAGCGAGTTCGATTGCCAGCAATCGCTCAGACGATTTGGCGTCTGGCGGCGAGACCTCGAAACCCCCGCTCTGCAGCGGGTGCTGCACGACCTCGACCGCACCATTGAACAGGGAACCTATCTAAAGCAAGGCAATACTGCGACCGTGGCAAGGGCTCACATTGATGGGCAGGCACGGGTTATCAAGCGCTACAACATTAAGGACTGGCGCCACTTTCTGAGCCGCTGCTGGCGCCCCACCCGGGGCTGGCGATCGTGGCACAATGCCCATTACCTCTTGTTCAACGGCCTGACGACACCGCAGCCGATTGCCCTGGTAGAAGAGCGCTTCGGGCCGCTGCGCGGTCGCGCGTTTTTTATCTGCGATTATGTGGCCGGTGATTCCCTGAAGTCTGTCTTGCAGACTGCTGCTCCTGCACAGCGGCAACAACTGGTAGATGAGTTTGCCGCCATCGTCGATCGCTTTTACCGCGCCGGCATCAGCCATGGTGACATGAAGGCCGATAATTTTATCGTCACCGCCGCAGGGATAGCGGTTATCGACCTCGACCCGATGCAGCACCATCGTGGCAAAACCACACTGGAGTCCGCACTACGAAGAGACATGCGCCGATTTCTGGAGAACTTTACCGGCCCACAGGGCAACGCAATTACCCAACAACTACTCGGCCAGATTCCCGAGGCACTCAGGCCCTGACGCATGCGGACACTGCTACTGGTACAAGCAAAGCAACGAATCATCCTCGACCGATTCTACGACTCCATTGTGCGCAACAGCAAAGACTGTGAGTTGCGCCGCCTCAGTTCAGAGCAGCAGGACGATCTGCGCCGCTATTTCGCGGATGTGGATGCCAACAGTTACGACCGTATCATCCTGTTCCTGCGTTTCAAGAAGGAGATCCGTCAGCGTCGCTTTCTCCGAACCCTCCCCAACCTGGTCATTCTAGAACACGACGCGTACCAAAATTACGCCCATGGCAAATATCATGGGGAGTTTTCCAGGCATTACCGCGCCCTGCCCTGGAGCAGAATCATCTGCTCCGGCTATGTACTGGCCGAGAGACTGCGCGATGAGGGCTTCGATGCGGTTTTTGTTGGCAAGGGCTACGACCAACAACTACTGGCCAATCTCAAGCAGCCGCGGGATATCGAGTTGGGCTTTCTCGGTTCGATAGAAAGCAAGATCTACAGCCGCCGCAAAGAGTTGCTGGAGCAACTGGCAAGCCGGGAAAACCTGCTGATTAAGCGTACTCAATCGGGGGAGGAGTATGCGCAGATGCTGAATCGAATTCGCTATTTCATCAGTGCCGATGTCGGCATGGGCGAATACATGATCAAAAATTTTGAGGCTATGGCCTGTGGCTGCGTGGTCCTGGCCTGGAATCAGGGAGCGGCAGAGAATGCCGGCCTGGGCCTGCGCGACATGGAAAATATTGTGCTGTACGAGAGCCTGGACGAGTTGCAGCAAAAGCTTGGGCAACTGCGTGCCAGCCCAGAGCTTTCAGACAACATTGCCGCCGCCGGGCAAGCACTGGTTGAGCAGCACTATAGCTGGGAAAAGTTGGGTGCCCGGGTGGTCGAGGTCCTGCAGCCACCACTGCGGCAAAAAATCAGTCGCACTACCTTCGGGATCAAGCAACTGACCTGGGCACCCCCGAAGTAATCCCGTGACCACGCCATCGATCAGCAGCAAACTACCCCGGGTCGGCACTACGATTTTTACCGAGATGTCGTTACTGGCCCAAACCCACAATGCCGTCAACCTGTCCCAGGGCTTCCCCGACTTCGATCCGCCACAGGGCCTGATTGACCGGCTGGGCTACCATACCAACCTGGGGCACAATCAGTACGCTCCCATGAGCGGTCTGCCCGCCCTGCGCCAGCAACTGGCCGATAAAATAGAGCGCTGGTATCAGCGACTGGTCGACCCAGCCGGGGAAATTACCGTGACGCCCGGCGCCACGGCAGCCCTGTTCAGCGCCATTCACGCGGTGGTCAAACCCGGCGACGAGGTGATTGTCTTTGACCCCAGTTACGACAGTTACGATCCGGCGGTCACCCTGGCAGGCGGGCGCTGCATTCATCTGCCCCTGCAAGCCCCCGACTACAGCATCGACTGGCAACAAATCGCCGATACCGTCACCAGCCGCACGAGGCTGGTCATCATCAATTCACCGCACAACCCCAGTGGCAGCGTGCTGACGCACGATGACCTGCTGACGCTACAGGCACTGTTGCGGGATACTGAAGTGCTGGTGCTGGCAGACGAGGTCTATGAGCATCTTGTTTTCGACGGGCGCAGTCATGCCAGCGTCTTGCAACTCGATGAGCTTTTTGCGCGCAGCTTCGTCGTGTTCTCCTTTGGCAAAACCTATCACGCCACCGGCTGGAAAACCGGCTATTGTGTGGCGCCCGGACCGCTGATGAGGGAGTTTCGCAAGGTTCACCAGTACCTCACTTTTGTGGCGGTGACGCCTATCCAGCATGCCCTGGCCGACTTCATGGCGTCGGACCCGAACTACCTGTCAACGCTGGCCGATTTTTACCAGCGAAAGCGGGACTATTTCTGTGCCGGCCTGGCCGCCAGCCGGTTCAACTTTACGCCGGCCCAAGGCACCTATTTTCAACTCGCCGATTACAGCGCCATCAGCGATCTCGATGAACGCGATTTTTGCCACTACCTCACCACCGAGGTGGGGGTTGCCGCGATCCCCTTGCAACCTTTCTACCAGCAACCGACCGGCGGCTCCGAACTGCGCTTCTGCTTCGCCAAAAGTGACGACACCCTGCAACGGGCACTGGACAAACTATGCAGACTCTAACCGTTGGGCTGATACAGGCCAAACTTTTTTGGCAGCAAGCGGGTGCCAACAGGCAGCATTTCGAGCAATTGCTTGCCGACTACTGCAAGCCACTCGACCTGATCGTACTACCGGAGATGTTCAATAGCGGATTCACCAATGCGGCCACCAGTGTTGCCGAACCAATGACCGGGCCGAGCGTAAGCTGGATGCAGCAACTCGCAGAAGCGCGGCAGAGTGCCGTCTGTGGCAGCCTGGCAATCATCGACGGGGGCGTGGTATACAATCGGCTGGTATTCGCCGAACCCGGGGGAGAATTGCATTACTACGACAAGCGCCACCTGTTTCGCATGGCCAATGAGCACGAGCGCTACGGCGCCGGCAATGCCAGGGTGGTGGTCAACTTCGCCAGTTGGCGCATCTGCCTGCAGGTCTGTTACGACCTGCGCTTCCCGGTCTGGAGCCGCAATTGTAATGATTACGACCTGCTACTGTACGTCGCCAACTGGCCGCAAAGACGACGCACGCATTGGCGCCAGCTATTGATTGCCCGCGCCATCGAGAACCAGGTTGCGGTTATCGGTGTCAACCGGGTGGGAGCCGATGGCAATGGCATCGAATACAGCGGCGACAGCCTCGCTGTCGATGCCCGCGGTGAGCTGCTGGTGGATTGCCAGGATCGACCCGGGGTGCATGTCGCCAGGCTCAACGGTAACGACCAACAACGGTATCGTGAGTCGTTTCCAGCCTTCCTGGATGCCGACCACTTTACCCTGCACCGCTAGCCGCCATGTCTCACCGATTCGGCGGTCTGTATCCATCGATACGTTCTACTGCAAGCTCAAAAGCCTATTTGGTTTCTCGCCGCCCTCCAGTCATGATAGGTGCGCCGTGTGCAAAATTCTTCTTACGCGGCCATAGCTACGGCTATGCCCTTGGTCGGAAAATCCCACACAGTGCACAATCTCTCAACGAGAATTCCAAATACCGGCGAGATATGGCGGCTAGCCGATTGCTGGTCCGCCCGTCGAGGGAATGTGCGCTGTCTGAATTTTTACGGCCAGATCGAGGCAGGCAGCGCCCAAGGATATCACGGCAACGCGTCAGTGGATAACACGATCATCGCGTTCACCGCCGGCTACAGCACTCTCGGGTTTGGCCGGGTCTTGCCCCGAGTCACCCCTACCCGCATTTCGCTGTCGGCCTGATTTTGCCGGCTTTTGTCGCTCCCCGGACGTCTTTGTCGGTGATTTTTTCGACGCCGCTTTGCGGCGCGCCGGGGGCTTACCGGCCTTGCTCGCAGGCAGACGTGTCACCGTTGCTTTCTTTTTCACCAGCGCAGCGCGCCTGACCGCTCTTGGGTGACGGGTTTTGCCCAACACACCCCGCTTCAGTTCCTCAAATGAAGCTTCAAGGCATTGCCGATAGAAATCAGGATCCGGCAATTGGTCGCGCTCGGCAAGTACCGACAGGGTAATCACACCCGATGAACTGAAAAGCGCATGGAACAAACCAACCCCGGGCGTCAGAACCCCCAGGCCGTAGTACCGGACCAGGCGCGCACCCGCGCAGTAGAGATCAAAGTTGGGACCCGCTACATTGGTTACCACGGTGCTTATATTCAGCGGCATACTGCGGGAAACTTCGTTCTCGGAGTAGAAGCGCGCCGCGGTTTTTGTCAGCCAGGGGGGAAAGGCACCCGCAAGCTTCATGGTATCGGTGAGCGGGGTATTCTCACCAAACTCCTTGGCCTCCACGGTAGTTCGGTAGATAGCCTGCAAGCGCTCCACCGGGTCCCCGATATTGGTATGCAGTTCACAAAAGACCGATCCGACCTGGTTGTTGTCGTCACTCTGGTCGCGGCGGGTGCGCATATTGAGTGGCAAGGTCGCCGCTAGCGACTCATCCGGTAGTTCGCCTTTGCTCTGGAGGTATTTGCGCAATCCTCCCGCGACCACCGCCAGCGCGACATCATTTATTTTCACGCCCGTCGCGTCCTTGATGGCCTTGAATTGCTCGAGCTCAAACGAGGTGGCCTCAAACACCCGGTGCGGGCCGACTGGCTGGTTGAAGCGGGTTTTCGGCGCCTTGATTCCGGGCCGCGGGATGCGTTCTCGCATCACCCCGATGCTCATCCTGATCAGGTCCTTGGCCACGTGCAATGAACCCCGGGCAAGGCTGAGCCCGCTGCGACCCTGGTTCATCGCCGCTCGGGCAAGCAACTCCAGGGAGCCGGGATCCCGGTCTGCCAGCAGCGCCTTCTGGCTGGCCGGCACCGACGCCGGGCTGGGGGACGGTTCGAGATCGTGGATTGCGGTAATGAAAGACTGGCTGCCGGCACCGTCAACCAGAGAGTGGTGTATCTTGGTGTAGATTGCGAAGCTGCCTGCGGGCAGGCCCGGAATCTTGTCCAGCCCCTCGATGATATAGGCTTCCCAGAGCGGTCGCGACATGTCCAGTGGTCGCGAATGCAAACGAGCCACCTGGATGCAGAGCTGGCGCCAGTCGCCGGGCTGCGGCAGCGCGATATGCCGCATATGAAACTCGACATCGAAATTCTCATCAAGCACCCAGTAGGGCTTGTCCAGACCGCCGGGCACCTCGACCAGCCGCGTGCGAAACAGCGGCAAACGATTAAATCGCTGCTCAAAATTGTCGATAACCTGTTTGAACCTGACAAAACCGTCTGCGGCGGTCGATGGGTCGTAAAAAGCGATCGAACCCACATGTTGCGGTGTGTTGGGTTGTTCCAGGTTGATAAACGCTGCGTCCAGTGTTCCCAACTGCTTCATGGTGCCTGAGCACTCCTTGGCCTGTTATGGCTTGTCTGTCAATAACGTTGCGAAGTTTACCGCATAGGGGTTGCCATCGCCCAATGTCGCAACCGGCTTATGTGGTGGCGCAGTCCATACCCGCGAGTCACATACCCGGGGCCCGATCTGCGCGATACCCTGGGGTAACGAACCGCTTTGCGGCTCAGCTAACACCGATGGCAGCAACCGTGGCGTCGAAATCGATACCCAGGCGCCGGCCCACCAATTCATATGACTCGATAACATTGCCGAGTTCCTTGCGGAAACGATCTTTATCAAGTTTTTCACGGGTTTGCTGGTCCCACAACCGGCAACCATCAGGGCTGAACTCATCACCCAGAACAACCTGACCATCGAACAGGCCGAACTCCAGTTTGTAATCGACCAGCAGTATGCCCGCATCCAGGAACAGCGGCTTGAGGACATCGTTGACCGCAAAGCTGAGCTCCCGGCTCCGGACAATATGCCCGGGCTCACCCCAACCGAACGATGCAATATGCGACTCGTTGATCATCGGGTCGCCCAGTTCGTCATTTTTGAGGAACAACTCAAAGGTCGGCGGATTCAGGTCGATGCCTTCGGTAACACCCAGGCGACGACAAATGCTGCCCGCGGCAATGTTGCGTACCACACATTCCACCGGCATCATCTCGAGTTTTTTCACCACCGACTCGTGCGCCGAGAGTAAGCCCTCGAAGTGAGTGGGGATGTGCGCCTGCTCCAGCTTCTCCATGATGAATGCATTGAAGATATTATTGACCATGCCCTTGCGCGCCAGCTTTTCAACCTTCTTGCCATCAAAGGCGGAGGTATCGTCGCGAAATTCAAGGACGAGGTAGCGCGGGTCGTCAGTTGCAAAAACGGACTTCGCCTTGCCGGCATACAGTTGTTGAAGCTTGTTCATGATTGTTCTCTCGCAAATTAATCACTGGCAGCGGCATGGGTATATTCCCGCGACAGCGACCGCAGCGCGGCTAAAAGCCCGTTGCGCAGCTGGACTGGCGCTGGCCGAAGTCGATCCAGTTGAGGATCTCGTCCTGCTCGGCGAAGCATAGGCTCGCTCCATCGAGCTGGGGAAGCTGCAACGCCTCCAGCACCAATTCGGGGGCGTTGTTCTTTTCGCTGATATGCCCTACCACCAGGTGCTGCAGGCGTTCCAGCGTCAGATCCAGTAACAGCGCACGGGCCTGGGCGTTGCTGAGGTGACCCCACCTGCCCCCAACCCGACGCTTTAGTGAGGGCGGATAAGGCCCCTCCGCCAGCATGTCCTCATCGTGATTGGACTCGACAAACAGGCCGTCACAATCACTGTAACTCTGCTGGATCTGGGGTGTCACGTGGCCCAGATCGGTGAGAATCCCAAGTTTACATCCCCCCGCCTCGAAGACGTACTGGCAGGGTTCCCGGGCATCGTGGGGAACGGTAACCGCTTGCACGTCGATCTCGCCCAGCCTGAACCTGTCCTGGCCACGAATAAGAATGCGCTGTTGCACCTCAGTGACTGAGCGGTGCCTGGCAGTGCCATGGGTCATATAGACCGGCAGCTGGTAGCGCTGGGACAGGGCCTGCACGCCCTTGATATGGTCCGAGTGCTCGTGGGTGACCAGTATCCCGCTGATGTCCTCGATTGCCCTGCCCAGTGCCTGCAGGCGCTCCTGGGTGGCGCGCAGCGAAAAACCGCAATCCACCAGCAGGCAGGTTTGCCCGTGCTCTACCAACAGCCCGTTGCCCCGGGAGCCGCTGCCAAGAGCAGCCAGCCGCATCAGGTCAAATACCCTTTGATCAGACCCAACATCTGCTGTTGCACCTGCGGATCAGATGTATCGGTGTCGGGGTTGGCTATGCGGATTTCCATCCAACCGGGTTCTGGCGCTGGCTTCATGGTCAGCCTGAAGCGGAATTCTTCCATGGCCCGGGTTTCATCGCCAGGCTTGACCGCTTCATAGAAGCGCTGCCACATACCCTTTTCTGCCGGCTGCATCTGCGGGTCGAGGCTCACCAGCATGGTGCCGGCAACGGCATCCTGCTGCAACACCTGAAAGCCGGCTTTGTCGACAGCATAGGTGAGGGATGCCCAACCCCTGTCGGGGTCAACTTTCGCGAGGATCGCGGGATCGCCACCAGTGGCCAGGTAGAGTCGACGCGACGTATCGATCCCCTGCCCCAACAGCGACACCGCTGCATTGACATCGGCGGTGTCGGCGAGATACCTGGCGAATTGCTCCAGTGTCCCACGCTCACGCTGGATATCGTCGGAGTTGGCGGGCCAGTCCGTCGCAACTTCCCGTGGCGCGGGCTCTCGCTGCATTTGCAACAGGTGAACCTCGGCGGTATTGCGCTGCAGGCCCTGCACCACTTTGAATCGATACCGCTCCTGCAGGTCAGCCTGCGGCTGCCTGGCCCAGGGCGTTTCGACGATGCCCCTGTTGCCATCTTCCCGTGCAACGCCCACGCCACTGGCGAGGAGAAAATCCTTCAACCTCGGCCACACCTGGCCGGGGAGCAGGCGCACCAGTATCCACTGGCGCTGATCCAGCGCCTGGATTTTGATCAGGTCTTCGAACTCGCCAGCTACCAAAGCCTGGGGACGCGGAACCTCAAACTCCTGCGGTGGTTGCGCGTATTGATCGATGGGCGGCACGTAGTAGATATCTTCGATTGCCTCGCTATCAAGGTCCGGGGGCAGCTCGAGGGGCGGCATGCTGCGGGCCTTCAGGTAATCATCCTCGCGATCCCTGAAATACCCGTCTTGGCCGAACAATCCGCAGCCAGGAAGCACAGTAGTCGCGGCCAAAACGAGCATTACCGCTGTTTCCCTTATCCTACAATCCATCACAGTATTCCGGCCTCCTTAAGGCCTTTTTCAAGTGCAACGTGGTGTCCACTTGACAACGGGGTCAATGGCAAACGAATCCCCGATTCAATCATCCCCAGTCGCTGTAACGCCCATTTGACCGGGATCGGGTTGGACTCGACAAAGAGCTGTTGATGCAGGTGTGATACGCTGCCATTGAGTTGGCGGGCAGCCATTGCTTCACCGGCAAGGGCAAGCGCACAAACCCTGGCCATGATTGCTGGTGCCACATTCGCCGTGACCGAAATATTGCCCTTACCGCCCAACAGTATCAGCTCTACCGCGGTGGCATCATCCCCCGAGTAAATGGCGAAATCATCGGGACAGGCGGCAACCAGCGCCGCCGCCCTCTGCAGGTTACCCGTGGCTTCCTTCACCCCTACGATATTCGCTAACGAAGCCAGTCGCAGGATTGTCTCCGGGAGCATATCGCAGGCCGTCCTGCCGGGAACGTTGTACAGGATCTGGGGAATATCGACAGCCCTGGCTATCGCCTGGTGGTGCAGGAACAGGCCCTCCTGGGTGGGCTTGTTGTAATACGGTGTCACCAGCAGGCAGGCATCGGCACCGGCCTGTTTCGCGCCCTCGGTCAATTCGATTGCTTCGCTGGTGGCATTTGCACCGGTACCAGCAATGACCGGCACCCGCCCCCGGGCCTGGTCGACAACTGCTTTCACAACCCTGCAGTGCTCGGCAACGCCCAGGGTTGCGGACTCACCGCTGGTACCCACCGCTACAATGGCATTGGTACCCTCGCTGATGTGCCACTCAACCAGCTTTTGCAATCGCGCCCAATCGATGTCACCCGATTCCAGCATGGGGGTTACCAGCGCGACGATGCTTCCGCTAATCATTGTGACTCTCCAAACAGCGCAAAAAGGCAGTTATGGTACTCGCGAGTCTTGCCTCACACAAGAAGAGCAGAGCGATAACGCGCTAGAATAAAGGGCGTTTATCCCGGAGAGTAAAAATGCCGACCTTGCAGCACCGCGTGATGATACTGCTTTGCAGCCTGGTACCGACACTGGTGGCGGTGGCCGAGCCAGTGCTGACACCACCCAGCCCCCTCGACCTGGCGTATCTGGAACAGCAGAAGCTACGCATTGATGAGCTGGCGGCACGGCGACTGGGGCGACGACTGCGGAGTGATGAGACCGATATTGACTCGCTGCAGGCAATTCTCGATCGACAGTTGGTGAAAGCCAACGACGAGCCAGGACTGCAGGCACTGGGGATCGTGCTGGGCAATATCCTGTCCAGGGTATACAACCTGGACTGGGTCATCTACAGCGATTCGAAGGGTCGCAGCAGGGCGCTGCGCATCAGGGAGACACAGTGTATCTTCCCCGCCACTATGATCGCCCGTCGCGCCCGGGCAGGACTCGCCGTGGATGTGCGTGCCATTTATGACAGGGCGGTGCAGACCATTGAGAAGGTCAGGGCGGGCGGCATCAGGGTTTACTGAGACGGCCGAGCACCGAGGCGAGTGCCCGCTCAAAGAACTTCCTGTTCTCGCGCCCCGCTATCGTGATCGCGCCCTCACTCATGGCCCTGACCAGGTCGGGGAGCGCCAATACGGCGGTCTTGATACCCGAGTGATTCACGAACATGTAGTTGCCGCTGACTGAACTGTACCAGCAGAGTTTCAGTCGCATGCCCGCCGCTCCGACAGCTCCGGCCTTGAACTCGAACCAGGTACCAAAATCCACCGCTTCCAGTTTATCCGCCCAGCGCTGCTCCTGCAGAGACAGCTTTTTGCTTCGTTGATCCTCGGGATTCGCCTGAACAGCAGCTTGCTGCGACATCTGTCGCGCTATTGCCGATCGGCCACCCACTTCAACCCGCGGCGCTGATGGGCCCGCGATTATCACTGGCACTGCGGGCGGCGGCGCCGAAGAGTCCCGGACCGGGTCGTCGCCATCAGCCGCGCAGTTTGCAGGCGCCGTTCGCGTGTCGCCGCAATCATCCGCGGACGCAGGGACCAGCTTGCGGGTGGGTGCGACGGTTGCAGCCGGCCGCTGTGCCTCTTCCCGTGCATTATGCAAGCATTGGATCAGGCGCTCGCCCTTGTCTCGATCATAGCCAAGGCTGGCAAAGCCTGCTTCGATGTCGGCAACCAGGTTTTCCTGGACCTGCGGAGCACGGTCACTGCCGGGTGCTACGCTGGCGACGATGCGGTCAACCACATCCAGGCCCGACTGCCAGTTGGGGCTGTCGCAACCGTGTCGCAGGTAATTGAATACCAGAAAATCTGTCCAGGGCTGCTGTAACAGTTCGAGCACCGGGCCCGGCAGCGGAAAGTCGCCAATGCGCTTCGCTATTTCGCCCGCGGCCGCTTCACGCGCCTGACGCAGTTGATCAAGCCCCTTCTCCGCTTCCACCGAGCGCTGCGCTGCCAGTTCGGCGCGCCGCTCCAGCACTTTGACGAAGCCGGCAAATTCCTGCAGTAGATCGTCGAAGAAAGTGAGATCATCGTCAAAATCCTTGATGATTCGCTCAACCACCATACGGATCCGCTGATACACCTTTTCGTCGTCCTCGCCATCGCGCACCCAGCGCGCCCCGGCTGCCGCCATCAGGTCGAGCAGGCAGCGTGCCGGGTGGCGAGCGCTGGCAAAAAACTTCTTGTCGAGCAGGGCTACTTTCAGGTACGGCGTATGCAGATGGCTGAGCAGGGATTTGAGGCCGTCAGGCAGCTGCGGGTCATCCAGCATATAATCGAACAGCATACCGACCAGGTCGATGGTGTCCGCATCGACAGATGCCACCTTTTGGCGTTGACCGGTGAGATTGCCCAACTCCCCCATGAACTTGTTTTCGGTATCGGACACCCGGCAGGCTTGCCCCTTGCGCGCAGCGGGCAACTGCAGGGCTGCCTGCAACACTCCCAGGGCGATCGACAGCTCGCGCTCGGTAAAGGTGTCGCTGTGTCCGGCAACTCCGTTGGTGGCCAGTACGCCGTAGCTGGCACCACTAAAGGTGTGATTGCGGGGCTGGTCGGACCGACGGCGGCGCTGCTGCACTGCGTTGATCGCTTCCATAACCCGGGCCTGTCGGCGTTCTACCTCGGGGCTGACCAACTGCGCTGCAATATCCTGCTGCCGACCATCATTTGGCACCGGCGTCAGATGCGGGGCATCGTTTGCGGCGCGCCCGCGCTCGCCATCATCCTGGGATGGTTGAACAGAGTTGACAGTACCGCCTGCTACAGCGCTGGAGCGAGCGCGACCGGCAACGGCAAAGCTCAGGGTCTTCAACACCCCCTGCCCTGCCAGTTGCTGGTTCAGCAGGGCGTAGTGCTCACCGACGCGGGACAGGATTTGCCGGTCGTACAACTTGTAGAGTTGCAGTTTGATGGTCGGGTCCAGCTCTACCAGGTTATAGGCATCACGCATCGCATGGCATAGCTGCAACGGCCCGCAGGGATTGGTTTCGTTGGTGCACTTCATACCACCGCGGATCACGGCAAAGCGGCGGTTCAGCTTCCAGAGTTCCTCTGAATTATCGGCAATAGCCTTGTTTGCCATACTGCGAATCGCGACATCATCCTCGAATTCGGACTTGTCGACGAGAGCGAGACTCGACGGATCCTTATGCACTGGCTGATCGCTATCACTGCCAGCGGAAAAGTCCCTGAAGCCCTGTTCCAGCGCCTTGCGGTAGCGCTCGGCAATGGACTTGAGCATCGGCTGTGTGGCCTTGCACGCTTCAAGGTAGCGAACTCGCTGCATATCAGT
Source organism: uncultured Gammaproteobacteria bacterium (assembly GCA_963808975.1). Taxonomy (GTDB): domain Bacteria; phylum Pseudomonadota; class Gammaproteobacteria; order Pseudomonadales; family JAHEGP01; genus JAHEGP01. Next base: position 139,193 of record CAWEHR010000001.1, read on the forward strand.
GTGTGCGGTGGCTACTTTTTCTATGAATAATTCGGGAAGCTGCTCGATCGACTCACTAAATAGCCCGCCAAAAAATTCAACACTCTGCATGTGGCACTGCTGGAATAGGTCCATTTCAATCGTTTTACTTATAAATTAGTGGCTTAGGGTTGATCGAACCGTTCTGGCTGGACCAGGGTTGTACCTTCAATGTAGCCCAGATTTTCACAGTGTGTGATTGATGAATATCGCCGGGTGCGAACCAATAAACAGAAAGCCCGGATCGATTGCACAGCAGTGCAGTGATCACTAGCCACCACTGAAAGCAAGAACGAATGCGAGGCTCGCCGTGCCCAAAGCCCAGCCTGACTTGGTGAAATTCCCGGATTGATGGAAGCGGCCGTTCCCTGGCCGAGAAGGCGAGCCCGGCGAATGCGGGGTTCAGGGAATCCTGCGAATGCCGACGGCCTGGCGAACCTGGTCGAGGAACGGTGCCGCCGCCGCGCGCGCCCTCTGCGCACCCTGTTGCAGGATGGTTTCAATTTCCGCGCCACTCTCGAGTAGCTGCAGGTAACGCTGGCGCGGTTCTCGCAGGTGGTCGTTGATCAGCGCAAACAGTTCCTTCTTGGCCTGTCCCCAGGCAATACCGGCGGCAAATTGCTCGCGCATGTAATCGCATTGCTCGGTCGTGGCGAAGGCGCGCCAGATAGGAAATAGCGCCGAGTCATCGAGCTGCTTGGGTTCCCCCGGTTCCAGCAAATTGGTCTTAATTCTGTTGATGGTTTTCTGCAGCTTTTTTTCCGGCAGGAACAGGGGAATGGTGTTGTTGTAGCTTTTACTCATCTTGCGGCCATCGAGCCCGGCAAGCACTGCGACTGAATCTTCGATCAGCGCCTCGGGAAGCTGGAAGCACTCGCCGTAAACGTGATTGAAGCGCTGGGCGATATCCCGTGCCATTTCAATGTGCTGCAACTGGTCGCGACCTACCGGCACCTGGGCAGCATTGAACATCAGGATATCCGCCGCCATCAGCACAGGATACGAGAACAGGCCCATATTGATTCCGTGGTCGGGATCTTCTCCCGCCGCTTCATTTTCGGCAACCGCCGCCTTGTAGGCGTGGGATCGATTCATCAAGCCCTTGGCGCAAACACAAGAGAGTATCCAGCTCAGCTCCATAATCTCAGGCACGTCGGACTGCCGATAGAACACTACTTCCGCGGGGTCGAGCCCCAGCGCCAGCCAGGTGGCCGCGACTTCGAGCGTAGACTGCTGCAGAAGCTCCGGCTGCTGGCACTGAATTATGCCGTGATAGTCTGCAAGAAAGAAAAATGACTCGCGACTGCTGTCCCTGCTGGCCTCGATCGCCGGGCGTATGGCGCCAACATAGTTGCCGAGATGGGGGGTTCCGGTGGTCTTTATTCCGGTCAAAACCCGGGGACGTGGATGGTTCATGCTTTGCAAACTTGTTACTCCTGCTGGTGGCAATCCGGCTGCTCAAAAACGGCCGCCATAATACTGTCAATCATCTTGCGACCGCAAACCACCGGCGCGGCATTCCTGCAGCAGGCATTGATACTCCGGGGCCAGGTGTTGCCAGCCATAGCGCGTCATATCCGGCGCGCTGAGACTGTCGCCCTTCATCAACTGCGCCGACAACTCGGCCAGGCGGGCGGCAATAGCTTCGCCCTCCTCCTCTGGCCGTTGGGGCACGCTTGGATAACGATGGTGGCCGGCAAACAGTTGCGGATAACTCAGTCGATCCGGCACCAGCGGCCAGCAACCGTGAGCCACCGCCTCCATGACCGCCAGACCCTGAAACTCGTGCAGGGCCGTAGAGAGGACGATATCGGCAGCATCCAGCAGGCTGGCATAATCCTCCCGCGAGGGTACGGTGCCCCAGTTGCCGAGGTAGTCTGGATTGAGTTGCAGCAATTGCCCCAGTTGCCGCATCTGGGGTGGCTGGCTCTTGAACTGCTGGCCGGCGATGTGGAAGGTGACGGGCAGCCGTTTGCGAATACACGCTGCTACTGCCGCCAATAGGGCTGCCGGGCCTTTATCGTATTCCCAACGATGATTCCAGACCACCTGTACTCTCGCGCCGGTCTTGCCCCTGGCCGGCGCAGAGTGTTCGGGCACTGTTGCCGGGCGCTCCAGCTCAATGGGAACTGGCAGCACACGGGACAGCGAACGCAGGCGTTCAACCAGGCCCCGGGGCACCCGGTCGGGCAGTCGGCGCAGTAACTCCTGCACCCCGTCGAAAAAACTGCGCTGGTTCCAGGCGCTGTTGAACACCAGCATATCGGCACACAGGGCACTGTAAAGGTTGACGATTTTGGGCTCCAGGGAGCCATGGGCTGCATCGCTAACTGGATAGGCGAACTGGTTTTCATGGCAGTACAACAAAGTGGGGGTGATCGCCAGGGCAGGCACGAAACCCCGCAAGGCACTGAGGTCGACCTGGGAGGTAGCGACAACAAGATCGTAACCCTGCGCCAAAGTCCGGCGGCAATTGAACGCCCAGCTCAAACTGTTACCCCGAATGCGCCAGCTGAAATAGCGCGGTGGCAAGGCCAGTTGGGTAAACTGGAACTGCGGGCAGTAACGCTCGAGGCCCTCGCGCCAGTAGCGGTGGCTGGGGGCATCATAAGCAGACAGCAGCAAGATTCGCAGCGTATTCTCCTTGGTAAAACCCCGCACTCCGGATGGCCAGGCGCCCCGCACTCAGGCGCCGGCAAACAACCGCTCAAGCTGGAAAAAACGCCGGATCACCCTGAACAGGTAGTGCGGGTCATCGGCACCCGCCAGCTCTCGAATACTGTGCATCGCCAACTGGGGCACCCCCACGTCGATGGTTCGCACGCCAATTCCGGCCGCCGTGAGTGGCCCTATGGTCGAACCGCAGCCCAAATCGGAGCGCACCACGAACGACTGCACCGGCACGTCCTCCAACTGGCAGAGCTGACGGAATACCGCAGCGGTTTCACCGCTGGTGGCGTAGCGCTGGTTGGCATTAACCTTGATGACCGGCCCGCAATTGAGCATTGGGCCATGGTTGCCGTCGTGCATGTCGGCATAGTTGGGATGAATTGCGTGGGCGTTATCGGCAGAGATCATCATCGACTGGTCGATGGCGCGAGCCACGCCGGCGGCATCCCCAAGCATGCGCTGCAGCACGCTCTCGAGCATCGGGCCCTGGGCGCCTGCCATGGACACACTGCCGACTTCCTCATGGTCGTTACAAACCAGCAGTGCGGTTGTTCGGGTATCCGCGGCCAGCAGCGCCTGCAAACCGACGTAGCAACTCAACAGATTATCGAGCCTCGCGCTGGCGATGAACTCTTGGTCGAGACCCGTGAGCGCCGGTGGCTGCGTATCGTATAGGCTCATTTCATAGTCGAGCACCTGGCGTAACGGAAGGCGAGGCATCTGCTGGGTGATCTCCCGCCGCAATAATTCACGGAAGGTGAAACCACTGTTTTCGTCGCCCACACCCACCAGTGCAGGAAGGTGCAGCTGCCTGTTCACCGAGCGGTTGCTATTGGCCTCCTTGTCCAGATGGATGGCCAGGCTGGGGATGGTCAGTAGCGGCCTTGCGAAGTCGAGCAGGACGCTGGCGATTTCTCCCTGGGAGGTTTCATAGAGCACCCTGCCAGCAATAGAAAGATCGCGGTCGAACCAGGGGTTCAGTAATACTCCGCCGTATACCTCGAGCCCCAGCTGCAACGCACCAGCTACAGCGATTTCCGGATTCGGCTTGACCTTTAAGCAGGGGCTGTCGGTGTGGGCTCCCACCATACGCAAGCCGTTGGCAAAGCCATCTTCACCGATAATAAAGGCGACCAGCGATGACCCGTTGCGGGTGGTGTAGTATTTCCCGCCGGGTTGCAATTCCCAGTGCTTGCCTTCGTCGAGAAAATCGAAGTCGGCAGCCTCAAGCTGCAGGGCCATCTGGCTCACAGCATGAAAAGGTGTTGGCGACGACTGCAAAAAGGACAGCAGCTGCTGGTTGAATCGGTGCTTTGTACTCATCTATTTAACGCGTCCATCCGTTTTACGGGCTGTGATATCCTATCATTACTGCAATTCCTAAACTATCAGACGGGAACAACCCCTTGCGGCCAGACAAGGATTACACCACTCGACTCTTCGCACTTGGCAGCCTGTTGCTGGCGCTCGCTTTCCTGCTTCCAGGCTACCTCTTTGGCCTCGGAGCGGCACTGGACAAACTGAATTATCGGCTCTGGAGCGGGCTGTTTCCCCCACAACAGGTCCAGGCAGCCGAACAACTGGCAGTGGTGGAACTCCCCCCCGAGGTCAGCGAAACCAGCGGGGCCAGCCTGGCCACCACCCAGGCACTGAACCAACTGTTCACTGCGCTCGGCAAATACCAACCCGCTGCCATCGGCATGGTCTCCAACCTCGACCCCCTCATCTGGCCGCAGCAAAGCATTCTGCAATTACTGAGCATCGACCCGAGCGGCGACCGCACCCTGCAGCGGCTCACCCAGCCCTACCAGGAGTTGCAACGGCAAGTGCAGCAACTCGACGTCAACTGGCACCATCAGCCGCCTCGCCTCGAAGCACCCGCGGTGTTGATTGACCGTGAGTTTAATTGGCCAATCCTGTTCAGCCTGCATGACCGCCTGCTCCAGTATCGCTTTGAGAGGCAACTGCCGAACCCGCAGCAACGCTATCTGTTCAACTACGAAAAAGGACGCGTCGTCGCCGGGTTCGAGCTGACAGTGCTGGCCAAAGCATACCAGGCCAACTCTCTGCGCTGGCAGATACCGGACACCCTGCGGGCGGGTTCACTGTCACTGCCAGTGTCAATGTATGGCAGCATCATGCCCTGGCCGCAGGACAGTGTCGTCGCCGCGCTTCAGGCCAGGATGGTGCGCCCGGAGCTATTCGACGCTGACAGTATCGGCGGGAAAATAGTTTTGCTGACAAGACCCGGCGATCCACAGCTGGCCGCTTCAATCACTTCCATCAACGCGCTGCTGACCAATCAGTACAGTATTACCCCCTGGTGGCAGATGCTGGTTCTGGCCCCCGTAATGCTGCTGATCTGGGTCTTCGGAATGTTCGCTTTTCGACGCTTCACCAGCGGTGCCATTTGGCTGGCGACGGCCACCCTGATCGGGCTACTTGCAGTGTTGTCCGCCGCGGCGCTGGTACAGCGGGGCATCTGGATCGAAACCGGTGATGCCATTGCCTACAGCCTTTGCATCTGCGTCGTCCTGCTGGCCCAGAGCATCTACCATAACTGGCTGATCAGAACCCGGGCTGAGGCCGACGAGGTAAGGATGGAACTGGCACAGCTTTACCTCGAGCAGGGTAAACCCAAGCCAGCCGCCGAGCAATTGTTGCTTACCGCCATGTCCGGGGATACCGCCGACCTGTTGATGGAGACCGGCAAGGTATTCGAACGCAAGCGCGATTATCAGGCGGCTCGTGATGTTTATTCCAAGGTGAACAGCTACTTCCCCAGCCACCCCGAGGCAGGCGATGCCCTGGACGACATCTCCAGTATTACCGGCCAGCACCCAAGCCTGAATTCGACCCTGATCCTGTCGGATATGCCGGTGGAACTGCCACAACTAGGCCGCTATGAACTGATCCGGTTACTGGGCAAGGGCGCAATGGGAGCTGTCTATCTCGCCAGCGACCCCACTATCCGCCGCCAGGTGGCGATCAAGACCCTGCAACTCCACGAACTGGGTGACAACCGGGAGGAATTGCGCGAGCGCTTCCTGCTGGAAGCGGAGACCGCCGGCAAGCTGCAACATCCCAATATCGTATCGGTCTACGATGTCGGTGAAGAGGGCGACCTCGCCTATATTGCGATGGATTACGTTTCCGGGGGCGCCCTCGCCGACTGGACCGACGAAGACCATCTCCTGGAATTGCCGACTCTCTATGCGCTCATGGAGCAGGTGTGCGATGGGCTGTCCTATGCCCACGCGCAGGGTGTGGTTCACCGCGATATAAAACCGGGCAATATCCTCTATGATCCCGAGCAGGGGACGATCAAGGTAACGGACTTCGGCATAGCCCGCCTGGCGGACTATTCGCGCACCAAGACCGGCGCGATTCTAGGCAGCCCTTACTATATGTCGCCGGAGCAGATTTCAGGCAAAAAAGTTGGGCCGGCAAGTGATTTATACAGTCTCGGTGTAAGCTTCTACCAGCTGCTGTCAGGCAACCTGCCCTTCGAAGCCGAGTCACTGGCGCAACTGGCCTGGCAAATTACCAACAAGCCCCACCGCAGCATCGGCAAATTCAGGAAAGGCCTGCCACGGTCCGCCAGCCGGATCATCAATACCGCACTGAAAAAAGCCCCGACTGAGCGGTTCGCCAATGCCGCCGAGATGGCGGCCGCCTTCCAGAAAGGTGCCAAGAGCCTCGCGGCCAGTGAACGGCATTCTGCCTTAAGCCGCTGACTGGCCGGTTACAGGCGGGGTACTGATCAGCCCCACATGACCCAGAGCAGCACACCACCGAGCGCGAGCCGATAGATGACGAACGGCATGAAACCGACGGTTTCAACCAGACGCATGAATACGGCGATACACAGGTAGGCCGTCACCCCCGAGAGCAGCGTGCCCAGGGCAATATAACTCCACGGCACATCGGTGCCGGATTGCATGAGCTCAATACTCTTCAGTAAACCTGCAGCAAGAATCAGCGGTATCGCCAACAGAAACGAAAAGCGGCTGGCCTGCTCGCGGCTCAATCCCAACATCAACCCGGCGGTCATGGTGATCCCCGAGCGCGATGTCCCCGGGATGAGCGCAAGCGCCTGGGCCGCGCCGACGGTGAGGGCCATACGCAGATTGATGCTCTTGTCGACACTGCCGGCCCTGCGATCCGCCCAGGCCAACAACAGTGCGAAGACGATGGTAGTCGTGGCGATCACCCCGACGGTACGAAAATTGGCCTCAATAAAGTCATCGAAAAGAATGCCGCACAACCCGGCCGGCAAGGTGCCGACGATTACCGCCCAGGCCAGGCGGCTGTCGGCTGTGGCCCGACCACCTAGCAGCTGGCTCAACCAGGCCTGGGTCATGGCGACCAGTTGCGTGCGAAAATAGAATACGACCGCAAGCAGCGAACCCACATGCACCGCCACATCAAACGCCAGGCCCTGGTCAGGCCAGCCCAGTACTTCCTTGGGCAGCAACAAGTGGGCGGAGCTGGATATTGGTAGAAACTCTGTCAGGCCCTGAATAATCGCCAGTATGATGACTTGCCATAGATCCACGCTTTCAATCTCCGCCTGTTGAGCCCTGATTAACTTTCTTCCACGCCACCTGCCCACGTAAGTAGACCGGCTCTACCTGTTCGGCGGTGATGGTTTCACCGCACTGCCACTTCAGCTTACCCAGCTGGGCAATGTGGCGCGCCCGGGGCAAGGCGTCCAATACCGGCGCAGACAGGCCCGGTGTCAGCCCGAAGTCCGGCATTAAATCCCGGAATTGCCAGCCCGAGCCCAACAGGATTGGAGTGCTGCCGCGCACAAACAAGGGGGCCAATACAAGCTCCTCCGGCCTTAGCAATTGCTCTGCACCCTGCAGCGCAACACCCTCGCCACTGCGACTGTAGCGGGCGAAGTAAAGTTCGCCCATGCGAGCGTCCATACAAACCAGGGCTAACTCGCCCTCCGCCGCCGCCAGCCCCTCGAAGCTACCCTGTGCCACCGCCGCCAGTGACGAGACCCCCAGCACCGGCAGGCAGGCACCGTAGGACAAACCCTGGACCACTGCGGCACAAATCCGCAAGCCGGTAAAAGAGCCGGGACCGCGACCGTAGGCAATCGCGTCGAGTTGCGAAAGTCGCAGGGAATGGCGACCGAGTAGATCATCCACCATCGGCATGATCAGGCGTGTGTGATCCCGGGGCGCCAATTCAAAGCGCTGGTCGATCTCGTCGCCCTGGAGCAGGGCGACCGAGCAAGCGGCCCCGGACGTGTCCAGCGCCAGTATACGAGTCATGTTTCGCTCCCTAACGGGTTGTCGATAGCGGGGCGTCCTGCCCTTTCCCAAACGCAAACAGCGTAAATCGTGATTTTCCCTCTCTGCCAAAATCAAAGGCTCGAGAACCTTCGATTGTGCCGGTCACGCGATGGACAAAAATGATTTATCCTTTGCTGCCGATACCCATGACTTGAATTCCGGGATATCGCTGACAAATGGTGTCGGGTCCGAGCCGCGGTATTGCGCAGCGTTACGGCAACCGGACCAGGCGACGCATTCAATCTGATTTTCATCCTCGCTGCAACGACAATGGCCTGGTAATCTGGCGCGATGCAGGAGTCACACGCTTTGAAGTGCCGCGATAAGATGGAGATCTCCGCTATCATTCTAGCTGGTGGAAGAGGTACTCGCCTTGCGGGATGTGACAAAGGTTGGCTTCACTACCACGGCGTGCCGCTGATCAAACGGGTGGTGGAGCGGCTGCAGCCCCAGGTCGATGAAATCGTCATCAGTTGCAATCGTAATGTGGCGCGTTACCAGCAGCTTGGGTTCCCGGTAGTGACCGATACCAGCAGCAACTTTCCCGGGCCGATGGCAGGAGCCGCCGCCGCTGCGCGCCTGTGCCGGGGTGATGCCGTTCTACTGAGCCCCTGCGATACACCAAAGCTGCCACGGGACCTTGCTGCCAGGCTTGTGCAAGCCCTGCTTGACAACAAAGCGGATGTTGCGATACCGAGGGATAATTACGGCCCACAATACCTCAGCAGCCTGTTGCGACGAGAAGCAGCTCTTGACGCGCAAGCCGCGCTGGATTCCGGCCAGCGTGCTGTAAGCCGCTGGCTGGCGACATTTCAAGTGGTCGAGGTGGATTTCACCGCGTCCGGAGACGGCTTCCGCAATATCAATAGCCCGGAAGATCTCGCCGGGAACTAACTCTATAGCCGCGAGAGAACAATGGCGCACAACATAAACGACCCGGCGTGAAAGCCAGAGGGGATGGCAGGCTGCAGCGACAGGTAGTAAGTATTGCAAAGCGTTGGCACGGTGAGCCAGGGTCTCCCCGGGACCAATCATGCCGCGCACTTACCGCTTTGTCAGCTCAGCGGAGTAACCCCGGCCATGCGACAGGCAATGGCCGCCATCCATTAACTCCGACATCCACTCCTATCGTTGTCGTCTTCGCAGCACCCGTCCCGGTGTCCGAGGTGCCTTGCCGGGATTCAAGTTATCGGAGAAAACCGCTAACCCAACGCATCGAAAACCTGGTCGCGCACTGCATCGACCGATCCACTACCATCGACTTTGACGTGCTGCGGTGCCTGGTCACCCTCGAGTCCGCGGTAGAACGCGACCAGCGGCTCGGTTTGCTGGTGATAGACCGCGAGGCGGTGTCTCACGGTCTCTTCCTGATCGTCCTTGCGCAGTACCAGCGGCTCACCTGTATCGTCGTCGACACCCTCTTGACGGGGTGGATTGTATTCCACGTGATAGGTTCGCCCGGACGCCAGGTGTACCCGCCGCCCGCTCATTCGCGCCACGATATCGTTATCGTCGACGTCGATCTCAACTACGTAGTCTATCTTGACCCCGGCATCGAGCAACGCCTGTGCCTGCGGGATCGTGCGGGGAAAACCATCGAACAGGAAGCCATTGGCACAGTCGGGCTCGTTAATCCGTTCCTTAACCAGCGCCACAATAGTATCGTCAGAAACCAGCCCACCAGCCTCCATAACTGCCTTGACTTCATTTCCCATCGAAGTTCCGGCCTTGACCGCTCCACGCAGCATGTCCCCGGTGGAAATCTGCGGTATGCCATATTTTTCAGTCAGGTTGCGAGCCTGAGTACCCTTGCCAGCTCCCGGTGGGCCCAATAGTATGATGCGCATCGTCGATTCGTTCTCCCCTGTTAGAGTGTATGATTCAAGGCGGGCGAGTGCATACGAACTACCCGGACCCAACCGCGCCAACGATACACGGCTGCTTGACAATGCACAAGTAGCCTGAGCTCAAGTACCCCTGCACAGCCCCGCACACAAACCGGTTTGTTTACCGGTTTGAAGGTAAAGCGACCGATCTCCCCGCTATCTGGAATTCCTGCCCGGAGTTGTGGCGCCTTGTGGAGCATTATCGCCCGGGAACGCAGCGCATGATTGTCGCCAGAGAGAACCATACCGGGCGCCGAAGCGCTTTAACCTGGCGGCTAACTGTCTGCCTTACCTGCCGCCTAAGCAATGGTAAGAACAAGTTGTGCCAATGGAACCTTCCGCGCCACAGATGCGTTCAGCGTTCTACCTGCTTGGCCTCCTGCCACAATGCCTGCCATCGCTGGGCGTCGATATCGGCACAGTCGGTCGACTCGTCGGCCAGTTGCTGTTGCATGCAGGTGAAACGCTGCTCGAACTTGCTATTGGCCGCTCGCAGGGCGGACTCCGGATCTACCTTGAGGTGGCGCGCAAGGTTTACCACGGTAAAAAGCAGGTCGCCTAACTCGTCCTTGATACCATCCTGCTGGGCGCTGTCGATTTCCCGCTGCAATTCGTCGGCCTCCTCGCGCAGTTTTGCCAGCGCACCGCCGCTATCAGGCCAGTCAAAACCGACCCCGGATGCCCGTTTCTGCAATTTTGCCGCCCGGGTCAGGGCCGGCAAAGCCAGGGGTATATCTGCCATCAACCCGTGGCGCGACTTGGCAGCGCGCTCTTGCTGCTTGATATTCTCCCAGCGGGCATTGACAGCCGGTGCGTCGGGACGCGCGCCGGCAAACTCCCCGCGCAAGTCACCGTCGGGAAAAACGTGGGGGTGACGACGCACCAATTTGTCGAGCAGCAGTGCAACGACATCCGCAAACTCGAATCTCCCCTCTTCCTTTGCCAATTGACTGTAAAAGACCACCTGAAACAGCACGTCCCCGAGTTCCTCGAGCAGGTGATCAAAGTCGCCTCGCTCAATCGTGTCGGCCAGCTCGAAACATTCCTCCAGCGTATGCGGCACGATGCTCCGGTAGTCCTGCTGCAGGTCCCAGGGGCAGCCGCTGTCAGGATCGCGCAGGCGAGCCATCAGGTAGAGCAGGTCGGTTATGGCCGATCCAGGCGTGGACATGTTCAGTTTTCCTTGAGACGCGCGACGTCGACGATATTGGGAAGCTGACTGATACGGCCCAGCAGTCGAGCCAGGGCATCGAGTCCCTCTACCTCCATGGTGATCACCATCGTGGCCATATTGTCCTGCTTGTTGGTATTGGTACTGGTTGCGACGACATTGATATGTTCGCTGGCCAGCAATGCACTGATATCTCGCAACAGCCCCGGGCGGTCGAAGGCTACGATGCGGATCGTCGCCGGATACGTTGAACTCGAACTTCCACCCCAGTCGACTTCTATCAGGCGCTGGGGTTCGTTGCGGAGCAGTTGCAGCAGTTTGTTACAGTCGCTTCGATGTATCGTAACCCCGCGCCCCAGGGTGATATAGCCCGAAATGGGGTCTCCCGGCACCGGACTACAGCAACCGGCGAGGGTCGTCAGCAGCCTACCGACACCGCGCACCTCGATCCCGGAGTCCACACTCGGTGAACTGGGCTGCGCCGACCAGTCGAAGCCCATCTGCTCAGCAGCGGGTCCCTCGGCAAGAAACTGCGCAGCACTGATGACCTGGCTGGGGCTGAGGTCGCCGGCACCGGTCGCCACATACATATCCTCGACGCTGGAATACCTGAAGTGGTTTGCCAGGGCCTTGTAGTCCACGGCCGTAAGCGCCAGGCGGGTGAATTCCCTCTCCAGCAATTTACGGCCCAGGGCCAGGTTCTGGTCTCGCGCCTGCGCCCTGAACCACTGCTGAATGCTGGCACGGGTGCGTGATGAGCGCACGTAACCCAGATCGGCGCGCAACCAGTCGCGGCTCGGTGTCCCGCTTTTGCTGGTCAGGATCTCAATCTGCTCGCCGGTTTTCAGGCGGCAGGTAAGCGGCACAATGCGGCCGTTGACCTTGGCGCCGCGACAGCGGTGCCCCACTTCGGTGTGAATGTGATAGGCAAAATCCACCGGCGTAGCCCCTTCCGGCAGGTCAACGACATGGCCCTGGGGCGTGAATACATATATGCGTTCGTGGGACAGGTCGCCGATGATACCGGCGCCCGCGCCGCCCTGCTCTCCAACTTCGTCATGCCATTCCAGTACCTGGCGCAGCCAGGCCAGTTTGCGCTCGTAGCTGTCACTATTGGGGTCGGTGCTGCCCCCGGTTTTGTATTGCCAGTGGGCACAAATACCAAACTCGGCTGCACGGTGCATTTCCTCGGTGCGAATCTGCACTTCCAGCACCTTGCCGCCAGGTCCATAGACCGCCGTATGCAGAGATTGGTAGCCATTGACCTTGGGGTTGGCGATATAGTCGTCGAATTCGCCGGCGATATTGCGCCAGAGTGAATGGACCACGCCGAGGACGGCATAACAGTCCTGCACTCGATGCACCAGGACGCGGACAGCGCGCACATCATAGACCTTGGAAAAACCGATTCCCTTGCGCCGCATTTTGCGCCAGATACTGTAGATATGCTTGGCGCGCCCCTGCACCGAGCCGTTCAGCCCCTCCCGCTGCAGGGATTCGTCCAGCAGCTTAATCACCTGCTGGATATAGACCTGGCGATCCAGGCGTCGCTCGTCCAGAAGCCTGGCGATCTGGGTATAGTCCTCAGGCTGCAGGTAGCGAAATGCCAGGTCTTCCAGCTCCCACTTCAGGTGCCCGATACCCAGCCGCTGGGCCAGGGGTGCGTAGATATTGAAGACCTCGCGTGCGACCCGCTGCTGTTTGTAGGGCTGGCTCTTGACAGCACGGATAGCGCAGGTGCGCTCGGCGAGCTTAATCAGGGCGATCCGCACATCGTCGATCAAGCCCACCAGCATGCGCCGCACATTGTCAGCCTGGGTCTGGCTCTGGCCCAATACCGGGGCGTCATCGGGTTTGATGGTGCGACTCACGGCTGCCATTCGCAGCACCCCTTCGACCAGCCCCCTCACCTCAGCGCCGAAGGTCGCGTCGAGTTGCTCCAGCTGTACCTTATCCTCACGCACGAAGCGATAGAGCAAACCGGCCACCAGGGCTGAAGGGTCAACCTGCAATTCACTGAGGATGTGGACCATCTCGAGGCCGGTTTCCAGAGCGCTCACATATTGCCCGCGGTCGCCATAGCTCTCCCCCTCCGGTGCCACCGCCAGTGCCAGCCGGCAGGCGCTCGCAAGCAGCTCCCTACCCGGCTCGTCAAGACCGAGGGTCGCCAGCCAGCGCGGGACATCGAACGTACCGTCCGCTGCGATCTCGGGTGGTTGTCTGACCTGCACCATACTGCTCTAATCACCTACTGCGGGGGGTTTCAAAGCTACTCTGACCCGGGGAGCCCACTACGTCCAGCCCCAAACACCCCCGTGCTCAGGTACCGATCACCGCGATCACAAATTATGGTGACGATCATTGCATTTTCCAACTCCTGACTGAGACGCAGCGCCCCGGCCACAGCTCCCCCTGCAGAAACTCCGCAGAGTATACCTTCCTGCGATGCCAATTCCCGCATGGTACGCTCTGACTCCTGCTGGCTGATCTGTAACACCCGGTCGACCCTGGCGGGCTCGTAGATGGCGGGCATGTGAGACGCAGGCCAGCGCCGAATACCGGGAATCGAGGCTCCTTCTTCAGGCTCCAGCCCAATGATTTGCAGCTGCGGGTTCTGCTCTTTAAAAAAGCGGGAGCAGCCCATGATGGTTCCGGTGGTTCCCATCGCACTGACGAAGTGGCTGACCCTGCCCTGGGTTTGGCGCCAGATTTCCGGTCCTGTAGTTTGGTAGTGGGCTTCCGGGTTATCGGGATTGGCAAACTGATCCAGCACCAGGCCACGCCCTTCACCCTGCATTTTGAGAGCCAGATCACGGGCGCCCTCCATGCCCTGCTGCTGACTCACCTCGACCAATTCTGCACCAAAAGCCTGCATGGCCAGCTTGCGCTCGGTGCTCATGTGCGCAGGCATGATCAGTACCATGCGGTAGCCCCTTATCGCAGCAGCCATTGCCAGCGCGATACCCGTATTGCCGCTCGTCGCCTCTATCAACGTATCACCCGGACTGATCTGGCCGCGCTCCTCCGCCCGTCGAATCAGGCTTAGTGCGGGTCGGTCCTTTACCGACCCCGCCGGATTATTACCCTCCAGCTTTACCAGTATGGTGTTACTGGTATTCCCCGGCAGTCGCTGCAGGCGCACCAGGGGGGTGTTGCCAATGAAGTCTTCGACTGTTGGAAATTCCATCGTTACCTGACCTTGAGCTATGCGGTGAAAACAGCGCTTGCGTTTCGGCCCTGACGACCTTGGTCAAAAGCGGGCATGATACCCGCGGAAAAGGTGCCACCGGTAATAATCCTTTGGTCTAATGAAAGACAACCGGGAAATAAAAGCGTTCAGCGGACATCCACCGCTCCACAGCATAGCGCTAGCCGTCCGTTGGGTTATTGCCGCTAACGGCTGCCGCCGGCTTCGGCCCGGCTGTGGGTTGATAAAGCATCCGACTGTTCAAAGGCCTGTCCCCCAGCAGTGGGACCAGTGCCACCCGCATCAGCTGCTTGGCTACTGCTCGGGTGCTCGCCGCCTCGAACTGGCCCTTTTCCACTCTCAGTAACTCTGCGCCCGGATAGGAAGGGCCCATCTGGGAATTACGACTTTCCACCGGCACGAAACCGGCACCAACCACAAATTGGTATTCCAGCCCGGGTCGTAGCAACTCGCCGGTGTCGGCTTCATGCTGGAAGTCGATGCCATATCCCATCTCCTCCAGCAATACCCGCTCGAATCCCCGCAGCAAAGGTTCAACATCGGTGGCGGGCGTCGCCAGCGCCAACACCAACTGCTGGTAGCTATTAAACAAACGCGGATGGGGGTCGGCCTCTGGCATGGATCGCAAGAGCAGCTCATTGGCATAAAAACCCGCGTACAAGCGCTCCCCAGGCAAGCTGGACATCGGCCCGTCCGCCTCCAACCGCGACAGGGTCTTGAGTTCGCCGCGGCCGCTAAAGCCGGCGAGCAAGGGTCGAAAGGGCTGGCAGATGTTTCCCCGCTGGCGCGAGGATTGGCGACGCTGCCCCCGGGCAATTGCCCGCACCCGACCATGTTGCTGAGACAGCAGGTCAGCCAACAGGCTGCTGTCGCGCCAGGGTCGTGTGTGAAGGACGTAGACTTTTACCAGATTCATGGGGTTGGCGGCGGCAAGAGGCCGCGGATATTGGGGAACGTCATGTCAGTGCGGTGCTTATCGGGCAACGCCTACGATGCCAGCGCAACAGACTGCACAGATGTGTTCGATTTTACGGTTCCGGGTGTCATTACTCCCGATAGCCCAGGCTCTGCAGCGCCCGATCGTCATCCGACCATCCGCTGCGCACCTTCACCCAGAGGTTCAGCATCACCCGGGCGTCAAAGCTAAGCTCCATATCCAGCCGCGCCTCGGTGCCTATCTTCTTGAGGCGCTCGCCGCCCTTGCCAATAACGATGGCCTTCTGCCCCGCCCGTTCCACCAGAACCGCGGCATCAACATGAAAAACACCGCCCTGCTCGGAAAACTGCTCGATCTCCACCGCTACCGCGTAGGGAAGCTCCTGCCCGAGCTGGCGCATGATTTTCTCTCGAATCAGTTCAGCCGCAATAAATCTCAGGTTGCGATCCGTAACCTGGTCGCTGGGAAAAAAATAGTCCCCCACTGGAAGCATTTCGGTAATCAAACCCTCGAGGGTGTCCAAGTTGGTGCCTTTCAGCGCGCTCACTGGCACGATATGCTGAAACGGATAACGGCCTGCAACGTCATCGATAAACGGCAACAGCGCCTGTTTGTCATCAACCTGGTCGACCTTGTTGATCGCTAGGATTACCGGCACCCGCGCATCCTTGAGCTGGCTCAGCACCGCCTCATCCTCTGCTGTCCAACGCAGGCGGTCTACCAGCAACACGATGACATCAACATCACTCAGTACCGCGGCTGCGGTGCGGTTCATCTGGCGGTTAATTGCCTTGGGTTGATCCGTGTGGATACCCGGCGTGTCGACATAAATCGCCTGCACTCCGGACGCTGTCTTGATACCGTGAATGCGATGTCGAGTCGTCTGGGGTTTACGCGAGGTTATGCTTATCTTCTGCCCCAGGATATGGTTGAGCAGCGTCGACTTGCCCACATTGGGGCGCCCTGTCAAGGCGACATACCCGCAGCGCTTTTCGTTCTGTGAAGCGGTATCGCCCTCAACCACTGATTTGCCTCTCCTGCAGCAGTTCCAGTGCCCGATGCGCCGCCTGCTGCTCGGCGTACCGCCGGCTGCGTCCGGTCCCCAAACAGGGCTGGCCCAGTAACTTGCTGCGACACGAAACGGTAAAGCGCTGATCGTGAGCCTGGCCCTCGACCTTCTCCAACTGGTACTCGGGCAGGGCCTCCTGTTGTGACTGCAACAGTTCCTGCAGGCGTGTCTTGGGGTCCTTGGCCGTGTTTTTAAGGCTCAGCCCGCCGAGGCGCTGGTCATACCAGCTGAGGATGCATTCCCGGGCGGGCTCGAGCCCCCGGTCTAGGTAAACAGCGCCGATGATGGCCTCGAGGGCGTCTGCCAGGATGGATTCACGACTGTGTCCGCCGCTTTTCGACTCCCCCTGCCCAAGTCGCAGGGAACCGCCGATTTGCAGCGCTACGGCGACCTCGGCGAGGGTCTCGCCCTTAACAAGACTCGCCCGCAGCCTGCTCAGTTGACCCTCCTTGGCATCGGGAAAGCGCCGATACAAATCTTCGGCAATGACGAAATTGAGAATTGCATCGCCCAAAAACTCCAGCCTCTCGTTGTTGCTGACCCCATGGGAACGATGGGTTAGCGCCAGCTTCAGCAAGCCGTGATCATCAAATACATGACCAAGCTGCAGCGCCAGGGATTTCAAGTCGATGTCGACCATAGAAACATCAGGATGGTTTAATCTTCACAATCATATTGTCGAATTTAACCACAACGTCGATATTGAATAACAGCGGTTTCCGCACTTCGTAGTTGGCGTCGATCTCCATATCCTCGCCGATTCCGCGTACTTCGACATCCTCCATGCTCATACCGGTGACGGTGTTGATGAGAATCTTCTTGGCAATGCGATCGTGTATCTCAGCTTTTCCCAGTTCCTCATTGCGGGCCTCTTCCGCAGCCTGCTCCACAATACTCTTTACCGTCATGCTCTCAAGGTATACCGGGCCGATTTTCACTACACAAATCAGGAAAAATCCCATGACCAGCGCTACCAACAACAACGAGAAAGCAGTCAGGCCGGCCTGTCTATTACGGTGCATCATGATATTCCTCTTTAACGTCCAGCTGCCACTAGCTGTCACTACTACCAGACTAGACGATTATTCAATGGTGCCAACCCGGTTAAAGCTGGGGATACTGAAAAACGAGTCCCAGTGCATCCAGATGGCGAAGGCCTTGCCCACCACGTTGTGCTCCGGGACCTGTCCCCAGAATCGGCTGTCGCTACTGTTATCGCGATTGTCACCCATCATGAAATAGTGTCCGGGCTTCACCGTCACCGACAGATTGTCGGGGTCGTATCCTATTGGAGTGCTTCCCCTTGGTTTGTAGATCTCGGTCCTGATCGAATGCTCGACCTCGCCAATTTTTTCCCTGTGCAACTGATAGCTCGGCGTCCCCGCCGGCAACTCGGCCAGCAAGGTCTGATCCGCAGGCTCGCCGTTAATCGTCAGCCGCTTGTTGCGGATCTCGACGCGATCCCCCGGCAAGCCGATGACCCGCTTGATGAAGTAGCGCTTGTCATCCGGAGGGAAAAACACCATCACATCACCGCGCTGGGGCTCGCCCACCTCCAGCACCTTGGTGCCGACAACAGGTAGCCGCAATCCATAGGCAAACTTGTTGACGAGGATAAAATCACCCACCTCAAGTGTGGGAACCATCGAAGCCGAAGGAATCTGGAAGGGCTCGACTATAAAGGAACGCAACACCAGCACGATAGCCAGCACCGGCAGGAATGACGATGCATATTCGAACACCACTGGCTGGCGCGCCTCGCTCTGCAGCGCCTGCTCGTATTGTTGCTGATCGTCACTTGCCTGCTGTCTCCACTGCGGATAGCGGGCTTGAAGACGCTTTGCGACCCGGTTTCTCCCCGGGGCAAACAACAGTTTGTCAATCAGCCACAACACCAGCGCAATGCCGGTCGCCAGCACCAGCACCAGCGAAAAATCAATATCCATGCGGGGTAATCCTGATTCAGTCGTCCACTTTCAAAACCGCAAGAAACGCCGCCTGCGGGATTTCAACCCGCCCGACCTGCTTCATTCGCCTCTTGCCGGCCTTTTGTTTTTCCAAAAGCTTTTTCTTGCGCGTGATGTCACCGCCGTAACACTTGGCGGTAACATTTTTACGCAGTGCCTTGACCGTGGTCCGAGCAATGATGTGCCCGCCGATCGCTGCCTGTATCGCCACATCGAACATCTGGCGCGGAATCAAATCCTTCATCTTTTCGGTGAGGGCGCGGGCCCTGGACTGAGACTGATCGCGATGCACGATGAGCGACAGCGCATCCACCCGATCACCGTTGATCAATACATCGAGCTTGACGAGGTTCGCCGGCTCAAAGCGCTCAAACTGGTAGTCGAGGGAGGCAAAGCCCCGGCTGACGGATTTCAGGCGGTCAAAAAAGTCCAGCACCACTTCCGCCATTGGCAATTCGTAATTCAGTGACACCTGCTTGCCGGTGAAATGCATATCGCGCTGGACGCCGCGCTTCTCTACGCAAAGGGTAATAACATTGCCCAGATACTCCTGCGGCACCAGGATATTGGCCACCACTATGGGCTCCCGCATTTCGGCGATATCGCCGACCGGCGGGAGCTTCGAGGGATTATCAACCGCAACCAGGTCCCCGCTCTCAGTCCGCACCTGGTAAATAACGGTTGGCGCGGTGGTGATTAGGTCGAGGTTGTACTCCCGCTCCAGCCGCTCCTGGATGATTTCCATGTGCAGCAGACCCAGAAAGCCACAGCGAAATCCAAAGCCCAGCGCATCGGAGGTCTCGGGCTCGTAATAGAGGGAGGCGTCGTTGAGGGTCAGTTTCGCCAACGCATCGCGGAAATCTTCGTAGTCATCGGAATCGACGGTAAACAGACCGGCGTACACCTGCGGACGCACCCGCTGGAAACCGGGCAAGGCCTCCACGTCGGCCGTCTTGAAATGGGTAATGGTGTCGCCCACCGGGGCACCATGAATCTCCTTGATCCCGGCTACCACAAAACCCACCTCACCCGCCCTGAGGCACTCGAGCTCTTCCCGCTTGGGGTTGAACACTCCCACCGAGTCCACCACATGGCTGCGGCCTATGGACTTGGTGATGATCTTGTCCTTGACCCTCAGCACACCATTCTTGACCCGCACCAATGACACGACACCGAGGTAGTTGTCGAACCATGAATCAATAATCAGCGCCTGCAGCGGTGCCTCGCGATCACCCTGCGGTGGCGGCACATTCCTGACCAGCGTTTCAAGTACCGCCTCGATGCCGAGACCAGACTTTGCACTCACCTGACAGGCACCGGCCGCTTCAATGCCGATAATTTCCTCGATTTCCTGCGCGACCCGATCCGGCTCCGCCTGGGGCAGGTCCATCTTATTGAGCACCGGAATCACTTCGAGGCCCTGCTCGATTGCGGTATAACAGTTCGCCACCGATTGGGCCTCGACGCCCTGCGCGGCGTCAACCACCAGCAAAGCCCCCTCACAAGCCGCCAGTGACCGACTGACCTCGTAGCTGAAATCGACATGCCCCGGGGTGTCAATGAAATTAAGCTGGTAGGTTTGGCCATCCTCAGCTGCATAGTAGAGAGTAACGCTCTGCGCCTTGATGGTGATGCCCCGCTCTCGCTCGATATCCATCGAGTCGAGCACCTGTGCCGCCATCTCACGCTCGGTCAGGCCACCACAGGTCTGGATAAAACGATCGGCCAGCGTCGACTTGCCGTGATCGATATGGGCAATTATCGAAAAGTTTCTGATGTGACTGAGTTCGCTCACTAGCACCCCTGCCGGCAGCAATACGGGATTGCCGCGTCGGCCCCGCTAAAAGGCGCGCATTCTACCGGATAGTTAGAGTTGGTGCCACGAAACAATAGGCCGTCCTGGCCAGGGGAACGCCCGCCCTCCCGGGCAGGACATAGCGGTGGGCAGCGCTGTTGCCACTGCCCCCCACCACCCCTTCGGTAGTGGCGGCGAGCCCGCCACACGTTGCCCGGGGGCTCACAGGGGTTCGGCAGCCAGTCGCCGGCGAGTGCGGCGCCCCGCAGGGATCAAGGCACCTGAAGGGCAACAAAGCCCGCCTGGCCCCCGCGCACAATGCGAGCCGGCACCATTTTCTTGGACGGCAGTGCTGCGACGATTCGCGCAAAGTCCTTGGGCGATTTCACCGGATTACCCGCCAGCAGGGTAATGACATCGCCGGGACGCAGCTTGGCCATCGCCGCCGGGCTGCCCTCAGCAACCTGGGTAATTCTTACCCCGTTGTCAATTTGCCAGCGTGACTTGAGCTCTGCATCCAGCGGAGCGACCTGGATTCCCAGCCGATTCTCCGGTTGGGCGCTGGCCTTGCCGGCGAGGGTTTCACTCTCGCCAGTGTCGACCTGGCCAACCTTGACCCTGATGTCCTTCCTTTTCCCATCCCGCAATACCACGACTACCACACGGCTGCCCGGCTTGGTGCGACCGACGATATGGGGCAACTCGGCGGAGGTCTGCACCTCCTTGCCGTCAAACTCCAGGATAATGTCACCGACCTGTATTCCGCCGTCGTCCGCTGGCCCATCTTCCTCGACATAGGAAACCAGTGCCCCGGACGGTTTTTGCAGCCCGAAAGACTCAGCGAGATCCTTGTCCACATCCTGTATGCCGACACCCAGACGTCCGCGCGCGACGCTACCACCTTCCTTCAGCTGCTCGACGACATCAGTCACCAAACCAACCGGAATCGAGAAGGAAAGCCCGATGGACCCACCGCTACGGGTGTAAATCTGGGAGTTGACCCCTACCACCTCACCTTTCAGATTGAATAGCGGACCACCCGAGTTGCCCGGATTAATGGCAACGTCGGTCTGGATAAAAGGCACATAGTTCTCGTTGCGCTCGTTCGGAATACTGCGCCCGATGGCACTGACGATGCCCGCCGACACAGAGTAGTCAAGACCGAATGGAGAGCCGATCGCCAGAACCCACTCCCCGACCTTGAGCTCGCCGGGCTTTGCGAAATTGACAGTGGGGAGGTTGCTGGCTTTGACCTTCAGCAGGGCGATGTCGGACTGCCGATCCGTGCCCACCACCTCGGCCTCGTACTCACGCCGGTCACTAAGTCGCACGGTCACCTCATCCGCACCTTCTATCACGTGGAAATTAGTCAGCACATAGCCGTCGGAGGAAATTATGAACCCGGAACCCAGCGACTGTGCCTCACGCTCCTGCGGTCGCCCCCGGTATTCGAAAAAGTGGCGAAAAATCTCTGGAATCTGCTCGGGGGGTATACCGTAGGGGTCACCGGGCTGGCCGCCGAGCTGGCGCGCGTGGGTCAAGGTGGTGATCTTGACCACCGCTGGTGCCTGCCGCTCGACAATTTTGGTAAAGTCCGGCAAGCCCTGGGACCAGCCCGGACCGGACAGCAGCATCAGTAATACAATCGACAGTAACCAGTGTTGTACGTTTTGCGTGTTTGTGTTCACTGTTGCTCCCAAATCTAATCCGGATTCTGGCCTCTGCATGGCAATGCCCCGTTGATTTCGTCCCACTGAACAAGGAATTCCCCGCCCTGGCACTTCTTCCATGCTACACAGATGCCGCCATTGGCCAAGGGGTAGCCTTGTGTTCACGCCTGGACCACAGGCGTGCACTATAAAAGCACCCTGAGCCGTTGCGTCATGCTGTATCTGGGGACTGTAATAAAAAATGCAAGCGCTCAGGGTACAGAGACTGCGGCACCGCTTCAGCTGCTACAATCGACCAGCTCACGCGACTCAGCGCTGGGCTGTTTTTCGGTAACCCGTGGCTGGAAACGCAGGTCTTCTCGCACCGCAACCGCATGCCAACGCACGCAGGCAACGCCGAGCAACAAGCCGATGACTCCACCCGATATGGCTCCACCATCGCCAGGCACCACGAAAGTGCCGCTGAAAGCGCCCACGATGAGTAATAACAGGGGAACCATGTAAACCACCATGGACGCCCGCAAAATCACCTCGTCGGGGACGGTAATCGACACAGTATCCCCGAGGGCCAACTGCGACTGCAGTCGGCTGTCTACCAGCGCCCTGATACAGTGCTCGCGACCCGGCAATACCTGAGTAATCAGCCCCTGCCCGCAGCCGTGCCGCGCAGAACAGCTAGTGCAACTGGATTGGCGGCGGGTCTGCACCCACACACTGTCGCCCTCCAGCGCCACAATCACCGCCTGTTCCTTCATCCCTGCTCCTTGGAGTGCGCAACGCTATAGGCGACTTTTTGCGCTGTCTCCAGCGGAATTTCGCCCACCACGGTCAGCAGGTAGGGTTTACCCTGCAGGGCCAGCTGGCGTAAATAAGCCACTGTGGCGCCGCGCCTGGCTTGCCCGTCGTCGAGCAACTGGGCACCAGGCTCAGCGGGCTCGAGCACTACTGTCAACGTAGAAAAGCCGTCGGTGTACATACTCAAGTGCACCGGCGGCTCTGAACCACTTTGCACCGAGCTTGCGCTGAGGGAAAAACCCGGCGGCAACCAGGCAGCCACTGCAATTGACTGCGGCACGCTGCCTTCATGGGATTGGGCAAGCACATGATGTATTGCGTGGCTGCTGGCAACCTCGCTAGCCTGCAACTCGCTGTCATCGATCTCGGCGCCAATGTCTATCCGCGTAAACTGGAACCGCTCCAGCACGGTGCCCGCCGGGCTCAGGGTGACGCTTTTCAGCAGTAGTCCGGTCTGTTGGTCAAGATACAGTTGAAAGCCATACCGGTATTCGTCCAGGGGCTTCACGACAATCTGGCGCGCCGAGCGCCCGGCCACCCGGGTCGGCTCGCCGAAGGAAAAGCGGTAGTACTCGGAAATATCCCGCACGCCCTGGAAGCTGCGCGCAAAAGGCCCACTGGCGATGGTGCTCCCCAGCCGCATGATCTGGTCGCCGGGGTGGATGCAGCTTAGCTCATGGCCGTCCCGCACGATCTCACGAGGGTTGCCGTTGAGGTATACGAGGCGCTCCTTTTCCACACCACCACGCACCGCGTGCACGATACTGAGGGTATCCATGTGGCTACCGAATTCGTAGGTAAATTCGCCCCGATAGTCTAACTCGCGAAAGCTGTGGGACATCTGGTCCAGATATTCCCTCGGCAGTTGCTCGCTCCATAGAGCCGGCGCCACCAATATGAGAAACAATCCCCATGCGGTGCGTCCTCGCCCCAGCATGCTACTGGCCCTCGACAATCGCTGTCCTTGCCAGGGGCAGCATTCCACTACTGGTATTGAGCGCTGCATTCTCGGCATGGTTACGCAGGTAAAGCTGGAGCCTCTGGCGCGCCATTTCATCAGCCGTAATGTGCTCCGCAAGGGCTGGACCGCTGGGTATGACCGCCTGTGGCTGAACCGGAACCAATGACGCTTTACCGCCGAAACCCACCGACTGGGCCCCAGCAACAACCGGCGACACATTACCGCTAACCGCCAGCGCTTCGGGAGTTGAGGGCCCGACGGCCGGGTTGCTCACCGCGTTGAACAGCTGGGTACTGGTGAGAATGACCGCGGTGACAGAGGCAGCGACGGCCACACTGGCGAAAGGCCTGAGCCAGGCCTTGTAATCACGATGCGCCACCACTGGCGATGCCGCCTGCCCGCCGAGGGCGTGCCTGATGCGACCTGACAGGTCGACATCGGCAAATTCATCAAGTTCGTTGCGCATGCTCGCCGCGATGAGATTATAGCGCTGCCAGGTAGACAGGGCGGCTTCATCCTTGTCAATGCTGCTGAGGACACGCTGCAAATCCAATTCACCAGCTTCATCATCGAGCAATGCTGAAAGGGATTCACGAATTGGCTTTGTCATTGCACTACCTCTGGTCACAATCGGTTACACCGGCTTTGCAGGTTTTAGTCAGTTTTGAAGGTTACCCATAAGTGGCTCGATCTGCTTGTCTATCGCTTCGCGAGCCCGGAATATGCGCGATCTTACAGTTCCCACCGGGCAATCCATAATATCCGCGATTTCCTCGTAACTCAGACCATCGTATTCACGTAAAGTTACGGCGGTTTTCAAATCTTCTGGAAGCCCTTTGATCGCATGCTCCACAGCACGTTTCAGTTCATCTCGAAACAGGTTGTTTTCCGGTGTTTCGATATCCTGGAGCACGGTTCCCGCTCCTATATAATCGGCATCGGCGACATCGATATCACTGTTGGGGGGCCTACGATTTTGCGCCACCAGGTAGTTCTTTGCGGTATTGATGGCGATACGGTAGAGCCAGGTATAAAAAGCGCTGTCGCCGCGAAACTTTGGTAGTGCGCGGTAAGCTTTGACAAAAGCTTCCTGAGCCACGTCTTCCACTTCGTTCCTGTCCTTGATATAGCGAGACACCAGGCCGAGTATTTTGTGCTGGTACTTGATTACCAGCAGGTCGAAGGCGCGCTTGTCGCCTTTTTGTACCCGCTTGACCAGCTGGCTGTCAGTGTTCTTTTCCACCCGAGCTCCCGTAAACGTTGAGTGAACGCCGCAGCCTGCTGATTAATCGCGCCTCCATGAAGCCTTGTTTCGCACCCATAGACACTGTCTACCGTATTAAGTTCTGTTCAGGTCCAGAGATTCTTGACTTACATCAAGTGACACTGGATTATGCAACAAAGTAGCAATCGGCGCAGGGCTATTTCTGGGCCATTCCCGCAGAGCCTTCACTTTAGAGTGTGAGTGGTTGACAACTGGAATACAGAAACGCGCAGTTCACGCACCGGACGTCCTAATTATAGGTGGCGGTGCAGCCGGACTGACGCTTGCCCTGCAACTCGCGGCTCGCTTACGGGTCGCAATCGTATGCAAGGGGCCCGTCAACGAGTCGAGCACCTATTACGCCCAGGGCGGTATCGCGGCAGTGCTTGATGCCGGAGATTCTGTCGACAAGCATGTGGCGGACACTCTCAGCGCGGGCGCCGGCCTATGCCACGAAGATGTGGTGCGCTACACCGTTGAAAACAGCACCGACGCAATCGACTGGTTGATCGGTCAGGGCGTAGCCTTTACCCAGGATAAAAGCGGCCCGGCCAAATACCACCTCACCCGGGAGGGCGGCCACAGTCACAGGCGCATCATTCATGCGGCGGATGCCACCGGCAAGGCAATATCGGAAACGCTGACCGCCAAGGCCCGACACCACCCCAATATCAGCTTCTTGCCAAACCGGGTCGCTATTGACTTGATCCTTGGCGATGGTGAACACGGTCGCCACTGCACGGGCGCCTACGTGCTGAACCGGGATAGCGGCGGTGTCGAATGCTTCAGCGCTCGCTTTACCGTGTTGGCCACCGGCGGCGCCAGCAATGTCTACCTGTATTCCAGCAATCCCAATGTCGCCAGTGGCGATGGTATCGCCATGGCCTGGAGAGCCGGCTGTCGCGTTGCCAACATGGAGTTCAACCAGTTTCACCCCACCTGTCTCTACCATCCCCAGGCGCGCTCGTTTCTGCTCACCGAGGCATTGCGGGGTGAGGGGGCCTACCTGCGCTTGCCCGATGGCACACGTTTCATGCCGCGTTTCGATGAGCGCGCCGAGTTGGCCCCCAGGGACATCGTTGCCCGCGCCATCGACCACGAGATCAAGCGCCTGGGCATCGACTGCGTATTTCTCGATATCAGCCATCGGCCGGCGGATTTTATCGAAAACCACTTTCCCAATGTGCTCGCGCGCTGCCAGGAATATGGACTCGATATCCGCCGCGAGCCCATCCCCGTGGTACCAGCGGCGCATTACACCTGTGGTGGCGTCACGGTCGATTTGCGCGGCAGAACGGACGTCGGCCAATTGTATGCCATTGGTGAAACGGCTTTTACCGGCTTGCACGGTGCCAATCGTATGGCCAGCAACTCACTGTTGGAGTGCATCGTCTGGGGCCGGGCGGCAGCAGCGGATATTATCGCCGCTGCCGCCCGGGTGCCACCGCCCCAGCCGGCGCCTCCCTGGGACGAATCCCAGGTCACCGACTCTGATGAAGACGTCGTCATCTCCCACAATTGGGACGAGCTGCGGCGCTTCATGTGGGACTATGTCGGGATCGTGCGCACCACCAAGCGCCTGCAACGGGCACTGCATCGAATCGAATTGCTGCAACAGGAAATTACCGAGTATTACAGCAACTACAAGGTCAGTAACGACCTGCTTGAGCTGCGCAACCTGTCCGTTGTTGCGAAGCTCATTATCGAATCAGCAATCGCGCGCAGGGAAAGCCGCGGGCTGCACTACACCCTTGACTATCCCGACCTGGCAGCAACGGCCGCCGACACCATTTTACAACCTGTGGGCCAACCCCCATAGCGCACCGTTTCCGCCCTCGCTATCACTTGCTGCCTGTAACGGTCTCCGGTAACACGTTTCGCATTTCAAACCAGAGCGACCGCCAGTGTGTGGCAATCGCCGGCATTCATTGAGTCCGGTAGAATAACAATCTTTACCACGCTGCCATCAGCGGCGTTGAACCCGATCACCCCGAGCCGCCGGGCAAAAAAATGGCTGTAACGCAAGTCTACGGGCTCGCGTCCTCCCTGCCGGCGCAGATACCACTGGCCATTGTCACAGCCAAAACCCGGCGGCTCACAACGCCAATCCCGCAACAGCGACCAGAGAAAGGCGCCCAGCAGCACCAGCACCACCAACCACTGCAGAGCACTCGCAGGCGCAACGAAATACAGGCTTGCCAGCACCGCTGCAACGCTCGCCACCAGCGCGCAGCGGCCAATGCAGGAGCGTGCCGGACACCATTCAGCCGACAAGGGTAAGGTCCAGTATGCGGTCGACAATACTGGCGAGGTCGGGATCTGCAGGCTTGTCCGCGCGCATGAACCAACGAAAAAGGTCGGTATCTTCCTGCTCCAGCAGGCGCACGAAGTGCAACTGGTCGGGCTCTGGTAGCTTGCGCAGGTGGTTTTCAACAAACGGAACCAGGATCAGGTCCAGCTCCAGCATGCCGCGCCTGCTATGCCAGTAAATGCGCTTGTAATCGTGATCAGAAATCATGGGAATGCCTGTTTAATCCGGTGTTGGCCCGCCATAGTAAATAGTGGGACGGTGGATTGCATCAATGCGTCGACGCTATTCGTTGGAACAGCCCTGCCTTTTGCTCCTTGCTGACAGGGCTGGCAGGACGTCATAACATAGGCTTTTAACACGGGGAATGGCAATGCAGCAGGACTGGTTAAATTCGGTAATAACTCAGGCATTTCACCTGTCCCCCGAAGGGATTACTTTTACCGGCAGTCCAGGATCACTGGAGCAACAGGTTAAAAAAGATTTTGTCACGATGCTGCCCCAGACCGGGATGCTGGTTATTGAAGGCAGCGATGCCGCCACATTTCTGCAGGGGCAACTCAGCTGTGATCTCGGCCGGGTCAATCTCACTTCCGCGTGTCGCGGCGTGCACTGCACCCCCAAGGGCCGCGCCATCGCGAGTTTTATTCTCTGCCAGGGGTCAACTCAGCTTTACAACTGCCTCCTGCCCTACTCGGCATTACCGGCGCTGCAACAATCGCTGGCAAAGTACGTTGTCTTTTCCAAAGCACAGTTGCTGGACGCAACAGACGGTTGGGCGGTCTTCGGCCTCGCGGGTACCAGTGCCCGTGACTTTATCCAACGCTATGGCGGTGGGGCATTGCCCGCTGGCCCACTCTCCCGGGCCAGTTTCAATGCCGGCTACTGCCTGCAGCTGGAGGGGTTGTCACCACGTTACCTGGTCGCGCTGCCCCGCAGCGACGCAGGGTCGTTCTGGCAAGCGTGCAGTGGGGAACTGGCGATAGCCGATTCAGCGGCCTGGGAGCTGCTGGATATTCGCCAGGGGATCGGCAATATTGTTGCCGGCACCAGTGAGGTGTTCATTCCGCAGATGCTCAACCTAGACAAGCTCGATGCCATCAGTTTTCGCAAGGGTTGTTATACCGGGCAGGAGGTAGTGGCGCGCGCACACTATCGTGGCGCGGTGAAACGTCGCATGCGGCATTTCACCGCCACTGCCGACACAGTGCCCCTCGCCGGCAGTGCCCTTGCCGGCGAGGGCGCAAACGGCACCTTCGTCGATGCGCTGGCGACCGGTGGCGGCCGCATCGAGGGGCTGGTGGTGCTCGGCGAGGACCAACCCGCGCAGGCGATGCTGGAACTGGGCGGCAAGAAAGTATCCCTCTCCACGTCGAAGCTCGACTATCCGGGCGCTTGATCCGCGCCAGCGCCGGGCAGGACCCGATTGACTCATCGTTTCGCCACTGGCGAAGTATCAAGGCGCTGCGGGCAGTGACCAATCGATCGCAGGCTTGCCATGTTCTACCAGCCACGCATTGGCCCTGGAAAAGTGGTTACAACCGAGGAAGCCGCGATGCGCTGACAGCGGTGATGGGTGTGGGGCCTCAAGAACGAGATGCCGCTGCCGATCGATGAAAGCTCCTTTACGCTGGGCGTAAGCTCCCCAGAGCATGAAAACGATACTTTCGCAGCAGTCATTGACAACATGAATGACGCGGTCGGTAAACTGCTCCCAGCCTTTGCCCTGGTGGGATGCGGCATCGCCGCGCTCCACCGTGAGTACACTGTTTAGCAACAGAACGCCCTGGTCGGCCCAGTAATCCAGGCAGCCATGTGGCGGCATGATAATGCCGAGATCCGCCTCGATCTCGCGGAAAATATTAATGAGCGAGGGTGGCGGTTTTACGCCCGGGGGAACCGAAAAGCACAGGCCGTGAGCCTGGCCGGGGCCGTGATAGGGATCTTGCCCGAGAATGACCACCTTCACGCGGTCAATCGGGGTATGGTCGAGGGCACTGAAATACTGGCGTCCCGGCGGGTAGATAATTTTACCGTTCTGGCGTCGCGCCAACAGAAAGCGCTTCAAATCCTGCATATAGGGCTTGCGGAACTCCGGCTCGAGCTGTGCCAGCCAGCCTGGCTCCAGTTTGACATTCGCTGTAGGGTTCATAAATCGAGCTTTCCGTCATCTTTTTCACTGGTGGACAATAAATGGCGTTGGGGATAGCAATGCGGCACCAGTGTATCCCAATCGCCGGGTGGAGACGGCAGGAGTTTGCCAGACGTTTGCGGGCTTGGACAACAGTCGGCGACGCGGCTAAGGCATTGTAACGCCGATGGGTCGGCGGGCCCGTGATAAACTACGCTCACAGATTATCGTTCCCGGATTCGCCCTGATGACAAGCCCCGACGCATTTCGATTCAGCAACCACCGCGGACTTGAGTTGCATGCCAGCATCTGGCCCAACCCCGGGAGGCAGGCTTGCATACTGTTGCATGGTTTCGGCCACCACAGCCGGATCTGGGACCCGCTCGCCAAACGCCTGCAAATCGATTATCACGTTGTTGCCCTGGACTTCCGTGGCCACGGTGACTCCAGCTGGGACAGTGAGCGCAGTTACAGCCACGCCGCCCTGTTGCAAGACCTTGAAACCCTCGTCGGGAGACTGAAGTTGGACAACTTGCACCTGGTGGGGCATTCCCTGGGGGCAAGGGTTGCCATGCTTTACACCGGCGTACACCCGCAACAGGTATCCAGCCTGACGATTATCGATACCGGGCCAGAAGCCGACCGCCGGGGCGTCCGGCGCATCCGCATGGATGCCGCAAGGCAGCCGACTGCTTTCAGCAACCTGCAGGCCTATTATGACTGGCTGAGCGCCCGTCATCCGCTGGCCAGCGCTAGGGCTCTGCAATACCTGGCTGATCATGGTGTGCGCCAGACAGGGGATCGGTGGTGGGGTAAAATTGACCCCGCCTTTGTCGGCGCGCTGTGGCAACAGGACTTCGCCGGCTCGACCCATGACGCGAGCCATCCATCGTTGAGCCAGACACTATGGCAGTGCCTGCAAAAAACGACCTGCCCTACCCTGGTTCTCAGGGGACAGATTTCTTCGATTCTAAGGCGTGAAACGGCGTCCGCCATGGTGGAGCGCTACCTGGCCCGGGGCGAACTCGATGTCGTGCCCATGGCCGGGCATGCGGTCCTGCTCGATAACCCCGAGTACTGCATCGCCGCTATCAGCGCCTTTCTTGGCCAGGACTACCAGCCTTATCAACTGGCGGAGCCGGGAACAGCGATTAGCCGGAGTAGTGCCGACTGATCCTCCGCCGGATCTTGCACCCTGTGCGAAATTTTGCTTCCGCGGCCATAGCTGCGGCTATGCCCTTGGTCGTAAAATCCCGCACAGTGCACAATCTCTCAACGAGAATTCCAAATATCGGTGAGCTATGGCGGCTAGTGGCGGTTGCGCACCAGCGTCTGCGCAGTGCCGTCCTTCGCTGAACTCGCAAGCGGTGGAGAATTGGACAATTTCGCCAGCGGCTGCGCCGCGAATGACTTGCACTGCTGCTTCGCGTCGGCAACGCCATAGAGCGTGGTGCGCTGGTAGGCGTGGCGACCGATACCCGCCAGCAATGTCTCGATGCGAGCCGGGGGGAGTTCCTGGCCATGGCCTGCACCGGCTGCCCGGGTAATCGACTCGTTCATCAGGGTTCCACCCAGGTCATTGGCGCCTGCCTGCAAACAGGCCAGGGCACCGGCCTCTCCCATTTTTACCCACGATGTCTGGATATTGGTAATAAGGGGATAAAGTACCAATCGCGCCACCGCATGCACCAGAATCGACTCCCGCAGGGTTGGGCCGTTGCGCGCCCGGCCCTGGCGATAGATCGGCGCTTCTGCCCCGACGAAGGGCAGGGGCACGAATTCAGTGAAGCCACCGCTGGCCGCCTGCAGATCACGCAGGCGCAACAGGTGCCGGGCCCAATGTCGATAACTGTCGACGTGACCGAACATCATTGTGGATGTGGTGGGGATACCCAGTCCGTGCGCCGTCTCCATAACGTCCAACCATTGCGCGCTGTCGATCTTGTCGGGGCACAAAACCGCTCTGACCTCGTCGTCGAGAATCTCCGCCGCCGTACCCGGCAAACTCGCCAGTCCACAGGCCTGTAGCTCAGCGAGATAGGTTTTCAGGTCAAGCCCCAGGGTTGCCGCGCCCTGCCAGATTTCCAGCGGCGAAAATGCATGGATATGCAGCCCCGGCACCTGCCGGTGGATAGCCGCGCAAATCCCCAGGTAGGTCGAACCGGTGTAGTGCGGATGAATTCCGCCCTGCAGGCAAACTTCTGTCGCTCCCCGCTGCCATGCCTCGCGACAGCGCCGCAGGATTTCATCCAGGGAGAGGTCATAGGGTCGCCCCCGCAGGTTGTCACGGGACTTGCCTTTGGAAAACGCACAAAAGCGGCAGTTGAAATAGCAGACATTGGTGTAATTGATATTGCGGTTGACCACATAGCTGACGCTATCACCATTGCATTGCAATCGCAGTTGATCTGCCTGTTGGCAGATATAGGCGAAATCGTCACCACGGGCCGCAAACAGGGACGCTATGGTCTGCTCGTCGAGCCGCTGGCCGCTGCACGCTGCGGCCAGCACTGTCTGCAGCCCGCAACCGGGTTGCAGGCCATCGGCGGACAGGAGCCTGGTTTCCAGTGTCGGCAGACTAGTGGACTGCCCCGTGCGCCAACTGTCAATGCGCGCAAAGCCGGCCCCGTCGACCTGCTGCAAAACCTGCTGGTGAAGCCCCTTATCCAGCCAGCGGGAGTAATTGCGGGCATAGGCGGGATAGAGGGTCAGGCGCTGCTCAAGATACTTCCCGGCTGCCAGGCTTTCGCCAGACAGCCTGGCCAACTGTGGCCAGGGCGCCTCGGGGTTGACATGGTCCGGCGTCAGAGGTGACACGCCGCCCCAGTCGTTTAACCCGGCGGCCACCAATTGGGGCAGTGCACCGGGACTGAGATTGGGTGGCGCCTGGATACTCATCGCAGGACCGAATACCAGGCGGGCTACTGCTATGGTCCACAGCAGATCGGCCAGATCCGGCTCCGGGGCACCGGCCATCTGCGTACCGGGCTTGGCCCTGAAGTTCTGGATGATGATTTCCTGGATGTGCTGGTAGCGCTGGTGCAGCGCCCTGAGGGCCAGTAACGCCTCGATACGCTCGAGCCGGGTTTCCCCGATACCGATGAGGATTCCCGAGGTGAACGGTACCTGTTTTACCCCGGCACGCTCAATGGTAGCGAGCCGCAACTGGGGATTTTTGTCAGGAGAACCGAAATGGGGCATACCGCGACCACAGAGACGCTCACTGGCAGACTCAAGCATGATACCCATCGAGCCCGACACCGGTCGCAGCATGTCGATCTCGGCATCGCTCATGCACCCGGCGTTGATGTGAGGTAACAGCGCGGTCTCGCGGATTATGGCGGTGGCGACCCGGGCAACATATTCCAGTGTCGTATTGCAGCCAAGTTCCACCAGGGCACGGCGCGCCACCGAATAGCGCAGCTCGGGCTTTTCCCCCAGTGTCAGCAAGGCCTCACGACAACCAGCCCGTTCACCGCGACGTGCGACATCCAGCACTTGCTCGATCGGTAGATAAGGTGCCGTAACCTTGCGCGGGGTCTTGGCAAAGGTGCAGTAGTGACAGACATCCCTGCACAGCTGTGTCACCGGAATGAATACCTTGCGCGAATAGGTGATTACCTTGCCGTGCCCCGCATCGCGCAGTTCGGCCGCGAGTGCCATCAACGCCTGGGTATCGGCCTGCAGTGCGAGGGCCCTGGCTTCTTCGCCGCTGGGAAGTTGCCCCGCAAGCATCCAGTTCGGCATAGTCCTAACCTGCACTGTCCACTCCCTCGCTTGAGCACTGGTTCGCTGCGGCCTGGCCGCCGCCTCCCAGTTGCATTTGCCGCAGGCGCTCGGCCACACCGTATTTCTCGAGTATCGCTGCAGTCTTGCCGCTGGCGGACTCACGCTCGCCCAGTTTCTCGAGTAAAGCCTGTAAATCGCGGGGGGCGTCGATATCCAGGGCGATACTCTCGAGCGGTAACTGATGCAATGTCACCCGCTGCCGCGCACAGGCTTCGCGGTGACGCGCGAAGCTATTTCGGCCGTAGCAAAAATCAATTGGCGGCGGCAAGGAACATAACAATGCGTTGCTGCCCTCGCGGGAGGTATCCGGCACCAGGCGCACTGCTGAGCCTTCGCCAGCTGACAGATCGGCGATGAGCGTGCCAATATCCTTTGCGCATAAGAGGGGCAGGTCACCATGCAATACCAGCATGTGGCTGGCATTCAGGGCAGACAGGTATGCAGCCCCCTGGGTCACGGCAGCGTTAAGCCCGCGGCCGGGTCCCTTCTCGGTAAGCAAGCTGGCACCGTAGCGATAGGCCAACAGCTCTGCGGTGGAATCATCCGATACCAGCAGCACACCTGAAATGCCTGGCACCGACGCCAGTGCCTGCAACATATCCTCAACCATTGCCTGGGACAACGCGCGGCGTTCGCCGGGGCTGAGGACGCCCGAAAGGCGTTGCTTGGCGTTGACCAGTTCCTTCACCGGAATCAGCACCCACAGACGGGTGGCTGTAACCCCGGCAGAGTGTGTCGAGGTGAAATCCGGCATCAGGTCGTGCCACTCCGGAGTCCGCTGGCATCGCGATGCAACCACTGCAGCAGGCGCGCCGCCAGGCTTGTCTTATCCTGCAGGTTTTTCATTACCGTCGGCGTTACCAGGCATGCCATTCCCATTGCCTCTATCGCTGCCGCCTCACAGGCGTCTGTAGAGTCAACCACCATACCATCCACGAGCCCATGGTAGAAACGCGCAATTTGCAATGCCGAGGCCGGTTGTCGCAATTCCCGCATCATCTTGGCGGCCGGCCCCTTGAGAGCTTTACCACCCACTATCGGCGAAACCGCGATGACCGGAGCCTTGCTTTGTTGCAGAGCAAGCCGCATCCCAGGCAGGGCGAGAATCGGCTCGACACTGACAAACGGATTGGAGGGGCAGATCACTACGCCGGCCAGATCGGACCCACCCAGCAGCGACAGCAGTTCCGGCTGGGCGCGGGCGGATTCGATCCCGGCAAAGCGGTAGGCCTGCACCGCAGGTTGGCAGTGGCGGCGGACGAAGTAGTCCTGGAAAGACAGGGTGCCCTCGTCAGTGTCGAGCAGGGTAGCGACCGGGTCGTCCGACATGGGGAGTAGGCGCTGGGCTATGTCCAGGCGGTGACAAAGATTGCTCGTTATCTCGGTCAGGCTGAGCCCCCGGGCCAGGCTGTCGGTACGCAGCACGTGGGTTGCCAGGTCCCGATCGCCGAGGTTGAACCAGCCCGCCCCACCCAGGCGTCGCAGGCTCTGCATGAACTGCCAGCTTTCACCGGCAATGCCCCAGCCCTGCTGCGGATTATTGATACCAGCCAGCGTGTACATGATGGTATCCAGGTCGGGGCATACCCGTAGCCCGAGATGGGTGAAATCATCGGCGGTATTGGCGCAGATAACCAACTGTTGTGACCCAAGAACGCGGGCGAGCCCCAATACCAACTTGGCGCCACCGACACCGCCGGACAGCGCTAGCACCCTGCTCCCCAATGCGCCCACCGGCCCTAACGAAATAGGTCGCTTGTGCGCGACCTGATAAGACCGGCGCAACCCGCGCTGCCCGCTGGCAGGTTGGCCCCGCAAACCTGCACCACCGGCAAACCCTCGTCTGACTGCCCCATCAGGAAAGACGCGGCCGCAGCCAGCTCATCAGCGATGGCGACTTTGGTAACCTGCATGGGGCGACCGGACAGATCCCTTTTGCCCACCAGGTTCAGTACGGGCTCGAAGCCGGCACAGCCCACGGCAAACCCTATAGTCCCCTCACGCCAGGCGCGGCCGGCTGAATCGTTGATGATAATCGCCACGTCAACGCCCAGTTCTTGCGCGATACGACGTCGTAAGCGGGCTGCAGATGCATCGGGATTCTCGGGCAGTAATAGCACCATGGTTTCGCTTCCGCCTATGTTGGATCGATCGATACCCGCATTGGCATGGACGTACCCCAACCCATGCTCGACGATCAGCACCCCCGGCTTGTAACGAATGACTTCCCTGCTCTCGCGCAATATCACCTCCACCAGGCGCGAGTCCTTCTCCACTGCCTCAGCCAATTCCAGGGCTTGCGCAGAAGGCGTTACCGTCGCCAGGTCGATATAGCGATTCTCTGCCTTGGATACGATTTTTTGCGCGATGACCAGCACATCGCCGTCGACCAATTGTCGGTTATTGTCTCTCAGGCAGGTGAGTAACAGTGCCGGCAAATCATCGCCGGGCTGCACCAGGGGCATGTTCGCCAGCGCGTATAACTGCAGCTGTCGACCCGTCCCCCGGAGACTCAATCGTGATATTCCCCGAGACCGGTGATACGAATCCCGGCATGACACTTGTAACGACGGTTAATCGTGATCAAAACCGAGGTCATAGCCTCTGCGGCTGCAGCATTGGCAATGGGGCCCGCATGCAAGCCCCGCATTCCGGCATCCTCGATCAAACCAACCACGACCCCCCGGGCACCCTTGTCGTTTCCGGTCACCAAAACGTCGCAATCCAGTTCATGTCCTTCCTGCAAATGCTGTGCGGCAACATTCTGGAAGGCTGATACCACACGCACTTCGTTCCCGAGCAGGCGTTGGG
The DNA here is from genome assembly GCA_963808975.1 of uncultured Gammaproteobacteria bacterium. Taxonomy (GTDB): domain Bacteria; phylum Pseudomonadota; class Gammaproteobacteria; order Pseudomonadales; family JAHEGP01; genus JAHEGP01. The sequence continues at coordinate 174,952 of CAWEHR010000001.1, forward strand.
CAATTTCACCGGCACTGCCGCCCTCCGGCAGTTGCACCGTACCTACCTTCGGCGGCACCAGTGGTACCGTCACGTCAATCAGTATCTTGCCAGCCAATGCCTCCTTCACCTGCCCGAGGGTGCTCGCATGATGGGCGAAGGGGACAGTCAACACCACCAGGTCGGCGTAGCTCGCCGCCGCCCGGTTTTCCATCGCCTGCACGGCAACGCCGGAAATGCCCCGGGCTTCCATAACGGTGCGCAAATCCTTGGCCGCCGCCTGCGCTTTAGCGAGCGTCCGCGAGCCGATAACCACCTCGTAACCGGCCTGGACCCAGCGCCTGGCAAGACCCGTGCCGAGGTCTCCGGTACCGCCAAGTATCGCTATTGTCTTCGTCGATTCGATCATGTTTTTCCTCGCTCTCGCTCGGCATGCCCGCGCCCGGCGCGTAGAGCGCGCAGAAATTGTAACAGAGTGATTTCCATTCACCTACCCGGCCAGCCTCCGGCTGGATCTCAATAGAACAGCCGCTTCAGGCGGTGGTGCCATGCGTTTGCAGCGGTTCGCCCGACCTCGGAAGCACCGACCTCGGAAGCAACTTGCAATGTCGCTGCAACCCGTGCACATTGCTGGCTCGTTGCCGGCCAGCCACCCAGGACCCGCAGGAAAACCTTCATGTCACACAGGCCACAGCAGGAACGCACGATTCGCAGCACCCTCTCCCTCTGGTTCGGCGCCACCAGCCTTGTACTGCTGCCCCTGGGTGCTCTGGGAACCCGCTATGGCTTTTGGAGCTACAGTATCGGGATTGTCATGGTGATGCTGGCATTTTTGTCGGCCCTGGTGCCGGTGGCGCTGTTTGTAGGATTTGCCTGGCATCCTCGTCATCGCGCCGAGCGCCGCGGCCTGTCCGCTGGCATGCTGATGGGCGCGATACCTCTTGCGATCGCTGCCTACACCTACAGTGTTGGCGGATCTGCACCCATTATCCATGACGTTTCAACCGACACAGTGCGCCCGCCGGAGTACCTTGCGGCAGCCAGGCAGCGCGAGCCGGATGACAACCCGCTGGTGTGGAAGGAATCTGTGGGCAAGGCCCAGCGCGAGTCTTACCAAAACCTGCACTCCATCGAGTCTGCATTGACCGTAGAACAGGCGTTCGAGAGGGCCGGGCAAGTGGCGCAGGAATTGGGCTGGGAGATCATCGACAGCGAGTCGCGTGCGGGTTACCTGGAAGCGGTCGACACCAGCTTCTGGTTTGGCTTCAAGGACGATATCGTCATTCGGGTGGAACCCAGCACCAGTGGCAGTGTGATCGACCTGCGATCCGCATCCCGTGTCGGCCGGGGAGACCTGGGAGCGAATGCAAGGAGAATCAAGCGCTTTATCGAAAACTTCAATGGCGGCTAAATACCAACGCTGCAGCGACAGCTAGCTTTGGATTCCGAGCGTCCAATCGGTGAGAGTTGGCAGCCAGCTCCCACTCAATCTTCCACCAGTAAATCGAAATCCATTTTCCCAATGCCACAATCAGGGCATTCGAAATCTTCAGGCACGTCCTCCCAGCGTGTTCCGGGCGCGATGCCCAATTCCGGCAACCCCTCTGCCTCATCATAAATAAAACCACAGATGACGCATTCCCATTTCTGATATTCGCTCATTCGAAACTCCCCTCCGTTCACCTCCGGTATCGCTCGGTGGCGCGCTCGCTCGGTGGCGCGCTCGCTCGGTGGTACGCTTGCTCGGTGACGCCATGACGCGCAAGCCCCGCACCATGCCAGCGCATTATCAGGGCTTACCCATTCGCACCCGGGTCTTCACAAAGCCCTGTTTGTCGGCGGAGGTGATAGCAACGGTGATCAGGCGCATACCGTAATCCCGCTCAATCGCCGCCAACCAGGCAATCACCTGGGAAACCGGCGCATCCTCCAACCATAACTGGGCTGAATCATCACCGGTGGGCTGGTAGCGCTGCATCACCAGTGAGTAGTTTGGCAGCGTTGTGTCAACCAGGGCCGAAATACTCAGTGTCTGGTCAACTGCCCCGCCCCCGCTATTGGCACCATTGATATCGACTACCGCCTGTCGCATCCAATCGAGGGTCTCCCTGGTATCGGCGTTACCCGCCTCGTAACCGTCGATGGCACGTTTCAGGGGCGCCCAGGTAATGCTGTACAGTATCAACAGTCCGGTCACTACCGCTGCCGCCAGCACCATTAGCTGCTCACGTTGACTGAGCTTGCTGAACCACTCCTTCATCGACTGGCCTCCTTCAGCTCAAGGCGCGCCAGAATACCCTGCCCCTGGGCGCTGCTATTCAGCAATTGCGCGTCGAGCCCACGCTGCTGCATGACGCTGCGAAATTGCTCGATGTGCTGGAAGTCATTGCCTCGCAACTCCAGCCGCAAACTGCGATTACTGCCTTCATAATTGATGTTGCGGACCGTGTAGCCCGCCTCGCTGCCCAGCGCAGGACCGACCTCGGCTATCATCGGTCCGAACCTGGTGGGACCGGCGCTGGACAGCTGGGCGAGCGCTGCTTGCAACTGACGCTCCGGGCTACTGATCTTGCCACTGGGAATGACCTCGCGCGCGAGCTCGTATTTCTTCGCTTCCAGCACTCTTGAAGCCTCCCGGGCGCTGGAGTAGTGATAAACCAGCGCCGTGTAATTAACCAGCAGCGCTAGCAGGGCAGCAATCGCCACCGGTTTCCAGTAATGCCAGTAATGCCGCCAGCGCAGCGCCGGCCGGAAGTCACCTTGCAACAGGTTAACAGGCTCAGGGGGCACCACCGACGCCATCCACGCCGCCACCGACTCAACGGGCTTTACATTGACCTGCAAGCCGGGTCGTGCGGACGCCAGGGCCGCCGTTAAACTACCGGGGTCGGTACCCTGCTCAACCACGATATCCAGTTGCTCCGCCGACTCCAGGCCATCCTGACCGGGCATTGAGGCAATCAGTTCGAGGTTTTCGGGGGTACAGACGAAACCGGCACAGGCGCCTGAGCGGGCAACAATCTGATCGCCGCTGAGTAGCCAGGTCTGGTGGTCGCTGGCCCAGGGCAGCAACAATGCCTCGGGCACCAGCATATCGATGCCGACACCGGCCCCGCGAAATTCGTCCATCAATTGCTGCACGGCAGACTTTCTGACGATGACAACGCCCATCAGTTCTTGTCCGAGGGGCTGGTAGGCAAAATGCAACTTTTCGGTGGCCTCCACGAGGCTGTCTTCGAGGTCATAGGGCAAGGTCTGCCGATACAGCTTGCGCTCTGCTTCAGTCAGCCTGACTGTTCGCAGCGAGTGGCTGGATGCTGGCAGCACCAGCAGCAATTCGCTACCGGGCAAATCCTGCTGTTGCTTTGCCAGGCTCTGCAGGTCGCCCGTCTGTTCGGCCTGAACCCCGCCATCAACGATGCACCACCAATGATACATCCCCTCCTCGTGCGAGGGTTGCACCAGCACACGGCTGTTTAAACGAGCTTCCGGTTTGCGGAGAATATTTTTCATAACATTCGCATAGTTCTGGCCAGTATTTCTGCTTTGTCGTTTCTGATCCTGATGACACTATCCATTGCCTGGGTAATTCGTCCCACCTGGGTCCGTGAACTGACGATGAACACCTCGCTACTGGCGGTGATGTCCTCGGCCTTCAGCGCCTCTACACCCCATTCCGGGCGGGTCAAAAAATCTTCCATGGTCACCACTTCGCCTTCCCTGATGGCGGTGACGATTGCCAGCGCCTTCTCTGCTTCAAGCGGCATCAGGTTTTCCCTATCGTACAGGGCCTGAATCATGGCAACGTCGGCCCCTGCCACACTGACCGGGGCACCCTCGCGTGGCCAAACGGTAAGACTGTCGCGCAATGCCTGGTAGAGCTGGGCGGTCATACCTTTTACCAGCAACAGCTCCGAGATGTCACGCATTGGCACATCAGCAGGCCTGTAGGGCGGCGTCTGGCGAGAATAAAACATCTGCTCCGCCCCTCCAAAACCCGTTTCCATGGTATCGATATCCAGCCAGTCGAGCAGGGCCTCAAGTATGGCAATTGCCTCCGGTTCTGATAACCGGGGTTCGTCCACGCTCAGCAGCAATCGAATGAAGCGCTTCTGCGCAAGGTTGCGTGGTACCGGGCTGAGGTTCATGGGGTTGGCCGCGGGGTCAGTGGCGGGCGCCAGCAGGGACTCCGCTGACGCTTCTGCTTGAGTTTCAGTCTCCGGTTCAACGCCGGTGCGGCCCGGTGTGCCCGATCCAACCGCTGTGCTCGCCAGGCTGTTGATGTTGAAGCGCCCCTGCAGGTCGGCAACGCTGAAAGCCAACCAGCCATGATCGGTATCAAACTGGCCAAACAGCTCGGGGCGAAAGAAATCCACCATCTGTTTTTCAGCCCTATCCTGCAACTGTTTCAATAACAGCTCGATCGCCAACTGCTCCGCCCCGGTGAGGTAGTACCAGGCCTGGTCTGCCAGAACCTGGTTGTCGGTCCTGCGCGCTGCGACCGCAAAGCGGGTGCTCATAGCCGTTATTATGACCATCGCCAGAGCCAGCACAAAGATCGCAATGATCAGCGCCGCTCCCGATTGGCGGTCTGTCGACCTCGGCCGGCTAGTTTTGCGGTAACAACTCATAAACGCGTTTCAACTCACCCATAGATTCCAGTTCGACGGTCAGCTCAAGCGCCGCCGGGAGTGTATCCCGGGACTCTCCCTCAGGCCAGCCTGGCAACCACTGGCGGTCGATATCGGCCCCCTCGATTTTCGGCAGCGCCCGTACACCGATGCGCTTGACCCCGGCCAGTACGGGCTTTTCCCGTATCAATTCATCATTGACCCGATCGAAAGTCTCCCAATACCCACGGTAGACCTGCTCGCCATCGTAGCGATAAAAAACTCTTTGCATCTCGCTGCGCGGCACCGCCAGCGGGTTGTGCCAGCCTCGCCGATTAAGGACCATGAGGGTTTCGGCGCCATCGTTCACCATCAGCACATTTTCCAACTCGCCATTGGCGGCTCTGTTCTGAACACCGGATATCTGTCGGATATCGATACTGAAGAGTGTCAGAAAGCGCTGCACCTGTGCCAATTCGGCGGCCTTCTCCTCAAAGGCCTGGCGCGACCGCCCCACCCCCTCGATCGCGGCGTAAGCACTGGCGCCGATAAGTGCGGTCATCGCCAGCGCCAGTAGCAATTCGATCAAGGTGAAGCCGCCCTGGCCGCAGTCTCGCCCCCTCATCTACTCCACCCCGAGGTATGCCGAAACCTGGGCCCGCGGATCTTCCATATCGCGCCTGCCAGCCACAGTAATGTTGATTCTAAAGTACCCCTCCACTTCGGTTGGCTCCGTCTCGGCCTCCCAGTACCAGTCGCGACCGGCCATCAATTCGCTGCCATCCTCGCGTCGGGGCGGGCGTTTACCCGCAAGCTGGTTATTGAGGCGATATAATGCCAGCTGATTTTGTGCCACCAGGTTAGCGACGATTTTCTCCTCCATGACCTTGAGTCCGCTTAGCCTCTCGGCCGCATTGATCAACAGCGGTGGAAGCACCAGACCGATCACCGCCAGCGCAATCAACACCTCAAGCAGGGTAAATCCCGCCCGTCGGGAGCGAACCGATTGCTCTTTAGAGCCTCGCGGCCTAATCAGGGGATTCGCCCTCCCTGTCGTCATCCAGTTCCAGTCCCTCGTAGCTGCCCTTAAGTGTCACGAAGTTGCTGGCATCCATGCCGCGCAGGACCAGCTCAAAATCAGTGGTATCACCACTGGCGTAAAGTACGATCTGTGGCACCTGTTGTTCCTTCTCTTTCGATCCGGCGGCGGGCTCCTGTGGCACAACGGGCTGACCATCGATGGTAAGGGTATATTCCGCAGCGCCCGCAATCACACCGTCATAATGGCGCATCAAATCCTCGGCCACCGTCCACTGCCTCTTGTCAGCAGACCAGACCAGCCATTGGTAGGCAATTTCGCCCTCGGCATCGAGATTCCCGGACTCCAGTCTGAGGCCGCGTTGAGTGCCGGTCAGGATTGATTCCTCCTCCTGTAATTCCATGGCCGCCAGCAGTTCCTGCGCGCTTCGTTGCAGCACCTCGAAATCGTCCTGCACCTCCACGTTGGGCATCGCCAGCGCCGCTATGATACCCACCAGGAAAATCACCAGCATCAGCTCCAACAGGGTAAAACCGGTGCATTGGACTGGGCATTGGGGTCTGGTAGTTATCGCCACGGCTCAGGTAAAAAGCTTGTTCATGCCGAATATGGGGAGCAGGATTGCCATGACAATCGTCATCACGAAGCCGCCCAGAATGAGCACCATAATGGGTTCCATGACGCTCATCATACCGGCAATTGCGGTATCGAGCTCGCGCTCCTGGCTTTCGGCACCTCGCTGCAGCATGTTCTCGAGCTCACCCGACTTCTCGCCACTGCCCACCATGTGCACCAGCATTGGCGGGAAAAATCCACTGCTTTCAAGCGCATAGCGCAAACTTTTGCCCTCCCTGACGGCATCGACGATGAGCTGGGCTCGCTCCCTGTACTCGAGGTTGGTCAGCACTGTGCGAGCGATCGTCAGCGCCTCCAGCAATGGCACTCCGCTTTGCAACAAGGTACCCAGGGTACTGCTGAAACGCGTGGTATTCACCTTGTTGATAAAACCCGAGAGCAATGGCACATGCAGCAGCTGACGGTGCCACCACCAGCGATTGGCGGGTTTGCGCAACCAGAAACGAAACAGCAGCAGCAAGGCGACGATACTCACCAGGATGAAAACACCGTAGTTGGAAATAAAATTGCTGGTGGCGATGAGCATCACGGTCAATACCGGCAGCTCGGAATCGGTATTTTCGAAAATCCGTATCAGCTCCGGCACTACGAATATCATCAACGCAATAATCACCGACAAACTGACAACCAGCAAAATTACCGGGTAAATCAGCGCGGTTTTGATTTGCTGGGTAGATTGCTGTGTTTTCTCGGTGTAGTCGGCCAGCCTGTCCAACACCACGCCCAGAAATCCCGCATGCTCGCCGGCGCGCACCATACCGATGTAGAGATCATTGAAAACCGCGGGATGCTCGGACATGGCATGGGCAAGGCTGTGTCCCTCGTTCACCCGGGAACGTATGCTCATCAGCACGCTTTTTATGGCAGGTTTGTTGGTCTGCTCGGCCACCGCCTGCAGGGCTTCGGCCAGGGGCAGGTTGGATTGCACCAAGGTAGCCAACTGGCGGGTTACAAGGGCAAGTTCTGAAACGGACCAGTGACGTGCAAACGTCAACCATTGCGTCTTCGATTCCGTTTTACGGGAAGTCGGGTGAACCTCGACCGGCTTGAGGTCCTTCAGGCGCAACAGGCCCCGTACCTGTCGCTCGGAATCAGCCTCCAGCAGGCCCTTTACCTTCCTGCCCTCGGTGTCCAGGGCGACATAACTGAATGCTGCCATCCCTAACGCGCCTGGGTGACACGCAGTACTTCCGCCAATGAGGTATGGCCGGAAAGAATTCGGTTGATGCCATCACTATAAATGCCGGGGACAGATTGCCGGCAGTACGCCTCCATGACCTGCTCGTTTTCGCCGTCGTGGATCATCGCCCGCAGCTTGTCATCAACCATAATCAACTCATATATACCGGTGCGCCCGCGATATCCGGTGCCCTTGCACTGATGGCAGCCCCTGCCCTTGTAAACGACCACGTCATCGCCGGTCGAAAGGTGCAGCATGTCCCGTTCTGCGAGCGTTAGCTCATCCGGTTGCTTGCAGTGCTCACACAATGTCCTGACCAGCCGCTGGGCCATTACTGAAAGCAGGCTGGATGACAGCAGGAACGGCTCCACTCCCATGTCCTGTAACCGGGTAATCGCACCCAGCGCGGTATTGGTATGCAATGTCGACAGCACCAGGTGACCGGTCAAACTGGCCTGAACCGCGATTTCGGCGGTTTCCAGGTCACGAATTTCCCCGACCATGACGATATCGGGGTCCTGCCGCAGGATTGCGCGAAGTCCCTTGGCAAAGGTCATACCAACTTTGGGATTGACCTGGGTCTGCCCTATGCCACCCAACAAATATTCTATGGGGTCTTCAATGGTGAGAATGTTGCGACCGGGCTGGTTGATATGGCTCAGGCCCGCGTACAGCGTCGTAGTCTTACCTGACCCGGTGGGTCCTGTCACCAGGATGATGCCATGGGGTCTGGCCAGGCTGCTTTTGAAATCCTGCAGCACCTGCTCGCTCATCTGCAGTTGGTCGAGACGCAACTGACCACTTTCCTTGTCAAGCAATCGCAGCACAACCCGCTCCCCGTGCGCGGAGGGGATGGTGGATACTCGAATATCGATCGATCGCCCAGCCAGCTTGATGGAAATACGGCCGTCCTGGGGGATGCGTTTTTCCGCGATATCGAGACGCGCCATAACTTTTAATCGCGACACCAATAGCGGCCCCAGCGCACGGTCGGGCGCAATGAGCTCGCGCAGCACACCATCGACCCGGAGGCGAATCGAGAGGACATTCTCGAAAGACTCTATGTGAATATCGGATGCCCGCTCATTGATAGCCTGGGACAGGACAGCATTGATCAACTTGATGACCGGGGCATCGTCCTCTGACTCCATCAGGTCGATATCGCGGGGTAAGTCTTCCAACAGACCGGCGAAATCGATATCGGAGCCGAGATCGTCAGCCGCCTGGCGCGCCTGGTTATCACCGCGCTGGTAGTGAGCCGCCAGCCCTAGCTGGAACTCGGCGTCATCGTGAAATTGCAGCTTGAAATCCTCGCCAGCGAAGCGTCGCAACTCGTTATAGGTATTCAGGCTGATACCATAGCGGGCATGCACCGTTAACTGGTCGCCGTCGCGTCGCAGGTAAGCACCATGCTGGGACGCAAATGCATAGGGAATCTCAGCATCATGCAGTTGCTCCGCCGCAGCCTCCAGCGGTTCCAGCGAGGCGTCGAGGATTTCGTGCTCTGCGGCGTCAGCGGGCATCGATAGCGTCCTCTTTCAGTCTATCGAGGTGCTCCAACTCATCGTAGCGCCATGCCGGCAAAATCGGCATCACATCGTCATCCATCAAACTGACACCATCGTCCCTGGCGCGCAATTGTTGTTCCCGCATATGATTGTATTTAACGCCGGTGGCGCCGTTCAGTACCCGGGCATCGCGCACGATAGTGCTGCGCAGGAATACCATCAGATTGGTTTTTTCCTTCTTGGTACCGTTATTGCGAAACAGGCGCCCCAACCAGGGGATGTCGCCCAGCACCGGCACCTTGCGCTCCACCTGGTTAAGGTTGTCCTGGATGAGACCGCCCAGCACCACGGTATCGCCATCATCAGCGAGCACGGTGGTGGTGATCTCGCGTTTGTTGGTAATGACGTCAGATGCCACCAGTTCGGTCAGCGACGATATTTCCTGCACGATTTCCATCACAATCGAGTCGCCCTCGTTGATATGGGGGGTAACCTTGAGGGTTATACCCACGTCCTTGCGCTCGATGGTCTGGAACGGGTTATTGGGGTTGCTGCCGGTGCCGGTTGAGGTGAAACTGCCGGTCACAAAAGGCACCTCCTGTCCCACCACAATCGTTGCTTCATTGTTGTCCAGGGTCAGCAGGCTTGGCGTGGAGAGAATGTTGGTATCACTTTCCTCCTGCAAGGCTTTCACCAGCACATTGAAGCTGAGCCCGTCTTCATCGACCCGCCCAATACCGAACGATAAGCCCGGTGTGGCAGCCAGCGCCGCACCCACCAGTCCAGTATCTTCTTCGATGATTCCCGCTGTGGTAGCGCCCAGTAGCCCAACCCCGGACGCGGGGGGGCTGGCATTGGCGCCATAGGCGCCGCTTTTGTCACCGAACAACCACTGTATACCAAACTCCTTGTCGTTGATGTTTGCCACCTCCACCAGAATCGCCTCCACCAGCACCTGGGCACGGCGAATATCCAGCTTGGCAATGACAGCGAGAATGGTTTGCATCACATCAGGGTCGGCGGTGATGATCAGGGCATTGGTCGCCTCGTCAGCCTCGATAACGGCACTGGTTTTCCCGGCTGTCTCCTTGGCATTCTCGGCCTCTATCTTAGACAGGTTGTCAGTAACCCGCCCCAACACCTCGGCAACGTCCACCGCGTTGGCATATTCCAGGTAAATCACATTGGCGTTGCCGATACTTTCCAGGGGAACGTCAAGGTAACGCACCATGGTTCTGATACGAGCACGCTGAACCTCGTCGCCCGTAACCAGCACACTGTTGGTGCGTTTATCCGCGACCACGCTAAAACTCGATGACCCGGCCTCGGCGGCATTACCTTTATTTTGCTGCTCCAGACGGTTGATCAGCGTTACCACCTCCTCGGCAGAGGCGTGCTTGAGGCGAATAACATTGGTTTGCTCGACGGCGGCGGTATCAATTTGCCGGATAATCTGCCGGATGCGCTCGATATTGTCGCCGCTGTCCGTAATGATAATGGCGTTGCTGGGCGCGTAGGCGGCCAGGTGCGCCTGCTGTGGCACCAGGGGCCTCAACACCGGAATCAATTTGGCCGCGGCAACGTTCTCCAACTGGATCACATGGGTGATGTAGGCTGCCGTATTGCTACTGCGCGTCACGTCCGAGGCCTGGGTACGGGCGCCTTTCTCATCAATGATTTTTAACACGCCGTTGGAATCAACCGCCGCATAACCGTGCACTTTGAGGATCGACAGGAACAGGTCGTAGAGCTCGTCGGTGCTGAGGGGACGCTGCGACACAACTTCGACCTTACCCTTGACCTGGGGATCGACGATGATCGTCTTGCCGGTGGCATCGGCAACAAATTTAATCAGTTCGCGAATATCGGTGTTGTTGAAATTAACCGTCCAGCGATCCTTGTCGGCCGCCATCAGCAAGCTGCTACCACCCACACTGACAAGCACCAGCCAGACACACAGACCCAGTCGACACACTGTTTTGATCATTGCCACTTTTTTCATATTTAGCCTTTTCCTGGCAAACGAAATACCAATTCCTGAGACTGACCGCGCCGCATAAGTTGCACCCTGACTTCAGACAGGTTGTCCATTTCCTGGTACAGATCCATTGCCTTGCGATAGTCGCTCAGGTCGACACCGTTGATGTGGGTGACCACATCCCCGTCTTCCAGCCCCAGCTTTCTGAAATCATCCTGGTTGCCCGCAGCGCCCACCTTAAACCCCGCCAGCTTTCCATCTTCGGTATGGACGCTGAACTTGATCATCTGGTTAATGCTGCTGGGGTTGCGCTGGATTTGCTCCAAATACCATCCCATCATCGATGTCACGTCAGTATTATCGGACTGGTCTATAAGGTCGCTGGCCTCCGGGGCCCGGGATTCGGCCGGGGAACTTTTGCGCTCCTGCAACAGGCTTTTACTGAACAGCAGCAATTCTTCGAGGCTACCGTTATTGTCGAGAATGATTCTATCGACATCGATACTGCGCAAGGACACCCCGGGTGCTACCGGCAGTTTGTCGTCTTTCTTGTATTGCTTGGATTCATTCTCGATGGCAATGATGGCCACTGATTCTTTCACGTCATCTGACTTTACGATGCCTTCAAGTCGCATTTGCAGGCGAGTCTGCTTGACATTTTCCTGCACCGGAGGTGCCGCCAGGGCTTCGCTGGATCCCGCCTCATTGGACCACCCCCAAGCCTGGACGGTGTCGGCACTTAGCTGCGCCACGGGATTATCGCCCTGCCCGGAGGATTCGAGCTGTGCCATAGCTCCGTCAACAAAGACATCGCCCCTGGAGCCCATTAAGCTGATGAGGTTCCACAAACCGTAAAGGCAGGCCATCAGTGCCAGGGCCGCAGCCGCCAAGCGCAGGGCCCAAAGCAACTGGGGCAGGTTGCGCTTGCCACTCCAGCTACCCAACTCGCTACGCCAGTCACGCAGCTCAATCTTGTCAATCATAAAACCCCGCGGGGAGCTCTGGCGCCGTCTCGGTCGGGAAACGTAAAGGACACCGAAACCTGTACGCCTGGCCTTTTTTGCCCCTGTTTATGAACCAATTTGCGTCAGAGCCGTAATAGTAACGGGTTAAAATAAAGGGCGCGCGTAACAAATCCCTAAAAAACGACAGTTCCAGCCCAACCCTCTCCTGTTAGCGCAAAGCCCAAGGTCGCCTTGCCTCTCTCATTCCATGCGCATTGTGTGACTAATATTACCATGAATTAGTTCCCCGAAGCTGCCCATAGCCTGGAGATGCTCCCAGGCGAGTGTTTCGGGATTGCACGCCGCCCTGCCCTGGCCAAACTTCGCCTGAACACTCCCCGTGCAACGGTCTCACCCGCTGCTCAAAGGGTTAGTGATTTCTCACCACGGGAAAGACCGGAGACGCCCGTGCGAACCAGTTCGATGATACTCTCTGAGCCCACCGCCTCGATGAACGCGTCTAGCTTACTGCTGGTTCCAGCCACCTGAACGGTGTAGACAGTAGGACTGACATCTACAATCTGGGCGCGAAAAATATCGCTGGTGCGGTGGATTTCTGCCCGATGGTTACCTGTGGCCCGCAGCTTAACCAGCATCAATTCCCGCTCTATGTGTGCGCCGTCTGTCAGGTCAACCAGCTTTACAACCTCGATCAGGCGATTCAGGTGCTTGGTAATTTGCTCAATCTTTCGTTCGTCGCCCACTGTTGTCAGGGTGAGCCGCGACAGCGTGGAATCCTCCGTGGGCGCCACTGTCAGGCTTTCAATATTGTAGCCACGCTGGGAGAACAGACCCACCACGCGAGACAGGGCGCCCGCCTCGTTTTCCATCAGCAGGGAGATTATATGCCTCATGAGGTGCGCTCCGCCTTGTTTAACCACATATCGCGCATCGAGCCGTTGGGCGCGACATGCATCGGATAAACATGTTCGCCTGGGTCGACATGGATATCGAGAAACACCAACCGGTCTTTCAGGCTGAATGCCTCCGCCATGGCGTCGTCCAACTCATCGGCACGTTCGACGCGCATGCCTACGTGGCCGAAGGATTCAACCAGCTTCACGAAATCCGGCAACGAGTTCTCATAAGTGCTGTGGGCATGGCGACCTGCATACTGCATGTCCTGCCACTGCTTGACCATTCCCAGGTAGCCGTTGTGCAGGTTGATGATCTTCACCGGCAACTGGTACTGCGTGCAGGTCGACAACTCCTGAATATTCATCTGGATGCTGCCCTCTCCCGTGACACAGGCGACATCGAGGTCAGGAAAGGCCAGGCTGGCTCCCATCGCCGCCGGCAAACCGAAGCCCATGGTGCCCAACCCGCCAGAGTTGATCCAGCGCCGGGGCTTGTCGAACATGTAGTACTGCGCCGCAAACATCTGGTGCTGACCGACGTCCGAGGTGACAATTGCGTCACCCTTGGTTACCCGGTAAAGCGAGAGAATCGCTTCCTGGGGCATGATCAGGCCGTGGGGGTCCAGCTCATAACGCCGCTTGGTATATAGACCGCGGTCTTCGCGCCAGCTATCAATCTGCTGCCACCACTGCTCCAGCGCAGCGCTATCCAGAGGGGACTCCTTCGCCTTGAGCGCGTCCCTGACCAGCTCGATCATATCCTTGAGGACGCTCTCAAGATTGCCGACGATAGGCACATCAGCCGGCACGTTCTTGGAAATAGTCGCCGGGTCTATATCGACGTGAATGATAGTCGCGCGCGGGCAGAACTTGCTCGGGGTATTGGTCACACGATCGTCGAAGCGGGCACCCAGGGCCAGGATGACATCGCTGTCGTGCATCGCACAGTTCGCTTCGTAGGTGCCGTGCATACCCAGCATGCCGACAAACTGCCGGTCGGTACCGGGAAACGCACCAAGCCCCATCAGGGTGTTCGTCACCGGAAAATTCAACAGGTGCGCCAATTCGGTAAGCAGCGCCGGCGCATCGCCCTGAATGGTGCCACCTCCGGCGTAAATGATGGGGCGCCGGGCTGCCAGCAACACGTTAACGGCCTTGCGAATCTGGCCACTGTGACCGCGACCCGCAGGGGTGTAGGAGCGCAGCTTGATTTTGTCAGGGTAGCTGTAGGGAAACTGCTGGTTGGGGTTGGTCATATCCTTGGGGATATCGATCACCACCGGGCCAGGCCTTCCCGTTGTCGCCAGGTAAAACGCCTTTTTGATAGTCACCGGTATTTCCTCCGGTGAGCGAATCATGAAGCTGTGCTTCACAATGGGGCGCGAAATGCCGGACATGTCCGTCTCTTGAAAGGCATCATCGCCGATCAAATGACTTTGGACCTGACCGGAAAACACTACCATCGGGATCGAGTCCATGTAAGCGGTAGCGATTCCGGTTATGGCGTTGGTGGCGCCGGGACCCGAGGTAACCAACACCACCCCGGGCTTTCCGGTGGCGCGGGCATAGCCATCCGCCGCGTGGGTGGCGGCCTGTTCATGGCGCACCAGAATATGCGGAATCTTGCTGTGTTTGAACAGGGCGTCGTAGATATGCAGCACTGACCCGCCGGGATAGCCGAAGATAAATTCGACGCCCTCGTCTTCCAGTGCCTGGACGACCATTTCACCACCTGACAATGTCTTCACCTGGTGTATTCCTCTGTATTCCGAGCTTGATTGATATGTTGCTCCCCTGCACGGCGCACGGCAGGCTAGATGACCCTGCTGGAGCGCACTCCGGCGCCGGGTGAGCCCCGCCCCCTTCTCGACGAGTAGCAGCACCGCCAAACCTGCTTTGCACTGCCCACCGAACTGCCTGGATCGCCAGGGATTGTGCCCGCTGGGTTCAAGCGCGCTCGGTTGCAGCGCTAGCTACGTAAGACTTGGCCGGCATTCTCCGCAGATGGCCCAACCCCAGCGCGACGTCGGAGTACTTACGACCGCTGTGGCAGGGTATATCACCCGGTGGTGGCGTGGATTGACGGTACCGCCAGCCTGGCAACCATCAAATACTTGCAGATCGCGACAGTTAGCTTCCGAGTGGGCGGCAATTTTTGCCTAATCGCAACATAATGTCAATGCGCGTCGAGCAACTCAATAGCGTGATTGAGCGCAAATATAATACCCAAGGTGTTTGTCAAACGGATTGTAGTCAGTTATGTTTCTAGGACATGCTGAGTCTGAAAACCCAGGGAAATGCCATGAAACTATTTGCAAGTAAACCGCGGCGTCGGGTAGCGGCATTGCTGCTTTTTGGCCTGCCTACCCTCCTGTGGGCTGCGAGCCAAACGACCTACAAGTGGATCGACCAGAATGGACGGGTCACCTATGGCGATCATCCGCCACTGGGCGTAAAGGCAGAAGAAATTCGCATCAGCACCGGCACCTCAAGCGCGACCGGGTCATCGTCAGTAGAAACGAGCGTGGCGGGGGACACCGAAAGCAAAACCCAACCGGACACCACGACAGCGGTCGCCAGCGGGCCCAGCCCGGAAGAGGCACAACGCCTGTGCGAGCAGGCCCGCTCCAACCTGGAGATCCTTCAGGACCATGCACTCATTCGCCAGACAGATGCGGATGGCAACGTTCTGATACTGGATGATTCGCAGAAACAGGAACAGATCAATACCGCAAGAACCATTATCCAGCGCTACTGCAAATAAAGGGTTGTCCTCTCCGACCGCAAGCACCCCGCCCCGGTAGCCCCTAACAAAAAACGCCTGCTTTGGAGCAGGCGTTTTTCTTTGCACGACCAGCCTGGCCCTCAGCTTAGACCGAATAATGCACCAGCACCCGCCAACATTTATCTGGCCCTTGTAGAGAAGGATATCGCGAGTTTTTCACCCGGGTACAACATGTCAGCACCGCTGTTTGCCTGGATACCACTTGATCTCGCGTCGGTTTTTCGCACATGCTCACTGTGACGTAGCTATGGCTACGTTTACGCTCGCGAGCAGGCAAAAGCAACACCATACCTGCGCTATCTCAGGCAGCTGGCGCGATATCCGGGTTAGGCGGCGCCCGTAGCCCTGGGCCTGAACACGATCACCCCGTCTTCGATAGCCGCGACAATGTGGCTACCGGGGGGAAACTCGCCCGCCAGGATCTGCTGGGCCAGGGGGTTCTCGACCTCAGTCTGAATCGCTCGCTTCAGCGGACGCGCGCCATATACCGGGTCGAAACCACTTTCCACCAGTTGATCCATCGCGGCGTCCGACAAATCGAGCGTCAACTCCTGCTCAGCCAGGCGTTGCTGGAGCAAGCCCAGCTGTATCGCGGCAATGCCGACAATCTGGTCCTTGGCCAGGGGGTGGAATACCACGGTTTCGTCGATACGGTTGATCAGCTCGGGACGAAAATGATTTCCCACTACCTCCATGACTGCGGCTTTCATGCGGTCGTAGTTTTCCTCACCCGCCAACTCCTGGATGATGTCTGAGCCCATGTTGGAGGTCATCACGATTACCGCATTGCGAAAGTCCACCGTGCGCCCCTGCCCATCGGTCAGGCGGCCATCCTCGAGCACCTGGAGCAATATGTTGAATACATCCGGGTGCGCCTTTTCAATTTCATCCAGCAGGATGACGGCGTAGGGCCGCCGGCGCACAGCCTCGGTGAGGTAGCCACCCTCTTCGTAACCGACGTACCCGGGAGGCGCACCAATCAGTCTGGCAACGGAATGTTTTTCCATGAACTCCGACATATCGATGCGAATCATTGCATCCTGGGTATCGAACAGGAACTCGGCCAGTGATTTGCACAACTCGGTCTTGCCCACACCGGTCGGCCCGAGAAACAGGAACGAACCATTGGGGCGATTGGGGTCTGATAATCCCGCCCGGGAGCGCCGCACGGCATTGGCAACGGCTGTCACCGCCTCATCCTGCCCCACCACGCGTTTATGCAGCGATTCTTCCATGCGCAGAAGCTTGTCCCGCTCCGCTTCCAGCATTCGCGATACCGGCACACCGGTCCATCGCGACACGACCTCGGCAATTTCCTCATCCGTGACCTTGTTGCGCAACAAACGGGGCTCGGTCGCCTCTCCCTGCTCGGCTGCAGCAATCTGCTTTTCCAACTCCGGGATCACACCGTACTGCAACTCCGACATCCGGGTGAGGTCACCAGCTCGACTGGCCGCCTCAAGCTCCAGGCGCGCAGCTTCCAGGTCGCTTTTGCTTTGGGCAGAGCCCTGCACCTGGGCCTTTTCAGCTTTCCAGATTTCTTCCAGGTCGGCGTATTCCCTTTCGATCTCGCCAATGTCCTGCTCAAGTTTCTGTAAGCGCTTCTGGGCAGATTCATCCTTATCGCGCTTGACGGCTTCTCGCTCGATCTTGAGCTGGATCAGGCGCCGATCAAGCTTGTCCATCTCCTCGGGCTTGGAGTCGATTTCCATCCGAATCCGGCTGGCGGCCTCGTCGATCAGGTCAATGGCCTTATCCGGCAACTGGCGGTCGGTAATGTAGCGTTGCGACAGCTTGGTGGCAGCGATAATCGCCGAGTCGGTGATGGCTACCCCGTGGTGCACTTCGTAACGCTCCTTGAGGCCCCGCAGGATGGCAATGGTGTCTTCTTCACTGGGCTCATCGACCAGCACCTTCTGGAAGCGGCGCTCGAGGGCCGCATCTTTCTCGATATACTGACGGTATTCGTCCAGGGTTGTCGCGCCAACGCAGTGCAATTCGCCACGGGCCAGCGCCGGCTTGAGCATATTGCCTGCATCCAACGCACCCTCGGCCTTGCCCGCACCAACCATGGTGTGCAATTCATCGATGAACAGGATGACCTGCCCCTCTTCCTTGGCCAACTCATTGAGCACGGCTTTTAGTCGCTCCTCGAATTCACCGCGAAACTTGGCACCGGCCAACAGCGAACCCATATCCAGCGACAGAATCCGCTTGTTCTTGATTCCCTCGGGAACCTCGCCGTTAATGATACGCAGCGCCAGGCCTTCAACAATTGCGGTTTTACCAACACCGGGCTCACCGATTAGCACCGGGTTGTTCTTGGTACGACGCTGCAATACCTGCACGGTACGCCGGATCTCATCGTCCCTGCCGATGACCGGGTCCAGCTTGCCCTGCTCCGCTCGAGCAGTGACATCAACCGTGTATTTTTCGAGTGCCTGACGGGACCCCTCGGCCTCCGGATCGTCTACAGCCTGGCCGCCACGAACCCTCTCTATGGCCTGTTCGAGCAGTTTTCGGTCTGCACCGCTGGACTGCAGCACTTTTGCCAGCTCGCCATTTTCATCAAGCGCTGCCAACAGGACCAACTCGCTGGAAATGAACTTGTCACCTTTCTTCTGTGACAGGCGGTCTGCCAGGTTGAGCAGGCGCACCAGTTCCGG
This sequence comes from uncultured Gammaproteobacteria bacterium, assembly GCA_963808975.1. Classification (GTDB taxonomy): domain Bacteria; phylum Pseudomonadota; class Gammaproteobacteria; order Pseudomonadales; family JAHEGP01; genus JAHEGP01. The sequence goes on from CAWEHR010000001.1 coordinate 193,194, forward strand.
TGACATCTGCACCTCGCCGGTTGGGCTTGACACGGTTGCCAATCCATCCAGCTTGGCGCCGAGCGCCTGGCGCAATCGTGCAACATTGACCCCGGCCTGGGACAGCAGGGGCCTGATAGACCCGGATTCCTGCTCCACCAGAGCCAACATCAAATGCGCTGGATCAATTTGATTATTGTCGCGCCCTATCGCCAATGACTGGGCATCCGATAAAGCGGTCTGCAATTGGTTGGTAAACTTGTCAAAGCGCATCAACTCTCTCCTGGCACCTGTGGGAAACCCGACAACCCTGCCTTTTCCCTGATTAACGTTCCTGCTTTGTCCTAAGTTGGGGTGGCACGCCGTAATTCAAGCGCATCGGCTGCTATTCACGGATGATAATTGTGGCCATGCGCCCACATATGGCTTGCCGGCGATAAGAGTAAAACCGCTCCTGCTCGCCGAACGTGCAGTAATTGCCTCCATAGACCTGCCGCAGGCCGGCAGCGTGCAGGTTGCACCGGGCCAGGGCATATAAATCGCAGTAATAGCGCCCGCTTCTGGGTGACGGGGTAAAAACCTCGGCCAGGCGCTGGATTGCTGGAAACCCAGGGTTGTCGTAGAAAGCGGCCCTCACCTCAGCGCCCACTTCGAAGCTTGAAGGGCCGATGGCAGGGCCCAGCCAGGCCAGCAGCTCAGCGGGGTGGTGGTTAAAGCAGGCGACGGTATTGGTCAGGATGCCACTGGCCAGGCCACGCCAACCCGCATGGGCCACCGCAATCGCGGACCCGCCGCGATCACAAAACAGCACCGGCAGGCAGTCTGCGGTCAATACCGCCAGCCCAATGCCCCGTGCGGTACTGTAAATCGCATCAGCAAGGGGTTCATCGTCCTGAACACGGCTGATTTGCACAACCCGGTTGCCATGAACCTGCTGCAACCACTGCACCGAATCTGCACCCATACGGCGCTGCAAGCACATGCGATTTGCCAGCACTTTATTGGCATCGTCGCCAACATGCAGAGCCAGGTTAAATCCACCGTAGCCGCTGCTGCTGCTACCGTTCGTGGTCACCAGGGCCCGCACCCCCGCTGGCGCCGGCCAGCGGGGCGCAAACCAGGGGTTGTCAAACTTTTCGGGTTCCATCGAGACCGGGCTCATGCGTTCGAATCCTGCTCCAATAGCGCCGTCAATTGCCGCATATCCTCGGGGAGTGGAGCTCGCCAGCGCAGGGCTTCACCGGACGCCGGGTGAAACAGGCCCAGCTCAGTGGCGTGTAGCGCCTGGCGCTTGAAGTTGCACAGCATTTGAGCCAGTTCCTGCCCCGCCTCCCGGGGTACGCGCAAGCGCCCGCCATAAACCGGATCTCCCACCAGTGGGTATCCAATCGACGCCATATGCACGCGAATCTGGTGAGTTCGGCCGGTTTCCAGGTTCAGCTGCAGCTCCGTGTGGGCAGCAAAGCGGCGAAGGACACGATAGTGGGTTATTGCCTCCTTGCCATTACTACTCACTACCGCCATTTTCTTGCGCTGTTGCGGATGGCGCCCGATGGGGGCATTGACAGTACCCTCGCTCACGGGGCTACCGAGTACCACCGCGCGGTATTGACGCTTGACCGTGCGCGCCTGCAACTGCTCCACCAGTCGAGCATGACTGGACAACTTTTTGGCCACCACCATCAACCCCGAAGTGTCTTTATCGAGACGGTGCACGATGCCTGCCCGCGGCAGTTCGCCCAGTGCTGGACAATGGTTTAACAGGGCATTGAGCAGTGTGCCTGCAGGGTGGCCGGCGGCCGGGTGCACGACCAGCCCTGCCGGTTTATTGACCACCAGCAGATGGGCGTCCTCGTGCAGGATCTCAAGCTCGATCGCTTCCGGCTGCCAGTCACCATCGGCTTCAACAGTCGCCGTGAGATCGAGGGTGTCTCCCTGCCAGACTTTATCGCGGGGTTGGCCACGAGCGCCATTGACCTGCAATTCGCCGGATAAAATCCAGGTCTTTAGCCGGCTGCGGGAAAAATCGCTGAACAGCAGCGCGGCCACCTGGTCGAAGCGCATACCATTGTGATGCGCTGCCACCACTGCCTGCTGGTTGAATTGACTAGTCATAGTCGGCGCAGTTTACCTCCCCAGCCTCAGCTGGTCATCTCTGAACTCGTCACCACTGTGCGTCTGGCGAGGTCGATCTGCAATAGTACTTCGGCCTCCGGTACATCGGTATGGGAGTGACGGCCGGCACTGTCCTGGCCTCGCTCGAAGCCGGCGAATTGGTGGAGTTTTGCTGGTCAAGTCGCTTGGGCTCGACTGCACATTATGGTTAAATACCGACCCATTTCGTTATCCTGAAGATTAGAAACTTTCATGCACCCTATGACTCGCCAAACGTGTTCCGCCCTTCGCTCCCTGGTGCTGCTCGTCGCCACGCTCGCGATAGTCGCCTGCGCGTCCAAGGAGGAAGCCCCGGAGGCCCAGTCCGAGCAAATGCTTTACGAGGCCGCTGCCGAGCAATTGGACGATAACAACTTCGAGCAGGGCATCAAGAACCTGCAGATGCTGGAGGCGCGGTACCCTTTCGGCCCGTATGCGGAGCAGGCCCAGCTGGAGTTGATTTACGCCTATTACAAGAACTACAACAATTCTGCGGCCATCGAGGCGGCGGAGCGCTTTATTCGCCTGCATCCGCAACACCCTAACGTCGATTACGCGTATTACATGCGCGGGCTGGCCAACTACAATGCCGGCAAAGGCCTGTTCGAGCGCTTTTCGAAAACCGACCTGAGCCAGCGCGACCCCGGCGCCGCGCGCCAGTCATTTAACGACTTTGCCCAGTTGGTAAGTCGCTTTCCCAATAGCGAATACGCCCCCGATGCGCGCTACCGGATGCTTTATTTGCGCAACCTGCTGGCGCGCTACGAGATTAATGTGGCCAACTACTACCTCAAACGCCAGGCTTTTATTGCGGCGCTCAACCGGGGTCAGTATGTGGTCGAGAATTTCCCCGAGGCCACCGCCGTACCCGATGCCCTGGCGGTCATGGTACAGTCCTACCAGTTACTAGGCCTGGACGATTTGGCCAATGCCAGCCTCACGGTGCTGCGCAAAAATTACCCGGACCATCCGAATCTGAACAAGGACGGCACGTTCAAACCGGCCTACACCGAAAAAGGCGCCAAACCGACCTGGTTATCGCGCTTGACCTTTGGCCTCTTTGGTCGCCAGGATCCACAGCAGATCAATCACAAGAAAAAATACGATCGGTTTTAACCGCCACATCGCACCGCGGGTTGGAAAAATCCCCGTCTACAGATGTCGTAAGCTGCAACAACGGACGGCAAGAACACAAAACCGCGAATCGACGGTATCTGTCGGTTGGGAGTGCCAGGCTGGCGCTTGGTAAACGCGCCACATTGCGCTAATCACCGATGTGCCATCCTGAGGTAATCGGGTAGCGACGATCACGACCGAATCCGCGCCGGGTAATACGCACCCCCGGTGGTGCCTGGCGGCGCTTGTATTCATTGATATCCACCAGGCGCAACACCTTTCTCACGGCAACTTCATCGTAACCGTCGGCAATAATGGCCGCGGCGCTCATGTCTCGCTCGATGTAGCGCTGCAGAATCGCATCCAGTACCGGATAAGGGGGCAGGCTGTCCTCGTCCTTCTGGCCCGGCGCCAGTTCCGCCGATGGAGGCCGCTCGATGACGCGCTGGGGAATCACCGGCGAAAGGCTGTTGCGGTAACGCGACAACTCAAAAACCAGCGTCTTCGGGCAATCCTTGAGTACGTCGAATCCGCCGGCCATATCGCCATAGAGTGTTGAATAGCCAACGGCCATTTCGCTTTTGTTACCGGTTGTCAGCACCATAAGCCCTTGCTTGTTGGAGATGGCCATCAATAACACACCGCGACAGCGGGCCTGCAGGTTCTCCTCGGTCGCATCCACAGGAGCGTCTGCAAATTCAGGTGCCAACGCCACCATAAACGCCTCGTACATGGCTTCGATGGAAATGGTGCTATAGCGCACTCCCAGGGTCCGGGCCTGCTCGGCCGCGTCCTCCTGACTCATGCTGGAGGTGTAGCGAAACGGCATCATCACCGCCGCTACCCGGTCATTGCCCAGCGCGTCCACCGCCACAGCCAGGGTCAAGGCAGAGTCGATACCACCTGACAGCCCCAGCACCACGCCCTGGAAATGATTCTTGTCGACATAATCCCGCACCCCCGTGACCAGGGCCCGGTAAACGGCTTCGAGCCGCGATGGCACTGCACAGAGCAGGTCGGATTGCAGGGCACACTCCCCGGTTACAGGATCATAACTGGCTACGACGCGCCCACAGTGGGGCTGGAAAAAAGGTGCCTGGAAGCGTAATTCACCGCTGGCATCCAGGGCAAACGATGCGCCGTCGAATACCAACTCATCCTGACCGCCCACCTGGTTGACATAGACGATGGGCATCTTGCCCTCCAGCACCCGCTGGGAGAGAGTTTCAACCCGTTGCGCTTGCTTGTCGATATCAAACGGTGAGGCGTTGATATTGAGCATCAGGCGGGCGCCACCTGCCCTTGCCGCCAGTGTCGGGCCCGATTGCCACACGTCCTCGCACACGGTTATCGCTACCGGAATCCCGCCGATGTCCAAAACGCAGCTGTCGACCCCGGCAACAAAGTAACGCTTCTCATCGAAGACCTGGTAATTGGGCAGCAGCTGCTTGGCGTAGCAGGCAATGACTTCGCCCTGGTAGATGACACCAGCGACATTACATAATCCGGCGGGCGTGATCTGGGGGTATCCCAGCACCACATATACCGATGGCGGCAATTCCCGACACAGCCGCTGCAGCGCCTTGACCACCCGCAACTCAACACTTGAGCGCAGCAGTAAATCCTCCGGCGGGTAGCCGGTGAGAGTCAGCTCTGGAAATACGACTACGAGGGGCCAGGGCTCTTCAGCGTAGGGCTTCACCGTCTCCAGCACCAGCTGGCAGTTCCCATCTACATCGCCAACAAGTGGGTTGACCTGGGCCGCAATAATCGTCAATTGATTCATAAGTCGCTACACTGAAATGAGGAATCGCGGCCACCGCCAACGGCCCACATTTTCCTGCAATCTACCTACTTGTGCAAAGCGCAATATACTATTCAGTCAGCGGAAACCCCATGCCCACCCAGGCCGAAGAAAGCATCCCACAGCGCAACCTGATTGCTGTCCTCGGCAGCTATCGCTTGCTGATAGCGCTGCTGCTGCTGGTTTTATTCAGCATCAAGCTCGATACCCGACTGGTCGGCGATCTCAACCCCAAGCTGTTCCTTGGAACGTTGATCTGCTACGCGTTCTTGCATGCCGGCTTGCTGGTACTGGCTTTTCGCCAGACGCTCGACGAAGCCAAGCTGTTGTTGGTTGCGGTGGGAATCATTGATATTCTCGCTTTGAATATACTCATCCAGGCCAGTGGGTTTTACAGTCGCCCCCTCTCGCTGCTGTTTATTATCGCAATCGTCGGCTCAGCGCTGGTCCTACCCTACCGTATGTCAATGTTGATCGCGGCGCTCGCCGCTTTTTCGATATTGTCACAGGCCGTCACCCGGGTCATATCTGACAATCTGCCACCCAACGAGTTCGCCACTGCAGGCACCCTCGGGCTGGTATTTTTTATTACCGCTTTCGTCGTTCAACATCTTGTTACGCGCGCCAAACGCAACGAAGTGCTTGCGGCCCAGCGCGCCGAGAATATCGAAGAGCTGTTGCTACTCAATGAAAAAATTGTTCAGCGCATGCGTACCGGTATTGTCGTTATCAATGACAAGGGCACAATTTTTTTGATCAATGAATCTGCCCGCAACCTGTTGGGCCTGAACGCAAGCACCAGGCACCTCATCGGTACAACCATGCCAGCGGCGCTAAATGATGCCTGGCTGGCGTGGAGCCATAACCCGCAACATCTTCCCACTCCGTTCAAGATCAATGGCTCTGAATCTGCGGTGCAGGCAAGCTTTACGCCACTCAGTGCAGGAGAATCCCAGCAAAGCCTGGTTTTCCTTGAAGATACGCGCCAGGTGACGCAGCAGGCCCAGGCTCTCAAGCTGGGATCATTGGGACGCCTGACGGCCAGTATCGCCCACGAAATCCGCAACCCACTGGGGGCCATTAGCCATGCCGCCCAATTGCTCAGCGAATCACCGCACCTGAACGAGGCGGACCATCGCTTTTGCGAGATCATCACAAGTCAATCCAAGCGGGTTAACCAGGTAGTCGAAAACGTGCTGGCATTGTCGCGCCGGGACAACCCCCAGCCCCGCCAGTTGAGGCTTGACGAATACCTAGAGCAGTTTATCCAGCAGTACAAGGCCAACAGTAGCGTCGTTCCCCATATCGCCTTTCGCAACACCCACCAGACCATCGAGGTTACCTTCGACCAATCCCAACTAGACCAGGTACTGACCAACCTGTTCGACAACGGCCTGCGTTACAGCGCCAGGGCCACCGGGCGCTACACGTTGATTATCCGCTGCTACATCGAGCCGACCAATGATTTGCCCCAGCTGGACATTATCGACCAGGGGCCCGGAATCGAGGAGGATCGGCTGTCACAGTTGTTCGAACCATTTTATACTACCGAAAATACCGGCACGGGGCTCGGGCTGTATCTGGCCCGGGAGATGTGCGAGGCCCACCAGGCCCATCTCACCTACCTCAAGACAGATCAAAACCAAAGCTGCTTTCGCCTTAGCTTTGCCCACCACAAAAAGCGCTGGTTAGCCTGACCCCGGAGCAACCCGATAGCCATGAAAAAACACAAAGTTCTGGTAGTCGATGACGAAGCCGATATTCGCGAACTGCTGGAGATCACCCTCAATCGCATGGGCTTGGATACCCGCTCCGCCTCTAATCTGGCGGGCGCCAGACGGCTGCTAAGGGACGAAACCTTCCAGCTATGCCTGACTGACATGCGGCTGCCCGATGGCACGGGCATCGACCTTGTGCGCACAGTAACCGATCACCATCCCGATCTACCGATCGCCGTGGTCACTGCCTTTGGCAGTGTCGAGGCGGCAATTGATTCGCTTAAGGCCGGGGCTTTTGACTTTGTTTCCAAGCCGGTCGAGTTGGAACAACTGCGCCACCTGGTCAACAGCGCGCTCAAGCTGGAGACCACCCCGAATTCGTTCTCGTTTGCCGATGAACCCCAGCTGCTGGGTAACACACCCGCCATAAAGACCCTGCGCAAGCAAATTGCCAAGCTGGCGCGTAGCCAGGCCCCCGTATACATCAGCGGCGAGTCGGGCACCGGGAAGGAACTGGTAGCGCGCCTGATTCATGCCAACGGGCCCCGGGCCAGCGGCCCTTTCGTACCCGTGAATTGCGGCGCCATACCCGGCGAGCTCATGGAGAGTGAGTTCTTCGGTTACAAGAAAGGTAGTTTTACCGGGGCGAGCCAAGACAAGCCCGGTTTGTTCCAGGCAGCCCAGGGTGGCACGCTGTTTCTCGATGAAGTAGCCGACCTGCCACTCAATATGCAGGTAAAATTATTGCGCGCCATCCAGGAAAAAGCGGTGCGATCCATCGGCGGCAACGATGAAATCGCGATTGATTGCCGCATCCTGAGCGCAACCCACAAGGACCTGGCCCGGGAAGTCGAGGCGGAGCGATTTCGCGGCGATTTATTCTACCGCATCAACGTCATTCAACTGGAGGTGCCGAGTCTGCGGCAGCGCCAGCAGGATATTCCACTGCTCACCGACTTCATCCTGGGGAACCTGGCAAAAGACTGGGGGATCAACAAGCCAGAGCTCGACACCGGCGCCCTCGGGCAGCTTCAGGCCTACTCCTTCCCGGGCAATGTGAGAGAGCTGGAGAATATTCTGGAGCGCGCAGCAACCCTGTGCGAGGCGAATCACATCACCGCGGATGACTTGCAGCTATCCAGCGAACCCGGCGCCAGCAGGGGTAATGATGGCGACGATAGCACAGAGCCTGGGCACCAGGCACTTTTCCCTCAAATCGATACTTCTGCGCCGGTACAATCCCTCGAAACTTATCTTGAGGGCATCGAAAAAGACATCATCAATCGTGCCCTGGAACGCTGCCGCTGGAACAAGACCGAGGCAGCAAGGGCGCTTGGTATCTCGTTTCGCGCCCTGCGCTATCGCCTGAAAAAACTTGAATTGGAATAATCTGCGAGCGTGAAAACAGCCCATTAATTACTAAATCAGCCCCTGACCTGCCAGCGACCAGGCATTAGTATCAACAGAGTTTCTCACGGATGAGAGCGATGATTTCAAGGAGGAAATCCAATGACACGAGAACGTGGCTTCACTTTGTTCGAACTTTTGCTGGGACTGGTACTGCTTAGCCTGGCACTGGCAATTGCTATCCCTCCCCTGGGTAGCTCGGTCCAGAAACACCGGGTATCTGCCGACAGTAAAACGCTGTTACACCTGATGAAGTTGGCGAGGCAAAGCGCCGTTTTCGAAGGCGTGCGAGTTGTGATCTGCGCGCCGGACGAGAGCCAAAGCTGCTCGCGGGATTGGAACCAGGATGTTCTGGTTTTTACGGATAGCAATCGCAATAGTCGGGTCGATGGCAGCGACCGCATAGTGGAGCGCTGGCAACAAAACAAGCGTACAAGCAGAATTAGCTGGCGCGGTTTTGGGCCGGGCTATTTACGCTTTCGGCAGAGTGGTGCCGCGTCCGACAACGGAGCGTTGACAGTTTGCCCGTTAGACGGCGACATTCGCAATGCCAGGCAACTGGTGGTCAATCGGGTCGGCCGCGCTTATATCAGCCGCGACCGGGATGGGGATGGAATCGCAGACTACGGTGACAATCGCACGCCGTCATGTTCCTGAGAGCTTACACGGATTGCCTGAGTCACCAGCACTCCGCCGCCGCATCGCCTGTGGCGCTTTTCAGGCCAGTGTCGTCGATGCTGAAACTGGTGCAATCTGCATCACCGGCCTGTTTACCCTGGGCCGTCGCGGTAGCGGTAAAGCGGTTCGGGTCATCGCCAGTAAGCGCAACCGTGATAGCGTAAAACCCTTCGCTGGATACCGCATTGCCACCGTCCTGGTGGCTCCATACATCGGTGACGGTGCCACTGTACTGGTTGCGCTCGAAATAGATTCGCTCCTGGGCCGAGGCGATCTCTAGTAGTGCCGCTCGAGCATCGCTGCGACGTGAGCGCTCGACATAGGCGCTGTAGTTGGGAACAGCAATACCCAGTAATAAACCGAGCAACACAATAACCACCAGGAGCTCCAGCAGGCTGAAGCCACTTTGTTGGGTACGAAGCATATTACTGGGCCTCCTGGTAGATGGGCAGTTCCCGCCAGCTCTGGCGCCGACTCAAGGGAGGCAGGGAGCCAATCTTGTCAAACTGGATACCGCCGTAATTATCACTGCTACCTACAGCGCTGCCGTCGTTGGTTCGCACCAGGGTCAATTTGGAAATCGCCCCCTGCCTGGTCTCACTTTCGGCACTCAGCAGTTCTGCATCACCGATAACATTGAGGAAGCTGCCCTCCGCAAGAACCGACTCGAAGAATATATTGCGAGACGCCGTTCCGGTGCGGGAGTCGACAAAGCGCAGGCTGCTGAAGCCGGATGGCAGGCAGACACTTTGATCGGGTGCATATTTGACGAACCCGACACCCGAGCTAATGGCGATCGCACCGTTGTAATTGCGCGACTCCGTCGACTCCACAGGTAAATCGCCTGAGTCAATACGGATGGTCAGCGGCCCGAGCTCGTTGTACCAACCCCCGGCCTCCTTGGTCACGGTCATAAGGTCACTGAAGTTGTCGACAGATATATTGGATCCAGATGCACTGACGGTGGCGGGAGTAGCCGCCGTGTTGGCATCGTAGACCGTGTTATTATCCAGCACCACCAGGTCGGTGGTATCCGCCAGGCTACTTTCTGCTATCGTCGCATAGCTGAAATCACCGCTATCATTCAGTGGCTCGAGCAGGCCGTAAAACCGGCTGGCATAATTTGTGACATTATCCACGGCAGTAAGATAGCGCCCGGTTCCGGCGAGCACCCACTCACGACTGGCACCGAGATCGCGATAAGTGACCGGCGCACCCTGGAACGGCATCCCGGGGTTCAACAGGGTACTGATAGGACTTCCCGGCAGGCTTATGGCGGGGGCGCTGCCTGCCGTGAAGGGCATGGTAAACACCAGCCTGTTCAGGCGGCCACCAGGATTCGCAGGATCCAGGCCCTCCACCAGTCCGAAATATACGATGTCATCAATGTAGCTGCGGTCCCAATCGACCGCTGTGGGGTCTCCCATGAAACTGTTCGCAACACCAATGTCCAGCCCCGTCTGCAGTCCATCCGTGGTGGCGTCCATATCCACAAACTCCCGGGCGACCAGGTCGTAGACAAACAGGTGAGCATTCTGGTGGCTGACACCACGAGTCAGTGCGTCACGGCGAGTTGCTGCATCGATACCGGCCGGGCCAGAACCGAATACCAGGTACCATGCGTCTTCATCCGCATTGAAGAAGCCGGTGGTCAAATCCTCTGCCCGACCCTTTACCAGGGTAGGCACCACCGTGGTGTAGCCCAGCTTGGGGTCGGTGATCTCCGCCAACAGTCTGGGCGGTTGTTCCGGGTCGGTTATATCGAGGATCGCATAGGCTGAACGACTGGTAAAATCGTTGGCACCATCAGCATCGAGATCAAGGCTGAGTTCCCCACCACCGAAGCGAAAACCAACTACCAGGATGGTTCCCCACCCCCCGGGATGGGTTTCGTCAGGGGTAAATATATTCACGTCGTAAGCCCGGGGTTCGCCATCCACATAGAAGACGTGCTGGTAATTATTTTCCGCAAGCCAGCGAAGATGCGGCAACAGATTGCGTGGCACGTAAGCCCACATCTCGGCCCCGAGACCGTACTCAACCAGATCCTCGCCAGTGACCGGATCCCTGGCAGCGGTCGCAAAACTGGAACTACCCTGCTGATAGAAACCGGCATTGAAGGCATGCAACATGCCATCATTGGCTCCGGCATAGACCACCTGGCGACGATCGAGGTAGCGATTACGAAATTCCGTATAACTGCTGTCACGGTAGTCGATATCGTAGCCATCCCCCGGTCGACCCACGATGACCGGTGAGGAGTGCACGATATCTCCCAGTCGCCATACGCTAAAGTTGGAGTCGCCCTCGAAATTCACGGTTCGGGAACGCTTGTTGGGTTGTTCATCGGAGCCGCGAATGTAGTCGATCAGGGAAGCCGCCTCTGCTTGTTCGACCCCCAGAATACGATAGCGCCCATCGGTGGCAAACTCCGCCGGCACGAAATCCACCACTTCGTTGGCATCCACTTGACCATCTGGCCCAGTACCATCGGCTTCGGCCTGGTCCAACCAGGTAAAAATGTGTCGCCCTACGCTACTCGTATAGGGGCGCTGATTGACCACCTGGGCATCACTGAGACCCGCCAGCCAATCCTTGGCATCCCAGATTGGCTCTATCGAGGTAAAGGGCACCGTTGCCGCCACCGAGCCATCGGCGTTAAGGCGCTGCACCACGGTGTTTTCCCCGTCATAAAACAGGTTGATGACGCTGTCTGAAGGGTTGAGAATACCATCCTGATTACTGTCCTCGCGCAGATTGAGATCATTATCAAGAAACAGCGCATGCAGACCGCCCACCCAGTTCACTTCGTTGAGGTTTGCGCCGGGCTTTTTATAAGACGGGAAATAGTAGGCCTGGAAAGTAGCGCCCACACCATCCCTGCGCTCCAGGGTGACCGCAACCGAGGTTCCGGATGCCGCCTGCTTTTCAATGAGCGTTACGATGTTGTTGAGCCGCGTCGCCAACTGACCGGGGTTACGGACCGGGAAATAGGCATCAGGCAACCCATCCGGGTTGGGGTTGCCGTCCAGGTCCATGATGTCCCACTCTTCCGTTTCTGTCGGCACATCTTTGCTGTCGCTGCCAGAGAAATTGCCGTATTTGGCGGCATACCAAAGCGGGTTTTCGAGAAACCGGGCTTGAGAGGTGCCTGCCGTAAGAAGCCTGGGCGCGGCCCACACCATCGCAGCTTTTGCTGTGTCATCACAGGACCCCTCCAGAAGGCACGTATAGTTAAGGCTCCCTGGTCTTGAGGCGTCGAGGTAGATTGTGTCATTCGTGGTTCCAGCCGCAGTAAAGCCAAACCGCAGATCTGTATCGGCATACGCCTGGGGCACCGAAATCCGCACCTGCACTTCGCTTGCCGTCGCCGTCCTCAACCACTCCTGGTAATTGTCCAGCTCCGCTACCGGCCTTGCCCCCTCATACTGGCATTCGGTGAGGGCGGTGTCGCCCGTTGCCGTGCACACCTCGATAGTCGCCAGACCATCGAGATCGTAGTCAAAGCCCCAGAGTGAATTCTCCCAGGCGATGTCTACGCGGGTGTAAAACTCAGTTCGCTTGACTAACGTAGCATTGACGATGGAGCAGCCCGACCAATCCGCTGTTCCAGGAGGCGTGGCTTCACAGGAGGGCACCACGCCTATGGTGTCTCCGCTCTGGGTGGTAAATTCGAAGCTCGGCAGCGACTCTGCGAGGGCAATGGTATAGGTATCGATGTTTTGCCTATCCGGCAGGTCACCACCGGGACGCAGGTCCGTGGTTTGGGCATAAGATGCCAGTCCAGCCAGCCCGTAACTGCCCTCGAGCGAAGGCATTTCCGGGCAGATGCCCAGAATGTCACTGAAATTGCCCAACTCCTTGGGAGTACAGGAGTTGTCGTTGAAAGTACCGTCGACATTGCCGACGATCGCATAACTGCCAAACAGTCCCTCGTTCAGTCCAATCGCGTCAGTCCTGCTGTTGATATCATCGACGCCCGCGATACCGGGCAGGCCACTGACCAGGTCGAGTTCGTCGGCATCAAAGGAGTTCAGGCCGGTGGACATGACGATAATGGAGCATCGAGCACATGGCTCCTGGGCCGACAAGGGATCACTCCAGGCTTCACTACCCATACCTTTGAGGTAGTCACGGTCATCATCTGTGCTGAACTGCCCGATGGGTCCATTGCCGTTTGCGGCAAAATAGCGCAACGCCTCCATATACATTTCGGCCAGGGGGTTACCCCAGTCCTTACAGCTACTGGAGCCGGTGGCGTTGGCCTTATAGGTTGGTACTTTGATACCGGGCGTCGTGCAGTCGGCATAGGTGAAATCAAGGCTGTAATCCCACCCGGCAATGCGCATGCTGTCCAGGGTCTGGATGATCCCACCGCTGAAACCACTGCCATCGAGATAGCGGAACCGCCCGGTTGCCAGATCAACCTCGTCATTGGCGGGATCATCATTGCCAGCCAATGCAGTAATGTTGCGCCGCAGCACACCACCGCTCACTTTTTGCCCGTGGGTGCCGGTCATCAAGCCAAACTGGATCGTTCCCTCTTCACTGTTCTGCTGCAGGACACCACTGGGTTTGTAAATCGGAGTACTGCCATATTCCCGGCAAGAATCGTTGGCAACGCCAGCCGCCGCCGCGTTGACATCGACACCATCGACACAGGACTTGACCCGGACAATATAATCTTCCCCCGATGCAGGTCGATCTACCTCACCAAGGGGTCTCGTGCCCTGGTAGACGCACTGGGCTCGCTCGGTAACCGCCCACAGTGGGAAACTACCGTCGGCTATCCGCATCAGGGGCGGGTTCACGCTCTCATCGACATCCGCGCTCAAGCCGGTCGCAATAGTCGTGTTACACAGACTGATAGTGTCGTAGTCATAGGGTGTGTAACTGGAGACATCGCCGTCGTAAACCTTGACGAACGAGTGTGCATCGTTGGGTAAAAAAGTGCGCTGCAGGACGGTCTCGTCAGCCGTATCCACCGAACGTTTACCACCGTAAAAAACACGCCGCACAATATCCATGCGCGTCATGCTGGCCCAGTTGAGGAAATTACCACTCCAGTTTCCCGCGCACTGGTGACCCGTGACGACCGGTGCCGCCGGTTCGAAACGACTGTCGACATAGTCGTAACACATCCCACTGTGAAAATAGCCGTAGTAGTCGAAGGCATCGTTATAGGTGGTATCCAGTTCACCATCGCCGTCCAGGTCGGTGTAATCGGTGTAGGCCTTGAAATACAGCTGATGGTCGTTGGAAAGCAACAGCATTACCCGCGCCGGTGCCGCACTTTGCAACAGGGGCGGCGCCGAGGTAAAGTCTTCTGAGGTCTGGGACCACAGCAGCGCCGAAAAAGCGCTTGTTGCAGCCGCAAGCGCAGCCAGTAGCAGCTTGGATTCGCTACTGCGGTTCTTCACACTGATTTTGTGGTAGACGGCCATTACAACACCTCGATCCTGTTTAGCTGGATGCCTTAATCAATTATTCGGTACGCTTGTAAGTACTTTGCAGCATGGCTTCGACCCGGCCCGAATTGCTCATACCGCGGGCGGTGATACGAAAAATCTGGGCGTAGTTACTGTCGCTCAATTCAACCCCGGGGTCTGCCGGCGTAAAGCAGCGGAACTCGACGATGTAGCGCACATCGTTATCGAAACCATCGATTGAAGCAGTTAGATAACGGGCGTTGTCCCAGACGTTGAGGTATTCGTCCGTTTCACCGGTTTCCCAGGGACTGGTGGTCGGCGGTTCCACCGTCAGCCTTTTTCGAGTCGTCAACGGTTTTGCACTGCTTGACCTCATCGCCATCGCGCCAGATGCCCTGGAAGCAGCGCCCGCCGGCACAGTCGGCCTTGTAGCAACCGGCGCCGCTGCACTCGAAGTAGAAATTATCCATTTCGGCAAGGTTATCGACGTTGTCGTTGACGTTTTCCTCAACCAAACGCAGGGCGGCCTCCGCCGCCTCGAACGCCTGCTGTCGATCGCGACTGGCGTTTGCCATTTTCAGTTGCATCCCGGTGGATTCCATCGTGGCCACGCCGGCGACAGTCACCAGCACCAGGATCACCAGGCTGACAATCAATGCCACCCCCTGCTGTTGCTTGATCTGAAGTTTCACTGCCCTGTCTCCCATCAGCCGGCACCGACATTGCGCAGGCGCACGGTCTTGCTCACTTGCTGGCGCAACACCCTGTCGCTGTACGCCTGGCCCTGGTAATCATCGTTCTCACCGGCGAAGGGATAGGCGACGAATTGCACATCCCCCTCACCTTCGCGGGTCTCACCAAAGCCACGCAACAGCAGCGTTACCCTGACACTTACCACCTGCTTCCACTCACCGGCGGCCGAATCAATCTCGTCGGCGCTGACATAGACATTGGTGAGCCCGTCACCCTCGGTATCGATACCGTAGAGCAATTGCATATCCTCGACCCCCATGGCAATTTCGTCAGTACGCACCACCACCTCATCACCGCTCATACCACTGTAACTGACGCGGTAGAGCGCGGGCTGGGTGTCATCGGCGGCGGAGGTACCAATAAAGTATCCCACCGCGGCAAAGCGCATGAGAAATGAGCCCGGACCATAGGGCAGGCCCTTTTTGGGTTCTTCACCACAAACAAAAGATTCGGTGTGGCGTATTGCCTTGGTGCAATTGCCCGGAGATACTTTGCCCCCGGTATTGTGGACAAACTCGATATTGGTGCCACCCGACGACGGCCCGGTCATCTGCATCAGGCCGACGTCCTTGCAGTCTTCACTGACCACCAGCGCCAGGTCCCCCACCTGGAGCGGGTTATTGCGCGACAGTTTGAACTGCGCAGCTTCGGCTGTGTGGCTAACCACGGTCAGGTCCAGGTCATCATCGGCGCCGCGAAAGATTACCGCGTCCGGCATAAAATCCTCGTTGCCGACGAAATTGCCGTTGTCCTGCCATAGTGTCGTTGCCCCGGCCAGGGCAGCAGGAAAGGTGTCCACGCCTCCCTCGTAACCCCGCATACCCTCAAGCTTAAGCCAATCGTCATCGCTGGACACATCAAGCGAATTGGCAAATGTGGTTGCGCCGTCACCGGCGACACTCATATTCACCGCGCAACCCCAATAGCCGGCCCAGCGGATATCCCGGGACAGGGTTTCGAGGGCGTAGCGGGCGTTCTCCTGGACAAACGCAACATCATCCGACCAGGCGTTATTGCGCTGGTTGGTCAGCATCGACTGCATCACCCCGGCGAGAATGATCACGCCGACGACCATCGCCACCAACACCTCGACAAACGAGATGCCGCCCTGGTACCTGCCTGCAGCAAAGCCGCGCCCGCTCATAGTGTGGTCTCCAACTGGTAGGTAAAGGTCTCACCCTGGAAAAACTGAACCTGGACGGTGACTGGTACCAGATTGCCCGCCGCTGCCCCGATTTCGACTCGACCATCCCCCTGGGGCAGCACACTGGCGAGCTGTGTCTTCCACTGGAACAGGTCGGCGGCCGCCATTTCGGTGTCGCTACAGGCCGACGCCATACTGTCACAGTAGCCTGCGCTGTCATCGCCCCCATCGTCAAAGTCGATGCTGTAGCTGTCGATCGCGGTCTGGTTGGAGCGAATCCGCTCGACGATATCCTCGGCCATGAACATGGCCTGGGATTGCATGTAGCCGGCCTGGTTCAATTGCAGGCCCCGGGCCTGCATCACCAGAATCCCGAGCAGCCCGATTGCCAGTACCAGCAAGGCCACCAGCACTTCAATCAGGCTGAAGCCCCCTTGCCGGGTTGTTCTTCTCGTAGCACTTCTCAACATACCGGGTCTCCGCTGCTTACGGGCAGGTGGTAACAACTTTCGAACGCATGGCGCGCCCGCTGCGGGCCAGCATCACGGTGCGGCCCGATGCCTTGTCGGCATCACTGCAGAACAAAAAATCGCTGGCGTCGTCGGTAAAGCCCCGGCTGTCGAAGCTGATACTGGTGACCGCGGGGGAAGGCGCTATGGTGACCGCACCCTCGAGTGCGACATGGCGACGCAGTATTTCGTCGTTATCGACCACACCGTCGTTGTCCTGGTCGACAAACACGATCCAACCGTTGTGCCAGGTTTCATCACAAACTGGAGGGGGATCTTGGGCAGCGGCATCGTCACTGGGACACATGATGACCACACGGGATTGGTTCACCGCCTCGTTGCGGGCGAAATTGAGTGCGGATTTAAACTCCCGGGCCTGGTTAATCGCAAACGACCGACCGATATTGATATTCGGTATGGCGATCGCCAGCGCTATGGCGAGAATGGCAATGGTGACCAGCAACTCTACCAGGGTAAAACCCGCGGCTCGCAGGGGTATCGATCTGACTGGTTTTCGCTTCATCGGCTTCCGCACTAATCCACTATGACTGCATTGCAGTTTAATAGAGAAATCGCGTTGGCTCGTGCGCCTGCGGACAAACGGCACGAAAAGCGGATAAAGTGCGGGTCAAAGTCAAAAAATGTGAGCCACTTAACCCTCGGTGTGGGCCCCGGGTTGTGGCTTTCAATGTGCTGCTAGTGTGCAGCGCTCCGGGCTCGACTAGTCAACGCTTTGCAGGCGCAACTCCCGGGGCATCGAAAAGGTTATGTTTTCTTCCCTGCCGACCATCTCAACCGGCACCCTTGCGCCCAGCTCGCGCAGCCGGGTGATCACCTGCTGCACCAGGATCTCCGGTGCCGACGCGCCGGCCGTGATGCCTATACCGGTGACTCCTTGCAACCAGGCGGTGTCGATATCCTCGGCACTGTCGATAAGGTGTGCCCGGGCGCCCATGCGCCGGGCCAACTCGGCCAGGCGATTGGAATTGGAACTATTGGGAGAGCCGACCACCAGAAACAGGTCGCATTCGCTCGCCAACTGCTTGACGGCATCCTGGCGATTCTGGGTGGCGTAGCAAATGTCGTCCTTCCTGGGGCCACTGATGGCGGGGAAGCGCCGTCTCAACGCTTCAATAACCCGGGCCGTGTCATCCATCGACAGCGTGGTCTGGGTAACATAGGAAAGTGCCTCGGGGCGGCGCACCTGCAGCTTTGCTGCCTGTTGCTCATCCTCCACCAGGTAAATCGCGCCACCCTCAGTGTCGTCATACTGCCCCATGGTGCCCACGACCTCGGGGTGGCCACGGTGACCGATCAGCACACATTCCCGCCCCTGCCGACTGTAGCTCGAGACTTCCATATGCACCTTGGTCACCAGCGGGCAAGTTGCATCAAATACACGCAGCTGGCGCCTTTTGGCCTCCGCCCTTACTTCCTGACTGACGCCATGGGCGCTGAAAATCACGATGCAATCGTCCGGCACCTCGCTCAATTCGTCGACAAACACGGCACCGCGTTGACGCAAATTCTCCACCACATAGCGGTTGTGCACCACCTCATGGCGCACATATATGGGCGCACCAAACTTATCCAGCGCCCGATTCACGATTTCAATTGCGCGGTCGACACCGGCACAAAAGCCGCGGGGATTGGCTAACTTGACTGCAATAACGGGTTTGGCTGCACTCATATCACATCACTTCGAGAATATGCACCTGGAACACCAGGTCGCGCCCCGCAAGGGGGTGGTTGAAATCCACTGTCACCCGGTCACCGTCAATTTGACTAACGACCCCGGGTAACTCGTTGTTGGCGGCATCGGCGAAGGAGACTACCAGCCCCTTCTCGAGCGCCAACCCAGCAAAGCGTGACCGACCGAACTGCTGCACATTGTCCTCATTATACTGCCCGAACGCATCATTGGCGGGTATCGCGAATTCTGCGTGGTCACCGGCCTTCATGCCCAGCAGGTGACGCTCGAAACTGGGCAGCAGGTTGCCGTCGCCGAGCCTGCAGTGCGCGGCCTCACCGTCGAAATTGGAATCGATAACGTCGCCATTTTCCAGCTTGAGGGCGAAATGCAGGACGATATCGGCATTGTCTGTAATGGTCGCAACAGTCATTTAGCGCCCTCCTCCTCGTCGCGCTGCAAAAACATATCGATAATCAGCAGCCCCGCACCGCAGCAGATGGCGGCGTCGGCGATGTTAAATGCCGGCCAGTAATAGTGCTGGTAATGCCAGGAAATAAAATCGATCACATGGCCCAACATGACGCGATCATAGAGGTTGCCTATGGCACCGCCAAGAATCAATGCCAACCCAAGGCCAAGAATTCGCTGGCGGGAACCCAGTCGCCAGATCCATACGGTTATGGCCACTGCAACCACCGCGGCGATGAGGGTAAAAAGCCAGCGCTGCCAGCCCCCCGCGTCGCTGAGAAAGCTAAACGCGGCGCCACGATTGTAGGCAAGGGTCAGGTCAAACCACGAGGTCACCTCGCGGGACTCACCATAACTCAGCCGGGCTTCCGCCAGGCGCTTGGTCCACTGGTCGAGGGCGATCACCAGCAGGCTCACGCCGTACCAATACCACGTCATGGAAGGGGCCTTCATGCGAAGCTGCGCCGTTCACCGGCGCCGTCGATATTGTCGATACAGCGTGCACACAAATCCGGGTGCAGGGCGCTGGCACCCACATCCCCGCGATGATGCCAGCAACGCGCGCATTTGGCATGTTGCGAAAGCTTCGCCACAACCCGCAAGCCATCGACGTCAGTTGCCACCGCGCTATCCGGAGCATCTGCCAGCGGCGCCAGACGCGCTTCCGAGGTGATGAGCACAAAGCGCAATTCCTCGCCCAGCAGGTCCAGTGACTGTAGCATCGGTTCGTCGCAATAGAGCACAAGCTCGGCACTCAAGCTCCCTTTCACCTGTCCCGCAGCTCGCTGCACTTCCAGCTCTTTATTCACGGCCGCCTTTACCGCCATGACTCGTTGCCAGTATTCCCGCCCCATGGGTTCGTCGCCGACAAGCGTAGCGAGGTCTGCATACCATTCCTCCAGCAGCACCGAATCACTCCGTTCGCCGGGCAGGGACTGCCAGATCTCGTCAGCGGTAAAGCTCAGGATCGGGGCCAGCCAGCGCACCAGCGCTTCGCCGATATGATAGAGCGCCGACTGGGCCGAGCGCCGGGCGAGGCTGTCCGCCCTGGTGGTGTACTGTCGATCTTTGATGATGTCGAGATAGAATCCACCCATGTCCACCACACAGAAGTTGTGCAACTTCTGATAGATGGTATGGAATTGGTAGGCGGAAAACGCCTCGATAATGTCACGCTGCAGCAATGCGGCGCGATCGACCGCCCAGCGATCGAGGGTGAGCATCCCATCATTGGCAACCATATGCTGCACCGGGTCAAAACCGCTCAGGTTGGAGAGGATAAACCGGGCGGTATTGCGAATGCGCCGATAGGAGTCCGCGGTGCGCTTGAAAATCTCGTCGGACACGGTCATTTCGTGGCGATAATCGGTGGCAGCCACCCATAAACGCAGAATGTCAGCACCGAGGGTTTTCATGACCTGCTGGGGTGCTATGACATTGCCCAGCGACTTGGACATTTTGCGACCGTGGACGTCAACCGTGAACCCGTGGGTCAACACCTGCTGGTAGGGCTGGTTGCCGTTGATCGCTACCGCCGTGAGCAACGAAGACTGAAACCAGCCACGATGCTGATCGGAACCCTCGAGGTAAAGATCGGCGGGATACGCCAACTGGGGATCAGTTTTCAATACACAGTTGTGGGTCACCCCGGAGTCGAACCAGACATCCAGGGTGTCACTGACTTTCTCGTACTGCGCTGCATCGTCACCGAGCAGTTCCGCTGCATCGAGGGAGAACCAGGCATCGATTCCCTCCCGCTCCACACGTTGCGCCACCTCCTCGATCAGGCGTGGCGTCTGTGGGTGCAATGCACCGGTATCGACCCGGGTGAACAGGGCGATGGGACTGCCCCAGGTGCGCTGGCGTGATATGCACCAGTCGGGGCGGCCCTCCAGCATGCCGTCGATTCGCGCCTTGCCCCAGGAGGGCTGCCAGTCGACCTGCTCCACCGCCGCCAGCGCTTGCTCCAGCAGGCCGCCCTGCTCCATGCCGATGAACCATTGTGGCGTGGCGCGAAAAATAATCGGCGTCTTGTGCCGCCAGCAGTGCGGGTAACTGTGCTGGTATGGCGCGCTGTGCAACAGCATGCCGCCTTCACTGAGTAGCTGCACGATCATGTCGTTGGCGGCGTTGACGTGAACACCGGCAAACAGGGGCGTATCGGGGAGGAAAACGCCGTTACCACCGACCGGGTTGTACACCTCCAGGTCGTATTTCTCCCCCACCGCAAAGTCGTCCTGGCCATGACCGGGCGCCGTGTGTACCGCACCGGTGCCGCTCTCGGTGGTAACATGATCCCCAAGTATCAAGGGGACACTGCGCTGGTAGAATGGATGTTGCAGCAGCAACCCCTCCAGCGCATCGCCCCGGACCTCGGTCAATTTTTGGTAGCCATCGATCCCCCACCGCTGCACCGCGGTGTCGAGCAGTTCAGCCGCCACCACTAGAGCCCACTTACTGCCGCCGTGCTCGATTGCAATGAGTTGGTAAACCAGTTCCGGATTGAGCGCCACCGCCATATTGGCGGGCAAGGTCCAGGGTGTCGTGGTCCAGATCACTATCGCAGCACTGTCCGGCATGGTATCTGCACTGATTCCACATGCTGAAGCCAGCGCCGCGGTGTCCTGCAGCGGGAATAACACATCCACCGAGGTTGATGTTTTCTCCTCGTACTCAACCTCCGCTTCGGCCAGCGCCGACGCGCAATCCATACACCAATGCACCGGCTTGAATCCCTGGTGCAGGTGCCCGTTGGCGGCAATCTGGCCCAATGAGCGAATCACGTTGGCTTCGAACGAGTAATCCATTGTCAGGTAGGGTTGCTCCCACTGGCCGAGCACGCCGAGGCGTATAAAATCCTTGCGCTGCGCCTCGACCTGGGTCGCGGCATAGGCCCGGCATTTCTGCCGGAATTGCCCTGCGCTCACCTTATGGCCTGCCTTCCCGACCTTCTTTTCCACATTGAGCTCAATCGGCAGGCCATGACAATCCCAACCCGGTACGTAAGGCGCATCGCAACCATCGAGGGTCTTGGCCTTGACGATAATGTCCTTGAGGATTTTGTTGACCGCATGGCCGATATGGATTGCCCCGTTGGCATAGGGCGGGCCGTCATGCAGGATAAACTTCTCGCGCCCCCTGCGCTGCTCGCGAATACGCTGGTACAGATTGCTCTCCTGCCACTGTTGCAAGCGTATGGGTTCTCGCTGTGCCAGATTGGCTTTCATCGGAAAGTCGGTCTGGGGCAGATTGAGCGTGTGTTTGTAATCAGCCATCTAAAGTTTCCAGTATTGCCGTACGAATAGGTTTAGCTGCCAACCTGCGTTACCAGGGGGCAATCGATCGTCTAATTGAGCCTGAACCAGGCCCGGCTCGACTCGATATCGGAGTGGATATGCCGCTCGAGCTCCGGTAGCGAATCGAATTTGCGCTCATCGCGAATCTTGTGACGAAACACTACGTTGATCCTCTCGCCATAGATTTCACGGTTAAAATCAAATATGTGCACTTCCAGAATGGCTTTGCTTCGATGCTCTACGGTGGGACGAACCCCGACGTTGGCAACGCCGAGGTGACGCCGATCATCAATGCCGTCGATCTGCACGGCGTAGACGCCGGAAATGGGTGACTTCATGCGCAGCAACTCGACATTGGCTGTGGGCACCCCGAGGGTTCGGCCCAATTGCCGCCCGTAGCAGACCCGGCCAGACAAGCTGAAGGGCCTGCCCAGCAAACGCCGGGCCATCGCGAAATCAGCCACGGCCAGCTCGTCGCGAATGCGCGAGCTGCTTACCCTTTCACCGTCAACCAGCACAGAGGGGGTATCGACCACCTCAAAGCCGTATTGCTTGCCGGCTGTTGACAGCGACTGCGCATCGCCCTGGCGGCCGGCACCAAAACGCAGGTCATCACCGACAACCACGTACTTGATGCCCAATCCCTCCACCAACACCGACCTGATGAATGCCCCCGCGGTGACACTGGAAAAGGCCTCGTCAAACTGTATCCGCACCACCCGATCGACGCCGCAGGCCTCAAGCGCCTGCCATTTCTCCCTGAAGGTCATCAGCCTTGCAGGGGCCTCATCAGGGGCAAAAAATTCCCGTGGCAAGGGCTCGAAGCAGATGACCGCAACCGGCAGGTTCAGCCTCCTCCCCTGCACCACAAGTTTCTGCAGCAGCCTCTGGTGCCCAAGGTGCACACCGTCGAAAGCGCCGATAGTACCGACGCAACCGCGATGGTGCGGCTTCAGGTTATGCAGTCCGCGGATCAATTCCATAGTGAAAGGGGGAACCAGGCAAAAATAAGCGCAGGATTATACCTTAGACCACACCTAGCGCCTACAGTCCGGCCCGGAACTGACGGGGGCGTACCCCCAGCAGCCATAGCGCCAGTGCGTAGGTCGACAGACCGAGACAGCAAATACCCCCCAACTGCAAACCACGCTGCCACCACTGCAGCTTGGCCCAAGCTTGCAGGTCAGCGTCCAGCCACAATAAAACCAGCCCCATTACAGCGGTGGCAGCGACGATCCGCAGCAGGGTTGCGGCAAACCCCGGCATAAACCTGAAAGCGCCATCGCGCAACAAACCGCGCCACAACAGTCCGGCATTGAGATAGGCCGCCAGGGATGTCGCCAGGGCAAGCCCCAGGTGACCCACATTGAAATACCAGTACAACGGCAATACCAGCGCGATGTTCATCACCATGTTGGCCACCATGGCGATAATACCGATGCGCACGGGGGTGGTGGTATCCTGGCGGGAAAAGTAACCCGGGGCGAGCACCTTGACCAACATGAAAGCCAGCAAGCCCAGGGAATATGCCTGCAGGCTGTAGGATGCCATCTCGACATCGGCCGGGGTCATCTTGCCGTACAGGAAAATCGCGGCCAACATTGGCTTCGCCAGAATGACCAGGGCCATCATCGCCGGGATACCTAACAGCATTACGCAGCGAACGGCCCAGTCCAGGGTGCTGGAAAAAGCATCGGCATCCGCTCCCGCATGTTTGCGCGACAGGCTGGGTAAAATCACGGTCGCAATTGCAATGCCGAATACGCCCAGGGGAAATTCCACCAGTCGGTCTGAGAAATAGAGCCAGGAAACACTTCCGGTTGGCAGGAATGACGCAATCACCGTATCCAGCAACAGGTTGATCTGGCTGACAGAAACGCCGAACAAAGCGGGAATCATCAGCTTGATCACCTTGCGCACACCCTGGTCAGAGGGGTCCCAGTGCGGACGCGGCAGCGCGCCCAGGCGCATCAAGGCGGGCAGCTGAAACAATAGTTGCACAATCCCGGCAACAAACACTCCCCATGCCAGTGCGTAGGCCGGCTCGGCCATGTTCGGCGCGAACAACAGGGCTGCAGCAATGAGCGACAGGTTCAGCAGCACCGGGGTGAAGGCCGGAATCGCGAATCGGCCCAGGCTGTTCAGCATGGAGCCGGCAAAGCCCGCCATTGAAATGAAGAACAGGTAGGGAAAAGTGATACGGATCAACTCGGTGGTGAGCTGGTACTTGTCGCCATTGGAATAAAAACCCGGCGCGAAAACCATAGCAACCAGCGGCGCGCCCAGAATCGCCAGTGAGACAAAGACCAGCAGGCTGCCGCCGAGCGCGGCTGCCACCCGATCCGCCAGGTGCCGCATTCCGGCAATGCCGCCGCGCGTCTGGCACTCGGCCAGCACGGGAACAAAAGCCTGGGAAAAAGCACCCTCCGCAAACAGGCGTCGAAAAAAATTGGGAATTTTAAAGGCGACGAAAAAGGCATCCGCATTGCCAGCCGCACCCATGACTACCGCCAGGCAAACATCGCGCACCAGGCCCAGAACCCTGGAGATGAGCGTCATAACACTCACCACCATACTTGAGCGCAGCAGGGTCTGGGGTTTGCCAGGCACCGTTTCAGGTGTGTCCAACAAGGATTCCTCTTATGGTTTGTGGGGCCGGCATCATACCCCCGGACGAGCCACGTTAGCGACCGCTCAGCGCCACCCGCGCGAGTGGCAGGTAGCGGCAACTGGCAGGCTGCGGCAGGCTCTGGTACAGGGTGATTGCGTTGACCGGCAGTGTGCCCTCTAATGCCGGCCTGCCCCCCTTCACTTCCCAGACCGATCGCTTCCTGCCCCGGCGGGTAGCGCGAGCCAGGGTGATATGCGGTCGAAACTGGTGTGGCCCGTCCTCGGCAAGCAGGTTCTGCACACAGCTGTAGAGATCATCGTGCAGGGCGTGCAGCTCAGCACAGCCTTCGACATCTACCACAACGGCCCTGGGGCGGCGCTCACAGGGCAGCAGACCAGTACCAAGGAGCTGGCAACTGAACGGCGCGTACCGCGGGCCAATCTCCAGCAGCCGGGAGTGGATCTGTGGCACCACCGACGGTGATTGGCTGCCGAGAAATACCAGCGTCAGATGGTAGTCTCGCGGCTCGACCAGGCGAAAGCCGGCGGCGCTGAAGCCCCGCCCCTGGCGGCTCCATTGCCCCAGGTAACCGGCCAAACCCGTGCCCAGGCCAATGCCGATGAACAGGCGCATCAACGCCATCGCTCCAGCAGATCTGACTTGTTAAGTTGCAGCCATTGCAAGGCGAGCATGGTGTGCGCATTGCTCACACCACCGTCAGACAGCAGGGCCATGGCAGCATCGTAAGCGATCACATGCGCGCGAATGTCCTCGCCCTCATCGGCTAATCCGTAGATACCCCCGGCGCCTTCGCTGGCAACGCGGCCACAGTAGAGATGGAAATACTCGGAGCTTCCACCGGGGCTGGAGTAATAGCTGGCGACCCGCACCAGATCTTCGATTTCACAGCCCGACTCCTCCATGGCCTCACGGCGCGCCACCTGCTCAGGACTTTCACCTGGCTCGATGACTCCCGCCACCAGTTCAAGCAACCAGGGGTTTCGCCCGGAAGGGATCAGGCCGACCCGAAATTGCTCCAGCAATACAACGGTGTCGCGCAGCGGGTCATAGAGCAATACCCCCACGCACTCCGCCCGCATGAACAGCTCGCGACGCAACGGGGCCGACCAACCACCGGCAAACAGGGTGTGACGCAACTGCAAAGTTGTTATTCGGAAGAAACCGTCGAAGGAGACTTCCTCCTGCAGTATTTCATAGTCTTGTGTGGCCATAACGATAAGGCACCTCTGATTAATTAGGTGACGCTCCAGGCTTTGCGTCGCGTTTGTCCACAAGGCACAGTCGTGCAGGAAGGCTGGTTGCCTTTCAAACGGCTGTAACGCAGTAGACGAACGCGACGCAAAGCCCCGCAGGGCGGGCCTCTGGCGCCCATTGGACTGCGTTGCACCACTCGTCAAGGACAACCAGCCTTGACCTTCGCGGCGCGCCTTGCCAATGAACGCCAGAGGCTCCGCTGAAGCATTACCGAATTGATCAGAGTTGCCATAACTTAAATGCTGCGGCGAATATGCCAGTGAACCTCGGTTGCATATTTATCTACCAGCTCTACCACATCGAATATCAAGGCAAACATGGCCATGCGCACCAGGACACCATTATCGGTCTGGCGGAAGATTGCCAGATTGGGGTTCTCATTGAGGTCGTTGTCGAGCTCACTCGCCCCCTGGCGCGAGTCTCGCGGTAACGGGTGCATGATCACGGTGTTGGGCTCGCAGAAGCGCGTATAAAGCGCCTGGTTCAGGCGATACTGGCCCCGGTAGATGGACGCCTCTTCGGGGCTGGCAAAACGCTCTTCCTGAATACGGGTTGAGTAGGCAATATCGACGTTGGCGATACTCTGCTCCATCCGATCCGATTCCACCACCCTATGCCCCGCCGCGCGCAGGGCGTCGACGATATCCGCCGGCATTTTCAGCTCCTGCGGCGAAATCAGGGCGACGCTGATATTGTCGAACAGACCCAGCAGCTTGCACAATGAATGCACTGTGCGGCCGTGGCGCAGGTCGCCGATCAGGGCTATGCGCAAGCCATCGAGATTACGGCCAGTGGTCTTCAGCTCCTTCTGGATCGTGTAAAGATCCAGCAGCGCCTGGCTGGGGTGCTCATTGGCGCCATCGCCGCCATTGATCACCGGCACCCGACTGGCCGCCGCAAATTCCGCCACCGAGCCAGCCTGCGGATGGCGCATGACGATGGCGTCGCTGTAACCACTGATGACGCGTGCCGTGTCGTAGAGCGATTCGCCCTTGGCGATCGCAGTATGCTCAAAGCCAGTGGTCTCCCGCACCTCACCCCCCAACAGGTTGAAAGCACAACCAAAGCTGACCCGGGTGCGCGTACTGGGCTCAAAGAACATGCTACCCAGGATTGCGCCATCGAGCACCTTGGTGAGCCGCTGGCGCTGGGCGTAGGGCTCCATGCGATCCGCAACGCTGAACACCCGCAATATATCGTCGCGCTGGAACTGTTCAATACTGACGATGTGGGCACCGGCAAATATCACAAAATCTCTCCTCTCGTCCTGCGCATCAGGGCGGACCGCCCATTTGCTGCACTATCTCCCGACCGTAATCTTCTAACGCAAGCAAAATGTCGCGCTCTTCCGGCGTCAAATGTGGCCGTGCAAGCATCTCCCCGACCAGTTCCTGATATTGGTCCAGCACCAGTGCGGCGCCGGCGGCAGGGTCTGTCAGGCGTGCTCGCCGCCACTCCTCCCATTGCTCCCATTCGTCGGCAGACAGGCTTTCGGGGTAGTTGCGCGCGCGATAGCGGAACAATAACGGAGCCAGGCGCCGATCCTGGAACGGCCAGCTCTGCTGCGCCAGCATGGCGGGTGTCGCCACGCGCAGCCGCTCCATCGTGCGACGATCATCGTCGCTGAAAAAGCCCGCATAGAGCATCGTCTCGGGGTCGCCATCGTCCCACTGGGGACCCTCTTCGAAAACGGCCTGCAGCTTGTCCGCCGCCAAGGCCGCCTTTGCATCCAGTTGGGACCGGTTGCGAGAACATTGGTCAAGGTCGATCCCCAGGCGCTGGTAGCCGGCGTCATCGAGGATTTTTGGCGTCACCACCATGGGGCTGCGATTGAGATGCACGGTCTTGACCGCGACCCGCTCAACGCCATCCCCAAGTTCGCTGCGACGGCTGAAAATTCTCCGTCGCAGTTCCTCCAGCGGCAGGTTTATCAGGTCGGTCGGGTCACAGCTCAAGTCAAACACGAGCACGCCGTTGGCATTTTTGGGATGCGCCAGCAGCGGCAACACCAACGCCGTGCAACCACGACTTGCCGGATAGCGGGAAGAAATATGCAGCACGGGCTGCGGGTCTGACAAATTCAAATGGCGGGCAACTTCCTGCTTGCGTCGCAACCCGTAAGCATAGTTGTACAAGCGTGATTGGCAGCTCTTGACCAGGCGGGCCAGAGCAATGGTGGCCTCGACGTCCGCGAGGGCGTCGTGGGCCTGGCTGTGGCCGATTCCATTGGCGGCGGTCAGCCGCTCCAGCTTGAAACTGGGGGCCCCGTTATCGCCCAGTGGCCAGTTGATCCCGTCGGGGCGCAGTGCATAGCACATTCGCACCACGTCGATCAGGTCCCAGCGCGAGTTGCCATGCTGCCATTCGCGGGCATAGGGGTCATAGAAATTGCGATACAGCGTATAGCGGGTTACTTCGTCGTCGAAGCGTATACTGTTATAGCCAACCCCGCAGGTGGAGCGCTGCGCCAGTTCACCATGGACCCGGTGGATGAATTCCGCCTCGGCAACACCTTTGCTGCGCGCCAACTGCGGCGTGATCCCGGTAATGAGACAAGCCTCGGGATGGGGCAGAAAGTCGGGCGCGGGCCGGCAATACAGTTGCAGGGGATCGCCTACAACATTCAGCGCTTCGTCGGTGCGAATACCTGCAAACTGCGATGGCCGGTCCCTGGCAGGATCAGCGCCGAAAGTTTCATAGTCATGCCAGTAGAGCGTGTTCATCGGTTCGCACCCGCTCCGTCGATGCGGGCAATGGCGCGGACTGGCACCGGACCGGCGCGCCATTGCCCGCAGGCTGGGGAATTTCCGGAAAGGATCGCCGGCAACGGGATTACTTTATCTCCAGCTGTTGCTCTTCAATCCGCTGTCGCCATTGCGCCGGGCCGGACTGGTGCACCGATTCCCCCTTGCTGTCGACAGCGACCGTAACCGGCATATCCTCGACGGTGAACTCGTAGATGGCTTCCATTCCCAGCTCCGGGAATGCCACCACCTCGGCGGCCTTGATCGCCTTGGAAACCAGGTAGGCCGCACCACCCACCGCCATCAGGTAAACCGCACCGAACTCACGAATCGCATCGATGGCGATGGGCCCGCGCTCCGCCTTGCCGATCATGCCCTGCAGCCCGGTCTCGGCCAGCATGGTTCGGGTGAACTTATCCATTCGGGTTGCGGTGGTCGGCCCCGCGGGCCCCACTACTTCGTCGCGCACCGGGTCTACCGGCCCCACGTAATAAATGAAGCGGCCCCTGAGGTCGACGGGCAGGTCTTCTTTATTGGCCAGCATATCAACCATTTTCTTGTGTGCCGCATCGCGACCAGTCAGCATCTTGCCCGACAGCAATAGCGTGTCGCCGGGTTGCCAACTCTTGACTTCGGCCTCGGTAACGGTGTCCAGGTTTACCCGGCGCACGCTGTCACCTGGCTCCCAGCTGACATCCGGCCAGTCCTCCAGCGAGGGTGGTTTGAGTTCAGCCGGACCCGAACCATCCAGGCTGAAGTGCACATGGCGGGTGGCCGCACAGTTGGGTATTACCGCCACCGGCTTGTTGGCCGCATGGGTGGGGTAGTCCAGCACCTTGACGTCCATTACCGTCGTCAGGCCGCCCAGGCCCTGGGCGCCGATCCCCAGGCGATTAATCTTGTCGAACAGTTCCAGGCGCAGCTCTTCAGCGCGGTTGTCGGCGCCACGGGCCTGCAACTCGTGGATATCGATGGGCTCCATCAAAGCCTGCTTGGCTAATAGCATGGCCTTTTCCGCGGTGCCGCCGATGCCGACGCCGAGCATACCCGGCGGGCACCAGCCGGCACCCATGGTTGGCACCACGCTGAGAATCCAGTCGACCACCGAGTCCGAGGGGTTGAGCATGGCGAACTTGGACTTCGCTTCGCTACCTCCCCCCTTGGCCGCGACATCTACATCGACCGTGTCGCCAGGCACCAGTTCGTAGTGAATTACGGCGGGGGTATTGTCCTTGGTATTACTGCGCGCCCCATCAGGATCAGCAAGAATGGATGCCCGTAGCAGATTGTCGCTATCGAGGTAGGCCCGGCGCACGCCCTCGTTAATCATATCGGTGACGCTCATCTCGGCGTCCCATCGAACGTTCATGCCGACCCGGGCAAACACCGTGACGATACCGGTATCCTGGCAGATGGGTCGATGGCCCTGGGCGCACATGCGCGAGTTGATCAGAATTTGTGCAATCGCATCTCGAGCGGCCTGGGACTGCTCCTTGTTGTAGGCCTCTTCCATCGCCTGAATGAAGTCAACCGGGTGATAATAGGAGATAAATTGCAGCGCGTCGGCAATGCTGTCGATAAAATCGTCCTGGCGTATTACGCTCATAGCGCGGTGGCCTCCTTCTTGGGCTTGTTTATGCTTGTTCTTCCCCGATCGCATGGCCGATCAGAATCCTGCAACCGGTTTCATTGGTCACTGTGCCTGCAGTGCGTTGACAGAGCTTTGCAAGTCCAGCAGCTTGCGGTTCATCTGGGTGCGATAGCCATTGAAGGAATCGACCCACTCCTCAGTAGCCGCCAGACGCTTTTCGAATTCCTCATCACTGCTCGAAAGCGCTCCGGCATTGCTCGTGAATTCCTCAAGAGTCGCTTTCTGGGCGGTCAGCTGCTGACGTAACTCTGTCAGCTGCTCGCTGAGTTCGGCATTCGACTCGATTTGATCCTGCATGGCTTTCAGCGACAAACTCGCTTCCGCCAGGGCGCTCTCAGTGGCCGAGATTTCTTTTTCGAGGCCGGCATCAGTCTCCGTCAGGCGCTTGAGCGTGTCGCGCAGCCCGGCCAGCTCCTTGTCCTGGCGGGCAAGATCGTCCTTCGCCTTTTTCCATACATTATCCCATAGCTTGCGAATCTCGCCATCCATCTCCTTGATCTTGACCTGCATCGCCTCACTGGACTGATTAACGCTCTCGTCAGTCACCGACAGGCGTCCCTCAAGCACCCTCAGGCGAGACGATGCGTCGTCGTGTTGCTGCAGCGACTGTTGCAGTTGTTGATTCAAAAGGTAGGTCCAGTACCCCAGCGCTCCCACCCCAGCCAGGCACAACAGCACCAACAACCAGCCACCCGAACTTTTGCGGGTCGGCGGCGGTTTCCTCCCACTACTGCGACCGCCCTGACGTTGGGCGATGTCTTCCCGGTCCGGTCTCAGCTGGGGTATATTGTCAAAGGTATTCTGATCTGACGGCATGATGCCTGCGTACTCCGCTTGCTTTAACGGGTGATTTTACACCCTTCGTTCGAGGCATCGCGAATTTAATCATAATCTTCCATGATTATTAACCGGGCGAGAGTACGGGGGGCGCTGGCAATAGCGGAGTCGTCGACGCCTGTCGCCCTGCCTCCCCCTGACAGGAGCATGGACATACATACTGTTGAGTTATGCAAAAAACCTCTGCCCGGGACGCGCGACCTGGTTCGCAACGCGCGTCAAACCCAACTGTACTGCGTCAATGTGCTGCAGGATTATGTCAATGTCCTGCGGGGCGCATATTTCGGCGACGCCGACTGCCGGCACCAAGGGCATGGTACTGAAGGCCACCGCGCCGCCCCTTGTGTTTCTGCTGTTTATCCAATACCTTTAGCGGCCTGATAAAGCTATGCGGCGACCTGTCAGATTCGCTGGTAACTTGCAGTATCGCTCGTTTGACAGCCAGGCTCTCAGGGCGTGGTTGTCGGTCCCGGCGGCTGATGGCAACGATGCCGCTCTAGCCCTCCCAGCCACGGGGTAACGTTTTCACGTCAACCAGGAGTGTTTTATTATGTCTTTCGAATTACCCTCACTGCCCTATGCAAAAGATGCCCTCGAACCGCACATTTCGGCGGAAACGATCGAGTTCCACTACGGCAAGCACCATCAGACCTATGTCGACAAGCTGAACGGCCTGATCCCCGGGACCGACTTTGAAGGTAAATCGCTCAAGGCCATCATCCGTGGAGCCCAGGGCGGAATCTTCAATAACGCCGCGCAGGTTTGGAACCATACGTTTTACTGGAATTGCCTGAGCCCCAATGGTGGTGGCAAGCCGACCGGTGCCATCGCCGATGCCATCGATAGTGCCTTTGGCTCCTTTGATAAATTTCAACAGGAGTTCACCAACAGCGCCATCAATAACTTCGGGTCCGGCTGGACCTGGCTGGTGAAAAAGGAAGATGGCGGCATCGCTATCGTCAATACCAGCAATGCCGCCACACCGCTTAGCAACAAGGGCACGACTCCGCTGCTCACCGTCGATGTCTGGGAACACGCCTACTACATCGACTACCGCAACGCGCGCCCGAAGTACATGGAGGCCTTCTGGGCCCTGGTCAACTGGGATTTCGTCAACGAAAACCTGGGGTAAGCCGACGTTAAAAGTGCGGGGCACGTGGGAGGTCGTTGACCTCCCTTTTTTGTGGTTCGCGCGCCGAAATCGCAGTTGCACAAAGCCGCCAGCGCCATTATCGTTACGCTGGTGCGGTGCTTCCAGCAATGGCGGTCCGAGGGGCGGCGTCAGCGTCAAACAAACAGAAGAATTACAAGGCGAGCACGCCGCAGCAGGACAAAGCCATGAGCCGAGTGGTGATCAGGCAAAAGCACAACAAGTCGGATGACGAAGTCCGGGACATCATCGCAGATGTCGAACAAACCCTGGTCAGTCGCTACGACGTAAGGACCCGCTGGCGCGACAACGAAGTCCGGTTCTCGCGCCCGGGACTTGACGGTGAATTGTGTATGGAGCCAGGCTGTGTCGTAATCCGCATGAAGCTGGGCATCATGCTTGGCATTTACTCGCGAGCCATTCAAACCGAGCTTGAAAAAGTCGTCGCTGAAAAGCTGCGTGAATAAGCCGGGTAATCATCCTGTTTACCCACAATCAAGCGCAATAGTGCTATCGCTGCCAGCCGCTGTAAGTCGTAGTAACAACCAGGCGTTGTACCAGAGCGCCAGTTTTCGGCGGCAAACAAACGAAAAACCCCGGCCTGGGCCGGGGTTTCACGCTGACAATACAGGTATCGCCGAAGGCAGGCTGTTACATCATACCGCCCATACCGCCCATACCGCCCATGCCGCCCATGCCGGCGTCCATACCACCAGCGCCTTTTTCCTCTGGCAGGTCGGTGACCATGGCTTCGGTACTGATCATGAGGCCGGCAATGGAAGCCGCCGCCTGCAACGCAGTTCGGGTAACCTTGGCAGGATCGAGAATACCCATCTCGATCATGTCACCGTATTCACCAGTACCGGCGTTGTAGCCATTGTTACCTTTGCTCTGGCGCACTTTGTCCAGCACCACCGAGGCTTCGTCTCCCGCATTGGCAACGATCTGGCGCAGCGGCATTTCCATCGCGCGCAGCGCTGCATTGATGCCGTGGGTCTGGTCTTCGTTATCGCCCTTGAGGCCGGCAATCGCCTGGACGACACGCACCAGGGCAACGCCGCCCCCGGCAACCACGCCTTCTTCTACCGCGGCGCGAGTTGCATGCAGAGCATCTTCGACACGGGCCTTTTTCTCTTTCATCTCGACTTCAGTCGCAGCACCCACCTTGATGACGGCAACACCGCCGGCCAGTTTGGCGACACGCTCCTGCAGTTTCTCACGGTCGTAATCGGATGAAGTGTTTTCGATCTGCACGCGAATCTCGTTGACCCGGGCCGCAATTGCGTCGTGATCGCCGGCGCCATCAACGATAACGGTGTTGTCCTTGTCGAGGGTGACGCGCTTGGCGCTACCGAGGTGCTCGAGAGTCACTGTCTCCAGTTCCAGACCCACTTCCTCGGAGATCACGGTGCCACCGGTCAGGATCGCAATGTCCTGCAGCATGGCCTTGCGACGATCGCCGAAACCAGGCGCCTTACAGGCCGCAACCTTGATGATACCGCGCATATTGTTTACCACCAGAGTCGCCAGGGCCTCTCCTTCAACGTCTTCCGCGATGATCAGCAACGGTTTGCCGGCCTTCGCCACTTGCTCCAGCAGGGGCAGCAAATCACGGATGTTGGAGATTTTCTTGTCAACCAGGAGAATAAATGGCTCTTCCTGCTCGGCTTCCATTTTCTCGCTGTTATTGATGAAGTAGGGAGAGAGGTAACCGCGGTCGAACTGCATGCCCTCCACAACTTCCAGCTCGTTATCCAGGCCACTACCCTCTTCAACAGTAATTACACCTTCCTTGCCAACCTTATCCATCGCTTCCGCGATGATGTCGCCAACCTGCACATCGCTGTTCGCAGAAATCGTGCCCACCTGGGCGATCGCCTTGCTGTCGGCACAGGGAATGGACATTTTCGCGATTTCTTGAACGGCAGCGCTGACTGCCTTGTCGATGCCGCGCTTGAGGTCCATCGGGTTCATACCCGCCGCGACCGACTTGAGGCCTTCGTTGAGGATTGCCTGGGCCAGCACGGTGGCAGTCGTGGTGCCGTCGCCAGCGTCGTCAGAGGCGCGGGAAGCGACTTCCTTGAGCATCTGCGCGCCCATGTTGTCAAATTTATCAGGCAGTTCGATTTCCTTCGCAACCGAGACGCCGTCCTTGGTTACCGTGGGGGCACCAAAAGACTTGTCAAGCACCACATTGCGACCTTTGGGGCCCAGGGTAACTTTTACCGCATTTGCCAGAACATTGACTCCCTCAAGCATCTTCTGCCGGGCTTCATCACCGAATACAATCTGTTTAGCCATTTCTATAGGTCCTTTAACTTGCACTATTTATAAGTAAAACGAGAGCTTGCAGCGGCTTACTCGACTACGCCGTAAATTTCGCTCTCACTCAAAATCACTAACTCTTCGCCGTCGACTTTAACGGCATTGCCAGAGTACTGGCCGAAAATCACATTGTCGCCAACGCTCAGCGCCACGGGGCGTACATCACCGTTTTCCAGAATTGCACCGTCGCCGACCGCAATGACTTCACCCTGGTTGGGCTTTTCCTTGGCACTACCCGGCAGCACGATGCCCCCGGAAGATGTTTGCTCTTCTTCTTTTCGGCGAACAACAACCCGATCGCGTAGTGGACGAATTTTCATTACTGGTTTGCTCCTAATTAGCTGGTTTTAGCGAGGGCGCTCCCTTGGTAGCAGCCCTGAATAAAATACCTTTGGCCCTGGGGCCGTTAGCACTCTCAGGCACTGAGTGCTAATGGATTGCTTATCATAGTGATGAAAAGCGATCCGTCAAGCGGCAATCGCTCACTGCTGCCGCATTCGGGTAAGCATTTGGGGGTAGCCGGAAGTATTTCAAGGGCCCAGGGCAATTAAAGCCCCAGGGCGAGTGGTTTTCGGTATTACAACTGACAGCAACGGCAGGGCTTGCGCGCCGTCGTCCGCGCTCTAATGGTGGGTCCGGTTGGGGCCATCGCCGCGATTTTCCCGCGACGGCTTGCCCTCGATAATTTCACTATCGATGACCTCGCCCTCGATAATCTCTCCGTCGGGCCTGGGTGAGCCAAAGCCGCTGCGAAATTCCTGGTCGCGGGCTTGCTCATTCGCGCCGAACATGGCGCCGGGATCGATAACCTTGAGACTCATTCGCCGGGTCAGGTATCCCGCGATGCGCTGGCGCAGGGGCGGCACCAGGCAAGCAAAGCCGACACTGTCGGTAATAAATCCTGGCGTCAGGAGGAACGCGCCACTGACCACCAACAGGGCTCCCTCGACCAGTTCGGTCGCCGGAATTTCCCCCGCCTCCAGCCGCTGCTGCGCTTTAGCAATCGTGCTCATACCTTCACGACGCAGCAGGGATACCCCCAGTACGGCGGTGATGAACACAATGGTGATTGTCGGGAGTACACCAATATAGGAGCCCACCCTGATCAACACCATCAACTCAAGGATCGGCATCACGATAAAGAAAGCAAAAACCAGGGGCATACCTTGTACTCTCGGTTAGTCACTGCTGTATGCGTAGCGACGATTATGGCCTTACCCGCGCACCCGCGGATTGCTTTGCAGGCGCGACTGTAGCAGGCTTTGCGATACCCCTTGCCGAGGTGCATTGGCCATGAACACGGAGCCGTACCAGGTAGCTATCCTGCTGGTTGTCAACCGCATACCCCGGGGCCGGGTGGCAAGTTACGGCCAGGTCGCACAGTTGGCTGGTCTCCCCGGCCGTGCGCGACTGGTGGGGCGAATCCTGTCCCGCTTGCCTGACAACAGTAACATACCCTGGCAGCGGGTGGTCAATGCCCGGGGTGAGATCAGCTTGGCAGAAGACAGCGACGCCTACCGACGCCAGCGCCAGTTACTCGAGCAGGAGGGGGTGTTGTTCAGCGGCAGGCGAACTATGCGGCAGTATCGCTGGCGACCTTAGCCGAGGTGGCGCCCGACGCCACCCGATCACCGTTCCAGGGCGCGATGCGAATCAGCATGAGCATACCCGGCAAAGCCAATAGCGCACAAAACCAGAAGAAGGATGTCCAGCCGATCTGCTCTACGACAATTCCCGTGGTCGAATTGGCGAGCGTGCGCGGCAGAGCTGTCACCGCGGATAACAATGCAAACTGGGTTGCTGCGAATAACGGGCTGGTAATCTTGGCGATGTAGGCAATGAATGCTGCAGTGCCCAGCCCTACACCGAGGTATTCGAAGGCGATGACCACGGCCAATATCGTGGGGTTGGGCCCGGCCTGCGATAGCCAGACGAACCCCAGTATGCTGACTACCTGCACCACGCCAAATATCCACAGCGAGCGATTGATGCCCCAGCGTGTCATCAATGGGATCGCCATCATGCCGCCGATTATTGATGGCCACAGCGCCGCATTCTTGGCAATGATACCAATCTCCTTCAGCTCGAAGCCCAGGTCGATGTAAAACGTGGTCGATAGCGCCGTGGCCATGTTGTCACCCAACTTGTAGAGGAACATGAACAGCAAAATCTCAACACTGACCAGGCCGCCAAAGCGTCGCAGGAAATCCTTGAAGGGCTCTACCACGGCGATCCGGAGTGACGCAGGACGCTG
Organism: uncultured Gammaproteobacteria bacterium; assembly: GCA_963808975.1. Taxonomy (GTDB): domain Bacteria; phylum Pseudomonadota; class Gammaproteobacteria; order Pseudomonadales; family JAHEGP01; genus JAHEGP01. Next base: position 230,189 of record CAWEHR010000001.1, read on the forward strand.
CTCGGCCGGCACGGTGTCCGTCACGCTCAAGGTCAATATCACCCCCACCGACATACAGCAGGCAACCGCCAGGAAAACGCTTTGCCAGGGAATGTAGTCGGCGAGGATCAGGGCCAGCCCCCCGGGCACGAGACCGGCTATCCGATAGGCCTGGACATGTATCGAATTGCCCGTGGCCAGTTCGTCATCGCGCAGGTATTCGCGCCGAAAGGCGTCCAGTACCACATCCTGGCTGGCACTGAGAAACGCCATGGCCAGGGCGATATAGGCGATGGGCCAGAGCGAGTCGCGGGGGTCGAGCCAGCCGATCAATGCAATCGACACCCCGATTCCCAACTGGGTGATCAACATCCAGCCGCGTCGATGACCGAGCACCGGAAAAGAATAGCGGTCCATCAATGGCGACCAGATAAATTTCCACGAGTAGGGAATGCCGACCAGCGCGAAAAAACCGATCTCCTTGAGGCCGATGCTCTCGGTGCGCAACCAGGCCGGAATGAGCTGGTAGATCACATACAGGGGCAGCCCGGAACTAAACCCGGTGAGTACACACACCAACATGCGACGATTGAATATCGTCGCCCAAAATTCACGCTGGGACTGTTTGGGGGGCATATTGAGGCGGGGGGAACTCCGGTTTCGATTATCCAATAGTGGCAAGCACGGCTCAGTTTGCAAGCAAAAAGCACGGGTTTCCGGCGCGGTATCAGCCCGCCGAACCCGGGCCGCTGCGCGCTGGCCGCACAGCCGCTGCATGCCGGCAGCGGGAATGATACTTGCTTTGGCCCGGACGCGTCAGCAAAACTTCTTTGGGTCGTCAGTTACTGGCATCGTCGGCTCCTGCCGCCAAGTGGTGGGCAGCACTGCTGAATACCACCTCGGTCGTCGCCAGCCGCCGGTAGAGGGCCAGGTTTTTGCTCTTCGGCAGCCAATCAATCAGGAACCCGGCGAGGGATTCCCACAACGACACCCAGGCTGCGACCGTCAATCCCTCGCTGAGCACACTCGCCAGCGCGGAGGGTTCCTCGCCCAACCATTGCCTGAGCCAAACCGAAGCCAACAGAATCGTCACGCCCAGCGCAAAAAAGAGCAGTGAACGGCGAATCAACTGGGCGTGCTCGCGCTCCTCCACTGCAGCACGGTAGACAAAATAATTCCTTATCCCCCCCTTGATGCGGCCAAGCATCGTGTCATCGGGCGGGGCTGCCAGTGACACCCGAATCGCAAACGGTTCATCGCCCAATTCCCTGGCGCACTCAATGATGTAATTGACAAGGTCCTCATCGAGGTCGCGTCGGCTGTAGGGAGAACTGCGGTCGAAAACATTGTAAAGATCTTCAGCCCTGCTCGCAGAAACATCCACCAAAACGTTCCCGGCCAGGTCTTTGTTATAGCGATTAACACTCGTCGTCATCGTTCCCGAGCCGGGCCGCACTCGCCCTTTGGGGTTAGCAACAATAAACCTCAGGTCAACAGGGCCAATTGCCAAAATCCCGCGCACAGGCCGAGAACGGCGCCCACTGCTATCAATTTCCACTCGTCTTCTTCTATCACCGGGTGCAACAGTTCGAAAAACTCCTCCGGTGGCAGGTTGCCGACGCGCTCCGCGATGGTGTTTTCTATGTCGAACATCGCGTCGATCTGGCGATAGGCTCGCTTGTCGAGGTTCTGAAACTCGTCGAAGGCGCGCTCGGAAATGATGCTGCTGATCTTGGCGTACTCCCTGGGGCCCATCGACATCACGGTAAGCGGCTTGAGCACACCCTGTGACTCCTCGATGGCAACCCTGACCTCGCGCTGGATCAGTTGTTGCAGGCGCGCCACTGAACTGGGCTTTTTCAGCATCTCGTTAATGACCACTTCGGCGGTAATCAAATCGTTGGCGAAGACCTCGCCGTAGTAGCGCGACACTTCCTTTTGGCGCTTGATAAACAGGCCCTGGATGGTGAAAGGACCGACCTTGACCGGGTTCAAGGGCTTTTGCACCATGTAGATTGCCAGGGCGTTGGTGATGTATCCCACCATCCCGCCAAACAACGGGAGCAGCCACCACGCGGGATAGTAGTACCAGATAAACATGACGGGAATGCCCAGCGGAAAACCGAAGTAAAACCCGCTGCGTTCGATGAACTTGAACTCCCGGTAGGCTGCAGTCATGAATATGTCGACCAGCATTTTCTTGTTGTCACCGAGCTTCTCAATGATCACCTCATTGATGTCCATCAGCTCGTCTGCGTTTTCCCGCATATCCTCAACGATGCTCTCCAGAACATCGGGCAGATTGCCTTTCACTTGCGAGTAGACTCTCTTTTTCACCCAGTGGGGCGAGGCACTCCAGACAAAATTGCCTACCGGCAAGCCGTAGTTGGACGTGCCGGTCATCACTTCGTCGACAATCTCCTCGATAACGGGCTCCAGTCGGTAGTTGACCTCTTTCATCCATTTAACCGCGTCAATGCGATCCAGCAACTCGTCCTGGGTCAACACCCGCTTGATGCTGTGGTCGACCACGACCCGCGCCATCTTTTCAGCGTTGGCCGGTACCACACCCTGCCAGCCGATGGGGCCGATACCCTTGAATTCCAGCGGCCACATCATCATTCTCACCGCCAGCCAATTGGTGATGTAGCCGACAAAGGCGCTGACCACGGGAATAGTGAGGTATGTCCAGTATTCCTGGAGAAAAGCTTGGATCGACATAGTACTTTCCTAAAGACCGGTTGGTGGAGCCTGGTCGGGGGTCACCGCGTCCGCCGATAGACGAGGGCTAGAACCCCCGCTATCACTTGCGGTTGCGACCGTATTGATCATGACTGGAAACCCAGTCGCCCGCAACGATCGCGGCTCCCAAGGAAAACTCGCCGCACAAAACCGACGCCCCTATGATCTCGGCCAGCTTGAGGGCCTTGCCCTGACCATAGCAACCGAGTAACTCCAGGCATTCGCGCTGCGACGGCAAGGCTGTGCCGCCCCCGTAACTGGCGCAGATGAGGGACGGTATCGTCAGGCCAACGTAGTAGTTGCCGCCCTCATCCAGCTCTGCGTAGGATACGATGGACGACGACTCGGCGACATTGGCAACATCCTGCCCGGTGGCAATGAAGATCGCGGTGATGCCGTTGGCGGAATGCAGGCCGTTGTTGACGGCCCCGGCCATGAACACGCCCTGCTGCCCGACCAACCGCATCCTCATCAGCGTCTCGGTGGGCAGACCCATTTCCTCGAGCATCAGGTCTCGGGGTATCGTCGCCTCGACGATCACCCGCTTGCCCCGGCTGTGAAGCGTATTAAGCTGCGAATGCTTCTTGTCGGTATCCATCCCCCCCGACAACAGGTACCTCTGCACACCCGGGTAATGCTGCTTGATCCACTCACAGGCGAAATAGGTGGCCTTGCCCACCATGTTCTGGCCGGCGGCATCGCCGGTGGTGAAATTGAAGCGGCAGTGAAGCATGCGAGCAGCCTGGTACTGCTCGATGTTGCGCAGCTTGCCCACCTTGGTGCTGCTTTCGGCAGCCGCCTTCACCCCATCGAAATTGTCGACCAGCCAGCGGCCAAACTCGCGGGCGGCGCGGGCGTCGTCGAAAACAAACACCGGCGCCCGCTGCATGGCATCATCCACCACGGTAGCCTTGACGCCGCCGGCCTTGCGCAGCAGCCGCATGCCACGATTGTAGCTGGCAACCAGGGTTCCCTCCGAGGTCGCCATGGGCACGTAAAACTCTCCCCTGGCATGCTCTCCGTTTACCACCAAAGGTCCGGCCAGGCCAATGGGGACCTGCGCGACGCCCATAAAGTTCTCAATATTGCCGGCAGTTACCGCCGGGTCGAATGAATAGGCAGCGAGGTGCTCGAACTTGACTCCGCTTCGGGCCGATGCAAACTCGCGGCGCTGCGCCGCCATGGCCTCGGTATGGTCCTGTTGTTTGTCCCTCGGTATCCGGCTTCCCATGGTACTCTGACCTCATTATTGTTGTTGTCGGCTAGGCAGCTTGCTGCAGAAGTGGCACCTGCCGCGCTAAAAATGGCCTCAAAATGCTCATTGACTACGGGCGTACACTCTTAGTCGCGAAAGTTGACGAATTGCAGGGGCTGCCCCAGTTCCAGTTCCCGCAGGCTCGCCATCAATTGCTGCAGATCATCGCGTTTTTTGCCGCTAATGCGGACCTGATCGTCCTGGATAACGGCCTGTAGCTTGAGCTTGCTTTCCTTCACCTGCCGGACGATTTTCTTTGCCTGCTCCTTGTCCAGCCCATGTCGCAGGGTGATCGACTGCTTGACCAGCTTGCCCGACTGCTGGCTGTCGCCGATTTCCATCGCCAGGGGGTCGATCTTGCACTTCACCAGACTCGCCCTGAGCATATCGACCATTTGCTGCAATTGGAAATCCGCCTCCGCATGCAACGCGATCACCCGGTCGTCGAGCTCGAAACCGGCATCGATCCCCTTGAAATCGAAACGATTGTTAACCACCCGCGCAGCCTGATCAACCGCGTTGGTCAACTGGTGCGTATCAACTTCGGAAACAACATCAAAACTTGGCATAATAGCTATTCCGCTTGCTGTCCTGCTTTTTTCAGGATCCACCAGGGCCGTTGAAATATGTCGCTAACCGCCGACACTGCTACGTTAGATGAAAGCTAATCGCCAGTCAAAAGCCTGGCATTTTATCGGCGCCGGCGCGCTGGGCTGCCTGTGGATCCACCACTGCCGCGCAGGCGGCCTGGACCTGACCCTGCTGCTGCGCAATGAACAACGCCTGGCGCAGTTCAAGCGAGCCGGCGGGGTGGCGCTGGCGCAAAATGGCGGGACTGACCTACAAAACTGCGTCGCCCGAACGATGGAGCAAGCAGCGGCGCTGCAACCGCCCCAGTCTGTTCGGCAGCTCATACTCTGTTGTAAGGCCCAGCAGACTGCCGCGGCTTTCGCTGCGATTGCCACACTGCTGGCAAACGATGCGACTGTGCTGTTGTTGCAAAACGGGATGGGTGTCGCCGAGGAGCTGCTCGCTGCCCGGCCCGGGCTCAGGCTCTTCTGCGGTGTGAGTACCGACGGCGCTCACCTGGTTGCGCCCTTCACCGTTCAACGGGCCGGAGTCGGTAACACACGAATCGGGCTGTTTCCCGAAGAGCCGACCCTGGTGGCAAGTCGTAAACTGTGTGGCCAGTTGGATGTGCCCGGACTGACCCTGGAGCCCTGCGCCGACATAAGGCTGGCCCAATGGCAAAAATTGGCGGTGAATGCGGTGATCAACCCGCTGACGGCGCTGTACGACATTACTAATGGCGCTGTACTCACCAGCGCGGAACCCAGCGCATTGATAGCGCCACTGTGTGCCGAAATTGCCCGGGTCGCTGCCGCTGAAGGCGTCGCGCTGGATGCGGGGTCGATCAGGAGCGACGTGTATCGCGTATGCCAACTGACCCGTGCAAACATCTCCTCGATGTTGCAGGATACTCGCCAGAACCGTGACACTGAGCTGGATTACATCAACGGCTACCTCCTGGGCCGGGCCGCTGAACACCGAATCGATATGCCGATCAACCGGCAGCTGATTGACAGGCTCAGGGCGCATCGACCACCACCACGCTCTGCCCCCAGCGCCTGATCTGCCGCTGACACTGACGCGATAATCCTTGCCAAAAGCAAGCATATTCTCTAGTATCCGCCGCCTCGCATAAGGTTATCGCTTGTTGCCAGGCGATCAACGGCCCTTTTTCCAACGCCACAGTTGGGCGTAAATAAGGTGCCAAGGGAAGTCGGTGCGCCACCAGGCAATTCCGACGCTGCCCCCGCAACGGTAGGTGAGTCAAGGCACGTCTCAAAGCCACTGTATCGCAACGCCGATATGGGAAGGCGACTGCCCCGACAGACACAATGTCACTCACAAGCCCGGAGACCGACCCGTGCGTTCCACAAGGCTGCGGCGGGCGGTCGAGTTGGCGCACCAACCGCCCTCTCACTCCCTCTGCAGTCCTCGAAGCCACGTCGGTACTCGGGCGGAGTATCCAGGGAGAGCCAACATGCCAATGCGCCGTGCGCCTTTTTGTTCCTGTCTTGTCATTTTCTTCAGTAGCCCGCAATTCGCCGGCGCAGCCAGCGCCGAAGAGGGCGAGCAGGCTCCGGAAGTCATGGTGGTCACCGCATCACGCAACCCGCTGCCGTTGCAGGACGTCACCGGATCAGTATCGGTGTTTGGTGACGCCGACATCGACAACCGCAAACCGCTGGTGGTGGCGGACATTCTGCGCAGCTCACCCGGTGTCGCCATCAACCGCGCCGGCGGGTTTGGCAGCTTTACCCAGGCCCGTATTCGTGGTGCCGAGGCCAATCATGTTCTGGTTTTGATCGACGGCGTGGAGGCGAATGACGTCGGCATCGGCAGCGAATTCAACTTTGCCAACGTGCTAGCCCAGGATATCCAGCAGATCGAAGTACTGCGGGGCCCGCAGAGCTCGCTCTGGGGCAGCGGCGCTGTGGCGGGAGTCATCAGTATTACCACGGCCCAGACCGAGCGGCCTTTCGTTGCCGGGGGCTACCTGGAGGGCGGCTCCTTCGAGACCTACAGTGCCGGCCTGAACCTGGGCGGGGCGGGAGAAAGATTCAACTACCGTATCAGTGCCGACTTTGCCGACAGCGAGGGCGAAAATATCGCCACCGAGGGAAGCGAAAAAGACGGCTATACCAACAAGACCCTCAATATCCGTGCCGGCTATGAATTCACCGACAACCTTGACATCCGCGGCAGTTACCGCCGCACCGAGGCAGACCGGGATTTCGACGGTACCAGCTTCATCACTGGCTTGCCTGAAGACGCAGACAAGAAAACCGAAGGCACATTCGACTACGCGGGATTGACCGCAAGCCTTGCGTCTTTTGACCGTAGCTGGGTCAACACCCTGGGCATCACCTACAACAAATCCGTCAGCGAAAATATCAGCGAAGGACTGCTCGATACGGGCACCGAGGGAACCAAGACACGCAGCTATTGGCAGTCCACCTGGATGCCGGGGGGTGACGATAACAACCGGCTGACAATGGTGCTCGAGCAGACCCGGGAAACGTTCCGACAATCTGCCACTGATACCAGTTTTGGTGATCCCAACCGCGACCTGTCGCAAACCAATCGCGCCCTGGTGGGTGAATACCTGCATGCCTGGAACAGCCCCTGGCGCCTGTCGCTCAGCGCCCGCCACGACGCCAACGAAGACTTCGAGGATGCCAACACCTACCGCGCGGGAATCCTCTACGACCAACTGCAACAGCAGGGCTGGCAGCTTCGCGCATCCTACGGTACCGGCGTCAAGAACCCCACCTTTGTCGAACGCTACGGCTACTACGAGGTGGGTGGACCGGCCTTCGTCGGCAACCCGAACCTGAAACCGGAGAAGTCCCGCAGCTGGGAACTGGGCACCACCTTGAAGACCCGCAACGATTTCATGCAGTTGGATTTCACCTATTTCAACGAGCGCCTGGAGGATGAGATCAACGGTTTTTATTTCGATCCCTCCGTGGGCGATGCGGGCGCCAACACCGCTGTCAACCTTGACGGCACCAGTAAACGGGACGGAATCGAGACCGCCGCCCGCTTTATTTTTAGCGAGGATCTCTCCCTCTACCTCGCCTATACCTACCTCGACGCTTACCAGCCCGAGGTCGCTGGCAGCGCAGACCAGGAAATACGCAGGCCCCGCAATATCGCCAGCGGCAACCTCAACTATCTATTTTTCAATCAACGCGGCAAGTTGAATATCAATGTCGACTACAACGGCAAGCAGGAGGATATTTTCTTTGGTCCGCCAACCTTCAACCAGCGGGTGACGCTGGATGCCTACACCCTTGTAGGTGCAATGCTTTCATACCGTGTGCTCGACAGCCTCGAAGTGTATGCCCGGGGCGAAAACCTGCTGGGCAAGGAGTACCAGGAGGTTTTCGGTTTCGACGGCCAGGGGCGCGCGGGTTACCTCGGCATCCGCGCCAATTGGTCGTTGTAGGCTAACTGGGACAGGATTTGACACACCGCCTCATGAATCGTTTTCAGCGGCGGGTTACACTAGCCATAGGAGAGCTACCCTCTTCGTGGGAGTGATACTGCGCGCGCCAGGCAGCGCAACAAAAATCAGGATATCAGGTCATGGGAAACAGGCTCAGCAAGATCTATACAAGGACCGGGGACGACGGCACCACCGGATTGGGCGACGGCTCGAGGATTACCAAGAACGCGCAACGCATGATCGTCATCGGAGCCGTTGATGAACTCAATTGCCTGCTGGGAATGTTGCGCTGCGAACTGCCGGCCAACGATCCATTCGACGAGCAGTTGAGCGCCATCCAACATGACTTGTTTGACCTCGGCGGCGAACTTTCCATCCCCGGCTACATCATGTTGACCGCGGCCCGCATCGACTGGCTGGAGCAGTGCCTGGATGATATCAACGCCGACCTGCCACCACTGAAGAACTTTATCCTGCCGGGGGGCAACAGGGCCGGTGCCTGCTGCCATCTCGCCCGCGCCGTCTGCCGCCGCGCGGAGCGCGACATGGTTGCCCTGATGCAGGACTCCCAGGTAAACGAATGCGGTAACCGCTACCTGAACCGGCTGTCGGACCTGCTCTTTGTGATGGCTCGCTCACTGGTCAGGCGCGATGGCGGCAAGGAAGTGTTATGGCAGCAGAGTGAGGGTCATACGGTTCCATAAACATCATATTTCACAGCTCTCTGCCAGGCCAACACAGAGAAGCTGCTGATGGAGTCCCGCGAGGCCAATGCCCCTGACCGCGAGCGCCTGCAATAGCTGCGCACCGAAATAGGGGCCCAGCGGGACGACTTCGATGCGGGTACCGCGCAGGGAATTGCTGATGAAATCGGCCGGATCACCGGGCGCATGGTGTATCGGGCCAGTGAAACCTGGCCCCAGGTGTACCAGCTATTGGACGCCGAACAGCGGGCCGACTTGGACGCCATGATGGTGAAACGCGATACGCATCGCGGCAGGTGGCACAAGTACGGCGAGTGATAGCTTGCAACCAAAGCTGCCGCTTTGCAAGCACGTCGATGGGACTACTCGCAACGTGACTTAGCAGAAGATGAAGTCCCGAAACAGAACGTCCAGGCGGGGCCAACGCACGGCGATAACCCCGGCCCGGGCGAGCTATCGACTTCGCCGAGTCGGTGCATTATGGTAAGCACTCATGTGGGAGTCTGCTTTATGACCGCCAGCTGCGCAGCTTATCGGGCGCGGGGTGTTACCCCCCTGACACTGGCCCGCCGCCAACCTCGGTCGGCAAAAACCCTGCTACTGGTGCTGGCATCTGCATTGCTGGGCGCCTGTAGCCTGATACCTCCCGGTGCGCCGGCCTACCCGCCCCTGACTGAGCGTACGCCGCGAGCGCCCATGGAGCAGCACGAGTTTGTGTTGTGGCACCCTGAACAAGCCGTCGTCGGCGAGCCACAGATAATTCTCAGTCGTTTTGAAGACACCTTCGCCGATATCGCGCTGGCCTACGGTGTGGGTTATGACGAATTGGTTGCGGCTAATCCGGCAGTAGACCCCTGGCTGCCCGGCGAGGGCACGGCGGTGCTGTTACCGACCCAATATGTCTTGCCCCTCGGCCCGCGCGTGGGTTTGGTATTGAATGTCGCCGCCAAGCGATTGTTTTATTTCCCCCCGGTTGCCGACGGAGAGCCAGCCAGGGTATTGACCTACCCGATGGGCATCGGTCGTGTCGGCTGGGATACTCCGTTGGGGGAAACCCGCATTACAGCAAAGGCGACCGACCCTAGTTGGTACGTGCCGGCCTCGGTGCGCCGGGAGCATGCCAAGCGCGGTGATCCGCTACCCCCTGTGGTCCCGCCCGGGCCAGACAACCCGCTTGGCCGGCACGCCCTGCGACTGCAGATGCCCAGCTACCTGATTCACGGCACCAATAAGCCCTACGGCGTCGGGATGCGGGTGAGTCATGGCTGCATCCGCCTCAACCCGGAGGATATCGAGCAATTGTTTGCCCTGGTGAGGGTCGGGGAACCGGTTACCATCGTCAACCAACCGTATCTGGCGGCCTGGGATAACGGCGAGCTTTATGTCGAGGCGCACGAGCCGCTCGAAGATGACAAGCTCAGCGCCGAGGAGCGCCAGCAAAAATTGCTGGCCGTCATCGCGACCCAATCGGACGCATTTGCTGATGATCGAAGCCGGGCCTCGCTGAAGGCCGTGGTCGAGGCAGCGCGCGGGGTGCCCGTACGGGTACTGCGGGAGGACGTTGGGCAAGTGCCCCGGCGCGCCCGCCTGGTGCAAAATATCGTGCCTGACGCAGCGACGGACGCGGATGGATAGTCATTTTCCCGCTCTTGGCTGCAAACCCACCTTGATAAAGCGCGGATAATACAAGTCGCACTTGTCCTGAATATCCTCGAGGTCACAGCTGTTGACCACATAGCTAGCCGCGATTCTATTGCGGCCCTGGCCGGTTAGCGCCGGATGCCACTTCGGCGCATACACCAGCAAGCGGCTTTGGGGGTACCTGGCGAGCTCCGGTGGAGAGAATAAGACCCGGCATTCCCCGGGTGTGGCCCCGGAGTCACCGCTGCGATAACACAGTGTTGAGTTCATTACCTGGCGACTCTGCAGCCACCACCAGCTTTGGGCGCGTTCTGGCCAAGGGCTGGGCACCACTGATATTTCATTGTTGCCATCGGCAACGATTACCGCCGGCTTGTTTTCCAGCATGGCCGATTGCTTTTTCCATCCGTCTGCGGTCAACCAGTAGGGCTCACTCAAGTCACCGCCGAGGGCCGCGTCGAGGGGCCAGCGCGCCAGGTACACCGGGTTTCCACCGCGGTCCGCCGGCCCTGCCGACCAGGCGTAGAGGTGAGTATCATCCGCATTAACGGTTGATGACCCTACCAGCAGTTGCTGCCAGTAGTTGTCTTCCGGCAACCGCACCTTGCGCCATTGCCACTGCTCTGGCGTGGCGGCGCTGATTGTTGCGATTCGCGCCTGCCAGCCGAGGATCTCAAAATCCAGTCCTGCGCAGGAAGACGGCGGTGACTGGACAGCTGCATCGATCGTCGAGCGCGCCTGCATCAGGAATACCAGTACCTGGTCACGGAAAACGCTCACCCCGCCCATCCAGAACCAGCTCCCGTCCTGTTGGTCGGGCGCGAAGAAGGATTCAGGTTCGCCGCTATCACTCCGCCCCCAGAAATGGCTGATGGCTGCGGTGGTGGGGTTGCTGCCGGTCTGCAGTGCGATGGAATTGTGTACCGTTACCGTAAACTCATCGAAACGATCGCACCGGTTGGCACCGGGTTGTGCTACCAGGGTATCGCCGAACACCCAGAGTATGCGGTCGTCACCGAGGTCGACACTATTGGCAACGTCAGCGCCCTTCCACTGGGGCGTTTGGGGGTTGGCAAAAAACAGGCGATCCGCCTCGGGCCAGGGTTCTGCTACCAGCATCGCAGCGACACCCTCGCCCCGGTGGGCAGGATTCACTGCAGCGCAAGCTGCCATAGCCAGCGCCACCAGCAAAAACGACCCGAATTTCGCGACCATACTTTTCTGCTCCAGCGCCGTGCACACAGTCCAAATCAAAGACGACTCGCCCGAGTTATCAGGCCCGACCCTGTTTGCCGTCGCCCTCATACCCCAATCATCGCCCATGCCCAACTGGAGACGTATCGTATACCTCGCACGGTCGGATTACCCCACTATATATTCTTTTGCATAGGAGCAATGCTGGGATACGATGGGCGCCAGAACGAAGCGGCAAGCTTTGCCGCGCCCGCGACAAGGCGAAGCAGTGAGAATTAAAATGCGGCCACAGCCAATAGAGAGTACCGCGTAATGACTGAATACCAGATTCTATGCGTGCTCGCCGCCGTGGCGTTTTTGATCGCTTTCCTGAGCGAAAAGATTCTGCGCCTGCAAACTACCATTGCCATCACGTCCGGAGCGCTGCTGCTCTCCCTTGTCTTGTTGGTACTGGGCAATACCTTGTTTCCAGAACTGCGAGCGTTTGCATTCGAATTCCTTGGGGGCATTGATTTTCAGGAGTTTGTGCTGGAGGGCGTGCTGGGATTCCTGCTCTTTGCGGGCGGCCTCGGCATCAATCTGCAGGCAATGCGCAGCCAGAAGTGGGAAATCACGGTGCTGGTACTGTTTGGTGTAGTGGCATCCACGGTGCTGGTCGCCGCCGGCGTCTGGGCACTGTGCAAACTGGCTGGCATGCCCATCGCCTTTGTTTACTGCCTATTGTTCGGCGCGCTGATTTCTCCCACCGATCCCATTGCTGTGCTGGCGATCGTCAAGAAACTGGATGCACCCGAGCAAGTCGCCATTCAGCTGGAGGGGGAGTCGCTGTTCAATGACGGCGTTGGCCTGGTGGCGTTTCTCAGTATCTACGCAGTGGCATTCAGCGGTGAAGAGCCGTCGCTGGCCAACGTCGGCGGAATATTCCTGCATGAGGCCGTTGGCGGCATCACCTTTGGCGCGCTGGTGGGTGTGATCGCACATTTCATGATCAGCGCGACCGACGAGGGCCCGATGGAGCTGGCAATGACCCTGTGCATCCCCACCGCGGGCTTCGCCTTTGCCAATATACTTGGCGTTTCCGGTGCGCTGGCCATGGTGATCGCGGGGATCATCGTGGGCAACTGGACGCGTCACAGCGGCTTTTCCGTCCAGAGCGAAACGTTCCTGGACCACTTCTGGTCCCTGGTTGACGAATTTCTCAATGCCCTGCTGTTTCTGATGATCGGGCTGGCCATGCTGGTCATCGAGTTCAAACCGCAGGAATACATTATATGCGCCTGCGCCATACCCATCGTGCTGCTGGCGCGGTTTATCAGCATGCGGCTGCCCTATCTCGTGTTTCAGCGCTATCGTGCCTACAATGAATATTCCGTTCGCATCCTGACCTGGGGAGGACTGCGCGGAGCGCTGTCGCTGGCTATGGCGGTCTCGGTTCCCGCCGGCGTGGCCATCGCGGGCGAGGACTCGCTGGATCTGCGCAATGTGCTGGTAGCGATGACCTACTGCATTGTGCTGTTTTCCATTATCGTGCAAGGCAGCACGATTGCGCCCATCATAAACAGGGCCAAACAAATGGAAAGCCCGAGCCAGCAAGCAGACGGAGCCCCGTCAATGCCCACGCAACCTGCAAGCCGGGAGCACTAATACTGGCAACAGGACACCCCGGGCCAGCCCCCGTGTTCAACTTTCCTAAATCGACTTCCTTACCTACTATTAATTCCAACACTTTTCGTGGCGATGCAGAATCCGCCGTCGCGGCTTCAACCCATGGTGCGAGGCTGCATTGCGAAACCTCGATTGCACAGCAAACCAATGTTTTTAAAAAGCTCAATTGTCAATGGAGAACCCCCAACCATGGTATTTGCAAAAACCAGAACCGCACTCACTGGCGCAGCGGTCATGCTGCTCGCGGCTTGTGGGGGTGGCGGTGGCGGCAGTGACGACCCCCCGCCACCGCCACCTATCGTCAGTGGATCATTCATTGACGCCCCGGTCGAGGGCTTGCGCTGGGAATCCGGCGAGCTGACGGGCATCACCGACGCCGAGGGCTCTTTCGAATACCGGGACGGTGACATAGTGAACTTTTACCTGGGTGATATTCCATTGGGTGAATCCAAAGGTTTCAGGGTCATTATCCCGGTCGATATCGTTGCGGGTGCGCAGACTATCGATAACCCCCAGGTGCTCAATATAGCGCGCCTGATGCTGACCCTGGATGATGATGCGGACGCCGCCAACGGCATCGAAATAACACCCACCGTTGCCGACCTGACCGCAGGTGAAACGATTGACTTTGCAGTATCCACCCAACAGTTCACCACCGACACCCAGGTTTTGGTCAATCGACTCACCGCCGCCACCACCGCAGGGGCGCGGGACCTGGTTGCAGCACCGGTGGCCCGGGAGCACCTGCGCCTGACAATCGCCCGCCTGCTGGCCGGAAATTACCGGGGCACCTATTCTGGCGACGGGGAGGGCACCTGGACCGCCACCGTCAACCTGAACGGCGACCTCACCGGCACCGCGTTCCCGGCCAGTGGCGGGGAAGCGATCCAACTGGCCCAGGCAGGGGCAGTGTCAGGTGACGGCAGCGGCAAGGCCGGCTTCGGAGCCAGCGGCGGTGCGCTGGACGATCGAACGATTACCTTCACCGGTATATTCAGGGCCGACGGCAGGGCATCCGGTAGTTGGAAGGACGACGACCGGGACGACAACGGCAGTTGGGAGGGCAATAAGATCCAGTAATTGCATCTATTCGGTGCAGCCGGGGGTCTTCCCCGGCCGCCTGATCGCGACGCCCTATCCCCATAAACCCCGGCCCGCTCTACTTCGAACCTGTAGAGGCAACCTAAAACCCGTAGAGACGACGCGCCTGGCTGCGGCATTGCTCCACTTCGGCCTTTATAGGCTGATCCAGCGTCAAGTCGTCTTCCAGCAACAGCGTATATTTGACCTGGCCCACCGGTTCGATGCCGCTGGAAAGTGCATTGATCAGGTCTGACAGCACGTTATAGGCCGCCCGGGTTTTCTTCACCGACTTGCGCTTCACCTCGCCATTGTTCAAGCCGGCGTGGTCACTGCAATCGACGATTACCGCATTATGATTGCGGTAACCGGAGCCCGCAATAATCTGGCAACCCTCGGACCAGCGATTGACCGCCCGCCCTACTCCTTTACCGCCCCAGTGGACGTTAATTGTGGTGTTGGCCTCCAGGCCGTTGTCCAGGTCTTCCTCGGTCAGGCGATAATCCCCTTTCGACCTCACCACCAGAACCCCGTGCCTGGCCGGGCGCAGCGCATGGTAGCTGCCCTGGTGCAAACCAAACTGAAACTGGTGCTGGCCCTGAACCAGAAAGGGCGCTCCCCTGGGGTTTTTGGTGTAGCCGGGATCGGTAGAGGCCTGAAATTTGAAGCACAGCCCCTTGATCAACAGCACGAGCACATCATCAAACTTGTGGGTGGTCCGCGTTGCGCCGTAGCGAATTCCTACCACGTGGACATGCTGGGGAGAAAAATCCCAATCCGCAACCGGAACGGTATCGCTGGGTCGACGGTAGGCATCGACCAGCTTCAACATGGGCGATGGATGGGCCAGGTAATGCGACTTGACCGCGCCCAGGTAGTCCAGCCAGCGATTGAATTCACAATCCATCCCGGGGAGGGAGCCATCCTCCCAGGCGTTCAGGGTCGCCAGCCAACTGGCCTTGATATTCTCGTTACGCCAGCGCTCCAGGTGCGCCAGCGTCGCCGGCCCGAGAATGCCATCCGGCAGGCATCGCTTGCCCTCGATGGAGCGAACATACTCCTGAAACAGGCGAATAGACGACTGGGTGCGGTAGCCACAGATGCCGTCGATTCTGCTCCCGGGTAGAAAGCCCAGGTCACGCAGCAGGGTTTGCGCCCCAGCCACGCTGATCGCGGCGCCCTGCGCCAGCGGTGTCAGGGCGACCGGCCCCTTTTCCCCCAGCAGTTTTCTGCCGGCAACGTTGCGGTCGAATTTTTCGATAAGCGCCAGATAGGATTCGATGGCGCCGCCGGGGATATCAGGGTCGTACTTGCCGAGAGAGATCATGCCCTACTCCTGCGGTTTATTTTTATAGACGCATGGCCACGATAGCACAGTGGCAGGCACCGATGCAGCCATGGTGACAAACACGGGTCAGCCCGGATATTGCGCCAGTTGCCTGAGATAGCGCGCAGGTATCACGTTGCTTTTGCGTGCTCGCGAGCGTAAACGTAGCCATAGCTACGGCGCAGTGAGCATGTGCGCAAAATCGACGCGAGATCAAGTGGTATCCAGGCAAACAGCAGTGGTGACATGTTGTACCCGGGTGAAAAACTCGCGATATCCCTTTTCTACAAGGGACAGATAAATAAATTGGCGTGTGCTGGTGCATGTATGCGGGCTAGCGCCAGCGAGCAGGGGGACGGGGCGGATCACGCGCCGCGGCGACGAGCAATTGCCTTTTCGATAAGCCGGCCTGAGTATCAGCGGACGGGCTGACCACAGTTTGCCGGCGGTTCAGAGCCGGCGACGACCTGCCATGGTTTTGCCAGCCGCGTCAGCTCCCAGAACTCCCAGCCCAGACTGTTCTCAAGCGCCTGGTCCTCCCGGTCGCTATTCCCTGTATCAAGCATACCGAGCCATTTGGCGTCACAGCGCAGCAGCGCAAAGGGCATATAACTGTGCCCCGCCTCGGCCAGCAAATCGAAGGTATCCCTGTGCCGCTCGATATCGACACAGCCGAGATACCCGCACAACAGCGTTTGCCGTCTAAAGCTGATTTCCACGCGATGATGACCCTGTTCGACCTTCTGCGGCTCCCAGCTGATGATTTCCTTACCATCAATACGGGTTACCGAGGCATAGTCGGTCAGGTAAAAAAGGCCGGGACGATATTGGCTGTGGGGCCAGATCACCGCCGCAGGGGTATCTGGTGTGAACGCCGGGACAGGGTCCTGCGAAGTACAGCCGGCGACCAGTACGAAAAGCATCGCGCCCGCGCCGGCAATGGCACCGCGAAGCCAGTAAAGTAGTGTATCCATGATTGCCTTTCCTCAGCAGCGGATACCGCACAGAAAGCCGGGAATGCAGTTGATTGTCACGTGCCAACGGTCTGCGGTAAAGCAATTTCTTGCCCCCGAACAAACGATTTTTCATTGGCACTGGTTGCAACTTATCCGGTTTTTTCGGTCGCTGTCGGCGGCTGGCCAATTCATCGCGCAGCGGTGCAGCAACGGATAAAAAACAGAAAAATCAACTGTTCGCAGCACCAACATCGGGTACAGTGAAGCAGCGATGGCAGGGTCCGAGTACCGCTCCCCGAGATTGGCGGACACTAATCCAGAATTACAACTGAGCCGAGGCCAAACCGTGACCACAGGTGCCACTCACCCCCCAACTACCCAGGACGAGCTATCCCGCCGCGTAACAGGCTACGGGCTGTTCATCCTGACCCTTGTCTATGCCTTCAATTTCCTCGACCGCCAGATCCTGGTGATCCTGCAGGAGCCCATCAAGCTGGAGATGGGGCTTAGCGATGCCCAGTTGGGCTTGCTCAGCGGGTTTTCCTTCGCTCTGGTCTATTGCACCGCAGGCATACCCATCGCCTACTGGGCAGACCGCAGCAATCGTCGCAACATTATTGCCGCCGCACTCACCATCTGGAGCGGTATGACCGCCCTCTCCGGCCTGGCGCAGAATTTCACCCATTTGCTACTGGCGCGGATCGGCGTGGGTATCGGTGAAGCCGGTGGCAGCCCCCCCGCCCACTCGATGATCAGTGATTATTTTCCACCCCACAAACGCGGCACTGCGCTGGCTATCTACTCCACTGGTGTCCACCTGGGCATTCTGCTGGGCTTTATCGCGGGCGGCCTGATCGGCCAGGCTTTTGGCTGGCGCGTGGCCTTCATGGCGGTGGGCATTCCCGGCATCATCCTCGCTGCGGTTTTGTTGTTCACGGTAAAGGAGCCCCAGCGCGGGCGCTGGGAGACAGCGGCAGAGGCAGCCTACAAACCGACGTTGGGAGAGACCATAAAACTATTATCGGCTTACAAATCGTTCTGGTATCTCGCCAGCGCCACCGCGCTCGCCGCGTTCGCGGGCTACGGTACCGGCAATTTTTCGCCGTCGTACCTGATCCGCAACCACGGTTTCAGCGTTGGCGAGGTGGGCATCGTGCTGGCCATCTTCGGCGGTGGCGGCGGCCTGGTGGGAACCTTCATGGGCGGATTCCTCGCGGATCGGCTCGGGGTCAGGGACCGACGCTGGTATCTTTGGTTGCCGGCGCTGGCCGGGGCATTATCGATACCCCTGGCCTTTCCCTATTTCCTGCTCGACAATACCTACCTGGTGATCGGCTCATTGTTCCTGGTAACGATCATGCTGAATACCTACCTCGGGCCCTGCCTCGCGATATCGCACTCGCTGGTGCCGCCTGCCATGCGGGCCTTGACCTCGGCGGTTCTGTTCCTGGTACTCAACTTGATCGGGCTTGGCCTTGGGCCGCTGACCACCGGGATCCTGAGTGATCTCTACGCCACCCGACTCGGGGAAGACAGCCTGCGCTATGCCATGCTGACGACGGCGCTGCTGAGCTCCCCATCCGTCCTGCTGTTCCTGTTGGCGGCGCGCCAGTTGCCAAAGGATCTCGAGCACGGTGCCCTGCAAGAGACCTCGCGCAGTCAGTCGGGCTAGCACGCTGCCCGATCTCAAGGATGGGATGCGGATACTTCTATCCCCATCGCCACACAGCATGATGCCTGCGCTTTTCGTTTGTGCGAGCACCGGGCCTGGGGCAGAATACTGACACGACAGTGTCGCGAGATAGCGTCCGGGGCGCAGGCCGGCTTGCCAGCGCCCCTTGATATTTACACCTGGGCTTGGGAGGGGTTAAACATGTCGAGTAAGCTGCGCAAGGAGCTGTCTGATCGCGTCATCGCAGATGCCGGGGAAGTCGCTTTTGTCGTCCACTCCGATATCAAGGGGCCGATCAGCGAACTGACCTTTTTGCAACGGGCGCTGCTGTTCGCCGAACTGTCGATGATTTCCTACAACGACCCGAAAGAAGCCCGGCGCGCCGCCAAACTGGCAGGCTTTACCAAAACAACCTTTTACGACAAATGCGGCTCCCAGGCTTATCAATTCAGCAATCGCTGGGACCGTGTTGTGGCCTGCCGGGGCACCGAACCCAACGAGTGGAATGATATTCACGCCGACGCCAACGCCGCCGCGGTGCTGGCGGAAACCGTGGGTAAAGTGCACCGCGGTTTCAAGGGCGAGGTGGACGACCTGTGGCCGATGCTGGAAGAAGCTATTGTCGGCAGCAAAAAACCGCTTTGGTTTTGCGGCCACTCACTCGGCGGCGCCATGGCCACCATCTGCAGCAGTCGCTGCTTCCTTTCCCACATCGACCCCAACCCGGAGCAACTCTATACCTACGGTAGCCCGCGGGTTGGCGACAACACCTATATCAATCATGTCAAGCTCGATCACTTTCGGTTCGTCAATAACAACGACATTGTGACCCGGGTGCCACCGCTGTTATTCGGCTACCGCCATGGTGGCAGCGAGATCTACATCAACCGAAATGGCTACATTCGCAAGCTCGGCATGCTGCTGAAACGGCGGGACCGGTTCAAGGGCTTTATTGACGGGATCTTCCGGGGCAAGATCGATCACTTCCAGGATCACTCCATTCACAACTATATTGCCGCACTGCAACGGGCGGTCGAAACCGAGCAGAAAAAACTTAACCGAGGCGGCAAATCCAAAACCGGCCACGAATACGCCACCGGTGAGCGCGAGGTGGATGCCGAGGAGTCCGCGGCCAAAAAGACCGAAAAAGCGTGACGGAAGCCAGGGCAAGCACCTGCGCTTGCCCTGGCTGCTAGCTGACCGCGAAAACACACCCCAAGCTTGACCGCTGCCGGTGCGGTCCCCCCTCGGCAGCGGCGCGCGTTGGCTCGCTAAAGCGCCGCAGCGATCACTAAAGTGGGCAACAAAATCCACAGCAAGGTAAAACTCCCAAGAACGGCGAAGCTCCCCGCCGCAGTTGCGGCTTTGCCGCCATCGGTCAATTCCGTCTTTTCGATGGCGACTATATCGCTGATGGGTATAGGTTCTTGTTCTGCCCGGTCGACCTCAACCGAGTAATCGGTTGCAAAGCTATTGTCCGGGTCGCCGCCCTTCCCCATGACCACGCTATCGCCGGTAATCGAGCGCACCCAGCAACAGTGGCGGGTGCCATCCCGCGTGGTAATCGTTGCGCTATCACCAGGGTCGATAACATAGCCATTGATAATTTTCTGCTGCAATTGCTCTGGCGTCATATCAACCGGTTTGGTGGTGGTGCAGGCAGTTAACGCCATGACCACCAGCATCGCCAACACGTTCACAAAACCCGTTGAACTTAGGTACCTGTTCATTGCTTTATCATCATCCTGAAGCCCTGTCACCGGCTGGTATTGCCCGGACCCCGGCGACGCTATCCGCCTACCAAAACAGCAGCATAAGTTGTGCCAAAAATAACATAGTGTCGGGTTTCAATGGCTTGCATATAAGGCCACTGCGGGCGACAACCCGAGGTGTAAAGAAAATCGACAGTTTCGCCGTTCGCCAATCCATTTGCCGACACTCATCGTAATTGCGTCACACCGAGAGTGGCGGAATCCATGGCAACCCCCCTGATTATCACCGGCGTGGGCAAACGCGTCGGCCTGGCGCTGGCACAACACATACTTGCCCGGGGCGAGGCCGTGGTGGGCACCTTCCGCAGTGACTACCCGCAGCTTGACGAGCTGCGCGAGCAGGGCGCCGAACTCTATCATCTCGACTGTTATGACCCTTCCAGTGTGGCCGCGTTTATTGCCGCCATCGGCGCTCGCTACCCCCAGCTCAGGGGCATCGTCCACAACGCCTCGGACTGGTTGCCGGACCGTGGGGATATCCCGCCCTGCGACGTCATTACCCGCATGTTGCAAGTGCATGTACAGGTACCCTACCAACTGAATATCGCCTTTGAGGGCCAACTGCTGGCGGGTGAAGACCGGCCCCGGGACATCATTCACATCACCGATTACGTGGTCGAGAAGGGCAGCAAGAAACATGCAGCGTATGCCGCCAGCAAGGCCGCAATGGCGAACCTCACCCTGTCCTTCGCCGCGCGCCTGGCGCCCCGGGTAAAAGTCAACAGCATCGCTCCCGCACTCATCCTGTTCAACCCCCACGACACACCCGAATACCGAACAAAAGCCCTGAAAAAGAGCGCCCTTGGGCGCGAGGGCGGCTTGCAGGCGATGCTGGAGGCGGTGGATTATCTGCTGGCCAGCTCCTATATCACCGGCCGCAGCCTGGCCCTGGATGGCGGACGCAATATCCTGTGAAGCGGAGGCCCGCCCGGATGGGCTCACCATGAAACCCGACGGCGGCAAGCGCTTTCGCAAGCTGCGGCTCATACTGGGTGACCAGCTCCACCGCGGGCACTCCTGGTATCGCAGCCCCGATCCCGCTGTCCTCTACCTCATCGCCGAAATGCGGCAGGAAACCGACTACGTCAAGCACCATCAGCAAAAGTTGTGCGCATTCTTTTTGGCGATGGAAGTCTTCGCCCGCGAGTTGCATATATCCGGCCATCAGGTACTACACCTGACACTGGATGATACCGCTGACTTTGCCGACTTGGCGGAATTGCTGGGCGCTCTGTGCCAGCGTTACACGGTAACAGAACTCGAGTACCAACAGCCCGACGAATACCGGCTGGCCCGGCAGCTGGAGACGCTGGGGATAGACGGCGTCGCGATCCGTTGCTGCGACAGCGAGCACTTCCTGCTGCCATTCGACGACATTCCGGAGCATTTTGCCCCGGGCAAACACCAGCGCATGGAAAACTTCTACCGCTGGATGCGCCGCCACCACCAGATTCTGATGGATAATGGCGAACCCCTGGGGGGACAGTGGAATTACGATGCGGACAATCGCAACAAACTGCGGCCAGCAGACCTGGCGGCCATTCCCGCACCCCTGCTGTTCGCCAATGCCGTCGGTCCCATCCGCCGTCGCCTGGAGCGCCACGGCGTCGAATCCTTCGGTGAGTGCACTGACACCCTGCTGTGGCCGATAAACCGGGAACAATCGCTGCAGCTACTGCGCTACTTTTGCCAACACTGCCTGCCCCGATTCGGCACTTTCCAGGATGCGATGACTGGCCGCAGTGAGCACCAGTGGAGCCTGTATCACTCGCGACTTTCTTTTTCACTGAACACCAAGATGCTGCATCCGCTGGAAGTGATCGAGGCTGCCCTGGGCTACCAGGACAACGCCGGGAACGGGATCAGCCTGGCCCAGGTCGAGGGCTTCGTGCGCCAGATACTGGGCTGGCGCGAACATGTCAGGGGGGTCTACTGGAGCAATATGCCCCGCTACTCCCAACTCAACGCACTGGCTGCCAGGCGCCCGCTGCCGGACTTTTTCTGGACTGCCAAAACCCGGATGCGCTGCCTCGAGGCGGCCATCGGCCAGTCGCTGCAGTTTGGCTATGCCCACCACATCCAGCGACTGATGATTACCGGCAACTTCTGCCTGCTGGCGGGGATCGACCCGGCCCAGGTGGACGCCTGGTACCTCGGCATCTATGTGGATGCCATCGAGTGGGTCGAGCTACCCAACACCCGGGGCATGAGCCAGTTTGCCGACGATGGTATCCTGGCGACCAAACCCTATGCGGCCAGCGGCAATTATGTGCATAAAATGAGTGACTACTGCGGCGACTGTTTCTATCGGGTAAAACAAAAACACACCGAAGCCGCCTGCCCGCTGAACAGCCTCTACTGGAACTTCATGGTGCAGCACCGGTCCCGCCTGCAGGGCAATCCGCGCATTGGCATGGTCTATCGGAACTGGGATAAACAAAGCGAGGAACAGCGCAGCGCCACCCTGGAGCGAGCCCAGTGGTACCTGCAACACATTGACAGCTTGTAGACCGCTGTCAGCAAACACCATCCAACCCTGGGAAACACGACCACACCATGAATCGAATAGCAAAAGCCAAGCTGCCTGCCGTTGGCAGGCTCGCAATGCTGGGCCTGACCGCTGCGCTGTTGTCCGGCTGTTCATCCAGTGCCCCGAGCGAAGATTCCGGCACCGTCAAATTGCACAGCCCCGGCCAACGCCTGGCACCCTGCCCTTCCTCGCCAAACTGCGTCAGCAGTCGCGACGGCGAAACGCCGCCATGGATGCTCAACGGTTCTGCCGCCGCGGCCTGGCCACAGGTGGTCGCTGCCCTCGGCGGTCTTGCGCGCACCACAATCGTCGTAGAAGACGGTTACTATCTGCATGCCGAGTCGCGCTCCAGGCTGTTTGGCTTCGTGGACGATGTTGAACTCGCCATCGATGAGCACAACGGCACCATCAATTTTCGCTCTGCGTCACGCCTGGGGTACTCTGACCTGGGCGTCAATAAACGACGCCTCGACGAGCTCTACGCTGAATTGCAGCAGCGGCAGGTGCTGCGGTAGCGGCCAGTTCTTACATCTTCAATACCAGGCGATAGCGCGCCTTGCCCGCCGCGAAATGCTCCAGGGCATCATTGACGTCGCACAGATCGAACTGTTCGGTAACCGGCTCGATGTGGTGACGGGCGCAAAACTCGATCATCTGCCGCGTTCTTGCCGGGCTCCCCAGGGGACTACCCGACACTGACAGCTGGCTGCTGATCAGCGCCCCGGCACTGGCCGGAATGGGATCGGGAACCATGCCGACGGTATGGAGTATACCGCCGGGCGCCAGCGCCTTGATATAGCCGGCCCAGGGCAGGTTGGCGTCGGTGGTATTGAGCACCATATCCAGCGACCCGGCGATCGCCGCCATCGCGTTTTCGTCTTTGCTGTTGACCACAGCGTGGGCGCCCAGGGATATCGCCTCAGCTGATTTGTCGGGACTGGTGGTAAAGGCAGTCACCTCGCAGCCCCACTTGTTGAGGAATTGCAGCGCCAGGTGCCCAAGCCCGCCGATCCCTATCACCCCAACCCTGTGAGTGGGGCGAATACCCAGCTCCAGCAGGGGATGAAATACCGTAATGCCACCGCACAACAAGGGGCCGGCCTTACTGCTGTCGATTGCCGCGGGAATCGGTGTCGCCCACGCCCAGTGGCAGCGAACCTTATCGGCAAAACCGCCATTGCGACCGACGATGGTGTACTCGTTCTGGCGACACAGGTTGTGTTCGCCGGACAGACAGTGCATGCAGTGCATACAGCTACCGGCGAACCAGCCCAGGCCAACCTGGTCGCCAACCTTCACGCCCCGGGCCATTTCACCCGCCGCAATGACGGTGCCAATCACTTCATGGCCGGGCACAAAGGGATAGCGAGTGACCCCCCAGTCATTGCGGATCATGCTGAAATCCGAATGGCAGATACCACAGTAGGCGACCTGGATATCTACCTGCTCCGGACCCAGTTCGGGCAGCTCGAACTCGTAGGGCTGCAACGGCTTGTCCGCGGCCACCGCCGCATAGGCTTTAACGATTGTCCTGCTCATTGAGGAATCTCCTGCTGAGGAAGTCACGGCGCGCCCAGCTGAACGCCTTTATTTTTGGGTAGTCGGCAAAATCGCACAATTCGGGGCGCAAGACAACCGGCCCGGCCCATGCGTCACCGGCGACAATCGGCTATGCCCTGTCGCCACAAAGCGGCTGCAATCCCAAAAGGTGCTTGTATGGCATCCCATTACGCTTACATAATAGGGCCACGATTCACCGCCGGGAGTGAGGGCGATGACCAAACCATACCTCGGGATAGCCATCGTACTGGGGCTGCTTCTGGCACTTCCCCTGCGGGCGCAAAATGACATGGACATTTTGCGAACGGACTGGATCGAGCAAACCCGGGGCTACCAGGAAACCGCGGTGGGGGCACAGGTGCGCGCCATAGATCCGTCGGGCTCCGGCGACAGTCACACGATAACACTCGCCATTCCCAAGAGCGCGATCTCAGACCCGGAGTATATTGAAGAGGTGGTGGTCGTGGGCAAAAAGCCCGAGGAACCGGAACCGCTACTGAACACCCGCTACCAGTGGCTGGATGACTACGACAACGACAACTACGGCCTGGTTCTCCACCTGGGCAAAGATTCGACCTGGCCCCTGAGGGTCTACCTGAGCGCGAAGCACGGGTACCTCGCCACTGAATCTCGACAGTTGATGAAATAAAAATGGTGGAATGTTCCCCCCGCCGGGGTTGAACTGCCTCCTGCGAGGGGTAGAGCCGCACCGTTAAAAAAGGTAGGCTATTCCTATTCCTCGCATATTGCAGGTGATTTGATATGAATACCGGTGATAAACACAGCAAGCATGAACTGTCGCTGGTGCCCAAGGAGGGGCAAGGCCCCGCTGAGTTCGGCGCCAAAGACATCGAGCGTTTTGCCGAGCGCAGAAGCGATCGGGAAGATCGCCGCAGTGGTATCGAGCGCCGCAGCATGATTCGATTCGAGCCGGGCAAACCCGCGGATCGCCGCTCTATGCTGGACCGGCGCAAGGGCAATTTGGGCTGGCGTGGCCGCGACCTGTAACCCCTGTCACCGGGAATCCGTGGTCGTCACACCCTTACCCAAGTCTTGCACACTAAAAAAGGAACACCACTCCATGACCAGAATCCGAACCCTTGTCTGCTTTTCTGCCGCCCTGGCTGCACCGCTGGCGCAGGCGCAAATCCAGCCCAGCGAAGCGTCGCTGCAGGACATCTATCCCGGAGCGGCGTACTCGCCCTATGCCAAGCGCGGCTTCCCCAGCCAGGTATTCTGGGGCGACACCCACCTGCATACGGGCATGTCCATGGATGCCGGCCTGTTCGGCAATACCACCGGCCTCGATACCGCCTACCGCTTTGCCCGGGGCGAGGAAGTGATGGCGGCATCGGGCCAACCGGCACGACTGGGCCGGCCCCTCGACTGGATGGTCCTCACCGACCATTCCGATGGCATGGGTATGATACTCGACCTGGCCAGGGGTACCCCGAACGTCCTCAAGTCCGAACAGGGCAAGCGCTGGCACGAGGCGCTCAAAAAAGGCGGGGCAGAGTCGGCCGCTGCAGCCCTCGATCTGATCACGACTTTTTCCCAGGGTAAGATGGATCCCGCATTAATCGGCGATTACTCACCGGGCTCCCCCGCCTACGCCTCGATTTGGCAGAAGGTGATCGACGCCGCGGAAAAATACAATGAACCCGGCCGCTTCACTGCCTTCATCGGCTTCGAGTGGACCTCGCTGGTGAACGGCAACAACCTGCATCGCAATGTGGTGATACGTGACAACGGCGACAAGGCCGGCCGTGTTGAACCGATGGTCACCCAGGGGCCCGGCGGCAGTACGGACCCACTGGATCTCTACAAGTGGCTGGAGGACTACGAGAGTAAAACCGGCGGCAACGTATTTGCCATTGCCCATAACGGCAACCTGTCCAACGGCACCATGTTCCCGGTGGACAAGCGCATCAGCGGCGCGACGGTCGACCAGAACTATGTACAGCTGCGCGCCAAGTGGGAGCCGCTCTATGAATACACCCAGATCAAGGGGGATGGCGAGGCCCACCCGCGCCTGTCCCCCGACGATGAATTCGCCAACTACGAAACCTGGGACGCCGGCAACCTCGATCTTTCAGAGGCCAAAACCCCGGATATGCTGGCCCGGGAATACGCCCGGGAAGCTCTCAAGACGGGCATGAAGCTGGAGAAATCCTTCGGCACCAACCCTTACCGTTTCGGCGCCGTGGGCTCTACCGACAGCCACACTTCGCTGTCGACCGCCGAGGAAGAGAACTTCTTTGGCAAGGCCACCAATGCCGAGCCATCGCCCAAGCGGATGCAGCACCCGTTCAGCAAGACCGACAAGGGCGTGTTCGAGGGTTACCAGTTGGTCGCATCCGGCTATACCGGAGTCTGGGCCATGGAAAACACCCGCGCGTCAGTGTGGGATGCCATGAAGCGGCGCGAAACCTATGCCACCACCGGCCCCCGCATGATGGTGCGGTTTTTTGGCGGCTGGAACTACACCGCAGAAGACCTGAACAGCCGCCAGCCCGCTTTTCGCGGCTATGAAAAAGGCGTGCCGATGGGGGGAGCGCTGGGTAAGGCCGGGGGCGATGCCCCCACCTTCATGGTGTATGCGCTGCGTGATCCCATCGGCGCCAACCTCGATCGCATCCAGATCGTGAAGGGCTGGATGGATGCCGACGGCAAATTGCAGGAAAAAGTCTACGATGTCGCCTGGGCCGGCGATCGCAAGCCCGACGCCAGTGGCAAGGTGCCGGCGGTGGGCAACACCGTCGATGTCAAGGCCGCCAACTGGACCAATACCATCGGGGCGTCAGAGCTTGGCACGGTGTGGACCGACCCGGATTTCGAAGCCGGTGATCCGGCGTTCTACTATGCCCGGGTGTTGGAGATACCCACGCCACGCTGGGTGGTCTACGACGCGTTCCGCTACGGTATCGACATCCCCAAGGGGGCGGAGACGACGGGCCAGGAACGCGCCTACACCTCACCCATCTGGTATGACGCCAGGTAGACCAGTGCACTCCGGGTAGCGGGCATCGCCACATGGGCTTGGGCCCGTACCCGGGAGCTCACTCAAATAACACCACTTGTTCGAATCGCGGCAGGGTCTGGAGTTTAATGTGCGGGTTGGCTGCTTCTTGTTCGCGTAAAAATTCCAGGGTGGCCTCGCCGCTGCCCTCCACCAGGGCCAGTGCCGCCACCTGGCCGCGGAAGGCTCCCTCCAGGGGTGCAGTCAAACTGTCGTAGTGAACGGGTATCACCCGGCTTGGCGCTACTGCCAACACCGACTCGCGCCAGTAGCCCTCGCGGTACTTTTCAGTTTGCGAGCCCAGCGCACCGACGCCCAGAAACACCACGTCGGCACGCAAGCCCTCCAGGGCGCCCTCGACAAAACCCGCGCTGCCCGTGATTAACCAGCTCCCACGAGGGTGGCTGACGTGCAATACATAGGCCCTGCCCACGCGATAATCGAGCGCCCTGGCAGGTGGCACCAGGGGCGAGGCAATGCTGGGCGTGCCCAATACCTGCTCGCGTACCGTGGGATTCGGGAATTGGAAGTGCTGCGATTCGATCGGGGTAATCACGAACTTGCCCAGAGTTATCGGCTGGCGATCCGCAACCACCCGTATCTGCGATTCAGGCAAACCCCAGCCCCTGCCGATATTGGCGGTGGAGGGCGAGCCCAGCAGCACTGCGCCGGTGCGGCGGGCCACCTCCGGTGAATCCATCGCATGGTCGTAGTGGGAGTGTACCGGGAACACGGCGCTCAGCTTGTCCACTTTCATGGCAGCCAGGCCACGCCCTATAGCATCCAGGTCGGGCGCAATTTCTCCCAACAACAGGCGCAGCGGCCCGGGGCGGCTGAACCAGCCATCCACCATCCACGCGGTTTCACCGTCGCTGAACAGGAGCGTCGTCGTACCCGCAAACCGCACCGTTACCGCCGTGCCCGGCACCGGCTTGCTTCCCTGCACTTGCCAGGACGGATCGACCGGCGGGGGCGTGTAGACAAGCAAGCCATAGCCAAGCAGGCCAACCAGCACCAGCAGCAGGCACCCCGTGAAGATCATTACTTGTCGCATCGCGAACCAAGCCCCGCATGAAAGCAGAGTTGCAGCATAACCCCGCCGCTAGCTAAGAGGCCAGCCGGTGATAGCCGGCTCAGCAAAATTCGTGAACCCAAAAATGGTCCCCCTGGCCGTCTCGATCATGCGCCGTGACGTGGGAGTCACTGTGGTAGACGCGGTAAAAATCCGCGAGTATGCTAAGACGCTGGTAGTGGCCGCAACGCGTCACCAATAATGTCTGCGCAGCGCGCCACTGAAGGCAAACTGACGAGGCGATAATAATCACCATGAAAAACCTTGACGTATTGAGCCTGCATCCCGAGGACCACCTGGTGCACCCGGAGGAATTCGACGAAGCGAAACTGGAGTCCCCGGCGCTCAGCATCTTCACCGATTTCAAGGTCCACCAGCCGGTGGAGATCGAAGGCGACACGCCGGCCGTGCAGGCTGAATTCCTGATGCGCAAGGCCCATGTGCACCTGCAGTTGGTGGTTGATAAAAGCGACGAACTAATCGGCTTGGTCAGCCACGATGACCTGAGCGATGGCAACCTGATTTCACAACACGCCAAAGGTCACAGCCGGGAGGACCTGCTGGTCAAGCACCTGATGACACCGAGGGAACATATCAAGGCGCTGAGCTATCGCCAGTTGCAGAACTGCACCATAGGCGATGTGGTTCATACCCTGCAGAAACAGCGCCAGCAACACTGCCTGGTACTGGACCAGGAGCTCCATCACATCCGCGGTATCGTCTCAGCCGGCGACATCGCCCGGCGCCTGCACATAGCGCTGCATATCGAGAACGTGCCCACCTTCGTCGACATATTCCACGCAGCCAAACCTCGCTAGGGGCCGATTGCCATGTCAGTATGGAAGCGCACATTTACCCTCGCGGATATCCAGGCCAGTTCCACCAATACCCTGGTGGAACACCTTGACATACGGTTTATTGAGGTGGGCGACGACTTCCTGCGCGCTTCCATGCCGGTGGATCCTCGCACCCACCAGCCGATGGGCATTCTGCATGGCGGCGCCTCGGTGGTGCTGGCCGAAACCCTGGGAAGTGTCGCCGCCAACATGGCTGTAGCACCCGGCCAGGCGTGTGTCGGACTGGACATCAACGCCAATCATCTCGCGGCGATCAGGACCGGGCTGGTCTTTGGCGAGACCAGGCCGGTGCATATTGGCCGCTCCACCCAGGTGTGGGCCATCGACATCAGGGATGCGAATGGCAAGGCCATTTGCGTTTCACGGCTGACCATGGCGGTGCTCGACCAGCACTAGGATGGCAATGCAAAACGCCAGCGCCAGGTCAATCAGCATTACCGGGATGTTTATCTTTTTGCGACCTGCCTCCGCTTTGCCGAAAGTTACCGGGGCTGGCACCCGTCCAGCTTTTGAAGGCACGGCTGAAGGCGCTTTGATCGGAAAAGCCCAGCAGTAGAGGTAACTCAGAGAGCCGGAGTGATGTACGCAATAAATAACGCTGCGCCAGTTCCTCCCTTACGCTATCCAGCAACGCCTGGTAGGAAAGGTTGTAGTGCTGGAGTTTACGTTGTACCGACCGCGGTGAGCAGTGTAATTCCCTTGCGACCTGGGGCAGCGTGGTGCTGCCTTCCGGTATACCCTTGAGCAAGACATGCTGCAGGCGCAGGAGGAAGGGGTCTTCTATTCGAATCACGTTGGAGAAGGCTTCCTGTTGCTGGCACCGCATGGAATGAAAATCCCCGGGTGGCAGCCCGGGTGCGGCCTTGTAAACGGTAGCGGCGTTGAAACTTACACCCGGACTGGTGGACTCGAAGCTGACGGGGCAGGCAAAAAAGTCTTCGTAAATAGCGATATCATCCGGCGCGGTGCCGGTAAGGGACACCGCCACCAACTCGCAACCGTCGGGGAAGCGCTTGCGCAGGAAGGTCACCAGGGTACTCAGTGCAACCTGCACGAAAAGGGCGTTGTCATCCCCCAACGGGTCGGGCCAGGACAGCGTCCATGCTGTATCGGTACACAGGAGCCGCGCAAAGCTCACACCGTAGAAGTGGCGCTCACAGAGTAGATACGTTTCCAGGGCGTCGGCCAGCGACTCGCTGTTGAGCACCAGGTAGCCAAGCACACCAGTGTATGCCACCTGGACCTCGGCACCAATCTGGATACCGACGGGCTGCCCCGGTGCCAGAGCTGCGGCTTCGCCGAGCAGGGTGCGCCACTCTTCCACGCTGATCGCGTCCCTCCTGGCCAGTAAGCCCAGCCGGGTGCCCAGCTCAGGGCACTCGATTCCGTGGCGGATAATCCAGGCTTGAAGTGTTTGCGTGAAGCTTCCTGCAACTCGAATCATGACATCCAGCCTCAAGGCATCCCTGATCAATCAAGTGCTATGCCTGCGGCGGGCAGGGCGCGTGACGCAATAAGTATAAATCATGGCGCAGTATGTCAATCTTTGTTTCGTCCATGGCCCTATTCTGGTTACATGGTTTCTACCGGGAGTGGTGATCATGCTGTCCCTGTTTGACGCTACCAGCCAACTCAGCGCCATTGACCCCAAACAATGGCTGCTATTTGTCCTGTTTCCGGTTTTTCTGTTGGTAGCGGCCCTGGAGGCACTGCATTTTAGGGGCAAAGCGATTTATGCACTCAGGGACAGCGCCGCCAGCATGGCGCTCGGGGCAAGTTACCTGATTCTTGAACTGATACTGTATGCACTTTTTGTCTGGGCAATCTTCGACTGGGTCTACCAGTTTCGGCAGATGACCATCGAAATGAATCCACTGCGCTTCCTCGCCCTCTACCTGGCCGTGGATTTCCTCTTCTATGTCTACCATCGCACTGCCCACCGCGTGCGCTGGTTCTGGGCCAGCCACTGCGTCCATCACGCCTCGGAACACATGAATTTCACCACCGCGATGCGTCAGAGCGCATTGTATCCCCTCGCCTTTGTCTGGGCCTTTTTCCTGCCACTGAGCCTGTGCGGCTTCGACAAGGAGTGGATTTTCTCTGCCCTGGCGCTGAACCTGGCCTACCAGTATTTCCTCCATACACAGTGGATCGACAAGCTGCACCCGGCGATTGAATGGCTGTTCAACACGCCCTCGCACCACCGGGTCCATCATGGGAGGAACAAGCGCTACATCGACCGCAACTACGGTGGCACACTGATTGTTTTCGATCGCATCCTGGGAACGTTCACGGAAGAAGATCCCCACGAGCGGCCGGACTATGGCATCACCCGGCAGGTTTACAGTTACAACCCGGTGTGGCTGACCTTACACGAGTGGGTAGACATGTTCCGGGACATGGCACGGCCAGGCCCCCTGCGCGCGCGATTGAAGCATCTTTGGATGCCGCCAGACTGGCAGCGTAATCCGTCATTGTTGGAGAGAAAAAGGACAGAACATGAGACACCATGAGACCAAGTCCATGCGCAGACCTCTGCGGTTCTGGGGCTGGGGATACCAGGACGAGAACCTGACCGGGGAGGAAAACACCCTGGTGGAGTCGACCGTCAGCGCATTCGTTCCCGCGGGAGCGGTGGAGCTGGCGCCACCAACCGTCGATGAATTCGATCTTCCAGCATCCAGGGTCAAGATACCCGCTGCGCTGGCACCTATCCTTTCCGATTTGCCCTACGACCGCCTGGTACACACCTACGGCAAGTCGTATGCCGACATTGCCCGCATGTTCCTGCGCGACGTTCAAAATGCCCCCGACTGCGTCGCTTTCCCCCGCTCCGAGCAGGATATTGTCGATCTGTTCGATTACTGCCAGGCACAGGGCCTTGCCCTCATCCCCTTCGGCGGGGGAACCGGTGTTTGCGGCGGTACCGAGGCCGATGTAGGCGAAGCTTACCGGGGCGCCATCAGCCTCGACATGGAGAACTTCAATCGTATTCTGGAAGTTGACGAAACCAGCCGTCGGGCAAGGATTCAGGCGGGAATTCTGGGGCCGGAAATGGAAGCAGGTCTCAAGCCCCACGGCCTGACGCTGCGCCACTATCCCCAGAGTTTTCCCTTCGTGACCCTGGGTGGAATGATCGCTACCCGGGCGGGGGGACATTTCGCCTCGCTTTACACCCATATTGACGACCTGGTGGAATCGACACGCCTGTTGACACCTGCCGGCGTCATCGAGACCCGCGCCCTGCCCGGGTCCGGTGCGGGTCCCTCTGCCGACAGGATGGTGATTGGTTCAGAAGGCAGCCTCGGCGTTATCACCGAGGCCACCATGCGCCTGCAAAAACGGCCGCAATGGCGCGCCACGGCCGCGGTCAGGTTTGCGGACATGCTGCAGGGAGCCGAGGCGGTCAGACACATCTCCCAGGCTGGCCTGTATCCCAGCAACTGCCGCTTGCTCGACGAAGCCGAGGTCGCCATCAACCAGGTGGCGCCGGGGCGCTGTGCGGTGCTTATTCTGGGGTTTGAGTCAGCCGACCATCCCGTCAACCCTTGGATCGATCGCGCAGTGGACATTGCGCGGGAAAACGGCGGGCAGCTGGCCGCCGGCGGTGTGGTATACAACGCGTCGCACCAGGATGCCGGGGAGAATGAGGCCCAGTCCTGGCGCAATGCCTTTATTCGCATGGCTTACTGGCGCAATCGCTTTGCGGCCTTTGGCGTCATAGCGGACGCGGTGGAGACGGCAATTACCTGGGACAGGTTCCCGGCATTTTACCGCGCGATCACCGGGGAAATGAACCGGGCGATCGCCGAAATCACCGGCCACGGCTGTTCATTCTCCTGTCGCTTCACCCATATTTACCCGGACGGGCCGGCACCCTATTTTACGTTTTACGCCGTCGGGGATACCCGGGGCAACCTGCACAACGCGCTGGAAAAATGGAAGCGCATCAAGGCTCTCGCCATGCAGCTCATCGTCGACCATGGCGGTACCATCACCCACCATCACGCCGTTGGCCGGGACCATCGCCGCGGCTACGAGCGGCAAACATCGCCACTTTTTCGCAGCACCCTGGCCGCCGCCAAGGCCTGTGTCGACCCCGCCGGCTTGCTCAATCCTGGAGTACTATATGACCCCATCGGCAAAGAGGTGGGGATTACCGGCGTGTTTCGCGAGGACCGGTAGGGGCTTCGACGCCGCCACCGGTCTGTCTTCGCGGCGGGGATCCGCTGGTTCCGCCGCACCGGCGCTCCCCCGGCGGGCACCGGGCCACGCAGGGAGCCCACAGTGCCGATGCCATTACCAGTTTTGCAGGTACAGGTGCCGGTCATCGTCGGAACAGGCCGCCAGCACCAGTAGCGGCAGCACCGACAGCAGGCGCACAAACGGTTTATCAGAGGGACCCTTCGCGGGGGAGCAGACAAGCCTGGCCATAACTGTAGTCCTTATAATTTTATGGTTCTGATGAGTCGATGCGGCCTGGCAGGTTGCTGGTCGGACACTACCCCGTTTACGCCGCTGCCTCACAATCGAGTCGAGGATAATCTGCCAATTGCAGAAAGTCCATGGCTGACGACGGGCTGACGACGGGCCGGCAGCTACCTTCATGCGATGCCCCCCCTCGCGCAAGCTGAAAAGGTTGCCCGGGCCATTGCAGGGCAGGCTTTGCAGGGGGATGGTGCAGGCGATCCAATTACTGGCAGCAAACGCCAACCGTTTTGGGGTCGCTTCTGCTATGATTCGCGGCAGCAGATCGACTCGCACACAAACCAAGGGTTACCAGGCCAACATGACGTATTGCGTCGCGATCAAGGTTAAAAAAGGTATCGTTTTCTGTTCTGACTCGCGCACCAACGCCGGGGTGGACCAGATCAGTACCTATAGCAAGATGCACCGGTTCGGCAGTGTCGGCGAGCGCCAGCTGGTGGTATTGACGGCGGGCAATCTGGCCACCACCCAGGCGGTGATCACCCAGTTGCGCAACGACATCAAGACCGGGGCCCCGGTCAACCTGATGACCGTGGCCAGCATTGACGAGGCGGCACAATACATCGGTCAGGTCAGCCTGCAGAAGCAGGCCAGGTTCGAGCAGTCGCCAATGCACGAGGCCAGTTTCATCATCGGCGGCCAGATTGCCGGCGGCCCCCTCTACTTGATGATGGTCTACGCCCAGGGCAATCACATAGCGACATCCAAGGACACCCCCTATTTGCAGATTGGTGAGAGCAAGTACGGCAAGCCTATTCTAGACCGCATCATCGAGCCCGGGCTGGAGTTGGACACCGCCGCCCTGTGCGCACTGGTGTCGATGGACTCGACCATTCGCAGTAACCTCACCGTGGGGCCACCAGTGGAGCTGGCGATCTACCAGGCCGACAGCCTGAGTCTCGACCGCCATTACCGGCTGGAGCAGGACAGCGATTACCTGCGGCAATTGAAGACCAGTTGGGACCAGCGCCTCAAGGAGGCCTTCAGTTCGCTGCCTCCCATGCAATGGGCCACCCTGTCGGAGGGTGACGGCGAGTAACCAGCGCTGGAGGGCCGCGCAAGGCCGTATCCGGCAGGCACTCGTATAAAGACCTACCAGCCACACCACTGCAGGGAGGGACAGCGTATGACCAGCCGGGCCGCCGAAGCGACACTTTCGACTGTCAATGCCGCGGAGATCGAACGATTCTCGAGACTCGCGGCGCAGTGGTGGGACCCGGAAGGCCCGATGTGGCCGCTGCACAAGCTCAATGCCCTGCGGGCACCGTTTATCGCCGAGACGATTGAACGCCAGTGCGGCGGCGCAAACACCCGCGTCCGCGCCTCGTCCGGGCCGCTGAGCGGCCTGCGCATACTCGATATCGGCTGCGGCGCGGGCCTGCTGTCAGAGTCCATGGCGGCGCTGGGCGCCGCGGTTACCGGGGTCGATCCCGCCGCCAACAATATTGCCATTGCCCGCGCCCATGCCAGCACTGTGGGCCTGGATATTGACTACCGCCAGGGAGCGGTGGAAGACCTGCCCGATGGCGAGTTCGATGTGGTGTTGAACATGGAGGTGGTCGAGCACGTCGAATCGCTGTCGACCTTCATGGCACATTGTTGCCGGCTCACCCGCCCCGGCGGCTTGCAGTTCGTCGCCACCATCAATCGCAACCTGGTATCCCTGGTGGTGGCCATCATCGGCGCCGAGTACGTGCTGCGCTGGCTGCCCCGCGGTACCCACCAGTGGCGCAAGTTTGTTACCCCTGCCGAAATGACGGCGCTGCTCGCGAGCGGTGGACTGGATATCGTCGAGGGACGTGGCGTTGCGGTCAACCCGTTCACCCGGCACTATAAGCTCACCCGAAGTGACCGCGTGAATTACATGTTGGCGGCCAGGCGCAGGGGATGATCGCGGCGCAGATCTGCATTGGCGGGCAATCCCTGCAAGGTTGCAGCCGAGCTCCGTGTCCAACCCCGGAAATTGGGTAGCGCGATGCGCGATATCTACTGGTTTCAAAATGACCTGCGCTTGCAGGATAACCCCGGTTTGCTGGCGCATGCAGATTCCAGCGCCCTGCTCTGTGTCTACTGCCTGAGCGAATCGCCTCCCTGGTGCCAACTCAGCGGCATGGGTGCGCACCGCCGGCGCTTCCTGCTGGAGAGCCTGCATGCGCTGCGCGCCGAACTGCGCGAGCGCGGGCAGGATCTATTGCTGGTGCATGGCGATCCGGTCAACACCCTGCGGGAACTGGCGACGGTCTTCGACATCGACCGCATTGGCACCACCCTCACGCCCGGCTACTACGAAGGGCTGCGCTTCGAAACGGTGGTCCGGCGCCTGACTGTCGAAGTCATCGGCCACCCGGGCAACTCGCTGTTTACACCCGCGCAGATCGGTCCACTGCAGCAGCTTCCGCAACAGTACACCCCGTTTCGCAAAAACGTTGCGGCTTTGGCAATCGCCGCCCCGTTGGCGGCACCCGGGCGACTACCCCCAAAGCCTGCGGGTATAAGCTATCCGCCCCTGCCCGATGCCGACACCCGACCACACCCGAGTTTCGCATTTCGTGGTGGTGCCAGAGCTGGCGAGCATCGACTTCAGCAGTGGCTATTCCAGCGCCAGGCGGTGCTCACCTACAAGGACACCCGCAACGAGCTCACCGGTCTCGATAGCAGCAGTCACCTGTCACCCTGGCTGGCAAACGGCTGCCTTTCCGCACGCCAGTTGGCTCACCAATTGCGGCGATTCGAAGCCGGGTACCAGGCAAACGAATCCACCGAGTGGCTGTTGCGGGAGTTGTTGTGGCGCGAGTTTTTCCACTGGCGAGCCTACGCCGATGGCTACCACCTGTTTCGTGCCAGCGGCATCCGCGGGGTGAAAAAGCTGCGCACCTTTTCTGCCAGGGACTTTGCCCGCTGGTGCCAGGGCGATACCAACTATCCCCTGGTGAATGCCCTGATGCACCAGTTGGTCGAGAGCGGCTGGATGAGCAATCGCGGCCGTCAGATTGTCGCCAGTTGCCTGGTCAATGAGCTCAACCACGACTGGCGATACGGGGCGGCGTTCTTCGAAAAGCATCTCATCGACTTCGACGTCGGCAGCAATTACGGCAACTGGCAATACATTGCCGGGGTTGGCACCGACCCCCGGGGCGGGCGTCACTTCAATATGCAGAAGCAGGCCGATACCTTCGACCCCGACGGCAGCTTCACCGCCACCTGGCTTGGTCATCAGCCCGCGCAACCCCAATACGTTATCGACGCGGCAGACTGGCCGATCATACCCGACCCTTGAATGCAAAATAAAGCGCGTTTTAAATATTAAAAAACAGTGTATTAGGCGTTACTATTGATGTAACTTCTACATTGGGGCGGGCACAACCCAGTCAACCGCCCCTTGGCGACCGATTTAATGTGAGGCGCTTAAACTTGAGCCGCCGGTTCGACTCATGTTGTCCGCTAAAAGTCTTGGCCACAAAAAAGCGGCCGAAGCCGCTTCATATTGCACGGTATGCAGTTCCCTCAGGCAAAGAAGCTCTTGACCTTGTCAGAAAGAGCTGCCCAACCGCCTTCCAGGGTATCTGATACCTTCTTGAAGTTTTCCTTGGTATCAGCCCACAGTTCGTCGAACTTCTCGTCAGAGGCGCCCTTGAGCTCCATGAATTTATCCTTGCCAGCAGAGAGTTTACTCTCTGCATCTGCCAGGGCGTTTTTCATCTCTGCGGAAGCATCGGACCCCGCCGCCTCCACTTTTTCTTTCAGTTCACTGACCTTCTTTTCGCCAGCAGCCAGCATATTTTCCATGCTTTGCTGAATTTCTTCTCGACTTGCCATGAATCCGCTCCCTTTATTGTGTTGCTTTGCTTTCACATGAAATCCGGGCCGAGTATAAACCCCATCAGGCACAGATCACAATAGTCAGACGGAAGCTCAATCCACGAACGTCGGTGCTGCCGCCCACCGGCGAAACTGCGGCTCACAAACTGTGTTATATTCCGCGCCTTGCCCGGGCAGTCCCGTGGCAATACCCGGCACCGCTCAGAAGGAGGCGCCTATTATGCCCAGACTGCTGAACGCTCCCTGCCCAGCGCTGACTGGCTTGGCGATGTTAATGCTACTTGCCGCCAGTACACCGGGGCAGTCTCAAACCAGTGACGGCGACCAGCCAACAGCCGAAAACCCTGGCGGTGATCCCCCGGCGCGCTCCCCCTGGCTGGGCACTCCGCTGGTAAGCAGCAACCCCAAGTTCGGCACGTCGATCGGCGGGCTGGGGGGCTACCTCCATAAGTTCGACAGCCGATCCCCGGTTTCCCTGTTTGGCCTGACCGCCTCCTACAGCAATACTGATTCCTACAAGGCCGTGTTATTTGCCAATACCTTTTTCGACGCCGACCGACAGCGCGTTCAAGCCGCTGCGATCTACGGCAACATCGAAAACGATTACGAGGATTTTCTCGGCAGCGGCCAGCAGGCGCAAACCACCGACAGCATCGATTTATATTTCTTGCGCTATCTCTATCGTGTCGGCGGCAACTGGTTTGTAGGCGCCCAGGGCGTTATCACCAACTTCAGCTCTTCCTCGGCCACCGACCTCGGCCAGGGCATACTCGACATACTCGGGCTGGGAGGGTTTCAGTCCAATGGCCTGGGGGTAGCCTTATACTATGACTCCCGCGATAACACCCGCTCGGCCAGCCGTGGCTCGCAGTTTCTGGCTCACAATATTGGCTACCGCGAGGGCCTGGGGGGCGATGCCAGCTTCGATGTCTACAACGCGGAATACGATACCTACCTGCCGTTGCTCGGTTCGCAGGTCACCGCGATCCAGTTCAAGGGTCGATGGACAACCGACGCGCCCAACAGCTCGTTCTCCTCGGTGGAGTTGCCCGGCTATACCCGTGGCGAATACCTGGCGCAAAACATGACTTTCGTGCTGGTCGACCAACGTATCATGTTCAACCAGCGCTGGGGCATGTCAGTGTCTGCCGGGGTGGGTTGCCTCTACGGCGACAGCGTGGTCGACGAGGACCTCGACTGTTTTGATCGGGACAACGCCTATCCGGCTATTTCGACGGGTGTTATTTACAGCCTCAAACCCGCTGAGAAAATCGTGATACGCGCCCAGGTGTCCGCCGGCAAATCGAACAACAGCGCTTTTGTGCTGTCCTTCGGGCAACCCTTCTAACCGCCGAATCGGTGAGCTATGGCGGCTAATCCCTCAGGTCAGCTTGCGGGGGTCGAGCAGGCGCGCCAGCTCCCGTTCGTCAATACCGGTCATCTCAACGGCAACGTCGAGGATAGCGCGATTCTCGCGGTAAGCCCGCTTGGCGATTTCGGCCGCCTTGCTGTAGCCGATCCTGCGGTTGAGCGCGGTCACCAGGATGGGATTGCGCGCCAGGTTCAATTCCAGCACGGCATGGTTCACGGTAAAATCGCGGATTGCCGTGCCGGCCAGCGCCTCGCAGCTGTTGGCCAGCAGGGTGATGCTTTGCAGCAGGTTATGCGCGATCACCGGCAGCATCACGTTCAACTGGAAGTTGCCGGATTGCCCGGCCACGGTCACGGTGGCATCGTTGCCTATCACCTGCGCTGACGCCATCGCCACCGCTTCGGGTACGACCGGGTTGACTTTGCCGGGCATGATGCTGCTTCCCGGTTGCAGTGGCTTCAGACTAATTTCCGCCAGGCCCGCCAGCGGCCCGCTGTTCATCCACCGCAGGTCGTTGGCAATCTTCATCAGCGCGACTGCCAGGGCCTTCAGCTGTCCGGAGAGCTCGACCGCGGTATCCTGGCTGCTGATCGCGGCGAAGAAGTTATCCGCGGGGGCGAACCCCACCCCGCTCAATTCAGTCAGGTGATCGGCGAATGACGCCGCAAAATCATCGTCGGCGTTAATTCCCGTGCCGACAGCAGTGCCACCCTGGGCCACTCGGCACAGGCGCTGCTGGGTATCGCCAATGCGCTGTTGTGCCAGCGAGAGCTGGGCACGCCAGCCGGAAAGCTCCTGGGCAAAACTCAGGGGCATGGCATCCATCAGGTGGGTACGACCGGTTTTGACAAACTCTCCCAACTCGCTCTCGCGAGCGGCTATCGCCAGCTGCAACTGCTGCAGTGCCGGCAGCAGATGATTTTCTATCGCCAGAGTTGCGCTGACATGAATGACGGTGGGAATCACATCGTTACTACTTTGGCTGCAGTTGACGTGATCGTTGGGATGCACCCGCGCCTCGAGCTGTTCCGACGCCAGGGTGGCGATGACCTCATTCGCATTCATGTTGCTGCTGGTGCCGGACCCGGTCTGAAACACGTCCAGCGGGAACTGCTCCAGGTAATCGCCATCGGCGATGGCCAGCGCCGCCGAGACGATGGCTTCGGCGATCTCCCCGTCGAGCAGCCCGAGCGCCTGGTTGGCCCGGGCGGCCGCCGCCTTGACCAGGCCAAGACTGCGAATGAACGCGGCCGGCATGGTTAAATCGCTAATACTGAAATTGGCGAGGGCTCGTTGGGTCTGGGCACCGTACAGCGCATTTGCCGGCACCTTGACCTCGCCCAGACTGTCGCGTTCTACACGATACCCATCGCCCATGGCAGTCGTCCGCTCTCCCGGCCTTAACCGTTGCCCGCAATGCGCTCCAGCACATATCTCAACACCCCGCCTGCGCGGTAATACTCAACCTCGACCGCCGTGTCCAGACGCGAGTGCAGTTCGATTTCCCGCTCCTCACCCGACGGGTAATGGATAATGGCGGGGCAAACCTGCTTTGCTGTCAATTGACCGTCGAGCCCGAGAATATCGAAGGTTTCATCGCCTTTGAGCCCCAGCGTTTTGCGACTGTCACCCGGCGCGAACTGCAGGGGCAACACGCCCATGCCCACCAGGTTGGAACGGTGAATGCGCTCAAAACTCTCCACGATCACCGCTTTCACGCCGAGCAGTAAAGTACCCTTGGCGGCCCAGTCGCGACTGGAACCGGTGCCATACTCGCTACCGGCCACGATCACTGTCGGCAGGCCCTTGTCCTGGTATTTCATCGCCGCGTCGTAGATAAACAGCGGCTCGGTTGTGCCGATCAGGCGGGTATAGCCACCCTCGATTCCGGGCGTCATCTCATTGCGAATACGAATATTGCCAAATGTTCCGCGCATCATGATTTCGTGGTTACCGCGGCGCGCACCGTAGGAGTTGAAGTCGGGCTGGGACACCCCGTGCTCGCGCAGGAATTGCGCCGCCGGGCTATCAGCCGGGATGGCACCGGCGGGGGAAATATGGTCGGTGGTCACCGAATCCCCAAGCATGGCCAGCATCGGAGCACCCACGATATTGCCCTGGTTGCCACCGTACTGGTCTTCGAAAAACGGCGGCAATTGAATATACGTGGAGTCGTCGGCAAAGCTGTAGGTGTCACCACTGCCGCTGTCGATGGCTCGCCAGTTGGCGTCGCCCTCGAACACCGCGCCGTACTCCCGCGCGAACATGTCCTTGTTGACGGTCTGTACCAACTCTGCAATCTCCGCATTGCTGGGCCAGATATCCCGCAAATACACTGGCTGGCCATTACTGCCAGTGCCGATCGGATCCTCGCCCAGGTTGATACGCGTGGTGCCCGCCAGGGCATAGGCCACCACCAGTGGCGGCGATGCCAACCAGTTGGCCCGCACCAGGGGGTGAATCCTGCCCTCGAAATTGCGGTTGCCCGACAATACCGAACAAACCACCATATCGTTCTGCTCGATGGTGGCTGCTACCGCCTCGGGTAACGGCCCCGAATTGCCGATACAGGTCGTGCAGCCGTAACCGACCAGATTGAAACCCAGCGTGTTCAGCGCACCCTGCAGACCGGCGCGGGCAAGATAATCGGTAACCACGCGGGAACCGGGGGCGAGGGAGGTCTTCACCCAGGGCTTGCGCTGGAGACCCAGGGCAACGGCCTTTTGCGCCAGTAGTCCGGCCCCCAGCATGACGGCGGGATTGGAGGTATTGGTGCAGGAGGTAATGGCGGCTATAACGACATCGCCATGGTGCATAGACTGCTCGCTATCCGCCAGGTCGAATTCCTGCTCCAGCTGCCCACTCTTGCCCTCGAGTTCCAGAAAGCTGTCGATGGCGCCTTTGAGCTGTGTCATCGGAACCCGGTCCTGGGGCCGCTTCGGGCCGGCCAGATTCGGCTCCACTGTCGCCATGTCCAGGGCCAGGGTTGAAGCAAACTCCGGGGTGGGTGAATTTTCGTCACGCCACATTCCCTGGGCCCTGCAATACGCCTCGACCAGTGCGATGGTCGCCTCGTCCCGGCCACTCAACCTCAGGTAATTGACAGTCTGGGCGTCGATCGGGAAAAAGCCGCAGGTGGCGCCATACTCCGGTGCCATGTTGGCAATGGTCGCTCGATCGGCAAGGGGAAGATGATCGAGTCCGGAGCCATAAAATTCGACGAATTTCCCCACAACCTTGTGCTCACGCAGCATCTGCACCACACGCAGCACCAGGTCGGTAGCGGTAATTCCCTCCGCCAGATGGCCGCTGAGCTCAAACCCGACCACATCGGGAATGAGCATGGAGATCGGCTGCCCCAGCATAGCTGCCTCGGCTTCGATCCCGCCGACCCCCCAACCGAGTACGCCGAGGCCGTTTATCATAGTCGTATGACTGTCGGTACCTACCAGGGTGTCAGGGTAGGCCAGGTTCTCGCCGTCCTGGGACTGCGACCAGACCCCCCGCGCCAGGTATTCGAGATTCACCTGGTGGCAGATACCGGTGCCCGGCGGCACCACGCTGAAGTTGTCGAAGGCGCCCTGCCCCCACTTGAGGAATTGGTAGCGCTCGAGGTTGCGCCCCATCTCGATGGCGACGTTTTCCTCAAAAGCCTGCTCTGTGGCAAAGCTGTCGATACTGACCGAATGGTCGATCACCAGATCGACCCGGGACAGGGGATTTATTTTCCGGGGGTCACGACCTCGTTGCACCAGCGCATCCCGCATCGCTGCAAGGTCCACCACGGCCGGCACACCGGTAAAATCCTGCATCAGCACCCGCGCCGGATGATAGGCTATCTCCTGGTCACTGCCGCGCCCCCGGCTCGCCACGAGGGCCTCGATGTCGTCCCGGGAACATGTTACCCCGTCCTCATGTCGCAGCAGGTTTTCCAGCAGGATCTTGCTCGACACGGGCAGGCGCGCCACCTCTTCGTGGCGGGCCAGGGCACCGCCATTGACGGCAAAATAGCTGTAGGTCACACCGTCAACGACCAGTTCACTGCGGGTACCAAACGAATCATCGGAAGTAACCATTTTTATCTCCATTGCAGTCCAGCCCAAAAGCGACCGCCTGCCCACTTTTCACGCCCGGGCCGGTTGCGGCGATCCCCGTCTGTGTGTCGATGCCCAAAACCTGACGCGATGACAGCTGTTTGCTTGCCAACGCCGACCTGTAAACAGTATCACTCTCGACGGGCAGTCTCAAATACCTCGATTGCAACTCTCGGCGCCCGTGGTCGCCGAGCACAGCTGGCAGGGGAACACGGTGGCTGGCCCGGGGCTACTGGAAGTTGATCCAGCTGTTGTAGGCGTCAAGGCGAAAGCGCTCGCCGTTGTATTCCAACACGATCCCGGGTTCGCTGATCTCGATCAAGCGGAGGCCGCCCACTACGGTGTCGCCCTCCCGGTAGAGATTACCATTGAGCACTACGTGTCGATCAGCCGCACGCTCCGCCGGCATATGCTCGCTGTACTTCATGCTCGGAATCTGGTGGCGCAAGTTCAGGGACAGGTCGGTGATCTGTTGCGTCCGCAAGAAAGCGCCTCCCTGGCGCTGCCGGGCGGAGCCGCTGGCGCCGTTCGCTGATGCCCCCTGCCTGGCACCATCGGGGCCTTCTTGCGGCGGGGAGCGATACAGCGATTCGACCCTTGGGTCGGGGGCGGGTTTTGCCGGCTCCTCTCGCTGCGCGACCAGGCCCGGCAGCGCCCCGGTATCGGGTCGGCCGGCATCAGCTTCATTGACGCTGGACACAGACTGCACCGCGCTATCAGGCCCTGCACTGGATTCCCCCGCTGCCGCGCTAGGGGGCTCGTCTCGCCTCACGGTCTGCTGCGCCGCTACCCCCGGACGGGGCGTTGGCTCGACCGGGATCAGTCGCCTCGCTTCCACTGCCGTCACCCGGTCCGTCCGGGGAACCGGCGGCGCAGCCGTTTGCTTTTCTCCGGGAGCTTCAACTCCCTCCACTTGCCGACTGATCGCATCCCCCCGTGTTGTTAAAGGCGGTGTCGTTGCAGGCGGTGTCGTTGCAGGTGGTGTTGTTGCAAACGGTGTTGTTGCAGGCGGCTTCGTTGCCACCTGTGCCTCGCCGGTGGACGGCGGTGCCACGGGTTCGGGGGCCTGCATCCGGGCGCGAAAAA
This sequence comes from uncultured Gammaproteobacteria bacterium, assembly GCA_963808975.1. Lineage (GTDB taxonomy): Bacteria > Pseudomonadota > Gammaproteobacteria > Pseudomonadales > JAHEGP01 > JAHEGP01. The sequence goes on from CAWEHR010000001.1 coordinate 274,091, forward strand.
AATCAAATACCAGGTACACCACCACCAGGGCTATTAACCAGCGCTCCAGGTGCAGGCGTTTCAACAGGGGGGGTTGCGTCTCGTCGCCGGAGCGGTGCACAGATTGCAGGGTCGGGATATGGTTTTTCTCGTTGCGCTCCTGCTCGGCACGATTGAGAGCATCCAGAATCAGTGACATCAGCGCACTCCTTTGTCGGTGGCGGTTTCCACCTGCAACACCGGGCTCAGGCCAAGTAGCTGACGCACCCGCAAAACGGTGTTAGTTCCCGCAACGCCGTCTACCAGCAGCAACTGGTCGCTCTGGAACAGCTCCACCCGCTGCTGGAGTAATTCGTTATACCGCGAATCGGCAAGCCCTTTTGGCTGCCCATCCAACCGGGCAAAGCTCTGTGACAGCCAGCTAACCGCTTCGCCTTCGTCGTCGAGTCGCATCGGTCCCGCATAGCCCGGCGGCTTTTGCCAGGGCAGGATAAATGTTCCGGTCCAGCGCTCGCCCAATTGCTCCCTGGTTAGAGAATAATCTTCCTGCTCACCGGCCAGCATCACCTTGTCTCCCTGCAGACCGGCCAACACTACCCAGGCCACATCCCCCGCCGTTGTCAGCACCTCCATCACCACCGGGGATTTGTAAGTGAGCAACTGGGGCCAGCTTTGTGCCTGCAGGGTATCGCAGCGCCAGCGCTCCCTGGCAAGACGGCGACAGGGGTCGTCGAGGGGCGTATCGATAACCCCCCCATGCACCAGCAACGTGTTGAGGGCCGCCGCAGGATCCGTGAATACCATGACATCGAGCGCCGACTGCTGCTCACCTGCGACCGTGGCCCGGGATTCGGCAGCCGCCGGCGCTAGGGTATCGGTGAAGGCCTGCTCATCGCTGGTTTCAGCATCAGTCGCTTCACCTGGATCCGGCTCGGCTGCAGTCGGCTCGGTAGCACTGGGCTCAACAGCAGTCGGCGCAGTAACGGCCGTCTCAACCGCAGCGCTCTGGATTTCGGTCGCTGCAGCGTCATTCGCCGCAGTCGACGCGACTGTACTTGCATCAGCTTCAGTCGGTTTCAAAACGATCCCTTCAGCAATGCCCGGCTCGCTAGCGATCGGCTCAGCAACGACTGGCTCCTCGCCCCACGGGACAGGGGAATCGACGGCGCTTAGCGTGTCGCCCGCGGCACCGACGCCAACGCTTGCGGGCGGCGCCTGCACGCCAACCCCGGGCGCCATCAAAGGCACCGTTACTGGCTCCGGCGGTGGTGAATCTACTGCAAGCGCAGTCGACGCTGGAGTCACCGGCACACCAGGCGTTTGCGCAATGACAACGGGCTGGGGGCCTGCCTCCCCGGGGGCAGGTTGTGAAGGCGAAGCCCTGGGCGCAGACTTCCCATCCGGGGCGGGGGCGACCCCCCGTGACAGCGGTTCAGCGTCACCCGCCAGGGTGGCGATGTCCGCCTGCTGAGCCTGCCACCAGAGAAAAGCACCCACGGCTGTCAGCGCCAGCAGTGCCCCAGCCGCGGGCCATACCCAGCGTGCACTGTCGACTGAGCGCGCCTCGTCCTCACCCTTGACCTCCAGCGTTGCCTGGCGCGCCATGGCCATATCGACGCGGGATTTGTTCTGCCCGTAAGTGCCCAGCAAAATGCGATCGCAGAGTACATTGATCAAGCGCGGTATACCCTGGCTCTCCCTGTGAATATGCTGCACGACCCTGGGAGGGAACAGCTCCTGGTTGGCGTGCAGACCAGCGACTTGCAGGCGGTGGCGTATGTACCCTGCGGTTTCGTCCAGGGACAGCGCCTTGAGCTGATAGCGGGCAGTGACCCGCTGCGACAACTGCCGCAACTCCGGCCGCGCCAAAATGACTTTCAGTTCCGGCTGGCCAACGAGGATAATCTGCAACAGCTTGCGGGTATTGGTTTCGAGATTGGTCAACAGGCGAATCTGTTCGAGTGCTTCGAATTGTAAATACTGAGCCTCATCGATCAACAACACCGTGTTACGACCGCGCTGGTGGTTCCCAAGCAGAAAGCGGTGCAGCTTGTCAGTTAGTTCCTTGAGGTTCCGCTCTTCGGCCCGGTAGTCGATATGCAGTTCATCACAGATCGCTGCCAGTAATTGGGCGGCGTCCAGCGCCGGGTTCAGTATCAATGCAACATCGGTCTTTGGTGGAAGTTGCTCGAGCAGGCAGCGGGTTATCGTGGTTTTGCCGGTACCCACCTCTCCCGTCAACAGGATAAAGCCGCCTCCGACCCCGACACCGTAGAGCAGGTGCGCAAGGGCGTCCCGGTGACGCTCACTCATGAAAAGATAGCGGGGGTTTACCGCGATCGAAAAAGGCGCTTCTTCAAGCCCGAAATACTTATGATACATACAGCCCGTTCACTCGCTGGATAAGTCCTACATTATCAGAAATCTGGCCCACACTGACCACCGTTAAAATTATTGATCGCCAATCCAGGATTTGATGGCCGGCGAGAGCGACCGGGGATTGATCTTGCGATCGCCCGCCTAATCCGCAATACTCGCCGCACCATCAGGTAGAGGTCGCCAGCTATCGTTAACGACCGGTCTGCCCGGGAAGGTGGTCGACCAACGTCACCAGGAGGAAGTTCACGATGAGCCAGGCCCCACGCATTCCACGTTCAAAAGACAATGATTACAGCGAGGAAATCGCCGCCGAACGTCGTGATTTCGTCACCCGCCAAACTGGCCAGGCGCTGCCGCATATCGGTCACTACAACCAGCCGGTAGACCAGCTCGCAGGCAATATCGAGAACTTTTTCGGCGTCGCGCAGATGCCCTTGGGCCTGGCGGGACCTATGCGAGTCAACGGCGAGCATGCCCAGGGCGACTTCTACGTACCCATGGCCACCACCGAGGGCACGCTGGTGGCGAGCTACAGCCGCGGCATGAAACTGCTGAACGCCTGCGGCGGCGTCGCCACAACGGTCGTTGAAAAGTATATGCAGCGTTCGCCGGTATTCTCCTTCGCCGACAGCCGCCAGAGCCGAGAATTTGGCGCCTGGGTCATAGCCAACTTCGATGCGATCAAAAAAGCCGCGGAAGCTACCACCAGTATTGGCAAACTGAGTCATATCGAGCAGTACCAGGTGGCCCGCCTGCGCTACCTGCGCTTCAACTACACCACCGGCGATGCCGCCGGGCAAAATATGGTGGGCAAAGCCACCCTCGCCGCCTGCGAATGGATTCAGGACAATTACCCGGTGCCCTACAGTTGGACACTCTCCGGCAATATCGACACCGACAAAAAGCATTCGCAGATGAACCTGATGCATTCCCGTGGCACCAGGGTTGTGGCCGAGGCAACGATTCCCAACGCAATTTTGAAACAGGTGATGGGCGTTGATACCCGCACACTGTACCGCCAGCGCCAGGTGTCCAACGTCGGTGCCATGCTGGCACACGCTGCCAACAATGGCGCCCATGCAGCCAATGGCATAGCCGCAGTGTTTATTGCCACCGGCCAAGATGAAGCCAACGTTGCAGAGTCGCACGCTGGCCTGGTGTACACCGAGTTGCTGGATAACGACGACTACTACTGGTCGATCACCCTGCCCTCGCTGATTGTAGCCACCTATGGCGGTGGTACCGGCCTTGGCACCCAGCGTGAGGCGCTGGAGATGCTTGGTTGTTACGGGCAGGGAAAGGCGACCAAACTCGCCGAAATTATTGCCGCCACGGTGCTGGCGGGAGATGTCTCGCTCAGCAGCGCTATCCTGGCCGGCGACTGGGTATCCAGCCACGACCGCCTGGGCCGAAATCGTCCGTAAAGCGGTTGGCATGCGGCGGGCTCTTGCCTGTGTAGTAATGATCTGGCCGCCATCAACAGCGGTACAATGAGGCAACTTTCAAGGAGTTGGCCAGATGCTGCAAGCACAGGAAACATTTTCCACTGTCGAATCAATTTTTTTCAAAAACCTCAATCGCATTGCCAGGCCGCTGATAAAGGCTGGTGTCGGCTCGCCGGGGCCTTTCCCCACCGGGCTTATCATACTGGAGACCATCGGCCGTAAAACCGGGCGCCAGTTCGAGACTCCGGTGGTGGCTTCCATGTTTGGCAGGTACCTGTTGGTGGGCACGGTTCGCAATCGCTCCCAGTGGATCAAGAACCTGGCGGCGCAGGCGGATGTCAATTACTGGATCAAGGGCGAAACCCGCACGGCCGACGTCACCGTTTTCCTGCCGGAAGACGAAGTTATCGGCAAATGTGCTCAGCTGCCCCGTCTGCTGGCTCCGCTGGCCAGCGCGCTTTTCCTTTTCACCAGCCGCATTGGCGCCAGTTTCGCGATCCTGCAAACCCGACCCGAGTAGGCCGCCTGCCCCGCCGTAATCACGGCATTAGGAGCGCCGGTGTGGGGGGGCCAGCATTGGGGTTGTGCTGCCCCCTGCAAATGACCAGCTTGCAGAGGTAATCCAGACATAATGGCCCGCCCCAGGAAAAGGCGGGCCTTCAACGTTTGGTTTGATGAGCAAGCCTGCCTCCCTCACGCAGTATCGCGGGTTGCGCACATCAGTGCGCCGATCCACATATAGAACGCCCGAGGTTGTAATCTACAACCAAACAGCAGGCAGACCATGAACAATACCGTTGCACGCTGGCTGCGGCGCATGAGTGACCGCCGGCGCTGGCCATCGACCATCGAGGCATCGGGCGCATCATTCTCGGCAATAGATAGCTGCTGGACCTCGGTGAAACGGATGGTTAATCTTTCTCTACAGAGCACCACGTTTGACTTTAGGCAACTCTGATTAACTCGGTAATGCTTCAGCGGAGCCTCTGGCGTTCATTGGCAAGGCGCGCCCTGCAGGGCTTTGCGAACCGACCAAAGTTGCAGATTTACAACTTTCTCGAGGGAGATTTACGAACATCCCGGTGAAAATCAATGGACGATAAAAATGATTCCGTTTTGTTGGTAGCAACCTGGGATTCAGGCACAGGCTATGCCTGGTGGCTAGTAGAAAGCTTCTGGGCGCAGTTAGGGTTCTATTTCTCGGAAAACTCAAGAAATGTTTATTTGGCATATCCGAGTATAAGTAAGATCTCCAATACGATATCCCAGTCGCCGATTAAGTTGACGCAACTGGATTTCAGAAAAAAAGATCTGAAGTCCGTAATTGGCCAGTGCAAGTTTTTACGACAAAAGAAAATCGGTACTATTTATTTCTCAGACTATCCACGTTGCCATTGGAGCTACCTCTTTTACCGGATGGCAGCAATAAAGTGCATTATCATTCATGACCATGCGCCGGGGATGAGGGAAAAACCACATCCAGTCAAGCGACTGCTAAAGCGCATGCTGGTTCGCCTCCCTGGAATTTGCGCTAACGGGCTCATCGGCGCAACGGATTATGTTCGAAAAAGGCATATTGAAGTGGACTGTTTTCCAGAAAAGAGATGCTTCAGTGCCCCTAACGGTTTGCCTGATCCGCCTGTCACGTTGCCATTGGATCTCCATAAAGTCTATGGCATCCCTGGCAACAGGAAGATAATGGTCACAACAGGACGGGCAAGTCATTACAAGGGAGTAGATTTTGCGCTAGAAGTGCTCGCTATCCTGGTGAATAACGGGAATCGCAGAGACGTTCATTATCTATTTTGTGGTGATGGACCAAATATTGATGAATTCAGGCGGTTAGCAAATAGATTGAACATACAGGACTATGTGACCTTTACGGGCTATATAAGTCACGTGTATTCCCATCTCCTCGCTTGTGATTTCGCCATTCATCCGTCCAAGGGGGAAGTCGGATATTCCCTGTCTATTCTGGAGTACATGCAGGCAGGTTTACCGGTGATTGTGCCTGACAATCCGTCAGTGTGCGGTGCAAGCGTTTCTGGGATCAATGGCTTTGTATACAAAGAGGGTTGCACGCTCGATGCCGCTGACAAGGTCATAGAGCTATTAGATGATCCAATACTGGTCGAACGAATGGGCGAGCAGGCCAGACAATATGTGCAGGAAACACACAGGTTAGAAGTGACCCACCAGCGGCTGCTGAATGCGGTGATTGCGATTGAAAAGTCTACCTTCCTACATAGAGTCGACACAATTTGAATGGGGTCCCCGCTGGAGAAATCGGCCTCAACATTTCAAAGGGTCTGTTTCCACATTACCCTTCTAGCGACCTGCTCAGCGTTCACTGCACGCTACGGCCTGTCTACTCGCCGAGTCCCAAGAGGAGCCTCTACCAAGAGGAGCCTCTACAATGAAAGCTTCGGTCACTTCGTGACCTCCGTAACCGCTCCAATTGCTGCCGGCTGGAACGCTACTTGCAGGGTGGGGATTTCACACCCCTGGGAATGGCGCCTTTGCACGGCGCACTCATATCCGGGTTGGCCAACCGCCTGCCTGGCAATCATCGTAGCTGCCAACGATGAAATAGAACCTTCCCCCGCCGCCGGAGTCTCAATTGTTAAGCGTGAGTGTTTGGTGTCGAATGTTAATAACCAAACACTCTAAGATCGTTTCTTAATAGAAAACCTTGGTCTTAATACGCCTGGGGATCAGCAGCGTAAAGATCACTGAGAGGCCATGCAGCGACGCTGCAGACTTGGAACAGCACAAATAATGAAGCAGCACAACACCCAGGAGCGGTGACTATCATGAAAAGACATTACTACATTTCAGATTCTTTAGACGAACTGTCCGCCGTGCAGCGGGAATTGACACAAAAGGGCGTAACCTCGCCGCAAATCCACGTTCTCAGCTGGGATGATGCGGAGGTGGCCCGTCGCGAGCTCAACGAAGTGGAGGCCGTACTGAAGAAGGACGTCGTCAACTCAATGAATCGCGGCGCCCTCGTGGGCGTGGCGGCATCCCTCGGCGTACTGCTGTTCGGCTATGTTTCCGGGTTCGCCGACTCCGCCCTGGGGTGGATGCCGATCATCTTCCTGGCTGTCGTGGTGCTGGGTTTCTGTACCTGGCTCGGCGGCTTCTACGGCATCCAGGAACCCCACCACCAGTTCAAACGCTTCCAACAGGATCTGGAGAGCGGTCGGCACGTGTTTTTTGTTGACCTTTATCCAGAGCAGGAAGCGGTAATGGACGAGTTAGTGGGGCGCACGATGGGCCTGCGCCACGCTGGTGATGATGCCTCGGTCCCGTCCTGGGTAGTGCAGTTCCAGAACCGCTGGCGCAACTTCGTCGAAGTCATGCCCTGACCGTCAGCGCTCTCCCCTCGCGCGTCGGCCCGGTGCCGGCGCGTTTTTTTGACCGGACATCGCTCACGGGCCCCTCACTATGAGCTGGCGTCGACCACCTGAACCCTTTGGCCCGCATACGCGACCCACTGCCCAGAACCGATCTTGCACCGACGACGCAGTTCCACGGCCCCATCCACCGCGACCTGGCCCGCATCGATGATCTGTTTGGCCTGTCCCCCGCTATCACACCAACCCTGCAGCTTGAGCAGCTTATTGAGTGTGATAAAGGGTTGGCCCTGCAAGTCGAATTGCTGCATCAGGTCTGCGCCTGGCTGCGCTGCGCATTTTTGTGCCGAAGCTTTTTCTCCCGGTTTATGCGTCGTTGCACGACCGCCGCATCGCCCAGGTGCTTCATGCCCCTGGACCTCGCCAAGCGCATCTGCTTTTCCCGCTGGGCGAAGCGCTGGCGCTGCAATTCAGTGGTCTTGTGGTAGCAGTGGGGACAACTCACGCCCGGCTCGTAGTGTTCACTCGCCATATCCTGCTCGGTAATTGGCATGCGGCAGGCATTGCACTGCCGATAGCTACCCTGTTGCAACTGGTGGTTGACCGATACCCGATTATCGAACACGAAGCATTCGCCCTCCCAGCTTGATTGTTGCTCGGGAACCTCCTCCAGGTATTTCAGGATACCCCCCTCAAGGTGATAAACCTCCTCAAAGCCCTGCTGCTTGAGATAAGCGGTGGATTTCTCGCAGCGGATACCACCGGTGCAGAACATGGCGACCTTCTTGTGGCGGCAAGGGTCAAGATGCTGCTTGACGAAATCGGGGAATTCCCGAAAAGTGGTCGTCCCGGGGTTGACTGCATTCTTGAAGCTGCCGATTTGCACCTCGTAATCGTTGCGGGTGTCGACCAGCGTTACCTCCGGGTCGGCAATCAGCGCGTTCCAATCCGCCGGCTTCACGTAGGTGCCTACAATATGGTTGGGGTCGATATCCGGCTGCCCCATGGTGACGATTTCCTTCTTCAACTTGACCTTGGCACGCAGGAAAGGGATCGAATCGTCATAGGACTCCTTGTGGCTGAGATTTACCAGCCGCGGGTCCTGTCTGAGCCAGTCCAGCAACGTATCGATGCCCTCCCGGGGGCCGGCCACCGTGCCGTTGATGCCCTCCCGGGCGAGCAGCAGGGTGCCTTTGATACCGTTCGCATGCATGGCTTCGAGCAGGGGCTCGCGCATCCGGGCATAATCTTCAAGAGTGACAAACAGGTACATGGCCGAAACCACAATGTCGGAGGAACTGGTCATCATTTTTTCCTTTCGGCAAGCTGGAGCGTAAATCCAGCGCATTAAACTCGGCGCGTATTATAGGAGAATTGTCCCCCTGGGTCAGCATGCCACCGTTTCAGGGATGCCAGCCCCCAACGTACCGCATCGGCACCCATTTTTTGGTCACGTCGGTTTTTTAAAACCGGGCATTTGCTGATAGACTTCCCGCCAAGCAATGTACTCAAGCTTGCTGCCTCACCCACAGGGACAACCCATGAACAAATCGCTACTCTTGCTTTTCGTGACTGCGCTGATTCAGGCCTGCACATCTTCACAACCCGCCGACCAGCAAGCCCACGGCGGTATCGACGACCTGTACGCACTCAACGGCTGCTACGACAACCTGGCCGCAAGCAATGCCTCCACCCCGGCCAATCTTTATCTGAGCACCATTATCTGGCAGCAATTCACCCACTTGCCCCATAACGAGATCGCCCATGTCGACATCAACGCCATCTCCGACAAGACCATCGTGGCGACAGCCATTGGCCATTCCGGTGAGATCCTCCTCAAGAACGACCTGAGGAACGGGGATGAATTCGTGCTGGAAAACGGATCGCTCAACTTCGCCACGTACCATGATTTTTCCTTCGCCTACCCGGCCGACTACCGCTTTGCGTCCGCTGGCTGTGATGCGGTAAGCCTCGGAGTTGATCCGGTATGCCATGCAGCCGGGTCGAAGGGCACGCTGGCGGGAGCCGCACTCATGGTCTGGCCCGATCCGAACCAGCCCCAGGCCGCCATGCGCTTTGTGCGCAACTGGGCCAGCTGTGAGCAGCACAAGTACGGCATCGACCCGGACCGGGGCTTGCGCGAGGTGGAACAACGCAAGCAGTTGTGAGCGACGCCCCCCCGGACGATCTTCCCGGCACAGGGGGAGGCGCCAGTTCAGGTTCAGCGCAGGGCAAACAGGTTGGCTCCGGCCGATGACGGTTTCGCTGCAGCACATTGAGCTGGCGCTGGCGACTCGCCAACCCCGCAGGCAATCCCTCAGGCGCTTGTTCAAGCGCGCCGCCGTCGCCCTGATTCTGCGTGAGGTGGATGGCGCTGCCGAAATACTGATGATTCGCCGCTCCCACAGCCAGGGCGACCCGTGGTCCGGCGATATGGCCTTCCCGGGGGGGCTTCTCGATACGGCCGACCGCCACGGACTCGATGCCGCCTGCCGGGAAACCGCCGAGGAAATCGGCCTGGAACTGGCACCGGACTTCTGCATCGGACGGCTGTCGGAGCTGACGGTGCCATTGCTGCCGGGCCGCCGGGGGCTGGTGGTCACGCCCTACCTGTTTCGGCTCGACCAGGAGGTAAGACTGGAGGGCAACAACGAGGTCGCCGAAATCGTCTGGGTACCGCTGGCGTTTCTCCAGGACCCCGCCAATCGTGAAAAGCTCATCTGGGGCAAACGCGGTATCGGCATTCCCATGCCCTGCTACCGCTACCAGGGTCGACCGATATGGGGCTTGTCGCTGCGCATGCTGCGGGAACTCATCACCCTGCTGTAGGACCGGACTCGCCCAAATTGGGCACGGCTACGGTCTGAGATTGCCGATACTCGGTCGGCAAAAGTAGCGAGGCAAGCGCCGCTATGGACTCACCAACGCAACAGCGACGGCAGTAAAAAGCGCCCTATCAACGCTCCCGCAAGCACCGGCGCGACATGCCAGATACCCAGGTGCACCACGCTATCAGCCGTACATGCCAGACCATAGGCGGCCGAACCCAGCGCGGTTGATGCAACACCGATATACAGGCCCGCCGTAGCGGGCGAAACCGGTGCGCCGCGGCGCAGCCAAAGGACCAATGCCGCTGCACACAGTAAGGAAGCTGCCAGACCAGCGCCAAAACAGCTCAGGCCATGGTGGTCGATGATGGACGCCAGGCCACGATCGCGCCCAAACAAAGCGACAAACGCCGCGAGCGGCAGCACAGCAACCATCGCCATCGCCCATTTCGGGCCGTCATGGCTATTGCCAACACCCGGGCAGGCCATTTTGAGAACACTATTGGTACTGGCGCTGCCAAGGATCAGCAGCAATCCGCTGGTGACCACAAAAAAAGCCGAGGCTTGCCCGGTCCAGGCACCACGCCACAGGCCGCTGAGCAGTTCGACGGCCAGCATTGTAATGAGCATGGCCAAACTGACAAGTACAAGACCATCGCGGTACTTGATTGAACGCACCGGTTGCAACTCTGCTGCCATCTGTTCGATTAAAGGATTAGGGGCCCGCTTCATTACTATTCTGCCTTTTCAACCAGTGTGGAGAGGTTTTTCAACCCGCGATGAATATTCACTTTGACAGCAGCCTCTGTCTGTCCGCTTTTTGCAGCGGCTTCCCGTATGGAAAGCCCCGCTATTTTGACCAGTTCAATTGCTTGTGCCTGTTTGTCGGGAATCTGGCCGAACATTCGATCCAGGCTAAGACGGGCCATGATGGCCTCTTCATCACTGTCCTGAGTTGCATCGTGATCTGCCAGAGCATCTTCCGCATTGCGGTAAACGACACGTAGATGGTCAACCCAGCGGTAGCGCGCGATGGCAGCAAGCCAGGGCAGAAAGGGCCGCGTTGGGTCGTAGCTGGCGCGCTTGTTATGCACCGCTACCAGCACCTCCTGCACCAGATCGTCAATCTGGCTCGGTGCGCAGCGGCGGCGGAAAAAGCGCTCCAGCCACAACTGCACCTCAGTGAGGAGTACCGTGTAGGCCTGCTTGTCGCCTTTCTGCGAACAGGCCATCAGGCGAGCTAAGGTTGGTTCATCTGCAATCACAGTCCTTTCCCGCTATTTTACGCCCCGGCGCAACAGGCTTAACAGCGCGTCGACAGAAAAGGTACCGGCCCCGCGAGAGATCAAGATCAACGACATCGCCGCCCATAAACTGTGTGCTGCCCACCATGCATCAGGGTATACAAAAATCTGGATTGTCATTGTCATGAAAAACAGAGACAAGGCCGAAAAGCGCGTCGCAAAACCCAGAACCAACAGGATCGGGAAAACATGCTCAGCATAGGTCGCCAAATACATCGATAGCTCGGTCGGCAGCGGCACCGCACTGTATTCCTCCTGAAACAGGTAGCGCGTAGTGCCGCTAGGCTCCAGCCAACTGCCTTCCACCACTTTGGTCCGACCGGAGCGCCAAAACACACCGGCCAGCGCAAAGCGCGTGAGCAGCAGCGCAACGCTTTCAAAAGCGCGGCCCGACAGGATACCACTTAGCCGGTCGTACTGTTCGCTCAACCACTGCATATTACGGACTCCTTATCGGCCTGGCAGTATCAGCGCTTAATCGGCTCCAGCGAGCCCTTGCCTTTGGGAGTCTCAATGCTTTCACAGCTACCCTTTTCGACCAGTTTCCAGGCATCACCTTGATAATCGCGGGTGGACGTTCCAGCGCAGCTCGTGCCCGGTCCAGCGGCGCAATCGTTGCCACCGGCCTTGGCCACGCCATAGCATTTTTCCATGGCGTCGCTTTGCGCAAGGGCCGGCGTGATGCTAAGACCAGCCGATATACCGGCTGCAAGTGCGAATCCGGCTATTTTTCCGATGTTGTTCCTGGTCATCTGTAATCTCCTGAAAAAAGAAAGGTAATGGGTCATTCCAGTGAATGGTGCCCTAAGTAGTTCGTCAGTCAGCGGTGATTGGTTACACACACACGGAAAATAAATTTTTGCGATGATGTTGTAACTTTTGTTTGCGCCGCAGCGAATACCCTTGTGTCCAGACCGGGCATCACATTTACGTGACAAACACCAAGAAGAGGAAAAACTCATGAGCAAGCTATCTAATTTCGCCGCGACCGCCGCCGCCCTGGCACTGAGCTCTGCTGCAGTATTTGCCGCAGATGCGCCCGCAGGAAGCAGTGGCCAGGCCTTGAACAGCGAAGACACTGTCCATTGCTATGGCCTGCACGACTGCAAAGGCAATGCAGACTGCGCAACTACCCAGAACGCCTGCAAGGGCAAAAACGCCTGCAAAGGCCACGGATTCAAAGCAATGGAAGCCGGCGCGTGCCTGACCAAGGGCGGCACCATCGGTGACATTGGCCAATAAATGAAACCTGTAACCGCAACGGCACTTAACTTAACGCCACTACAGCGATTTGCGCAGCCCCGGTGTGTTCGATCTGCGGGCGTCTGCGGCAGGGAAGCCGCAGTCGAGCCTCCAGGGACGGATTCACGGCGTACCGCGGATCGAACACACCGGATACAGCCGTTTAAGTAAGTGCCATTACCTCTAACCAGCCGACTGTGTGAGCGCACAGTCGACCCCGACCCGCGCTTACACAGTACCGGGCCGCACTATTTTTTTGGAGCCATTATGAGCAACATCGATCCGTTTTCTGGCTTCGGCCTTGGCCTTCGGCGGGATCACTACAAGGATTTCCTGGAAGGTGAGGTGCCGGTCGATTTTGTTGAGGTGATATCCGAAAACTATATGGTCGATGGCGGCAGGCCGTTGCGTGTTCTCGAGCAGGTCCGCGCAAAAATCCCGGTGATCCTGCATGGGGTCTCCATGTCGATCGGGTCCGCTGACGGGCTAAACCCGGACTATCTGGCAAAGCTCAAAGCCCTCGCGGAGCGAATCGAGCCGCTGTGGGTTTCCGACCACCTATGTTGGACCGGCACCAGCGCCCACAACAGCCATGACCTGCTGCCCCTGCCGTATACACTCGAGGCGCTCGATATAGTGTGCGACAACATTGACCTGGCGCAGGAGACCCTGGGCCGGCCCCTGTTATTCGAAAACCCCTCAAGTTACATGACTTTTCCCGATGACGAGATGAGCGAATGGGAGTTTATATCCCACATGGCGCAGCGCAGTGGCTGTTACCTGTTGCTAGACATCAACAATGTTTTTGTCAGTGCGCATAATCATGGGTTTGCGGCCGAGGATTATCTCGCCGGCTTACCGCTGGACCACGTGCGGCAAATCCACCTCGCGGGTCACACCGATGGCATAATCAAAATCGACACACATGACCAGCCGGTCTGCGAGGGCGTATGGCAGCTTTATGCCAAGGCCCGCGGCATGCTGCCTGCCAGCGTGGCGACCATGATCGAGCGCGACGATGACATCCCGCTGCTGCCCGCACTCCTCGATGAGCTGGAACTGGCGCGCCAGTACATCCCGTGTCAACAACAGTCGGGAGTCGCCTGATGGTCAACACAACGCTGAGCGCACATCAGCAGGAATTTCTGGCACATATGCTGGACCATGAGCGCACGCTGCCGGGGGGTTGGAATGCGCGCCACGCTGCCGGCATGGACATCTATCGCAATGCCTATCGCGCCCGGCTGGTCGATGCCTTGCGCGATACTTACGAATGCACCGCGCGCTGGGTTGGCGAGGACGCTTTCCAGCAGTCGGCGGCGCATCATGTCATTACCCATCCACCCAACAGCTGGACCCTGGATGATGTGGGTCAGGCGTTTCCCGATACCCTGCGCGAGTTGTTCGCGGGCGACCCCGAAGTCGCCGAGCTTGGCTGGCTTGAATGGGCAATGCATCGGTGTTTTGTGGCTGCTGATACAGCCCCGATCGATGCCGCGGGTTTTCGGGCGGCCACAGCGTCGTTTGAAGAGCACGACTGGGCCACCATGCGCCTGACCTTTCTCCCTGGAACGTATCAGGCGCCTATCTCGCATGATATCGGCACGCTCTGGAAGGCCCTGAAGCAGGGAACGTCGGCGAGCCCAGACTACTCGGCAAAAACACCGCTGTATTGTGTCGTGTGGCGAGAGGAACTGAAACCGGTCTTCACCCAGGTCGATGCGGCTGAAGGAAAGGCACTTGCCACCCTGCTTGGTGGCGCAAGTTATGGCGAGGCCTGCAATGCCCTGATTGACCTTCTGGGGGAAGAAGCAGCAGTCACCCAGGCCGGCGCCATGCTGGGCCGCTGGCTGCACCACGGCATGATAGCTGGCGTCTCAAAGTAACAGCTTCTGATGCACGCCAGCCTTGCGTGTGCGATAGCGGGCCGCCGTGCGGCCTTCAGCTTGCATTCGTGGGCGACTCGGTTTCGGGTCAGCTTATGTCTATGCTGGCAGCGCCGCCAGGCGCTCGAACAGGCTGCGGTAAAAATTGGCCTGGGGGCCCACCTGCCAGGGCTCTGGCAGCGCCACGATGTCAATATGGTCGCAGTGCACCACATCGTGGTACCACTCCCCGGGCAGGAAATCGCTGCGCCCGGCTATCTCACCCCCCACCGGGTGGTCGCCGCTGATTCTCGGATAGAGCTGGGAATAGACAGACACCAGCCCATCGTTATGCCACCAGTCGGATGAGCGGAAGCCGGGATAGAACTCTCGCTTGAAGCGTTTGCGGCCAATGTACAGGGCGGTGGGGATAGCGAACGGGTTCATCCTGGGTTCGGGATAATGCTGCCTTGACAGGAAGCCCTCAAAAGTCTGCTCGGTTGCATAGGAAAAATAGTAGGTGCCGGGGTTGGTCCTGCACATCGCATTCTGTTCGAGCAAACCCTGGATGGTGAGGCCGTAGGCCGCATTGTCCTTGCCGCGAAACATGGGTGTTTCGGCGACCCGCTCCAGCTGGTGCTCCAGACTCTCGTCGGGATCGCAGTCTAGCCCCCAGTGATCGAGATCGAAGTCATACCAGCGGTCGAACAGGTCGCCGGTCAGGCGTATATTGAATTCGATCGCCTTTGCCAGAGTATCGCCGATACTCTTGGGGTTTATCAGGCCGGTCTTTTTACTGCAACCGAAGAAGTAGGTCGCAGTACTGCCATTGAGCACGCCGGAGATGGAGTTGAGTGACTTTACCCAGTTGGCGTTCGAGCCCCAGCCAAAAAAATCCTCGGCCAGCAGGTGCTGCAACATCCAGATGGTGGGGCCGCCCATGCTGTGCCCCACCAGGTGTACCGGGTTGTCCTCGGACCAGTCCGGGTGGAAAGCCCGGTCCGCGGCGTACTCCCGCCCAAAGCGATCATGGCCGGCCTGTTTCGCGTGGGATTTTCCGTAGTCAACCCGGCCGCCACGAATCTGGAACGCCAGTTCACAGGCGCGATCGTGCATGCTGCTGATGGGCCCCACACTGGCAACAAAGCGTGGCAGCGGCGATTTTACGCTGGTGGCAGTGCCCCAGTAGGGAAAGCCGCCGACCTCACAGGGACCCCAGCCAAACAAGCCGTGGCACAGGACTACCGGATACTGGTTGGCCATCTTCGCTCCCCTTGTAAGCACCGAATTGCGTGCGACAGTATCGCCCAATTTGTGATGTTACTCCAGAAGGGTTGCTAAGCAGGGGTTGCAGGCTGTTATGCCGGCGCATACTGCTCCACCGCGCCATAGCCCTGCACCCAGCGGTACTGGCTGATCACGATGGCGAATATCGCCACGTCGGGGTTATCCAGTAAAGCGGCCAATGTGGGGTTGCGTTGGAGCAAGGTTGACGCTGCCGCTGCGCTTTCGGCGCCAAGCAGTCGCCGCGCCTGACCGGAGGCGCTAAGCGCCACACCCTGGATATGATCCTCGATTTGCCGGGTCCGGTTGTCCCACAGCAGCGCGACTGCAGGGTGGGCCAGCATATTTTGCACCTTGCGCGTATGAGCCATCGACGCCAGGAAAATTCGGTCCAGCCTCGGCGTTTTTGCAAACGCCATCAGGTGCAGTTCCGGTTGATTCCCACCCACGGTGGCCAACACGCACTGCACCTGTTGCTCCAGCAGCGCACCTATGCGTTGGGGCAGCCCAGCGCCCTGCACCCTAGTGGCTCAGATATTCCGGGCCGAAGCCCATCGACCACAGCACCGCGGTCCCGGCTCGCAGGCTTACCAACAGTACCAGGGCCACGGTAATGACCGAAGTGGAGTACATGAAGGCCCGCTCCGGGGGAATATTCATCAGAATGGGCATTCCCTTGTAGATGAGGTAGACGCTGTACATACCGGCGATAAACATGGTGACGCCGTTGAACCAGACGTTGGGCCACAATCCCGCCAGGCCGGCGACGAACAGCGGCGCAGTGGCGTAAACCGCCATCGCCATACCCATGCGCGGGTCCGCGGGTTCCTCGCTGTAAGTCCTGCGCATCCAGTTGATCAATTCACCGAAGACCCAGACCCCGACCAGCGCGGCGATATAACTGAGCAGGCAAAGGATAAAAGCGCTCCTCAGGGTCAGGTAGGCGACGGTACCGCCATCGGAGAGCTGCCAACCCACCTGGGTGACCCCGATAAAAAATGCGATCGCCGGAATCAATGCCAGCCAGGGCACGATGGAAAAAAACTCCGCCGCTTTGCTATCCCGCTCGCCACGAATTTCGAGCCATTCGCTGTTAGGATGGGAAAAGATTCCCGCAAGGTGGTTAAGTGCCATGAGTGCGTCCTCTGTGTTACTGACCTAAGGTCATCTACGTAGCAGAGAAATTTTTGGACCTCGGCAGGCCATTGAAGACGCCGCTCAGCTGCGTGTCGTACCGGTTCAGCGTGCCCTGGTTATGCCACCCTGCCACTGCTCTTGCAGGCCCCCGGGAACCCTGTCCAGCCGTCGACGAGATCATGCCTCAACAATGCGCTCCAGGCTGTCACTCTGCAGGATCGTAATGCCCCCATACTCGAGGGCGATCAGGCCGTCAACCCGCCATTGATTCAAAATCTTGCTTACCGCCTGACGCGAGGCCCCGAGCATGTTTGCCAGATCCTGCTGGGTCAGCGCCACCCGCGGCCCGGACTGCGCCGCCGGGGTCGCATTGACAAGATACACCAGCCGGTTGGCCATCCGTTGCTCCAGCGAGCGCAGGGTGACATCGGCGTAGAAATGCAGCATGTGCCTGACCCTGGCACAAAGCAGGCGATTAAGCTGCCGGGAGAATGCCGAATGTTGACTGTACAGGAGCTCAAAATCAGTTTTGCTCAATTCAGCGAGTTCACCCCGCTCAATAGCCACTGCCGTGTTCGGCGCGACCCCGCCATCGATCAGGCTGATCTCCCCAAAGCAATCACCGGGACCAAAAATGGCGAACAACACCTCCCGCCCATCGGCTGTCTGGTTGGTCATCCGCACCGCGCCACTGCGCACTTGCCACAGCCCGCCAAGCACAGAAGACTCCGCGTAGATCATCTCACCCCGGGCCACCGGCCGGCGACGCATCCGCTCGCGGGTGTGCTGACGGATGTCGTCCGGTAGTTGGTCAATCCAGTTACTGCCGGTGTAAGGTGCTACCACTGCCTGTCCCCCCTGCCCTGCCGGTATCGTAGTTGCCCGAGTATCACATACTGCGCAAATGTCATCCAGATGGCAGATTTTTGCCATCGATCAGCGTAGTCTCAATATCCTTGCTTACAATCGAGCAAACACCAACGCGAGGAATCATTATGAATACATCAACCAGATCCGCAGTGAGAAACCAGGGCGATACGGACATGGTATTTCCGCCCCAATTCGAGTCGCCAGAGGCGGAGCGTGAAGACCGCAAGCGCAAGTTGGCGACCGCCTATCGCCTGTTCGGCAAGTTCGGTTTCGATGAGGGCGTTGCCGGTCACATCACCGTGCGCGACCCGGAATTGACCGACCATTTCTGGGTCAACCCCATGGGCGTATCCTTCAAGCAGATCAAGGTGTCAGACCTCATGCTGGTCAGTCACGCCGGCGATGTGGTCGAGGGCAACGGCCTGCTCAACGCCGCCGCCTTCGCCATCCACTCGCAGATTCACAAGCACCATCCGCGGGTAACAGCCGCCGCCCACTCCCACTCGGTGTACGGTAAGGCCTGGTCAGCGATCGGTCGCAAGCTCGACCCCCTCACTCAGGATTCCTGCGCATTTTACGAGGATCACGTGTTGTTCGACGATTTTACTGGCGTGGTGCTGGACCTCAGTGAAGGCGAACGAATCGCCGCTGCATTGGGCGACAACAAAGCGGCGATCCTGCGCAATCACGGCCTGTTGACGGTGGGCACCACGGTGGAATCTGCGGCCTGGTGGTACATCACCATGGAGCGAACCTGCCAGGCGCAGTTGATGGCCGAGGCTGCCGGTAAACCCGTTCTGATTGATCCCGCCAGCGCCAAGGCCACCTGGGAGACGATAGGCAGCGAACTCGCCGGCTGGTTCAGCTACAAACCCCTGCACGATGTGATCTGTGCGGAACAGCCGGACATGTTCGATTAGCGATGTTCGCCCAGGCGCACCCCTGCCTCATTCCGGGGCTCAAACGCAGCGGCCGGCCGTGATGCAGGCCATGCCCCTGCGACGACCACCAGGGAGCACAACCAGCCATGACCCAAACCGTGATAGAGCAGTGGCATTCGGTAGTCGCCAGCGGCAATCCCGCCGGCCTCGACCAACTGCTGCACGACGACGTGGTATTTCACTCGCCGGTGGTGCATACACCCCAGCGCGGCAAGACCATTACCCGCCTCTACCTCGGGGCCGCCTTTTCAGTATTGGCCAATGAATCCTTTAACTATGTCAGGGAGGTGGTCGGGGAACGCGATGCGGTGCTGGAGTTCACAACTGTTATCGACGGCATCAGCATTAACGGGATCGATATGATTCGCTGGAACGAGAGCGGACAGATTACCGACTTCAAGGTTATGGTCAGGCCGCTCAAGGCGGTCAATCTGCTGCATCAAAAAATGGCCGAAATGCTGCAGGCGATAAGCCAGGGGGCATCGGGCCGAAGCTAACACGGCAGCGGGCTAGCCCCGCAACAAACGCTTCTGCAAACCCAGGACCCGGCGGGAGGCGGCCGCCACCGACAATTCCGGGTTGGCCTGCCCTACCTTACCGAGTAGATCCAGCTGCGCATAGAACCAGTACTGCACGGCAAATGTCGCCACGGAGCGGACCGTCTTGAAGCGGTTCAAAGCGGACAACCAGCCAGGCAACAGGTGTAGTTGGTTTTCGTAGCGCGGCAACTCCTCAGTACCGGACAGCAACCGCGAGGGGGCATTGGTCATCACACACATGGGTCTGCCCAAACCGATCACGTCGGCGGCGCCATCCTCGATTGCCTGCTCCATGGCCGCTCGCTGGCGAAAGCCCCCGGTCACCATCAGCGGTATCGACAACTGCTGGCGCATCGCCAGGGCGAAATCGACAAAATAGGCCTCACGCATCATGGTCGATTTGGCGACGTTCTGCGGCTCTTCCGCTTCGACACCCTCCACCCCCAACAGCTTGGGCTGCTCGTAGGTGCCGCCGGAAATCTCGATCAGGTCGACACCGGCATCCTGCAGCCATCGCGCAACCTGCAAGCTATCTTCAAAGGCGAAGCCGCCTTTCTGGAAGTCGGCGCTGTTGAGCTTTACCGCGACCGGAAACGTCGGCCCCACGGCCTTCCTCACCTCGGCGACCACGTCGAGCAGCACCCGGGCCCGATTGGCCAGGTCACCACCGTATTCGTCGGTGCGCCGGTTGCTGCGCGGACTGAGGAACTGTGACAGCAAATAGCCGTGGGCCGCGTGCACCTGGACACCGGTAAATCCCGCCTGTTTTACTGCCGCCGCGCAGATACCGAATCGATGCACAATATCGGCGATCTCCTCACCGGTCAGTGCCACAGGCTGGCCGAACTGTCCCCCCGGAATTCCCAGCTTGACGGCCGAGGGTGCCTTGGGGTGACGATTCACCATCTTCATGGTCTGGCGACCCGCATGACTGATCTGGGCCCACAGGTGATTGCCGTTACGGGTGCCGGCCTTTGCCCAGTCGGCCAGCGCCTTGCGCAATTCAGGGTCGGGTTCCCGGTCTATCACCACATTACCCGGCCGCTCCAGGTGGTCGGCATCGATCTGGATATTGCCCGTAAGTAACATGCCGGCACCGCCATCGCTCCACAAACCATAAAGCCGGGCAAGCTCGGGGGTGGGAACCCCCTTCGCTGTGGCGAGGCCCTCGGTCATGGCGGCCTTGGCGATGCGATTCACCAACTGCGCCCCGCAGGGCAAAGCCAGGGTCTGTGCAAGAATCTTGCTCATTATGTGTTCCTTTCGGTGTAATCGGTGCTGGTTAAAACGGTGTCTCTCTATTGGCGCTGTGGCCTTTTATTATTCTTTTGACAGGGACAGGATAAACCCGGTTGCGGGGCTGAACTGCCCCGCCAGTGCCTGCTGGTAAACCCTTTCTACGGCCTCGGGGCCGAAGTCGTACTCGACCTTGATCCAGCCATCCACAAAGCCGACAAAATCGCGCCAGACTTCTGCAAGTTGCCGTTGGAACGCCCCGGCGCCCCACTCACCTACCCGCTTCTGCGCCTGTGACGGCGCGAAAAACATTTGTGGCGCCGGCCCGGGCAGGTCCCCCGGCAATCCCCCGCGCTGCTCCCAGTGGGACGCGCCAACGAGACAACTGTATTGCAATTGTTGCCCGAAGTGCTCGTGCAATTGCCCCAGCAGCTCGCCGTTACCGGCGAAATCGACAATGGCGGCGGGCCCGTCCCCGATTCTCTCGAACCGCTCGTAACTGATCACTTCGTCGTAGCAGCCAAGACTCCTGACAAAGTCCATGTTGCCTGTGGACGTCAGGCCGATAACGCGATAGCGCTGCTCCCGCAACTGTCGATTGCGCTGCAACAGGTAAGCCATACCCAACGCCGTCTTGCTGGAAGCACTGGTAAGCACCAGCGTTGTCGCGCCAAAAAAGTCGTTATCGGCGAAGAAGTCATCCAGCAGGAACGAGGTGGTGAACAACGGGCGCAACAGCATTTGCAGGGCTTCGGTGTCCGCCGTATAGAGTGGGTCCCGCTGGCAGCGCAGATACTGGTTGTAGATCAGCGGCAAGGCCTGACGATGCCCCGTGCCGTCGACAAAACTGCCGGCGTGCACCTCGGTAGGGCTGACAACGAGATGGCTTGTCATACTGAGGAAGCCGTAGATGCGCTCGCCCAGCGCGATGCTGTCGCAGCGCGAAGCCACCACATCGGCAAAACCCCATACCGGAATAATACCCATGCCCTGGTCGCCGGCGGGGAAAAACTCCCAATACTGCAGTGCGTCACCGAGCGCGGCATAGGTGATGTTGTTGGCGGTGAAGGCAAACTGATCGACCCTCAGCAAGACCTCGCCCTCGGCCAGGTCATCCGCCTGTGGGCAGGAGTCAGTGTCGAGCCGTACTGTTGTCAGTTGATTGCGGTCAACCAGAAAACGCGTTGCCTGTATCACTCTATACCCCCCCCTTTTCAGGCTGCCGGTTACTTCAGGACTTTCGCCGCTCGGGCGACCGCCTACGCCAGCACGGCGGTAGTGTAACAGTTTGACTGGCGCGGGAAAGCACTGCGGTGTGAGTGAACCTGGAACCGGCGGCAGTTAGTTGCCCCATAAGCCACGCTTTGGTTTAGTATGTTGAGCAACTTCGCTGACTTTTCAAAGGATGCCTGCACCCATGCACTATAAAGCCGTCAAGCTGGTCAAGCGACCAGAGCTCGAAATTACCCCCGACCTGTTCGAAGTGGTAACCCTCGAAACCCGGCCGCTGGAGGATGGCGAAATCCTGCTGAAACAAACCCATATGTCCCTGGACCCGGCCATGAAGGGCTGGATGATGCCCGACCGGGACAGTTACATACCGCCGGTGGAGTTGGGCGCCGTCATGCGTTCCAGCGGACTCGCCGAGGTTGTTGAATCCAGGAACCCGAAGTTTGAGGCGGGCAGTCGCGTCATGGGAATGATCGGCTGGACCGAGTACGCGATCACCGATGGCGCGGGACTGCAAATCGTGCCCGCCGACATTCCCGCCGATGCCGTGCTGTCGGTGCTGGCGCTGCCCGGCCTGACCGCGTACCAGGGGCTGATCAATGTGGCCAGGCCCAAAGCCGGCGAAACCCTGGTGGTATCCGGGGCAGCCGGCTCGGTGGGATCGATTGCGGGCCAGATCGGCAAGGCCGAGGGCCTGCGCGTGATCGGCACCGCCGGCAGTGACGAGAAGTGCCGCTGGCTGGAAGATGAACTGGGCTTTGACAAGGCGATCAATTACAAAACCGCCGACCTTCGGGCCGAGCTGGCAGCCGCCGCTGCCGATGGTGTTGATATCTATTTTGAAAACACCGGGGGCCCGGTCCAGCATGCAGTGTACGAATTGATGAATGCCCACGGCCGGATTGCGGTTTGCGGCATGATTGCCGATTACAACACCGACACCCCGGCACCCGGACCCAACTGGTTGAATATCATCCGCAAGCGCCTCACCATCCAGGGATTTACCATGCCGGACCACGTGGCGCAATTCCCGCAGATGGTGCAACAGATTGCGGCTTATTTTATGGCGGGCAAGCTGAAATACCGGGCCCACAAATTGCAGGGCCTGGAGAGCGCTATTGAAGGTATCAACCTGCTGTTTAGCGGCGGCAACGAAGGCAAGTTGATGGTTGAACTGTAGCCCGGCGCGGGCACCAGTTTGTTGCAGGGCTCGGCAGCAGTGTTTACAGCCCGGCGCTTGTCCGCCACTGCTTCGGTGACATGCCGAACCATCGCTTGAAGCTGCGTGAAAAAACACTCAAGTCGGCATAACCCAGCATTTCGGCTACATCCGTCAGCCGAAACTGCATCTCACGCAGATAGTTGATCGCCAGGGACTGTCGCACCCGCTCCTGCAACTCCCTGAAACTGGTGCCCTGTCGCCCCAGCTTGCGCTGCAGGCTGCGCTCGCTCATGCCCAGAGCAGCGGCAATCATGGCGACGTCGCCGCGCCCGGAAGCCAATAATGAAGCTATCAGGGCGCGAACCTGCCCCTGTAAATCCTCCACCCGGTCAGCACGCAGTGCAACGCGCATTTCGGTCGACAGGGAAGACAGGGAGCTCTCCACCGGCCAGTCCAACACCTCGTTGGCACAGGTGAGGCCGTTTATCCCCTGGTCAAACGCCAACGGGGCTCGAAAATACTCCTGATAGGGGCGAAGATCCCCGGGCGCCGGGATATTCATGTAAACCAGCCGCGGCGACCAGCGCCGACCGCAGAGCCTGCGGACTATCTGGCACTGCAGTGCGACGGCATGGTGCCAGAACTGCCGTGATTCACGCGCCGGGCCGTAATCCGACTCCAGGGTGACAAACGCCGCCTCCCGCTCACTGTGCACCCCTACCTTGAGCGATTGCACGCTGTAATGCACGAAGCGTTCAAAGATCCCCAGTGCACTGCGCAGGTCGGTGGCGCCACCCGCCATACAACCGATGGCCCCGAATATTCCAAGGGATTGCCGCTGACTCAACTCCAGCATCAGCGTACTGCGACCGCTCAACGCCGCCGCCTCATCTATCACCGCACAGTGTTTTTCCAGGGGAATGAAATGATTGGGATTATGAAGTTCAGCGGGGTCGAGGTCGACCCGGTCGAGCACCCGGGCAAAACTGCAACCCAGCGTCTCCAGGTATTCCGGTAGGCCGGTTAGCAGTCCGGCGCGGCACAAGGGCATCGAGATCATATAGGCGGCCATCCGCTCGCACCACTCGTCAAGGACAACCAGCCTTGACCTTCGCGGCGCGCCTTGCCAATGAACGCCAGAGGCTCCGCTGAAGCATTACCGAATTGATCAGAGTTGCCCTAGTCTGCCTGCTCATTGTAACGGCCTGCCGCCTTCCGCGAGCATTCCTGTCATTGGCGTATTTAGCCAAATTTTGGCAGATATTGCAAAGTTTTGCCCCGTGCAATTCACTAGTATAATTGGATCGGGGAACCCCGCTAATTGTCAACCGAAGTTATGCGGTCAACAAAAACCAAGACCGGGTGCGACGCCATCGGTCCATCAGCAGGGTCAACACCGGGCGCAGGATGATGGCGCCTGACGCATGCCCGCTGCGGTAACCGGTTGCGGTGGACAAATGTGACACCGTATTGCATTAGCCGGCTACCCGCCAGCCGGGTTCAGCCACCTACCCCGGGAACAGAGGGCGACACTGGCGGCTTGACCGTCAAAGCCGCTGGCAAGCCCGCAGCTACTCGTGCGTTGGTGCCGGGAACTGCCAGGGCAGGGGCAGTTACGCGGATGGCCCCTTAACAGCAACGCCAGAAAGAGAAAACACGCACATAATTTATGTTAATGACGTAAAAAATCAAATAGTGGCGCGTAATATCAAATATGGTAACGCGCTCATAAGTAAACTGTTTCTGTACTGTAGTTAAACACCTACATCAAAAACTCAATGCCGAAAGGAGGTTCTTGTAATGACCGACCAAATTTCCAATGTACTGGTAGCGCGAGAAACAACCGCTCCCAAAACCCGGGCTGCGAAAAAGAAAAAGCCCACAACCAGGGCCGCCAAAGCGACACCAAAAGCCAAGGCAACAAGCAACGGCAAAGCGACACCAAAAGCCAAGGCAACCAGCAACGGCAAAGCGCGCGTCAGAAGCGCCAAGGCAGTTGCGAAGCCAAAAACCGAGCCGGCCGCCACTGCGTTAGAGGGTCTGAACGGGCCCGATCCGGAACTGATGGAAAGCCAGTCAGGGTTCTGGAATACCGTGATGGATCGCTATTTTCGCCTGGAGATTTCGGGCTGGGACAATCTACCCGAGCAGCCGTCGCTATTGATCGGCGTGCACTCCGGTGGTCCCCTGACCATGGATGCCTGGACCGTTGTCATGGGGTGGTGGCGCCATTTCGGCAAACAGCGTTCGCTGCACGGCACCGCCCATGATGTATTGATGAAGTCACCGCTGCTTGGCCAGTACTTCAGGCGCCTGGGAACTATTTCACCGTCGCGGGAGAACATCCTGGCGGCGTTTGAAAAAGGCGACGACGTCATTCTCTGGCCCGGCGGCGAAGTAGACGCCTACCGCAGTTGGAAGAAGCGGGACACGGCTGTACTGGGCGGGCGCAGGGGCTTTATTCGCCTTGCTATTCGCGCCGGGGTACCGATCGTGCCGGTCGCGACGATCGGTGGCCACGATACCCTGTTCGTGCTCTCTGAGGGCCGCGGACTGGCGAAATTTCTGAAGTTGAAGGAGCGGATGCGCAGCGACGTCGCCCCGATCACCCTGAGCTGGCCGTTTGGTATCACGCTGCACCTGACGCCATTCCAGCACATACCGCTACCCGCCAAGATCCGCACCCAGTTTCTGGAGCCGATCGATGTGGGCAACGACCCGACCCTGGCCGATGACCAGGAGTATGTCGACACCATGTACGAACTGGTAGAGAGCCGCATCCAGGAAGCGATGGACAAACTGGCCAAAAAACGGAAGTTTCCGATTTTTGCCTAGCGCTTGAAGCGGATAGTGAGCGGGCTCACCGCTCACAACTCCGGTTTTTTACAGGAGCGAAATACCTGACCCCGCCCCCGGTTGCAGCCAGCAGCCGGGGGTTTTTTCGTACAAGAGGTGCGCTTTGCGGGCGACTCAAGGTAGCGGTGGAACTCCGCTATCACTGAACGCGTGAACTTCATCGTGCGGTGGCGCGAAGCACGGGTATAACGCTACGCCGACGAGTCATCGGCGGCGGCTTTCGATCTTGCCGGGACTTTTTCCCTTGCCACGGCCGCCTTAACGGCTGCCGCCTTTTTCTTCACCGCGGTCTTTTTCTTCGCAACAGTCTTCTTCCGGGCGGGACCCTGCTTCTTAGTGGCGGCCTTTTTCCCGGCTGCCAGACGCGCACGGGATTTCGCCGGGGCTTTTGCCTTGCCCGCAATAGTCTCCAGTTCAACCAGCGCCTCTTCGAGATAATCGATAAAACGCTGCACCTGCGGCACAGTTCGGCGGCAGGCGGTAATACCGAAGTCCACCTGGTCTCTGTAGGTCACCAGGGTAATATTCAGCGCCATACCGTCTACTACAATCGAGGCCGGATACATCCCCTCAAGCCGGGCGCCGTTCCAGTAAAGCTGCTGGCGCGGCCCGGGTACATTGGATATTGTCGTACTGAAAGGTGGAAATTTGGCGCTCAATCCCAACGGCATCAGAATGGCACTCGGAAGTTGCGTGATCTGGGAGAACAACGCCGCATCCCGCGGGCCCATACTAGCCATGAGGTCTTTTCCGGCCTGGGTCGAGACCTTGATAGCCCGGAAACGATCCATCGGATCCTCGATGTTAGTCGCCAGATTGGCACAGATGGCGGTCACGGCATTTGCCGAATCCAGGTCGCCGGCTCGTCGCAGCGACACCGGCACCATCGCCGTCAGCGAATCCTCGGGAAGATCCCCCAGGCTGAGCATTTGCATGCGCAGGGCGCCGGCACACATCGCCAGCACGGCATCGTTGAAGGATCCATCCAGGGCCTTGCCCACCGCGCGTATCCGGGCAAAAGGCCAGGTTTGCGCCACGAAACGCCGGGCGCCGTCCACCGGGGTATTGATGTAACTGCTCGGTACGTCCAGCCAGGGCAACGTCAGCGCATCGGGCTTGCGCCCTATCAACGCGTTGCCGTATTCACCCAGGGCACCGAGAAGATGCAACCGGCTGTCAAGTTCCCCCCTGAGCCTGGCGACGATATTGGGCCGCTCTTGCTCGGCAGGTTGCTCGGATTTCGGGGGTTCCAGTGCGGCACGATAGCGCTCCCCCGCCTCCAGGGACAGCGGCGATTCATGGATGCGTTCATTCGGGTCGGTCGAGTACATACTCTGCACCAGGTGTATCGAACGGGCCCCGTCGATTGCCGCATGGTGAAACTTGGAATATACCGCAAACTTGCGCTCGGGAAGTCCCTCGATCAGGTGCATCTCCCACAGGGGTCGGTTGCGATCGAGAAGCGTACCGTGCAGGCGCGACACCAATGCAAAAAGCTCCCGGAAGCGCCCCGGCTTGGGTAGTGCCGAGTGACGGATGTGGTAATCGAGATCCAGTGACTTGTCTTCCTCCCAGTACACCGGCCCGAGCAAACCGGCCCGCCCCATTTTAAGGCGGTCGCCAAAGGGCTGCTGCAATCGCGTTGCCGATTTCAGGTTTTCCGCCAGCCCCTGCAGGAACTCCTGCTCATCGACGCCCTCGGGCAGGGTAAACAGATGCAAGCCCCCGACATGCATCGGTGTTTCGCGTCGCTCCGCCAGCAGGAACGCGGTATCGAGGAAGCTCAGTCGCTTCATTGGTGTCTCCTCTTATCGTTATTTCTTTACCCGAATTGCCATTTCATTATGCTCTGCCTTCTCGCTTGGCAGCCACCCGCCCACCAGATGTACGTGCACTCCGGACGCCGGGCCAGCAAGATGACCGGGCTATCTTTGGTCATGTTCGGCTCTAACCTGTCATTAAAAACCAATTGCCAGCACCTGACTAGAATAATGCACCAGCACACGCCAATTTATTAATCTGGCCCTTGTAGAAAAGGATATCGCGAGTTTTTCACCCGGGTACAAAATGCCACCACTGCTGTTTGCCTGGATGCCACTTGATCTTGCGTCGATTTTGCGCACATGCTCACTGCGACGTAGCTATGGCTGCGTTTACGCTCGCGAGCACGCAAAAGCGACGCGATACCTGCGCGCTATCTCAGGCAGCTGGTGCAATATCCTGGCTAGACATTTCGGCGCAGCGGAATTACCATCAGCCTAAACGCCAGTGTTATTTTACACCCATCGTCCTGCCAAATGATAACGACAAAGGAATCCCGTCATGATCCAGTTCCCCGGAAGTACCCAGGCCAGCCTTGCGTTTTTTGCGCTACTGCTTGTCGGCCCGCCGGGCGCCAATGCCGACAAGCACTCGGGACACCATGGCAACGACGAGCCCGGTAAAATCAGCTATTCCCCCTACGCCAATAAAAGCTACCCCACCGAAGTCTATTTTGGTGACACTCACCACCACACTGCCAATTCCGGCGACGCCTTTATGAATGGCGACCGACTGGGCCCCGCAGATGCCTATCGCTTCGCCCGCGGTGAGCAGGTGGTGTCATCCTCCGGCGTACCCGTAAAGCTGTCGCGACCGATGGACTTCCTGGTGATCTCGGACCACGCGGAGGGCCTCGGGGTGATGTATGAGGTCTACAACGGAAACCCGAAATTTATGGGTAACGACCAACTCAAACGCTGGAGCCAAATGATGAAGGCCGGGGGCAAGGAGGCGTCAGACGCGACGAACGAAGTCATCTCGGGGCAGGCCCAGGGTACCCTGCCCGGCGAGATCACCGACCCGAAGGTCTCCGGCCCGGTAATGCGCTCCGTATGGCAGGAATACACCGAGACGGCGGATCAATTCAACGACCCCGGCCGGTTCACAGCCGTCATCGCGTTCGAGTGGACCTCGGTGCCCGGCGGCAACAACCTCCACCGCAACATCCTGTTCCGTGGCGATAAAACCAGGGCGGGACAAATAATGCCTTTTTCCTCCTGGCAGAGCGAAGATCCGGAAAAACTGTGGGCCTGGATGGCCAACTACGAGACCAAGACCGGCGGCAGGGTGCTGGCGATTCCCCATAACGGCAACCTCTCCAATGGCCGTATGTTCGAAGCTGTCGACTTCGCCGGCAAGCCACTGAGCCGGGATTACGCAGAGCGCCGCGCGCGCTGGGAAGTCCTGCAGGAGGTAATGCAGACCAAGGGCAACAGCGAAACCCACCCGACGCTGTCTCCCAATGATGAGTTTGCGGATTACGGCATTGCCGGCTGGGAATACGGCAATCTCACGTTGGAGGATGCCCCCGAAACTCCCGAGATGCGCCCCACCATGTACCTGCGCAGCGGACTCGCGCAGGGTCTGGCATGGCAGCAGAAGCTGGGCGTGAATCCCTTCAAGTTCGGCATGATCGGCGGTACCGACGTGCACAACTCGCTGTCCTCCATCGAGGAAGACAACTTCTTCGGCAAGCATGTCATCCAGGAACCGCGCCCCGAGCGCTGGAGCCATGTGTCCAAGCAGGGCTTCGGCAAGACCCGCTATACCTGGCACTACACTGCCGCCGGTTATGCTGCGGTGTGGGCGACTGAAAATACCCGCGAAGCTCTGTGGGATGCAATGCAGCGCAAAGAGGTCTACGCCACCTCTGGCACCCGCATGAAGGTGCGCTTCTTCGGCGGCTGGGGTTTTGAGGCCGAGGATCTAAACACCCGCTATCTCGCCGACGTCGGTTATAGCAAGGGGG
The DNA here is from genome assembly GCA_963808975.1 of uncultured Gammaproteobacteria bacterium. Lineage (GTDB taxonomy): Bacteria > Pseudomonadota > Gammaproteobacteria > Pseudomonadales > JAHEGP01 > JAHEGP01. The sequence continues at coordinate 303,537 of CAWEHR010000001.1, forward strand.
TTCCCATGGGCAGTGACCTGCCGGCGGCACCCTCGGCAAAGGCAGCGCCGAGCTTCCTGGTGTCAGCCATGAAAGACCCGCTCAGCGGCAACCTGGATCGCATTCAGATCATCAAGGGCTGGGTCGATGCCGACGGTAGTACCCATGAAAAAATCTATGATGTGGCCTGGGCCGATGGGGAACATCGCAAGCCGGGGAAGGACGGAAAAATACCCGCAGTGGGTAGCACCGTGGATGTCGCCAACGCCAGTTGGACGGATACCATCGGCGATGCCGACCTCGCCGGGGTCTGGACCGATCCTGATTTCGATCCATCCCAATTGGCATTTTATTACGCCCGGGTTATCGAGATACCGACCCCGCGCTGGACGGCCTACGACCAGAAGCGCTTCGGCGTCAAAATGACCGAGGAGGTTCCCATGGTTCACCAGGAGCGGGCCTGGACTTCGTCGGTGTGGTACAGCCCCGGGAAGTGAGAGATTTTCAGACTCTTGAGATCTCGCTTGAATACCAGCGCCCGGGAGGGTAATCCAGGAGTCGAAGCGATTGGCCCGGCGCCGCCGGGTGCTGCCGCTTCCGTTGTCACGAGCCCTTGCTGGGCGCCACCGCCGTTTTGCGGCCGGTCATTGTCCGGGCTTTGCCAGCTGGTTTGGCTTTACTGCTTTTGCCGGCGCCCGATTTACCCGCCTTGTTGGGGCGGGCCCGGGCGGCATTTTTTGTCGCGGTGCGAGCCGATTGTTTTCGTAACGGCGAGACGATCCCCAGTGCCCGTTCCAACTCAGCCAGCGAATCTTCCAGGTAATCGACGAAACGCTGCGCCTGGGGCAGGGAGCGGCGACACGCTGTAATGCCGAAGTCGAGCTGATCATGGTAACTCACCAGAGTAATGCTGAGTGCAACGCCATCGGACACAATATTCGCGGGATACACGCCATTCAGCGTCGCACCGTTCCAGTACATCTTCTGGCGCGGGCCCGGAACGTTGGAAATCGTGGTGCTAAACGGCGGAAACCGAGTGATCAGGCCCAGCGGATAGACCAGTAGCGCCGGGGACAGAGCCACCGCGTTGAGCAGCATAGCCTCGCGGGGAGACAGTTGATCATACAGTGACTTCCCCGCCCTCATCGACGCCTGGATGGCGACGAAACGATCGATGGGGTCCTCAATATGGGTAGCCAGATCAGCACTGATGGCGCCTACGGCATTGCCCTATTCCAGGTCGCCGGGCGCTCTCAATGATATCGGCACCAGCGCCTTCAGGGACTCATCCGGCAGCCCCCCCTGGCTTTGCAGTTGCCGGCGCAGCGCCCCCGCACACATCGCCAGCACCGCGTCGTTGAGCGTACCGTCGAACGCCCTGCCCACTGCCCTGAGGCGAGCTAAGGGAAAAGACTGCGCGACAAAACGACGGGCGCCGTCGATGCGGGTATTGATGGGGCTCTGGGGCACGTCGACCCAGGGAACCCGCAACGTATCGCCGGCGCCCAGGCGTGCCCAGGCGCGGGTAATCCGCCCCAGCGCCCCGACCAGGTGAAGGCTGCTGTCAAACTGCTTTTTCAGCGCTTCAACCACGTTGCTGATCGCTTCGCCACTCGGCACTTCTGCTGACTGCCGATGAGATTGCAGCGACCTCCGATAGCGCGCCCCGGCCTGGGCAGCGCGGAATGGCGTATGTGGTAGTCGAGGTCCAGCGAGGTATCCTCCACCCAGGAGGCCGGCCCCAGCAGACCCGCCCTGCCCACCTTTAACCGCTCGCCAAAAGGATGCTGGAACGCATCCGCCATCCGCAGGTTATCGGCAAGCCCGTGCAAAAAACGTTGCTCGTCTGCGCCGTCGGGCAGGGTAAAAAGATTCAGGCCACCGACATGCATAGGCGACTCCCGTCGCTCCGCGAGCAGGAAGATTTTGTCGGCAGCACCCAGGCGTTTCATCGGTCACCCTCCCCGCTTCTTTGCGTTTCGGTCTCTGGCGATGACACCATCGGCGTAGCATACAGCAGCCGGTCGGCATCGAACACCCACTGCCCAGGCTATCACCAGCTACCATCGTGCCACGCCTGTGACTGGTAGCGCTCGTGCCTTGAGGATATGCTGAGGGCTCCGGTATCAACCAGGGTAATGCGCGGAAGACGCCGTGGATTTGATCGCGCTACCATTCGGGGCAGCTATGAGCATACATATTGAAAAACAGGACCGTGTCACCACCATCATCATTGACAGGCCCGAGGTCCGCAATGCCATCGACGGTGCGACCGCCACCTTGTTGAGCGCCGCCTTTCGCGGCTTCGAAGCCGATGGAGAAGCCGACGTCGCAGTGCTCTATGGCGAGCACGGCTACTTCTGTGCCGGCGCCGACCTGCAGGCGCTGGCAGGGGGAACAGCGGGGTTCCACCTCGGCACACAAGGCGACGGGCCCCTCGGCCCGACCCGAATGCGATTCAGCAAACCGGTTATCGCCGCTGTGGCCGGCCACGCGGTCGCCGGCGGGCTGGAACTGGCACTGATGTGCGACCTGCGAGTAGTGGAGAGCAGTGCCATTTTCGGTGTTTTCTGTCGTCGCTGGGGAGTGCCCCTGGTCGATGGCGGCACCATTCGCCTGCCGCGCCTGATCGGCCACAGCCGGGCGATGGATATGATACTTACCGGCAGGCCGGTCGGCGCGCAGGAGGCGCTTGAAATGGGCCTGGCAAACCGGGTGGTTGCTGAGGGTAGCTGTCGGCAACAGGCGGAGAAACTCGCCGCAGAGATCAGCCGCTTTCCCCAGAATTGCCTGCGTCACGACCGCCTCAGTGCTTATGAACAGTGGGACCTGGATATCGAGGCAGCGACGGTCAACGAATATCGACATGGGCAGTCGGTGATCGATTCACAGGAGACCCTGTTGGGTGCCACCCGTTTTCGCGACGGTGCCGGACGCCACGGCGCATTCCCCGGCAGTGAGTCGACCTGAAACAGGGCTATTGGCCGACAGGGCCTGATTGAGAGACCTGGTCGTGTGCAGCAGTTCCCGGGGGAAATTCCGGCGTCCGTCTCAATGGGCGCGAACCGCCGCATACTGCTGCAGGATTTCCAGCGGTATAAGCTCCAGTGCCGAGACCTCGCAGGACTCCAGCAGGACCCTGGGCGCCACCCCGGCCTCGTGCGCTTCCAGCCAGCGCAGCGCGCACAGACACCAGCGGTCGCCGGGACGCAAACCCGGAAAATCGAACTCCGGGCGCGGGGTCGACAAATCGTTACCCCGCTCCCGTGAAAAGGCCAGGAACGAGGCAGTGACTTCTGCACAGATAATATGACGTCCATGATCGCCTGCCTCGGTACGACAAAAGCCGTCGCGGTAGAAGCCGGTTTTGGGTGAGTGGCAACAGGCAACCAGGGGTTGGCCGAGGACGTTGAGGCTGGCTTTGTTCATGGTATCTCTTACCGGATAAGTGAGGCGGCAGCGCCTGTAACCAAGGCCTGGGGTGAAATAGCTGGCTGGCCAACACCCCGCCCGAGCGGTGGCGATCGCTTGGCCTCGCCAGATCAGATTGCACAGTATATACCGATCAAGGTCAGCACTGGATGCACCCCATTCTCTCACGGGTATAGGCAGCCGCCAAATCGGTGGGATATGGCGGCTACGGTGCTGGTCAATTAACCCGGTTACCTGTAACTTGTGGGTTTCCGAAGTAGAACAACCCAGAGTAGCTGAAATGAAAAAAGTAGCGGTAACAATTACCAGCCTGATGTTCCTCGCGGCACCCCTCGCCTCTTATGCTGCCCCGGACGATCGCCAGGACCGACGCGAGGAGCGCGGGCGCTCCGACGAGCGCCAGGATAAACGGGATTGCCGGCGGGACGAAGGCTATACCGGCCAGGATAAGCGCGAATGCAAGCAGGAGGAAGTGCGCGACGGTGTTCGCGGCAACCAGGGTGAGCGCGTCGGTGACGGTGAGGTTGACGCTGGCGATTAACCACCATACCTTACCGATTAGGCGCTCTGTATTTTTTGATACGTCCCACTGGTGAAATCACTCATTGCCCGACGCTGTCATCCTGCCAGGCTTGCCACCGGCGATAGATTTTGCCGGTGTACGATGATGCAACCAACCCGGCGGTATCAGCCAGCCCCATTTCCGACTATCACTGGCCAGTAGGCCAAGGGAGGCAACATGACCACTAGCGCGCACATCAAGGCAACAGACCCTCTCGCCTACGGTCGGCTGGGGCTGAGCGGATTCAACCTGGTCGTCGACCTGGTGGAGTCGATGCACGCCACCATCGCCCGGCGCGTGTCGCCTTTCAGTCGCATTCGCGACGACCGGAAAACTGCCGGCATCACACGCCTGGTGTACCAATCCATCCGCGCTCTGCCCAATACGATGACCTACGGTATCGACGCTGCACTGCCAGCACTTGCCAGGATCGCCGACTGGCAATCGTCCTCTGCCCAGCGCGATGCGGTGGTGGCCACTATCAACGGCGTGGTGGGCGATCATCTTGAGCAGACCGGCAACCCGCTGGCTACCCCCATGCAGTTTCGCAGCCGCGGCAAGGCGCTCGTCGCGGATCAGAGCTCGATTACCAAAGCCATCCCCCAGGCCAATGGCAAAGTGCTTTTGCTCATCCACGGCTTGTGCATGAACGATCTGCAATGGAACCGCAAGGGTCACAATCACGGCGCCGAACTGGGCCGCGACCTGGACCTTACCGAGCTTCACCTGCACTACAATACCGGGCGGCATATTTCGATCAACGGCGCTGAACTTGCCGACTGTATCGAGGAGCTATTGCAGCAGTGGCCGGTTCCCGTTACCGAATTGCATATCGTGGCCCATAGCATGGGTGGCCTGGTGTCACGCAGCGCCCTGCACTACGCGATGTCGGCGGATTTGCAATGGCCTGCAAGGCTGCGCAAGCTGGTGTTCCTGGGAACCCCCCACCACGGCTCGCCACTGGAACGTAGCGGCAATCTGCTGGACTCTGCGCTTGCCCTCTCCCCCTTCACCGCGCCTTTTACCGCCCTCGGCGGAATACGCAGTGCCGGCATCACCGACCTGCGCTACGGTTACCTGCAGCACAGTGACTGGAACGACGGCGCGGGCAAGCGCAAGAAAGGTCGCTTCGCCCGCAGCGGTGATAACCGCCAGCCCATGCCATTGCCACCCGGTATCGAGTATTACGCCCTCGCCGCCAGCCAATCTGCCGGTGGCAACAAGCTGGCCGATGCCATCGTTGGCGATGGACTGGTGCCCGTTGGCAGTGCCCTCGGTGAGCACAGGAACCCCGCGCTCTGGCTCAACATACCCGAAGATCACAAAGCCATCGTCTACCGAAAGGGGCACTTTGACCTGCTCGGAGCTGCGGTCTATAAGCAGGTGCATCGCTGGCTGTCGGCCTGAGTGGTTGGGGATTTTCGCGGTTGCGAACCTGCAGTAGCAGGCATGATCGAAGGGGGCAACGCCGGCGACCGAATACACCGCCGACTATGCCAACGCCCTACTATTGCCGGCTCAAAAGGGCAAGCAATTCCCTCGCCGCGGGCTCGGAGGATGCCGGATTCTGGCCGGTAACCAGGTGTCCATCTACCACCACGTGGGGCTGCCAATCGTCGGCGCAGGAATACTCTGCGCCGAGCGCCCTGAGCTGGTCTTCGACCAGAAATGGCACGACATCGGTCAGGGCTACCGCTGCTTCCTCGCTATTGCTGAACCCGGTCACGGACTTGCCCGCCACCAGCGGCTTGCCGTCGCTGCCGCGCGCAGGGTTGAGGACCGCACTGGCATGACACACCGCGGCGACCGGTTTGCCCGCGCCGTAAAATGATTCAATCAGGGCGATCGAGGCTTTGTCCTGGCTCAGGTCCCACAGGGGCCCGTGGCCCCCGGGATAAAATACGGCGTCGTAATCGGCGGCCACTATATCGGCCAGCGGTAGGGTATCGGCCAACGCTTCCCGGGCATTGTCATCGGCCTTGAAACGCTCGGTCGCCTCGGTGCGGAAGCCGGGCTCATCACTCTTGGGATCGAGCGGTGGCTGTCCACCCCTGGGAGACGCGAGGGTGATTTCGGCGCCAGCATCCTTCAGCACATAGTAGGGCGCAGCAAATTCCTCCAGCCAGAAGCCGGTTTTGGCCCCCGTATTTCCCAACTGATCGTGGGACGTCAAGACCATCAGTATTTTCATTTAACGTGTCCGCCTAGTCGAAAATCTGGGTAAATACACGAACGATAAGATTTTTGCCGCCGCCAGGGCCAGCAAAGAAGGGTCAGTCGATCGCCGGGCCGGTAAAAGGGCGTTTCATCCAACCCCGGCCATCAGTTTGACAGCATGTGCATCAGGGCATCCCAACTGCGGCGGTCGGCGTCGGCATCGTAGGCCAGCGGCAGCTCGTATTGCTTGCCCTTATCCGTGGCTCCAGGGTTGGTGAAGCCATGCAGCACACCGGGAAAGCTCAGCAGCTCGAGATCGACCTCGGCATCGCTCATTTCCTTGACGAAATCGGCCACCTGCTGTGGCGGGATCATCGGATCGGCACCGCCGGTGGCGACCAGAACCCGGGCCTTTACCTTACCTGCCACTGCAGGCGCCTGGGCCCCCAAACTGCCATGGAAGCTGGCGACACCAGCCAGATCGGCTCCCATTCTCGCCTGATTAAGCACCACTGCACCGCCGAAGCAATAACCAATACCGTAGATTCGCCCGGGGTCGACAACGGCCTGCTTTTCCAGCAGAGCACGCGCGGCGGCGAACCGGGCGTTCATCGATTCAGGCTCCGCCAGTGCTGCTTCCATAAACGCCTTGGCGTCTTTCGGGTGCCCCGCTACCTTGCCGTGGCCATACATATCCACCGCCACCGCAGGGTAACCCTCCTGTGCCAGCTTCTTCGCACGCGAACGGGTGTAGTCGTCCATTCCCCACCACTCGTGCACCACGATCACAGCAGCAGTCGGCTCCTTCAGGGCATCGTCGTAATACAGAACCGCGCTGCCAAGCCCCTCATCAAAGGTAACCTTTTGTTCGACGACCGCAGCCTGCACGCCACCTGCCACTGCCAGCATCAGCAACAGCCCAGTTATACCCTTCATATTACCGCTCCAGTTAATACGATCCGACACCCACAACCCGATGCCGACAATGCCGGGCAACAATTAACAGCAGGCCGTCAAGCGAGCTTGAACGGCAGGCTGCGCAATCGCTGGCCAGTCGCTGCGAAGATAGCGTTACCGATAGCCGCCGCGATGGGGGGCACCCCAGGCTCCCCTACGCCCGTTGGTGGATTGTCAGTATCGACGATCAGCACCTCAATTTCTGGCGCCTCACTCATCCTCACGACCTGGTAATCATGAAAATTACTCTGCACCACCCTGCCATCGATAACGCCTATTTCGCCGTAGAGTGCTGCACTCATGCCGAAGATAATACCGCTCTCGACCTGGGAACGAACCATATCCGGGTTCACCGCCAGACCGCAGTCAATCGCACAGGTCACCTTGTGGACCCTGAGCTGGCCATGCTCAACCGATATCTCAGCGATTTGCGCCACTGCCGCGGAAAACGACGTATGCGCGGCAATACCCTGAAAACGACCCGCCGGCAACGCCGAACCCCAGCCTGCGGCCTCGGCCACCATTTGCAGGGTTTTGTTCAGGCGGGGGTTGTTGCTGGTATGGTCGAGCCGCCACTGCAAGGGGTCGGCGCTCTGTGAATGGGCAATTTCGTCGATAAAACTCTCTTTGAAGAAGCCGCTAAAGGAGTGGCCTACAGAGCGCAGGAACCCAACCCGCAAACCCGGGTCGACGGTGACGTGGCGCACCTCGGTATTGGCGACGTCGTAATCCTCGATCACGCCCTCGACACTGTAGGGATCTACCACGACACCATCGAACAGGCCGTACCCTTTTTTACCCAACCACGTCGACATACCGTGGGGCAGGAATTCCGGCAACATGACCCCCAGTGCCACGTTCAGGGCGCCTGGCAGAATGTTGGGGCCCGCCCGGGTGGCGGTCCAGGTTTGCCATTCGCCATTACTGTCCAGGCCGGCCTCATACTGTACCAGCGATGCCGGACGATAGATGTCGTGACGGAGGTCGTCCTCACGACTCCACAGCAATTGCACGGGCAACTCTGCTTCCTTGGCAATCGCCGTCGCTTCGGCAACGTAATCCATCCCCATGCGCCGGCCAAAACCGCCGCCAAGGAAACACGCGTGCACCGTTACGCGCTCCTTTTTCACATCGCCATAATGCGCGGCGATAGCCTGGGCGACTTCGATAAACTGGTTGCCGACCCAGACGTCGCAGGCGCCGTCTTCAATCCGCACCGTGCAGCTCATCGGCTCCATCGTGGCGTGGGCAATATACGGGGCCCAGTATTCGGCGGAGATTCTGCTGGCCGCACCCTCAAGCGCCTTGGCACCATCGCCCTCCTTGCTTGCCTTGTCACTCTTGCCGGTTTCCACCGCCATTCTGAACTGCGCCTGAGCCTGGTCACTGGAAAACTTCTGCAGGTCCTCGGGCAGCTCCCAATCGATATCGAGACGCCCCGCTGCCTGACGCGCCTGCCAGTGGGACTCACCAACCACCGCCACGCCGTTGAAGATCTCAACCACCTTGGTCACACCGGGCATGGCCTCGGCTGCTTTTGCATCGAAGCGCTTGACCTCGCCGCCGTGCACCGGGCAGCGCACCAGCACGGCGTAGTGCAGGTTGGGAATATCGACATCGATGCCAAACACGGCGGTGCCGGTGGACTTCGCCAGCCCGTCCAGCCGCGGCCGCCGCTCGCCGATTACGGTAAATTCCGCAGGTTCTTTCAGCGGCGTATTGCTGACAGGGGTAAGTTTTGCCGCAGTCTCGGCGAACTCGCCGTAGGGATGGCCCTTGCCCTGCCAAAACACCTGGCCGTCGCGCATTTCCAGCTCACTGGCCGGGGCCTCCAACTGCTGTGCCGCCGCAGCCCTTAGGGTTTCCCGGGTATCTGCTCCCAACTGCCGCACCGGCACATAGCTGGCCTTGATACTGGTACTGGCCCCGGTTCCCTGGGCCTTGAATTCGGGATTCTTGAACGCTTTGTCTACACCGGCGTGATGCACGGTAATCGCCTCGGGGGCCACCTCCAGCTCTTCCGCCACCAGAGTGGTAATACCCGTCATCGTGCCCTGCCCCATTTCATTGTAGGGCTGGTAGAAATTGATAACGTTATCCGGGGTAATCTGTAGCCAAACGCTCGGCGAGAAGCTGGCATCACCAGCCAGCGGGTTCTCCGCCGAGTCCCGTCCGCAACCGCTCAGCGGCAAGCCCAACACGAGGCCACCGCCGCTAATTCCCAGTAACTTGATAAAGTTCCTGCGTGATGCATCCTGTATTGTCATGACTGCACCTCTCGTGGGGCGACTGGTTGTTGGATCTGTACCGCCGAGTTCAGCCTTTTCGCCGTTGCCTTGATCGCTTTCCTGATATCGCTATAGCTGCCGCAACGGCAAATATTGCCGCTCATGGCCGCGTTGATAGCGGCATCGTCAGGATCCGGGTTGCGCGCCAGCAGGGCGCTGGCTGACATCAACTGGCCAGACTGGCAGTAGCCACACTGCGGCACGCTAAATTCCACCCACGCCTGCTGCAGCGGGTGCAGGTCATCCGGCGTGCCCAGACCCTCGATGGTGGTAACCTTGCGCCCGGCCACCGCCGAAACGGGCAGAATGCAGGTGCGCACCGACTCGCCGTCGAGATGCATGCTGCACGCGCCACACAGGCCCATGCCACAGCCGAACTTGGATCCCTTGAGTTTCAGGTGGTCGCGCACCACCCACAGCAGGGGCATGTCTGGCGGCACATCGAGCTCGACGGGTTTGTCATTCAGGGTAAACTTGATCATGTTCCATTATCCTTTCGTTATTCTGCCTGATAATTCTCACTTCCCTTTCCGCTTTCCCCTTCCCAAAAACGTATTACCACCGTATTCGACCACTGGGGCGAATCACGATTGAAACCGGCACAGAAGCGGCATCCTGGTAGCGGACAAATCCAGCGACCATAGGGCTTTCAGCCACACACTATTAAAAACCATCCCATGGTAACGCTATTACATTCTAAATCAACTGCTACTGTGGGTGGGACACGGAAACCCCCGGAAGTAGCCTCAAATACCGCAGAGGAGCACCAGCGGAAATCGCAGGGCAGACTGCGCAACTCGACTTTTGCGTCGTTATCGATTACCATCCGCGACCTTCAAAATCTCACTGCTGTCCAGCCAGGATTCTCCCCGTGATTGCCACCGCTAATGTCACCATGCAGTTTGGCGCCAAGCCCCTGTTCGAAAACATTTCCGTCAAATTCGGCAATGGCCATCGCTATGGACTGATCGGTGCCAATGGCTGCGGCAAAACCACGTTTATGAAAATTCTCGATGGCAGCCTCGCGCCCACATCGGGGAATGTCTCCACCACGCCGAACGCACGCATCGGCAAGCTGCACCAGGACCAGTTCGCGTTTGAAAGCCACAGCGTGATCGATACCGTCATCATGGGCCACGCCGAACTCTGGCAGGTCAAACAGGAACGCGACCGTATCTATGCGCTGCCACAGATGTCAGAAGACGACGGCATGGCGGTGGCCGAGCTGGAGACCCGATTCGCGGAGCTGGATGGCTATACCGCCGAAAGCCGTGCCGGGGAAATCCTGCTGGGAGCGGGCATTGCCCAGCAACAGCACGACGGCCCCATGAGTGAGATCGCGCCGGGTTGGAAGCTGCGGGTTCTGCTGGCCCAGGCACTGTTTTCCGACCCCGACATACTGCTGCTGGATGAGCCCACCAACAACCTCGACATCAACACCATCCGCTGGCTGGAAGGCGTATTGAACGAACGCAACAGCACCATGGTCATCATCTCCCATGACCGCCATTTCCTCAACGCCGTGTGCACCCACATGGCGGATATCGATTACGGCGAGCTGCGGATCTATGCCGGAAACTACGACGACTTCATGACCGCCTCGACCCAGGCACGGGAGCGCCTGCAATCGGAAAACGCGAAAAAGAGCGCGCAGATCGCCGACCTGCAACAGTTCGTCAGCCGCTTCTCCGCCAATGCGTCAAAGGCCAAGCAGGCGACTTCGAGAGCCCGGCAGATCGGGAAAATCAAGCTCGAGGATATCGTTGCCTCGAGCCGGGTCAGCCCCTATATTCGCTTCAAGCAAAGCAAGAAGCTGCATCGCCAGGCGCTGGTCCTCGAGCAGCTCGGCCATGGGTTTGACGGCGAAAGCCTGTTCGACCATGGCGACCTGATGCTGGACGCGGGCAATCGACTGGCGATCATTGGCGAGAACGGCGCCGGCAAGACCACCCTGCTGCGCTGTCTGATGGGCCAATTGCAAGCGCGAACGGGGCTTATCAAGTGGTCGGAGAATGCCACCCTGGGCTACTGCCCCCAGGACACTACCGGCGATTTCGATTGTTCACTCAATCTGTTCGACTGGATGAGCCAGTGGCGCAAGCCAAGTCATGACGACCAGATAGTGCGCGCGACCCTGGGGCGCCTGTTGTTCTCGGCGGACGATTTCAACAAGCCGGTCAGGGTCTGCTCCGGCGGCGAGAAGAATCGCCTGCTGTTCGGCAAGCTGATGATGCGTGAGGATAACGTCCTGCTGCTGGATGAGCCCACCAACCACCTCGATATGGAGGCGATTGAAGCCCTCAACCTGGCGCTGGAGCACTATGACGGCACGCTGATTTTCGTCAGCCACGACCGGGAATTCGTCTCCTCCCTGGCCAATCGGATTATCGAGATCAAGGACGGCCGCTTGATCGACTTTCGTGGCAACTATGAAGAGTACCTGGCCAGCCAGCGACAGCAGGACGGCAAGCTCGCCAACGCAGGGTGACGTGCGGCGCCGGGAAATCGTGATTCCCATGATCCAGAACAATAATTCGTAACCGACTGTCCTAGAGCGACGAATTGCTGATGTTTATACTGGGGAGCCGGGATTAGGCCGCGACTTCAGGGGATAAACCATGCAAAAACTCAACTTCCAGGATGCATCGTTTCTGCGTGCCGAGGTGGGCGAACGGCCTTTCCATGTTGCCGGGCTGCTGATTTTCTCGAAGCCCGCCAATGCGCCTGCCAACTATCTGCGCAAACTGGAGCCCCTGATCGCAGAAGGCGTAATCGGCTCCAGCCCGATCTTCACCCGCAAGCTGCACGACGCCCACGACCAGCGCAATCCTGCATGGGTCGAGGAAGTCAATCTGGATAAACGCTACCATTTTCGATACTACAGCCTGCCCCACGGCGGCACCATGGACGACCTGATGGAGTTATTGGCGCTGGCCCACCAGCCGGTGCTGGATCGCACCCGCCCACTGTGGGAGTACCACCTGGTCGACGGCCTGCCCCGCAACCGCTTCGCTGTCTACTGCAAAATACACCACGCCCTGGTCGACGGCGTAAGCGGTATCGCCCTGATCAGCAAGCAACTCCAGTGCGAGCCGATTTCCATTACCCGCTTGCGCCGGTTACACGCGGATACCCACCCCGAGGAACTCCCCGACAAGAAGTCCAGCGGCTGGTTCCGGCAACTGGAGCACAGCCTTGGCGCACTCTGGGACCAGACCCGGGCACTGCCGGAGGTTGCCTCGCAGGTGATGCACATGGGCCTCAGTGCAGACGGGGGCGACAAGGCACTGCCGCCCCTGCCCTTCACCGCGCCGCCGAGCATCCTCAACCTCGACAAGGGCGCGCGCCGGAAATTCATCACCCTGGACCTGCCCCTCAATAAAATGCGAGCCATCGGCCATAGCGCCGACGGCACCATCAACGATGCGCTGATCGCAGTGCTGGGCGGTGCGGTAAGAAGCTTTTTGCTGGGTCAAAAGAAGCTGCCCAAAGCATCCCTGGTCGGAGCCATGCCGATATCGGTGAAAGCCGAGGGGAACAAGGGCAACAAATTGAGCATGCTAATGGTACCGCTGGCCAGCAATATTGCCGACCCGCAAAAGCGCCTGCAACGCATCGTCAAAGTAACGCAACACGCCAAGCAGGGTTTGCAGGGTATGAGCGCCACCGGGCTGCAGGACATGTTCAACCTGATCATGATGCCGGTGATGGCCCTGAGCGCGGCCCATATGTCGGACAAGGTGCGGCCGGTCGCCAATATGGTGGTGTCCAATGTACCGGGCCCGAAAAATACCCAGTACCTGGCTGATTCAAAGCTCGAGGCCATCTACCCCATGTCGCTGCTGACCGAGGCTGCCGGCTTCAATTTCACCGCCATCAGCTATCGCAATAAACTCTGCATCGGCATCCTCGCCTGCCCGGACGGCATGGAGGGCGTCGATACATTCAGGGATTGCCTGCAGGAAGCTTACAAGGGACTCTTGGCCACTGTCGATTAAAAGACACAACTGAAGCTAGACATCACACCCCCAGCTTATCCCTCAGGGTGTAGAACCAGGCGCCCATGGCGGTGAAGGGAATCCGCAACAGGCGCCCGCCGGGGAACGGGTAATGCGGCAGCGCTGCAAAGGCATCGAAACGCGCGGCCTGGCCGTGCAGCGCCTCAGCAATGAGTTTGCCGGCCAGGTGTGTGCTGGTAATGCCGTGACCGCTATAGCCCTGGGCGTAATAGATATTAGCGCCAATGCGGCCAAACTGGGGGATGCGGGTCAGGGTCAACAGGAAATTGCCGGTCCAGGCGAACTCCAGCTTCACCTGCTGCAACTGGGGAAAGGTGGTCAGCATCTTGGGGCGAATAATGTCCTTGATCGCGTCCGGTTCGCGACCACCGTAGGTGACGCCGCCCCCGTACAGCAAACGCCCGTCGCCGGTGAGGCGAAAGTAATCCAGCAGATAGTTACAGTCCTCGACACAATAGTCTTTTGGCAATAATTGCTGCCGTGTCGCTTCAGGCAGCAGTTCGGTGGTGACGACCTGGGTGCCGCAGGGCATCGCCTTTTGTTGCAGCGCGGGCACCAGGTTACCGAGATAGGCATTGCCCGCCACCACGACGTAATTCGCGCTGACGCTGCCGCTGGCCGTTTTCACCGTTACCCGCTCACCCGGCTCGATGGCAGTGACGGCACTGCCCTCGTAAATGCTGCCCCCAAGGCTTTCGATCGCCGTGGCCTCGCCCTGGGCCAGGTTCAGAGGATGGAAATGGCCGCCGCTATGGTCGACCAGGCCACCCACGTAGCGTTCGCTGCCGACGTAATCCCTCATTCCGGCAGCATCCACCAGTTCCAATTCCCGGTGACCATAGCGCTGCCACAGGGCAGCCTTGTCCCGCAATTCCTGCATTTGCTTCGGGTTGCAGGCGGCGAATACACCCCCGCGCTTGAGGTCGCAGGCAATCCGGTAGCGCTCGACGATACCACGAATAATCTCACCGCCCTCGAAGGCCATGCTTCCGAGTATCCGCGCCGACTCGTCACCGTAGCGCTTTTCGATAAAATCCATATCGCGGCTATAGCTGTGGACGATCTGGCCACCGTTGCGCCCGGACGCGCCAAAGCCCACCCTCGCCGCTTCCAGCACGATAACCCGCATCCCCCGCTCGGCCAGGTGCAGGGCGCTGGAAAGACCGGTATAGCCGGCGCCAATGACGCAGACATCGGCCTGCTCGTGGCCGTTCAACGAGGCGCGATGGCCGGGATCATTAGCGCTGAAAGCGTAATAGGAGGGCGGATGGGCGGTAGTGTTCATGCAGACGCTCCGCTGAGGTAGTAGCGAGTGACCAAGGTACCCTAGAATAATCGAAAAATTGTGAAGCGAGTACCAGATTCGTTGCAAACGGCACAACGCGCAATCGCTGGACGAAAATTCCAGATGGCGTTGAGGTGTAACGGTAAAGCAGGGTCATGCGCGTAAAAAAGGGGCCTACGCCCCCTCAAAACTGGTGTAATACGAGACCAGGTATCTCTACGCTACTGCTTTCCCCCTTTCATACCGCCGGATCCCCCCTGGCCGCCGCTGGAAGTTGAGCCCTCGGTGGTTGGCTTTACGCCGGCACCGCCCTGCCCGCTCCCGGTCTGATCCGCGCCCTTCTGCTGCTGTCCCGGGGTTCCACCGGATCCAGCTCTGTTAACGGACCCGGCTGGCTCCTGCTGGCGGGTTTGCACCCTGATCTGCTCCTGGTTCTGCTGGCGAACCTGCTGCTTCGCCCCGCCGCTTTGCCCCCCCTGGCCCTTACCGCCGCCCTGCGCTGCCACTGTTGTCGCAAACATTGCCAACAGCAGTGCGGCTGGAACGGCAGATTTTTTAATGGTGGACTTTATCATCAACATAGCAAGCTCCTCCCTGCCTATTTAAGTTCTTACTAATGTATAGTAAACAGCCGTTAAAGCTATTGCGATAAATCAATAACTGCAAATAAATGGCAAAGCCGATGCCCTGCGAATTGGCCGCCCAGCTACCCACCACTAACACCGCCAAACCAGTTAGCGACGGCAAACCTCACTGCGGCTGCAACAAGGCCACGATATCGTTGTGCCCCCGCATCTCAGCCATCGTCAATGCGCTGAGACCGTCGCTATCCCTCGCCTCGGTGTCGGCGCCGTTTGCAAGCAGCATGCGGACGCTTGCAAGCTGCCCCGTTGCCGCTGCCATCATCAGCGCGGTTCTGCCATGGTTGTCGACACGGTTGACATCGGCGCCAATCGCCAGCAACACCGGGATCATCCCAGTATGACCCTGGAGTACAGCGCGCATCAGCGCCGTTCGACCCTGCTTGTCTGCCAGATCGGGCTTGCCGCCACGAGCGGCCAATAATTCCACGGTAGCGCTGTGCTGCTTGTCGGCGGCATACACCAGCGCAGTCATCCCCTTGTTGTCACGCCGGTTCACATCTGCCCGCTGCTGCAGGAGTTGCTCGACTATTGCGTTATCGCCGTTTTGCGCCGCTGTCATCAACGCGGTGAAAGCATCCTGGTTGGGTTGGTCCACCAACGCGCCGTTCGCAACCAGCAGAGCCAGCATCGCGGTATCGCCCAGCTCTGTGGCCAGCAACAGGGGCGTCATCTTGTTTTCGGTCGCTTCAATTTCAATCTCAGCTCCGCTCTTCAGCAGCATCCTGGCCAACGGTGTATTGTGGGTGCCCACGGCATAGAGCAGCGGCGACACGCCGTCGTCGGTGCGGGTGTTTACATCGGCGCCACGCTCAAGCAGGCTCGAAGCAACATCGGTGCGCTTGCGCAGCGCCGCCCAATTCAAGGCGGTATGGCCACTGCCGTCGCGATCCTCAAGCCTTGCTCCCGCTTCGAGCAGGGTAATGGCACAGCTCCTGTGACCGCCCGCCGCCGCCAGCATCAGGACACTGCGGGCGGCCCGGTCCGGCGTTTTCAGATTGGGGTCGACCCCCTGCTGCAACAGCGACCGTAGCGTGTCCAACTGCCCGGTGGTGGCGGCCTGCAGCAGCGCCCGCTCATTACTTGCCTGTTCCTGCTGCCCGCCATCAGAAGTTGTCTCCGACGACTGTCCGGCCAGCACCATCGCCGGCACGACAAGCAGCACCAGACCGGCTCGCAACAACCTGTGAAACATCTTCGTAAAACCCTTGGGCAAGTCTTTTCTCCTTAATTACCTGGCGCAGGGACAGGAAACGGATAACCACCGTCGAGCATAACGGCATCACCGCCCCCGGGTGCAGCGTGCCGGCGAAACCATGCTGCTTCAGGGTTCGGTCCCTGCCGGTGCCGCAGTGGCCGGCTTGTGGCTGCCATACTGACGGTGGTGGGGTGACCCCTCCACGCCCAGGCCGCGCTCACCGGGGTAACCGCTACCGTAGCCGCTACCGTCGCGGGCCTTGCGGGAAAGCGGCTTTTGTTGTTCCGGAGCTGGTTCCGGGGCTGGTTCCGAGGATTGTTCGGTGGTTTGCTCGTTGGCGTTTAGAGCGGGCTTTGACGTCCCTGTCGCGCCTGGATCCGTCGAGCCCTGACCAGCGGCCGGCACTGCGCCGCGAGATTCCGGGTAACCCCTGCCCGGGCCCGGCACATTTTGCTGGTAGGTCTTGCCCATACCACCAGCTTTGCCCTGCACCTGTGAACCGGAGTCCACCGCCCCTGCTGGCGGGACAGTCGAGTCCGGACCATCTGCCGCCATTGCAGCCGGTACCGTCGCAACCACTAGGGCCACCACCAGCCAGCCAGGCGCTGTCATTTTGCGTGTGCACATAAATTCACCCCGTTGCGAAACAATCTTTTTGGTTGCCCTGAATCGGGCGATCAATCTTTAACCCCAGCGGCATCGCGCCAGAACGCCTCCGCCAGACAGTAAAACGGGAGCAAGCCAGAGCTTGCTCCCGGTATGCGCTGGCAGGTTGCCGGTTGCGCCCGGGTCGAGCACTGCCCTGAGGGGCAGCGCTCGTCGGGCGTAAACTGCGCCGCTGCAGACGCCGGTTAACGCCGCACCCTGGTAAGGGCTGTCGCGGAGTCGTTGGACGGATCCGCGTCGCCGCTGTCACTGGTCACGGTTGCCGTCCAGGTAAACGTCGAGGGAAGCGATGGAACCGACCAATTCCAGGAGGCGCTGTCAGAATCACCCGCGGCGACACCGCTGAAGGTATCTGAGAAGGTAACCGTCACGCCACGGTTTGATACGCCTTGCAGCGTAATGCTACCCGACGCATTGTCAGCGGGGCCATTATTGGTGACAACAACAGACACGGTCTCCGCGGCATTGATGGTGGTCCTGGCTGGCACACTCACGCTGGTCAACTCCATATCAATGTCCGTGGGTGCGGGCCCGGGACTTTCGCCCTCGTACTCGAGCACCAGTTTGGCGCTATAGATCGCAGTGGACTTGCTGTCGCCCTTGACGTAAAACGCCACGTCAAAATCATCCGTCATGGGCAGGCCGTTGGTGGTATAGGGAACACCACCATTGCTACCTGCCACGGTGACAAACTCGTTGGCTTCAACGTCAACCCAGCCTTTGCTGGTTGCCAGGGGTGAAGGGCCGTTGGCAGCCTCATCCCAGTCCAGCAGGTTGATGATAGTGGTTACCCGCTCACCGACCTCGTACTTGATGTTGTCGCTCTGGAAGGGTGGCGCGCTGCACTCGATCAGGGGAATTTCCAGCCCGGGCAGGTCCTGGCCAAACTTGTTCGGCTTCAGGCGCCAGCGGGGGCCGGACACCAGGGTCAGGCCCTGCGCCGCCGGGTCATCAATAGGCGTGGCGGAACCGATGAAGTTGAATACGCCGTTTGCTGCCTCGTTGGTATCAACGTACGACCACTCGAAGGGATCGCGGTTAATAGTGGTGTAGTAGGCGTTGGTGAACGCATTGTAGAGATCCGCAGAAAACGCATAGGGATCGTCTTCGGGTTCGGTACCCGGCGTGGCGGCGCGATCCAGCGCGAAAGGCATATTGCGCAGCACCGTGCCGGCGCCGATTGGGGTAGCAGGCGATTCGCCCTCGATAAAGTCACCATCACCCTCGTAACAGGGTACGGTGGATTTCCATACCTCGCTGCTAGTGCCCGGCGTACCTTCGATCCGGTATGAGGGCTTGCGACCGGTTGCCGCTTCGTTCTCCAGGTCTTCCGGGCGCACCTGGTCGTTAGGGTTGTTGGTTATCAGGTGATCGATCACCAGGTGGGCCTTGGTCACCGTGAAGTCGGCACCAGCGGCTTTCCATTCCGCGGGCAGCGCCAGCCTTGCATACATGCGCACATCGTTGGGACGCTTGTGCAGGCCACCCCAACCATACAATGGCTTGCCATCGTCTTTCAATTGCACCGAGTAGTCGGTGCTGAGCGCGATGTTGTTCAGCATGTCGGTTTTGTCATTGGGGAACATCTGGCAACCCGCCGGATCGCCGGGAGCATCGCAGGGTGTTGAGTTGATCAGGCGGGTGCTCGGCAGGCCATTCGCCAAAATAATGGCATTGTCGTCCAGCGGGGCATCGTCACAGTCGTAGGTCAGGCTGCCGTCCGGGGTAGATAATATCGCCTGGTCACCGGTGACGGGGTCGGCAAAACTGTAGGGTATGGTTTCGTGGCAGCTCAGCACGTGCTCCATCGCGGTGTAGTGCTCGGTCTCGCATTTTACCGAAGTTCCACCCAGTCCCTGGCACCAGGTGCCCAGCGGCGGCTTAACCTTGTACTTCAGGGTCGGCGCATTCGATACTCTGATACCACCGCCGGGTTCGTTGGCGACAAATCCCTCAGCGTAGTCATAGTCACGGGTCTTACCCTCGGCGCCCAGAAAGTCGACGATGTAATAGCCAAACTCGCTATCCACCGGATACAGTGTTACTCCCGATTTGTCCACTTTCGGTTTGATATCGCCGCAGGCCACGCCGCCCGGGAGTCCACAGATAATCGTTTTATCCTGCACCGTGCCCGGTACACCGTAGGTGGTGCCGGTAAAGCCGCCCAGGACATCGTTGATTGAAAACACATGCTCCGGCGACTCATAGGCTAGTGCCTGCCCCTGCAACAGCGCCGCCGTAACGGCCAGCGCGATCGGTGTTTTACGAATGATTTTTCCTTCCATCAGACTTTCTCCCTGAATTTGCGCGCCATTGTGGCGCTAATAAAAAGACACTACTTTACTGGCCACAGCGTTTGGGGCTGTAGCAAATACCGTTGGATGAACGCTTGTGAGTGCAAGGCCCGGAACATAATCCGGGCGCTACATGTTTACTTGCGACGCTTTAACCCAAACAGCGCGATGAGCCCGGAACCGAACAGCCATGCGGCCGCCGGCAGCGGAACTTCAGATACTTTCTCGGCGTAACCGTCGCTGTAAACGTTACCGAAAATCGTATTGCTCGCTCCGGCTTCCAGGGAAAACAGCAGATCCCGGCTTATATCGGATGAGTCCGCCAGCGGGCCACCCACGAACGCCTCAGCTGAAGTGAACAGGAGCTCAGACGAGAAGTCGTCAAATAGCTCGATAGACCCGTAGGCACCGGCGTCTTCACCATCACTGGCAGTGATATCGGCACTGACGAAAGCGCTATAGCTGAACGCAAAGTCGATGCGCTTATTGCTGGTATTGACAACATTGATCTCAAACTCGGTGTCACCGAAAGAACTGGCCAACCCTTCACCACTCAGTGAGCCATACGAATTTGAAAACTGCACCAGACCCTGGTCACCAACGCTCCAGCTTCTGGCAGCATCGATGCCGGTATCAATATTTGCAATACCGGTCCCCGTTGCATCTGTGCCGGAATCGATAACCACGCCCGATGACGTTACAGTCCAGTCACCTGCCTCCGGTTGTGATTCACCCTGCCCCTGAAAAAGTACGCTATCCAGCGTAATGAAGAAGTCCGCGTAGCCATCGTAATCCGCCGCTGCATTCGCTGCGGTCGCAAAGCCCAGAGCGCTGCCGGCCAGGATCGCCGAAAACGTCACGGAACGCGTAATTGCCAGAATTTTTGTCATCAGTAAACTCCTGTAAAGTGGTCGCACCCTGTGCCGGGTGTTCGATTAAATTTCTCCCTACTCGCGACCGCTACTGCACGCCGCGCGCAATTTTTGCAACGGGTTCTGCAACTGATCAATACCTCCAATACCGTTTAGATTAATTTTTACTTTTACTTACTTACTTACTTACTTACTTACTTACTTACTTACTTCAAGAAACGCCTTAATTAGACTTCATTTAACCATGCAGTATTCATGCCATTAGCGCGCCTTTGCAATAATTTCAGTAAGTTAGCATTTGACCGATAAACCAAACCTGGTGTTGTTGTAAAGAAACTCGACAGCGGACAGGGGAAAAACAGCAAAACCCTGTAAAAGAAATCGACACCTCGCGGGGCCGACATCCCTCGATCAAAGCGTCACCCACGGCCCTTGCACTCGCTCCAAGGATTGGAAAAGGTATCAGGGGCGCCCTCGCTCGCGATTGACAATTGTCAATCGCAAAGCCCTAAACAAGGTTTTTTTGATTTAAGTCAGCCTTGATCACACAGTTCTACCCAGCGCAGCCTTTGGTGATGGCTGGCGCAGGCGATTCCGTGTATCGCGTGTAACTGAGTTGCGGTACCATCCGAGCCAAAACGTATTACCTTCAAAGCCACGATAAGGAGAAAGTACTATGAACGGCGCTGAATCGCTCCTGCAAACCCTGATCGATAGTGGTGTTGAAGTCTGCTTTGCCAACCCCGGCACCTCAGAGATGCAACTGGTGGCCGCTATCGACAAGATCCCCGGCATGCGCCCGATTCTCGGCCTGTTCGAAGGGGTTGTTACCGGGGCTGCGGACGGTTACGGGCGGATGGCCGGCAAGCCCGCCGCGACCCTGCTTCACCTTGGCTCGGGTTTCTCCAACGGCATGGCCAATCTGCACAATGCGCGCCGCGCCCACACACCTATCGTCAATATTATTGGCGACCATGCGAGCTACCATCTGGCACTGGATGCGCCGCTAACATCCGATGTGCCCGGGCATGCTGCGCTGTCCTCGGACTGGGTGCGGGTGGCGCAAAGCGCCGACACCATCGCCGAGGACGGCGCCGAGGCCGTGGCTGCGGCTATGGAAGGCCGGGCAGCCAACCTGATTGTGCCGGCCGATTATGCCTGGACAGAAAGCGCCTCCTCCGGCGCGCCACCGGTGCAGCCAAGGGTACGCCCCTGCGCCAACGCCGAGGCAATTTCCCAAGCCGCGACCGCATTGCACCACGCCGAACCACGCTGCCTGCTATTGGGTGGTGACGCCCTGCGCGAGGAGGGCCTGGCGCTGGCACATCGCATCGCCGCCGCGACCGGCGCGCGGGTGCTGTGTGAGGTATTCCCGGCCAGAATCCAGCGCGGCCGGGGTCGATTTACCCCCGAGCGACTGCCCTACCTGGGCGAGATGGCATCGGAATTCATCAAGGATATCAGGCATATGGTGCTGGTTGGCGCCAAGGCGCCGGTTTCATTTTTTGCCTATCCCGGCAAGCCCGGCACCCTGTGGCCCGAGGACTGTACCCTGTGGGAGCTGACCGGCCCCAGCCTGGACAGCGTCGCCACTTTACGGGAGTTGGCCGATCATCTCGATGCGCCGGACGTTGCGCCGGCTGACGATCCTGCCCTGCCGGAATTTCCTGACGGGCCGCTCAATGGGGAGGCGGTGGGTGCCGTGGTTGCCAACCTGCTGCCCGAGAATGCAATCGTTTCGGACGAGGCCAACACGTCCGGTATGTTTTCCTACGGCATGTTCGACGGCGCTGCGCCCCACGATTGGCTGACCCTCACCGGGGGTGCTATCGGCCAGGGCATGCCGGTGGCGGTGGGAGCGGCTGTCGCCTGCCCGAACCGCAAGGTAGTCAACCTGCAGGCTGACGGCAGCGCGATGTATACCAACCAGGCACTGTGGACCATGGCCCGCGAGAAGCTCGACGTTTGTACGGTGATCTACAACAACAGTGCCTACGCCATTCTCAGTTTCGAGCTGATGCGGGTCGGTGTCGAGAACCCGGGCGAGCGCGCCCGCTCCATGCTCGACCTGTCCAACCCCACAATCGACTGGGTCAGCCTGGCTACCGGGATGGGCGTGACTGCAAGCCGCGCCACCACGGTAGCCGAATTCAGGGAACAATTCTCCGCCGCGATGCAAACGCCGGGGCCGCGCCTTATCGAGGTTATATTACAGGCCTGAACGGGAGGGGCAGACTGCGAGTTGCTGCCGGATCACAGCCCCCGGAAAGAAACCTGGCTGTCGGTTACGCTGCGCCGGCGTCATTTGCCGCTGGGGTCAGACGGCATAGCGCTCAAGCTGGAACAGGCTGCGTAGCGGGGCCGGCAACTGCCGCGCGAGATTGCGCAAAAACCGGATACGCTGGCCGTTCACATAGTCCGCCCCGAGGTACGTGGGCATCAGCACAATCATCTGGATGCAGTCGCGCAACAGGTCGGCGGTGGGCAGACCCTTGTACAAACCCGACAGAGAGCCCAGCATCGCCGATACCGAGCGCGTCAGGTGGAGGTATTCCCCTTTTACCGTAATACCCTGGCGGCTGACGGCGGATCCCAGGTTGACCGCAAGGTCCAGGCGGCGCATCCAGCCCTCGAGGCCCTCACGTCGCAAGGTCACGGCAAAGTCCATGCCCAAAGGCGCCACCTCTGCATCGGCGAATGTCTTGGCAACGATGGCGGCCAGCTCTGAGCGTCGCTTTGCCGACAGGTCGGGCTCGGTGCATATCGCCAGTAGCGACTCCGTGACGGCATCGGTGTTACCGGTCAGTACCGCCTGCACGTACTGCACCGCAGGCTTCCAGATGTGCTGGATATCCACGGTGTTACCCCAGTCGACAAAGTGCAGTTCGCCATCGGGTGTCAGCAGTACATTACCCGGGTGAAGATCACCGTGAAATTCACGGTAGATCAGCAGGTGCGCGAAAACGGCATGCAAAAACTTGCGCCCGGCCCGGCGTCGCATTTTGCGGCTGCGGCGCCGGGACATGCCCGCGAATGCGCTGTTCAGGCTGACCCCACCGTCGACAAATTCCATTTCGATAATGCGTCGGCTGCTGGAGTAGACCCGGGGAACGTTCCAGCTGTCAAAATAGCGGGCGCGACTGGCAAAGTGAGCCTGGTTGCGCGCCTCCTCGTCAAAATTCAGTTCGCGCTCGAAACCCTCGACAAACTCGTCGATCTGGTCGAGCCAGGAATTAAAGAAAGGGGCGAGCTTGGAATGCGGCGCCCAGTAGTGGCTGCTGAGAATCGCCAGCTTGATCACCGTCTTGCCGATCACAAACTCCCGGGCGAGATTATGGCGACCCACTTTCACCACCACCGGGTGCAATCGGGGCGTATCGGAGTTTGTGTCCAGTGGCTTGCGCGCCAGGAAAACCGACGCTATCGAGCCCGACTTGAGCGGGCTCGCGGCATCGAAACCGAAGTAACGCTCGGCGGGGGTTTCGCCAAAACACTCAAGGAATGCGGCCTCGACCTCCGCCGGTGTCATCGGATCGACATCCTCCTGGAACACCTCGAGGGCTTCAGACATCTCCCCGGGCAGGAACCCGGAATTGGCAGCGGCAACCTGTGCCATCTTGATAAACAGCGGACCGAACTCGCGCACCATCTGCGCCACCACCTCGGCCTGGGCCTTGAGGTCTTCAGGGTCGGTGGCAAAGAACAGGCGGATCCCGCGCAGCGCTCTTATCTGGCGCCGAAAAATCAACAGGTCGCCGCTCAGCACTTCCGCGCCGCGGACAATCTCGCGCAGCTTTTCGTCATTCAACTGACGCAGGTCCTTGAGTTGATTGATCAACTGTACCAGCAGGGGTTCGTAGGCTGTCAGCAGGATCCGAATCACGTCGAGGCTGACTTCGCCGATGCCTTTCAGTTCCGGCTCTGCCATCAGTTCGTTGAAGAACTTCCAGAACTCGTCGGTAATTTCGGTCGGGATAGTGATGACGCTTCGCGCGGTCGCCTGGTCCACGAGGAAGCGGATCAGCTCTTCCGTACTTTGTTCGTTGGGTAGCAGGTTGCCGGCGCGCATGCGCGCGGTCAGGCCGCGTAGCTGGCCAGTCAGGGGGTGACCCGCCAGCGAGGCGAACAACTGGTTGATCGCCTCATGCAGTTCAGCCTCTGCTATCCGCTCACGACGGTTGAGGAGCTCGGTGAGCGGCAGCAGGCTTTTCAGGATTTTTGCGACGCCCAGGGTGTAATCGCCGGTGGCACGGGCGAGGCGCACGGTGCGTTGCCTCAGCACCGGAATCAGGTCGCCGAGGATAAGCGAGTCATCTTCTGTGACTGGAGTTGCCGACTTTACTTCGCTTGCCAAAGAGAACTCCCTGCCGAACCTGTGACGAGCGGCATGATTAAGGATGAGCCGGAATGATGGACCGCTGACTGCGGCTCTTTAACTCGACAATTCTCACCGATTATGTTGCGACATTCAAGGCGCCAGTCATGAGGAATAACCAGTACAGGGCGCTGTAATTACACTGCCCGGGGCCACCGGGCCCGGAGCCTGCCGGGCGCAATTTAGCCCCTGCCATGCTTCCCACCCCCGCGCGGCCAGGCGAGGCGATGGCGGCTAGCCGCCATATCTCACCGATTCGGCGGTCTGTATTCCTCAAAGCCTTCTAAAGTAGCTTAAAAGCCTATTTGGTTTCTCGCTGGATCTTGCACCCTGTGCGAAATTTTTCTTCCGCGGCCATAGCTACGGCTATGCCCTTGGTCGAAAAAACCCGCACAGTGCACAATCTCTCAACGAGAATTCCAAATATCGGTGAGATATGGCGACTGGGAGGCTGTCGGACTTAGGTGTTCGTAGCGAGCCGAGTGGGAGAGCGAGGTCAAATTTTTGCGAGATTGAGGCGCATAGTGGTGCTATGCAACGAAATATCGCGGACATTTGGACCGTTATCCCATCGGCGCAGTAGAATAATCCTAAGCCCGACAGGCTCCTAGAGCCCGCTCTGGGTGATTTGCGAGATACTGCGTTGCACCGAGGGGCTCAGCACATACTTGTTGAACCTTCGGGTTTTTATGAAGCTGCGGCCATAGTGCAGCTTGCCGTCCTCGTCCTCGGTGAACATTCCCTCACGCACCAGGCCCGCAATAAAGGTTCGAAACAGGTTTTTGTCGAAAAAGTCTGGCGCATGGAACTCGTGCAGGACGGACAGGCTTTCAGCCATCTGCACACAGGCGGCCTCGAGACTGGCGCGGTCATAGTAACCGCCATCCCTGCAGAGCACCAGCCTCGCCGTGATGTAGAAGCGCTCCATACTCGCCTTGCAGGCGCCGGACAAAATCAGCAATGCATAAAACTGCTCGCTCTCGGGGCTGTAGCGCCGGTACAGGCTGTTACTGTTTTCAACCAGGTTAAAGTGCTGCAGGATCGAGAGAATGCTTTCGATCACGCCCTCCAGTTCCGGGGGCTCCCACGGCAGGAAGAACTCGGCTTTCAGGTAGGGGTAGAGCCGGTAGCAAATGGTATAAATACGCCTGAAGCTGGTCTTTTCGGTATTGATAATGATGCTGGCAACCAGCGCCGGCAGGATGAATATGTGGAGGCTGTTGTTCCGCAGGAAAGTGGCGCCGATCTGGGCTCGCTGGTCGAGATAGTAAATATCACCCAGTGCGTGGTCATTATGTTGAATCAGGTCCAGCGCCAGCGCCCGATCAATCGCTTCTGCGTGGCCACAGCGATCGAAGTACAAACTGTGCCGGTATACCGGAACGTTCATCAGGGCTTCGAGCAAGTCCATCTGCACTAACAGTTGCGGTTTGACCAGGGCATTGCGATTGCTTCCCAACAGTGCGGTGGCTATCAGGTTCGAGGTCGAAATCGAGGCGTTGTTGTTCACCGCGGTCTGGATAGACTGCCCGAGTTTTTCTATGCACGCGAAAAACGCCTCGCCCTCGCTCGGCCTGGGCGTCTCGGTCACACCCATCGAGGCCCAGATGTCGTCGGCCAGAATCGCCTTGCCGAGGCTGAGGTTAACGCGGCCATAGTTCTCTTTCAGGTAGCGGCGCGCCGAAAACAGGTCAAACAGGGACTCTTTCTGTTTTTTCTCGCCGTAGAGTTCCTTGATGTAGCTGTGGCTTTCCAGCAAGCGCTCGTAGCCGATATAAACCGGCACGAATGCCAGGGGTCGATGTTGCTGGTCCTGCGCCGCCCGCATGGTCATTGCCAACATGCCGGCTTTGTGGGGCAACTGCAGGCCGGTTCTGCTGCGACCGCCCTCGATGAAATACTCGATGGGAAAGCCCCGCTGGCACATCGTTGCGATATAACTTTCCAGCACCGCCCGGTAAAGCTTGTTATCACGAAACTCCCGGCGAATGAAAAAGGCGCCCCCCCGGCGCAGCAAACTGCCAACGACCGGCATATTGAGATTGATCCCGGCGGCAATATGGGGTGGCATCAGCCCTTTTTGGTGAATCACATAGGACAAAAGCAGGTAGTCGATATGGCTGCGGTGGCAGGGAACGTAGATGAGCTGCTTGTCTTCAGCCACCTCGAGCACGTTTTCCATGCCATTGACGTTCACTCCCTGGTAGAGCTTCTCCCACACCCAACCCAGGAACAAGTCGAGCAGGCGCACCACTGAGTACGAGTAATCGGCCGCCATTTCGTGCAGATACTTGCGCGCGGTGTTTTGCAGCGACCGGATCGGCTTGTCGGTCTCGGCGGCCAGCTGATCGATACAGGCCAATACGCCCTGCGATTGCAGCACCTGCTGCTCGAGGATGCGGCGATGGGACAAATCGGGGCCGATGACCGCTTCTCGCTGCCTGCGAAACTGCTCGCTGAACAACTGTTGGCGCGCCTGGAAAAACGCCTGCTGCAATTCGGGCTCCGACGCGTCGGGAATCGAGGGTTGCTGATCGAAGTCGATGGCCTGGCCGAAGTAACAGGAAACCTGGCGCACCTGCAGCAAAACCATGAGGCTGCGACGGAGAAAGCCCGGCACCTCCCAGCCATCGGCCAGGTAGGCCTGGGAGAGGCTGCCAACCTTGCGCGGCGCCCTGCCCCAGTAGACGCTGATCGCCACAACCTGGGTGTCGGGCGCCTCTTCGAGAACCTCGCCCACAGCCTCGGCAAAATGACGGTTGGCCCTGTCCTTGCCCGCTTTGGGCAGGAACAGGATATCGTACTGGGCGATCTCGAGCCGCTTCGCGCAGGACTTCACTGCCAACTCGTCGCTGGCATATATATTGGGCAAAACCAGCAGGCAGGGCCGCGACACATCCAGTGCCAGTGGCTGTGGCAGGGGGGTCACGCGGATAAATGGCTTGATAAAAAGAAAACAGAAAAAACGAGCGATCAGGTAGCCCGGCCTCTTCATTGCATCGAACACAGTAATCATGCCTGCCCAACCCCCTTTTTTTCGCGCCATGATACCACGATTCGCTGCAGCCATCGGCGTATTGGCAACACGATGCCATCTCAACGCGAGCCCTTCGATGGCTGTAGGAGCTATCATTGCTGATACCCTGCGTTCGCTATCAGGGCCGCACGCCACGGCCGTGTCATCGAGCAGGATAACCCACGGTTTTCACCTGTCAGTTCGCCGACGGCCCGGGAAATCCCTGTCACCCGGGAGCAACCGCATTCACTGCTCGTCCGCGGCTTCCTCCGGTGGATTTGCGCCCACCAGCGGGCACCCCTCCGGCAAAACCAGCGCAATCGCATCAGGAGCGACCTCGAATCGCGCCGAGCCAAGGGCCATTGGCTCCCCGTCCAGGTTGACCGGCACCCTGGCGCTTATATCGACCTCCAGCCAGGGCACCTGGTGGTAGGAAATATAGCGACCTCGCTGCTTCAGGCCCTGTAATTCGTCGATGACCGTACCGAGTTCGCTCATGGGAAAATCCCGCACCACCAACACATCCAGCAGCCCATCATCGAGCCGTGCATTGGGGGCGATCACGTGGCCTCCGCCCACCTGGCTGCCATTGCTCACCGCAGCGACAAGGCCTTTAATCGCTCGCTTGCGGCCCGGCAACAACAGACTGCCCTCCTGGCGCTGGAAGTTGGCCGCCAGTACCATCCCGAACAGCGAGTTAACGGCGTCACCCAGTATTCGGTTGATGGACGCCGGCGCTGTGCCCAGTCCTGCACTGAGCCCGACGGTGGCTGCATTGATGAAGTACCTTTCATTGACCCGTCCCAGGTCGACTTGCCTGGGAGAACCATTCACGGCCAGGTGCAGCGCCTGGAACGGGTCGCCGGGTATCTTACAGGCGGCGGAAAAGTCATTGGCCACGCCCAGCGGCATGATGCCCAACACCGGCTGACTGGAGACACCGGATGTCAGTATGCCATTGAGAACTTCATGGACACTGCCGTCACCGCCGCCAGCAACCAGGCGCTCGACGCCCTCGCGGCAGGCCTCTTGAGCCAGTCGCATACCGTCGCCGCCCTCGTAGGTGACGCGAACCTCCAGTTTGATACCCGAGTCACGCACTTGCTGAACGGCGCCCCGGACCGCTGGCAGGGTAGCTGACTTGCCGTTGATGATCAGTCTATTCGTCATTGATTGCCCTCTTCAAACGGTTCCTATCCAACGGCGTAAACTATTTACTAAGCCCCGGCTCCCATCATACAACCCAGGGGTGGCTTAACATAGGCCGAATAAGCCAGGCGAAGGCTGCGGAACGCGGCTAACGCAAATACTCTGCCGGCGCACAACCGAACCAGCGCCGAAACGCCCGCCGAAAATTGGCCTGGTCGGAGTATCCCAGCAGCAGAGCGGTTAATTCCACCGTCAGCCGGTCCTCTGCAAGGTAGCGCAGCGCTTGCTGGCTCAACCATTGATCCAGCAGTTGTTGAAAACCGACGCCCCGCGCCCGCAGGCGTCGCTGCAGGGTGCGACTGCTTAAATGCAGTTCATCGGCCACTTCTCTAACGGTGCAGATATGGCCGGAATGCCCCGAAAAGACCTGCAGCATGGTATCAGCGATGTCGTCAGTCTGGCGCAGCTGCTGGTAGCTTGCCCGGCTCCGTTCGATGGCGACCCTGTATTCCTCCGGGTTCGACCCGGGCAGTGCCTGCGCCGCCTCGCTTTGCAACAGAGCAATGGAGTTGGCAATGGCATTGAAGCGCACTTCACCGGGCAATAAGCGCCTGTAGGCATCGGGGTCCCGGGGCGGCGGATAGGCAAACCCAATCTTGCAGTAGGTCAGGGGAGCCCAAACCAGGTTGTGGATAAAACTGGCCACGATGGCCATCAGGAATTCCAGCGCCGGGCGGGCCTGCTCACCCATTACATCATCGAGGACAAACTCCAGCGAGAGTTCCTCATCCGACTCCCGCAACAGGACCCTGGCAAAGGGAACCCGAAGTCGACTGAAATTAACCAATGTTTCGATGGCCTGGTGCAGGGTCGCGCTGGCGGCGGCCGCAACACCCTGCGCGCCATGCACCGTGAAGGGTAAGTTGAGACCAGCCCGCAAGGCAATCATCGGATCGTTGGTAAGCCTTAGTGCATTCGCCAGCAACTGGCGATACTGGGTGATTGTCATGCCACTCAGGGTATTGGGGTCGCGGTCGCCCAGCCCGGTGCCGGCGACGACCTCGCGCATGGGCACCCCCGATGCGGCGACGGCGGCACTGATGATACGACCATAAATGACCGGAATTGACGGTCGTTCTGCCACAACTCAACTCCCCCAGCTTGGCGCGATATGACCTCATTTTGACGCCATCTGACATTATCAGCCGGCGGGGAATATAGCAAACTCCCAATCACGAAACAGGAGAAGACCGCGATGACAGGAACCGGGCAGAGCCTGCGCAAGCCCCGCGTCGTGATTATCGGCGCTGGTATGACTGGCATATTGATGACCATCAAATTGCGTGAAGCCGGCATCACCGATATCAGGATTCTGGAAAAAGCCTCGAAACTGGGCGGTACCTGGCGGGAAAACACCTACCCGGGTGTCGCCTGTGATATTCCCTCCCACATGTACACCTACTCCTTCGAACCCAACCCCGACTGGAGTAAACAATTCGCCGACGGGGCCCAGATCCAGCAATACTTCGAGCGCGTCGCCCGGAAATACGGCGTCAGCAATAGCGTGCAGTTCAATGAAGCTGCCGTCAGCAGCGTCTACAAGCACGGCAAATGGACGGTCGTGACCAGCAAGCACAACACCTATGAGGCTGACTTCGTCGTCAACTGCACCGGTATCCTGCACCACCCCTCGCTACCGGATATTCCAGGTATCGATAGCTTCGAGGGCGCCATGTTCCACACCGCTCGCTGGGATCACGACGTCGAGCTCAGGGGCAAGCGGGTAGGCATTATCGGCACCGGCTCCACCGCGGCGCAGATCATTCCTGAAGTGGCCAGGGTCGCCGCCAAACTCACGGTATTCCAGCGCACGCCCCAGTGGCTGCTGCCGCTACCCAACCGCACCTTGTCCGAGCGCACCAGGAAACGGCTGCGGGCCAATCCCAATCGGCTGCGACGGCGGGTAGCGCGCCACGAGTGGATGTTGCAGAACCTGCTCACCAAGGCCGTCACCGGCCACAAGCTGCAAAACGCGGCATTCAGCGCCATCTGCAAGCTGTACCTTCGATTCGGGATCAAGGATCCGCTACTGCGAGCCAAGCTGACTCCCGACTACAAAGTGGGTTGCAAGCGGATCATCATCAGCACCACGTTATATCCCGCCCTGCAACGCAGCAACGTAGAACTGGTCGACAGTGGCATTGCGGCCATAACCCCGAGCGGAATCCGCGGGCAAGATGGCGTCGAGCACGATCTCGACGTCATCGTTCTCGCTACCGGCTTCAACCCCACTGCCTATATGCGGCCCATGGACATGCGCGGCAAGAATGGGCTTTCCATCGACGCGGCCTGGCAGCACAAGGTGCAAACCTACCGCTCGCTTTTCATGCCCGGCTTCCCTAACAATTTTCTCATGCTTGGCCCCAATACCCCGATCGGTAACTACTCGGTCATCGCCATGAGCGAAGTGCAAAGCGACTACATCATTAAAGTCATGCGGCGCTGGCAGCGCGGTGAGTTTGACGAGATCGATGTCAAACCTGCCGCGGTCGCCTGGTTCGCAGACTATATGAAAGCGGGTATGGGTAAGACCGTCTGGGTGGGTGGCTGCAACAGCTGGTATCTCGACCCCGACGGCGATCCCATCCTCTGGCCCTACACCTGGCAACAGTGGGAAAAGGAGATGCGAGATCCCGATATGGCGGATTTTATTACCGCAAAATTTGACCGGGCGGATATCGAGGAGCGGGCTGCCTGAAGCTCGTTATCCGGTCATCAGCAGCGCCCGGCTTGACGACTGTAAACCTCAGGTATTGCTCAGCAGCCATCGCTTCAGGCGGTTGGAGTCACCAAACGGCGTGAGCTTGCCATAGGAATTGAGCAGAACGATGGAAATCGGCTCACCGTCTATCCTCGCACGCATCACCAGGCAACGACCGGCCTCGTGGAGAAACCCGGTCTTGCTCAGGTCAATCTGCCAGTTGGCATTATGCAGCAGGCGATTGGTATTGCCGAAAGACAGCGGCCCCCGCTTCTGGTACGGGCGAATGGACAGTCGCGTCGAGGTTGTGGCGCGCTTGATAAACGGATAATCCTCGGCAGCGGCAATCATTTTTGCAAGATCACTGGCAGTGGCGCGGTTATCGGGGCGAAGGCCGGCCGGGTCGGCAAATTGGCTGTCAGCCATGCCGAGGCTGCGGGCCTTGTCGTTCATGGCAACGACGAATGCCTCCATGCCTCCCGGGTGACTGCGACCCAGGGCATTGGCCGCTCGATTCTCCGATGACATCAGGGCCAGCTGCAACAACTCCTGACGCTTCAATCTGGCGCCATAGCCCAGTCGCGATCCCGTCATCTGCACGGTATCCCGGTCCTCACGGGTAATGGTAATCAGCTCATCGAGGTCTGCCTTGGAGTCGAGCACCACCATGGCTGTCATCAACTTGGTAATCGATGCAATCGAACGCACGGTGTCGGTGTCTTTGGCGTAGATGATGTTGCCGCTGGCGCCGATAACCAGCGCCGAGGCAGAGCGAAGCTGCGGATCGCCGCTCAGCGCCAGAAAATGGCTTTGCTCATCGGCCTGTCCGGCACGGGCCTGGAAGGTTGCTGCCAGAATACAAAAAAGCGTCGCGAAGATTCGTCTGTTCACTCTCAACAACTTGCTCCCTGGTACGGTTTGCTTGTGCATTGCCCATCACTGCGCGGGAGCGCATGTGATCGGCTTATCGAATTGGGTGAGTACTAGTCTAGCAAAGGATCAGGATGCCACAGGAAAAACCCGGGCATTTACGGGCCGCTATGCGCCCGCCACCCCGGGGGATCGCGCCCCGGATCGACCTGTCACTGTGCTGCCCCCGGGAAAAGGTGTATAACAAGCGATTTGATAACGGCGTGGGAATGAGGCGCAGCGATGGTTGCAGCAATCAGGATAGATAAAAACGGTGGCCCCGAAGTACTGCAATTACAGCAGTTGGAACTGCAACACCCCGGACCGGGAATGGTGACCGTGGCCAATCGGGCGATTGGGCTCAATTTTATCGACACCTACCATCGCAGCGGTTTGTACCCACTGCCATTGCCCTCGGGTATCGGCCTGGAAGCCGCCGGCGTGGTCGAGGCCGTGGGGGATGGCACTTCCCTGGCAGTGGGCGATCGGGTCGCGTATTGCTCGGCGGGCATCGGCGCCTACGCCGAGGCTGTCAATCTACCGGAGAACCGGCTGGTGCGCCTTCCCGATGGCATTAGCTTCGAGCAGGCAGCCGCGGTCCTGCTGAAAGGGCAAACGGCGGAATACCTGATACAGCGCACCTATCTCCTGCGCGCAGGTGAGACCTGCCTGTTCCATGCCGCCGCCGGCGGCGTGGGCCTGATCTTCGGCCAGTGGGCCCGCAGCATAGGCGCGCGGGCTATCGGTACCGTCGGTTCCACTGACAAGGCCGAGCTGGCGCGCGCCAACGGCTATGACGAGGTCATCAATTATCGCAACGAGAACGTGCTGGAGCGCGTGCTCGAAATCACCGGCGGCGAAAAGCTGCCCGTGGTGTACGACGGGGTGGGCAGGGACACCTTCGATGTTTCCCTGGACTGCCTTCGCCCCCGCGGCCTCATGGTGAGCTTTGGCAACGCCTCGGGGCCGCCCGCGCCGCTGGACCTGCAGGTGCTGGCGCAAAAAGGATCGTTATTCATAACCCGCCCCACCCTGATGACTTACACCGCCAGCACCGGGGAACTGCAAAAGTCCTCCGCGGACCTGTTTGCCCGCATGCTGACGGGGGATATCGCAGTGGATATCAGGCAACGCTACGCGCTCAAGGATGCCGGCCGTGCCCACCGCGATCTAGAGGCGAGAAAGACCGCGGGATCCACCCTGTTGTTACCATGATCCTAAAAACCGCAGTCGAACGCTTCGATGATCAATATCTGTTTGATATGCAGATGGAAAAAGGTAAATTTCTGACGCACTCTTTGAGTGAGCTGCGAGTCGCTGCACGGTTGCTAGGATGATCTGTTACCGTGATCGATACCCGGCCACATGCCCTGGCCACGACGGTGCCCGCTCCGGCTCACAGGTACTGCTGCGATAGCCCCTGGATAACGCGCTGAAATTCCTCGACCGTTTGCTGCATGATTTGCTCCGCGCTCAATATGGCATCGATGCGGCCGCATACCTCACCGGTCAGGGGTATGGCCGCTTCCATATCGCCGCCGAAATACAGATCCTGAATCCGACTCATATGCTCCATCGCATTGAATTTACCCAGCAGCTGCAAGTCTGCCGTGCGCCGGGTGCGCAGGGCTCGCAATGCCGGTCGGGATTGCTGGTTGAGAAAAACTGTATCGGTCTCCTTCGCCTGGATTATCGCCTGTTTCCAGTTGTTGTGCACCGGTGACTCGGCACAGGACACCATGCGGGTGCCCATCTGGATACCCTCAGCGCCCAGGGCAAAAGCCGCCGCCATGGTGGCACCATCACAGAAGCCACCGGCGGCGATGATGGGGACATCGACCCGCTGCCTCACCAGCGGCAACAACACCATGCTCGACACGGGGCTGGGATTCTTGAAACCTCCACCCTCGCCGCCTTCCACCACCAGGCCATCAACACCGGCGTCCACCGCCTTGAGCGCCGCATCCAGTGTTGGCACGACATGAAATACGGTAATGCCGGCATCCTGCAAGGCACGGGTGCACACCTCGGGGCTGCCCGCCGACGTGGTGACAAAGCGAATACCCTGCTCGATCACAAAATCGATGATTTTGCTCCCGCGCACAAAGGCCAGGGCGATGTTGATGCCGAAGGGTTGATCGGTCAGGCCCCGCATTTTGGCCACTTCCGCAGCCACGTTGTCCAGCTCCCCGGACGAGGTTTCGATAATACCCATGCCCCCGGCATTGCACACCGCTGAGGCCAGTTGAGCCCGCGCGATCCAGCCCATGGGGGCCTGCACAATGGGGTAGCGGGATCCGGTGTGCGCCGTCACTCGATTATTGAAATGCATAGGCTGTCCTGTGTTATCCAGCGATTGGTAGTTAGGGCACCTCTGATTAATTAGGTGACGCTCCAGGCTTTGCGTCGCGTTTGTCTATAAGGCGCAGTCGTGCAGGAAGGCTGGTTGCCTTTCAAACGGCTGTAACGCAGTAGACGAACGCGACGCAAAGCCCCGTAGGGCGGGCCTCTGGCGCCCATTGGACAAGGGGGCGGCCATGCGCTTGCACCACTCGTCAAGGACAACCAGCCTTGACCTTCGCGGCGCGCCTTGCCAATGAACGCCAGAGGCTCCGCTGAAGCATTACCGAATTGATCAGAGTTGCCTTAGCAAAGTCGCAGGTGCTAGCCCGGTGTGCTGTCACCCAGCAATCCTGCAATTCCCGGTAGCTTACCTTCGCGCGGGTGGGTATACATCATACGACAGCAACTGGTAGTCTCCCTCATTGCTAACTCCATGGTTAGCCCTGTGGATTAGACGTTTGCATACTACTCCCCTGTCCAACGAAGTCCCGGGCCTCCAAATTCAACTGGCCACCCTCCAACCCGGGTTGGTAAACTGGACATACACGGAGAGGCAGGAGTCCCTTCCATGACGCAACAGTCCCATACACCAGCAGATATCAGCATCGAGCCCCGCAACCGGGAACACGACATCGAGGACTGCCTCAGCCGCGACTGGTTCGGCGGCAGCGCCTTCAAGACCGCATGGTTCAATGCCATGTCCATCACCTTCCCCCTGGGTGAGAAGTTTTTTATCGACAGCGTGCGCCACTACACCGACCGTATCCACGACCCCAAATTGCAGCGGGAGATTCGTGGTTTCTGCGGCCAGGAAGGATTTCATCGCCGTGAGCACGAACGTTACAATCAACTGCTGTGCCGGCAGCGTGGCTACGACCTCGACTACCTCGAGGGTCGCATTGATAAAAGTATCGCCATAACCAACAAGGTTCTTTCCGCGCGCCAGCGGCTGGCGGCGACGGCAGCCCTGGAACACATCACCGCGATACTGGCGCAGTGGAACCTGAGCGATGCCAGCCCGATGCGAACCGAGGCAGAGCCCGCCATGCGGGCACTCTGGGATTGGCACGCAGCGGAGGAAATGGAGCACAAGGCGGTAGCGTTTGACGTCTACCGGGCGATTGGCGGCTCTGAGAAGATGCGCAAGACCGCCCTGCGCCGGGCCAGCTTCTTTCTGCTGCTGGACATCGTTATAGGTACCGTGCACATGCTGCGCCGGGACGGCCAACTGTGGCGCCCGAACAACTGGCGTGAGGGCTTTCGCTTCCTGCTGGGCAAGCGTGGTGTGCTGCGCCAGGTCTGGCCCGCCTACAATGCCTATTTTCGCGACGGCTTCCACCCCTGGCAGCAGGATACCCGCGCCACACTGCAAGGCTGGCAGCGCAGCGAAATCGAAGCCATCAGCTGATCTCTGGCAGGGGCGAACCGGGGTGCCCCGGCCTGATCGGTCTCCGGTCCGGTAGCTACGGCGGGCCCCGACCCAACCCACTTCAGGAACTCGCCCATGCGTTTACCATTGATCCTCCTCGCTACCCTAATGCTCGCCGCCTGCGGTGACCAGACCGCGCCCCCGCGCCCGGTGGTCAATACCCCCGCCGGCCTGGCAGCCCTGAATGACAGCTTTACCCGGGGTGTCGAGCGAGTAACGGAGGGCGTCTACGTGGCCATCGGTTTCGGGCTGGCGAACTCGATCATGATCGAGGGTGACGACGGACTGGTCATTGTCGACACCATGGAGTCGGTGCAGCAGGGTGAGGAGGTGCTGGCGGCGTTTCGCCAGATCAGCGACAAACCGGTTAAAGCCCTAATCTACACCCACAATCACGCCGACCATGTGTTTGGCTCCGCCGCCTTCGCCGCAGCCGGCGAGGTCGAGATCTACGCCCACGCCACCACCCAGTACTACATCGATCGCGTGATCAACGTGGTCCGCCCCATTATCAACCTGCGCTCGATGCGGATGTTCGGCAATTACCTGCCGGAAAACGAGAGGGTGAATGACGGCATCGGCCCGTTCCTTGGCGTCAACAGCGACAGCCGGCTGTTTGCGCTGCCGCCCACCCGGACCTTCAGCGACCAGCTGAAACTGACCATCGCCGGTGTCGACATCGAACTGGTGCATGCCCCCGGGGAAACCAATGACCAGATCTTCGTCTGGCTGCCACAAAAAGGCGTGCTGCTGCCCGGCGACAACATTTACAAGGCGTTCCCCAACCTCTACACCATCCGTGGCACACCGTACCGGGATGTCACCCGGTGGGTCAGCAGCCTCGACAAGATGCGCCAGCGCCGGCCCCGATTCCTGGTGCCCAGCCACACCCGCCCCATCGCTGGCGCCGGAGAAATCGAGGATACGCTGCGCGCCTATCGGGATGCCATACAGTTTGTCCATGACCAGACCGTGCGCCATATGAACAAGGGACTGACCCCGGACCAGATCGTCGCGCGCGTCAGGCTGCCTGCGCACCTCGCATCTCACCCCTACCTGCAGGAATTCTATGGAAAAGTTGACTGGTCAGTGCGTTCGGTTTTCAACGGCTATCTCGGCTGGTTCGACGGCAACGCCAGCACCCTGCAACCACTGGACGAACGCCAGCGGGCCACCCGCATGGCGCAACTGGCAGGAGGCCAGGAGCAGTTGCTGTCCCAGGCCGGCGCGGCGCTCGAAGCGGAAGATTACCAGTGGGTACTCGACCTGACCGACCATCTGCTGGTACTGGGGGAAGAACAGGCGGTGGCACTCAGGGCCCGGGCACTCGGCGCGCTTGGCGAAATACAAAGCAATCCCAATGCCCGTCACTACTATTTCACCCGGGCGCGGGAACTGGGCGGGGAATTGACCATCAGCGAGTCCCCCAGGGTTGACCCGGACTTCCTCGCCTCGCTGCCCATCGCCAATTTCATCCACGCCATGCCACCCCTGCTCAGGGCAGAGGAAACCCTCGATGTCGATGACGTCATCGGTTTTCATTTCAGCGACAGCGACCGGCACTTCAGGGTGCATATTCGCCGCGGTGTGGCAATAGTCACCGAGGGACAATTACCCGCTGCGGGCTCGGTGATCGTTACCGCAGAGCAAACCTGGAAAGAGCTTGCCGCGGGGCTGCGCTCACCCGCAGCCGCCGTCGCCAGCGGTGACATTGGCATCGAGGGCGGCGTGATCGCGCTATTGCGGTTTCTTGGCTATTTCGAAAAATCCGTGCGCAACTAATAACGCGCCACCGGCACGCGAGTCCACTTTGCGCATGGTCAGCAGCTCTATGCCGGGCAAGCCTGTTGCATCCATGTTGAGAAAGCATTGGTTCTTCACTGGCCTCAAGAGCAGGGCGGCAGCTTTCACCCGCCCTGCCTTGTGCCAGCACTGCACAGCTACCTGACTGTGGTCAGGTAGACACCAGCCATATCGTCGACTTCCTCCGCATCGTCTTCAACCGGAGCCGCCATCTTGGCATTGATGACCAGCAGGTCGCCTCGCAGGCCCTCGCGCTCAATACCAAGCTCGGTAATCTTTGAGGCTTCCGGCGCCTCGGGGTCGAGCGACGGCCCATCCATGGTGGTATCCAGCACCGTTGTCATTGCGGATTGGCCAGTTGACGGCCAGCTCACCAGGTAGATGCCGTCCACCGGATCGACATAGACACCATCCGCAAAATCCCCCGCCCTCGCCTTGAAGGCGGCTTTGAAGGTCGCCCCCCGACCTGAGACGGCGATAAAGGCCGAGGAACGCCAGCGCGCGGGTTCGCCGTCATCCTCTGCGCCTTCATCGCTGTGGCCACCGCCGGTACAGGGTACCTTGCCCGAGTAGTTCCAGAACAGAAATTCGTCCAATTGCTCGCCGGTCTTGGCGACGGCCCGGGTCTTGCCTGTCCGGGAGTCATGGACGAAGAAGCCCTGATTCACAGGGACTGACCGCTCCTGATAACAACGCTCGCCGTAAAAAGGGTCTTCCGTGTCATCACAGATGCTGTTGGGATCACCCACGGTTTCTCCCGTGCCTTCACAAACCAGTGCCTGGTTACAGAAGTCGATGCGATCCCGGTTGCCCTCAGTCTGGCAATAGAGTCGCACGGTGCGTGCATCGTTGCCCCATGAACCCCACAAGCCAACAAAGCGCCCATCAAAAGCCCCTCCCTCGCCCAAACCATTGAAGGTCGCGCCGGATGGCTCGTCGGGTACCGGGCTGCCAATGCTGACCAGCGCGCGGAGTTCCGGCGTGGGTTGCAGCGGTGCCAGGTAAATGCCACCCAGCGACGGATTGTCTTCATCATCGAAGCCGGCAAACACCACCTGGCCGTGCGCTGCGCTCGGTGGTGCGGTGGAACCGAACACAGTGGTGGTACCCGGAATCAGCGTGCTCGCGCTATTGGCGATAAGCACTACCGGGGCATCACCGCCCGCCGGCGCCAGGTTCTCAGTCCCAATCGGGCGCTCCTGCAATACCCGATAGTAGACACCGGTCCTGCTGATACCCATGTCGTCATAATTGCCCTTGAAGACGATGGTGTTGCCACCCGTCACCGAGGGTGCCCCGGGAAACACTTCGAACAGGTTGCCCGGGGATTCGGGCACCCCAAAGAAGGAGAACTCCGGCACCGCACCCAGCTTACTCGCGCCGGTGATGAGGCTATTGAAAGGGTTGGTGTAGATTCCGCTGGTACCGGCGCGGGTTTCATCAGACCCCGCCGGGGTATAACGCCACACCGGCTGGTGATTGCCGCGGGTCGCAATCACATCCGAGTCCATGTCGATGCGGGGGAAGGATGGGGTTTCCACAAATGTCGTGCTGAGATTATTCGGCTCGGGTACCAGTGTGCTGCGGTCAAGGATTTTCACAATCGGGTTATTTTCCCCGGACATGTTGCGGGTGTAGATGCCGTGGGTTGGCTGCCCTAAGGGCGGCCCGCCCCGACTGCGGGCACGGATCACCACAAGCCCATCCAGGTTCACCGAGGGCTGGTTGTAGCTGTTGAAGGTACGCCCACCGGGCGCACCCGGCATGGGATCGTTGTTGTTGACCACTGTAGTCCAGTTGAAGGTGGGAGCCGGCTTGCCCTTGTCTTTTAACGTGTCGTTGCCCTTGTCCCTGGGTGCGGCCAGTGCCGTCGACGCGATTGCAGCAACCCCCACCGTTACAATTAGCGAATGTAGATACGATTGTTTGATTTTCATGGTTTCACTCCACCTGCGCGGGTTGCGTAGGATCTAGCTGCAGATAAAGAGGGAGCGGTCGCCCGCCCCCCTGAATTATTTTGCTTCCCATGTTC
The DNA here is from genome assembly GCA_963808975.1 of uncultured Gammaproteobacteria bacterium. Taxonomy (GTDB): domain Bacteria; phylum Pseudomonadota; class Gammaproteobacteria; order Pseudomonadales; family JAHEGP01; genus JAHEGP01. The sequence continues at coordinate 343,704 of CAWEHR010000001.1, forward strand.
CCCGGGCCTTTGCGATCCGGGGAACGTTGCCTTGCTATTACCGATAATGTTGACCGCGGTCAATTCGGGTTGCCTCCCTGGCCGCCGTTACCACCACCACCGCCACCGGGGTTGCTGACAATGGAAATTGCCGAGACGGTGTTGTTGCCTGGATTCGGATCTGTTCCAGGTCCTCCGGCGACTACCGTTGCCGTCCAGTTGATGGTGTCGCTGGTCGTGCTGATGATGAATTGTTGAGTATTTGAAACCGTCTGGCCAGCAGGGAGGTCGACAAACGGGAAGCTCCACTCACCAAGTTTCACGCCATTGGTGGCAACCACCGTAACGACGCCGTTGGCTGTGTCCGGCCCCAGGTTGGTGACGTTCACGAAGAATTCCCTTTCCTTGTTGTTCACATACCGCGTGGGCACCTGCAGGCCCGACTCCTCGCTGATCGAGAGATCATAGAAGTTGCCATCCGATGCTTCGCAGGGCAGCGGGGTCTCATAGCCGACGGGCACCTGCCAGGAGTGCATGAAGCTGATGACCGCACGGGCATCGTCGGCGGCCTGGGCGAAAGCGCCGATGTTGCCACCCGTGTACTCCTCAACAGCGCCCGGGCCGGGATCAGGGATCGCATTGCAGGGCGTGCCAAATACCGGCGCAAGGGGATTTCCCTCGCCGTCAACACAGAACACGGCGCTCTGGATCAGCCCCTGGTCGATCTGGAACTGCGGCACCGTCGCAACCGGGTCGACGACCGCCAGGTACTCGAACCAGCCGTCAGTAGCCGCCCCATCGGGGATGTACGCCGGATTGGGCAGTGCCAGGAAATTGGCCGAGCGAGTATAGTCGTAGTTCGCGCCGGCTGGCAGGATATCGCTGTTGTCAGTCCCGTAATTCAGATAGCACTTCTCTACTTCCTGGATGACCCCCTGCACTTCTTCCCGGTAGGTTTCGCAGAGTTTGCCAACGACAGTCGGTGTGGCCGGGTCGCTCAGGCCCATGATCTGGTTCAGGTAGGCCACCAGGTCTACATTGACCCCACCGCTCTTGTCGGAACCGGCACCCAGCCCCCTGGCCGCAGTATTGAAGATATTACTATCCGGCAGGGAAAGCCCCGGGGCGGTACCTATGTAACCCGTCAACATCAGTTCCCGGTAGATTGCCAGGTTCTGCAGCGGCGAGTCGATGGTCTTTGCCAGGTTGTCCAGGGTAACGTCGTCGACGTTGTTGGCGACCAACCGCCCGGCGGGATCCAGGGTGACGCAGTCGGCAGTGGACAGGTTGATCACCGCGTCCTCCAACTGTCTGTCAAACACTTCATCCGGCGAGCGCGCCGCGTTGATGCGACCGAATTCGACCTCCTGGGTACAGCCCGAGCAACCCGCGACGACACCACAGTTGTACTGGTCGACGTCAACAACAGATTCGCCCGCGGGATTGCTGTCTACCACGCATGACGCCGGACACAACGCTGTGTCGTCAACATTGAACGCGATGGGCTGCCAGCAGCGTCCGCCGTCGACCAGCAAGCCGGTCTCGGGGTCCGGCACCTGAACAGCAGGGGAAGGAATGGGAACTCCGTTGTCGTCGCGATAGAGGATGATAAGGTCCCCGAAATCCGGGGCAGCTCCACCACCACCACCGCCGCCGCCATCGTCCGGCCTTCCCGGGATCCCACCTTTTGCTGCATAGGAAAAGCTACTTACACCGGCCAAAATAATGCTGGTCGCGACCAGTAACGTAATGAAAAGCCGCCTGAACAAAGATTCCGATTGGTGTTGTAACGGTGCGGAGAAATTTGTTTGAATTTTCATACTATTTACCTCCATGCTTAAAATATGCCCTCTTTGAAAAGGGGTTATCAACATAGTAAGTCAAAGAGAAACCCCGGAGATTGACTTGCGTCAAGTCCTGTAGTGGCTGACAGCCGTCTCCGGCAGGCATCGCCAGTCAACAGCAAATGTGCGGACTGCCAGTCGAATTTTATTTTCCATTAGATTTAAAGGGTTATAAGCGATCGCAAGTTCGAGCAGCCGGCAACCTGACTAAATCCCCGCAATCAGTTAATTTGCATTTAGTTGATCTGGATCAGATTTAAAGTGTTCTGAAAGGCATCGCGACAACGCCAGCGTTCACAGAATACGCGACACAATCGCAAATTGTCGTTGGTGTGGCTAACTGGTGGTGAAGGGCTTATATCTCGACCCTGCTGCCGGCGGGCCCGGTGATTCCATTCTGATCCACTCGCTGAACTACGAGTCATTTCTCTTCAGGTTCAACCCGCACACCAGAGAAAGATTCGCGCGCACCCGCACTTGGCGACCTGGAGGAACCTTTGGTCGGGGATTGCTGGTTGTTGGGCGATTCACAGACTTGGGCAGCTCTGATTAATTCGGTGAAGCATTACCGAATTGATCAGAGTTGCCTTAGATCAGCGATGCGAACGCAATCACCACCAGGGTCGCAACTACCGGGATGAGCACCGTGATCACGCCCACGTCCTTGTAGGCCTCACGATGGGTCAGGCCGGTAATCGTCAGCATCGCCACCACCGCGCCGCAGTGGGGCAAGGAATCAAACCCGCCGCTTGCCATGGTAGCAACCCGGTGCAGTACCTCGGGCTCTATACCCATGGCCAGGTAGGCCGGCGCCATCGTTTGCATAAAAATCTGCAGGCCGCCGGAGGCTGAACCGGTAATAGCGGCTACCAGGCTGACCGAGGCAAATGCCGACACCAGCGGCGGCAAGTCAGTTTGCAGCATCATGCTGGTAAAGTCGGCGAAGCCCTGGGTATGGGTCACCACGCCACCAAAGCCGATTACCACCGCGGTGTTGATCAGCGGCATGATGGCCTCCTGGGTACCCCGGCCGACCACAGCAAAGGCGTCGCGGCGCACCACCGGGAACAGCAACAGCGCCACTACCGTGCCCAGCACCAGCGCGATACTGGGCCACACCACTGGCTGGCTATTGGCGAAATTCAGCAGCGAGTAGAACGTACCCTCGCCGGCCAGGTCTTCAGCCGGCAGCGCCATCTTCAGCAGGCGTGGCACGATAATGGTGGCGAGCACCAGCGCCAACGGCAGCAGGGCCCGCAGCCAATGCGGGTAGGACTCGACATCCTGTTCGGAGAAAACCGGGTCGCGGGGACCCGGCACAAAGTGTTCACCCCTCTCGAATGCCAGAACCCGCTGGCGTTCCAGGTACCACATGCCGAGGCCAAGCATGATGCCCGCGCCGATAAAGCCCAGCCAACCACCGGCGAACAGGTCGGTTTTCAAGGCCACCGAGGAAATCACATTCTGGATCGACGGCGTGCCCGGCAAGGCACTCAGGGTGAAAGTGCCGGCACCCAGCGCCAGCGCGGCACAGAATAATCGTTTGGGAATGTCAGCCTCGCGCAACAGGCGCAACCCCAGGGGATACATCGCGAAAATCACCACAAAAACCACCACCCCGCCATAGGTCAGCAGCCCACAGGACAGCGTGGTGATCCACAGCGCCCGGTGGGCACCGAGCCGCTGCACCAGCACCATGGCAATACTGGCCGCCGCATGGCTATCGCCCATCACCCGGCCAAATACTGCACCGGCAACAAACAGCAGGAAAAACTTACCGGCGAAGGTGAAAGCCCCGAGCGGACCAAAGGAAAAATAGTCGGTGATTCCCTCCGCCAGTGGCAGGCCGTTAGTCACGATAATCAGTAACGAGCAGAGCAAGGCTGACAGTACGATGTCGACTCCCCGCAGTGCCAACCAGATAAGCAGCGCCACACTGCCGATGAGACCCACGTATTCCATAGAAAATCACTCGATTAATGTTGTTAGGGCAGATTGCTCAATATTGACCTGGCAGTTTCCGCTGAGGCGCGGGTTTCGAATGCGCTATGTGCCCGGGTGCTAGGGCACACAACTATCCAGTGGCTTGCCATCGTCGAGGAATGCCTCGATATTCGCACAGGCCCGCAGGGCCATATCCATCCGGCACTCCGCCGTGGCGCTGCCGATATGTGGCAGCAGGGTGACGTTGTCCAACGCCAGCAACGCCGGCGTTATATCGGGCTCAAATTCAAACACGTCAAGCCCCGCCGAAGCCAAATGGCCGCCCGCCAGGGCCGCCGCCAGCGCGGCCTCATCCACCAGCGCGCCGCGCCCGGTGTTGACCAGCACCGCTGAGGCCTTCATCTGCGCCAGGGTAGCGGCATTTACCAGATGGTGAGTGGCGGGGGTCAACGGGCAATTCAGCGACACGATATCGGACTCGGCCAACAGCGCCTCGAGGCTATCCCGAAAAGTAGCGCCGGTAGCCTGCTCAGCTTCGGCTTTGCGGTTGGGGCCGTGGTAGATAATGTGCATTCCAAACCCGGCGGCGCGACGGGCGACGGCCTGGCCAATGGCGCCAAAGCCGATGATGCCCAGGGTCTTGCCATGCACCCGCTGCCCCGTGATCCCCTGGGCCAGTGCCCAATCACCACCGCGCAACAGGCGCTCGGATACGCTCAGGCGACGACATGCCGCCAACAACAACGCCATTGCCAGGTCAGCCGTATCTTCGGCCACACAGGGCGTGTTACTCACATAGATGCCGCGGGCCCGGGCCGCCGCCAGGTCGACCCTGTCGATACCTACCCCCACGTTGGCCACCAGCCCAATACTTGCGGGCAGGCTCTCGATGACAGCGGCGTCCACCGGATCGACCGAGGTGGACACATAGACGCGCGCGTCGCTGAGGGCGGCTTCGGTAAGCGACTGATCACCAGCGACAAAGACCTCACCGTACTTGCCGAGCAACTGCACGAATGGACCCGGCAACGCTCTTGCCAGAATAATCACCGTTTTTGACATCGTCCCCCACCCCCGGTTAATCGCTAATGTCCGACACTAGTCGATCAGGTCGACGGCCATCTGCGCCAGTGGCCCGGTCATCTTGCCCACTTCAATCGCCATCTTGCTCGACGCATTGCCGTCGAGAGCCCGCTTGACGATACCCTGGCAGATGGACGCCAGGCGGAAAAAGCTGAACACCAGGTAGAAGTTCCAATGGTCGATGCCATCGATATCACGCAACGCGCAGTACTGCCGGATTATCTCTGCCTCGTCGGGAATTCCCAGGGCATCACGATCGAGGTCGCCGAGTCCGCGTACATCGCTTTCGGTTGGAAGCCGCAGTCGCATGCAGCAGTAGGCGAGGTCCGCAAAGGGATGGCCCAGGGTAGACAGCTCCCAGTCAAGCACCGCCGCTATTGCGGGCCGGTCCCGATGGTACATGACGTTTGCCAGGCAGTAGTCACCATGGATGAGGCTGACCTGGCCATCATCGGCGGGAATACTCGCCGGCAGCCATTGAAGCAGTTTTTCCATCGCCGGGATGTTCTCGGTTTCGGCCGCGCGGTACTGTTTTGCCCAGCGGCCGATCTGGCGCTGGTAATAATTGCCCGGTTTGCCGTAGTCGCTGAGCCCAACGGCGTTGACATCGACGTCGTGCATTGCGGCGAGCACCCTGATGAGATCGCGGTAGTAGGCCGCCCGCTCATCCTTGTGGATCTCAGGCAGGGCCGAGTCCCAGAAAACCCTGCCCTCGACGAAATCCATTACGTAAAACATGCTGCCGATAATCCCGTCGTCAGCACACAGGTGCAGGGCATTGGCCACTGGCACGGGGGTGGCGGAGAGGGCCTTCAAAACCTTGAACTCGCGGTCCACCGCATGGGCGGACGCGAGCAACTGGCCGGGTGGCTTGCGTCGCAGTACATACTGCCCGCTGTCGGCCTTTAGCAGGAAGGTGGGATTGGACTGCCCACCAGCAAATTTCTCCGCGCTGCGAAGCGTGCTGAAACCCGCTATCTGGTGCTCAAGGTAGTTACCAAGAACATTGACATCGAGCCGGTCTACGGCGTTTTTGGTCATGGTGTTCTCTGTCACAGCTGCTGGCGAAGCCACGATTCTATACACGATACCCGGGTGTTGCCAGAAGCGGGCCGCGTTAATCATCGATTCAGACAGTCAATGGGCTATGCCGTCTCGCGCGCCAGTTTGGGCGGCGCCAACCATGGCGCGATATACCGTGCCTGGCGGCAGAGTTCGGCAAACCCGATAGCCCCGGGACCATTGCAGCGCATCCACACGCGGGTCATAGTAGTAGCTCCAGTGTAACCGCAATCGAACCAGGGTAAGCAACGATGAGCTTCACGCTAGACAAGTCAATACTGCTTGAGAAGGTTGCGGACGGCGTGTATTGCGCCAACAACGACCCCGCATACTGGAACTACAAGGCTTCATTTGGCGGCTGGTTGGCCGCCCTTGCCCTCAACGCCGCCTGCCAGCACCCCGAGTTCAGGGGTGAGGTGCTTACCCAGCAAATCCAGTTTATCGCTGCCCTGAAATCAGAGCAGCTTTACCTGAAGGTTCGCCGTCACCAGCAGGGTCAGTTGATCGACTTTTACCAGGTGTCGATCCAGAACGCACCGAGAAATGGTCGAACCCTTGCCACCACAGAAATCATCGCGGGGGAGCGGACTGATTCCAGGCTTGAATATGCCGTTCCCATGGCACCAATCAAACCGATCGAAGAATGCATGGCGCTGGAGGCATCAGATATGACGCCGCGTTGGTTCGCCCAGTTTGAGCAGCACCTCGCCAAGGGCCAACCATTCAGTAAAAACCCGACGCCCATGACCCTCGCCTATGCCCGGGAGGCAGACGGGCGCCCCCTGGACTCCCGCGCTATCGTCGCCCTGGCCGATACCCCGATGCCGCGCACGTTCTTCGTGACCGATCAGCTTTTATTCGGTTACACACTGTCCCTGTCGACGCATATATACGCATCGGCCGATGAGATAGCGGCGGTTGGCACAGACTACGTGGTCATCGCCAGCGACAGTGCGGTAATTCGGCACGGGCTGCTCAACCAGGAGGTGCGCCTGTTTCGGCGCGACGGGCTGCTGCTAGCAACCAGCTACCAGACGGCGATTTTTAGCTAATAGGCGGTGCCCCGGAAACATCTCAACCCGTGTTGCGCATTCCGGCGGCAATGCCACCCACTGCGATCATCAGCGCCTGCTTGACCTGCTGGCCGCCGCCGGCCCGATCCCTGGTCAGTAACTCGGTCTGCAGAATATTCAGCGGGTCGGTATAGACATTGCGCAGTTCTACTGCCTGTTTGGCCCAGGGCAGATCCTGCATCAGGTGATCCTCGTTGGCGATGTCCAGCACCGCGGCGATATCCTCGCGCAATGCGCCGCGCAACTGCTCCCCCAGCGGCCACAGCCGTTGCTCGACCAGTTGCCGGTCATAGTACTCTGCGAGATAGAGGTCCGCCTTGCTGTAAACCATTTCGAGCATGCCAATGCGAGTCGAGAAAAACGGCCAGGCCTCGCACATGGTCTCGAGTTCTTCCTTGGCGCCGCTGTCGATCGCCTTGCGCAGGGCCAGTCCGGCGCCGAGCCAGGCGGGCAGCATCAGCCGATTCTGCATCCACGCGAACTGCCAGGGTATTGCCCGCAGGCTTTCGATGCCGCCCTTGGGGTTGCGCTTTGCCGGCCGCGAGCCCAGCGGCAACTTGCCCAGTTCGCTTTCGGGGGTGGCCTGGCGAAAATAGTCGATAAACTCGGGGGTTTCGCGCACGATCCGCCGGTATTCCGCGGCGGAATCTGCGGCCAGCTGCTCCATCCGCTGGCGCCAGGCCGGCTCGGGTCGCGGCGGCGGATTGAGGTTGGCGTCCACTACTGCACTGGTGTAGAGCTTGAGCGTATTCAGGGCAACACCGGGCAAGCCCAGCTTGACCCTTATCATTTCGCCCTGCTCGGTAACCCGAAGCCCGCTCTGCAGGGAGCCCGGCGGCTGCGACAACAGCGCGGCATGGGCCGGGGCGCCGCCGCGGCCAATGGTGCCGCCACGGCCATGGAACAGGGTCAGGTCGATGCCCTGCTCCGCACAAATATCGATCAACTGCTCCTGGGCCTTGTACTGCGCCCAGGACGCGGCCATCACGCCGGCGTCCTTGGAGGAATCCGAGTAGCCGATCATGACCATCTGGCGGCCTTCGGCGAGCTCGCGATAGACAGGTATACCCAACAGTCGCTTGACAGTGGATCCGGCGTTATTGAGGTCGTCCAGGGTCTCGAACAGTGGCGCCACCGGCATATTGAAGCGACAGCCACACTCACGCAACAGCAGCTTGACCACCAGCACATCGGAGGGCTGGCGCGCCATCGAGATGACGTAGGCGCCCAGCGCCTCCCGCGGCTGTGCGGCGATAACCTCGCAGGTATCCAGTACCTCGCGCACAGCGTCTGACGGCTCCCAGTAGCGGGGCAGCAGCGGCCGTTTACCCGCCAGCTCGGAGAGCAGGAAAGCCTGGCGCTGCAACTCGTCCCACTCGGCATAATCACCCAGTTCCAGATAGCGGGTGAGTTCCGATAGCACTTCGGTATGGCGCGCGCTCTCCTGGCGTATATCCAGGCGCACCAGGTGGCTGCCGAAGCAGCGCAGGCGGCGCAGAAAATTCAACAAGTTGCCATCGGCGATAATGCCCATACCCATGCCGTGCAACGACTGGTAGCAGGCGTAGACAGGGTCCCAGATATCCCCCACCGATTCGACAATATCGTGATGCGAATCCGGCCTGCCGTTTATGCGGTCGACCAGGGTTGCCATCGTATGTTGCAGACGCAGCTCGAGTTGGTGCAACACCGCCCGATAGGGCTCCCGGGCCTCACCGGCAAGCGCCATGAAGTCGGCGGTGGCGGAGGTCATCGACAGCTCCTGGAGCAAATCCCGCACGTCTTTCAAATATAAATCCGCGGCCTTCCAGCGTGCCAGCAGGAAGACCTCGGCACTGACTTTGGCGGTCACATTGGGATTGCCGTCGCGGTCGCCACCCATCCACGAGACAAAGCGCACCGGGCTCGCCGTAATCGGTAGCCCGCGCCCCAGATGGCGTCGCTGGGACGCATCCAGTGCCCGCAGCAATTCGGGTACAGCCTGCCACAGGGAGTTTTCGATCACCGCGAATCCCCACTTCGCCTCGTCCACCGGAGACGGACGCTCGTCGCGTATTTCAGGGGTATGCCATATCTGTGCGATCAAGCGGCGCAGGCGTTGCTTCAGCGCTCGCCGCTCTTCAGCCGACAGCAGCGAGTGATCGAGTTCCCGCAGGCAACGGCTGATCTGGATGTGCTTGTGTATAATCGTGCGCCGGGCGACCTCTGTCGGGTGGGCGGTTAACACCAGCTCTATCTTGAGAGCAGAGATGGCCGCGACAATGGCCTCGTCATCCAGGTGCTGCGATTTGAGCCGCATGTACACCATGTCGAGATCATGGCCCGGCAAGGCGTCGCTGTTCTGGGTCGTTTCCAGTTGCTCCGCGGTATTGGAAAGATGCAGGAAGTGGCTGAAAGCCCGCGCTACCGGCACCAGTTCATCATCGGTGAGACTGTGCAGCACCCGGCTCAAACGCTGGCGATCAGACTCGTTGCCATAGCGGGCTGATTTGGATAGCTGGCGAATCAGCTCAACCTTTTCGAACAAGGGCTCACCATGGGCGACTTTGATACCATCACCGAGAAAACGCCCTAGCAATTGCACTTTTTGCTTGAGGGGGGCAAAGTTGTCCATGCTGACTCCAGCAACCGATTCGTGGAAAACCGATCATTATAATTAGTTATCGAGTTTATTGTCACTGCAGTGGGTGACTAATTCGCCTCGGTCCCCTGCACCTTCGCAGCAGCCAATGGTTTCTCAACTGACGGGATCCGCGGGCATAAAAAAGCCGGGAGTCAGGCCCGGCCCTTGATTTGAAGGTTGAAGCTGGACCCGCCGCTAGCGCGCCTGGGCCTTGGCGTCGTTGATCATTTCCTCGTTGGCCGCAACGACCACCTCGACTCGTCGGTTCTTGGCTCGCCCCTCAGGGGTCGAGTTGTCGAAACGTGGCGTGGTCTCGCCGAAGGCCTGCACCGTGAATCGACCAGCGCCAACACCCTTTGTCTTCAGGTAATTGGCCACCGACTGGGCGCGCTGTTGCGACAACGTCATGTTGTAATTCGCATCACCCGAGCTGTCGGTGTGGCCTTCAAGCAGCAGGTTGGTATCGGGAAACTCCCGGAATACCTCGGCAACCTGGTCGAGGTTTGCCTTGGCTTGCGGAGTCAGGCTCGAGCTATTGAGGGCGAAGTTAACACCGCTGTTTTCATCGAAGATGATCTGTATGCTCTCACCCACCCGCTTCACCTCGGCACCGGGCACGGCTTCCTGGATGGCATCTGCCTGCTTATCCATGTTGTTGCCGATGATGCCACCGGCAACACCGCCTATCGCCGCACCGATCATCGTGGCCTTGGTATTGCCGCCAATCAACTGCCCCAGCAACGCACCGGCGGCAGCTCCGCCACCTGCACCGCGCTGGGTCTTGTTGGTGTTTTGCATCGCGGTGCAACCCGCAGTGGCGGCCAGGACTGCGCAAAGGGAAACGGCAACTAAGGATTTCTTCATGGTCTTCATAAGGTTATCTACTTTTGCTGGTTAATGGTTCGTCGGTTACGTCACATTGCAATGGAATCGGACACCTTGTTAAAGGTCATCAGCACATCGAAAGCATTACCCTGGTAGCTGGAAGCCACCCGCATCACCATCATAGGCCCATTCAACTGATCGATATTGGCCCGGTAACCCCGCCCCGAGGGATCCGTTGGGTTGCCCTTGGCATCGGCGTGCTTCAACTGGAACTTGGTGCTGCCGTCTCCCGGCTCGTAAAACGACCAGTGAATATAGTTGATCGACGGTGAGCATAGCGACGAGGCGACATCGAGGGATATTCGCCCCTTGCCGTTATTCGGTATGAAAATCCAATCGCTACCCTTGAAGCAGCTCGAGTCGGCAATCTCGAAAAGGTTTGCCTTATACAAGCCCGCCTCGCCCACGAAGCGAATGTCGGTCACTTCCCAGGTGCCCTTGAGCATCTTCTTGCTGGGCTTGGCGGGCCCATCACTACCGCCGGTGCCAGCGCAAGCGACGAGGAAAAACGCCAGGAAAACGCAAATCAGCTTCTTCATATCATGTACCCGCCCTTTGGCGGACTCCTCCATCAGGGAAATCACAGGTGTTGTCCAAGCTCGCCAGAGAATAAAACCCAACCTGGGTAAAGTCCAGTGACTGAAGCGAAAAAGCCGCTAACGCGACTTTGCGCGACCCGCCCAATGGTCTGGCCTCGAAGTCGAATTGCCGTTATGATCAGAGTTGCCCTAGGGGAATGGGGATATCCTCACCGGCGTCCCGCTCCCCGCACAAGCCAGGGAATCAGGAATAACCGTCGCTCTGCTGACTAACTAACATCTATTCTGCTGACTAACTAACAACTATAAAGGAAGAGGGTCTGTCGCGATGAGCTCAATTGCTATCTTGCTGCTCGGTGTGGCCGGGCTGTGTTTCGGCTGGTTTATCTATTCGCGCTACATCGCGGTGCACATTTACAAGTTGGACCCGGATTTCGTCACACCTGCCCACGAACTCGAGGACGGGGTAGATTATGTCCCGACCAACAAGTATGTCCTGTGGGGACACCACTTTACCTCGGTGGCGGGGGCGGCACCTATTGTGGGCCCGGCTATCGCGGTCTATTGGGGCTGGGTGCCGGCTATTCTCTGGGTAGTGGTAGGCAGCGTGTTTTTTGCCGGGGTGCACGACATGGGCGCCCTGTGGGCTAGCAACCGCAACAAGGGCAAGTCCATCGGTGCACTGTCGGAGAATGTCATCGGCAAGCGTACGCGATCCCTTTATATGGTGGTGGTGTTCCTGGTGTTGCTGATGGTGAATTCGGTGTTCGGGGTCATTATTGCCAATGCCTTCGTCAACACCCCGGGCTCGGTATTCCCGGCCTGGGCGGCAATCGCCGTGGCACTGGTTATCGGGCAATTGTTGCACCGCAACCTGATGAAACTGGGGATACTCACCGCCATCGGCGTCGCGATACTCTACCTGTCCATCTACATCGGCAGCGAAATGCCCCTCAGCTTACCCGCCGGATTACCCGGTCTGGGCATCCCCGCCACCTGGATCATTATTCTGTTCGCCTACGCGGCGATTGCCTCGATGTTGCCGGTGTGGGCATTACTGCAGCCGAGGGACTTTATCAACGGCATGCAGTTGGCGGTCGGCCTGTTGTTGCTGTACGGCGCGGTTTTAATTGCCGGGCCTGAAATGACAGCTCCCGCATTCAACAACCAGATGGCAGAGGGCACACCGTCGATGGTGCCGCTGCTGTTTGTCACCATCGCCTGCGGCGCGGTGTCGGGCTTTCACGGCATCGTCGCATCCGGCACCACCTCGAAGCAGCTCAACAAGGAAACTGACGCGCGCTTTGTGGGCTACCTCGCTGCCCTCGGCGAAGGTTCGCTGGCACTGATTACCTTGATTGCGGTGAGTGGCGTGGCCCTGGCGGCAACACCGGAAGCATGGCACGAAACCTACGCCCATTTCGGCGACGGTGCAGTGAGCGCCTTCATCACCGGCGGCGCCAATCTTATCGAAAACGGCTGGGGCCTTTCAGCCGGCATCGCCTCGACGCTGCTGGCCACCATGGTAGTTTTATTCGCGGGCACCACTATGGATTCCGGCGTGCGGCTGCAACGCTATATCATCCAGGAATGGGGCGAGATCTATAACATCAAGTGGATCACCAACGGCATTGTCGCCACCGCAATTGCGGTGGGCTGTTGTCTGGTGTTGGCATTTGGTGCGGGCGGCAGAGAGGGCACCGGCGGCATGATCATCTGGCCGCTGTTCGGCTCTACCAACCAGATCCTCGCGGGTATGACCCTGTTGGTCATCTCGGTGATGCTGATAAAGAGCCGACGCCCCGCCTCGGTGACGCTGATTCCGATGGTTTTCGTGCTGTGCATGGCGGTGCTGGCGGCGGGCATTATCTTCCTGAAATTCCTCAGCGAGGGCAATTACCTGCTGATGTTCATCAATGCCGTGGTACTGGTGACGTCGCTCATGGTGGTGCTCGAAGCGATATCCGTGATCCTGGAAGAGCGGGCCAAACAGCGTGGTGGGCAGATAAAGACCACCGACAATTGAGCGCTGGCAGCTGTTTGCAAAGCTGGACGATTATCGTTGTTGGAGAGCGGTAAAACGCCCAGGCAGGGCTGGCAGTAACCAGGAGCTGGTGCTCGCTGGTGCCCAGCTGACGGATTCCTGAAATATCTGTTACCATGATTCTTTGTTAAATTACACCCCAGTGGTTCTTTATGCCGAAACCCGTGTTGAAGCCCGTCGAAGATCGCCATCCCCCGGTCAAGCGCAAACGCGGTCGGCCAGCCAAACCTAAAAGTGCTGGAGAAAGTATTCCGGAGACCATTATTGCGGCGACGCGTTACGTGTATGCCGATACCGGGTATCGCGACTTTTCCGTTGAATTGCTGCTGGCCGAAGCGGGTATTTCCCGGCCGACCTTTTATCGGCATTTCAAAGACAAATACGATGTCATCAATGTCGTGGTCGAGCGCGCCAACCTGATGCTGATAGAGGACGTCGAGCGGCGAACTGCCGGCAGCCAATCACTTCGCGAGGTAATCGACAAAAGTCTGGACGCCTACTTCGACTGGGGGCTCAAGATAGGCAAATTGGCCGGTTCGATCTATCGCGAGATTCACGACCCGGAGTCGCCGTCTTCCCTTCATCGCGACCGCAATATCGCCAAAGGGACCGCCATTCTGCAGTCTGCCGGCGAGCGTAGCGGGTTGCAATTGGACACCGCGGTTTACGAAGCCCTGGTTCATACCATCGAGCACGTGGGGCATAACGCATTCTGGCCGTCGGTTAAAGATGCCAAAGAGATCGCGAAGCTTAGAGACACCATCGTTTTTATCCTGTACCGAAGCCTCGAAATCAGCTAGCCGGCCTACTGCTCCACCGGCGAAGGACGCGGCATCTCCACCGTTTCGGTGTATCGCTCGTCAAGCGCCAGCTTCCACTTTTTCTGGTTGACGTGTTCCTTGATAACCTCGATGGCGTCGTCAATCATGCCCAGCATTTCGGTGTTGACCGGCTGCTCCTGCACCGGCGCGCCGTGCTGGGCGGCGTGCAACTCATTTTTCTCCACCGCATGCAGCAACTTTTCGGTATCCATATCGTTGAGCAGGTTGACGATGGTACTCACCACAATATCCGCGACACTGCGCTCAAGTCGCTTCTCCAGATGCTTGCCAACGATTGGCATGGCCCGCAACCGGGCAACCTCATCATTCCTGCTCATTGCCTCTGAAACGCTATCGACCAGATGCTGGGTAACGATGCCATCCTTATTGCGCTCTATGGAATTGCCGACATGGGCCAACGATTGGGATACCCAACTCGCAAGAGTCTCCTTGCGGGTGTAAACGACGCGCTGCATGATGTCGTCCATAATCCGAGAATTTCCCTCCAGCTCATCCTGCACATCGCTCAGCGCTTTCACGATTACGCGATCGGTGAGCTCCTCCAGCAGCACTTCGTAGTAAAACATGATGAAGCGATAAGGTGCCCACTGGCGAACATCGATGATGCCGTACTTGTGCAACCGATAAATAATGGAGAATACGCGCAGGAAGCGGAACACCCGGGCTGCGCCCAGGGGGATGCAACCGACCAGGTCATACCAGTGAATGAAGGGGTAAAAGAACCAGCGCAGGTAGGTTTTGTGCTTTACCGCGATGGCCCATCTCAGCAAAAACTCACTGAGAAATACCGCAACGAAACACAGGTCGATCAGTAAAAAATTATTGTGAACCGGCGCATAGGATTCCACCAGGCCAGGGGCAAATCCGGCAACCCACTGGCGCACGGCATCGGTGGAATAAAGGGCATCAACAATCAGCAACAACAGGTTGGCGATGAGTAGCAGCAGCATCACCATATCGACGAAGAACCACACCCCCTCGCGACTTTCGCGCAGGCGTTTCAAGTTCAGGTTAATCATCCTGGCCCCTTATCCCCGTCCCCAATATCGGCACAACGGCCCGCATGGCGTTCAGGCGAAGTGGTTGTCACTACAGCCCACTGTTAGACAGCATACACGACGAACCGTGAGCCAAAGATTAGCACGAAATCCTCGTCTATTTGCGCGTCGAAGTGTGTGCACAAGTGACGGTGCCGGTGAAGCGAGAATCACTGCCCCCAGGCAATTGCCCCGACCTGTTCGGCGGGCAGCTTGGGAAAATCAGCTGCCCGCCAGCCGTGCCGTGTCAGCAAACGACGTTTTAGGGTGTGACCGGTTCGTCGGTATCGGGCTGTAACACGGGGATATCAACGCCGTTGACCTGGAGGCTGCGCTGTTGACCCCTATCCATCAGCTCTGCCAATGGCGTGCCGCCGTCAACCAGGTTGGGCGGGCGATAGTCGGTACGATGGCGCAGGCGCTCCAGCACGCTGTAGTGAATCTTTTCATTGACCGTATCCGGCAGACCCAGGGGCCTCAGGTAGGGTTTAACCCTGAATAACTCCAAAAACCGGTACCCCGCTGAGTAGGAATCTTCCATATGGCCCAGGGCGTCGGGCTTTATCTTGTCTTTGCGACACTGTTCATCGATACACAGGCCGCACTCGGTCGCCCTGTCCAGCATCCAGTCCAGCGCCACGTCTGACAGGCCGGCATCGGGATAGCCGCCTCCCACGTTCGAGTGCACGCCGCAGAACCACACCTGCTCAATTTTCGTCTGCTTGTTGGCGGCGGTCCACAGTGACGGGCGGAAAGGTCCGCGCCGCTCATCGATGGCAACCGCGTGAACCGCATTCTCCACGATGTCGCTCAGTTCGGTATCGTGAAACCCGGTCCAGAACTTACCGGAAAGCTTGCGCAATAACGGCGTCGGCGCCCCCAGCGCCCCCACCGTATCCCACACCCCGATAAATTTGATCGGTGGCTTCTCGCCTCTGATGCGCTCAATCAGGCTGTAGTTTCTCGAGCCGCGGCGCTTGGATGGCTCGGTGCGGTAGTAATGGTAAGCCTCCGGCAGAAACTCCATGTCCGCTTTTTCAAGCAGGCCGACGGCACCTATCATGCCCACCAGGGAACGCGCGGTATAGGCGCCGCGGCTGAACCCGAACAGGAATATTTCGTCACCCGGCTTGTAATTATTTGCCAGGAAGCGATAACAGGACTGGATGTGCCCGGAGATCCCGAGGCCACTGACACCCGCCATCACGCGATTGAATTTCCCCAGGGCGCCGGTGCCGAGTCCGGTTTCGTAAAAGACCACCTGGTCGACCTTGTCCCCCGCGTGGGGCCTGATGGCGCGAACCATGAGCAAGACATTGGTGGGAACGATGCGCTCTTCCGACAGCTTCTCGGGTTCGTTCCAGGTTCCATCGCAACAGATTATGATTCGCTTCTTCAAGGCCCGCCCCTTTGTAATTTCGTTATTCAGGATACCAGTAGCCATCGGCTCCGCAACGCTTGCCGTCGACAACCTCGCCGGTGCGATAGGGTTTGCCGTCGAGATAGCATTCGGCCAGGGCCTGCCCGCCCATCACCAGCAATATCGCACAAAAGCAAAGCTTTCTCATTGCACTTCCCCTCTAGCCTGTAGCACCTACGATTTGGAGCCTGTGCCCGGCGTCACCGGTGCCGGCTCCTCGATCGCAAACAGTTTTTCGCCCTGGGTGGTAATGCGGCGATACGCTTTTTCCGCCAGCATTCCGGAAATCAAGCCGATAAAGGCAACGAAAAACGGCGACTGGCGCTGCCCGGGGTCGATGCCCAGTAAAGACTGGCCCGATTTAAACATGACAAAAATAGAGAATGCCAGCGCCATCCCCAGCAGCGGCCGAAAAATATACATGCTGAATTTATCTTCGGCCTTAGCGCGCTCAAGGTAGTCGTTGGTCAGAAAGATGAGGCTGCCGAGTGCACCCATCGACAGTATCAGGATCAGGGTCAGCAGATTGAAAGGCGCGGCCCAGAAAGGTGCATCGTCTTCCAGCCCAAGACTTTCCATGCCTGGGAAGAACTTTTTGTAGAAGGCGATATCGGTCTTGATGTCCACCAGGTGCGCCGACTGGTCCATGAAAAACACGATTTCATTGTCTATCTTGCGGATCTCCCGCTTCAGCGCCATCTCGGTTTTCAGGTAACCCTCCAGGATCCCCCTCAAGTCGACCATTTGCCCAGCGTTGCTGGCGGCCTCCAGGCTAGGTTCAACGGGTGCCCCCATGCGGGCTTGCACGGGGAAATCCCCTATCGCAGCCGATCCATTCGCCGCCAGCCCCGCCTCCATGCCCAACTCGCTGGTGTTTTCAACGCCTTTCAGGTTCAAAAGATTTGTCACCCGGGGCTCGCTTGCAAGGCTTGCGATCTGCCCGTCGATGAGCTTGTTACCGATCGTGATCTCGACCATGATTTGGTCGATTTTCGTTTGCTTTTCGTCGAACGAAAGCTTGATGTCCTCCTGACTTTTCGGGTCGATGGCTTGCTTGAGTTCCATGCGCAATTTCTCGCGCTCGACCAGCAGGGAGTCATGCTGCTTTTGCTTATCGAAGATGCCAAGAAAACTGTCCCGCAAGTCGCTGTCGATCTCGTTGTACAGGACCGACGAGCGCAGGCTTTCGAGCTTCTCCTGTTTTTCCCGCGATTCTCGTTTCAGGTCGTTGACGCTTTTTTCCTGCTTTTCGAGTATTTCCAGCACCTTGGCTGGCGATTGAAAACCCTGGTTGAGTGAGGTCTTAACCGGCACGCAGGCGAGGCTATGGGTGCCACCCTTACCGATGTCCGCAACCTCCAGGCCGTCCAGACTGCATTGATGGAATACCATGGTGTCCGCCGGCTGCGGCGGACGTTCCGGTGTGGCCAGTATTTTATGCTGCAACTGGAACAAGGTCAGCGATACCACAACGCCAGAGATGCAGATGGCATACAAAAATGCAAGCCAAATGCCGATGACAACTCTCATTGTTTTCGCGGGTTTTTCCATGCCGGACCTTGATTCAGGGAAAGGTAGCTGCTTTTGGGCCGCCAACAACGCGCCTGGCGTAACCGAACCCTATTCTCGCTTCAGGCTCGCGATTCCGTCAAACCAGCCCCTGCGGAAGACGTTAACACCGGGAATGCGGCGCCGAAAAAGGTTTATTAGACTATTTAGCGCTTAGCAGGCGTTTTTATAATTTAATGAGATATAAGTACACGGTACACCTTTTCCCTTCGGCACTCGCGTCGGCCAGCACACCTCGCTCGCCCCGCCTCAAGTTGCTGGTTATGGCACCGCTTTGTCAGTCGTTACAGCGTGTTGTAAGCTGCGGTACGCCGAGATCCCGGAGAGAACTTCATAGGGAGCGCATGACATGAAACTGGGGCTGTTGCTGGGGTATTCCGGCCGCAACATACACATTCCGTTCGACCTGATCAAGCGGGCCGAAGCCACCGGCTTCGACTCAGTCTGGGTAGCCGAGGCCTATGGCAGCGATGCCGTAACATCTGCCAGCTACATCCTCAGCCGGACGGAAAACATCAGGGTCGGCACGGCCATCATGCAGGTGCCCGCGCGCACCCCGGCCAATTGTGCCATGACCGCGATGTCACTATCGCAGTTGTCCGGCGGTCGCTTCATTCTCGGTCTCGGGGCATCCGGACCCCAGGTTGTCGAGGGTTGGCATGGCCAGCCCTATACCAAGCCGGTCACCCGCATCAAGGAGTACATCAAGATCGTCAGGGCAATCATGGCCAGAGAGGGCCCGGTCAGCTTCGAGGGGGAATGTTACCAGTTACCCTACCGTGGTCCGGGGGCTACTGGTTTGGGCAAGCCCCTGAAGAGCATCCTGGCGGCGGATACCGGCATCCCCATTTACACGGCATCTTTCACACCCGCGGGTTATCGCGCCAGCGCCGAAGTTGCAGACGGCGCGATACCGGCCTTTGCCAGCCCGGAAAAACTGGGCACGATTATTCCCTCACTGGAACAGGGTCTGGCCAATGCCGGCAACGGCAAGTCCTTCGACCACTTCGATATTGCCCCCTTTGTGCTGGTGTCGATGGGCAGTGACATTGCCCACTGTCGCGAGGGCACTCGCCGGATGCTGGCGCTCTACGTCGGCGGCATGGGCGCGCGGGACAAGAATTTCTACACTGACTATGCCAGGAAGCTCGGTTATGGTGAGGCCGCGACCAGGATCCAGGACCTGTACCTGAGCGGCAAAAAGGACGAGGCCGCGGCTGCGGTACCGGACGAATTCATCGACGAGATATCCCTGGTGGGGACCCAACAGCAGATTGCTGATCGTGCCCAGGCCTGGAAAGCATCGGGTAAGGTCAAGACCATGATCATGGCCATCAGCCAGCCCGAGGTTCTGCCGGTTTTGGCAGAGGCATTCAATGGTTAGCCTGCACCCGTCTATCGACCACAGCTCCGGGGAATAGTGATTTACCGCCCGAGGCCCTGGCCGTCGCGGCCGGGCGAACGGCATCAAGTGCCGCCGGCACCCGCCTGTCGGGTCACAATGACAATGTTGCCAAGCAACGTCTTATGCACCGGGCACTTGTCGGCAATTTCAACCAGGCGCTCGCGCTGCTCTGGCGTCAAATCGCCCTTCAGCACTAATTCCCGTTCCAGTAACTCGACCCGGGCGTTGTCCTGGTCGCAGTGCTCACAATCGGCACCGTGCTGGCGCGAATGTCGCAGGCTGACGCTGACGTCGTCCAGGGGAATCTTCTTGCGATTGGCGTACATTCGCAGGGTCATGGACGTGCAGGCACCCAGCGCCGCCAACAGGTGCTCGTAGGGGTCGGGGCCTAGGTTATCGCCCCCCATGGCAACCGGCTCATCCGCATACCAGTGGTGATGGTCAGTGCTCAACACGCGAGTGAAGCGGCGGTTGTACTCGGCCACCTCAAGCTCACCCTGGGGCACTTCGCTTTCACCGTTAACCAGCAGCTTGCGCGCGGGGAGGTATTTTTCCGACCAGGCGGCAATCACCCGTGCAGCATAGGCAGCATCGGACTTGTCAGTCAGCAGGTGATCGGCGTTGTCGAGGCTGACGAAACTCTTGGGATGTTTGGCGCGCCGGTAAATGGCCTCGGCCTGGGCGATGGACACCACCTCATCCATGGGTGAATGCAATATCAGCAGGGGCTTGCGCAGCTGCTCGATATCATCCTGCTCCTTTGCCAGATCGTCGAGAAACTGCCGCTTGATAGTGAAAGAGCGCCCCGCGAGCTCCACCTCAACTTCCCCCAGAGCCTCGATGTCGTCGATGTGAGAGGCAAACTGGCGGGTGATATGTGACGCGTCCGCCGGCGCCCCGATGGTAACCACCGCCTGCACCTCATCCATTTGATGGGCCGCAGACAATACCGCACGACCGCCCAGGCTGTGTCCCACCAGTAACAGCGGAGCCTGGTAGTGCCGGCGCAGGAAGTCCGCAGCCGCCACCAGGTCCTCAACATTGGAAGAGAAGTTGGCATTGGCAAAGTCGCCGTCGCTGTTGCCAAGGCCGGTGAAGTCGAAACGCAACACCGCAAACCCCAGCTCGACCAGCTGGCGAGAAATACGCGCTGCCGCAATCGCATCCTTGCCGCAGGTAAAACAGTGGGCGAATATCGCATAGCCACGGGTATTATACTGGGGACTTTGCAGCAACCCCGCCAGCTGTACCCCATTACTATCGAACGCAACCTTGCTGCGGATTCCAGTCATTTAAAGCTCCTTATTATTGGTATAGGGCACATGATAAACGATATGGTTTTGTTGGCTACAGCCCACGAGCCGCGAATCGTTCCTGCCTCCGTTTAGCGGTGGCATCGACAGCCCCGTTACCCTATAGTATGGCGAAAATACAAACCAAAAGACTTGAAAAATCAGGGGTTATCATGCAAAAGAAAATACTCGCCAGCGCCATCAGCCTGGGCCTTGCCTCTGTCGGCGCCGGGGCATCGGGTGGATCAGCCTACACCGGAATGTACAGCTTTGGCGACAGCCTCTTCGATACCGGGCAGTTCGGCGTACGCTTCACCAACCGGGTTGGGCCGGACTACCAGACCTCTGAATTCGGCCCGGTATCCCCCGACCTGGTGGCCAGCGGCCTGGGCCTTGCGGTACCCAGCGCCTCGCGCTTCGGCGGGACCAACTACGCGGTGGGCAGTAACCGCTCTATCGACACCCTGGATTCCATCACCGCCGAGACCACCTACACCCAGGCCTACTCGATTGGCCAGCCGCCCGATGGTCGCGACAATACCTTCAACTCCCTGTTCTACAATTTGCGCCGGGCGGGACAGGATCTCGACACCAACGCCCTCTACCTGCTGGACGGCGGCGGCAACGACATTGGCGATTTACTTGTTCTCAACGATGCGCAGGCAGCGGTAGTCGCCGGCAATATGGTCAGTGCGGCACAGGCGCTGCAGCAGCGCGGGGCTAAATACGTGGTTATTGCCAACGTTCCAAACTTCGGCCTGGCGCCCGCTGGCGTCGGCTTTTCTGATCTTGCGAGCAGCCTCTCCGGTAGCGTCAACCGCCAGATCAACGAGCAACTCGGCGCGGCCAAGGTATTGATTTTTGACGCCTACTCGATGCTGGGGGAGATCGCTGCCGACCCGACTGCCTACGGCATACCACTGACCAGCGATGCCTTCAGTCGCGCCTGCTTTGCCAGCGACGCCCCGAGTTGCGCCGGCGGCAATACCGCCGCCAAGATCGACGGCAGCAGCCCGGATCCGGACCAGTTCATGTTCAACGATCCGCTCCACCCCACGACCATCGGCCAGACGATTACCGCCGACTACATGCTGTCGGTGCTCAAGGCACCCGGCGAGATTTCACTGTTACCCTATATGGGCATCGACGATATGCAGGCCCAGTGGCGCTCCGCCGCGCCGGTGATGCGGTCCAACCGCTGGAATAATCGCACCGACGTCGGCAACTTCACCCTCTGGGGAGGCTACAACGTCAGTGAAAACGAGCGCGATACCGAGTACAACGACACCGGCAACAATGATACTGACCAATACGCCGTTGGCTTCAATTACCGCTTCAGCGACGCCTTTTACCTGGGCGGTCTGGTAAGCCGCGCCGACAACGAACTGGACTTTGACAGCAGCGCTTCCAACTACGAGATGGAAAGCCTCGGCTTCTCGCTGCTCGGCGGTTTCAGGGGTGATCGGTGGTTTGCCGAGGGCCTGCTCAGCTATGCCAGCCTGGATTACGACAAGCTGAGCCGCAGCTTCAGCCTGGGCCCGGTCAATCGGCGCACCGAAACCGCAAACACCGATGGCCAGAGCATGGGTGCTATGGTTAATGCCGGTTACAATGTATTCGCCAGTGACCGATCGTACCGACTCGGCCCCCAGGTAGGCTATGAATACCTGCGGGTAGACGTCGATGGCTACCGCGAAGATGGCAGCAATGTCACTGCACTGAATGTCGATGACCAGGACGTCAGCTCCAGCGTCGTGAGCATCGGCGGCTTCGCCAGTCTCGACCTCGGCTTTTGCGACTGCGAGCTCTACGGCGATGCCGTCTATCGCAAGGAGGGCAGCACCGACGCCAACGACCCGCGTATTGGCATGGTGTCGGTTGAGGGCAATATGGCTACCCTGCCCGGCTACCAGATCGAAAACGACGACAGCTGGCGCTGGAACCTCGGCCTGGCCGCCAACTTTACCCAGGCTATACATTTCAATATCAGCGCCGGCGGTGAAGAGAGCGATGGCCAATCAGACTTCTGGTATGGCGCTGAAATCGGTTACAGTTTCTAGCGAATTGCTACCTGCCGCCCCGGCCCCGGCGTACCAAACCGGTATCTTGCGCCACGCCCCGGAGCCCCGCGGCCCCCTAACCAGCAGTGACCGGTCACCCTGGCGACCCAGGATGTCACCGCCCACCAACGGGTCAGGCCTTAAGGAGGTACAGGTGCCAACATTCATCAAGACCTTCACCCTCCCCCGGGTCCAGATCAAGCCGTTCAGCAGCAGGCTTCGCGGTATCGATGCACTCGATACCTCGGTCACCGCCTTTATCGGCCGGGCGCGACGCGGGCCTGAGGATGAGCCCGTTCGCATCAGCACATTTGCCGACTTCGAGCGAGCATTTGGAGGGCTCTGGGAGCACAGCAGCATGAGCTACGCCGTGCTGCAGTACTTTCAAAACGGCGGTGGCGATGCCCTGGTCGTGCGGGTGCAAAACGGCGGCTCGGCGGCAACCCTGCAGCTTGCCGGCGGTTTGAAGCTCGTCGCCGCCAATTGTGGTGGCTGGGGCAATGCGCTGCGCGCGCGGGTTGACCACGGCGCCTGGAGCGACACAGACAACTCCCTGTTCAACCTGACAGTCCTCGACACCACCAGTGGCGCTGCCGAGCAATTCGCCGGGCTTTCCACCGACCGCAACAGCCCCCGCTTTGTGAGCGATATCCTGCGACAGCAATCAAAGCTGGTGCGCACCAGCGGTGCAGTACCTGCCGTCCGACCCGGCGCGAGCGGGGCCCCGGCGGCCGGCGCTGAGATGATGCTCGATAACGGCTCATCGACTCCGTTCAATGCCGATGGCGACGATGGCAATGACATTACCGACAACGAGCTATCCCTGGCGTCGCTGCAGGGCGCTGAGAGAGGTATCTGGGCGCTGGAGGGAGCCGACGATTTTAACTTGCTCTGTATCCCTCCGCTGCGACTGGCCCCGGGCTTTGACATCAGCTCGCAAACGCGCAATGCCGCCGCCCGCTACTGCGAGCAGCGCCGCGCGATTTACCTCGTCGACCCGCTGGGCAGTTGGACCAGCGCCGCGCACCTGCTCGGTAGCAGCGGCCTGGATGGCACCGAATGGGGAATGGCTCGCGCTGCCAACGTGGCGCTGTACTTCCCCGGCATCCTGCAACCGGACCCGCTGCAGGGCAACCAATTAACCCGGTTTGCCCCCAGCGGCGCGGTGGCTGGCGTCATTGCCCGCACCGACGGCCAGCGCGGCGTGTGGAAAGCACCCGCCGGCAGGAGCGCCACTCTCAGCGGTGTCGCTGACCTGGCCATAGCGCTATCCAGCACTGAGAACCACCAGCTCAATGCGCTGGGTGTCAATTGCCTGCGCTCCCTGCCAGGGATCGGCAGGGTGGTCTGGGGGGCACGCACCCTGATGGGTGCCGACCAACTGGGCTCGCAGTGGAAGTACCTGCCGGTGCGGCGCCTGGCACTGCACATAGAGGAGTGCCTGGATCGGGGTACTCAATGGTGCGTTTTCGAACCCAACGATGAGCCGACGTGGACGCAACTGCGAATCGCGGTCGAAACGTTCATGGCGGGCTTGTTCCGCCAGGGAGCATTCCAGGGCGAACGGTCGAGCGATGCTTTTTTTGTCAAATGCGGCCGGGAAACCACCACCGCCCAGGACATTGCAGGGGGTATCGTCACTATCGAGGTCGGCTTCGCGCCCCTGAAACCCGCCGAGTTTGTATTGATCAGAATCCAGCAAGCTGCCGGGCGGCCCCGCCCCTGAGCGGCCAGTAGCCATCCAGACTGCCCCGCCCTACCATTCATGGCCGTCGCCGGCTGGCTTCATCAGGGCCCATCGCATAGAATCGCAGCTGCCAATAAGCAGCTGCTGCTGCCAGTCCAGATATGACGAAGCCGAAACCCATTATTCCGGAGATCTACATGCGACGCCTTACCGGTGTCCGCAACAGCGGACGCTCCCACCCCTCTGCCCCACGTTTTCTGCCTCCAAATTGTAATGGGCGGGGCCTGGCCAGAAGATTTGTCTACAGCCTGTTACTGCTGCTCACAGTGGGCAATACCGTAGCCAATGCCGAGATAGACCCGGCGCGTGCCGCCGCAGGACTGATCGCGTTTTATCCTTTCGACGAGGGAACCGGCAAGACTGTGACCGACCGTTCCGGCTATGACCAGCCCATGAATCTCACCCTCTACGGCGCGGTCAGCTGGAACAGTTCCGGCACCGGCGTGCTGCTCAATGGCGGCAGGGTTGGCACCAGTAGCAGCGCGACCAAGATCATCAACGCACTTCGCTCCAGCAACAGCAGTACATTCGAAGCCTGGGTCAAGCCCTCCAACACCAATCAAGGCGGTCCCAGCAGGCTGATCGCTATTGCCAAGAACCCCTATGAACGCAATTACCTGCTGGGACAGGAGGGTAAAAACGTTCACGTCCGCTTGCGCCATACCGGTAAGAACGAGGACCAGCCTCACCTCATCACCACCGACCAGCCACTCACCACCCGACCCACCCACATCGTGCACACCTATGACGGCAGCCTGGAGCGGCTCTATATCAACGGCGTTTTGCAATCGAAAACGGTGAGCCGCAGTGGCGCTTACAGCAATTGGTACACCCATCATTTTTTCAGTATCGGTAACGAGGCCACCAATGATCGCCCCTATGCCGGCACCATTGAAATGGTGGCAGTTTACAACCGCGCCCTGGTACCGTCCGAGATCGAGCAGAACTACAGCGCCGGATCGAGTTCGTCGGTGATAGCGGATACCAGCCCTCCCACCATGCCCGGGGGCCTGTACGCAAACAGCAGTGGCTCCGCCACCGGCGTTGCGCTGGAGTGGACCGCGGCCCAGGACGATATCGGCGTAGCCGGATACTGGGTCTACCGCGACGGCACCCGCATTGGAGAAACCAGCGACACCCGGTACGTCGATGTCGCCCCAAGCCCGGACACCAGCTACCGCTACTCGGTCAAGGCCTACGATGACGCGGGGAACAGCTCCGAGAGCGCCGTGATCACTTTCACCACCCTGGCCAACACCGCGACTCGCACACGATCGGGCCTGGTCGCCTTGTATCCCTTTAATGAGGGTGAAGGCAGTATTGCCACTGACCAGTCCGGCTCCGGAAGCCCGATGAACCTGAAGCTCTACGGCGCTGTAAGCTGGAGCAAAACCGGCAATGGCGTAATCATGAGTGGGGGGCGCGTCGGCACCAGCGGACCTGCCGACAAGGTAATCAACGCCCTGCGTGCCAGCAATAGCAGCAGCTTCGAGGCCTGGGTTCAACCCTCCAACGTCAACCAGCGCGGGCCAACCCGGCTGATAGCGATTGCAAAAGACCCCTACCAGCGCAACTACCTGCTGGGTCAGGAAGCCGACGAAATCCATGTGCGACTGCGCCACAGCGGCAAGAGTGCTGACAAGCCCCACCTGATTACGGGCAATAGTCCCCTGCACACCCGGATGATGCATGTCGTGCACACTTACGACGGCAATAGCGAACGCCTGTATATTGATGGCGTATTGCAGCCTACCCAAATTGCGCGCAGCGGTTCCTACAGTAACTGGTATCCCAACCACTTGCTGACGATCGGCAACGAGGCGACCAATAATCGTCCCTTTGCCGGCCATATCAAGCTGGTGGCGATTTATGATCGGGCTCTGGGGGATGCCGAAATCAAGCAAAACCTGGCCGCCGGTCCTGCGGGTACGGGGGGCACCATCGGCAGCGCCGGTGGTGGCTCCACAGCAGACTCGGGAGACCCCGCCGGCGATGGTTCGGAGTCGCCCCTGGTTTTGGAGATGAGCTCCGGTAACGTGGCTGAGCTGAACTGGGCGATTCCGGATGAAAGACAATCAGGCGCCACTTTGCCAACGGCTGAAATTGCGCGCTACGAAATCGTAGCCACGCCCACCGGTGGCGGCAATCCCGCAGTTTTTACGGTCAATGACCCCAGGGCAACAAGCTTTTCCATTCCACAGCTAGCGCCCAACACCTACAACGTGAGCATGTTCACGGTCGACACCTGGGGCCGCAAGAGCGACCCCTCGCCGCCCGTGACCTTGATAGTGAAATAGCGGTCACCCGGGCAACGGCTCCAAGGACGGGGAACTGGGGCATCTGGCCAACCTCGACGCCTTGATCGATCAGGTGCACGGGCACCCTCCCCGGATAAACGCAAAATGGCGACGTTGTTGAGACGTCGCCATTTTTTCACGCAGCCCTGGGGGCGGTCAGCTAGCCCTGGTCAAAGCGATCGAGGGTCATTACCTTGCTCCAGGCCGCAGCGAAATCTTTGATAAACTGCTCTTCGCCACCGCTGGCGGCATAGGCTTCGGCCACTGCACGCAGTTCGGAGTTCGACCCGAAAATGAGGTCTACCGGCGTCGCGGTCCAACGTACCTTGTTGCTGGCACGATCCCTTCCCTCGTAGGTATCCGCGGAGGCCTTGCTCCACACGGTGGACATATCGAGCAGGTTGACGAAGAAATCGTTGCTCAGGGTGCCCGGCTCATCGGTGAATACCCCGTGCTTCGAGCCACCGGAATTGGCATTGAGCACACGCATGCCGCCTACCAGGGCCGTCATCTCCGGCACCGTCAGGGTCAACAGGTCAGCCTTGTCGACCATCATTTCCGTTGGCGAACCATAACTGGCATCACTGTAGTAGTTGCGAAATGCGTCAGCGGACGGCTCCAGTACCGCAAAGGAAGCGACATCAGTCGTCTCCTTGGAGGCGTCGGTGCGCCCTGGTGTAAAGGGCACTTCGACACTGTGGCCGGCATCTTTTGCCGCTTTCTCCACCGCGGCGGAGCCACCCAATACGATCACGTCAGCCAGTGACACCTGCTTGCCGCCCCCGAGGGACTTGTTGAAGTCGCCCTGGACTTTGGTCAGCGTTTTCAACACCCGGGACAACTCGTCAGGGTTGTTGGCTGGCCACTGGTTCTGGGGGGCAAGCTGGATGCGCGCACCGTTGGCACCGCCCCGCATGTCGGAGCCGCGATAAGTCGACGCTGAAGCCCAGGCAGTTCTGACCAGTTCGGGCACGGTCAGCCCCGAAGCCAGAATCTGCTTTTTCAGCTTGGCCACATCGCCGGCATCGATCGCTTTATAGTCTGCGGCGGGAATCGGATCCTGCCAGAGGAAATCCTGCGCCGGCACGTCGCTGCCGAGATAGCGACTCTTCGGACCCAGGTCGCGATGCGTCAACTTGAACCACGCCTCTGCAAACGCCCGATCAAATTCCTTCGGATTTTTCAGAAAGCGCTCGGAGATCTTGCGAAAACCCGGGTCCTCCTTCAACGCCAGGTCGGTTGTGAACATGATGGGCGCATGGCGCTTCTTGGGATCGTGGGCATCGGGCACCATATTGGCCGCCGCCGGGTCGGTGGGAATCCACTGGGTGGCACCGGCTGGCGACTTGGTCTGCTTCCACTCGAAACGGAACAGGTTATCGAGGTACTGCATCGACCACGCTGTTGGCGTCGCCGTCCAGGCCCCCTCCAGCCCGCTGGTCATGGCATCGGACCCGACGCCGCTGCCGCACTTGTTCTTCCAGCCGAAGCCCTGTTCCTCGATGGACGCGGCTGCGGGTTCCGGCCCGAGACAGTCGGCCTTGCGAGCGCCGTGGGCCTTACCCAGGGTGTGGCCGCCGGCAATCAGCGCAACGATTTCCTCGTCGTTCATCGCCATGCGGCCGAATGATTCACGGATGTCCTTGGCCGCCGAAAGCGGGTCATGGTTGCCGTTCGGCCCTTCGGGGTTCACATAGATGAGGCCCATCTGCACAGCGGCGAGGGGTTTTTCCATTCTTCCGTCTTTGTCGTAGCGCTTGTCGTTGGCGAGCATCTCGGTCTCTGGACCCCAGTACACCATATCGCCTTCCCAGTCATCCACGCGCCCCCCCGCGAAACCCAGGGTTTCGAAGCCCATGGACTCCAGCGAGACATTCCCTGCCAGAATCATCAGGTCGGCCCAGGATACGCTGCTGCCATATTTCTGCTTGACCGGCCACAGCAGGCGCCGCGCTTTATCAAGGCTGGCATTATCGGGCCAGCTATTGAGTGGCTCGAATCGCTGCTGGCCGCCGTCCGCTCCGCCGCGACCGTCGTGTATCCGATAGGTGCCGGCACTGTGCCACGCCATCCGGATCATGAGGCCGCCGTAGGTACCCCAGTCTGCGGGCCACCAATCCTGGGAATCCTTCAAGGTCTTCTCGATATCAGCCTTCAGTGCCTTCATATCGACCTTGCTGAAAGCCTCGGCGTAGTCGAAGTCCTCGCCGTAGGGGTTCGAGCGCGGGTCGTGGGCACGCAAGGGCCCGAGGTTCAGAGTCTGTGGCCACCAGTCCTGGGCCGACTTGGCCATACCGGGAGCTGCCAGGGAACTGGCCGGCGCCAGTACGCCGATCGATGCCGCGATTGCGGCCGATAAGGTTATCGCTTTACTGAGCATGGGGTTTACCCTCCTGAGTACATTGCATTATTGCATTTCCGTACACGCTGTCAGTGTACCCATGGACAGGTAGCAGGGTCCATGGCATTAACTCGAAGTTGACGTTCGATTTTTATGAAGACCAGCGGGCGCGGCCAGCGCTTCCCTACAAATGGCAATCAGGGCCTCGATGCTGGAGGTACGCGTGTAATTGGGGCGCATGATATAGGCAATACGCCGGTGCGGGCCGGGCTCATTCAGGTGCACGGCCGCCAGCTCCTGGTGGCGCGAGGTCAAGGAGTCCAGTGCCATTTCGGGGATCAGGGTGGTACCGAGCCTGCCCAGCACCATCTCGATCAGCGTGTTGAGACTGGTCGCGCCGATGCCCTGTTTGGTCGCCTGTTCCGACAATTTACAGGCTTCCAGCACGTGCTCCTTGAGGCAATGTCCCTCCTTCAGCAGCATCAGGTCGCAGTGGCTCAGCTCGTCGCTGGCGATCTCCTTGCGCCGGGTATTCTTGTCGCCCTTGAGCGCAATCCAGTAGAAATCCTCCTGCCAGAACTCGATACTGAGCAGGCCCTCGCAGGGATAGGGCAAGGCCAGAATTGCCGTGTCGATCTCGCCGCGCTTGACCATATCCACCAATTCGTGGGACTGGTCCTCGACCACGTTGAGCTGGGTATCCGGGTAGCGCTGGTGAAGGATCGGCATGACCCGGGGCAGCAGGTAGGGGCAGATTGTCGGTATCACGCCGACGGTCAGGGGAAAGCTCAACGGCGAGCGCTGGCTGTCCGCCAGGTGCTGCAGTTCATCGACCTGTAACAAAATCTTGCGCGCGTGCTCCAGCACGACTTTGCCGACGGGGGTAATCAGAACCTTCTTGTTGTCCCGCTCGAAAATCTGCAGGCCGAGCTGTTTCTCGAGCTCGTTGAGCGCGGTGCTCAACGCAGACTGGCTGATATTGCTCAGTTCAGCGGCTTTCTTGAAATGCAGGGTTTTCTCAACCGCCAGCGCGTAGGTGAGCTGCTTGATGGAAATCATAGGGTTCCGGGGTATAGCCCCTGTTGCCTTTCAGTACGGGTACTGCGATCCGGTGTTCGGCGCAGTTTATTATCAGTGGCGTGATTGTATTGATTTTTGCAGGCGCGGGGAAGCAGCAACCGCCGTGGACGCGCCAGGACCATGACCACGGGCATGCTCTGGCATCGACCGACCTCTGCGCTCAGTCACTGCCGCCCTCCACCGCGTGACCATTCCCGCGCCAGTGCAGCATCCCGCCCGCCAGGTTGGCCACACGGTCAAACCCGGCCTTTTGCAGTAAAACGGTGGCCTGGGCCGAGCGCGCCCCGGAGCGACACACGGTGACAATAGGTCGGTCGCGGTCAAGCTCAGCCAGGCGCGCGCCCAATTCGCCGAGGGGAATCAGTTTGGCACCGCGGATATGGCCAAGCGGGCCGCAAAACTCCTCGTTCTCGCGCACGTCGATGAGCTGGACCTGAGCTGCGGTCTCTTCCAGAGCCTGGGGCTCGATCTCCCAGATGCCCGCAAAGGTATATGACAGGGTTGCCCAGTCCTGCTGCTGGTCAGGCCGGATACCGTCCTCGGGCTTGCCACAGCGCAGGTTGGCCGGCACCGCCTCGGCAATTTGCCTGGGATGGGGAAGATTCAGGTTTTGCATATAGCCGACGAAATCCGACTCGCTTATATCACCCCCCAGGCGCGGATTATAACGCCGCTCCTCTGCTACGCTGGTGACCGTCAGGCCGCGGTAGTCGTGACCGGGATACAGCAGGCACGCCCCGGGCAAGGTGAGCAGCTGGGTGTGCACAGACCGGTACATGGTGGCTGCATCGCCCTGCTGGAAATCGGTACGACCGCTGCCACGAATCAGCAGGCAGTCGCCGGTGAATGCCATGGCCTCATCGTCCAGCACGTAGCTGAGGCAACCATCGGTGTGGCCGGGGGTAGCGCGCACCAGCAGCCGGCGGTCGCCAAAACCAACCGTGTCGCCGTGTTGCAATTGTACATCTGCCCCCTCGGCGTTACCTGCCGCGGCCAGCGCGATACGGCTGCCACTGTACTGCCGATGCAGCCATGCAGCGGTGATATGGTCGGCATGGACGTGGGTTTCCAGGGTCATTACCAGGCGCAGGCCAAGCTCATCGACCAGCGCTGCGTCG
Source organism: uncultured Gammaproteobacteria bacterium (assembly GCA_963808975.1). Taxonomy (GTDB): domain Bacteria; phylum Pseudomonadota; class Gammaproteobacteria; order Pseudomonadales; family JAHEGP01; genus JAHEGP01. The sequence goes on from CAWEHR010000001.1 coordinate 374,988, forward strand.
CGGCGGAATTGTTCGAACACCGGGTCGATGAGAAGGGCCTCCCCAGCACTGCCCAGCAGGTAGGTGTAGGTTGAGGAAGTGGGGTCGAACAATTGGCGAAATATCAACATGGGAAGTACCTGCTGTGTTGTTTAGGTGAGTGAACCGAGATACGGCAAAGCCAGGGCAACGGCCACCCCGAGCATTGCCAGCGCAAAAGTCTGCTGCAAGCGTGGCCCGGCAATATGCGGAGCCAGCCTGCGCCCTGCCAGCATCCCGACCAAAGCCCCAGCCACGAACGGCAACGCTACCCGCCAGGGCATCACGTGACCCTGCAACAGCGCCGCGGTGACGGTGCCTGCGCTGATCAGGGCAATCGCCATCAACGAGGTGGCAATTGCGGAATGCATACTGAGATCGGTGGTCGCGCGCAGTGCCGGCACGATCACAAAACCGCCGCCAACCCCCAGCAGGCCGGCGAGGAAACCGGCGCTGGCGCCAATCGCGGAGATCACGGCGAAGGCCGCCGCTGTCCATTCAAAACGACCGGTGGCCGTATCTCGATGCACCAGGTGACGATTGACATCAGCGCGAACGATCTGCGCCTCACGCGGATTGGCGACAGACTGGCGCAGCATTCTGATCGATACAACGACAAGCACCGTGGCGAACGCAAGGATCAGCCACATCGCTGGCAGTTGGCCTGCGACTCGCAGGCCCAGGGGCGCGAACAGCCACGATACCGCCGCCATCAGCATCGCCGCGCGATAGCGCACCATGCTTACGTCCCATGCCACCGCGGTACCGAATCCGGCCGCGATGCAAACGGCGATGAGGGCCACCGGCACCGCCTCGGGCAGGCTCCAGCCCAGCCCCCACATCAACAGTGGGACCGCAAAGATCGAGCCACCGGCACCGGTCAGGCCCAGCACCAGGCCAACCAAAAGGCCCAGGACGGGGGCAACGACAAGCAACATAGGTCTGATTCCTGAAAACGGTATCACAACGGTATGCTGAATTTACCAGTCGCGGTTTAGACCCCGCAATATATTCATTATTACTAATTCTTTAATATTGAATATAATTGCGCTTTCTATGACCTGGCTCACGATTTTCGCCTGTCACTTGCCCTGCCATGTACCAGCGATACCGCGGGAGCAAACGAATCGCTGTTGCACAAGCCCGGCTGTCCCGGCCCCCAAGTGCCTGCGCTGCCCGGAAAACTAGACTCCGCACTACATCGAGGCTGCCAGTCGCATCCCCTGGTCGATGGCGCGCTTGGCATCGAGTTCGGCTGCAAGGTCCGCACCGCCGATCAGGTGATAGGGCTTTTCCAGGCCCTCGAGAAGGTCGCGATTGCAGTCCTGGCCGGCACAGATCACCACGTTGTCAACCGCCAGTGCGGTGTCCTGGTCCCCTATGCGCAGGTGCAGACCCTCATCATCGATCTTAAGGTATTCGCAACCGGGTATCATGGTGACACCCTTGTTCTGCAGCCCCGTGCGGTGGATCCAGCCGGTGGTCTTGCCCAGCCCGCCCCCTACTTTCGACTGCTTGCGCTGCAACAGATAAACCTCCCGCTCCGATGGGTAGGGTTTCGCTTCCACACCTTCGATACCGCCCCGTGCCTGCAGCTGCATGTCGATACCCCACTCGCGCATGAAAGCCTCGATATTCTGGCTGGTCGAGGGTCCGGCGTGGGTCAGGTACTCCGAGACATCGAAGCCGATGCCGCCGGCGCCAATCACCGCCACCTTCTTCCCCACCGGGCGTTTGTCCTTGAGCACCTCGATGTAGCTCAACACCTTGGGGTGATCGATGCCCGCGATATCCGGGGTGCGGGGCTTGATACCGGTGGCCAGGATCACCTCATCAAAATCGCTGGCATTGAGTTGCTCCGGGGTAACCGCGGCACCCAACTTCACCTCGACATGGTGCAGCTCGAGCTGGCGGCTGAAGTAACGCAGGGTCTCGTTGAACTCCTCCTTGCCGGGAATCTGCTTGGCGATATTGAACTGCCCGCCAATCTCATCAGCCCCGTCAAACAGGGTCACCTGGTGGCCGCACTGGGCCGCGGAGACGGCAAACGCCAAACCGGCGGGCCCGGCGCCTACTACCGCCAGTTTTTTCGGATTCTGAGTTGCGACCAGATTCAGCTCGGTTTCGTGACAAGCCCGGGGATTCACCAGGCAACTGGTCATCTGGCCGACGAAAACGTGATCGAGACACGCCTGGTTGCAGCCGATACAGGTGTTGATCTCGTCGCTCCTGCCCGCGGCCGCCTTGTTGACGAATTCCGGGTCAGCCAGGAAGGGCCGCGCCATCGACACCATATCGGCATCGCCGTTGGCCAGCACCTCCTCCGCCTTCTCCGGGGTATTGATGCGGTTGGATGTGACCACTGGAATGGAGAAATGCTCCCGGTACTTTTTCGTCACCCAGGTAAATGCGGCCCGGGGGACCTTGGTGGCAATGGTCGGGATACGGGCCTCATGCCAACCGATTCCGGTATTGATGATGGTAGCGCCGGCCTTTTCTATGGCCTGTCCCAGCTGCACCACCTCGTCGAAACTGCTGCCCCCCTCCACCAGGTCGAGCATGGACAAGCGATAAATGATAATGAAGTTCTCGCCGACAGCCTCGCGCACGCGCCGGACGACTGCCACCGGCAGGCGCATCCGGTTTTCGTAACTGCCGCCCCAATCGTCATCGCGGTGGTTGGTGCGCCGGGCCAGAAACTGGTTGAGGAAGTAGCCCTCCGAACCCATGATTTCGACGCCGTCGTAACCACTCTTTTGCGCCAGCACGCTGGTGCGGACAAAGTCCTCGATCTGCTCCTCGATTTCTTCCTCGGTGGCGGCCTTGGGCTTGAAGGGGTTGATGGGTGCCTGTACCGCGGAGGGAGCGATGGGGTTTTCGTTGAACGCATAGCGCCCGGTATGCAGGATCTGCATGCATATCTTGCCCCCGGCCTCGTGCACGGCGTCGGTGATGATGCGATGGTCGGCGCAATCCGCCTCGCTCCAGAGCATGCGGGTGTGTTCGTGGGTGGCAGCCCGCTTGTTGGGACCGAAACCACCGGTGACGATCAAGCCAACGCCGCCCCGGGCGCGCTCCGCAAAAAAGGCCGCCATGCGCTGGTGGCCGTTTTCAACCTCCTCCAGGCCGGTGTGCATGGAGCCCATCAGCACGCGGTTTTTCAATTGGGTAAATCCGAGGTCGAGGGGTTCAAGCAGGTGGGGATAAGGTGTACTCATGGCGTTCTCCAATGGGTGTTGGGAAATACGTCGTGTTGGGAAATGCGGGCAGTGATTGCCACCTTTCATCTGGACGACGTCAAGTTAAACCTTTATTTTGACAGTGTCAAGATACCTTGATAGGGTTGCTATGGCCGCCATCGTGCGGCACCACACAGGAGTTACATGCGTGAGCAAGAATCCGCTCAAAACTGCCTACCATCATGGCGACTTGCGCCAGGTGTTGCTGGACGAGGCTGCAGCCATCCTGCGCAGCGAGGGTCCGTCGGCCCTGTCGATGCGCAAGCTCGCCGACAGGGTGGGCGTGTCGCGCACCGCACCCTACCACCACTTCGAAGACAAGCAGGCGCTGCTGTGCAGCATTGGTGAAGCGGGATTCCGGCGCTTTCACCGATTTTTCTATGAACTGAGCCTGAATCAATCGCCCTCCCGTGGTGACTTCGAGCATTTCGTAAAAACCTATGTTCGCTTCGCGGTGGACAATGCCGAATACTACAACCTGATGTTCGGCAGCGAGTTGTGGAGCTCCACCAGACTCACCGATTCCCTCAAGCACGAGGCCCACAAGGCCTTCCAGTTCTACCTCAATATGATTCGCGGCTGGCACACTGATGGCCTCACCAGCGGCGCCATAGAACCCCTGCGCTTTGCCCAGGTGACCTGGAGTGCGCTACATGGAATGAGCCGCTTGCTGATCGACGGCATCTATGTCGACCAGGCGGCTATCGATGCGATGTGCACCAGCGCCGCCACCATTTTCTGGGACAGCCTGCAAAAACCTCAGGACACTACCGGGCTGGCATAGCTACCCCTGAGCTCGCCTTCGTCCGCGTCCGGTGTGGTGTCAAAATCGGCATCGGTGTGTTCCTTCGCCAGCAGCATGTAAACACAGGGCAGGACAATCAGCGTGAACACGGTGCCGATCACCATTCCCGCCACCAGCACGATACCGATACTGTTGCGCGCCTCGGCGCCGGCGCCGGTCACCAGCACCAGCGGAAAATGGCCGAGGGCAGTCGCGGCGGTGGTCATCAGCACGGGGCGCAATCGAGCCTGGGCCGCGCCCTTGATCGCCTGCAGTTTTACCATGCCCTCCGCCTGCAGATGATTGGCGAACTCGACGATGAGGATACCGTTCTTGGCGATCAGGCCGACCAGCGTGATGAAGCCGATCTGGGAATAGATATTGATGCTGGTCCAGCCAAGAAACGGGAACAGCAAAGCCCCCGCCAGTGCCAGTGGCACAGAGCCCAGCAGCACCACCAGCGGATCGCGAAAACTATTGAACTGCACCGCCAGTACGAAGTAGACGAACACCAGTGCCACTGCCAGTACACCGACAAGGGTGTTGCCTTCCTGCCGAATCTGGCGCGACTCGCCGGCATAATCCAGGGTGTAACCGGGGGGCAGTATTTCCATCGCCGCCGCTTCCAGGCCCGCCAGCGCCTGCTCCTTGGTGGTACCCGGCAACACTCCCGCCAAAAATCCGGAAGGCATTTTTTTGCTGGAATTTGCCCAACACCCGGGGTGCGGTGCTGCGTTTCAGGGTGGCTACAGAGGACAGCGGAATCAGCTCACCCGAGGGGGTACGCAGCTTGAGCTCGAGCAAGGTGGCGGGATCCCGGCGCGAGCCACCCTCCACCATCGGGATCACGCGATAGGCCTTGCCGTTGAGGTCGAAGCGGTTGACATAGTTACCCGACAACATCACTCCCAGCTGGCGTGACACCATGCCCAGATCCATGCCCAGGTCGGCGATACGGGAGCGATCCAGTAATAACTCCACCTGGGGCTGGTCGATCTTGAGGTCGGTATCCACGAACATGAACTGGCCGCTCTGGTAGGCCGCCGCAATCAGCTTTTCGGCATAGGGGCGCATCTCGGTTACCGGGGCGGTGGACTTCACCACCAACTCGACATCGAAATTGCCCGCCGTCGGCAGGGCAGGAAACAGCACCGGCAGAACCTTCAGGCCCGTGATCGAGGACGCTTCACGGAACGCCAGTGGCAGCAGCTCCTGTACCGACTGATCGCGCTCCCGGAAGTCGCCAAATATGACGCCGCCAAAACCGCCACTGGGCCTGATCACCTGCCAGATATATTCAGCCCCGGGTAGCCCAAGCAGCGTATCGACGGCGTCGTACATGTAGTCGGTGGTGTACTCCAGGGAGGCGTCCGAGGGTGCTTCAACAATAATATTGATGCTGCTCTGGTCCTCTATCGGCGCCAGTTCCTTTTGCGAAAACAGGTAAAAAGGCACTATCAATAGCGAGAAAAACACCGCCGCGAACAGGATTGGCCCGCGGTAGTCGAAAAGCTTGTCCAGCAGCCTGCTGTAGAGCTGCTGCAAGCGATCAAAGCGCTGGTTGACCCACACCGTCATGCGCCCCTCCTGCCCCTGCTGCGGACAGGCATAAGCACTCATGATGGGGGACAGCGTCAGCGCCACGACGCCGGAAATCAACACCGCCACCGACAGGGTGAAGGCGAACTCCTTGAATAGCACGCCGGTGAGCCCCGACAGGAAACCGATCGGCGCGTACACCGCCGCCAGGGTAAGCGTCATACCTACGATCGGTGTCACCAGTTGCCGCGAACTCGCCAGCGCCGCCTGCTTTCGGCTCATTCCCTGCCGCATGTAGCGGGCCACGTTTTCGACCACTACGATCGCGTCATCGACCACCAGCCCGACCGACAGCACGATGGCCAGGATGGTGAGCAGATTCAGCGAAAAGCCCATCAGTTGCATTGCCGCGGCCGCGCCCAGCAGCGAGACCGGGATCGTCACCAGCGGCACGATGGCGGTACGAATGGAACCCATCAGCGCCAACACCACCAGCCCCACCAGCAATACGGTCTCCACCAGGGTGGTGAATATCTCGCGGATGGCATCGCGCATATAGAGGGTGCCATCGTAGGCGATATTGATCTCGAGACCGGGAGGCAGGGTCGGGTTGATGTCATCCAGCATCTCGTAAAGCTGGTCGCCGATCACTATCTCGTTGGCGCCAGGCAGCGGCCACACCGAAATATAAACCGCCGACTGCTGGCTGTGGCGGGCGTTGACCTCGCCTTCCTCTTCTCCCAGTTCTATGCGGGCGACATGGCTCAGTCGAATCAGCGAGTCTTCGCTCTCGCGCACGACCAGCTGCTCAAAATCCTCCACCGTTTGCAGGTTGGTATTGGCCAGCAAGTTGATTCGCTGCTGCGCGTTTTCGCTCTGGCCAATGGTGGCGATGATATTATTGGCGGCAAGCGCGGCCTGAATATCCTGGGAGCTGATGTTGAGCGACGCCATGCGCAGGGGATCGATCCAGACCCGCATGGCAGGGTTGCGCCCCCCCTCCACGCCGACCCGCTGCACACCCTCGATCCCTGAGAGAATAGGGCTGACATTGCGCACCAGGTAATCGGTTACCGCGGCCCTGGACAGGCCTTCGATATCGACATCCAGGTAGAAAACCGCATTGGACCGATCTGCCCGTTTCACCCGCACGCTTGGGTCCTCCGCACCCGCCGGCAGCTCAAAGCGGATCTGGTCGAGGCGCGAAGAAAGCTCTGCCAGGGCGGCAGTGCTGTTCTGGTTGAGCTTCATCCAGGCAGTCACCGTACTGATGCCGGGGGTGGTGTTGGAGTCGACATAGTCGATGCCCGGCACTGTCGCCGCCGCCCGTTCTATGGGGTCGGTAATAAAGCCCTGCACCACGTCGGCGGAAGCGCCGACGAAAGCGGTTGTAATCACCAGCGACGAGCTCTCCAGCCGGGGAAACTGCAATATCGGCAGCTTGAGCGCGGCCAGCACACCGCCGATGATCAGCAGCAGGGACAGCACTACCGCCAGCACCGGACGCAATACGAAGATGTCGAGCAGTCTTGGGGTGTTGATCCTGTTTTGCGCCATTACTGGGCCCCAGCTTTGACGCTGGGAGGACCCGCGCCCTCGCCACCCGGCGAACGCTCGCCCAGCCTGACCAGTATGTTCTGCCGCAGCTTGAATGCCCCGTTAGCCGCCACCAGCTCGCCACCCTGCAGGCCTTTCATGATAGCCACCCACTGCCCGCTCTGCGGCCCCACGGTAACGGCCTGGCGCCGGGCCCGGTAGGCGGATTCTCCCGCGCCGGGGTCCGGCTCAAGCACAAAGACATAGTCGCCGAGTCCGTCGAGGCGAACCGCCGTCGCCGGCACGTGCACCCGGGCCAGGGCTTGCCCCACGGGAACCGCCACGTTGACCGCCGTGTTGGGGGCCAGGCCCGCGCTGTTGTCCAGTCGAGCCCGCAAACGCAGGTTTCTGGATTGTGCCGACACCACGGAATCCCTCGCCACTACCTCTGCTCGCAACAGCGTCTCTGGTTCAGTGGGATGGGCGACGATAACCTCGGTGCCAAGCGCAATTCCGGCCTGGTTGTCCGGCACGCTGAAATCTACCCAGATGAACGGGCTGATACCGACAAGGGTGGTGATTTCGGTGTTTGCCTGCAGCACATCGCCGGGCTCGAACTGGTGCAGCCCGGTGACGGCGTCGAAGGGTGCGCGCAGGGTCTTTTTGTCGATCATGGCTTGCAGTGCCAGCACTTCGGCCCGGGCTACGTTAGCCTGGGCCACGGCCTGGTCGATACGCTCCTCGCTGACCATTTGGCTACCCTGCAGTGCCCTTGCACGCTTCAGGTCCAGGCGTGCCAGTTCGGCGCGGGCCTGGGCTGAGGTCAATTGCGCCTGCTCTTCGGCAATGTCGAACTGAACCAGAATATCACCCTGGGACACCTTTGACCCCGAGGAAAAGTTCACCGCCACGATTCGGCCGGGCAGTTCATTGCGCAGGGTCACCGACTGGGGAGCAACGATTTCGCCAATGGTGGACACGTATTCCTGCAAATCCCGAATCTCCACTGTCACCGTTTCAACCGTCTCCGACGGCTCACCAAAAGATTCCCCGAATGCGATGGCGGCTTTGATCTGGGTGTACTTGTAGGCGGCGAGCCCGGCGAACAGCAGCAGGCAGGCAGAGACGGTGATAAACCAGTGGCGAGCTTTCATTGATCGGATTCCTGTTCAAGTTCTTCTCAATCGCCCCATCGCGACGCTGTTCCAGTGTAACCCGCTTGCCGGGAAACGTTTACCGCGCGGGGGAAATCGGGAATCAGGAGTGAGCCTATTTGGTTTCTAGCCCCCCCTTCTGTCATGGTAGATGCACGCTGTGCGACATTTTTCCCGCGCAACCATAGCTACGGCCGTGCCCTTGGTCGTAAAATCGCGCTAAGCATACAATATAAACAAGCACTCAAAATAGCGGTGGGAGTTGGCGACTGGAGTATCGCGTAGCGTTTATTGTGCGGTTTTTCCGGGACTGCCAGCAAGCCCTTCCCAGGGACAGAAACAGGCATGAAAATTTTTATTACCGGCGCGTCGGGCTTCGTTGGCGGCGCAACCACCCGGGAATTGGTCAGGCAGGGGCACTCGGTGACTGCGATGTCCCGCAGCAGCGATGCTGATCAACGTATCAGTGAACTCGGCGCGGTGCCGGTGCGCTGTGATCTCGAGTCGATAGGTGCCGCGGACCTGGGCGCCGCCGATATCTGTATCCATAGCGCTGCTTTTGTCGGCACCTGGGGGCCGAGGGATGCGTGGCACCAGGCCAATGTGCTGGGAACACGGCGCCTGCTGGAGGCTGCACGCGAAGCCGGCGTAGCCCGCTTTATTCACATAGGCACCGAAGCTGCGATTGTGCATGGCCAGCATATCAACGGGGCCGATGAGTCCTGCCCCCTGGCGCTTGATTCGCCCTACCCCTACTGCGCCACCAAGGCACGGGCGGAGCAACTGGTGCTGGCAGCCAACGCCGCCAACTTCCAGACCATCGTATTGCGGCCCAGGCTGGTATGGGGGCCGGGCGACACCACGCTGCTGCCCATCATCGAATCCATGGCGGGCAAGGGGCGCTGGAGTTGGATAGATAATGGCCAGGCGAAGACCTCGTCAACCTACATTGACAACCTGGTCCACGCCATTACCCTGGCCCTGAACAAGGGCACGCCGGGGCAGGCCTATTTCATTCTGGATAATGACGTGCACACCATGCGGGAGTTCATCACCACCCTGGCGGCGGCGAGGGAAATATCGCTGCCCCGACGCAACCTGCCTTACTGGCTCGCGGACCGAGTCGCAGCCGCCAGCGAAAGTGCCTGGCGCGTGTTCAAGCTGAAGGGCGAGCCACCCATCACCCGCCATGCGGCAATGGTCATGTCCCATGACTGCGTGTTGCGGGACGACAAGGCCCGGCGTGAGTTGGGCTACCACGCGCAGGTATCCTTCGAGGAAGGAATGCAGCGGTTGCGAGAAGCCGCAGCATAGTTACCGGGTCGGCGGATGTTCGCCTGCCCCGCAGCACTGCACCGCTTCCGCCCTCTGCAACCGGGATTCCCGTCGCCACGCGATCAACAACTGCCAGGGGGGGTCATTCAACCGCGGCCTGCTGGATATCTTCGCCTGCACTCCAGATACGGTAACGCACTTGGTAGCCCTCCGGAACATACACCACCACCGGCAGTTTGCTGTTGTAGCGAATCTTGAAGCCATCGCCGGCCGCCGCCACAAATTGCTGTTTTTTCGGCGCGTCCGGAGGGCAGGCCATCAGGGTAGTGGCGTGCTGGGGCGCAATCTCGGCCGTGTAGTAGGGGTAACCCCAGCCCTTGACACTGTGTTCCTCCAAACTACCTCGCATCAGAATACGGTTGCAATCGACCTCCAGGGTCTTGCCCACCATGACTTCGACCAAACGGCTGCTTTCGTCCTCCAGCGCCGGCAACCTGAACACCATGCGCTGCTGCCCCTCGACGGCGGTGGCGTAAGGCTTGAGGTCATCATTGGCATTGGCCATCATTGCAAACACTCCCAACAACAGTACAGTAACGAGCTGTTTCATAGCGTATCCTTTTTCTCTGGATTCTATTGTCCACCAAAAAGCCTCATCGTCCCGCCCCGGGTCGAGCCACTGCCGTGCTACTCCAGATCGATCGCACGCAGCGCCCTGCGGAGGAAATCCTGCCGCGCTTCCAGTTCGGGGCGGCTGCCGGGCTCGCTCGCATCGAGCATACTCTGGTTGCCCTGCAGCACCTGCACCAGCCAGCCGCGGGTCATTGTATAGTAGCGAGAGTCATGCCCCAAACGGGTAATCGCAGCCATGGCGTCCGGGCTGTCGGGGTTGCTGATGGCACCAGCGGCCGCCATCACCTGTTCGCCAAGTCGCATGGCCTCGACTTTTTCAGGGCTGCCGTTGCCGCAGGTGCAAGCTGGATCGGTGCCTCCGCTCGCCCAGCCGCAACTGGCAACCACCAGCAACGGCAATACTCTGTACCAGGTACGGCCCGGCACCCGGGCAATCGTCACTCCCGGCAGTCGCCACCGCCGAATGGCCTTGAGCCCCGCGGTCTGCAGTAAGTTCATCGCTCTGCTCCCTACAATCAGTTGCCAGCAAGGCACCACAGTGTGCCACCAGCGAGGCCGGCTTCCAACCGGCAGTGCCTGCCCGCGGTTTTTGCCCGTGAAGCCCACCAACACCCGTTCAGGGCTTCTTGTAGCAGCCTCGGCCAGACCAGGCTCGGCCTGTATGCCCGGCGCCGAAACTGTTACTCTATTGGTGGACAGTCGCAAATAGAAGAATGCAAGGAGCAATGGGCGGCCAGGCCGCCGGTTTTTTATGCCCTCTAACAATGGTCTCTATATCGTACTGGTAAGTGTGCATGGCCTTATCCGGGCCGACCGGCTTGAACTGGGAAGAGACGCCGACACCGGTGGCCAGACCAAGTATGTGGTCGAACTCGCCCGCGCCCTGGCCAATCACGGTGCCGTAGCGAGGGTCGATTTGCTGACCCGTCGGCTCGTGGACGACGAAATCAGCAGTGATTACGCGGCCCGCGAGCAAGCGCTCGCCGACAATGCCAGCATCATCCGGCTGGACGCGGGGCCCGGGGCCTACATTCGTAAAGAAGAGCTGTGGGATCACCTGGATAACTTTGCTGACAATGCCCTGGCCTACCTGCGCCAACAGGAGCAAGCACCCAATGTCATCCATGGGCACTACGCCGACGGAGGTTACGTCGCCCTGCGGCTTGCCAATCAACTGGGCGCTCCCCTTGTCTTCACCGGGCACTCCCTGGGCAGGGTCAAGCGGCGCCGCCTGCTGGCCAACGGGCTGAGCCGCGAGGCTATCGAAACCCAGTACCACATTTCGCGCCGGGTCAGCGTTGAAGAGGACACTCTCGCCGCCGCCGACCTGGTGGTGGTGAGCACCCGCAATGAGATCGAGGAGCAATACGGGCTCTACGATCATTATTCGCCGCAGCACATGCAGGTGATCCCGCCGGGTACGGACTTGCAGACCTTCAAGCCCCCCCGCGGTGGTGAGTGGAACACGCCGGCGGCAAAAGAGCTGGTAACTTTCCTGCGCGACCCGTTCAAGCCGATGATCCTGGCCCTTTCGCGCCCCGACGAGCGCAAAAACATCAGTGGCTTGCTGGAAGCCTATGGCGAATCCCCGGAGCTCCAGGAACTGGCTAACCTGGTTATCGTCGCCGGTAACCGGGACGACATCAGGGAAATGGATGCGGGACCACAAAAAGTACTGACAGAATTACTGTTGCTGATTGACAATTACAACCTCTACGGCAACGTTGCCTATCCCAAGCGACACGGGCATTCTGATGTGCCCCTGTTCTACCGGCTCGCGGCAAGCAGCCATGGCGTATTTATCAACCCCGCCCTGACCGAACCCTTCGGCCTGACGCTGCTCGAAGCCGCGGCCAGCGGCCTCCCGGTAGTAGCCACCGAAGACGGCGGCCCCCAGGACATCCTCGAACATTGCCGCAACGGCATTTTGGTCGACCCGCTCGATGCCGGCTCCATGGCCAAGGCGCTGCTCAAGATACTGAGCGACGCTACCCGCTGGCAGGAATTGGTGGACAATGGCCTGGCAGGAGTACATGAGTTCTATTCCTGGCAAGCCCACGCCGACACCTATGTTCAGTATTTGCAAACCCTGGTCACGCAGGGCGCGGCTCCCGTCACCAGGCCGCCCACGACCAAGCGTCCCATGCTCTATCACGATCGGGCGATCTTTACCGACCTCGACCAGAGCCTGCTGGGTGACCCCAAAGCCCTGGCACAATTCATTCGCAAATTGCGTGACCATCGCCAACAGGTGACCGTTGGAATCGCCACCGGGCGCGCCCTGGAACCCGCACTGCGGATTATGAAGCGCTACGGTATTCCCCAGCCCGACGCCCTGATTACCAGCGTCGGCACCGAGATCTATTACGCCCCGCAGCTTACCGCCGACCAGGCCTGGGCTAAACACATCGATTACTTGTGGCAGAGACAAAAGGTTGCCAAGGTGATGTCCGAGATCTCCGGGTGCAAATTGCAGCCCAAGGCCAGCCAGAGCGCGTTCAAGCTCAGTTACTATATCGATCTTGCACAATCACCCAGCCATGAGGAGATCAACAGCCTGCTGCTGCAGGCCGAGCTTGCGGTCAATACCTTCTTGTCGTTTGGCCAGTTTCTCGACATCGTGCCGGTGAGGGCGTCAAAAGGCTTCGCCCTGCGCTATTTTTCCGATCAGTGGCAGATTCCCCTGGAGCGCATCCTGGTCGCCGGGGGCTCCGGCACCGATGAGGACATGATACGCGGGAACACCCTCGCCGTGGTGGTGGGTAATCGCCACGAGGAAGAGCTCGCCCATCTCAGCGATGTCGAACCGATCTACTATGCGAGCGGGAACTACGCCGCCGGTATCCTGGAGGCGATCGACCACTACGACTTTTTTGGCGACTGCAAGCCCCCTCCCCGGCAGCAACACGCCAGCAGCTGATAGCAGCCTACGGCTCTGCGCTGACCGGATCCCGCCGCCGATCAAGGCCCCGCCAATACAATGGACCGTTGTCGCTACTGCGCCCGGGGCTCGTGCTCTTCAGTCGGCGTCACTGAAGACTCCATAGTGATAGCAACCCTCGATGACGCCGCTGGTGTAGTAGCCACTCAGTCCACGGAAATCACCCTCGGCAAAATACACCCGTAAACCGGGATCCTGCTGCATCGCCCGCTGGATCTGCTCGACCAATTGGTCGTCGGCGTTTTTTACCAATACCCCGGAAAAGCCCGCGGTCAGCGGGAAGATATCATTGCCGCTGTCACCGCAAAAAACCACGTTTTCCCGGGCTTGGCCATACTCCTCGGCCACGTACTCGAGGGCGGTTTGCTTGGTCGCGCTTGCGGGCAGGAAGTCCAGCAGCCCCTTGCCGTCCTGGGAGTCGAAACTGTAGACGATCACCTCGTCAAACTTGCCTTTAACTCGCTCATCGACCGCCTTGAGTATCTCGTCCCGGCGACCGTGGTCGACGTAATAGCTTTGCTTGAACTGGTTCAGGTGCTGGGCTTCCTGTTCCCGCATGCCCGTCACATCCACAATGGCATCCCGGATTTGCCCGGCGTTCCAGCGCGGGCTGGCGCGATTGACGTGATCAACCCAGCCGTCGTCGAAATGCCACGCACCGTTATCGTATTTGCGGATAGTGGTGCCCACATCCCCGCACAGTACATCCGGGTGCCTGACGCCAAACTGCTGGATTGCCTGCTCCGTCAGGTCGAGGTTGCGGCCCGTGACATACACCACCAGCACGTCGTTGCGACTGGTCAGTTCATTGAACAGGTCGATCGCCCCCGGATCTGGCGGCCATTTCCCATTGGGCAGCAGCGTCCGGTCGAGATCTGTGGCAACTATGCGCATGGTCATTTCCCCGTTTTTGATTGATTGTCCTGCAGCAGCACCGTGGCCTCCAGGGCGGCATTCAATCAGCGGTACGACATCGTCGTTTCCTCTATACCACCGTCCGTGTGGTGGACAGTGAAACCGCAGTTGGCCAGATCGGCCCTCAGTGTGGCCATCGAGTCACCGTTGGTCCAGGTCATTTCCAGCAGGTGGTCAGCGGTATCTGCCACCTGCAAGGTGCCGTAAAACGCCTCTGAGGAATTGCGCAGCTTGATCAGTTGCAACTGGTCCTGGACGACAATACGCCGCAGACACTGGTCTATGTCGTTGCTGGACAGAGTGCTGCGATTTATCTCCTTATGTCCAGCGGTTCCACCCCGGTCTGCCGCATCATAATCATTTTTACCGGCAAACAGGTCCAGGTACCACACCTGTGGAATACCCGGCATGAAAAGCTGGATGGCACGGGCGAGGCGCAACTTGCGCTCGTCTTCGCCCAGTGCACTGAAATAGGTGGCATTCACCTGGTAATAGGAAATCTTCTTGCCATCGGGACCGTACAGGTTTTTCACCCGCCCCCCCCGATCCATGATCCGCTGGATGGTGGCATCGATCTCCTCGTCGCTCAGCAGTCCCTCCCTGGAAATGCCGAGAATATCCTTGCCGCGCAGGTCCAGTACCGGTATCCCATCGTGGCAGCCGAGCATGTTGATCGTCTTGATACCCTTTTCCTGCAGCTCCCCAATCCAGCGCAGCAGGTGTCGGCTGGTGCCCCGGTCCAGTGCATCGATCAGCAGGCCGGGAAGGAAAAAGTCGTATATCGGAAAGCCCCTGGCCGCCACCTCCTCGTGCAGTCCATAGCCGAATTCCGAGTGAATTTCCGGAAGCAGCGTGAGCCCGTATTTGCTGGCCATGTCTTTCAGCCTGTCCAGGTACTCCCATGTCCCGGGCTTGTTGAAAAAGTTTGCCTGGGCGGGTTCCTTGTGGAGGTAGGCAAAGGCATCGAGCCTGACCAGGCTCGCACCGTAGTCGCGCAGCCTGGCCAGGGTTTGCTCATAGAACTCCCATACTTTCTCGGAACGGGCGTTGAGGTCCATCTGGCCCAGGTACTGGCGCTTGCGCTCGATGGCAGCTATCACTGCCTGCGCATGCTCGGCATGGCTACCCCAGTCCACTTCATCAAAAGCACTTTTGTCGGCAATAGCCTGATTGGCCAATTGCACGAGGCCAGCGAGTTGCCCCGGCTCGAGCCCATCGATCTGCTGCAGGTCTTCAGGCTCCAGTGTGCGATAGGTCACTTCCTGGTAGAACGTGTTCCAGTAGGGCCTGTCGGTGCCGTCGGGAAACCGTACCTTCAGAATGGGCAGGCCGGGTTTTCTCATGAACAGCACCTCGAGACATTCCGCCTCCGGAGTCATGTAGCCGTCCGCGCCCATGGTGCCGTGGGATGCCCAGAACTCATTCCAGTCGATGAAGAAATCCCTGTGTTCAGAATCATCGCCGTGCTGCAGCATGTCCTGGAACTGGTGCGAACCCACCGACAGGTGATTCAGCACCAGGTCGAACTTGAGGCGAATACCCATGGCCTCGAGACTGGTCAGGTCGCTGTCGCTCACCAGTTCTCGGTTCATTTCGTAATCAATAATCGAAAACCCGCGATCCAGGTCGCTATTGAAGAAGGTCGGCAGGATGTAAAACAGCGAAAACGCCCCCTCCAAATCGGGTAGCCTGAGCATCTCTACGGTGTCCGCCAGTTGGCGCCCAATGCTGTCGGGGTAGGCATTAAACATCACTCCCCTTGGTAGCTCTTCGGTCATCTGTCTGTGCTTGCCCTTTTGTCCGGTTAATTGATCATCTGTGTCAGGATAACGGTAGTTGTTGCGTTGATTCAAACGCAGCAAACGCAGCAAACGCTTTCAATACCCGCACAAAAAACACAGCGGAATCCTTCCTCTGCTCCCCGAATTGAACGACCAGGTCTGCCGATGTTACCGCAACTACCCGCCCCGCTATCGTACCGTGAACCTTCTCAGCCTTTCAGGCGCCGGTCCGGGTTTCGATATCTGCCAGCGTTACTATCGCCCTGGCAACACGAAAGAATCGGTTTTGTGCAAGATCCCTGACGGTTTTGATCCGCAGTGAATCATACAGCACCCTGGCCTGCCGGGCCGAAATGCCGTCGAGACGCGCAACCGGGGCGTCGGCCATTTCCCTGAGCGAACCAGCATCGTCCCCAGCACCGGGTTTCTCCTGGCCCGCCAGGATGACAACGCCCTCGGCCCGCTCCGCCACGCGGCTCGTGGCCATATCGCGAATCGACACGATGCCAAGAGCCTCTTGCAATAAGGCCCCTGACTCCCGCGAGATACCTTTCAACGCTGCGACGGGCGCTTCCGCCAGTTCCGAGGCTGTACAACCCTCGTACGCTCTCACCACCGCGTTGCGGATTGCTGTCGCCTGCAGCAGTCGCGGGGCTTGTTCAGCCACCTCCCCGGTGGCGGTATCGTCTAGTTCTTCCGCGGAGTCTGCCAGCGCGGCCAGCCGGGACAACATATTACTGAACGCCCGGGCAGGCTTGGTCGGCAGGTGCAGTCGCTCTTCGATACGGGTAGCCCCGTGCGCCAATGATTGTAGCGTCTGTATCGCGTCTTCCGCCGCATTGCGCAGCAGCACCGAACCCCGCACGGCCCCCGCAGTTCCGCGGCTGACCAGTTCGCGGTTGGATACGGCGAGCTTTTCCAGGGCATCCCGGTTGAGTGCCAGCAGCCGCTCCAGGCCCTGCTTGCCCAGGCCGTAACCGGCAAACAGGCTTTGGAACTGCTCCATCATTTCTGTGGGGTCGGTCAGGGACAGCAGACCCCTGACATCGGTGACATACTCGTCGTCGACCTCGGCTATCGCCTCGGCAAAATCCTCGAGCGGATCGCCACCGACGAAACCCCTCCGTTGGGCCCGGGCCTGGATTTTGCGACTGATCATCAGCCAGCGCTGGGCTGGTGTGATAACAGGTTTGTTTGTTGCGGGGCTTGCATTGTGTTTCTGTCCGCCGGGCCCTTCTCGCCCGGAGCGCGTCCCGCGTGTTTTGCTCTTATGCGCGGTTGCCATCATGACTACACCTCCCGTTACGTGCCTTGAGGGCTGGTGTATGCGAACCGGCTGGGTGCGGACTCCATCCGCCCCAACTTGGCTCCTGCAAAAAGACAACCCTCCGTAATGCGAGTTCCCGCCGTCACCGCGAAGCGGTCTTCTTACAACCAGCCGCGTATTAGCCAGTGTATTCCTAGCACCTCAGCTATACGATGGGCCATTTACCTGCACCTGCAGGCTGCTCCCGGCAAACCTGAGCCTGCAGCGGCTGTTGTTCGGTGAAGCGCAGCTGCCAGTAAACGCGCCCGGGTCTCATTGGCGCCCGCCCTGCCCGCCCGCCGTTTCAAGCGCAAGCAGCTTCACGATTCACGCTTCGAATTGAAGGCGGGTTATACTGGCGACGCCAATGTCCAGCGAGACCGCCCAGCAGACCGTTACCGGTCGAGGCGATAATCTTGCGCAAATCAACGGAAAACTTTCATCATGAAAAGCCATGCGTTTTCTCGTCCGGCAATCTTTGGCGAGGTGCTGGTCGACCGATTCGAAGACCGCGAGGTCATGGGTGGGGCGCCCTTCAATGTCGCCTGGCACCTCTGTGCCTTTGGCCTCCAACCCCTGTTTATCAGCCGCGTGGGTGAGGATGAGGCCGGCCAACGTATCCTGCATGCCATGCAGCGCTGGGGCATGGAAACCGGCGGCGTCCAGCGGGATACTTCGCACCCGACCGGGTCCGTGGATGTCACTCTTGGGGACGGCGGCGAACCGACCTATTCCATCAACCATCCCGTCGCCTACGACTTCATCGACCCGGCACTGGTGCCCGAGTTGCCGGCCGGTTCACTGCTGTACCATGGCAGCCTGGCGCTGAGGGATTCGACATCGCGCAGCGCCCTTGCCACACTGCGAGGGAACTGCGAGCCACTGCGGTTCGTCGATATCAACCTGCGCTCACCCTGGTGGCACGAGCAGGATATTGGCCCAATGGTGGAGGGCGCTCGCTGGTTGAAACTGAACCAGGCAGAGTTGGAGGCCCTGACCGCGCCGGGGCGCGACATTGAACAGCGAGCTCGCGGCCTGCGGGAACGCCTGGGGCTGGAGCTTCTGGTGGTTAGCCAGGCTGAACAGGGAGCCATAGCTTTCACCGCAAACTCAGAGCGTACTCAGGTCGCACCGCATAAAGCGGTCGAAGTGGTCGACAGCGTCGGCGCCGGTGATGCATTTGCCAGTATCATGATACTGGGGTTGCTGCACCGCTGGCCGCTGGCATACAGCCTCGAGCGCGCCCAGCAGTTTGCCTCGGCTATCGTCGGGATTCGCGGCGCAATCGCCAGCGAACCCGGGTTTTATGCCCCGTTTCTTCGCCAGTGGAACCTGCAGTAAACGTAAAAAACTACTGAAACCCCTGCAATTCACCACCCCGGGGCCAAAAATGTGGGGCAAACAACGCACCTGAGAGTGCCTGGCCGGCCGAGCCCGGAGCCGCCTATTGCACTGTGGCGGCCTGATTGACTTCGGTGAGCTGGACGTAGGCATGGTAGCGAGCGCGAATCTCACGCACGTATTTGACCGGCTCCTGGCCCCTCACATAGCCGTAGCGCGCCTTGGCGGCATACTGTTTTTTCGACAGCAGCAGCATCGCCTTCTCGACATTGTCAAACCAGCGGTTGGGGTTGAGGCGCTGCTGCTTCGCCAGTTTAATGGCGTCGCGCACGTGACCGCTGCCGGCATTGTACGACGCCAGGGTGAACCACATACGATCGAGAACCGGCATACTTTCGGGAAACTGCCTGCGCACATGATCGAGGTACTTTACCCCGGCGGCTATTCCCTGTTCCGTGGTGTTGAGACCTTTGAAACCCATTTCCCGTGCGGTCGCGGGCATGACCTGCAGCAATCCCCGGGCACCGGCCGCAGACCTGGCCTTGGGGTCGAAGCGGCTCTCCTGGTAGATTTGCGCAGCCACCAGGCGCCAGTCGAACCCGTATTGGCCGGCGTACTTTTTGATCAGGGTATCAAAGGGAGATATCGTGCCCGACTCGACGAGCTCGAGCTGCCCCTGTTTCAGTGACGCGACTGTCCTGGGTGTTGCGAAGTATTTGTTGTAGGCAATGTTGTAATACAGGCCGCGATACTCCTTTTCGATGAAGTCATTGAGCTGTTGCAGCAGCTGCGGATTAACCCTGCGCAGCGCCCAGGCCTGACCCTGGGGCTCGGTCAACGCGAAAGCAGCACGAATATCGTCGCGCCAGGTGAGCTCTATCCCGAGGATATTTTCGTCCGCCACGGTCAGGTCGTAATCGGCGCTGGCGACTTTGGCAATGGCTGCCTCGGTTTCCTCGTCGCCTGCGATGGCGGTTAATTTCACGGCAATGCCGGCGCCCTGCAGACCGCTGACCGTCTGCCAGTAGCTGCTGGACTTGCGCACATGGATGGTGCGACCGGCGAGATCCTGCAGTTCGACCACGTTTTTGTCACCGGCGCGCGCCACGACCATCTCAGCCGAAAGACTGTAAGGGGAAGAAAACACAACACCCATGCGCTCACGCTCCACACTCGGCGTCAGAAAACCGCCGGCCACGTCGACGGTACCATTGCGTACCAGCTCCAGCAGCGCATCCTGCTCGTTTGCAACGATCACCTGCATCCCCAGTTTGTGCCGGTCAGCAAACATTCTCAGCAACTCATAATCGAAGCCCTGCAATTTGCCATGACTCATGAAGTAGGAGGCACTGGTGTTGGGCAGGGCAACACGCAGCGAACCCCGCTGCTTGATACCAGCCCAGTCGGCAACACTGCTGGTGAGTCTGGTATGCGTCAATTTATGGTGAACAATGTAGGCGTTCAGGTCCGCCAGCAATTGCGGATTGGTTTTCCTCACACCCAGGGCAATGGGTTGCTCGGCGCTGATGGGGCCGGATTTTTTCAGGTCGTCGCGATAGCCCAGCGCCACATCGATGACATTGCTGTCGGCCAGGGTAACGCTTGAGCCATCCTCCACCAGGCGGTCAAAAATATCATCATCGCTGAGTTCTCCCGACACCGTCTCCAGTTTCATATCCTTGAACTCGTACTGCAGTTTCTTCGCAGTAGGAAAAAAACTGGTGTTTTCCTGCACCAGCAGAGTTCTGTTATTGAGTTGCTCGAGACTTTCCAAAGGATTGCCGGCAGGGCTGACAATATGCTGGGTCACGTGAGTCAGCGCCATGGTAAAGGCGATTTGTTCCTGGCGCTGCTCGGTAACCGCCAAATTGGCGGATATCACATCGCCCTTACCCGCTTGCAGCATCGGGATAAGGTCGTTGAAATTGGGGACAGGCACCAGCTTCGCGCTCATTCCGTGCTGTTCGGCAAATCGCTCCAGGCCCTGTTCGACCAGGGTTTGGGGGTGACCGTTTCGCGGCAGGTAACTTTCCATGTTGCGGTGCTCAAGTATGCGCAGTACCCCCCTGGCCCGCAGTGCATCCAGGTCTCCCACTTCGCTATAGTGAGGCGCCAGTTCGACAACATCTGCCGTGTTGTCGTTGACAGCAACGCCTTCAAGTGGGCTTTGCTGATTCGAAACACTGCCCTCACCACAGGCTGCGAGTAAAAAAAACATCAGCATAAAGCAGCAAATGGTAGCGATTTTTTCCATGCCAGGGCCCCTGTCAGTCATTTGCAGCGCACATGATGCTCAATTACCCTTCGCCGGCCGAACTGCACACCAAAGCCAACATCTATCACCGTTGTTGAACAGGATTTTACGACCAGGAGCTCGGCGGTAGCTATGGCCGCAGCCGCGGCCGGCGACAAAAAGTAGAGGGCGCCCGATGGGCGCCGGCACAAATGCTCCACCTATTCCCGTCACAGGCTGTGATAGTATTATGCGGTCCCCGCGAAAGCGAGGGAAGCGGCACCAGGACAAGGCGCCTGGGGGGATTGCCCATGCTCGCGAGAACTGCCCCCTGCAGATTTAACCCGATATTGATTTAAGGCAACTCTGATCAATTCGGTAATGCTTCAGCGGATTAATCAGAGGTGCCTTAACGACACTATGAACGATAGCAAAGGCGGGAGTGACACCTCGGGCGAGGCCGACAAGTCCAAGCTCGGCATAGCGCTGTCTGGCGGCGGCTTCAGGGCCGCGTTTTTTCACATCGGTGTGCTTGCCCGTCTCGCGGAGCAGGACATGCTGCGCCGGGTCGCCGTCATTTCCTGTGTCTCCGGGGGTTCGATTATCGGCGCTTTCTACTACCTCAAAGTCAAGCAACTGCTGGAGGGGAAGAGGCCAGACAAGCTCAGCCCAACGCGGGAATCCTACTGCCAACTGGTGGCGGAAATCGAGCGCGAGTTCACCCATGCAGTGCAACTGAATATACGGATGCTGACCTTCTCCGACCAACGCGAAAACGCGCGCATGCTGGCCGGCAGGACTTCGCCGACGAAGCGGGTTGGGGCATTGCTGGACGAGCATTTTTATGCGCCGATAACCGGCCGCAGCAACAACCTGCTGCGCGACCTGCCCATTGAGCTGAAGACAAGCGACGGAGTCACGACACCTTCAGGCACGGTAGCACCCCGGCTTATTCTCAACTCCACCGCCCTCAACACCGGGCACCTGTTCCAATTCACCGGCACCTATATCGGCGAATCGCCTATATTTTCAGTACTCGGCGGCACCCACTCGATGCCGCAGCTTCCCAGGCTGCATTTCGACGATGCCAGCCTGACCGAGCAGCAGCGCCATCGGCTGGGGCAGATTACCCTTGGGGAGGCGGTTACCGCATCGAGCTGCGTGCCAGGCTTACTCGATCCGCTTTCACTCGATGGACTTTACCGGGACAAAAACGCAGAGCCTGTTCAACTGGGGCTGGTCGACGGCGGCGTGTTCGACAACCAGGGCCTGGTTAGCTTGTTTGAGGAAAAATGCACCCACTATGTATGCAGCGACGCTTCAGACCTATTGCAGTGGCAGTCAGTCCCGCCCAACCTGATTCACAATGTCGCGCTGCGAGCCAACGATATCTTCATGGATCGCATTCGCATCAGTATCCTGCGGGAACTGGAACACCGCGGCGAGGACAACTTTGCGGTTTTCACCCTTGGCTCGTCCACCGGCAGTGATATTTTTGGCGATGACGCCGAGGCCTTCCTGGCCGCGCTCAGGGGGATACGCACCGATCTCGATGCCTTCAGCGATATGGAAGCCTGGTCCCTGATGTACCATGGTTATACCGTCAGCGAGTTCCAACTCGCCTCACTGGACCCCGGCCCCCAGGCCGAGGAGTCGGGGGAGCATACTCACAACTGGGACTTCCAGACCATCCTGGCGATGGCGGAGAAGCCGGACCAGAAGGAAGAGCTTTTGCACCACCTGAGGGTTGGCTCGCACCCCTTCCTTAAGGTGTTTTACCTGCACAAGATGCTGCCCTGGATCATCGCAATTTTACCTTCGCTGATTCCGCTTGGCGTGACGATCGTTGCTATCTACCTGCTACCACCGATTCCGACGCCGGCCTGGGTGGTGATCGGGCTGATGGCCCTCACCGCCATTACCTATATGCAAAACGCCCGCATCATTGCCTGGCTGGACCAGGTTGAAGCGTTCAAGCGCACCCGCAAAAAACTGGCGAAGGTGCTCGAACCGCTGGGCATCACCATGATCCTGGGACTGGTCGGCGCTGTTGCCAGCTGGGTCAACCTGCGCATATTCAACCCGCTGTTCCTGCGCTACGGTCGGTTGCGAGGGCGCAAATAGATCCGGCGCCTGGTTTCAAGCGCAAGGTCCCTGACAAAGGCATTGCCTTCCGTGACCGGCCGCCTATGCTTAAGGCAAACGTCATCACCCCGTTACCAACCCGTTCAGGCTCGAAAGCGAACAACTCCCACGCTATGAACGACTATCGCCAACTGGTAAAAAGTCTCAGCGAGCAACAGCGGGTCGAACTCTACCGCGAGCTCAGGCAGCGGCTCGGGCCGGGAAAATCCCCGGTGCGGGAAATGCTGGTGCTCTACGAGACCGAAACCGGCGACAGCGACCCGTCAGCGGCCATGCGCCGCGTTGCTGCAACGGAACTCGCCGAGTACGAACGACCTAACCGCTACCTGCCCGTTACCCGGCTGCCACTCAACCCCCAGGGTAAACTGGATCGCGCCGCGCTCGCGGCACTGGTGCCCGCAGCAAGCGGTGACAAGGCGCCCCCGGTTGCAGATGGCAGCAAGTTGCAGGCGGTGATCGAAGCCTTTGCCGAGAGCCTGTCGCGCGCCGGTATCATGGCCGATGACAACTTCTTTGAACTCGGGGGCCACAGCTTGTTGCTGGTGGATTGTATCCTTGGTATCGAGCGTCGCACCGGGATTCGCCTGAGCACATCGATATTTCTGCAAAGCCCGACCCCCAGGGCACTGGCCGCTGAGCTGGCCGAAAAGACCACGTCCGCCTTCAGCTACCTGTACCCGGTAACGGATGGCGGTGACGGCCTGCCGGTTTTCATTTTTTCCGCCAGCCAGCTTACCCACGCCCTGCGCAAGCGACCCGCTCGATGGCGCCTGTTCGGTGTCCAGCTGCGCTGGCTCGATGACGAGGACAGGCTCATTCCCTACAGCGACCTCGGTGACCTCGCCCGGCGCATCGGCGCGGAACTCACCCGCGTGGTCGCCGATAAACCCTATGTCATCGCGGGCAGCTCCTTTGCCGGTATGCTCGCATTTGAAGTCGCCCGGCAAATGCAGCAGGCTGGCGCAGCGCCGTCACTGACAGTGCTCATCGACCCATCCCCGTTCGCGGGGCTGCGCACCTGGCTGCAAAATGATCTCGAAAACGATACCGACATCAGCTACGCACAGCACTGGCTGCTGCTCAAGTGGCTGTTGCTCAACAACCCCCTCAGAAAGCGGTTCTGGCAACGGCTGCAACGACGCACAACAGCCGCTCGGCGCTCCCCTGCCGCTACCAACAGCGAGCCTGTGCGCACCGACACCGCCGCACAGGCGTCTTCCTTCAACGACGACCGTACCATCGATTTATGGCGCGGCTATCGCGCCTCGCCCTATCACGGCAAAGTCGCGCTGCTGACTACCCGGGAACGGGAATGGCAGGTTGCACAGAACTGGCGTCGTTGCCTGCCGGCGGTGAGCGCACCGCTACTGCTGGAAACGACGCACCGCGAGATATTGCGGGAACCGTTTATGTCAGCCGAGGTAGTGCCGCTGCTGGAGCAACTCGTGCAACAGGCTATCGAAAATCGTCGGCAGTAGTTCAGCCTGTGCTGGTGGCGCCATGGCGCGCGAGCATGGCCAGCGCCTCAGCCTCGGGCAGTTGCTCGAGCAGGGCCTCGAGGGACTCACCATTGAAGGGCAGCACTGCCAACGCCGTGCTGCCTGCCCGGCGCAGGGTTGCTTCCACGCTTTCGATGGCGATTCGGTGACCTCTGAACTTCACCTGCTCATCGACCCTACCCTCGAAATACAAGCGACCTCGGCTATCCCGGCGCACCCGGTCGCCGGTCCGGTAGGCACGGGATGCCGGGTCCAGCGGATGGTCAATAAAGCCCGACTCTGTGGCTGATGAATCGCTCCCCATATAGCCCCTGGCGATGCCCGCTCCGGCCAGGCAGAGCTCGCCGGCCAGTCCATCGGGCACCAGGTTACCCCAGCGGTCGAGAATCAGCGCCTGGGTTTGTGATAACGGTTTGCCGATGGGAACGGGGTCCGCCTGCTCCGCAACCAACCGGTGCCAGGTACTCCAGACAGTCATCTCGGTGGGACCGTACTCATTAAACAGCGCCGCCCGGGGCGCAGCCTTGAAATGCGCTCTAGCCACCTTCGCATCACAGGCTTCACCGGCAACGATCGCCAGCCGCAGGGTTCCGAGGGGCGGCGCCAACCGACAAATATCGCGCCACTGGCTGGGGAGACACAGCGTATGGGTAATGGATTCCTGCTGAATCAAGGCAACGAGCCGATCGGCCGCCCGGACCAACGACGGTGTGGTCAGGTACAGGGTTCCACCCGTCGACAGGGTCCACCAGAGCCCGGCGACGGCACTGTCAAAAGCAATACTCGACAGCAACAAGAACCGATCGGGCCGCCACTTGGCATAAACCCGACTGCGTTCCCGGGTCGAATACACCGCCGCCCGGTGTTCCACCATCACGCCCTTGGGCGGCCCGCTGGAGCCCGAGGTGTAAATCACATAGGCGAGGCCGCCAGGGTTGCCTCTGCGATACTTCGCGCCTTGGTTGGGGCTTGGTTCAGCGCTGAAGGCGACCGCGGTATCGAGGGGGAAGCAGCGAATCCCCGGCCCGCCGGGCACTTCGGTGTCTGCCGCCGACAGCACGATGCCGCAGCCGGAATCACGCAGCATATGGGCAATTCTTGCGGTCGGATAGTCCGGGTCCACCGGCAGGTAGGCACAGCCGGCTCGCAGGATACCCAGCATGGCGGCAATGCTGCTGGGGTGCCAGCGAGCAACCAATGCCACCGGGGCATCCGCCGCCGGCTCGAGGGTTGCGAGAAAACCGGCAACCGCATCTGCCTGTTGTGACAATTGCCGATAGCTGAGCTGCAATCGATCCACGCCGTCACTCCAGACCACTGCAATACGGCCCGGGCATTCCTCCAGCTTGCGCCCAAATGCCTGGTGCAGGCATTCGATCTGGGTCGATTGCGCCTCTATCTGTAGCTGGCGCCGATAGTGTTCCGCTGCGCGATAGTCTGCGTCATCGACCAAACGAAAGCGACGCCAGTCTCGCGCCTGCCGCTGTTCACAACTTTCGAGACACTGCAGTAGTACCCGATAGTAATGTTCCAGTGACTTTTCGATATCGTCTGCCGCATACAGAGCACTGTTGTATTCGATCGCCAGCGCCGGCGCCTGGGGGTGAGCGAGAAAAAAGCAGGAGCAGTCGAACGCTGCGCCGCCATAATCCAGCGACTGGCGCTGCCGCAGGTTACCGCCGAGAAAAGTCCCGGGTTGGGCAGCATCGATCAACGTGAAGAGGCTGGAAAATAATGGCCCGCGTGTGCCGCGGCCACCCAGTGACCGCAGCAGTTCATGCACGGGCATATCACGATGCTGCATTGCCTGGGCAACCCTGCCCTGCACCACACCCAGCACATCCTGGAAAGTGCTGCAGGGGTCCAGATCGATACGCAGTACCACGATATTCTGGAAGTAACCCAGTACGCGGCGCTGTGCCGGGGTGGTGCGCAGGGAAACCACGGCTCCGAGGTGAATGTCGCACTGTTGCCAGTAGTGCGCCAGTAGCACACACCAACCGGCCAGCAGCCACTGGTAGGGGGTGCTGCCGCTGTCCGCGGCCGCCCGCCATATACGTTCCACCATACCTGCCGGCAGTGGTCGCCGGATAAGCTTGCCCGCCGCCGCAGGGTCACCGGCTCGCCCGTGCCCGCACCCTGCCCCGGCCCAGGGCAGCGGCAAGAGCGGCGGCAGGTCCGCCAGTTGCTGTTGCCAGAATCGCTCGAGAATGGGCCTGCGCTGTTCCAGCTCCCGGCGCTGGAGGGCGTAGGCTGCACCAACACTAACAACCGCATCGAGTTGTGCGCCCGGTGAGTTGTAGAGGGTGTCCAGTTCCCGCTCCAGCAATACAAGGCTGTCGAGGTCGACCAGAATATGGTGTATCGCCCACACCAGCACGAAGCTATCGGCACCGACAGCGACATACACCGCCATCAACTCCCCGTCCTCGAGTCGAAACCCCGGCAATGCCTCCCGGCAGAATGTCGCCATCTCCCGCCATGGGTCAGCAGCGCAATGCCAGACCCGCAGTGGAATCGGTTTATCCACTGCCAGCAGTGAACCCGAGCCTGTGACTGCTGCGGTCAGACTCCAGTGCCGCCACTGCAGTCGATCCAGGGCCTCACGCAGGCGCTGCTGATCGAGACTACCGACCACATGATAGCCCCGCACCACCCAGGTGCTGCGGCGCTCGGGGAATAATTGATAGTCCAGCCAGAGCGGCTCCTGAAACGGCCCGATGGCAACAGGTTCAGCGGGGACAGTGCCCGGCGCTTCGAAGGGCAGGTCTTTTTCGGCACCGGATTGGCCGCCTCGCAGCCGCGCCCTGAGCAGTGCGGCCCGGGCATCGCCGGCAGCTTCGGGCGATTTATCCGGCAAGGTTCGAGGCCTCGTCGTCGAGCAATCCCTGGACCTCGGCATCGCTGAGCTGGTTGATCTCGTCCATCAATGCCTGCTCCAGGGCCAGCGCCAGTTGCGCTGCAACCGGACGGGTGAACACCAGCTCCAGGGGCAGGTTCAGCTGATAGCGCTGGCACAACAGGTTGACGCACTCGATAGCGAGCAGCGAATTGCCGCCCAGTTCGAAGAAATTGTCATCTGCGCCAATTGGGCGGTGATCGAGCAGCTCTTCCCACACCGTGCACACCACCGCCTCGGCATCGCTGTCCGGGGCACGGTAGTCCGCCGACGAGCCACCACTCAACTGCGCCAGCAGGGCGTTGCGATCGATTTTGCCGTTGATGGTCAGGGGCATGTTCGCAACCGCCACCAGCTTCGAGGGTACGGCGAAGTCCGGTAACTGGCGCTGCAGGTAAGCACGCAGCTCGGCTTCATCCACATCGCCATCGGCCGAGTAGAAAGCCACCAGGCTCTGCACGCCGGCGCGACTGGGGGGTTTGGGCTGATAATCGATCGCATTGAGAATGCGCTCTACCCGGGCCAGGTCGATGTCATCGTTCAGTTCCTCGACCGCCTGTTCGCGGCTTTTCTGCCGCAAGCGAACGTCCCAGCTGTACGGCAAGGCATAATTATGGAAGCCCCGCTCTTTGGCATGCACATGGATGCCCACATCGTTGATCAGGCAGTTGGACGAGCGCCCGGTATCCGCCGGCCGTATCCAGGGAGCACGGCTGGCCAGAAAACCCAGCATCTCGTCGAGGGGCGCGCTCCAGTAGCGGTAGAAGTCAAGCAGTTGAACCCGCTCAAAGAGCGCATCGCCGTCGAAACCCTCGGTACCGAGACACCGCGTTACCGCGTCCGGGCGGCGATGATAGGCCTTGCGCGCAGTCAGGATAGCAGCGTCGATTTCCCGGTCGGAACGCTCGCCCCGGAACAGGCCCAGGTTGAGCCGCGTTTCGAACAACTGCCCCCGCGACAGGCCGGTGACTACCACGGGAATACCCAGCTGGTCTGCACGACGAATGCTGAGGGTATAGATGGTCTTGAAACAACCCTGACAGACGTTGCTGTAACGACCCAGGCTGTCGCGGAAAATCTCGTCCATATGCCCGGTGGAGGCAAATTCATGGTCAATACCCAGATCGTCGACGACACGCTGGATATTCGCATGGGCCTGGTCCGAAATGTAGCCGTTGTCGAGGGTGAAGGCATAGATCCTGAAACCCATCGCCGCCACCTGGTAAAGTGCATACGTGCTGTCTTTGCCGCCACTGAGCAGTACCAGGCAGTCGTATTGGCCGCGCTTGCGGCGCGCGTGGTTGGCAATAGCAGCCTGCAGTTCACCGCGTTCACGAAAGTACCTTGCTATGCGCGGCGAGAGGGCGGTGAAGTCGCGACACAGCTGACATAGCCCATCCGCGTCCAGGTGTACTCCGGGGGTGTCGTCGCCGACTCCACACTCACTGCAGCGCGACACCAGGGCATGTGTTGCGGACTCTGTCTCGTTGAGTACTGCCACGGCGTCAGTCACCCCACCCCAGGTTTGCAGGAGAGCCTCCACTTCACCCAACTCGATGCGGTGCCCCGCAACCTTGACCTGGTGATCCGCGCGCCCGATGTAGACCAGTTCTCCATCGTCATTGAAGCGAGCCAGATCGCCGCTCTTGTACATGCTGGCGCCGGGGTCGAGGAGGTCGGGCACAAAGGTGCCTTCGGGCGCATCCTCCGGCCGCAGATAGGCTGTGGGGGCACCCAGGCGGTGTATGTATATCTCACCGACTACGCCGGGAAGCACTGGTTGCAACGCAGCGTTCAGCAGGTAGATCCGGGTATGATCGGCAGGTCGGCCTATCGGCACTGCGGTATCGCCCTGAACGGTGGTATTGCCCTTCGCCCGGTAGCGGTGAATCATGCAGCCCACTACCGCTTCGGTGGGGCCGTACTCGTTGAATAGTCGAATATCTGCCCCAAGCCTGTTACAAGTGCCCTCGGCCAGGGCAACGGTGAGCTGCTCACCCCCGACGATCAGGGTGTGCAGATGGGAGCGCTGCACATCGAGCTGCTGCAACAGGCGCAGGTGCGCCGGCGTCAACTTGATCGCATTGACATGATTGTCTTCCACCGCCCTCAGCAAGGCATTGTCGTAGGATTCATGGGTAGAGGGATACACGTGCAAGGTACCGCCCGTGACCAGCGGTAGAAACAGCGAGCTTACCGTGAGGTCGAAAGCTATCGATGACAGCAGCGGCATCGACAGCGGTCCGCGATCGCCATAGTTGCGCCGCGCCCATTCGACGTAAACCGCCAGGCCCAACTGGCTCACCGGAATACCCTTGGGGTTTCCGGTCGAGCCGGAGGTAAAAAGGATATAGGCATCACCCTGCAGACCGAACTGCTCAAGGTCAGGCAGCACCGACGTATCTGCAACAGCCGCCTCGCCAGCTAGCTGCGAGGCCGCCAGCCGCGGGATCGAGTTGCCCTGCGGCGTCGCGAGGGCAACATCCTCGACCACGATGACAACACCCGCAGCGGTTAATATCTGCTGGCGGCGCAACGCCGGTGAGTGGGTATCCACGGGCACATAAACCGCGCCCAGGCGCAACGACGCCAGGATAACCTCCACCATCAACATGCCCCGTGGCAGGCAGATACCGACGCGGTCCCCGGCAGCGACGCCGGCAGCGGCCAGCAAGGCGGCGACCGACTCTACCCGGCCAAGTAACTGTGCATAACTCAGGCTCTGACCGTCGCAGCAGATTGCCAGCGTGTCGGGCTGCGAGGCAGCTGTCTGCCATACGCGCTGCACAACCGTGCGCTCGGGAACCGGGGCGCTGGAGGTCTCATTGTAATCGCAAAGCAGGCGCTGCCTTGTTGCACCGCACAGCAGTGGAATGGACGCAACCGGCACGCTTGCATCGGCCACAAAGGCACCGAGCAACTGGCGGGTACATGCCAGCGCCAGCGCCCGCTCCTGCCCACCGAAAACATCGTTCTTGAGGTCGAGCATGATATGCAGCCCGCCATCTCCATTGAGATCCCAGACTTGCATGCGGATGCCATAGGCGGCATCGCTGCACCCCGGGTGCACAAAGTCTGCAGCAACGGCCTGGCCGGCGAAGCTACCCAGGGAGAAAGGTATGAAATTGAGCAGGGTATCGCAGGCGCGATTGTTGCCCGGGAGGCTGGCGCCGGGACGCCCGTGTTTGACAAAAGCAGGAATCAGGCTGCTGAGCTGCTGGCCGATCTCGGCAAACGAAGTTTCAGGCTCCACATCAGCAGCGAACGGGAACAGCTCGATGAACAATCCGGGGGTAGTGCGATCCAAGGCACTCGGGCGATTGAGAGCCGGCGTGTCGAACCCCACGCGCTGCCGGTGGGCCAGGCGACTTACCAGCGCGACCAACAGGGCCCCGAACCAGGTGAATAGCGAGATCTGCTGGGTCAGGGCTGGGAAGTGCTTGCTGGCCAGAGCCTGGATGTGCTCCACCTGGTCTTTGCCCAACTCAAACTTCACCCGGGTCGATTCACTGCGCCGGGGATCACTGCTGCGGTTGAAAAACGCACCTTGGGCGGGAATGCTGGCATACAGTTGGCGCCAATAGTCCTGGGCACTCTGTAATCTCCCGATGTCCTCGCGCGCCAGCGATTGCTGAACGCATCGCTGCGGCAATGGGGGCAGCGGGGCTGCACCGGCCAGCAGATTGCGGTAGTCGGCATCCATGGCCTCGACCATTAACCTACAGGACCAGGCATCCGTCACCAGGTGGTGCTGGTTGATGAACCAGAACGCCTGCTTGTCATCCAACTTCAGGATCGCACTATCGCAAAGGGGAGCGCCGGGATCGAATGGGCGGGCTGCCCGCTGCCCCATCCATTGTCGTGCTGCATCCACCGGGTCAGTCTCATCGCTGAAATCCACCAGCGGCAAGCCTGGATTCGCCGGCATCGCATAGGCCAGGCAGTTTTCTTTGTCCCTGCCATTCCCGCTGCTCTGGAGCGATGCCTGAAGGGGCTTGAATCGTTCCGTCAGGCGCACAAATGCCTGCTGAAAGACGTCGATCTCAAGCCCTTCCAGGGCGATTCCCAGGGCCATGCCGTAAATCGGCTGGCTGCCCGCCACTTGTTGCCCGAGCCACACCAGCCCCTCGGAGTGGCTCAGGCCACGCAGGCGGATGCCGGGCAATGTTTTGCTTTCAGACAATAGTATCTCCTTGGAATACCAGCTCTTTACCGCCCTGCAAGACCCGGGTCTCCCGCATCGAGGGCATGAAAATAGGTACTTCGCGGGGTTTCAGACGAGCGCCATAGTTCGCGTTCTGAATTATGACAGCAACACCCACAGAATAGACCGTATTTCAAGAACTATTTTCGCTATTAAGTGGCAAACCAATGTACTTTGACTATCGTAAATGCTAACTGCTTTACGGACAAACCCGCTGCCCAGACCTCAGACAACCCATGCCTGGTGGGTTTACCGGGTCGCCTGGCCGTCGTCGCCCCGAGGTGCCGCATGGCGCTGGGCTCAGGGGACCGTGAGAAATCGATCGCTTACAGGAGTAACAGCTTGGCAGCCAGCCGCATCAATTCGCTACTCTTCTCGCTCCTGTTACTTTGCCTCCATGGATACGCTCACACTCATGCAGTCGGGGAAAACTACGTGTTCCTCGATGTTCAGCAGGACCGCCTGGACGGGCGGCTGCAAATCCACGAGCGGGAACTGAGCGAAAAGTTCGGCATGGAACTCGAAACGACTGCGCCTCCGATGGAGGATCTGGCCGAGGTGCTGGCCTACGTTCATGACAACTTTTCGATCGCTGTCGGTGAAGTTACGCTCCCTCTGGACTATGTATCGACGGAGCTGTTGGAGCTGCCCCAGGGCCGATTCCTGCAGCTCGGGTTCACTGCCCCCTGGCCGGGACAACTGCCCCGTGAGATTGAAATCCGCCAAGAGCTATTCTTTGAGCTGAACAAACGACACCGCGGCCTGGTGCTGATTCACTACAACGCCCACACCGACGAGACCTCCGAGTGGGAAAACACCGCGCTGATATTCAGCCCCGATAAACCCCTGCAAAATCTCGACCTGGTCGATGTTCCGGGCCTTTCAGGCAGGCTGGATTTTCTGCTGCAGGGCACCTGGCATATCCTCATCGGGTTCGACCACATTCTTTTCCTGCTGACACTGCTGCTGACCGCGGTGGTTTTTTGGTCTGGCAAGTACTGGCAGCCGGTGGCGAATTTCAAGCAGTCGCTGTGGAACGTGGCCGCCATCGTCACCGTGTTTACCGTTGCCCATTCCATCACCCTGACAGTAGCCGCCCTGGGATGGGTCAGCCTGTCCTCCAAACTGGTAGAAAGCGTGATTGCGCTATCTATTCTGGTGATGGCGATACACAACCTGCGACCTTTCCTGCGCCACAAGTGGCTGGTGATCTTCGTATTTGGCCTGTTTCACGGCCTCGGCTTTGCCAGCGTGATGGAGCACCTCAGTTTTCGCATGGTTGAACTGGTCACCGTGATGGTGTTATTTAATATCGGGGTGGAATTGGGCCAGTTACTGCTTGTTGCTATTATCTTCCCACTGTTGTTTTTGATGCGCGAACGTAGCTGGTATGTGCCGATTGTTTTGCGTGGCGGCTCGGTTTTGATTGCCCTGATGGCGACTTACTGGTTAATTGAACGAGGATTAGGGTAATGCCCACCCCACCAACCCAGTGGTTACCGAAAAAAACGGACAACGCAGCAGTTAGCGGCAAGCTCTCACTGCCGCTCACCACTTGTGTTGCGTTGTTGACAGGATCCTTCAGTTCCCTGTTGCAAGCTCATGGATCCGAACTGGAAGAAGTCGAAATCGTCGGCCGTCATACCGAGATTATTGGCCAGGCGGTGTCAGCCTCCCAGGGGATCATCGGCCAGGAGGAATTGAGCTTGCGGCCGTTGATGCGCACCGGCGAAATCCTCGAAACCGTACCGGGGATGGTCGTCACCCAGCACAGTGGCAGCGGCAAGGCCAACCAGTACTTCCTGCGCGGGTTTAATCTCGACCATGGCACCGACTTCCTGACCCGATTCGATCGCATGCCCGTCAATATGCGCAGCCACGGCCACGGCCAGGGCTATACCGATATCAGCTTCGTCATACCCGAGCTCCTCGAATCCATTGAATACAAGAAAGGCCCTTACTACGCGGATGTCGGCGACTTTTCCGGGGCCGGTAGTGCCAACATGACTCCCCAGCGCTCGATGCCGGGGGGCATGCTGCAACTGGGGGCCGGCAAGGACGGCTTTGGCCGCCTGCTCGGGGCGGGCTCACTAGCGGTCGGCCCCGGTGACCTGCTCTTGGGATTCGAAGGCCAGGTCTACGATGGCCCCTGGAGCGATATTTCGGAGGATGTTCGCAAAACCAACGGTCTCGCCCGCTATACCTGGGACCACGGTGCCAATACCTTTT
Organism: uncultured Gammaproteobacteria bacterium; assembly: GCA_963808975.1. Lineage (GTDB taxonomy): Bacteria > Pseudomonadota > Gammaproteobacteria > Pseudomonadales > JAHEGP01 > JAHEGP01. The sequence continues at coordinate 408,659 of CAWEHR010000001.1, forward strand.
CGCTGATGTTTATGGCATACGACAACAGCTGGGATTCAGCCGACCAGATCCCCGAGCGCGCCGTTGCACAGGGGCTGATAGACCTCTACGGCAGTATCGACGACGGCACCGGCGGCGAGTCCAGCCGTTACAGCCTCTCCGGCAGCTGGATCAACCCTAACTGGCAGGCCAGTGTCTACGCCATTCGCTATCGCCTCAACCTTTGGTCCAACTTCACCTACTTCCTCGACGACCCCATCAACGGCGACGAGTTCGAGCAAATCGACAAGCGCTGGATTTATGGCGGCGAGTTGATCCGCAGCGACGACTTCACCTTTGGCGCTACCGATTACACCAATGTTCTCGGGCTGCAAACCCGCTACGACGATATCGAGGAAGTCGGCCTGATCAGGACCCGGGCCCGCCAGCGCCTGCAGACGGTGCGTCTGGATGCCATCGATGAGACCTCGGCGGCCCTGTACTGGAGCGGCACCTGGCGCTGGGCCCAGCGCTGGCGCGCAAACCTGGGCCTGCGCTACGACCACTACTGGTTCGATGTCGACAGCGACACCCCGCAAAACAGCGGCAGCGACGACGACGGTATCGTCAGCTACAAGTTCAACCTCAGTTATCAGCCCGCCGATGACTGGGAGGCTTACCTGGGGCTGGGCACCGGCTTTCACTCCAACGACGCCCGCGGGGTGACGATTTCGGTTGATCCGGTGACCGGCGAGGCGGTCGATCCCGTAGACCCGCTGGTGGCTTCCCAGGGCGCTGAAATTGGCCTGCGCCTATTTCAGCAAGACACGATCAGCGCATCGGTATCTCTCTGGATGCTCGATCTCGACTCTGAGCTGTTGTTTGTCGGCGATGCCGGCAACACCGAAGCATCTCGCAGTTCACGCCGATCCGGCGTCGAGCTGACCGCCTACTGGTGGCTGACCCCCCAGTGGACGTTGGATGCAGAGTACTCCTACTCCCGCGCCAGATTCACCGAATCAGACCCTTCCGATCCAAGCCTCGGAGACGAGGTGCCGGGCAGTGTGCCCCAGGTTTTCAGCGCGGGCCTGAGTCTCGACCATCCCAGCGGTTGGTTTGGCTCGGCGCGGCTGCGGTACTTCAGCGGCCGGCCCTTGGAAGAAAACGGCGAAGTGGAGTCAGATCCCACTACAGTGGTCAACCTGCGAGCAGGCTACCGCTGGAGCAACTGGGAGGTGTTTGGCGATATTCTCAACCTGTTTGATTCCGAGGATCATGACATCGACTACTACTATGCCTCTCGCCTGCCAGGTGAGCCGGCAGAAGGTGTGGAAGATATTCACTTTCACCCGATTGAGCCACGAACCTATCGCGTATACGTGGGATACCGCTTCGGGGGTTAGGCCGGCTCGCACACCAACGGTCCGGCAGCGGGTTACCGATCCAATACCGCGTTCTGGCTAAATAGCCTCGCGGGTTGGGAATGATTAGCAAGGCGGCAGTCTGCGCCGGGGAGATATTTTGGAAACCGTTGTCATAGGCACAAAGCACATCGGTGCACTCATCGATCGACTGGGCGTCGACTATCTGATGCGCTGCATGATCGATGAACTGCAGCAGGCCTTTGGTGCGTTCAATCCCAAGACCCAGCAGGTCAGGACCCGAGACGGTTTTCACTACCATGCCCCCGCCCTTGGCTTACTGGAGTGGATGCCCTGTATGCACCTGGGTGAGCAAATCACTGTAAAGATGGTCGGCTATCACCCTGAAAACCCGCGCAACGGTGGCTTGCCCACCATTATTTCCACCGTCCACATTTATGATCCACGCAACGGCCACCTGCGAGGGCTGATCGACGGTACCTTTTTGACCGCCCTGCGAACAGGAGCCGCATCCTGCGTGGCCAGCCGGATTCTTGCCCGGCCCGATTCCCGCGTTGTAGGCATCATCGGGTGTGGCGCCCAGGCGGTCACCCAACTTCACGCCCTGTCGTTGCACTACGATATCAAGAAGGTCTTGGTGCAGGACATCAACCCCTCGGCCGAGGCATCTTTCGCCGCCCGCGTGGCGAGTTTTATCGGTCCGGCAACCCAAATCATCCGCGCCAGGGTTGAGCAGATCGTGCCCGCCGTGGATATATTGGTCACCGCGACTTCGCAACCGCCGGGTGAGGCGCCATTATTCGGTGCACTGGAAACCCGGCCCTGGTTGCATGTCAACGCCATCGGCTCGGATTTTGCCGGCAAGGTGGAGCTGCCACCAAAGCTGCTCGCCAGTGCATTCGTTTGCCCCGACGACCGCCAGCAGGCGATGCTCGAGGGCGAGTGCCAGCGCCTGACCGAGGACCAGATAGGGCCGGAGCTATGGGAACTCGTCCAGCGCAATGAGCAATCAGCGCACCAGCAGCAGGCGCTGACGGTGTTCGATTCGACCGGCTGGGCGCTGGAAGACCAGGTTGCCGGCAATCTGTTACTGCGTCTTGCACAACAACACCAGTTGGGCGAGAGAGTGCAACTGGAGCGCATCACCCGCGATCCGCTCAACCCCTACGACCGGGAGCTGCACCAGCAACTCAATGCCAGGCTCGAAGCCGGCGCAGGCTAGCCCTGGCGCAAGCACATCGATCAACTAACACTCCGGGAGACATAACGCCAATGGATTTTGGTTTGTCATCAGAACAACAGCAGTTGCGGGAAGAGGTCATCGCGTTTGCCCGAAAGGAGTTGAACAACCGGGTGCAAGCCCGAGATCAAGCCAGCGAATTTGACGCCGAAGCCTGGCGCCGGTGCGCGCAGCAAGGCCTGCTGGGCCTGCGTATGCCACAGCAGTTCGGTGGCGGAGGCAAAGATACGGTCACCACAATTATAGCGCTGGAGGCGCTGGGTTATGGTTGCCGGGATAACGGCCTGACGCTCGCGATTCCCGGGCAGATGTGGAGCATTCAGGAACCACTACTGGCTTTCGGCGACAGTGAGCAAAAGAGCCGCTTCATGCCGGGACTGTGCGATGGCTCGACACCCGGCGCCCACGCGATGACAGAACCGAACACCGGTTCGGACGCCTTCGCATGCGCCACCACCGCGCAGCGTGAGGGCGAGCACTATCGCATCAACGGCCGCAAGATCATGATCGGGCTGGCACCGGTCTGCGGTGTAGCGCTGGTGTTCGCCAGCACCAACCCCGAGCACGGCCCCTGGGGCTTGTCCGCCTTCATGGTAGAAGCAGGCACGGCGGGCATGCACTGCCAGCCCGCCAGCGAAAAAATGGGCCTGCGCACTGCCCCACTCGGTGACATCGAGTTCCGCGACTGCAAGGTTCCAGCGGCCAATCGCCTTGGGCCGGAGGGCGCCGGCCAGAGCATATTCAATCACTCCATGGACTGGGAGCGAAGTTTCATCTTCGCCTGTCACGTCGGAGCGATGCAGGCTCAGCTCGAAGCAGCGACCCGCTTCGCCCACCAACGCCGCCAGTTCGGCCAGCCGGTCGCAGACTTTCAGTCGATATCGAATCGGCTGGCAGAGATGCGCCTGCGGCTTGAGACTTGCCGCTTACTGCTCTACAAAGCCGCCTGGCTGAAAGACCAGGGCCAAACCATACCCATGCACGCCGCCCTCACCAAGCTGCACCTGGGTGAATCCCTGCTCGCTTCAAGCCTGGATGCCATGCGCATTCACGGCGGCCGCGGTTACATGACCGAGTTCGAGATCGAGCGATCGGTGCGTGACAACGCCGGCGGGGTCATCTACTCCGGCAGCTCCGATATCCAGCGCCAGTTGATCGCGAAAATGCTGCCGGTGGAGCAACGCTAGAATGCGCTATCTGCTGACGCAACTGGTCAGTGAGGCGGCGCTTCGCCACCCGCAGCACCTGGCGATCTGCTGTCGCAACGAAACGCTGACCTACGCCGAACTTCACCGTCGATCTGCCGCCGTGGCAAAAACGCTCATAGCGTCGGGAGTAAAGGTTGGCGATCGGGTCGGTATCTACATGCACAAGTGCGTCGACTGCGCCAGTGCCATCTACGGCATCATGGCGGCCGGTGCCGCCTACGTACCGCTGGACCCCACAGCGCCGCTGGCGCGCCTGCAGCACATCATCGAAAGCTGCGACATCGAAGTACTCGTGACAGAACCCAGGCTCGACAAGGGGCTACAGGATTTATTACGGCGCACTGCAGTAAAACAGGTATTGGGAGGCGGCGCCGGCGTCGACCGGGGAGCGCGCAACGTGAGCTGGGAGACGCTGCGCAAGCTGGACGACGGCGCGTTTCCCGAGCTGGGGCTCACCGGCAATAACCTTGCGTACATCCTGTTCACCTCAGGCTCAACGGGAGTGCCCAAGGGAATCATGCACAGCCACGCCAGCGCCATCGCCTGGGCCCAGGTGACCGCGAGCAGCTACCAGCTTACACCCGAAGATAGAATCAGTAACTACGCACCACTGCACTTCGATCTCTCGACCCTGGATTACTTCGGCGCCGCCTGGGCAGGTTCAACTACGGTGATGATTCCCGAAGAGTACACCCGCTTCCCGGCGAGCCTTGCAGGGCTGATCGCCACGGAGCGACTGAGCGTTTTCTATACCGTGCCTTACGCACTGTTACAGTTGTTGCAAGCAGGAGTTATTGCGCAGCACAGTTATCCCGCCCTGCGGGCGGTGCTTTTTGGCGGTGAGCCGATGCCACCCAAACATTTGCAAGAAATCATGAAACTATGGCCCGGCGCCAGCTTTTACAACGTCTACGGCCCCACCGAAACCAACGGCGTAACCCACTACCGCGTCAGCATTGACGAGTTGGCAAGCGCCAGGGCAATACCCATCGGCACTGTTTACGCTGACGTCGAGGCGCTGGTGCTGGACAAGCACGGCGCGGTAGTCACCGATGACAGCGTGGGAGAGCTGCTGATCTGTGCCGGCACCTGCATGCGAGGCTACTGGAAACGCCCCGAACTCAACCGGGAGGTGTTCTGGCTACGCAGCGAGGACTACCAACGCCCGGACGTGTTTGTCCGCACCGGCGACCTGGTCAGCAGGCGCCCGGACGGCTGCTTCGAGTTCCTCGGGCGGGCGGACAGGCTAATCAAGACCCGGGGTTATCGGGTAGAGCTGGATGAGGTCGAGGCGTCGATTGTCGCTCACCCCCAGGTGTTGGAGTGCGCCGCATTCGCCGTGCCCGACCCGGCCGGATCGGTCAACATTGCGGTCGCAATCATACCGTCTGACGTCAGTAGCTTCGATCTGTCTCTGCTGCAGGACCATATCCGCCGCCAGCTTCCAGCCTACGCAATGCCTCGCTCGATCGATGTGCGGACGGACCTTCCTCGCACCTCTACCGGAAAAATTGACCGGGTGAGCCTGGCAGCCCAGGCCACCAACCCGTAACCCAATGGAACAATCCCTCATGCAAGACCAGGTTATCGACTTCATCAACAACGAACTGCTGGCCGAGCGCGGCATCAGCGTCGGGCCCGACGATGAGTTGCTACTTAGCGGCCACCTCGACTCCATGGCTATTTTCCAGTTAGTGGCGTTTATCGAGAGCGATCTCGGCCTGGCAGTGCCGGCGCAGGACATCACGGTGGAGAACTTCAGGACCGCAGCTACCATCGGTCAATACCTTGAGCGTCTCTAAACTTTTATGCAAAGTAGTAGCGAAACCCTCCCGGCTGTAGGCATCATCACACTGGGAATCGCCAGTTACCTGAACCCGTTGTTGCAGCTTGCAGGCATCCTGCAAAAACGGGGTTACAGGGTTATCTTTCTCAGCACGAATGCATTGGTTGGCGGTACCGCGGCCGCTAACGGCTATGATTTTTATCACCTCGACGCCACAGCGGATGCAGCATGCATCGCCAACGCCAGGGCCGGGCTGCGGGTCGATTGGCTTCCGGAAGGTATGCGCGAGGACCGAATCAAGGCCCTGGCAACACAGACATGGCTGCAAAAAACCGGCTATGGCTTGCCCGCTTTCTTGCAGCAGCACCGACCATGTTGCGTGTTGGTAATGGCCGAATTGCACGAGGCTATTGTGTTTCTGGCTGGGCAAGGCACACCGTTGGTTGTCGTTGACACGCACCTTGCGAGCCGCCGCCGCCCCGGGATACCGCCGCCCCACCGGGCCTACCTGCCCCGGTCCGGCGTCGCCAACCGTGTCCACTGCGCCCTGGATTGGTGGTTGCATAAACAACGTCGTCGGCTGTCCCGCGCCCGGCAAAGGCTAAGACTTGGCAGGGCTGCACGTTTCAGCGCACTGAGGCAGATGGCCAGTGAGCTAAAACTGGACACCCACCACTTCCTCGATATGAACCAATGGCATTTTGTCGATTACCCGCAACTGCCCCTGCTGCGCTTGGCAAACCCCATGCTTGATTTTTCGCCCGACCCTGAACCCGGCGTGTTTTATACCGGAGCATTGGCGCATAGCGGGGCTGCTGCCGCGGGCCCACTAGCCGCGACCACCGATGCCTGGCGCAATGTTGTCGCCTCGACCGGTCAGTCAGGGCGCGCCCTGGTCTATTGCTCGCTTGGCAGCTTTATGTCTAACAAGGCGTTTCTTGGCCGGGTTATTCGAGCATCTACCGGCAAGCCCTGGAACCTGCTGATTGCCACCGGGCCTGATTGCAAGCCCGCCGACCTCGGAGAGTTGCCTGACAATGTCAGCGCCTTTCAATGGCTGCCCCAATGGGACGTGCTGGATCATGCCAGCGCCATGCTGTGCGCAGCCGGCAATGCCACCATCAATGAATGCATTTTCAAGGGCGTTCCGATGCTGGTCTACCCGATCGACCGAATGGACCAGTTGGGTATGGCGGCACGGGTAGAATTCCATGGTATTGGCCTGCGCGGCAAGCAGAATGACGAACCAAACTCGATTGCTGATAAATTGACCACCGTGCTGGCCAGCGACACGATTCGCGCCAAAATTGGCACCATGCATAGGCATTACAATGACGTTGCCGCGTCCGGCAAGGCTGAAGCGGCGGTGCGCGACGCCCTGCAGTCAGCTGGAGCCGACCGGTGAACTTATGGGGCAGCGCCCGGATTCAAGCAGATATGGCGCGCCGGTTCGGTGGGCTACACCACATCGTCGTGCGCAATTGCCAGCTTCATCAGCTTGGCGAATACAGGATCGCCGTGCTGCAAATGCGCGTAGGTGCCGTTGGCGATCAACTTGCCATGGTCTACGAGGCTGATGTTATCCGACATTTTTATCGCCGCCGGGCGATGGGAGATAATGATAATCAATACGTCCCTCTTCAGCGATTTCAGCAACAGCATCAGGTCATGTTCCGACTCGATATCCAGCGCGCTGGTTGGCTCATCCAGTACCAGCACCTTGGCCTGGTGGTAGAGCGCCCGGGCGATGCCTATACGCTGGCGCTGACCGCCACTTAGCAACTTGCCGTCCTGACCCAGTACCGAGTCGACCCCATCCGGGAGGCGCTGGACAAATGCGCGGGCATTGGCCATCTTGAGCGCTTGCTCGACCCGCGACCGGTCTATCTGCTCCGGCGACACGCCAAAGGCAACATTCGCCATAACAGTATCGTTAGTCAAAAAGATATGCTGGGGTACGTAACCAATAGCAGCGCGGTAGGCATAGAGGTTCTCCGCCTCCAGGGTTTTGCCATCCACCAGCAAAACACCCGAATCAGGCTGCAGCAAGCCAAGTACCACATCGGCCAGGGTCGACTTGCCGGACCCGGAAGGCCCGGCAATCGTATTCAACGTTCCCCGGGAGAAGTTGACGGTAATTCCGTTGAGCGCATGATCGTCGCTGTTGGGGTAGGCGAAACGCACATCCTGCAGCCCAATCGAGGAGATATTGGCAGCAAGGGGTTGAATATCCGGCGGTGAAGGATCGACGGTTTGGGCCAGCTCAGCGGCAATAATTTTAGCGACTTCACCATGCGCGCTGATATTGGAAATGGACCCGTAAATCTGTTGCATCGTTGGCAATAGCTTGTAGCCAGCGAGCGCGTAAAGGCTCAGCATACCAACGATAGCCGCTGGCTCCTTGCCGGAGGTAAGAAAGAACACGGCGAGCAGCAAGATGGCGCCGAAACTTATCGACTCGATCACCAACTTGGGTATGTCAGCAGCAAGGGCGATAAATGCCTGGGCATCCAGGCCTGCCCTGTTGTAGCCCTCGAAACGATCGACATAACTCTGCTCAATACCCTTGAGCTTGATTTCCTTGACACCAATAAAAGCCTCGGACAGTGTCGCCTGGGTTCCACGATTGCGCTCGCTGGTTATCTGGCCTCGCTTCTCCAGGGCCTTGCGCAGCATAATGTAGGTCAACAGGTAGCTGCCCGCCACCAGCAGGCCGGCGCTGATCGCTATTACCGGATTCAACACCAACAGGCCGACCAGAATTACCAGAGCAACGAACATCTGGCTGAACATGTTCAGCATCGGCGCCAGCACATGAAACACAAAGCGCGGCAGTTCCTGGTTGACGATGGCGATGGCCGCGGTATGGTCAGTCATTTTGTGAAAGATGTAAGGGCGCTGCAGCAGGTTATAAAAAAGATCGTTTTGCAACTTGCTACCGATATGTACCGAGAAGCGGTAGGTGAGCCAGTAAGTCAAACCCGCGAACAGGTTGGAAACTGCGATCAAGACCATCGACAGGCAGGCCGAGGCGATCATAAATTGGCGCTCGGAGTCGAGGCCGCTGTTGGTGTAGAGCCAGGACAGCACCGCATTGCTGTGAATGACGTCCGGGTTTGACAGAATACTGATAAAGGGCCCGATACTGGCAACACCGAACACCTGGATCATGGCGGAAACCAGGTAAAACAGTTGTAACCACGCAAAGCGCTTTAGATCGATTTTGCCCAGAATACCGAAGGCCGAGCGGATAACGCTCAGGATGTGCATAAGGGATACCGCAGGTTTTCGTTTTCGGAAAGCGTGGAAAACGTCGACAAAAACTCTCTGGATCGAAGGCCAGCGCGTGAGCCCCTCGCTTTATAAGCGTAAAAAGAAGCTCTTACTTCGGGCGGTTGCCGTAGCTTTGACATCGCAGTGAAATTTCCCGCGCTGAGCGCTTGGGTAAAAAAGTACGACCAATTATAGCGCAAGCACCCGCTGCCGTGGTTCCCGCGGGTCTCTAGCAAGCGACAGATACGCACTATCAGGCAAGGGATTAAGGCGTTTTAGCTACCTCCAACGCTCTCAAAGCGATGCGCACTGCGGTTTTTGGCGACGTTGTCATGGAGGAAAATACGCCCGTTCATTGCTATATAAACGCCGTAGGGGCAGCATTGCAGGGCACCGAGCGCGCAGCCGATGTTGAACTCTGCATCCGACCCTTTGAAGGCAGCGGGTTGCAGTGCGCCGGTCAGCACTATGTGCTTGTCCGGAATATCCGCCAGCGCTTTTGCGGTGGCCACCATCCCGTCGGTGCCGTGGGTAATCAGTATATGCCTGGCATCGCAGTTCGCCACGCGCTCCCTGATGAGCGCCCGGTCGGCATCGTCAATATCGAGGCTGTCCTTGCGCATGAGGCATTCGAGGGTAAATTGCAATCCCACACGGTGTGCTTCAAGAATTCCTCCGACTACCGGCTCGCCCACCTGGAATTCACTGGCAGCGTCGAAATATACCTTGTCGATGGTACCGCCAGTCGTGAAAACGTGAATGCTGATAGCAGAAACCACTCCATTGCTCGCCTGCGGCGCCGCCGACCGGCGGGTTGACGCCATCGCCGGACCCAATTCCACTATGCACGCACCGCATGTCGCAGAACCGCTCCGTAACCATTGGAGAACTCAAGCTCATCGAATGCGCCACGCTGCCGCAGCAGATCGTGAAGCTCCCGCAGGCGGTAACAGGGGACGCTGGCAATCAGGTGATGTTCAATGTGATAGTTAACGCCATTGGGCGCCAGCAACCAGCGCTGCCACCAGGGCGCCAGCACCGTGCGCGTGTTGTTTCTTGGATCCGAATCGTAACGGTCTGGCACCGCCGCATGTTCAGCAATCTGCCTGATTCGGATATACAACATGTAAACCGTTAGATAGGCAATTACCCAGAGCAGGTAGGTCCAGCCGATACCGAAAGCGTAGAGTGTGCCAAAGAGCGCCAGTTGGACCCCGATTTGCTGGTAGAGAAGAGTCGATGAGGACTTAGCTTCATTGCTCATGGCGCCGGCCGCACCTGTAGCCAAGCAAGCCAACACCTTGACGCCGGTTTGCCCGCCCAGATCACGCACCACCTTGCGGCGAAAACTTGCCTTGCTGACCGGATAGTCTCGATAATTGGGCAGATCCGGGTCCTCGGGAGTACCGGCCTTACGGTGATGCTGCCGATGACCGCGCGCGTAGCTGGGTTGGTCGTTCAGCACCGGTAGCGCGCACAGCCACTGGCCAATAGTTTGATTCAGCTCTTGACTGCGGAACATACTGCGATGGCCGCAATCGTGCATCAACACTGACAAGGCCAGTTGCCTGCCCCCCAGCAGGGTAATCGCCAACAGGACGGTGACAGGGTTGGGGTAGTAACCCACCAGCGCAAGAATTGCAGCAATAGCGGCCCAGTTGCCAATCACCAATCGCCACCCATGCCAGTCATTGGTGCGGGTAAAGTATGCCGCCTCATCCCGCGTAAGATAGTCGCCAACCTTCATCTGCAAACCTCCGGGGGATTTCCCCCACAGGCAGCAGGATACCCCGTATGGGGCGCCGCCAAAAGTGGCTTCCGACAAAAATCCAGTTGCCAATGTAAGGGCATAAGCGCCTTTCAAGGCGCCGGGTGACCCCAGGCCAATCCCGCAATCCCTTTCCAGCGGGCAGAAACTTCAACTTGCGCTAGGCTAACCACTATGTTTCATTGGCTTTTGGCATCGGGGAATGTTTGGCTATGAAAACAGTTACACCAAGCGGTGCAGGCAAAGTGGCCAGTTTGTCAGCGTCAATACTTTTGACCTGTTTAGCACTGCCATTACCGGCAATTGCCTGCGACAACGGACAGCTTGCTTGCTTTTACCAGGACGGTAAATTCGCGCCCTTCGGCGTCGACTTTTCAACCGAGGCAAGCGTCGCGGGCCTCGATGTGAATATCAGCGTTTCACAAACACTGAGTTGGCAGGAGCGCGGCGAGCACTGGAACTTTCAAACCAAAATCACGGGCTTCGTCTACGGTTTGTATGGCTCGATTACCGACACCAGTGATTTCTCCACCCTTCCTGATAACAGCTATCAAATGCTGAACTACTCCAGGAAGGCCAACCTGTACGGCGTCATTCCGCTGAAGAAAACGTCTTTTTATCAGCAGTTCCAATGGCGTGAGAATGGCTTGGGGGAAGTGAAATCGCGGTACAAAGACAATTGGTATGAATACGATATCGAGCCCGGCACGCTGGACCAGGGACTCATACTGCTGCAACTGCGTGCTGACTTGCTTAGCCAAGGCCCCGATATCGGCACAAAAACCTATATCGCCACCAGCAAGAAACACATCGATGACGATTTCATGTTTCGCTTTGTCAAGCAAGCGGACCTGCAGACACCGCTGGGTAAAGTCGCAACCGTCGTTTACGAGTTACTTAAAGGCGAGCACAAGCAGAATTCGAGCGCTGCAGCCTCCACCCGCCAACTTGGAGCGATTGAAAACCTGGTTGACACTCTCATCTCCCTGAGGCAGGAAGATAGCGAAATCCGGGAAGCTGTCGATGCCCAGGCTACGGAGAACGCGCTGAACGAACTGCTCCGCGTCGACACCAGTAACATCGTATTGATTGACGAGGCGGACGCGCGCGCATCCCAGGGTAAGGTACTAACCGTAAAGGGAGGCGATTCTTCTATCGTCAAGCAGGCCTCTGAAATCGAGGAAAACAATGCCCGAGTGTTTATCTGGTTTTCCAGAAATCACGCCTACCTGCCAGTCAAGCTGCTTGCAGTCATCGACAGCAAGACCTGGGTCCGGCTGATGGTAAGTCAGGTCAGTATTGACGGTACGGCGATTGCGGCACTGCGGGAAACAAACTGAGCGAGCGTATTTCAAGGCCTGTACAGTGCAGAATCTGCCGCAAGCAAGGGCGGTCAAACCCCTGCATTGCTATGACAGGCTGCGCAGTCTGTGGGGCCCGGGATAGGAATAATTCTCGGTGCAACAGGTCCAGTTTGGGCGACAGGCCCGGGCATCACATGTTGGCACGCTGAGCAACGGCTATCTCTTCATCGGCTGTATCGCGCCCCTCCCCGGTGTCTACCTCCATCATCCGCAACAGGGTTTTGGCTCTTGCCTCCCAGGAGTTTTCCCGCATCGACTCCGACAGTTCGACACGGGTCTTGCCTGAGTCCATAGCGAGCACGCGCCGCACCGCACTAACAAACTCATCCTCGTCATCGGCAAACACGACAAAGTCGCTCAACTTGCCGACTTCCGTCTGCAAAGTGGAGACTACGGGACACCCGGCCGCCAGGTATTCACGCAATTTGGTTGGATTCGCAAACTTGTTGCGGTCGGAATACGCGTAGGGAATGGTACAGACTGCAAACCGCGCCAGGTACGAGGGCAGCATGGCATAGGGTTTGGGTCCGAGGTGGTAAATATTACTTCGGGCGGGCACGCTGATTTGCTCTTCAACCGGCCCGATCAGGACGACGGAGGCGTCCGGTATTTCACTCGCCAGACGCTCTATCAGAGCGTAGTTGATATGTTCACCGAGCAGCCCGACGAAGCCAATTATGGGTTGCGGGATGGTACGGATATCCCCTGGCTCCTCGCCCGGCTCGAGCGCCTGCGAAAACAGCTCGTAGTCGACCCCGTGGGGCAGATACTGCACATTCGGGTGATGGCGACTCTTACTGGCCTGCAGCAGGCTCGAAGTGGCAATCACCACGTCGATTTTTTGCAACAGCTCTCGCTCCAGGGAGATCACGAGTTCACTGTCCAGGCCTGCAATCTCGGAGTACTCGTCAGCACAATAGTAAGCCTTTGTACTGGCGCCAAGCTCATCAATGACATCAACCGACTCCACTGCGGAGGTAATCAACAGGGGACTGGTCACTCCCGCCTGCTGCATCTTTCTATTGAGGTACTTCATCACCAGGAAATGGTTGATACGCCTGACCAGCCGGTACTTCAAGAACGGTATCGCCATGGGTGAGACCACGTGGATGTTGGCCGGCGCAGCGTCGCCCTCCGGCGCATCGGGCTTGCGCGCAAGACTGCCGATGAACTGGCCCACTTTTGAGAAAGCCCGTTTTATATCGCCAACGGTAAACTCGGGGGCACGCAAGCCCATCGAGTTAACCCAGAGCACCTGATAGCGCTGTGCCAACTCCTTGGCAAGATGTTGGCCGGTGCTCGGGTGGCGTCCCCAATCCTCGCCGAAAAAAACAATCCAGTTATCCGTGGTCATGGCTCAGACTTTTTACCCCTTGCAAGACCTGGTAATGATAGCACCGGTATCGGCGCGAGGTGTGGGACGTGCCACGCAGACAGTTTTCTTTCGCGCAGCGCACAGTCGCTCGACGAGAAATCAAGATGACAGCGAGATAGGTCCGCTAGCGCTCGGAGGGAGTCCATACCACAACGCGCTTCCCGGTCAGGTACTGCAAGGTGGCGTCGGCGATAGCAATATTACTCTGGACGAAAAAAAGAACGATTCGCACCGGGGCGAAATTCCTCAATTTCTCAAATTTCCAGCCAAGTAGCGCCACGCCATAGAACACGAGTTGCGCAACCAATGCCAAGCTGTAGAGTGTCCCTTGACCCTGCAGAAGTAGCGTGACAATAAAAAACAACAGCATAAACCAGGGCACGCCCCAGCGCATGATTTTGTGACTCCAGACTTCGAAGGAGAACATGCCCATCCGCAGCGGATTCAATACCCAGGGATGCCGGGGGATAGCACTGATCCCACGCAGTACAGTGCGCACCTTGCGCAGGTATTCCTTGCGGGGGTCAGCCAGGTCTGGATAATATCCGACCATTTCGGGGCAGTTGACCGCAATCAATCCGATGCGGGCGCAGTTGCGAGCAACATTGAAATCGCTGCAAGTCAAAAAGTCCCAATTCTGGCAGGCTTCTCTCCTGGCACCAAAGAAAGAACCGCTCAACCCGACCAGACCACCGCGGTCCGACTCCAGGCTGCGCAGCCACATCTCGTACTTCACATAAGCGCCCTCACCCACCAGTTTGCCGTCGCGGCTGATGAATCGATCCTCACTGGATACGGCACCCACCTTCGGGTCCTGGAATTCCGACGCCATGATTCGCAGCGCGTCCCCGGGAACCTGGGTCGCCGCATCGGAAAACACGATAATCTCACCCCTGGACCGCTGGATGGCGCACCACTGCGCGTATTCCTTGCCCTTGCGTTCGTCTGCTCTCACCAATTGCACACCCCGATCAGCATAGGAGGCGACAATCGCCTCGGTGCTATCCGTGGAGCAATCAGAGGCAACGATTATCTCAAGGCGATCTTTGGGATAGTCCACCTCGAGGGAGTTATCCAGTTTTTCGCCGATCAGGCGCTCTTCATTGTGCACGGTGATGATCAGGCTGAGTAAGGGCAGTGAATCGTCGTCCAGAGGCGTCCTGCGCCCATTGCGCTGGGGCGGGATCAACTTGAGGATAAGCGGATACAGAAAGTAACTGTAGATACAGAACACCGCCAACAAAAAGAACAGGACCTTCAACATTACAGGCTTAAATTTCCTTACAGGTTATTTGAGACATCCTTCTACCTAGCCTGTGGTTGCAATACCGCCAACAGAAGGGGCCTCCATGGCACAACCCACAACACTGGCTGCATCCGCTAACAACACCCGGTTATTGTAAACTCAAATAGCCCGGGCATTAATGGTTAATTTAGCCTGATTATTGCCAAAACCAGGGCGCCGCCGCAAGTCGTGGTCTACCCGGCCTGGAGCGGGGCCTATGGCGCGTCCACCCGGCCACCGAGGATAATTTCCACCAGCCGCCGGCGGGCTTCAGCATAGTGCTTTTCACCGATGGGATAGCCGATGCTCGCCTGCTCCCCCGGCAAGCCGCTGTTGAGCTTCGCCCCTGCTACCATATCCCGGGCGATTGCAAGGGTGGCTGCAGGGTTACGTTCAGCGGCAAGCTCAAGGTACTGGGCATCGACAAACCCCTGGCGCCAATTCATGAAGCGACTGCCCGGTACCGGCCCGGCAAGTCCCGGGTTACGTTTCTTAACATAGATATCGGTTCCCGGGTAGACGAACATACCCACCCCGGCCCCCTCTTCACCATAGGGACTGCGGAAATTATAGGGGTCGCGGTATACGTCGAAACCATCGGGGTAAGCGGTAGCGTGCCACATCCACCAGAAACTGGTCCGGTTATAGAACGCCTTCCAGCCCACTACCCTCAACGCCGAAGCAAAATGCCCAAGGCCCTGGGGTCCGTTCCAGGAGCAGTTAATATCGCCCTCGCGCTCCATCAGCAGGGCTTCCTTGCGGGTTTCGGCGCGGTAGATATCCATTGCCGGCATCGCCCCCACGTCTCGGGCATTGATGCTCGAATACAGTTTTATATCCGCATCATACTTTAGATTGAACGAAGCAACCCTTGGGGCAACCTCAGAATTGAACCAGCGCGTAAAAGCGCCCAACCCGCCCTTGAATGCGTGTCCAGGCTCGTCCCACACATAGTAAGCCAGCAATGCATCCGGCGCATACCGATCGGCTTTCTCCTTGAACTGGAGCAAGCCCCGATGCCAATCGGCCTCGCTTCCCGAAATACCCGACCCGCCAAATGGCTTGAGGCCGCCCCCGTACATTTTCAGGAACAGATACCGGGTGGCGACGTCTTGCCCCGGCCCAACATAGCCCTGGGCTTGAGTATAGATATCTCCTCCACGCAGCCGCCATTGCTGTGTTGTCAAATCGTTAGGATTTTTGACGCCACTAATCATCCCCCCATGGTGACGACGAAAAAACTGACGATAGGTTTTCTCAAGCGCCAGCTTCTCTGAGGATGTGCGGGCGCCATGCTTGCCGGGTACATTGGCATGCATCAGGCCCAGATGAGACGGCCGATTGGGCAGCTCGAAAGCGTGAACCCGAAGTTCGACAGGCAGTTGCGATACCGCTTCGCCGCCGACCAACACTTCGATCTGGCCACGATAGTCCCCCGCTGGCGTGCCCCGTGGTATGTAGACGTCGACCCAGACCGCCTGGGATTGACCCGGGAAAATCGAAAACGGTGCGCCTCCCCAGTCTGCCTCAAAGGGGATCTGGATTTCAGGAATATACCTGCCCAACGTTTTTGCCGCGCGCGGCGAACCACCGTGCTGGCCGTGATGATCGTAGAGTACATAACGGCTGCGGTAGAGCTGGATGGAGCGACCGATATAGTCATAGGGATCCGCTGGATTTGCGAGACCTGCATTGTCTATACGCTTCGTTCCGCCGGACAGAGACAGCCCGTCGAACTTGACGTCGACGTCGTTCAGCCCATCGGCGGCTTCGGCCGTCTGGATAATCAACTGGAAGGCAACAGTCTCATTGGCGGCGCCCTGCAACTGAACCTGCCTGCCCTGCCAGACAGGATTGGCCTCGCGCAGGGGGCTGTCGAGTTCGTTGAGAAAGACCCGCTCCGAAACCGGAATGGCGAACACACTGGAGATCCTGCCACCGCGCCAATCCGGGTTCGGTAGCGGGTCATCGGGATACTGGTCGGGTTTGGCGGCGTCGATCAGAACCTGAACAGCACTCAGCCGCATGCGGAAGCCCCCGGCGGTCTTGATGGTTAAACCCGTGATGCTGCCGTAGTCATCTCCGCTGCGCCGGCGGGCATAACTGGGCGAGTGATCCGCCGATCGCATCATGTAATCCGGGTCGTTTTTTTTATACGAACGAAAGGGAAACTGGGTAATGGTGAAACCTGGCCCCGCGCTCGTCAGCACACCGACATCCGCATAGCTGGGCTTGTTGCTGCTGTCTCCCTCGGCCACTATGCGCACGTGGACCTGGGCGAGATCGAGCCCGGAAAGATCAATATCGAGCCCACGGAGCTCGAATGTGGGCCGACCCCAGGCGTCCTCCCCGAGCGATGCCGTGCGTATTTCATTCCCGCGGAGCTCGGCGTTTACCAACTCGACACCGGCGCTCAACTCGCCCCCAACAAAAATATCGTGACGCGTCTGCCCGGGTTGAGCAGCGGCGATACCCGCAATCATCAATAGCGCCAGCAATAGCGAGGCAGTGGCCTGCTGTCTCAGTCTTCCTGAAACCAAAATATCTCACCCCTACATTCATTAGTGCGGATGATCAAAATCCCCCGCGATGTTGGGAATAAACGCCAATCTTACGCCACTAATTCCATGCGGCTGCCGACCCTCAAGCCATGACAAAAAAACTTGGTTGGAGCCAACGCAATCCGTATCAGCTTCAAATACGTAATTGATAAACAGTTACCCTGACGACCTACCCAGGGCATGCTCGCCACCCAGGGCATGCTCGCCCGCTTCACACCCCTGGTAGGGAGGGCAATAATACCACGGCTTCAAAACTCCCACTCCCTGCACCAACAACCAATAAACCCGGAGCAACAGCTATGACCATCGGCGCAATTGCGAAATTGACGGTACAACCCGGCAAAAATGCACATGTTGAAACTATTTTTGGGCGACTGGCTGATGCCAGTAAACAGCAATGAGGACGGATGCCACTTGTACGCCCTGCACCAATCTCGAACTGATGCCCAGGCATACGTAGTCCTGGAGCAATACGCGGACCAGGCAGCCCTCGACGCCCACGGCAAGACCGACTTCTCCCGCAGCATAGGAGCAAAGTTAGCAGACTGCCTCGCTGCCGCCCCTGAGGTCGAGTACCTGGATGCCGTCTGCTAGCGGGCGGGCGCTGCAAGCACATCATAGTCGCCAGCTAACCGGCAACCGGAGAATGATATGAACGATCACTCGACCTACCAACCACCTGCGGTCTGGACCTGGGAATCTGAGAGCGGGGGCAAATTTGCCAACATCAACCGCCCGGTCGCGGGTGCGACCCACGACAAGGAACTGCCGCGGGGTAAGCACCCCTTGCAACTTTACTCGCTGGCAACGCCGAACGGCGTAAAAGTCGCCATCATGTTGGAGGAGTTACTGGCCCTGGGCAGGCGTGGCGCCGAGTACGATGCCTACACCATTGATATCTATGAGGGCGATCAATTCGGTAGCGGCTTTGTCGCGCTGAACCCCAATTCGAAAATACCCGCCCTCCTCGACCAGGGAGCGTCGCCACCGACCCGGGTTTTCGAGTCTGGTTCAATCCTGCTCTACCTGGCAGAGAAGTACCACGCCTTCATACCCGGCGAACCCGCCGGGCGCGCAGAGTGCATGTCCTGGCTATTCTGGCAAATGGGTAGCGCGCCTTACCTGGGCGGTGGGTTCGGTCACTTTTACGCCTACGCGCCAGAGAAGTTGGAATACCCGATCAATCGCTACGCCATGGAAGTCAAGCGCCAGTTGGACGTGCTGGACCGCAATCTCGCCAACCGGCGGTACCTCAGCGGCGACCACTACACCATTGCCGATATCGCCACCTTCCCGTGGTACGGCGCGTTGGTATTGGGGGAGCTCTACCAGGCGGCGGAATTTCTCGACGTCTCGTCGTACAGTCACGTGATGCGCTGGGCCAGGTCGATCGCCCAGCGCCCGGCGGTGCAGCGAGGCCAGCGTGTCAACAAGGTATGGGGCCCGGAAGAATTGCGGGTTCCCGAACGGCACAGCGCCAGCGACCTCGACTAACCTGAATAATGCACCAGCACACGCCACCTTATTTATCTGGCCCTTGTAGAAAGGCTGTCGCGAGTTTTTCACCCGGGTACAAAATACCGCCACTGCTGTTTGCCTGGATACCAATTGATCTCGCGTCGATTTTGCGCACATGCCCACTCCGACCTAGCTATGGCTACGTTTACGCTCGCGAGCACCTAAGAGCAACGCGATACCTGCGCGCTATCTCGGGCAGCTGGTGCAATATCCGGGCGAGGCCGCTACAGTAGGGCCAGCTTGATGCGGTCACCCTCGCGGTAGGCCTGTATCGACTGTCCCCAGCGCGGGCCCTGCATATCTTCGTTAACGAGTATCGAGCCCGCTATAGACAGCAATTCGGCCTGCAACTGCTGGCAAAAAATCCTGGCGCTGGAATCTCCGCTGGCCCCTGCAATGGCCCGGCCCCGCAACGGCCCGTATACATGGATGTTGCCATCGGCTAGAAGTTCAGCGCCACCACTCACCGTAGACAGCACGATCAGGTCAGTGCCCTGGGCGTAAATGCGCTGCCCGGACCGCACCGGCTGCAATACCAGCTTGCCGGGTTTGGCGACACCATCATATTCCGGCTGCTGAAGCTGCATATCGACTGCGGCAGGCTTGGTGTAGGTTCTCTCAATCGGCTTGTTTTCTTTTTCTTCCCCACTGCGGGCACTGGCGGCTGCGAGCACCAGGGCGAAGCCTGCTTCAGTGACTACTCCGCGAAATGCATTGGATCCGCGAAATGCGATCACCTGTACCCCCGCTTCCCTGCAATCGGCGACCAGGGCCTTCAGGTCAGGCGTTTCACCGGGACTGGTCAACCTCTCCAGGCTCACGATAATGGGGTTCTGCTCGAAAAACTTGGGGGACTGACTGACCGTTTCACTGAGTTGGCTGAGAAAATCCTGCGGATGGTAGCGATGCAACTCCAGAATGCTCAGGGTCAACATATTGCTTTTGATTTTAAAGCACCCGCTACTCATACCGATCTCCAGTTTTTATATCGCTCGTAAACCACAACCGACAGGCCTCTCACCACGGCAGGCCGGATTATAGCGAGGCATTGCCGGCGCCTAAAGGGGTAATCGCGCCAGCATGTACATTCCCGCGCTTCTGGCAGTATAGGCCTGCTCTGGCGGGGCTGTGTGGAGTGACTGGTTACTTCGACATAGCGCGCGATGCGGATGTCGGCCCGTCTCTGCCTGGCGATACCCGGCCCAAAACAATTGGGCCTAGTTGAGCAGTCCCTGCTTTTTCAGATCACCGATAAGGCCGTTTATGGCATCGTTGCGCAGTTTGTTGTCACTGCTGGCCTTGATGGTCTCGGAAACCGCCTGCCAGATCGGCTTGGCGCTCTCGGTTTCGTACAGGTCGGAGACTATGGTGTGGGTGACATTGCTGGTCCATACCGGCTGATCATAGGCAACCTCGTAAGCGTAGCCATAGTATCCTCCGAAGCCACCCGCATAGGGCCTGCCATACGCTGGCGCGACATCGTAATATATGGTGCCGGGATGGTAGACCTCTTCGGTGGACTCACCCAGGTAGCGGGTGACGAGGATGGTTTCCAGCTTGGCTTTGCTGGCGGCAGCAATAACTTGCTCGGCCGTTGCGCCAGACTCCGGCAGCAAGGTATGGCTGGCCACCGCTCCTGCGCCATGGCGGTTGAGTGCCTTGGTAAAGGCGTCTTCAAAATCCTTGCGTGCTGATGGCTGCCTGGCTACCGCGACTACCAGCACCCCCTGCAGTTCGCGTTCGATAAATACCGGGTTTACGTTGGAACTGGTAACACGTGAGTTACCGACGCAGCCGGCAATTAACGCTGTGAGTAGCAGCATGGCCAGCAACGCCGCTGTTCTTGTTCCCATCCTGATTCGCTGTGTCATAGGTGCTCCCATTGGCTTGCTGCGGATTATCCGGCAGCGCTAGCATGGATACAAGCAGCTATTCGCAGAGCTCGCGTGTATATCCCCGGAAGAACATCACCTGTTCCAGCGTTTCACCAAGGGGCGGCTTGGCTCGGCGCCGAGCCGGTGAGATTTGGCGGCCAGTTGGCAGCTTGCCCCCGGTGATTGGTAGTACCCGGGATTGCCCTGGCGCACTGCCGTGGTTGACAACCATGCACTGCTTATCGACATGAAAGCTGCCCTTCCTCGCCACCAGCGAAGTGCCGCACCCCCGCACTGTCCAATGCGCACTGGGGCGCTTCCAATAATTCTAGACAATTACGGGCCCACGTTTTATTCTGCGCCAACGGCTTCGATCCAAGCTCCCTTTAAGGGACATCTAATAACTAAAATCAGGAGATTACCCCGTGCGCAAAATGCCAATAACCGATGCTTTCTTTCTGATGATGGAGTCCCGTCGCCTGCCGATGCACGTCGGCGGATTGAACCTTTTCACCCTTCCCACGGGTGTTGACGAAGCCCAGTTCCTGGAAGAGGTCAGCGATGTATTGAGCTACGACGGTGAGCTGCGCCGCCCGTTTGCTGAGAAGATCAAGATGGGGCCTCTGGGATCCGTCGGTAAAGTCAAATGGGAAGAAGAAGACGAACTCGACATGGATTACCACATACGGCACTCGGCGCTGCCAAGGCCCGGCCGCTACCGGGAGCTGTTCGCATTGGTTTCGCGCCTCCATGGAACACTGCTGGACCGCTCCAGGCCGCTGTGGGAATTTCACATTATCGAAGGCTTGAGTGGTAAGAGACAATTCGCCACCTACTTCAAGGTGCATCACTGCGCTCTCGACGGTATGGGAGCCATGCACCTCATGAACAGCATGTTTTCGAGTGACCCCAACGCCAAGCTCACGGAGTCACCTTTCTCCGAGAGCGCCTACGTTGCATACAAGGAAAAGATGGAGCAGCAAAAACGCCGTGACGAGGCGCCGGAGGCCGCGGATATCCACAACGCTATTGAAGCGTTGCGCGGGCAATTAGGGGGCGCTGTATCCCTCGCCAAGGCGGTTGGCAGCACAGCGAGCATCGTGATGGGCAGGGAGAGCAGTATGCAGGTTCCCTTCTTTAATGTGCCCGCCTCGCCGCTGAGCACGCAACTCACCGGTGCCCGCCGCTTTGTCGCTCAGTCCTGGAGCCTGCCAAGAGTGCGCGCCGTTGGCAAGGCTTTTGACGCCACTATCAACGATGTGGTACTGGCAATGTGTGCAGGTGCCCTGAGAAGACAACTGCAGGACCAGAGAAGCCTGCCAAAAGAGTCGCTCAAGGCACTGGCACCCGTGTCTGTCAGGTCAGCCAGTGAAGTAGAGGGCGGCAATGCGATAGGGGGTGTTATTGCCGATATGGCCACCAATGTGCGTGACCCGGTCAAGCGCTTTCGACAGATCAAGGGGTCAATGGATAGCGCGAAAGAACAACTACAGCAGCTGCGCCCCCAGGAGATCGTTGCCTATACAGGCCTGGTGATCCAGTTACCGCTGCTAATAACCCAGCTTGCGGGCATCGGTGAACGTGTACCGGCCTACAGCACGATAGTCTCGAACGTACCGGGGCCAAGGGAGCAGCTCTACTGGAACGGGGCTCGCCTGGACGGCATCTATCCGGTATCCATTCCCATGGACGGCAGCGCCATCAACTTTACCGTGGTGAGCAACTACAAGCATCTGGATTTCGGCATTGTGGCCTGCCGCAAGTCCATGCCCCACGTGCAGCGCCTGATCGACTACATGGAAGTGTCGCTGAAGGAACTCGAAGACGCCGCAGACCTGATGGAGCGCAAGGCCAAGGCCAAGGCCAAGGCCAAGGCCAAAGCCAAGGCCGAACCCAAGACCGCCGCGAAGAAGAAAGCCGTCGTGAAAGCCAGTCCAGAAGCAAAAGCAGACCCTGAGAAGCCCCCGCAGGCCTGACCCGCTCAGTGAGCCGGCGCAACTTGCACGGGCATTGATTTGGTGTGGGCAGGTACTGTCTCCTGACCGGTCATTATCGTGGGAACTGAGGGCGCTGCTTCCCTGCCCTTGACCCAGCGACTTGATCGGGCTGAAAGCGCGGTGAGAAGCGCATGCCGGTTTGTGATTTGCTGGGCCACCGGGAGCCAGGCGGTTGGCGGTCGTTCTATAGGCGGGCATAACGCCACTGATCGCTGACCCCTCGCTCCCATCGCGGCACCGCGGCGGGCTAGACCAAACCGGAGGAAGTGGCACGATGGTCAGCACGCTGGAAGACCAGCACCCCGCGCCCCTCGCAACGGGCATCTCCCTCGACGCCATGGTAATTGGCGCTGGGTTCGCGGGACTATACATGCTCTACCGTTTGCGCAAGCTCGGCCTGTCGGTACGGGTATTCGAGGCGGGCAGCGGCATCGGCGGCACCTGGTTCTGGAATCGTTACCCGGGGGCGCGCTGCGACATCCCGAGCATGGAATACTCCTACCAGTTTGATGAACAACTGGAACAGGAGTGGCAGTGGAGCGAGCGCTACGCAACGCAACCCGAGATTCTCGACTACATCAACCACGTCGCCAGGCGCTTCAATTTACGCCCGGATATCGAACTGAACACGCGGATTCAACAAGCCCGCTTTGATGAAGCCCAGGGGCGCTGGTTGATCGGAACCGCGGACGGCAGGCAGTTCAGTGCGCGCTTCTGCATCATGGCCACCGGATGCTTGTCGTCGGCAAACTTGCCCGCCATTCCCGGCATCGATCGTTTCGCGGGGGAGACCTATCACACCGGCCGCTGGCCCCACGAGGGGGTGGACTTCAGCGGCAAAAGGGTTGCCGTCATTGGCACCGGGTCGTCCGCAATCCAGTCCATTCCCCTGATCGCCGAGCAGGCCAGCGAGCTCTGCGTATTCCAGCGTACACCCAATTACAGCGTACCCGCCCACAATCAACCGCTCAGTGATGAGGAGCAAGCCAGTTTCAAGGCAAACTACCGCGCGCTGCGGGAGCTGGGGTTCAAGGAGCATCCCTTTGGCTTTGCCCATCGAATGCGGCAGGATCTTTGCAGCGAGGCCACCGACGAGCAACGCCAGCAGCGCTACCAGGACTACTGGGAACGCGGTGGCCTGCAGTTTCTGGGCGCCTATGCCGACCTGCTGCTGGACAGGGACGCCAATGCCACGGCAGCCGACTTTCTGCGGCAAAAAATCGCCGAACAGGTTGATGACCCGGAAGTAGCCGCAGTATTGACACCGCAGCAGATTGTCGGCAGCAAGCGATTGTGTGTGGATACCGGTTACTTCGCCACCTACAACCGCCCCCATGTTCACCTGGTCGACCTGAAAGCGACACCGATTGTTGAAATCACCCGCGACGGCCTGGTTGCCGGTGAGACAGCCTACCCATTCGATGCCATCGTGTTTGCGACCGGCTTCGACGCGATGACCGGCGCGCTGGCTAAAATCGATATTCGTGGCAGGAAAGGAGCTAGCCTGGCTGAGCGATGGGCTGCTGGCCCCAAGGCCTACCTTGGCCTCTCGAGTGCAGGCTTTCCCAATATGTTTTTTATTACCGGCCCGGGCAGTCCGTCGGTCCTGACCAATATGCTGCCGTCCATCGAGCAGCACGTCAACTGGATCAGCGATTGCGTTGCTCACCTCCAGGAGCGCGGCAACACCCTGATAGAAGCGGATGAAAAAGCCCAGCAGGCCTGGGTGGACCATGTCAACGAGGTAGCCAACGCTACGCTTTTCCCGGTTGCCAACTCCTGGTATCTCGGGGCTAACATATCCGGCAAGCCACGGGTGTTCATGCCGTATGTGGGCTTTCCCACCTATGTCGAAAAATGCCGGCAGGTGGTTGCCAATGGCTATGAAGGCTTTGCGCTGAGCTGATCATGTCACGTCCCGTACAGGCTGTGCAGTAGCAACGACTCCGGGCCGGCTCGAGGCATCGCTGAATTATTCTTCGGTGGGCCCCGCCCACGCCGGGCTGGTGCCGTTGGGCGCTATCGAGGTCGTCCACCAGTCATGCACATCGATGGCTAGGGGACCACGCACCCGCTCGAACAGACGCCGGGGCAATACTTCACCATCGACCTGCTGGTATTCCCTGATGGTGACATCGACATGCGCTCCACGGGTATTGCGAAATCCCTCGAGGGTGATGTGGATGCGATAGACTAGGAACGTGGCGGGGTCGACCCAGAACACCAGTTGATCCCGGTCTGAGTAACCGAACCCCGGCTCAACCGCGCTGTGAATACGATAGTACCTGCTTCCTTTATCGATCCCGTCATCGAGCCGGGTAAACGCATATTGCTTGTGCTCCAGCGCTCGCGGCCCGAGGTAAAACAACCACATTGCATCGGAGGTTAAAGCGGTCGCTTTCAGCACGTCATCGTCATAACTGGGCTCACCATTGTAGTACACATCGATTGCCTGGGGCGTCCGTATCACTCGCTTGATGCCCGCGGGGCCGCTGAATTTAACATCGTAACGCCGGGACTGAAGATCTAGGTACTCATCGCTGTTCACGCGCCAAGCCTCATCGGTCATGCGCGGCTGTATTTTGGTGACCAGGAAGGGCCATTTTCCTGTGGTTGCGATACGCAGGCTGCGCATTTGTTCCGCGTCTCCTGAAGCCGACAGGGTATGGGCTTGCAGACTGCGCTGGAAAATCTCACTGCCACTCAGGGCCGATAACGGCGACTCCTGAAGCGGTGCGTTGGAAGCAGTCGGGAACGTTGTGCCGCAGGCGACCAGTAGCAATGGAAGAAAAGAAGCAAAAAACCGTGGTAGGGAAACCGACATCCTGCGCGCTCCTGAAACACTGATTGTGTCTACGCCAGGGGCGGTCCAGCGGATGGCAAGACGGCAGCAAAAAACGACCAGCTAACCGCCATGTCTCACCGATTAGGTGCCCTTTCAGGCCCCGGACGAGGACAGGAACTTGAGCGCAACGCCGTTATTACACCAGCGTTCGCCGGTGGGCGGTGGGCCATCTGAGAAAACGTGGCCGTGGTGCCCACCGCACCGGGCGCAGTGGTATTCAGTCCGCGGCAGAAACATCTTGAAATCGCGCCTGGTACCGAACACACCCGGAATGGATGTGAAAAAACTGGGCCAGCCCGTGCCACTGTCGTATTTCATCTCTGAGGTGAATAAAGGCAGGTCACAGCCCGCACAGACATAGATGCCCCGTCGCTTTTCATCATTCAGCGGGCTGGTTGAAGGCCTCTCCGTGCCCTCCCTGCGCAACACATCGAATTGCAGGCTGGTGAGACGCTCGCGCCATTGCTTATCCTGCAACTCGAGTTTATCTGCAGGCTCGGGTGCTGCAAAATCCGGCGGCAGAAACGTCTGCCAGCGAGACTGCATGTTCTCGATATCGGCGGCTTCCATGTCGGACGCCAACAGGCGTGTGGGCATTACCAGCAGTGGTATTCCAATAAGGCTGTGCAGTAAGCGACGTCTTTTCATACTCAATGAGAACACAAGCAGTGGAAAAGGTTTCCCGCGATGACTTGATTTTCTGCCGAAGCTGTTGATAACGACAACAGCGCTTACCGCCCAGGAAAACCCGTTTTTACTTTTACAGAACAACTTGCGATACTCGCCCTGGATGCCCACAGCCGCCCCGCCCACCGCTGTCCACGCCCGCGAATTGACCCTGCGCAGCCTCTGCACCGGAGCCCTGCTAGGGGCACTTCTAACGCCCTGTAACGTGTACTCGGGGCTGAAGATCGGCTGGTCATTCAATATGTCGATAACAGCCCTGTTACTGGCTTATTTCCTCTGGCGCGTGGTCATCCCCAGCCGTCTCCAATGGGGGATACTGGAGAGCAATATCTCACAAACCACCGCCTCCTCTGCAGCATCCATCATATCTGGGGGATTGGTTGCGCCAATTCCTGCGCTGGCGCTGGTGACGGGTGTGGTGTTGGCGCCCGCGCCATTGATAGCCTGGGTGTTTGCAGTCAGCTTCTTCGGCGTCTGGGTGGCGTGGTATCTGCGGGTGCCGTTGCTGTTCAGGTCGCAGCTACCGTATCCGGCGGGACGAGTCACCGCGGAGACCATGATGGAATTGTTCGCTCGCGGTGAGGCCGCACTCGGGCGGATACGGGTCATGCTGAGCGCGGCGGTCTTCTCGGCGCTCGTCAAACTGGTGGATTCGCTGATCTGGCTGGTACCGCGCTGGTCTCCCACAGCGGCGGCGGGAAAACTGACATTTGTTTTCGACCCCTCCCTGCTGTTGATCGGCTTTGGCGCCATTATCGGGTTTCGGGCTGGGCTGTCCCTGTTGCTCGGCGCGCTGCTGGGCTGGGGCTTGATCAGTCCCTGGTTACTGGCCAGTGGGCAGATCGTCGTTGCAAGCGATGATGCCAGCTATTTTTTGCCGCTGGTGGAGTGGTTGCTCTGGCCCGGGGTCGCGTTGATGGTCACTGCAACCCTGGCAAGCCTGCTGGCCGCGCTGCTGCAAAGACGCCAGCAGCAAGCCAACCACCAACCCACTCCCGGTGCAGACGGTTACCGCATCACCCGCCTCCTGGTTATGGCATTCGCCTGTCTTCTTGTGGTGCTGCTCGAAATCGTGGTCATGGGGATCGAGCCGATACCGGCCATCGCTTCCCTGCCCATGGCGTTCTTCCTGGCCGCCGTAGTTGGCCGGGTGGTGGGTGAAACGGGGATCCCTCCAATCGGTGCAACTGGCAAACTCTCCCAGCTGGGATTTGCCGCAATTGCCCCCGGTCAGGCTGCTACCAACCTGCTGACCGCCAATGTTGCCGGCGGCGCGGCGGGGCAATGCGCAGACCTGTTGAACGATTTCAAGGCCGGCTCGATGATTGGCGCCACCCCTCGCCGCCAGGTGGTGGCCCAGTGTGTCGGCATTGCCACCGGCAGCGTGGTCGGCTCCTGGGTTTACCTGCTGCTGATTCCCGACCCCAAGGCCATGTTACTGACGGAACAATGGCCGGCCCCCGCGGTAGCCACCTGGGCTGCGGTGGCCGAGATGCTGACCGTCGGATTTGACAGCCTGCCGGCATCAGCGCTTACGGCCATGTTTATTGCCAGTGTGATCGGCCTGGCGTTGGGCATTGCGGAAGTCAGACTACCCAACCGCTTGAAGCGTTGGCTGCCGAGCGCGAGCGCAATCGGGTTGGCCTTCGTTATACCCGCGTCGACCTCACTGGGTCTGTTCTACGGCGCACTGCTGGCAGTGATTTTATCGCGATGGTTGAAGACCTGGTCAGCCCGATTTCTGGTGGTCATGGCAGCGGGACTGGTCGCAGGTGAAAGCCTCATGGGCGTTGCGGTCGCCCTGCTCAATATGCTGGGCAGCTAGCAGTCTGTCGGACTTAGGTGTCCGTAGCGAGCCGAGTGGGGGAGCGAGGTCAAATTTTTGCGAGATTGAGGTGCATAGTGGGGCTATGCAACGAAATATCGCGGACATTTGGACCGCCATCCCATCGGCGCAGTAGAATAATCCTAAGTCCGACAGACTGCTAGCATTCGACAACCGTGACCACTCCGATTACCGTAAACCGTGGCTTTGGCAGACAATTTTGAGGGAACCCCATGAAACACTTCACTGTACTGGCCTTCGTCGCGCTCCTCTTGCAACCACAGCAGGCACTGGCGGTCGCGCCCGGCAAAACGGGCGAGCTGGCTTACGATGCCAGGCTCTCCACCTACGCCTATCAGTTCGATGTTCACTTTTTCGAGCTGGATTCCCAACGCCAGTCCCTGCAGATGGCATACTCCTATCTGGCGGGAGGCGGGGAAAAACCGGTGGTGGTCCTGCTCCATGGGAAGAATTTCAACGGCGATTACTGGGCGCCGACGGCCCGCTTTCTGCAATCTTTGGGCTATGGCGTGCTCATCCCCGACCAGGTCGGTTTTGGCAAGTCGTCCAAACCGGAGCACTACCAGTATTCCTTCGCCGCCCTGGCAACCCACACGCGGGAGTTGATGCGCAGCCTCGGCATCGAGCGCGCCGTAGTGATGGGGCACTCCATGGGCGGTATGCTGGCCAGCCGCTTTGCGCTCATGTATCCGCAAATGGTCCAGCAACTGATTCTGCTGAACCCGATCGGGCTGGAGAACTATCTGCAGTATGCGGAGTACAAAGACACCGATTTCTTCTACCAATTAGAGTTGGCCAAGACGCCAGAGGGTATTCGCCGCTATCAGCAGAAAAACTACTACGATGGTCGCTGGAATGATACCTACGCTTCACTGACGCATTTCATGATCGGTCAGATCCAGGGCGAGGACAAAGAGCGGATCGCGTGGGTAAACGCACTGACCTACGATATGATTTTCACCCAGCCGGTTATCACCGAGTTCGACCAACTGGCGGTACCGGTCAGCCTGATCGTTGGCACCCGGGACCGCACCGGCCCCGGCCGCAACTGGCAGAAGCCGGGCTCGGATTACGAACTGGGGCGCTACGACAGGCTCGGGGCGACAGCAGCAGAGCTGATCCCCGATGCCCGGCTGTTCGAGCTCGACGAACTGGGCCACCTACCCCAGGTTGAGAATTTCACCCGCTTCAAGACGGCATTGGAGAGAGCACTGGCTGCTGGGGGGCCCTGAACCAGCAAACGATTCCGGCGAGTTGGCCGGCCGCAGCCCCGGGAACAATACCCCGCAGGGCGAACTATTGGAGATTAAAAGGTCGGGTTGCTACCGCATCGGCAGTCGGGAATTATCAGGTGACAGACCACGCCGCTTGTGCGGGGATAAGCCTGTCCGGCGACCTGTGAACTGATGACAAAACCCGGGCCTGGAGTTATAGTGTCCCAGCGTTTACAGGAGGACATCTGATGCTTGGTTTTAACAAAGGCCGCGAGGTTTTGAGTGCCTGGTACGATTTCGCTGTCGCTTACCACGAAATGTCAATGGCCGCAGGCGAAGTCATCCTGCGGCGCTCGCTGCGCATCCTGCAGGGCTCGATGACGGGCCCTGAAGCAGTGGGGATGGTGATGGAGAAAGCGAGCACCCTGGCAACCGCTGCGGAACGAGCAGCGATCGCCACGGCGCGGGGAGCCAACCCGCTGTCGATTGCCACCGCCGCGCTGCAACCCATCCACAGCAAAACTCGATCCAATGCGCGCAAGCTGCGCCGGTGACAGTGGTCCCAGCATCGACGCTAAGCCAGCCTGAAATAATGAATAGATCAGCCGGGCTTATGGCGTTGTTGGTGTTGGCTATCAGTTCGGCCCCCGGCAAAGGCTGGGCCAGCGATCATCCGAACAGCGCCGAAGCCCCTGCTGCTACGGCGTGGACGACTGAAGACTACCGCAACTACAATTTTCAAAGCTTCGAAAAACTGCCCGCGGCCAATCAACGAATCGATATGGACAACGTTGACTACCCGCTGCTGCACGCGGCGATATTTTATGAAAGCAATCGCCAGCGGCAGCAACACGACGTGAGCCGTTTTTCCCATTCACCGGCGCTGGAGCGAGCGGCCAAGGGCCACAGCGACGACATGACAGCATACGACTTTTTCAACCATCAAAGCCCGGTCGAGGGCAGGGAAACCATGGCCAGACGGCTTGAACTGGCCGGCGCCTCCGGGGGAGCTTCAGCTGAAAATATCGCGATCTCCTTCGGCATCGAGTATGAAGCCAAGCAACCGGTCGCTACGCCAGAGCAAAACGGCGGTTACTTCAGTTATCAAATCCGGGGCGAGCCCATCGAAAACCATACCTACCTCGGCCTCGCCAAAGTGGTGGTCAAGCAGTGGATGGAATCTGAGGGGCACCGGAGAAATCTATTGAATCCCGACTATGCGTCTATGGGGGCGGGGACATCACACTACAACGACGAGAACTTTCACGGCATCGACAAGTTCAAGTCAACCCAGAACTTTTCCAGCATCAAAGGCGACTAGCCGCCGGCGCTACTCGTGCTGCTGGCGCAAGCTGTCGCCGGCAGATACCAGTAATTGGTAAAGCTGGGACCCTATTTCGTTATTGAGCTGGTCGCGGGCGCGCTGCTGCAACTGGCTTTCGTCAAGTGCGGAAAGCTTTATGGGCCAGCGCAAATTGGCCAGCACATCAGCATTATTGCGCAGCCCCAGTTGCATGGACCCGCGTAGCCAGTGCCAGCCCTGCCGCTTCTGGGCAGGCCCGGTATCAAGATTACCCCAAAGCTGGTAACTGGAATCCGGCTGGTAATTGATACCCAGGCTGGCAATCGCTGCCTGCAGTGCACCGCGCATTTCAGGCTGGGGCGCCACCGCTGCAAACTCGAGGGTAGCGAGGCTGCGGCGGATCATTGCCTCGATATCTGCAGCACTTCTCGGGCTTTGGATGCCGGTGTCGGTGACGATCGCCAGACTGCGATTGACACTGTCCCGCTGCAGCTGAACAAGCCGTGCTTGCTCTAGCGCACTCAATGCCGCCACCGGATTGGGCGCAAGCACGCTGGCGTAGTGAAGCAGATCAAGGGTCTGCTGATCCGCCCGCTGCACGCTTTTGCGCAAGCGGCGCGCGGCGGGCGCCTTCTCCAGGATCGCCAAACTGTATTCACTGCCGTTTGCAGCCTGCCAGTGCTCTGCGATTTTTGCCCCCTGCAGCACCTGGGAGGCGTCGGTAGAGATCGAGCGAGAGGCCAGCCGACGACTGCCGCTATCGCTGCCGTTAGATCTCGACTCCGCAAAATCCAGGCTACTGTCGACGATGGCGACTTCAAAAACCCGAGCCAGGTTGGCCAGAGCCCGCGCGTCCGCGCTCGACTGATCACTACCCTGACCGGTGGCACTCAGGTATTTTTGCCCGGGATACAAACTGGCAGCCTGTTCAACCCAGAGCGGGGCTTCCGGCGTCGAGCTGCAGGCGCCAAGCAAACCCAATAGGCCGGCGCCACACCATCGGGACAGGCGGCGATGTATGCGGCGGACCGCCATTTTTCGCGGTGTAAGTTTGCCGGTGACTGGAGAGAGCATCGATGTCATAGGGGGAGTTCCTGCGTCAGGGTTGCTTACTGAAACTGAATACACGCTGGCTAACCTGGGGCGCCAGCACCACGGCGATTTCGCCGGGGCTGAGGTCCAGCCAGACGGTGGTGTCCGGGCCAGCATCACGGGGTGGCAGATGGATCGGATAGTGTCCAGCCGACAAGGTGATACGAGCGACCTGAATTGTCGCGGGCAACATATTCCAACTGCGGGTGTCGGCCACCTCACTCAGGACCGTCGCCAGGTTGACCAGCAGCCCCGCCGTGGGACTTTCCCTGTGCGCCGCCCGCACGGCCTGGTGTTTACTCACCACACGGGCCAGCGACGCGGCGTAGATTTCTCCTTGCCTTGCCTCCAGCCCCCGCCGGGCAAGGCTGTCAATATCCTCCAGGATATCGGTGTTGAAGCGCTGCCCGCCCGCGTCGACCAACAGCGGTCGTGACCGATAGAGTGACGGCGGGTAGTAGGGCAATGCCAGCGAGATATTGGCCTGCAACTCGGGGGCATAGGCGGTGGTAAGCCGCTGGCGCAGGCGACTTACGACGCCATCCCAGTAAAAGACAATGAGCTCCCCCTCATCCCCGGATGACCGGCGCGGTGGCGAACCAAATTGCGCGACATAGGCCTGGTACTCCTGCTCCAGGCCCTGGCGCCTGCTGATCTCGAGCAGGCTGTGGCGCAGCGCAGCGGGCAAACGCTGGTTACGCTGCTGCATGATCACCGCAGCCTTGCGGTAACTGATCAGGGCATTATCCCACTCCCCAAGGAGTTCGAATACCAGGCCAGACACGAACCGTGCACTGGCGAGCTGTCCCTGTAACGGGTCTTCCCGGGCAAGCTGGTTCATCAATACATCGGCCTGCAAGGCTTCAACCCTGGCGGCGTCGAGATCAGCCTGCATCAGGTAATTGATTGCCAGCAGTTGCTGCAGCAATACACGCTCGCCAGGGGTACCGGCATAGGCACGCAGGGTTTCGTTGATAGTACCGGCGGCGAGGCTTTCGCTGATACTGAAAGCCTGCAGCGGGCCGAGCAGCTCCTTGGCCGCCTGCAGGGAGCGAGTGCTGGCGCTGAAGTCGCCGGTCATCAGCTGCAAGGTTCCAAGATCCAGCAGGTAGTGGGGGCGATCCCTGGCGGGCACCTGCATTTGCTGGAGTGCCGTTAGCGCCATCTCGGGCGACCCGGTTTTCAACTCGTCGGCTAACTGGTTGACCTGGCGTTGGTGGGTAGCGCAGGCGGCCAGTATCCCGCACAGGCAAAACAGGGTCGATAGTGATGCAGCGAGGGAACGACCCATTCCATTTACGGGCGCAGGGTACTGTTCTTGACCAGCTTCTTGATTTTTTTCTGCCCCAGCCATACCTTGCGATTATCCGCCATGCTGATCATGTTCAGGTCGACCTGGTAATAGCGCACCTGTTGCTTACCCTCGGCATCAAAAATCGTATTGATCTGGCCCTTGAGCATGAAATCGGCACCGATCTCCTGGCCGGGGGCATTACGGGTATCGTCCCTGGCGTTAAGGTCCTGGTCGAGGCGTTCATTCCTGATCTCGTCGCGCTCGCCGCTGTCGGCAACAAACTCGACCCGACCGGAATTCACCAGGGCGCGCTCCATATCGGCGGTAAAAGTATTGACGTTGATGTGCTCATGGCTGAGGTTGCGCACGGTGCCGACGATAACGGCGGGCGGATGGCCGTTGGCGTGGGTAAAGTTGCCAATCCAGGGCCGGTTGAGCGCATCCTGGATCATCTCCTGCGCCACCAGGCGCGAGTCGGAATCGTTCCATGCGCCACTAAGGTCAACCGTTTGCGACGGGTCGATGCGGGTCACCTGGGAGCTGCAGGCGCCGAGCAGCAGGGCCAGAGCGGGCACGTGCATCCAGCACTTCATCGTCCACCCTCCTCGACAAAGCGATCGAAGTTGGCGTTGAGCTGGTCGATATATTGCTGCCTGAAGTTATCACTCAACTTGCTGCCCATGGCAATGGATTTATCCAGGCCCCGGGTATCCAACTCCGCCAGCGCATAGATAATGCCGGTTTTACTGTCTTTCCAATGCCCCAGAATGCGAGTGCCACTCAGCGCCAGGCGAGTGCTACTCGAGATTTCCCGCGCAATGCTGCCGTCCGCCTCGCCACCGTAGCTGGAACTGTAATCCGCCAGTGTGTCCTGCATGATGGTCGACAATACCCGCGCGATTTCAGCCCGGGCACGATTGTCCGCGGTCGCCTTCTGCAGCGAGGCATCACCCATGGACGCTGCTTCGCCACGGCCGTGAATCAGCCGCCCATCTTTGTTTTTCAGTGCCTGGGTACCTTCGTTGACCCAGTCGGGGGCACCCTTGATGCTTAAATCGCTTTCGATTCTTGTGCCGCCGGCACAAGCTGCAAGCGCCACTGCAATCACCAGTGCCGCCCAGAGTTGAAACGTCTTTCCCATAGCCACTGCTTCCCGCTCTAGATGGTGTAACTGTCACTTAGCATAGGTCAGCATAGACGTCATATCTCACCGAGATTTGGAATTATCGTCGATAGGTCGAGAGACTGTGCGCTGTGCCGGGTTTTACCACTGCAGGCATAGATGTGGCTGTAGACGCGGGAGGGAATGGCACAACACCGCCCGGCCCGACCACATATCCCCTCGCCGGCGTGTTGCTGGCGCCCGCAGCCCGCCACAAGCGGGTCAGGACTCCAGTTTCTTCAGCAGGTCTATCGGTACCGGAAAGACCAGGGTTGAGCTTTTGTCACCGGCGATTTCCACCAGGGTCTGCAGGTATCGCAGTTGGATGGCCTGGTCCTGCGACGCCAGGACTTTCGCCGCCTCTGCCAGCTTTTGGGCAGCCTCGGCCTCTCCCATTGCATGGATTACCTTGGCGCGCCGTTCGCGTTCGGCTTCCGCCTGCTTGGCGAGCGCCCGCACCATGCTCTCATTGAGATCAACATGCTTGATCTCGACGTTGGCAACCTTGATGCCCCAGGCGGCAGTTTGCTTATCCAGAATCTTCTGCACATCGGCGTTGAGTTGCTCTCGCTCCGCCAGCATATCGTCCAGTTCGTGCTGGCCCAGCACGGAGCGCAGGGTGGTCTGGGATAGCTGGCTGGTTGCCTCGAGATAATTTTCTACCTGGATGATGGCCCGCTCCGGGTCGATAACCCGAAAATAGATCACCGCGTTCACCTGCACCGACACATTGTCACGCGAGATGACATCCTGGGTCGGCACGTCCATTACCACGGTTCGCAGGTCGACCCGAACCATCTGCTGTAACACCGGGATGACGAGAATGAGCCCCGGCCCCTTGACCTTGTAGAAACGTCCCAGCATGAAAATAACACCGCGCTCGTATTCGCGCAGGATGCGCAGCGCAGACATGATAAAGGCGAGCAGCAGAACCACGACGATGATCGCGAAATAATTGACTCCCAACATTAGCCTATACCTCCTGATTCCCGACTGACCTGCAAGGTCACGCCGTCTATCGCCCGCACAATCACCTTATCATTGGGCGCCAGCGTCTGATCACTACTCACCTGCCACAATTCGCCATCCAATCGCACCCAGCCCAGCTCTCCCCCATCCTCGACCGACTCCACCGTCGCCCGAGCCCCGAGCAGGTGCTCGACACCAGTAACCACCGCCCGGTGGCGCGCACGCATGAGCATTCCCAGCGTAAATACCAATAGTCCGAAGCTGAACGCCGCTAACCCGGCGATCATCGGCATGGCGATCTGGTAACCAGGCAACTCGGTGTCCATCAACATGATGGAGCCGAAAATAAAAGCTGCTATTCCCCCGACACCCAGCACCCCGAAGCTGGGCATAAAGGCCTCTGCCGCCATCAAGCCAACGCCAAGAAGCAACAGGCCAAGACCTGCATAGCTTATTGGCAACGCATGAAATGCGTACAACGCCAACAGCAGGCACACTGCCCCCAGCACCCCGGGCAGACCAAAACCGGGGCTGTAGAATTCGATGATGAGACCGTAAATGCCGATCAGCATCAACACATAGGCGACATTGGGGTTGGTTAATACCGCTAGAAATTCGCTGCGCCAGTCGACGGCGTGGGTGTGGACGACGACGTCTTTGGTCTTCAGCACGCGGCTGACCCCGGCGACGACCACCTCTTCACCGTCGATTTGCTCCAGCAGGTCATCGACCGAAGTTGCCACGATGTTAACGACACCGGCCTGCAGGGCATCCCGCGCCGAAAGGCTCGCGCCTTCGCGAACAGCTTTTACCGCCCACTCGGCATTGCGCCCCCGCAGTTGGGCCAGGCTTTCGATATAAGCGGCGGCATCATTCACCAACTTACGTTCCAGGCTGGTTGCACCGGCGGGTTTGTCGTCACCGTCCCCGGCCTGTGGATCGTCGGCGCTGCCAGGCACACCCCGGGAGCCCATTTGCACCGGGGTGGCCGCGCCCAGATTGGTGCCGGGCGCCATGGCGGCAATATGGCTTGCGTACAGAAGATAGGTTCCCGCGCTGGCAGCCCGGGCCCCGCTGGGCGCAACATAGGCAACCACGGGGACGCCGGCGGCCAGAATGGCCTTGACCATATCCCGCATGGCGAGATCCAGACCGCCCGGGGTATCGATGCGCAATAACAGCAGCTCGGCCTGGTCGGCTTCCGCCTGCGCCAGGCCCCGTATCATGTGGTCGGCCGAAGCCGGCCCGATAGCACCTTCAACATCGATCAACCACACGTCCGCATTCGCCCTGGCCATTGTCAACAGAAGGCAAAACAGGAGCAGGATGGCCCGGGCTACGCTGTATCCACGAGTCCAGTTTAGCGAGCACATGCCCTGATTGTACGTGAAAAGCGGGTCCGAATATATCTAATAGCAGACTTCGCCAACGGCAATCGCGAGCAGATTATCGCGGCACCCGCGCCGCCGCCCGAGCCTTGTTGCCAGTAACGCCCGTGGAATCTGAATTGCCGACTTAAACGTAAGGTTTATCCAATGGCCCGATCTGTGGTATATCTCTCTAACCAATGGATTGGTTCATAACCATAACAAACTCAGGCACATCGACTTAAAACCGGAATATAACGATAACTGCAATCCCAGGCTCACCGCCACACGCGAGGTCACCATGATTCCTGCTCAATTTGAATACCACAAGGCCACCAGCATCGAGGACGCCATCGCAAAGCTCGGCGCAAATGAAGAGTCGAAGTTGTTGGCGGGCGGACACAGCCTGCTGCCGATGATGAAGTTGCGTTTCGCAGAACCACCGCTACTGATCGATATCAACGGCCTGGAGGAACTCAGGGGCATACGCCTCGACGGCGATACCATCCGCATCGGCGCGATGACCACCGAAAATGAACTGATTGCATCCGACATACTGCGCCAGCACTGCCCCCTGCTGGTGCAGGCGGCGAAGTTAGTGGCGGATCCACAGGTAAGAAACCGTGGCACCATCGGTGGTGACGTCGTTCACGGCGATCCGGGCAATGATCACCCGGCCGTCATGTTGGCGCTGGATGCGACACTGATCCTGCAGGGTCCGGAGGGGGAGCGGCAGACTCCCGCTAACGGCTTCTTCCTCGGCACTTACTGGAATGACTTGCAGGAACAAGAGATATTGGTCGAGCTGCGCGTACCGATCATTAAAAAGGGTGTAGGTCACGGCTATCACAAATTGAAGCGCAAGACCGGTGACTACGCCGTTGCCGCCTCGCCGGTTGTCGTTGAACTGGACGGTGATGTCTGTCGCGATATCAGAATTGCCCTCACCAACGTGGCACCCATGGCGATTCGCGCCGAAGCCGCGGAGGCCATCCTGCGTGGCAAGGTCATCGACGAGACACTCATCGACCAGGCCGCACGGGAAGTCGTCGCTGCCTGCGAACCGGCGGAAGACCTCAGGGGAGATGCTCTCTACAAGTCCAACATGGCTGCCGAAATGGCTCGCCGCTCGATCCGCACCGCACTCCAACAGGCAAGAGGATAAGAACAATGACCAAGCAACATGTGGCATTCCAGCTCAATGGCAAGCAGGTTGATGTCCTGGTGGAGCCCAGGGAATTATTGGTACACACCATCCGCGAGGCCCTCAGCCTCACTGGCACCCATATCGGCTGCGAAAGTTCCCACTGTGGCGCCTGTACCGTCGACCTGGACGGGAAGTCAGTGAAGTCGTGTACCGTGCTTGCGGTACAGGCCAACGGCTCCGAGCTGAAAACCGTCGAGGGATTGGCCGATGCAGAGGGCCTGCATGCCGTGCAACAGGCTTTCATTGAGGAGCATGGCTTGCAATGCGGGTTTTGTACGCCGGGTATGCTGATCAGGGCCTATCGCTTCCTCCAGGAAAACCCCGACCCGACCGAAGAAGAGATCCGCTGGGGGATGTCGGGCAACCTGTGCCGCTGCACCGGCTACCAGAACATTGTCAAGGCGGTACAGTCCGCCGCTCAAACGCTGCAGAAAGCCTGAGGTGATCGCCATGGACAATACAACCGAACAACAGGAACGCGAAGATACACTGAAGGGCGTTGGCTGCTCACGCAGGCGCAAAGAGGACGCCCGCTTCGTGCAGGGCACCGGCCGCTATACCGATGACATCAAACTACCGGGGATGCTGTTCGCAGATATGGTGCGCAGCCCCTATGCCCATGCCCGTATCAAGAGCATCAACAAGGAAAAGGCCCTGGCACTGCCGGGGGTGCACGCGGTGCTCACCGCGGATGATCTGAAACCGCTGAACTTACACTGGATGCCAACGCTGGCCGGTGACGTGCAGGCGGTGCTGGCCGACGAGAAAGTGCACTTCCAGTACCAGGAGGTCGCCGTGGTCATTGCTGACGACCGCTACATTGCCGCCGATGCGACGGAACTGGTTGAAGTTGAATACGAGGAACTGGAAGTACTGGTCGATCCGCACCGGGCCATGGATGCCGATGCCCCCATACTGCGCGAAGACCTGGTGGGGAAAATGGACGGCGCGCACAGCAAGCGCGTCCATGACAACCACATCTTTAACTGGCAGGCAGGTGAAAGGGAAGCCACCGACCGGGTGTTCGAGCAGGCCGAGGTCACGGTCAAGCAGGATATGTACTACCCCCGCGTCCACCCCTGCCCCATGGAGACCTGTGGCTGCGTTGCCTCCTACGACAAAATCAACGAGCACCTCACGGTCCACCTCACCTCCCAGGCGCCCCATGTCGTCAGGACCGTGGTATCCATGTTGTCCGGCATCCCCGAGAGCAGGGTCCGTATTGTCTCACCCGACATTGGTGGTGGTTTCGGCAACAAGGTGGGCATCTACCCCGGTTACGTCGTCTCAATTGTGGCTTCCATCGTGCTGGGCGTACCTGTGAAATGGGTAGAGGACCGGATGGAAAACATTTCCACCACCGCATTCGCCCGTGATTATCACATGACCGGGGAGATCGCCGCAGATAGCGATGGCCGTATCAAGGCCCTGCGCGTCAATGTGCTGGCTGATCACGGCGCTTTCGATGCCTGCGCCGACCCCTCCAAGTTCCCGGCGGGACTGATGCATATTTGCACGGGGTCCTACGACATACCGGTAGCTCACCTCAATGTCGACGGGGTCTACACCAACAAAGCCCCCGGGGGTGTCGCTTACCGCTGCTCCTTCAGGGTGACGGAAGCCGTCTATGTGATTGAGCGCACCATTGATGTGCTGGCACAGAAGCTCGGGATCGACAAAGCAGAAATCCGGCGACGCAATTTCGTCAAGGTCGAGCAGTTTCCCTACAAGACATGCCTGGGCTGGGAGCTGGACAGCGGTGATTACCACACCGCACTGGAGAAAGTTCTCGACGCGGTGGATTATGAGGCACTGCGCAAAGAGCAGCAGGAGAAGCGCGCCCAGGGCGAATTGATGGGCATTGGTTTGTGTACCTTTACCGAGATCGTGGGCGCCGGGCCGTCGCGTAATTGTGACATCCTCGGTGTAGGCATGTTCGACAGCGCTGAGATCCGGGTACACCCCACCGGCAGTGTCATCGCCAGGATGGGCACCATTACCCAGGGCCAGGGCCACCAGACCACTTATGCGCAAATTATCGCCAGTGAACTGGGCATTTCGTCGGATGATATCTCGATCGAGGAAGGTGATACCGATACCGCCCCCTATGGCCTGGGGACCTACGGCTCGCGGTCTACCCCGGTAGGGGGTGCGGCGACGGCGGTCGCCGCGCGTAAGATCCGCGCCAAGGCCCGAAAA
Source organism: uncultured Gammaproteobacteria bacterium (assembly GCA_963808975.1). GTDB lineage: Bacteria > Pseudomonadota > Gammaproteobacteria > Pseudomonadales > JAHEGP01 > JAHEGP01. The sequence continues at coordinate 448,433 of CAWEHR010000001.1, forward strand.
ATTGCAGCGCACTTACTCGAGGTCAGCGAAGACGACATCGAGTGGGACATCGACCGCTTTAAGGTCAAAGGTGTACCCGGCCAGGAAAAAACCATGAAGGATGTGGCCTGGGCAGCCTACAACAATGTACCCGAGGGTATGGAGCCCGGTCTCGAGGCCGTTGATTACTATGACCCACCCAACTTCACCTTTCCGTTTGGCATTTACCTGTGCGTGGTGGACATCGACAAAAGCACCGGCGAGACGAAGGTGCGCAGGTTCTATGCGCTGGATGACTGCGGCACCCGTATTAACCCGATGATTATCGAGGGGCAGATACATGGGGGACTTACCGAAGGCTATGCCGTTGCCATGGGGCAGGAGATGCCCTTCGACGAGCAGGGAAACCTGTTGGGCAACACCCTGATGGATTATTTCGTGCCCACCTTTGTCGAGACGCCGCACTGGGAGACCGATTACACCGTCACCCCGTCGCCGCATCACCCCCTGGGCGCCAAGGGGGTTGCGGAGTCACCCCATGTCGGCAGCATCCCCTGCTTCACCTCGGCGGTCGTCGATGCCTTCGCGCACCTCGATGTCACCCACATGAACATGCCACACAGCGCCTACCGGGTGTGGCAGAAAGTGCACGAGTTGGGGCTGGACTCCCATGCTTGATCACACCCGCTCGCGGGGCGCGAGAGCGCTTATGCACGTTACCCTCAGGCCTGGAGATATGTAGATGCAAGTCGATTTAGAAAAGCAGTTCGAGTTGCCGGGATCGGCGGCGAAGAGCTGGGAGTTCCTGCAGGATATACCCGCCGTCGCCGGTTGTATGCCGGGCGCTGAAATTACCGAGGTGGTCGACAAAAACAATTACAAGGGCAGGGTAAAGATGAAGATCGGACCCGCGGTGATGGCCTTCGAAGGCAATATCGTGGTTCACAACGTCGATGCGCAGAAACGGGAAATCAATCTCGTCGGCAAGGGCCAGGACACCAAGGGCACCTCCTCTGCCTCCATGGATCTCACTGCCTGGATCATCGACGCCGACGCCGGTAACAGCGCCCTGAAGGGAAGTGCCGCGGTCAAAATGACCGGCAAAGCTGCCAGTATGGGCGGGCGCATGATGACCCAGGTCGCTGACCAGATACTCAATCAGTTCGGGGCAAATTTTGCCGAGCATATCGCGGCCATGGGTGAAGGCCAGCAGGCGGAGGAGGCCCGCGAACACATCGCAGAACAGCCCCAGGAGATCAACGGCCTGAAATTCGCCTGGTCGGTATTCATCGGTTGGCTGAAGAGCCTCTTCGGCCGCAAGTGAATCCGGCTTTCGCCCGAATGACCAGCTGAAAGGACCGCGAGACATGGGGGGAGAGGATCGAGTCGCCGCACTCCAGTCGAGGCTGGGAGAGGCCGGTTACATAGCCGAACGCAGCCTGAGTGCCAGCCTGCTGCTGTTTACCGAGATGCAGCGCCCCCTGTTGCTGGAGGGGGACGCCGGCGTCGGCAAGACCGAGATCGCCCGGGTCGTCGCTCACATTTTCGACTGCCCCCTGATCCGCCTGCAGTGTTACGAAGGGCTGGACGTCAATTCCGCCGTGTACGAGTGGAATTACCAGCATCAGTTGCTCTCCATCAAGCTGCTGGAGCGCGACCACGGCATCGACAGCGACGCCGAGCAAGCCATCTTCAGTAAACGGTTCCTGCTCGAGAGGCCGCTGCTGGCGGCCATTACCCAACCGCAATCGCCGGTTCTGCTGATCGATGAAATCGATCGTGCCGATGAAGAGTTCGAAGCCTACCTACTGGAGCTGTTGTCTGATTTCCAGGTCAGTATTCCGGAGTTGGGAACCATCAGTGCAACCAGTAAACCCTATGTGGTGATCACCTCCAATGGCACCCGCGAACTGAGCGACGCCCTGCGCCGACGCTGTTTCTATCACTATGTCGACTACCCCGAATTCGACAAGGAGCTGCGCATCGTCAACGCCCGCCTACCTGAGATTGGCATGCAGTTAGCCCGCCAGGTGGTGGCCTTTGTGCAGGATCTGCGAAAACTGGACTTGCGCAAAAAGCCGGGCGTCGCCGAAACGCTGGACTGGGCCGCCGCCCTGCTCAAGCTGGGCATCAATAGCCTGGACACCGAGCCCCAATTGCTGCTCGACACCCTGGTGTGTCTGCTGAAGACGCGAGAGGACAGTGCCAGGCTGGAACCCTTTGAAATTGAGCGCCTGGTGGCGCGGGCCCTGTGAGCACTGGCGCACCGACTACGCTGGAGCTACCCCAACTGGCCAGTTTTCTGCAAACCCGGCTAGTGGAATTTGTCCGCCTGGCACGCAGTAATAACTTCCGGGTCGGCGTCGCTGAGGAACTGGACGCGCAGTGCGTCGCGCTCCACTGTGGGCTGGACGACAGCACGCGTCTGCGCTGGGGCTTGCGCGCCCTGCTGTGTTCTGACCAGGATGACTGGGAGCGATTCGACGAGCTGTACGACGCGTATTGGCACCCCAACAACGTCAAAAGCCGATACAGCGCCGGGTCGGGCGGACGCTTGAAAAAACCACCCAGGCCCGGCAGTTCCAATGATGACTCTCGCCAGCAGGCACTGCGCCACACCGATGCGGATAGCCAATGCAGCGATGAGGATGCAGGCGAATCCATCGACGGTGAAGGCAGCCGCGAAGGTGCCAGTTTCGCGGCCACCCTGGCGAAGGCGGATTTCCAGGCCCTCACCGACCCGGATCAAATGCGGGCCGTTGAAGCGCTGGCCGACCGACTGGCAAGACAAATGCGCAAGCGAGCCGTTCGCAGGCAACGCAGCAGCAAAACCGGACACCAGATCCAACTTCGAAAAACCCTGCGGGACAGTATTCGCTTCGGCGGCACACCGCTGGTGTTGCATTACCGGCAGCGCATCAAGCGCCAGCCCCGGCTGGTCCTGATTGTAGATGTGAGCCGATCGATGTCGATGTACAGCTTTTTCTTTCTTCGCTTCGCCCGGGCCCTGGTCTCTGTGTTTCGTGACGTGTCGGTTTTTGCCTACCATACCCAGTTGCTTCCCATCACCGAGGCGTTGCGACAAACCGATTTGATCCGCGTTCGCAACAGCCTTGCGATGGCCTCGCAGGGCTGGTCCGGGGGTACTCGAATCGGCGAGAGCCTGGCAACTTTCAACGATAAGTACGCTCAAATATTAAACAGTCGCAGTATTGCCGTCATCGTCAGTGATGGCCTGGATACCGGGGACCCCGGTCATCTGGCAGCGCAGCTTGCGCGAATCAAGCCCCGTTGTCACCGGCTGGTGTGGCTCAATCCGCTGCTGGGGCGCAATGGCTACGAGCCTGTCAGCCGTGGCATGCAGGCCGCGCTGCCCTATCTCGACCTGTTCGCACCAGCGCACAACCTGAACAGCTTACAGGCCCTGGAGCCAGCCCTGACCCGGCTATGATATACCGAGGTTACCGACCATGATCAACGACAGCAGGCTCACGAAAAAGGCGATACAGCTTGATGCCGAAGGTGTACCTTACGCACTGGCGACTGTGGTGAGCTGCAAGGCACCTACCTCGGCACAGCCCGGCTACAAGGCACTGGTCACCGCGGCCGGGGATATTCACGGCTGGATCGGTGGCGGTTGCGTGCAGCCTGCCGTGATAAAGGCCGCCACGCTGGCCCTGCGTGATGGCCGACCGCAACTGATTCGCGTGAGTCCGGCGCAGGACACAAACCCGCAAGAGGAGGTGGTGGGGTTCAAGTCCGCCTGTTTCAGTGGAGGCACCCTGGATATTTTTATCGAACCGGTATCGTCACGTCCGGCCTTGTTGTTGCTGGGTTCCTCCGAGGTGGCCCGGTCGCTTGCCACCCTCGCCCACTTTGCCGGCTTCCACGTCACGGTCGCGTCACCGGCAGCGGACGAGAGCGGCTTTCCCCGGGCCGACCAGGTAATCCGTAGTTTCGAAATCAGCAAGGTCCCATTTTCACAGCCGCCGCTGGTGGTGGTGGCAACCCAGGGTAAAGGGGATCAGGCGGCGTTGCACGCGGCACTTCGCATCGACACCCCTCACCGCACTTTTATTGCCAGTAGACGCAAAGCGGACAAGCTGAAACAATTGCTGAAGGGTAAAGGGCACGATCCGCAGGCCGTCGATGGGATTGTCGCCCCGGCGGGCGTGGATATTGGCGCCAGGTCTCCTGAAGAAATAGCGGTTTCGGTACTTGCCGGGTTGATTGCCGCCCGCCACCAGCAACCGGCGGCGCTGCTCGCGCAGGATGCCAGCGCAGCGTGCGCTGCCCCCGTTGCCAGGACCGGCGCGGCAGGCGCGGCTGAAACCAGCGGCATTGTGGCCGATACGGGTTGTTGCGGGGGTCACAAGAGCACATGACCCAGCCCGGCAAGAAAACCCTGTCGGCGGTGCTGCTGGCAGCCGGTGAGTCGCGCAGGATGGGCGATACCAACAAGCTCATGCTGCCCATTGCAGGTGTTCCCCTGCTACGCCACTGCGCCGCAACCCTTGCCCGCTCCAGGCTGGTGGAACTGGTAGTAGTCGTGGGGCACCAGCAGGAAGTCGCCCGGGGTTTACTGCAGGGATTACCCACCCGTATCGTCTACAACGAAAATTATGGCGCCGGCCAGATGACTTCTGTGGCTCGTGGCCTGGAGGCCCTGCAAAAACCCTGCGCCGGCATCATGATCTGCCTGTCCGACCAGCCCCTGCTCGACGTCGACGATTTCAAAACCATCGCCGAAGGCTTTGCCAGCTGCCCTACCTCGATTATGGTTCCCGTGCACAAGGGGCAGCGTGGCAATCCAGTAGTGCTGGACTATCATCACCGCGAGTCAATTCTGGCGGGTCAGAAAAACCTTGGCTGCCGACGCCTGATAGAGCATAACCCCGAGCTGGTCACCACGCTGGAGATGCCCAATGACCACGTAACCATAGACCTCGACACACCCGGGGCCTATGCCACCGTACAGCAGCGCGTCGCCAACAGGCGCGATTCGCGCGCCAAGGTCACAGTTAACGGATGAGGAGCCCATGGCAAAAGATATCTTTGATGTAATCCAGGACATGCAGGGAAATGCACAGCCCTTCGCTATTGCAACCGTGGTCGAGACCCGGGGATCGGTTTCCGCCAAAACATCCTCCAAAGCGGTCATCGATAGCGAGGGGCGGGTTGTAGCCGGCTGGGTTGGCGGCGGTTGTGCAGAGTCCAGCACCTGTGAGCAGGCGCTGGCCTGCATCCGTGACCATGAAACCGCCATCCTCGACATTGACCTGGATGACGAAATACTGGGTGCAGGGATGCCCTGTGGAGGCAGTATGCGCGTGTATGTCGAGCCTGTGCTGCCTAAACCCGGGCTCTGGATCATGGGGCATGGCCGGGTCGCCGAAAGCCTGTGCATTATTGGCGACCTGGTGGGCCTGCGGGTTGTCGTCAATGACCCGGCGGTGGGGTGGGAAAAATATCCCCAGGCCAGCCGCCTGATCACTGACGACCTGGACTACGCGCAGTTGCAGCCCCGGCCAGACGACTACGTTGTCATCGCCACCCAGCACAAGGGGGATCACGAATCGATCAGTCGTGCCCTCGCCTCCGATGCCAGGTACATTGCGCTGATCGCCAGTCGAAAGCGATCGCGCCTGGTGCTCGATTACCTGAGAGAGCAGGGTTTTTCTGAGCAGGATATCCAGCGGGTCGTTACCCCCTCCGGGATCGACCTGGCCCCACGATCGCCGGAAGAAATTGCGCTCTGCATTATCAGCGAAATCGTCATGCTGCGCCGTGGCGGCAGCGGCGGACTGATGCGTGACCGGTTGCTGGAAGACATTGATAGCCAGGCACAGCTGGCGTCGATCAAGCGGGTCTGAATGATGCCAGTGATGCTGCGTCCTGCGTTGGAGCCCGATCCCGTCAACCCGGCACGGGTGAAATGCGACTTCCCGGTGTTCGATAGTTGCACCCGGGACCACCCGTTGCGTTATCTCGATAACGCGGCGACAACCCATAAGCCCAGGGCAGTTATCGACGCTATCAGCCACAGCTATGGCGAATCCTACGGCCCCATTCATCGCGGGCTTTATCCGCTGGCAGAGCAGGCTACCAACCACTACGAATCCGCGCGCCGCAAGTTGCAGCAGTTCATCGGCGCCCCCTCCCCCGACCAGCTGGTGTTTACCCGCTCCGCCACTGATGCCATCAATATGGTTGCAAGCGGTTGGCTGCAGCCGCGCCTGCAAGCCGGCGATTTGGTTTGGGTGAGCCGTATGGAGCATCATTCAAACTATTTACCCTGGCAGCGGGTTTGCCGGCTGCAAGGCGCCGAGCTAAGGATTATCGAACTGACAAAAGACGGCCAGCTCGACCTGGAGGGTACTCCCCAACTATTTTCTGCGCGCACCCGCTTGATAGCCATCAGCCAGGTATCCAATGTCCTGGGGGTGGAAAATCCGGTCGCGACCGTGTGTTCGCAGGCGAACCAGCAGGGCATCCCGGTGCTGGTGGACGCGGCCCAGTCGGTGTCACACCTTGCCCTCGATGTGTCCGCCATGAACTGCGATTTTCTCGCCTTCTCAGCGCACAAAATGTTCGGGCCAACGGGCATCGGCCTGCTTTACGGCAAGGCGGAGCGCCTGGCAGAGATGGAGCCGTTGCAGGTAGGCGGCGGTATGGTCGATATCGTCGGGGTCGGCGGCGAGCCCAGCCAGTGGACCGCAATTCCCGCGCGTTTCGAAGCGGGGTCACCCGATATGCCCGGTGCCGTCGGTTTTGCGGCGGCGGCGGAATATCTCACCGGCCTCGGTATAGGAAACGTGGGCAGGCATGTCGGGGCACTGACGAGGCTGGCCGCAGAGCGCTTACTCGCCATCGACGGCGTAAGCCTGCTGCCCCACCCAGAACTGCCGTCCTCGGGTATCGTGGCTTTTACCCATCGCGACCTGCATCCCCATGACATCGCCCAGATAGCAGGAGAATCCGGCGTCGCGATTCGTGCCGGACATCATTGCGCGCAACCCTTGCTGGCCAGCCTGGGGCTTACCGCCACCGCCCGCGCGAGCTTTTCGGTGTACAACGACGAAGCGGATGTCGAAGCCCTGGTGGCGGCCATTGCCAGCGCCGAGAAGGTTTTCGGCCGATGACCAGGCAGGACTTGTACAAGGACAGATTGCTCGAGCACTACCGCCATCCGCAGAATCGCTGCGAGGGACCTATTGCCGGTGCACACGCCGTTGCGCGCGGCGCCAACCCCCGTTGTGGCGATGAGGTCGAAATTGGCATCTTCCTGGCGGGAGAATCCATCGCAGCAGTGCAATTCCGCGGCCGTGGGTGCGCGATCTGCATCGCCTCGGCATCGATGATGACGCAGGCCACCAGCGGCCTGAGTACGGCGGGCGCCCGGGGGCTGTGCCGGCAAATGCGCGCCTGGTTTGATACTGACGAGGCGACGGCGGGTGCCAGCCTGCCCGGGGATTTACAAGCGCTGGCCGCGGTGCGCGATCACCCGGCCAGGCAACGGTGCGTCATGTTGTCCTGGGAAGCCCTTGGGGCGGCACTCGATAAAGCCGGGCAAGAGTAGCCGACAACGTCGGCCTGACGCCTGCCCCTTTACACCCACCGCCAAACCCGTTTGCCCGCTGACGCCGCCTGCACTGCGAGCCAGGCCGTCCCGGGGCCTGAGCCTGCAACCGTAATCATCCGGCCGCTGTTTCAGTTGGTCTTTATAATGAGTTTGCGGTTTTTTATGGCGTGGTAAAGAACCGCCGGCAGCGCTCTCAGCGGCCATGTCAGCAAGTAGAGCGGAATGGCCAGCCGGTCAATCGCTGAAAGATCACGCTTGCTATCATAGCCAAACGCGTTCATTTCCCTGCTCGCGATATAGTCGAATACCTTGTGCTTCCAGGATGACCAGGACGACGCCCGCTTCAGTGGGTCGAAACTCTCGTCCTTCTTGACCGCCTGCCAGTGAATTTCTCCCTCCTTGCCCTTCAGGTCGGAGGAGCCGCTCACGGGCAAATCATGCATCGCATCCAGGGGATAGCGGGCAAAATCCAGATCCAGGTAGTCGCAGATTTCCCTGATCGTCGCTTCGGGGGAGATAAACAGGTCTTCGTACTTTACTAACAGCGCTTTACCCGGGTTACCCTGCATGAACTGCTGTATCTTCTTCGCATTTGACTTCCAGTCCAGCACCGACTTCTCGAAGTCCCAGTCAAAAGAACGCTGGCCTGATTCAACCACGGCCCGCCCATCCCGAATGATGATGATGAGTTTTGTATCCTCAAAATACCTCGGAAAATTCTCTATTCCCTTAACCGTCGGCGTTTTCGAGATAAGGTAATCGATATCGTCATCTGCCGACAGTTGGCTCAGCAAAAAAGACTCTATTCCCCTGCCAAGCGATTTCTCCAAATTGGACTGGTAATCAGTGCTGGATCCCCCAAACCAGTCTGGATTCCAGTAATGGCAAGTATTTTTGCTAAAGCGCCCCAAGCTTGCGCTATTACTGACCAGGAAATCCTCCCAGATGGGCCCGGGAGATTTGCAGTCAGGCGACAGAATCAATTGGTTTTCCGCAAAATTGGTGCCGCAGCGCGGCATGATTCCCAGTAAAAAGCAGACTTTAGCCATAAAAAGGATCACTTTAATAATCTTGGATTTAATCGAGAAGTGTAGCGCCTATCGCGTACCCTGGCCTCACCATTTGGCGTTCTGTACTTGCTAACCAGTCACGGCGGTTCACCACGCTGCCGGGCTTCTCAGGGAGTCTGGCATGCTCAGCAAGATGTCGCTCCTGCAGCCATGGGCTCCGGTCGTCGAACCCCGCAAAGCGTGCTTTTTCACGTGAATTCCCAACGCCGGCGCGTGCGGACGAAGGCAGCGGAATTGTGCATCAATTGCGGTGGTGAGGCAAACATCGCTGGCGCAAGGAGATAGTGCCGCGCCTGGCCCCGGCGCACGATCTCCCGGCGAGCATTCCCAACAACGCTGAGACCGGCGGCTAAACCTGCCCTGTCAGTTTCCTGCTATCGAAAGCGCGACCCAGGTATACCCCGGTCAGGGCCCAGACGGCGGCTATGCCGGCCCCCACCGCGGCGGCCCCGGCCAGGCCCATACCAAGCCCCTGGGTGAGGGCTGTGAATGCCCAGGCATTGAGCATGTCGCCGCCCCGGTAAATGACGATGTCGATAACCGGCTTTGCCTTGAATCGTGCCTCCCGGTCGATGGCGGTAAACAGCATCTCCCGGGCAGGCCTGGATATCGCGTAATTGCCGACCCGGCGCACCACTTGCACGGTGATCACCACCGCCACCATGGGGGTGGCCGCGAGCACCAGCATGCCACCGCCAATCAGCACCGGTATCGACGCGAGGGTGAAGGGCAAACCCAGGCGAGAGGCTATTCTGCCCGTGGCGAAGACCGCGACCAGAATGGTCATGACGTTGACGGCCAGGTCCATACTGGCCCAGATCCTGGCACGGGTTTGAATATCGTAAGCAGCCAACAGGTTCTTCAGCTCGAAATAGACGAATGAGCTTACCGCGGTATAGAGAAATATGAACAGGCCGATGCCGAGCAAAAAAGGACTTCTGTAAAACTCCCTGAATCCTTCGAGGGGATTGCCACCGATGGTTTCGAATTGTGTTGCAGGCAAGGTCATGGAAGGCTCATGTAAGCCCGAGACCCTCAAACCTTGTAAAACCCTGATCAGCGGCAGGCTCAGCACCACCAGCACGCTGGCCAGCAAAAGCAGCGTTTGGGTGCCGATATCGTCGACCAACAATGCCGCCAGCGCCGGCCCGGCGATGCCCCCCACGCTGGCCCCGGCGCCGATGAAGCCGAACAGCCGGGTCGCCTGGCGCCTGGAAAAAATATCCGCCATGAACGCCCAGAACACCGATATGTGAAACAGGCTGAATACGCTGACCCACACGTAAAAAGCCTTGTCCACAAAAACCGTTTTTTCCCCTGTCCGGCCGGCCAGGTAGAACAGCACGAAACTCGCCGCGAAAACGCAATAGACCCATGGCACCAAATGGCGCCACTTCAACCTTGCCACTGCTACGCCATAAATCGCAACCGCGACGATGCTGAACAGAAACGTGAGGGTCCACAACCAGCTTACCTCGGCATCCGACCAGCTGCTGGCCAGGGCATCGCGCAGCGGCCGCAGGATGTAATACGCCGCCATCAACAGCAGAACCATCAAGAAAGAAGCCAGGGTCGCCCGCGCTTCATGGGCCTGGATGTCGAAAACGGAGGCCAGCAGACGGTGAAATCGCGACGGCGGCCTCGCAGTCACGGCACGCGCCTGGCCCGGATATTGCCCCAGCTGCCTGAGATAGCACGCAGGTATCGCGTTGATTTTGCGTGCTCGCGAGCGTAAACGTAGCCATAGCTACGACGGAGTGAGCATGCGCGCAAAATCGACGCGAGATCAAGTGGTATCCAGGCAAACAGCAGTGGTGACATGTTGTGCCGGGTGAAAAACTCGCGATATCCTTTTCTAAAATGGCCAGATAAATAAGTTGGCGTGTGCTGGTGCATTATTCGGGCTAGAGCGTCTGGAAATAGCGCAGCATCTCGTCCCGCGCAGCGGCGTCGGGCACGGCGCCAAAATTTGCACCCATATTATCCCGCATATGCTTTGCCTTGGAGGATGCTGGAATGATGCAGGTCACGGCGGGATGCGCCAGGATAAACTTCAGGAAAAATTGGCCCCAGCTGGTACAACCCAGATCCCGGGCAATAGCCGGCAGCTCCCGGTTGTGGGCCTTCGCGAACAAGCTGCCGCGCTGGTAGGGGCGGTTGATCATGGTCGCGATACCGCGATCCTGCGCCACGGGCAACAGCGCTTTCTCCGCTACCCGGTTGTCGATATTGTAGGAGAACTGGACGAAGTCCAGCGGCTCACTGCGCATCACCTGCAAAAACTGATCATGATCCCGGCCATGGGAGGTGGTAATCCCGATGTAGCGAACCTTGCCCTCGGCCTTCCATTCCTTGAGGGTCGCAAGTTGGGTGCGCCAGTCAACCAGGTTATGCACAGCGATCAGGTCGAAGCGATCCACGGCCATGCGCTGGGCGGACTGCTTCATCTGCGCGATTCCCGCCTCGCGGCCCTCGGTCCATACCTTGGTGGCAACGAACAGTGGCGGCTTTTCTGGCATTGCCCGCACCAGATCGCCCACCCGGGACTCGGCATTACCATACATGGGCGACGAATCGATAACGGTGCCGCCGCCGGCGAGGAACGCGGCCATGACCTCATCCAGTGCGGCGAGCGAGGTGGCATCGCCGGCCGTGTCGAAGGTTCGCGAGGTACCCATGCCTATTACCGGCAACATTTCGCCGGAACTGGGAATGGGGCGCTGGATCAAAGCGCCCTGGGCACTGGCGGCCGCGCTTGCCTTGCTGCTGGACCATACTGCCGGCCCCGCAACCAAACCTGCGGCCAACTGCATTACCTGCCTTCGCTTGATCATGGTAAGCCCCCTGCGTAGGAAAATTCAGTTTACAGGCAACCCGACGGTGTACCTCGAAAAGCTGTCACCCCCACGATAAATTACATGACCGGGCAAGTCGATATCCCGCTGCGCGAAAAATGCTGCCCGGCCTCGGCCGGGTAGCCTCGGCCAAGCCGGGAGCAAAAGCATGCAAGCGGCTGTAATTAGTTATCCCTGCTTGCAGACCGCATAATCTTGGGACGCGAAGGGTGGTTCAGGCCGTTTCAGCTGCCCGAACGGCAACCGCCACCTCGACAGTCGCCGCCTGCCTGATCATGTCGGCAGCCTTTTCACCGATCATGATACTGGGTGCATTGGTGTTGCCGCTAACCAATCTGGGCATTATCGAAGCGTCAGCGACTCGCAAACCAGCGATCCCATATACCCTGAGCTCGTTGTCCACCACCGCCAGTGCATCATCTGCGGTACCCATTTTGCAGGTACCCACCGGGTGATACTGGGTGTCGGCACGATTACGAATATCCTGTTCCAGTTGCTCGTCGTTGCCGTTATCGACCTGATATAGCATTTTCCCGCGGATACCGTCGAACGGCTTGCCTTCGAGAATGTTCTGCATCTTTTTGGCGCCGCGCTTGATCACTTCCATGTCCCTGTCATCCTCGAAGAATCGGGGATTGATTGCCATCGGGTCTTCCGGGTTGTTGCTGTTCAGTTTCACCTCGCCGGTACTTTCCGGACGCAGCACGGTGATGTGACAGCTGTAGCCATGCCCCAGGTTAACCTTGCGGGCATGGTCATCGACGATACCGACGACGAATACGAACTGGGCATCCGCCGCCACGGCTTCGTCATGGGTCTTGAAGAAGGCGCCCGACTCGGCGAGGGTACTGGTGATCTTACCGGTTCGGCTCTTCTTCCACTCGTATATCGACTTCATCATGTGCATGCCGCCGCTCGGGGAGATGCCGAAGGTATCTTCGCTGGCCGAGACCCGGTAGGTTTGCACATAGTCGATGTGATCCTGCAAATTCTGGCCAACGCCCGGCAGGTCATGAATTACGCTAACACCCTTGTCCAGCAGGTGATCTGCCGGCCCAATACCGGAAAGCATCAATATTTGCGGCGAACCGAAGGCGCCACTGCTGACGACCACCTCTTTATTACAGCTGATCTGAAAGCTGGTCTTGTCTTTTTTGTAACGAACCCCTATCGCCTTCTTATCCTTGATGATCACCTTTTCTGTCAGGGCATGGGTGATCACCGTCAGGTTGGGCCGATGCATATGAGGCGTAATAAAAGCTTTCGCCGCACTACAGCGCTCGCCATTCTTGACGGTGCGCTGATACAGGAAGCACCCTTCCTGTTCGGCACCGTTGTAATCGTCGTTGCGCTCGATGCCGTGCTGGATGCAGGACTCGATAAACATGTCGTTCAGCTTACTCGCGCTAGCGGGGTTGGAAACTCCCAGCGGCCCGTTGGTGCCATGCAATTCGTCTGTAAAAACTTCGTTACCCTCGGATTTCTTGAAGTAGGGTAAGACCTCAGCATAGCTCCAACCGGCATTACCCTGCGCTGCCCAGTTGTCGTAGTCCCATTTGTTGCCACGCACGTAGAGCATGGCGTTGGTCGATGAACTGCCCCCCAGGGTCTTTCCACGGGGCTGGTACCCCTTGCGCCCATTGAGACCCTTTTGCGGAACGGTCTCGAAAGCCCAGTTATTGATCTTGGTCGGCATCATTGCAGCAACCGCAACGGGCGCGTGGATCAGAACACTCTTGTCGGGACCGCCGGCCTCCAGCAGGCAGACAGACACATCGGGATCCTCGGAAAGCCGCGATGCAATAACACATCCTGCCGAACCAGCGCCAACCACAATATAATCAAACGTACGATTCATAGAGAAACACCCAAACCTTTCTGCAAAGTTTAAAAGAGTGGCATATCCAGCCGGCTGCAGTTCCCCACCGATACGATAATCCACGTTAAACTCGATATGCGCAGCACCCTCCCGCAACACCATCAGCAACTTTCTTGAATATCAATGAGTTACGAAGCGATCGAGCGTGCTTACGGTTTTCGAGAGTAAAACGGCGCCAAGGATACACTGATTGCTTGTCGAGGTCGACCGTCAGCTTTCCTGCGCCTGGCTTTTTGACCAGACCAGTAAGCAAGCTTATAGAGGCTTGCAAGGTTCTGGGACAACGAGGGAGTCACCGGGCAATTGGCAGAGAGTACCGCGCGTCCCCTGACGGAAAACGCGGCGATAGGCACGCAAATTCTATCGCACGGGCTGGCAAGGAATAGGGTCGCCCGAGAAAAATAAAAAAAGCTGGCTACTAGCCAGCTTCAATGGGGGGCTTTGGCAAGGGACGGTATCAAGCCGGCCGCCCCTGCCAACCGCAGCTATCTAGTTGCGAATCGCCTTGTCGAGCAGTCCCTTCAGGCGTTGCACTTCGATGGTCTGGTAGCCGATATTCGATGCAGAGAGCGAGCTACCGGTCTGGAAGGGGTAGTCTTTGATGCTGGCAAAGAACTTTTGCACAAAGCCCTGCGCCGGTACCATCAGCCACATGTTGTCGGCGTACCACCTCACGTACATGCCTGAGCCGTCGTAACTATGCTCAAAGGGGTCTGCACGCAGGTTGGTAATAACGGGCCAGGCCGGCGTCTTGCGGTAGGCCTCGTTGATAGCGCCCTCTTCAATACCGAATGCCACTTTCCAGTTATCGACACGAATCGCGTTCAGCACACCGCTGGCGGCGAAGTACATGATTTCCCGACGGGGGCCCTTTTCTGCCTTGCCCTGGAAGTAAGGCAGAAAGTTATAGCCATCGAGATGCACGCGGAAATTCTTGCCGTTGGCCTTGTAGCCCGCTTTCGATGCCAGCTTTTCCTTGACATCAGGCACACCGGCTGCGGCGAGTAAGGTTGGCATCCAGTCTTCCTGGCTCATGATATCGTTGTAGACGGTGCCGGGCTTGATGGTTCCGGGCCAGCGCACCATTTGGGGTACGCGCATGCCGCCTTCCCAGGTTGTACCCTTCTCGCCACGGTAGGGAGTCGCGCCACCGTCCGGGAACGTGAACTTCTCAGCCCCGTTGTCGGTGGAAAACACCACGATCGTGTTGTCTTCGACGCCGAGTTTCTTCAGGTGGTCGAGGAAGCTGCCGACCATATCGTCGAGTTCCTTCATGCCGTCAGCATAGAGGCTGATGCCGGTCACGCCGCGATACTTCTCCTGCAGGCGCGTCCACACGTGCATGCGGGTGAAGTTCATCCAGACAAAGAAAGGCTTGTTGTCTTTAACCGACTTTTCCATGAATTTCTTGGCGGCACCGCCGAATTCCGAATCCACATGCTCCATGCGCTTTCTGGTCAGCGGGCCGGTATCCTCGATCTTGCCATCGGCAAAGGAATGAATGACACCACGCGGGCCAAACTTCTTGTGGAATGCCGGGTCCTTGGGGTAGTAGTAGGTTTCCGGCTCCTCCTCTGCATTCAGGTGATAGAGGTTGCCAAAAAACTCATCGAAGCCGTGGTTGGTGGGCAGGTGCTTGTCCTGGTCACCCAAATGGTTCTTGCCAAATTGCCCGGTCGCATAGCCCTGTTCCTTGAGCAGGTCCCCTATGGTGGGGGCCCAGTCGGGAATTCCGTGCTCAGAGCCAGGCATGCCGATGGTCAGGAGGCCGGTGCGGAAGGGCTGCTGGCCGAGGATGAACGACGCCCGTCCCGCGGTGCAGGATTGCTGCGCGTACATATCGGTGAACAACGCGCCTTCGTTGGCGATCGAGTCGATGTTAGGTGTGGTGTAGCCCATTCCTCCGCGGTTGTAGGCACTGGCATTCCAGACGCCCACATCATCTCCCCAGAGCACGAGGATGTTCGGTTTTTCGGCGGCTACTACCTTGTAGGAAAGTAACATCGCCAATGCCAGTAGACCTAGGTGCCACGATCGCCGGGACATACGCAGTTCTCCTTATGAGTTTTTGTTGGAGGCATTGAACCATTGCAATGGAAAGACTGCAATAGTCTCCCTGAATTTTTAACAGGTCAAATGTGTTACGCATAGCGATCGGATGCTCGCTATCGCAATTGGGCTGCGTTAGCGGTCTGCAAACTTCGAATTGCCGGCCAGAAGTATTACACTAGGGGGCAACGGCGGAGGGCAGTGCAATGACGGGATTCAACCGCAAAATTCGCCTCAGGGGCAAGGTCGACGAAGACCGCTATTTTGCCAGACTGGAGCAGGAACGGGAGGCCGCACATCGCCCTGCAAAAAGAAAGCGCCCAGCCGCCACCGGCCAGAACTCCCCGGGCGCCGGCAAATCCAGCACCGATGCAAGCGGCGCGCCGGACAGCCCAGACCGCAATAGGAAAAAGGGTTGAAGGCCGCGACCTGAGGGCATCACTATTAAAACTCGCTCTATAATAGGCGCAGTACTGTGCTCGATGCTGGCATTGGCGGTGTCGAATTGCACGATCGCGCCACCGGGTGACATAGCCGAACGCACCCGGGAACTACCGATTATCAAGCTTTCCGGGGCCGCGGTTTCGTCGACGCCACGGGATACGCTGACATTGGTCAGCATCAACCTCGCCCATGGCCGTCGAGCCAGTCGCAACCAGTTGCTGGTGACTACTGACAGAACCTACGACAACCTCGACGCCATTGCCGCTTTCCTCGTCAAAACTGGGGCCGATGTGGTGGCCCTGCAGGAAGCCGATGCACCGTCTGCCTGGAGTGGCGGCTTTCACCACGTCGATTACCTGTCACAGCAGGCAAATTTCCCCCTCTATGCGTACGCCGAGCACGCGAGGCTATGGATCGGCAATTACGGCACCGCCGTCATGTCTCGCCTGCCATTGAAATCGGCTATTGGGCTGACTTTCCCATCAACGCCTCCCACGGCGAGCAAGGGTTTCACGCTGGCGCAGGTGGTTTGGCCAACCGGCCGCGGCACATCCAGGCTTGTCGACGTGGTATCTGTACACCTGGATTTTTCCCGCAAGTCGGTGCGCAGGCAGCAGCTCGACGAGTTGGTCGAAGTGCTGAAAACGCGCCAGAACTCGCTAGTTATCATGGGTGATTTCAATAGTGAGTGGCTGGCGAAGCAGTACCTGGTGGAGAGCTTTGCCGATCGTTCCGAACTCCATGTCTACCAAGCTGCCAGCGAGGATTTAAACACCTACAAGGACCAGCGACTCGATTGGATACTGTTGACCAGAGACCTCGATTTTGACAGCTATCGCGTCGCCAATGAGATACTGTCCGACCATCGCGCCGTCATTGCGTCGGTTCGCTTCAAGCCAAACTGAGGGAAGTACTGTGCTGTTAGCCACCACCCGCCTCGCGTCATTGCTGCTCTTCGTGCTGCTGCTCGGCGCCTGTGCGGCCACACCTGACAAGCCACCCTGTGGCGCCGATCGCCTCGATATCGCGGGTTGCCCACCCCTGGATGCAGTCGAGGATGACGCTGTTTCCGAGCACCTGCATGCGCGCCGCTGGCACCAACCCAAAGACCTCGACTTTGACCCGATCGCGTTGGGCATGGAAGCAGACATCCAATCCCAGCCTGCATTGATGAAAGCCATCGGCAGCAGTTACCAAGACTCCCTGCGCTCCCTCGCCACCAAGATCTGGTTGGTCGATAACGCCAGGCACACTGTTGATCTCATGTACTACATATTCAAGCGGGACATGGTGGGCTATGCCCTGCTGGGCGCACTGTGCGACGCGGTAAAGCGTGGCGTCGACGTGCGTATAATGGTCGACTCACTGGGCTCCTTCCACACCAGCCATTCCGAGTTGAAAGCCCTGGAGAATTGCGCCATCGAAGCCGGCTTCGCGCGCAATGCCAAGGGCGAGCTAACGACCACCAGGGCCAGGGTGCAGGCGGTGGTCTTCAACGCCGTATCCAATGTGTTCGTCAATTACAATCGGCGCTCCCATGACAAACTCCTGGTAATAGACGGCTACTACCCGGAACGTGCCTGGGTAATGACCGGTGGGCGCAATATCTCGCTGGCCTATTACGGCCTCAACCCGGACGGCAGCGCCGACCCTACGGCGTATATGGATATGGAAATTCTGCTGCGACCGGCGCCAGGCGTTAGCGACGAGCAATCAATCGGCCGGCTTAGCGAGGGCTATTACAGCGTGATTTTTTCCCACAAGCGCAACAAGCGTTTATCTACCCGCCTGGCCTACGGCGGCGAGCTTGCCAAATTTCAACAGAATCTGGCGAAGCTTCGCGCCATTCAGGACTTTGCCAGCGCATACAACACTATGCCGAAATACCTGCAGCAGATGCATAGCGGCCAGGCCCGGCTCGCCCACGAATTGCATAACCTCGACAGCACCAATGTTGTCGATGAGCGCGACCAGAACATCAAGCGCAACCCCAACTCCATCTCCGTGATGCTAGACCGCATCGCCGAGGAGTTGGGCAGCCAGGGTGTATTGCGCATCGTTTCGCCCTACCTGTTCCTGCCTCGGTATGAGCGCAAAGGTGGTGAGGTGTACCACGACAGCCAGCAGGAAATAAGCAGCTGGCTGAATGAAAACCCCAACAATCGTGTTGAAATCATCACCAATTCATCATTGACCAGCGACAACTACTTTGCCCAATCGATTATCGACATGGACACGGCGCCGCGACTGTTACTGCCCCCCCAAATGGAGGCGCAGTGGCAACAAAAAGACCTCGACCAGAGCGAGTTCAATCCCGGGCTGGTCAAGTCTGACGTGTGGCGGAGCCTGGTAAACAACCCCAGAATACGGATCTACGAGACGGGACGCAATGACGCGGTAATACTGGGTGGGGCTACCCACTACGGCAAACTCCATGCCAAATTTATTCTCGGTGACCAGAACATAGGTTTTGTCGGCACCAGCAACTTCGATTACCGCTCACTCCTGTATAACAACGAAATGGGGTTTTTCTTCCAAAGTGAGGAGTTGATGCAAGACCTGGTGCAGGAGTTTGAGGCCCTGAAAGCCAAATCCTATCTCTGGGGTAGCCCCGAGTGGTTACAAATGCGCTCCCGCCTCATGGCCAGTGGCGACGCCAAGGGGAAGCGGCTGAAAAAGCAGCGCAGCACGTTCAACACCCTGCGCAAAACAGGTTTGCAATGGCAATTTTAGGCAGCCGGCCTGAGTAGACCGCCCGCTTAGCCGCAGATCCCGGGGTTAATTGAAACTGTCTCCCCGGGCGGCAAGGGATTCCAGCAGCGCGCTGGGCCGCCAGAAATCATCACCGGTTAGCTGCTGGTAATGTCGCAGCCTTTGCAGCACTGTTTCAAGGCCCAGGCTATTTGCGTGATACATGGGTCCGCCACGATATACCGGCCAGCCGTAGCCATAAACGTAAGCCACATCGATATCACTGGCGCGCAGGGCAATGCCCTCCTCCAGTATTTTTGCCCCCTCGTTAACCATCGGCAGCAGGCAGCGCTCGAGGATTTCTTCATCGGAAATTGTCCGTTGTTCGATGCCCTCCCTGGCCGCAAGTTGCTGGAACAATTCGCCAACCAGGGGGGTCGGCGTCGGTTTGCGCTGTTCATCGTAGTCGTAGAAACCGGCGCCGGACTTCTGCCCGAAGCGACCCAACTCGCAGAGGCGGTCTTTCACCGTAGCGCCATCGGAGCTGTCCCTGTCCCAGCCGATATCCAGGCCGGCGAGATCAGCCATCTGAAATGCGCCCATGGGAAAGCCGAAGTCGTACAACACCTTGTCTATCTGCTCTACCGGCGCACCTTCCAGCGCCAGCAGATTGGCCTGCTCCTGGCGCCTGAACAAAATGCGGTTGCCGACGAAGCCGAAACACACGCCAACCAGCACCGCGACCTTGTCGATGCGCCGGGCAAAGGCCATGCAGGTCTTGATCACCGTCGGAGAGGTTTTATCCCCGCGCACAACCTCGAGCAGCCTCATGACATTGGCCGGGGAGAAGAAGTGCAGGCCAATCACCCACTCGGGGCGGCTGGTCGCGGCGGCAATTTCGTTGAGGTCCAGCGCCGATGTATTGGAGGCGAGGATTGTCCCTTGCCTGGCGATGCCATCCAGCCGCGCAAAAATGTCCTTTTTGACATCCATGTTCTCAAAGACCGCCTCGATGATCAGGTCGCAGTCGGCCAGGTCGTTCATCTCCAGTGAGCCACGAATCAAACCGCAGCGCTGTTCGACCTCGGCCTCGCTGATGCGCCCCTTGCGGGCTGTATTCTCGTAGTTACTGCGAATAACACCCTGCCCCCGATCCAGGGCTGCCTGGCTGGACTCGACCAGGATGACAGGGATCCCTGCATTGGCCAGGGTCATGGCGATACCGCCACCCATGGTTCCGGCGCCGATCACGCCGACCGTGGCGATGGGTATCTGCTCCAGGCTCTGGTCAATGCCAGGAACCTTACCGGCCTGGCGCTCGGCAAAGAAAAAGTACTGCTGGGCGGCTGCCTGGGGCCCGGTGAGCAGCTCCATAAACAGGCGGGTTTCGGTCTTCATGCCCTCGTCGAAAGGCTGTGAGACAGCAGCCTCGATACAGCGGATATTGTACTCCGGGGCGATAAAACCGCGCTTGCTGCGGGCAATGGCTTGCCGCGCCATGGCGAACACAGCCGGGTTTTTTCTGGCAGCCTGAAGTTGCTCATCGTCGTCACGTATGCGCGGATGCGGTCCGCCTTGCAGGGCTTTTTCCCTTGCAAAGGCGATCGCCCCGGCACGCAGGTCACCCGCGACGAGTTTATCAACCAGACCTACATCGAGTGCATCGGTCGCCCCAATGGGCTTGCCCGATGTCACCATGTCCAGCGCTTTCTCTACCCCCACCAATCGCGGCAAGCGCTGGGTGCCTCCGGCACCCGGCAACAGCCCCAGGTTCACTTCCGGCAGGCCGAGCCTGGCATCGGATACCGCCACCCGGTAGTTACAACACAGGGCGGTTTCCAGCCCGCCACCGAGCGCAGTACCGTGGATGGCGGCCACCACCGGTTTGGCGGAGTCATCCATCGCCGCCAGCACGCCATGTAGCTGCGGCTCTTTCGGTCCACTGGCAAACTCGGTGATATCGGCTCCGGCGATAAAGGTACGCCCGCTGCAGATGATTACCACCGCGTCGACAGATTCATCTGCCAGAGCCCTGGCAATGCCATCCCTTAGACCCTGCCGCACGCCCTGGCTGAGGGCATTGACCGGAGGGTTGTTCAGGGTTATCACGGCTACGCCATGTTCCACGTCGTAGTCAGCCATTGCAGTTAAAGCGGTCAAGCTTGCTCTCCTTACATTTTATTTTCACGGCCCAGCGCCAGTCCGGGCAGTCACCGTATGTCAGCGCTGGCCGCCTTGACTCACCCAGATTCTATATTCCCGGCGAGAACACCGCAGGCATTGTAAGCTGCAACGGCAATTAGTAGAAATACAGGGAGCAAAATCGGTCAGCGACGCTGGCCGATATGGAGTCCAGGCATAACGCAGCCGCAGGATTGCGAACATTACGCCCTTAACTAAACACGACCTTCCGTAATGATTGGGACAGGTGGGAACCGCCAACGCTGAACGATAGGGCTCGAGTCATCAACCATAGCGGCCTTCAATATAATTCGCGGTTTCCTGGCTGCTGGGGGTAACGAACATCTTGTCCGTAGCCGCATGCTCGATCACCTTGCCCATCAGCATGAAGATGCATTCCTCACTGGCGCGGCGGGCCTGGGACATGTTGTGGGTAACGATCAGTATGGTGTATTCGCCGCGCAGGTCCCAGATCAGTTCCTCCACCGCCTCAGTGCCCTTCGGATCGAGTGCCGAGCAGGGCTCATCCATTAACAAGACCGTCGGCTTCACCGGCAACAGGCGGGCAATACACAGTTTTTGTTGCTCCTCCAACGACAACTCGGTCGCCTTGCGCTTGAGACTATCCTTCACCTTGTCCCACAGCAAGACCTTGCGCAGGGCGGACTCCACAATCTCGTCTTTGTCACTCTGGCTGCTACCGAGGTCGCTGGCGTGAATATTGTAGCCAAACAGCACGTTGTCCCGAATCGATAGCGGTAGCGGATTGGGGCGCTGGAACACCATGCCGATCTGCTTGCGAACCTGCAGCAACTCGACGCCTTGGTCATAGATATCCTGCCCAAGAACCTCGATGGCGCCCTCGATACGCACGTAGTCGAGCCGCTCGTTGATGCGGTTGACGCTGCGCAAAAACGTGCTTTTGCCACAACCGGATGGGCCGATCAGGGACGTAATAATGCCGCTCTTGATTTGCAGGTTCACGTCGAACAATGCCTGGAAGGTGCCGTACCACAGGCTCAGGTCCCGGGATTCGATTGCATAGGCCGCGGATTGCGGCGCGACGCTTTTTGCTGCAGCTGTATTCATGGTCGTTACTTATCCTGTACGGTAGTCAGTGCCGACGAGTGGGCTTTAGCCGAATTTCCCTTCGATATAATCGAAGGTTTTTTGCTGCTGCACATCGCCGTTGAACAGCGCTTCAGTGTCGCCGATTTCAACGCAACGGCCTTCGAGGAAAAAGGCGGTACGATCTGCCAGGCGCCGCGCCTGTTGCACCAGGTTGGTGACCAGAATGATGGTCATCTCCGACTTGAGCTCCTTGAGCACGTCCTCGATCCGCATGGTGGTAACCGGATCCACCGCAATCGAAAACTCATCCAGCATCAGCACCTCGGGGTTTTGTGACAGCGCCCGGGCGATGGTCAGGCGCTGTTGCTGACCACCCGACAGCAGGCTACCCAGGGAGTTCAGGCGGTCACCCACCTCGTCCCAAAGCGCCGCCCGACTGAGGCAGCGCTCCACAATGATATCCAGATCCTGTCTATTGGTAATGCCTGAAAGCCGTGGCGCCAGCGCCACATTGTCGTAAATGGTCATCGGCAGGCCAACCGGCAGCGGAAAAACCACCCCGATGCGCTTGCGCAGCGCATAGATATTGTTCGCCTTGTGCACGTCGATATTACCAAAGCGTATGTCCCCCGCTACGTGCATGCCGGTGGTGAAGATGTCCATCCGGTTGATCGCCTTGAGAAACGACGTCTTGCCCGCATTGGCGGGGCCGATGATGCCGAAGATTTCATGCTCTCGCACATCCAGCGTCACACCCTCCAGCGCCGGCGTATCGCCGTAATGAATGGACAGGTCCTTGACTTCGATTTTAACCGGCCGTTTGCTCACCACTTTTTCTTACCACGCAGATACATGCGAAAGGCAATCGATATGCTGTTCATAATTAGCACCATAGCAATTAATACTAACGCCACCCCATAGGGGAGCGCCTCGGGTACATTGGGCACCTGGGTCGAAACCACGAACAAATGCAGTGACAGCGCCATCGTCTGGTCGAACACACTCTCGGGCAAAAACGGCAGGTAAAAAGCGGCACCGGTGAACATGATCGGCGCGGTCTCGCCTGTGGTACGGGAGACTTCGAGAATTACCCCGGTCAGAATTCCGCTGACCGCATTGGGCAACACCACCCGGCGGATCGTCTGCCATCGGGTTGCGCCCATATTCCAGCAGGCTTCACGAAAAGCCTGGGGAACGGCCTGCAGCGACTCCCGACTGGCGACGATCACCACCGGCAGGGTCATTATCGCCAGGGTCAGGCTGGCCGCCAGAATGCTGGTGCCAAACTTGAAAAAAATGACAAAGGCGCCGACGCCAAACAGGGCGTGAACGATGGAGGGCACTCCGGCGAGATTGATGATGGCGAGGTTGATCACCCGCGTCAGCCAATTGTCCGGCGCGTACTCGCTGAGGTAAATCGCGGCGGCAATGCCAATCGGGACCGATGCCAGCAGCGCCACCCCAACCAGCCACACAGTACCGAACAAGGCCGGGAAAATACCCCCGGCGGTCATCCCGTCTGTGGGCACGGTAAACAGGAAGTCAGCCGATATCATGCTCCCACCCTTGTAGATCAGGGTACCGACAATAATCAGCACCGGCAGAATCAGCAACGCCGTCATCATCAGGAAAAGCAGCCGGAAGAGGCCCTGGGTACGCTGATTCCGCTCGTTTAATTGGGTTGTCGAAAACATGATTAACTAGCCCTTTTTTACGCCCTTGACAATCAGATCAGCGGTCAGATTGATCAGGAAGGTTATGATGAACAGGAATATACCGATGGTGAACAGGGCGCCGTAGTGGTCCGAGCCAACGGCAGTTTCACCCAGTTCCGCGGCAATCGTCGCTGTCAATGCCCGCACCGAATCGAATACGCTGCCGGGAATGTTGACCGAGTGTCCGGTCGCCATCAGCACCGCCATGGTCTCACCGAAGCCGCGACCCACGCCCAGCAACACGGCGCCCAGCAGACCGTTGCGAGCCGCCGGCAGTACGACCCGGGTGATCACCTGCCAGCGGGTTGCACCCATCGCCTCGGCGGCCTCCCGGTAGCTGTCGGGTACCGCCTTGAGTGCATCCTCGGCGATGGATGCCATGATCGGCGCCGCCATCAGGCCGAGAATGACGCCGGCATTGAGTACGTTCAGCCCCACCGGAACATCAAAGGTTTTTATGATCAGCGGGTTCATGATGGTGAGGCCGATAAAGCCCCAAACCACCGACGGAATCGCAGCCAGCAATTCCACCAGCACCTTCAGGTATTCGCGCTTCTTGCCGGAGGCAAACTCCCCGATGTAAATAGCAGCCCCCAGTGCGAAGGGGATCGCTACAATCATCGCCAGGCCGGTGACACTGGCGGTTCCCGCTATCAGCGCCAGGATGCCGTACTCGGGGTCGTCTTCATCACTGGGGAACCAGTACTCGGTGGTGAAGAACTCCATGAAATCGAAACGGTCGGTGATAAAACCCAGGCCTTCCTTGGTAATGAAGACAAAGATTCCGACAATGAAGATAATTGCCGATATCCCGCCGATGAACACCAGCGACTGCATCAGCTTATCGACGTACCAATCGGCCCCGCGGCGATTGGCGTCAGGGTGTTGGATAGCGGGTGCCCGATTCTCCATATCAGGAAGCGTCCTCTCCGCGCAGGTCGATCATCAGGTCCTTGATCCTCACCGCCAACTGGCGATGGGCCGCTTCCAGTTCGGCGGCATCGGCGTTGGGTGGCACCTTGGCGATATCCCAATCGATTAATACCGTATGGAAAGGCGGCTGCGAAATAATCTGTTCGGCGGCACCGCCGAGGCCCACGATGACAAAGAAGTCGCTCAACTCAGACGCGGTGAAATCGAACTTTGCGGGTTTGCTGGAGCGAAGGTCTTCGCCCCGTTCGGCCAGGAAATTGACCATGTTCGCCTGCATGGCAGCCGCTGCCTCTACGCCCGCACTGCTGTAGCGCCCGCTGTTGGGGAAATTTTTTCGCGCGATAGCCGCTGCCAGGGGCGCCAGGCAAGCATCGTCCTCATCGACGAACAGAATCTGGTAGACCTTCTTCGGCTTGGTTTCCCCGGTGGCGAGGAAGACCGTCTCCTCGCAGAGGTTTTTTGCCTGGTCCGCAATGCGCTCCAGCCGATGGTAGACGACAAAAATGGCAAAACGATCCTGCAGGGGCCAGGTGTGCTCGGGGTCGAGCAGGTCCTCAAACACAGTGGCAAAGGTAGCCTGTACTTCCCCCGCCATTGGCATGGTCGCCCTGGCCATTTCAACGTTGGATTCGTCAAATGCCTGGACCGCCTGCTGCAGCGCATTGCGCGCCTCGTGCGCCATCAACTCGATTCCCCGGGCAGCCGCGCCCGCGGGGGGTGCTGACAACTGGAACATTTCCCGGCAGATAGTGACCGCATAATCGCCAATGCGCTCGAGCAATATGTTGCTGCGAAAAATCGCGGAAGTGAGCCGCAGGTGCCCCGCGCTCGGCAGATGCACCGCAATGAAGCTATGGCACAGGGCGTCTATTTCGCGCATCGCGCGATTGATATGACCGTCTGCCAGAATCGTGCTACTGGCCAAATCCCGGTCGCCGGTCAGCAGGGCGTGCACGGCGTTCTTCACCGCCGTCTCGACCCGGCCGGCCAACAACCTGACCTGCTGGCGGATATGCAGCAGGTCGTTTTCCAATCGCTTCTCGTAGTGGGACATGATTAATACCGTACTCCTGCAGCAGTGTCACGGGACACTGGAGCTAACACGCTTCATACCAGCGGGGCATGCGCCCCGCAGATCATTACTTATATTTTCTTATTCGCATGAAACCGTTTTGGCGGGTGCATAGCCTTTGTTCACGATGATGCACTGGCCGGTATCACTCATGACCCAGTCAAGGTACTCCTTGATGGCGCCCTTGGGTTCGCCGTTGGTATACATGAACAGGGGGCGGGCGATGGGATAGCTGCGATCCACCGCTGTCGCTACGCTCGGGTTAACACAGGGTGTTCCGGCTTCTTTCTCGATGCAGGCCATCTGCACATGATCAGTGGCGTACGCCAATCCGCTGTAGCCGATGGCGCAGGGGGTTTTCTCCACCAGTTCAACCACGTCTTTGGAGCCGTGCATATCCAGGGTGCCGGAGCGGTACTTGCCCTTCTCGCCCAGTACCGCCTCCTGGAAATAGGCATAGGTGCCGGAGTTGTTCTGGCGGCTGACAACGACAATTTCGTCGCTGTCGCAGCCGGGCACCTTCACGCCGAGGTCGGACCACTTCTGGGCTTTACCCTTGCGGCCATAGACGGATGCAAGCTGCTCAATCGACAGGGTGCTAGCCGGGTTGTCCGGGTGCAGGTACACCGCCAGGGCATCATAGCCGACCACGTGCTCCACGGGAACCTGACCACGATCCTTGGCCTGCTTGACTTCGCTATCCTTCATTTTGCGGCTGGCATTCGCCAGGTCGACCGTACCGTTTATCATGGCCGCGATGCCGGTACCCGAGCCGCCCCCCGACACCGCTACGGCAACCTCCGGATTCACTTTCTGGTATTCCTCAGCCCAGGCCTGGGCAACGTTTACCAAGGTATCTGAACCCTTGTTCTGGATAACTGTTCGGGCCTGACTGGCACCGGAAACCACAACAGCGGTGATCAAAATTGCAGATGAAAAAAATTTTTTAGATTTCACGATGAGCGCTCCAAGGAGAAGTAATTTTTGTGACAAACTGCAGCAGATGCCGCGCCGCGCGCAAAGATCTTTACACCTCCTGTTGAAGGCGGCCGAAAGCTGAACTTTTCAGTTAGATAGCTGGGGCGATAGAACTGCCAGGCTTACTAATTGTAATTTTTGTGGCACTGCCTGCTGCTTGAAAAGTCATAGTAGCTGCCCATTGTTGCATTTTTGTTACGGTCTTTCCCATTGATCCGCGCCACCGGATCTACACCCCAAAGTAACCTTCGCACCATGGCAAACACTCCCTACAAAGTGCATCTATGTTCGTTCACTTAGGGGATAGGCGAAAAATTTCAAGCCGCGAAATAAAGCTGCCGTGTTACGATGCGCCACCAGTGCACTGACCTGGCAAGAGGTGAGAGCAGGGCGCTGCAGACTATAAAATGCAGGCTAAGGCAACTCTGATCAATTCGGTAATGCTTCAGCGGAGCCTCTGGCGTTCATTGGCAAGGCGCGCCGCGAAGGTCAAGGCTGGTTGTCCTTGACGAGTGGTGCAAGCGGATGGCCGCCCCCTTGTCCAATGGGCGCCAGAGGCCCGCCCTGCGGGGCTTCGCTTAGAGCGCCTACTGTTGGTGCGTCGCGTTCGTCTACTGCGTTACAGCCGTTTGAAAGGCAACCAGCCTTCCTGCACGACTGCGCCTTGTGGACAAACGCGACGCAAGGCCTGAAGCGTCACCGAATTGATCAGAGGTGCCCTAACAATTCCCTGCCCAGGGCGTGATAAGCCTGTCGCTCAGACAACAAGCTTGAGGAGGACATGATGCATCCACAGCAAGAGCCAACTCAAAAGCAAAGCCCCGATCGAACTGAGGTTGCATTAGCCCACGAGGCAATCGAGAAAGGCAAGCCCAAACGCATTCGCAAACTCCTCCGTGGCATGCATCCCGCCAAGGTCGCCGGCCTGTTGGAATCATTGGACCCGACCCAGCGCGCGGCCCTGTGGCAGCAGGTCGACGAGAACGCAGAGCAGAGGGTGCTGGCACATCTCAATGAAGCCATGCGCGCCTCCATCACCCAGGATGTCGAAACCATGGGCGAAGCGCCGGAAGAATCCGAGGGCAGTGCGCCGGCGCGCACCCAGTTAGCGCGATTGCGCGATGCCCTGGAGCGAGGCAAGCTCAAACGCGCCAGGAACATGTTGCAGCGGGTGCATCCGGCAAAAGCCGCCGGCCTGCTCGAATCACTGCCCCCGGATGAGCGCTCTATCGCCTGGGATATGGTCCAAAATGCTGCTGCCGGCAAGATACTGGTGCACCTGCATGACGAGGTTCGAGGCAAACTCGCGCTGGAGATGGACCCGGAGGACCTGGCCATCACCGCCCGGTCACTGAAGCTGGACGACCTGGTCGACCTGATCCAGGACCTGCCGGCGGAAGAGGGCCAGCAGTTACTCCAGGCCATGGACCTGAGCGAGCGCAAGCAACTCGAAAAAATGCTCGACTACCCGGAGGACTCGGCAGGCGGGCTGATGAATACCGACCAGATCTCGGTGCGAGCCAACACCCGGCTCAATACCGTGCTGCGCTACCTCAGGGTACTCGATGACCTTCCGGATCAAACCGACAAGGTCATGGTGGTGGACCGCAAGAACCAGTACCTGGGCCAGTTAGCGATCAGAAAGTTGCTCACCAGCAGCACTGAGCTGCGGGTAAAGGATGTCATGGATTCCAGTTCAGCGCCGGTACCGGTGACACTGCCCAGCCAGGAGGTGGTGCGCATGTTCGAAGACCTTGACCTGACCTCGGCCCCGGTAGTGGATGGCGCTGGCCGGCTGGTGGGACGAATTACGGTAGACGATGTCGTCGATACGATTCGTGAGCAGTCAGAACGCACCTTGATGAATACCGCCGGCCTGGATGAAGAGGCGGATATGTTCGCCCCGGTGATTACCAGCGCACGTCGACGCGCTGTCTGGCTGGGAGTCAACCTGGTGACCGCGTTCATGGCGGCGTGGGTGATCGGGCTATTTGAGGGGACGCTGGAGAAAGTGGTTGCACTGGCAGTGTTGATGCCCATTGTCGCCAGTATGGGGGGAATCGCCGGCAGCCAGACCCTGACCCTGGTGATACGTGGGCTGGCACTGGGACAACTTGAACGAGACAACGCCCAGATATTGCTTTGGAAGGAGTTTGGAATTGCCGCGCTCAACGGTATCGTCTGGGCGGCAGTGGTCGCGGCCCTGGCCATTGCCTGGTTTGGCGACTGGCAGATCGGTGGCATTATCGCGGCCGCGATTTTACTCAACCTGCTGTGTGCCGCCGTCGCCGGGGTGATCATTCCCCTGGTGCTGCGTCGGCTGGGCATCGACCCGGCCCTGGCGGGGGGCGTCATCCTGACCACGGTGACGGATGTGGTGGGGTTTGCCGCTTTTCTCGGCCTGGCGACGCTGATATTGGTCTAAACGACTGCCTGTAAAAACGTGCGGGCCACGCAAGCCCCCGCAACCATGAGAGGCGACCTACAGGGCAGAGTCGACCGGCTGCAAAGTTGTTGCCATCGGCTGCGACCACTGATGGTCAGCAACCAGCATATCCCCAGAAGGTTGTCGTGACCCGGCACACCTCACTTGGTCATAGTCCGCCAACCATGACTGTAGTGGACATCGATGCATTCTTGCACCTCTTTCCAGATCTTGCTTTCCAGCGGGTCGCCTGAATAGACACCACCCCAGAACGCATCGTTGCCCTTACCCCAGTCGGAGGCACTGGGATAACGAAACACCCAGGCAAGCACATTCAGCGGTTCGGGCCCAAACACCGGCACCATGATCTCGGCCTCCATACCGGCGGCGCGGCTAAATTCCTGCATGTGCAGGTTTATGGTCATAAAATCTTCCCTGGAGCAATCAGGCTTCAGATTGAATACTATGGTTCTTACGAAATCCGCCTGGGTCATCGAGCCAAACATAGAAAGCCCCAAAACCATTGCAATTTTTCTTATTTTCATGAGTCCACCTCCGTTGTTATTTTTTCAAAGATCCAGCTTCAACGATCCTAACACATTCACCCAAGCCATTAGACTCTAATCGAATATGTAATTTGCCCTTAAAAACATTAGGTTACTTTCGCACAGCAAAAAAAATACTGACCACGGTCTCAATGACCCACAAGGTGAAATACCGTCTTTATGTCGTGTCCGCCGGAGTGTCGCCACCTCACATTCCCGGGAAACGACCTTATTGCAGTGTCTTTGCATGCTTGCGCAGCAATTCCAGAAACCGCGGCGTCATACCCGCATCTTCGTAGATCGGGTCACCGAACTCGTCGAGCCTGATTACCCTGTCGCCCTGCACGTAGGGCATTTCAGTTTCAATCTCAGATAGCGCGGCGCTGAGAATATCGGTAATGATGGTTTCCGGCGTCTTGCCCGGAAACATCTCACTCAGCGCGAGCACCCGTGCTGCATCGTCAAGCGGCAATTGCACCGAGAAGTGTTCCCGGGTGACAGCGGTGGGGCTGCTTTCTCTCCATTGTTCCAGCAGTTTTTTCATCGGCATGCCTTGCTTCCTTTGGCCATGAAATTTGCCGGGGCCGGGCCGGGCCGGGCTGATCACCTACCGCTGCGGATAGGCGCCGCAGATTAAGCAGAATAGGCGCTCGTCGCTACCCCGGGCTATGTGCAGAATAAACGCCCCCGCGTGCGAAGTCTATTGACAACCCTGGAGCCCAGGAAACGCCTGCACAGAATGTGCGGGGTTCTGCCAAAGGCGCAAGCCTGACCAGTGAAATAGCTTTGAAATAGTCAGCAATATTGACCATTGGTCCCAGACGGCGCCCATAATGCTGCAGCGGTGACGACAGGGTATCAGTTTGGGCCTTGTTTTGACTTGCTTTCCCCCTCGTGATTTCGCGCAACCGTCGAAGCACTGCCTCTTGCCTGCTGTCCTGCTGGCCCTGCTGGCCGAATTTTATAAAAAGCAGTCCCATTTGAAGCTTGACGAACTTGGTACTAATCGGATTAACTATGCGTGTCGTATCAGGAAACAAAGCTGGTTCCGCCCGGCCACCGCAAAACGCAATCACAACAAAAAATAGAGGGCTCTGGTCTCACACAACGAACCGCTTACCCAAGCAAACGTCAAAAAAACGTAATCGGGTCCTTTGCTTACCCCTGAAAAAAATGGTGAATTATGAAAACTGTGTGTAGGTATATCCAAGTTTCCGTCGCATCAGCCCTGATCGGTTTTTCCGGCCTCAGCGCCGCTTATACGGCTGATCCGGAAGTTGCCAATGTCAAAAACTCTGACCAGGAATGGCTCAGCATCGGCAAGGATTATCGCGAGCAGCGCTTTAGCCCGCTGACCCAGGTAAACGATCAAACCGTCGGCGATTTGAAGCTGGAATGGGAGGCGGAGTTCCCCACCAAGCGGGGGATGGAGAGCACGCCCCTGGTGCACGATGGGAAATTGTACGTCACCCTGCCCTGGGGTTACATCTATGCCTTCGATGCGAAAACGGGACAAAAGCTCTGGGACTTTGACAGTACCAGTGACAGAGCCAATCTGGTGAACATGTGTTGTGGGCCTGTGAACCGCGGTCCCGGACTTTGGGTGGGTGAGGATGGCATAACCCGACTGTACATGGGAACCATAGACGGTCGCCTGGTCGCGGTTGATGCAGACACCGGCAAGGAGCTTTGGGAAGTCCAGGTAACGCCTGCTGGCAAGGGCTCTCAGTATTCCATAACCGGCCCTGCCCGCGTCATTGATGGCATGGTTTTGATCGGGTCGTCCGGCGCCGAATACGGGGTTCGCGGCTTTTTCACGGCCTATGATGCCATCACCGGCGAAAAAGTGTGGCGTTTTTACACCGTGCCGCGGGATCCGGCACTGGGCCCGCAGGAACAGCCCGAACTGGAAAAGGCGCTGGAAACCTGGACCGGCGATTTTTGGAAGAAAACCGGTGGTGGCGGCACCGTGTGGGATGGAATGGCCTACGATCCGGAGCTTGATCTACTCTACGTCGGTGTTGGCAACGGCAGCCCCTGGGATCGAACCGTACGTAACCCGGGGGGTGGC
Source organism: uncultured Gammaproteobacteria bacterium (assembly GCA_963808975.1). Taxonomy (GTDB): domain Bacteria; phylum Pseudomonadota; class Gammaproteobacteria; order Pseudomonadales; family JAHEGP01; genus JAHEGP01. The sequence goes on from CAWEHR010000001.1 coordinate 479,973, forward strand.
GAGAACCTGTTTCTCAATAGCATCGTCGCTGTCAGACCTAAAACCGGTGAATATGTCTGGCATTACCAGGTGACGCCCAACGATACCTGGGATTACACCGGCGTACAGCAGGTCGTCCTGGCCGAGCTGGAAATCGACGGCGTGGTGCGCGATGTCATCATGCAAGCGCCCAAGAACGGCTTTTATTTCGTTCTCGACCGTCGCACCGGAGAACTCATCTCGGCGGAACTCTATGCCAAAGTCAACTGGGCGACCCACTGGGACTATGAAACTAACCGCGCCGTCGAAACTGACATCGCCAGTTGGCAGAACTATGAAAATGGGACCATTATATTGCCGGGCCCGGTAGGCGCCCACAATTGGCAGCCCATGGCCTACAGCCCGGACACACAACTGACCTACATCCCGGTGCAAAACGCGCCGGTACCCTACAAGAAAAAGGACCCTCTCGACTATACCCTGCACCGCTGGAACACCGGAACCGACGACAGTGTTATACCCATGCTTTCTAATTGGGTGATCTGGGAGGCAGCCCTGGACGCCCTGTTCTATGGCAAGCTGGTCGCCTGGGACCCGGTGAAACAGAAGGAAGCCTGGTCGGTAAAACTGCCCTACGCCTCCAACGGTGGAGTGCTGGCGACGGCAGGCAACCTGGTTTTCCAGGGTAATTTCCAGGGGGAATTCGTCGCCTACAACGCCAGCAACGGCAAGAAGCTCTGGCAACATCAGACCGACGCACCTATCGTTGCCGCGGGCATGTCCTACGCAATCGATGGTGAGCAGTACGTCGCTATCACCCAGGGAGGTGGCGGCGTTTTGCAGTTGGCTTTTGGCAGGCCGTATCAAACCACCGGGGAAAACATCAACCGCCTGTTGGTATTCAAATTGAATGGCAAGGGTCTGCCCGAGCGACCGGCAGACGTCGTGCCCAGAAAACCCGTCGAGTTGATTGCGCCGCGTGAGACCGACCCGGAGTTGATCGCCGAGGGCTATGAAGTATTCATGCACCATTGCATTGGCTGCCACGGGGTTAGCGCAGCGGCCAGCAATGCCGTGCCCGATCTGCGCTATCGCGACCGGGAAATACAGGAAGTTTTCTCTGGCGTGGTTGGCGCGGGCGTGCTCGAGCACAAGGGCATGGTGGCATTTTTCGAGACCGAGAACCTGGAAGATATCGAGGCCCTGCGCGCGTTCCTCGATCAGCAGCAGGAATCGGTGGTCAAGATGGGGGACAACCCGGCCGACAAAACCCTCTGGCAGAGTATCCAGTACTGGTTTTTCTACGGGCTTTTCAAATTGGCAGATACTTTCCCCAGCCTGCTGAACATAATGAGTTAATTGAAAGGAGTAAGGATATGCGTAAATTGAGAACTGCAATTGGCGTGCTGGCGAGTGTGCTGGCCATGTCCACAGCCATGGCCGACGAACACGGGGACGACGCAAGCGTTGACATTACCAACAAACTGCGTGAGTGCGCCGGCTGCCATGGTAGTGACGGCATTTCTATTGCCCCCACTATGCCCAACCTGGCGGGCCAGAAAGAACAGTACCTGGTTGCCGCAATTACCGCCTACCGCGATGGCACCCGCAGCGGGGTCAATGCCGCCATGATGACACCCATGGCCGCCGGCCTGTCCGATGCTGAGATTGCGGCCCTGGCGAAGCACTTCGCCGCCATGGAATAAGTACTGGCTACGGCGTGAGAAAACCTGCCTGCGGGCAGGTTTTTTTTCGCCGTATTATTCCAGGACGGCGAGGCAAATTGCGCGGTGCCGTGGCGCTGCCCCCGCCCTGTGAAACTTCGGAATACTCCCCCGGGTAGATTCAGGGCAGTTCGATACCCAGGCCGGCCACGGTTCGTGAATCCGGAAATCCATCGGGCACCAGGCCCTGAGCCTGTTGGTAGCGGCGCAGGGCGGCGCGGGTCCCCCGCCCCAGTACCCCATCCGCTTCGCCGGCATCAAATCCCCGCGTGTTGAGGGCAATCTGCATCCGTTCCACCTGTTGCTTGCTGAGGCGCGGGGCATCGGGCGGCGGTGGCTGTTGCAGGGGGCCCGCCCCACTGATGCGGTCGGCCAGGTGCCCCACGGCGATGGCATAGAAGTCTGAAAGATTCCAGCGCAGAATGACATCGAAGTTGGAATAGACGGCAAAGGCCGGCCCCCTGTGGCCCGCAGGTACAATCACCGCCGTTGGCACGTCCAAGGCAGGCACCAGCTTGCCGTTGGTGGTGCGCACTCCACGCTTGCGCCACTCCTGCAGCGACCTGCGATTGGCCCGGCCCGCGTCGATATAGGCGAAGCCTTCCGGCAGGGAGACTTCGCGGCCCCAGCGCCAACCTGCCTCCCAGCCGATATGCTGGAGAAAAGCGGCGGCGGACGTCAGTGCGTCAGGCGCACTGCCCCACAGGTCGATCTTGCCGTCACCGTCGCCGTCCCGGGCAAAGCGGCGATAGACCGAGGGCATAAACTGGGTCTGGCCCATGGCGCCGGCCCAGGAGCCCAGCATGGCTTCCGCCGGCACCCCGTCATCGACAATTTTCAGTGCCGCCATCAGCTCGGCGCTGAAGTAGCTGCTGCGTCGAGGATCGCAGGCCAGCGTGGCGAGGGAATCGAGAACCGGTAAATAACCGGTATAACCCCCGTAGTTGGTTTCCAGCCCCCAGAAAGAAACCAGGTACTGGGGCTGGACCCCATACTGCTGCTGTAAGCGCAATAGCAGGGGCCGATGCTTTTCCAGCAGTTCACGACCGGTCTCAATCCGGCTTTCAGTGACGCGCTTACCCAGGTAGTTGGTGAAGGTCTCGGCGAACTCAGGCTGGCGGCGGTCCAGCTCGATAACTTTTTCGGAGAAGCTCACCGAGCCCAATACCTCGGTGACCACCTCCTCGCTCAAACCCTCTGCACGACCACGCTGCTGCAAGCGCTCGATACAGTTGGGAAAGACTGCTTCTGCCGCGCCTAAAGTGGGGGGCTGCGCGACGGTAGCCGCCGACAGCACAGCGCCGGAGACGAGCGGGAGGATTCGGGATCGAACAGCGGACGGAACAAGCGGCATGTCGGCGATACTTCTGTTGATTCAGTAGGACCGGCGCGCAACACAGCGAGGGCTGCTGACGCCAGCGGGGCAAATTCCAGGCAAACCGTTATTATCCTGCTGAACGCAATCACAGATCAATCTCGATCGCACAATTGGGAGCTGCCGGGCCATTACGTTCTTGAACCTGGAAACCGCAGTTGATCACGGAATTATCGGGAAATCCCAGGGCGTCGGAATGCCGCATCACAGGCAAGGTATAGCTCGCCGGCAATGGCCGTAGTCCTTGCCCAGAGTGATAACGACGCCCTGCCGCTCTGGGATTTTTCGAGAAACCGTACAGCGACTCGCAGCTCACCCTAAGAGTGCGTCAGAAATTTACCTTTTTTCATCTGCATATCAAACACATATTGATCATCGAAGCGTTCGACTGCGGTTTTTAGGTTGAAGGAAGGCAATTCACCCGCTGCGCGCCAGCCCGGCACGACTCGACAAACGAATGACTCTAAACCCCACCCCTTTTGACCTAGCTCAATAACAACTGTCGCAAAAACCCTGAGAATGTAAGATGGCTTTTCCCATCTATAAATCTATCAAAATCCAAGGGACCTGCAATGAAACATAGCGACCTGACGCTGCCACCCGAGCTTCAACACGTTCACGGCACCGGGCCCGTCACGCAATTTCGCCCGCGCTACAAAAACTTGTTGCCCCCTTGTAATCACTCCTGTCCGGCGGGGGAAAACATCCAGGGCTGGCTCTCCCACGTGGTTGCCGGCGAGTATGAACAAGCCTGGCGATTGTTAACGGAGGTAAACCCGTTGCCGGCAATCCACGGCCGCGTTTGCTATCACCCCTGTGAGGATGGCTGCAATCGCGCCGACGTCGATGAGCCGGTAAAGATCCACGCCACGGAGCGCTTTCTCGGTGACCTGGCTATTGAGCGCAACTGGGAAGCGCCGGTCCATCCACGGCCTTCCGCAAAGCGGATACTGGTCATCGGCTCAGGGCCGGCGGGCTTGTCGGCAGCTTATCACCTGGCGCGCCTGGGCCACAGCGTCGAGATCTATGAGGGCGCGGAGAAGCCCGGCGGCATGATGCGCTATGGCATCCCCGCCTATCGCCTGCCCCGCGACATTCTCGATGCCGAAATTGAGCGCATCGAAACCATGGGCGTCAAGATTCACCTCAATCGCAAGGTCACCAACCTGAAGCGCGAGAAGGAGGACGGAGGTTTCGACGCCGTGTTTGCGGCGGTCGGGGCGCATATCGCAACCCAGGTCGACATCCCCGCCCGGGATGCAAGCAAGATTCTCGATGCCGTGAGCTTCCTCAAGGGTGTGGAGTCCGGTACCTCGACTGTCATGGGCAGGCGGGTCGCCGTGTACGGTGGCGGCAATACCGCGATGGATACGGCCCGCACCGCCAAGCGCCTCGGCGCCTCCGAGGCGATGATCATCTACCGCCGCGACCGTGAGCACATGCCGGCTCACGAGTTCGAGGCCCAGGAAGCGGAAGATGAAGGCGTCAAAATCAATTGGCTGCGCACGATAAAGGAATTCGATGATGATCGCATCCAGGTGGAGGTCATGGAAATCGATGCCAATGGGCGTCCCCAGCCGACCGGCAAGTTTGAAACCCTGGGCGCCGACTCGGTGATTCTCGCCCTGGGCCAACAGATGGAAGCCGATCTCTTCACCGATGACGATGGCGTCACCATCAACGATGGTGTGGTGGAGGTCGATGCGAGTTTCATGACCGGCAGCCCGGGCATTTTTGCCGGGGGAGATATGACACCCGGTACCCGCTCGGTGACCTACGCGACCGGGCATGGGCGCAAGGCGGCGATGAATATCGATGCCTGGCTCAATGGCAGACAATGGCAAAAGCCACCGAGCCCGGAGGTGGTAGGCTATGAGTCACTGCACCTGTGGTATCACACCAACGCAGCAACGGCGAAACAGCCCGAGTTGCCGGTGGCCGAACGCCTGGACGGCTTCGAGGAGGTAACCCGGGGCTTTTCTGACCAGCAGGCACGCTATGAGGCCAGCCGTTGTTATTCCTGCGGCAACTGCTTCGAGTGCAACGCCTGCTTTGGCGCCTGCCCGGAGACCGCTATCGAAATCCTCGGCAAGGGGAATGGCTACCGCATTGATTACGACAAGTGCACCGGTTGCGGCGCCTGCGTGCTGCAATGCCCGACCTACGCCATCACCCTGATCCCGGTGGCGCAGTTGCAGCAGGAGCAAAACAAATGACAGAACACGCTGATATCTACCGGGTGATGGACGGTAACGAAGCGGCGGCCGATGTCGCCTTTCGCCTCTCGGAAGTTTGCGCTATCTACCCGATCACGCCGTCATCGACCATGGCCGAACTGGCCGACCAGTGGAAGAACGAGGGCCGCAAGAATCTGTGGCAACAGTCACCCACCATTATGGAGATGCAGAGCGAGGGCGGCGCCGCCGGTGCGGTGCACGGCGCCCTGCAGTCCGGGTCGCTCTCAACCACCTTTACGGCGTCCCAGGGGCTGATGTTGATGATCCCCAATATGCACAAGATTGCGGGTGAGCTCAGCCCCACGGTGTTTCATGTCGCAGCGCGTTCGCTGGCGGCGCAGGCGCTGTCCATATTCGGCGATCACCAGGACGTGATGGCGGTACGCAATACCGGTTTCGCGCTGCTGGCTTCCAACTCGGTGCAGGAGGCCCATGATTTCGCCCTGGTCGCCCATGCCGCCACCCTGCAAAGCCGCATACCCTTCGTCCATTTTTTTGACGGTTTTCGGACTTCCCACGAGGTCAACAAGATCAGTTGGATCGACGATGCGACCGTGCGGGCGATGATCGACGATGACTGGGTGCGTGCCCACAGGGCACGCTCACTGAACCCGGAAAGCCCGGTCATTCGGGGCACGGCGCAAAACCCGGACGTCTATTTCCAGGGCCGGGAATCATCCAACCCCTTCTACCTGCAGACCCCCGGGATCGTGCAGCAGACCATGGATCGCCTGTTTGCCGCTACCGGGCGTCGCTACCACCTGGTGGAGTACCATGGCGCTGCCGACGCCGAGCGCGTGGTCGTTATTATGGGTTCGGGCGCTCAAACCGTTAAGCAGGTGGTTCGCGAGCTGAATGAAAGCGGTGAAAAAACCGGTGTACTGGTAGTGCGCCTGTACCGCCCCTTCCCTGCCGAACAACTGGTTGCAGCGCTGCCTGGGAGCGTCAACAAGATCGCAGTGCTCGACCGTACCAAGGAGCCCGGCAGCCTCGGCGAGCCCCTTTACCTCGACGTGTTTTCGGCGCTGACTGAAGCCTATCAGCAGGACCAGTTGGCGGCGCTGCCGCGGGTTATCGGCGGTCGCTACGGACTCTCCAGCAAGGAGTTCACCCCGGCGATGGTGCGGGCGGTTTTTCGCGAGTTGGAAAAGCCCAGGCCAAAAAACCACTTTACCGTCGGCATTGTCGATGACGTCACCCACACGCACCTCGAGGTCACCGGGATCGATCAGCAGACGGGGGACTTCAAGGAGGCGGTATTCTTCGGCCTGGGCGCAGACGGCACGGTGGGCGCCAACAAGAACTCGATAAAAATCATCAACCAGGAGCCGTCGCTCTATGCCCAGGGCTATTTTGTGTACGACTCGAAGAAGTCCGGTTCCCAGACAGTCTCCCACTTGCGTTACGGGCCGAGCCCCATCGACGCCCCCTACCTGATCAACCGGGCCGGGTTTGTCGCCATTCACCAGTCCAACTTCGTCGAAATCGAGGGCATTCTGGATATTGCCGCCGACGGTGCCACTGTCCTGCTCAACGCCCCCTACAAACACGATCAACTGTGGCAGAACCTACCCGGCGCATTCAGGCAGGCACTGGTAGACAAACACCTGCGCTTGTTTGCCGTCGATGGCTACAAGGTAGCCGCACAATGCGGCATGGGACGGCGCATCAACACCATCATGCAGACCTGTTTCTTTTATCTGGCAGACATCATGGCCCAGGACGACGCCATCGGCCTGATCAAGAAGGCCATCGCCAAAAGCTATCAGAAGAAGGGCCAGGCACTGATAGACAAGAACTACGCCGCGGTGGACCTGGCGCTTTCGGGTTTGCACGAGATTGCCACCGGCGAGATCACCCCGGCAACCGCGGCCAGGGCGGATACCCGCATGGATATGCCGCGCTTCGTGCGTGAGGTGACCATGGAGATGATCGCCGGGCGCGGCGACCTGCTCCCTGTCAGCCAGATCCCCGTCGATGGCACCTATCCCAGCGCGACCACGCAGTGGGAGAAGCGGCGCATCGCACAGAACGTTCCACGCTGGGATTCCGGTATCTGTATCCAGTGCGGCAACTGCTCGGTGGTGTGCCCCCATGCGGTGATACGTGCCAAGTTTTACCATGAAGACGCCCTCGCGGGGGCACCCGAGAGCTTTCAATCGGTACCTACAACGGCACTTGGATTTCCGGAAACCCGCTACACGCTGCAGATTTACGCCGAGGATTGCACCGGCTGCGAACTGTGCGTACAGGCGTGCCCTGCCCACGCGCCGGATGACCCGAAACACAGGGCCATCAACATGACGCCGCTGGCCGATGTTGTCGATAGCGAACGCGCCAACGTCGAGTTTTTCGAGACGCTGCCCTACCCGGACCGTTCCCGGGTCGACTTTGCCACCGTGCGCGGCACCCAGTACTTGCAACCGCTGTTCGAGTTTTCCGGCGCCTGTGCCGGCTGTGGCGAGACCCCCTACCTGAAAATGATCTCCCAACTGTTTGGCGATCGCATGCTGGTCGCCAATGCCACCGGCTGCTCCTCGATATACGGCGGCAACCTGCCCACCACACCCTGGGCAGTCAACGAGGAAGGGCGAGGACCGGCCTGGGCAAACTCCCTGTTCGAGGACAACGCCGAGTTTGGGCTGGGTTTTCGCCTGACCGCGGATCACCACTACGCCCAGGCGGCCCACCTGCTGCAAGACCTCAAGCAACACTTGAGTAGCGAGTTGCTGGCAGACCTCCTCACCCGGCCGCAACAGAGTGAGAGCCAACTGAGGGAGCAACGTGCCCGGGTCGCAAAGCTCAAGGCGGCGTTGCGCGACCTTCCGGATGATGCGGCCAGGCAGCTGGAATCCATAGCCGATCACCTCGTACGCCGCAGCATCTGGATAGTCGGGGGAGATGGCTGGGCCTACGATATCGGCTACGGTGGACTTGATCACGTGTTGGCCAGTGGGCGGGATGTCAATATTCTGGTCATGGATACCGAGGTTTATTCCAACACCGGCGGCCAGATGTCAAAAGCAACGCCACTGGGCGCTTCGGCCAAGTTCTCAGTGGGTGGCAAGCCGGTGGGCAAGAAAGACCTGGCATTGCAGGCGATGGCCTACGGCAATGTCTACGTGGCGAGAATCGCCCTGGGGGCCAACCCGCAGCAGTCACTGCAGGCCCTGCGCGAGGCGGAGGCTTACCCCGGGCCATCGATCATTCTCGCTTACAGCCATTGCATAGCCCACGGCATAGAGATGAACGAAGGCCTGCATCAACAGAAGATGGCGGTGGCGTCCGGCCACTGGCCACTGCTGCGTTACAATCCCCTGTTGCGCAAATCCGGCATCAACCCCTTCGAACTCGACAGTCTCAGACCCTCTGTGACGCTGAAGAGCTACCGGGAAAAAGAAGGCAGGTACCAACACCTGATGCGCAGTAACCCGGAAGAGGCCGAGCGCCTGTTGGCGCTGGCGAACGAGGCACTGGAATTGCGCTGGCAGACCTACGAGGACATGGCAACCCGCGAGGCCCACGAGTTTCATCCCATGTACGAGTAGTGAAACCCAGGCTCCTGTATCAGCCCCTCGCTGAAGCGGCCGGCGCCTTCGCTGAAACGGCAAACGCACTATCGTCTTTTGCGCCGCGCCAGCCGTCACCCCTGGGCGTCACTGCTCGACGAGAAGCACCCTCAGCAGGCTGCTAGGTAATTACCCCTACCCGGGCGCGAAGTTGTACCTAGAGATTATCGCCGACCGAGCCTAGAAAGACACGTAGAAGCAATTGTCGCCAAAGATATAGCGTTAGAAAAGTGAATATACGCTTGGTTTACTGGCATTTACGAAGAGTACGTTCCTGCCGCCCACAGTCTAAATCGTTCCTGCCCCACTGATTGAGCCGGTGTTCAGCCCTGCTGCCACGCCTTGTGGATAATTTACATTGGAATTTATACTGACGCCATCTGCAGGGCACTGCAGCCATCGTAATTGGAAGGGGTTAAATATGACTGGAATTCTTGACAAAGCCAAACTTGGAATCGCTGTAAGCCTGATCTCGATGTCGGCGGCCACCGTGGTGAACGCAAGCAGCCACAACGATGACCGCACCGACAACCATGGATTTTTCGCAGGCGCGGGTGGCTACTGGGGCCTGGTCAACGATAGTGTCGACTTTGAGGATTTTGAGCTTTCAGATATCAACGATATCGACATCGACGACAATTCGTTCGCCTACAACCTGGGTGCCGGCTATCGCATCAACAACTGGCTGGCAGTCGACGGTGGTTACTGGGGGCTCGGCGACTATACAACCGACCGACTGCCTAACGGAGACAAGTTAGAGACGGATGTCAGTGCCTGGACCCTGGGTGGCATCGCGTCCGTACCCTTGTGGATCCTGGATATCTATGCCCGGGGCGGTGTCGCCTGGTGGGAAACCGGCAAGGACGGCGATGACGACGGCACCGACTGGTACCTCGGCCTGGGAGCCGCCTTTAACCTCGGTGGCAGCCTGGATCTCTACGGTGAATGGGTGCGCTTCGAGCTTGGCGGCGACGTCGACAGCAATATCGACCTGTTGGGCCTGGGTATACGCTGGACTTTCTAGACCGGATATTGCACCAGCTGCCGGTGATAGCGCGCAGCTATCGAGTTGCTTTTGCGTGCTCGCGAGCGTAAACGTGGCCGTAGCTACGTCGCAGTGAGCATGTGCGCAAAATCGACGCGAGACCAAGTGGTATCCAGGCAAACAGCCGTGGTGGCATGTTGTACCCGGGTGAAAAACTCGCGATATCCTTTTCTAAAATGGCCAGATAAATACGTTGGCGTGTGCTGGTGCATTATTCGGGCCAGTGCCTGGTTGTAACAACCGAAGCGGGCCCGAGTGCCCGCTTTTTTTCGGTCTGCAACTGCCCGGTCGACCCAGACCCCAAGCACACATATTGATCATCGAAGCGTTCCACTGCGGTTTTTAGGTTCAACCTCGGGATGCATTTCCAGCACCACCGGCGAGGTCCTCGCCATGGGCACGAAGTCGGCTTGCTCCGACACAGGTGGCGCCCCTCGCAGGATCATTCGAAACAAACCGAATATCGCCAAGGCCAATGCAGTACCCGCACAGATTATCGGGTGACCAATCGGGCCCCACCGGGTCATTCCGAAACTGACCAGGATCGGGCCGAGGATCGCACCCAACCCATAAAGCAACAGCAGGCCTCGCGTTGCTGCAAGCACCTGCGACGGTTGCAAGTGGTCATTGGTATGAGCAACGCTTATCCCGTACAGGGCAAACATGAAACCGCCGTAACTCAAACTGCTCACCAGCGGTATATGCCACTGCATTACGATAACCAGGGCGATCACGGCCGCTGCCAGAGCAGTAGCCAAAGCGCACAGGATCAGCACCAGACGCCGATCCCAGCGGTCCGAGAGGTGCCAATTACCGGCCGCTACAAGGCAACCCCCACCTGCCAGGAGTGAACAGTTTAGTTCGCCACTGCGTAACTTACTGACACTCACAGCGGAGTCTGATCATGAAGCTGTATGGAGTTGTCGCTTTACTCGCACTGGCAGCGGCCGCCACACTGGGGTATGTCAACGGCAGGGGCGCATCGCAAATGGCGCTGGTCGATGCCTGTACGGAACGCAAATTTGCGGTGCTCTACGATGCTGGCACCCAGGCCCACCGGCACTTCCACTGCTTTGAATTGCAACCACGCTCAAATAATGAACCACCTGAGCGCGAGACGGTTAGACAGTTGTTCCAGCTGTAGGCGCGCATGCCCGCGGCCAACACTACAACACCGGCGCTGCCAGCCTCGAAAGCTGCACGGCAATGCGCCGCCACAGGGGCTCGCTCTCCAGGCTCTCGGCCTCAATGTTTCTGGCGTGGGCAAAATCCCGCTCCAGCATCGCTTCCATTTCACTGGCGAACTCCCCGTCGTATACCACTGCACCAACTTCGAAATTGAGACGAAACGAACGGTTGTCGAAGTTGTGGGTACCGACGGTTGCAAGCCGGTCATCCACCAGCATCACCTTTTCATGCAAGAAGCCCGGTTGGTAAGCGTAGAAGCGGATGCCGAGATTGCGCAGCTGGTAGATGTAGTGAAAAGCCGCCAGGTAGACCGGCAAGCTATCGCCCTTACCGGTGGTAATGATGCGCACGTCGACCCCGCGCAGGGCCGCCAGTTGCAGCGCCTTCAACACGGCTTCGTCGGGCACAAAATACGGTGCCGAAAGCCAGATACGCTCTTTCGCCGCGCTGATTGCCGACACGAAAAAGAGGCTTGCGGTTTCCAGGTGCCGCGTCGGAGAAGTGGGCAAAATCATCACTTTTTTATTGCCGCCCGGGGCGCGCCGGGGCTCCCAGTTTAACGCCGGCAGTTCCCGGGTGGCCCAGTACCAGTCCGACAGGATAGTCAGTTGCACCTGCAGCGCGGCGGGCCCCTCGATCCGCACGTGGGTATCGCGCCAGGGGCTGAATTCCGGGTCCAGCCCCAGGTACTCATCACCCACGTTGTGACCACCCACCCACGCGACCCGGCCGTCCACCACCACCATCTTGCGGTGGTTGCGAAAATTGAGTTGGAAGCGGTTGCGCCAACCCTGGGTGGGCTTGAACGAACTGACCTCGACACCCGCTGCCTCCAGCTCTTTGACGTAGGCAGAGGGCAGGCCTGAACTGCCGACCTCGTCGTACAGCACCTTCACCTGCACCCCTGCCCGGGCACGTTCCATCAACGCCTGTTGCACCCGGCGCCCCAGGCCGTCGTCGTGGATCATGTAGAACTGAAACAGGATATAATGCTCGGCGCTGGCGACCCCCTGCAGAATACTGGCGAAGGTTGCCTCCCCATTCACCAGCAACTCAAGGTCATTGCCTTGCAGAAAGTGCAGCTCCGACAGTTTGTGAATGGCGCGCTGCCACGACGGCGCATCATCGGCGGCAACTCGCAAGGGCTCGAGATTGTCCTCAAATCCCTGGACCACCGACTCGATCTCGTCCTGCCTCTGCTCGAATGCCTCCGACATACCCTCGAACTGGTCACGCCCCAGCACCGCATAGGCGGGCAGCGCGATGAATGGCATAGTGATCAGTGATACCGCCCACGCCACAGAGCCAGTGGGTGTGCGGACGGTCAGCACCGCGTGCAGGGCCGCGACAATGCCGGCAACATAAAAACCCGTGACGATAAGCCCGATCATCCCCTTGCGTCGCATTTTTCTGGGCACGATATGGTCTACCCCCTTGCTGGATCACCCACGGCACTCTAGCACTTTAGGCCGGGGACATCACTGTTAAGAGACGGCTGGCGGCGCGGGGTCGATTACCGAAAATGCAGCAGAAGATGAAGCCTGAAAAGCCGGGATCTGTCCTGGGCCCGGGCACTTTGGTATCCGCAAGTCGCATCACAAACTACCCAGCCAGACGATCAGCAACCCGAGCAACAACACCCAGGTAATTGCGCCTGGCCAGCGATTAAGTGCCGATTCCCAACGCCCCAACGGCAGCCCTGAAATCCCCGCCCCGAGCCGGCCGGCCAGGGCCTTGCCCGCCTCCGGCAAACGCGCCACGGTGTTGTCGATCAACCACATGCTGGCCCGCTGAAGCCAGGCAATAGCAGAGCGGATAACAGCCAGCAGATCCCCCGGAGGCAGACTCGGCAGGTAGGCAGCGCGCAAACGCGCGCTGGCGATAGCCACCCCGGCGGGCAGCAACACTATCGCCACCACCGGAGTCAGTTGCGACCATGACAATTGCAGTAGCTGGTTGAGGGCCACCAGGGCAGCGGCCACGGCCAGGCCCAGGGAAACCTTCAGCACAGCGATTAGGTCCAGGTCACCCTGCTCCACCGTCGCTGTGCCGGGCTGCGCTATAGTGCCCCAGGGCTCCCTGTCCGCCGCCGCGATGCGCACTGCACTGCCCGCTGCCAAAAAGGCCAGCACAGCGATTACCGAATAAACCAATGTCACCAGCCCTTCGCTCATCAATCCGCCAAGGCTCACCGGAGCCAGCGCCAATAACACCACGGCAAGCCAGCGCAAGGCCGCAATTCGGTAGCCATGCCAGAAGGTGTAGGTGCCACCGATATGGGTCGCCAGTAACAACAGGATTACCAGAGCAAAACCCGACTGTATCACTGCCGCTGCCAGCGCCGGCGCGGCTTCATACCACCACTGGGGGCGCTGCAGTAATTCACCCAGTGACCCCAGCCATAGACCGCCCAGGGCGAGGGCGGCGTAGGCGAGCAGTGAGCGATAATGGCCCTGCTGCCCACCGACCAGCAGGGCATAGGCCAGGGTGACCCAGGCCCACAAGTGCAGGGCGTCGGCAACACCCGGCGCACCCATCTCACCCACCGGCAACAAACGCAGACCACCGAGGATACCGGCTACGAACATGTAGGCAACTAAGGCGGGACGCAGGGCCGCTGCGCTGCAGACAAATACCGGTGGCAACCAGAAATGCAGGCCGAGCAGGCCGAACTTGATGCCGAAACCGGCCACCAGCAGTGCGAGCAACAGACTCCGGCTCTCGGCCGCCAGAAAGGCGTCGCGCAGGGCAGCGAAATCGAATCCCTCCGCGCCCTGGCCCAGCAGCAGCAACACCTCGAACACCAGCAGATCACTGATCACCAGCAGCACCACCAGCACATTACCGGATTGGCGCGTGGCGGCCCCTGCACCGCACATCAGGGCGGCGTAGAGCGCATAGCCGCCGAGGGTAGCGGCGGCGAAAAACAGCAGGCCATCACCGGCAAGCGCCATACCAAAACTGCCAGACATGGCCAGCAGTAAGAAAATCGCCAGGGCGTGGCTGGCATCGGTGCGCACACGTTGTCGAGCGAGCAAGCCGCTGGCGAGCCAGAGCAAGGACGTCAGCGCCAGGAAAACCCGTCCCGTAGCATCCAGTTGCAGCGAGGCTCCCAGCATCACCCCGTCAAGCTGGAGCGTTGCGTCCGGCAAAATCACCGTGAGCAGCGCCGGCAGCGCAGCCCAGGGCATGCACCGAAGGGCCAGCGGGCGCGCAGCCGTGAAAGCCGCTGCCAGAGCCAGCAGCAGCGGCCAGGTTGGGGTCAACAGCAGCAGTAGTTCGCTGATAGTCATGGTCCGTAAAACTCCCGCTGTGCCACCAGCCGCGACCATTCCAGGGCGCTGAACGGCAGCTCTGCCAGCAACCCGGCAAGCAGGGCCAGCAGCGCGGTCAACACCGGCGGCACCAGCAATGCCAGCGCGGTTTCCCTGCGGCCAAAGTAGTGCTCTTCTGGCCAGCTATCCGGTGGCGCCCGGAACCAGGCCCGATGCAAGATAGGCAGGAAATAGGCCGCGTTGAGCAAGCTGCTGCCCGCCAGCACAAATATGACCCAGCCCTGCCCCGCTTCCAGCGCACCCTGGCCCAGATACCACTTGCTGATAAAGCCTGCAATCGGTGGCGCCCCTATCATCCCGAACGCACCGATGGTGAAGGCCGCCATGGTCCACGGCATACGCCGGCCAGCGCCATTCATTTCGCTGACTTTGTGCACGCCGAGGGTTTCCGCCAGGTTGCCGGCGCAGAAAAAAAGCGTGATCTTCATCAGCCCCTGGTGCACCAGATGAACAATACCGCCGATGCTGGCGATGGGGCCGACAACCGCCACCCCCAGCGCGATATAGGAAACCTGGCTCACGGTTGAAAACGCCAGCCGCCGCTTCAAGTCATCCTGGAACAATGCCCGCACCGAGCCATAGATAATGGTAAATGCCGCCAGCCAGGCCAGCGGCTGCATCACCCCCAGGCTGGCAGCAAACTCCACCCCGAAGACCTCGTAGACCACGCGCACGATGCCAAAGGCACCCGCCTTCACTACCGCCACTGCATGCAGCAACGCGCTGACCGGTGCCGGCGCCACCATGGCCTGGGGTAACCAGCCATGCAGGGGGAACAGCGCCGCCTTTACCCCCAACCCGGCAATCAGCAGTACGAAAATCATCACCAACGCCGGTTTGTGCTGCGACCCGAGTTGATCGACAAACCCGCGGGGTTCGAATTCCAGGGTGCCCGTCAGGGTGTACAGCCAGACGGTGCCCAGCAACAGCAGGGCGCCCCCGATCACGGTATAGGTGAGGTAGGTCTGGCCGGCCTTGCGTGCCACCTCGGTACCGCGGTGCACGACAAGGGGGTAGGTCGACAGTGTCAGTATCTCGTAAAAGACCAGGAAGGTGAGCAGGTTACCGGCCAGGGCCACCCCGACCGTGGCGGTCACACAGAGGCTGAAGAAACCGAAAAACCGGCTGCGCTGGGGAGATCCCTCGAGGTAGCCGATGGCGTAGATGGTGGTCAGTAACCACAGGATGCTGGACAGGGCCACGAACAACAGCGCAAGCGGCCCTGCGCGCAGCACCAGCTCAACCCCGGGTAATAGCGGCAGGCGGGTTTCGTACTGATGACCGTTCAAGACTCCCCAGACCATCAGGGCGACCAACCCCAACTTCGAAATCGCACCCAACAGGTTGAGCGCGGTGCGCAGACGCACCCGCTCCTCGGCCAGACCGAAGATCACCAAGCCCGGCAGCAGTGAGCTCGCCACCACCAGCAGCGGCACCCAGTCACCCCAGCTCATGGCCCACCTCCGGTAACGGCAAAGGGCTCGCCGATCGCCAGCATCGCCAGCATGGGGGTCGCGAGGAATCCGGCCAGAATTGCACCGCAGGCCAGCAACATGGCGGCCCATTCCATACGTGCCGGAACAATCCTGGGCTCGTGGGGCACTTCGGCCTGGGTAAAGGTATGACCCAGCACCTTGAACACGTAGGCGGCCGCCAGAATGCCACCCGCCAACATGACGACCACCAGGTCCCAGCGACCCGCGGTCACTGCGGCCTGCAACAGCAGCCACTTGCCATTAAAACCGCCGCTGGGGGGCAGGCCCATAATACTGACCCCCGCCAGGGCAAAGGCCCCGGCACTGAGCGGCAGGCGCTGCACCACCCGATCGAGGCCGGCGATGCGATCGTGGCCGCCAAACAACATGAAGTTTCCCGCCGCGAGAAACATCGCCGCCTTGGCCAGGGCATGACTGAAAGCCAGGTAGGCCACCGCGTTCCAAGCGCTGTTGCCGATACTGGCCGCGAGCGGAAAGCCCAGGAACAGGTAGCCGATTTGCGCCACGGTGGAATAGGCCACCAGCAATTTGACCCGGGTTTGCTTCAGGGCCTGGAACGACCCCCACAGCACCGCTGCCACCCCGAGTGCGCCCAGCAGTTCGGCGCCGGCTCCGGATAACGCGGGAAATACGTCCAGCCACAGGCGCAACAGAATATAAAATGAGGCCTTGATCACCAGCGCCGACAGCAGGGCGCTGACCGCTGCCGGGGCGCTGGCGTGCGCCGGCGGCAACCAGAAGTGCAGCGGGAACAGCGCGGTCTTCAGGGCAAGCCCGGCGATCATCAGTCCCATCGCCGCCCAGGCGACGGGGGCGGTCGCCATGGCCTCACCGAGCAAGGCGATATCGACAGTCCCGTAGCCGTGGTAGAGCAGCACCACGCCCATCAGGTAGGCGAGCGAGCCCAACAGAGTTGCCAGCAGGTAACGCATGGCCCCCACCAGCGCGTGACTGCCACCCTGCAGCGCAGTCAGGGCAACCGCCGCCAGCCCGATCATTTCCAGGGTGACGTAGAGGTTAAACAGGTCTCGAGACAGGAACAGGGCATTCAGCGCGGCGAACAGAAACAACCACAACGGCCAGAAATGCGCGGCCCGCGGGGCTTCGAAGTATGCGCTTGCATACAGGCTGACGCCCAGCCCCACCAGTGCCACCATCACCAGCATCCACAGGCTCAGGCCATCGGCATACAGCTCGATACCAAGGGGCACTTCCCAGCCACCGATGCCATGCTGGTAAACCCCGTGGTTAACCAACTGTAAACCCAGACCGACAACGCAAAGGACGCCAGTGAGCAGGGTCAGAGAGCCCAGGGGCTTAGCTTGCCGAGGCCATAGCAGGCAGGCAACTGCCCCCACCAGTGGCACCAGAATCAGCCAGGGACCCCAGGGAATCGAGGCTAGCATTGACTCAATTCGCACTATTCCCCGTCCTGCTCAGGAAGTCGAGCCTGGCCGGTAGCCGCTTCAACTTTCAGCATCAAACCAAGTCCCAGCGCGGTCGCCGATACCGCCACCACGATACCGGTGATGACCATTGCATGGGGCACCGGGTCTGGCGTCATGTCACCGCTGCGCCTCGCCAGGGCCACCAGCACCACGAACACCCCACTGCCCATCACATTGACTGCCAGGATTTTGCGTAACAGATGCGCGTGCACCACCAGGGCATAAAAACCCACACTGAACAGGCCGACGCCGACCAATGCGTAGATGTAAGGCGCACTCATGATTCGCCCCCCGGCGCATCGACGATGGCCAGGAACATCGCCGTAAGGGCAACGGCAATGGCAACCGTCGCCGCCGCTTCGATGACGAAGATCAGTGCGCCGGCTTGCGCCGGAGGATACTCCAGCAACTGCCCGCCAAGCAGCATCGTTAGCAGTGAAACGGCCAGGAAAGCGACCACGCCCACCACCAGCGCGAACCGCAGGGGCCGCCCGGCCAGCCACCGGGTCGGCGGCCGCCAGCCGGCCAGAATCAAAAGCACACCCCCTGCGCCCAGCACCGCACCCGCCTGAAACGCACCACCGGGGGCATGGGCCCCCGCCCACAGCAAATAGGCGGCTACCAGCAGCATCAGCGGCACCAGCACGCGGGCCAGGGAATCCAGTACCGGGCCTGATATAGCGCCCTTCCCGGGGCCTTCAGCGCCACCCAGCGACCACATTCCAAGCAGTGCCAGCAGCAACACCACCATTTCCAGGAATGTGTCGTAGCCGCGAAAGTTGAGCAGCACCGCGGTCACCGGATTGCTGACGCCACTCGCATCCAGCTTGTCCGCCACTAGCGCCTGCAGGCCCGGCGCCTGCTGGGGCAATGACAGGACCGCGTACCCCAGGCCCATGGCAGCAGCCAGCACCAGTATCGAGAGTAGCCATCGCCTGCCACGACTCATGTCAATTCGCCCGCAGCCTGGCCAGGGCAGCCATCAGCAGCGCACCGGTGAGCCCTGCCCCTATCGCCGCTTCCGCCAGCGCCACGTCCGGCGCCGCCAGCCGCACCCAGGCCAGGGCCAACAGCAGGCCAAATGCGATAAACAACACCACGGCCCTGAACAGATCGGCGCAGGACAGACTCAGCCACGCCAGGCAGAACAGCCCAACACCCAGCACCAGGTCGAAACCCAGCCCCAGCAGGTTCATCGTTTCCATACACGTATCCCCTTGCGCAGGGCGCTGCTGGCTACCAGGTGCGCGACGCTGGCCCCGGCCAGCATTACCAGCAGCCAGATCAGCAGCAGTTTGGCGGCAACAGCCCAGGAGGCAGACTGCAACGCCAGCCCGGTGACGATCAATCCCAGGCCGACATTATCCGCCTTGGTCAGGGCATGCAGCCGGGTATACACATCGGGAAAGCGCAACAGCCCTACGGTTCCTGCCAGAAAGAACAGCCCGCCCGCAATCACCAGTGCGGCAGACGCATAGTCAACCGTTGTCAATGCCCGCCTCCCCGTCGCGCCACGCCAGGCGCACAAACGCCACCGCAGTGACCGCCGACAACAACGCAAACACCAGCGCCACGTCACGCAAGGGGGCTGTGTCCACTGCCTCGGCCAGCAGTACCAGTATCGCCACCGCCGTCGTACCGAACAGCTGCGCCGCCAGCATGCGGTCTGCGGCGCTGGGGCCCCGAAACACGCGCCACATGCCAGCCACAAGGTTCAGCAGCAAAAACAGCGCCAGTGCAAGAGCCAGGGTCTGCATGGATCAGTCCTCCAGCTCTACCGGGGTTACAAACCCGGGGGGCTTGAGCGCCAGCACCGAGCAATTGATCTGCTCAAGAATGGTTTCCGCCGTATTGCCCATAATAAATCCCCGCACCCCGGTGCGCGCAACAGTGCCCATCACGATGCAGTCGACTTTCAGTTGCCTGGCCAGTGCCGGAATTTCCCTGCGCGCCGATCCCTTCACAAGGTGCAGTTGGGGTTTGACGTAGTCGAGGGCATCGGGTCCCAGCCTCGCTTCTGTCCGGCGCATCAAACTGTCGAGACTGTTGGCATGGCGACGGTGAACCTCGTCGACATAGGCGTTGACCTGGTCTTCGGTATGATTTACAAAGGCGCCATTACGCATCACACTCTCGCCCATTGCCGTCCAGGTATGAACGACGTGTAACTGGGCGAATTCCGAGACCGCAAGGGCCCCCGCGACATCCATAATACTTTCGTTGAGCTTCTGGCGGGTTTGCAGTTCTGCCGGGGGATAATTGTCATCCACGTCCACCGCCGCCAGAATGCGCTGGCAGGAGGACCCGCCGGTCTCGGGATTGACCAGCCAGACGGCGCACGGACATTTGCGCAGCAGGTGCATGTCGTCACCGGTAAATATGCGATCCAGCCAATCCGGCGCCTCCGGGCACTTGATAACCAGATCGTATTCGCCCCGCAGCACCTCGCGGATCACCTCCAGGAAAGCGATACCGAGCAACACGCCGGATCGGATCTCCATCTGCTCCCGGTAGGGCTCAAGCAGCGCTTTTATGCGCAGTTCATGCTCTCGTAGCATGGCATCCTGGAGATCGCCATAGAGCGGGCCGCCATCAGGCATCCCCATACCAAACGTCATCGGCGACACCACGGCAATCACGGTCAGGCTTGCCTGGTTATTGCTGGCCAGGGCCACAGCCCGTTGCAACGCCGCCAGGCTGCCCTCTTCGTCTTCAACCACACAGAGCACGTTTTTAAATTGATGCATCTCGTTCACCATTGTGCGCGCTGGCAAGTGATAATCCTGATATAAGCGCCACCCGGTACTCAAGCGCTTCCAGTTCCGCCAGGAAATCACCGTCACCGTCCAGCACATGAACCTGCAGCACGTCGCCATCGAGCGCGGCGCTCAGGGTACCGGGTAATAGACTCATGATATTCAACAGCGCCACCCGGGGTAGCCTGCCGGGCAACCGCAACCGGTACTGCACCAGTTGCGGGCTGATGGACATGCGCGGGCCAATCGCCCGCTTTGCCACGTCGATCCCGCCCAGCAACGAGCGCCATAGAAACAGGGGAGCAAACTTCGCCAGTTCCCACCAGGCCAGGGGCACCGGGGGCAACAGGAATCTGCTAGCGATAACGGCGAGGACAACCGCAGGTGCCCCCACCCACCAGGACTGGTTGTCGCCGCCACTGAGCGTCCACCACACAATGGCGAACAGTCCGCCGCGCAGCAGCAATACCGTCCAGCCAGGCTTGTCAGTCAGCGGTTTCATTCAGCCCCCGGGGAATATTCAAAGACGCGATTACACTCTTTCTGCCACCAGACACCGGCTGCACTTGGCCAAGCAACGGTACCATTCCGGCACCCCATAGAAAAAGCGTTCGCCGGTACAGGCCTGGACACTGCAACCGGCGCCAGACGTTTCGGGTGAACAAACGCCACTATCGCACGGCACGACTCGGCAAATGTAACTGGAAACCCGGGGCGTCGCAACTTGATTGACGAGGCTAGCACCCGCGGCTCACTTTTTGTCAGACAGCGAATCGGGTAGCATAGTTTCAACAGACCAGCCGCCATCCGGAGCTGCAGTGTGGCAACCATCAAAGAGCATTTACAGAACGCCGCCAAAGGCCTCGCCAACGAGGTTTTGCAACGCCGGCCGCTGGAGTTGCAGCAGGCCGATTTGCAGCGGGCACTGGAGAGCCGCTTTCCCCTGCGCCGGGAGGGCACCGTAACCCTGGCGTTTAATGACCCCTGGGTACGCCTGGATTGCGGCGAAGACCGTATGGGACTAGAGCTTTCCGTCAGCGCCCAGTTGCTGGGGGCAATGACACCGGCCACCCGCTGGCTGGTGATTGGCGAGCTGAATTACCAGCGTGAAAGTGGCTGGTTTACCCTTGGACAACCGGACCTTCATTACGTTGCTGCCGTGACCGGCAGCGCAATCCCAACCGGTGCCGGCCTGCTGCGTCGATTCCTGACCACCGACAGGCTCGGCCGCATGCTGACTGACCTGCCCATCTACCAGCTAAAAACCTCCGATAGTCGTCAGGCGCTGGCGCGCAAATACCTGCACACTATCCAGATAAACGACGGCAAGCTCATTCTCTGGCTGAAGGCGTAAATTTAACCAGGCGAGTACCACTGCCCAACCCTGGCAGCCAACCGACAGATAACGCGCGCCGTCAACCCGGGCCCGTGAGGCCGGATCGGGATCAACGCCCGGCGATGGGCTCCACTACCGCCTGAGACTGCTCCAACAGAGCGTTCAGCGCAACCAGCTCGAAGTGTCGTTTCGCCGTGATCGCGTAAAAGCGCTCCACCACCGCATCCAGTACGCAGTATTTCTGCAGCCGCCCGCTCTGCAACTCATCCTGCACCACGACTTCGGGCAGCACCGCCAGCCCCCCCGCATCCCGGGCCAGCAGCCGCAGCGTCGCCATGTCCTCCACCTCGGCAAAGGGCTCAACCTCAACCCCAAGCTGGCCACAAAGAAGATCGAATTGCCTGCGTATATCACTGCTTGGACCCGGCAACAACAAGGGCATTTGTCCCAGATCCCGGGGAAAGCTGAAGCCCTCGGCCTGCTTGCCCGGCGGTCCCACGATACTGACACTCTGCTGCGCGATTTGCTGGCAACGCCATTGGCTGGTGGAATCCGCTGCGACCGCCCGGTTGGACAGTATCAGGTCGAGTTTATGCACTTTCAGTTGCTCCAGCAGTTCCTCCAGGCTGGCGCAACTGATCGTCAGCTTCACCTTCGCCTCACCCAGTACCGGGCGCAGGAAATTCTCCAGGAAATTGCGTGACAGGGTGGCCACGGAACCGATGCGCAAACGCTGCAGTTTCTGCAACTCACCGCTCTCGGTCAGCGCCAGCAGTTCGCTACCCAGGTTGAAAATGCTCTCCGCGTAATCGAGCACCACGTGGCCGACCTCGGTCAGGCGCAGGGATCGCCCCTCGCGGCTGAACAGCTCATGCCCCAGTTGCTCCTGCAGTTGGCGAATCTGCGAAGACAGCGCCGACTGGGAAATATGCAATTGCCTGGCCGTGCGGGTCAGGTTCCCCTCCTTGGCAACGACCCAGAAGTAGTACAGGTGGTGAAAGTTGAGCTGCCTCATATATTGTTCTCATAAATAGAACAATATTATATTAAGTATATATTTTTCAAAAGTCTTGTATTGCTACATCATGCCGCCACGTCGAACGGGCATTGCTCTGGAGGATCACACGTGACCGAGTCATATCTGGGGTGGATTACGCCAACGCTGTACGCGATGGGATTTTTACTGGCCTTGTGGCGTCCGCGGCAGGCTTGGAAAACGGCACTGTTGGTCGGGGCATGGGGCCTGCTGGCTACGCTGGTGCTGATTGCTGGCGCCCTGGTCGCCGCCCTGACCACTCCCCTGGAAATCGACAGGCTCGGCCTGACCGGCGCTTTACTGGTGTCGTTACTGGGCTGGGTCATTATCAACTACTCGGCGCGCTATCTCGAGGGTGACCCCAACCAGGAAAGATTTGTCGCCGCCATGCTGTTTACCCTGGCGGCGGTGAACCTGCTGGTCATCAGTCGACACCTGCTGGTCATCGTGCTGGCCTGGAGCGCTACCAGTATTGGCCTGCACTTCCTGCTGACCCACTACCAGGAGCGCAAAGCCGCCCAGATCGTCGCCCACAAGAAGTTTCTCGCCAGCCGGCTGGCGGATATCGTATTGGCCATAGCCCTGGTGCTGGTTTACCGGGCAACGCAAACCCTCAGCCTCGATGACCTGGGCGCGGCAATCGACCAGTTCCAGTCGCTGCCGGTGTCGCTGCATTGGGCCGCTGTGCTGTTTGCGCTGGCCGCGATACTCAAGTCGGCACAGCTGCCACTGCACGGCTGGCTGATCCAGGTGATGGAGGCGCCCACCCCCGTTTCCGCCCTGTTGCACGCCGGCATCGTCAACATCGGCGGCTTCGTCCTCATTCGCCTTGCCGAGTTGATCACCCTGGCACCGGCGGCCCAGGCGGTGCTGGTGATCGCGGGCAGCACTACGGCGGTGCTGGCGAGCCTGGTAATGATGACCCGTATCAGCATCAAGGTGCGTCTGGCCTGGTCCACCTGTGCCCAGATGGGCTTTATGTTACTGGAGGTCGGACTGGGGCTCTACGAACTGGCGCTGCTGCACCTGGTTGCCCACTCACTGTACAAGGCACACGCCTTCCTCAGCGCCGGCGAGCGGGTGGAGATGGCCCGCAGCCACGATTACTTCGCCACTATCGGACCGGCCCGATCCCCCCGCTGGTATATCGCTGCGGTGGCGATCAGTGGTGTGCTGGTAGTCGGGTCCGCCGCGCTCTGGCAAACACTGCTGCCCGGCTTCACTGTACCCGCCGTTGCGCTGCTTATTGTGGCCCTGGGCCTGGCGCCGCTGCTGTGGCTGGAACAGGGAATACGAACCGGCCCGTTGTTGCAGGGCTGCGCCCTGGTATTGGGACTGGTCCAGCTCTACCTGCTGTGGCATGCGCTGTTCGCGGCCCTGGCGCCGCCGGCAACCTCGGTGGCGCCACCGCTGGTGGTGTGGGTTCTGGTCTGCTTTGTCGGCCTCTACAGCATCCAGATCTGGCTGCGGCGACATCCCCGGGGCCGGCTCGCAAGGGCACTGTACCCCTGGGCCTACTGCGGCTTTTACCTCGACGAGACCTTCACCCGGCTGACGTTCAAACTGTGGCCGGCCAGATTGAGCCCGGTACAGGCGCAAACCCTGGTCAACCGCAACCCTGTCAAGCAAGGAGAAACACCGTGAACGCACACGCAAACCGGGATTTTGCCACTGATCAAGCCTTGCTGGACGCGATCGAGTCTACCGTCGACAGCATTGCACCGACCTGGCCCTTGGACAGAATGATTGCGGTCAATCCCTACTGGGGGCGGGTTCATCAGCCCTTCGATGCGGCGGGAGAAGCACTGTCTGCGATAGCGGGATCAAGCCTGAGCCTGCCACTGGACTGGTATCGCAGTGCCTGGCAGCGGGGCGCTATCAGCCGCAGCGATCTCGAGCAGGCAGCGCGCGAGGCGGGGCCAACTTCCGGGGTAGAGAAATTACTGCAAGCGCTGGACGCACAGCACCTGCCGGCGATTCCTGCACCGCTGCTCAGTGATACCCTGGACAGCCAGCGCGACCTGCAGCACGAGCCCGCCTGGTGTGATGCGCTCACCCATCAGGTCGCCCAGTTTTGCGCCGCCTATTTCGATCGGGAACAGTCGGACTGGCGGCCAGACCAGGCGCGCAGGTTGTACAGCAGTTGGCGTCGTGCGCTGACCAGGGACCACAGTATCAGCCTGCTGATGAAAGCGCCGTGGGTCGCCACCAAAGCCCGGGGCCTGGCGGAACACCCCGAACAGCAGATCGAGCAGGCACTGCAACAACTGGGGATTCCCGTCAGCCAGTGGCCCCAATACCTGCAGGCAGTCATGATGCGAGTGAGCGGCTGGGCTGCCTGGTGCGCCTACCTGCGCTGGCAGGCGCGACTCGCTGGCAGTGACGACCACACCATGGTGGATTTACTCGCGGTCCGCCTCAGTTGGGAATGCCTGCTGGACGATGGCAAACGCTGGGACGGTTCGGTTTGGAGCCGTTGGCACGATAGCTGGGAAAAACACTTCGATACTCGAACCAACGGCCAGGCACAGGCCCGCAGAGTATGGCAGCGAGCCGAGGAAATCAGCTACCAGCGTTCGCTGCTGGGCAGTCTGGCGGCACCGCGGACAAGCGCGACCGCAGTAGCGCCGAAGGTGCAGGCGGCATTCTGTATCGATGTGCGCTCGGAGGTGTTTCGCCGTCACCTGGAGGCCCAGTCGCCCGCCATCCAAACCATCGGTTTCGCCGGCTTTTTCGGCCTGCCGATCAGCTACACCCCGCTGGGAACCGCCGCCACCCGCCCGCAACTCCCCGGCCTGCTGGCGCCGGCGCTGGACATCACTGACAGCGCCGGCAACGACCTTGTCGACAAACAGATTGCCAGCGAACGGCAGCAGAAGCTGCAGGGCATTTTTGGCCGGCGCGTTTTCCAGTCGCTGCCCTTGTCTGCATTCACCCTGGTCGAAACCCTGGGGCTAGGCTACCTGGGTAAATTGGTGACCCGCAGCTTCAAAGGTACGCAAGCAATGCCCTCCGGCGACACCCTGGGGCTCAGCAAAGACAGCGCCCGGGCGCTGCGCCCCGGCCTTGGCCATGAAGCGGCAGGGGGCATCGCCGGACAGGCGGACCTGGCGAGGCAGGTGCTGACCGCCATGGGCCTCACCGAGGGCCTGGCGCCGCTGGTGTTACTGATCGGGCATGGCAGCCAAACCCGCAACAATCCGCAGCGGGCAGGTCTCGATTGCGGCGCCTGCTGCGGACAGAGCGGCGCGGTGAATGCCCGGGCGTTGGCCGGCCTGCTGAACAACCCACAGGTGCGCAGGCAACTGCGGGAAACGGGCCTGGAAATACCCGACAGCACCGTCTTCCTCGCTGGCCTGCACAATACCACGACCGATGAGGTGCAGCTCTGGGATGTTGAGGGGATTCGCGCCAGCCATCGCAGCGCGCTCGACGAGGTCAGCACCCAGCTCGCGGCCGCTGGCCGAATGGCGCGTGCTGAGCGCGCACCTGCATTGGGTCTCAACGTCTTTATCGACCAGCCCGAAGCCCTGCTCAAGGCTGTGCGACAGCGCGCCAACGATTGGTCCCAGACACGCCCCGAGTGGGGCCTCGCCAACAACGCCGCCTTGGTGGTGGCGCCGAGGTCCAGAACCCGGGGTGTCAATCTCGAGGGCCGCAGTTTTCTGCATGACTACGACTACCGGCGTGACCCGGACGGCAGCCTGCTCGAGCTCATCATGACAGCGCCCATGGTGGTCACCCACTGGATAAATATGCAGTATTTCGCTTCCACCGTGGACAACCGCCGCTTCGGCAGCGGCAACAAAACCCTGCACAACGTGGTCGGGGGCCGCCTCGGGGTGTTTGAGGGCAATGGCGGTGACCTGCGCATCGGCCTGGCGATGCAGTCGGTGCACAACGGCAGGCAATGGCGCCACACGCCCCTGCGCCTCACCGTGGTGATCGAGGCGCCCCGGCCGGCGATCGAGGCGGTGCTCGACAAACACCAAACAGTGCGCCAACTGGTCAGCAACCAGTGGCTCTACCTGGTGCGTATCGAGGGTGAAAACGCGGAGATTTTCAGCGGCGGTGAATGGCGCGCCTGGCAGGTATGAGCGTAGCCGGGTTGCCCGTTTGCACGATATTGACATTACCTAACACAAGGCCAATCCACTTTATTATCCACAGGAGGACACCATGGCAGCGGAACCAGACAAGCGGGATTTCCAGTTAATCAAGGGCGAGTTCAATCCCGATGAGGCGAACGAGGTGCTGATGAAGCTGATCAATGACAAGATCAGCTTTCACCAGACTCACAACTGGAGCCGCCGGGAGTTGGGTGAATCCGACGCAGCCGGCAGAAAGCGAATCGAGCAGTTGACGCAAACCAGGGCCGAGCTGGCGGAGCTGTTGAAGGCAGCGGGTGCAGCAAGCCAGCGGCTGACCATCAACTGCACCATAGAGATCAGCTTGCTGCCGTCCTGAGCAAAAGCCGGGCAGTGGCGGCAGGTAACCCAAATCGACCTGCTGAACGTAAGAAAACCGTGGTTCTGCGTCTCGCCACGATGCCACGCGGTTGCCCCATGGCAGCGGCTGATAATGCTGCCTGGGTCACCGGGGCCGTTGATGCGGCGTCGACGTAACCGCCAGGTGCCATCGGTGCAATGGCTCAAATGATCAATAAGAACAGGGGACCCAACATGAAGACAATGCCTATTCCCGCTCTTGCGGGGCTCTGCGTCGCACTGCAAGTGCCCAATGGCGCCCTCGCCGGCGGCTTCCAGGTAAACGAATTGTGCGCTCGCTGTTCGGGCTCCCGCTTTGCCGGACAGGGCTCGCAGGCTTCCGGGCCGGCCACTGTCTGGTTCAATCCGGCGGGCATGGCCAAGCTGGACAGTATCCAACTGGATGCCAGCTTCCATTATATCGACGCCACGGCGGAGTTCGACAACCTCAACAGCACCAAAACCAACGGCGAAACAGCGGTCGGGCGCACGCGTTCAGATGCCGCGGGCAGCGCGGTGGTTCCCAATTTTTACGCTACCTGGCGCATCGATGAGCGCTGGGCCGTCGGACTCGGCATCAACGCCCCCTACGGCACGGTCACCGAATATGACGACGATTGGGTAGGCCGCTACAACGCGCTGCGGTCGGAATTTACCACCGCCAACATCAACCCCGCCTTCGCCTACAAGGTCAATGACTGGTTTTCCATCGGCGCCGGTCTCAACGCCATGCTGATCACGGTTGAACTGACCAATGCGCTGGATGTGGGCTCGATCGTCAACTATGCCTACGGTGGCGGCGGCAGCGCAACGGCAGGCTTGCCGGCGGTCTCAAACCCGCCCACCGACGGCTTTTCCGACGTCACTGGCGACAACTGGGGCTTCGGCTGGAATATCGGCGCCTTGTTCAGTTTCAATGACGACCGCACCCGCCTGGGCATCAGCTACCGGTCGATGGTGGAGACGACCATGGACGTGACCCTGGCGACCTCCACACCCGCGTTTCAAGTGGGCCCGATCGCGGCGCCACCAATAAGCCAGGAAGCCAGGGGCGAGACCACGATCGATATTCCGGCGACTGTGGTACTCGGGTTCAACCACGATTTCAACGAGCGCTGGACCTTGCTGGCGGGGGCCTTGTGGACCCATTGGAGAAGCACTTTCGCCAAGGTCGAACTGGACCTGGACAGCGGGCAGAAGATCGTGCAGCCGGAAAACTGGGACGACTCCTGGGGCTTTCAGCTGGGGGGTGAGTACAACCTCTCCGAACGATGGACGTTCAGGGCGGGCTATGAACTGGACTACTCCCCGGTTGCTACAGCGGACGACACCGCGCGCACTCCGGATGCCGACAAGCAGTGGCTGGCGCTGGGTTTCACCTACACCTCCCGCTTCGGCCTGGCCGTCGACTTCGCCTTCAGCCATGTCATAGTCGATAACCTCGAACTCACCGAGAAAGAGATATTCACCGAGCAGGCCGGCACTATATTGGCCGAGCAACTACCCCGCGCCGACGCCTCGCTGCTGCGGGGTGTAGGCAATACGGTAAACGGCAATTACAACAACTCGGGTGCCTACGTTTACAGCCTGGGAATGCGCTACACATTCTGACGGTGCTGGCCTTTTCCCCCAAATACCATCATCGTCCTGACCGCCCTGCGGCGTTGGTTCTAGGAACGGGGCGGGTGGTAACGCGGCTTTCTGGCAATCAGCGTCAGTGTGTTGTCGCTGGAATCGCCCTCGATGACCTCACCCTTCAAGTCCAGCGCAATGGCGTGCGGCTGGAATCCCACTGCCTCGAGTTGCCTGCGCTGGTTGGCCAATGAGATGTAATAGATCAGGGTGGCATAATCGTGGTAAACATCATTGATAATCGAAAACCCATCCCCCCGCCTATCCCGCTTCTTGTATTTCAACCTGTTCCGCAGACGGTTGGCTGTGCCGCGGGTAAAACGCGCGCTGCGCACGGCCAGGCGCGCCGGGTTCAATGACGCTTGAAAGTCAGGGAACTGGAATCCACGCGTGTGATAATCGGACTCCTGGTTCATGGTAGAAAACAAGAAAATTCCGCCGGGCTTCAACACCCGCAACACCTCAGCGAGTATTGCCATTCTACCCGCGTGGTCGACCATGCAGATGCCTTCGCAGGAAAACACCACCAGGAAAAAGGAATCATCATTGAACCGGGAGAGATCGCGGGCATCACCGTGTCGAAGGTCCACGCCGGGGTAAAGGCTTGTCGTGATATCGACCATCTCTTGCGCATAATCGAGGCCGATATAATCCTTGCTCAATTCCATCAACGGCTCAACCGTGCGGCCACCACCAAAACCCAGATCCAATATCGCTTGCCCCCTCACCTCATCCGCGATCAGTTTTAACGCCGCGGCTTCCGCATCTTTCAGGCCCCGGGAGACCGCATAGTGTGACCGCGCCGCCGCATTCATCGTGCTCTTGTTCAGCGCATCAATGGCGTTACCCGCACGGCGCTTCGCATCAGTGTGTTGCGATTCGCGGGGGCCCACACTACCGGCTGCCGGCTTGACTGCGCCCTGGGGCGTAAAGTGGCTGTTGTTGCGGGAGTTCCTATTCTGTCTCATGGCGCTGTCCCTGGATGCTGTATCTGGATGCTGTGCCCGGGTAAAAACGCCGGGTTTCGGCACTGTGGATCGAACTATCGCATGGGTGGCCATTATATCCATCGATCGCCGGGAACGTGACCTGCAACCGCCTCGTAATTCGGTATTTTGTACAACCGCCCGTCGGCGGAGCGCGGGAAGGGTATCCGCCCTTTTCGCGCATATCATCCTACCGCAACGGGCTAAACCGGTTGCTTCGGGGCGCTTCAGCGTGACGGGATTTTTAGCAGCAGGGCCGACTGTATTTTATTTTGCACTGCGCCTGGCACACCCGCCGCCCGGGCAAACGCCGGCCACTTCGATACCGCATCCTGCACTTCACCTACGATGGTTGCTGCCCGACCGCGCTTAATCGATGCAGTCCTGGCGCAGACTCTGAAATCGTCCAGGGTAAACCCTTCGCGCTTGCCATTCATGGTCATCTGATGGCTGGCCGTCCAGGCGCCGGCGGGGTTATAGCTGTAGGTCATATCAAAAGCGGGGGACAGCGACCAGTGGCCGGCTTTGTCCATCAAAAATGCGATATTCTTCACGTGGTCGTCCTGGTTGCGGGCCACAATATTGAACACCATGCGCCGGAACTGCTCCTCGATCGCCTGCATGGGTAAGCCCAACTGCCGTATCACCAGCAACGCCTGTTCATAGCTATAAGCCCCCGCCAGGTTAAAATCGAAATGCGCCAGCGCGCACAGGGATTGCATATGCAGTTTCTCACCCCCGGCAAGGCGATCAAACCGCCGGGTCATAAAGTGACGGCGGCCATTCTCCTCCAGCAGGCGGCATTCGCTGATCTCGATACCGCACGCCCGCGCCATCAGGTAGTACGCATACTCGATCGCCCCGTAACCCCGGGGATCTTCCAGTTCCTTGTCCTTGTTGCCGCTGACCCCGTCAAATTTCAACAGCCAGTATTCGAAGCCGTCGCCCGCGCTCACCTGCCCGGACCGCACCTCCTGGGTGTCTGGGTTCCAGGCGATAACAGCTTTGGCCCTGGCGCCCCCGGCCGAGGTGCCAACCCGCAGAATATCCCGCAGCGCGATGGCTTTATCGCGGTCGTCGAAGGAGACCTGCAGGTCGTTGCGGTGGGTCAGCACCTGCGACGCCAGCGCCACCAGTTTATCGATCGCAATATCCGATGCCTGGCGCGCCACCGGGCCGATCGCCGGCGCGAATTCCAGCGCGCCCATACCGCGTTCGCCGGTATAGCAGAGCCGCTCCACTGCATTGAACGAATCTGGCCGTCGACCCTGTGATGCCAGCCAGGCGTCGATCAGGGCATTGCCAAACTTGTCGGGCAGGGAGTCGGCCAACAGGCCGGGCAAACCGAGGAAAGTTTGCCGCGATAATTCAGGAAAGCGATACACCTGGCGTGACAGCGGCATAACGAGCGGCGCCACCGGAATACCACTGCGGGCAAATGCGTCATCGTACTCGAACGCCGCGACCTGCTCATTATCCAGTAGGGAAACGGCGCCGATCGTCCGCCCCCAAAGCCTGACCTCGGCAACCGTAGTCACGACTTGTCGTCCCAACTCCAGGGCTCGGCCTTTGGCTGCTCGCCGGCTTTTCTCGAAGCCCGCTGGCGCGCCTTGCCCTTGCGCTGCAGCAGGTCCATCGGCCGGGGGCCGGATGCCGGAATAAGCGCCTCCAGGCCGGACAGGGCCTTCAGTACTCGCAGCACGCGAATCAGGCTCGACAGTTGCGACGAGTGCCCGGCCTCCATCCGCTCCAGGGTGCGCTTGGCAATGCCTGCCTGCTCGGCCACCATCGCCTGGGTCAACTGCATTTCGATGCGGCGGGCCGCGATACGCCGGCCCAGTTCGGCAAGCACAGCATCATCGGTGAGCAAGTCTGAAATATTCATAGTCGCCATATATTACGACTAAATACACTATTGTAAAGTTTATTCGCCTTTTTTGGCGATATAAATTCTATGAGCTCGACAATAGTCGTCATTAATGACGATTAGTAATATCAAATCGACTTATTTCGTCTTTATTGGCGAACTAAGTGTATATAGCAAATGCTAACTTAGCACCCCCGGTGTGATGCCCGCTTCATCCTTGCGGTGTGTGTTACTGCGCTTTAATGGTGTAAATTGAGCGCATGCAATCCCACCTCGGCACCCTTGACTGGCTGGTCATCGCGTCCTACCTGGCAGGCATGCTGTTACTCGCGATGTACCTGGGCCGCGGACAGCGCTCCCGGGCAGATTACTATCTGGGCGGTAATGAGCTGCCAAGCTGGGCACTGGCCACATCGGTGATTGCAACCCAGTGCTCGACCAACAGCCTGCTCGGTGCGCCGGCCTTCGTTGGCTTTGTCGCGGGTGGCGGCATGCTCTGGTTGCAATACGAACTGGCGGTTCCACTGGCCATGCTGGCGCTGTGCGCACTGTTTATTCCCATTCGTCGCAGTGGTGTTACGTTTACGCTCGCAAGCACGCAAAAGCAACGCGATACCTGCACGCTATCTCAGGCAACTGGTGCAATATCCGGGCCAGCCATGAGGGTTGAAAAGCAACCGCGCTCCAGCAACCCGGCATGATCCCGGGTTCCTAACTACTAAACCGGTAAGGCAAAAACTCACGCTCGTTTTCGTTGACCTGTATTGCCTTGCCAATGGGCGGGAAAGCGCGCTGTGGGCAGTTGGGACGCTCGCACACCCGGCAACTGACGCCGATGGGCACCGCCGCCTCCTTGTCCGCCAGATCGACCCCGACCGAATAAATCAGTTTCGCTGCGTGCTGGATTTCACAACCCAGTGCCACGGCAAAGTTCTTCTGCGGCACCAGGTAGCCGCCCTCGCTTCGACTAACCGTGCGGGCGATGCAAAAATAGGATTTGCCGTCCGGCATTTGCGCGACCTGGCGCAGAATCTTGCCCGGCTGGGCAAACGCCTCATGCACATTCCACAGCGGGCAGGCGCCACCGACACGGGCAAAGTGAAAGCTGGAGGCGCTCTGCCGCTTGGAGATATTGCCCGCCGCATCCACCCGCAGAAAATAAAACGGGATCCCGCTTGCCCCGGGCCGT
Source organism: uncultured Gammaproteobacteria bacterium (assembly GCA_963808975.1). Lineage (GTDB taxonomy): Bacteria > Pseudomonadota > Gammaproteobacteria > Pseudomonadales > JAHEGP01 > JAHEGP01. Next base: position 512,658 of record CAWEHR010000001.1, read on the forward strand.
TGCAGGGTGCTCAAGCGATGGCAGACCTGCTCGAAGCTGACGTTAAAAATAATCTGTAGCCGCTCGATATCGTAGCGCTCCCGCTGCGCTTGTTGGAGAAAGCCCTGGTAGGGCATCAGCAACGCGCCGGCAAAGTAATTGGCCAGCCCGACCCGGCAAAGCCCGGCAGAGGCGGGACTGGCGAACCCCGCCCCCGCGATGATGCGATCCAGCGTGTCTTTCTGCTCAAGCAGGCAAATCTGGTGGGCTATCTGGAAGACCCGCTGTCGCACCGAGAGCAATTTCGACAAGCTGAGGGTTTGGGTGGTGGGGGTGAATTGCCGCAGGCGCTCGTCCTCCACGTCCAGCATCACGCCGACACCATGCGCCCTGTCGAGGTAGTCGATCAGCTGCCCCTCACCCCCGCCAAAGCTCAGCCCTGCCTGCTCGAACAGGGCTTCAGCCGACTGGTCCAATTCGTCGAAGTAGTTACTTTCATCGTGGAAGAAATCGCGCACTTCCTCGTAGGGAAACTGCGGCCCCTCGATGGTGCGCACCGCCTCGTCAGCAGTCATGTCGTGGGCCAGCCCGGCGTAGTTCTGCACGGCCTGCAAGTAGGAGCGGTACAGCACCAGGTAGCTGCGGGCAAAATCCGGCGCCTGGTTAACGATGGCCTTCAGGTCCTGGAGGTTGACCTGGGACGCCTTGAAGATGGGATCCTGCAGGCTTTCGCTCAACTCGCCGATCAGCCTGTCGTCCTCTTCTTCGGAAAACGAGGCCAGATCCACATTGAAAATACTACCCAGCTTGATGAGTACGGGAACGGTCAGCGGACGCTGGTCGTTTTCAATCTGGTTGAGGTAGCTGGGGGAGATTTCCAATTGAGCCGCCAGGCCAGCCTGGGTCAGCTTCTGGGCATCCCTGAAGCGCCGGATTTTCGCCCCCAGGAAGAGCTTGCGCTTGCGTTTACTCATTCAGGCCACTCGATTTACAAGGTTTGCAACTAGCGTGCATTTTTTGCGAACACCTTTGCAGCCCAGCACTATATCTTGCTTATAACGGCAGATCCGTATTGCCGCAACCCAGGTACCTTAACATAATTCAGCAACCATTTAGCCAATGCTTGTTAGGTTTGCGAACACAGCAACGGACAGGAGACCCTCATGCAAGACTACCGCGCGCCAATCACTGACATGCAATTTGTGCTCTACAACACACTGCACGTAGACCGGTTCTGGGCCGCCACACCCCGCTTTTCCAGCCAGATAGACCGCGAAACCGCCGACGCCATGCTGGCAGAAGCGGCCAAGGTGACCGGTGAGTGCATAGCGCCCACCAACCGCAGCGGGGACGAGGAAGGCGCGCAATTCGTCAACGGTGGGATCAAGACGCCCAGCGCCTTTCCGGCGGCATACAAAACCTTCTGCGCCGGTGGCTGGCCCGCCATCTCCGGCGACCCGGCCTACGGTGGACTGGGCATGCCCAAATCCTTCTCCGTCCTCACCGACGAAATGCTCTACGCCGCCAACAGCGCCTTCGCACTCTATCCCTGCCTGACAGCGGGTGCGACCCTGGCCATCAACGCCCACGCCAGCGAAGCGCTCAAGCAAACCTATCTGCCCAAGCTCTATTCCGGGGAATGGGCCGGCACCATGTGTTTGACCGAGCCCCATGCTGGCAGCGACCTGGGGCTGATTCGCACCCGGGCGGTGCCGCTGGATGACGGCTCCTACGCGGTAACCGGCACCAAGATCTTTATCACCGGCGGCGACCAGGACCTGACTGAGAATATCGTTCACCTGGTGTTGGCGAAGCTGCCCGACGCACCCGCCGGCTCACGCGGTATCTCCCTGTTTCTGGTGCCCAAGTTCCAGCTCAACGAAGACCTATCCATTGGCCCGCACAACGGCGTCAGTTGTGGCTCGATCGAGCACAAGATGGGCATCAAGGGTTCTGCCACCTGCGTGATGAACTTCGACGCCGCCAGGGGGTTCCTCGTCGGCGAACTCAACCACGGGCTGCAGTGCATGTTCACCATGATGAACTACGAGCGCCTGTCCATCGGCATCCAGGGCATCGGCTGCTCGGAGATGTCCTACCAGAACGCCGTCAGCTACTCCCGCGAGCGACTGCAGGGCAAGGGCATCGAATCCCCGCAAAACGTCGCACCGATCATCGTCCACCCCGACGTGCGGCGCATGCTGTTAACCATGAAATCCACCATCGAGGCAGGCCGCGCGCTCGCGGTCTATCTGGGCATGAAGCTGGACCAGGGCAGCTTCGCCGGATGCCCCGATGAGCGGCGCAAGGCCCAAAGCATTGCCGGCCTGCTTACCCCCGTTGCCAAGGCTTTCTTAACCGACCTGGGTTTGGAAAACACCATCCACGGCCAGCAGGTGTTCGGCGGCCACGGCTACGTGCGCGAATGGGGGCAGGAGCAGTTGGTGAGGGATGTCCGCATTGCGCAGATCTACGAGGGCACCAACGGCATCCAGGCGCTGGACCTGTTGCAGCGCAAGGTCTTCGCCAACAAGGGTGACTGGCTATACCTGTACTTCGACGAGATCAACGGCATCCTCGACGGCATCAATACATCCAAAAAGGTAGCACTGGCCCCCTACACCAAACGGCTGACGGCACTGCTGGCAGACGCTTCATCACTGACCGAGCAAATCATCAGAACGGGCGAGGAATCGCCGCTGAGTATTGCTGCGTCCGCAACCGAGTACCTGCACCTGCTGGGCTATATCACCTACGGTTTCCTGTGGATCAGAATGATGGATGCGGCGCTGGATTTAGAGCAGCAGAACCCGGCCTTCGCCGAGGCCAAGCTGGCAACGGGGCAGTTTTTCTTCAAGCGCATACTGACCCGCACCGACACCCTGTTGTCGAACCTGCGGCAACAGGATACCGATGACTATATGGGACTGAAAGCGGCTTCGTTTTAACCGCCATATCTCACCGATATTTGGAACTCTCGGTGAGAGATTGTGCACTGTGCGGGATTTCACGACCAAGGGCATCGCCGTAGCTATGGCCGCGGAAGCAAAATTTCGCACAGGGTGCAAGATCCGGCGAGAAACCAAATAGGCTTTTGAGTTTGCAGTAGAAGGTATCGATTGATACAGACCGCCGAATCGGTGATATATGGCGGGTAGGCTCTACACCAGGCAGCGGCATGTAAAGGGGGCGCGATCCTGCCAGTCAATATCAGCCCCGGCAAACTCCAGAAACGCCTCATGCACCAGCGCCGTCGCCTGCACGGTAGGACTTTGCTCCGCGCTCAGCCTGACGCGTGCTGAGGCGCGCATCGGCTTGAAAACCAAGGGGTTCAGTTCTTCCATGGCGCCGGCGTCACCGGCCGACAAGCAACGCATAACTAGATGCTGTTCATCCATCGTGCTATAGCCTCCACTCTTTGGAAACCACCGCCGCTGGAGAGGTAGCACAAACACGTCGATAGACTGCGCCCAATCGTCCCAAAAAAGGCGAATCGCTTCCATTTTGAACGAATACAAGTACCTCCTTGACCCGCTCAGGCTCGCTTCTTACCATGATTTGCCGATCGCAAAAGTAGTTGCTATCGATACAACCCCTATAAACCGATAAATTGGCAGCGGCCCCCGTCCCGAAGAAAAGACCGCTCCCCACGGAGAGACGATGGAAGACTTTGCAGGCAAGACAGCGGTTATCAGCGGCGGTGCGCAAGGCATTGGCCGCAACCTGGCTGAAACCTTCGGCCGGGCCGGAATGAATATCGTTATCGCGGATATCGAGGCCGATCAGCTAGCCGTGGCCCGCGGTGAACTGGAAGCGGCGGGTATTGAGGTACTGGCGGTAGAGATGGACGTTGCCCTGCTGGAGGACTGGCAACGCACCGCTGAGCTGGCCCGTGAGCGCTTTGGCAAAGTGCATATGCTGATCAACAATGCCGGCGTCAGCGGGGGCATCGGCGCCATCGAAACCCTGGACGATCCGGGCTGGCGCTGGACCATCGATGTCAACCTGATGGGAGTAGTCTACGGCGCCAACACCTTTGTGCCGCTGATGAAACAACAGGGTGAGCCGGGCTGGCTGATCAACGTCGCCTCGATCGCGGGCATGGCCGGGGCGCCGATGGGTGGGGCTTACACTGCCACCAAGGCGGCGGTGGTGGCACTGTCCGAAGCCTGGGCGCTGGAACTCCAGGGCCATGACATTCATGTTGCGGTGCTGGCGCCGGCTTTCGTGCGCACCCGCATACACCAGTCCTACCGCAACCGGCAGCCACGCTATGCGCCGGTGATAGCACCGGGGCCGGATGTGCTGCAAATCGCCAGCAACACTACCAAAGCGGTAGAGAACGGTATCGATGTCGATATCGTCGGCCGGCGCGTACTGGAAGCCCTCGCCGCGAGGGAATTCTACATCTTCACCCATCCGAACTACCGGCCGATCACCGACCAACGCTCAGAAGCCGTGAGCGCTGCTTTTGCCCGGGCGGCTGACAGTCCCCTGCTGGCGGACATCAGGAGCCAGAAAATTGTCACTTTTGCCAGCGAATAGCGCGCCAGGGATGGGCCGCGTTAGTTGACGCCAGTCCGCAGAATGTCTGCAGTGGCCTTATCAACCCCGGCTTGCAGGTAAGCCGGCGCCCTTCGTAGCAATGGCGCAAGCAAAAGCTTTATGCCTGGGGCAGTGCCATCTGCCCACCGGGCGATGCGCGCAAAAACCGCTTCATTGAACGCCGGAGTTTTATGGTATTCGGCGCCGACAAAGCGCTTGAAATTTTACCTGCAATCCCTAGATATGCCACAAGCAACCCTGGCGGTTGCATCATGCTGCACAACGCTAGACGTTAGAGGAGGTATATCATGGTCAACAACCTGGCACGTGCGTTCGATATGTTGCTTGACCTGCAACGTTCGATGGATCGCACACAAGCGCAATCCTGGTGGGGGCCGTCGACCGCCGGGAGAGGCGCGTTTCCACCGGTCAACATATTTTCCGCCGACGACAGTGTCGTGGTGGTCGCAGAGCTACCCGGCGTCAAAAAGGGGGACGTGGAAGTTCAGGTGCACAAGGACCAGATCAGGATTTCTGGCCGCAAAAACATCGACTACGGCGAATCTACCAGCCTGCACCGACGCGAGCGGCGAGACGGCGCATTCGACCGGACTTTCAGTGTTCCGTTTGAAGTCGACGCCGACAAGGTGGAGGCCAGGCGACAGCAGGGTTTGCTGGCGATTCGCCTGCCCCGGTCGGACACCGATAAACCACGCACTGTAGAGATTGCATGACGGGAGGACGCGACATGACAAGCACTAAGCAAGCAAAAAACGAACTCGAGGTGCAAAACAAACAGGAACTGGCCGACAGCGAGGAACACACTCGCCAGGGCCGCTTTTATACGCCGCTGACTGACATCCACGAATCCGACCAGGCCCTGACCGTGGTCATGGAGATACCCGGCGTCGAAAAGAGCGATGTCGACATCAAAGTGGAGAAGAACGTGTTGAGTGTGGAAGCCAGGATCTCGCTGCAACCGTACAGTGAGCTCAAGCCGCTGTACAGCGAATATGGCGTCGGCAACTACGCGCGCAAATTCCAGCTGCCAGGCGTGGTCGACCAGGAGCACATTGCGGCCTCGGTCGAGGAAGGCGTGTTGACCCTCACCTTGCCCAAGGTGAAGGAAGCCACGCCGAGGACCATAGCAATCCATTAACCATGGGGGGCGCGATGCCCCCCGTTTTCATCCGGCTGGGTGCTTCGACAGGCGCTGAATGACCTTGCCTGCCCCGGTTCATTGCCCCGGCCCACTCGAACGACTGCGGAATGATCAGCACGCGCTGAACACCACCAGGTTCACCGTTTGTGCCCCCGGATTGCGCAGGCTGCCCGGGAAAGCGCCGTCGTAAAAGCGAAAGTCGCCGAGCCGGGCATTCCAGGGCGCCTCATCGACGGCCAGCCTCGCCGTGCCCAACGGCACGATCAGAAGCCCCCTGCCCTGCTTGGGCAGTGCGGCTTCGGCACCACCCTCCAGGCGCAGTCGATAGCCCTGCCCGCGACGATTGGGCGCCAGCGCCTCGACGTTGGCGCCACCCCAGGCCGCCAGGCTGTCGGGGCAACTCGCCGTGATTGCATCCTGAAACTCGAGTCCGATATTGATGAAGGGCGACTTCCCGCTCCCACCCACCCGGTGTACGAAGGGCGCATCGCTGTCGGCATAGGGGAAAAGCACCAGTGTCCCAGCGGGAGCGGACTGCTCGCGGGGTTCCCCGCCCGCCTCCTGGCTGGCCGCTGTGGTCGCGGCCGGAATGACGGCGAGCAGGTCGTTGCGGTGCTGGTGGTACTGCGTCCAGACACCGGGCTCGATCCAATTGGTATAAACGATGAAGGCGGCACCCCGGTGTCGAACCACGTGCAGCGGCTCGTCCATTACCGGCACCGAATGGATGGTGCCGCCTGCCGCTTCGGCTCGAGCGGGCATAGCCGCGCTCGCACACAACACGCCAATGAAAAGCAATGCCATCGGCTGGAACATGTCGCCTCCTGTGGTCCCGGGTAAAGATTGATGCCGCCGCACCGTCTCCCGGATTATTCCTGCCCGGGGTTGAGCTCCCGATACCGGCGGTTGGCCTCATGCAACACGTACTGCCTGATGGCTTCCGCTTCCCCGGCGCTCACAAATTGTTCGAAACTCACCATGCCCCGGTTTTGAAGAATGCCCTCGCGGACGATCTGCTGCCACTGGTCGTGGATGCCCTCACCCGACCAGCGCAAGTCCGGCGTCACCCCGCCAGTGCGCAGGTTGTCGCCATGGCAGTAACTGCAGTGGCGCTGGTAGACGGCTTGCCCCTGTTTTACTGTTTCCATATCAGCGGTAACCGCTGCCGGCTTTGGCATGACCCGGTCAACCTCCGGCACGGGAGGCAGGCTGGCAGTACCGCCGAGCTTGTAGACCAGCACCCGGGACAGGTTCGGCACCTTCCAGGCATGCACCACGGGACCCGCCTCGGTGGCCAGGCCGCCGCCAATGCCGACTGCAACGGCGATATATTGCTCACCGTCGAGCGCATAGCTAATGGGCGGCGCGAGCACAGCGGTCTGGGCGTCGCTGGACCACAGCACCTTACCGGTCTCGGCATCGGTGGCTACCAGGTGGGTATTTTTGCCACCGTGAAAAACCAGATTACCAGCAGTGCTCAGTGTGCCGCCATTGGTGGGTCGCCCGGGCTCCTGGGCCCAGCGAATCTCCCGCGCCAGCGGGTCCCAGGCAATCAGGCTGCCGTAGACATTTTTCTCGATTTCGGCGGCAAGAACAGCTTCGGGAATGTCTGGGGCGGCGTTACCCATGCGATCGAAACCCACATTCCAGTAGCCTTCGCCCGGCTGCCTGTCCTTGTCCTCGGTCGGGGCCAGGAAAGCGACTGGCAGGACAAAGGAGGGAAAATAGACCAGCCCGGTCTCGGGGTTGTACGACATGGGAAACCAGTTATGGGCACCGGCGTTACTGGGAATAGTGAAGTTCTTGCCATCGAAAACCCTGGCGCTGGGAGTTTCAACCGGCCGACCCGTTTCCATATCGACGTGGGTTGCCCAGGTAATCGGCGAGCTGTAGGGATCCGCCGACAGCAACTCTCCGGTGGCCCGGTCGATGACGTAGAAAAAACCGTTTTTCGGTGCCTGCATCACCACCTTGCGCGGCTTGCCATCGATTTCCAGCTCCGCCAGCATAATGTGCTGGGTCGCGGTGTAATCCCAGGTGTCGCCGGGCGTGGTCTGGTAATGCCAGACATACTCGCCGGTGTCCGGCTTCAAGGCCACTATCGAGGCAAGAAACAGGTTGTCGCCGCCCCCGGGGCTGCGTACATCCTGGTTCCAGGGCGAGCCGTTGCCAACACCAATGTAGAGCAGGTCGAGCTCGGGGTCGTAAACCATGGAATCCCAGACAGTGCCGCCGCCGCCGTATTTCCACCATTCTCCATTCCAGGTCTCGGCGGCCATTTTCATGGCATCGTTTTCGAAGCCATCGGCGGGATTGCCCGGCACCGTGTAAAAACGCCAGGCCATTTCCCCACTGTCGATGTCGTAGGCCGAGACATAACCGCGAACGCCCAGTTCGGCGCCGCCGTTGCCGATCACGACCTTGTCCTTGGCGATACGGGGCGCGCCGGTGATCGTGTACGACTGCTCGCGATCGGTGGTCTGCACATCCCAGATTTCCTTGCCATCGCCGGCGTTGAGCGCAACCAGTCGGCCGTCATAGGTTGCAACAAATATCTTGCCGTCCTTGTAAGCGACGCCACGGTTAACCGCGTCACAGCAACCCTTGGCGAGAAAGGAGCGATCCACTTCGGGATCATAAAACCACTTCAGGTCGCCGCTGCGCGCATCCAGGGCATATACCATGGACCAGCTCCCCGAGACATAAAGGGTACCGTCCACCATCAGCGGGGTAGCCTCGATGCCACGCCGAGTGTACATATCAAATGACCACGCCAGCCCAAGCTGGTCGACATTGGCCCGGTTTATTTGTTTAAGCGAAGAGTAGCGTTGCTCACCGACATCCCGTCCGTGGAGCGACCACTCAGTGTCGGGCACAGAGCCGGGTTTAGCGCTGGCTTCCGGCGCAGCAGAGGCAGCGACTGCAGGGGCCGGGGTTGCTTCAGCTAGCGCGGGTGCGCCTGTATCCTGCTTGCCGCAAGCGATCAGCAGGCCCGACAGCGCCACTACCCATACCAAAGAAAAGTTTGACGACACCATAACACCCCTCCTCAAAATCCGCTGCCGCCGACCATGGCAACAATAACAAGCGAGCGTGCGACCGCCCTTGCGTATAGCCTTGCATATATAGCCGGGTCGCTGGCCTTGTTCACCGCCCAAACCATCGCACAAAGGCACGATATAATCCAGACTTCGGAGCCGGCCAAGCCTTCGACGCGCTGATTATCGCAACCTGCCACTTACCTTTGCATCGGTGATCGCAACCAGGGCTGTGTCCCGGACCATGTAACCCCCAGCGCAAAAAGGCTGGAGACTTCCAGTCTCCAATTTTATAAACAGGAAAGTGTGTAAACCCAAACGTCAATTGTTACGTAAATAGAAACGGACTGGATCGTGTCCGGTCGGTACGCGAGTCGAGCATGCACAACGCAACTGAAGGATAAAAACGATGAAACAGCCATTGGTAACCCTCGGCCTCGGTACACTTGTGCTGACGATGGCAGCGCCATTTGCCCTCGCCCAGTCCAACGTTCAGGCCAGTGACTTCATAGAAATTTTCGAAAAACTCGGCGGCAGCCACCCCGGCTTCAGGAAAGCCCACGCTCGCGGCCTCTGTGCGAAAGGTACCTTTACCCCCGCTGCTGACACGCCCTTCCGCCAAGCGGCCCTGCTCAGCAACGGCGAACGCCCGGTAACGCTTCGGTTTTCGGTGGGGGGCACCAACCCGGACAGTGATGAGAGAGCACCCGGCACCCGGGGCGTGGGCATTCGTATCGAGCTACCGGGCGGCGAAGCGCATCATTTCACCGGCAATAACTTTCCGGTGGCGGCGGGCAAAGACCCTGCAGCCTTTCTGGGTTTCCTGAACACCCTGTTGCCCGACGAAAACGGCGACTACGATCCCGAGAAAACCCTGGCCTACGTGCAGAAGACACCCAGCGTGCAAGCCCATGCAGCCTGGCGCAAAAATGCCCGGACGGCAGCATCCTACGGCAACACCGCCTACTTCGGCCTGCACACCTTCCACTACAATCCACCAGCCGGCGAGCAAACCCGGTTTCGCTGGCAACTGCAACCGGGTCTCGGTGTGCAGACCCTGAGCCGGGAGGAAGCGGCGGATCAAGCGCCCCATTTCCTCGCTTCCCGGTTGGCTCAGCAACTGCAAGCGGGGGAAGTCACTTTTACCCTGGAGGCCACGATCGGCGAGGCCGGTGACAGCGATATCGACCCGTCGGTGCAATGGCCGGAGCAAAGAAGCAAGATCGCCCTGGGCACGATTCTCCTAGCGGAATCCGGCGGCGATGAATGCGACGGGATCAATTTCGATCCCGGCGTACTCTCTGCCGGCTTCGCGCCCAGTGACGACCCTTTTCTTCGCATGCGTTCCGCCGCCTACGCAATCTCTTTCGGCAAACGCATCAACAAACAATAAACGGCCAAATCGCCGGGGCGGGCATTACCTGCCTTTGATAATTGTTGTAGTATCGGGCCCGTAGTATTTAGCAGGGGCTTGCTCATGATTATAAAAACAGTATTCAAGGCCACGCGTTCGGCTACCGATGCACTTGGCCGTGTAGCCGGTCAAACAACCGGCCTCGCCAATCGGGTGGTAGCGGGGACGCCGGGCGTAACCAGCGTCAGCATTCCCGAAGACTTGTCAGAGGTGACACACATCGGAAAAGAGGTGGCCGCCGGTGATGTTGGGCTCGCCGACGACTGCGCTGACAGCATCTGGGGAGCAGTTGAAGGTCTGTACCGCTCCCGCGTGCACAACCAGATCAGCCTGTGCGTGCGACGTGAAGGCGAGATCATTGTCAATCGGTCGATAGGCGTGCCCCAGGGCGAATTCGGTGATGCGAACGCCGTGCCCGGCTCCGTTGACACGCCGTTCTGCCTGTTCTCCGCGTCCAAGGCCATTTCTGCATTGTTGTTGTGCAAGTTCGAGGAAATGGGCGAAATCAACCTTGACGACCCGATCAGTAAATATATCCCCGAGTTCAGCAAGCACGGCAAAGGGGAAATTACCCTGGGCGACCTGATCTCGCACCGCGCAAAGATACCGTCGCTCGACCTGGACACCCCCGAACGGATCACTGACCACGATTACATTCTGGAGCGGCTTTGCAACGCCTACCCACGCGATGCCAAACAGGCTTACCATGCCATAACCGGCGGGTTTATCATTGCGGAAGTCATCGAGCGCGTAACCGGTGAGCCGGTTCGATCAGCCCTGAACACGCACTTTCGCAAGCCCCTGGGCATGAAGTACTTCACCTTCGGTCTGCAAAAACGCTACCGGGGTAAATTCGCCCGGGCACACGTTTCGGGTATTCCATTGGTCGGCCCGATGAAAAAAATACCGCTGAAAATATTCGGCATGCCCCTGGAGACTGTTGTCGAGTCCTCCAACAAGGATCGTTTCCTCGATGCGGTGCTTCCCGCCGGCAATATGTTTGCCAATGCGGAGGAGTGTTCCCGCTTCTACCAGATGCTGCTGGATAATGGCCGCTACAAAAATCAGCAGGTATTGCGCTCGAATACTATTCGTGCAGCACGCGGCGGGGGCTTCCTCCCCGCCTGGGACGATACCTTCAACATCCCGGCGCATTTTTCCCAGGGCGGATTTATGCTGAACTCGCCACCGCTGATGTTGTTCGGCATCAGGGCACCAAAGGCATTCGGCCACCTGGGTTTTATCAACACCCTGACCTGGGCGGACCCGGATAGACAAATCAGTGTGGGCCTGCTGACCTCGGGGAAACCGTTCATTGGTCCGCATCTTTACAACTTTGCCGCAATACCCAGTCTGATCAATCATTACTGCCCAAAACTGTAACCGGGCAGGACCCATCGCCCGGGGTAGGCGAGCATGGACGAGGAAACGCTTATGAACCACCGCGACCAACACCAAGACGACCTTGGCACTATCGAGGCCCTGCTGGAGCGGGCCAGGATTCGCATCCCCAACCTGCTTGATATCAAGGAGCGACTCCTTGGCGGCGACACCCTGGCAAATATCGAAATCCAGGAGCTGCATATGATATTCGAGCACTCCGGGGAGGTTCTTCGCATTTTTGACCGACACCCGGAGCTCCAGCAGATGTACTCGAAAATGGCTTCGTTATATCATGAGATTATTGAGCTGGCGCTGGCTAACGAGCGCAAAAGGTAGGGTTTAACCGCCACCGCAACGCACCCGGAGGCCTCCGGCGTGCCTGCGACAAGGGGGTGTCGGGCGATAAAGCCCAATAGGTAAACACTGTCCCTCAGTCTGGAAACCTGTTCTGCAATAAAAACAAAAATGGGCCACACAATGATCCCGCGAAACAGCAAAACCGCAATCTCTCTGCTCGTACTCGGCGCACTGATGAGTACCAACCCAGTCGCCGCTGAGGACAAGGCAAACAGCCTCCTCGATACTATCTGGTCGGTCCCGAAATTGTACTCCGATCCGGAAAACAACACCCTGCAGTCGTTTGCCCTGGTGGGTCGTTACCACGGTCAATACTGGTCGGTTGACGCCAACCAGGGGAACGCCAGGGATTGGGAGAACCGGCGCATGATTGTCGGCTTCACCTCGAAATGGTTCCAGGACTTCACACTGCAGGCACAGATGTATATCGCCACCGACGAGAGTTCCTATTACGATGGAATCTACGAGGCATACATCAAATGGGCGCCGAAGGGGAAAGATATGTCCCTTAGCGTCGGACGCCTCGATTACCTATTTACCGGTTTGGAGCGCCGCATCTCTTCCAAGGAGATCACAGCGGTAGAGCGCGGCATGCTGGTCAACCAATTGATGCCCGCCGAGGTCATCGGCGCACACTTCAAGGGCAAGTCCGGGAAGCTGAGTTATCAAGGAGGACTCTTCGGCGACAATGTCGAAGAAGAGTTCGGCGAATTGAACGGCGGCTCTGCGGCTGTCATCGGCGCCGGTTACGATACGAATTGGTTCGGGCTAGATGGCATTGTGCAGATAGATTACCTCTACAACGGCAGCGATGATAACGAGGATAGCAACGCATTCAGGCTCTACCGTCACGTGGTTTCGCTATGGTACAAGGCAGAGCGGGATCGCTTCGGCCTGGGTGTTGACTTCACCACGGCCAAGGAGTTTAGTGACAACGGAAGGCTCTGGGGTATCACCGTACTACCCACCTGGGTGATACTCGATCAGGTATTTGCCGATGATGATCCGCTGCAGTTGGCGTTTCGCTATCAGTATGCACTCAGTAACGACAAGGACGGCCTGCAACCCCAACGCCGGTACGAACAGGAAGTCACCAGTGGCAATGGCGACCGTTACCAGGCGTTTTATGCCGGCCTTAATTACTATATCTATGGCAATAAACTGAAACTGATGTTCGGTGCAGAGTTCGCCGACATGGAAGCCGATCCCGATTCCGGCGGCGAATACCGAGGCTGGACCTTGCTCGGCGCGTTGCGGCTCTATTTTTAGTTTCCCCAACACCCCTGCCGCGCCTGACCACTGTGGCGGTGCTACCGCTGCGTAGCGCCTTTTTTTTGGCTACCATACATACGTCGCGTTCACACAAACGTCTCGAATTCCGACACCGCTATCGCCCAAGGAAAGCCAGCATCAATATATTATTCGTCAGCGACCATCATGTGCATTTCGGCGGTATTGGCGTTGTCATATGTGATAACCGTGACGAGTACGGAGCACTCTATGCAGACAGCCCATGCAAACTGGTTTTGGTTGAGGACCCGGCCCCTGAGCCCCGGACGGTAGCCATTGACGCCTGGGCGCGGTCACCGCAACTTCACGCGCATAACGAGGTCAACCGTGCCGATATCGCCTGGCGCGCCGTTTTTCCACTTTAGCGCTAATGCTACAGCCACGCATTGGCGCCACCAGCAGAATGTTGAAAATGCTATTGGCCAGAACCAAGGCGCTCCAGTGAGGGCGCTAACAATGCGCCAATCGGGCTTTCTCCCGGCGCCGTCCAGGCCTGGGGCAAACGGTTTATTCGGGGGGTTGGGAGCTTGATATCGCCTTCCGCCGGCAACCGCATGCATCGCAGCTTACGAGCCCTGACGTCGTTCTTCACTTACGCCTGTTACTTTGGACTTTTTGTGCTTGTTGCCGGCTATTTCCTAACCAACGAGGATAGCCGCTACCACACACAGCTATACATTGGGCTGCACCTGCCGGTAGCCATCTTACTGGTGCTGGCCATCAAACCAATCTTTCGTGACTGGCTGGCTGACCCTGCCCTGCAGGGTTTTACCGCGGTGCTGGCCTGGTTCGGTGTGACCACATTGTGGACGACGTATCAGGATGTACCGCACCTGTTGAAATTGTTATTCATGCTTGGGTCCCTGGCGCTGGTGCTGCGATTACTACTCGACAATCTGCGCTCTTTCAACATCAGCGTCAGCATCGCGGCTGCAGTGGTCGCAGTCGCTTCCATTTGGACCGTGGCTAAGTATAGCGGTGCTGTCGGGGCAGATTTTTATGCCCATCGCCTCGACTTTCTGGGAAAGCGTGACTTGAATCCCATTCTCGTAGGTGTGATCGGGTCGATTCTGATGATGTACTGCCTGATCATGTACCGAATGGTAAATAAACAACCGCTGAAAGCCGGCTATTTACTACTTTCTCTCATTTTCGCCACGATCATAGTTTTGAGTTTTTCCCGCACTGCTTTTATCGCCCTGCTCGTTACCGTATTCTGTTACCAGCTCTTCGTTGGCAATTACAAGTTTGCGGCTGCGGCCTCTCTAGTCATCGCCCTCCTGCTCGGTCTGATGATCGCCGACTTCGAGCAGAATTGGCTGGTCAACATCAGCCGCTCGCTCACCCTCGATATTCGGTTCTGGGGCTGGCGCCAGACTCTCGAGAAAATCAGCGAACACTGGATTCTGGGCTATGGCCTGCGTACAGACCTGGAAGTGTCATGGGTTGGCACCCCCTATGAGGCCTCCCCCCCTGATTGGTTTCACCCGCATAACCTGTTTTTAGAAGTATGGTACCAAACCGGCGTCATCGGCCTCCTACTGACGCTTTACATGTTGGGCCTGGTAGCCAGAAAGATTCATCAGCTCTGGTATGCCGTGGAAATACGCTATTTCTCGTGCATTCTGGTCTTTGTCCTCGTTGCGTGCCTGGTGGACCGACCCGTCCTGGTCGACCGCCCGACCCACTCCTGGCTCTGGTTCTGGTTGCCGATCATGGTGGCGCTAAATGCGGATAAACTGCTGATGGATCGCAACAGCGAGCACCGGTAGCCATCCAACCCTGTCGCGCCATGGCTGTATCCAGCCTCCACCAAACCCGTTCACTGCGATTAATCAACCAGGCGCTCGCCAATAATGCGCCAGACATCGGGGTCGAAGCCCAGCGAAACGTGGGTAGAGCCCACTTCGTAGTGGGTCACCCGCGGGCTGGTGCGGTCAATGCAGGCGGGCCAGGATACCAGCTTGTCCCTGCGGGTGAAGATCGCAGTGATTGGCCGGGTAATCGGGCGCTGCCGGTCGAGCTCCTTTTGCAGCGCCGCAATCCGCTGACATTCCGCGCTGCCGTAAACCCGGCCAGCGGGCGTGAAAGTGGGCCCACCGATGACCGGTGTGCCATAGGTGATGACCTGTGACACAGCATCCGGCACCAACCGTGCCGTCTCCCGCGCGACCACGCCACCCAGGCTCCAGCCGACCAGGGCCACCCTCTGCCCGGCGCCTGCAACCTCATCTGCAACGCGCCGGGCCATCACTTCACTGTCTGCCTCAGGGTCTCCACGATTGATTCCCAGCCCCCAGTGGCGGGCATCGAGATTCCTTGAGCGCAGGAACCGGCGCAGGGGCGCCATGCTCTGCTGCGGCGCTTGCCAACCCGGGATAAGCATCACCGGCTGATTATCGCCCTTGGGCAGTCTTGCCAGCTTGCGGGCGGCAAACAGCAGGCGATAGGCGTCCCACATGCCCAGCGCCTCGTAGAGCGGGTTGAACTGTTCCAGCAACTCGGGCTCGGGTGCCCTGGGTGGAGTTGAATACACGATGGGGTAGGAGGAACGCATGGCCGTCAACCTGCAAAACGATGCTCGCTGTGTTACGTCCCCGTGAGTGAATCGGATGGCGCACACGGTGGCTGCAACAATGCAACTATTTCAAGCCCAAAATCCTACGCCTGCCGCCCTCCCGACACAAGTCAGTTCGCCCCTGCGGGCTTCGCAGGCCACACAGCCGCATAGCACAGTGCTGCAGCAGCCTGGCCGCGCCCCTGTCATCGTTATGCCGCCATAGCCGCAGCCAGCAAAAGCAAAATCGAACGGCGCCAATTTGAAAAACCTTGACCTCGATCAGGACAAAAGCCTTAGATTGCGGTAAGGTATGTCACAAAAATGTAACACGATAATGATAACAGGGGTAATCAATCATGGAGTTCATACTCCCGTTTGTATTGATCCTGGCAGGCTTCTATGTCGGCTGGAATATTGGCGCCAACGATGCGGCCAACTGTATCGGCACCACGGTGGGAGCGCAGATTATCACCTACCGGCAGGCCGTGGCCGTGATGGCAGTATTCGTCATTCTCGGCGGGGTGTTGCAGGGACACAAGGTGATGAAGACGGTTGGTAAAGGAATCGTCATCACCGAGGCCAGTGCCTACGAGGAATACCACGACAAGCCGCCAGACCCATCCTTCTGGGAATACTTTCCTGACCAGCGGCTGCCTGACAAGGCTATTCTCGTGGCACTTCTCTCCGCCGGCTTTTTCGTCACGCTGGCAACCTTCTCCAGCGTCCCGGTATCAACTTCGCAGGCGATCGTGGGAGGGGTCGCCGGCGTTGGCATTGGCATAGTCGGCCTCGATGCCGCCTATTTCAAGCTATCGGTGTTGTTAAAGATTTTCAGCGCCTGGGTGGTGAGCCCGGTACTGACCATGATACTGGCGTTCATCCTCTACAGTATCCTCAGCCGCCTGTTGCGCAACGCCAACTCGGTGGCCTGGTCCCGCACCCTGGGCATCCTGGTCGTTGCCTCCGCTGCCTACGTTTCGTTCTCGCTGGGGGCCAACGATGTCGGCAATGCAATAGGACCCTTGCTGAGCAAATACCCCGACAAGGGCCTGGGGCTGGCTTTACTGGGCGGCGTTGCCATGGCGGTTGGCGCCTACACCTTCGGCGAAAGGGTTACGGACACGGTGGGCAAAAGTATCACGCCGCTGGACTATACCGGCGCGCTGGCGGCGCAGTTCGCCGCAGGTTTCGGTGTGCACCTGTTCTCAATGGTTGGTATCCCGGTGTCGACATCCCAGGCAGTGGTCGGTGGCGTCATCGGCGTTGGCCTCACCAAGGGCATGAGCGCCGTGAGTACTCGCAAGATCACCACTATTTTCCTTGGCTGGATAATCACACCGGTTTGTGCAGCCTTATTTGCCGCTATGGTCTATCGACTGGTAGCTTAGCGAACTGATTACGGAGAGTGCGAACATGCTGATTTTCAAAAAAGAAAAACATGTCAGAAAGCTCGTGCAGCAGCACGCCGACACTGCACAGAACTGCCTCAATGCGACTATCCCCCTGGTTGAGGCCTATCTGGCAGGTGATGCAGCCACCTTTAAGCAGCGGGCCGAGGTGGTCCACGGCGAGGAAAACAAAGCCGACTCACTGAAGTGGGAAATCGGCCAGGCACTGGCTGACGGTGCCTTTTTGCCGACAATTCGCTCGGACATCTACCGGCTGGTCGAGTCGGTGGACAAACTGGCTGGCCGCGGCGAGGACGTTGCCATATTCCTTACTGACCAGATGCCGTCTATCCCGGCGGACTACCAGGCCGATTTGGGGGAGATTCTGGCGCTGAACGTCGCCTGTGCCGACCAGTTACACGCAGCGCTGGACAGCTACTTCCAACCCAAGGGCGAGCTGAGCGATTTGCACGCGCACACCAACGATGTCGGGAAGCTGGAGAGCCAAATCGACACGCGGCAATCGCAATTGACCCAGCAACTCTTTTCCTCGGATCTGGAACTGGCGGCAAAAATACACCTGGTCCAACTCCTGAACACCATCTGCGACATTTCCAATGCCGCTGAAGATGTCGCCGATGAGCTGGCTTTCGCCGCCATGCGGTCGGTGGTGTAGGCCGGTGGGCTGCTGAAATTCCCGGCATTGTCGGCGACGCCCAACGCAGGGAAGTGTTGGCCAGATCAGCCGCGCATCGCGGTTGCCATGGGTGCCGGGCGATGCAAATTGCGGATAGTAAGGATGGCGCTAAATCAGTGGGAATATAGCGGTCAGGGACAGGCTGTACTGCCGGTTCGTTTCCTGCGCTTTTCGCGGAGCTCTTTAACAAAATCGTTTATTGCTGATTCCAGTTGTTCCGGGCTGCCTGAGTCGGCTTCCGGTTTGGCCAAATAAGCTTCGAGCGCTTGCTTTGCTTCCGCCGTTCTACCCGCATCCCGCAAAATGCCCACGCGTTCCAGCCCCGCCAGGTAAAAACCCAGGCCACCTGATGCCTCGGCCTGATCGAGTTGGCGCAATGCGGCATCCGTGTTGCAGTCGATTGCAAGCTCTGTCGCTTCTTTGATCGCGCCGGTATCACCGAGGGAGCCGCAGGCAGCTGAAACCAACAGCGCCACAACGACAGTCAGCGACTTGACGCCTGGTGTTTTCAAGGAAATAAAATAATGCATACGTCTACCCCTGTTCACGCCAAAAGGCTTGCCGATTTCAGGGCAGGGAAGTTACCTGCGCATTACAGACTTTACAAGCCCGGGCACCCTCATAATCCAGAGTAGCGCACCAATGGCCTGCAGCCTCCATCGACCGCCCGGTGAGTGCTTACGATGCAGTGCTAGACCGAGACACGCAGTGGGACTTTGTCATCGGTGACCTGGGAATCTATCACCAGGATGAACAGGGTAAACTGGCCCGCCTGCTGTTTGCACAAGCAACCGAGGCACTTCAGCATCGTAACACTTCGGCCACGGCGCTAGCCGGTGAGCAGGCCATCGGGTATCAGACAGGGCAGGACTGGACAGCAGCGGATCTATACGTCAGTCTGCTGCTACACCACCACCTGTATCCGGCGATAATACATGCGCGCATGATAACTGGAGAACTATAGATGGCCATCCTTACGCGCCCGTCCCCGGGACGCTTCATCGCGATAGTGGCAACGATGTCGATGCTCGGGGCTTGCGACAATGGGGCTGGAAACAGCGAGGTCGTGCCACCCCTGCTGGAAGTGCTTGTCATCGAGGCCGAAAAACGAGACGTCTCCCTGTCCATGGACATGGTCGGCACCACCCGGGGTACCCAGGATGTGCCCATCCGGGCAAGGGTTGAGGGCTTCGTAGAAAGCATGGCGTTCGATGAAGGTACTTTCGTGGAGAAGGGCGACCTGCTCTATACCATCGACGCCCAGCCGTTCCAGGCCAAGTTGGTGGAAGCCCAGAGTCAGCTTGCCGCCGCACGGACCAACCTGACCAAGGCCGGGTCAGACCTGTCGCGCATTCGCCCGCTGGCGGCGATGAACGCGGTCAGCAAACAGGATCTCGATAGCGCGGTGGCGCAGGAAGCGGCGGCGAGAGCCAGCGTCGCCGCCAGTGAAGCGGCGGTGGAACTGGCCCAGATTGAGCTCGGTTATACCCGCATGAGCGCCCCCATCGATGGCCTGATCGGGCTGAGCAAGGCCAAGCCCGGGGAATTTGTCGGGCGCGACCCGAATCCCGTGGTGCTGAACGTACTGTCAGATATTGACCCGATCCGGGTCCGCTTCTCTATTACGGAGCGTGAATACCTGCTGCTTGCGCGTAATGCGGTGAGGAACTCCGGGGCGGAGCAGAAGGGGAGCCGGGATGGTGAAAGCAAACGGCCGGTCAATCTGTCGCTGTTCCTTGCGGACAATAGCGAGCACCCGCACAAAGGCCGCATCGTCGCCACCGCCCAATCGATCGACCAGGAAACCGGCACCTTCACCCTGGAGGCGGCGTTTCCCAATCCGGAGCGGATTCTGTTACCCGGCCAGTTCGCCCGGGTCAGGGCGCCATACCAGGTGATGGACAGCGCCGTGGTCATTCCACGCCGGGCACTGGCAGAACTGCAGGGGCGCTTCCAGGTGTATGTGGTGGTAGACGGCAGGGTAACCGTGCGGGGTGTCGCCCTGGGTCCGGATTCAGGTGATGACGTGGTCATCAAATCGGGCCTGGAGCCCGGCGAAACGGTTATCGTCGAGGGCCTGCAGAAGGTGCGACCGGATATGGCGGTCACCACCGCCCCCTACCAACCCACCCCCGGGAGCTAGCGCGGCTATGGCCGAGTTCTTCGTCAACCGCCCTATCGTGGCGATGGTTATCGCCATCATCATTGTCATTGTCGGCGTGGTTTCCATGGGCACCCTGCCCATTGCCCAGTATCCGGAGATCACCCCCCCCGAGGTCGGCGTTACAGCCACCTACACCGGCGCCAATGCGGAGATTGTGGAGCAGTCGGTCGCCACACCGCTGGAGCAGAAAATCAACGGGGTCGAAAACTCGCTGTATATGAAATCCGTCAATTCCAATGACGGCACCATGAACCTGACGGTGGCATTCGAGGTCGGCTCTGATCTGGATATGTCCAACGTGCTGGTGCAGAACCGTGTATCCGAGGCGCAGGCCAGCATTCCCGAGGAGGTGAAACGGCTGGGCATTACCGTGAAAAAGATGCTGTCATTTCCACTGATGCTGGTTTCCGTTTACTCCCCCGAGGGCAGCTACGACCAGAACTTTCTCAGTAATTACATGACCATCAATATTCTCGATGCGGTTGCCCGTATCAAGGGAGTTGGCCAGGCCAGTGTACTGGGGGGCAGTGACTACGCCATGCGCATCTGGGTAAAACCGGACCAGCTCGCCAAGCTGGGCCTGACCGTGCCGGACATAACCAGCGCCATTCAGCAGCAGAATGTCATTGCGCCCGCAGGCCAGATCGGCGGCCCGCCGGCGGTACCGGGCACCCAGTTCACCTACCAGGTGAGGACCCAGGGGCGACTCTCCACCGCAGAAGAATTTGGCAATGTCATCGTGCGCGCCAACGCGGACGGCTCCCAGGTGCAGGTCAGGGATGTTGCCCGGGTTGAACTGGGGACGCAGACCTATAACGCCACCAGCCGACTCAATGGCGGTCCGGCGGCTATTCTCTCGATCTACCAGTTACCCGGCGCCAACGGCCTGGAGGTGGCGGCTGAAGTCGAGAAAGTCATGGCGCAGATGGCGCAGAACTTCCCCGATGATGTCGATTACCTGGTGTCCCTGGACACCACCCTGGCCATCGAGGAGGGTATCCGGGAAATCGTCGTGACCCTGTTCCAGGCTGTGGCCCTGGTGATACTGGTGGTGTTTTTGTTTCTGCAGAATGCCCGCGCCACGCTGATACCCTCCCTGGCGGTGCCGGTTTCCCTGATCGGTACCTTTGCGGTCTTTCCCCTGCTGGGATTCTCCATCAACACGCTGTCACTGCTGGGCCTGGTGCTGGCCATCGGCATCGTCGTCGATGACGCCATCGTCGTGGTGGAGGCAGTCACCACGAAGATGGAAGAGGGGCTGGCGCCGAAGGAGGCCACGGTGGCGGCCATGCGCGAGGTCTCGGGGCCAATCATCGCCACCTCGCTGTCACTGATAGCGGTGTTTGTGCCGGTGGCGGCAATGGGCGGGATCACCGGGCTGCTGTACCAACAGTTTGCCATTACCATCGCCATCTCGGTGGCAATTTCTTCCCTCAACGCCCTGACGCTCAGTCCGGCCCTCAGCGCCATGCTGTTACGGCCACCCTCGCAACGCAAAAGCGGCCTGCTGACACCTTTTTACAACTGGTTCAACCGGACCTTTGCCGTGGCCACCAACAGGTATATGGCGATCGCGGGCATGTTTACCCGCAAGTTTATCCTCAGTATGGGCATGCTGGGTCTGCTCACCCTGCTGATGGGGGGACTGTTCACCGCGGTACCGGGGGGTTTCGTTCCCGAGGAGGACCAGGGTTATTTTCTGGTGAATATCCAGCTTCCGGACGCCGCCTCCCTCGAGCGCACGGACCGGGTGACCAGCCAGGTTGAGGACATACTGGTGAAAGCCGCCGGGGTGGAATCGGTGACTGCGGTGGCCGGGTACAGTCTGCTGACGTCGTCGCTGTCTCCCAATAACGCGTTTCTGTTTGTATCATTGCAACCGTGGGAGGAACGCGACAGCGCTGAGTTACACGTCAATGCCATCATCGCGCAACTCAATCGGCGTTTCGCCACCAGTATACCGGAGGCGCTGGTATTTGCCTTCGGGCCGCCGGCGATTCCAGGCCTGGGCACAGGGTCGGGCTTCAGTATGATGCTGCAGGACCGGGGCGGCGGCACCCCCACCTACCTGGCCGAGCAGACGCGCCTGTTCATGGAGGCCGCAGGAAAGCGCCCTGAGATTGGCAGCATCATGAGCACCTTTCGCGCCAACGTCCCGCAGATTTACGCAGAAGTGGACAAGGAGAAGGTGTTGAAACTCGGCCTCTCGCCGGCGGATGTCAACACCACGCTGGGTGCTTTTCTCGGCGGCGCCTATGTCAACGACTTCAATCGCTTTGGCCGCCTGTTCAAGGTTTACGTGCAGGCCGAGCCGGAGTATCGCTCCAGCGAGCATGACATTCGTTACTTTTTTGTGCGCGCCAGCGAAGGCCAGTCGGTACCGCTTTCGGCGCTGGTGACTACCTCGCCCACCCAGGGTCCGGAGTATACCAACCGTTTCAACCTGTTTCGGGCCGCGGAGGTGACCGGCTCGCCGGCGCCGGGATACAGCTCCGACCAGGCTTTGGATGCCCTGGAAGAGGTCGCCGCCGCGGTTCTGCCGACGGATATGGGTTACTCCTGGAATGCCATGAGCTTCCAGGAGCGAGCCGCCGCGGGCTCTGGCAGCCAGGTTTTCGTGCTCGCCCTGCTGTTCGTATTCCTGATTCTCGCCGCGCAGTACGAGAGCTGGAGCTTGCCGCTGGGGGTACTGCTGGGTACGCCGATTGCCATTTTTGGAGCGATGGCGGGCCTTTGGTTGAGCGGCCTGTTGCTGCCCGGTTACCAGAACAACGTGTTCGCCCAGATCGGCCTGGTGATGCTCATTGGCATGGCGGCGAAGAACGCGATACTGATCGTGGAGTTCGCCAAGCTGAAGACCGAGGAGGGCCATTCTGCACTGGATGCTGCCCTGTCCGCAGCCCGAGACCGCTTTCGCCCCATCCTGATGACGGCCTTTTCCTTCATCCTCGGGGTTCTGCCACTGCTGGTGGCCAGCGGCGCCGGTGCCGAAGCGCGCAAAGTCATGGGCATGACGGTGTTCTCTGGCATGCTCGCGGCCACCGTAATCGGCGTGCTGATCATCCCGGCACTGTTCGTGCTCGTCGAGCGGGTCAGCGGGCGCGACAGGCCCCAGGGCGAAGTCGCGCCGCAGGATGAGCCAGGCCGATGAAGAATCTGCGCACGATCACCGCCCTGGCCGCAGTGGCGTTACTGTCGGCTTGCGCTCTCGGTCCGGATTATGAACAGCCGGAGGTACCGGTTCCGGCGGCGTATCGGGAGCCTTCCGTCGCTGGCCCCTCGTTTGCCAACCTGGATTGGTGGGAACTGTTCGACGATCAGCGCCTGCTGCAGTTGATCGAAACCGCCCTTGAGAACAACAGGGAGCTGGCGATCGCCATGGCCCGGATCGAAGAAGCCCGGGCGTCATTGGGATTCGTCCGCGCGGACCAGTTTCCCAATGTAAACGGGGGAGCACAGGCTACCCGGGGTAACTCCCTGCTGGGCGTGCCTGGCTCGATTAACGAACAATACGTGCTGGCTGCGGACCTGAATTTTGAGATCGACCTCTGGGGCCGGCTGCGGCGTTCAAGCGAAGCAGCCCGGGCCGAATTGTATGCCACGCTGGAGGCGCGCAACGTCGTCACCATTACCCTGGTCGCAGACACGGCTTCGGCCTACCTGCTGCTGCTCGACCTGGATGAGCGGGTTGCGATCGCCCGGCGTACCCGGCAGACCCGGGAAAAGTCCCTCGACATCATCAGCGCACGCTATGCCAAAGGCGTGGTAGCTCAGATCGATGTCAATCAGGCCGAGATTGAACTCGCTGATGCAATGGCCGAGCAAGCGGCGCTGGAGCGCGAGCTGCAACGGGCGGAAAACCGGCTCAGTATCCTCTTGGGCCAGAATCCGGGGCCTATCCTGCGCGGCGCCGAATCGGCGATCAGAGCCGTTCAGGTACCCGATATACCCGTCGGTCTTCCCTCCGAACTTCTGCAAAGGCGCCCGGATGTGCGCAAGGCGTCGCAGGACCTCGCTGCACAGACCGCCCGCATCGGTGTAGCCCAGGCACAGCGCTTTCCGTCCCTCAGCCTGACCGGCTCCCTCGGCCTTATCAGCCGGGAACTTGACAACTTTTTTTCCAGCGATAATGAAGCCTGGGGAATCGGCGCCAATATGCTGGGACCGATCTTCGATGCGGGTCGCAGCAAATCCCGGGTTGAAGTGGAGACAGCGCGCACCGAGCAATTGCTGCAACAGTACGAGCTTACAGTGCTGGAGGCATTGCGAGAGGTAGAGGACTCGCTCGTTGACATCCGCACCTTTCGCGACGAGGCGCGGGCCCGGGAAGCCCAGAAAAAAGCCGCCCAAAGCGCCGCCCGCCTTTCCCGCGCCCGATACAATGGCGGGGTGACCAGCTACCTGGAAGTATTGGAATCTGAGCGATCGCTGTTCCGCGCTGAATTGCTGGCGTCTTCGACCCGCCGTGAACAGGCGGTTGCCATCGTCAGCTTATACAAGGCTCTTGGGGGTGGCTGGCCGACGGATAAGGAGATTGAGTCAGCCGGAGGGTATATCGAAGCGACGCTACCGCCCTAAAACAACGCTGTGTGCCCTCCGGCAGGAAAGCAGGCCCGCAGGCCACAGTAAGATAGTCACCTGGCCAGCAGCAGATCGCTGGGCTCGCAACGGGGCACCTCAACAGCGCAAGCCTTTCAGCGGGGCGGGAGAAGGTGCCGCGGCCTGCGCGCTGTGCTGGCGTTCCTCCAAAGCTGCCTGCGATAGCGCGCAGGTATCCTGTTGAAGTCCCGCAACCGGAGAGAGGCTCGACCGCATCGCCAAACCGGCTTCCCGATTACATCGTATGTCCTGAAACTAATTGATGCCAGGAGACGAGGAACATGCCCGAGGGGCCAGAGATCCGTCGAGCTGCAGATGCCATCGCCAGGGTGCTGGAGGGCCACACGGCAGACACCGTGCAATTTGGTAACCCGAAACTCCAACACTATGGAAACCTGCTGGGCAGGCACACAGTGACCAAAGTAGAAACCCGGGGCAAAGCCATGCTGACCCACTTCGACCATGGCTACTCGATTTATTCGCACAACCAGCTCTACGGGAAATGGCGGGTCATCAGGGGTCACCAACTTCCCATGAGCAGGCGATCGCTGCGCTTACTGCTGCAGACCGAGTATCACAGCGCCATCCTCTGCAGCGCTTCTGACATCAGTGTCTGGCCAACCGAGGAATTAGCGCAGCACCCTTTCCTGGCTCGCTTAGGCCCCGACATCATGGACCCGTCCCTTACCTGGCATGACGTGGCGGATCGGCTTCGATTGCCAGCATTCATAATGCTGGGGTCGGTGGCCGATGCGTCGGAGCGTCAAGTCCACCCGTAGCTACCATATTTTTCAGGGTGCACCCCCATGTTATGCGCACCGCGTTTCAACCCTAAGCCAAGGAGTAGCTGGTACTTCGCCCACCGCCGGGGGCTTTCCTGAGCGCGCCACGGTCTATGAGATCGAGAATATCCCGGTAGGCGGTATCCTGGGAGCATTTTGCGAGTTTCGCCCACTTGGAAGTTGTTAGTTTTCCTTCAAATCCATCCAGGACTCGGTTCAGCACTTTGATCTGGCGTTCGTTCAGGGGTTCCTTGGCAAACTGTTCCCAGAACCGCGCCTTATTCATAACAGCGGCAAGTTTTTCCTGTGCGCCTTCAATTGCCCGGTAGAGGCACTGCAGAAACCAGGTGAGCCAGGGCGTTACGTCGAGTTCACCTTTTTGGGTGCGCTCCAGCAGGGTGTAGTAATCGTTGCGTTCGATGCCGATTCGGGCCGACATGCTGTAAAAACGCTGCGCCGATCCGTCCGCGCGCGCCAGCGCCATATCGGCAATGGCTCGCGCGATACGGCCATTGCCATCGTCAAAGGGGTGGATGGTCACAAAATGCAGATGTGCCAGGCCGGCGATCACCAGCGGATCGAGATCGCCGGGGGCCTCGAACCACGCCACGAATCTTGCCATTTCCTCCGGCAGACGATCTGCAGGAGGGGCTTCGTAATGGACTTTTTGTCGCCCTATCGCGCCCGAGACGACTTGCATGGGACCACCGCTGTCCTTGCGCCACTGGCCGACCAGAATTTTGTGCATCCCGCTGCGCCCTGCAGGGAAAAGGGCAGCATGCCAGCCAAAAAGTCGGTCTTCGGTGAGGGGAGCCGCGGAGTTGCCGGTCGCGTCCAGCATCATTTCGACAATACCATCGATGTTTCGGTCTGATGGAACAAGGCCGGCAACATCCATCCCGAGCTGCCTGGCGATGGAAGAGCGAACCTGCTCTCGTTCCAGCGTCTCGCCCTCGATCTCGCTGGATTTGACGACCTCTTCCGTCAGGGTTTGCAGGTGGGCCTCATCGCGCAAATCGAACCCCAGCCCTTCCATTTTTCCCAGCAGGCGGCCCTGCTCGCGCGAAACGTGGGCGAGAAGTCTGGCCAGGGCGTCGTTATCCCAGGTAAATTTGGGCCACCCTTTTCTGCTCCAGATATACATCTTATCTCCGCACAATATGCGGATAATATGGCCGCCATTCTCCGCAAAGTCAAGAGTAAAGTCCGCCTAGATTGCGGAGAATAGATTCGTTAATCTCCGCATCGTTGCTGATAACGACAACTTCCCCAGCAAAGTACGCGGGAGATTTGCGGGCTCTACCCAATTAACGGGGGATGGGCATTCATCTGTACCCGATTGATAATGCCATCCCACACACAGTGGGTTACAGGCGGCGGGTGAGTTGCCAGGCGAAGTATTGGGTTTGGCAGGGTGTGATCATTTGAGATTAAACAATTCCATATACGGTTCAAACGCAAATAGTCTGTTGCGACTTTGCCCTGTGATCTCTCTCAGGATCTTGTGCTCGCACATCAAAGCTATCAGCTCATTGGCCGGACGATAATTCAAGCCGCAGATCGTCGCCGCCTGATCAACGCTCGATATCGGTTGCTTGAACAGCTGTTCTAGTAGCAGTGTGGCGGTTGCGGCTCGTCTTCCAAAGCTGTTGTGAATCAACGCTTCTGTATCGGTCTTGAGCTTGATAATGCCTGTCAGTGCGCCGCTCCGGGGTGAATTCGTCGATACCGTGAGGAGCGAACTTGATTCAAAAAACGCCTTCTTCTGCGCTTTACTAATGACAATGGTATCGTTAGCTTATTCTTTCTCGAAATGAATGATCTGGAGAATAAAAATGAAAGTCTTCGTCGTTCTTCCAGCCGTGATTTTCGCCACTATGCCTATAAAACCTATCCTCATAGCAAGCGTAATGCTGGGCAGCAGTTCCTTGTGGGCTGAAACCTGGGTACCGATTGACAAGCCTGGGCAACTCAAAAAGCTTTTTAGCGGCGTCAGTGTTGAATACACCACCGAAGATGGCGGGAGGGCAACTGCTACCTACGACGAGAACGGAAAAGGCGCACTGACCATTGGGAACACCGTGTTTCCCCGCGAATGGAAGGTCGTTAGTGATGACAAAGCCTGCTACTCATCCGACATCTCAAGGGATTCCGGATGCGTTACTTTCGAGCAGAACATTGACGATCCCACCCAGTACCGGTCTATCGACGCCAAGACCGGAGACATCAACGTATTCCGGGTGGTAGATGATAAGACCATAGCGCTGTCCACGGCTATTGCAACGGAGGCTGGCAGCATGGCTTCGCCATCAGCTTCAGAGATAGCTGCGGAGCTTTCCAACCCCAATTCCACCATGGGCACGATGAATACTTTTTTCGATTACACCACTTTTGACGGTGACCTGCCCGACGCCGGTGATGCCAGCAGCCAGAGGATCACCTTCCAGCCCAGTTTGCCCTACCCGTTAAGCAAAACCGCCAATCTTTTCGTGCGGCCATTGATTCCAATAATCGTCAAACAGGATGTGCCGTCTGCCGATGGCCTGGACACGCTGGACTGGGAGCTTGGTGACATTTCCTACGATGTCTCTGTTTTCAACTCTACCGCCGGTGGCTTTGTATACGGCGGTGGTGTTGCCGGGTCCATACCCACTGCAACCGATGATGCCGCCGGCCTTGACCAATGGTTGCTGGGGCCGGCGGCCTTGATGGCGGTACAAAAAAAATGGGGGGTACTGGGGTTGCTTCTCAACCATCAGTGGGATGTAGCTGGGGAAGACGATTTTGATACCAGCATTACCGGCGGCCAGTATTTCTACTCGCTGTTCATGAAGGACGGCTGGGTATTCGGCGCCAACCCGGTTTTTACCTATAACCATGAAGCCAGCAGCGGCAATGAACTGAGGTTTCCCATTGGCATCGGGGTATCAAAGCTGGCGCTACTTGGCGGGCGGCCTGTGAGATTCGGCCTGCAATACTGGTATTACGTTGAATCCCCCGACGACTTTGGCCCCCAACACCTGTTGCGCCTGCAAATTTCTCCCGTGGTGAAATTGCCCTGGTAGCAGAGTATTCGGTACAGGGGTGGCGACGTTAACTCGTTAATCGGTGCAATGACATCGCCCGTTTGGCAACACGCGACTGCCCATGGTCACACCGTTGGCGCTGTGGTTCCCTTGTTCCTGCGCGCAAAAAAATGCATTATCTTGGCCTGATCGATAGCAAAAACCAATGCTGTGTCGGTGGCGAAACACCGCAACGCACCGCCGCTCGCCATGAAGCTGGATAAACCAATAACAACAGCCCGTTCATCCCGAGATAAGAAAAACGCCGCCCGATCCCAGGAGGTCACATGTCTTCACCCCGGCTCCGTATCGCCTCGCTCAACTTGAAAGGCAATGAACTCTCCGGCGCGCAACTGTTCCGGCATTGCCTGCAGGGCGAGCAGGTCATCTGCCTGCAGGAAGTGGACAACGTGACACTGATCCGCAACCAGTTTCGTGACTACCCCTATGTCTATACCACTACTAACGAGACCACCCGGGGCAGCAAACAGCAAAAAAGCCTGATGATACTGTCGCAGGTCCCCTTTGAATCCACCGACCGGACGCTGATCCAGACTGACCCCGGCGGCGACCAGTGGCGAAGAAACGCCCAGCATGTGGTGCTAAAGGTGACTCCGTCCCGCAGCATCAACCTGTTCCACTACCACAACACATTCAATTGGCAGAGAAACGACTGGGAATTCGAAAAGGAAGGTCTGGCAAAATTCGTAAACTGGGCCTGTAAAAAAAGGGAAATACGCAATCTGGGAGAGGCGTCGAACCTGGTGTTTGCCGGCGACTTCAATATCACCGGCGCCAGCGGGGGCGAAACGCTGCTACAGGGGCTGAGCTGCTACAGCGACAATACCGATTATGTGTGCAGTTCTTTCCAAATGCCAGCAACCGGAAGTTACGAGACCAAAGACACGACTGCCGGCCACAACGCGCTTTGGGCCGAGCTTGACGCGACCCTCGATATCGACGCTGTCGTTGGGCCAGAAGTCACCATCTATAACCTCATGCACAATGAATTCCTCTATGCCGCAGAGACTCATACCTTCGACAGGGACCGCCGGCGCGTATTTACCTGGCGGGGTGGCGTCACCGTCACCGGCGCCGCCTGGCGCCTGGAACCCGCAAGCATGGGCAGTGTAAGGATCTTCAATACCCACCAGCTTGAATACCTGTATGCAGCAAACTACCAGCCCCTGGATGAGGACCGCCGGCAGGTATTTACCTGGCGCCGGGGTAGCCCCGTGAACAACGATCACTGGCAAATAGAAGACAGGGGCGCCAGGGGAATGCGGATCTTCAATACCGGCCAGCGCGAATACCTGTACGCGGCGAACCATCATCCCTTCGACGATGACAACCGCTACGTATTCACCTGGCGGCCGCGCAACCCGATCAGCCAGGGCTTCTGGAGAATCGAATAACGCACTCCCCTGGCGCAACCGGCCAGTACCGAAATGCCTATGCCACTCAGGCCTTACGCTGCAGTGGCTTCCAGTGAACAAAACCAAACAACATGGTCTGGATAAAATGATTGCCCATCGAGCCGCCAGCTGCCTGCATAACATCTTTTTTTAGCACGAACTCGATAAGGTGTGCCAGCAACAGGGCCAGAAACAACCACCCTATCCAGTGGGCGATCGGGGTCCCGGTGTTCATAAGCGCGGTCACAATTAGCGCCAGGTAAATAAGAGAAGCAAAAGCTTTTGCTGACATTTTTGGTTTTTCCCTGGTTGGCTTGCACGGATTGTTTCCCATTGGCGCGTCGGAGTAAAGCCCGACCTGCGACTTGCAGCACCAACCAAGGCCGCAGCACAGATCGGATGGCCGGAAAAAAACCGGGGCGCCGCTAACAAGCCCCCAGGGCTAACCGGGGGAGCGCGCATCGCCCGGCGTCAGCTCCAGGCCAACCAGCCTTTGCACCAGCGCATTCGCCGCCTGCTCCACACTGTCGATCGGCTCGTAGACGCCGATATCGCTCAGCTCCCGCCCCAATTGCACATTGGCGGCACAGACCATGATCGGCACATCGGGCGTGATCGACCGCACCGAATGTGCCACCAGCAGGACGCGTGCTTCGTTGCTGATGGCAATTACCACGGCGCGGGCATTATCGATGTGGATCTTCTCCAGGAACTGGCGGCTGGCGGCATTGCCGAACAACACCGGCGCGCCCCGCTCACGCCAAATGCGAAAGGCGCTGCCGTCGTGTTCAACCGCGATGAAGGGTATCCCCTGCGCATCGAGGTGAACACCGACCCGCTGCCCGAGCATACCGTAACCGCATATCACGACGTAACGTTCAGTGACCTCCAGTTCAATTTCATCACTACCATTGTCAACGGCCAGGCCCACGCTGCTAGAGATTCGCGAGACGATGGGATCACGGTAGCGAAACACGAAGGGCGTCAGCATCATGGTCATCACGATGGCCATTATCAGTATCTGCGCCCGCTCTGGATCCATGAACAGGTTGTTGTACTGCGCAGTTTCAAACACCACGAAAGAAAATTCACCGCACTGGGACAACAGCAGAGCCGTTTTCAGCGAGGTCCGGGTGCCGTTGAAAACCCGCATGATGGCGAACAGCACCACGCTCTTGACCAGCAACAGAGCCAGTGTCACGGCCACGATAGTGAGGAAGTTAGAGGCGACGAACAGCGGATCTACCTGTATCCCTACGGTGATAAAGAAAACCCCGAGCAGGATATCCCGGAACGGAATCATGTCGGCCACCACCTGGTGCCGGTACTGGGTTTCCGCGATAACCAGTCCGGCCAGAAATGCCCCCAGGGAATAGGTAAAACCCAGGTAGTGGGCAAGCTGTGCAGCGCCGACCACGAATACCAGTATCCCGCCGACGAACAGTTCATGGGAGCGGGCGCCGATCACATGCTTAAGCGCGAAAGGAGTGACAAAGCGCCCACCAACAAACAACAACAGAAACACCACTATGCCGCCGTACGCCACTTCCAGCAGCAGTGATGTAACACTCTGCTGGCTTTTCGCCAGAATCGCCACCATCAACAGGATGGGGATCACCGCGATATCCTGGAACAGCAGAATACCCACCGAGTTGCGACCGTAACGCCCGCTGATCTTGCGACTCTTGGTCAGCAGGTTAAGCACGATCGCGGTGGAAGAAAGCGACAGTGCGAGACAGACAATCAGGTTGACCCTCGGCTCAAGCCCTACCAGCCAATGCCCGATGGCGAAAAAAACCAGGGCGGTAATCGCCACCTGCAACGGCCCGAAAAGAAACACCTCCTTTTTCATCAGGCGCAGCTTCTCCGGCGAGAACTCGATGCCGATGGTGAACATCAGGAAGACAATGCCAAACTCCGCAATCGTACCCAGGCTGTCAGACTGTTGCAGATCAAAGATGTAGCCCACGATCACACCAGTGAGGATGTACCCGATTACCGACTCCACCTGCACTTTCTTCAACACCACGTTGAGGGCCAGGGAAATGCCTCCGCAGATCAGGATAATCGTTATGATATTGTCCATCGGCCCCTCCCATCGGGTAACACGCAACGCACCGGCGAATCCTTCGGCTCAGACTTAGGGCAACTCTGATCAATTCGGTAATGCTTCAGCGGAGCCTCTGGCGTTCATTAACAAGGCGCGCCGCGAAGGTCAAGGCTGGTTGTCCTTGACGAGTGGCGCAAGCGGATGGCCGCCCCCTTGTCCAATGGGCGCCAGAGGCCCGCCCTACGGGGCTTCGCTTAGAGCGCCTACTGTTGGTGCGTCACCTAATTAATCAGAGGTGCCTTAGGTTGACACTCTCCGTGGCGGGTCAACTTGATCTGCATCAAGGCTTGTGGTGGGATACCCTCAATTGAGCCCCGACCCTGGTATGCGACCCCGGGCACGCTGCGACCCGTGCACGAATCCAGACATCCCTTGGCCCACGTATTGTTGGCATGAATATGGCAAAAACAAATTGGTGTATCCGCCTTGGGTGCAGATGCTTTCTGGTATTGAGCCTGGCGGGGGCACCCGTGGTGCTGGCTCGCCCAGCCCCAGGGCCTGCGCAGGAGAACGCCGCCGGCGATGGTAGCGATGCCATTGCACAAACGACCGTCATAGCCTTGGACGCACAGCCAACCATTGCCTCCCTGGTACCTGCCCTGGCCACCAAGCGTGCCGTTTTTATCGGCGAGCAGCATGATCGCTACGACCACAGCCTGATCCAGCTCGAGTTCCTGCGCCGCTTGCATGGGCTCAATCCCCAACTGGCGGTGGGAATGGAGGCCTTCCAGCAGCCATTCCAGGCAGTGCTGGATGACTACCTGGCGGGGCGGATCGGCGAGGAACAAATGCTGAGGCAAACTGAATATTACCAGCGCTGGGGCGTGGACTACCGGCTGGTCGCCCCCATTCTGCGCTATGCCCGTGAGCACGGCCTGCCGGTTATCGCGCTCAACGTGCCCCGGGAGCTCACCCGCAAGGTGGCGCAGGACGGCATCGCCAATTTGCCCCCGGCGTTAAAGCGCGAATTACCGGAACAAATCGAACCCCCGAGTGACGCGTATCGCCGCCGGCTTGAGCCGATATTCGCCCTGCACAAGGGTTCGGAGGAAGAAAACTTCGACTACTTCGTGGACGCGCAACTACTGTGGGACGAGGGTATGGCTGATCGGGCTGCCCGCTTCCTGGCCCAGAACCCCGAATACCAGATGGTTATACTGGCGGGCAATCAGCATGTGGCCTGGGGCGACACCGTACCGGGACGCCTGCAGCGCCGCCTGCCGATGGCCACCGCTGCGATCCTCAACAGCTGGAGCGGTCCCATCGAAGCAGGCCTGGCCGACTACCTGCTGATGCCGGAACAGCAGGCACTGGCTCCCGCCGGCCGCATCGGCATTGCCCTCGAGGAAGATAGTGACGGGGTAAACGTTCTCGCCTGCAACGAAGGCACCGAGTGTTCGGAAAAGAGCCTTCTCCCCGGCGACCGCATCGTCAACATCGACAAGGCACCGGTCAGGGCAATTGCCGACCTGCGCCTGGCGCTGCGGGACAAACGCCCGGGTGACATTATCGAGATTGAAGTCGCTCGACAGCAGGACTCCGGGCAGATCTCCCTCACCCATGCAATTACCCTGCGCTAGCCGCCTGCTTGTCTTCCTCACCTGGCTGGCGCTCGCCAGCGCGGCTCAGGCCCTGCAGGCCCGCCCACACCCGGACTTGCCACACCATGAAATACTGGCAACGCTCTCGGCGGAGGACGCAACCCTGGCTGTCACCAGCCGCGTAACGCTTCCGCCAGGCGGCCCCGAATCGTGGTCATTCGCGCTGCGCAGCGATTCGTGGCCAACGCTGGCGAGTCCCGGCACCCGGCTCGAGCAGCTGTCAGCAAGGGATGATGCCGTAACTCGCTACCGGGTTACGCCAGCGCCCGGCGAACGATCCTTCACGTTGAGCTACCGGATTCAGCTCGACCAGCAGGGTGCGCCCATCGACAGCGTATTTCTGTCGGGGGCAGATTACTGGTACCCGGCATTCCCCGAGAACTTGCTGACCTTCGATCTCAGCCTGCTCCTGCCGGATGGGTGGTCGGCGATGAGCCAGGGCACTCGACCAGAGCCAGTCGGCAGCGAACGAAGCAGCCGCCGGCAACACTGGCATAGCGCCACCCCGCAGGAGCAAATCTACCTGGTGGCGGGGCCCTTCACCGAGTACAGCGATACCCGCAACGGCCTCACAGCAATGGCATTGCTGCGCCAGCCCGATCAGGCGCTGGCCAGCCAGTACCTGGCAGCGACCCATCACTATGTGGCGCTGTACGAGGCATTACTCGGTGACTATCCCTACAGTAAATTTGCGCTGGTTGAGAACGTTCGCGAAACCGGGTACGGGATGCCCTCCTTCACTCTGCTGGGTTCCCGGGTCATCCGCCTGCCGTTCATACTGCATTCCTCTTACCCACATGAGATTCTGCACAACTGGTGGGGCAACGGCGTGTACACCGATTATGCCAGCGGAAACTGGGCCGAGGGCCTGACCAGCTACCTGGCAGATCATCTGCTGGCCGAGCAGCAGGGGCTCGGCGCCCGGTACCGGCGTGACACCTTGCAGAAATATGCCGACTACGTCAGCCAGCAGCATGACTTCCCGCTAACGCAGTTCAGGGGGCGGCACAACGCCCCCACCCAGGCGGTGGGTTACGGCAAGACGTCGATGATGTTTCATATGCTGCGGCGGTCCCTGGGCGACGAAACCTTCGTCAGGGGCTTGCGCCGCTTTTACCAGGACAACCGCTTCCGCAGGGTTGGATTCGCCGCGCTCGAGGAAGCCTTCAGCGCGGTCTCGAGTGAGGATCTGCAGCCCATGTTCCGCCAGTGGGTTGAGCGAACCGGGGCGCCACAGCTTGATTTGCTCAAGGTAAGCAGTGACCGTGACGAGCGCGGTTTTCAATTGGCCTTTACCGTGCAACAGTCCCAGCCGGGAGAGCCCTACTCGCTGCGATTACCCCTGGCTATTACACTCCAGGGAGAAGACGAGGCCTGGCAGACCAGTGTGCCCATCGAAGGCGCAAACCAGCGGTTTGAGCTGGCCCTGCCCGCGCGACCATTGCACCTGGATGTCGATCCGCAGTTCGACCTGTTTCGCCGTTTGCATCCCGCCGAGACGCCACCGTCGATCAGCCAGGCGCTGGGCGCGGGACAATTGCTGGTTGTGCTGCCTGACGCGGCGTCTACCGCCATGAAAAGCGCGTACCGGGACCTCGCCGAAAGCTGGCGCCGGGGACAGGCCGGGGATGTCAGCATCGTAACCGATGCACAGATCAGCGCCCTTCCCCCGGATCGCAGCATCTGGCTGCTCGGTTGGCAGAACGCCTTGCGGGAAAGCTTCGCAGCACGCGTTGCGGACTACGCATACAGT
Source organism: uncultured Gammaproteobacteria bacterium (assembly GCA_963808975.1). Classification (GTDB taxonomy): domain Bacteria; phylum Pseudomonadota; class Gammaproteobacteria; order Pseudomonadales; family JAHEGP01; genus JAHEGP01. The sequence goes on from CAWEHR010000001.1 coordinate 547,960, forward strand.
GACGAAGCCGATGGTGTGACCATCGCCGGGCAATCATTGCTCAGCGACGCGAATGCGGTGGTGGTAATGGCGCGTCCTGCCGGCGCCCCACAGCATGCGCTCGGCTGGCTAGCCGCACAATCCCCCGGCGCGGTGAGGGCCCTGGGACGCAAGCTACCCCATTACGGGCGATACAGTTACCTTGCTTTCGAGGGCGAGCAGGCGAACAACCTGCTGCGCGGGCAATGGCCAGTTCTGCAATCGCCACTGTCGCAAACGGTCATTCAAGGGGATGGAGCGCGACCGCAATACCAACGAGCCAGCGCCAGGCAAGCCGCGGCGCTGGTGGCAGCCCCGATGGCGACCCGCTAAAGACTGCCCTCGGAACGACCGGGATCATGCCCTGCGGCAGACGGCTAGCCAGGCCTGGCAAGCCTGACGTAAAGGTAAGCGCCGAGGGCGCCGGCGAGGCACTGACCCAGGTATCCCGGCAGGGAGCGCGTTGCCGGGATCACATGAATACCCAGTGCGCTTTGCATGGCCAGGTGCAGAACGGCGATGGAAAGAAATCCCGCCAGTACGAACAGCAGGAATCTCTGCCCCGGAAAGCGCCGGGCCAGCCAGCCGGCCACGGGCAGTGCGACAAGCAACGCAACGCCGATCAATACCAGGTAACTGGAGGCCATGCCGATGATATCCTGCACGGTAGTGGACACGCGGGTACCCAGGTCGACATCCAGGCCCATGGCTTGCACCCGGGCCAGGTTCGCCTGGGTGGCAAAAACACTGGCCAGCAGATAGGTGACCAGCAGTGCGGGCAGGAAGGCTTTTAAGATTCTGAACATCGGCTTCTATCCCTGTTTACCTACCCGCGTATAATGACCGAACCCACGGCAAAGGAAAACCCAATGCAGCAGCAGTCGACACATCGCGCAACGCTGCGCCTCACCGGCCTGGCGCTGCTGGCCTGTGCCAGCGTCATGTCGGCACTGGCCACAGCGGCCGATTACACCCTGACGACGGTAGCCGATGATCTCGATCATCCCTGGTCGGTGGCGCAACTGCCGGACCGGAGCTTTCTGGTGACCCAACGTACCGGTGAGTTGCTGCACCTGACGGCAGACGGCCAGCGTATGTCGATAGCGGGCGTTCCACCCAGCTACTTCGCGGGTCAAGGAGGTCTGCTGGACGTGGTGTTGCACCCGCAATTCGCCAGTAACCGGATGATTTACCTGTCCTATGCCCACGGCACGCCCACTGCCAACGGCACGGCGATTACCCGGGCTACCCTCGCCGACTCACGGCTGGAAAATAGCGAGCAGATTTTACTGGTAAGCCCGCTGAAAGACACGCCGCAGCACTACGGTGGCAAGATGCTGTTCCTGCCCGACGGTAGTCTGCTGCTGGCAACCGGAGAGGGTTTCGACTATCGCGAGTCGGCGCAGGACCTTGACAGCGAAATGGGCAAGATCCTGCGCATCAACGACGATGGCAGCGTGCCGGCGAACAACCCGTTCAGCGCCGGCCCGGGCCAGCGCATCTGGACCTACGGACATCGCAACCCCCAGGGGCTGGTGCACGATGCCGACTCGGGAGCGGTCTACCTGCACGAACACGGCCCCCGGGGCGGGGACGAGATCAACGTAATCAGGCCCGGGCAGAACTATGGCTGGCCCGCCATTACCTATGGCATCGACTACAGCGGCGCCCGCGTCTCACCCTTCACCACCGCCGCTGGTATGGAGCAGCCATTGCACTACTGGGTGCCCAGCATCGCTCCCTCGGGTATGGCCTGGTATAACGCCGACGCCTTCCCGCAATGGCGGGGTGACCTGTTGCTTGGCGCGCTGGTGGACAGGGAAGTCAGGCGGGTGGATCTGGAAGACGGCAAGGTCGTTGGCGAGGAATCTTTGTTCAAGGAACTGGATGCCCGCATTCGCGACGTCCGCGTGGGTCTCGACGGGCAGCTCTACCTGTTGACGGACGGCGAGGGTGGCAAGTTGATCCGGGTCAGCCCCGCCAGCCGGTAACCCCCGGGGAAGCGGGCCAGTTCAGGCCGAAGACCTGGCCTTGGTCTTGATGATCCTCGCCTCGAGTTCTGCTGGCGACATGACGGCCGGGTCGCCCAGTTGCGCATCCGTCGCGCGATCCAGTTGCGCAGGCAACTCATTGATCAGGGCATCGAGATCCTCAGGGCTTGTGATCTGGCGATCGAGAACCTCCGCCATCCCGGTATGGTAGGGAATGTCTCTCGCCTTTACCGACGTAGCCAGTCCCTTCAGCAAGGTCTCCCAGGTTGTCATCGGCCCCTGCACGATACTCGCCGACTCCGCAAAAGAATCGATGAAGGCAAACGGCACCCTGGCAAAGGGGACATCATTGGCCAGCGCGCAAGCAATCCAGTCGCTGTCGAATGAGAAATCATAAACCGACGGCGCCTGCAGGATCTGCTCCAGAATAGCACGGTCGTAAAGTTTGAACGCCGCCTGCGAATCCAGAATACCCCTGGAAAAGATGCTCACCCCGATCATGCGCTGCATGTGGCGCAGCACTTTTATGCCAATCCCCCAGCGGCTTTCCTGTTTAACCAGTACCGACTCAGGGTCTTTGCGGTTGCCCAGTACCACCTCGAAACCGTCATCCAGGTACGGCTTGAGCAGCAGGCCCAATTGACCCAGATGCACCGAGTTGTCCGCATCGGTGTAAACAAAGCATTGCACGCCGTCGTCCAGTGCCTGCCGGGCACCATAGATAACCGCACCGCCCTTGCGTGAGTCATCCGCAGATTGCAGGTTTGCCAGCGGCCCTTTTTCTACAGGAACCGCATCCGCTAAAAACGAAACTGTGACGCTGCCTCGATCAGGATGATCCGCCATGATCTCGTCAGCGATTCGTCCGCTGCCATGGGGGCAGCCATCATCAACGGCGTAAAGATGCCAGTCGAGGGGCGAATCCCGGAACAGCCAGTTGAGTTGCTCGATTTTTACCCGCAGCAAGTTCAACGTTGGGGTTGGCTGTAGAATTGGGGAGCAAACGATTTTGCTCCCCCCACATGGCAAAGGCGATACCGATTTTGGCCGGCTGCCGGTTTTGCTCGACCCACAGCTTCGACTGAAGCAGCTTGTATCCCACCTTTAATTCCAGTGGAGCTTCCACCGCCAGTGCTGCCTCTCGAACTTTAGCGACGCGATACTGTCTCAGTTCTTCAACACGGAGGAATAGACCGTCGAGATCAGATTTTTTAGTGAGATCAATGCTTGTTTTGCATGTCTTTATCAATTCTTGCATGACAGGGTCAGTTCTCAAGCGCACGATTAGGGTTAGGGGAAAGCATAAAGTGCAGCATCGCAGAAGTCGACTCCCGCAGGGCGCTGCCCAAGCTGTGTTGCCAGGACCCACCGGGAGCCCAAGGCGATACCTTTACTTAACGATGTGACCTGAATCTATTTTTTATTCCACCCCGTAGCATAAACTGAATACAACATTTGGAGGCAAGCCATGAAAGAACTTATCGAAAATTGGAACTTTGACAAACTCATAAAAGACAATGCGGCCAGGCAGGAAAACTCGCGCAAGGGCGCAGACAAGGTGGACGGCAGCGCGGTGCACTTCGATGAGTTCAGCAACTTTTCTCGCTGCATCTGGAAGCTTGACAGCGAGGCGTAGTCGTCGCCGATCCTTAGAGAATTCTTTGCACCCCGCGCGGCGGCCCAAACCCTGTTACAACTCATCCGTCTCCGGCGGTCAGGCCTAAGCCCGGCTTGTCACTTGTGCTGGCCTTCTAGCACAAGGAGCGGCGTGCCCGAAGAGCAGCATAACTCTCGCCTCGCCCCTGCCTCCGGACAGATTACGATTTCTCTCGATAGTAAGCGACATCTGCCAATGCAGCCTGGAACCCTATCTGGCTTAACGGCACATTGCACGCTGCGAAAGCCGTTGGGCCACGACTGAGAAATTAGTTGCCTGTCCGCCCCATCCATCAAGTCTCCAAACCCAGATCGCCCGCTGCCAAACCTTGTGCAGGAAGTGAGGTCCGTTATGGCGCAAGCGCCGTACAATTCTCGACCTCATAATGAAGGACCACAACAATGAAAAAGTTTATCGTAGACAGTTGGGACGCTGTTATGAACAGTGAACGCAATCCCCTCCGCCACCTGGACCTTGCCTCGCAGCATGTTGTTATGCAGGCTCTCGGCTGGATGTGGAGCATGATATTTTCACTGATGTTTTTCTCCATCTATCAGTTCGGTATCACCTGGATGCTGCACATGCTGTTTATCGCGGGCATGGCGCTGACAGTCTCAGTGTTCAAAACGGCCGAAAGAAAAGCGGCTATTCAGCCTGCCAGATTGGCCGAATAGCCTCTCTCCCGCTGTTTCTCACGAGAGCGATACACCTTGCCGGGTGCCCCACCCCACCACCAGCCTGAAGCGATAAGGCGCAACGGGGTCCCGGTGAGGGCTGCAGCTCAAAACCACTCTCGCTGAGCGCTCACGGTCTACCATGTTTGGGCAATTGCAGGCCAGCTACAATCGCCAGGGCACCCAGGGCAAAGGCACAGAGCACCGCACCGGGCAGAGCGATGAGTGCATCCGCCCACAGCAATATGGTTCTCAAAGACTGGAACAGAGGCGCAAGAAACCATGTCGCTATGGCCGTTGCCAAACATACCCACAGGTAGCGGGTATCATTGATCCAGAACACCTGGTCGGTGTTCAATAGCAGGTCGCGCAAGGTGCCACCACCGATTCCGGTGATGGTGCCAAATAAAATAAAGCGAGGATATCCAGCTGTTTCTCGGCTGCGGCCAGGGCGCCACTGATAACGAAAACGGCCACGCCGATCAGATCGAGGGTAGTGATGACGGAACTCACGACGGCGCTTTCCTCGCGTTGTATGCTGCCGTTATTTAAGTGCAAGCGGGGCCACCAGGGCAAGGCCGGTCGCAAACCGCAGTGCCCTGACCCGGGGTGGCGATAGAGGAAGCTGGAAAATAGCCGCGAGGCACCCCCGTTAGCACTGGATTTCGGCCATCAGGCGTTTTATCCTCGCTGGAGGGGATGCGCGGCTTACTTCCGCCATCAATAGCGCTGCTGCGGCGAGGTGCGACCGACGACAGCAGGTGCACATTCCTGCAAGAGGCTTTGATATGCAACATTTCCTGAGGCAGGTGCATAGCGGTCTCTTGGTGCTTGCGGTCGCACTCCTGTCAACAGCTCCAGCCCGGGCAGATGCTGACGCCACTGCCGCCATCCTTGAGCGCTTGCAACGGCTGGAGGAGAATCAGTCCATGCTGGAAGCGCAGGTCCGGGAGAAGGACGCCCGTATCCGGGAACTGGAATCCACCCTCGGTATCGAACAGCCCACTGGCGATACCACCAGCGAAACCATCGACACCCCCGTCGCGGCGGTCTCGAAGGCGCAGCCGGATGAAAGCCCCAGCGCAGAACGGCAGGAAACCGACAGCTATTTCAGCATTTTCCAGGAAGGCGGGCGCGGCTTCAAACTCGCCAATACCCCCCGGGGCGACCTCAATTTCAGCGCCTGGGCCTACGTTCGCTACCTCAACCAGCAGGGGCTCGACGACACCTACACCGATTCCTTTGGTCGCACCCGGGAGTTGGACCTGCGCAACGACATCCAGCTCAACAAGGTCAATCTCTACTTCAAGGGCTGGGTTTACGATCCCGATTTTCGTTACGTACTTTACGTCTGGACAGCCAATACCAACCAGGGCGAGGGCGCGCAGGTGGTGGTGGCCGGCAGCCTCAATTACACATTCAATGAGCATGCCACCCTGGGTGCGGGTATTGGTGCCCTGCCCGGCACCCGCAGTTTGCGGGGCAGCTTCCCCTACTGGAACAAGGTCGATACCCGCCCCCTGGCAGACGAGTTTTTCCGTCCCAGCTATACCACCGGCATTTGGCTCGGCGGCGAGTTCAGTGAAAGCCTCGCCTACAAGGTGATGCTCGGCAATAATCTCAGCCAGCTCGGGGTCAGCGCCAATGAACTCGATGACGGCCTGAACACCTTTTCCGGAGCCATCTGGTGGATGCCCACCACCGGCGAGTTCAGCCCCAATGCAGGTTACGGCGATTTCGAGATGCACGACCGGGTCGCGACCCTGTTTGGCATCAATGCCACCTACAGCCGTGAAGACCGCCAGAGCCAGCCCGGAACAGACGACATTCAGAATACCCAGCTTCGCCTCTCCGACGGCAACCTGCTGTTTGAACCCGGGGTATTTGGAACGGCCGGTCGGGTCAACAAGGCGACCTACAAGATGGTCTCCATCGACGCCGGCATGAAGTACCGGGGGTTTGCGCTGGAGGGGGAATATTACTTCCGCGTGGTGGATGATTTTGACACCGAGGGTGAGGTCCCCGAGAGCAGCATGTTCGACCACGGGTTTCAACTGCAGCCCTCGTTGATGGTCATTCCCCGAACATTGCAGGCCTATCTGGCCGGCTCCTATGTCTTCGGCGAATATGGCGACCCCTGGGACGCTGCGGTCGGCGTCAACTGGTTTCCTTTTAAAACCCGACTACTGCGTTGGAATGCGGAGCTCCTCTACCTGCGCAACTCTCCCGTCGGTTATTCAAGCGTCCCCTTTGTTGTCGGCGGCAACGGCCCGGTTTTCCATACCAACCTTGAATTGTACTTCTAGCGGGACCGACTGCGCTTGCTCAGCTGTGCAGTAGCCAGCCTGTAACAAGCTGGCAACACTGTTGCGCCACAATCGGCGCAAGGGCCCGATCAAAATCGGCGAGAGTCCTGCGGCGGGCGCCCGGACCTGTCGACTTCAGTGAGGGCGTGCTTTATGCTTTCCAGGTTGAAATCACCTGATAACAAATGAGGAGTATCACATGACCAAGCTTAGCCCCGGAGTCGTCACCGGCGACGAATACAAGGCCCTGATTGCGGCGGCAAAAGCCGGCGGGTATGCTTTTCCGGCCGTCAATGTTACCAGCACCAACACCCTGAATGCGGTTCTTGAGGCTGCGGCAGAGGCGAAGTCAGACGTGATTATCCAGCTGTCCAACGGCGGGGCGCAGTTTTACGCGGGCCAGGGCATGCCGGACGGCTTTCGCGCGAAGGTATTGGGGGCGGTAGCGGCGGCCAAGCACGCACACCTGCTCGCCAGGGAGTACGGCATTTGCGTCGTCATGCACACCGACCACGCTAACAAGGGGCTCATCCCCTGGGTCGAGGCGATGCTCGACGAGGGCGAAAAGCACTACGAAGCTACCGGCAAGCCGCTGTACAGCTCGCACATGCTCGACCTGTCGGCGGAGCCCATCGATTTCAACCTCAGTGAAAGCGCCCGCATTCTTGAGCGTATGGCCCGGATGGGCATGAGCCTGGAAATAGAGCTGGGCGTCACCGGTGGCGAAGAAGACGGTGTCGGCTCCGACCTCGACGCCAGCGCCGATAACTCCAAGCTCTATACCCAGCCCGAGGATGTGCTACAGGCTTACGAGAAGCTGACCCCGATCGGACACTTCTCCGTCGCCGCATCGTTTGGCAACGTGCATGGGGTTTACAAGCCCGGTAACGTGAAGCTGCGCCCCGAGATTCTGAAGAACTCCCAGGACCTGGTGGAGAAACAGCACAACACCGGCAAAAATCCGCTCAACCTGGTTTTCCATGGTGGTTCCGGGTCGGAGAAGGCACAAATCTCCGAAGCCGTGACCTATGGGGTGTTCAAGATGAATATCGACACCGACACCCAGTTCGCTTTTTCCCAGGCTATCGGCAAGTTTGTCGATGCCAACCATCGTGCTTTCGAGTACCAGATCGACCCCGACGACGGCACTCCCTACAAGAAGCTGTACGATCCCCGCAAACTGCTGCGTGAGGCCGAAAAAGGCATCGTTGCCCGGCTGCAGGAAGCGTTCGACGATCTCGGCTCTAAGGGCAAATCAATCGCCGGGTGAGCCGTCGGCGCCAGGATCAACACCGCGTTGACTTTAAACACTGTTAACTGCAGTGCAACGCGGGTTTGCTCACCAGCAGTCCTGGTCGATTACCGCCATTGCACTGCCGGCTCCAGCCTGGCTACAACCCCGCCCCCATGCGAAAAACCGCAACAGGCGTCGTCACTCGCGACAGCTATCAATAAACTCAGGGTGCCGAATCGGTAGGACCGGGCGAGCCGATAGATTCATCTGCCCACATGGGTAGCCGACTGTCCAGCGACTATGTCAAGTGTCGCAGGCTCGGCGCCAAAGACATTGCGGTAGACGATGCCAAGGCCGATCAAGGCGGCGGGCAAAACCCAGATCAGCGGTATGCCCAGCAGAATCGTCGATCCCAGAATCGCCAAGAGAGCAAGCAACCAGAGTCCAAAGAAAGTAAACCACTTGCGGGTTACCGCCTTGCGCGAGGTTTCGAGTGCCTGCCAGGGACCGAGGTTTTTGTCGGCGACCAGCGGCAGCGCCAGTTGGTAGCTGACTGCCAGGTATATCCCGGGCAAAACCAGCAACAGGGTTCCCAACATTATCATGAACCCCATCAGCAGGTAGGTAAACAAAAGCTTCAGGGCCAGGCCGTACCAGGAAAAGATGCTGGCCGGTTTCGCCGGTCGGTCTGAGGCAATCGCCACCCCCACGAAAATCAGACCCACCCACAACGGCGTTATCAGTAGACCGGTCACCAGTTGCTGCACCAGTTCCAGCGGTGACACCGAGGGCGGAACGCCTTCCACCGACACCGGGGGTGGGCCGAGCAGCATGGCAAATACCAGCGATACGCAGAACAGCACCGCTGCATACATCACCACGGCTGTCCACACCGTGGCCTTGTTGCCACTGACCCTGGCCCATGCCTCCCTGAGTACGTCGCCAAAAACCAACTGATAGTCACCGCTGAGACCTCGCTGCAGTGATCCACCCTGCGCCGGGCTCGCTTGTTCTGACGGTGTGGGCGCAGGATGCGACTCGCTATTTTCCATGACTGGGGATCCTCGGCTTCAGTTGATCTGGAAAACGAATATAACATAACCGGGAGCTGCTTCGTGGGCGACGGGTAAAGCCGGTAGCATGGATACCTGTCCGATCGGGCGCAACCCGACGCCGCCTAAACTCGCGGGCGTGCAAGCTGCGGCGGCCTGTTTTATTCATCACCAGGGCGCGCGGGCGGAGCGCCGACCGCTGTATGGCGTACATCCCACATGAACTTCAGACTGGCCAGAAAACAGAACAACAGGAAACCGGTGACGACGTAGGCGAGATAGGTGTCGGGTGCTTCTGCTTCGACGGTGCGCGTGGCGTAAGCCCTGGCACTCCAGTACCCGGCTTTGGACACAAAGCTCTCGAAAGAGGCGATGTCAAACAACATCAGGCCGGAATACAGTACATTAACGATGGTAACCTGAGCGCTCGTCATATTCACTGCGGCGACATAAGCCACCACCAGATAGCCGCTCATCAGGGTCATTATGATTGCGCCGATGGATATGGCATTACTCCAGTATTCCTGGGCAACGATGGTCATCTCAAATTGTGTCACACCAAGCCCCCGCAAGCGTTGAAAACGTTTTTTGCATTACTTGTAACGACAGCCGGCAGCGACGCGAGCTCCGGGTACGCCTGGCCCGGCGGCCAGGACAAGCTTTGAATGGCATGTTTGCAGCACTTTACCGCTCCTTCGCAGCCTGCATTGGTGTATGCCCGGCAAATTCGTCCCGGTAATTCTGGCAGGCATCCACCGTCCCCGCGGCGCGATCCGCCAGCGCTTTAACCAGCATGGAAATACCTCCCGTCGCTACGGCTGCACCGCTGGCCAACAGGGCCCCTTTCTGGTTGAGCCCAAGGTGCGGATGAGCCAGGGTACCCTTGACCGCAACATACGGTGTGAGAAACATATCGGCGCTAACACCAATGCCCTTGCGGGGCTTGGTATTGAATTCAATATTCAGTTGCTCCGTATTGAAGTCGATACTGCCACCGCCAATCACCTTGATATTCTTGGTCTGCGCATACAATACTGCTACGTTGGCCATTCCGTTTACCACATCAATTCGGTAAACCCCGCAATCCCAGTCGGTATGTGACTCAGTTTGTGAAAAGGGGTTGAGAGCTGACAGGAGCTGCGTCAACAGGTCGCTGGAAAATTTGTCCAGGAAGCCACTCTCCACCCGGCCCGACCCCTGGCTCATGATGACCTCACCATTCGCCCTGGCAGCCAGTTCGTGCAAGCTGGTGCCCCTGGATTCAAGTTTGATGGTGAGATCGGTTGGCGGGATGTCGGAAAAATCCTCCACCTCGGAGGCGACGAGATTGAGTCGCAGGTCTCGCCCCTGTATCAGCACGTCCAGCAGGGGTAGCGACCCGGAGGTGGCAAGGGAAATCGTATTGGCCGATCGGCCGCGCAGGGGCCCTAAAAAATTGAATTGTGCCCTGAGGTCTCCCCCCTGCAAGTTGGCGTCAAGTGCGATGTCATGAAACCGACTCTGTTGGACAAGCAGCTTTTTGATGTGGACGGCGACATCAGCGTCGATACCGGCCAGGGCGTCCAGTGGCAGTTTCTCATCACTGAACACATAGCGTTTGTTTTTCCCGGGCGCGCGGGATTTGCCACCGGGTTTTGTATTCGAAGTACTCCCTTGCACAGCTTGAAAAGGCGCCAGGTCGAGCAGGCTGGACTTTAACCTGGCCGTCAGCACAATGGGCTTGCGTCGCTGTAGTTGCCGCAAAAGTTGCAACGAGCCGTTCAGATCGCTATCAGCGAAATTCGCCTGCAGTTTGTCGATATTGAGGGTATCGGCGACAAAGCTTAGCTCTGCACTGGACTTATAGGCTATTGCTGGCAGCTTCGGTGACAGTTGAGCCAAACTCAGCCCCGTGGCCCTTACCTTCAGCTTGGATGGTTTTTCCGTGCGACGCAACACACCATTGATACTGAACTGGTTGTCTTGGAGCCGCAGGGCAATATCGTGCAGTTTAATGGCACCAGACCCTGGCACCGCCTGGCCTGAAAATGCCAGTGCTTGGGGAGGGAGCCCCTGCAGCTCAAACAAATCGCCCAGCTTACCCAGTGGCGTGAGCGTGCCATCAAAATCCACTGCCCGCCGGCCAACAGCCATATTGACGTCGGCTTCGACTTCGTTGACCTCGCCATGCAGCTTGATTTTTTTATCGGGGTCCAGGGCTGCTTGCAAAAGAAGCGGTCCACTAAACGGCAGCTTCAACCCGAGGGCTGCGATGGCGCTTTCGATCTTCTCGCTGGTCAACTGTGCCCTGAGCCGGGCCCGACGCAGGTCGCCGAGGGCGTGTATGTTACCGTTCAATTGTATTTCCAGGCCTGCCCAATGACCGCTGACGGTGAACTCATCGGGCGAAATCTGCTGCTCTTCGCCTGCCGCGAAACTGTGGCCCTTGAGTTGCAGGGGCAGGTCGAGCACATGGCCGTCAAGGTGCATCGCCATCGCCCCGTCGGCGTCGGTATCGATAGTCGCTGCATCCAGGCGCAGGACGCGATCCTGACTGTTGGCCTGGCGCCGGACCAGGGAGGTATTGCTGATATCGGCATGGTCGATGACCAGCCCCTCCCATTTACCTCTGCCAGCACTTTTTTTGCCCGCAGCCCCGCCATCGGCCCCAGAGAAGTCCCAGTTGGACTTGCCCTTGTCATTGGCCTCTACCAGCAATTTGACATCCTTGAGGATGATTTCCTCTATTTCCAGAGGGCTTACCAGTAGTGACCAAAGCCTTACGCGTACTGATAACAGCCCAACCCGTGCCATATCAGGTTCCGAACCCCAGGGGGCATTGGCAATGTTCAGCCCCTGCACCCCGATGAAAGCGGCGGGAAATACTTTGATGTCGAGCTCGCCGGCGATACCGACTTCACGATCCAGCAGCCGGGATAATTGCGCTTCGATGGTGGGCCTGTGGCTATTCAGATCGGCGTATTGCAGATAAAGCAGCACTGCGAGCAGGGTAACGCAAAGCACCACCACGAAAGCGATCAACAGACGTTTGATCACGTTCACCACCGTATCGTTGCTCGCGAGCAAGCGTTTCTTATTAGGGCAACTCTGATCAATTCGGTAATGCTTCAGCGGAGCCTCTGGCGTTCATTGGCAAGGCGCGCCGCGAAGGTCAAGGCTGGTTGTCCTTGACGAGTGGCGCAAGCGGATGGCCGCCCCCTTGTCCAATGGGCACCAGAGGCCCGCCCTACGGGGCTTTGCGTCGCCTTCGTCTACTGCGTTACAGCCGTTTGAAAGGCAACCAGCCTTCCTGCACGACTGCGCCTTATAGACAAACGCGACGCAAAGCCTGGAGCGTCACCTAATTAATCAGAGGTGCCTTAGTTGCAGACAGGATAAAACGCGCAGGCGCCCAAGTCTACATACTGAAGTACTGCCACCGAGCGCCCTGCTCCACCGAGTCCGGCCCATTACGCCCCCTTGAATAGGCGGCGGCTGCGGTGCCGCGAACTGCACAGACACTTGCCCGACGCCGTGGACCAACCTGGCGGGAGTATCGAAGCTGCATTCGTTGGTATGCTATTGCTACAGTAGTTGAGCCAGTTTTCGAATGCGGGTGCCGCTGGCCGACAAAACATCGCCTTACCCGACAATCTGTATCGGGTGACTGCAACCGAAAAGTAAGGCGGCCAGAACTGCAGCAATGAAAAATACGGGCATGGGCATCGATTGTTCACCTTTGCTTTGCCGCGTTTCCAGGCGACCTGTGCCGTATCCCTTAAAGGCCCCCGTGGCGGTAGTACTAACAGGAACCCATCATATCCTTAATATATACATGGTTATATTGAATGAAATGCAAGCAGTGTGAAATGATTTGGGTCAAGCAACTGAATGAAACGAAGGTTTATCGGGGGCGACCCATCGCTGGCAACCTGTTTTTTCTGCGTGATTCGCTTGCCCGGTCAGATGGACGTTATCTCGCCACTTCACAGTATACTAGCTGCATGGGGTGGCTTCGGTTGGCCCTGGACGCCGTCGACTACTTCAGTTTTAACGCAGGGATCAGGAGTTTGGCAAGCTGGAAAATGATAGCTGATCGCTGTTTTACTGCTATTGGACGCGGCCATGTTTAACCCGGGCGCATGCACAGTCGAACGCACCGCAGACCAGAGCTATCTGCTCAAGTGGCGCTTGTCGGTGCCCGGCCAGCAGGTAGCCGTCTATATTTCCGAATCGCCGGATCACTTTTACGCCGGTGGCGATCCGGGCACACCCGTACTCCGCTCGACCGACCAGCGTGCACTGATTGCCAATCCGGATAAGCAGGTAAGGCACTATTTCTATCTTGAAACCCAACGGGGCGAGGCCATCATCCTGGCGGAACGCAAATTGGCACTGCAGGGAACGCCCAATTTTCGCGACCTGGGCGGCTATGAGGCCCACGCTGGGCGACCGTTGAAGTGGGGGAAGCTGTACCGCTCCAGCAAGCTGTCGGCCCTGACGGAGGCCGATATGGGCTATGTGCGCCGCCTCGGCCTTACTTTGGTTTGTGATTTTCGACAGGTGGTCGAACAGCAACTGGAACCCATCCGCCTGCTGGGTGAAGATTCCCCGCTGTTGACCAGCCTGCCCGTTCAGCCCGGCAGTTCGGCCAGCTTTCTGGAGAACCTTCACAATGGCATCATCGCGGTGCAGGATGGGGCCGCATTCATGGAGGAGATCAACCGGGATTTCGTCATCAACCAGGTGCCGCAGTACGCAGAAATGTTCCAACTGCTGCTCACGGGAGACCAGCAGGTGCTTATTCACTGTGCATCGGGCAAGGATCGCACCGGATTCGGCGCCGCACTGATCCTCGATGTGCTGGGGGTGAGCGAAGATGCGGTGGTGGAGGACTATTTGCTGACCAATAAATACCTGCCCATCGACAAGGAGGTGACCAGGCTATCCAGGGAGTTCTCCGACCACAAGGGCGCCGCGGTATCGGAAGAGGTATTGCGGCCCCTGCTGGAAGTGCGGCCTGAATACATTCGCGCTTGCTTTGATGAAATACGAAAACGCTTCAAGTCGAAAGAGCATTTTTACGAGACAGCCCTGAACCTGGACAAAACCAAGCTGGAACAACTGAGGGAGAAGTATTTGCACTAGCGATCTATGGCGATGTGCTGCATGTGTCGCGAAAACCTGCGATAGTGTCCCAGCGTTCAACCCGCATCGCGGTCTGGCCAGGAGCCTGTAAACGCTTTGCATTCACTGGAGGTCGTCAACATGGCCATAGCGTTAGCCGATAATCCCAACCATATCGAACGACTTTGCAGCTTGTTCGACCTGGGCGAGGTGCAGGGCAGTGTGAGCGCGGTGCCCGGTGGTTTTCACCACGCTATGTGGCGACTGCAAACACAGCATGGCTGCTTTGCGATCAAGCAGCTGGGGTCTGATATGGACATGCGGGACGCCGCCACTGTTGCGCAACTGAATGCTACCGAGCTTACTGCCTGTGAGTTCTCCCGGCACGGAATTCCATCCTTGTATTCACTGCACCTGGATCGCCAGCACCTGCAGCTACTGGACGACAGCGGATACCTTGTCTATCCCTGGACCAATGCTCGCGCCTGCCACAGAAACGGTGTGCAGAAACATCACGCGGCTATCGTCGCTGCCACCCTCGCCCACATGCACCGCAGCGAGATCGAGGTACCCGAATTGCGGGATGTGCCCGCCTTCCCGGTAACAGCGGAGCGCGTCATCGAGTTGGTCGGGCTGGCTCGCCAGCGCAATGTCCGCTACTGCGATATTCTTGAGCAGCGACTGGAGGACATTCTGCGGATCGTGGCACACCATGCCCCCGCACTGGAGCGCCTTGCGACCCACCAGGTGATCAGTCATGGCGACCTGGATCACAAGAACGTACTGTGGGACGATGCGGGGGAACCACTACTGATCGACTGGGAGTCTGCCCGGCGCCTCAACCCTACCTACGAGTTACTGCTTGAGGCTCTGGATTGGGGAGGCATCACTGCCAATTTCGATGCCCGACCGTTCACCACTATACTGCAGGCCTACGTGGATGCCGGTGGCGTTATCGATGAGGATTTGATCCCGGCCGCGACTGATGCCATCCAGGGAGCCTGGGTGAGTTGGCTACTGTACAACGTGGGCCGGGCGATAGGCTTCAAGGATACCCATCAACGCGCCCTCGGCTCCAGCCAGGTAGACCTTGTGGTAAGCACCCTGCTGCGCATGGAGAGACAGGCCGACCGGCTGATAGGGATTGCCATGCACTATGCATCTTGATCGCAGGCTTTAATCGCCGCCAGCCCGGATATTGCACCAGCTGCCTGGGATAGCGCGCAGGTATCGCGTTGCTTTTGCGTGATCGCGAGCGTAAAGGTAGCCATAGCTACGTCGGAGTATGCATGTACGCAAAATCGACGCGAGATCATGTGGTATCCAGGCAAACAGCAGTGGTGGCATTTTGTACCCGGGTGAAAAACTCGCGATAGCCGTTTCTACAAGGACCAAATAAATAATCTGGCGTGTGCTGGTGCATTATTCGGGTCTTCACTCCTGGCGGCCTGCGTCTCCCGGCGCTGCTGCCGCGCTTGCCCGGGCTGGCAGGCTGACGTCCAATTCCTGCAGAAATAACACACCGTCGGGTTGCTGCGGCAGTGGTGTCGTCGACAGCGTGCCCGAGGCACTGGCAAAATCACCGGTGCCGCCGACTATAGCCACCACCGAGGTACCCAGGTCTGCCTCGCGACCAGTCACCGCTATCGACCCCGCGTAACCGGAGTTCTCGAAAAACATCAGCGTCCAGCTGCACTGCCCGTAATTGTTGAGTGGGTCGTCGGGCAATCCCGGGTGATCGGTACTGGAATAATCCGGCGCGCCGGGATCGGTGCGAACGCAATAACCGGCGTTGCGCCCGATAATCGTCTTCCCATCGGCGGCGAGCAGGTGCTGATCGAATACGAAGATATCGCCGGGAGAGTCGAGCCCGTCATCCGCTGCCGCAGCCTGGCGAATTCCGCCCCCGCTGCGGCCATCGGCATAGGTAACTATCTCGATGGCGGCGGCCTGCGCGGCGACGAGCAACAAACCTAACGGTATAACTATGCCTTTGAATCGACCCATGTTTTGCTCCTGTTAAGTCTAACTGCTTGCCAATTTGGCCTGGACAGTTACGCTGGCATCGGATTTTTGCCTGGCAACCGCCACTGCGTCCAGCCGGATTGGGAATCCCTGCGCTATAGGCTACTATGCCAGCAGCTCCGGCTGCCGGCAATCTGCCTCCCCATTTTCCAGTCTGCGCAGCAGGCACTTTAGCGGCCCCGCAGCACCAGCAACAGGAGTTGAGCGATGGCCACCATAACACCCCGGCTTACCCGCATCATGGTAGCCACCAGCGACCTGCACTCGGCAGCGCAGGACTTGGAACTATTGCTGGGATTCGGGCCCGACCGATGCAGTTACGATGGCACAGGCCGGGCCGTATTCCAGTTGCGAAACACTGCTGTGGAACTTCTTGCACCTGACTCGCCGGGCCCCGGGGGCGACGCCCTGGCGGCTCACCTGGATGGTCACGGTGAAGGGCTGTTCGGGCTTGCATTCGGCGTCGATAAACTCGATGCGTTCGCCGCGCACTTACAAGACAGCGGCGTTACCATTGCTACCCCAGCGGTTGGCGACAGCAACACCTGGGACCCCGGTGTCAGCAAAGATCGGCGCGCATTGCTGATACCGCCCCGCTACAGCCGCGGCATTCGAATACTGGTGGAGCAAAACGACGCACCGCCGCAATCACAACCACGATCACAATCACAACAGTCGGCTGCCAATGCAACAGAGCACGCGATAACTGCGGTGGACCATGTCGTAATCAATAGCGGCAATGGCGATAACGCCGCTGATTTTTACGGCAGGCTGCTGGGCATTCGGCTGGCACTGCGCCGGAACATGCCCCAATGGGGCGGTGACATGCTGTTCTTTCGCAGCAATCATATGAGTATCGAGGTAATCGCAAACCCGAAAAATGATCCGCAGCGTGACAGCTTGTGGGGCATTGCGTTTGCCACGCCGGTGATCGCCCTCACGCACCGGCGACTGGTCGATGCCGGCGTCAAGGTGTCGCAACTGCGCGACGGCCGCAAACCCGGGACCCGCGTCTGCACCCTGAAGTCCCACTGCCTCGGTATTCCCGCGTTACTGCTGGGTAGCAGCGATTGAAAAGAAAACTTTAGGGCAAGCCGTAGCCGAATCGCTGCACGAACTCGTCGAGGCGTGCGAGCTGCTCGGGGGTGAAGAACGAGCGCCACTTATCGTCCGCGCCGCCGTAGACCTCGCGTGTGCGCAGGCGCTTCTCGAGTGCGGCGTCGACTTCGAAGCCCAACACCGCGCCTACCCGGCGCAACTCGGCCACCGGATCGTCGCAGAACACCGGGTAGTCGGTGCTGGCATAGCGCGCGGGATCGATGCGAGCGAGCTGCCGGTCGACCTCGTCACGGTTGAGCTTCAGGCGCAGCGCCGTGTCGATCGTCTCGTCGCCGCAGGCCTCGGCATACTCAAGGTAGCGGGCGTCTATCTCCCCCCAGGGCCACTCCGAGAACGGTTCCCAGTCCTGGTAAAACTCCACGCGCATCAACGAAGCGAGGGTTGGCTTGAGGTCCCGGGTCACGTGCAGGAACACGGCTCGCGGATAGACCGCCGCCAGTTGCTCAATCTTCACCGGCCGGCCGACCAGTTTACCGAGGAAACGGGGCCTGCCGTGAAAGCGGCGGACGCGCTCGATGTAGGGGGCGATGTGCAGCGCCAGGTCTTCAGTGGCCCTGGGGTCGTCCGACTCGTCCGCGAAACGCGAGCAAAGCCCCCACCAGGCACCATAGGGTTCCGCCGGCTTGGGGAAAAACCTTCGATCGCGAAACCGGTCCATACCGGGTAGATCCCAGATTCGGTTGAACAAGGACACACCCGGCCAGTCGGGAAGCTCGCTCAACCACGACGACTGCCAGGCGAAATCGGGGTGCATGGCGATCAGGGAGTCGACGATAGAAGAACCGCAGCGACCGGTGCCGACAATAAATAGGGGTGAAGCTGACAGATTATCGCGCACTCTGTGGTTATTACTTCCTCACAGCTCAGGTTTCATTCGCAGGTTTCCGCTGTCTGGTTTTCGCGAAGTCTGGCTTTACCCAACTGGCATTACAGTAGGTTAACCCCCCTCTCACGCAGCGGATCATGATGGACACACCACACTGGAATAACAGCGTAATACCCCTCTACGACAAAGATTGGATCATTTCGGAAACGGAAATTCAAGCGGTCGATAGCGTCCGGGCTGGCCACCAGATACCACCGCCACGGGGATTGCGCGTCGGGAGATTGGCTCACCACGCAACGGGGCAATCGACACGCTGCGAGCGGGCCTCGTCATGAAACTTTTGCCGCCATTCGCGGCCGACGCAGGCGTCAGCAAGACCGAAAAAAGCAGGCTTCGTCGATGCCTTTCCCTATACCCCTTGCAAACGCCTCCCCGATCTGCCCTCCACAGTGCTCGCGGCTTTCCATCAGGCTGCTGGAGCACGCCCGGGTTGGTAGCGACTTCAGGTTTCACCAATATCCACGACTGGCGATCGGTGCGCATGGGAACGATCGTCAATCATAAGGATTCCTGCCTCGTAAGCGACCGAAGGTACATGGGGCACCTGCAATGTCGACCACAGCTTGCACAGATCCACCATTGCCAGGTCACTTGGCGTTAATCGAATGCTCTCTATTGCCTGGCCCAGATCGGAATGACGCAGGGTCTCGACGCTCTCGACAACCCGACCTGTTTCGGCCGCATCCATAATGGGGTTCGCGTGCATGGAGGCAACCACAGCGCCCATCAAAATCTGCGGCTCTTGCTTCGCGTAGTCGCCGTAGAAGCTGATTAGTAACTGCAAAGTCAACGCAGCCCCAGTAAGGCGAAGCGGTGCGCCGTCTGCACCAGTCGTTGGCAACTCGCTACTGTGCAGTGGCATAGCGAAGCGAATGCCAAAGGGATAGAGATTGACCGTTGCCCGCACTGGATCCTGCGCCAGAGGCCGTCCGACCGTAACACCCGAGTGCGGCACACTGTTTTGGGCAACTGCCAATAATTGAGCCCTCAGGGCTTCGGTGACAGCGGCTATCGCCAGAGAATTACTCATCGCAGGCTCCCCGTTTTTATGCCGTCATTCACCACAACGTCGCGCACACGGCAATTGCCCTTGGACACTGGCGGCGCACTAAAGACAAGCTCGCCTGACACGGAGAATAATGTGCAATGCCAATGAAGTCGACCATGCCAAACTGCTTGCGACACAGGCCAGGGCATCTGATCATGCGGAACCAGCTGAGCGCTGCCTGCAGTTGATGCGCCACCCGGCATCTGCTTACATTGTTTATCCAGGTTAATAGCGCCGAGGAATCCCCATGTACCAGAACTACGCGATTCTCGCCGTTGTCGTCTTCGTTTACAGCACGCTGGCCCGGGGCATCGAGCGCACGCCCTTTGGTGGCGCCCTGTTGTTCGTCACCCTGGGCTTCATCATTGGGCCAGACATGTTGGGCCTGGTGCAAATTGATATCGATAGACATGGCTTGCGCACCATCGCCGAGTTCACATTGGCGCTGCTGCTATTCACCGATGCCGCCAAGGCCGACCTGCGATTGCTTGGGCGCAGTTACCAGATTCCATGGCATATGCTCGTTATCGGCCTGCCGTTAACGATTGTGCTGGGTTTTGTCTGCGCCGATTGGCTGCTGCCGGAGCTGGCCGGCTTCGAAATGGCGCTGCTGGCAACCATGTTGGCGCCAACAGATGCCGCCCTGGGAAAGGCGGTTATCAGCAACAAGCGCGTGCCAGCGCGATTGCGCGAGTCACTCAATGTCGAAAGCGGGCTCAACGATGGCATCTGCGTGCCGATCCTGTTTCTCTTCCTGGCGCTGGCGGTGGATGCCAGCAGCAGTAGCACAACTACCAGGCTCGCCATGAGCCTACTGGTAAAGGAGATTGGTATTGGCCTGATGGTAGGTGTACTGCTGACCCTGGCCATGAGTTGGCTATTGCGCCTAAGTGCCAGACGGGGCTGGATTGGTGGTCACTGGCGACCGATTCACATCGTCGCGATTGCACTCGCCTGCTTTTCCCTGGCGCAGGCAGCCGGTGGCAGCGGCTTTATCGCCTCGTTTGTCGGCGGCTTGTTATTTGGTGCCCTGGTCAATCGACACAAAGCGGACCTGCTGCGCGCGGCGGAGGGAACCGGAGAGACATTCTCGCTGCTGACCTGGGTGCTCTTCGGGGGCGGAGTTATCGGCACTTTCATACCGCAGGTCACCTGGCCGATTCTACTGTATTCACTATTGAGCCTGACGGTGATTCGTATGTTACCGACATTGCTGGCCCTGATTGGCAGCGGTTTGAACATGCCTGAAAAACTCTTTCTGGGCTGGTTCGGCCCTCGTGGCCTGGCGAGCGTGGTATTTGCCATTATTGTGATCGATGAGCAATTACCCGGGGAGAAAATCCTGGTGTTGACCGTAGTCTGTACCATTACACTCAGCGTTTTTCTTCATGGCTTGTCGTCCATCCCCCTCGCCAATTTACTGGCCGCTTACGAACAACGCCGCGGCCAGGCGCGCCAGGACGACACTGCCGATCACGGGAGCCGAGGTGATTAGCTGAGTAGACGTGCCCTCACTGGACAGCACGGCCGCCCTTCACCCTCTGGACGCGGCTGCTACCAGCGTCAATAATAACGCGATAACGGCGCCTCGCCCGTTTTAACCGCGCCTTCGACCAACTTTTCGTGGTGGTGCCGGAAATGGCGAACATGCGTCAGCGACGTACGCCCCACGCCCTGCGCTCGCTGCGCAACGCGAAGCAGAAACTTCTCCAGAAGCGCTTCGACGCTTTCTACCTGCAGGGCGATCTGCGCGGGTTAGCGCCGGGCGCAGGCTGCTATCGTGCTGCGCTCATGGCTGGAATAATGCGCGAGCACCAATTCAGGATACCGCACAGGTAGCGCCCTACCCTTTCCAGAAAGCCCAGCCAGCCGTCATCGTCCTGATTATCACCATCACTCCAGACCGCATCAAAATGATCATCCCCATAATCCGGGCCCAGAAGGCCCAACAGATAAATGTGCTGGTCACCGCGTCCATGCTTGACGCGACCATTTCTCCGGCAATCGAAAACGCGATTAAAGAAGCTATGAAACTAAAAGGGCTGTATTCCTTGTGGTAATATCGGATGTCACTCGAGAGACCCTACCCCCGGCTAAAAGTGGATGATTTGATTGTCGCAGATCATATAACTTCCAATCGCACCTTGGCACTGCAAAAAGCGACAGCCAGCCTAGGGCAACTCTGATCAATTCGGTAATGCTTCAGCGGAGCCTCTGGCGTTCATTGGCAAGGCGCGCCGCGAAGGTCAAGGCTGGTTGTCCTTGACGAGTGGCGCAACGCAGTCCAATGGGCGCCAGAGGCCCGCCCTGCGGGGCTTTGCGTCGCCTTCGTCTACTGCGTTACAGCCGTTTGAAAGGCAACCAGCCTTCCTGCACGACTGCGCCTTATAGACAAACGCGACGCAAAGCCTGGAGCGTCACCTAATTAATCAGAGGTGCCCTAGGCATTGATGGCAATAAACCCAGTGCTTTGTCGTGCACATGAGTAATGCGGCTGATGGATTATCCGCGGTCATTGCACCTATGAAAGCGTTACTAAGCAAGGCCGCTCGCCTGCTGCGTTTGGTGGTTTCGAGCCTGGTGGGCGCATTGGTCGTAAGCATAATCTATGGCGTTTACATGCTCAATGACAGGCCGGACCTCAAGGTCTGGCATGAGACGACGCTGGACGATGAATTTCGCGCCAGCTCCGGATTGGAGAATTTCGCACAGTATCTTGAGTTGGAGGAGCGCCTGTTTGCCCAGCTCGATCAGCAGATCTACCAAAAAATAGAGCCCGAGGACCAGCGGATAATTAATCGCTACTACCGTGGCAGCCTGGCCGACCCCGGGCGTTGGCCAAACAACTGGAACCGTTCATTCGTATTGCCGGTAGAGAAGCCCGGGCCAGGTGTGTTGTTGATTCACGGGATGTCTGATTCACCCTATAGCCTGCGCAGTATTGGCCAGACCTTGCACCAGCATGGCGCCCACGTACTGGGCTTGCGAGTTCCGGGCCATGGGCAAGCGCCCTCTGGATTACTTGAGGTGAAATGGGAAGATATGGCTGCTGCAGTGCGTTTGGCGATGGCTGAGCTGCGCCTGCACGTTCCGGGGGCTCCACTGTATATTGTGGGGTACTCCAATGGTGGTGCGCTGGCGGTCCAGTATACGCTCGATTCCCTGCGCGATGACAAGCTGGCCAGGGTGGATGGACTGGTGTTGCTATCGCCCGAAATCGGGATCACCAAGCTGGCGAAACTTACCTTCTGGCAAGAGCGAATCGGCCGTTTGTTGGGTTTGAAGAAATTGGCCTGGAATTCAATTCTTCCTGAGTATGACCCCTGGAAGTACGGATCTTTCTCTATCAATGCCGGTAAGCAGGCCTACCGGATTACGGCGGAAATACAGCGCCAACTGGATCGGCTTGATACAGCTAGCTTGGCGAACATGCCACGTATACTCGCTTTTCAATCGGTTGTTGATACTACGGTAACCGCTCCAGCGTTGGTGAGTAACCTCTTTAACCGGCTCCCTGCCATTGCGCCGGGCACTGGCGATAGTGAGCCGAAGCAGCACGAACTGGTTTTGTACGACATTAACCGCGAAGCGGAAATAGAAGCGCTGATGCTGGGCAACCCCTCTGCCTGGATCGACGCGATGTTACGCGACCAGAGTTTCGGCCACGCTCTGACCCTGGTGAGTAACAAGGATCGTAGTTCCCACCGGGTCAGTGCTTACAAACGCCATCACGGCTCGACCGAGGAGAAGCAGTGTGATATCGGATTGTCCTGGCCACAGGATGTCTATTCCCTATCGCATGTTGCTCTGCCATTTCCCGTCGATGATCCAACCTATGGCCAGGTCGCTATGGGCGATGGCCCGGGAATCAGCTTGGGCAGGCTGGCACTTCGCGGTGAAAAAAACGTGTTGCAGGTGTCACCCACCGATATGTTGCGACTGCGCCACAACCCCTTTTACAGCTATCAGGAACAGCGTGCCCTGGCCTTTCTGCAGTTGATCCCGACGGTCACTGAGCAGTGTGTGCAGGGCCAAAGCTTGTTGCCTTAGCCGCTAACCCGAATAATGCACCAGCAAACGCCAACATTTATCTGGCTCCCGTAGAAAAAGCATATCGCGAGTTTTTCTAACTCCCCACACCCATGCATCGTCTTGAACTCGTTGACAGCCCAATGGCCTTACCGTATGGTAAGCTCTTTACTTACCGTTTGGTAGGTATTAAGGCCATATTCAGGAACCCGGATGGAAGGTAACTATGGGCGCAAAGGATGCTCTATCAACGCGTGAAAAGACGCTTGCAGTCGCCACGGAGCTTTTCGCAGAGCGCGGCTTCCTCGGCGTCAGCCTGGCTCAGGTCGCAGAGGGCTTGGGGCTAAGCAAACAAGCCGTGCTGCATCATTTCTCCTCCAAAGAAAAACTCTATGCAGAGGTACTCGCGCAGATAGCCGTTGAACTGGAGAACGTGATTGCTACGGCACAGCAGGAGGAAGGCACACCCGAAGCGCAGTTGATGTACGTGTTCGACGCATTGCATCAGTCTCGACCCGGATCTCGCATGCGAACAAAACTGCTGGTCCGCGAGTTGATGGACGTCGGCGAGCGAAAGCCCGATATAAAGACCTGGCACTTGCGCACCTTTTTAGACGCACTCACGGGCATAGGACGATCACTCAGTGCATGGTCTGACAAGTCGGACACCGAAGTTTTTGCGGCGCTGTACCAACTGATCGGCGCTGTGAGCTACTTCGCCATTTCCGAATCAACCCTCTCGGGCATGTATGGCCGCACCCAGACACGCGCCATTCGAAGCGCGTTCTCTCATGAATTGCAGCTGCTCATCAAAGCTCAAACAAACGCACCGGAGTAAGGAACGAACCTGAAAATCCAACGCATCACCAATTGACAGATCAAAAAACCCACGAGTGAATCGCTCGTAAAAGGAGAAGAACATGGGAAAAGATACGTTGTATTCCACATCGGGTGCGATCGCCACCATCACCCTGAACCGACCAGGGAAGTACAACACGTTGCGCCCATCGTTGTTAGACGAGCTCGATGTCGCGCTTCGGCAGGCAAATAACGATAACCAGATAAAAGTCATTATTCTGCAAGGCGCCGGTGATGCATTCTGTGCAGGCTTTGATTTTTCGGACGGGCTCGAACATTTCGGCGAGCACATTACCGAGGCCAGCTACGACCCGGGCATGGACGTTGATGCGGTCATCAATCCCTACAAGTCATATATGACGCAGTTTATGGGGCTATGGCGAGGACTTAAGCCGACCATCGCCAAAGTGCATGGCTACTGCATGGGCGGTGGCTCAGAGATGGCACTCTGCGCCGATCTGGTTATTGCATCCCAGGACGCGCGCATCGGCACACCCTACTCAAGGGTGTGGGGGTGTCATTTGTCGGGAATGTGGGTGTACCGCCTGGGCCTTGCCAAAGCAAAATACTATGCCTTGACCGGCGAGTGGGTGAGCGGCGAAGAAGCGGCGCGAATCGAACTCATCAACCAATCAGTGCCCCTGGAAGAGCTAGATCAAGCGGTCCAGGATCTTGCTGAAAAACTCTCCCAGATTCCATTGACACAATTGATTTCCATGAAACTCGTCGTCAATCAGGCATACGACAACATGGGCCTGCAGAGCACGCAAACGCTGGGGCCAATCCTCGACGGCATTATGCGAAACACGCCCGAGGGCCGTGAATTCGTCAATGTGGCAAAGAGAGATGGTATCAAAGCTGCCGTGACCTTGCGGGATGGTCCGTTCAACGATTACAGCCAGGGGCCACGCGAGCAACAACCGCAGAAAAAGAGCGAGCTGGGACTCTAACAGCCTGTTTAAAAGAACTTCATGCTTTTTCAACGCTCGAAAATCAACAATACTGTGTTCTTATCTGCAGCGATCTAAGGCAACTCTGATCAATTCGGTAATGCTTCAGCGGAGCCTCTGGCGTTCATTGGCAAGGCGCGCCGCGAAGGTCAAGGCTGGTTGTCCTTGACGAGTGGCGCAAGCGGATGGCCGCCCCCTTGTCCAATGGGCGCCAGAGGCCCGCCCTACGGGGCTTTGCGTCGCGTTCGTCTACTGCGTTACAGCCGTTTGAAAGGCAACCAGCCTTCCTGCACGACTGCGCCTTATAGACAAACGCGACGCAAAGCCTGGAGCGTCACCTAATTAATCAGAGGTGCCCTAATGTGGTCTTGGAGAAAAGCGAATTACAGGACAATCGCAATGTTAACTGGGAGGCCTGTTGTTACTTTCTTCCCAGATAAGGGGGATATCCGGGACACCCAAACACTACTTGACCACACATTTCGAGGACACCCATATTTCCCAGTAAGCTCGACCCGGCATGGCTGCCCTTTACGCAAATTGAATGCAGGCAATGGATGGGAGTCCTCAATTTGCTCCTCAATTTGCTCATTGCCGATTTGCTCGCAAGACTACGATTGCACTTGCAGCCAGTGCCTGTGCTATCGGATATTACAAGCCCCGCTGCCACTCCTCGCGCAGGGGGATAACGCCCGGCTCGTTAATCGCTGTTCGCACCGTGGCCAACAGTTTTTGTTTATCCTTGCCCAGCTCTCCCTTGAGTACCAGGTAGTTGGAAGCGTGATCGCTGCGAAACACGGTGCGCTCCAGTTGCAGGTTCTCCAGCAGGATTTCCATCTCCCGGAACAGCTCCAGCTTATCCAGCTTGCGCCAACGGCCTGCAAAATTTTTCTCGAATCGTTCACTACCGGCGGGGAATTCCACCACCAGGGTGGATAAGTATTCGGGCTGGGCCTCGTTCATTAACCTGGCCGAGTTGATTGCATGCTGCTCACTCAGTTGGGGCCCACCCAGACCATTGAGAATCATCACCGAGCTTTTCATCCCGGCGGCCTTGATTTTCTGCAGGGCCTCCAGCGAAGACTGGTAATTTTCTCCTTTCTCAACCAGCTCAAGTACCTGGTCGTCGCCGGATTCACAGCCGACATACATCAGCGACAATCCCATCTCACGTAACTCGATCAGCTCATCCACGGTCTTCTTTTTAAGGTTGCGCGGCAGGCAATAGGACGAAATACGCTGCACATGCGGGTAGTACTTCTTAATCGCCGCAAGGTATTCCCTGAGGCGGCGACTGGACAGCGTCATGGCGTCGCCATCGGCCAGAAATACCCGCTGCACACGGTGGCCCGCTGCCGCGAGAGCTCGCACCTGAGCCTCTATTTCGGCCGTATCGGCCGGGCGAAAGCGCTTCTGGGGCTGGGTGTACATCTCGCAGAAGGTGCAGCGATTCCAGGAGCAGCCGTTGGTGACCTGCAGGATAAGTGACTTCCACTCGCTGGGTGGGCGAAACACGGGTTCAATATAGTTGAGCGGGTACATGCTGCCTCACTGGCCATAGCTACAAAGACCCCATCATAGGCACTGGGGAGGGCTAGTTAAACATCTGGGTGTCCTGTTTTTTCTGTTTTTTGTTTATGCTTTTCGTTTTTCTCTGCTCCTGTTTTTCTCTTTCGTTTTTCTCATTAAAGATGAGCCGCAGCATCATTGAACGCCAGCTGTGCGCCCCCGAATTCCGGCCAATGTTCCCGGGCGGGAGCGGGATCAGGGCGGTGCCTATCGGCCTCGCAGCCGGTTTTGCCTCCCCTTCTACGCGCCGCCCGCACCCTGAACTTGTTCATCTCACCGCGAGTCGGGTAAGATCAGCGATGACGGAGAGAGGGCACCCTATGCGGCATACCATAGCGCTAAGCACAATTCTGGCAGCGATCTGGTTGCTCAATTCCGGACACTACTCACCCTTGCTGCTGGCGCTGGGCGCGGGCTCGGTGGTGTTTGTGGTCTACCTCTCGCACAGGATGGACCTGATCGACAGGGAGGCCCAGCCGCTGCACCTGGCGCTGCGGATCGGTCACTATCATCTGTGGCTGTTCCGCGAGGTGGTGCGTTCCAATATCGACGTGGTTTACCGGATCTGGCGGGGGCCGCGCTCCATTCACCCCTGTATGGCCACGCTGCCTATAACGCAGCAGACGGATATTGGCAGGGTCATCCACGCCAATTCGATCACCCTCACACCCGGCACCATCGCCGTCGTTGTGCGGGCAGACCGGATTACCATCCACTCGCTGACACGGGAAAACGTGGATGCGCTGGCGTCCGGTGAAATGGACCGCCGCGTGACAGCGCTGGAGCGCGGTCGGGAGAAGCCCGGGTTGCACTCCCGGTGATCGCCGCCGCGGCACTCGCAATCCTGGTGGCCATGGGGCTGGCTCTAATTCGCGCCATGCTTGGGCCCACACTCTACGACCGTATACTTGCGGTCAACACCGTGGGCACCAAAACGGTGCTGTTCATCGCCTTGCTCGGGTATCTGGACGGTCGCCCCGACTTTATGGATATTGCGATGATCTACGCGCTCATCAATTTCATCAGCATCATCGGCGTGCTGCGCTATGTCGAATATAGCGTTGCGCGCAGAGGCAAGACGCCGTGATCGCAACCCTTGTCGAGTTGCTCAGTTGGGTGTGCCTGATGCTGGGCGGTTTTCTCTGCGTTTCCGGGGCTTTCGGTCTCCTGCGCTTCCCGGATTTTTACACCCGTATGCATGCGGCTGGCGTCACCGACACGCTGGGCAGCGGCCTGGTCATTGTCGGCCTGGCGCTGCAGACGGAGGGCGATATCCTGGTCCTGGCCAAGCTCGGTTTTATCTTTCTGTTTATTCTGATTGCCAACCCGACCGCAACCCACGCGCTGGCGATGGCGGCCCTGCGGGGCGGCCTGAAGCCGCAGCTCGGGCCAGGGGGATCCCCCGGTAGCACCACGGCAAAAGTCAGGGGAGAACGGCCATCGAATTCCTGATCGATCTCGTCCTGCTCGGTTTTATGACCGCGACGGCGCTGGCCATCGCCAGAATAAAGGATCTGTTCGCCTCGGTGATGCTCACCGGTATCTACAGTCTCTTGTCGGCCTGTTTCTTCGTACTGATGGACGCGGTCGATGTCGCCTTCACCGAGGCGGCCGTCGGGGCCGGCATCGCGACCCTGTTGATGCTGGTGGCGCTGGCCCTGACCGGCGCCGATCAAAAACCGGGCCGCCACAATACCGGCCTGGCGCTGCTGGTGGTGGTTGTCACTGGCGCCCTGCTGGTCTACGGCACCCTCGATATGCCGGCTTTCGCTTCCCCCGATACGCCGGTTCATCAGCATATCAGCCCGCGATATCTCAGCCAGTCGAGGGACGAGATCGGAGTGCCCAATGTGGTGACCTCGGTGCTGGCCAGTTACCGCGGCTACGACACATTTGGTGAAACGGTGGTGGTCTTCACTGCCGGTATGGGGGTGCTGGCGCTGCTGGGGATGTATCGTCGACGGCACACCGCCAGTGTGGTCAGTTCCATGCAACATTATCGGGTGTTGCGGGTGGTCAGCAAGATACTGATCCCGCCGATACTGCTATTCGCCCTCTATGTGCAGTTTCATGGTGACTACGGCCCGGGCGGCGGGTTCCAGGCCGGGGTGATATTCGCGGCGGGCATCATTCTCTATGCGATGCTGTTCGGGCTCGACACGGCGCTGCGGGTGATCAACCAGGGCCTGGTGCGGATTCTGGCGGCGCTGGGCGTACTCTTCTACGGTAGCGTCGGCGTTGTATCCATGCTCAACGGCGGCAATTTCCTTGACTACAGTGTGCTGCTGGCGGAGCCGGTGGCAGGGCAGCACATCGGCATACTGCTGGTCGAGTTCGGTGTCGGTGTCACCGTGGCAGCAGTGATGATTATCATCTTTATGACTTTCGCGGGGCGCATGGACAGATGATGCTGGCGGCGCTCTACAACTATTGGGTTGTCATATTGCTGATGATGATCGGGTTTTACATCGTTATCTGCGACCGCAACCTGATCAAAAAGCTGATGGGGCTATCCATCTTCCAGACCTCGGTGTTCGTGCTCTATATCAGCATGGGCAAGGTAAAAGATGGCACCGCCCCCATTCTGGATGACGCCTATACGGTTTACTCCAGCCCACTGCCCCATGTGCTGATTCTCACCGCTATTGTCGTCAGTGTTGCAACCATGGCGCTCGGTCTGGCGCTGGTGGTGCGCATCAAGGAGGCCTACGGCACGATCGAGGAAGACGAGGTACAGCAGCAGGATGAGGACTAGCCCGGCGTGTTGAGCCACCTGCCCATTCTCCAGGTGATCGTTCCCCTGCTGGCGGCGCCGGCCTGCGTCCTGCTGCGCCACCCGCGCTGGGTCTGGCTTTTCACCGTCGCCGTGTGCACCGCAACCTTCGCCATCAGCCTGTTGCTGCTGCAGCAGGTGCTGGAGGGTGGCACGATTGTCTACGAACTCGGTGGCTGGTCAGCGCCCTGGGGCATCGCCTATCGCATCGACACGCTGGCCTGCTACCTGCTGGTGCTGGTGACGGGTATGGCGTCACTGGTGTCGGTCGCCGCCCAGACCAGCCTGGAGAAGGAGCTGGAGAGCGAGAAACAGGGTTATTTCTATATTGCCTTTCTGCTTTGCCTGGCGGGCCTGCTGGGAATTCTCGCCACCGGCGATACCTTCAACCTATTCGTCTTCCTGGAGATATCCGCGTTGGCCTCCTACACCCTGATTGCACTGGGGCGGGACCGACGGGCGCTGTGGGCGGCCTACCAGTATCTGATCATGGGCACCATCGGCGCGACCTTTTTACTGATCGGCATTGGCCTGCTGTACATGATGACAGGCACCCTGAATATGGACGACATGTCGAGCCTGCTGCCCTCGGTAGCCGACAGCAAGACCGTTTTTACCGCCTATGCGTTTATTGCCGTTGGCGTCAGCCTCAAGCTGGCCCTGTTTCCGCTGCACTTGTGGCTGCCCAATGCCTACGCCTACGCGCCCTCGATCGTCACCGCTTTCCTGGCGGCGACGGCGACCAAGGTGGCTATCTATATACTGCTGCGACTTATTTTCAGCGTCTACGGGGTCGAATACAGCCTGTCGGACCTGACCATCCCGGAGCAGCGGGTGTTTCTGGTTCTGGGGCTGGCCGGTGTGCTGGCGGCATCGGCGGTGGCGCTCTTCCAGAACAATGTCAAACGCCTGTTCGCCTACTCCAGCGTGGCCCAGATTGGCTATATGATCGTCGGCTTCTCGCTGGGTACGCAGGCTGGCATCACCGCAACGCTATTGCATGTTTTCAATCACGCGCTGATGAAAGGCGCCATTTTCCTGGCTTTGGCGGGGATGGCCTACCGGCTGGGCACACCCACCCTCGACCGCTTTGATGGCCTGGGCAGGCGCATGCCATTCACCATGGCGGCGATCGTGATCGGCGGGCTCAGCCTGATCGGCGTGCCGTTGACAGCGGGCTTTGTCAGCAAATGGTATCTGGTGCTGGCAGCCCTGGAGCGGGGCTGGTGGCCCCTCGCTGTTGTGGTTCTGCTGGGCTCCCTGCTGGCGGTGATTTATGTCTGGCGAATCGTTGAGCGGGCTTATTTCAGGGCGCCGCCGGCCGCTGCCGAGCCGGTCCGGGAGGCACCCCTGGCGATATTGCTGCCGACCTGGGTGCTGGTGCTGGCGAATCTGTACTTTGGCATCGACACCCGCTTTACCGTATCGCTGTCGGAACTGGCAGCGAGTAGCCTGTTCGGTGTGCCCCTGTGACCCTGTCTCCCGAACTGATGCTGCAACTGGCGATGGTGGTGCCCTTGCTGGCGGTAGCGGGCATTGTCGGCTGTCGTTCCCGACCGAATCTGCGGGAGGCGGTCACCCTGCTGTCGGGTTTTATCGTACTGCTGCTGGTGCTGGCGCTCTATCGCACCCATCTGGCCGGCCAGCAGGTCGAAGTGCACTGGCTGGAGATGCTGCCAGGCCTGGAACTCGCGTTTCGCCTTGAGCCCCTGGGCCTGATCTTCGCGCTGGTCGCTGGTTTGTTGTGGCCGGTGACCAGCGTCTATGCGATTGGTTATATGCGCGGGCATCACGAACAGCACCAGACCCGGTTCTACGCCTTCTTTGCAGTCGCGATCTCGGCGGTGATGGGCATCGCGTTTGCGGCCAATCTGCTGACCCTGTTCGTGTTCTACGAAGTGCTGACCCTGTGCACCTACCCCCTGGTCACCCACGCCGGTACCCGCGATGCCATGCGCGGCGGGCGCGTCTATCTCGGTGTATTGCTGAGCACATCCATCCTGTTTCTGCTGCTCGCCATTATCGGGGTCTGGGCGCAGACCGGCACCCTGGCCTTTACCGAGGGCGGTGTATTCCCCGAGCAGACGCCACAGTGGCTCAGCGGCACACTGCTGGTGCTGTTTGTGCTGGGCATCGGCAAGGCGGCCATGATGCCTTTTCACCGTTGGCTGCCGGCCGCCATGGTGGCGCCGACCCCGGTCAGCGCCCTGCTGCACGCTGTGGCGGTGGTCAAGGCGGGCGTGTTCACGGTGCTCAAGGTCTGTGTCCTGATTTTTGGGATCGACCTGCTGAGCGCGCTGTGGAGCACCCAGTTGCTGCTCTACCTGGGTGCTTTCACGGTGTTGTCCGCGTCCCTGGTGGCCATGCGCCAGGACAATCTCAAGGCGCGCCTGGCCTATTCCACGGTCAGCCAGCTCGGCTACATCAGCATCGGCGCACTGTTGGCGAACCAGGCCGGTATCACCGGCGGGGCCATGCATATCGCGACCCATGCGGTGGGCAAGATCACCCTGTTCTTCTGCGCCGGCGCCATTCTGGTGGCGGCCCACAAGACCGAGATCAGCGATATGAGAGGACTGGGCCGGCGCATGCCGCTGACGATGACCGCGTTCTTCCTCGCCAGCCTGAGCATTATCGGGGTTCCGCCCATGGGGGGGACCTGGAGCAAGTGGTATCTGCTGCTGGGAACCCTCGACGCGCAGCAGTGGACCCTGATGGCCGTGCTGATGCTCAGCTCGCTGTTGAATATTGCCTACCTGCTGCCGATTCCGGTACGCGCCTTCCTCGACGGCGGTGGCCGCCCGGTGGCACTGGAGCGCAGCGCGGTGCGCGAGGCGCCGCTGCCCGCGCTGCTGGCACTGCTGTTTACCACTGCCTGCTGCCTGTTGCTTTTCATCTGGCCCCAGGCCCTGTACGAGCTCGCCGCCTCCTTTGCCGGGCCGCTGGAGATGAGTCATGCAACCGAGTAAACCGGACGAAAAAGTCTACCTGTTCGACCGCCCGCAGAATGTGCAGCGGCTGCTGCGGGGGCTGTATCTTGCCTGCGCCCTGCTGCTGGCGCTGGATTTCGTTATCCATCGCCACATCGCCTATCCCCCGGAGAGGCTGCCGGAATTCTATGCCATTTACGGATTTGTCGGCTGCGTGGTGCTGGTACTGGTGGCCAAGTGGATGCGCGGTTTCCTGATGCGGCCGGAGGATTACTACGAGCCAGAGACCTCCGCCCAGCCGCCCGAATCGCGGGGCCAGGATGATGCCTGAGCTGCAACCCTTCGCCTGGTTCTACGGCGCGGCCCTGCTGGCTTTGGTGACCCGCGGCAGGCTGCGCACGGTGCTGGTGCTCCTATTGCCGGTGCTCAGTGCGGTGCAACTGGCCAATATACCCGAGGGTGTGCGCCAGACGCTGGAGTTTCTCGGTTATGAGTTGGTGCCGTTCCGGGTCGACCGGCTGAGCCTGCTGTTTGCCTGGGTTTTTCATATTGCGGCCCTGCTGGCACTGCTCTTCTCATTGCATGTTCGCGATACAGTGCAGCAGGTCACCGGGCTGCTCTATGCCGGTAGTGCCCTCGGTGCCGTGTTTGCCGGCGATCTGCTGACCCTGTTCGTGTTCTGGGAGATGCTGGCACTCAGCTCGGTGTTCCTGATCTGGGCCCGGCGCACGGATCGGGCCTATCGCGCGGGGATGCGCTACCTGATCTTCCAGGTGCTTTCCGGCCTTTTACTCCTGGCCGGCGCGCTGTTCCTCTACCGGGAGCGCGGCAGCCTGGCATTCGATGACATCGGGCTAAGCGGGCCCGGCGGC
Organism: uncultured Gammaproteobacteria bacterium; assembly: GCA_963808975.1. Classification (GTDB taxonomy): domain Bacteria; phylum Pseudomonadota; class Gammaproteobacteria; order Pseudomonadales; family JAHEGP01; genus JAHEGP01. The sequence continues at coordinate 581,057 of CAWEHR010000001.1, forward strand.
TGGCTGATTTTTATCGCTTTCGGCATCAAGTGTGGGTTTCCGCTGCTGCATACCTGGCTGACCGACGCCTATCCCGAGGCCACGCCCACAGGGACGGTATTCCTGAGCGCGTTTACCACCAAGGTGGCTGTATATGCCCTGGCGCGGGGCTTTGCCGGCACCGAGCTGCTGGTGTATATCGGTGCGGCAATGACCTGTTTTCCGATCTTTTTCGCGGTGATCGAAAACGATCTGCGCCGGGTACTGGCCTACAGCCTGATCAACCAGGTGGGTTTCATGGTCTGCGGCATTGGCATTGGTACCGCCCTGGCCGTCAACGGCGCCGTGGCCCACGCATTCGCCGATGTGATCTTCAAGGGATTGCTGTTCATGTCGATGGGGGCTGTGCTGCATGTAACCGGCCGCATCAACGGCTCCGATCTCGGCGGCCTGTACAAGTCGATGCCGCGCACGACGGTGTTATGCATCGTCGGCGCCGCGTCGATATCGGCTTTTCCGCTGTTCAGCGGCTTTGTCACCAAATCCATGGTCATGACCGCGGCGGTGGAGGAAGGTTATGGCGTGATCTGGTTGATGCTGCTGTTCGCTTCGGCCGGGGTGTTTCACCACGCGGGGATCAAGATACCCTATTTTGCGTTCTTCGCGCACGACGCGGGCATACGCTGCTCCGAGCCCCCCAACAACATGCTGCTGGCCATGTTCATCGCGGCCGTGCTGTGCGTCGCCATCGGGGTCTACCCGGCCGCGCTGTACGCCCTGCTGCCCTACGAAACGGGTTATAACCCGTATGATGCGACCCACGTGCTGGCCCAGAGCCAGCTACTGTTCTTTTCCGCGCTGGCCTTCGTCTGGTTGAACCTGCGCGGCCTGTACCCGCCGGAGCTAAGGTCGGTGGTGCTCGACGTGGACTGGTTTTACCGTCGCCTGTTTCCCCGCGTTTTCGGTGCCCTGCTCGATCGCCTCTGGGCGCTGAATTTGGCGATTCGCCGCTGGTTTATGGGCTCGGCTCTCGTCCTGGAGGGATTTCTGCGGCGGCACAAGCCGGATGGGTCATTCACGCGCTCGAGCCTGTCCGGCAGTATGGTGCTCTGGGTCGCGGTCATGCTGGTGGCGTTCCTGCTGCTCAGTATCGTCTGAGAGCTGTAGCGCGGAAAACCCAGGCCCGCGCAGAGCGCGACGTCATGTAGAGCTCGAGCGCAATGCCGAAGCAGATCACTGCACTGTTTCGGTCCCCATCAGGCCACCTCCCTGGTATCGCGAAATACCCTGGGCGAAACCCCCATTCGCCGGCGGAAGGCCCGGGTAAAATTGGAGGCGTCGCTGCAACCGAGTTCCATGGCGATCTCAAGGATCGGCCTTTCGGTCTGCTCCAGCAAAAGTACAGGCCATGCTGGCCGAGTTCATGTCCGATGAGGCAGTCGTCGCCGCGCTTGGCAAGAACGTCGAATTCGACGAGGAGCAGCAAGCGTTCGTCAAAGACACCCTGGCGAAGCACCCCGACGTACGCTGGACCTTCCTGTTCCTGCACGAGCCGGCCTGGGAAAATCCATCGGAAAGCTTCAAGACGATCCAGGGCATGCTCAAGGACCGCAAACACACCTTTCTCGCCGGGCACCTTCACTATTACGACTACGACCTGATCGATGGCCATGAGCACATCACGATGGGACCGGCCGGCGCGTCTTTTCACCACGAAGGCCCCGGCAACGTCGATCACATAATGTGGGTGACCATGACCGAAGACGGCCCCGAGATCGCCAACATCGCGCTGAAGGGTATATTTGACCGCGAGGGCCTGGATCCCTCTCTGTTCGGCGCCTATGACCGCAAGGGCCCGGAGACCGAAGTGCCGCAAGGCGAAGCAGCGAAGTAATCGGGAGAGAACGCTGTCCTCCCGGCGTTGTCGGGGGGCTGATACAGGAGAGCGAACGTGGAGCAGTATACCTCGCTCTTGGAGGGTGATTCCTTTCCGTTATGGGAACCTCCTTGTGGAGAATCCCAAACAGGATACCCATAGAACCCGCAACTCGTCCAACACGTCTACCTCCCCGATCCAAGCGACAGGGAGGTGCGTCAACTCAAGGCCGACCTCTTGCGGCAGATGGCGATTCGGAGCACGGGGTCGATCGCCCGCGCCTTCCTCATGAGCGAGGCCCGTGCCCTGGAGGGAAAGGAATCCATCCCCCGCCTGATTCCACCGACTCCAGAAGTCATCGCCCAGTCACCGGCCAGCTTCGTGGATTACTTCCGCGTGCGGATCGATCCTAAAAAGGCCCAGGATACCGATAAAGTCGTGGAGCTCGTCTTCACCGACAAGGGCAACCAGGCGGTGGCCTTGCACGTGCGGCGGGGCGTGGCGGAATACATCCCCGTTCCGGCGACTACTACCGGGAGCCGGACTTCGTCGCGGAGCTTGAATCGGAGTCCTGGTCTGCCCTTTATCTGAGTTCCACGGATCTTAAGAAGGCGGTTGCTGAGGGGAAGGTCAAGCAGGCCAAGGGGAATCCAGAGGAATTCGCCGGCGTGTTCGACCTATTCGACAAGTTTGTTCCTACTCGGAACTATAAGGTCCCTCCACTGGAGGATTAGTGAAGGAGGTGGACTAGGGGTTCTGCATCCCGAACGACCGCAAGAAATACAGCGTCGGTGAGAACGGTGGGATGAAGCTGAATGAGGACGGCGGTATTTAGATCTACATCGCCGCGGAAAAACCGGAGCCTGTTCCCGATGAGAACTGGCTGCCCATTCCTCGAGAGGACTTGGCGCCCTGTCGCTCACCGCCAATCTCGCACGAGGAGGTATCCGGTGAGCCTAGTGGGGATCAGTTAAACAAAGACAGCTGCCCGAGGAGAATCGAACCAATGAAACGAATCACTTCTGTCGTAAACGCCCTGGCTTTTGCGCACTGGAGATCCTGCCAATCGAAACACCCGCCGACCGCCAGTACGCATCATTACGCCATCACCTCACGCGTCAGAGAGCGAGGGATTGGGGAATGCTAAATCAGTGTGTACTGCAAGAACACTCGGATTAGTCTCGGCGTTCCGGGCGAGGGATTCTAACCCTGAAGCATACTGTTTTCCGCCTCGCCATGCCTCCTAATGCCTCGCAAATCAGAGAGTTAAAAAATGAGCTCGGCATTATAGGACATCAAAAGGCGTGGAGATGGTCCCATGGTGGTCCCAAAGATACATAATCGATGGGGCCCGCAACGCCGATCCCGCGGCTCTGTTCTCAACCTACACCCCATGAACTGAAGATACTCACAGGATCGGTTGACTTGCTGGTCCCATAGGCATATGCTTTGGCATATGCCATATAAGCCCGGAGGATATTCGAATGTCAACTTCTGAACGCCATGTACGCCTCTTTCGCAACGGGCGCAACCAGGCCCTACGCATCCCTCGTGAGTTCGAGTTGGAGGGTGAGGAGGCACTCATCCACAAGGAAGGCGACCGGCTGATTGTGGAGCCGATCCGTAAAGGCAGGCTGCTGGAGCTGCTAGCCTCTCTGGATCCCTTGACTGAACCCTTCCCCGATATCGACGATGACCTGCCGCCACTGGATGACGTGCAGCTATGAGTGGATCCCTGGCGTATTTACTGGATACCAACATCCTTTCCGATCTTGTCCGCAATCCGCAAGGCATGACAGCAGCACAGATCACCAAGGCAGGCGAGGATACAGTCTGCACCAGCGTCATTGTAGCCGCAGAACTCCGCTATGGCGCAATCAAGTCAAACTCTTTAAAACTTGCAGAACGCATTGACTTGATCCTCTCGGCAATGGAAATTCTGCCACTCGAAACACCCGCCGACCGCCAGTACGCATCATTACGCCATCACCTCACGCGTGCGGGAACACCCATCGGGCCAAATGATCTACTGATTGCTGCACATGCACTCGCAAATGACCTCACAGTTATAACCGCGAATGTCAGAGAGTTCTCCCGGGTGCCGAGGCTCAGAGTGAAAAACTGGCTAGAGTCATAGCCTGCGACTCCTAGCAAAAAGCTAAACAAACCCTCCACTCCAGCAACTCAGTTCTCAACCTGATACACGCCACGAGCTAAAGGCACCCTCATCAACCGACTTACAGAAGGTTGCTTCACAGATTCCATGCCTTGACGCTACCCCTCTGGCGCTGCGCTCAACGATTACTCTCCCCTCGATCATAACGTGGTGGTTGGCAGTTATCCCTGGGCCGCCGTTGTCTTGCGTTTTGCTTTCGACTTGTCACCTTCCACGGCAACCGGGCCTTCCGCTGTCAACTTCCTGGTCGGTGTCCATTGCTCCAATTCGGACTGGTATCTTGCCAGTGAGTGAGACGCTTGACGAACCCGCCCGGATGTACAGTGATGCTACCCATCAGTGATAATCCTCTTAATCCACGACATACGCATCACCATACTCAAACCCGACGGTGATTCGCCGGTTACCGCTGACCCGGATAGCGTGCCTCCCTTTATGCTTGCCCTTCAAAGGGTGCAGGCGCCACCCCCGGCAAATCCATATCCGCAATGTCCGTGGCGGAGTCCAAGGCGGCCAACTGGTCGCGCAGTTTGCCCTCATGATCGAAAATGATGCCCCGGGTGCGGCTAATTAAAAAATGGGACTTCCTCATCTGTCTAAGGGTAGAGCCGACACCATGGTATCTGGTCAGGTTGACTCTAGGCTTCGGTACTAGAGAGGCTAGCTGGCGGGTCGAGCTGGACAAGGGGAAGAACCTGACCTGGAAAAACGACCGCGAGCTCGTGAGCAGTCAGCCGGCGCGAAATTGGTGGCAGCGTGTCGAGGACATCTTCTTCATGGGATTTCCCAAAGAACTGTATTAGTGACCGATCGGCCGCTGCTGCCGCGCAGCGCAAGCCGCATTTAGGCCGGGGGGAATGCACCTGCCATCAGGCCGCTTTACTGGTGTCGCGAAACACCCGGGGCGAAACCCCCATTCGCCGGCGGAAGGCCCGGGTAAAATTGGAGGCATCGCTGTAACCGAGTTCCATCGCGATCTCAAGGATCGGCTTTTCGGTCTGCTCCAGCAACAGCCTTGACTGGCGCAGCCGTATCTCGCTCATCAACTGGGAGAAGGTGATGCCGTGCAGCGCGAGATGGCGCTGCAGGCTGCGGGTACTCCACCCGAGACTACGGGCAACCGCATCGATGGTGAGGGATGGATCTGAAAGCAATGCCTCGACCTGCAATTGCACCATACCGCCAAGGTCGCCAGGTAGTGGCCGCTGTGCGACAGTGTGGCCGTGGTCTCCAGGCAGTCCCACCTGGGGAGCAAGGGACAACTCCAAGATGGCCCGCGGAATCGTCATACTGGTTTCCCCGGCCCCGAGGGTGATCCGGGTATTGGCGAACAGGTCGGTCGGCGGTAGTCGTTCGCGGCTCTTGAAAGCGAGACTGAGAGCCGGGGGAGACCAATGCGGACCCGCTCCTTCACGGCACTTCGCGACAGTAATTGCCAATATTTCCAGGTGGGACTGGTACTGGCCGATGCCTGATCGACCGACAGTGGTGACTCTCAATATACAGTCCCGAGGTGCCTGCTGCACCTCCAGGCGTTGGCCTGTTGTATGCAGATTGTAGAGGGCGACTCCCTTCTGCAGGTAATCCCCGACGGTTTGCGCGCGCTGCAGTTCGCGACCGTAGCTGCCCAGCGCATCGATTGGTGTTGCCAGGCCGACGTGGAGCCCAAAATGCTCACAGCCGATTTCACGACACGCCAGCTCACCGAACAGAAACGCGTGTTCCAGCGGCAGAACTGAAAGGGGATAGTCCAGCAGTGCTTGGTTTATACCGGCCGAGAATAGCAGCTCCCCGGTCGCTACCCCCGCCGAGTCTAGCCAGCGAACGAAGGGCAGTATCGAGATCACCCTGGTCAGTGCCCTACCCTGCCGGGCTGATGGATCAATCATGGGCTTTTACTTCCCTCACCGACAGTCTTAAAGGTCAAAGTCATTTCCCGGATGCCGGGCTGGTAGGCATTGCCGTGCCCCGATGAAACAGCCGCTCGGTGTTAAATACATTGTGTTGAAGGGTAGTTGATGGCCATAGGTTCACGTATTGATCTCGATCAATGAAGTTGGGATGGAGGTGGCATTGGCGTCAGATGACAGGCGTTGGCAGCCCGCAGTATTCATAATGGCATCGTATTGAAACACTATTACCCGAGGGTCAAAGCAATCATACGCAGCGCCCTGTTAATTTGTGTTGCGATGTCATCGCCCGTTAGACACGCCCGCAACGAAGAGGAGACTATCATGAAGACGCGATTTCGATTGGCGAAGGTCCACGGCCTGCTGCTGGCAGGTAGCGTCCTGCTCGCAAGCAACAGTCTTGCCGACACGTTCAGCTACGATCAGAAGGCCCTCCCTAACGCGATGCCCTGGACCTCGGCAGAGTTTCAGAACGATCCGCAGGAGTTCCAATTCGTCGTCATCGGCGACCGCACCGGAGGGGCCAACCAGGAGCACACCTTCAAACTCGCCATGGATCAGCTCAACCTGCTGCGACCTGAGTTCGTCATCAATGTCGGCGACACGATCGAGGGCTACAGCGAAGACAAGGCGGAACTGAACGCCGAGTGGGATGAAGTGGACACCATGCTCGCGGAGCTCGACATGCCATTCTTCCGCGTACCAGGCAACCACGACATTGCGAACAAAGTCGCACAGGAGGTTTGGCGGGAGAGGCACGGTGCTACCTACTACTACTTCGCTTACAACGATACCCTGTTCCTGGTCCTCGACAGCGAGGATCCCCCTCGCGAGGCTCCCGAGGGCATCAAGGATAAACTCGAGCTATACAACCGGCTACAGGTAGAGGACCCGCCGAAAGCCAAAGCCATGCTGGCCGAGTTCATGTCGGACGAAGCGGTCGTCGCTGCACTTGGCAAGCCCGTCGAATTCGGCGATGAGCAGGTGGCCTTCGTGAAGGACACATTGGCGAAGCACCCCGACGTACGCTGGACCTTCCTGTTCCTGCACGAGCCGGCCTGGGAAAATCCATCGGGCAGCTTCAAGACGATCCAGAGCATGCTCAAGGACCGCAAACACACCTTCCTCGCCGGGCACCTTCACTACTACGACTACGACCTGATCGACGGCAATGAGCACATCACGATGGGCCCTGCGGGTGCCTCCTTCCACCACGATGGCCCGGGCAACGTGGATCACATCATGTGGGTGACCATGACCGAAGACGGCCCCGAGATCGCCAATATCGCGCTGAAGGGAGTCTTTGACCGCAAGGGACTGGACCCCTCCCTGTTCGGCGCCTATGACCGCAAGGGCGCAGAGACAGAAGAGCCGAAGGCAGAAGGAGCGCAATAAATGAAAGCACTTGTCGCGTTATTCATCGCTACCGCGGTCACCATGATGGCCGGCACAAAAGTAGCGCTGGCAGCGGAACTGACCGAAGAGAACCTGGAGAATCTCGTCCGCCGCTCCTACCAGTACGTCGCCATGTACAACGTGAACAACAAGGCCGCGCTTAACAACGGCGGCTGGAACACGGTGGTCGCCGACACCGAGTTGAAGGACCACACGATGAAGGATATCGCGCGGCCGAACAACGACACGCTCTATGTCGTCGCCGTGCTCGATCTACGCAAGGATCCGGTGATCCTCGAGATGCCGGCCTTCGACTCGGACTATGTCTCGCTTATGGTCACGGGCTACGACCACTACGTCAACGTGCCCATGACGACGCGGCTCGGCAACTTCGAGAGGCCCGAGAAGATGCTGTTCTACTCCGGGCGCACCGAGCGCTACAGCGGCGAGCCGGTGGAAGGGGTCGACCGGAACTTAGAAGCCACCGGCGACTTCATCTCGGCGATCCTCCGGATCATGCCCCATGCCAGGGATGAGAAGCGTTTCGAACGCATCATCGGGCAGATGGAGCAGGTGAAGATCACTACGCTCTCGGAGCTCCGCGGGGAACCGGCCAAGCCGATCGACGACATCCAGTTCCCTGCAGTCGGTCAGAGGGATGCGGACATCTTCGAGAACAACCTGCTCGAGGTGATGCAATTCGTTTTCAATCACACCACCTTCGACCCCAACGACGAGCTCGATCGCGCGGTGCTGGCTGCCTATGAGCCGCTAGGGGTCTCACCCGGCCAGCCCTACGATGCCGCCAAGGTGACGAAGGTCGACGGCGCAAAGATCCGCAAGGTCTCCGAGCGGATCTTCAGCGAGGAGATGGCCCGGACCGCGGACACGAAATTCTACAAGAAGGAGCTCTTTGGCAAGTTCCTGCCCAAGGGTGAGATACCGCTGGAGCTGTTGGTATTCCAGTCGGTTCTCGGCCCGATCGGCCTGCCGGCAACCGAGGCAGTCTATCCCGCGGTACAAACCGTCGATGGTGAGCCATTGAACGCCATGAACGACTACGTGATACGCATGACGCTGGACGAAATGCCGCCAACCGAGGTGTTCTGGTCCCTCACGCTCTACGACCTCAACAACGGCTTTTTCATCCCCAACGACCGCAAGAAATACAGCGTGGGAGAGAACGCCGGCATGCAGCTCGACGAGAACGGCGGGATCGAGGTCTACGTCGCCGCCGAAAAACCCGAGGGCGTGCCCGAGGAGAACTGGCTGCCGATCGAGAGAAAGGATGAGGACATGGACATCGTCCTGCGAATCTATGAGCCTGATCTGGAGAAGATGAAGACCTGGCAACCGCCGCTGGCAGAGAAAGCGCGCTGAATCCAAGGCTCGCCTGGCACAATGCAGGCGATCGCAGTGCCGGCACTGGGGATGTGATACGGGGAGATTATTCGGACTGTGTCCCCGCAAGTAGTTGAGCAGTGGGCGGAATGCCTGCCAAAGCCTGCAAAACCACGATCAACGGTGATACTGGACAACGCCAGATTGTCCGATCCAGGCATCTGCAGCAATGTAGGGTGATGTAACCGGAGCGCCGAAAGATCCGCTGCATATCGCAGCTTGGATATCAGCCGCCTATTTCAGCGGCTCAAACCGGCGGCCGGCCGAGTGCTGCGCGCGCCGTTGCGCCGGGCTGAAATCATGCATGGCGCACAAGATAGGTGATGCTGAGGACCAGCGCCGCGAGCGAACATACGCTACGAACATGGTTCCACCGTGTCCAGACCGTGTAGTAGCGCGCCCACATCCCGGCCTTGGCCTTCTCGTCGTCACCTGCTTTCGCCAACCGGTTGTTCAGCGGCACGTTAAAAGCAACAGTGCATGCGAACATACCCACCACATAAATCACGCCAGCCGATAACAGCAACCAGCGGCCGGGCAAGCCCGAATCGAACGCAGCCAAAACGATCAAGACGGCATACAGTAATGTGGAGCCAAAAAACAGCGGCATGAACCATGAGCGCAATATCACTTCGTTGATCGCATTCATGGCGTCTGCTGCTTTCGAACCACCCAGTTGCTCGAACGAACGCATGATGAATCCGGAAAAAGCGAAGTAAACGCCAGCCATCAGGCCGGCGCTGATCGCCGCTACACTAACCAACATCGTAACCATCGACCCATACATTACACCACCCTCCTCACTGGCAACCGGCGCAGCTTCAGTTCTCCGTTAAGAATGTTGTCGACCATGAAAACCTCGCCGAACTTCTGCATCAACCAGCTGGCGCGAACGACATTGATTGGCAAGCCGGTCTTGCAGTGCCTTACCACTGCGCAAATGGGACCGGCACACCGCGAGTTGCGTGAGTCAAAAGACACCCTTGCAATTAATTGCCGATCGCGTCGATCACCGGACAGAGCCGGCGTTCAAGCGCTTCGTTGGCGCGCCGGCTGCGGCACGGAAAACGCAAGGTGAAAAACAGCCAGACGGTCCTCAGTGGTCAGGCGAGAGCCGTTTGCGAACCGCACGTACCGAAAAATAGACCCCCGCGAATACCACCGGCGCCGAAAGGCCTGCCACGATGGCGCTGTCCACCGGCATGCCAAGGCCCTTGGCCGCATCCAGGGTGTATTTGATCATGCCCACGGCGTAATAGCTGATGGCAAAGATTGAAAACCCCTCTACCGCCTGCTGCAGCCGCAACTGCATGTTGGTGCGCGCCATCATCGATTCAAGGATTCCGTGGCTCTGGCGGGTCTGCTGCATGTCGACCATAGTGGTCAGCAGACTGGTGGCGCGGTTGACCCTCACCGCGAGATCGCGGGTGCGCTGTTCGGCCGCCTCGCAAGTGCGCATTGCCGGAACCAGTGCCCGCTGCAGGAAGTTGGTGTAGCGTTGATGGTCGTCCAGGATTTCCTCACGCACTTCTTCGGCGCGTCTGCCGACGATGTCGGCATAGGCTCTGGCGCCAGTGAAGCGAGCCGCGTGAGCACAGGCCAGTTGCTCAACCCGGGCTGCAATCCCCGTGATCTGCTGCAGTGCATGTTCGCGCGCCGGCTCATCATTGTGTTCCGCCAGGTTATGCATCACCGCATCCAGTTGTGGCTCCAGCTCCTGGATTGTCGCTATTACCTCCCGCGCCGCCGGCAGCGCCCTCATCGCAAGCATTCGATAGCTTTCCATGTCGAGCAGGCGGTGCAGAATCCGTGCCAGTTGCTCTTGTTCCATGCCGTGATCGATAATCACCAGCCGCACGAAACCCCGCGCGTCAAGACGAAATGATGACCATACCACCGCGCGGCGACCGGCCATCCAGCCGCCATAAACAACAGGCGCTCCCAGCATTGCCTTGGCACGCTCATAGCCATGTGGGTCGTTGGCGTCATCATTTTTCAGCACCTCCACCTGGGCGCCCGCAAACATCCTGTCGTGCAGTGACTGGCGCTCACTCGGGTCGAGGAAGTCCACCGCCGACTCGGCGAACGGGGGTTGACTGTTGCCGGCTACCAGAATGGTGTAGCTGGTCACCTCGGTGTGGTTTTCCCACTTTACCAGGCACGAGCCGGCTTCGAGAATGTGATAGCGGCTATCGGCCGCCGGCGGGCTCTGCGAGTAGTGCGAGCACAAGTCTCCCAGTTCCGCATGCGCCCCCGCTGCTCCTCCGGCACCATGCAGGATAACCATGTGAGTGCAACGACAGGGCACCGCCAGGCTGACGTTAGGCCGTGCATGCCACTCGTTACTCAAGGCGATGCGCTCGTCGGGCAAGACCCGCCTCGACGCATTGGTGGGCGCGGTGATGTCGACTTGATTCATAGTGAGCTTCCGGCGGTGTTTAGTAATCTTCCAGCCGCTGAGCATCCCTGACAGTGCGCATCTCTTCCTTTTGTTCCATCTTGGCGAGGGATTCAAACAGCGCCTTCACCGACGAATTGGTCGCGTTTTCTTCGAGCACCTTGTACATATCAATCAACTGGTCGTGGAACTCGATGGCACTCCTGACGATTTCGTCGGTATCCTTGCCGGACAACTTTTCGTGTAACTGGTTAACCGAATCCGGCATATCGAATTCGGGACACTGGTCAAACCAGGAGGCCAGTAACTTGTCCGCCGCGTCTTCTGCGTAATGACCCAACGAATCGGCAAGCACCTGCTGATGCTCCGACAGGTACTTGAGTAGAAGTGCAGCCCTTTCCCTGGTCGCTTCGTCAGCCAGAAGCATATACTTTTCCGCTAGCGTCTGGTGATAGGTACTCACCCAAGCCAGTAACTCTGAAACTCTGCAAAATCGCATAATGATCCATCCTTGCGCTCGGTGACGCTCTATTCAGGAGATACCAACTACTTGAGGTCTTATTTTCAATCACTGTGCAGTTGACACAATGATGCTTGTCAAGGAAGTGGCAACTATCATCGCGCTGGATGCTCACTTCTCTTGTAACTCGCAATGGCAATACTGATTGAATCGCACCGAGGTATTCCAGGGACGCATTTAGCAACTCATTGCCAGCGGGCGCCACAGGCGGGGCAGATAGCGGCGACGGCTTTTCCAACGCGCCAGTTTACCTCGAGATGCTGGCTGGCTGTGACATGCAGCACCTCATGTTGCAGCGGATACAGTCGGGCAAGAATCAGTGCACCTCCCTCTCCCACCCCATCGAGACCAAACACGGCAGGACGATGAACGCTGCCAACAACATCCGCTGTCAACAACGCTCGCTGAAAGCAGGCTCAGACACCCAATAACCCTGCGCTCATCATCTTGGTCAGGCGCCCCATTGTTGGACGCACACGGTAGTGGGCCATGCGTGGCATCACCTTGAGGTCACGCGGTCGGGCCGGTTGCAAGTGCACCGGTGAGACAAAGGGTGACCAGAATACCGACTTCTGCGGCCGGTCGAGCATGTAGGTATTGTTGAGCACGCCGATGCCGCTCTGGATGTCTTCCGGGGTGTGTTTCGGGAACGCGCCCCACGATAACTCGCCGAAAAAGACGGCCGTGGCGCCCCAGGTATTGACGCCGATGGATCCGTATTCGAGCCCGGCGATGGCGTCGTCGAGATGCCCACCGAGTTCGCGTTCGGTGCGCGGGTCGACGAGCACCGTGGCCGAGAGACTGCCAAATAGCTCGTTGTTGCAATAGGCGACCGCTTCGTCCAGGAAGGTGCGCGCATCGCCAGCATCGATCGCCACTTCGGCCAGCACCGGGCAGAACGCTTCTTCCCTGGTGGCGAGGGACTCGCGTGCTGCGTCCGGGATCAGGATCCGGTCGAGTTGATGCTCGTAGGCGGCCTCGGGGGGGCGCAGGTTTTCGGCCTGCGGGTAGGCGCTCTTGAATCGGGCCTGGCGCTCACCCGCCCCCGGGTAGAAGGAGGGGTCCGGGGGCGTACTGCTCAGGTGATGGCGCAGCCGATCGAGGAAAGCCTGCCGCTGCGGCCACGCTGAGTCGACGACAATGACCTGTGGCGAGGCGCAGACGTGCGCGCCGTTGAGCACCTTGCAAGCAGCCAGCTGCGCCGCATGGTGGTCGATCTCCCGCTCACTCCAGTCGCCCGGTACCACGATGACAGGAGCCGCCCCGCCGAGCTCGGTATCGAAGCGCTTGCTGAGGAGCTTGTTGCCGGCCCGCTTGTTCTTCTCCTGCTCGGCCGGCTCACCCCAGACGATACGGTCGTGGGTCGCTGCACCGCCGGTCATCAGCACTTCATCAACGGCGTGGTGATGGATGAGATGGTGACCGGCATCGACGCCACCGCGCACGAAGGCGAGGTAACCGGCCTCGACCAGGGGCGCGAGAATGCGCTCGAGAACCGGCGAGGTCGCTTCATTGACCGGGTTTGGCTTGTACACTACGACCCGGTTCTCAGTGAACATCTTGGTCAGGATATCGATCGGCGCTTCGTAGTTACCGGCGCCGAGAATGGCGCACAGTCCGGCGCCATCATGGTAGGCGCTGGCCTGTTTGCCGTCGGCTCCGGGCTGAAGCCAGAGTTCGCCGCGGTGACCGGGGGCGTAGAGCTTGTCGAGGAGGTTGTTCGGGTAGACGGTAACCACCTTTTGCCCGTCGGCTCGGGTGCGCTGCCCCGGTGGTGGCGTCCAGCCTCCGCCACTGGCCCGTCCTCGGTAGGTACGGATTAAACCATTGAGAACTGAACCCAATATTACCACGCTGGGAAGCCAGCCTGCGGCGTCGAGACGAGGCGTCGAACCATCGGGCTTGCCACCGCGAACCCGCGCAGATGCCGCGGCCCACTGGGCACCGTGAAGCTCGAGCGCGTCACGCAGGGCGACCAGGTCGGAGAGCTTGTCGCCAGCGCTGCGTTGCCGCCACGCGTCGCGTCTGCTTGAAACGGCATCGACGACACTATCGACGTCGGACTTTTGCGTCGTTGCGGCTGAAGCGGCCCCTGCTACCATAGTCCCCCCTGCTGCCATAAGTCCCCCCCCAAGGTGCTTGTCAGTCAAATCAGGCAAGATACAGCGCACCATCCCCGAAGTCGACATTTGCCGAACTTTTGTCGCTGGCGCCCCTGGAACTGGGGTCAGGCTCGTCTCGCAGCAGGGGCACCGGGTAACCGGTGTTTTACGATACCCCTTAGGCGCACTGAAATATTCGGGCTGCGTCCTTTTCCGTTCAGCAAGTGTGCCCTTGATTTCGGTTCAAGCCATAATATCAGCCTGGTTATCTCTTGGCTTCCAGCATGCGCTCGACCGCGTCGCAAACCGTTTTCAACACAAAGATCCTCGCGGTGCGTTTGTCATTGGCCGGAACCAGGTGCCAGGGCGCGCAGTCGGTATTGGTCCTGGCGACCATTTCATTGACCGCCAGCACGTAGTCATCCCACTTGCCGCGATTGCGGTAGTCCTCTTCGGTGATCTTGTATTTCTTATAATCGGTAATTTCTCGCGCCTTAAAGCGCGCCAGTTGCTCCTCGGGGGAGATATGCATCCAGAACTTGAGCACCAGCATACCGTGGTCGGCAAGTTGCTGTTCAAAGTCATTGATCTCGTCGTAGGCCCGCTGCCACTGCGCCGCAGTCGCAAAGCCCTCGATGCGCTCCACGGTAACACGGCCATACCAGGTGCGATCAAAAATAACGGTGCTTCCGGTGCGCGGCAAATGGCGCCAGAAGCGCCACAGGTAATGCCGCGATTTTTCCTCGGAGGTGGGTGCTGCGATCGGGATAACCTTGTAGCTGCGCGAGGGCAAGGCATTGGTCAGGCGCCGGATGGTGCCACCCTTGCCTGCGGCGTCCCAGCCCTCAAATGCCAGCACTGTGGAGATCCTGTTATCGTAGGCCTGGCGCATCAGCATATGGAAGCGACGCTGGTATTTGGCCAGTAATTTCTTGTACTTCGGTTTCGCCAGCACCTGGCCGAGGTCGACTTTGGCGAGGGCATTTTCATACTGCTGCTCAACGCGCTCGGGGCTCGGCTCCTCGGGGGCTTGTTCCAGTCGCGCTTGCACTGCCTCTCGAATAATGGCGGCCACCGTCAAATCGCGAAAATTATCGTTTGTGCTATCTATGATATGCCAGGGGGCGTGTGCGGTATGGGTCTTTTCAAGAATGGTACTAACCGGTTTTTCGATCTCGTTGAAGCGCTTGAACACCTCCCAATCTTTGTCCTGCACCCACCAGCCGCGATCCGGATCCATTTCGGCTTTTTTCAAACGCCGCTTCAGTGCCGCGCGCGGCAGATGCAGCCAGAACTTCAGCACCAGGGTGCCGTCTACTGCCAGTTCATCCTCAAAGTTATTGATCCGCTGCAGCAGTTTCTCAAACTGTTTTTTACTGACCTCGCCGTTGAGGCGCTCGGCAAGCACGGTAATCGGCCAGGCGCCACCGAATATCGCCATCCGACCCGCTGCCGGCATCGCCCTCCAGTAGCGCCAAAAGCGCGGCCACTGGCGCTCCTCCTCGGTGCGTTCAGTAAACACATTAGTATCGATAAAGCGCGCGTCCATCCACTCGTTGAGGCGGTCGGCGAGGGCATTGGCACCTATCCTGTCGTTGCCACCGATAACCACCATCACCGAGAAATCGGCCTTGTCGAGATCGAACTGTACGTTGACCAGGTCGACCCTGAGCCGCGATACCTGGCTTTCAAAATCTTTTTTCGAGACGCGACCGGATAAAAGATTGTCTTCTTGAAACATCGCTATGACTCCTTTGTATTATCTTGTTGCTTGAGACAGACTTGAATGCTGGTGCCTGCTGCGTTTTTTTCTTCTGCTTGGGTATGCGCTCCAATCCATCGCAAACGGTTTCAGCACAGAGATTCTGGCGAGGCGTTTGTTATTGGCCGGGACCAGGTGCCAGGATGCGCACCCGGTATTGATTTTGAAAAACAATTCTCCTTTTTCAGTTGAAGTGGTGGATTCTGGTCCCCGGATCTCCGGAATAAACCGATGGCGCCGCGCAGTAAGCGCACTGCGAGTTCGGCGTGTGTGGGCATGGATAGCTCGTGAGATGCTCAGTTACCCGCAACGGCATTAGCCTGGCCACAATGATTTGAACTGCCCTACCTCAACGCTCGTGGATTACCCTGTAAGTAGTGTTGAGACAACGAACGTGGCAGAGCCACATAGAGGAGGGCATGAATGGTCAAGCTTAACCCAAAATCTGTTGATATCGAAAGCGGGTCTGCACCGGAGAGAATCCGCCAAGCGTCGCCGAAACCAGTGGAAATTGGGGTCTGACTCGAAGGGCACTCATTCAAGCTTTCGGGGATGGCCAAATTTCTGTTTGGTGGGTCGTGCAGGATGAATCACAACCGCCTCGGCCGGGGTCGCGCGCGACCTGTTGTGACCCTGCGAGAAGTTCCTGCCACTACCCAGGCCCAGCCTGTATCCGAAGCGAGGAGTCACCCTGAAACAACTGCATGCAATCACGCTTGCAATCACTGATAATGAATCGGCCAAACGGCTCAAGGAAGCTACACAACAACTCTTTAAAACCTTTGCTGAACAGGATAACCAGGCAGCATAGCGAGTAAGCAAATCCCCGCTATGGATTGCTCCCGCTCAGTATCATTTGGCTAGTGGAATATACTGGTACACCAAACGCATTGGTTACAGGTGCTGGCGAGCACCCTGGCTACACAATGACATTATTCCTACAGTCTCTATAATGGTCTCTTCATAGCGTTTCCAGCTACAGGTGCCAGCCATGAATCGGATAGCCGCTGCTCTACTGCTTGTGCTTGCATTTTCCTCCATCGATCCGACCCACGCAGACGATTTGACCCAGATCGTGCAGAAGGATCTGATCAGTCTGGGTTATGACCCCGGTGCGGCGAATGGCGTAGTTACCACGAAGACTATTATTGCCGTGAGTAATTTCCAGGCCCAGCACAACCTGGAGCCCAGCGGAGAGATTACGCCCCAATTGGCGGGGGTTATCCAGGCCACCCTAGCAAAACAGGGGGTGGCTGAAAGAACCAGCCCTCCGGCACCGTCCGCTAGGACGGCTGGAGCGGTGGCAATAGCTAAGCCAGGCACTACTGTGCGCAATATATTTGGACCAGACGTCGGCCTCGGTGCTAATCAGTGCCGCGGTGCCTGCGGTGGCGGTTGCCCGAAGAGCTGTTCTATCGAGGTTTTCTTTGAGTGTATGGGCTCGTCGCAACTGCGCCGTGTCGAGGCGTTTACCTGCGGAACGCATCAGGGATGCCGGGAGCACGATGCCTGTCTCGATAGCTGTCTGCTGAACAACCCGGGCTCCAGCGAGTGCCAGCCGCAATGTGACGCCACGGCGATGGAAGTTTACGGATTTGAATCCGCTTCCTGGCTATTGGGCAAGGGCCCCTATGATGGGGAGTCCACATTCGAGTACACCCGCCATGGCCCGACCGAAATGGAGCCCGCCTACCGTTGCCCCGCTGGGGCCAAACGGCAGTGTGGCGATAGCGGTAACTGCATCGCCGCAAACGGCAAGCGCGTGGATCCGGTGTTCGATTCGTATCCCGCGGCAGGGTCCGGAGCGATGCAGATCACGGCACTGCGCACCGGACCTGTTTGTGGCGGCAAAGAGGAGAGGGTCTGCGAGCAATCGGCGAACATACAATTGTCAGGCGCTGATTCCTGCCCCGGTGGCAGTTGCACACGCTTTGGCATGGAGTTCGACTATCGCAATGCGGACCCCTCCGCGCCACTGAAATGCACCACGTCCACACGCGGAGACGAGGGTGATTTTATCGGCGACCTGATAAAACTCGGCGGGGATGCCCTTTCGACCCGAAGCGGTGGGAACGACGCCCAGGAAGGCGACGGCATGAGTGAGTTACTGGGTATGTTCGCAAAGGTGATCGCGAGCGCGGATTCGCCGGAAGATGTCCAGATCAGTATGACGCCGCTGGATGAAAACGGTAATCCGATCGAATCCCAGCGAGTAGGTAGCGACCCTGTGGACGGTCTTCCGCCGATCCCCCATACCATCGCCTTGCCTGCGGTCAGTGGCCACCTGTTCGTGCCTATGTATCAACTGGCCTCTAGTTCGACCCCCGGTGTGGTTAAGGAGCGCCGGGTTACCTGCACCCACAAGGGCGAACCTGTACTGGAGACCATTTTCGTTCTGCAGTAACAATGGCGTGGCGTGAGCAATTCCAAAGTTTAAGCTGATGGCGCTGCAGACTCTATTCCAGGGTCATTAGACGCCTGATCATGGCAGCATTTTCGCGCCAGAATCTCAAGAATTCTTACAGGCATCAATATCACTTTGGGATATGCCCAGGTCTTTGGCGGCGCCCTCCAGATCAGTGATAGTGGCATCGATTGAGGCGGCATCTGAAGTCGTGGTGGAAATCTGTGTCGCAACGTCTCCGCCACCGAACCGGGTGGCTGTACGGGAAACGGCGCTGAGAAACTTGTTCAATCCGCTTTTCAGTTTGGCGGTTTGCTTTGCCGATTCGACTTTTTCCTGCAGGCAAGCTTCCTGTCGTGCCTTCAGTTCGGCCTGGGCCTGTTGTGGTGACACCTGGGTGGTCGCGGCGGCTGGGGCATTGACTGCAGTAGCCGGGCCGTTTCGCCTCGACAGCGCCGCCTTGATTACCCCTGCAAGTTGCGGGGTAATCTCGCCCGTCACGTCGAGATTGTGCTCGGACTGAAACCGGGAGACCGCAATAATCGTCTTGGTTGAGGCCGTGCCACCCGTGCCGCCGGTGTCATAGCCAAGGGCGGTCAGATCCTGCTGCACGATCTGCGTCAACTCATCCCCGAAAACCACGGCGGCCTGACCACAAGCCAGTACGACAATTACGATGGCTGATTTCCAATTCATAACTGAATACCCCCGAGGGATAAGCGCCAGAAAAACCAGTATATACTTGGGCAGGAGGCGGTGCTAACAATTTTATACCCGCCAGAGGACAAGGAACACGAGTGAAAACGAGGGTCAAAACGAGGGTCACGAAAACGAGGGTCAGACTCGAATTTATCCTGGCTTTGGCCTTCCTGCTCTTATCCTCTGACTGAGCCAGCAATGCCGCTTGCCGAAGCAGAACTTTGACGCTCACACGCAATCTTTAGACGCGGGCGCCCGTTGCAAACTGCAGCACGATGCATAACAGACCACAACCGAGCCCCGCAAGAGTTCGGCAGTAAAGGCGATGATCTTGACCTGACCGGTGCACCGCTCGCAGGTCTCATCTCTCTATTAGACGATCTTCGCAAAATCAGTCTAATGAATGCTGGTGTTTCCTGTTGATGATGAAGAGCCCGATTCTACAGAAATTGAAGGCTTAACCTGTCGGTACCCCGCCACTTCAGGCCTTCAAGTATGCCTTACAGGCTTTTGAGCATTCTCTACAGCTTTTAAAAACATGGGTTGTAACGACGTGATAGTGCATGCGGAAAATGTAGCCTATAGGCCAACTTATTACACTAGAGGGTTATTTTTAATCCCCGATTGATCCGCCGTTTACATGGAAAAGTAACCCATGAGTCTTTCACCACGCCTTTGACCGAATGGTCACTTCGAGCCTTTGCGTAGCGGCGTATCAATGCCATCTTGTTGCTCACTGACTGCACATCCCAATGGCCGGCGCCGGTCACTCCTTTCAGTGACACATACCCTTCGCCTGCTCACAAATGGTCTTGATGCGCTCTTCGGTAGTCGTCGGCGCCGGTAAAGTGCCGATACAATATGCCATTGTGCCGTAGATTTACCTGTACTTGTCGCAACGATTATCATCAACCGCTGACCCGGATGATAGGCAGAACATGTTCGAGACTATCACCGGAGGACTCGATCATAGCCTGGGCACATGTCAATATGCAGAGAGAGTACGATTTTACCCGCGCGGCGGCCAATGACGATACATTCGACATGCAGCGCATTTTTTTGCCATTCAATTGGCTTGAGTCAGGCTCAAACCCCTCAGCTATGAGGATACAAACTCGTGAGTGAACGCAAAAGCCGCAAAGAGATGGATAAGGCCATTCGCCATTTGATCGACTACGATGGGCCAAGTAACGAGTGGGCTTCTCGACTCGACGGTCTTGAGGAGGAGTTTCTTGCTCCGGTGGCTGACAAATTGGATCTGAGCCTGGACGAGGCTTTCGACTACTTCTTTGACGGGCCTTTCGGGCACATGGCATTTGGTTTCGTGTTTGAGGAATACGCCACCGTATACTGGGATAACGATGAACAAACACTTATAGACGCTTATTTAAAACACCGAGGCTGGCGGGAAGGGGCGGCAGGTCGGCGTTACCTTCAAGCACTCGGTGATTCCGAGCTTAAGTTCTGGGAAATTACCGCGGTAAAGCCGGGCGCTTATGTAGACATTAGAGAGTATGGCTCGAAGAAAAAGTCCATTCGAGTGAAGGAGAAAGCGGCCACTGAGAGCCTTCAGCAGTGGGATGGTCTGGCGGCTAGAGTATTGCCCATGGGCAACGCCAATATTTTCAGTGGAGCCCTGCTGCCTTTCAGCCCGGAGGTGGCAGGCCGCGTCCAATCTGTGTTGGCGGCCATCCCGGATACGACGCGCCAAATGATGCAGGAACTTGTCGATAGCGGTGAAATGGAAGCACTTCCCGATGATATGGATGTACTGACCCTTGAGACCTTGAACTCTGAGTTGCCGCGCATAACGTTTTTGTTTTGGGCCGTGGACACTTATGTAAGAGCCAATTGTCCGCCGCCAGAACTCCGTAATATGGATGACGAGCCTATCGAGCTGACACAGCTGCGCTTTGGGCTGCGGGGAGAACGCTCAATGGTTGTGAAAATGCTGGACAGCTCATCGGTGCTGGAGCGACAAACGGGTGATGGATGCTGGGCCTGGTTTCCAAAACCCCTTGAGGATATCTCGTCCGATGAGCGTGTTAGCATACTCGGGCATATTGAGCTAAAAAGCGACTCATTGCTGCTCGACACGAACTCAGTCACCCGAGCTGAGCAAGGCGGTGAAATGCTGTCAGAACTGCTGGGGAGTTTGCTGGGTGCACCATTGACAGTCCATGAAAACCTGCAACTGTTTGATGAGGATGATGAAGCTATAGGTTTTGGTGGCGAGCTTCCGCCCGGGCTGCAAGAGGCCATGGATACGCATCTCACGGCACATTACCGACAAACTCTGGATGAGCCAATTCCCATGCTGAACGGGAAAACCCCTCGCGAGTGCGCAGCCGATCCGGTTTTGCGAAATGAAGTTATCAGCTGGCTCAAATATATGGAGAATTCGGACAAGCGCTCACCGGGATCACATTACGATTTTACCTGGATGTGGGAGGAACTCAATTTGAAACGCGGATAATGTGAGTCGGCAAAACCCCGTCGCTATAGCCCCCCCAAAAAGTATTCACTACCCGCAAGAGAGTGCGAACTATGATTCACCCAACAAAACCCGCCTGGCAACAATTGATGCAGACGGGTGCACTGGTAGAGTTTCAAATCCTCAATAGCACCACGGAACTTAGTCCAGACAACGAAAACGTTGCGGTTCACGTTGACCTCATTTTCACCGGTGACGATGACGAGATGGATCCCGCGGAGGTCGCCGAGTGGGGCGCGTTCGGCTTTCTCTTTGTCCTGGCATCACTATCATTTATCGATGCGAGGCCTCGAGGCTATTCGGAAGCGGATTTTGTGGCAAACGACGAATTTACAGTCGACGACTTTTTCGAATGCCTGACCTATCGTCAAGGTGGGCTGCAGTTGAGGGCCGACTATGTCCATGGACGTTGCGTAAAAACAGATATAATTGTTCGACCCGATGGAACGGTCACACTACAGACTTGGGGCCGGGGCCAGACGGCCTTACGCTGGCTTGATAGGCTGCAGGGCAAAAAAATGATCGGGCTTGTATAATTTTAGTTTAGGGGCGCTCGGGAAATATCCTTTGCCGGCGCGCCCTGCCTAGAGCTTCCCGTCGCCTGAAATGAGGCGCAACAGGAGAAGATCTACCAAATGATCCGTAAAACCAGCCCACAGAACAGCAGCACACGTACAGCTGTCGCAACATACCGGACACACACATAGTTATCGCTTATAACCGATAATAAAATCACTGCAATATAGTTTATATGCGATTATTTATTGTATTAGTTATCACTTATAAGCTATAAATAAATGAGAAATTAATCGCTCATAGGGGATAACATGCGTGCCGCAGACCGGGCTAACGCCCGCAGAAACCTCGATAAACAATTGAATGCTCTAAGAAATTCAGAGAATTTCACACGCCCACCTAAAGGCTGGGTCCGGGCGATCCGCGAGGCACTCGGTATGACGACGGCGCAGCTCGGCAAGCGGATCGGTGTCACCCAGTCCCGCGCCTTTGACATCGAAAAGACGGAAGTCACAGGCAAGATTACACTGAACTCGCTGGAGAGGGCCGCGCACTCGCTTGATTGCCGACTCGTCTATGCCCTTATCCCGCGCGAACCGCTGGAATCGATTGCAGAAGACCGCGCCCTTGGTCTTGCAAGATCGACACTTAAATCCACCAGCCACAGCATGGCACTCGAAGACCAGCGGGTGAGCCGGGAGGATGAAGAGCGCCAGCTCAAAGAACTCGCGAGGCGCTTGCTGGAAAAATCCGGCTCGGCCCTGTGGGAGGAAGAATGAGCGGCCCATTTGATCCTCAGGACGACGCGGCCACCCCGCTCGATGAAGAGGAGAAGGACGGGCTCATACCCTCTTACATCACCACGCGCGGCGAGCTTAACGAGGCCGAACAGGCGGGTATCCTCGAAGCGGCAGAATGGGCTTTCTCAAGAAAGCGCGATGTGCTTGACGAGCACTTCCTGAATAATCTGCATCGGCGAGATTCAAGCATGTCTGGAGGTGGGCGGGCACGCACCGCCGCAGCGGCAGAAATGTCGGCGTTGATGCATACCAGATCCCGACAGAGCTTCGACGCATGATCGATGATTGCCGCTACTGAACCCAGCAAGAGACCTACCCGCCCGATGAAATTGCCGCGCGATTTCATCACCGGCTCGTATGGATTCACGCCTACCCGAATGGTAATGGCCGCCACGCACGGCTTGCCACCGATCTTCTGCTCAAATCATTGGGTCAGTCCCCGTCCAGTTGGGTCCAGAAAAACCTCCTCGATGCCGGAGAAGCCCGCTACAGGAAGAAGTACAAGGTGACGACCAACAGTAACCACAAAAAGCCGGTATTCGACAATGTGTTGGCCCGAGAATTTACCGCTGCTGGACCTGAGCAGGCGTACGTGACTGACATAACCTACATCTGGACGCAGGAAGGCTGGCCGTATCTGGCGGTGTTTATCGACCTGTTCAGCCGTCGGGTGGTGGGCTGGAGCATGGGGTCACGAATGAAGGCCAGGCTGGTGACGGACGCCCTACGCATGGCGCTGTGGAGACGTCACCCTGAGGCTGGCTTGATTGTCCATTCCGACAGAGGCTCACAATACGCCAGCAAAGCGCATCGACGTTTACTGAAGGCTAATGACTTTGTGGGCAGCATGAGCCGCAAAGGAGATTGTTGGGACAACGCAGTCGCGGAAAGTTTCTTTGCCAGCCTGAAGAAAGAACAAGTGCAATGGAAGCACTACCAGACACGCGCTGAGGCACAGCGGGATATTCTGGATTACATTGTGATGTTTTATAACAGCCAACGGCTGCATTCGACATTGGACTACATCAGCCCCAATGATTACGAATCAGCGATGGTGGAATTGAAGAAAGCGGCTTAACTGGGTTGTCACAAATTGGTTGACCACTCCACTGGCCGTTAGTGGCTCAATCTTTGGTGCAAATCAACACAGTACGGAATTGGAGAGTAGCGGTAAGACCTATACACGATGCTTGCCTGTGAGATTCTGCTCCAGGAAATCGCCTGTCTTATGCAGCCACTTGTCAGCTTTGGCTGAGAGCAGCGCAAAACTATGTCTAACAGCAAAAAAGCGGTCCCGCCATTTAGAGGGCATCAGAAGGCGTGAGGATGGTCCCATGGTGGTCCCAAATCCAAGCTCGTAATGCCGCGGAAATAGATCTAGCTGCCTTCGCCTGAAATAAGTCGATCGAGCGGTGCCGTCCTACTTCGCCCCCCATCCTTAAAAGACCTACAATTCACCATTGATACGCTTTATCCAGCTCGACGGCGAGTGTGGCCAACCGCTTATCCAGCGTCCAGAGCCTGGCTGGACTGCCAAGAAATGTCGACGAAAGCAAGTGTACATCTATACAACCGACACCGCGCCCCATCAATTGGTGCTGTTCGATAAAAAACAGAACCTCTGCATCCGTAGCCGTCGCCACCTTGGGTAAATCCGATAGCAGAGCTATTACTTCCCCTCGATTGCTCAGGTTGCCACAAGCCAATTCACCGATGACGAATGGGTGAACTAGAACTTGAGTATTCTGCAGCAGGTGCGCCAGCCTCTTATTCCCGAAGCTGAGATGGTCAATCCAGACTGACGTATCTACCAGAATCACCTCTTTTCTGCTCGTCTACGGGGAACAGGTTTCAGTTCTGGATCGCTTGCTCCTAGCTGAGAGAGCCGACGCGCACTTTCACGCTCGATAAGTGCCTTCAGACCTTCGCGCACCAGCGAGGCTTTTTCACTCACCCCGGTAATCCGCTGCGCCTCGGACATCAACTGATCGTCGATATTAATTGTAGTTCTCATGTTTTCTTCTCCAATACCAAACAAACAGCATCCAACTATACACTGTTTGATGCCGATTTTGATGCCCCGCAAGACTTACCTCGCCGCAGTTAGCGCTCAAATCGGATCAATCTGAACGATCGTTGCAGAATCGTCAACCGCTCCTGCGTCTCCGCACAATCTCTATAATTACCGGTCATCTAGTCCCAAACTGGCAAGAATGCTGCCGGTAGCTCGCTACGTGAAGGGATACCGTCATTGCTCTGAGAAAAGGCCGGAACAGTGTTTGCATCGGCAGCCGTGGTGTGGCACTGAAACCCGGTGCTTGGCAATGAAGTCCAGCGACGGAGGGCTGCCCCGCTCGAATATGAAATGCGTGCTCCCGTCGCGGAAAGGTATCTTCAACTGGGCCAATTTATTGAACAACTATTAACTTGGCCGGCCGATATCCCTGCGCGAAAGATCAGGTTCCATGGGCGTGAAATCTCGCGTACCCGAGATTTCAGAGAGGACAGCCAATCTTCACCAGTGGAGGCCTGGCATGGGCACCTTGGCACTGAATGCCTTGCACAAACCTAATTGCTCGCGGCCCGGTTAGGATAATTATCAAGCAGATGAGCACTTCACAATTCACAAATTTCCCCAAGAAATGGGGAAAACTCGATTTTATGGGGAACAATATGAAGTACTAACTAACCCCGTAGGCCAGGGGAGAAATGGTGGGTCGTGCAGGATGAATCAAAACCGCCCCGGCCGGGGTCGCGCACGACCTGTTGTGGCCCTGCGGGCTTCGCGCCTCGCGGCGCTCGTTGTAAAACGCTGCCGCGTTTTGTCGAACCGGCAGGTTCTTGCCGCAACAACCTTCAAATACCAAAAAGGGCCACCCTGCGGGCAGCCCTTTTTGGTATTTGGTGGGTCGTGCAGGATTCGAACCTGCGACCAATTGGTTAAAAGCCACACATGCACCTGTAAGCTATTGATTTATAAACGCCTGAAGGCGGCGCTCGTTGCCCATATTGCACTACCATGCATAACAATGCAGAACTGATGTCGGAAATTTGTGGGAACGATAACTCGATATTCGCCGTATCTTCAATACAGCGGTTCGACTCCTCGAAGATGATCTTGACAAGCCCCGCATGGCGCTCCGCCGGCGTCTTGTCCAGCCAGCTCTCTCCGGTAGGCTTGCGTCCGCTGCCCCGCTTGGCAGGCGTTACCCGCAATCGAAACTTGCTGTTGTGCGGGAGGCCGCCCCGAGCGAACACCCCGTGAAAACGCGTCAGATTTGTGCGTGGCATCGGTACCAGCGCAGCTAGCTTGGCGATGAAGTCCAGCGGTTCGAATATAACGTGGGTGGTGCCGTCGCGGTAAGGTGTCTTCAGCTGGTAACGCACATTTCCGTTGGAGGTGATTGCCAAACGCTTCTCTGACACCGCCGGCCGCGTAACGTAGCGGCAAAGTCGCTCGAGTTTGTCGCGCTGGTGAATCTCGGTCGATACACCGGCGTGCAACGAGAACCCCGCTTCCTTCGCCACTCGGTCCGAACCACAAGGCGGAGTGCCGACGGATTTGGATTTAAAAAATGATGTTTAAGGTAGAGGTAGGGCGCAATCATTGGCGCGCACCACGCGTTGCCTGGAAAGTACAGCGATGGCCTGGTCCTCGCTGCGACTCAGGCATTGCAGGGGCAGTTGGTCAAAGCGCAGGCATAACCACAGGCTCAAGCAAGGGCCCCGTTACGGCGGATGGCAGGTGCGGATATTTGTGGGCAGGGTAGTGTCCCCATCAATAACACTGCACATATATACAGTATTATTGATGGGTAGGGTGCTCGTCCAGTCCCGGTTTAGACGCCAGCGCTTTCCAGCAGATAGGTGATCACGAATTTTATCAGGAAGCCGAAAATACCCATGGCCAGGCCGATATACAGGATGATGGTACCGAACCTGCCGGCATTGCTGCGCTTGGCCAGATCCCACACGATAAAGATCATAAACAGGATCAGGGCGCCGACCCCGAGGGTGACGCCATAGTCACTCAACCATTCATCCATGGTGATTCATGCCAGAGGCAATTGCAGGTGGAGGTAGGATAAAGTACACAATCTCTGCGGTCTACACCTACTGAACCGCCATCACTGGCACCCTTCCCCACCCATTCCAACCCATTCCGCCGCCAACTCACCCCCGACACACCAGTTTTCAGCCTCTTGAAGCCCGATTCTCATATTCAACCCAATAGTCAGCCCGCCGCTTCCTCAAAGGGAGCAGCAAAGCACGATCAAGATGTCATGGAGTCAGTCGAAGAGGCGTGCCTGTGGCGGCCCACGGCGCTCCGGGACCAGGGCCAACGCGGAAGAGCGCGCCTTGCCATTCAGGTGGGCCAGGATTCTCTCAATCAGCCCGGTGGTGCGTCACTCGCTCTTCAATGCAGCGGTTCGACGCCTCGACGATGATCTTGACCTCACCGGCACAGCGCTCGCAGGTCTCAATGTCGATGTGAAATACCCGTTTCAGCCTTTGCATCCAGGTCATCGACTGGTGGCGCTCGGCGGGCGTCTTGTCCAACCAGTTTTCCCCGGTGTATTGGCGTGGCTTGCTACCCTACTCGCTAGCGCCGCCAAAAAATTCCCGCAAAAAAATTTCAGAAAAAATTTTTCCCTTGCGCTTTCACCGGTCTCCTTGCGTGTGCACGGTTTTACTCTTCCCCGTTTGGGTCCCATACCCTCCCCGGATCCCGATCCCCAAATCCCGTTTCCCGATCCCCGGTTTGGGCCCCCTATCGGGATCGAGTTTAGCGAGCCATGGCCGCGGTGCTGGACTTTTGACCGGTGATCGGAGGCCAGATAGCAGCTTGTTGCCCGGATCGCGGTCCCCGGTCCGCGGTCGCCGACGGAAATCAATACCCGATTAGGGCTGGTAGTATTCAATACACGGCTGCTTAGCCCCCACACCGTTCGAAGCGCCAACAACGGTACACATACTGCGTAGGGATGCCATACAGAAGGCGCCGGGATAGATCGGTCACTGTTGTAATGACCCAAGGCCTATTTAGCGAACGCTTCCAACGCAAGTGATCGAATCGAATGATAATCGTAATCAAAATGTCGGGAGGAATTACTGCGGCCTTGGCCGCATTTACCGTTCGCATAATTCGGGAAGTGATTGACAAGCCATTGAGTGCAGTAAAGTCTCGTGGCTGATCGGTGGCCGCGATAATCGATTATTGCGGCTCGCGCATGAGTATCTACCAGCGAAATTGACTGTGCTAATTATGAACAAATATAGGAGTTAATCAGAGTTTCCTTAACTAAGTGCCCATTGAGTTGAGGGGCAAATTAGTCGTTTTGTGGGTTCGCCTCAAGTTGTTGTGTATGGATGTCCCATAATCGCGGGTCGAAGTTGATAGCGTTTTCAGTATGGCTACAGCACTCACCTTTATACCTGTAGTTTTTGCAACCCCAAAAATCGCCATATTTGCCTTTTCGAACTGTCATCTCCGCCCCACATCGCGGGCAGGTAGGTACCCATGATCGACAGTCTGGATTGATGCAAACTTTAAAGCGGCCGATGTGTGTCATCGCAGTACCGCAAGATTCGCATCCCCTTTCTTTATGTTCACATAGCGGATACTTATTGCATCCATAGAATTTGCCATAAGGTCCTCTTCTGGCGACCAAACTTCCCGTATAACACTTGTTACATTTGATTAGTTGGAAGAGCTGTTGTGACAGGCTAGCTTCGAATTCATTTTGGTCAATTGGGTATTTTTGCTTGAGGAGTTCGACGACGAATTCTGATGCCACTGCCATATCAGAAATGAGATAGACCCGATGTTTTGCGCGCGTAAGCGCAACGTAGAAAAGTCTGCGCTCTTCTGCAAAAGGAAACGCTTCTGCAGGCGGCAACATTGCTTCCAGTAGTGGATGAGTAACTTTCTGTGAGGGAAAACCGTGTTTCCCGCTTTCGAGACCGAGGACTACGATATAGTCCGCTTCTTTGCCTTTTGAGCTATGAATGGTGTATGCACCAAGATCCAAATATGGGAATTCGTTTTTCAACGTTTTGAGTCCATCTCGGTCGGGCAAAGTGAAGCGATATCGGCCCAGGATATAGACGGAACTACCATTCTTCGCAATTTGAGATATGCGCCCTAATGCGCGGTGTAGCCGACTCTGCTCAGCTTGATCTTCCCGATTATCGGCGCGTAGAAGGCTCACCGCGGGTGCAGAAACATTTTTCTTGGTATTTAGCGTTTTTCTTAATTGCGTGGGATTTTTTTGGACGAATTTGGATGCGACATCACTAATGCTGTTGTTGAACCGGAACGTGAGGTCAAGGGCAGTCATTTTTGTTGCCCCAAAGCATTCTTCAAAATGGGTGGTATAGTGCAGATCGCTGCCAGCGAAACGGTATATTGATTGCCAATCATCCCCCACGCAAAAAATCGAACATTCGTCCTTGGAGTCCGACAGATGTTTGAGCAGTCTGGCGCGCGGATCCGATATATCCTGAAATTCGTCTACTAAGATGAAACGCCAGGGGCTATTGAACTTGCCCTTTTTAACGTAATCGATGGCTTTGCCGATCATGTCATCGAAGTCGATATCGTCTTCCTGATCCAATAGTGCCGTGTAGTCATCATGTATCGGCAGTAACAACTTCAGTGCTGCTTCAATCTGCTCTCGATTTGCGGCTTCTTTGATAGTGTTTTCGAGGGATTCCGGCTCATAACAGTTAGCTCGGTATCGCTTTAGCAAATCCGTCAGTAAATTTGCGAATGTGCTGATGGCCCCAAACTCACGAAGGGTTTCAAGTAAAGCCTCAGGCGGTAGTGGGTCAACAGTGACGCCGGCCTTCGCTAGCTCTTGATCAAGGACCTTAAACAAATTACCTTCTTGTTTTTGATAGTGATAGAGCTCAATGAGCTTTGTGTTGTGCTTAGCGTGCAGGGCTCGCTTCC
This sequence comes from uncultured Gammaproteobacteria bacterium, assembly GCA_963808975.1. Taxonomy (GTDB): domain Bacteria; phylum Pseudomonadota; class Gammaproteobacteria; order Pseudomonadales; family JAHEGP01; genus JAHEGP01. Next base: position 610,444 of record CAWEHR010000001.1, read on the forward strand.
ATTGGATGTCAGCGTGATACTTTTCACGATCAATGTAGGGCGCGGTATTGCCATCGCGGTCTATACCGTAGTATTCGATGTATATCCCGTAATCCGGTAAATAGAAGTCAGGGCTATATTGCCGGTGTAGGCTTGAGCCGGTCGGATGCTCGTATTTTGCTTCGTAAATGTACTCAATACCTGATTTGAAGAGATGATTAGCCAAGACACACTCGCCGAGGCTCTTGACCAGTTCGCCTTTTAGTGTGCGAGGATCAGGTTTCAGCGTGCGTATATCATTTGCCAGTATGTAATCGAAATAGTCGCCTTCCGACTCAAAATCAAAAGGATTTGCGTCGGGATAAAGATAATGTTCAAAGTATTTGAGAGTTAGCTGTCGATACGCCTTGCCCAATAGATGCGATTCAAACCATTGGTTTACCTCAGCTGCCAACGCATTGTCGTCCTCGGCTAATCGTGACAATGAGGGTTGGGTACCTTCGACACGCGCAATGATCTCCTTACCCAGTTTATGAAAAGTACTGGCTGTGACTGCGGCATCTGGAAGCCGCGAGGAAATCCTACCTTGCAGTTCTTTGGCGGCTATATTCCCAAACGCCAACAAAAGAATTTCATGCGGTGCTGCCTGATTACACTCAATCAGATAGCCCGCTCGACCCACCATGACGCTGGTCTTACCCGTGCCAGCCCCGGCAAGGACTAGATTGTTATCTTCATCGATGATGCACGCTTCCCTTTGTCGAGTTGTCAGGGGTTGGCTTTCGACGGTGTCGAAGAATTCTGCGTATTTGGCCTTTTGGTGCTCCAGGTAATCAGCGCGTAGTTGATTGATGTCGTTTTCTGTCCAATGATGGACAGCATACACATACTGATACGCTGATATATCGATATTACCCGCCCAGGTTTCATCAGGTATTTTTCGGAATTTTTCAACACCGGCCTTAGCAAGGCCTTGCACAATGCGCAACCGAGATGAGCGCATGTAACCCTTTGAAATAATTGACTTAATCAACGCCGCAATATGATTAATGTCGGGGGTTAACTGCTCGAGCCAGAGCTGTCGCAGCCAGTTAAGCACGTGCTGGGCATCCCGTTGTCGAAGCCCCCCGAAGGCCTTCTTGCCCTTATCGGTTTGCATGACTAGTTTGGAAAACAGTACGCCAGACTCGCAGACCACCTCATCAATGAGAGATTCGATGAGTATGGTGTAACGCTCGCCAGAGTCGGTATTAAAGGTAATACGATCACCGATGACGGTGAAGGTGGCAGATTTGGCGCCCAAAAACTGCATAATCCAATGGGGCGCGATAACTTTGCTGTCCGTTGCCATGGTTCCCTACAGAATAGTTTCCAGATTTTTTGTGTTGCCCAAGGCGATTGGCGCCGACATGCCTTCGATCAGGCATGTTTAACTACTTAGCGTAGTCCTAAACCTCTGATTCTGCAGAGAAATATATCGAACCCCCTTTAACCTTGTCCCCGCCAGGGTAACTAAGTCAAGTGAGAGATTTCCCGGTAAATTAATCCGAGGGAGATCTCGCGAAGAGGCAGAAACGGTACACAGAAGAACAGATTATTGGCTTTCTAAGTCCCATGAAGCCGGTGCCAAGGTCGGTGACCTGGTGCGAGAATATGGCTTCTCGGAGCAGAGCTTATACCGCTGGTCAGTCGGCCCTATTGAAAAATAGGTGGGTCAGTGATTTTTGTCCGAAAAGGGTCAGTTTCCTATGTCCGATGACAAAAGAAAGGACACCAGCTTTTGGCGGTGTGGACGTCTATGCCTCTGCCGGCGACCAGCAAATACCGGGTTGCAACGAGAGGAGAGTTATCGCCGGTTTATCTCGTCGATTATCTCGTCATTTTCAAGGGCATACTCGATTGCCTGATCAAGCCTTGCCAGCAGGTTGGCGAAAGACTCACCGGGGTGTTTGCGAAGCATTGCCAGAGTGCCCGACTCGTCGCTTGCGATGGCCACGGAACCTACAAGTCTCATCTCACCCACAGTGATCTGACCACCACAATCAATTAGAGACTCGATATTCGACGTCTTCATCAGGCGACCCTTTGTTCTGCAGCCGCTACTTCGCTATCGCCCGCTGCCAATCGGTCTGCAACGTGCCAGGGGAGCAGTTCATCGACACGGTTGATGGGGTGACTGGCAATACAGCCCAGCACATGTGTCAGGTAAGCTTGGGAATCGATGCCGTTCAACTTGGCGGTACCGATCAAGCTGTAGAGGGCCGCTGCCCATTCACCGCCTCGGTCCGAACCGGCAAACAGGTAGTTCTTACGGCCCAGGGCTATGCCCCGCAGAGCGCGTTCCGCTGCGCTATTGTCGATCTCCAACTCTCCGTTATCGCGGTAGCGCACCAAGGCCTGCCAACGACCCAGGGTATAGCGTATCGCGTTCGCCAACTCGGATTTCTTTGACACCCGGGTGAGTGCCGCATCCAGCCACCGCTTCAGCTCAGCCAGTACCGGGCCCGACGGACTTGCCGCCGTTCATCCTGTGGCCTACCCCGGATGGCATCTTCCACCCTGTACAGCGCCTGGATGTAATCCAGCGCAGTACCGGCCAGGGGGCTTCCCTGTGCCTGCTGGATCTCAAAAAACTTGCGGCGCACATGGGCCCAGTACCTAATCTAAACCACTTCACACAATTGGATAGTACCTGCAGGATTAGCCGCTAAAAAGAGCGAGTAGTTCAATCTTCAAATATATCGCGCCCAGTGTATTTTGATGTATGTCCTAAATTTACACTCAATCGAGTTACTAGCAGCAACTTAGAGCTGTATGCAGTCGGCTCGTCCACAAAGCTTAGCTCCAAACGCTGAGCGCTTGCTAAACGCTAGTCGAACAGGTCAGGATGTTACATGGTATATCCAAGAGAAAAGAAGCTTTGGAGTTACAGTGAAGAATCAATACTCATTCGCTTTTTTCGGGATCAAATTACCATTATCGAGTTGGCGAACAGACACGCAAGAAGCCCTATACAGATTATTCACAAATTAACCGAATTGGGCTGGCTTGAATCATTTGGTCAATCAGCGCCCGACCTAGACGCCTTAGAACACTGGTACTTGGTAGACTCTGAACCAGCGAACCACGACATTTACGAAGAATATGTCGAGGATGATAGCGAAGACTATGTGTACAATCCTGAAGACTATGGCGAAGACTATAGTTACCATGACAATGGGCAAGGATTTCATACGGGCTTGGTGCCAGATTTTTCTGTAAATCACTCCGTGCAGCTTTATCCTATTTACGAAAGCGATTGGGGAGAAACTGGAGACGATCTCGAATCGAATGACTGGGAAATTTTTCTAGGCGGCCCCGATGACGGGCATTGGGAACATGCCTTTTGATCCTGCCTACTAATAATAAACACCCAGCTATAGTGGTTAACTAAACCCGGACAGTAGTTTAGCAGGCTGCTGAAAAGGATGATTTTGGCAAACGCAACGTCCCCCCGTTTTAACACTGTTTTCAGTTAACGGCGGAGTATAATAAGTAGGATAAAACGCACAATCGCTGAAGTCTACATCTACCGAACCGCCGCCGCTGGTACCCTTCCCCACCAATTCCAACCCATTCCGCCGCCAGCTCACCCCCGACACACCAGTTTTCAGCCCCTTGAAGCCCGATTCTCAAGCTCAAACCAATAGTGCACGATGCTCTCCTAATCGAAGCTCCCTTGGATGAATTTGACGCCAGGGTTGAGTCAGCGCAACTCGCTATGGCGGAAGCCAGCGAGGTAGTACTGGACGGCTTCCGGCTAAATACCGACGTCAAGGTAATTCGATATCCCGATCGTTACCAGGACAAGCGAGGAACCGACATGTGGAAACTGGTGGGGGAGATCGTCGATCGGCTGGAATCGGATCCCGAGGATGCGGCATGAAACCCAAACAACTGAAGAACCGTCGCCATATCGCAGTAACGAGCTTGCTATCGCGCCGCGGGGGTGGGCCGTGGTAATCGATCCCGAAGCGCTGAAGCTGGGCACCGCTCTCGTGGCGCCCAAGAAAATGGATCGCCGAAAAGCTCCCACTGCGAAAAAGGGAGAACACTTCCTGCGTGGCCCGATTCCCATGGACTGGCTCAAAGCAGCGTCTAAGGCATCGGGCAAAGGCTGTGGTTTTCAGGTCGCAATCGCCCTTTGGTACCTCTCAGGCCTGAATCGCCAAGCGAGGACGGTGAAACTGAGCGGGTCGATTTTGCTAGGGATGGGTATAAACCGCCATGCTTGCTATCGCGGCCTAGCAGCCTTGGAGGCAGCAAAACTCGTCGAAGTGGACCGCCTCTCAGGGCAATGCCCAACCGTCACGCTGCGTGATTTGGAGTGGGCTGGGTAATGGCCTGGGGTCAGCACCAAATCCAACCCCGCCTGATTCGGCTCCGAGATGCTCCATTTTATTTGGGCATGGACCGCAACCGCTTCAGCGCCGAAGTAAGGCCCCAACTCACCGAAATTCCCATCGGCGAGCAGGGTGGCGCCTGCGATCGAATTGAATTAGACGTCTGGGTAGATCACTATGTCTCCCGCAACGGGCGTCGTCCGAAGGCCTCGAAACTGGAGGACGACAAATGTCAAAACGCAACCAAATGCCGGGGCTCCGCCAAAAAGGCGGGGTCTGGCACATTGAAAAACGCTGTAAGTACTGTGAAAGCGGATGGCTCCGCGAAAGCACGGGAACATCTAGCCGCACTGAAGCGCAAGAATACCTGATCAGCCGACTAGCTGGGCTGAAAGATGAAGCACAGCGAAAGGAGGGTGGGCTATTTACCTTTGAGGAAGCTGCAATGCGCTATATCGAGGACATAGCTCATAAGTCTTCTGCGAAAGCGGCGGCCTTTCACATTGACCAGCTATTGCCGTTCATTGGCCACTGTACCTTGCCCCAGATCCACGATGGCACTTTGAAGTATTTCATTGATCATGAACGGGAACGCGGAGTTGCTCCCAAATCGGTCAATAACGCGATAGCTGTGATCAGCGCGGTGATGAACCAAGCGGCAAGAGTCTGGCGCGATGAGGATGGTGTGCCCTGGCTTACACAGGCACCACCCAAACTCACACGCCTTTCCCTTGTAGGCGGGCAGGCAAAACCGTACCCACTGTCATGGTCTGAGCAAGATGCTCTGATTAAGGCATTGCCAAGGCATCTGGCAGACGCGGCGCTCTTTGCCGTGAACACCGGATGCCGGGATCAGGAGGCCTGCCAGCTCCGCTGGGAATGGGAGGTGAAGGTGCCCGAGTTGGATACATCAGTATTCGTGTTACCGGAAACCATCACCAAGACCAGCACCGAGCGGGTGGTTGTGCTCAATGCCATCGCAAAGCGTGTAATCGAAGCAAGGCGTGGTATCCATGATAGTCATGTCTTTACCTATCGTGGCAAGTCCATGGCCAGACTTCATAACAATGGCTGGAAGACAGCTTGGAAGAAAGCCGGCTTGCCGGTTGATCCAGGCATCCGGCGAGGCGTGCACAATCTGCGTCATAGCTTTGGCAGACGCTTGAGAGGAGCCGGCGTACCACTGGAAACCCGCAAGCTACTGTTAGGCCATGCGAGCGGTGATATCACAACGCACTACTCGGCAGCCGAGCTAACGGAGCTGCTTGATGCGACCGAGAAGATCACTAATCGTGGTAATACAAGCTCACCGACATTGACCGTCATCAAGCGCTCAAATGAGACTGTCGGAAAAGTGTCGGAAAAAGAAAAAGGGTTAGCGTGTTAAAGGCGCTAACCCTTTGATTGTTGGTGGGTCGTGCAGGATTCGAACCTGCGACCAATTGGTTAAAAGCCAACTGCTCTACCAGCTGAGCTAACGACCCTTGGAAGAGGCGCATATGGTACTGATTTGAGGGGAAAACTCAAGCCTTGGGGCGAAATTTCTGGGGCTTATTCGAAATAGCGGGTGGGGTCCGTCACGCCCGCCTCCCTGAAGCCCTGCTGGCGCAGGCGGCAACTGTCACAGCGTCCACAGGCGTAACCGTCGGTGTCTGCCTGGTAGCAGGAAACGGTATGGGCATAATCCACCCCCAATTCACAGCCGCGGACGATAATCTGGGCTTTGCTTAGCTCGATCAGCGGAGTGTGTATCGTCATCCTATGGCCTTCGCAGCCGGCCCGGGTGGCGAGATTTGCCATGCTCTGGAACGCGGCGATGTACTCGGGGCGGCAATCGGGATAGCCGGAGTAATCAACGGCGTTGACGCCGATGAAAATATCGTTGGACTGCAGCACTTCGGCCCAGGCCAGGGCGAGAGACAGAAACACGGTATTGCGGGCGGGCACGTAGGTCACCGGGATGCCCTCGCCCTGCTCTTCGGGAACCGCGATCTGCATGTCGGTCAGCGCCGAACCGCCGATGGTTCCCATATCCAGGCGCACCACTTTATGTAAGCAGGCCCGCATCTTATGGGACAGTCGCTGGGCTGCCAGTAACTCGGCGCGGTGGCGCTGGCCGTAATCGAAACTCAGGGTGTAACAGTCGTAGCCAGCGTCAATGGCAATGGCCAGTACGGTGGCTGAATCCAGTCCGCCGGATAACAGCACTACCGCCTTTTTAGGTTCGTCAGTCACCTGCTCCTCCTTAGCGTCCGGCCGCGTCCTGCCACAGCAGCTTGTGCAACTGCACCTGCATACGCACCGGTAATTTGTCTGCCAGTATCCACTCGGCGAGTTGCTGCGGATCCAGCTCGCCATAGCTGGGGGAGAACAATACATCCTCTACCCGCTGGCCCAGTTGGTGTAGATCGAGTTGCATGCGAGCCCACTGGTAATCGTCACGGTCGCAGATGACAAACTTGATCTGGTCTACTGGTTTCAACAAGGCCAGGTTGGCGTAGTCATTCCTGTTCATCTCGCCGCTGGCCGGGGTTTTCAGGTCCAGCACCACGACCACACGGGGATCGACATCAGCAATGGGCAACGCGCCACTGGTTTCCAGTGACACCTCATAGCCCTGTTCACAGAGCGCGGTGAGCAGCTCGATACAGCCGGGTTGCGCCAGCGGTTCGCCGCCGGTGACGGTTACAAAACGTGGTTGGTAACTGGCGACCTGTTGTCCGATGGCATCCAGCGGCATCACCTCACCACCACTGAAAGCATAGGCGGTATCGCAGTAGGTGCAGCGCAATGGGCATCCGGTCAGGCGCACGAATACCGTGGGGTAACCCTGGGTGCGGCTCTCTCCCTGCAGGGAATAAAAAATCTCGGTAATTCGTAGGCTGGTTTGCGGCATGGTTAAACAGGCTGGGTGCGCTCAATAGGAGCGGCAGTTTACTTGAATTGCAAACCTAGCGAAAATTTTTGTCGAGGTAGGCGCTGGCCTGGGACACGGTTGTCGGCGATTTCTCGCCGTATTCGCGTACGATTTTTTGCAGCAGGGCCTTGGATTTCTGCTCGTCGCCCATCTGGTCATAAATGGTCGCGAGCTTGTAGGATGACTCGGGGGTTTTGCGGTAATCGGGGTAGCGCTTGACCAGCTTGTCGAACGCAGCCTGGGCTTTGGGAAGATCATTCTTGGTGAGGTAGACCTCACCCAGCCAGTAGTAGGCGTTGGCGGTGTATTGACCGTCGGGGTATTCGCCGATGTACGCATTGAAAGAAGCCTGCGCCTGGTCCAGCTGTTGCCTCTTCAGTTGCTGAAAACCCTGCTGGTAAGCGGCACGCTCAGTGGCGCTTGCAGTTTTCTTCGAGCTGGCGGACTGCGAACTTCCTGCAGCAGGCTTGCTGGCGGTACGACTGCTGCTCGAGGTCGCCGAAGGCGTCGCCCTGCTGCTGCCCGGGGCGCCTTCACGCAAGCGACGGTCAAGGTTTTCGTAGTCTTCGAGGCGTTGCTTCTCCAGCCGGCGGACCCGGTAGGACTGCTCCTCGACCTGGCCGCGCAATTCCATGATTTCCTGTTGCAGTTGCTGTATCTGGTAAAACAGGTCCGCCAGGCGAGCAGTTTCCTGGGGGTTCGACCGGTTGCGGTTTTCTGCTGCCGCTGCCGCATGCGCGAGCGGTAGACCCAGCAGCCAGAGGGCAAGACCGCCGGCGATTAAGCGTAAGAGGAGTGACATCAGGCTAGTCCAGGTAAATCAGTTCGACGCGCCGGTTTTTGGACCACGCTGCTTCGTTGTGCCCGAGCGCGGCGGGCTTTTCTTCACCGTAGCTTATGGTTTCTATTTGCGAATTGGGCACCCCCTGAATCGACAGGTAGTTGGCGATAGCGCGGGCGCGGCGCTCGGCCAGAGCCAGGTTGTACTCCCGCGTTCCGCGCTCATCGCCGTGGCCCTCGAGCCTCACCAGGCCGCTTTTGTTGCGCAGGTAAACTGCGTGTTCATCGAGCGCGGCGCGAACATCGACCCGCAGCTCCGACTTGTCAAAGTCAAAATAGAAAACCGTATCGAGGCCCGCTGCCAGCGGATCGTCAATAGACTCGCCCCGCAGCGAGTCCCGGTCATCTGCCGCGTCTACTCGCGCCGAATCCTCACGCCCGTATACGTCGGTGGCGGCGGCCATGTCGTCTTCTGAGGGAGTGGAACTACAGCCTGCCAGGAGAACAGCGACCAAGCCAATACTCGCCGCAGTTTTCAGGATAGTTCGATCAATCATGGTGGAATTCCCTAGGTTGGATAGTCAGCTAATTCAGGTATGGGGACCAGGCAGGGTCGCGAACATCGCTGGAGCTAGATGGTAAGCGAAACCTGACACTGCCATCAATACTTACCGCCGCCAATATCCCACGATTCTGGTACTGGGTGGCGTACATCAGCATGGCGCCGTTGGGCGCGACTGTTGGCGACTCGTCCAGTTCAGTGCGACTGAGTATCTGCAAGGCGCCGGTCTCCAGGCTTTGTATCGCAATTTGAAAAGAGCGCGAATCGTTGGCGCGATGCACCAGCACCAGGGCATTGCGTTCGGGCAAATAGCGCGCGCGGGCGTTGTAGCTGCCATAGAACGTCAGGCGTTCAACCTTGCCGTCCATCATATCGGCTTTGTAGACCTGGGGTTTACCACCGCGATCCGAAGTAAACAGAATAGACTTGCCGTTTGGCATCCACGCCGGCTCTGTATCGATGGCATAGTGCGCCGCCACCTTGGTCAGGGCACGGGTACCCAGATCCATGACGTAAATATCGGGGCTGCCGTCCTTGGACAACACCATCGCCATGTAGCGACCATTTGGCGACCAGGCCGGCGCGCCATTGATGCCGGGAAAGTCGGTCAGCTTCTCGCGCCGGCCGGTGGCAACCTCGTGGCGATAAATAGCCGGGCGGCTCGATTCAAAAGACACATAGGCGATCTCCCTGCCCGAGGGTGACCAGGTGGGAGACATAATCGGCTCGGAAGAGTCCAGCAAGGTACGCGGCCGAGCACCATCGGAGTCGGCAAGCTTGAGTTGGTACTTGAATTTTCCCTTGCCAAGGCTTTTGGATGAAACGAACAGGATACGGGTTGAAAAAGCGCCGCGAATACCGGTGAGTTGCTCGTAGACGTCATCGCTTATCTGGTGGGCGATATCCCGCAGTTGCGCCTCGGTGCCGCGCAGTCGCTTGTTGAGGATGCGCTTCTGGCGATAGACATCCATCAGTTCGTATTGCACCACGTAGGATTCGGCGGCGCTGGGCTGGCTGATCTGCCCCACCAGCACGTATTCAGCGCCGATAGCCCGCCAGTCGCGATAAAAAACGCCGCTGGACTGGCTGGGAAAGCCCAGCATATCTTCCTTGGGAACTGGTGAAAATTGCCCCACCCGCTGCAGGTCACTGGAAACGATGTCGGGAATGTTCTCGGCCAACGCACCCCGCCCCCGCCATTCGAACGGCACCACCGCGATCGCGGTAGGATCGTCCCGGCCCTCGGTTATCTCGATAGTGAGCTGGGCGGAACCAAGCGGGGACCACGCCAGGCCAATCAGCAACAGCAGCCATAAAGCTCTCACAGCAGCAAATCCTCCGGTTTGAACACGAGGGTGAAACTACGAAAATACTCTTCAAAAACGTTCGACGGCACATCTTTCAACTCTGGGAAACGACCCGCCTTTCTGACCGCCAGCACCGCCGAGCGGTCGAAGGAGGTATTGCCGCTGCTGCGGGTAACCTCGACGCCGACCACCTCGCCGGTCGGCACCAGCCTGATTGCCAGTTCCACCTGCATGTCCTTGCGCGCACTGGGCGGCCGGCTCCAGTAACTCTCCACCGTACGCTTGATCAATGCAGCATAACTGGCGGCCTGGATCTCGTCCTGCTCTGCCTGCATCAGCATTTCTTCTTCCTGCATCGCACGCTGCAGGGCCTGTTGCCGCTGCTGTTGTCGTTGCCGAGCCTCCTGTCGGGCCTGGGCTTCTGTTTCCCGCTGCTGCTTCAGGTGCCGCTGGAACTCCTCCTCGCGCTGGCGCCGAAGTCGCTCTTCCCGCAGCCGCTCCTGCTCGTATTGCTGTTCCAGTTCCAGTTGGCGCTGGCGCTCAAGCGTCCGGTCCGGACTGGCGCTCACGGCAGCATCTGCATTTGCTTCGGGCTCGGCCGCAGCGGCGGGTTCCTGGTCGGATGGCTCACTGACTGGCTCCGGTGCGGATTTGACAACGGGTACGGGGGTCGACTGTTCCACCGGTGGCTTTTTCTGCTTTTGCTCCAGGCTGACCAATTCAGCCTTGACGAAGTGCGGCGTCTCTACCCGAAAACGGCGAGTGTCACTAAGCTGCCACCCGACGAGCACGGTGAATATCACGAGCAGGTGCAGCAGTACCGTGAACAGGGTTGGAACGATGTAGTTGCTCAGGAAACCCACGATGCCAACATTAATTTTCAAGTGGCGGGGCGTCGGTCACCAGCCCCACACTCGGTGCACCCGCGCCCTCCAGTTCACTCATCAGGGTAACCACCGAGCCGTAGGGGACCTTGACGTCGCCCCAGACCAGCACCGGCGTATCCGGGTTGCGCCGCAAAACCGCCGCCACCTTGGTGCGAATATCGGCAAGGGTCAGTGGCTGGTCGGTGTCGGCACCGAGGTTGATATGGAGACTGCCGTCCGCTTTCACCGACACGATGAGCGGCTCGTCCTTGGCCTCGATCGGCTTCGATGCCGCTTTCGGTAGTTCCACCTGCACACCCTGGGTCAGCAGCGGCGCAGTGACCATGAAAATCACCAGCAGCACCAGCATAACGTCGATATACGGCACCACGTTGATTTCCGACATGGGCTTGCGGCCCGGTTTGCGGCGTATCATTCAAATGCCCCTCTCACCACGCCGGTCGTGGGCCTGGCGGTGGAGAATACTGGAGAACTCCTCTGCAAAGGTATCGTAGCGATTCACCAGCCGCTCCGAGACATTGGAAAACCGATTGAAGGCGATGACCGCGGGAATAGCGGCAAACAAGCCCATTGCGGTTGCGATCAGCGCCTCGGAAATACCCGGCGCCACCACCGCCAGCGTCGCCTGCTGAACATTGGCCAGGCCGCGAAACGCATTCATGATCCCCCAGACGGTGCCGAATAACCCGATGTAGGGGCTGGTCGAGCCGACGGTAGCGAGAAAACCCAGGCTCCGATCAACCCTGTCCTGCTCGCGACTCAAGGCAACCCGCATCGCCCGCTGGGACCCCTCCATGACGGCCTCGGAATCACTTCCCATTTGCTGCCGCAAACGCGAGAACTCTTTAAAGCCGGCACGAAAAACGCTCTCGGCACCGCCTATCTCGCGTCCCTCTTCCAGCTTGGCGTTGCCTTCCTTGTAGAGCTGGCCCAGATCGACACCCGACCAGAACTCGCTTTCAAAATCGGCGTATTCGTGGCTTGCACGGCGAAAAAACAGAAAGCGCCGGGCGATTACCCACCAGGATGCCACCGACGCAAGGAATAGCAGTAGCATCACACCCTGGACCAGCGGGCCGGCGTTGGTAATCAACGACACAACGGAAAGGTTTTCGTTCACACATGTCCCCTATAGAGAATTGCCTGCGGAATGTCTCTCCCGCTCTTACTTCACGCCCGATGCACAGCAAGCTGCCGTAATGCTGTGAATTTCCGATGCTGGCCGCGACACAGTAGTGTAGCGGCGAAATCGACAACGATTGCGTTGCTGATTACGGCAGCAAAGGGAAAATCATGGTTTGCCCTTTGCCTGATTTGAGCAAGCCGGGTGGACTTGTTCAAACCTGCTACCGACCACCTGCTGCCATAACAGCAGCATCGCTGCGCAGCCTTATTGGTGCTGCAGCAGCTTGTCGCGAACGAACGAAGGAATGGCACAAGGCTTGCGGCTGGCGTGTGCAACACACACCACCCTGACAATCGCCTCGCATAGCAATGCATCACCCCGATACACACTTTGCCTGAAATCGATGTAGGCGCGGCCAACCCGTTCCGGCACGGCGCTAATTTCCAGAGCGTCGTCGAGGACCGCCGGTAGATGGTAGTCAGCCTCTACCCTGTGGACCACAAACAATCGTTCTTGTTCAAAAATCGTTGCTTTGCCAAAACCCAGCGAGCGCATAAACTCGGTCCGGGCGCGCTCCATATATTTCAGGTAATTGACATAGTAAACGATACCGCCGGCGTCGGTATCTTCGATATATACCCTTAAGGATAGTCTATACCGGGCCCTGGCGTTTTCCATGTCAGGTTAATCACCCAGCTTCAACGACAGGGTTTCACCGCTGCCTGTCGCTCCGCCGTCGAGGCCAAAGTGGGCGTAGGCGATGCGCGTGGCCATGCGTCCCCGCGGTGTGCGCATGATATAACCCTGCTGAATCAGGTAGGGCTCCAGTACATCCTCGATGGTATCCCGCTCTTCGCTGATGGCGGCTGCCAGCGAGTCGACACCCACCGGGCCACCATCGAACTTCTCGATCAGCGCCAGCAACAGGCGACGGTCCATGTGATCGAAGCCCCTGGCGTCGACATTGAGCATGGTCAGGGCGGCATCGGCAATTTCCCGGCTGACATGGCCCTCTGCCTTGACCTGGGCAAAGTCCCGCACCCGCCGCAACATGCGATTGACGATTCGCGGCGTGCCCCTGGCCCTGCGGGCTATCTCCTGGGCACCACCGGGTTCGATCTGCATCCCCAGAATGGCGGCGCTGCGCATGACGATGGTGGTGAGGTCCTCGGTGTTGTAAAACTCCAGCCGCTGGACAATGCCAAATCGGTCGCGCAGCGGCGAGGTCAACAGCCCGGCCCGGGTGGTGGCACCCACCAGGGTAAATGGCGGCAGCTCCAGCTTGATGGAACGGGCGGCGGGCCCTTCACCGATCATGATATCGAGCTGGTAGTCCTCCATCGCGGGATAGAGCACCTCCTCGATATGCGGGCTGAGGCGGTGAATTTCATCGATAAACAATACATCTCCCGGCTCCAGGTTGGTCATCAATGCGGCCAGGTCGCCCGCCTTTTCCAACACCGGGCCGGAGGTGGTCTTGAGGTCGACGTTCATCTCGTGGGCGATGATATTGGCGAGGGTGGTTTTACCCAGGCCGGGGGGGCCGAATATCAGGGTGTGATCGAGGGCTTCGCCGCGGTTGCGGGCGGCATTGATAAATATCCCCATTTGCTCTCGCACCACTGCCTGCCCGATATACTCCTCGAGGCGCGCCGGCCGGATGGCGCGGTCGACCCGGTCCTCGCTTCCGGCATCAGTCGGGGCAATGATTCGCTCCTGTTCCATCGGTCTATTTCACCATCGCCTTGAGGGCCTGTCGAATCAACTCTTCACTGGAGTCCAGGGTTTCATTATAAACGGCGGATACCGCCCGGGCAGCTTCAACAGGCTTGTACCCCAGCGCAATCAGGGCGCTCTGTGCATCGTCGATCAACGGCCCGCCATCCCGGGCGACCGCAGCCGCGGCATCGGTGGCCGGGCCCCCGGGTGCCCAATCCGCCAGCCTGTCACGCATCTCGACCAGCAGCCGCTCGGCGGTCTTGCGCCCAACACCCGGCAATTTGACCAGGCTGGCGGTGTCACCCTGCTGCACGCAGGCCACAAACTGGTCCACCTCGATACCCGACAATATGGTCAGCGCAAGTTTCGGACCGACACCATTGACCTTGATCAGGGTACGAAAAAGTTGGCGATCACTGTCGCTGATAAAGCCGTACAGCAGTTGCGCATCCTCCCGCACCACCATATGGGTATACAGGCTGACCGACTCGCCGGGCACCGGCAACTGGTAGAAGGTACCCATTGGCGCCTGCACCTCGTAACCAACGCCATTCACGTCGAGCAACAGATCCGGGGGCTGCTTGCTCAGCAATTTACCCGTAAGTCGTCCTATCATCGTGCGCTGTTCGCTCCTGCTTTGGCCGGGTAACGGCGCATCCGGCCATATCCAACCGGCCGGCCTGACATCTACCGTAAACGCCGACGCCGTACCGACGTCGCCCCACTCATTCTGATCAGGCTCTGCTGGCTGTGGGCATGACAGATGGCGGTGGCGAGGGCGTCGGCCGAATCCTCCTGGGGCGTCTGGTTCAGCGCCAGCAACAGTCGCACCATGTGCTGTACCTGCTCCTTGCGGGCTGCACCGCTGCCCACCACCGCCTGTTTGATCTGGCGAGCGGAGTACTCGGCAACCGGCAGATTACAATTCACCGCGGCCGTTATTGCCGCTCCCCGCGCCTGCCCCAACTTGAGAGCCGAGCCCGCATTTTTCGCCATGAACACCTGCTCCACCGCCACCATCTGCGGACAGTGCTGCCGGATAATCGCTGAAATGCCGTCAAAGATGAGTTTCAATCGCCCGGGCAATGCTTCAATCGGCAACTGGATGCAACCGTGGTCGACGTATTCCAGACTCGCGCCGACAGCGTTTATAAGGCCATAGCCGGTGCGACGAGAGCCCGGATCGATACCAAGAATCAATGCCATTCAATCGCCACTATCGTCATTGCGTGGTTGCCACGGCTCACCCCGAGCGCTGCATCTTATAGTCATTTACTATCGCAGGTCACTATCGCAGGTCACTGCAGCCCGACCACGGGAACGGGACGGTTTGAAAGCGAGCTACGTTAACCCAGCATACACCTCATCCGGTATGTCCGCATTGGAATAGACGTTTTGCACGTCATCCAGATCTTCCAGCGCATCGATCAGGCCGATGATCGTTTCGGCGCCGCTGGCATCGAGTGGCACGGTGGTAGTGGCAATCATGGTAACCTCTCCACTGTCCGGCTCCAAACCCGCGGCGATCAGTGCCTCCTTCACCGCGGTGAAATCTTCCCACGCGGTAATCACGTCAACCGACCCGTCATCGCCGCTTTCTATATCCTCCGCGCCTGCCTCCAGTGCCACCTCAAGAATTTTTTCTTCATCCGCACCGGGAGCATAGCTGATCTGGCCCTTGCGGTTGAACAGGTAGGCAACGGAGCCGTCGGTGCCGAGATTGCCGCCGCGCTTGCTGAACGCATGCCGCACTTCCGCCACGGTGCGGTTGCGGTTGTCTGTCAGTACCTCCACCAGTACTGCCACGCCACCCGAGCCATAGCCCTCGTAGGTGACCTCCTCCATATTGTCTGCTTCATTGGTGCCGGCGCCGCGGGCGATCGCGTTGTCGATGGTGTCACGCTTCATGTTCGCCGCCAGGGCTTTGTCCAGCACGGCGCGTAGCCTGGGATTATCCTCCGGCAAAGGGCCACCCTGTTTGGCGGCCACCACGATCTCACGAATAATCTTGGTAAAAACTTTCCCCCGCTTGGCGTCCTGCGCCGCCTTACGATGCTTGATGTTGGCCCATTTGCTGTGGCCCGCCATGGTTTCCTCCTGCCAAAAACCCGATAACTAACGCTGTTTGTCGGATGGTTACAACTACCCCTGCTGTTGCTTGTCGTGCTTACGCAGCCGAATATTGAGATCGCGCAATTGATTGGCATCGACAGCGCTCGGCGCGTCGGTCAGCACACACGCAGCACTCTGGGTTTTCGGGAACGCAATCACGTCGCGAATGGATTCACTATCGGTCATCAGCATAACCAGCCGGTCAAGGCCGAAAGCCAGGCCTCCGTGGGGTGGCGCACCGTACTTCAATGCCTCAAGCAGGAAGCCAAAGCGCGACTGCGCCTCTGACTCGGAAATACCCAGTATGCGCAATACCGCTCGTTGCATCGCTACGTCGTTGATACGCAGCGAGCCACCGCCAAGCTCCACCCCATTCAATACCATATCGTAGGCGACGGATTTAGCGGCCAGGGGATGCGCCTGCAGTTCTTCCGGGCTGCACGATGGCAAGGTAAAGGGATGGTGCAGCGGTGTCAGTTCACCCCTGGCGTCTTCCTCGAACATCGGGAAGTCCACCACCCACAGTGCCGCCCAGGGCCGCGTGTACAAGTTCAGGTCTTGCCCGAGTTTGACCCGCAGAGCACCGAGCGCCTCATTGACGATGCGCGCTTTATCCGCCCCGAAAAACACAATATCGCCGTCTTCACACTGCAAGCGCTGCATCAAATCGTCGACCACTGTATCGGGCAGAAACTTGAGAATCGGGGACTGCAAACCCTCGCGACCGGCGGCGAGTTTGTTGACCTTGACCCAGGCCAAACCACGAGCCCCGTAGATACCGACAAACTCGGTATAAACGTCGATTTCCTTGCGCGACAGGCTGGCGCCGGCTGGCACCTTGAGCGCTGCCACCCGCCCCTTGGGGTCATTTGCCGGGCCGTTGAATACCTTGAACTCGACTTGCTGCATCAGGTCTGTGATATCGACCAATTCCAGGGGAATACGCAGATCGGGTTTGTCACTGCCGAAACGACTCATGGCCTCGGCGTAGCTCATGCGCGGCGCCTCGCCCAAGTCCACTGCCAGTATCTCTTCGAACAATTTGCGAATCAGGCCTTCGGCAACAGCCATTACCTGTTGGTCTGACATGAAGCTGGTCTCGATATCCACCTGGGTAAATTCCGGCTGTCGGTCTGCTCGCAGGTCTTCGTCGCGAAAACACTTGGCGATCTGGTAGTAGCGATCGAAGCCCGACATCATCAACAGTTGCTTGAACAACTGGGGTGACTGCGGCAGCGCAAAGAATTCACCGGGGTGAGTCCGGCTCGGCACAAGATAGTCCCGCGCACCTTCGGGGGTGGCACGGGTCAGTATCGGTGTTTCAATCTCGAGAAAGCCCAAATCCTCGAGATAGCGCCGAGCCAGGCTGGTAACCCTGGCCCGGGTGCGCAGCTTCTGTTGCATCTCGCTGCGACGAAGATCGACATAACGATAACGCAGGCGCACGTCCTCACCCACGGCGTGGTGCTGGTCCAGTGGAAATGGCGGCGTCTGGGCGATGCTGAGTATTTCCAGTTCGGTTCCGAAAACCTCGATTTCGCCTGTCGGCATATTGCGATTGACAGTATCGCCCTCGCGGCGACGTACCTTCCCGGTCACGCACAGAATGTATTCGCTGCGCACCTTGTCTGCCAGCTCGAAGGCAGCGCCGGCATCGGGATCGAACACAACCTGCACCAAACCGCGGTGGTCGCGCAGGTCGAGAAAAATAACGCCGCCATGATCGCGGCGCCTGTCGACCCAACCGCACAGGGTAATGCTGGCGTCACAGTGCTCGGGCCTGATGTCACCGCAGTAATGAGTGCGCATAAAAGAAATCCTGTTGTATTCCTGGCACCGCCGCGCGGCGCATGGGTTCAATGGTGTGGTATTGGTATCTGTTATGACGGGCCTGGCAACGCGACGTAGCAGCCAGCAAACCAGTACCGTTGTGGGTTAGCGATAATCACCGCAACCTGCAGGTGGTTTAGCGTGGTTAGCTGTCCTTGGCGGCGACAGTCTTGCTCGTTTCCTTTTTCGAGGCAGTACTGTCGGCGGTCGGTTTGGCAGTCGATCCACCGCCATCTGCGCCCGCATCGGAGGACAGGTTTTTCTTGTTGCCGGTTTTGAAATCGGTTTCATACCAGCCGCCGCCCTTGAGCCGAAAGGCCACCGCAGAAACCATTTTCTTCAATTCGGGCTTGTGACATTCCGGGCAAATGCTGAGCGGTTTGTCGCTGACCTTCTGCAACCTCTCAAACTCGTGCCTGCATGCCTGGCATTGATATTCATAGATTGGCATGTGATTTAACTCCAAAACGGTGCAGCGAAAAGCACCCGGGCTCGTTGAGGGCGGCGATTATACCCGATATCCCGGGCAGCGGTTAAGGTGCCAATGATAATTTCAGCGGCGGGATGGATTTACCCTTGCGGCGTATGGCGTCAGTGGGTGGTTTGTTGCAGGTCGAAGTAGTGGAAGGGTCTGCTGGAAGCGCAGGGGGAGCAACCTGCGTGGCCGTAAAAAATACCGACCACGCCGGGCCACGCCGGCTTTATTCGGCCGCATATTCCTTGAGTTTCTTAAGCGGTCGAATTTTGACCTGGATCGATGCAGGCTTGGCGGCAACATCCATGAACTCACCGGGCTTGAATGGATTGGGTACATTTTTGCGCGCTTTCTTCGCCGGTCTTTTCACTGTGGAGATCTTCAGCAATCCGGGCAGGGTAAATTCGCCCACGCCGCGTTTGCGGATACTGCGATCCATGAGTGACTCGAGCTCATCCATAACAGATGAGACCTGCACTTTGGTAAGACCGGTGCTTTCGGAAATGGCGGTTACCATTTGCGCCTTTGTCATCTTTTCTTTGAGAGCCGGAGCTTTCTTGACCCCCACGGCAGCACTAGGCTTGGCAGCCGCTTTCTTTTTTACAACCATACCCTTGATTCCTGTGTTGTGCGTTTTAGCGTGTACCCACCGGTGCCTGCGGCCAAAGTGCTTGTTTTACCGGCTTAAACACCGACTGCTTTAAGGTATATTTCATAAAACCCTATTTCACAAGTATTTTGCCGAGCTTTTCGCTAAAAGGCTGGGAATCAAGGGTATTTCTCTGCAATCAATCGGGAACTCCGCCCTCCATCACACGAAAACCCTGGCCTGAAAGCGCACCCAGCACAAGTTCGACGGCCTGGCTCAACTCAAGCTCATTGTATTTGATGGAATCAACCACGCCCCAGACCGGCCTCGGCCAGGCGGCATCGTCGTGGTAACGCACGATGTGATGCAAATGCAACTGCGGCACCACATTGCCCAGCGCGGCGATATTGAGTTTGTCGGCTTGGAAAACCTGCTGCAGCACCTCGGCCAGCAGGCAAGACTCTTCCAGCAACTGGACGCGCTGCTCTTCATCGAGCTGGTAAATCTCTTCAACACCCGCGACGCGGGGCACCAGGATAAACCAGGGATAGTTGGCGTCCTTGGACAACAACAACGCAGACAACGGAAAGTCGCCCAGATGCCAGCTGTCGGCCGCCAGTACCGGATGTAACTCGAACATAATCAGTACCCCCTGCAACAGTAATGGATTCACTGTACCCGATTGCACAAGCAGCGTAAAATCCCGCGCTTTAATGACAACCCAAGTAACCGGGCACAAGGGATACTGCAATGCGCGCCAGCCAATTATTGATCGCGACGATGAAAGAAACCCCCGCGGATGCCGAGATTGTCAGCCACCGCCTGATGCTGCGTGCCGGAATGATTCGCAAACTCGCTTCGGGACTTTACAGCTGGTTGCCCCTGGGACTGCGTGTGCTGCGCAAGGTCGAAAATATCGTGCGCCAGGAAATGAACGCATCCGGCGCCCAGGAAATCCTGATGCCGGTGGTGCAACCGGCCGAGCTGTGGCAGGAATCCGGGCGCTGGGAACAGTATGGCCCGGAATTACTGCGCATTGAAGACCGCCACCAGAGAGGA
Source organism: uncultured Gammaproteobacteria bacterium (assembly GCA_963808975.1). Taxonomy (GTDB): domain Bacteria; phylum Pseudomonadota; class Gammaproteobacteria; order Pseudomonadales; family JAHEGP01; genus JAHEGP01. Next base: position 630,168 of record CAWEHR010000001.1, read on the forward strand.
TTTTGCCTGGGGCCCACCCACGAGGAGGTGATCACCGACCTGGTGCGCAACGAGGTGGTCAGCTATCGCCAGTTGCCCGCCAACTTCTACCAGATCCAAACCAAGTTCCGCGACGAAATTCGCCCTCGCTTCGGCATTATGCGAGCGCGGGAATTCATAATGAAGGATGCCTATTCCTTTCATCTCGACGAACAATCGCTGCAGGAGACCTACCAGGCCATGTACCGTGTCTACAGCAAGATACTGCAGCGGATCGGCCTGGAGTTTCGCGCCGTTATTGCCGACACCGGCGCCATCGGCGGCCAGGCATCGCATGAATTTCATGTGCTGGCCGAGTCAGGCGAGGATGCCATTGCCTTTTCAGACACCAGTGATTACGCCGCCAACGTCGAGATGGCTGCGGCACTGCCCCCCAATCAAAACCGCCCCGCCCCCGGCCTGGCGCTGGAGCAAATTGCGACCCCTGGCATGCACAGCATCGACCAGGTCGCCGGCTTTTTGCAGGTAGGCCCAAAGCAACTGGTAAAAACCCTGATCGTCGATGGCGATACCGAGGGTGCCCCCCTGGTGGCGCTGGTGCTGCGGGGTGACCACAACCTGAACAGGATCAAGGCGGAAAAAATCGAGGGGGTCGCCAGCCCACTGAGTCTTGCGAGCGATGCTGCCATCGTCGCAAAGCTCGGCTGTGCTCCCGGCTCCATCGGCCCGGTAGGCCTGGATATTCCCACCCTGGTCGATCACAGTGCAGCTGCACTCGCCGACTTTTACTGCGGTGCAAACCGCGATGGGTACCACCTTAAAGGGGTCAATTGGGAGCGAGACTGCCACTGCCAGACTGTCGATTTGCGCGACGTTGTCGATGGCGACCCAAGCCCCGATGGACAGGGAACGCTGGTGATCAAGCGTGGCATCGAGGTTGGGCACATTTTCCAGCTCGGCACGAAATACAGCGAGGCGATGAATGCCAGTGTGCAAAATGAACACGGCCAGAATCAGGTGATGACCATGGGCTGCTATGGCATCGGCGTCTCTCGCATGGTCGCAGCAGCGATCGAACAGAATAATGATGATGCCGGCATATGTTGGCCTGCAAGTATCGCTCCCTTCGAACTGGTCATTATCCCGCTCAATATGCACAAGTCGGAGGCAGTCGCCGTGGCCGCCGAAGGACTTTACCGCCAACTGCGCGAGCGTGGTTACGATGTGCTGCTGGATGACCGCAAGGAGCGGCCCGGGGTCAAGTTTGCCGATATGGAGATAATCGGGATTCCACACCAACTGGTGATCGGCGACCGGGGCTTGAAGGATGGCCAGGTCGAATACAAAGGCAGGCAAGACAGCGAAAAGCAGGTACTGCAACTCGACCGGGCCCTGGATTTTCTCGTCGAGACCCTGGGAATAAGGGCAAGTGCAGCCCCCGTGGGCTAGACTATTGAGGCGCCGCCAGGGCGCGATCGGTAAGTGACTCAGCCCCTACGGTACGACCCGGCATGAAAAAAACCGCGACCCTGTTGTTGATCTTTAACCTGCTGTCGGCCGCGGTCGCGGCAACTCCCACAGTCGATGGCGATCAGGTCCAATTGCGCACCTTCCTCGAACAGACCATTGATAATGCCGACAGCTTTGAGGACCGTTACGATGCGGAAGTCTGGTTGGTTGATATGTCGGCACGCCTGCAGCGCTACATCCCTGACGCCGAGGAGAGACTGCAACTGCTCAAGGCGGTGCACCGCGAAGCCCGCGCGGCCGAACTCAAGCCCGACCTGGTGCTGGCCCTGATCCAGATTGAAAGTCGATTCGACCGCTATGCAGTATCCCGCGTTGGTGCCCAGGGGTTAATGCAGGTGATGCCATTCTGGAAGAATGAAATTGGCCGCCCCAGCGACAACCTCACCGAGTTGGATACCAACCTGCGCTACGGCTGCCGAATCCTGCAATTTTACCTGGCGCGGGAAAAGGGTAATCTGACCAAAGCCTTGGCGCGCTACAACGGCAGCGTTGGCAAAACCTGGTATCCCGAGTTGGTGATGAATGCCTGGTACGACTATTGGATTGCCGGCGACCTATAGCCGCCACTCCCCTCGGGCCTGGCTTTTGTTATCCCGGATAACGCGATAGACTGGCTGCGCGCAGAAACTCAACCCGGAAGACCCTGCTCCGCCGGCGTCGAACCCGTTGAGTTAACCCCGTTACCCGCTATGGAGGAATGCTTGATGTTCCTGGTCGTCCTGTTACTCGCTGCAATCGTTTGGCTACTGTGGACCCTGCACCAGGATATGCTGGAGGCAAACCAACGCCAACGGAATATCAAAATGGAGCTGATCCGGCTGGTTGAGCGGATGGAGAAAATTCTTGAGTCGCGAGAGGCTGCAAGCACCTTGCCCGCCGCAACCGTGGGGCTCAATTCGGCCACCAAGCCGGCCATTCAAACCCTGCCCAAGGTGGGCGCGGTGCTGGCGGATCGGATCATCAGCGCCCGGCCATTCCAGTCGATAGAGCAACTGCGCTCCATCGACGGCATTAACGACAGCCTGTTCGAATTACTGCGGGAGCGGGTGTCGCTGGACTAGCCGCCATATCTCACCGATTCGGCGGCCTGTATTCATCGATCCCTTTCTACTGCAAGCTCAAAAGCCTATTTGGTTTCTCGGCGAGCTATGGCGGCTAGACACTGAAAGCGGCGCGGTCAATCTGCGCCGCGCTGTAGCCCAGCATATCCGGCCGCGACATATCTCCGTGCCAGCCGGTGAGAATGCCCGCAAGCTCACAGGCGTGGCGATGAAGGAATTGCAGTTCTTCCTCGGTGTCGACATGACCCTCGAAAACCGACGCGGCGCTGGTTTCCCGCGCCAGGGGATGATCGGGTTGCTCCATCTTTTTCAGTTCGAGCCGCCAGCGAATGCCCTTGGCAATGTGGCGGTAAAACGAGAGCTTGGTCTGCAGCGAAACCAGGGCAAAATCGGTCAGCCGACCGAAGCAGCCAAAGTCGGTGGCCAGCAGGACTGCACGCCGGGCATTGCGATCGGTACGCACCGTAACCCTGCGCTCGAAGGTGCCCAGCAAGGCCAGATCACCGAACATTTCACCCGGGCTGATATAGTTGAGCGGCACTTCCTCGGCATCCCCGCTGCCGGCATAGACCGCCAATTGGCCCACCAGGAGGAAATACAACCAACTGCCCTTGTCACCGCGTCGCATAATCAACTCGCCGGGCTCCATCTCCACCCGCCGGGAAAAACGCATCAGGCGCTCAAACTGTTCGGCATCTCGGGAGCGGATTTCACGGTAGAGTGGGATGCGGCTGAGGAAGGAATCGATTTCAGTCGCGTCGAGTTCGCTAATTTCACTGACTTGCATTCACCGCGTCTCCGGCCTGGTTTGAGAAGCTTAGCAAAGCCCCTCAACCATTGTAGCCTGCGGGTTCACACCACCAGCCAGGATAATGATTTTTGTGAACCAGATCGCCAGCGCAGCCGACGGGCCACGAGACCGTTATTCTTGCTGTAGCCAGCCAGCCGCCTGCTCGGCGAAGTAGGTAATGATGAGATCCGCGCCAGCTCGCTTGAACGCCCCCAGTGATTCCAGCACGATCGCGCGCTCGTCGATCACCCCGGCCGCTGCGGCCGCTTTAATCATGGCGTATTCGCCACTGACCTGGTAAACGGCGAGGGGTCGGGAGCTGTGCCGACGCAAATCGTGCAGCACATCGAGAAACGCAATGCCCGGCTTGACCATCAGGATATCCGCACCCTCCTGCTCGTCGCGCAATGACTCGGCCAACGCCTCGCGACCATTGGCAACGTCCATTTGGTAGCTGTCGCGCGATCCCTTGAAGCTACTGTCCACCGCATCGCGAAAGGGGCCGTAAAAAGCGGAGGCGAACTTGCTTGAGTACGACATGATGGGCAGGTGCGGATAGCCGGCCTCATCGAGCGCCTCCCTCAAGGCGCCCACAGTCCCGTCCATCATCCCCGAAGGAGCAATCATGTCGACCCCAGCCTCTGCCGCGACCAGCGCCTGGCGCGCGAGATTTAACAGGGTTGCGTCATTATCGACATCACCCTCGGCCACCACGCCACAGTGACCATGGTCGGTATATTCGCAGAAGCAATTGTCACTGATCACCACCATTTCCGGTTGTGCGGCCTTCGCAATCGCGATAATACGTGCCATAAGGCCCCGGGGTGACCAGGAATCGGCACCCTGCCCGTCCTTGTGGTGAGAGACGCCAAAAAGAATGACCGCTTTTACCCCCGCTGCCCAGGCGCGCCGCACAGCCTCTGGCAAACCTTGCTCGGTGTGGCGAACAACACCCGGCATGCTGTCGATGGGCACCGGCACGTCAATGCCCTCTTCCACAAAAAGTGGCAGGATAAAATCATCGACATGCAAACGGGTCTCGCGCACCAGTCTGCGCAGCGAGTCGCTCCTGCGCAGGCGACGAAACCGAAATGAGCCAGGCTTATTCACTTACCACTCCCCCAGGAAACCGTTGGCGAACTCTGTACAGCAGATGGTGACGACAGCGGCACTACTGGCAACTAGACACCCATGTTGCCCAGGGTGACCATCAGGTTGTTGACCATACCCGTAATTTTAGGATGCTCAACCTCGAACTCGGCGAGCAACGCCTCAACCTGGTCCACCATGGTTTCGTTATCTTCATGAGGTGTGTGCATTTGCTCTTCCATCCGGTCGATCAAGCCCAACATTTTCTCCCGCGATTGCTCGGGGAGCTGACTGTTGGCAAGCTCCACTTTCAGCGATTCAAGCTGTTGCACCAGATCCTGTTCATCCATCACTCGCCCTCTACAATAATGGTGGTCAATCGGCCGGACAGTGCGACTGCAGGCGGATTTCCGCTATCCAGCGTTCGCTAGCTGCCGAGAAGGCCATGTTACCACTTTCCATGTCACCGATGTCGCGCCCAATTGTGGCGCGCAGCAGCATGCTGGTTTCACAGGTTTACCCAGGGGCAGGGGCTTAGCCCGGATATTTTGCACCAGTTGCCTGCGATAGCCCGCAGCTATCGCGTTGCTTTTGCGTGCTCGCGAGCGTAAACGTAGCCATAGCTACGTCGCAGTGAGCATGTGCGCAAAATCGACGCGAGATCAAGTGGTATCCAGGCAAACAGCAATGGTGACATGTTGTACCCGGGTGAAAAACTCGCGATATCCTTTTCTACAAGGGCCAGATTGATAATGTTGCGTGTGCTGGTGCATTATTCGGGTTAGGCTGCGCCTGCTAACGCTAAAGCTGTGCTGATATCTCGCCCCGGGCGCGGATGCATTCTGCCTCTGCTTTCGATGGTGCCGCGCTCATGCCCGAAACTACAATTGAGATTAACAATACAAACCAGATTCATTCACCTGTCGATTTTTTTTACACCAGGAATTCCAGGGCCCGGCGATGGAGTGCCTCGCCGCCAGTGGCCTCCGCACTTTGTCGCGGGAAAAATTGCCCGCCCGGGCCCACAAATGGCGTCGAAAAACTTTACAATACTGCAAGCCCGAAAAATTATTGCCAGGCACAGTCAGACGCTAACATGTTATTTTTAAGGGGTTTTACGCGCCATCGTTGAATCTGGCATGAAACATGCATTCCGCTGTACAAATTCGGCATACATGGTTGTGGCCGCTCGTCAATATATCTAACTGTCGCTGTATTCAGGTCAATGCCAATAGCGCATCAGTATAGAAACGTTGCCACTCCATGAATATTCTCGTAGTCGACCATATAAGCTCGCATCGAACGGCGCTTGAGCAGCGCCTTCTGGCCATGGGCGTCAAAGACGTTGTCCATGCCGGTAGCACTGAGGAAGCGCTTCAGTATCTGCGGGCTCCGCGCCAGCAGCTGGAGCTAATTATTGCCAATCTGCTGGTCCCGCCCACAGACTGCATCAGCCTGCTGCGCGCACTGGCAAATCGTGATCACTGCAATCCTGTACCCCTCGCAGTGGCCGGCGAACTCGACCCGGTGGCGGTGCAAGCAATCCAGTCATTGGCTGGTGCCCTCGAATGTCCCCTTGCCGGCTTTATCGGCAATCCCTTGCATGATACCGGCCTCGCCCACATATTCGAGAATATTCTGCTGCGACAACCCCAGTCGAAAATGCGCCTGGTTGCCAGGGCGCATGAATTTTCCGCCGACAGCATATTGAAGGGAATTGAGCTCGGGCAGTTCCAGGTTCTTTTCCAGCCCATAGTGGCATCGCGAAGCCTTTCCCTGGCGGGGCTCGAGGCTATGCCACACTGGCGTCACCCTGAACTGGGGCTAATCGAGCCTGCAACGCTGTTGCCGCTACTGGAGCAGAGCGGCGGCCTGCAGCGCCTCATCGACGAAGTCATGGGCCAAACCGCCCGCGCGCTGCGGACACTCACCGACCACGGCCTCGAGACCTGTGCCAGCATCAGGTTGCCGCTGCCCGCATTGCTGCCGACACTGCAGCAACGCGATTTCTGTACGTCCTTCGAGAAGGTCGCCGTGCAGCATAATTTGCCGCAGCGGCGAATCAGCTTTGCAATCACTGAGCAGGCTGGCCTGTTCGGGCAGCGGACAATACTGGAAACGTTGTCCGAGTTGAGGCTTATGGGCTTTGGTTTAATGCTGGATCGTTTTGGCTCGGGTGAGTCCTCGCTGAAAAGCCTCGCCACGCTGCCGGTCGATACGATCAAGATCGACCCTTGCTACACCGCCGACATCAATACAAACTCGATGCATCGCAAATTATTGAAGTCGATGCTGGATCTCGGGCGCCAGCTCGATGTCAAGGTTGTGGCAACGGGCATCGAGAGCCGTTACCAGCACCACTATCTTTGTGGTGTCGGCTTCCAGCTATTGCAGGGCAACTTCATCAGCAAGCCTTTGCCCGTGGAGGAAATAGTCCGCAGCTATGGCTCGGATGCGGTGGATATCTCGCAGGCCAGTTAGTGCCCCAGGTTTGCCTCCTTTTCCCCGGACGAAGCCGCTCACCTTGCCTTTAAGGTCTCCTCAGCGACTTGTGCCGGAACATAATCGTTGCTTAACCCAGGCGCACCGATTACACCTGCCAGGGATTTGCGGCCCATGCAAAAGTCGCGATTGCAACCGTCGCTGCAGCGCAGGCAAAGATCCAGTCATTAGACCGGTGCGTAAGCTAGGCCTACTTACTCCCCAGGGGAAACGAGCAACCATGACCAGCATCTATGACTACGAATTCAAACTCGCCAGCGGCCAGACCCGGGAGATGGCTGATTTTTCCGGCAAGGTACTGTTGATCGTCAATACTGCCAGCAAGTGCGGCTTCACGCCGCAGTTCAAGGGCCTGGAAGCGCTGTATGAGAAATATGCCGACCGGGGGCTGGTTGTCATTGGCTTTCCCTGCAACCAGTTTGCCAATCAGGACCCCGGCAGTAATGAAGAAATCGTAGAATTCTGCCAGCTCAATTACGGTGTCACCTTTCCGATGGCGGAGAAGGTCGACGTCAACGGCGAGAATACACACCCGCTGTACCAGTTCCTGAAGTCAGAAGCCGGGGGCTTGCTCGGCAGCAAGAATATCAAGTGGAACTTCACCAAGTTCCTGGTCGACGACAAAGGTAATGTGCTGGAACGGTTCGCGCCGTCGACAAAGCCTGAAAAAATCGCTGCCGCCATCGAGTCGTTACTGGCATAACCCGATCTGCCGGCCACGACTCCCCGCCCGGTAGCGCGGCTGGTTCGAGTCGATACGGTCAGTGCTCCCGGGTTGCCAGGAATTCTATTTCCGGCCAACGTTCTTCTATCAAGCTGAGATTTACCCGCGTAGGCGCCAGGTACGTGAGGTGTCCGCCGCCGTCCAGCGCCAGGTTGTCTGCCGCCTTGCGCCGAAACTCGGCCACTTTGCGCTCATCCTCACAATGCACCCAACGCGCCGTGTACACGTTGATATTGTCGTACAGGGCCTCCACCTTGTACTCATCTTTCAGGCGGTAGGCAACCACCTCATACTGCAGGACTCCAACCGCCCCCACAACGATATCGTTATTGTTGAGCGGAAAGAACACCTGGGTTGAGCCTTCCTCCGATAGCTGCTGCAAGCCTTTTTGCAGGGCCTTGGATTTTAGAGGGTCGGACAGGCGAATTCGCCGGAACAATTCCGGCGCAAAGTGCGGCACCCCGGTAAATTTCAGCACCTCGCCATCGGAGAAGGTATCACCGATCTGGATGGTGCCATGATTGTGCAGGCCAATAATATCGCCGGATATGGCCCGTTCCACCATATCCCGCTCTCCCGCCTTGAAGTTGACCGCATCTGCGATTCGCACATCCTTACCCAGGCGTACGTGACGCATTTTCATACCGCGCTGGTACGCCCCCGAACAAATACGTAAAAACGCGATCCGGTCGCGATGCCTGGGGTCCATATTGGCCTGGATCTTGAAAACAAAGCCCGAAAAAGCCGTTTCATCAGCCTCAACGAGACGCGTCTCGGTTTCCCTGCTGCGCGGCCCGGGCGCCCAGTCGACAAAATCATCGAGCATCTCCCGCACGCCAAAATTGGACAGAGCCGTGCCAAAGTAAACGGGTGTCAGGGTGCCCGCCAGGTAGGCTTCAAGGTCGAACTTGTGGCTCGCGCCCCGCACCAGCTCTATTACCTCGAGGTATTCTTCGTACTCATCACCGAGCAGTTCCCTGGCCGCAGCGGAGTCGAGACCCTCAATACGGGTATCCTCCGGTATTACCGCCGCCTGACCGGCCTGGTAGACATGAATGGTATCGGTATAGAGGTTGTAAACGCCGCGCAGATCTCGCCCCATGCCGACCGGCCAGTTGATGGGTGCCGCCTGGATTGCCAGCACTTCTTCTATTTCATCCAGCAGCTCGATCGGGTCACGCACATCGCGATCCAGTTTGTTGACGAAGCTGAAGATGGGCGTATCGCGCAATCGACAGACATTCATCAGCTTGATGGTGCGTTCCTCGACACCCTTGGCGCCATCGACCACCATCAGTGCAGAATCCACCGCGGTCAGCGTGCGATAGGTATCCTCCGAGAAGTCCTCATGGCCCGGTGTATCCAGCAGATTGACCGTCCGCCCCTTGTAGGGAAACTGCATGACGGACGACGTCACCGAGATACCCCGCTCCTGCTCCATACTCATCCAGTCCGAGGTCGCGTGGCGATCCGCCTTTTTCCCCTTCACGGTGCCCGCCACCTGGATCAGCTTGCCGAACAATAGCAGCTTTTCGGTTATCGTTGTTTTCCCCGCATCAGGGTGGGAGATGATTGCGAAGGTGCGCCTTTTGTTGATTTCTTCTGACAAACCGATTTCGGCCACCCGTAGATACCCCTTATTCATTGCACTGATGGCACCGCCCCGCTACAACTTCTGGCGCCGTAACTGAAAAGGCGGCCATTTTACGTGAATGGGCGCTTGTTTCCCCGGATATTTTTTAGAAATTGGTAAAATCGATGTCGGGCAACGGCCGCTCCATCCCTCGAAGCGCCAGCAACTCGAAGCAACAGACCACCGATCAGGTCGCACTGCCAATTGACGCTCACAACTGCTCATCCCGGTATTCCCCGCACTCGCCAGCGATGCAAATAGGCACCGCAAATAAAATTCGAGGAATCGATTTTAGCCTTTATTTGTCGAGCTGAAACGGCATTGCCGCTAGCACAGGAAAATGATTTGTAAATTTGTTTTTCTGGTAGTTTGAACTACGCTGAATCCTAAATACGCCACACTGTTTATGCTCCGCGATTACCGCTTCACTCATAACTATGTCCCGATAACTGCTTTTTGATAACTGATTTTTTATAAATACGTCTCGACTTTGCGTTCCAAAGGGGGAAACACCATGTCGACTACCAAGCGATTTACGCTATCGCCTATCTATCTGTCTATCGCCGTAACGGTGCCCGTTCCGGCGCTGGCGGCTTCGCCCCTGATTCTTGAAGAGGTTGTGGTAACCGCACAGAAACGCGAGCAGTCGCTACAGGATGTTCCCATCGCGCTGAATGCCTTCGACGCTGAATTCCTGCGCACTACCGGCGCCCAGAGCCTCGACAACCTGCAGCAGTTCACGCCCGGGCTTGAATCCACTAACCTCGGTGTCACCCAACCCACATTTACGATTAGAGGAATCGGCACCGGCGGTTTGAGTATCGGCACCGACCCGGCTGTCGGTGTTTACGTGGACGGTGTCTACGTGGGGCGCTCGGCGAGTTCGAACACAGAATTCAGTGACATCCAGCGGGTGGAGGTGCTCAAGGGTCCCCAGGGCACCCTGTTCGGGCGCAACGCGGCGGCCGGCGCAATCCAGGTCATCACCCAGAAACCCACCCAGGATTTCGAAGGCTTTGCCCGGGTGCGCGCCGGCAACTACGACAAACTATTGGGCGAGGCGGCTATCAACGTACCGCTGATCGAAGACACCCTGAGTTCGCGTTTCAACATTACCGGCAGCCGCCGCGACGGCTACGTTGAAAATGCCTTTGGGGGCGACGACCTGAACGACCAGTACTACTACGCCGGGCGCGCGAGCTTCCTGTGGACGCCCAGTGAGCTCACCGATTTGCGCTATACCTTCGACTACAATCAGCTGGACCAGGATGCGCCCCATGCCATCGGGCTCAACCCGGACCTGAGCCCCACCGGCACTCCCGGCGGTGCGCTTGGCGATGTCGACGTTTTTGGCCCGGTTGCAAATGACGTGCTGTCCGAGGAAGAAACGCGCAAACTCTACGCGCACACGATTCAGCTTGATCATGAATTTGACTGGTCGACGATGACGTTCATTGGCTCCTACCGTAGCTTCGAATCCAACGTGCGCCAGGATGAGGACGGTCTGGGACTGATTGCGCAGCAGCCGCCGGAGTATTTCGCGTACCTCGATACCAACAATATCGAAGACAACTCCCAGCTCTACCTGGAATTGCGCTTCGCCGGCAACAACGGGCCGCTGCAATGGGTGGGTGGCCTCAGCTACTATGATGAGGACGGCGAACAGTCGGCCGAAGTCAGTACCTTCGCCGGCTCCCTCATCCGCAACCTCACCAGCGACCCGGCCAACAATGTGTGGCCAGAGCCCGACAACGCTACCTGTCTAGGGCTCAGTGCACTGGCCCTGGGGACTGCCTACCCCTGCAGCGCCGCCTGGACCGAGACCATGAACAACAAGGCAAACACCGTCAGCATGGCGGTATTTGGCGACGTCACCTGGCAATTCAGCGACCAGTTCGGCCTCACCCTCGGCCTGCGCTACACCCGGGACGAAAAGGACTTCGAGTGGTATAACCCGGCCAATACCCTGACCGGGAACCCGGCTAACGACGTCATTTTTACTGCCGACGCATCACCCGAGGCTGCCGCAGCCAAGGTGGGCTGGGTGAAAACCGACGATTCCTGGAGCAATCTCGATCCTCGCGTGGTACTCAACTACTACCCCAGCGAAGACGTGCTGGTGTTCGCCTCGTATGCCAATGGTTACACAGCGGGGGGCTTCAATTCACTGCAGGTGGGCTCCAATTTCGATCCCGAAGAAGTCGATAACTTCGAGTTGGGTATCAAATCCCAGTGGCTTGACCAGAGTTTGCGGGTCAATGCTTCAGTCTACCAGTATTACTACAGTGACAAGCAGGATATCCAGCAGGTCGATGACGGTACCGCAATCAAGAAATACGTGACTGTCACCGGGGACGCCAAGGGTACCGGTATGGAGGCGGAAATCACCTGGCTGCCGACTGACAGCCTGCAACTGGGACTGAACTACGGCTACCTTGATGCCGAGTGGACCGACCGCACCGTTGGCGATATCAACCTTGATGGAGAGCCACTGGACGGTCCCCAGCAGCGACTGGTATTTCTCGCCGACTACAACCTCGGGCTGGGTAACAATGGTGACCTGCTGTTTCACTTCGACTACAGCTGGACCAGCGCCCCTGAACGCAACCCCGCGTCTGCCGATTACAATGTCGATTACGAAACCAAGGACGACGCTTATAACCTGAGCAACGCGCGCATCACCTGGATTACGCCGTCCACCGCCTGGCAGGTTGCCTTGTGGGCCGAAAACCTGTTCGATACCGAGCATGTTGTCGGCTACAGCGGCATTTCCTCTGACCTCAACACGCCCTATGTACGCCGCAACAAGCCCCTGTTTTACGGCCTGGAAGTGATTTACAGCTGGTAGGTAAGCAACGCCACGGGCAAGAAAAACAACAGCGCCGGCAATGCCGGCGTTTTGCTTTGTGGACAAACGAAGTGGAGGCCATTTTTAACGCGGTAAATGCTGCGCAGAAAGTTTTTTACTGCAAGCTGTTATCTGCTCGCCTGGCCAGCGTTCCATGCAATTATCCGGTCGACAAAAGCCAGGATCGATTGTGTCAGCCCCCGGCTCGATAGCTGCACCCGCGGTGAGCGCCGCTTCACCGCTTCCACCAATGCCGCCGCTGCCTTTTCTGGTGTAAGTTGACGGCCCTGTCCGGCTGTCTGCGCCGCGTCAGCGTGCCAGGTGGGGCCTGGACTAAAAGCAGTCAGGCTGATATTGCGGTTGCCATACGACCGGCCGAGCGCACGCGTAAAAACCAGGATACCGGCCTGGGTCGCTTCGTATGCGGCACGATCCGGCATGGCGAGACTGGAGGTGGATGCATAGACATTGAGGATATGTCCGCCTCCCCTCTTTTCCATACAGGGCAGCACCAGTTGGGTCAGGCGCATCGACGCATAGAGATGCAGGTCCACCATGGACTTCAGTCTTGTTCCACTCCGCCTCCCTGGAGCCCCCGTGGCGCAAAGCCCGGCACAGTTGACCAGCACATCAACTGCACCCCAATGGCCAATCACCTGTGGCATCAGATTGTCCAGATCGCCATCGTCACCCACATCGCAGCACAGTGCCAGCAAGCGGTCACGTCCCGACACCCGCCAAACGGCCTCGACCTCGCGCTGCAGGCGCGCGTCGTCGCTATCGACCATCACCACTTTAGCGCCCTCGGCAAGAAAGCCTTTAACGGCATGCAAGCCGACTCCCGAGGCAGCACCGGTAACCAGCACCACCTTGCCATGCAAATTGATGTCTTGCCTCCGGGTCATTTTTGCTCCCTCGAATAAGTTTCTCACCGACACCATGATCCGTCGGGCACCTGCGCAGCGTAAGCTGTCGCGTACTGGTTTGCATGAAGCGTGCCAAAACATGATGCGCGCCAACAATGCGAAGGCTGCCAGAATGAGGGCGGGCAATGGGATGCTGGAGGCTTCAACCACTGCTTTACGGCATGCGTGCACGCTGCTGATTCACCCCGTGCACTGGATTCGCGCATAGCTGCGCCGATGGCTGGCGCCCGCCCATGTTCACGGCGCAGTGGAAAACCCGACACTCCCCGCGGCTGCAATTGCGTCACCGTATTCGGGGCTTCCGCCAATGCAAATCGCAGCTGTGGAGACGTCGACTTTGGTCACCAACACTCTATAATGAAAATCTAAATTACTATAAAGGCCAGATGTTACTCTGGCGTTCAGGCCATGAAGGAGCGAAGCGGGATGTTTTCACGTCAAGCGAATCAACTCAGAAAACTGGCAAAAATAATGGACAATGCCGAAACCTATGAGGAATGGCTGGAAGCCGCCAAGGCATACGATGCACGCTCCGGCGCAGACAAGTGGAAGCAGCGCGACCAAACCAAGCTTTACGATTACGCCCAGATTCGCCGGCGGCTGGATGCCCTGCGCCACCACCGCGCACGCCACGACAATCATGGATTGCTCTTCACCCTGAACGAGGGCATCCACGGCAATATGGGGGGCATGGGCAAATCCGAGATGTATCGCCCCGCAAAAATTGGCACCAAAGTGCTGATAGAAGATTACGTCGATGAAATCGTCGATTCCCTGGAACATATCGCCAGCCTTGACGACGCCGAGATCAGCCGCGAGGAAAAACTGGACTTTTTCCAGCGCGCCAGCCATTGCTATGGCCGCACGGCGCTGATGCTAAGCGGTGGCGGTGCGCTCGGCCACTTTCACATCGGCGTGGTTAAAACGCTGATCGAACATGACCTGCTTCCCAACGTCATTTCCGGCTCGAGCGCCGGCTCACTGGTCACGGCAGTGTTTGGCACCCATACCGAAAGTGAGCTTGAGGAACTGGTAAAGCCCGCCAACCTGGTGGCCGAAGTCAAGAAGGAAGCCACCTGGATGGAGCGCCTGCTGTTTGGCAGTGGCGCCCATGTCGATGTGCATGATCTCGAGGAAACAGTGGCCCGACTGGTGCCTGACATGACTTTTCAGGAGGCTTTTGAACTCACCGGCCGCAATATCAATATTTCGATTGCGCCTGCCGACTTGCACCAGACATCACGTCTGATGAATGCCATTGCGTCTCCCAACGTCTATGTTCGCAAAGCGGTGATGGCATCCTGCGCCGTGCCGGGGGTTTATCCACCGGTGATGCTGGAGGCGAAAAATGTACACGGTGAACGCCAACCCTACCTGCCGACATGGCGCTGGATTGACGGCTCGGTGACCGACGACCTGCCAGCCAAGCGCCTGGCGCGGCTCTACGGCGTCAATCACTATATCGCCAGCATGATCAATCCCATGGTGTTGGTCACCAAGGACGCCGAGGGCGAGCATACGTTCCTGCCCAAGGCGCTGCGCGAGATACTGCACAAACGTGCCAGTAAGCTGGCCCAAACCAGCAGCATAGTCAGTCAACGCTATACCCCCAAATGGCCCCGGTTCAATGTAGTCGTGAATATGTTCGCGTCGGTTCTCAACCAGGAGTACAGCGCAGACATCAATGTCTATCCGAATTTTCGCAAGTTCGACATGCGCAAGATTCTCAGCCATCTGTCGGAGAGCGAGTTGATGGAACTGGTGCGACAGGGAGAAATTGCAACCTGGAGGCAACTCGACCGCATCGAGACCAGCAGCAAAATAAGCATGACCCTGGACAGCATCCTGGAGCGGTACGGCGAAAGTGATCTGCGTCACGTTGCCAGGAAGCGCAATCAAAAAGCCGCTATTGCCACCAAGCGGGCCCGCACCAAAACCTCTCGGGCCGCCCGAACGGCGCTGAAGAAGAAAGCAGTCGCTAAAAAGGCTGCCACGAAACGACCAGAAGGTAAGGATCACGCCTCCGGCAACGCCGCCTCTGCCGCTGGCTAGTCCCGATCAAGAATTCTCGCCTGGGGATCTTGCCCGGACGAAGTGCAATGCCTTCGCCCAGCCAACAGGACTGGCCAGTCTGTCTATGCCGGTATGGCCTATGTCTAACCCGGATATTGCATCAGCTGCCTGAGATAGCGCGCAGGGATCGCGTCGCTTGTGCGTGCTCGCGAGCGTAAACGTAGCCATAGCTACGTCGCGCAGTGAGCACGTGCGCAAAATCGACGCGAGATCAAGTGGTATCCAGGCAAACAGCAGTGGGGGCATGTTGTACCCGGGTGAAAGACTCGCGATATCCTTGTCTACAAGGGCCAGATAAATCATTTGGCGTGTGCTGGTGCATTATTCGGGCTAAGCGGCAGCACCCCGACCGGGGTGCTGCGTAAAAAACTGCAAGCAGTCGACCTTGCGCAGCGCCGCCAGCGTTTGGTCGTCATTTTCTACTGCGACAAACTTCTCCTGCAGAGCTGCCAGCGACACGGCATGGTATTTGAAGCACTGCTGGCTATACAACATGCCATCGATTTCCAGTGAAACCTGCTTGTCGCCCGCCTCCCACGCCCTGGCATTAGCCTGTGACCAGGGCAGAAAATGCCGGGCTACTGTGTTCTCCAACAGTGGCGCCAAACTGGGAAACAATGCATCGAGGGTTTCAAACTCCCCGGACAACCGGGGCTTGCCCATGCGCTCGATCCAGCCCTGCAGCTCGCGCGCATGGGCACGAATATAGTCGCCGGCGGTGGGATCCGAAAACGCGGTAGAGAGCTGGCCGTAGAGGCTGAAATCCGCCAGCGACGGCCGGCCACCAAACAGGTAAAGCCGATTGGCGAGGTGAGCCTCGAGGTCTGCAACCAGCATTTCCCAGCTTTTCTGTAACAACGCAATATTGGCTTCGCTGGCGCCGACAAAAGCCATGCGAGGCACCATCCGCCGGGTGATCACGCTGGAGCCCAGCGGTCGCAGGGCAGACGCCCACCAAGAGCCGCCAGACAACAGCCGCGCCAGTCGCGTGGCGGCCGATTTTCGGTCCCGTGGGGAGTTCCAGCGCTGGAAGAACATCAATTTATTGACCCACTCATCTGCAAACTCCTCGAGCAAGGCACAGATAAATCGGGTGGCGGGTTGTTCAGGCAGCACCACCGGAAAAGGGTATGCAGGTTCAAGCTCCTCCTCGATAATCAGGGTCGAATCCTGTTTCGCACTGCCATCCGGGCATATTAGAAGCGGCACCAAAGGCTTCACACCTGCCTGCTTAAAGCGCCCGGCGTTCGCCAGTGTGCGTTCCTCCCAGGTGTACGGGATCGACTTGTAGTCCATGTAAGCCCGCACCTTAAGCGAATAAGGTGACATCGTGCTGCCCACCAGCAGGTAGGACTGTTCCATAGATTTTTCCTCCGTCGATAAATCGGCGCCAATGGGTAACAGATAAGCTTAGCCCGCTAGCGACCGGCTCCAGCCAAACTGCTTTTCTGCTGGTACATCAGGGCATCAGCCTGGGCCAGGAGATCCTCAATGGACGCAGTTGATCGGGGATCGACATTGACCACTCCCTGGGCAAAAGCAATGTCGTAACCCCGGCCCGCCGTGCGGTTTAGCAGACCGAGTGAACGACGGAAACGATCCAGGATTTCATCCACAAAGCCATGCGTGGCATCGCTGAGAAACACCACGAACTCGTCGCCTCCGAGCCTGGCCAGCACATCGGAATGACGGAATGTTCGGCGCATGACGCCGGCGAACGCGCGCAGCGCCCTGTCGCCCTCGGCGTGACCGAAGTTGTCGTTTATCCGCTTGAACTTGTTGAGGTCGAAAAACACCAATGTCGCCGGCAATTCCTGGCGCATGCACAGGGAGAGACTTTGGCCTGCCATGCTGATAAACCCCCGGCGATTCACCAGCTGGGTGAGTTCATCCATGGTTGCCAGCTGCACTGCGGCCAGCTCGCGCTCGACCAACTCAGCGAGATCGCGCAGGATTGCTTGCTGGTCGGGATCGAGTGTTCTGGGTTTGGTGTCGATCAGGCATAGTGCTCCCAGCCTGCTGCCATCGAGGTAACGCAACGGACATCCCGCGTAGAAACGCACGTGGGGCTCACCCGACACCAGAGGATTATCAAAAAACCGCGCATCGCGGCTCGCATCCTCGACAATGAAAATGGCATCATCAAGGATGGCGTGGCCACAAAAAGAGATACTGCGCTGTGTTTCCCGGGTTGCGATTCCAAGACAGGACTTGAACCATTGCCGGTCTTCATCAACCAGGCTGACCATCGCAATCGGCACCTTGAAAATACGCTGCGCCAGTCGAGTCAGCCGGTCGAACCGCTCTTCCCGGGTAGTATCGAGAATATCCAGCGCCCGCAAGCTGTTGAGCCTCACAACTTCATCATCGGGGGTATTCGGCGCTATCATAAACTTTCTTTCTCCATCAACGGGGGCTCTGTGCAGGAATTCCTGACGTCACTTGTCCAGCCCCTAACGTAGACAGCCTTCGGAGGCCAAAGTTTTGCCCGATGACTGGCTGATGAGCGCAGAGCACTCGATTTGGGATGGACTCCGCACAAATAGACCGGCAATCGCGTTGGGGTGACTTTTCTACACCACCGTGGCTCCTGACAGTATAATTATCACATCTTTTTCCAGGGGCCGCATGGGGAGTCGTGAATTGACTTCCCATCATCATCATCAAACTGTATCAGTCTGGAAATGAGAAAATGTACCACGGTGAAAAACTAAACAGTATCACCCACCTTGCTGGCTCGGCGATGGCACTTGTGGGGCTCGGCGCCCTGCTCACGGTCAGTATCCAGTTGCGGGACCCCTGGATGATCACCAGCTTCGCTGTTTTTGGTGGCACCCTGGTGCTGCTCTACACCGTGTCGACCCTGTACCACAGCTTCTATCCTCCCAGGCTAAAAAAACTATTCCAGAAAATGGATCACGTTTCCATCTACCTGTTGATTGCCGGGACCTACACGCCCTTCATGCTGGTATCCTTGCGCAACGGTGCCGGCCCCACGATGTTGACGGCGGTCTGGGCCCTGGCGGGGCTGGGAATTTTCCTGGAATTTTTCAGCAAGCGCCGTGTCCAGATACTGCAGGTTTCGATCTACATCCTCATGGGTTGGACCGCAGTGCTGCAGTATCGACAACTCGGCGAGGCGCTGGGGAGCGAGGGGCTTCGGTGGCTTACCGCCGGTGGCCTCGCTTATACCCTGGGTATCATCTTCTATGCACTGGACCACAACAACAAACTGCAACACGCCCACGGTATCTGGCATCTATTCGTGCTCGCAGGATCACTCTGTCATTTTATTGCGGTAATTGGCTTTGTGCGCTGAGGGCCGGAGCCTGCAGCCTGTGCGAACCCAAAGCCGGGAAAACAGGATTTAGCCGTGGCAAAAGAATTGACCCAGGAGTGGCTTGATTGGATACAGCTTAATGTTGAGCGAGGTTGTGACAGGAATGGCATTTTTCGCATTTTGATCGATGAGGGGTTCGACTACCAAGACATCGCCAGCCATATGAATTACCAACCGACTGTGGATCTTGTCGACATTACCAATCCACTGAAAGTCGGAACAAAATCGGACCCGGATTCCGATAACGCACTACAGGACAGCGCTACTCAAGACGCCAGCAAGATTTTTTTGCCTAATGCCCGCAAATTAAATACTAGCCAGGCTGAGATATACCTGCTGCCGGATTTTTTGCAGCCAGCGGAGTGCGAAAAAATTGTAGCGTTGATCAAATCCAGGCTGCGGCCGTCCCAGATCTCGTCCGAGGTCGCCGGGCAGACCGACTTTCGCACCAGCAGGACCTGCGATCTTGGCACCCTGAACGAGCCGTTTCTGGAGGAAATCGATGCGCGAATCTGCAGGATGCTGGGAATAGACGCCTCATATGCTGAGGTTTTGCAGGGGCAGCACTATGCGACTGAGCAACAATTCAAACCCCATACCGACTACTTTGAGACCCATGAATACGGCCAGTACGCAGCGCGCCAAGGTCAACGTACCTTCACCTTCTTCATCTATCTCAATACGGTTGCAGCAGGTGGCGAAACCGAGTTTCCTCACTTGGGTATCACACTGAATCCACAACCTGGGATGGCTGTCATCTGGAATAACCTTCATGCTGACGGCACGCCAAATCCCGCTACCCTGCACTGCTCTCACCCGGTTCTTAGGGGCGAAAAGGCCGTTATCACCAAGTGGTTCCGGGCCGCGGGTAGTGGGCCCATGTACACCAAAGAACCCAATGAACTTATCCCCAACCTGACCGGAACAGGCTTTAAAAAAACCCGTCTTAACCCCGCTCTCTTTGCCAAACTGCAAGACTTTTATATGAAGCACCGGTCCGCAGCCAGCCCGGAACAGGTAAAAGGCGGGTTCGTCTTTACCCGAAATGGCGGGCAGGCCAGCAGCCTGATCGAATTAAGCGCGCCTCTCAAGGCTGCTATCCAGGAGGAGTTGGCACCGCAACTGAGCGCATGGAGTCAACGGCAACTGGTGCCAACTTACGTGTATGGCATTCGCGATTACCACCACGGTGCAGTTCTCAAGCCGCACCGCGATCGATTGCACACCCATATCGTCAGCGCCATCATCAATATCGCCCAGGAGACGCAACAGGAATGGCCACTGTTGATTGAAGACAACTACTATCGTCGACATGAAATACTCATGCAACCCGGGGAGTTGGTGTTCTACGAAGGGGCGCGCCTGCTACATGGCAGGCCAGTACCGCTCAATGGCAACCACTATGCCAATATATTTGTACACTTTATGCCAGTGGAACCAGGTAAAGCCTGACTCAGCCCGCTATTGTTTGAATTCTGGCATTACTTCCACAGGCTCGGACCCGTCCTCCATATCAATAGCCTGCAGCGTTAGCGCGGGCGCCATTTTGCGCGCAATGTTGATATTGGCCTTGGCACTGATATCGTCGCCCTCACGCTGGTATCGCTGGGCAAGTCGCAGGTAATGTTGTCCGAGGCGCTGCAATCCCGCCGTACCCCCAGCGTTCCCGGGGTCCAGAGTTATGACCTGGGAATATTTTTCAAAGGCGTTTTCGCCGGGTGGGCTGATAAACTGCTGCTGTTGCTCGGCCAACTCGGCGTCTCGCAGCAATTCTTCAATCTGCATGGAAATTGTCTGCTGTGCACGCTTTTCCTGTTCCAAAACTGCGACTTTATCTTTGTATTCGGCGATGACTTGCTCGACTTCAGGCTGGTCGGAACCAATCCGCTGCAGCGCTGACACGCTCGCAGCCGCAGCTTCAAAATCGTCGTTCGCCAGTGCGGCGCTTGCCCGCCGGCTGTACAGGTCGGTGACATGTAACAGTCCTTTTTCAGCGGCCTGGTTGTCGGGCTCCCTGGCAACAACGGCCAGGAACTCATCTAGCGCCCTGGCCACGTCACCGGATTCAAGGAATTCACCCGCGCGCAGTAATTGGCGCTGGGTTTCGAGATTGAAAGCCACCCGGGGCGCGACCGCCTTGCTCTCCCACAACAGATATACCCCGGCCGATACCGCTCCCAGGGTCAGCAATAGCAAGCCGAGCACAACCGTCCTGTAGAGATTTTTCTTTTTTGCTTGCGGGGGTTTCGCAGCAACGGCATCTTCCCGCTGCCGAGATGTTCCGGTACCCAGGGACTTGGCAGCAGGCACTAAATCCCCGGCTGCAGCCACGATTGTGTCAGTTTCAGACCGCAAACCCCTACCAAGGCCCTCGACCAAGGCAAGGTGCCTGGCAAAATCCCCCACCAGATCGGTGCAGCTGTGAAAGCGGTCCCCGGGTTGTTTGGCCAACGCACGATTAACGAACGGCTGCATAGGAGAATATTGCGGAGGCAGTGTCGGAACCGGATCGCGAACATGGCGAATGCCGATCGTTACTGCCGAACCCTCAGAGTACGGTACTTCAGCACACATTACGAAGTAGCAGAGGACGCCAAAGCTGTAGATATCCGAGCGATGGTCAACCGGTTGCCCCAGCGCCTGCTCCGGGCTCATATACTGCGGGCTTCCCATCACCGTGCCGGTTTTGGTGTGGTCTCCGTCGCTATTGAGAACCCGCGCTATGCCAAAGTCGGAAATCACCGGGTCGCCCGGGCCCCTCATCAGGATATTTTCCGGCTTGATATCACGATGCACAAAGTCCATGGAGTGGGCGTAATCCAGGGCCTCGGCAACCCTGGCCAAAATAGGCAGAACATCCCCCGGTCGCTCGGCCCGACCAACCACTTCCGTCAAACTGCCGGCCGGCAGGTATTCCATAGAGAGGTAATAAATATTGTCATGCTGGCCTACATCGTAAACCGCCGCGATATGGGGATGCTTGAGGCTGCGCATGATTCGGGCTTCACGGATGAACCGTTCGCCGAACTGGGGATCGGCAGTCAGCTTGGGATCGAGCACCTTGACTGCCACCTCGGCATCAAAGTTATGCTGGAGTGCGCGATAGACATAGGCCATGCCACCACGCCCAATCTGTTCGTGAATGGTGTACCCTGGAATTTGGGGTAAATTTTCCACAATTACCTGTCTATACCCGTCGCCGTTTTCAGTCGGCCCGCCGACCCTCGCCGGAGGGATTCTGCTCCTGCAAATCAGAGCATCTTACTGAGGGAGTTTCAGGGTGACAACATTGATCGCGACTAATTACACTATTTGCGAGGGTTGCATTTGCCGCCAACGCGTTGCAGGAGCAGAAATCCATGCTACAGAACCACACCAGACCAAACCTGGCGGCCAGGGTGAGATGTTGGCACTTGCTTAAATATGCGTTGCTCATTGGCCTGGTCACTGCTTGCGCGACCAATCAGACCTCGACGATCATCAGCCAACATCTTTCTGAAGCTGCCGTGGAAAACGCCCGTTTCAGTGAGCAGGCAATCAAGACCGCTAGTTTTGAGCTCGCGTCCCTGCGCCGCATTGAGCAACCCGGCGCCCCGATTCGCATCTATATCGAGGGGGACGGCAAAGCCTGGCTGAGTCGTCATAGGGCCTCTGCCAACCCGACGCCGGATCACCCCGTGGGATTGCAACTGGCTTTAGCGGACGAAAGCGCAAACGTGATCTTTGTTGCGCGACCCTGCCAGTTTATCCAGCTATCTCGCCAGCCGCAATGCACTCCAGAAGTGTGGACCCGCGACCGCTACTCGGCGAACACTGTGGCAATGTACGTTGCCGTACTCGCCGCGATAAGCCGCCAATACGACAATGCCAGCTTGGAGTTGATCGGCTTTTCAGGCGGAGCGACCATCGCTATGCTGGCTGCCCCACAGATACCGGGATTGATCAGCATACGCACGGTTGCCGGCAACCTCGATACTGAAGAGTTCGCCCGCATTCACAAATTAACAGTAACGGCCGGCGCGGCTAATCCTGCGGCACGCGCGGCCCCGCTCGAGACGATTCCCCAGATCCACTTCGTCGGCAGCAGGGACACTGTCGTGCCCCCCACTGTGGCCCAATCCTACCAAGCCCAACTGAACTCTACCCGGTGCATTCGGATCGTAGTGCTGGACAGCACACACCATCAGGGCTGGAATGCTCTTTGGCCGGTATTACTCAGGCAATTGCCTTGCTGCGGCACAGATAGTCCGCCTAGAACATCCACTTGAGAGTTCCGGTCAGCGCCTGGGCCTGGAAATCCTGCTGGAAAAAATAGTCGTAGGCGACATTGTAGCTCACCCGGCCATCGCCATATCCACTTATCCCCAGCGTTAGCCTGCCGCTCGCCGGCTCGACTTCTGCCCCCCGCAAGATAAATGCCGCACCGTTGACACCTATGAAATTACTATCGACCTGTATCTGGTCACCGATAACATCGTACCGAAACTGCAGGCCAATCTCAGGCACCAGGGTAATGTTATTACTCAGGGTTGTCGGATACGCCGCGCGACCGCCGGCAGTAAACAATAGTACCTCAACGGAATCGGCGTCAACTTCGAGGCCGGTGTTGCCGGCACCCGTCTCGCGATAAGCCTCTTCCTTCAAGTACGTGTATTCGATAGACACAGTGGGGGTCAGCATCAGCCCGCTGTCGAGCACAAACGGCCAACCGCCGCGGGCCCGCAGTTGAAACTGGTCGCCACTGTAGTCCGCATTGGCAGTCGAGAACGGAGTGGCGGTTTGCAGGTTTCGCTGACCCTCGTAGTCGTTGTAGGCATAGGACAGCACTACATCCGAATACCAGTCTGCGCTTACGTAGCTGCCGTAGCCGGACACCTGGTAACTCTCGATATCGAGGGTGTTGCGATACTGGTTTTTTGACTCGATATCACTGGCAGCGTAACTGAAGGCCAGGCCTGCGCTCCAACTCTCATCGATATCCTTATCGAATCCTAGGGCCATACCGTAAGTATCACCATCCCAACCGGCAACGCCATCGGCGTCGTCCTTGTCCTGACGGTTGCCATAACCCTGCAGCCAAAACCCTATTTCGCTCAATCCATCGCCCGCGGGAACCCCGGTAGTCTTGAACTGGCGCAAGCTCGCCTGCCGCGTATTAATGGTATCGACAGCCTGGCGCTGGGCATTCAGCGAGCCTTCCACCACACCACTGGTAAGGTCAGCCTGAAGCGAGTCGATGATGAAACGCTTCTGTCCGGCGGTATCCGCACTGTTGATCAGGTCGATGGTCGCTTTCAGCGCACCTGTAGCCTGACCGGAGCGTTCAATATTTGCTAGCGCACCGATAACATTCAGCGTGTTGGCGTCGCCAGGTGACAAGCCGGAAGTGTCGATAAAGACTGTCGGTGTTGGTGTCGGTGTCGGGGTCGGCGTCGGCGTCGGCGTCGGCGTCGGCGTCGGTGTTGGCGTCGGTGTTGGCGTCGGTGTCGGCGTCGGTGTTGGCGTCGGTGTCGGCGTCGGTGTTGGCGTCGGTGTCGGCGTCGGCGTCGGTGTTGGCGTCGGTGTCGGCGTCGGCGTCGGTGTCGGGGTTGGCGTCGGGGTCGGTGTCGGCGTCGGTGTTGGCGTCGGCGTCGGCGTCGGCGTCGGTGTCGGCGTCGGTGTTGGCGTCGGCGTCGGTGTTGGCGTCGGTGTCGGTGTTGGCGTCGGCGTCGGTGTTGGCGTCGGCGTCGGCGTCGGTGTTGGCGTCGGTGTTGGCGTCGGCGTCGGTGTCGGTGTCGGTGTCGGTGTCGGGGTCGGTGTTGGCGTCGGGGTTGGCGTCGGTGTTGGCGTCGGTGTCGGCGTCGGCGTCGGGGTCGGTGTTGGCGTCGGGGTCGGTGTCGGCGTCGGCGTCGGTGTTGGCGTCGGCGTCGGCGTCGGCGTCGGCGTCGGTGTTGGCGTCGGTGTCGGTGTTGGCGTCGGCGTCGGGGTCGGGGTCGGGGTCGGTGTCGGGGTCGGGGTCGGTGTTGGCGTCGGGGTCGGCGTCGGCGTCGGGCGTCGGGGTCGGGGTCGGGGTCGATACCGCCGCCAGGGCATTGTTGAAGCCTTCCTCAATAGGGTCGACGGCGGCCAGTTGAAACGCGACGAGAGGCATATTACTTTCTACCGTCGTCGTCGCACCATCGAATTGCAAAGAGCCTCCGGATTCCAGAAACTGGAAGCTATCGCCGGGGACAATGATATGGTCGGCCCTTATCAATACATTGCTATTGCTTACGTCAGCGTTGCCCGCCACCAGGATACGGCCGTAATTGTCAGCGGATGATGCATTGACAATGATGCCACTACCCGAATGGTTGAAATCCCCGCCTATCGCCAACCGCTGCGAGACGTCAAGACTGGAGGCTCCGCTCACAGAACCGCCAATCCCGACGTCGCGCGTTCTGCTGGCACGCAACTCTCCCCCGCCTGCACCAAAGGCCAGGTTGCCGCCTATGGAGCCCTCCAGTTGGACGTAGTCGATAACGCCACCATTGAAGCTGACGTTACCTAACACCGACCCGGTCGGAGCGACTACCACGCCGTTGGCGATGGCACCAGAGGCCTGACTGATTGAACCGGACACTGTTCCACTAACAGTGACCCCATTGTCGATAGTGCCACTGTTGTTGAAATCTCCAGCCAGCGTGCCACCCAGCAGAACACCGCCTCCAATCCCGCCGCTGTTATCCACGCTGCCGGCTATCGAACCACTGTTGCTGAATGAGCCACCTATGTTCCCCCTGAGAGTGACACTCAGTTCATTGAGGGTAACATTGCCATCATTCACCACATCGCCGGCCACCGATGCACCCTGGTCGATACTGATAAAGGCGACCTGACCCGCGTTGACGACCGAACCCCTGACCAGAACCGGGCTGCCGACTGGCGCCAGACCGATTCCGCCCCGCAGAGTGCCGGACGGATAATTGACCACACTACCGTCAACAGTACCGCGCACATTCAGGAAACCCCCAAGAATAGAGCCAAAATTCCTGATATCCCCGGCTACGGCCCCGTTACTGACGAGATTATTCTCCAGTGTGCCATTATTGACGATGTTGCCGCCGACGCTGCCATTATTACTCAGAAGACGGCTGATCGAGCCGTCGTTGATAATGCTGCCCAACACCTCGCCGTCATTGATCAGCGGGCCGGTTACCGCCCCGCTGGCGGTATTTACGATATTACTGCCGACGCTACCGGTATTTCTTAGACCACCGACAAACAGATCGCCATTGCCCAGGTCACCAGCATTGGAAATGTTACCGATTACTTCTCCCGCATTTTCAATACTTACGCCAACGGCGCCCGCTGTTGTGTTGGCGATACTGTCGACGCTGCCGACATTGACAATGCTCTCGTTAATCGAGCCGGCGTTGCTAATCGTGCCAATAGTCCCTTCGTTGAGCACACCTGCGGTGATCGTGCCGGTATTTTCCAACACTTGAGAGATAACCGGCGCTGCAGCTCCCGGTGCAGGCGTTCTCACGTTCAGGATCGAACCGTTAATCTGCCCGGCGTTGCTAACAGTTGACACTCGCCCCTCGATTACCAGGTCGCCATCCAGCACTCCGGTAGCGGTATTGGCAATGGTATCCACAGTGCCAACATCGTATTCTCCACTGGCATTGGGATCGGCCGAGTTAGAGACCAGAATGGCAACTTCGCCTGTGCACTCACCGCTGCACTCGATACGACCGCTGTTAACGATATTGCCGCCACCCTCGCCCCCGTCGAGAACTTCACCGGAAACGAGGATTCGGCCCCGTAACAGGCCCTGATTTTCGATATTGCCAAACAACACTGAATTGATATCAACTCGAATGCTTTTGCCGCCACCGACAACTCCAGTGACCGTATTGAGTATATTGCCGGTGTATTCAGAGTTTTCATTAATCTTGATGGCATCGAGGTCCGACGCACCCACGCCGGGCGCAAAGATGATGGTGCCATTGTTTTCAATGGTGCCCGACGCCACATTCACGCTGTCGACGTTGTTGATCGCAGAAAATGCGCCGCTGGAGTAACTTGGCCTGAGTGACTCGATAACCGTCACCGTAACGTTTTCTTCGGTGAGAATGACGTTACCGGATTCGTTGACCCCGCTACCAATCACGCGGCCCTGGGTGGATACGCCGAGGGTGCAGCTGGAGGAAATCGCTCCACTGTTCGCCGCATTGCGCACACAGGTTTCCTGAGCATGCGCAAACGGGTAAAAAGCCGGAGAGTATAGATTTGCGAGAATCGCCGTGTACAGGGTCTTGCGCTTGAATGTCATGGGTTATTCCGGGAGTTAGCGTTAGGCAAGTATCAACACTATGAAACTTGCGGGGAAAACTTTTTCTCGATTACAAATGCGATGCCACCGAAACCACGATCATTATCTGCCGGCAACCTCAACATCTGTTGCTTGCCACTCCCTTCGCAAACGCTAGTAAATCATAATAACGAAACGCAGCGCAAAGGCTTTGCAGGTACTGAAGAAACCCAGTGCAGTGGCTCAAAACATGCGGGGCGCTGCTCGGGTCACTTTAACCATCTGCTTTTTCGCATTTTTCTGGCTTTCCAGTATATCGGGGTCGGCCGGGAAATATGCTAATGCGTCGTCGGCTGCGGCGAGTGCCTCTTTATACTGTTTGCCCTCAACACGCTGGTCAATGAAGTCCAGGTAACGCTGCTTCATTTTGCCAGCCAACTCATCAACGCGCGGATCTCTAATATCGCGCACGCCCAGCATCGATTGCAGGACGCCATCAAGCTGCTGGTAGTTCAATTCATTGCGAGCCAAAGTCGCGGTCAGAGCTGGGTAAACTGAATCGAGCCTATTCTGCTTGCGCGCTGCGCCACTTTGCTGGGCCGTTTGTTGCTGCGAGGCCTGCATACGTTCCTGGTACAAGCTCTTGAGTGCACCCAGTTCTGATTTTGCCAGACCACTACCGGCAAGAAATGCAATGTAGGCATTCGCCTGCTCCAGCGCAGCTGGGTCGGGCACTTCCTGCTCCAACAGGCGCTCAACCTGCACCACCGCGCGATCCCCCAGCCTCCTGAGTTCACCTCCAACCTGCGGGTCTGACGGTAGCGTGGCGCGAATATCCTCGTACAACCCAAGTTGTTGCTGCAGGATTGCAACGGAAACAGGCCTGGCAGCGAGTGTGTTGGCCTCGGCACGAAGCTTTGCCACGACCTGCTGCTCGGTTGAAACCTGCGGCTTCATGTCCTCTACCCGCCTTTGCAGTGACGCCAGTTGCGGATAATCCGGATCAACCTCTACCATGCGCCCGATATAGCGCTTGGCCTTCTCGCTCTCGCCATCCCGCACCGCCTGCTCCGTCAATTGCATGTAGCGGTCAGCAATTGCGGCAATACCGGCGACAGCGTCCGTATTGGAAGCGTCACTCTGCAGCACCTGTTGATACCGCTGATAACTGGCATAGAGCCTGTCCGCGCCAAAGTCCTCCTGCGCACTTGCCAGCAGGCTGGCGATACGTTGCTCCCGCTCAAGCTCGCGCTGTTGCAGGTAGGTGGCATCACGATAGCGCTTTTGCAGCCCGCTCAAGCGCTCGCTGCCGCCATCAAAGGCGGCCATCTGCTTGATATAGCTCTGTGCTGCGGGGTAGTCTGCTGCTCCCAGCGCGCCATCAGCGAGTTCCGCCAGCGCCGCTGCCACCTGCTCGATACCCGCTTGCGCCCGGGCGTTGCCGGGCTCCAGGTTGAGCGCCTGGCGGTAGTCCTGGTAAGCACCGTCAGCGCCAAAGTAGTTCTTCACCTGCAACTTCTGTTCCGCACTCGCCAACAGGGCCGCCACCTCAGCCGCGCGCTGCTCGGAAAGAAGCCGTGCCTGCGCCTCGTACTCCCGCGAACTGGCTTCAAGCTGAGACAGGGCAGCACCCACAGTGGCCAGGCGCGGATCATCGGGGGCAGCTTCCCGGGCACGCCCAAGAGCGGTAGTGGCAACAGGAATATCGTTTTGCGCTATGGAGCGCTCCGCCTGCTCCAAAAAGATGCCGGCCACCTGCTGTAATCCCGCCAGCGCGCCCCTATTACCGGCATCGATTTCGAGTACCGAACGATAGAGCTGCAAGGCGCCACTGCCGTCGATATTGTATAGCTGCTTGCTCGCAAGGGCGGCATCAGCGGTAGCCAGCAATTCCTGCTGTCGCTGTTGCATCGCAAGCTTTTGTGATTGTTCACCCTCTATTTCATATTGGCGCTGCCTGATTCGGGACTGCAAATCACCCAGCCCCTCAGCGTTGGAATTAACCCGCACCAGATTTGCCACCATGGAGTTTGCCAATGCAATGTCATCGGCAGCCAGGGCTTTCTGCGACAGTTCAAAATAGATATCACCCAACTCACGCAAACCGTCCAGGGCGGGCTTGTTGGCGACATCAAAAGCCAGCGCTGAACGAAAGCCGGCCTCGGCATCGGTGTACCTGTCGTCCGCTATGGCCTGGCGTGCTTCCTGCACGAAACCGTCTACCAAAGGCTGTGCACTGGATATTGGCGGGGCTTCAACCTTGTCGACTGGCATTTCCTCCCTTAGCAGCACCCGACCCAACACCACTATCAACGCAGCGCTCAGGGTGAAGGCAACCCCCCACAGTGCAAATCGACCGACCCGGGATTTACCGTCTCCAGTTTCGACTGGTGCTGTCACGGGTGGCCGCTGTGAGCCCGTTGCAGGTACAGGCCCGGGCGCGTTCTGATCGTGGGTAGCAACAGGGGCTGGAGCCAGGCCATTCAAACTGACCCGGCTAGCAATGCCTGAATTTCCCAGCGGACCCGTGACGACGGTTTTCGCTTCAGGTGTCGTCGGCATTTTACCGATCACCCCGGCAAGGCAATTTGCCATCGCGGCGGCATCAGCAAAGCGCTCTGGCGCAGTTTTTGCCAGGGCCTGGTTGATAAAGTCCTGGAAGTGCTGCAGCGGCGCCGGCAGGGTGGGAATCGGCTGGGTGATATGCTGTATGCAGGTAGCGACCGGGCTGTCCGCCCGGTAAGGAACCGCCCCGGTCAGCATCTCGTAAAACACGATACCAAGGCTATAGAGATCCGCCCGCCCATCGACCTCACCGCTGTTCGCCTGTTCCGGGCTCATGTAATAGGGTGTACCCAGCATGGTACCGGTCATTGTTAAATGGGTAGCGGCGTCCGCAGCCCTGGCGATACCAAAATCGGTGAGCACCGGTGTGGACGAATCGCGCATCAGTATGTTGGCGGGTTTGATGTCCCTATGAATAAAGCCCTGGCGGTGGGCATAGTCGAGAGCTTCAAGCAACTGTAATAGCAGGTTTGAGGCGAACTCCGGTGTTATACCCCGTCGGGTCAATTGCGCCAGGGTACCGCCGGGAAGCAACTCCATGGCGATATAGTGGAGTTCCCCGTGTGCATTCACATCGAATACTTCACACAGGTTCCGGTGCCGCAATTTGCGCATAATGCGGGCTTCTTTCATAAAGCGCTTAACAAAATCCGGCTCTCGTGAAAGTGCCGATTTCATTATTTTCAGCGCGACATCCTGGTCAAAATTGAGCTGGCGAGCCAGGTAGACCGAGGCCATGCCACCGTCGGCGATTCTATCTTTTACCTCGTAACCTGGGATTTCAATTTGCATGTCGTTGCTGGCTTGCCGGTGATGCTAAGGCCCCTGGGCGGGCCAGTATAAGCCATCTCCGCGTCAAAGCGATCATGGATGAAGTAAACTTGATCCTAATCCGCATTTCGGTTAAGAGCATGGTGACGAAGCGGCAAGGAGTCAGAAAGCAGTTGAACACACCGCCGACAGCGAATACCCTCAAACCAAGAGGCGACTCGCCTTTGGGCACGGGCGTCACTGTCTCAATCGACCAACTTACCTGATTCCGCGCGGCAACCCAACCATAGACGAACAAACCAAGGAAACAAACTGGTGAAATTGGTACTGAACATAATATCCGCTCCCGAAGGCTCACTGATGTCCGGCACTCGCCACGCCGTGACCGGCGGCGGAGCTAGCATTGGCCGCGGCAGCACTAACACCCTGGTACTGCCAGACCCTTCGCGAATCACCTCGTCCAGCCATGCAACGATCTCGGAACAACAGGGCGTTTACACTTTGCTGGACCATAGCAGCAACGGCACCTTCCTTAACACCACGGACCAGCCATTGGAGAAGGGCATCCCATGCCAACTGAACAAAGGGGATACAATATTTATCGGCCCATACCGGATCGAAGTTGATTTCGAGGTTAGCGCTGATCCGGCCGAAGATCTTGGCGGCAGCTTCCTTGACTCATTGGGCGACACTGGCAAAGACCCATTAGCTAAAGCCGACCCAGCGGCTGCCGAGTTTGCCCAGAGCGAGGATGATCTGGATAAATGGTTGTCGCCCCAAGATCCGCCGGTAGCGCCAAAGCAAGATTGGGCCCTGCAAACGCCGTCGCCCGAATCAACTCCCGAGCCCAACCTGCCACCATTACTGAACGATGATGAGTGCGCAGACCCTCTGGCTCTGCTCGATGGTGTAGGCAGTAGCCCGCCCCCGGGAGACCCTTTGCAAGCAATTCCCTCGGCGGAGGATTCGCAGTGGTGGCTGGAGCCCCAGCCGGACAATGCCCCGCCGATGCAACAGGCGATGTCGACTCCCAGGCCACTGTCAGTCGATGAGCAAAAAGCGCCGCCGCCAGCCCCAACAGCAAACTCGCCCGCGGATGCGACGGCAGCCCGGCAACTTGCCCAACTGATAGGCCTGAAGTCTTTGAGCGAAGAACAATTGGAGCAATTGCTTCCAGCCGTCAGCTCGACACTGTTACTGGCACTGGCAAGACTGATGGAAGTACTGCGGGCACGCAGCAGTATCAAGAATGAAATCAAGGCGGTGCGGACAATCATCGGCGCGGCTGAAAACAATCCACTAAAATTCGCTGCCCAGGTGGAGGACGCCCTGAATTATATGTTCAGCAGTGACTCGAGGGCCTTCATGCGCGCTGACATGGCCATTAACGATAGCTTCAATGACCTCGAGGATCACCAACTTGCGACGCTGGCGGGAATGCGTGCTGGGTACGAAAAAATGCTAGCGCAATTCAACCCCCAGTATCTGATGGAAGAAATGGGAGTCGATGCCACGGGACGACTGGCTGGTAATAAGAAGGCAAAAGCCTGGGATGCCTTTAGCAAACATTATGATAGACTCGCAGCTGATCCTGAAGCCGCTTACAATCGCTTGTTCGGCGAAGAGTTCGGACGCGTTTATGAAGATCAGGTCAGTGAGCTGAAGGAGATACGAAGGCAAAGGAAGCAATAAAAGCCGTTCCCATCCAGCCGGCCCAGACAGAATTAATCGAGGTCCCTATGACAATGCCCGCACGATGGCGCCGATCCGCAATAGCTTTGCTCATGCTCTTCAGCGTGAGCCTTACATCTTGCCAGAAAACCCGCCAGGTAATGCAAGTCGAAACCAGCGCCGTGATTGACTTCGTGGTCAGCGCCGACGTCAACCCTGACGATGATAATCGACCTTCACCTCTGGTCATTCGCCTGATCAAGCTTGCCGATGCGCGCCAATTTGAACGGGAGGACCTGATATCCCTCTACGAAAATCCCGCTGAGCGCCTCGGGAGCGATTATATCGACAGCATACGCATGCGGGAGTTTACCCCTGGCGAAAGTCGCAGTGAAACTATCGAGCTTGATGACTCGGTACAGTATCTCGGCCTGGTTGCGGAGTTCTCGCAATACCAGGACGCCAGCGCTACCCTGACCCTGCCCATCATCGCCAATAAGGCCAACCGCTTTACCGTCAACATTCAGGGGACCAGCCTGAAGCGAGAGTAGCAAAAGCGCATTAGCCATTCAGCCATGCCGGTAATTAAAAGAGTTGAGTCCACTATGGCAAACAGCAAGGTCATTTGGTCGGAGGGCATGTTCCTGCGGCCACAACACTTTCAACAACAGGATCGCTACGTTGAAAGGCTGGTAGAGGCCCGCAGCGCTGCGCTGGGCGCCTACGCCTGGGGCCTGCTGGAGTTTGGATTCGACCAGGAGTTGCTCGACCTGGGAAAGCTCTCCATCGTTCGGATGCGCGGGGTTTTCCCCGACGGCACACCCTTTGCCATACCGGAAGAAGATCCACTTCCCAAAGTACTCGAGCTACCGCTCAATACCGCCAACGAAAGAATCTATCTTTGCATACCGCTGCGCAGACCAGGCGCCAGGGACATTGACGAGCAAAATCCTGATTCGGAACTGACTCGTTATCGCAGGTCGCCAACAGCGGTGCGCAATTCAACTTCGCGCAGTGGCGAGGAAACCGAAATCGACACTGGCCAGTTGAATATTTCGCTCAAGCCAGGCAGTGAAGATCTCAGCGGATATGCCGCAATCCCGATCGCCCATGTGCTTGAGCGGCGCCAGGACAAGCCGCTGAAGCTCGCCAACCAGTTTATCCCGCCGATGCTCGACTGCTCCGCCCATCCAGAACTGCGAGAGATGCTCAAGGAATTGCAGGGGCTGGTAGAGCAGCGCGGAGCCGCGCTGGGCGGCAGGTTGGCCGACAGCGGGCGCGCGGGCTCGGCGGAGATTGCAGACTACATGCTGCTGCAGTTAATAAACCGCATCCAGCCGTTGTGCCTGCACATGGGGCAAGTGCGCGGTTTGCACCCTCTCACATTTTATACCGAATTGATCCAGATGGCCGGCGAGCTGGCGACGTTTACCACCAGCGATAAACGAGCACCGCAGCTCCCTTCGTACCTTCATGACGACCTGGCAACAACCTTGTTCGGCACCTTTAATATTTTACGCCGTTGCCTGAGTACGGTACTGGAAACAACGGCGGTATCCCTGGAACTAACCGAGCGCAAATATGGCATCCACGTCGCTCCGATCAGCGACCGCTCGTTGATAGGCAGCTCCAATTTCGTGTTGGCTGTCAAAGCAGACCTGCCATCTGAGCTGTTGCGTAATAATTTTGCCACCCAGGCCAAGGTTGCGCCGGTAGAGAAAGTTCGAGACATTATCAGTGCCCAGCTACCGGGCATACCCATCAAGCCCCTGCCCGTGGCCCCGCGCCAGATTCCATACCATGCAGGCTTCACCTACTTTGAACTCGGCCAGGTCGGCGAGCTATGGAAGGCCATGCAAAGCTCCGGTGGCTTTGCGATTCATATCGGCGCCAATTTTCCCGGACTAGCAATGGAACTATGGGCCATAAGGAATCAATAATATGAGCGATTCCAACGACAACGATAAAACCGTCATCGGTCAACCCGCAGTGCGCATGCCAGGAGCTGATGCTGGCAACCAGACCGTTATGATTCCAAGGCCCGGCGCACGCAGCAGTGCACCGGCTGCCGCAGCTATACCCGGTGCAACAGCCAGCGTCACCGCCGCGCCAAACCCGGCGAACCTGCAACCGCTGAGTACCGATTTTGGCGGCAATATCCTCATTAATAATGCGTCAACGTTGTTAGCTGTGACTGCAAAACTGCGAAAACTGATCAACCATGGCGATCCGCAACAACTGCAGCGCCAACTGGTAGACGAAATTCGCCAATTCGACGCTCGTTGTCGCGCCGCCCAACTGCCACCTGAAAAAATAGTTACCGCGCGCTACCTGCTGTGTACGGCAACTGATGAAGCGGTTATGAATACGCCCTGGGGCGCCAGTTCCGGCTGGAGCCAGCACTCCTTACTGAGCATGTTTCACAACGAAACATTCGGTGGGGAGAAGTTTTTCAACATTCTCGACAAGCTATTGCAAAACCCGGGACAGCATGGCGACAGCCTGGAGCTGATCTACCTGCTCATCAGCCTCGGCTTCGAGGGCAAGTACAAACTCGACCCGCGTGGGCGAGAGCAACTGGAAATGATTCGGGAAAAAACCTATCGCAGCATAGAGAATCTGCGCGGACCACAACAGGTCGACCTGTCTCCACACTGGCAAAGCCAGGCAACGGCAAGGCAGGGAATCATGCACTATGTACCACTGTGGGTCGTGGCTTGTTGTTTCCTGGCTGTGCTGGCGCTGGGGTATACCGGGGCAAGAGTCTGGTTAAACCTCAGCACCGCTCCCACTGCGGTCTACCTCGACCAACTGAACAATAAAATCGCAAATTCAAACGTTGGCAGCCGCGAATAGGCAGGCAATTCCCCTGGACACTAGAGTGAACAACGGCTCCCTGCCCGGTTAACAGAGATGATGCTTGTGCTTGAGCACGGCCCAGAGCAACACCACAAAGAGACCAACGACCAATGAAAGCCCTGCTCGCCATAGTAAAAAACCCGCTGGTTATTGGCATAATCGGGCTGCTGGCTCTGTCAGTCGTGGTCTGGTTTGGCCTCGACCACATCAAGTTCGGCGCCGACAATACCACCCTCTCCTATCCCGCCCGAATGCTGGTTATCGCGCTCGCAATCATGGCCTGGCTTCTTAACCTGATTCGCAAACTGTGGCAGGACAAGCGTAACAACAATTCGATGCTCGATGCCATTGCGGACGCCAAGGACACAAGCCCTGCGCCGACTGTCGAAGACAGCGGCCGCTCGGCAGAAGAACTGGCCCAATTGAATCAACGCTTTAGTGATGCAGTGCGGACCTTGCGCAATACCCGCTTCACTAGTGCCGGTAAACCGGGCAAGAACCTTTACCAGCTACCGTGGTACATCATCATTGGACCTCCGGGCGCCGGTAAAACCACAGCACTGGTCAACTCGGGCTTGAGTTTCCCCCTGGCCGACGCTCAGGGAGAAGGCGCCCTGGGTGGCATTGGTGGAACCCGCAACTGTGATTGGTGGTTTACCAACGATGCTGTACTCATTGACACTGCGGGGCGCTATACGACCCAGGACAGTCATCGCTCAGAAGACAATAACGCCTGGCAGGGATTTCTCAAGCTGCTGAAAAAGCACCGCCGGCGCCAACCCATCAATGGCGCAATTGTTGCTGCCAGCATCCAGGACCTTTTGCTGCAAACTCCCCAGCAACGCTCGCAGCATGCCAAGGCCATTCGCAAGCGCATCGAAGAGCTGCACCAGCAACTGGGTATAGACTTTCCCGTCTATGTATTGTTCACCAAGGGTGACCTGGTAGCCGGCTTCTCGCAGTATTTTGCCCCCATGAGCCAGGCTGAACGCGAACAAGTCTGGGGTATGACGTTCAGTGAAGCCCAGGGCGCCAATCCCGCCGCTGCGTTTGAACAGGAGTTCGACTTGCTGGTGCAGCGCCTGGACCAGGGCATGCTGGCCCGGATCCACCAGGAGCGTGACCCTGAAAAACGCGCCTTGATACAGAACTTTCCCATTCAGGTGGGCAACCTGAAAAGCAATATTAGCGCCTTTATCAATGAGGTGTTCTCCGCCAACAACTTCCAGGACCAGGCCAGGCTGCGAGGTATTTACCTTAGCAGCGCCACCCAGCAGGGCACTCCGATCGACCGCATGATGGCGGCGGTATCCAATAGCTTCGGATTTGGCCGGCAAGCCACGCTGCAACAGTCCAGCTCGGGCAAGAGCTTTTTCATTCGCAGACTCTTTACTGATGTCATCTTTCCCGAAGCCAATCTGGTCGGCGCCAACACCCGGTTCGAGTCTTCCCTGCGCTGGGCGCGTCGAGCATGCTTCGCCCTGCTGGCAGTGGGCACCGCCGGCACCCTGGTTGCCTGGGCTGCCAGCATCACCCGCAACAACCAGTACATGGGCGAGGTGAAGAATCTCGCCGCGCAATACGATGCAACCGCCTCGCAACTCGCTGCCGATTCGCCGGACGAGAAGCAGGTGACTGAGCTGCTAGAGCCTCTTCGTGCAGCGAGCGCCGTCTATGATCGGGACGCCCACCCCTGGCTAAGTGGCTTCGGCCTCTATGACGCGGCGGTAGACGATGCCGCCGACGACCTTTACGACAGCGCCCTGCAAAATCACTTCCTACCCAAGCTGCAGCTGTCGCTGGAGGGCGAATTGCGAGCGCAACAGGATAGCGACGACGGCTCGCTATTCGATACCTTGCGGGTTTACCTGATGCTGGCCGATAGCGAGCACCGCGATGCCGCTACCATTCGGGAATGGGCCACTGATCATTGGCAGGAGAATCTGTCGGCGGACCCTCAAACCCGCGAATTGATGGGGCAATACCTGGCGCAACTACTGGCGCTGGACTTCACAGCACCAAGGCTGGATGGCGGCCTGGTGAAACGATCCCGTGAAACCATCATGCGCAGGCCGGTGCCGCAACGCCTGTACTCGCAGCTCAAGTCATCGGTCAGTAATCAACCGCCTCTATCGCTGGAAGGCGCCGTGGGCACCGACACCATGAGCGTGTTTGGAGTGGGCGAGGATGACCCCCGGGCGCAGATCCCTTACCTCTATACCAAGGCAGCCTACGATGGACTGGATTTTGGTGGCCAGAGCCAGGTTATCCGCTGGTATGATGAAAGTCGCTGGGTAATGGGTGAGCAGGCCGGTGAAAACATCGCCGCTGCCGACCTGGACAGCATCGGACGCGAGGTCAAGCAACTCTATCTGGACGATTACAACAACTATTGGAAGCGGACCCTCGACAGTTTTCACCTGGCCCGCTTTGGCAACCTGGCCAGTGCCAGCAAAACGCTGTTGCTGCTAGGAGACCCCGCAAGCTCCCCCATCCTGGCGATGCTCAACCTGACCAGCCAGAATACGCAGTTGGTTGTGCAACCAGAGCTGCTCGACAAGTTACCCGGCGATGCTGCTGAAAAGATCGCAGCGCTGGCGCCTGAAAAATTGCAACCCACCGTTGTCGACAGGGATTTTCGCGTCCTGAACGAACTCTCACAGTCCATCAAGGGCCAGCCACCCAAGGTCAACGCCATCACCGCGTCCCTGGCACAATTCGGGACAGAGATAGGTGCCATTGCCATGGCGCCGGATAGCAAGCAAGCGGCGTTGGCCAAAAGCCAGGCCAGCTTCTCTGGCAGTGGCGGCAGCCTTGGCCAGCTTAAGCTGCTGGCGGCCAGCAGCCCTGCGCCGGTAAGCACCTGGATCAAGGAGGCGACCCAATACAGCTGGTCGGCAACCCTGCAGGGAGCCCGGGGGGAGCTTGCGCGGCTGTGGCAGGTGGAAGTTTGTGATGTTTTCAAGCAAACGCTGGCCGGCCGTTTCCCCTTCGCGCCCGCTGGCAGCGAAGATGCCAGCATCGAGGAATTCAACCGCTTTTTTGGTCACAACGGGGTTGAGGCTACATTTTTTAATACCCACCTTGCCAGCTTTGTCGACCAGCGCAGTTGGAAGCTAAAAGCCGCGAATGGTCGGACGCTGTCGATCAAGCCCGAGACGCTGCAGCAGATGCAGCGCGCCAGCCAGATTCGCGCTGCTTTTTTTCCCCGCGGCAGCGACGTCGCCAAAGTGGAGTTCCAGCTAAAGCCGGTCAAGCTTGATGCAACGGTGCGGATATTCGAGCTGGACCCGGGATCTGGCCAACCGGCTTTTTCCTACAGTCACGGCCCCAAGTTGAGCAAAACGCTGATTTGGAATGGTGATCGGGATAACCGGGTGCGGATTGTCTTTGAAGACCTCAATGGCACACGCAACCAGCAGAACTACGAGGGAGAATGGGGCTTTTTCCATCTGCTGGCCGATTCGAACATTGCCCAAACCTCCAGATCCAGCACCTACCAGCTGACCATGCAGGCCAGCGGCCGCAAAGCGATCTATGACCTGCGCCCCGCTGGCAGCAACAACCCCTTCCAGCGGGGCCTGTTGAGCGGCTACCAGTGCACTGGCAGTTTGTAAGGGTCCGGCGTGAAAAGCGCTGATGGCGTTACCGCCTGCGCCGCGTTGCGGGCGGGTTTCTACGGCAAATTACCCGCCCACGGTGATTTTGTCAGCAGGGACTTGCCGCCAGAATTTATCCACGCCTGGGATCAATGGCTACAGCAATCCATCAGCGCCAGCCGGGGGCTGCTGGGAGACCGATGGCTGGAAATCTATCTCACCAGTCCCATCTGGCATTTCGCATTTCCGCCGGGGCTGCTGGACGAACACGCCTGGCTGGGGCTGATGTCACCCAGCGTCGACAGCGTGGGGCGTTATTTTTCAATCTGCATCGCCATGCCACTGCCAGCTTCCGCCTCTGCTGTGGCAAGCCTTTACGCCAGTAGGGCCTGGTTTGATGAACTGGAGAAACTGGTCCTAAGCGCGCTGGAGGAGCAACGCAGTGCCGAATCCATCGAAGACTCGCTGCAACCGCTGCGAGCCACAGCAGTCACCTGCGAACCCGGTACCTCCTCGAGCTATGTACCGCTCCAGGAAATCGCGATCGACGACAACCTGGGCAGCCCGGCAATCGTGCTGGAACAGGTGATTGCCCAGAAGTACGCCCACTATAGTTATTGGTGCACGCGGGGTTCGCCAAGTGTAACGCCCTGTATCCGCGTGATTTCGGGCATGCCCGATACAGAATTATTTACCCAAATGATGGATAGTAGTTGGCAACCACCGGCCATAACATAAGTCGGGCGATCAAATCTCTCCGAGATGAGCCGGCGGGCGGTGCCGATCAGGGGCCAGTTTCAATCCCGGGATTCGTCAACGCCTTTACCTGGAGGGTCAGCTTGTGTAACCTCGAGCTTTCTCCACACTGTTCGACCATCAGCTTTGACTCAAGATAAATAAGGATTTATGTGGAGCACGTGATAGAAGTATCTGACCTTCTGGTGCCTATACCCGGCGACAACCCCGCCGGCATCGAGTTGCGCGAAACCCGCACACCTGAATACACCGATATCAAGGAAGCGCGCAGTGCTGCACGCGCAGCCGAGCGCGCCGCCATGCTCGATCCGGAGAATGCCAGTGATGTCATCAGCAACTGGCAACGGATAAGCAAACTGGCTCCGACCATTTTGCAGGAACAGTCGAAAGATCTGGAGGTTGCCGTCTGGTATCTCGAATCCCTGATACGCCTGCACGGTCATCAGGGGCTTTGTGACGGCATTACCCTGATCAATGGGCTGGTGGGGGAGTTCTGGGACCAGCTCTATCCGCTTCCCGATGAAGACGGCATAGAAACCCGGGTTGCCCCACTTACCGGTATCAATGGCGAGGGGGCCGAGGGAACCCTCATTGCTCCGATCAGGACGCTGGATATTACTGCACCCGGAACCGGTACCGGTGAGTTCGACTGCTTTTCTTTCTGGAACTTCTACCAGGCGCAGGAAGCCGCAGCGATTCCGGACCCGGAAAAACGCGCCGTTCGCACTACTAAGCTCGGGTTTTCGATTGAAAATATCACCCAGGCCATGGCCAACACCCCGGATAGCTTTTTGCTCGATCTCGTTGACGCGCTGCAGGCGTCCCTCGAGCAATACCAGGAACTGGACAAAGCCCTGTACCAGCATTGCGGTGCCGATGCCCCCCCAGCAGCAACATCAAAAGTATTCTTGAAGAAGTGCTGCGCGGGGTTCGCTTTCTTGCCAAGGACAAACTCGGCGCACTGGAAGCCGCATCGGCCGAAGCAGATGCAGAGGCGAAGCCAGAACAAAACCAGGCTGAGCAAGCTGAGTCATCGTCGACCGCTACAACCACCGTCAGCCAGGTAGCCGGTCCGGTTGCCAGCCGCGAGACCGCGCTGCGGCAACTTGCGGAGGTCGCCCGTTTTTTTCGCGCCACCGAGCCGCATACACCTATTGCCGACGGGCTGGAGCGCCTGATTCGCTGGGGCAATATGCCGGTGGGCGAGTTGATGCAGGAACTGGTGCCCGATAGTAACGCGAGGACCGTCTATACGCTGCTGACCGGGGTTACTATCGGCAAACCGGGTGCCACTGAGCAATCCACCACTCCGGAGATACCTTCTTCCGTTGGGCAACAACCTATCGGCGAACCCCGACCGCAAGAAGCTGATGACGATCGCAACTCTGGCTGGTAAAGGCAATCGCACGAGCCGCACGGAGTTTGAAGCCAAACAGTTGATAATCGCTTTCCCAAAGCCCCACAAATCGATAAACAGGAGCACCAAACCATGTCAGACAGTATTAACGACAAACTGAAGCGGGTGCGCAAGCCCCGCGTCCACATTACCTACGACGTAGAGACCAATGGCGCCGAGCAACGAAAGGAACTTCCTTTTGTGGTCGGTACGATGGGCGACTTTTCCGGTGACAACACCGAGGGGAAAAAGTCACTGAAGGAGCGCAAGTTCGTCAATATCGACCGCGACAATTTTGACCAGGTCATGGGCAAGATAAATCCCAAGTTGAATATTAAAGTGGATAACACCCTGACCGACGATGACAGCGAAATGCCGGTGGAACTTGACTTCAACTCTATCGAGGATTTTGAGCCACAGAACCTGGTCAACCAGATAGAGCCCCTGAAACAATTGCTTGCGGCCCGTGGCAAACTGAGGGATTTAATGAGCAAGGCTGATCGCTCGGAAGAACTGGAGGGCGTACTCGAAGAAATTCTGCAGAATGCCGACAAGGTTGCATCGATATCTGAAGAACTGGGCCTGAACAAAAAAGCGGGAGATGACAAGTAATGAGCAAAGAAACAGAGAGTAGTGACGCCGGGCTGGAAACCGAAGAGCAGACCATCAGCCTGCTTGACCAGGCGATAAGTGCCACCAAGCAGACGGCGCCGGATGAGGCCAAGGACCTGATTGCGAACCTTACTGAGCAGGTCATGAAGGGCACCCTGACCTGGGATAGAAACCTGACCCACACCATCAATTCAGCGATAACCGCGATTGACCAAGCCATTTCGAAGCAACTGGCCGCCGTCATGCACCATGAAAAATTCCAGCAGTTGGAAGGCTCCTGGCGTGGCATACACCACCTGGTAA
This sequence comes from uncultured Gammaproteobacteria bacterium, assembly GCA_963808975.1. Lineage (GTDB taxonomy): Bacteria > Pseudomonadota > Gammaproteobacteria > Pseudomonadales > JAHEGP01 > JAHEGP01. Next base: position 671,470 of record CAWEHR010000001.1, read on the forward strand.
TGAACAGCGAAACCGGTTCGGGTTTGAAGATCCGCATGATGAACATCAGCAAGCGCGAGTTGTTCAAGGATCTCGACAAGGCCGTGGAGTTCGACCAGAGCCAGATATTCAAAAAGATGTATGAAGCCGAATTCGGAACCGCCGGTGGGGAACCCTACGGCGCCATGATTGGTGATTATGAATTCTCCAACCACCCTGACGATATTGAGCTACTGAGCAAAATGTCGAATGTCGCAGCTGCTTCTTTCTGTCCTTTCATTACGGCTGCGGGCGCGGGCATGTTCGGCTTTGAAGATTACACCGAGCTGTCGAAACCAAGGGATCTGGGCAAGATCTTTGAGTCTGGAGAATATATCAAATGGCGCAGTTTCCGCGAATCGGAAGATTCCCGCTTTGTCAGCCTGGTGATGCCTCGCACTCTGTCGCGACTGCCCTACGGCAAGGCGACCAAACCCATCGAGGAATTCGACTTCGAAGAGTTCCCCGTGGACGAATCCGGCATGTCGCGTGCGGTGGATCACGAAGACTACGGCTGGATGAATGCCGCCTACGTGATGGGCACGACGCTGACCAAGTCGTATTCAGAGAATGGCTGGTGCACATCGATTCGCGGTGCCGAGGGCGGCGGCAAGGTCGAGGGCCTGCCGACCCATTTGTTCAAGAGCGATGACGGCGACGTCGACCAGAAGTGTCCCACGGAGGTCGGCATAACCGACCGGCGCGAGGCTGAATTGGCCAAGCAGGGTTTCCTGCCGCTATGCCACTACAAAAACACCGACTACTCGGTATTTTTCGGCGCCCAGACCGCGCAAAAGCCGAAAGTCTTCGATGACCCCGACGCCACCGCCAACGCCGCCATTTCGGCACGCCTGCCCTACATCATGGCAACCGGCAGAATCGCGCATTTTCTCAAGGTGATGGCCAGGGACAAGATCGGTTCGTTCATGGAAGCTGATGACGCCGAGATCTGGCTCAACCGTTGGATTTCCAATTACACCAACGGCAACCCCGATGCCGGTCCGGAAATGAAGGCCAAGTACCCGTTGCGCGAGGCACGGATCGAAGTCAAGGAAGTGCCCGGGGCACCGGGTTCCTACAACGCGGTGGCGTACCTGCGGCCCTGGCTGCAAATGGAGGAGCTCACCACTTCGTTGCGCATGGTGGCAAATATTCCGTCGAGTGGTTAGACACGACGGGAAGTCGCGCCGCCTTGCGTGGGGGTTCCCTGCATGGCGGCTAACACTATGAGTCAATTGTGCCAGCCGGAATCGGTATTAGGTCTCCGGCTGGCATTTCGCCTTGCCAGAAATTGGTTACCAGGAGCAGCACCTTTTCATGGCCGTTGATTCCCTGCTCACTGCTGTGCTCGACGCAACCGAACGCGGTATTGCTGCCAGTAAAGATGCCGATATGAGCCCGGTGGAGCGGTTCTGCCTGGCTGACGATCACACCCATGCGCTGGTCCACTGGCTGCACCTGACCACTGGTGGATTGACGATAGACCTAAGCGCCGGATCCGATCGCGTGAACTTGCGGGTCTGGTTATCCGCACAGATCGCAAGCCTGGACAGACTGATCGAACAACAATTGAACTGCGTTCTCCATCACCCCCGTTTGCAGCAGCTTGAAGCTGCCTGGCGGGGTGTCGAGCTGCTGGTGAAAGCGGCGGGCGAGCAGCGCGGTGTAAAAGTTCGCTTGCTCGACATCTCGCTGCGAGAAGTCGCCAAAGACCTGCAGCGCGCATCAGACTTCGACCAAAGCAATCTTTTTCACCGCATCTATAACGACGAGTTCGGCATGCCGGGCGGCGAGCCTTTCGGCATTCTGCTGGGAAACTACCAGGTGACCCACACACCAAGCCGTGAGCACCCAAGCGATGACATCGAGGTATTGAGGGGGATATCACAGATTGCGGCAGCCGCCTTCGCGCCCTTCGTCTGTGGCGCCGCGCCGCAGCTATTCGGGTTGGACGATTTTGAGTCCATGGGGCACTCGTTGAATTACAGCGGCATATTCCAGGCCAAGGACTATTTGCGCTGGAATTCATTGCGCGATACGCAGGACAGTCGTTTTATTGGGATCTGCTTACCCGACGTACTTTTGCGCGAACCCTACAACCAGGAATTCTGTGCTCGCCAGGGACTGAATTTTACCGAGCACTGCCGCAGCAACAATGACTACCTGTGGGGCAATGCCTGCTTTGCCCTCGGCACGGTGGTGATCCGTGAGTTTGGCGCCACTGGATGGTTTTCCCACATACGCGGTGTGCCCAGGGATTACCTGAGCGGGGGCCTCGTTACCGCTCTGCCTCACACCGGCTTCGACACCGGCGAAGCGGCAGTCCCCCGCATGAGCACTTCGGTGCTGATAACGGACAGCGCTGAGAAGCAACTCAACGAGCTTGGCTTTATTGCGCTTTGTCACTGCTATGGCACACCCTTTTGCGCGTTGCTGAGCAATGCCTCACTACAGCGGCCAATGCGCTTCAGTGACCGGGGCGCGATGGCCAACGCCCGGGTCAGTGCCATGTTACAGCAGATACTCTGCGCCTCTCGGTTCGCCCATTACATCAAGGTGATGATACGCGATAAGGTGGGCTCGTTTGCCGATGAAACCGAGTGCGAGCGAATGCTGGATAATTGGTTGCGAAATTATACCACCGGGCGCGACGATCTCTCCTGGGAAACCCGCGCCAAATACCCACTGCGTGATTTCAAGGTGCAGGTGATGGACATCTCCGGCAAGCCCGGCTCTTATTCCTGCGCCATCCACCTGAAACCGCACTACGTTGCAGAACAAATCGTCTCGGAGATTCGTTTAACCACCGAACTCAACCAGATAGGCACCGCCGCCTGACGTGTGAAGTGACTCCAATGATGAGCAGCATCGACAAGAATAAAAAGCTGAAAATGCCGGTACTGGATTGCCTGCTTGACGACTCGCCTGAGAGCACCAGCGAGTCCGCCCAATCGGCCAATATGCTGTTGGACACGCTCAAAGAAAGTGTACGGCGGGACCTTGAAAATGTATTCAATACCCGCCAATGCTGTATCTCGCCACCAGCCGAGCTGCCGGCGCTACGCGCTTCATTACTGAATTATGGCCTGCCGGACCTGGCCACCATCAACCTGGAATCCAGTGCAGCGGTGCAGGATTTTTGTTCGCAGGTGGAGGCGACGATCGCAAATTTCGAGCCGCGGATAAAGAGCGTAAAAGTCCACTCCAGCCAGGGCCTGGATGCCAACGACAAGTGTTTTCGCTTCAGGGTAGAAGCCGTACTGCACGCCTCGCCCTCGCATGAAACCATTATCTTCGACTCATCGCTGGACCCGGTATCCCAGTCGGTCATGCTTAAGGAGTCTGAGCGCTAGTGGACTCTCTGCTCAAACACTACGAAAAAGAGCTTTCATATATCAACAAGGCAGCCAAGGCGTTTGCCAAGCGTTTCCCCAAAATTGCCGGGCGCCTGAAACTGGGCGCGGACGAGTTGGAAGACCCTCTGGTTGAGCGGCTTATTTCAGCCTTCGCATTTCTCAATGCAAGAATACAGAACAAACTGGAAGATGACTTTCCGCAGCTCTCCCATGCCCTGATGGATACGCTCTATCCGCATTACAATCGTCCCATTCCCCCCATGAGCATTGTCAAATTCGATACCAGGAAGGGACTCAAGGAAGCCCAGTTCGTACCCAGCGGTATAGAGCTCGAAACCTACACATTTGAAGACAAGTCCTGCGAGTTTGTCACCTGTTATGAGCTGAATCTCATGCCGCTGGTAAGCGACAGTGTCGAGATTCTTTTTCGCCCCTTCGTAGCGCCTTTGGCCAACCAGGTAGCCGGTAATGCCGTTATACACTTGAAGCTCAATGTTACAGCTTCCGGCACCACCCTTGGCGACCTCAAGCCGGATGCACTCACCTTCTACATCGGCGGTCAGGATCAGCGGCGGTATATCTTGTACGAACTGCTTTTTACCCAACTGCGCGCCGTTGTGGTGGCAAGTGAAAACGGCAGTACAAACCCAGTTATGCTGGACCCGTCGAATGTACGGCCGGTCGGCTTTGGCGCCGAGCAAGGGATGCTGCCCTATCCGCAAAATGCCTTCATGGGTTACCGACTGCTAACCGAATTCTTCACATTTCCCGACAAGTTTTTCTTTTTTACTGTTAAGGGGCTCGATCGATTCGAGTTTGCCGAAGGCAGCGACGCTTTCGATCTGTATTTTTACCTTGATAACGCCGACCCTGAACTGGAGCACTATCTTTCTACCGACATGTTCCAGTTGGGCTGCGTCCCGGTGGTTAACCTGTTCAATAAAACCGCTGAGCCCATTCGCCTGGATCACACCAAGTCCGCTCACCAGTTAGTGCCCGACGCTAGCCAGCAGAACAATATCGAGGTTTACCAAATCAATTCGGTAAGGGGCGTAGACAACGATGGTAACAAGGTTTCGTTTGCGCCATTTTATGGCCAACGTCACACCGACGATGCAGAAACCAGCTGTTTCTGGCATGCCTCAAGACGATTGGTCACCGACGGGGAACAGGGAACCGAGACAGCCAGTGAGGTAGATCTCAATTTTGTCGACGTCAATTTTAAACCCCAGTCAAGTAACGATGTTATCGTGACCGTCGGGACCCGCTGCCTTAACAGAAACTCGCCGTCAAGGTTGCCTTTCGCCGGACGCCTGCCGCTGAAAAGCAATGACAGCAAGGCGCCTTCAGTGGACACATACTGCATAACGCCGCCTACGCCGACACTTAGAATCGGCTCCGACGACGGCAATTTCTGGCGTCTGGTATCGCACCTGAACCTGAATCACCTGTCACTGGCCAACAACGAAAATTCAACCCAGGCACTGCGGGAAATTCTGCGCCTTTACGACTTCAGGGGTTCCGCCAGTAGCAGGACGATGATCGGCGCTATCGAAGACGTTGTCGCGAAACCCATCAGCGCGCCAATCAACGTCGATGGACGCAGCGTACTGTGTCGTGGCAGCGAGGTGGTTATCATATTCGACCCACTCAAGCTGGGGGGGCAGAGTCCCTACCTATTTGCCTGCGTATTGGAGACCTTTATGGGGCTCTATTGCAGTATCAACTCCTTTGTGCGGGTTATCGCTCGCTTGAAGGGCAGCGATGAGGAGCTGAAGCGATGGCCGCCAAGAGCCGGCGCACACCAGCTTCTCTAGTCGAGCGGCTAACAGAGCGGCCGGAAGATTTCGAATTCTTCCAGGCATTGCGTCTGTTGGAGCAAGTCGCCCTCTCGCAATCCCAGGACGCTTCCGCGATCGAGTTTAGCGGCAATAGCAACCTGGGTTTTCCCGGCAATAGCGTGAGCAAGATCGCACAGGCAGAGGAAGACGGGCGCAAATACTGGCGGGCGGAGGTCAAGCTGTTTGGCCTCACCGGTAGTGCCGGCGTTCTGCCCTACCATTATTCCGAACTGGTACAGCAGCGGCTGCGGCTGCGTGATCGGGGCTTGAAATCGTTCCTCGACCTGTTTAATTCACGCCTGGTTCATCTGTTTTACAAAGCCTGGCGCAAGTATCGCCTCCCCTTTGCCTATGAGTACCATAAACTCGCCGGCAAAAATGGCGAGGATTCCTTCACCCGCACGATTTCGTCACTTTCCGGGCTGGGAACCCCCTCACTGAAAAATGACCTACCCATTAAAAGCGACAGCTTGCTGGGTTTGAGCGGTATTCTAAGCCGGCCCGTCCGCCCCGCGATCGCGGTGGAACAGGCCTTACAGTATTATTTTGGCCTTCCCATCGCCATCAAGCAGTTCCGGGGCCAATGGCTGGACATCCCTGAGGACACACAGTCGAAGCTGCCCGGCGGTGAGCTGCCACTGGGCATGAACTGCGAATTGGGGAGGAACGCAATACTTGGGTCGCACGGCTGGCAAATACAAAGCAAGTTTTCCGTACTGATTAAAAATATTACCTACCAGCAGTTGATGGATTTGCAGCCCGGGGGCCAAAAGTTGCGACAGTTGAAGGAGTTGACCCGGCTGCTGACCCGCGATGAGTTCGATTTCGACATTGTCATCACCACCGATGCGGTCTCTATTCCGGAGCTGAGACTCGACAACGACAATAGCAAGCCACCGTTACTCGGCTGGAATACCGCTCTGGGGGAGGCACGTCATGTCGATAACATACGTATTGTTGTCACCTGAGCCGTATCGTTTTTCAACGCGCCATTTCCCGACTCACACACTCGTAATAAGGAAGCACCATGATTAACGTAAACCTGAAATCCCTGGTAGAGAAAATGTCCACAGAACTCAGGGACTCGCTGGAAGGTGCGGCGGGAATCACCATGGCCCGCGGCCAGTACAATGTCGAGGTGGAGCATTGGCTATCCAAGTTGCTGGAGCAAACGGATAGCGACCTTTACGCCCTGCTGGAAAAATACGAGGTCAACTTCCCGGCGCTGGATCGGGAGCTGAACAGGGCGGTCGAGAAGTTTAAAAGTGGCAGCACCCGTCCGGCATCGTTGTCACCGAGCATCGTAGAAGCCACCAAAAATGCCTGGATGCTAGCTTCGGTCGACTACCGGCACTCACAAATCACTTCCGGGCACCTGCTCACGGCCCTGCTGTTGGATGAGCAATCCCGACGCAGCCTGCTCGAATCGGCCCCCGCCCTGAAGGACCTGGCGCCGGAATCACTGCGTGAAGCGGCCAGATCCCTGATTGGCACCACTTCCGAGTCCAGCGGTGGCCCGGCGCTAAGCGCGGGGGACAGCGCCGCCAGTGCGAAACCCGGTAAGCCGACCAAGACACCGTCCCTGGACAAGTTTACCGTGAACCTCACCGAGAGCGCCCGCCGCGGTGATATCGACCCGGTTCTGGGCCGCGATGAAGAAATCCGCCAGTGTATCGACATCCTCACCCGGCGCCGCCAGAACAACCCGATACTCACCGGCGAGGCCGGTGTCGGCAAGACCGCAGTCGTTGAGGGCTTTGCCCTGCGGGTCGCACAGGACGATGTACCCGACCCGTTGCGCGGGGTTGCCATTCATACTCTCGACCTGGGTCTGCTGCAGGCTGGCGCCAGCGTGAAAGGAGAATTCGAGAACCGGCTCAAGTCGGTGATTGAAGAAGTCAAAAGCTCGCCTACCCCGATCATTCTTTTTATCGACGAAGCCCACACCATGATCGGTGCCGGTGGTAAGGAAGGCCAGGGTGACGCCGCTAACCTGCTGAAACCGGCGCTGGCACGGGGCGAGCTGCGCACCATCGCCGCCACCACCTGGGCCGAGTACAAGAAGTATTTCGAGCGCGACCCGGCCCTGACCCGCCGCTTCCAGGTGGTCAAGGTAGAGGAGCCCAACGAAGACAAGGCCATCGATATGATGCGCGCCATTTCCAAGGCACTGCAAGCGCACCACAAGGTCAGAATTCTGGATGAGGCCATTATCGCCTCGGTCAAATTGTCGAATCGCTATATTCCCGGTCGGCAATTGCCCGACAAATCGGTCAGCCTGCTCGACACCGCCTGCGCCCGGGTGGCTCTCAGCCAGAGCACCACGCCGGCATCAATCGAAGACTCTCGCCGCCGCATTCAGCAGCTGGATGCCAATATCGTGTTGCTGGAGCGGGAAAACTCCGCCACCGGTGAACACGAGGAAAAGCTGGAACTGATGCGAGCTGATAAGGCCGCCACGGAAAAGAAACTGGCCGATCAGTTGCAGCAATGGGAGCAGGAGCAACATCTGATAGGCGACATACGTGAGCTGCGTGACCAGATTGAGGACAACTTTCTCAAAGCCCAGGCGGGAGAAGACACCCCTCTCTCCGATGAAGATCTCAGCAGCCTGAAAGCACGGCTGCAGGAACTGAGTGCCGAGATACAGACGATTCAGGCGCAGAAGCCCCTCATTCAAGCCAACGTGGACGAGCACGTGGTAGCCGAAGTAGTCGCCAACTGGACCGGAATTCCCGTCGGTAAAATGATGAGTGACGAGATCTCCGCGATAAAAAACCTCAAGGACCTGCTCGCCCGGCGCGTCATCGGCCAGGACCATGCGCTGGAGGCCATCGCCCAGGCTATCCAGACCTCCCGCGCCGGATTGACCGACCCGCGCAAGCCGATCGGCGTTTTCCTTATGGTGGGCACCAGCGGTGTGGGCAAAACCGAAACGGCGCTGGCGCTGGCCGACCTGCTGTACGGCGGCGAACACAATATCACCACCATCAATATGTCGGAGTTCAAGGAAGAGCACAAGGTTTCGATGCTGTTGGGCTCACCTCCCGGTTACGTTGGCTACGGTGAGGGTGGCGTGTTGACCGAAGCCGCTCGACGCAAGCCCTACTCAGTAATATTGTTAGACGAAATGGAAAAGGCCCACCCCGGGGTACAGGATATTTTTTATAACCTGTTCGATAAAGGCACGATCAAGGATGGCGAGGGCCGCGATATCGATTTCAAGAACTGCCTGATCATAATGACCTCCAACGCCGGCGAAGACGCTATCCGCGCGGTAATGGCCCAGGTGGAAGAAAAGCCTGACCCACAGGTGCTGCTCGACAGCATTCGGCCCGAACTACTGAAATCATTCAAGCCCGCCTTTATGGGCCGTACCAGCCTGGTGGTCTACTATCCGCTGGATGACGAAAACCTGATGAAAATATGTGCCATCAATATGGGCCGGATCGAGAAGCGGGTGAAGCAACACTACGGCGCCGGCTTCAGCTACGACGAGGACGTGCTGCTGCATATTGTCGCCCGCTGCCAGGACTCCGAAACCGGTGCGAGGAATATCGAGAATATCCTGAATAAAACCCTGTTGCCCGAACTCGCCAGCGAGTGCCTGGACCGCATGGCCAATGAGCAGGAGATCAAGAACATTCATATTGGAGCGACTGAGGAAGGAGCGTTTACTTACAAAATCGATTGATTTCTGGGATCTTTTGACCAGCGACGGAACCCCGGGCAGGAAGACGCCCCCCGTCACTGGTGGCTGGTAATTGCACTGCAAACTTGGTTTCGAGGTCTGTATGAGTAACTGGGTTAAATCGCCAAACGATAACAAAATAAAAGTGTATCTTTCAGGGGCATTAGCCAGGCTCCAGTTTGATCAGGAGGATATCAATTTCTTCCTGGAAATTGCAGTAAAGTTGCACGACGATGGCAAGCTCGATAACGTCGTCATCAGCAAAGCGGTTCAGGCATACAAGGACCCACAAAACAGGGACCGGGATAGGCCCGCTGTTGCAGCAACCGCGTTGACTTGTTTTCACGCCACCAAACCACGAGCGAACATTGCCGTATTCTATCGGCGTTTGAGTAAAACCCAGGCCATTATCATTGGATATGGCAACCACATCGGCAACGACAACCTGAATTATAAAGTCCAATGGGCAGACGGATCCAACTCATCGATTTATCTCAAGGCGAAGGCGAAAGAAGCCACCAGCTTTCTTCCTTACCCGAAAAATCTCGCCTGAAAGCTGGTCAAATAGCCGCCTTGAATGGCATCAATCGATAATCACCGCTGAAATCTGCAGATCACGATTTCAGCTTTGATATCGAACAGACCGAGGGTATGACTACGGAATCCTTGTTGAGCACCGACCTGATGGGCAATAGGCCCGCCGCCCGCAGCGCCGACGCCGAGGCATCCAGCATCATGACCTCGGCACAGGGGGTAATTTGTGCTTCAGTGTCGTCGTCATAATAAACATGCAGCGGCAAACCGTCGATCTCATTAACCTCTGCCACGCTGCCCTGGCTTGCTTTTGAATAATTCTCCGCCAGCAGCAAGCTAAGCAACCACGCGCCACAACACCAAAGGTAGTAGGGATGCCTGCCGCCCGAGGGAAGCTCTTCAAAGTCAAAGCTGTCGATGGATGACGTCTTCTTCCCGTAGGGCATTCGTCCCAGGAACCGGGGTGCTACCAGGGTGATGTGCTGTGCCTGGGGTGTTGTCCTGAGCGCTTGCCATTGCGCTTGAATCGGCTCCGGCAATACCAAATTCCAGTCGTCTCGCGATGGCGTCGTTGCCAGGCTTTCACAGCCTGCGAATTGCTCTGAGCCCCCGGCGATAAATACAGCATCTATTTCTCGCGCAACTTCGCCAATAGTGGCAAGCGCCTTGAGATCAGGCTCGTTGGGGCCAAAGATGGCATCGGCCAAAATCACGCTGAAAGGTGAAATCCCCATAGCCTGGCGATTTCCAACCAGTAGTTGGTAGAGTTGCGTTTGCTCGAAGCTTTCGTGGTTCGCCGCATCATCGAGCAACGCCTGTCGGCTGACATCGACAATGTGCAGTTTCAGTTGTTCGTCGGTTTCCAGTCGTCGCACCAGCAAATACAGGCTGCGCCAAGCCGATTCAAGGGCCTGAAAACGATGATGGTGAAGCAGCTTGCGCATCAGGCTGCTGCTCGCCTCGTCGACCGTCCGGACATAATCGTCCAACTTCGGGTCTGGCTTGGGTGAAAGATAGGGTGAGGCGATATCCCGCAACAGCGCCTGGACATCAAATGGTTTGCCCGCTTGTGTGGGAGCCCCAAGCGCAAGAATATCATCCAGCAGCGATGCGGCCGGGTCGTCACTGGAAACAGCACCAGCCCTGGAAGCAGCCGGCACGGAAGGCTCAGCTGTGCCCCACTGATCAATTTTAGCTGCCGCTTCGGCAAAGCTTGATGGACTTTTGAGCTTGCGCTTGAGCTGCCGAAATTTCTCGAATAGAGGCACATGCTCATAGATGAAATCAGGGTGCATGTCATCCAGCTCCGTGAACACGACAGGTTCATCGGCTAGGGGCAAATCACACTGCACCTTGAATTGGGCGAAGACATCGTCGAAATTGTCGCGATCAATCGCAACAATTTTTCTTTGGCTCAGAGAGCTACCTGACGCGCTGTGATCGCGTCCGCTGAAGTCGGCCAGAATGACCATATGGAAGCTTTCATTGGCGTTAGAGCTCGCACGGGCACCTTGGCCATCCTCGCTTGATTTAAAGGGCACACTACCGGTTGAAATCGTGGCTCGCGTCATCGATACGCTCCTTGGGGCCTTACTCGGCTCGTTATGTGTCGCGCTACGTTAGAGCAGCTGAGACGGCGCCAACGAATGGTATTTACTGTACCTTATTGCCCGAATCACATTCGCCTGCTTATGCGCGGCGGCGTACTTCATGGGGTTAAGCGAAAAGCTCGTGTCCGGATTCGGTAGTCTCAGCTTCTTACCTATCAACGTGCCAAAACTGCTCACTGGATCGTTCTTCAATACGATATTCAAGCAGTTCGCCGCATGGAAGCCCCAGGGTGTTTTCTTTGCCATTCCCCGGGCAATACTTTTCATACCGGGGGCGTTAAAGGTTACTGCCGGGTAAGTCGAGGCTGCTGAGACCAGTTGTGCAAGACCTCCTCCCAGCGAGTGCCCGGTAATGATTACCTTGGTACCATGCGCTAAATGGGCTCGCTCAAACAGAGCCATGGCCGGGTAAAACTGCTCCGGTATCTTTTTTAAACCGATTTTCAAGTCGGCTTTCAAATCACGTGAATCAGACGGCCGGGTACCGCGATAGCACACCACCCAGGTGTCACCGCATTCGAAGATACCACCCTCAAACCCGCTATGATGCTCGATAAAAGTCTGGGCCTCAGCCAACAGGGTGTAGTTACCAGAAAGTGCCCCAGCCTTGACTTTACTGTCACTGGTATCACTCGGGTCTCTTGCATATATCGCCTGGCACATGTTTGCCAGATCCAGGATTGTTGCCATTTTTATTTGTTCCTGTTAGAAAAAATTAAAAACGGGCTCGGGGACAGATCCAAAACATAGCGCATAGCAATCAATACTACAGGCATTTATTTCAAGGGGGAAACTCTGCCGAGACCCACCCCAAATTATTCTGCCCCCTCTTCCCTGCCACACTATTCAGCAGTGAAATAATTGCCAGTGCAGCTTTTCCAGTTAATGGTCATACGCTTTCCTGATTGCCCATGACTCAGCCAATTTTTGGGGCCTACACGGCATCGTCGGAGTCCTCACAGCCACGTAGGCGAGTCGCTGCAGAATGCTCCGCAACATTTTCCCTTCGGCAGTAAGTGGCCGAAAGAGATGCCCATGACGCTCGATCGCCTCATAAAGTCTTTCGAAGAAATACCTCTTATGAAAAGCAAATATGGGAGTAATCCCTTCGACGAAAGCCAGCTTAAGGCGATTTATAGTTACATTCTGTCGCCCTGAAACCCGGAGCCCCTGCTCAACCTGATGCGGGAGCATCAGTTGGATGTGATTGCCTGCGCTGTAGGCCGACGAAACACGACTTCAAATGCTGAAGGAGACCGGCAAGGCCGCCATATCGGACAGCTGGATGTGGCTGATCCCCATGACGGGCCACCAGGTCATCCGGTGTTGTTAAATAAATACGATGCTTCACGGAGTCAAGCTGGCCTGTCGCGCCTGCTTGCCAGTTTTGAGAGTTTGCCGCAATCCGATGGGTATGCCGGCTATCATGAGGTCAGTCGGGGTAAACAACATTACCCGCATCGCCTGCATGGATCATGCGTGCCGCAAGAGTAGGAAACCATTTCCCAATTTTTGGTGCCTATTTTTAAATCTCTTATTCTTATTCAACGACAAAAAGGATACCATCCCTCGCTTGTTGGTATGTTCGCCCCCGAAAAAAGATAGCGTTTTTAGTAAAAATAGTTAACGCTGGCCGGGATGCCTTCCTGGGGCGCATGTGATCGAAAATCGCTAAAAAATAATTTTGAGGGTTTGGCCCATGCCCAACAAGATGCTTTACTCAACCCAAGCCATAGTATGCCTAGCCAATGACTTGCAGAACGCCGCCAGGGCTCGCCATGCAAAACGTGTGGCAGCAGGGGATGCAACTGTCAACCTAACTATATCGGGGAAGCCGGCCGAAGAGGTTGCTAAAAGCCAGCTATTCTTGCAAGGGCCTCCCAACAATCGTTTACCGGAAGAGTGCTGCATGTCGAAATCCCGGCTCATCATTCACGGCCACGGCAACCCAGGCTCATCTCATATCATGGGTGACCACGGCCAATGGGATGCCAAGGAACTCGCAATCAAGATAGGACAATGGTTGAACAATAACATTATTAAACACATTAGCCTGCAAATGTGTTTTGGCGGGGGGAATCGAGCCGGGCAAGCCGCTTTACAGACAGATGCCTGGACGGTTAGCCCCTTTAAATCCTTTGCCTACGAATTGGCACGACACTGCCCCTACGCTGAAAGTATTGGAGCTGTGACCAACGTGCACGAAACCAATACCAGAGTGTCTGCGGGAGGGAGCCTGGTCACCAGTGGCGCAGTAGTATTTACTACAGTTAACGGTGGTTACAAGCAGTCCGGTGACAAGGTCATCATATATCCAAATCCCAATGCCAGGCCTGGAAGTCCTCTCGATCCTACGAAAAACGTTAGTTTACCCGCAAGCAATAAGGCCAAGCCCTGGTAAGAGGAAACGGCCTGCAATTATAGGAGAGGGAACCTGTGTTGGCGTAAAATCCCTCAGCCCGCCCTGCGGCTTATCGACTCGATACGATAATGTGAAAAATCGCCCACTGCCTTGTTCACCTTGAACAGGACGTAATAATCGCGGTACAGATACTTGCAGAAAGATTCAAACGTTGCGAATCCGCCCGGTATTATAAACTCGCCAAAATTGGGATCAAAAATCCAGCTGTATTGGTGCTGGTCAATGTAAGCCGCAAGACAATGCCCCGCCTGTTTTGAGTCGCAAATATAGATGAGAACGTAGCCGCTTTGCGCTGCGAGATCTTTTGCCATAGTCCCCACGTTCATGGGAGAGGAGGCAACGGTTTCACGCGTTGCAAGGCCCGAACCAGCAAGATAGCGGTTATGCCAGTCCTTTTTTTCGTTTACTAACGCAGCGACCCCGGGGTTTCCGAATCCGTGGACCGCAGTAAACGCAGCAACAGTAGAAGGGTCAACGACCTCATCTTTTGACATCAACATTACGGTGTCGTGATTGGAAGGCAGCCAGCTCCAAAAATCCTCACCCAAGAACCCTCGCTTCAGCCACTGCACGCAAAGCGCTTTGCACATGCCAAACCCCGCAGCCGACGTAGAGTACTTGCGGGTTATCGTATTTTGATCAAAGTCTCTGTTTTTTTCTGCGGCATCGAGATCATATACAACTTTCCCGTCGACGATTTTCGCCATGTTAACAATATTCTCCCTGAGAATTTATCAAGTAATTATTGTCCCCGTTGCTAGCGCGGTGCTTTAAGTGACTGCCTACCCCCCAATCATAACCGTAGGCAACCCCGCGACAATACTCCCCCCGTGAGCCGTCATATCGCCCATTCTGGCGGCGGGCTTTTTACCTATCATCACCGTCATGCTGCACTTCACAATGGAATCCGGTGGGCCTACGCAGGTGCACATACTGCCCATACCGGCCGCCGGCAACTTGCCAATTAATACGGTGGGTGTGCCCGGGGGCAATATCGGCCCGCCGACATGGGGAACGGGCGGCACGCCCGGTGTAACCATGGGGCAGACATGCATATCAGTTATTCTGGCGGCTGGAGGCATTTACTGGTCTCCCATTTTCTAAGCGTTTCTAGTTGAAGGATACTAAGCTGCGCTCACTACAATCTTTAAACCGTCCTCGATAAAGCGCTGGTAGTGCGCGTCCATATGCTCAGGTTCCGCTGCCGCCGCAAGTGTAACCGCCGCTGCCACGGCCAGGGCAGACAGATGTGGCGGCGGCGGAACGTCGATGGTTTGATCGGCCGATATGTTGCCAGCGGACCAGCCGGCGGCAAGCGCGACCATACCCGCGGCGGCATAGGACCCTATCGCCTCGCCATCGGCCAGGGCCTTGAGGCGCTTGTCATTATCCGGCTTCATCGCCCAGCTCTCGGCGAGGTCGATGGCCGCCCGTTCCCGCGGCGGCGCTTCCTTTGGCAGCGTAGAACGGGCGCATTGGCAGGCCCACCAGGCCGCCTCTCGCTTTGGCAATGCGTGCGACAGCAGCAGAACGGCATCGTGAAAACAAGCCGCTGCATTCAAGGTGCGGATATTGTCGGCGGCGGGCTGCTGCCGGTCGATCGCCGCCTGCGCCTCATCGGAAAACGCTATCCGTAGGTAGAGATCACCTGTCGTTTGTTGAGATGATGGCGGTGCAACTGTCACCCAGATCTCCTTGCGTATTGCTGAAAAGCCCGCACTCCAGTTTTGCCTTTAACCGCGTCTGTATTTGCGGCGGGTTTTTTCGCTCGAGTGATATCGAAGGCCATGGGCGACGAACTTAGTTAATCATCACCATGGCGCCTTTCACCGTAGTCATAGCCTTGCCACTCAGCTCTGACATGGTGCCGTCTACTTTGGCATTGACCTTGGCGCTGGCGGTCACGTTCAGGCCTTCGATTTTGGCTTCCATCTTTGCTTTAGCTGAAACGTTCATACCCTCGATTTTCACGCCGGTGTTGTCGATGGTAATCTTGTTGCTGCCGACCTTGAGCTCGATGGAGGTGCCGGCCTCGATAGTGATCTTTTTACCCACCTTCACTTTTTGATCGGCCTTGATGTCAACATCCTGGCCCTTGCCGATTGTCAGCTTCTGATCGCCCTTGATATCGACTTCATTGTCCTTGTCGACCTGGACCGTCTCATTTTCTTGCACATGGCGATCGAAGTTACCGGCGGATTCGAGGTATACCTCTTTCTTAACCTTCTTACCCCCACTATCGCAGAAGCTCAGCTCATGGCCTACCGGGGTTTTTATGCCGATACGGGTGAAGTCACCGTCGCCGTGGGTAAATTTCGGGCCCTTATCCTTGCCGTTGTGCATCACGCCGACGATTACCGGCCGCCGGGTATCACCGCCGAGGAAGCCGACCAATACATCATCGCCCTTTTGCGGCAAAAACCAGGCGCCACTCTCCTTGCCCCCGCTACCGAAAATCTGTGCCACCTGCAACCAAGGGCTCTTGGTTTTCGGGTCCCACGGGAAAGCCACTTTTACCATGCCGTAGCTTCGGTTTGGCGAGGCCACGTCGTATTCGGATTCCACCACCGTCGCCGCAAGATTGCCGTATACGGATTGGGGTGCCGGTGCCTCGGGGGCAATTTCGGCGGTAGCCGGGATACACTCGAACTGGTTGCTGTAATCTGTGCCGGAATCATGCCCCGTGCTGGCGGCATGGCTAATTCGGGTAATGATGAATTTGTCACCACCTCCCGGAGGTGAATCTGCAAGTTCAATCGTAGTGCCGGCGCACAGGCTAACGCAGTTGCTGGCGGTCTCGATGAGGCGATACTGGCCCTGGCCACTGCGCAGCGAAACTTTTGCCTGGGCCTTGGCATGTTCAGCGGCGAGAGCCGGCATGCCCTGCTTGGCCGGGTCGATATTGGCAAAGCCCCTGGCGTAGAAATTCGCTTTCAGCGCCTGCATCTGCTTGATCTTGGTACTGTATTTATCCTCGCCCGATACCATATCCTGCTTCTTGTTGTCGTAATCCAAATGCGTCGCACTCGGCGTGAAGCAGTGGTAGTACTGGCGCCAGCCGAGCACTGTTTCACTGCCAGCATACGCAACACCCGACGCGGAAAAACGCAATGTACCCCGCTTGGTAGCGTACATGGTCGCACTGTTGACTAACACCATCTTGTGCCCGGATGCAGAATGCTCGAAATAAAAGCTCACCCCCGCTTCCGCCAGCAGGCGCAGGATAAAATCCAGGTCGGTTTCATTGTATTGCAACTGGAAGTAATTCAGCGCCGGGGAGGGATCGGTAGCCAGCACCTTGCAATCGATCCTGGCATCAGCCAGCAGGGCCTGATAAATTTCCTTCAGCGTCTTGCCTTCGTAGCAATGCGTCTTGATCTGCGGCGCCAACCCCAGAAACCACAGGCGCGGCACGATCACGGCACGGTAGCGGGCATCACCACCGGCATCCACCCCGAGACTGGTGAACTCGGCGATATGCCCGTGAATGTAACGATCCTCGCCGTTGCTCATCAGCGCCTTGACCAGCAGGGTTGTCTCCTCACCGAGGACGGTAGCGGCATCGATATCGGGTTTATCAGTCGACAGTTCGACAACAAAGGAAAACAGCGCCGAGATCGCCTCGCTACCCGACAGCGAGACGGCAACCATATTCTTACCGCTGAGCGCGCCACTGTGAATCTGGACCAGTCGCATTTCGTTGGAGTTCAAACTCATTTCGCCCCTTCGTTAAACAGCCGCTGGCAACTGGCAACCTGAACCGCGGCGACCCACACCAACTCCCTCGGGAGAACTTCGTACAGCATTCATTGGAAATGCACCGTGAGGCCCTCCCTGGCACTCCCAGCAGCACAAAACAGCCTTAGCTGAGCTTGGCGGTCGACAAATCGTAGGAAAATTTCATCTCCTTGCCGTTCTTGTGCTCTGGATCGGAACCGACGAAGTCGCCTTCCAGCTTGGTATAGCTCAGTGACACGCTCTCCGACGGCGCACCGCCTTCACCGGCGCTCACCGAGTAGCCGGATATCACAACCCCCTCCAGCTTGAAGGTCGCAACCCGCTCCGCCACCCCCTTGGATCCGGTCCTGACCAGCGCTATTTCAGCGGTTCCCGACTCAACGCCGGCCAATGCTTTCTGGGCCAGTACACCCGAGGAGGAGTCCATTGTCTTCGATAGACTCATTTCGGATAAGCTTGGCAAACTGGCCTCACGATTCGCTGTCGAACCAATGCTCATGGACACAGCCCGACCGCTGCCATATTGCCATGAGTGCAGGCCTATCCAATCCACGAAGCCCTCCGCCGTGACATCGCCCTTGATTTCCTTGCCCAAGTTCAGCTTCATGTAAATTGCCATTGCAGTTTCCTCAGTTTGTTTTCAGTGGAGCGCCCGGGGGCGATCGATCCTAGTCTCGCAGGGACGCTTTTCGACCTCACACGAGTGCTATACCAGCTTGCCGCAATTCCGCGCCGTTGCAAACAGCCATAAGTATGAATATTGGCGGGCTCCAGGCAAAACCGCCCCAGGGCACGACGTCATCTGTTGCTACCCGCGCCCGGGCTATGAGCAGGCGCCGGCGGCCCGGTTGCCAAACGCATGTGAATACTGCAAATGCTCATTACCGCGCCACCAATTTCTGGTAACCTGCTCCCAATAAACCCCTGCGGAGCGACCATAGCTGTTATGTGCCGGCGGCGGTGGGATTATCGAAGCGAAAGTAACCGCAGCTGGGAACCTTGAGTAGAGAGCCAACATGACCGACATTACCATTCCAGGGTACGAGATTCTCGAACAATTGGGCGCTGGCACAGTTGCCTCTGTTTATCGCGCAAGACATGTTAGCCTCGATAAGGAGGTTGCCATTAAGGTCATGGATCCGTTCCTCAACAACGACCCAACCTTCAACGAGCACTTCAAGCGCGAAGCGCAAATCTCTGCCCAGCTTCAACATCCGCATATCGTTCAGGTTTACGATGTGGATTCTGTAGAGGGCGTCAACTACCTGGCGATGGAATATGTGGGCAACGGGGATATTAACGACGTCATCCACGAACCCCTGCATGTCGACAATGCCTATGACATGGTACGGCAGATCAGCGAAGCCCTTGACTACGCCCACAGCAAGGGCCGTGTGCACGGGGATATAAAGCCCGGCAATATTCTCATTCGCGATAACGGCGCCTACGTGCTGGCCGACTTCGGTATAGCCAAGGTGGCCGAGTCAAACACCCAGATGACGGTGACCGGCAGTGTCATTGGCACCCCCAGTTACATGAGCCCTGAGCAGGCCCAGGGCCTGCCGCTGGACGGCCGCTCCGATTTGTACAGCCTTGCCATCGTCTGTTACGAAATGATAACGGGGGACCTGCCCTACAAGGCAGACTCACCGGTTGGCACAGCACTTAAGCACCTACTGGACCCCATACCTGAACTTCCCCCCGCGCTGGCCAAATTCCAGCCGTTTTTTGCCAAGGCACTTGCCAAGAATCGTGATGAACGATTCCAAACCGGCGCTGAAATGGCCGTGGCGCTGGGGGTGGTGTTGGATGGCCCCAAAGGCCAGCCCTCGATCGCCGGGCCCGGCGAAGCGCCTCCGCGCATGCAAACCGCGGCGCCAAACGGCGATCGGCCCCCGCCACTCAATGCATGGAAAGTGGCGAAAGCCTCCGCCGGGGCTGCACAACCGGCAACCGACAGTTCACGCAGTGATGACAATCCCGCCAGCGAAGAATCGGCAATCGACGAACCGCCAACGTACCCTGGGGAGGTCGCCGCAGTCGGCATTGACGATGCGGTTGAAGCCGCCGTAGTTCAGCCACCGAATGACAGCCGCAGCCAGGGACACGAAGCCACGCCAGCGATAGCGCCTGGGTCGACGGCGCCACCCCAACAGCCGCCTGTAGCGCCACAGCCGTCGGTAGATCGTGAGCCGCTGGTAGTGGGAAAACAAGGGTCCCGCGCCCCCCTGTGGCTGCTGGCGGGCATCGCCATTGCCGCAGGCGCGGGTGTAGCGGCCTGGTTGGCAATGCAGGATCAGTCATCCGGCAGCGAGCCAAGTATCGCACCCAGTGTTGCGCCCGTCCCCGGGACCAGCAACGAGGAGTCGGAAACCGTCGAATTG
The DNA here is from genome assembly GCA_963808975.1 of uncultured Gammaproteobacteria bacterium. Classification (GTDB taxonomy): domain Bacteria; phylum Pseudomonadota; class Gammaproteobacteria; order Pseudomonadales; family JAHEGP01; genus JAHEGP01. The sequence continues at coordinate 691,064 of CAWEHR010000001.1, forward strand.
CTGCTGGAAAAGGCCAGGGCCGCTTCCAATTTGGGGCTATTCTTTGAACCCGCGGGCAATAGCGCATTTGACTTCTACCAAAAAGCTCGCGCGCTTGACCCGGACAATCCCAGCACCGCCGCGGGCCTTGACCTGTTACTGGTCAACACCGTCGAGCGTGCGAAGCAGCATATGTCCCGGGGAGAGCTCGACATGGCCCAGCAGGAACTGGGCAGGGCAGCGCTGGTCAACCCTTCAGACAGCTACCTGATGAGCGCCAGGGAGGACCTGGCCAATGCCGTGAATGCGAAGCTGGAGGCGCCGATTGCTACTCAACAATTGCATCAAGACAGCGATCAGGCGCCGGTGGAAACGCAACAGCTTGCCAATGACGACGGTGACACCATGGCCCAAGACAGCGAGCCTGCGACGGAGCTGACCACCAGTTCGCCGGCGGCCATGGAATCTGCCGAAACTACGCCGCAAACGCGTTCGATACCGAAGCTACTGGCTCAGGCACAGGCAGACATGCAGCGCAATAGCGCCGACTCAAGGGACGCAGCGCTGGCAGTATTACAGCAGGTGCAGGACCGTGAACCGGCCAATGAGGACGCCGAAGCGATGCTGCGGACGCTGCTGGACCAATACCTCAAGATCGCTCGCAGAGAGGCCGAAAAAGGTAACTTTCAAAAGGCCAAACGGGCAATGGATTCTGCCCGCAGCATCAACCCGGATGCACAACCAGGCTCCACAATTGGCGGTGTCGCCGAGTTGCTGGCGACCGGTGTGAGCCATGAGGAGCAGGGTGAATACCAGGCTGCGGTCAAGACCTACCTGGAGGCGTTACTCATTGACCCCGACAGCGCGGACATCGATGCCAGTCTGCACCGGGTGCACCAGTCCTACGTTGACGCGATTCAGCAGTACATTGCCAATGGCGAACAGGGGCAGGCAGCAGCGCTGCGAACCGAGGCACTCACCTGGTTTCCCAACAGCGAGCTGTTACAAAGCCCAGTGTCTCAAGCCAATACCTCGGTTTCACCGGGTGGCGAAAGGAGAGCACGACCTGCGCCAGCACTGCACGCATGGGCCTGTTGCTGCACGCGCTGGAAGACAGTGTGCAAGACAAGGATTCGTTGGCAATGGTGCGGCAGTTGGGAAACTCTCAGCAGTCGATGGAAAAGCTCTTTTCTGCGCTGCTTGACGTCTCCAGACTGGATGCGGGTGTCGTTGAGGTCAACCGGCATGTGTTCGCAATGGAGCAGGTACTGGAGCGCCTGCAAGACGAATTTCTGCCTTGGCACAATCCCGCAAGCTGCGCTTTGAGGTTTCGACCACACCGGCCTGGTTCGGTCGGACCCGATCTTGTTTGACCGGATATTACGCAACCTGATCACCAATGCGATTGTGCATACCAAGCAAGGTGGCGTCAGCATAGGCTGCAGCCTGAGACCAACCGCAATCATGGTATCCATTCGTGATACCGGACCGGCATCCCGCAACGTGAACAGCGAAACATCTTTTCCGAGTTCCATCAATTGGAGAATCCCGAGCGCGATCATGACAAGGGGTTCGGACTGGGGCTGGCGATTGTCAAGCGTCTCTGCGCCTGCTGGGCCACGACCTTGAGCTGGAGTCCAGGGAGGGCGAAGGCACGACATTTTCGCTGCTGGTAGAGCGCGCCCCAGCTACCACTTCCCAAATCTATACGTTAAACCCGACAATCCCCCTGCACCCCGGCCCGCTAGCCGGCAGTTCGGTACTGGTGGTTGACGACGATATCCGCATTACCGCGGCAATGAAGCAGCTACTGACGCGCTGGGGTATAACGGTCAGGACCGCTTTCAACCTGGAGCAGGCAAGGCTGCTGCTTCGCAATGGCTTTGCCCCCGACCTGGCAATATGCGATTACCGGCTGCGGGAAAACCTTACTGGCGTAGAGGTGTTGTTACATATCAACACGATGATGGGCCGCAAGGTACCAGGGATATTAATCACCGGAGACACTGCGGTGGAGCATTTGAAAGACGCCCATATCAGCGGCTATACGTTAATGCACAAGCCGGTTAACCCGGCCAAGCTCAGAAACGCCCTGCGCAACGTTAGGCTAGCCTAGCCAGCCCGGCAACCGTAGGATTGTGCTGGCAATCCTGCTACCATTTCACCCCAGCTCGAAAGCAGGACTATTTTGCGTGGCGAGAATTTTACACAGCCCCCCGCGCGATGCTGGAGCGAGTTTTGGCAAAAATAATCCATAACAATCAGACACCGCGGGCTGGCCTATGACACTATCGAATATCGCGAGTCACACAGATATCGGTCGAATTCGGGAGGAGAACCAGGATGCGGTCACCTGCCACACCGACGATCACTGGCCCTATGGTTTTTTTGTGCTGGCGGATGGTATGGGTGGCTATTCGGGTGGCGCCATCGCGGCCCAAATGGTGGTAGACAGCGTCAGTCGATCTTTGCTGGCGGTTCTGACCGGACAGTTCACTGGCGCCAGCTTCGAACAGCAATCTGAGCAGCTGCGCCGCTTTGTGCTCAAGGCAATCGTGGAGGCCAACCAGGCGCTACTGCAATACAAAATCACCGCCCCGGCAAACCTGGCAAAGATGGGTTCAACGCTGGTATTGGGTGTGGCCTGGCAAAATTTGCTGATCGTCGCCCATGTTGGGGATTCCAGGGCTTATCTCTGGAACCAGGGGGTTCTGCGCCAGATCACCAAGGACCACTCGCTGGTGCAGGAGATGATTGACCGTGGCGAAATCAGTGAACAACTGGCCCAGCAAAGCAGGTTTTCGAACGTCATTACCAAGGCCATGGGCATAGCTGACTCTGTGGAACCCGACCTCGTCGAATTCATCATCAATCAGGATAGCACCGTATTAGCGTGCAGCGACGGCCTGAGCAGCTACCTCACCCCCGGCGATCTCGCTACCGAATTGGCCCACAACCTGCCCCTCATGGAGAGCTGCTATCGGCTGGTTGAGTGCGCCAACGAGCGCGGCGGCAAAGACAACATAACCGTCGTCCTCGCCGACCTAACTGCATCAGAATAAGCTGCGCTGCGATCTGCAGCGACAGCCCGGACAGCCGTGCCATGGAGGGGCGCTGCCACTAACGTTGTGCTGCCACTAACGCTGTAATAAGCGTTGTACGAAAAACCAGGTACCGCGTTGCGTCAGCGCCCTGCGCCTCTATGACCCCTTCTTTTGATGGTGGCCGTAGGCCTCCTGGTAGTCTTCAGCGGCGGCCTTGATGACTTTCAACGCATGGTCGCGCCCGTACACGTGCTCTACCTTGATGTCGACACTCTTGCCGGGCACCATTTTGTAAGTGGAAAAATAGTGCTGCAGTCGCTCGATCTTGATCTGGGGCAGGTCGGTGAGGTCTTCCAGCTTGCCCCAGATATTATCGCCTTCGAGCATGGCAATAATCTTGTCATCCGCCTCGCCCCCGTCGACCATCTGGATGCCACCCAATACCCTGGCATTGAGCAGGATCTCGGTCTTGGTGATATGGCGTTCGGAAAACACACAGATATCCAGCGGATCGCCGTCTGCTACCTCAGCGTCGTCACACAGTTCTGCAACCCTGGGGCCACAATAGGTTTGGGGAATAAACCCGTACAATGTCGGAAGACGCGACGTGGTGCGTTGCGGCCTGTCGACAATCAAAAACCCGGTGGTCTTATCAAGTTCGTATTTCACCTCATCCAGCGGCGTCATTTCAATAAACGCCTGCACCATATCTTCGGATGCACCCTCCAGACGAGGCTTCAGCCCGTGCCAGGGATGTCTGCGCCAACGGTTAAATTCACCTTGTTCGTACATATTGACTCCATTTTTTATAATCGGTGTTGTTGAGTGTGGCCGCTACTGCTACCTCAGGCGAAAGACCTTCCTTTCAGTAATCACCGCGAGCCACTTTGGCGGTTGACCAGAGCGAATAATGCCACATTACGAGATTAAATACAGTGGGAAATGCGAGAGTACTTAGGCAGAAGATTGCGCAACGCGGAACGACAGAATCCCCCGCCCGCATCGCGCACCTGTAGAAGTCAATAAACAGTCCATTAATGCGCAGTGGCCGGGGCGAGGTCGGCGACCAAGGACTCCCGCACCGGATCTGGCACCTGGAGCTGCACCACCGACATCTTGGGATGGTCAATACCTGCGAACAAATCGGCGCCGCCCTGCAGCGCCGCGACCATAAACGGGCTCAATTCGAAGCGCAGGAAATGTACCGTGGAGGTACGATCGCCATCGGACCGCTCCAGATCTTCATCGGCTATCGGGTACACCTTGTCGCAACCATCCACCTGCATCCAGACCTTGGTCTCTATACCCACCAGTTCCTTTACCATTTGCTGACGCTGGTCGACGTCTGCATATTCCAGCATGAAGGTCGCTTTCCAGTTGGAACCATCGGGTATCAGGGGGTTGTATGCCTCCAACTCTTCCTCGATACCCGCCGCCTCGAACACTTTCTCGATGCGCAGCATTTCCTGAACCTGGTAGCGGATGGTCATCGCATCTTCGAAATAAAGGCGGGCGTGATCGGTTAGCGCCAGCTGTCGACTTTTTTTGTGGGCCATCACCTGGGAACGAAATTTCGCGCGCTCCTCTGAGTATTGCTCCAGCGACCACAGGTCGCCGCGTGCCAGTTTCTTCATCGTGTTTACTCCATTGTTGGCAGGCCGTACGCCAAGCGCAGCAAAGTGATCGGGTGCTGGGGCTGGCCCACGTGGGTTGACAAGTTGCCGATATGGGTTGCGGCCATGGGGCAGTCGCTGGAGAAATAGTCTGCCTGCTGCTGGTCGACCTGGCGCACGACAGGCCTCGCAATCTTGACCGACTTGTCGTGGGTCTCCTTGCGTACAGCATAGGTGCCATCATGCCCCGAGCATCGCTCAATCGGTTGCACCTTGGTGCCCGGCACCAGGTTGAGGACATCCCGCGCTTTCATGCCGATGTTCTGCACCCGCAGGTGACAGGCTACCTGGTAGGAAATATCGCCCAACTCGGCCTTGAATTCGGTGTTGAGAGCGCCTCCCTTGTGGCGCAGCCAGAGATACTCGAAGGGGTCGTAAAAGGCCTGCTGAACCTTGATTACATCAGGGTCGTCAGGAAACATCAAAGGTAGTTCCTGTTTGTACATGAGCACACAGGACGGCACCAGCGCGGTCAGGTCATAGCCCTGGTCGACCAGCGACGCCAGCACGGGAATATTGGCCTCCTTGGCCTTTTCCACGGACTCGAGGTCGCCCAGCTCCAGTTTTGGCATACCACAACACTGCTCCTTGGGCACCGTTTCGATGTGAATGCCATTGTGCTGGAACACCTGGAAAATATCGGTTCCAAGCCGGGGACTGTTGTAGTTGCCGTAACAGGTAGCATAGAGCGCAACTTTCCCGGTGGTTTCACCCACCGCCACGGGTGCGATATCGCGCTCCATGCCCTTCACGCGCTTGCGCAGGGTCTTGCTATGGTACTGCGGTACCGGCGCGTCCGGATGCACGCCGAACGAATCGAGCAGTTTGCGAAAGCTGTTGTTCTGGTTGAGCTTGTTCACCGTCACGTCGACCAGGGGAATCGACGCGAGCCCAGCCACCCGGTCGGTGCTGGTCAGAACCCTGTCGCGCAGAGACGCCCCCTCTTCCCGAAATTTGACTGCCTTGGCCCGCAACATCAGATGCGGGAAGTCGACATTCCACTCGTGGGGCGGCACATAGGGGCACTTGCTCATGTAACACATATCGCAGAGGTAGCACTGATCCACGACCTTGATGTAGTCCGCCTTGTCAACGCCATCCACTTCCATGGTTTCCGACTCATCGACGAGGTCGAACAGGGTGGGAAATGCGTCGCAGAGGCTGACGCAGCGCCGGCAGCCATGACAGATGTCATAGACGCGTTCCAGCTCCTTGTTAAGATTGTCGCGATTGTAAAACGAGGGCGACCGCCAATCGATGGCGTGACGCGTCGGTGCTTCCAGGCTTCCCTCTCGACTCATTCGTGCTTTCTCCCTCAACCTCCCACCGCAAGCTGTCGGCGAGTTATTTAATTTAGATCTCCAAGACCCGCTCCCTGCCCGCCGAGTACGTCAGTTGGCCGTTCCGCCCATATTAGGGTGGTAACGGCATTACCCGTTGCCACCCTATCTGCGCGTATTTTGTGGTGTTTCCCACCTTGCTCAACCGGGAAACACCTGCCCTAGGGCAACCGTTACGTGACGACTGGACGCCTAGGCATCAAGGCCATCAAGAGCTTTCTGGAAGCGATTGGCGTGACTGCGCTCCGCCTTTGCCAGGGTTTCAAACCAGTCGGCGATTTCATCAAAGTTCTCGTCGCGTGCGGTTTTTGCCATGCCGGGATACATATCGGTGTACTCGTGGGTTTCCCCGGCGATCGCGGCTTTCAGGTTATCGCTGGTAGCACCAATCGGCAGGCCGGTAGCCGGATCACCGGTTTGCTCCAGGTACTCCAGATGACCGTGCGCATGACCGGTCTCGCCTTCGGCTGTCGAACGAAACACCGCCGCCACATCGTTATAGCCCTCGACGTCGGCCTTGGCGGCGAAGTAGAGGTAGCGACGATTGGCCTGGGACTCGCCAGCAAAGGCATCTTTGAGGTTCTGCTCGGTTTTGGAATCTTTCAGTGACATAGATCTCTCCTTGGTCTTTATCGGTTGAGCGGAGCGGTTTTGCTCACGTTGAGCTCAGGTTAACGAGCTTATGCATAGGCTAAGCCCCCCGCTACCAACTGTACAATGAATTTTTTGCCTGATATCAATCGGTTTTTTCGAAGGCACACCTTTTGCGCGTGAAGTACACCAAAACGCGGCGCCATCGTGCCACGGCGGGTTACCTACAGAGGGTGCAGCCAGTTACAGCCCAACCCCACCTCCCTGATTGGATACGTCCGTCACCGTCAGTGCCGGATCCGCCTCGATCTGGGACCGGGTAAATGCCAACGGCCGCCAGGTTTTATTGCTGTACAGCGGATTTTGGTCGCTGAAGTGCGGTGAGCGGGCATCGTCACTCTGGGAATAGGTCAGGATGGCATCGGCCACCGGGCCATCATCGGTAAACTCGACCGCCAGGACAAACGAAGCGCCGTAATTCATCAGGTATCCCTCCACGGTCAGGTCGGTGTTGGCGTTGATTACCTCGGGCCGGGTAATCTGGGGAAGTAGGGTCGTGTTGAGCGCCGGGTCAAAGGTGTATTGGACCTTATTAAAGGCGCCCTCCGATGTCTGCTGGCCGCCATGCACGGCAAACCGCTCGTTGCCACGCAGCGTGTATTGGTGATCACCCAGTGGCGCATCCAGGGGAATGTCGACCTGCTGCAGTCGCAGCACGGCGTCCGCCAGTTGGGTCAGCAGGTAGTCTTCCCCCGCGGCACTCAATCCCGCGGGGGTCGCCACCGGCGACTGCACATCGAAGGCCTGGCTAAAGTAGGATTCGCCACCAACCAGGCCGTAGCTGTCGACGTTGCCAAGCAGCTCGCGAAAAACGATGGCGCCGATGCTTTCGAGGTTGAAGCGACCATCCCAGTTGATCAGCGCATTGCAGGCGGCGGTGATATCCACCAACTCGCCGTCACTGCTGCTGGCGGTGGTGAAACGACTGCAATAGTTGGTAAAGTCATCGCGCCACAGCACTTCGGTGTAAGAGCGGTTGGCGAACAGCAAGTCTTGCAATCCGCGGCGATCCCAGTCCGCTGATTCACCCAGTTGGGTCAAGCCCATGCGGGTGCGCAAACTGCGGGGGGTTTCAATCTCGCCGTAACGCAGGGAATACCCGCTCAGCGGTTGCGCCGGATTGCTCAGCCAGTAGCTGTCATTGGAGTTGGCCACGAAATCCCGGCGAGTGAGCAGCTTGGGAGCTTCGCTGAAAGGAATGGCCCCCGGCAGCGTGGCGCTGTCGTCGACATCGATGGCGAACAGCGGATCGCTGCCGTTCAGCACCACTACCCCAAGGCCAAAGGCAATCTGCGCGAGGCTGGGGGTATCACTCTCCACCTCGGCGCGAAAAGCCGCTTCTGCCTCGGGCTTGAGGTTAGGCACCAGGGTAGTGTCGGCGTAGAGCAGGTCACCATTGCTGTCAGTGGCCATGGTATGGTTCCAGGGCACGCCACCCACTGCCTGGAAAACCTCCAGCAATGCGCCCACCGAATCGGCCCTGGCCATGGCAAGAAAGGTGTCCATCAGTTTGCCGTTGTCGGCGTTCATATCAAAAATCGAATACCCGGTATCTCCGGACCAGGTGAGGCCAAACGCGCTGGGGTCGATCATCGGCCCGTACTGGCTGCGGTAGAGGGTGCGCGACACCTGGACCAGCTCGCCATCGGGCTGGAGCACGTCGATGGTAAAATCCCGGGCTTGCATATCCCGCTCTTCCTCTGCATAGCGATAGCGTGTGGGATTTCCGGGCACCAGATCCAGGGTATAGATGATGAACTGGTTGGACGGCGATGTGGTGTGGGTCCAGGCCATGTCCTGGTTGAAACCGATCTGGATGCCCATGGCACCCGACAGGCTCACCCCTGCGACATCCAGTTCTCCGGGCAGGGTCAAATGCACCTCGTGGTACTTCAGCTCACCCTCCCAGGGCAGGTGGGTGTTGGAGAGCAGCAAGCCCTTGCCATTCGTCGTTCTCTCACCGCCCAGCGCCATGCCGTTGCTGGCCGCGCCCTTGGGCAGGCGATCACTGTAAGCGCGTGTAGCCCCCAGGGTTGCACTTCCGGGGGGCGCCGCGTTGGCGATGGCGTCGAGGAAATTGCGTGACCCGGCGAGCATCGCAATATCGAGGTAGTAGGCCATCAGGCTGCTGGCATCGATCGGCGCCACCCAATCCTGGCCGGCACACGCCGCCGGCAGGTTATCCAGGCCGGTATCACTGAGGTACTGGTTGTACCCCGCCGCATAGCCCTCGAGCATGTCGCGACCGTCCTGCGACAGGGCCGCCACCATGGTGTCGGCCTTGGCCACCACATCAAGACCCAGGTAGGCAAAGTCGGATAATACGTTGCGGTTGTCCTCTCCCGGCCCGAGATAGGCAGAGCGCTGGCTGCGCACCTTGAGCATCTGGTCGGCCAGCACGCAGAAACGATCCTGGGCAAAGGCGTAGCCCTGGCCAAAACCCAGCGAACCCCAGTTATCGGCGGTGATATGGGCCGTGCCGTATTGCGTGCGCTCGATACGCGCCAAGTAGCTTTTGCTGGCTTCGCCGATTCCCGCGGTGGAATCGATCTTGCTGGAGCAGGCGATCAACAGCGTGCCGATGACCATCAGTAAACCGCCCCGCAGCCCTGTCACCACGACACCGCGACCCGAAATTCTTGCTTTCATTGCCATCTCCTCAGCTTGTTATTTGCCGTTCCCTTTGGTGCCGTATCAGAAGCGCAGACGCGCACGCTGCTCCCCGCCGGACACCAGGGGGCGCCACGACCGGCTCATACTGGCGAACATTGCGCCAGGTTTTGCCCGCGGCCAAGTTGACACCCGCGTGGCAATACCAAAGCGCCCAGTTTTTCATTAAACTCTGCCACCTTCAAGCTCGGAGGCAATAGCCAGCGATGAAAGCAATCAAGACAATTGGTGCAGCCACCTGGCTGGCCTTCACCATGGCGGGCTGCGATGGAAGCAATGCGGTCAATGGAGATCAGCACATGGCAAACCTCGAGGTCGAGGCGTTTTACCGGGAACGCATGATGGTACCGCCAAACACCATCTTGCGGGTAACCCTGGAGGATGTCAGCAAGATGGACGTCGCGGCGGCCCTGATCAGCGAGGTCGAACGCGAAAACCCGGGCGCACCGCCCTACAGGGTCGAGCTGGCCTATGACCAGGGCAAAATCGATGCGCGCTTGCGCTATGCCGTGCGCGCCTCATTGCGCGCCGACGGCAAGCTGCTGTTTACCACCACCGAGTTTGTCGATGCCTTCGCCGGGGATAACAATGGCAAGGTTGCGGTGATGATGCAACGGGTTCAGTAACTTTGCAGGTTGGCCTCCCGCATACACCACGGCCTTGCACGGCAAATCACGCGAACCGGTTTGACCTACCGGAGAGAACAGGACATATGGTTATCCCAGTCCGGCACGACATGGCCGACCGGGATAGTTGCCGGGTTGGCTGTGCGGCGCTCGGCAGGCTCTGGCCCCGGTGGGTCGGCCGGGGGCTGCATTTGGTACCTGAAACCCACCAGCAGCAATACCGTCCACACGAGATACGCCAGCTGGTTACCCAGTGTTGATTCCGCCAGACTTACCACTAGCAATGCCACCATACTCCAGAGCAAGCCGCGGGCATCGGTCTGGCCCGTCACAGTGCCGCCACCGGCGGTAGGCCGGGGCCACAGGCAGTAACTCACCAGCAAACCAAACGCCAGCAGGGCCACAATGCCGAAAGAGCCCGCCAGCTGCAGATACACGTTATAGACATTGTCGATCGCCCCATTGCCGACCAGCGGCGAGCTGACGACCTGATCGACGCCGTGGCTCCAGGCCGACAAGCGCGAGCGCAGCACGGTCTCACCGAGTCGGTTAAGATCCTGCAACAAGCCCGGCAGGTCCCGCAGCTGCATTGCTGAGGTATCGAGGGTCTTGTAGACGACCACCGACCCCGCACCCAGCGCCGCCAGCACAAACCCCAGCGTCCATAGCGCCAATCGGGCTGCGTCAGCACGTTTCCTCACCAGCGCGACCAACAGATACAACCCCGCGCTGAACAACAGCGCGAGCAGGGCGATACGGGAGCGCGTGGCCAGCAGCAGCAAGAAACCACCGAGCACGACGCTTATCGCCAGCCAGCCAAAAACCCTGCCCAGGGCGGCACGATTTGCCACTGCAACCGGAATCACGATACACAGGTAAATTGCCAGGCTTGCCGAACCCGAGAACAGCGCCCGCGGCTCGTGGCGAAATTGCAGGTTGCCACCCGCGGCGAGCAGCATTTCCAGCAGCCCCCAGACCACGGTGCAGAACCCGGCTATCAGCATGCAGCGCAGCAGCAGCACAGTGTGACGCGCCAGGGCCTGGCGGGTACTGGTTAAAAACAGCGCCAGGCACAGCCCAAGGAAAAAGCCCCGCAAGAGGCGCAGCTGCGACACCATATCACCCCCCAGCCACTGCGCCAGGGTGCCGGCCAATAAGGTCAGGAAAAACAATGCGTACAGTTTTAGCGCAATGGAGTCCAACATTACCCTGCGATTATTGGCGATAAACCAGATCGAGAAATAGCACAGTAAAGCGGCCTCCACGTTGTACATGTAGGGGGAACTGGTGAAGCCTGGAAGGTTGATCAGTGGTCCCAGCCCAACCAGCAGAAACAGCAAGGCGTCCGGCCTGCCCTTACTGCCCAGGTAGCACACCACAGTCAGCGCGACCACAGCGATCAGGGGTAGCTTCGATTCGAGGACGTATACCCCCTGCAGTAACATTGACAGGCACAACAGGGCCATGCCAATGCCACACATCCGGGAGACACCACTGCCAACCGCCGCGGGCTTGTCGGCGCTGCCTACCGTACCGTCGGCGACCAGCGGGCGATAGCGCAGCAACCAGACCGCCAGGCCAATGCCAGCGGCACTGAAGCCGACATCCAGCACGAAGTCGAGGGCGGGTGGGCGAATGTACTCCAGCCGGGATTTGGCGAAAACGTCGACCACTTCCTTCAGCAGGGTCAGTCCGGCAGTGACATAGACACTGTTTCTGAGGCCGATAAAACGTCGCAAAACGATAACAAGTGCGCACGCCACCGACAGGTGGAGGAAACTATCGATAGCGACACCCTGCACCCGGATACTGCTCAGGTCGTACAGTGCATTGCGAAGTGTTCTCAGCAGATCCAGCACACCATGCCCCCCTTCACTCGCCCGCTGCTTCGCCAGTCACCGCAGCCAGGCACGCGCGGTTTCGGTAATTGCAGCCACCGCCGGGTTGGAGATTTTCCGCTCGGCGGAAATGGCGAAAAACTGCTCCAATACCTGCCCGGTTGAGCCAACAACTTGCACAGCGTATTGCTGCGCCACCTCTTCGACGATGGCAGTGGGCGCAATGAATACTCCGGCACCGGCTTGCCCGAAAGATTTCATCAGGGCACTGTCGTCAAATTCCCCGATCACCCGGGGGTAGACATGCAAGCCCTCGAGCCATTGCAGCAACCGCCCCTGCAGGCTATTGATAGCGCTGGGCAGCAGCAGGGGTGCGCCGTCCAGGCAGGCAGGAAATTCACCAGCAAGGCTTGCGGCCAGGACCGGCGCAGCGAGGAAGCTCACGCCGCTCTCACCCAGGCTGTGACTGAAACCGCGGACATTGAGACCAGAGGGGATGGGATTGTCGGCAATCACCAGATCCAGCTGGTGCAGTGCGAGTTCGCCCAGCAGGCTGTCCAGGCTGCTTTCCCGGCACACGATGCGCACCGGGTCTGCCAGCGACAGTGCCGGTGCAAGCAAGCGATAAGCTATGGTCTTGGGTACCACATCCACCACCCCTACCTTGAACACCATGGGCCGGGTCGAGGGCAGGTTGCGAACCGCTTCTTCCAGCTCGCCGCCGAGGGAAAAGATCTCGTCGGCATAGCTCAGGACCAAACGCCCGGTCTCGGTAAGTTCGAGATTACGACCGGCTTTCTTAAATAGCGCCTCGCCGAGTTGTTCTTCCAGCAAGCTGATCTGGCCACTGATGGTCTGGGGCGTCAGGTGCAGGCGCTCGCTGGCCCGGGCGACTCCGCCCTGCTTCGCTGCCACCCAGAAATAATGTAGATGCTTGTAGTTGATCACGACCGCGCAATGCTTCGATATTTTCGAAATATGTGCCTATTATATTCGACTATAACAAAAGCAGAAAGTGCCCTAGTCTTTTCTTCACACAACCCGGAAAGAACAGGAGATCACCGTGAATATTGAGATCCAGACTCGCCACTTTATGCTCACCGAGGGCATCCATGACCATGTGCACCGGCGCCTGAGCTTCGCCCTGAGCAACCGCTTTCAACAAATCAAGCGGGTCATCGTCCGGCTTTCCGATATCAATGGCCCCCGGGGTGGCGCGGATAAACGCTGCCACATCCAGATCACCCTGCCGCGCCAGGCCGATGTCGTCATCGAAGATGTGCAGTCAGACCTTTACCGGGCGGTTGACAGAGCCGCCGACCGGGCCAGTCGCACCCTGGGCAGGAGGCTGTCGCGCCTGCGGCGACGCAATCGAGGCGGACGCGACGACAAACACCTGGCACCGCAGGATGACACCGCAACAACCACTTTGTATGAAGGAGAACAGCAATGAACACAGGAATGAACCCCAGGTCAGTGAGTGCGGCGGCCACCACCCGTGCCGGTGGCGGGGAACTGTCCGACAACAGGGTACTGCGTAACACCTACCTGCTGCTGTCCATGACCCTATTGTTCAGCGCGGCGACCGCTGGCGTATCCATGGCCCTGCAATTGCCCCATCCGGGATTGTTGCTGACGCTGCTCGGCTACTTCGGGCTCCTGTTCGCAACTGCAAAATTCCGCGATAGCGGTCTGGGCCTGGTCTTCGTATTCGCGCTGACCGGCTTTATGGGCCTCACCCTTGGGCCCATTCTCAGCAGTTACCTGGCCATGCCCGGGGGCGGCCAGATCGTGATGAACGCCATGGCAGCCACGGGAATTATCTTCCTGTCCCTGTCCGCTTATGTCCTCACAACCAGGAAGGACTTCAGCTTCATGGGGGGGTTCCTGATGGTTGGCATTCTGCTGGCATTCCTTGCAGGGCTCGGCGCCATCTTTTTCGAGATTCCGGCCTTGTCGCTGGCGGTCTCGTCCATGTTCGTACTGCTGATGGCTGGCCTGATTCTGTACGAGACCAGCAACATCATTCACGGTGGCGAAACCAACTACATTATGGCGACCACCACCCTGTTCGTGTCGATCTTCAACCTGTTCACCAGCCTGTTACACCTACTCGGCTTTATGAGTGGCGAGGATTGACGCCATCGGGCATTTTCGATTAGCGTCATTCCACACAGGAAACAGGATTTTGGAGGTAACACCGTTATGGATTTACAGAATCTCCTCAACCAGTTCATGGGAGCTATAAGCACTGCACCCGCCTCTGGCCAGCCTGCCCAGCCCCAGGCTAGCAGCACACCCCAATCGGCAGGCCAGTTACCGGGCGGCCTGGCGGCAGGTGCCGCCGCGGGGGGCATTATGGCCCTGCTGCTAAGCAACAAGTCGGCGCGCAAGGTTGTCGGCAAGGCGGCAAAGTATGGTGGTGCCGCCGTGCTCGGCACCATGGCCTACAAGGCGTATCAGAATTGGCAACAGGGCGACAACATTTCCGCCCAGCGCGCCGGGCACGCTGGGCCAGTCACCCTCGATTCCAGTGACTTCACCCGTGAAGACACACTTTCCGGCGATTTTCAGCTGCGACTGGTCAAAGCCATGATCACCGCCGCCAAGGCCGACGGGCACATCGATGAGGTAGAGCAACAGCGTATTTTCAAGGCCGTTGAAAGCATGCAGATGTCGAACGACATGAAGGCCATGCTGTTCGATCTCATGCGCAACCCGGTTGCAGTCGAGGAGTTGGCGCACGGCGTGCATTCCATAGAACAGAAGTCCGAATTGTATCTGGCATCGTGTATGGCGATCGATCCGGACCATCCTGCCGAACTGGCGCACCTCGACCAACTCGCACACGCCTTGCAACTGCCAAACGGATTGGCACAGCAACTGCAACAGCAGGTGAGCGAGGCCATGGCTGAAACCTGAAGCGCCGACACCGCGAGCGTCGGCGGGGGGGCTGGTCTCGACGACAGCACTCCGCGAAGCCTCATCGCAGTCAACCCACGTAAAGTTCAGTAACACGGACAGCGGAAATTGCCCTGAGTTATATAAGCCATTATTGTCATTCCAAAGAGTCCTAGGGCACCTCTGATTAATTAGGTGACGCTCCAGGCTTTGCGTCGCGTTTGTCTATAAGGCGCAGTCGTGCAGGAAGGCTGGTTGCCTTTCAAACGACTGTAACGCAGTAGACGAACGCGACGCAAAGCCCCGTAGGGCGGGCCTCTGGCGCCCATTGGACAAGGGGGCGGCCATCCGCTTGCGCCACTCGTCAAGGACAACCAGCCTTGACCTTCGCGGCGCGCCTTGCCAATGAACGCCAGAGGCTCCGCTGAAGCATTACCGAATTGATCAGAGTTGCCCTA
The DNA here is from genome assembly GCA_963808975.1 of uncultured Gammaproteobacteria bacterium. Taxonomy (GTDB): domain Bacteria; phylum Pseudomonadota; class Gammaproteobacteria; order Pseudomonadales; family JAHEGP01; genus JAHEGP01. The sequence continues at coordinate 706,244 of CAWEHR010000001.1, forward strand.
GTCTTCTCATTCTTGCCCACCATTCAATATGTTAGATTAGCAATGGATCACCAACTTGGAAACCCAATTGGGGAGCAACCATGAGGAGTTTTAGGGCAGCAGCTATCGGCGGTGCACTGTGCTTTATCGCAGCATGTGACCATCCCATCAAGATAGTCGGCCAGGGCGACGTACGGTCAGCCAGTGGCGAGCGCGACTGCCTGCTGGAAGAATTTCAGGCAGGGAGCGACAATTGCGCCAAAAATACCGTTGTCTCTGCTTACAAGGAAACCTACGTCGCCGTGCCTCGAAGCGGCTGGCAATTCAGCCGGTGGGAAAACTGTATCAATGTTACCGACCCCAACATGGCCGGCTGCGCCTTCGACATACCGGGCGGCGCGGTTTTTGACGCCTGGGGGCAAACCATGCCCAGCCTGGTAGCTGTGTTTACCCAGGAGCCTGGTGGCGGCGATGACTGGGCCCTGGAGGGATCACAGGCGTCTTATTCAGCCACCCGCTCCCTGCAGAGTGACCAGGGCACTTTCTCAATGAAGGAATACGCCGAGCCCGGCAAGATGCGCCTGGAAATTACGCAAGCGGGACAAACCCTGGTTTTCATCAATCGAGAGGATCTCAACGTCGCCTGGCAATTGTTTCTTTCGCAAAGATTTTACACGGAAATCAGCCTCGATCAGTTCGCCGACCAGACCGGTGACGACGTCAATGTTCTCGAATACAGCAAGGTTGGCACCGAGACCATAAGCGGCCTCGTCACAGACAAGTACCGGATCGTCGCCGAGGACAGCGATGGTAATCGGGGCGAGGGCTTCTACTGGGTGAGCCGCAGTGGCATTCTGGTGCAGGCCGAGGTGGTCATCAAGGACGGCCAGGTTGAGCGGAGCTTCCTGATGACGCTGAAAGATATCATGGAGGGCGACCAGCCCGACAGCCTGTTCGAGGTGCCGGCGGGCTTCACCCAACTTCCCTCTATTCCCATCCTGCCTGGCCTACCCCCGCTTCCTGGTCTGCCTGACGGGCTGCCCGACCTGTGATATCAGCCAGGCAAAAACGTGACCTGTCCAGTCGGATGGGACAGGCGATTTCCCGACAGGCGTTGCCAATTAGGGCAACCGGTCGCGAAATGCCGGCGAGCCGGATGCATCGGCTCCCCGCTGCAAATAACTTGAACAAGCGCTAACGGCACAATCACTGCTGCAGCATGCCCCTGCGCAGCCAGCTTGACCCCAGGCTGGGTAACTTGCATTATAAGACCTAAGACAGCAGGACTGCACCTGGCAAGGGGCACGCCGGGTGCCCGCGCCCACAGGAGTCTACGATGCAAAGCAAATCCGGGCATCTCAGCCTTACCGACCAGTGCCTGGGCGCAGCGCCCGAACTGCGCGACACCCAGCCCTGGGTTTACGAGCTCGATAATCCCTATCTGCACGGTATCTATGCGCCGGTAACCCACGAGGTCGAGGCGGGCCAACTGCCGGTAACCGGCGAGTTGCCAGCCGACCTGTACGGTGCCTACTTCAGAAATGGCCCCAACCCGGTCTTCAAACCGCGGAATCGTTACCACCCCTTTGACGGTGACGGCATGGTACACGGAGTGTATTTTCGTGATGGTGTTGCCAGCTATCGCAATCGTTATGTGACAACCGCCGCACTGGAAGCGGAGAAAAAGGAGCAGCAGGCCATCTGGCCCGGGATCATGGGGCCGTTCGATTTCACACTCCCGCATTTCCCTATCAAGGACACCTCGAATACCGATGTCTTCTGGTATAACGATTCCCTTATGAGCCTTTGGTATAACGCCGGCGACCCCTATAAACTCGACCCGAAAACCCTCGACACCATCGGCCCCTTTGCGCTTGGCGGACGCTCCCAGCGGCGCATGTCGGCCCACTCCAAGGTCGACTGGGCTACGGGTGAGCTGCTGTTTTTCGACTACGGCGACGAACCGCCCTACATGACCTATGGGGTGGCTGATGCCCGTGGCCGGCTGCAGCATGAAGTAGCCATCGACCTGCCGGGGCCACGCCTGCCCCACGATATAGGCTTTACCACTAACTTTGCCATTTTGCATGATTTGCCCTTTTTTCACGATATCAATGTGCTGCGCCGCCACAACATGCGGGTGCTCACCTTTCACCGTAACCTGCCGACCCGCTTTGGCATAATCCCGCGCCTGGGGGAAACCCGCGATGTGCGCTGGTTCGAATGTGAACCCTGCTACATCCTCCACGTCAGCAATTGCTGGGAGGACGGCGAATGGTTGGTGATGGACGGTTGTCGCTCGGTCAACCCCATGCCCGACGCCCACGCAGACAATGGTGAGCTGGCCCATATGCTGGCCTACATGCGACTGGAAGCAAATGCCTACCGCTGGCGCTTCAACCTCAGGACCGGCGAAGTTCGCGAAGGTGACATAGACGACCTGAATACCGAATTCAACAAGAGCAATCCCCTGTTTCATGGCGTCAGGACCCGTTTCTCCTACCACCAGCGCATCCCGTTGCTACACGAGGGCGGCCACACCCTGCGCTTTACCGGGCTGGTGAAATACAACAACGACACAGGTCAATATGATAAGTGGGACTACGGTGCGGGCGTGTATGGCAGCGAAGCCCCATTTGCGCCGCGTCGGGGTGCAGGACGCGACGATGCCGAAGATGATGGCTATGTGATCACACTGGTGACTGACACCAATAGCTGGAAATCCGAGTGCCAGGTGTTCGACGCCAGGGACATCACGCGGGGTCCGATCGCACGGGTACACCTCCCCCAGCGAGTACCCAGCGGCTTTCATGCCTGCTGGGCGCCAGGCGAGAATCTTTACGGCGGCTAGCCCGGGGTATCACAGCGCTCTCAGGAATTCACGTCGAGCGCTTGTGCGCCGTGCAGGTCTTTGCGACCCGGGATACAGGTGCAGCCATGGCCTCGGAAGAAAAGGTTCGCACAGCGCGAAGGGTCCGGCGACACATCAAGCAAATGCAACCGGTTCGCCTTGCATGCCCACCGATACACCCGATAAACAAGCTTTGACGTCATGCCGACACCCTCAACTGCAGCACGAAGCACCTTTAGCACCCGCGCCAGTTCAATCGCCCGCGCCCTGGACGAGATCGGCGACAAATGGTGTTTGCTGGTGCTGCAGCAGGTATTTCTGGGCGTTAATGACTTCAATGGAATGATCCGCGCCACAGGCGTTTCCCGCGGGGTGCTGTCCGATCGTCTGCGCTGGTTGCAGCAAAAAAATTGCCTGCAGCGCAGGGAAAAAGCCCCCGCGGCGCGCCGCTTCAGCTACCATCTCACGGATAAATCCCGGGACCTCTATGCCAATGCGCTCATGGCGCTGGTGTGGGAGAGGCAATTTTTTCCCTCCACTGCCCTCGACTCGATAAGCCTGACCCACTCGTTGTGCCGGCAGGAATTCTCGCCGGAGTTGTGCTGCAGTAGTTGCAGGTGCGAGGTCAAGGCGACCGATATCGAGTTTCTCCCCGGGCCAGGCGCAACCAGGGATACCCGATTGAAGAAAGTACGACGCCGCTCCTCGACCCCACTGAGCGGCCGCGACCAGAATGCGAGACTGTACAAAAACCTGATACGCTTGGTGGGAGATCGTTGGACAGCCAACCTGATCGCGCTCGCGTTCCACGGCTTGCAACGCTTCGACCAATTCCAGAAAGAGCTACCGATCTCATCCAATATACTCAGCGACCGACTCAATGCGCTGGTTGAGCAGGACGTCTTCCTGCAACGAGCCTATCAGCGCAACCCAACCCGCTTTGACTATCGGCTGACGGCAAAGGGAATGGCGCTGCTTCCCTGGTTTCTGACATTGATGCAATGGGGAGATCGCTGGTGCGATGACGATGGACGCGGCAGGCCCATGCTGGTGATCCATACTGCCTGCCGGAAAGAACTGTATGCAAAAGTAATTTGCGGAACATGTCAGCGCGAGCTTGAAGCCTACGCTGTTAAAGTCGACCTGGAGAAACGCTGATTGACGGCGGCTCGCCAGGGCGTGCGCCGGAAGCGGACCCACTTCATTTCTGCAATCAGGTGCTTGGCCGCTCGTGAAAGGTCAACGCCAGCTGTCGTATCGTCAGCCCGTCGCCATCCTCCAGTTTGATCTCGCCGACCCTGGGCATGCCGTTGACACGCACTTTTCCACCGGCATGGGGTTCGATGTAGTACCCGTCGGCCCGCCGCTGGATCCGTGCGGCAAGCAGCGGCGCAAACCAACCGTCAGTGTAGAGGTCGCAATCCCGTGCCTTGCCGATCTTGAATACGGGCTTTTTGATCTGGTAACTGTTGCGCATGCCCTGCGCTCCACTGTTGAGCTTAAGGAAAGCTTCCCTCTGGCGCTCGAGTTTCCCCAGCGCGTCGTTCAGCACACTGGCGTCGAGCAGGGTCGTCTTATCCACTGGCTGCCCGGCCCTGGAAGGGTTGGGCTTGTCTTGCATCTTTCCACCCGGCTCGGCAACAAGCCGCAGCTGATGCTTCAGCACGCTGATGTCATCGCCGTAATTGAGATACTTCTTGCTCACCCGCTCACCGTTGACATACACGCCATTGGTGCTCGCCGCATCCTCAAGCACCACGGCGTTACCAACCCGGCGAATGCGGGCATGTAATTCAGACACCCCGGAGTTATCAATTACAATATCGCAATCGGCACCCCGGCCGACTGTTGTTACCTTGTCGCGTAACTCAACCTCGTATTCCAGCATTGAATTAAAGTAAACCTGCAAAAACGCCATGATTAGATCCCCAGGTTAGTGCCGTGTCTCGCAATACTGCTTTCAAGTACGCTTCAGAGCAGGTGTTGCGCCTACAATAATATGTTGCAAAACGCTGGAAGGCCGCTCCCCGCGGTGGAGTTGCGACTCAGTTCACGCAAGCCGCGAATTCTATTCGGCTTCTAGCCGGGCTTTCGTTTCCGTGGTGAATCCCGGGCAGGAAACTATCGCGTTAGACCGGCGGGGTTTTGCGATTCCCCCCGCCGGTGTTTGGCTGATTCGCCAACAGCATTCTATACGCCGATCCCTAGAAAAGGGATTCTAAGTTTGACCGGCCAATTTGACGGGAATTGACTTTCGCATCAGCTCTGCATCAAGCCACGCTATGCCAAGCCAACTGACATAACGGCGCTACAATGTCGCAACACTTCAGCTTGGCATTATGAAGAAAACCATAACTAAGCAGTACCCTAACGCTTTGTACCAGCTCAACCCACTTGCAGCGCAAGTCCGTCTAACGATATCGAGTTGCCGCGACAAGACACTCGACTTGATATTGCGGAGCGAGTCACGAGTCGGTACCAGCAAATCCCACCCTTCGACCTATGCCGCTTTTTCACCCGGTCGGCAGCTCGCGCCCCAATGACCAGCCTTCATGAGGGATCTGCTTCTAGGGCACACAAGAGCTCAGACAGAGCACCGCCGCCAGCCAATTTGCCGCACAGTTCTCATTATTCGGTTTTCCTGTAGGCGTCGGCATCATCCAGGGTATCGCAGCGCACACCTGCAGCTATATTTGTCAGCATTGATAGGGGACCGGCGGGCAATAAGCCGAGCACGCACTGCAAGCGATCCAGCAGCCCCTGGAATGGAGCATCCTGCCTTGGCTGGTATTATTGAACACGCTCTCGGCGCGGGGGCCACTGCTGAACAGTGGCGGAGATTACTGCTGAAGCACTGCAACAGGCCCCTGCGTACGCTGACATCATCGCTACTCGCTGGTGCAGTGCAGGCCAGCGCGCCGTCGGAGTTCCCCCCGCTCCACAGTGCCCGATTCGTTCCTTCGCAAGCACCCCAATCATGCTGCCGCGATGTCCAGCGAGACAGTGCAAGGAACGTGCTGGCACCGATGCCCGGCACACCCGTGAGAAAGCCAACAGACCCGCCTACCGCCGAGGAGACAGGTCCAGCACTGCCCGCAGAAGAGAAAACTTTTAACCGTCGAAAATCTGCGACCACGCAGACGACCGTTTCGCCCCTGTTTAAATACCAGGCCGGCTGGCTGGCAAGTAACGCCCTCTACCAATCCCGACAAGAACAGCAGTATTCACACGCTTCAATTGTCTCCGCCAGCACACTCCCTTTGCCCAACGCTGGCTTCGGCGCATACAGTACGCTGACGCCCAGCCAGCGACTGTCTGTTACTGCCGGCATTCACGAGGATGTTCTGCATCGATTGAACAGCGAGAACGTCGATCGCAATGCCTATTTCTACGCACTCGGTATCGACTACAGCCCTGAGCTGGCGAATTCGCCGGCCCAGCAATACCAGTTGACCCTATGGCGGCGCCAACTTTTTGACCAGGGTGCGCAAAGCAGCGGCTTTGCTCTAAAAGTTGCTAAACAGTTTGACCACCGGATCGATTGGTCCCCCTTTCTCAACCTCAGTTACCGGGACGATGGCAACAACGGCGACGCCACAACGGTCGCCGCTGCCGGCATCGACCTGATGCGACTGCCCTGGAATCCCCGGGGAGGAACCGGTATCGCCTACGCCCACGAACAATCCGACAGCACCGAGCGCGGCATTCACTCCCTGGAGGTGTACTACCGGCTGCCGCTGACGCCCTACCTCGAAGTGACCCCGGACATGCAGATTTCCTACCAAAAGAACAGGTCTGCAGGGATACAGCAATCATTGGCATCCAGCATCCATTTCCGACTGCTTTTTTAACCCGATTTCGAGCATATTGGAGTCCAAAAGCAGAATTCAGGCGTAAGCGAAACAAATCGGTAAAATGCTACCGCCAGCACCTAATATCCAGTAAGAATCTAAGGCTTTATACTTGACTTGTTTACTTGGTTATTGCAAAATCCTAATCACTCTAGTATTGAAAGGTCGCCCATCGTGAAACTTACAACCAAGGGTCGTTACGCCGTAAACGCTGTGCTCGATCTGGCTCTCAACGCCCACGAAGGGCCAGTAAAACTTGTGCAGATATCGGACCGGCAGGGCATCAGCCTGTCTTACCTTGAGCAGCTGTTTTCCAAGCTCCGACGCAACGAGCTGGTGGCCAGCTTCCGCGGCCCGGGGGGCGGTTATCAGCTGGGTAAAAGCATTCACCAAATCAGCATTGCTGACATAGTGCTGGCCGTCAACGAGTCTATTGATGCGACCCGCTGCAAGACTCGCGGCGACTGCCAGCGGGGGGAAACCTGCCTGACACATCACCTGTGGATGGATCTCAGCGCGCAGCTCGAAGAGTTCCTCAGCGGGATTACCCTGGCCGATCTCATTCATCGCCATACCGACCGCGAGGAAACCCGGGTCGCGCTGCGGGCCTATGCAAAACAGCAAGGCTCTGGAATGGACGCTTCAGCCGCTCCCTGATAGGGCGTCGCAAGGAGCAGGTCTGCCGCAAGTGCCAGGGAATGGCGCCGGCTTGCCTGCAACGCTGCACTTGAGCTCCCCATCAGGCGCTGCGTCGACCCTACCTGTAGAAACGGAAATCCGTGATGTCTGAACAAATCAACGCCTACCTCGAAAACACTTACGCGGCCGGCTTCATTACCGACGTGGAAGCTGACACCCTGCCCCCCGGGCTCAACGACGACGTCATCCGTTTCATATCGGCTAAGAAAAACGAGCCCCAGTGGTTGCTGGAATGGCGACTGCAGGCCTACCGGGACTGGTGCGATATGGACGAGCCGCACTGGGCTCACCTCACGCACCCAAAAGTGGATTTCGGCGCTTTATCCTATTACTCATCGCCGAAGAGCATGGAGGGCCGACCCAAAAGCCTGGACGAAGTGGACCCGGAGCTGCTCCGCACCTACGAAAAGCTCGGCATTCCCCTTCACGAGCAGGAGGCACTTGCCGGTGTCGCGGTCGATGTCGTGTTCGATTCGGTCTCGGTCGGCACCACGTTCAAGAAAAAACTGCAGGAAGCTGGCGTGTTGTTCTGCTCTATCTCCGAGGCCGTGCATCTCTATCCGGAGCTGGTGAAAAAGTATTTGGGCAGCGTCGTACCGCGTCGTGACAATTTTTATGCAGCGCTCAACTCCGCTGTTTTCAGCGACGGGTCATTTGTCTACATCCCCAGGGGCGTACGCTGCCCCATGGAGCTGTCAACGTACTTCCGTATCAACGAGGCCAATACAGGGCAGTTCGAGCGCACCCTGATCATCGCTGATGAGGGTAGCCACGTCAGTTACCTCGAGGGCTGCACCGCGCCAATGCGGGATGAAAACCAGCTTCATGCCGCCGTGGTGGAACTCGTGGCCCTGGACGACGCGCAGATAAAGTACTCTACCGTTCAAAACTGGTACCCCGGCGACAAGCAGGGTAACGGCGGTATCTACAACTTCGTAACCAAGCGCGGTGTTTGCCACCACCGCGCTCGCATTTCGTGGACTCAGGTCGAGACAGGGTCTGCAATTACCTGGAAATACCCCTCGGTGGTTCTGCGCGGCGATGACAGCGTCGGCGAATTCTACTCGGTAGCCTTAACCAACAATTTCCAGCAGGCAGACACCGGCACCAAGATGATCCATATGGGCAAGAACACGCGCTCGACCATCATCAGCAAGGGGATTTCGGCGGGCAAAAGCCAAAACACCTACCGCGGCCTGGTACGCATGAACCCGCGAGCCAGTGGTGCGCGTAATTACACGCAATGCGACTCGCTATTGATCGGTGACCGGTGTGGCGCACACACTTTTCCCTACATCGAAAGCAAGAACCCCAGCGCCGTGGTTGAGCACGAGGCCACCACGTCGAAAGTGAGCGAAGATCAATTGTTCCTCTGCCAACAGCGGGGCATCGATGCGGAAAAGGCCGTGTCAATGATCGTCAATGGTTTTTGCAAGGAGGTATTCAAGGAGCTGCCGATGGAGTTTGCCGTCGAGGCTGGCAAATTGCTTGAGGTCAGCCTCGAAGGGTCGGTTGGCTAGCCCTGACGACTTAAGCGCCCGCCAACCCGGCAGCAATTATTAACCACGAAGGCAAGAGCCCGTCCAACATGTTATCGATCAAGGATTTGCACGTTCAGGTAGAAGGTAAAGACATACTCAACGGTTTGTCCCTGGAGGTTGGAGCCGGAGAGGTGCACGCCATTATGGGGCCCAACGGCTCCGGCAAAAGTACCCTGGGATACGTTCTTTCCGGTCGACCCGGCTACGAAGTGGTTGGCGGCTCGGCCACGTTCGATGGCAAAGACCTGTTTCAGCTGGACCCTGAAGAGCGTGCCCGCGCGGGAATGTTTCTAGCATTTCAATACCCGGTGGAAATCCCTGGGGTCAGCAATATGGAGTTCCTCAAGGCGTCAGTGGACGCCATCCGGGAATACCGTGGCCTGCCCGCCTACGATGCCGTCAACTTCATGAAGAAGGCGCGCCAGACCTGCCAGGAAGTTAACCTAGCCACGGATTTCCTCAAGCGGGGGGTCAACGAGGGCTTCTCCGGTGGCGAGAAAAAGCGTAACGAAATCCTCCAGATGATGATGCTGGAACCGACGCTGTCGATACTCGACGAGACCGACTCCGGCCTGGATATCGATGCCCTGCAGGTGGTGGCAGCCGGGGTTAACGCCAGCCGCAATGCGAACAACGCCTTCATCCTGGTGACCCACTACCAGCGCCTGCTGAACTACATCGTGCCCGACTTTGTGCACGTGTTAGCCAATGGTCGCATCGTCAGGTCCGGCGGTAAGGAACTTGCCCTGGAATTGGAGAGCAAGGGCTACGCGTGGCTAGAGAGCGAGGTCGCCTGATGGGGGCTTTCGACCAATCCGCCGCCGTAGCGCTGGCGCAGCAGTTTCGGGGGCCGGCCTGGCTGCAGCCGTTTCGTGAAGCCAACCAGGCAGAATGGCTTGCCTGCAAGTGGCCTGATCGCAAAACGGAGGACTGGAAATACACCACTCTGGCGCCCCTTGCGGAATCGGATTACCTCCGTTTTGGCGGGGCCGACGGGGCTGATTTCGAGGCTAGTCAATACCAGGTCGACGGGTTGGACTGCCACCGGTTGGTATTCGTCAACGGCGAGCTGGCGCCGGAACTTTGCCACCGGCAGTTGGCAGACGGAAACAGCCTGGTGTGCTTTTCCGAGGCCGACGAACAGCAGCAGGCACTGATCTCCGAGCACCTGGGAACACTCGCCAGCGACAGCCGCAATCCATTTGTAGCCCTGAACGGCAGTTGGCTCGAGGAGGGCGTACTGCTCCATGTGGCGGAGGACGATCCGCTACCGATACACATTGTGCACCTGACCCGGCCGGGGCCCCAGCCGTTTTCAGTGCGCCAGCGCTTGCTGGTGGTTGTCGACGAAAATGTGAGCGCTACTGTGATCGAGCATTTCGCCAGTGACGACGGCAGGCAAAATAGCTTTGTCAACGGCGTGACCGAGCTCAAACTTGGCGCCGCTGCACGACTGACGCACTACCGCCTGCAGCTCGAGCAGGAGAACGCCATTCACATTGGCGGTATCTACGCCAGTTTACAGCGCGATGCCAAATTTAAATCGTTTTTACTGGGCATGGGCGGCCAGCTCAAGCGCCTCGACCTGCGGGTGCAACACCAGGGGCCTGGCAGTGAAGCCGGTATTAATGGTGTGTACCTGTGCAAGAACCAACAGCACATTGATATTCATTCGACGGTAGAACATGAGCAACCCCTCGGCACTACCACCGAAATCGTGCGGGGTATTGTCGACGATGCAGCCAGGGCAGTGTTCAACGGGCGCATCCATATTCATCCCAATGCGCAGAAGACCGCCGCCGAACTCAGCAACCGCAATTTGCTGTTGAGCGACTCCGCCGAGGTCTATACCAAGCCGGAACTGGAAATCTATGCAGACGATGTGCGCTGTGCCCACGGTGCGACCGTCAGCCAGATCGACGAGAAAGCGCTTTACTATCTCCAGTCGCGGGGCATCGATCGCAAGGAGGCAGAGGTCATCCTCAGCTTTGGCTTTATCAACGAGTTGATAAACGATATCGATCATGAGCCCATTCAGCAGAAGTTGCGGCCGTTGATGGGCCACTGGTTTGGCCGCGACCCGCGTCTTGCAAGGCACCTGCCGTGAGCCGGGCCCCCTCGATAGTGGCGCCAGCCTTTGACGTAGAAACCCTGCGACTCGACTTCCCGATATTGCGGGAGACGATCAACGGCAGGCCCCTGGTTTATCTCGACAATGCCGCGACCACACAAAAACCCAACCAGGTGATCGAAGCGATCAGCCACTACTACCGTCACGATAATGCCAATGTGCACAGGGGCGCCCACACCCTCAGTGATCGGGCCACCATGGCCTTTGAAGGCGCCCGGGCTACCATCCAGAACTTCATCAACGCACCCGCGCCCGAGCAAATAATATGGACCCGGGGTTGCACCGAGGCCATTAACCTGGTGGCGCAATGTTTTGGCACGGCAAAGTTTGCGCCGGGCGACGAAATCCTGGTATCCGGCATGGCTCACCACTCAAACATCGTGCCCTGGCAGATGGCGGCGCAGCGCACAGGAGCCAGGGTAATACCGATTCCGGTCACCGAACAGAGCGAGCTTGATATGCGGGCCTACCGGCGGCTGCTGGGCCCGCGTACTCGCATGGTGGCTGTCGAGCATGTTTCCAATTCAATGGGCACTATCCACCCCATAGAGGAAATCATCGCCCTCGCTCATGGTGCGGGTGCCCCGGTATTGATCGATGGAGCCCAGGCCGTGTCGCACTGGCCCGTAGACATGCAGGAGTTGGATGCAGACTTTTACGCTTTCTCAGGACACAAGCTGTTTGGCCCCACCGGCATCGGGGTTCTTTACGGCAAGCGCGAGTGGCTCGAGGCAATGCCGCCCTACCAGGGAGGCGGCGAAATGATCGAGACGGTTAGTTTTGAGGGCACCGTGTATAATCGCTTGCCCTACAAGTACGAAGCAGGTACGCCGGACATTGCCGGGGCCATTGGCCTGGCTGCCGCTGTCGACTACCTTAACAGCCTTGATCGTGACGCCACGGCACGCCATGAGGCCGGGCTTCTGGACCACGCCCTGGAATTGGCTGCGGACTTCGAAGGCTTGACACTGGTAGGAAAGGCCAGAAATAAAACCAGCGTACTCAGCTTCCTGCTTCAAGGAGCGCACCCGGCCGATGTCGGTACCTTGCTGGATCAGCAAGGCGTGGCCGTGAGAACCGGCCATCACTGCACCCAACCGATCATGGACTACCTGGCAATTCCAGGGACTGTGCGTGCTTCCTTTAGCATATATAATACGCACGACGAAGTGGAACAGCTGTTTTCAGCCCTGCGCAAGGTGCAGACGTTCCTATAGGGGGTGAATGAATACCATGTCAGTCGAAATTGTCGATCCACACCAACCCGTTTCTGTCACCGATACAGCCAGGCGGCACTTCCTGCAACAATGCCAGCAGGCCGGGCACGCCGCAGTGTACCTGAGCCTGAAAGAGAGCGGCTGCACCGGCTACATGTACGTACTCGACCTCGTCGATGAGGCGCCGGAGCACTCGTTGGCCGTGCGGCTCGATGGCGACGTCAGGCTCTATATCGCCCGGGCAGCCCTGCCCTACCTGCAGGGCACCGTCATCGACTATGTGCGCAATGGTCTCAATCGCGAATTGCAATTCCAGAACCCCAACGCCGGGGACTACTGCGGCTGCGGCGAGAGCTTCAGCATAAGCGAGGCCCAGCCCTGATGGAGAGATCGGTTGTAGTGACCCGGCGCGATTGCCCGGCCCGACTGGTGCCAGTGGGCACACCGATTGTGATTCCCCGTGATACCTTCGTAACCATTACCCAGGCGCTCGGGGGTAACTATACCGTGACTCACAACGGAAACATGGCGCGGGTGGATGGCACCGACGCCGATGCCCTGGGCCTGGAACCCCAGCAACTGCATTTTGCGGAGCCCAAAGACGACCAGATTCTTGAGCAGCAGGTTTGGGATGCCCTGAAAACCATTTACGACCCTGAGATCCCGGTCAACCTGGTCGATCTAGGCCTGATATACAAAGTCGATATCGATCAGGCTGGCAAACATGTCGCGATAGACATGACACTCACGGCGCCGGGCTGCGGCATGGGCCCGGTGTTAGTTGGCGACGTCGAATATCGGGTAGCCATGGTACCCAACGTGAAATCCGTCGCGGTGGAACTGGTGTTCGACCCTCCCTGGTCCAGGGAGCGAATGTCGGAGGAAGCGCAGCTCGAAACCGGCATGTTCTACTGATCGTGCGCGCTTGAATAGATACTGCAACCCCTGCACCTTGACCACCCATGGCCTGAATCGCGCTATAATGCCCCGTTGGTGCAACCCGACACTCTCGCACCGCCCACCTATCAGCACGCCGGGACCCGACAAATGGCCGCAACCGAGATGCCTTTCGGCACTGAAATATCTGCTGAAGACGTTGTAGAGACGCTGGGCTTTTTCGACGGTTGGGAAGATCGCTATCGCTATATCATTGACCTGGGCAAGCAACTGCCGCCCATGCCCGAGGAACTAAAAACCGACGATCGACTGGTCAAGGGCTGCCAGAGCAAGGTTTGGATCAACGTCAACTCTAGTGCAGCCCCGGCGGCTGAGGGAACCGACGGCGACAACACGATTTTACAATTCGAAGTCGATAGCGATGCCCATATCGTGCGCGGCCTGCTGGCGCTCGTGCTATGCGCCTACAATGGCAAACATCCCCAACAGATACTGGATTTCCCGATAGAAGACTACTTCTCGCAACTGGAACTGCTGCAACACCTCAGTCCAATGCGGGGCAACGGGCTGAAATCGGTGGTGGAGCGCATTCGAAGTATCGCAGGGAAAGCTCACGCGAATTGACCACGTAATCGGGCCAGGCTGGTGCACCTGGGCCCCAGCCAATCTTTAACCAACAAGGAGCGCATAGTGCAAGCGATTATCCTGAAACAACCCGCCGGGCTCGAACAACTCGCCCTGACCGGGATCGAGCCGGTGGCCCCAATGGCCGGAGAAATCCGTATCCGCAACCACGCCAGCTCCCTCAATTTTCATGACTACGCGGTGGTGGTGGGCCTTATACCCACTGTACACGGCCGTATACCCATGTCGGACGGCGCCGGTATAGTAGAGGCCGTCGGCCCCGATGTCAGCGAGTTCAAGGTCGGCGATCGGGTGATGAGTTGTTTTTTTCCCTACTGGCAGGACGGCCGGGCCGACAGCGTTGCCAAGTTGCAGGATGTTCCCGGCGATATGAGCCACGGTTTCGCAGCCCAGGTCGTTACCAAACCCGCCACAGCCTTCACCCGAATTCCCGCTGCCTACAGCTTTGAGCAGGCGGCGACTCTGCCCTGCGCGGCCCTGACCGCCTGGCGCGCATTGATGGTTGAAGCAAGGGTAAAGCCAGGCGACACCGTGCTGGTGCAAGGCAGTGGCGGCGTATCAGTATTCGCCCTGCAGTTTGCCAAGAGCGCCGGGTGCCAGGTCATTGCAACCTCCTCTTCCGACGAAAAACTCGAGCGGCTCGAGCAACTGGGTGCAGATAAGTTGATCAACTACAAACAGCATCCCGACTGGGGTGAGCGGGTACTGCAATTGACCGACGGCGTCGGGGTCGACGTGGTGATTGAGATCGGTGGTGCCGGCACCGTGCCGCAATCGATCAGGGCAGTTCGTATGGGTGGCCACATCTCACTCATTGGGGTTTTGTCCGGCATCAGTGGCGAGATCCCTACTGCTGCGCTGCTCCAGAAAAACGCCGTTCTCAGCGGGATCACCGTCGGCTCGCGGGCGCAGCAACTGGATATGATCAACGCCATCGAGGCCTGCGGCATCGTACCCGAGATCGACAGCAGCTTTCCCCTGGCCGAGATCGCAGACGCTTTTCGCCGACAGGAGTCGCAACAGCACTTTGGCAAGATCTGCCTGAATATTTGAGCTTGACTTGAATTCCAACAAATCGTACCCCCAGCACTTAACCGAAAACCTATTAAAGGAACCTCCCCATGACCGACATTGTTAAAGTGGTAGAAGAAGCGCACTACACCCTGATTCAGTTGGACGACGGCAAGGCCAACGCGCTCGGTTTCGCCATGCTGGCAGAGATCGCGGAGGCGCTCGATACCGCCGAGAAGGCCGGTAAGGTCGTTATCATTGCCGGCAGACCTGGCAAATTCTCTGCCGGCTTTGACCTGACCGTTATGGCAGGCGGCGGTGATGAGATGATGAATCTGCTGCGCGGTGGCGCAGACCTGTCGCAGCGGCTGCTGAATTTTCAAACGCCGGTGATTCTCGCAGTAAGCGGTCATGCCCTGGCGATGGGTGCGCTGTTGCTGTTGTCGGCCGACTACCGCATCGGCACCCGGGGGAACTTTAAAATAGGTCTCAACGAGGTTGCTATTGGCATGTCCCTGCCATGGTTCGGTATCGAGTTGGCGCGGGCGCGTATCGCCGGTGTGCATCTCAACAACGCAGTTAGCCTGGCGCGAATTTACGATGCCGATGCGGCCATAGCGGTAGGTTACCTCGACGAGGCCGTGGACGCGGATGAGCTCTTGCCCCGCGCTATCGCAATGGCCGAGGACCTCGGCAAACTTGACATGCATGCACACCAACAGACCAAGGAGAGACTGCGGGAAGGCCTTAATGCGGCATTGGCCACGGCGTTTGAGAAGGAAACCGCAGACTCCCCCTTTGCAGCGCAGCAATAGTTGTAATTCGAACGCAGGGGTTAGGGCTCCGATGAGGCATTACCGAATGGACCAGGGGTGCCAAGGGTAGAAGGTATCGATGCATACAGACCGCCGAATCGGTGAGATATGGCGGTGCAGCCACATGGAATCCACTATGAAGCGCGTATCACCGCATGCCGTTGCCATGGACAGTGCCCAGTTGGCACGGATTGGCAGCCACCTGCAACAACAGTACATCACTCCGGGGAAAATACCCGGCTGCCTCACACTGGTCGCCCGCCGCGGTCAGCCCTGCTATATCGAGGCACTGGGTATGCGCGATGTCGAGCGCGGGGTGGCAATGACCGAAGACACGATTTTTCGCATCTATTCGATGACCAAGCCCATCACCTCACTGGCGATCATGCGCCTCTACGAGGAGGGCCTGCTGGCACTGAACGACCCTGTGCATCGTTACATTCCCAGTTGGGAGAAGCTGGCTGTGCGCAAGGGAGGTTGCTGGCCGCTGTTTGACACCACTCCCTGCAGACGCCCGATGACCGTGCGCGACCTGCTGATGCACACCTCGGGCCTCACCTACGATTTCATGCGGGCAACCAACATCGACCGCGCCTATCGCAAGCAAGGCGTCGGCCTGGTCAAACCCGGTTACACGCTGCAAACCATGATTGAACAGCTGGCCGAGCTGCCGCTGGAATTTTCCCCGGGGGAGCGCTGGAATTATTCGGTCTCCACCGATGTGCTCGGTTACCTGGTGGAGCTAATCAGCGGCATGAGCTTTGCCGACTACCTGCAGGAAAATATCTTCGACCCGCTGGGGATGGTCGATACCGCTTTCGAAATCGCCCCGGACAAGCTCGACCGCTTTGCCAGTTGCTACCTGCGCGACGCGAGTGGAAGAATGGTACTTCAGGACGACAGCCAGGCCAGCCAGTTTGCCGAGCGCAGCTTTCTCTCCGGCGGTGGAGGCCTGGTCTCAACCCTGCACGATTACTTCCGTTTTTGCCAGATGCTGTATAACGGCGGCAGCCTCGATGGCCAGCGTATTATCGGCTCCCGCACCCTTGCCTACATGCACCGCAATCACTTGCCCAATGGCACGGATATGTCACAGTTCGCCATGGGCAGCTTCAGTGAAACAGCCTACGAGGGCATTGGCTTCGGCCTCGGATTTGCGCAAAAGGTCGATCCCGTGAGGAATGGCTATCCCGCCAGCGAGGGCAGCTATTTTTGGGGAGGCCTGGCCAGCACGCTGTTCTGGATAGATCCCCACGAGCAGCTGATCGTCATTTTCTTAACACAGCTGATACCCTCCAACACCTACAACTTTCGCGGCCAACTGGAATCACTGGTCTACGCCGCTCTCGATTAGCACGGCAGACCCGCTCGCCATGGCATAGGATCGCTAAAGCCAGGGCGGCCTTTTCCGGCTAACAGCGCCTGCCAGTAGACGAATGCCAGCACTCAGGTAAACTTGACCCGGCCCAGAAGCTCTGCAAGAGTCAACGCGGTGGCAGCCAGTTGGTCGCCATGTGCCCGACCCATCACCACTGCCTTGCCCGCTATCGGTGGCAAGGTGTCCAGCACGAAACGCCCCTCGGTGCCCCGCAAGAAGCAATCCTCGTCAAAGTACACCGCATTATCGGAATCGATGTCATCGGCAATGATACTGGCATGGCCGATCGCTGCCTCCAGATCATCCCGGGAGGTAATTTCAACTTCAACGGCCGTCTTTTCCGCGCCGCTAATCATAATTGCCCGCATGGTGTCGTCCTCTTAATCATTAAGCCTTGTTTGGTATCAGCCCCGCACTCAATTGGGCGCAATCGCATGGGATTCCCCCGGCGCCAGCGTCAGGAAGGTGCCGTCATCAACAGCCCTGTCTCGCAATGCTGCCCGCAAGTCTATCAACGGCTGGTCGATCGCCTCGTAGGTCAGTTGGAAAGTACCGAAATGAATGCCGATGCTCTGCTCGCTTGACAGGTCCAGATGCGCCTGCACGGCATCGGCAGGGTTCAGGTGTACCGCCTCCATAAAATCGCGGGGCTCATAGGCGCCGATCGGCAGCAAGGACAGGGCAAAAGGCCCATGCATCAGAGCTGCGTCAATGAAATGCGGCCCGTATCCGGTATCGCCGGCAAAGTAGATGCTACCGCGGCTGGTCTTGATAACGAAGGAACCCCACAAGGTTTTCTTCTGGTCACTCATACCCCTGCCGGAACTGTGCCTGCATTCGGTGAAGAGGATCTCGACGCCTTGCATCTCAAAGCTATCGCGCCAGTCCATATCGTGGAATCGCCGCAAACCCATACTGGAGAAATACCGGCCGTTGCCGAGGCCGGCCAGAATCATCGGCGGCACCTGCTGGCGGACAGCCAACCGCTGCAAGCTCGTTTCATCGAGATGATCGTAATGATTGTGACTGATCAGTATGAGATCGATGGGCGGTAAGTCGGCCATTGCGATTCCTGGCTCGTGCACGCGCTCCGGTCCCAGCCACTGAAACGGACTGGCGCGCCTGGAGTAGATCGGGTCGGTGAGGATGTTGATCCCATCCACCTGGAGGAGAAACGTGGAATGGTTGATATAGGTAACCGAGATCCCGCGGTATACCCGTTCCTCGGCAATGGTCCCCGGCTGGATTTCGACATGATCTGGCCACTGGCTTGCATGGAACAGCGCACCCCAGCCAAATTGCAACAGCTCCCAGGCCGTCTTGTCAGAATTATCACGGTTGCTGAAGCGCTTGCCATCAAAGTGGTCCGACCGCGCTCCTTCATAGGGAGGCGCCCCTGTGCAGGCGACGAGGGCCGAAGTCAACACCAGCGGTAAAATAGCATACAATTTTGCCATGCCGACACTACGCAGCCGATACGTTTTCGGACGCGGCAATTCCATTTTGAGACAGGGTGTGGAGCGCAATCCATAGGCCAGGCAATACTTTGCCCGGCACCATCAATTGCCCGATTTTACCGGTGGGCACCGGGATCGAAGGGAAGATCGATAGGTAATCTGCTTACCAGTAGCGGACCCGGCCACTATCGACATGAATGAAATCTGACTTACGGTAGTAGCCGACACCGCCACGCTGGAGATTTACGGCGACATCGCGGACTCGCCTGGTATCGACACCGGGCAAACGAAAGTCGATCGCCTTGGCTTCAATGTGCTGGCTCTTCCTTGCCACCCCCGAGTTGGCACTGCGCTGGCGCAGCATTTCGTTGGTTTTCTCGCTGCGATAGGCCGATACGATATGCACCTCGCCCTTGTAGCCTACCCGCTGCTGGACATCGTGCACGATATCCAACGTTGAGGGATCGACCTCCGCCTTGTCGCCAGTGCGAAAATCACGCAGAAAATGGTTGATCTTGGCGAGCGCGGCTTTGCGGTATTGCCCATTGCGGTAATACACCACCTCGAGTCGCTCTCCGGTGTGGGTGTGATATAAAGCGATACTACGCTCAGATTTACCTGCTGTGGAGGGGGCAGTATTGGCACAAGCAGCAACGCTGAACAAACACGCGTATGCAATTGTTACAACACCACACCCGTGCCTAAAACTGTTTAGACAGGATACAATCATGAATGAGGGGCTCGCAAACGGGCTATCACTGAAATATATACGGGTATTCTATATCACGCTGAAAAACCTTCAATAGGTAATAACCATGGGTATGCTGGTTTGATGATGATTTTGCGACAAGGTGCTCACTGGGTGCTGCTGTTCTGGAGCGCGAGTGCGTTGTGCCTTGCTGAGAGCGTATCGCCAGATGACATCGCGCGGGTACTCAGGAACATGGCACCCAATGCGGCCCTGCCACTCGAGGAGAGCGTCACTGCCCTCTATCGTGCGGCGGATCAGAAATTGATCTGGACAGACCCCGAGCTTTACCAGCAACTCCAGATTGGGATAGAGGAAAGCTACCTCGATGGACTGAACACCGCAGACTACCGTCCACCAGTCCCGGCCACTGGGTCGTCGCGGGATCCGGTCGCTCACGATATTGCCATCAGCGTTGGGTTCCTCTCCCTGCTCAATCACCTGCATTCAGGCAAAATCGACCCCCGCACGGTGCACGCGGACTGGAATATCGGCAGAAAGGGCAGTGCAGGAATCGTTTTGCAGGCAGCCCAGGCAATTACCAACCGCGACATAACTGCTGCTTTGCGGGCAGCTCGCCCACAACAGGCGCTTTATCGGCAACTCAGGCTCGGGCTCGCGCGCTATCGCTCGATCCAGGCAGCAGGGGGATGGCCCCCGGTCATCAGCGCGACGGCTATAAGCCCTGGTGAAAGCACCCCTGCCGTGCCACAGTTGCGGCGCCGCCTCGCCATTACCGGTGATTATTACCCGAGCCCCGCGGAGCTAGACAACCCGGTATACGATCCGCAACTGGTAGCCGCGCTGAAGCGTTTCCAAAAGCGCCACCTGCTGCCCGAGGACGGGATCATCGGGCCCCAAACCCTGTCAGCACTGGTGCAGCCGGTGGATTTCAAGATTGACCAGATTCGCGCCAATCTCGAGCGGATGCGCTGGCTGTTGGGCGACCTCGAAGGCGATTATCTGCTGGTAGATATCGCCGCCTACAAGATTTTTCTGATACAGGACGATGTTGTCTCCTGGTCTTCACCGATTCAGGTGGGCAAGCCCTTCCGCCAGACACCGGTTCTGACGAGCCGAATCACCTACCTTGAATGGAACCCGAGCTGGATAGTGCCACCCACGGTAGCGACCGAGGATGTAGTCCCGGCGATCAAGCGTGATCCCAGCTACCTGCAGCGCCATCATATGCAATTGTTCACCTACCGGGGCGAGCCCGTTGACCCGGCAAGCATCGACTGGCGACCCTACCCGGAGAAGCCTCTCCCCTACGTCATCCGGCAAACACCGGGCCCCTGGAATGCACTGGGGACTGTAAAATTTATTTTCCCCAACAAGCATCTGGTCTACCTGCACGACACACCGAACAAAAACCTTTTCGGGCGATCGAATCGCGCCTTCAGCTCAGGTTGTATCCGGGTCGCGCGACCCTATTCCCTGGCCAAACTGTTGCTTGGCCTCAACGATGAGACCGGGGATGCCCATATACGGTCGGTTCTTGCCAGCGGCAAGACCCGGCGCCAGTACCTGCCGGAGGGTTTCCCGGTCGCCCTGCTCTACTGGACAACCAAAGCCGAGGCCGATGGATCAATAATTTTTGCACCCGATATCTACCAGCGCGACGCCGTGGTTTTGCGGGCGCTCGAATCCAGGCAAGCCCCCGGCAGAAAAATGCCGGACAGCGCCCTGGTGCAGGCCCGCCGTGCAAGCGGGCATTGAGCCCGCCAGGCATCATGCAACCACGGTGTTTGTTGGGGGCATATCCGGCGGACTGTTGCTCACAGGGTCCTTCGCAACAATAATGAAAGCCCTGAAAATCGCGCCTCATTCAACTGCAGCCACGGGAAACCATTCACTATGAGCTGGATTATCGGCCTCGCATTTGTCACCTGGGCAATTACCCATTTTTACCTGCGTGGCGAGGATCTGAGCCTGTATGATCACCCCCGCCCCGAGCCCTTTTCCAACCGTCCACCCAGCCCGGAACACCGGGCCATCGTCAAGTCGCTGAGCGGCTTTTCGGAAATGGTGCACGGCGTTCCGCCCACACAACATCTTGCCCTGGGCCGCAATCATATGGATGGGTTTGGTCGCAACGTCGAATTTGATGGCGAAATCATGCCCTGGAACGACGGCGCGGTTAAGGGCGAATGGGTGGTTGCCGCGGGCGCCGACAGCCGGCGACGCATGCTATATATCCACGGGGGCGCGTGGATCATGGGCAGTTCCCTGAGCCACCGGGCCATCACCACCCGCTTCGCCAACATGATCAGTGGCGCGGTACTGGCAGTCGATTATCGCCTGATGCCAGAACACAGTCGGCGCGATGGAATAGAGGATTGCCGGGCTGCCTACCAATGGATTATCAATCACGGCCCCGCCGGCCGGGAGCCCGCCGACTTGATTTACACGGCGGGCGATTCTGCCGGTGGCAATCTGGTATTGGCGCTTTCCGCCTGGATTCGTGATCAACAGTTGCGTCCACCGGATGCCGTCATCGCACTCTCTCCGGCTACCGACAGCACCTTTAGCAGCCCGTCATGGTCCAGCAACCTGGCGACAGACCCAATGCTGGGCCCCCAGTTCGGCCGCTTCCTTCGGGTACCCAAATGGTTGCTGTGGTGGGCAGGTTGGTTCAGCAGCCGGATACCGCCGAGCAGCCCGCTGGTATCACCCGCCTTTGGCGACCTGTCGCGCCTGCCCCCCACCCTGGTGCAGGCCAGCGACGCAGAAATGCTGCTGGACGACGCCTGCCGCTATGTCAACAAGGCCTGCGCCCACGGCTCCACCGCAGTACTGCAGACCTGGCCCCATATGATTCACGTGTGGCAGTTTTTTGAAAGTGGCCTGCCTGAAGCCAAGGAAGCCTTCGAGCAGATTCACAAATTCCTCGAGCAATATGGCTCACTGCCGGTGATGGATACGCCTTCCTGACAGATTGCTAAAAACCTGGTTGGTTTGTCACTGAAGCGCGCTTCTATCTACCTGCGCACTGGCGCGACACAAATTCAGCCAGCTTTCGATACCGGCGCTGCGAAACTTCTGCTGATGCAACACCAGGTAAAGCTGGCGACCGAACTGGCGCTGCGGCACCGCCAGGGGCACCAGCCGGCCGGCGGCAAAAGCATCCTCGAGGGCGATGCGTGACAAGCAGGCAATACCCAGCTGCTTTTCCACGGCCCGCTTGATCGCCTCGGTATGCTGCAACTCCAGCAACACCTCCAGGTTGGGCAATATACCTGCCATCGCCCGGTCAAAGGCCTGGCGCGTGCCGGAACCGGGCTCGCGCAATATCCAGTGTGCCGCCAGCAGGTCTTGATCACTGAGTTGCCCCGCCCGCGCCAGCGGATGCCCGGGGGCACAGAACACCACCAACTCGTCTCGCCGCCACGGCAGGGCCTCCAGCTCCGGATGCCGCAGTTCACCTTCCACCATGCCCACATCGAGGTCGAAATTGCAGAGCCTGCGTGCGATCTCGGCGGTATTGGCCACGTTTAGACTGACTTCACCGCCGTACTGCCGGATAAAGCGGGCGATCAGTTCCACCGCGAGATAATTGCCTATAGTCATTGTGGCGCCAATTTTCAGCTCACCCATACCACCCTGTCGCGCCAGTAGCCGCTCAACCTCCTGTGCTCGATCAAGCAAAGCCTGGGCCATGGGGCGCAGCGAGCGTCCCATTTCATTGATTTGCAATCGCTTGCCCCGACGGTCGAATAGCTGGATAGCGAAGTGCTGCTCCAGCTCACGCAGCGCGCTGCTCGCGGCCGACTGCGACATCGACAGACTGTCGGCAGCCCGGGTGATATTGTGATGCCGGGCAATGGCCAAAAAAACTTCCAACTGCCGCAGGCTGTAGCGCATGGTGATTCCCGATATGCCTATGGACTGAAAATAGCTATATCTATAAAACAGCTAAACTATATCATTAATAACCATTTTATCTCTATTTAGTTTATCGGTATCGTCCACTCATTCATGTTTGCTAGCGGAGTCGAACCGTGTCCAATCTCGCAACGGAAAAAGTGCTCAGCGTTCACCACTGGACCGACACACTGTTCAGCTTTACCACCACCCGGGATCCGGGCTTTCGCTTCAAGAACGGCCACTTCACCATGATCGGCCTGCGCCAGGCCGACCAACGTCCATTGCTGCGCGCCTATAGCATTGTCAGCGCTAACTACGAGGATTGCCTGGAGTTTTTCAGCATCAAGGTCCCGGACGGCCCGCTGACGTCCGCCTTACAGCACATCAAGCCGGGGGACGATATACTGGTTAGCCGCAAGCCCACCGGCACGCTGGTGCAAGACCACCTGTTGCCGGGTCGCAATCTCTATTTGCTGAGCACCGGAACCGGCCTCGCGCCGTTCATAAGCATCATCAAGGATCCGGAAATCTACCAGAATTTCGACCGGGTTGTGCTCACCCACGGCTGTCGTTACGTGCGGGAACTGGCCTATGCTGACACCATCACCGCGCAGTTGCCGGACAACGAGTACTTTGGCGATGAGGTGAAAGCAAAACTGCTCTACTACCCCACCGTGACCCGCGAGCCCTTTCGCAATAACGGCCGTATCACCGACCTGATCGCCAGCGGCAAACTCTGCCGGGATCTTGGTATGCCCGAACCCAACCTTGAAGATGATCGCTTTATGATCTGCGGCAGCCCGGCAATGCTCAAGGAGAGCTGCACTCTGCTGGACAGCCTTGGGTTTCGGGAAACCCGCAACGGCGTGCTTGGCCAATACGTCATCGAGAGGGCTTTTGTAGAGCACTGATAATGCGCCGCTCTCAATCGAATGCCCGGCGCCGCAGGAAAAAGCGCCTCAACCCGCGATTAGCCGCCATAGGTCACCGAATTCGGCGCTGACTTTTCAGATACCCGGCGCCTGGTCGCCGGCGGTCTGTGCGGCGGGCAGCCCCGGTAACAACCCGTTTTTGACAGCCGGTAACTTACCGCGCACCATATACCCCACTTTCCAGAAAGGGGTTGTAAACCATGGGAATTCTACTCATCGGGCTATTGCTGTTCTTCGGCGTGCATTGCTTCTCAAGCCTTCGAGTACAGCGCCAGCACCTGATAGACCGTGTTGGTGAACTCAAGTACAAAATGGTCTATTCGCTGCTTGCCCTGATAGGCCTGGTTCTGGTCGCCTGGGGTTATTCGCGGACAAGCTATGTCGAGTTGTGGCAGGCTCCCGGCTGGGGAAGGGCAGTGGCGCCGTTTTTCATGCTCCCTGCGCTGTACGGCGTGATTGCCGCCAACACACCGAGCCGGCTCAAAATGGTCACCCGCAACCCCAT
The DNA here is from genome assembly GCA_963808975.1 of uncultured Gammaproteobacteria bacterium. Lineage (GTDB taxonomy): Bacteria > Pseudomonadota > Gammaproteobacteria > Pseudomonadales > JAHEGP01 > JAHEGP01. The sequence goes on from CAWEHR010000001.1 coordinate 730,768, forward strand.
GGCTTGGGGCACCTTGCTGTGGGCGATAATCCATCTCGTGAACAACGGTGACCTTGCGTCGTTGCTGCTGTTTGGCAGTTTCGCAGTGTATTCGGTATTCAATATGTGGTCCACCAATCGACGCCCGGCCCCTCCCCCCATCGCGCCGCAAAGCGCCGGCAGGGAAGCTTTCCTGTTAGCACTCACTGTGCTGCTGTATCTCGCCCTGGTGATGTTTCACCCGCTTCTGTTCGGAGTCTCGGTATTTTGAGCGGTCCAGGCCAGAGCCTGCAGCCGCCGCCAGCAACAGCGTGGGTTACTTTACTGGCGGCGCGCCGGTCTACATGTTGCGCCGGTACTGACCGCCAACCTCGAAAAAGGCCTCGGTAATTTGACCCAGGGAACACTCCCGCACCGCGTCCATGAGGGCCGCAAAACCGTTTCCACCCTGGGTGACACTGGTTTTCAAGGTCTCCAGCGCATCCGCTGACCCAGCCTTGTGCGCCTCGTGGAACGCCTGCAGGCGTTCAATCTGGCTTCTCTTCTCGGACTCCGTCGCCCGGGCAAGCTCGATTTCCTCCACCTGATCGTCGCCCTTGCCAAGGAAGGTATTCACCCCGACGATCGGCAGTGACCCGTCGTGCTTCTTGTGCTCATAGAGCATCGACTCCTCCTGGATTCTTCCCCGCTGGTAACCGGTTTCCATCGCACCGAGGACACCGCCCCGCTCAGAGATTCGGTCGAACTCCTGCAGCACGGCTTCCTCCACCAGGTCGGTCAATTCCTCGACAAAGAAAGAGCCCTGCCAGGGGTTCTCATTCTTCGCCATGCCAAACTCCTGGTTGATGATGTGCTGAATCGCCAGCGCCCTTCGCACCGAGCTCTCGGTGGGTGTGGTAATCGCCTCGTCATAGGCGTTGGTGTGCAGGCTGTTGCAGTTGTCGTTGATCGCCAGCAGCGCCTGCAAGGTTGTACGGATGTCGTTGAAGTCCATTTCCTGGGCATGCAGTGAGCGCCCCGACGTCTGGATGTGATACTTGAGCCGCTGGCTGCGGTCGCCGGCACCGTAACGCTCGCGCATCGCCACCGCCCAGATACGACGCGCCACACGCCCCATAACGGTGTACTCGGGGTCCATGCCGTTGGAAAAGAAGAACGAGAAGTTGGAGGCAAAGTCGTTAATGTCCATGCCCCGGGCCAGGTACGCCTCGACAAAGGTAAAACCGTTAGCGAGTGTGAAGGCAAGCTGGGAAATCGGGTTGGCACCCGCCTCGGCGATGTGATAGCCGGAGATCGACACCGAATAAAAATTCTTGATGCCATGGTCGATGAAGTATTGCTGAATGTCTCCCATCATCCGCAGGCTGAATTCGGTGGAGAACAGGCAGGTATTCTGCCCCTGATCTTCCTTGAGAATATCGGCCTGCACGGTGCCGCGGACGTTGCGCAATGCACCAGCTCGAATAACGGCCGCCTCTTCGGGATTGGGTTCGCGCCCCTGCTCCTCGCGGAACTTATCCATTTTCTGGTCGATCGCGGTGTTCAGGAACATCGCCAGGATTGTCGGGGCCGGGCCGTTGATCGTCATCGATACCGAGGTCTTGGGATCGCACAGGTCAAAGCCATCGTACAGCTCCTTCATATCATCGATCGTCGCGACGGATACTCCCGAGGTGCCGATCTTGCCGTAGATGTCGGGACGTAAATCCGGGTCGGCGCCGTACAGCGTCACCGAATCGAAGGCCGTGGACAGACGCTTGGCATCGGAATGCTCGGATAGTTTCTTGAAACGACGATTGGTACGTGCAGGGTCACCCTCCCCCGCAAACATTCGCGCCGGGTCTTCACCCTCGCGCTTGAACGGAAAAACGCCAGCGGTGTAGGGGAAAAAGCCGGGCAGGTTTTCTTTCATCAACCACCGTAACAGGTCTCCCTGCTCGCTGAAGCGCGGCAGGCAGACGCGGGGAATCAGGTTGCCGGCTAAACTCCTGCGGGCCAGCGTGGTACGAATTTCGCGACCATCTTTGGCCTGTTCCACCCGCTCCTCGCCAATGTAGCGAGAACTGATATCGGGCCAGCTGTCCAGAAGCTTTATACTGGCGGCATCCAGTTGCTGTTCACGTTCCTGGATCAGTGCCTCGAAACCTGTAGTGCTGATATCGCTTCCGGACTTTTCCAGCATCTGCAGGCTTGCGCGTAACTGTTGTCGCTCACGGGCTATCGCAGCTTGTTGCCCCCCCCGGGCGTGATACTGGCGGATGGTAGTGGCAATTTCGGACAGGTAGCGCTGCCTGTCTGCCGGCACCAGCACCGTTTTCTCCGAGGACATGCGAACATCGACCTGCGGCAGGTGCGAGGGATAATCCCGCATGCCTCTCTCATGCAATATCTCGCGCAGCGCCTGGTAGGCGGCAGTAACGCCATCATCGTTGAAATGCGAGGCTATCGTGCCGAACACCGGCATCTGTTCGGGCGCCTTGTCAAAAGCAACCCGATTTCGCTGCACCTGTTTGCATACATCGCGATAGGCATCGTCGGCACCGCGCCGATCAAATTTGTTGATTACCACGAGGTCGGCGAAATCGAGCATATCGATTTTCTCGAGCTGGCTCTGGGCACCGAACTCAGGGGTCATCACGTAAATCGATTTGTCGACAAAGGGCACCAGACCTGCGTCGCCCTGGCCAATACCTGGCGTTTCCACGATGATCAGGTCAAAGTCGTAGCAGCGCAGTGCTGCTATCACATCCGGCAGGCAAACCGGCACTTCACCGCTAACGCCGCGGGTAGCAAGTGAGCGCATGTAAATATTGGGATGGTAGATCGCATTCATGCGTATGCGGTCGCCCAGCAGCGCACCGCCGGTCTTGCGCCGGGTAGGGTCGATAGCCAGAATCGCGATCTGCAGCGAGTCACCGCTGTCAACGCGAAAGCGGCGGATCACTTCATCGGTCAACGACGACTTGCCGGCACCCCCGGTTCCGGTTATTCCCAACACCGGCGCGGTCGATGAGCGCCCAGCGGCGAGGGCCTCCAGCGCGGTGGGCTCTATTTCACCCCGCTCCAGCGCCGTGATCAGGCGCGACAACTGACGATAGTCGCGCCGCTCGGCGTCCTGTGGCTGCAGACTGAACGCAGCCATGCTGGCGGCTCGCGCCCGGCTGATCATGTCGTCAATCATGCCCTGCAGGCCGTACTTCATGCCGTCCTGGGGCGAATAGATTCTGGCCACCCCGTAGGCATGCAACTCGTCGATTTCAGCCGGAACGATAACTCCGCCGCCGCCGCCGAACACCTGGATATGCTGCGCGTCGTTTTCCCGCAACATGTCGACCACGTACTTGAAAAACTCGACATGACCACCCTGGTAGGAGCTGATGGCGATGCCCTGGGCATCTTCCTGCATCGCGGTTTCAACAATCTCCGCCACCGAGCGATTGTGGGCCAGGTGGATCACCTCAACGCCAGAGGCCTGCAGCATCCTGCGCATAATATTGATTGAGGCGTCATGGCCGTCGAACAGGCTCGCTGCGGTGACAAACCGCAGCGGCACGGACTCAGCCGCAGGCCTGGGCCGGGCTTGCTTCATCACCTTGTGGATACTCATGTCAACTCCTTCGGCGCCAATAACAGGCGCATGGTGTGTTTTAACTCGCTATGCAGCTTTTCAATGATCTCGAAGTCATCGGGATTGGCTAACCAGTAATACACGATACCAATGATAGAGGCGCAAAATTGCCGTGCTACGGCGGCGGCATTCACCCGCTGAACAGAATCGCCGGCCGCATCGATCCAGCCCTTCACATCGCGAAATCGACGCTCGTGGATATGGTTGATCATGGTTTTGCTTTGGCTTTGCGGTGAAACCGATTCGAACCACAACATGTAGAACGCCCTTACATGAATCGGATTCTCGGCACAGAGCCGAAAATGCTCGTCGGTCGCTGCCGAGATTGCCGCATAGCCCACTTTTCCATCGGTCACGGTGGTCAGTTTGTACAGCCAATCCTCACCCAGCGAGCGCACGATAAAGCTGAACAGCGCATCCTTGGAACCGAATCGGTAGCCTGCGAGCCCCCGGCTGTAACCCGCTTTCTCGCCAACATCTTTCAGGGTGGTAGCGGCCGTACCCTGGGCCACGATTAATTCGATGGCGGCATCACGCATCAAGCGGTCGGATAGATCGCTTCGTTCAGCTTGGGTTTTGCGCTTAACCTGGGCCACGCCAGTACCTTCGTTTCAACTGGAGAGGGCATGATACATAACTTGCTTGTTGCCAACAAGTATGTTTTGGGGAAATCTGCAACCCGCGGGCTAGGCTGGCGCGCAACGTGCTGCCGGTTGTGCAGCCAGCACCCCTGAGCGTAAAGGAAAGATTAATATACCCGGAAGGGCCGCGCAGCTATTGGGGGACGCCAGACCGGTCATCGGGCAATGTCGGGTGCCTGGCCGGTTTACGCTTACAACAGGCGCCTGTCACGGTTGGTAAGTGGTGGCGGCATTTGCCCCTCAGTCCCTGCGCGCTGCCGCCATGTCGCACCGATTCGGCGGTCTGTATTTATCGCTACCGTCTACTGTAGTGGGCAATAGATTTCAGGCCTCTCGCCAGAGCGTGCAGGCGATGCAGCACTTTTCTCCCGCGCCATAGCGAACGGCCATGCCCTCGCACCGAGCCCCCACCGAGCACTCGCGGGGCGAGAACCCTGCATCGCGGATAGCGATAGATCGATTAGAGCCAGTGTAGCGCGATCGAAGTTGCAGCAACGATGGCGCTTATCAGGCCCAGCATTTTCAACGCTTTGAGTTCGTGTTTTAACTGTCGCGCTTGTGTAACCACCGCCCTGTCGACCCCATCAATGTCATCGTCTACACCTTCAGGAGCGTTTGATTCCTCGTTCGAGCATTGCGCCTGGCTATCCTCAGCAAATTGCGCCATATTGGCCGGGTCGCCTGCCTGCACTTGCGCCAGCAATTCAGTTCGCAGGGATTCGCGCAGGGCATCCAAGTCCAGCTCCGCCGCCGGTGCGGCTGCGGGCATTTCCGCCCTGAGTTGCTCGAGAACCTCAGACTTGATGTTTTCGCCCATATCCTTGGCGTCAACAGTAGCAGCGGACTCGCCGAGCCCGACTTTCAATTCCTCGGCAAGCTCCGCTTTTAGTGACGAGCGCAAGCCATCAAGATCCCAATCAGGCACCACAGCCGCGCCTGCCAACGCCGCAACCCGCTGCTCGATGTCGGTTCGCAGAGCCTGTGCATTTTGCTCGCTCACCCTGGCCATTTCCTCGTCACGCTGTTTAGACAATTCCGCCAGTTTCTCGACTTGTGCTTCAGCGTCTGCTTGCCATTGCTCGAAGCGGGCTTTCAGCTCAGCACCCATCTGACCCGCTTCCGCCCGGAATTGCTCAAGGGCCGTTGCGACCTCGGTCAGCTTGCTCTCGACCTGGCGTTGGAGGCTGCTGCCCAGACTCTCTTCCAGTTGCACTTTCATCGCCTCAGCATCCGGCAGTGCCAGCCCATTTATGCGCTGCTCAAGTTTCGCATCCCACGCTGCCTGCAGGCTATCGGTATCTACAGAAGCTTTTGAACTATCGCGCTCTGACCAAGCCTGTATAGTATCGGCGACTGTTACGAAGCGCTCATCGGTATGCTTGGCCAGGGCATCGAACTGCTCAACCAGGGCCTCCAGGCGATTGGTCACCGGCTGCATCAACGCGAACACTTCCGCCTCACCCAACTCGGTGGAGACGGATGCGCCGGCCTCCAGCAGCTCTGCAGCATGCTCGCCGGACTCTTCTTGTTCCAATTCGGCGAACACGGCATCTATGGCATTCGACTCCGCCGGTTTGGGCAACACGTTACTCGCTCCTATGGCGCGCGCCTCTTCAAGATAGCCCTGCTTTTCCTTACCGCTGCACATGATGACCGGCAGGTGCGCTGTCGCGGTGTTGCTCTTGATTTCCCGCGTCGCCTCGAAACCGTCCATCTCCGGCATGAGATGATCCATAAAAACGATGTCTATCGAATTGCTCTGCAGCAGTTCAAGCGCCTGTTTGGCATCTTCTGCCATTACAATCTGTAGGCCTCGCTGTTCAAGTTTACGCTTCAGCGCAATGCGTGCCAGCTTGGAATCATCGACGATCAACGCAGTGCTAAAACCCATACTCAACACCCTCTCTTAATAGTTATACCCGCTTGTCAAACCGCTGTATTGGCATGGTGCAGCGCTCCACAAGACTCCATTGCCGAAGTCTAGTACAGGCATTTGGCGGCCATGATGGGCTTTCACCGAGAGCGTCGACGGGTTCACAGTTTTACTTTGCGCTGGCGCAGGGGCACCTAGCAGCAAGCATCAGATGCCCGCCGCAAGGCGGTAGTACCGAAGGCAAACCAAACGGAGTGTTGCCGGTGTGGCGTTGCTTCAGGTAGCAAACAGTCGGCAGCGCCGAATAAGTCAGCTGGGCGCCTGATGAATTGCAGGCCTTTGCTCAGTCAATCCGCGAGCGCTGCTCCAGTGGACACCAGAGCCAGAACTCCTGCTCGTGGCCGGCTGCGGTCGGTTGCGAATCGGGTGGAAACTGCAGTACCGAAGATCGACACTGGTCACCGCCTCGCATCAGGCCATCGCGATCATAGACGAAAATGACCGCGTTGCGTAAATCGATCGATTGCAGGGTGGAATCACCGGCTCCCCCAGCTGCCGAAGGCATGCCGAGCTGACGAAATTCAGCCAGGTCTGCTTTGTCCATCCACAGGCGATAGCGGATGCCACCGCTGTCGCGATACACATTCACCGGCCGGGTGAGTGCCGCGAATTGCTCGTCGTCATTCACCGCCAACTGCAACACATCGCTGCCAACTTCCTTCTCGATGGTGCCCAGCGGTTCGAGCGCGGCTATTGCGCTGCCATCGGGTATGGGCGCAGCACCCTGGTCAATACTCCCAAGGTCAGCCTCGATCTCCCCCGCCGCCTGCTGCAAATCCTTCAGCAAAGCGCCGATCGCGGCCCCTGCCTGTTTTGGGGTCATTTCATCGATACCCTGGTCCTGCAAGTCCTTTACAGACTGGGTGAGTGCATCAATCAGCTTGCCCACGGATTCCCCCGCCCGGGCCAGACCCGCCTGCTCTTCCGGCGTCATCAGATCGCCGCCACCTTGCTGCAGGCCACTCAGAAAATCACTGGTTGCCTTACCAATGGCTGATCCCGAGGGTGCCGCAGGTGCATTTCCCTGGGAGCCGCTGTTTACAGGAGGCAGGTCTTGATGATTGCCGACGCCCGGGGAGCTCGAAGGATCGAGCCCGGGCCAGCTGTTAAGCGGGGGGTTGCTACTGCGTCGCCACTCCTCCTTAAACCCCTCTGCCATCTGTTGCAGCTTCCTCGCTTCGTGCTCTGCCTTAAGATTGCTGTAAAGCGAGAAAGCGCCGATGACGACAAACACCAGCAATGATCTGTTTCGCGAGATCTTGTGAGCTGCTATGGAGGCAATCACCATCAGGGCAATGCCCCAGACAACCCTGAGAGTGGTGCCGAGATAGGGCACGACGGATGCCAGTGCTACCACCGGTAAAATCGCAAAGGCGAAAGCCACACAGCGATAAGCGAACTGATAAGTCCCAACGGAGCCCAACAGCTTCCAGATCACAAAAAGCACGGTGGCCAGGATAAAGCTGCCGATCAACATGAAAAAGGGCATCACAAATACCCCGAATAGGGCACCTGCCACGCCGGCACCCGGCGTTCCCAGCCCCACGGCTGCCAGCAGGCTGATCAGCAGGCCCGCTACCGCACTCATGACCAACACAAAAATAACAGGATTGGCAAAGCCGCCAGCAGGCGCCAGGTTGCGATAAAAGTTGGCGGGCTCCAGTACAACCTGCCTGGCGGTCGCAAAAATCACGCCAAGATCAAAACGATTCGAGTCGCTCACAGTGCGCTCCTTCCAAAGTGATGCGATTACAACCGATCCCTGCAAATTCGAGGGCTGGCCCGAAACGGCCTCCGGTCAGCTTAACGGACAGCGTTGAGGTGCTCGTCAACGAGAGCACCATTGGCCTTCGCACCGCGCCTTGCGGGCCATAACCAAAGGCTCCGCTGAGGTAGTGGCGTGTGATCAGCGATGCTTAATCAAGGGTTTCCATGCGCACCGGCGCCAGCCCCTGCTTTACCATGCCGATTTGCTCGGCAGCAGCCCGGGACAAATCGAGGATGCGATCCTTGGCAAAGGGGCCACGATCGTTGATGACCACGGTCACCGACTTGTCGTTTTCCAGGTTGGTCACTTTCACGCGAGTACCAAAAGGCAGGGTTTTATGGGCGGCGGTGAGGGCTTTTTTATCGTAGAGCTCGCCACTGGCGGTCTTTTTACCCTGGAAGACATCAGAATAGTAAGCGGCGGTGCCCTCGACTGTTTCGGCGGTCACGTGAAACGTGAGGAGCAAGCCAAGTAAAACAAGCAGTAATTTCATCGTAGCCTCCAATCATCACTAAATTAAACCTCGGTGTCACCCAGCTGTAACTGGGCAAATCCGGGTGTATCATATCACCAACCGGTGGCGGGAATTCAATTGACATGCTGATGCAGCCGCAGTCGATGGCAGCGAATGGGTGGGGGCCGCTTCGGGCCTGGAGGTTGCAGGCTGGGGGCGCTGTTCAGGCTGTCGCTATCAATCGCTCTCTATCAGCCGCAGGATTTCATCGACATCCAAATGCCTGACGTCCTGCCCTTTGCGGAGGAAAATGACATGTCCTGCAATATTCTTGGCGCGGCCACCAAAGCGTTCCAGCGCACGCGCGCAAAGCACAACCTCAACGAAGTGGCCGACGTTCCTCGCATCTTCCATGATGAAAGTACTCAGGCGCCGCAGGGTCGAGCTGAACTCTGCCTCCAGTTGATCGTCCATCCGCAGCACTTCGATTGCCAAATCAATATCCAGCGTGGAAAACGCTTCCATACTTCTTTGCAGCATCTCCCCCACATAAGCTGACATGGAATAGATATCGCGCAGTATGTGTTCACTTGGTGCGCTATTATCCCCCTCGTAGAAATGAATCGCCAACTTGGCCAGCTTGCGGGCTTCATCACCGGCGCGCTCCAATTCGTTCACCACTTTACCCAGGGTAAATATCTGCCGCAGGTCACCAGCCATGGGTTGGCGCTTGGCGATCAGGTGGATAATCCTGTCATCAATTTCAACGTCCAGATCGTTGATCTCCCGATCACGACTGATCACCTTGTGGGCCGCCACCGGATCTTCATCAATCAGGGTTTGCACGCCCCGCTGCAACTGATCCACGGCCAGTTGCCCCATTTGATCGACCAGGCTGGCAATGCTGTTGAGTTCCTCATCGAAGCGATGGACAGTGTGACCTTTACCAGTCAATCCCATGGTGTTTTCCTTCATTTATTTATTAGCCGAAGCGCCCGGTAATGTAGTCTTCTGTGAGGCTATGGGTCGGCTTGGTAAACATATCGTCTGTACTGCCGACCTCAATCAGGTCGCCCAGGTGGAAATACGCCGTCCGTTGGGAAACCCGTGCCGCCTGCTGCATCGAGTGCGTCACTATGGCAATGGTAAAGCGCTCGCGCAACTCGTCAATCAACTCTTCAACTTTCGCCGTCGCAATGGGGTCTAGCGCCGAACACGGCTCATCCATGAGGATAACTTCCGGGGAGACCGCAATGGCGCGGGCGATGCAGAGACGCTGCTGCTGTCCGCCGGACAAGCCCGTTCCCGGTTGTTGCAAGCGATCCTTAACCTCTTGCCACAGGCCAGCGCGCTGTAAGCTCAACTCCACCACCGCATCCAATTCAGCTTTTCCGGCTGCCAGCCCATGGATACGCGGGCCGTAGGCAACGTTTTCGTAAATGGACTTGGGAAACGGATTGGGCTTCTGAAACACCATGCCCACCCTGGCCCGCAGCGGCACCACATCGATACTCGTGTCATACATATCCTGGCCGTCAAGGGCAATGGTACCCGTCACCTGGCAACCGTCAATGGTATCGTTCATACGATTGAGACAGCGCAAAAAAGTCGACTTGCCGCAGCCCGAGGGGCCAATCATGGCGAGCACCTCATTGATGCCGATGTCCAGGCTGACATCCTTGATCGCATGGGCGCTGCCGTTGCCATAAAATACATCGACATTGCGGCAAACGATACGCGGGTTCGGGCACGTGATATCGCCGACAGTGCCGGCAAATCCGCGTTCATCCGGCTGCCGCTGCGCTGCCTCGACTGCGACGCCCTGCTCAGACAAGGATTGGGTCATAGTATTCATCTCTTCCCTCTGCACGGCGCTACCAGCGCCGCTCGAATTTTTTGCGCAGCAACACGGCGGCGAGGTTCATGGTAATCAAGAAGGCCAGCAATACAAGAATGGCTGCAGAAGTGCGCTCGACAAAGGCCCGCTCAGGGCTATCGGCCCAGAGGAATATCTGCACCGGAAGCACTGTTGCCGGGTCCGTAATTCCCTGGGGAACATCGACGATAAAGGCAATCATTCCGATCATCAGCAAGGGGGCAGTTTCACCAAGGGCTTGCGCCATCCCGATGATGGTACCTGTCAGCATACCCGGCATTGCCAGGGGTAATACATGATGGAACTGGGTCTGCAGCGGCGACGCGCCCACACCAAGGGCCGCCTCCCGGATCGAAGGGGGCACCGATTTCAGGGCGGAGCGGCTCGCAATGATGATGGTGGGCAGAGTCATTAACGTCAGCACCAGTGAACCAATCAGCGGTGTCGAGCGGGGCACGCCGAACAAGCCGATAAAGACAGCCAGACCCAGCAAGCCGAAAATAATCGACGGTACTGCAGCAAGGTTATTGATGTTGACTTCGATGAGATCAGTCCACTTGTTCCTGGGCGCGAACTCCTCGAGATAGATCGCGGTCCCCACGCCAATCGGGAATGAAAACAACAACGTAAGCAGCAGCGTGTAAAAGGAGCCCTTGAGGGCGCCCGCAATACCCGCCTGCTCCGGCTGACGGGAATCACCGGCCGTAAAAAATACCCGGTTGAAGCGCTTTTCAATCGCACCCTGCTGCTCGAGCTGCTCCACCCAGGCGACCGACTGGTCTTTTACTCGCCGCTCGTTCTCAGGCAGGCTTCGGTCGATATGCCCCTTCACCAGCATATCGATATCGTCATCTGCCAGTACCCAAACCGTTTCACTGCTACCGATCAAATCGGGGTTCTGCAGAACGCGATCGCGCAAAGCCTGCGAGGCACCTGGGCTCACCAGTTGATAGAGCTCCCGTTTGTCACGCCGCTTGGTGACCTCAGGGAAAGCCTCGCGCAGGCTCTTCTTAACCAGGCCGCTATAGTCAGCGAAAGCCAGTTGATCGGGGTCGCGGCCTCCATCCGGGTCAATTATCGAGGCATCGTAATCTATCTGTAACCGGACATAGGTTTGCTGGAAAGCACCATAGCCTTTAAGGAAGATATCGATAAACAATACAGCTACAAAAAACAAACCGAGGAAAACGGCAAGAGCTCCCAGCCGCCGAAATCGGCGTTCTGCGGCATAGCGCTTTTCCAAACCGGCAGTAACGATCTCCATGGTGCGCCGGCTATCATCGACAGCTGGCATCCCCACTGCTGCGTCTTGCGCTTGCTTAGTCATATTGCTCTCGATACTTGCGGACGACATGGAGGGCGATCACGTTAAGCACCAGGGTTACCAGGAACAGCGTAAGCCCAAGGGCGAATGCCGCCAGTGTCTTGGCGCTGTCGAATTCCTGGTCCCCGGTCAACAAGGTGACAATCTGCACGGTTACGGTGGTGACACTTTCGATGGGGTTCCAGGTGAGATTGGCCGAGAGGCCGGCGGCCATCACCACAATCATGGTTTCGCCTATGGCCCTTGACACTGCCAGCAACACACCGCCGACGATTCCCGGCAGTGCAGCGCGAAAAACCACTTTTCTTACGGTTTCGGATTTAGTCGCGCCCAGAGCATAGGAGCCGTCGCGAAGGGTCTGCGGCACCGCATTGATAACATCGTCAGAGAGGGAGGATACAAAGGGGATTATCATGACCCCCATAACCAAACCCGCAGCAAGAGCACTTTCGGAGGCGACATCCAGTCCCACGCTCTCTCCCAGGGACCGGATAAACGGCGCCATGGTCAGTGCTGCGAAGAAACCGTATACCACAGTGGGAATTCCCGCGAGAATCTCCAGCACTGGCTTGGCTATCGACCGAAACCGTCGCGAAGCGTATTCCGAGAGATAAATCGACGACATGAGACCAATCGGCACCGCGACCATCATTGCGATCGCCGACACCAGTAAGGTTCCGGTTAGCAGTGGGATCACACCAAAACTACCGGCAGAGCCTACCTGGTCGTCTCGCAGGGCTATCTGCGGGCTCCATTCGGTACCGAACACAAACTCGCTTACGGGCACCTTGCGAAAGAACAACATCGATTCATACAGCACCGACAGGACAATACCCAATGTGGTCAGGATAGCGATCGACGAAAACACGATCATGATTGCCAGAACAGTCCGCTCAACCAGGTTGCGAGCACGCAACTCAGGTGATATCCGCCGATGCGCCAGGCCCAGGGCAAGCAAAGCAACCACCAGCACCACGACCCACAAACCCGCCAGGGCAATGCCCTGCAGTCGAAGATAATGATCGGCTGCCGCCTGCATTTCAGGCGTCACATCGGATGAGACGATATTGCCGGTGGCCAGATTGCGAACATCATTCACCACCAGGCTAAGGCGGTCTGCCGGCAGGCTTTGCATCGACTCCGGCAACTGCGCCACCATCAGGCGCGTCACCAGTGCGTCCTGGAAAAAGACCCAGCACCCTACCAGTAGGAGCGCCGGCAACCCCACCCACAGAGCAGTGTAAAAACCGTAGTAGCCAGGCAACGAGTGGAGCGACCCCAGGCCGCCGGCTGCCTCAGCCAAACCTACCGAGCGCTTGCGCCCGGCCACATAGGCCACCCCCATAAGGACCACGAGGGCAATCAACAGCAACGGTGCGTTCATAGTTTTGGGGCTTCCCGGGTTGCCGCTTTAAGGCAATGCATATCCCCGCCAGAACCCATACTTTGCCTGGAGGGGATACAAGCCAAGATTGCTATCACTTAATCAAGGCCAGCCAGGGGCGTCATTGCGCCGACGGATTCCTGGAACTGCCTCCTCTCTGCCTCAGGCATCGGGATAAGCCCCTTGTCGGTGAGATAGCCCTCGTCGCCAATCGCTTTTTCACTCATAAACTCACGATTATATTCAGCCAGGCCCGGAATGCTGCCCACGTGAGCTTTCTTGACGTAGTAGTAAAGTGAACGCGAAACGGGGTAAGAACCGTCGGCGATACTTTCGAACTCCGGTGGCACACCATCAATCAAAGAGCCGTGGATAACGTCAGAATTCTGGTCAAGAAAACTAAACCCGAAGATTCCAAGTGCCTTGGGGTTGGCCTGGAGCTTTTGCACGATAAGGTTGTCGTTTTCACCGGCTTCAATGTAGGCGCCATCTTCACGCATGGCATGACACACGGCCTTGTACTTGTTTTCATCGCTGGACTTCATGGCCTTGATAAAGTCGTACTGCTGGCAACCGCCTTCCATGGCGAGTTCCACGAAGGCATCTCGAGTGCCGGAGGTCGGAGGCGGCCCAAGCACTTCAATTTTCTCGGCGGGCAGCGACGGGTTAATCTCGTTCCAACGCTGGTAGGGATTGTCTACCAGTTTTTCACCACCCTTGGGATCCGGGACCGACTTGGCTAACGCCAGCCAGATATCTTTAGTGGACAACTCGTAGGTGGGTGCAGACTTATCATTGGCCAGGGCAATACCATCATAACCAACCTTCACTTCAACAATCTCTTTGACACCATTTTTCGCACAGTCGTCGATTTCCGATTGCTTAATCCGGCGTGACGAATTGGTGATGTCCGGATGCTCCACCCCTACCCCGGCACAAAACAGCTTGAGCCCGCCGCCCGAGCCAGTGGATTCAATTTTCGGGGTCTTGAACGCAGTGCCCTTGCCAAAGTTCTCAGCAACTACAGTGGCGAAGGGGTATACCGTCGACGAACCGACGATGCTGATGTAATCACGTGCATGACTGGTAGCGCTGAAACCCAGCATTCCTGCGATAGCGACCGTCATCATTTGCTTCTTCATAATCTACTCTCTTCTTTTGCCGATGGGACAAACATGAACACCGGTGCGTTACACACCCCTTTTGGGAACGCCTTACGGCTACGCTCAAGAGCACTCTAGTGAGCGCCGGTGACAATGGTGCGAAAGATTGATGACAGTTTTATTAAGGGCAGGACGCCGCGAACAGTTTCAGCCCCCGGGCGTCACAACCATGCACCAGAACGGCGCAAACTCGGCAGCGACACAGCAATTGCCGCCCCGGGATTTCTTCTTCGCTGGTGTATTCTCTGGGTTACGGGCAGGCCAGGCAAACGTCGCTAACGGCCCTGCCGCGGGGAAACTGATAAAGTGACTTGTGCCTGGGAATTGGCCAAGAAGGAGAGCCACTCAAAGATGGCTGCGCAGGTACTCCATTTCCCGCTTGCAACGGTCTTCGGTCTGCCCCAGAACATACTTATCCACTCGGCGGCCCACCAAAGGAATCCTGCTCCTGACCCTATGGTTTATGGTGTAACGGCATCCCTCATCGGTGGGATCAAGCCGAAAATCGGCATAGATTTTAATTGGCTGATTTTGGACCTCAATGACGAGGTTGCCAATCCAGCTTCCCTCGCTATCTGCATCAGGGCGCCATTCTTCCTGCAACTTCAGGGTTTGCTCAGAATTCAACAGCTTGGCAAGTAACAACGGTAAATCCCGAACAAGCTTGCGCGTGCGCCTTATTACGGTGACGTCGCCTTGATCTTCAACGTCACACTCGGCTTCAAGGTCACCTACTGCTATGCTCCTGTCGACGAGAAATTGCTCATCAGTCAGAAGTGCATAAACACGCTCGGTATCGGCCTTGTAATCTGCTTTCATATGCCCGTCCCTCTGGTCGCGGTGACACCCTGCGTCAAACTGGGCAACACCGGCAAACACTAATTATCGTTATGAACATGCAATTGACGATACTGACTTCAGAGACCACACCTTGTCAATAATGACAGCCAGAACTTTCGCTTCGGGCAGAGGTGCCTTAACCTGATGTTGAATGCCCGAAACATCGGAATTAGGATCCGCAGAAAGAAAACGCCCCTACTACGAGGGGCATTTTAACTAATTGCGGCACAGCTAAGGTGAACCGTACACGGCCCGAGGCCAGGCAAGCAATCTCAGGCTACAACCTTCTTGCGACGAGCTTTGGTTTTAGCCTTTGGAGAGAGTAATTGCTTGAGCAACTTTTTCTCCTCGGCCAGCAGCTTTTTCATCGTCGCTCGCTCTTGTTTGAGTGCGGCTTTTAGCAGCTTTTCCTCTGCCCTGGCGAAGCGCTTTAAGTCTGCCACTGCCGCGTTGTAAGATCCCTTGGCATCCCGATAACTGCTCTTTGCCGATTTCAACATATCAGTTGCATTACGGCGAGCGTCCTGCGCCCTGGCCAGTGCGGCGTTTGCTGCAGCAGTCCCCCTGCTACGCGCTGCCTCCCGCCGCTCAGCGAGAGTTTTGTCGGCCTTTGCCACCGACTGCATTGCCTTTTCGACCTGTTTTTCTATACGAACGAGCGACTTTTCGTTATCGGCAATCATTTTGCGCGCCGCTTCTATAGCGCTATCGAGCCCATTAAAGGAGTACCTGTGCGCAAGCCTTTCCAGCGAATCAGCCGCAGCCGTAGCCTTGCCTTGAATAACACTACGCGCAGAGGCTTTCTTCGCAGGCGCTTTCTTTACCGCAACCTTTCTCGCCACAGGTTTTTTTGTGACGGCTTTTTTGCCGGCCTTTTTTGCAGGTACTGCTGTAGTCGCGACTTTGGCTTCCGCCATGCTTGAACTCCTATAGCTCTTATTTAAAAGTAAGCAAAGTGTAGAACATATACATGCAATTAAAAAGTCCTGCACTACTACCACATAGGATATGCTGCGCACTCTGCCGTGGCGCCTGCATAAAATTGCAAAGAGAGCTTGAGTTCCCAACTATTTGCGATCACCCCTGGCTGGGGACGGAACGACCTGCAGATTATGTTCAGCGGACGGCACAAAAAAATCGCTGCACTGAAAAGGGCCGCGATGTTATAAATAGAATGGTATTGAAGTGGCGCCGGGTGCAGTCGATAAAACGCTCTCAGGCGCGCTCGACCAATAAAGCAACCTGACAAAAGAGGCCGCGGTGATTCTATACGACTGCACGACAGCACCAAGCCCACGCAGGGCTCGCATATTTGCAGCGGAAAAGGGCATTGATTTGGAAAAAGTTGAGGTTGACCTCGCTGCTGGCGAGCACTTGTCCGAATCGTTCAGGCGAATCAATCCGCGCTGTACAGTACCGGCTTTGAAGCTCGACGATGACACCGTTATTGCAGACAACCTTGCCATAGCCGATTATCTGGAATCGATTCAACCGCAACCTCCATTGATTGGCAGCAACCCCAGGGAACGCGCGCTAACGCTGCAGCTGAACAATCGCATAGAATTGGAGGGGTTTATGGCACTTGCCGAGATACTGCGAAACTCCAGTCGCGGACTGAAGAATCGTGCTTTAACAGGCCCGGTAGATTTCCCCCAGATTCCCGCGCTGGCAGAACGCGGACGTGCCCGCTTCCAGTACTTTTTCCCAATGCTTGAGGAACAACTTGGCGATCAAGAATTCCTGCTGGGCGACCAGTTCTCCCTGGCCGATATCTCAGCATTTGTCACCACTGAGTTTTCCGCTTGGGTCAAAGAGCGAATTCCCCAAAGCTGTCCTCGATTGCAGGCATGGTATGCAAGGGTAAAGGCCAGACCCGGATCGATCGCATGAAGCTGTCGGCCGGACGGTGGAAGATTTCGACTAAAGCCCCACTTTTTATCAACCGCTCACTGTGCCATGATCGGCTTTTTCCTTGAGAGAGAAAATAATGAAAATCTTGATTCTTTGCGCGGCGCTGCTGGGTTTGGCGGGTTGCGTCTCCAGCCAGCTCAATAAGGAATGCGGCATTGATGCAGATGGCCAGCAGCAAGCGATGACCAATATCAGCGCCGTGCTGCGAAGGGATTTCAGCACCAATGCTGACAGCTACATTAAGGAGGGCTTTGAGCCCCAGACCATTTACGGTGGCAAGGGTTACTGCACCTACATGATAACCCCGTGGCGACCCATTGAGAGCGAACTGATTTGGGACGGCACTTTGGCTTTCAAGGTTGATAACGAGACCTACGAAGTCATAAGCTGGAGGCGGTCTGACCATTAATCGCCTGGTGCAGGAATAGGCCGCACCAATTCGGTGAGCTATCGCGGCTGGTTGCCGGGCCAGACTCTGGCACCGGCAAAATCAGGATAGCGCCCGGTCAATTGCCTGGCTTTTCGCAATTATCGAAAATCGCAGTATCACTACGTATAAACACGCCGGCAGTGCGTCCTTCCCACGATGGGATGCTGATGCGAAACATGTCAGAATAGCAAAGGATAATTTTGGTAGGCTACTGCCCTTCCAGCTTGTTGGTTTTGGCTGGACTGGCAGCATCAAAAAATTACTGGACGGCAAACTTCGTGAAATCACCGAGCATCACCAGAGTCTCTACACTGCGTAGCCACTTGTTGGGCGCTCTTGCCCTTGTTTCAACCTGGGGGTTAGCGATCAACGCCCTGGCTTCGCCCGGCGAATTTCGCCCAGCGGCCGAAGCTCAGGGCCCGGAGCAATGCAGGCAACTGCTGGGGCGGGTTACGGCGGGCGACGGCCACGGCGCTTTTGACCCAGGCAACATCCAGATTCTTAACTGGAACCTGCAAAAAGGTCAAAGGCGGGGCTGGCAATCAGATCTCGCAGTACTGGCTGCTAAATCGCAATTAGTGACGATGCAAGAGGCTTCGCTGGACCCCGCGATGACTGGTCACGGCGGTCCTGCGCGCTTCATTGCATTTGCCCCCGGCTATCTCAGCGGAGATTCTCTCACCGGAGTCCTTACCTTGAGCGAAGTCATGCCTCTGGGTCATTGCCGCCTGACCGCCTACGAGCCATGGCTGGGCACCCCCAAGGCCACCAGCATCAGCGAGTATGCCTTGAGCGGTACGGTTGAGACGTTGGTGGTAGTGAATATTCATGCGGTTAATTTCACATTTGGCGTCAGCGAATACCGCCGCCAACTGCACCAGATACGGACCGCATTGCGGGATCACCGGGGCCCGATCATTATGACGGGTGACTTCAATAGCTGGCGCCTGCGACGACAACGCCTACTACAGCAACTGGTCACCGATTTGAACCTGGAGACGCCGGAATACAAGCTGGATAACCGCGTCCGCATGTTTGGCCATGTCCTTGATCATATATATACCCGTGGTTTCAGTGCACAGCCAGTTATTTCACCGGCTGTCACCAGCTCTGACCACAATCCCCTGTTAGCCAGGCTGGGGCTGACCGGTGGCGGGCTATGACGGCGGCAAAACCATTACTGCTGCCGCTGGCCTTTGTCCTGTTGGCTGGCGCATTACCCTGCCGCGCGGATATCAGTGCCGAAACCACAGCTGAAATTAACGACCTGTTACAGCTGGTAGAAAGCAGCGACTGCATCTTCATCCGCAACGGCAGCGAGCACGATGCCGAAGACGCCGCCGATCACCTGCGACTCAAGCTCAAGCGCGGGAAGAAGTATGTGGATACAACGGAGCAATTCATCGACCGGCTAGCGAGCGAGAGTTCGTGGACGGGGAAACCCTACACCATCCGCTGTCCCAACCAGGATGAGCAATTGACCGGCGCCTGGCTGCACCAGCTTCTGGATTCGATGCGCGCCGCCAGGCAAGCACCAGCCACGCCTTAGCCATTGATCAGCAAGTGTACGTAGATACTGGCGAAATATCCCAGGATGATAGCTGGCGTCCACTTCAAATGATTGAAAAAGGTGTAGTGACCCCGCGCCTGCCCCATCAGCGCCACGCCGGCCGCTGAACCGATCGACAGCATGCTGCCCCCGACCCCGGCGGTCAGGGTGACCAGCAGCCATTGCACTTCGGGCATATCGGGGTTCATGGTCAGCACCGCAAACATCACCGGAATGTTGTCCACAATGGCGGACATGAACCCCACCAGCGTGTTGGCCGTGGTAGCGCCGAGCTCGCCATAAATATAGCCCGATGCCAAACCAAGATAGCCGATAAAACCCAGCCCCCCCACCGCCATAATGACGCCGTAAAAGAAGAAGAGAGTGTCCCACTCCGCCTTGGCGATGTTGTCGAAGACGTCGAAACGATTTTCGACTTCATCGGCTGGAGGCATGGCATCCTTTTCATCGTTGCGATAGGCATGTTCGCGCAGGTAAAAACCATACAGTTTCAGGTATGCCAGCCCGGTCATCATGCCGAATACCGGCGGCAACCCCAAAAAGTTGTGAAAACTGACAGCGGTAACAATGGTCAGCAGAAACAGCCCTACGATAGTGAGGCCACCGTGCTTGAGGGCATGCACCGGCTCTTCATCCTCGGCGGGCCTGCCCTGGGGAATTACGAAGTGCATCATCATTGCCGGGATCAGGAAATTGACCAGCGAAGGCAAGAACAGCTTGAAGAAGGTGAAAAAGTCTACCAGGCCCTTCTGCCACACCATCAGCGTGGTGATATCGCCGAATGGGCTGAAAGCACCCCCCGCATTCGCAGCCACCACGATACTGATGCACGACAAGGTAATAAACCGGTGATTGTCCCTGCCAACCGTCAACACCACGGCACACATAATCAGCGCCGTGGTCAGGTTGTCGGCCACCGGCGATATGAAAAAAGCCAGGATGCCGGTAATCCAGAACAACTGATGGTAGCTGTAGCCCCTTGCCACCAGCCAGTTGCGCAACTCGTCAAACACGCCGCGCTCCAGCATCGCGCTGATGTAGGTCATGGCCACCAGCAGGAAGAAAAACAACTCGGTATATTCAAGAAAATTGTGGCGAATGGCCTGCTCAGCGGTATGGGACATACCGTGGGAGCCATAGTAGACCCCTATCAGAATCCAGATGAGACCTGCAGCAAGCAGCACCGGCTTGGATTTGCGCAGATGAATCTTCTCTTCCAGAATAACCAACACGTAAGCGGCCACGAAAATTGCGATGGCAAGGTAGCCAACCCAGCTCTTGGTTAAGTCGAGTGCTTGTCCAGCATCAGCGGAGGCAAGGGCCAGACCAGGGATACAAATACAGAGAATAAGAGCGAATAGACGGGACATGCGCGAAATCTCGGTAGACGGGGGGGTTTCAACCGGCGCGCATTATACTCGTCGAGGGGGGAACATGCCCATTTTTATGGGAAATAGCTAATATAAATCAAATTTCGGCCTGCCAGTAAGACCCGCGGACTCACGTGAGTAGAAAAGAGAAGCCGGGAACTGGGGGCGGGCCAGCAGGCAATAAAACCAGCTTCCCCTGATACCGCCTTTGCGGAATAATGCCCGTCTGGGCACTGTGCCCCACCGCCACAGGAATTCTCTTGCCTGCATCCACGAAAAAGCTCTCAACGCTCATCATGCTGCGTGATTTTGTCACCCCCTATAAGGGCAGGCTGGTGGCAGCCATGGCGGCACTGGTGTTCACTGCCAGCATAACCCTGTTGGTGGGCCAGGGCATCAGAATCCTGATCGATAATGGCTTTATGGACAGGTCTATCGGCCAACTCAACACCGGAATCGGCTTTATCCTGATCCTGGCGGTCCTCATGGCAGCCGGTACCTTTATCCGCTTTTACCTGGTGTCCTGGCTGGGCGAGCGGGTGAGTGCCGATATCCGCCAGGCGGTTTTTGATCACGTGATCGAACTACATCCCAGCTACTTCGAATCCAACCACAGTGGTGAGATCATGTCGCGCATCACTACTGATACCACACTGCTGCAGTCGATCATTGGATCATCCTTTTCGATGGCGCTGCGCTCCAGCCTGACGCTGGTTGGCGCCCTTATCATGCTGCTGGTGACCAACCTCAAGTTAACCATGATGGTACTGGCCTGCGTGCCATTGGTGCTGATGCCTATTCTGGTATTTGGCCGACGGGTGCGAGCATTATCCCGCCGCAGCCAGGACTCCATCGCCGATGTCGGCAGCTACGCCGGCGAGATTATCCAAAACATCAAGACGGTCCAGAGCTATACCCGTGAGCCTGAGGAAAGGGCTGCTTTCAAGCATGAAGTCGAAACTGCTTTTGCGATAGCCAGGCGGCGCGTCCAGCAGCGAGCAGTGCTGATGGCTGTTGTCATCCTGCTGGTGTTTGGCGCGCTCTCCGGCATGCTCTGGGTGGGCGGCAGTGACGTACTACAGGGCTCCATGAGTGCCGGCGAGCTGGGCGCCTTCGTGTTCTATGCCATCCTGGTTGCCGCCGCCGTGGCCACGCTGTCGGAGGTCTATGGTGAATTGCAGCGCGCGGCTGGCGCGACTGACCGCTTGATGGAGTTGATGCAGGTGCCCAGCGCCATCACCGTGCCCGCCGGGGACGCCCTGGCGGCCGGGGATTTGGAACCAGAGCTTATATTTGACCAGGTCCGATTCTGCTATCCGTCGCGGCAGGACACACCGGCACTCGATGACTTTTCGCTGACCATCGGAGCGGGCCAAAGCCTGGCCCTGGTGGGGCCCTCGGGCGCCGGCAAGTCGACAGTGTTCGAGTTACTGCAACGATTTTACGATCCTCAAGCCGGTAGCATCAGTCTTGGCGGCTGTGATCTGCGCCAGATCGCGCCGCGCGACTTGCGTGCGCAGATGGCACTGGTGGCGCAGCAGCCGGCTCTGTTCTCGGCCGATGTCCTGCACAACATACGCTACGGCAAGCCGGATGCCAGTGAAGACGATGTTATAGCCGCTGCGCGCTCCGCCCATGCCCACGACTTCATCATGCAATTGCCCCAGGGCTACCGCAGCGACCTCGGTGAGCGGGGAGTTCGACTCTCCGGTGGCCAGCGCCAGCGCATAGCTATCGCCCGGGCCATACTGAAAAATCCACGCATCCTGCTGCTCGACGAAGCCACCAGTTCCCTCGATGCCCAGAGCGAACACCAGGTACAGTTGGCGGTACAGGAATTGATGCGGGGGCGCACAACGGTGATTATCGCCCACCGCTTATCTACCATCCTGCATGCGGATCAGATTGCCGTTCTCGACCATGGACGTCTGCTGGCGCTGGGAACCCATCACGCCTTGCTGGCCAGCTCGCCCCTATACCAGCGCCTGGCCCAGTTGCAGTTTAGGGATGCGAAGCCCGGGCCAGCCTGACCAGTGCTGCCAAAGCCCCGAAATACTCGTTAAACTAAGCACCGGTAAGCCGCCTATCCAAGCACCACAGCAGGAGCAATCATGACTTTTACAACCCCCGACCTGTGTGACGATTTCATCGAACACATCACGGTCGCAGACCCGCTTTTCCACAGCTACGGTGCATCCTCCAGTTTTTGCGGTGAAATTAGCACCATCAAGTGCCACGAGGACAATTCGCTGGTGCGCGAAGCGGTGTCGGAAAGCGGCGCCGGGCGAGTATTGGTTGTCGACGGTGGTGGCTCCATGCGCCGCGCCTTGCTGGGCGACCTGCTGGCGGAGAAGGCCGTCGCAAATGGCTGGCAGGGAGTGGTGATCTATGGTTGCCTGCGCGACGTGGACCAGATCAACACCATGCAGCTCGGCGTGAAAGCCCTCGGCACCCATCCAATGAAAACCGACAAGCGCGGAGAGGGCCAACGCAACATCGCGTTGCGCTTCGCGGGCGTACTCTGGCAACCGGGGCACTTCCTCTATGCCGACAACAACGGCATCATCGTTGCCGACAGACCGTTGCTTTGATGCCAGATGGGCAGAGGCAACGGAGCCTTGGGCTATACACCCGCTTCAGCGCCTTTCAATTCCGCCTACATAGAGGCGCACCCGATTGAATTCGGCCGACTCATCGAGGTCGGGCCAGGTGCTGCTCTGATATTCCCCCAGCGGGCACAGCCAGTCGATGGCAAGGTCCTTGATGCGCGAGTCGGCCAGCAGAACCCTGGGAGCAGCTTCCATCAGGTGCTCCAGCAGGGACAGGTTTTCCCGGTCGTACAACACATCGGCAACGGTCACTATATCGCTTGCCGCCAGACGCTCGCATACCTGCAGCTCGACCCCATTCAGCCGGGCGTTACCGACAATCGCCTGGCGGGCGAGCGGGTCGCTATCAATGCAGCTGACCCGATCCGCGCCTGCCATTGCGGCAGCGATTCCGACAACGCCGGAACCAGACCCGAAGTCGCTGACATGAAGACCCGCGACTCGATGTGGATGATCGAGGATGTGTCGGGCCAGTACCTGACCACTTGCCCAGCAAAATCCCCAGTAGGGTGGCTCATCCATCAGCCGTGCCACTGCCTCAGCCGTCAGCCCATGCTGGGGATAATCCGGGTTGATCAAGTGCAGCGATATTTCCGGGCACAGGGGAAGCGTCTGCGGCTGCAGAAAGCATCCCGGAAGCAAGCCGCGCAGGTACATCTCGAGCGCCTGGACTGACAAATAAACTCTCCCCGGCTAGAATAATAAACGAGTGTTCAACCCAACGTTCGTCTTGATATCGCCCGAGCTTGCCATGTCTAAACGCATCGCGCTACCTGCACCCCCCAGCGCCAGACAGACAAAACCGCTGAATAATCTCTACAAATTGTTGCATGACACCAGCCAGCGTTGCCAACAGCCCCTGCTCTGCGTCAGCTGCCACAACCCGGTGACCAGCGCAGCGGAGCGCTTTAGCATCGACGGCAAGGCCTCCTTCCATTTCGTCAACCTCAATGGCTATCAGTTCGATATCTGTGTCTATCGAGATGCGCTGGGATGCTATCCAGCCGGCGCGCCCACCGAACGCGACAGCTGGTTCGAGCCCTACAGCTGGCAATACGCCCAGTGCGACCAATGCGAGCTGCAACTTGGCTGGTATTACCAGAATGCCAACGGAGACAGTTTCTGGGGCTTGATCAATGCGCTGCTCAGCAAACGCTGACACCGCCCCACCCGCTTAGCCCGAATGCCGCCTTACCAGGCTGTTGAAATTCCCTGAATTTCAACAGCCTGGTACCTATACATGGATGTATCTGCACAATCGGAGGCATCGAGCCTTTGATTGTGCAAGAAAACGAAGGCCCTCCTTTTCGCGTTTTGGCAAAAGGCAGCAGACTTTTTTCAGCAAGCTGATGGAGTTCCACCCAGCGGTCCGCAGTGTTCAAGCAGCTCGTCTAACAGTTGCTGCTGGTTTTTTTCATCGCAGTGGATGGTGATGTCAGCGTAGCTTTCATAAAGTGCGCAGCGCTCCAGGAAAAGACCTGCAAAAGACTGCTCCGGGCGACGAGCAATGCCGCGCTGGTCATAATCGACAATGCGCCCGCGCAGCACCTCCAGTGGAACACTGAGGTATATGATACAGCCGGACGAACGCAGTACCTGCATTCCCCTATGGCTATAGACAGCACTACCGCCGGTGGCTATAACATGGTTGCTATACCGCAGCGAGACCAGCACGTCCTCTTCGATCTGGCGCAATGCCAGGTAATCACTTTGCTCGATGATCTGCTGCAGGGTCTTACGCTCCCGTAGCTGGATCAGCACATCGGTATCGACAAAATCCCTCGCCGTCGCTTTGGCCAGTTGAACCCCAAGGGTACTCTTGCCCGCCCCTGGCATCCCTATCAGGGAGATGTTCCGAGCGCCCGCCATCATCGTACCTCGCAATCAACAACGCCCCAGACACCGACCAACCGCAGGTTGTGCGCCAGCGGCCAGCGCGCTGCTTCACCATGCAAAGGCCTCCAACGCCATGCGCGCGGTCACATTTTTACGCTTTCTATCCGCCCGATAGACTTTTCGCCCGGTAAAAACAGGCAATATTCACAGTTGCTGCTAAGCTCAATTCATAATTCCAACAATATGAATCCTCTCAACCAAGGCGGTGATACTATGGCAAAGCTGGACCCCAAAAATTTCAAGATGGCTCTACGTGAGGCGGCTCGGATGCGTGAGGCAAACGAAGACCCCTACTTCCTGGCCACTGCATTGCTGAACCAGAACTTTCGCTTGCGCCAACTCGAAAGCGTGGCCAATATTGCTGAGCAGGTTTTGCAGTCTGGCGCCACCGATGAGTTGCTTGAGCAATTGCAGGCAGCATTGCACACCATTCGCGGTGATGCAAAAAAGGCTGCCTGAAAGAAGTCTGGATACCCTCGCGCCGATAGCAGCTATCGGCGCAGCCTTAATCCCCTGATCACTCGTAAGATAATCGCCGCACCGGTTTCAGCCAAGCGCGATATTTCCTCAGCAACACGACTCTGCAAGATCACCGTATTGCACAGTAACCAGAGACTATTGGTATTGGTCCAGTTTGCCAGTGAGGCGGGATACCAGGGGTGACTGTTTCTGGTAAAGGGTTTGCCATGACTGGCCACAAACCCCGTTCAAGTGCAGCAGTTGCGGCGGATTCAGAGCAGAATCCAGCTCGATCAAAAGGGCCTTCTTCTCACGCTCCGCATGGTGCTCGAGCAGGCTTTTGTAGCTACGCTGCTTGTCAAAAAGCCCTATTACCGCCCGTCTTTGTAAGCCAGTCTCAGCATAAGCACGCAATAACCCCTCCAGCATAGCCCCCATGTCCAGCACCTTGGCGTGCTCTGCCCGGTAGGCAGCCGGGTGCCAGGCCGGGTCGGGGACAGTTCGCTCAAGTGCTGGCAACAACAATTCCTCTTCAAGGTGAATGTGCAGTTGCAGCATTTGGCGGTGCAGCTGCCAAAACCCCAGCGCCAGCCCGATATCCCTTTCCAGCAGGGCTTCCTGCTGCAACAACAGAATCTCCTGCATGTAACGATGGTAGCAACCGACTGTTGTCAGCAAACTGGGAGAAACGGCGGTTTCCATGCTTTTTCCTGGCGCGGGGAGGGTTTGAAACAACGGAGGTTGACATTATTATAGTCGGATAACCAAGCGACGATGTACGCGGCATGATAGAGCTTAAAGACGAGCAGCAAATTCGTACACTGCTATTGCGGCCCAATCGCTCCATGACCTGGAACGAAAACCGCCAGGTCATCCTGGGGCTCAGCCTAGCTACGTTACTGGTTCCTACACTCTGGGCACTGCGGGGCATGTGGCTGGCTCTGCCCGTCGCCGGGCTTGAGCTGCTTGCCATCGCCGGGGCACTGTATTTCGTCTGCGTAAAGCTCGGGTTCAGGCAGGTCATCAGAATCGAGCAAGACTGCGTCAATGTAGCCGAGGGCTACTACTTCCCCCAGCGCGACTGGCGGTTGGATCGCAGTCGCACGGCGCTTGCGGTGCAACGTGGCAAGCACCCGTGGGATGCCATCAAGGTCACGATCTATGACCGGGAAAAACGCATTGCCCTGGGCGAATTCCTCAATAAGGAAGACAGCGAAACCCTTTTGCAGCACCTGACAGACTGCGGGTTCAGGGTACGCAGCAACAGTGTGCCGCAAAAACTGCGATTTTAAGACCAGCCGGTCATAACACCGCCATCCCAGCCACTACCCAAGCAATGGGGTGATAGTAAGCCAGGCTTGCAAACGCCGAGCGCGTAACGCCTCAGCTGTCGATTGTCGCGCGCCCAATCAAGCCGTTAAACCTTCTAACCAACCACTTGGGCAGGGTGCGGGCGGTGAGGGTTGTGGCAAGGTTGATCGAACCAGGCACCACCACCGGCGCTCCACGCATGCATCCCTTGTAGGCTGCCCGGGCAACCGACTCGACATCACCGACAACAAATCCCGGCATTTTGTCAAAAGCATTGTTCCCTGACTTTGCCTTGTCGAACATACTGGTCGCCGTAATTCCGGGACAGAGCACCGTCACGCTGACACCGGTATTCCTGACCTCCTCTGCCAGCGCCTCCGACAGCGACAGCACATAAGCCTTGGACGCTGCGTAGGTCGCAAGACCCGGCACAGGCATGAAGCCAGCGATGGACGCCACATTCAGTATGCGCCCGTGTCCCCTCTCGAGCATGGGCGGTAAAAACTCGCGGAGCATCGCGGTAAGGCCGGCAACATTGAGTTGCAACATCCGCTGATGATCTTCCCGGCCGATTTCGGCGAAAGCGCCCTGCTCCAGCACACCCGCATTGTTCACCAGGATATCGATTGTAGTTTCTGTACCCTGGAGGCTCTGGTGGAGTTGCTCTGCAGCTCGCGGCAGCGACAGATCAGCGGGATGCGTCATCACCTCTACCCCGTGGCGCTTTAAAATCGCCTTGCTCAGACTATTGAGCTGGGCCGCCCTGCGCGCAACCAACAGGAGATTGTTGCCCTGTGAGGCGAACTGCCAGGCCAGCGCTTCGCCAATCCCCGACGATGCACCGGTGATCAACACAGTTTCGGCTTTCTTTTTCATTGTCATGAGTTTCCCGGTTTGAGTCGGTCATTTTCCAAGGCTGCATGATGCCACGAAAGCCTTCCCCCCCGCCAATGTGGTCATTCGGACAGTGTTTGTTTTCAGCAAGCTCCTCTGGTACCGTCCTGTCAAAAGGTGCCCTTACAAAGGGGAATTGGCGTGAGCAGTAAAAAGTCCGGCCCCTGGTTGCCAGCCTCGGCGCTGACTGCGCTTTCAGCCTGCTGTGCCGACGGCCACAGCGAGGAGACCAAAGTCGCCGGCTGGGACCTCGCCGATGATTTCTAGTCTGCAGAACAGCCGCCGTTCGACAAAAAATACCATGGGCGCTATCCATGCAACAATTTCGCTAGCCGCCTATTTTCCCATCAAAGGCGAGACACTATGGAACTGGAACCGAGTGAACACACTGTACTGGCCGCTTGCAGCGAGCTACAAACCCTGGCGCCAGACGCCTTGTTTGCCCGCGCCAATATTCAGCCCCAAACCCCACCGCTGCTGGCAATCAGCAACCATTGGTGCACTGCTGTGCTATCGCTGCTGGGAGGACAGGTGCTGAGCTTCAAGCCCGACGACCAGGCAGAATTGTTGTGGCTGAGCCCCAACGCCGTGCTACAAAAAGATAGCCCGATACGCGGAGGCATCCCTGTCTGCCTGCCGTGGTTTGGCGTCAATCGGGCCGACCCGGGTAAGCCCAGGCACGGCTTCGCCCGCACCAGTCGCTGGAGCCTGGACCACGCCAGCACCAATGCGCATGGCGTCACCGTGGTTCAACTCGGGTTGCGCCAGTTCGCCGAGCGACCCCATGCGCTTTTCGCGCCAGCTTTTGCCGCCTGGATGGACTTCAGCTTTGGCGAGGCACTGCGTATAGGTTTGAGGGTACGCAACTGCTCGGCAATCGCCATGCCACTATCCTGGGCATTGCACAGTTACCACACGGTACAGGATCTGGCCGGGCTGCGAATCATCGGACTGGGCCACAGCAACTACCTGGACAATACCCGGCAATTGCAGCGCTGCAGGCAAACGAGCGAAGCGTTGCACGTGCAGGGCGAGCTCGACCGAGTCTATCTCGGCGTAGGTGCTACCCAGACCATCCTCGGCTCACCAGAGATTCGAGTCAGCGGCGACAATGCGCCCACCGCGATTGTATGGAACCCGGGCGCCTCCATCGCGGCATCACTGCCCGACCTCGGCGAAGGCACCCACCTGCAGTTTATCTGCCTGGAGCGTGGTGCGGCTTTTGACAACAGCATAACCCTGGCCCCGCAAGCCACGCTGGAAGCAAGTGTCGTGATCGAAACCGGCAATGGGCAAGCACCCACTGTTCCGGTGCAGTGAAGCCACCACCGCTTGGCGGTCGGTGCTCTGCGGCACCACGAACATGGGCTCCGGGCCAGGCTTCACAGGAAATTCGCAAAAAAAAACCGGCCCAAAGGGGCCGGCTTTTTCGGTTGCAGTGGCGCTGTAACGCGCCCTGCGGGATTGCTATGACATCAGAGCCTAGTCGCGAACGAAAACGACCCTGCGGTTTTCCGCACGACCTTCCGCAGTGTCGTTGCTGGCAACCGGCATGGAAGAACCGTAGCCGACCGGGTCGAGGCGCGACGCGTCTACGCCACGGGCCGTGAGGTAGTCTACCACCGCCTGGGCACGACGCTCGGACAGGTCGAGATTGTAATCCTCGTCACCTACTGAATCAGTATGCCCACCCACGGTCAGGGTGAACCCGGGGTTCTCACCCATACGCTCGGCAACTTCATTCAGTATGGTATCCGCGTCCAGATTGAGCTCAGCGGAATCAAACTTGAAATGCGCGCCCGTCAGCTGATAGCCACAACCGACTTCATCCACCAACGCTCCCACGATCGTCTGCGGGCACTGGTCAACGTTATCGGCCACACCGTCGTTGTCGCTGTCCATGCCGGCACCTACCGGACAACCAGAGCTGTCGACGTCGATCCCGTATTCCGTGTTGGGACAGGCGTCGGCATCGTCCATCACACCATCGCCATCACTGTCAAGCACTGGCGCTGATTTCGCATGCTGACCGAACAAATAACCCAGGCTAACCATTAATGACGTATCGACATTGCCCTGGCCGGTATACAGGCGACCTTCACCACGCAGGAAAAATCCGGGAGTGATATGCCATTTCACACCGACGCCGGCGTTGAACTGGCTGAGGTCCTGATCGTCGTTACCAAGGTCGTACCTGGCCTGACCACCACCGATGGACACATAGGGCTGCCAGCTACCATTGCTGAAATAGTAAGTCAGAGCGCCGAAGAAATTCTCGACATCGCCATCGTCCACAGAGAGGGTAAAATCACCATCGTCATTGCTACTGTCGATATCTTCGGTTTTGAGATACCAAGCCTGAATAGCCCAGTGCTCGTCAAACCGGTATTCCAGACCCAAGCCCCACGCAGAACCGTCGTCGAGGTTAGTATCGGAATCCGGCCAGTACCAACCGCCGGCTATTTCAGCACCGAAACCTGTATCTGAATAAATCCCCTGTGCGCCGGCACCGGCGCTCATACCGATTACCGCCGCTGCGACGGCCAAGCTCATTTTCTTCTTCATGATTTGAGTTCCTTTTTTCGTAAAATCCAAAATGGATAATGATCCAACCCCAATATACCTGTGAACCTACGCGCTCGAGCGAAGTGCACCGATTATGCCAAATGCACTAACCCGACTCAATGCCCATTAAGCACCAAATCTGACACTCCACCCGACGTTGCTTTTCACAATTAAACAAGTAGTTACGGCGACATCATAACAAGCGTTGTCAACTTGAAACAAGTGCTACCTGCAGCTGCCAATACAGGGAAGTGAGAACAGGCAGAAAGATCGCCACCCGCCAGTCCCGTGCGACCGCAATTCGATTGAGCTTGGCGCACCGTTTGCAGCACGAACGGCCGGTTAATCGGCACCCCAATGCAGGTCGGCAAAGTCCATAAAACGTTGCCAGTCGTACAACATCACCTCGTGCTTACCCGGGCGCAGGTGATAGCCCACCACACTGTTCGCCTGGGTATTAGAAGCAGCCGCCTGCGACTCCAGCAGCACGTCTTTTCCCAGCAACTGGTAGACGCTGCTGGCATACTTACCACCCTCAAATTCTCCCAGGGGGTCCGCCCACAAATCCTCACTGGCACTGGCGATATACACCGGCCGCGGCGCCATCAGCGCGATCAACTGGTGCTGATCAACCGGCAAGAGACCCGGATTATCGACGTACTGGGCCATATTGCGCGCAAACCAATAGGCGTATTTACGGTTGATTGCGGCCAGTGGTTCCTTACCTTCTACGTATCCCTCACGCCGCGACAGCGAGGCACCGAGGGTGCCGGTGTTATTGCTGATCACCATGGCAAAGCGCTGGTCCTGGGCTCCGGCCCAGAGGGCGGCCTTGCCCAGCCGCGAAAAACCCATTACGGCGACCTTACCATGGTCTACCTGGGGATCGGTCAGCAGGTAGTCGAGCACCCTGCTCAACCCCCAGGCCCATGCCCCGATCGCCCCCCACTCGTCGGCGGCGGGCTCGGCCTCGCCGGCGCTGTAAAACAATGGCAGTACGCCATCCTGGGCGCCGCCATCGTAATCAGGATACACGTCGCCGTAGTACAAGGTCGCCACCGCGAAACCCCGAGCGATCAACTCTTGGACGTTCCAACGCTGTTTGCGGTTGCCCCGGTCAGCCACAGACGCACGGTTGTCATCGGTCTCCTCCACCCAGCCCCGCGGCAGTCGAATATTGGGGTCGCTGTCGATAGTATGGTTACCGTTGAAGTTGAGCCCGAGAAAAACCGGGTAGGGCCCAGCTCCCTCGTTTGGCAGGTAGAGCAGGATGTCGAGAACCACGGAGCCCCGGGAGTTTTTCAGCTCCCTGCGCAGTTGCTTTCGTGTGGCGATCCCGCCCAGCGCGTTATCGTCAACCTCGACATCGTAGTACCGACTGGAAAGCGTACCCTCAGGAGTGCGACCGTAAATCTGTTCAGCAAACAAATTCAATGTCTCCGGACGCCGAGACGAGAACCACTGCGAGGCATTGACAATTTGACTGCCACTTTCGCTGATCAGGGGGTCGGGTAAGCCATAGGGGTATATGACCGGGCGGGGTTGCTGGCGAAATACAGCCACCAGCGGCGGGGCTGATTTCCCCCAGTGCTTGCCAACCTCACTGGCTGGCACATTGAACCTGCATGAAGGCGAGCTATCTGATTCGCAGTAGTTAAGCCACTTGTCGAATTCCCAACCGCTAGCAGGAACCGCGGTGTAGGTTTCCTGGTAGGCATCCACAACCAGGTTGGTGCTGCAATTGTCAGTGCCCGCGCGAAAGTCCGCCAGGCTACAGTTGCGAGTTCCGCTCGCAGACAGAATATCCCCCTCCCCGATTATTTCCAGGGGGTGGCTGCAGGCTGTGATCATCACCGAAAGCACTAGAGCCCTCAGCCGAATACACTTTCGATGAACACGATTTATCAACATTTGCCCCTGTACAAACCTCGGCGCCAAAGGGTGGCGCACCCAGCTTACGCCCTGATCCGACTATCAGTTCAAGGCGATTGGCAGAATTACCGTATCTTACCAATGCGCGAGTATCATACAAACGGCGATTTAAGGACAAGTTCACAGTACACTGGGCAACGGGAAGGGCCGACCCGCCAGCCAGCCGCACTCCCATGCCGGCACACCTGGTTAATCTGTAGCCTACCCATCAGCCGCGCTTGCTGCGCGATCATTGCGCCTTTACAGAAGCCCGCCCGGGCCGCATGCTCTCCACCCTCGCCAAGCGATGAAGGATTTGGGCTTGCGCAGTGGAGCCGACCATCGACAACAGGACACAATTGATCAGAAGATGAGCAACTCAAGCAAGAAAAGTGTAGGGTTCGTCAGCCTCGGCTGCCCCAAGGCCCTTGTTGATTCTGAGCGCATTCTCACCCAATTGCGGCTGGACGGGTACGAAATCAGCCCCGATTATGAAGGCGCCGATGTGGTTGTGGTCAATACCTGCGGTTTTATCGATTCGGCCAAGCAAGAGTCGATGGATGCCATCAGCGAGGCGATGCGTGAAAACGGCAAGGTTATCGTAACCGGATGTATGGGCAAAGGTTCCGATGCCGAGGCAATCGTGGCCGCCAACCCTGGGGTACTCAGCGTCAGCGGGCCTGCGGATATCGGCAGCGTAGTCGGTGCGGTGCACCAGGTGATACCCGCCGCAAGCGGTGAACACAATCCCCTGTTCGACCTGGTGCCGCCGCAAGGCATCAAACTCACACCACGTCATTACGCCTACCTGAAGATTTCCGAGGGCTGCAACCATCGCTGCAGCTTCTGCATCATTCCCGCGATGCGGGGAGACCTGGTAAGCCGAGAAATTTCCGCGGTGGTCGCGGAAGCCAAACGGCTGGCCGCAGCCGGG
This sequence comes from uncultured Gammaproteobacteria bacterium, assembly GCA_963808975.1. Lineage (GTDB taxonomy): Bacteria > Pseudomonadota > Gammaproteobacteria > Pseudomonadales > JAHEGP01 > JAHEGP01. The sequence continues at coordinate 763,618 of CAWEHR010000001.1, forward strand.
GTACGTGAGTTGCTGGTAATTTCCCAGGACACCAGTGCCTACGGGGTCGATGTCAAGTATAAGCTCGACCGGGTCGACGGAAATATGGTGGAAACCCGGATGCAGGACCTGTGCGTCGAACTGTCCAAGCTCGGCATCTGGGTGCGGCTACACTATGTCTACCCCTACCCCCATGTCGACAAGTTGATTCCGCTGATGGCCGCAGGCCAGTTGCTGCCTTACCTGGACATCCCGTTTCAGCATGCCAGCCCCCGCATACTCAAGCTGATGAAGCGCCCGGGCAACCAGGAAAAAACCCTGGAGCGTATCCAGGCCTGGCGCGAGGTCTGCCCTGAACTGGTGATTCGCTCCACTTTTATTGTCGGCTTCCCGGGTGAGACCGAGGCAGATTTCCAGATGCTGCTGGACTGGCTGGAGCAAGCCCAGCTCGACCGTGTGGGCTGCTTCCAATACTCACCGGTCGAGGGCGCCAGCGCGAACGAGCTGCCGGAACCGGTGCCCGAAGACATCAAGCAACAGCGCTGGGAACGCTTCATGGAAGTCCAGCAACGGATTTCAGCGCAGCGCCTGCAGGCGCGAATTGGCCAACAGCTTGAAGTCCTGATTGACGAGGTCGACGATTCTGGTGCGGTGGGTCGGTGTTATGCCGATGCCCCCGAGATCGACGGCAAGGTTTTTCTCGACGGTTTCACCGATACCTTTCCCGGGGACGCCCTGCTGGTGGAAGTCACAGGCGCGGATGACTATGACCTGTGGGCCGATCCGATCTATGAGGAACCAGGCGAGGAAGCCTCGGCAGGCGGGGGTCAGGACCCGGCAGCCCGGTGAATCTGCTGATCCTCGATAGCGACGACTTTGTCGATGAATCCAGGGCTGTGCTTCGCGACCGTCGATACCAGCATGTCACCCGGGTTCAGCGTGCGGTGGTCGGTGATTGCCTTCGAGTTGGCAAGCTCGATGGCCTCACAGGCAGCGCCACGGTTGAAGCCATCGACGACCGACAACTCAGGCTCAGGGTGAAACTCGATACCCCACCTCCTCCCAAACTGCCGCTCTCCCTGGTACTCGCGCTGCCCCGCCCCAAAATGCTGCGGCGGATATTGCGCAGTGTTTGCGAACTGGGGATCGAACGCCTGCTTATCATCAACAGCTACCGGGTCGAAAAAAGCTTCTGGCAAAGCCCCGCATTGCAACCGGAGGCAATCAGGGCCGCCCTTATCGATGGCCTGCAGCAGGCGCGGGACACGCGCCCGCCACAGGTTGACTTGAAACCCCTGTTCAAGCCTTTTGTGGAGGACGAGTTGGAGGCAATAACCGGCACTCGGCAGGCGCTGGTCGCCCATCCCGGCGGCGATGTCGTCGCGCCTCGGGTGCAGGTGCCGACGGTACTGGCTATTGGCCCGGAAGGCGGCTTCATCGATTATGAACTCAAACTACTGCAACGAGCCGGATTCGCAACCCTGGATTTGGGTCCGCGGGTCCTGCGGGTGGAAAATGCCGTCACCTTTGGGGTCGCCAAACTGTTTGGCTGAGCCTGCGGCGGCCCCACTAAAAATGCAACCGCCTGGTCTGGATTGCACAATGCAATCCCGCTAAACTGACCCGGCGCCAACTTACCTGTTAACAATCCCGAGGGAATACCGTTGAGCATACTGAGCCACATCGCTGCTGCTATCCTGGCACTGACTCTCATGGGCTGTTCCAGCCTGAACCTGCCGCCGGTTACCGAAGAGGCCACCGCGGCCCGCCTGCCGGGCAAGGTAATTTGGCACGACCTGATAACCGAGGACCCGGTAGCCTCGCAACGTTTCTACGGCGATTTGTTCGGCTGGACCTTCAGGGCTGTTTCACGGGCGGATTACAGCATTATCCTGCACCACGGCCAACCCATAGGCGGCATGGTCGATGCCAGGGTGTTTGAACGAGAAGGGAACATCTCCCAGTGGGTATTGGCGCTTTCAGTGCAAGATATTGACGCCGCCGTCAGCAGAATAAAAGGGGCAGAAGGAACCATACTCGGAGGGCCGGTAGACGCCGGTGACCGCGGCGAGCTGGCGGTCGCAAGAGACCCACAGGGAGCCAACTTCGCCCTGCTGCAAACCCGCGATGGTGACCCGCTGGACCGCGAAGCCGGCATCAACGACTTCATGTGGTACGAACTGTGGACCTCCGATCGGGACCAGGCGACCACTTTTTACCGGCAACTCGCCAATTACACGCTCGGCTTGAAGACCATGGATAACGGCAGGCAATACGAATACCTGCAAGCCAACGGCAAGCCTCGCATCGCCATCATCGACAATCCCGTTGGCAATCTGGCGCCAACCTGGGTTCCCTATGTTCGGGTTGCCGATACCGATGCCATTGCCACCAAAGCCCGGGAGCTGGGTGGGCAGGTATGGTACCAGGGCGCTTCGGCACAGACAGGCGGTGAACTGGCTATCATCATCGACCCGTCGGGTGCCGGGCTGGTCGTCCAGACCTGGAATAAATAGGCCCCCGAGTCCTCGCCAGCCACTTTGACCTGGGCTCAACCCGGCGCCAACGCGGTGGAGTCCATGAATAAACACACGCGGAGCAACATTAATGCATAGCAAAGCAATCAACCTGGTTATCAGAATTCTGGCCGTGAGCCTGATCGCGGTCAGTATCAGCAGTTGCCAGCCCAATGTTTATGCCAGCGTCGGCACCTCCAGCTTTGGCGGGCACCGGGGTGGCTTGAATACCAGCATAAGTGTGGGTGGTCGCATTTGCTGCTGATTCTGCATGGCCTCGAGCGAGCCCTAACCCAGGCCGAACCGGCCGTCGAGCCGGTGCAAAGGCGCTGCGGACCAAGGTAGCAACATCCCATGGTGCTGCGGACGACTGAATGAGCAACCAGCGCTAGCAGGGAGTGACATGTGCCATGGCGAGAATCCAGTCCAACCCCGTTCAACCCGAGATACCAGCACCGCACTTCGAACTACTCGATGTAGCCACCGGATCCCAGTCCAGCCTGGAGCAACTGCGGGGCGAGCGAGGTACGCTTATCCTGTTTATCTGTAATCATTGTCCCTTCGTCCAGCATATTGAACAGGGGCTGAGGGATCTCGCGGCGGAATATATCGAGCGGGGCATTAGCGTCATCGCCATCAATTCCAATGACATCGACGCCTACCCTGACGATGCACCGCACTATATGGCTGAAAAACAGTACCCGTTCCCCTACCTGTTTGACGCAAGCCAGGATGTAGCCCGCGCGTACCAGGCTACCTGCACCCCAGACATCTTTGTTTTCGACGACAATCTCAAGCTTTATTATCACGGCCAGTTCGATAGCTCGCGGCCAGGCAACGATATCGAGCCAAGCGGTAAAGACCTGCGGAGGGCGCTGGATTGCCTGCTCGCAGGCAGGGAAGCACCACTTCCCCAGATACCCAGTGTGGGTTGCAGTATCAAATGGCGCAGTGGATGATGCGCTCCGCTCTGGCCAGGCAGACAGTGCTATCCGGCCGGGCTGGCCAAAGCGCCCCGCCGGCCCGCCGGAGTAACGGGCACGGCACTGACGCCTATCCCGTCGAGCCGCGTACCCACGAGATACTAACCCCGGGGGCAAATCGAGCCTGATGGCATTCCTTAACAGCGAAAGCGACTATGGCTGGCTCGGCATCACACTGCATTGGCTGATGGCGGTCGCCATTGTTGGCCTGTTCCTGCTTGGCTATTTTATGGTCGACCTCGATTACTACAGCCCCTGGTACAATCGAGCGCCACACCTGCACGAGAGCCTTGGCGTGTTGTTCGCTGGCCTGCTGGTGATTCGCCTGGCGGCACGCGGGCTCAACCCCCCACCGCCTCCACTGAGCAGCTTGAGCGCGCCGGAAAGACAGACAGCGCGGGCGGTACACTGGCTGTTCTATGTGCTGATGTTCGCTATTGTCGCCACTGGCTACGCGATTTCCAGCGCCGGCGATCGCGCCTTTCCAGTATTCGACTGGTTTTCCGTACCGGCCGTCCCGCTGCCCATGGAACAGCAGGAAGACATCGCCGGAAAGTGGCATCGCTGGATTGGCTGGAGCCTGATAATCGTGGGTACCCTGCATGGCCTGGCGGCGATCAAGCATCACTTCGTTGATCGCGACCGCACTTTGCGTCGTATCATTGGCTTGAAGTAGCAAGCACGCAGCAACACACGTTTGCTCAGCGTACCGGGTACTTCCATGGTAAACCGAAAAGGAGTAGCACGATGAAGCGTCTTCTCGCGGTCCTCGCCGTTGCCAGCGCCGGCCTGTTGAACAGCCCGCTGGCACGCAGCGCAGACTACATAATCGACATCGAAGGCATGCATGCCGCCATCCAGTTTCGCATCAAGCACCTCGGATTCAGCTGGTTGGTAGGCAATTTTAACGAGTTCGATGGGCATTTCAGTTTCACTTCAGAGCGGCCGGAACAGGCATCGGTTGCCGTTACCATCAACCCGGCTAGCATCGATTCCAATCACGCCCAGCGCGACAAGCACCTGCGGGGCGAGGATTTCCTCTACGTCGAAAAATATCCCCGCGCCAGCTTCACCAGCACCCGGGTGGAGGCCAGCGGCCCGGATAAACTCACCATCATCGGCGATCTCACACTGCGTGGCGTCACCCGTGAGATCACCATCGACGCGGAAAAGGTCGGCGCGGGACCCGACCCCTGGGGAGGCTTTCGCATGGGCTTTACCGGGACCACCAGCCTGGTGCTGAAAGACTTCGGCATCACCAAGTCGCTCGGCCCATCGGCCACCGCCGTCGACCTGGTGTTGCATGTTGAGGGAATCAAGCAAGACGACACCAAGTCCGGCGGCAAGCGCTGATTTGCAAAGACGGGCAGCAAAAAGCCAGGATAACGGATCGGCGAGCCGTGAAGGCAAAGCGGTCAGCATATCGGCCTGCAGAGATCTAGCCGCCACATCTCACCGATTCGGCGGCCTGTATTGATCGATACCTTGTGCTGCAGCTTAAAAGCCTATTTGGTTTCTCGCCGGATCTTGCGCCCTGTGCGAGATTTTTCTCCCGCAGCCATAGGTGGTACCGCTATGCCCTTGGTCGGCAAGTCTCGCACAGTGCACAATCTCGCAACGATAATTCCAGATATCGGTGAGATATAGCGTCTAGCGCGGTTTCGACCGCGCTACCAATGACCCGGCGGCACGACGTTGAATACTTGCACTGAGAGGGGCGTATCACGCTCGCGCAATGCAACGGCCATGCGGTAATCGGGCTGCGGACTAATGAGACTGAACTGCCACTCGCCGGGATCGTCCTGCAAGCATTCGTCGAAGCCGACCCCTATAGCCTCGCTCGCTGAAAAGCTGAAACTGAAGTTGCCGAGGCCCAGCGCAATCCCCTCGCCCCTGGCTTTCATATAGGCTTCCTTGAGCGTCCAGTAGTCGAAAAAGCGCTCGCGCTGCTGATGCCGCGCCAATGCAGAACAGATCCCTGGACTCGATCGCGGAAAAATAGCGCTCGGCAATGGCGAGCACGTCGTTGGCGCGACCGCAGTACTCGATATCGACCCCGATGGGGTTGCGCGCTATGGCGCAGACAACCCGCTCATGGCTGTGACTGAGGTTGAAGTTCAGCGTCTCGGGCGCTTCGACCAGGCGCGGCTTGCCGTGTTCGCCCTGCTCAAATCGCCAGTTTTCGGGTTCGACGCCCGCGTATCGCGACAGGCTGGTGCGAACCAATGCCCTGGCGATCAGGTCGCGGTGGCGGTCGCGTTCAAAACGGTAGCGCTGCTGCCTGGCGTATTCCTCCTCGCTGAGTAATTCGCGATAGCGCGCCAGCAGCGCTGGATCGTGGATCGCTGCACAATCAGCCAGCCAAAGATGAACGACCCCGGGCAGGAGCGCTTCGCCCAGCTTGCTCATCCCGGTCGCACCGGGCTGGACTCAACCGGCATCGGCAAGGGCGAGCACAATGCGCCCCTGTAACAGCGGATGGGCACCCGCCGCAGCGCCAATCTGGTAAATCGACCCGGTTGCGGAGCTGACCGCACATTGCGCCGATATCTGCAGTGTCGGCAGTGACGCATCGAGGTACTGGCGGTACAGTAGCAAGCGCTTGACCGCGCCCAGATAGAGTACGGTCGCCTTCGAGCCAACACCCTGCTGCGACAGGGCGCCATGCAGGGCCGCCGCCTGAGCACAGAACTCCACCAGACAGGCGCTGTGCAACATACCGGTTTCCCGCAGGGGATTGTGGGCGGCGCGATGCTGATCGCTGACGCACTGGATCTGCCCGACATCCCAGTGTGTAAGCCCATCGAGCATGCACATCGCCTCGCCGTGGGGGATCAGGCCTGCGATGGCGACGCGATCCATCAGCATGCCGCCACCTTCAGCAACAGCCCCTGCTCACCCGGCGCAGCCAGCCCAAGCTCACCGTCCCGCTGTGCTGCCAGTAATTCCAGCAGTGGAATCGATCGGGCAGCAGGATTACTGCGCCGCAGCACTTCGAGATCGGGGATGGCAGATACCGTCTCTTCCCAGTTGGTCGCTGCCGGTTCGACATCGATCCGTGCCAGCGACAGCGCGCTCGGGCGCGGCGTCAGCCAGAGCGCGGCGCTGAAGGGCTGGGGTACATCGCGCTTGCCACGCATCGGCCAGCCCACGCTATTGTCGTAAAGCACCAGCAGCACCTGCAATCCCTCCTCTACCACCAGCCCGACGGCCTCCAGCAGCCCGGCAGCAACGCTGAAGTCATACGCCGACAAGCTCACCGAAGGTGCTCGACTGCGGGTGGAGATGCTCCAGTAGCCAGCCGCTGCATTATGCACCGAGTTGTGGAACTGGGTCGGGGACAGCAAACGCTGCCTGCCCGCAAGCACCCGGCAGAGCTGGTCGTTAACCTTGAAATCGCCCCCCGACGCGGCGAACACCGAGGCCAGGGCCGCAGCTTGCTCGCGGCGCGCGCCAATGGCATCTTCGCAGGCGCCGAAAGCCAGTCGAACGACCTCGGTGGCACGCCGCCGCTCGTTGGGCGGCAGACCCTTGGGTTTGTATTTTGACAGGGTTCCCGGGTGGTAGCTGCTGCGTCCAGCCAGCACCTCGCGGCCCTCGGCCCAGCCCTCCAGGCCGGGCGCGAATAGCCCCACGGAGTCAACGAAGACGCAACTCACCGGCATTCACCCAACAGCAAGCTGCAGTTGCTGCCGCCGAAACCAAAGGAATTGCTCAACACCAGGTTCAGCGGCGCATGGCGCGGGGCCAGCAGTACGTTGGCCTCGAGCGCCGGGTCCAGTTCCACTGTATTCAGGGTTTGTGGTGCCATGCCGTGCTCCAGGCTCTGGAGACAAAGTACCGCCTCCACGATACCCGCCGCGCCCAGGGTGTGACCGGTCCAGCCCTTGGTCGAACTACAGGCGACATCGCGCCCGAACAGGCGGCTGATAGCGCGGCACTCAGCCGCGTCATTCGCCGGGGTGCCGGTACCGTGGAGATTGATATAGTCGACCTCGGCGGCACCGATCCCGGCCTGGGCCAGCGCCGCTTGCATCGCCAGGTATGCGCCTTGACCCTCGGGGTGAGGAGAAGACATATGATAGGCATCACTGCTCTCACCACAACCCAGCAGGGCAAAGCGCGCTGGTCCGGGGTCGCGCTGTAACAGGGCAAAACCGGCAGCCTCGCCAATCGAGATACCGGTGCGCGACGGGGCACAGGGACGACAGGGCTGCGGCGAGACCAGTTGTAGTGCGTGGAAGCCATACAGCGTCGTCAGGCACAGGCTGTCGACGCCTCCCACCACCGCGGCATCGCACCAACCGCAGGCAATGGCGCGCCGGGCCGAGGCGAAAACCTTGGCGCTGGAGGAGCAGGCAGTCGAAATAGTGCTACTGATTCCCCTGACGCCCAGGGCCAGGCGGGTGAACTCGGCAATCGAATAGCTGTTATGGGTGCCAGGGTAGTTGTACCAGTCAGGTAACGCCCCGCTGTCCGGGTCGAGTTCGCGGTAGGCCAATTCGGTTTGGTGTATGCCGGCAGTGCTGGTGCCCATAAATACCGCCACCCGCTCCGGACCATAGCGCTGGGCAGCGGCACCAACCGCGGTCATAAAACCATCGTGCTGCAGGGCCAGCCACGCCAGGCGATTGTTGCGACAGTCGAATGCCGCAAGTTCCGCTGGCAGGGTTACAGCATCGACACCTGCCACCGCGCCCACCGATGTCTGGATGTCATCGACATCCAGAAAGTCAATCGGCCGCAGACCGCTGTGGCCAGCGCGAACCCGCTCCCAGTTGGCCTGCAGTCCGGCACCCAGGGCAGTGGTAATCGTGTAATCAGTTATCGCCAGAGGGTTCATCGGCCCAAAAATCGTAAAAGTTAAACCAGTTATACGGTGCCAGCGTGGCATGGTGCTCGAGCCGCCCGGCGTAGTGCCGTATGGAACGGGTAATGACGTCCCGGCGTTCGCGCCGGCTTCCCGTGAGCCCTTCGGTCATCAATTCAAAACTGACCTGGTAGTCTCTGCCTCCGCGGTAGAGGCCAAAACACAGTATCACCGGCACCCGCAATGCCCAGGCCAGTTGCCAGGGGCCGAGGGGAAACTGCGCAACATCACCGAAAAACTCTATCCCTGCACATGGCTCTGAAGCCGCGGCGCGATCCGCCATAATACCCACCAGCTCACCGCGTTTCAGGCAGTCGTCGATGGCCAGCGCCAGCCCGGCTGGCGCCTGGTCCGCATCAATGATACCCGCCGCCAGTTCAGGGTCGAGATTGTCGATGACATTTCCCACCAGCGGGTTCTGGCGCCGATCGAGCAGGATACGCACGGGCAGGGACTGCTGCCTGGCGCCGATGACCCGAAGCGCTTCGAAGCTACCCAGGTGCGACACCATTAACAGGCACCCCCTGCCCTGCGCCATGATATCGCGAAACACCTGCTCACCGCTGACACTAATCGCATAACTGTCAAGCTTGCCGGTGAGAAAGAACAGGCGGTCGGCTGCCACCAGTGCAAACGTGTAAAGGTGTTGGAATACCTCATGCCAACCCGGGTCGCGCCGATTCACTCTGCGCAGATACGCCGCCGAAGCCGCCCGGGCATCTGCCGCGGTAGCAAAAAAGTACAACACCACGGGGTAGAGCAACAGTCGCAGCGGCCAGCGACCCATGTTCAATGCCACCCATACCGCGATACCGACGCCAAGCCGGTTGCTACGCTCTCGCTGTTGCTGCCACTTTGACTTCACTGCGACCCGGCTCCGTCGTCCCGCAAATCCAGCACTCCCTGGCACACCATTTCGCCGGCGCGAGCAAGCCCAACCCGCACCAGCCTGACCGGTTGGTGGTAACGCAGCGTCAGTTCGCAAACGTCTCCCGGCAATAGCGGCTGCAAAAATTTCATCGACGGCACCTCGACTACGCGGTGATGCGGGAACTGTTGCAGGGCCTGCTGACACACCCATTGCAGCAGCAGCGCACCGGGTACGAGTGGCCGGCCCGGGAAATGCGACGCAAAACAGGCGTGGCCAGTTGGCACCACCAATTTTCGCTTGCTGGCACGCTCACCCACCATCGTCTCCCAGCAATTGTTGCAGCGACTCCCGGGTAACCTTGCCTGTGGGGTTGCGGGGAATGCGGGCAACCTTTTTAACCGGCCTTGGCAGCAGGACAGGATCGACAGAACGCGCCAGGCTGGCAATGATCTGGCGTTCCCCGAGCTCGGAAACCACCAGTGCTGCCGGTCTCTGGGCGCCTTCACCAGGCACAAAAACAACCCCATCGACGACACCATCGATGTCCAGCAGCCTGGCGGTCAATGCGACCAGCGAGGCGCGTTTGCCACCCACATTGATCATATCCGCTGCGCGCCCAAGGTAGTCGAAGCGCTGCCCATCGATCCCCGCGATGATATCGTGCAACACTTCGGGCCGGGGCAGGTGCTGGCCCGTCACCAGGGTGCGGTTCTTCTCAGGCCTGACTTGCACACCATCGAGCAAGGTCCAGCTCTGTTCCGCCGAGCTGTGGCGGGTGGCTATGGAACCCGCCTCGGTAAACCCGAATATCTCATCCAATCGACCACCAAATTGCGTTTCAGCAGCCGTAGCCAGCGACTGGTCCAGTGGTGCGGTCGCCGATACCACGCGCTCGACCACCGGCATGGGCGTCAGGCTTCGGAGCATATGCCGCAGGTGGATCGGCGTCGTCACCAGCATGCGCGGATGGGGCAGGCAATGCAGCACCTCGGTGATGTCGCGGACGTGGAACGGGTGGCTATCACTCATTACACAACCTCCCTGTAGCGCCATCATAATGGTCATCTCCAAACCGTACATGTGTTGCGACGGTACCGTGGCAACAATTGCCGGCCGCTCTCCCGCCGTGACCAGCCTTCGCGCCAACAACCTCGCTGTGCCGCACAGGGTAAACCAGAGCTTGTCATGGGGTATCGGTTGGCCCGTACTGCCTGAAGTCGAGGCGATCACGGCCAACTGCCCGGGCGCAATCAACGGCGGTTCGCCACCTATCCCCTCGGCAGCCTGCTGTGTATCAACCCGTATGCATTCAATCCCGAGATCGGCGAACGGGTTGGCACCGGGTTCATCGTACAGGCAAACACTGCCAGGATAGGCGCCAGCGATAGCGCGCAGTGTTCCCGGCTGGCGATTCGGCGGCAGTATGCTGGCACAACGAACCTGCAATGCGGCACCGAAGCCGAGCAGGAAATGATAGCGGTTGCGGCACAGGTTTATCACCCTGCCATCTTTGGGCAGCCCCTGGGCCAATGCCGTGAGTTGCTGCAAGAAAGCCCGCTGGCTCACTGGCTGGCCGCGATAATAGGCAATGGGATCTGCCGGTCGATAGGGGTCGATCAGCCGCTTAGGGCCTGCTGCCAGATTAGATACGGCGTCCAAAATTTGACTCCGAATTGAAAACGATCGCCAGGTAGTCGCGAAACGACGGTTGAGGAAAGTCACGGAACCGCCAGCGCCGGTAGACATACTCGCCAACAAATACCACTGCAACCAGGGCATAGCTCAGAAAATTACTGAACCACGACCACACCAGGGGCGAACCCGACAACGGTAACAGCGCTGCGACAAGCGCCATTAGCGACAGGAATACAAACCAGAAAAGCGTCACGTGATGGGTATAGCGCTCCAGGTCCAGCGGCAGGTGCCCGTGCACCCTGCGTCCGATAGCAGTAACCAGCGGCACTTGGCCGGGCATTAGCGTGCGCAGAAAGCCACTGCCGATAAGCAATGGCAGAACAACAGGCGGCAGGTAAAAAACGTAGTGCGCCAGGTTGCTGGCGATCATCCACGCCGCGAGCACGAAAACCGACAACAGCACGGCCCAGGCAAACAAGCTTCGCTGGCGCAGGCCGGCGTATTGGATGCCACCGACGAGGCACAGCATGGCGAATAGCTGCCAGACTGCCTGCTGCGAAACAACGGAGAGGTGTACGCACAGTGGATAGCAAACCAGCAGTAACAGTCGCACGATGCCCGCTTCAGGCCTGGCTGGAGATGTGGCTCGAGAGGGCGCGCAGGCTGGAGAATATTTGCCGATTCTGTTCGTCATCGGCCTTCAACTGCACGCCGTAGTGCTGCGCCACAGCAAGGGAGATCTCGAGGGCATCGATGGAGTCAAGACCAAGGCTGTCGGGTACATCGAAGCCGAACAATGGTGCATCGGGAACGATATCCCCGGCACTGATATCTTCGAGGTCCAGCACCTCAACCAGTATTTCAGCCAGTTTTCTTTCCGCTGCCGTTTGCTCACTCATCGCTCACCGCCTGTCTCTCATCTATCGCGTCGCCGCAGGTTTCGCGGCACTGTACTCGCTGAAAATGCCCAGTTCGACCCGCCGGTCGGACCCCTCCAGCCCCGCCGTCGACATCGCCTCGAGAATCGTGGCCGGGGGCACGCAATGTTCGATGGTATCCCAGTAGTAGCGCATCAACTCCTGGGCCGGCGCACTGCGGCGCACAAGCCGGGTCACAAGGGGCACAATACCGCGCAGGTAGACGCGCAAAAGGCCGCGGGATACGACATGTTCCGGGCGGGTAATCTCCAGCAACAGAATCTTGCCGCCCGGCTTCAGGACCCGTGCGTATTCGGTAAACAGCACGCGCAAATCAGCAACGTGGCGCAGTGCATAGCCCATAGTAATGCGGTCGAAGCTGTTGTCGGGATAACACAGGCGCTCACCGAGCCCCTGAATCGCGTGCGCCACGCCCTGTTTTGTGGCCTGGCGCAGCATGCCGACGCTGGGATCGTGTGCGATCACCATACCCCTGTCACCCACTAGCTGCTGGGCCAGGAGGCTTACCACACCGGTACCGGCGCCCACATCGAGCACCCGCATTCCGGGCGCCAGACCAGAGCGCCCAAGCGCCTGGCGCCGGTACCACTGGCCCGAACCAAAACTCATGACCTTGGTGATCCAGTCATAATGCGGCGCCGAGTCATCGAACAGGGCGTCGACCCGCTGCCGACGCTGCTCGGCACTGGGATAGTAGTCAGCCAGGACTGGATGCGGCCTCAACGGTTGCTGATCTTGCACTGGCATGGGTTCCCCGACTTTAAAAAAGCCCGATACTGTAAGCCAGCAATCCGGTTTTATCAAGATTTATGCGTGTATCCATGCAGGCGGGGGTCGGTGACATCGCCACAACGCTACCCTATACTGCGCGTCGTGCGGGGAAGGCGCTCCGCGATTCGAGAAACCGAGGCTTTTACCTTTTGACAACGCTGACACCAGCCGATACCACTGCATTGGGCCTGTGCTGTCACTACACACACGGACCCGATGCGAGTTTGGGTGAGTCAGAAAAGGCACTTGCCATCATCGGGTTCGCGGGGTGCGCTGCTAGCGACCGGTTTTCAACCGGCTATATCGCCAGTGGTTTGCGCGCCCTGACAGCACCCGGCACACCACAGCCGCTGGAGGTCTGGGAGGCCGCAGCACCGCTGCAGCGCGGCTGGGCCGGCGACATCCAGTGGTCGAGCAACGAGGAGTTATTGTGGGCGGTGCAGCGCATAGACGAGCGCCGATACCCGTCCCAGGCAGCCGCCATCCATGCCGCCTACAACGGGCTTATTGGCTTTGTCGGGGCGCGCGGCTACCCCCACCTTGCCCGTGTCTGGAACTATATGGCGGATATCAATAGCGGGCGGGGCGACCAGGAGCGCTATCGCCAGTTTTGCCTGGGTCGACTGCGAGCATTCACCGACAGCCACTACCGGCTCGAACAGTTCCCGGCAGCCTGTGCCCTGGGGCATCACGGCGGCGAGACCCTGATCTACCTGCTGGCAACGAAGCAGCCGGTGAGACATTTTGAAAACCCCCTGCAGATCAGCGCCTATCACTATCCGGACCGCTACGGCCCGGCCAGCCCCTCCTTCGCCAGGGCGACGCTTGCCCGCTGGCGATGCGGGCAACAACTGTTCATTTCCGGAACGGCGAGCATTGTTGGCCATGAGTCATTGTACGATGACGAATTACACAAGCAGGTAGCCGCCAGTTGCCAGAATGTTCGCGCGGTTATGCAACATGCCGGTGAGCGCATCGGAAGGCCAGGGGCGCTGCGCCTTGCTGCAGCCAGGGTCTATCTGCGTCATGCCCACCACCTTGAGCCTGCCCGCGCCGGGTTCGAGGGCCAGTTCGGCACCGGACTACCGGTGCTGTACTTGCAAGCCGACATATGCCGGCGAGAGTTACTGGTGGAAATCGAGGGAGTCTGTCACCCGGTATGAGCTTCGGGGCCGGTCTCAACCTGGCGCAAACGAGCACAGGGCGTGCCGCCGCGCACCTGAAGCACCTGCTGGCTACCCTCATCGGCCTGCTGATTTTCTGCAGCGGGGCACTTTTCGTTTTGTTGCCCGCATTCCTGCCTGGACTGGGCCGAGCAGGCCGACACCGCAGCACACAGCTGGCCACGCGCATGCGACTGGCACGCATGTTCACAATTCTACTGACCTATTTCCGCGCCACTGGCCTGATACGAGCACCCGCAATACAGGGCGCGCAACACCTCCACGGCAACGCCCAACTCATTGCTGCGAGCCATCCGACCCTGGTCGACAGCCTGTTACTGCTGACGCTCGCGCCCGCCGCCACCTGTGTGACCAAGAGCAGTCTGTGGCGCAACCCCATAGCCGCTGCGCTATTGACAACCCTCGGCTATATCCGCAACGACGCAGACGACCTGGTGACACAGTGCACAGCGAGCCTGCAGCACGGGCAACCCCTGATCATATTTCCAGAGGGCACGCGCACAACGCCAGGAAGGTCACTGAAGCTGTTGCGCGGCTGCGCCCATATCGCGATGAGCGCAAATGTCGATATCACTCCGGTGGTCATTCACTGCCAGCCGCGGGTTTTTGGCAAGGGCCAGAGCTGGTTTACCATGCCGCCGAGCCCACCTGTATTCACCATTGACGTGTATCCGGCTATCGGAGTTGCAACCTACCTCGCGGGTGGAGAAGCTCGCAGCAGAGTGGCCCGCAGGCTCACCCGCGACCTGGAAGATTTTTTTGCCTGTCATTACAACGTTAAGGCCTGAAACCGACACGCGACAGCGAGACCCGGTTTTGATACCCTTGCCGCGCGTTGGCGCGGGTCCCTGCCCGGCGTGGTGGGATCACCGGCGCAGTTGACAAGCCCCCAAAGCGGAACAAAGGCAGCGATTACACAATTCATGGAAAGCAGAGACGAGATATTTACGCAATTGCAGGCGATTCTTCAGGAGTTGTTCGATATCGAACCGGGCACGCTGGCGGGCAGCTCCAACCTCTATGAAGACCTCGATATCGATAGCATCGATGCCGTTGATATGGCCGCCAGGCTCCATGAACTGACGGGAAAGAAGCTGGAGCCCGCCGACTTCAGGGCCCTGCAGACGGTGGACGATGTCGTCGATAAAGTGCACGCGATGCTCAGCGCAGGCTGACTGATCTTGGTCCTGCTCGCGGTCGCAGGTAAAGCCGCCATGACCGACATGCGCGCGGCCGTGCTTCTATCGTGCCCCCGTTTTGCGTATACTTTTCCGCTTGTTCCATTCACCCGCCAATCCCGGCTCTGCAAATTCCGGCCTGCTACCGCGGCCCGGGCAGCATCGGCTCCTGACAGCATTCGAGGCGCACAGGTTTTTCAAGGTGTTTAGTCCCTGCGTCGTCATCCCCGTGTACAACCACCATCTCGTTATCGCAAGCGTCGTTGAGCATATCCGCCACTTCAGCCTCGACTGTTTTCTGGTGGATGACGGCAGCGATCCGCAGTGTAGCAGCGTGCTGCAGCAAATCGCGGCGGCGGATCCCGGTGTCACACTGATTCGCTTCGACGTCAACTGCGGTAAGGGTGCAGCGGTTTGTGCGGGGCTGGAGGCTGCCGCCAGGGCGGGTTACAGTCACGCGCTGCAGATCGATGCCGACGGCCAGCACAATATCGACGATATTCCCCGTTTTATGGCCTGTTCCCGCCAGCATCCCGGTGCAGTAGTGTCGGGGTCACGCATTTATGGCAAGGTGCCGGCCTCGCGCCGCTATGGCCGCAAGCTCACCGATGGGCTGGTCTACCTGCACACATTGTCGTCTGCCATCCGCGATTCGATGTGCGGCTATCGCGTCTACCCGCTGCGCGAAACCATGGGTTTACTGGCGCATTGCAGCGTCGGGCAGCGCATGGACTTTGACACCGACATCCTGGTGCGACTCTACTGGGAAGGCGTTCCCGTGCACCATGTCACGACACCGGTGATTTACCAGAGCGACATTCCCTCGCATTTCAACCTGCTAACGGACAATCTTCGTATCAGCAAAATGCACCTGCGCTTGTTGCTCGGCATGCTGCTTCGCATCCCGAGCCTGTTGGCGCTGAACAGACAGCGACCCGATGTTCAAACCTGACCCCGCAAGATTCTGGCTGATCCTGCTGCTTGCTGTCGCTGGCGCTGCCGGTGGGGTGACTGCCGAAACCCCGGCGCCTGGTGGGCAGCCGTCGCAGCTGGCGCAATTGCGGCAGCACGCCATCGTCAGCGGCAACTTCAGGCAAAAGCGCCATCTCAATGGCTTGCCCCGCGCGCTCGAATCCAGCGGCCGATTCATCTTCTGGCGGGAGCATGGCGTTTACTGGGAAACCCTGAAACCTTTCTACCAGGCCACGACATTCGCGGCTGACAGGGTTGTCCAGTGGACGACCAAAGACGGTCCGCCACTGGCGGCGAGCCCCGATGACCCGGTGCAGCGATACGTAAGCAAGGTGATGCTGTCCCTGTTCAGCGCCGACCTGCGAGCACTGGACAAGCTTTTTGCAGTCCACTGGCAAAGCGATGACGAGAACTGGTCCCTCGAGTTGGTGCCGATACAAGCGGGGATTGCCCGGGTAATTCAAACTATCCGACTCGACGGCAATCTACACCTGCGGCGCATATCAGTTGACAGCCGCAACGGCGACCGCAATACCCTGTGGCTTGAGCAGATCACAACGCCCCGCTCGCTAAGCCCTTCCCAGTGCAGCCGCTTTGGTCACAACAACGACAGCGCTTGCGAATCGCAAAGTGGCCAGGAATGAGGCTGCAACAGCGCGGGCGGATTCCCGCACCTTGAGGGGGCTTTGGAAGCTGCTGTTCGCCGGCTGGCTATTACTGTGCCTTGGCTTATGCGTGGGGCTGGCCGCGATTTACCAGCAAGGTCTGCGCTTTGAGACCGACTTGCGAGCCCTGCTCCCCGAGGACGACGCCAGCGAGCTGAGCCATCAAGCCGGCGAGGCGCTATTCAAGATAGGGGGCGATCGCATCCTGTTGCTGGCTGCCTCCCCCCAAAGGGGTGAAACCCGGGCAGCGGCCGAATGGCTGATACAGCAGCTACGACAGCGTAATTTACTGCAGCTTGAAACAGGCACCGGGGACGGTATATCGTCGGGTGCGAGAATCGAGCTGTACCGCGACCACCGCTTCAGCCTGCTCAGTCCACAGCAACGCCTGCACCTGCAACGGGGCGAGGCGCAGCGACTGGCCAGCCAGGCATTGCGTGCGCTCTACCTGCCCGGCAACTGGGGCAGTTGGCTGACCCCCGCCGAAGACCCGCTCAACCTGTTCCCGGACCTGCTAATGGCGGTGGAGCCCATACCCCCGGGTGTCGAATTGGCGGGCGATTACCTGCTGGTGGATTCCCCGCAGCACCCTGGTTGGAGCTATGCGCTGATCGTTGCCAGGAGTGTGCAAAACGCTTTCGACCTCAAGGCCCAGCAGCAGTTGGTAGATCAGATCGATGAAATCGAGCAGCAACTACTGCAGCTTCATCCCTCCTCACAACTGCTGCGTTCCGGGGTACTGTTCCACGCCGCAGCCGCCGCCCGCCAGGCGCGCCACGAAATAGGCCTGATAGGCGGCGGCTCAGCGCTCGGCGTCGTTTTGCTGTATCTGCTTTGTTTCACCTCGCTGCGACCGCTGTTGCTGAGCGTGGGGTCGGTGGTGTTCGGCAGCCTGGTTGCCCTCTGCCTGTGCCACTTTCTGTTCGGCAGCGTCCATCTCCTCACCCTGGTCTTCGGCGCGAGCTTGCTGGGAGTGGCGATCGACTACTCCCTGCACTATTTTACCCGGCTCTACGGAGCCGGCCCGACCTCTTCCAGGGAAAGCCTGCGCCAGGTTTTTCCTGGCATTCTGTTGGCCATGGTGACCAGTGTCATAGGCTACGCCAGCCTGGCCCAGGCACCGCTACCGGGCCTGCGCCAGATTGCCACGTTTTCGGTCGCCGGCCTCATCGGTGCTTGGCTGTTTGTGGTCGCACTATATCCTCTGCTGACGGCACCGCGGCAGCACCGGTTTCCACGCAAGCTCGTCGCCCTGGCACAGCTTCCCTGGCGTGGCTGGGAGTATATCGGCGCCGGCAAAGCCTTGCCGCTGGCGGTTTGCCTGGGCTTGGTAGCGCTGTTGGTGTGCCAACAGACGCTGAAGAGCGCCGAAGATGTTCGAGCACTCTACCAACCCGCGCCGGAGTTGCAGCAACAGGAGCAACAAATCCAGGCGCTGCTTCCGGGCTTCGCCGCCAACCAGTTCCTGTTGCTGAGGGCAGAAAACCCGGAGGCATTGTTGCGGCTGGACGAACAACTGCAACCCGAACTCGAGGGACTGCGCACCGATGAAGCTATCGCGGGCTGGCTCGGTATCAGCAGCATGCTGCCGTCCACCGCCCGCCAGCAGCAGGATTATGCGCTGCTGGCACAAACGGTTTACGGTGATGATGGCGTCGCCTGGTCACTGATGACGGAACTGGGTTTTGACGCCGACACGATGATTGACCTGCAACAAGCTTTCGAATCACAGCGCGGAGATTGGCTACTTCCAGGGGCCTGGCTGGAGGCGGCAAACGAACGCCAGCGCATGCTCTGGCTGCGACCCCAGAAGGGCGCAGCGAGCATGGTCACACTGAGCGGGATCACGCAGCTGCAGCCATTGCAGGAACTGGCAGAGCGCTGGCCGGGAGTGGAGTTTGTCGACCGGGTTGCCCAACTGTCGCGGCTGTTACAGGCGCAACGCAACTGGGCTGGGCAGTTACTGGTGCTTGCCTATGGTGTAGTCATGTTACTGCTGGTATTGCGCTACCGCTCGATTGGGGCGGCGATGCTGGTAATGGTTCCGTTACTGGCGAGCTTGCTGACACTGGCTCTCCTCGCGCTGGCCGCCGTCCCGATCTCGATATTCCATGTGTTCGCATTTTTCCTGGTACTTGGCCTGGGCATGGATTACAGCATTTTCGCGTTCGAAGCCCAGCCCGGGCAGTTGGGCTACCGGCTGGCGATTTTGCTGTCCGCACTCACCAGCGGCCTGTCTTTTGGCCTGCTCGCCCTCAGCAACACGCCGATGGTGCAGGCTTTTGGCATCACCATATTACTGGGCAGTGTTTGCAACCTGTTGCTGGTGCCCCTGGTCAGCCTGTTGCCAGCAGCGGTGCGCGGCCGATGAAGACAAGCGGCCGCCGTTCCGGGCTTTCAGTCGTGGCTGCAATGGTGCTGTCACTGGCCATTGCCGGTTGCGCGCAGTTGCAGGGAACTGACCCGGCGGTGGATAACTACGTGCTGGCGCCGCCTGCTGCGCTCGGCAGAGAAGTCAGTGCCTATCAGCGGCTGCTCGTTGTGCAGGGCCCACTCAGCCGGCAATTCACCCTGGCCGTCGATATCCGCCACGCCAGCCTGCAGCTGGTGGTCATGAGTTCTCTGGGCCAGCGCCTGGCGACCTGGCGCTACCGAGACAATCGCTACGTCCTGCAGGTCGAGGCGGGGGCACCGGAAGAACTACCCTACCGCCACTTGCTGGTGACCCTGCAGTGGCTTTTCTGGCCCGCTGACAGCCTCGCCGGGGTGAATGACAAGGCCTGGCGCTTTGCCGGCGACGCGGTTTATTACCACGGCAGTCTGGTGGCGAAGCTTGGACGGCCAATGGCGCAAGCCGGGCCGTGGGAGGGGGAATACCAGGGCGAGTTTCAAGCCTGTCCTCTGCTTTTCAAGCTGCTGAGTACGCGACTGGATTAATGCGGCCGCCGCGCGGGTGGCGACACCGCATAGCGACTGACGCTAAAATCGCCGGCTTGCGGATACGGCACGGCATCCTTTATCTTCTCAGCCAAGCACAGGACAGGTGATATGACCAGGACCATACTCGTTACCGGCTCCAGTCGCGGCATCGGCCGCGCCATTGCCCTGCGACTGGGGCGCGAGGGTTACCGCGTCGTATTGCACTGTCGCAGTGAGCGCCGGGCGGCGGAACAGGGCCTCGCCGAAATCTGTACCACGGGGGGCAGCGGGCGAATCCTGCAATTCGATGTCGGCGACCGGGAGCAGTGCCGCCGGCATATCGAGGCGGACATCTCTGCCCATGGCCCCTATTACGGCGTCGTATGCAATGCCGGAATCAGCCGCGACAACGCCTTCCCGGCGATGAGCGATGACGACTGGGACGGCGTCATCCATACCAATCTCGACGGCTTCTACAATATCCTGCAGCCGGTTGTTATGCCAATGATCCGCAGCCGGCAGGGGGGGCGCATTGTCAGCCTGTCCTCCGTGTCGGGACTGGTTGGCAATCGCGGCCAGGTCAATTACAGCGCCGCCAAGGCCGGCATCATCGGTGCCAGCAAAGCGCTCGCGCTGGAGTTGGCAAAACGCCGCATCACCGTGAATTGCGTCGCGCCAGGGCTTATCAGGACCGACATGGTAGACGAGACGATGGCCCAGGAGGCGATAAAGGCGATTCCCCTGCGGCGCATTGGCGAACCGCAGGAGGTGGCCGCGCTGGTGGCGTTTTTGATGTCTGACGATGCGGCCTACATCACCCGCCAGGTGATTTCCGTCAATGGCGGTATGATTTAGTGAATGCCAGGGTCGTTGTCACCGGGTCCGGCGTGATTACCGCGCTGGGGCGCGACTGGAAGGGCTTCGAGGCCAGGCTGCAAGCCGGTGACAGCGGCATTCGCTACATGCCCGAATGGGAGCGCTACAACAACCTCAACACCAAACTGGCGGGGCCGGTGCCGGACTTCAGCGTACCGCCTCACTACCCGCGCAAAAAAACCCGCACCATGGGCCGGGTCGCACAACTGGCGACCTGCGCCAGCGAGCAGGCCCTGCTCAGTGCCGGATTGCTGGACAACCCGGTACTTCAAAGTGGCGCGACCGGTATTGCCTATGGCTCCTGCACGGGCAGTACCGAGGCATCACGGGATTTCTTCAACATGCTGGTGAATCAGGATACCCGTGGCGTGACTGCCACCACCTACATCCGCATGATGAATCATACCGCGGCGGTGAATATCGGCATGTTTTTCAACATCAAGGGCCGGATTATCCCCAGCTCCAGCGCCTGCACCTCGGGCAGCCAGGGCATCGGTTTTGCCTATGAGGCGATAAAATACGGGCGCCAGACCGTCATGCTGGCGGGTGGCGCCGAGGAGTTGTGCCCCACCGAAGCTGCAGTGTTCGACACCCTGTACGCCACCAGCACTCGCAACCACCAGCCCTGGCAAACCCCAAGCCCCTTCGACCGCGATCGCGACGGCCTGGTCATCGGTGAGGGGGCCGGCACGCTGGTGCTGGAAGACCTGGCTCACGCTGTCGCGCGGGGAGCCAACATTGTCGCCGAGGTGGTCGGCTTCGGCTGCAACTCCGACGGCGGCCATGTCACCCAACCCAGCGCCGACACCATGCGCATCGCCATGGAACTGGCATTGGAAGATGCCGGGATAGCACCCGCTGCGATTGGTTATATCAATGCCCACGGCACTGCTACCGAGCGCGGTGACATTGCTGAATCACTTGCGACGCGGAAGCTGTTCGGCGCAGGCATACCGTTCAGTTCCCTCAAGGGCCACCTCGGCCACACGCTGGGAGCCTGCGGTGCGATAGAAGCCTGGGCCACGATTGAAATGATGAACCGGGGGTGGTTCAGTCCCACCCTCAACCTTCAACAGGTGGACCCGCGCTGCGCAGATCTGGACTACATCAAGCAGGTCGGACGTTATATCGACACCGAGTACACCATGAGCAACAACTTTGCCTTTGGCGGCATCAATACGTCGCTGGTGTTCAAGCGCTATGTGCCCTGACCGCCGAGGGGATCGCCGGTTCAGGCGAGGCGAGCATCACCACCGGGATTTTCTAACGCACCCGCGCCGAATCAAAAAAATCGCACTGCTCGAGCTTAAAACCGACTGCATCGGCTATCTCCAGGCCAAAGTCGAGGTATTCGCCCCCAGTTGCACTGTAGAGCGGCCATTGTGAACGGTCCTCAGCCAGCGGCACGCCGTTGGCGGCGAAGCTGCTCCAATACTGTTGCATCGCCTGCACCGTCAGCGCAGGCAGGGGGCCTTCCAGCACCGAGTCAGCATTCCACAGATAGTACAAGTCAGCCGTATGCGCCGCCCCCAGCACAGGTGCATTGGGGTCTACCGCCCCCACCAATGCCAGCAACAGCTCGTCGCTGACCTCCCGACTGAACTGGTAGAAACGCACGGCATGACCGCCGGCCGCCAGCACATCGGCAGTAGCGACTGCCGTGCAGGCGTAGTCTGCATCCCCCAACACATCGGCAAAGGCATCGCTGTAAGAGAGATAGGCAAAGCGCGGATACAGCAGCTCGGTGATGGTGACGACCTCTCCTGCGTTCAAGGTCGGGAAAGCGTCGCTGACCGCACTCTGGTAGTCCGTCTGTGTGACCGGGTTGACATTGCCAAGGCGCTGCTGGAACAGGGTGCCCTCGTTGCGGGTCACGCCGATCATGACATCAATATTTGCCGGCGAAAGGCGCAGCGCATCGTACATCTCGGCGTCAAAAACGTGGTCATCTATCGCGGCCACTGAACGAAACCGAAGCTGCCCCTCGCGGTCCGGGCCCAGCGAGTCGTTGAATTTACCGGCATCGGCCAGTGCCTGGCGCAAATCGAAGGGGGACTGCTGGCGCAGGCAGTCGAGCACCTGGCCGGCCTCGATATTACAGCCCCAGAGCTGCTTGTAGTCCTCGCCCTGCTCGTAGGCCGCGGCCAGGCTGCGGGTAAGCGCCGGGCCGCAGCGAGCACTTTGCATGATGGCGCGCTGGAACAAGCCCGCGCTCAGTGGCGACGCGAGATGGCGGCAGACGTCGTTGCCCCCCGCGCTCTCGCCAAAAATGGTGACATTGTTGGGGTTGCCGTTGAAGCTGGCGATGTTGTCCCGAACCCACTGCAACGCCGCCACCTGGTCCAGATGATGGTAATTACCGGTGCTGGCATCAGCCGATTCGATCGCCAGCCCAGGCAATGCGAGAAAACCGAGAAAACCCAGGCGGGCATTCACCGATACCACCACGTTACCGGAAGCGGCGGCCAGATAAGCGATATCAGCGGGCAATCGAGCGCCGGAACCGTTATCTTCATCACCACCGTGGAACCACACCATAACGGGCCGGGGATTCTCGGTTTCAGCGGCCGGCGCCGCCACGTTCAGGAACAGGCAGTCTTCGCTTTGCGCACTGAGGTCGCGCAGGTCGCCCTGGATACAATTGGCACCCGGCTCGATTGCATCGCGCACATCCAGCCAATCCAGAGCCGGCAGCGGCGCCCGCCAGCGATTGTCGCCCTCGGGGGGTGCCGCGTAGGGGATACCCTGGTAGAGCACCAGGTCACCCACCACTAAACGCTCGCCGCGCAGTACCCCATTGGCGACTGTAACCAACTCCCCCACCGGGGGTAGCGGCTCACCGCCGGGGATCTCACCACCACCGTTGTCCCCGCCACTGTCATTGTCATCGTCGTCACTGACGCCGCCGCAGGCCTGCACCAGGCCCAATGCCAAAACCAGTGACAACGCCTTAAACCAATACACCATGGAAGCTGATTCCTGTTGATCTACGTATGCCCATTGCTGGGAAGGATGCGAGATAATCTTCGCCGCCCGGGTGGAAAGGCCGTCGTCGCCGATTGCAATTTCGCCAGCGCACTCGCCCAAGAGCCCTTAGTATACCGAATTTGATCTAAGCTGTTGGGTTGAAAAGCCCCGCCCTCGACGCCACAGGAGCCATTCAATGACCGCAAGTGCAGCGAGTTCCCGCCCAAGCATCGCCGTAATCGGTGGCGGCATCAATGGCCTCTGCTCGGCCTGGGAGCTCGCCCGCCGCGGCGCCCGGGTAACCCTGTTCGAACGCGGTGAACTCATGCGCGAGACCAGTCGAAATTCCTCGAAGATGCTGCATGGCGGCGTCCGCTACCTGGAAAACCTGGAACTTCGCCTGGTCTACGAAGCGCTGCGGGAGCGGGCCTGGTGGCTGCAACGATGCCCACACCTGAGTCGTGAAATGCGACTCGTCATGCCTGTCTACAAGGATGGGCCTCGCCCGCGATGGATGCTGAAAGCAGGCCTGACGCTATACGACCTGCTGGCCGGCAAGCAAAACCTCACCCCCCACCGCTGGTTGGGCCGCGAGCAACTAATGGAACTCGATCCCGGGCTCCAGACAGATGGTTTGCAGGGAGGATTTCGTTACTCCGATGGCCAGATGGATGATTATCGCCTTGGTCTGTGGGTGGCGGATCGCGCGCGGGAGGCGGGAGCCGAAATCGTCGAGAACACGGAGGTGCTGAGCTTGAGCGTCGACGGACGGGTGACCACGGCAGGGCAGTCCAGAAACTTCCACGCCATCGCCAATGTCGCGGGCCCCTGGGCGGAGCAGCTTTTAAGGCAGTCGGGCATTCCCAGCTCCATGCACCTCGACCTGATTCGCGGCAGCCACATTTTGTTCGCCGGCGAACCGGCGCAACCCTACCTGCTGCAAACCGACGGGGGGGAAGGGTATTTTTCGTTCTCCCTTACCAGGGCAATACCCTGGTCGGCACCACGGAAGTGCGCCAGCAGTTGGACCAGCCAATCGCTGCCAGCGAGGAGGAGATCGATTACCTGTTGCAGCAGTACAACAATTATTTCACCCAGCGACGCAACAGGGCAGACATCATAGCCTCCACCGCCGGGTTGCGCCCGCTGATCCAGTCCGCCGCCGACCCGCGCAAGGTGAGCCGTGAGTATGAAATCGTGCAGCAGGATAAATTGTTGACGGTTTACGGCGGCAAGTGGACCACCGCAAGGGCGCTGGGCAAAAAGGTTGCCGACAAGTTGCTTTGATGGCTGGCCCGGCAACAGAGCCTTGGTCCGGGCGCGGCCCGGCGTCCAATCTCTCGACAAGTTTTTCAACCCGTGGTGCGTAACGGCGGGCTAGTCGTGCTCAGGCCCCTGTGGCATCATTGCCCCACGTCGCCCCAGCGCCGTAGTTGCCTGGCGAAGCAATTCAGCAGTATGAAACAGGAGCCGCATGAGTAGCGTATTTGTGATTCAGAATCAGCAAGGGCAGTTTCTATCCCGACACAGGGAGTGGGTGGATAACACCCAGATCCAGGCCGTATACAAAACGCCGCACCGCGACCTGGCGGTCAATGAGTGGGTAGAATTGACGGCCAGGGATACCGCAGCCCGCGCCAGGGTGGTGGCGGTGGATACCACCAGCAAGGGCCTGCCGCTGCTAGCGACGCTGCCGCCGCTGGAATTTCCCAGGGCGGCACTGCCCGATGACCTGGTGCGGAGCGATCACCCGGATGACGGGGTCATTGCAGAGGAGGATGCTGCGGCTGGCAACAAGCCTGAGCCTGCGGAACTTGAAAAAGACTCTTTCGGCACCGATATCCGCCATGTATCCTGATACTTTCCAACCCTATGAAGGGGAATGACCATGTTGCGGATAGGCCTTTTTCTTCTCACTAACCTGGCGGTCATCATGCTGGCCAGTGTCACCCTGCAACTGCTGGGCGTGGAACACATACTGCAGGAAAACGGGGTCGACCTGGATCTCGGTAGCCTGCTGGTTTTTTGCGCCGTTTTCGGGATGGCAGGTTCGCTGGTTTCGCTGCTCATGTCTAAATCGATGGCGCGCCGCGCCATGAACGTGCAGGTGATAGGCCAGCCCCGGGACCAGCGCGAGCAGTGGCTATTGGGCACCGTGCAGCGACTGGCCGGTGACGCCGGCATAGGTATGCCCGAGGTGGGGATTTTCCCCTCCCCCACCGCCAACGCCTTCGCCACTGGCTGGAATAAAAACAGCGCCCTGGTGGCTGTCAGTGAGGGTCTGCTCAATCGTATGCGTCCCGAGGAAGTCGAAGCGGTACTCGGGCACGAGATAGGCCATGTGGCCAATGGCGATATGGTAACGCTGGGCCTTATCCAGGGCGTCACCAATACCTTTGTCATGTTTGGCGCCCGGGTACTGGGACATGTCGCAGATCGGGTGATTTTCCGCACCGAGCGGGGCTACGGCCCAGGCTATTGGATCGTCACCCTGGTGGCACAATTCGTGCTGGGAATACT
Source organism: uncultured Gammaproteobacteria bacterium (assembly GCA_963808975.1). Taxonomy (GTDB): domain Bacteria; phylum Pseudomonadota; class Gammaproteobacteria; order Pseudomonadales; family JAHEGP01; genus JAHEGP01. The sequence goes on from CAWEHR010000001.1 coordinate 789,462, forward strand.
GGCCTCGATGGTGGTGATGTGGTTCTCACGCTGGCGCGAATTTCGCGCCGATAATGCTGGGGCAAAGCTCGCCGGACGTGACAATATGATCAACGCCCTGCGCCGCCTGCGTGGTGAAAGTGAGGTGCCCAAGGGTATGCCCGCGGAGCTGTCGGCCTTTGCCATCACTGGCGAGTTGCGCGACAAGGTTTCCCACCTGTTCATGAGCCATCCACCCCTCGCCGATCGAATCGCAGCGCTGCAACGGGGAGCGAACTCGCCGTAAGCACCGCGGCTCAGGCCTTTACCAGCTCTTCCCCATCCAGCGGTTGCAGCAGGGCCAGGTCCTTGTTGCGCGCGTTATTGACGGCCTTGTCCAGCGGCGCAAGCAACAGGTTACCTGGCAGCCGGGGCTTGAAAAACCGTTCGGGATTGTCGATTTCAGCGCTGGCATCAAGCCAGTCGGCGTAATCGTTCAGCGCCAGCATGACTGGCATGCGGTGGTGGATCGGCTCGATGCCCGGGACTGCCGCAGTGGTAATCAGGGCGCAGGATTCCACCGTGACACCCTCTTTTTGCCAACGATCCCAGATCGCCGCAAAGGCGAAGGCACCGTTTTGAGGCTTGATCAACCACGGCTTCTTGCCGTAGCGGTCAGTTTGCCATTCGATAAATGACGAGGCCGGAACGATACCGCGATGGCGGCGAAATGGCGTACGAAACGCGGGGCTGCTGCCGACGGTTTCACTCTTGGCGTTGAACATGCTGTACTTCGTGCTGGGGCCATCGGACCAGGACGGTGTCAGCCACCAGCGCATGTAGCGCAGTTCGCGCCCCCGGTCGGTCTCTATGACGATGGGCACTGTCTCGGTGGGGGCGACATTGACCATGGTAGGCAGCTCGACATCCACCCCCAGATCGCGCATCAGTTCACGCAAAAAAGGGTCGTCGATCACATTATAACGTCCGCACAAAACTGCTGGTTCCCCGCGCTCGAATGATGAATTTTCTTACCTATACTTAGGCCAGTTTACAGCTAATTCGGCAACAACTTAAGGTGAGGAAACTATGGCAAGCCTGGCATTGATGGTAGATGGCGTGGTAATCAAGAAGTTTGAACTGGACAAGGACGAACTGACGATTGGCAGACACCCGGAATGTGACATCCAGATCGACGACGGCGCCGTGAGCAGCCGGCATGCCGCGATCGCCATACGGCCGAGCCGCTATCTGCCGGAGCAGACCGAAATCACCCTGAAAGACCTCGGCAGCACCAATGGCACCTTCGTCAACAATGCCAAGGTTACGCAGAGGTTACTCAGCAACGATGATGAGGTGCGAATCGCCTGGAATACGTTTAAGTTTCTCGACACCAACCGACCCAATTTCGAACGCACGGCGATCATGCTGGATAACTGAGAAAACCAGATTACGCAGGGGCAGCGATACCGCTACCGGTCAGGTTTCGCTGCTCTGAGCCCTTTCCTTGTCCCCCGGTCACCTGACAAACCTCCTGACCTTCTACACCACCTGGCCTGGCTTGAATCCATACCGAAAGGCACGTATCGTCGCTCTGAATTGTTTCAGGCTAACGCAAGGCCCAGGGTGTAAACATGGTTGACACACAGCAGCTTTGGGATTTTCCCGCCGTCTTCGCCATTACTGTTCAAGCGAAAAAGGATGACATCGATGCCTTCGGCCATGTGAACAACGTGGTGTACCTGCGATGGCTGACGGAGTGCGCCTGGGCGCACTCGGCAGCCGTTGGCCTGGCAGAGGAAAAGTGTGTGAGTTTGCGCCGCGGTATGGCCGTTCGCGCAATTCACGTCGAGTTCCTGGCATCTGCTTACGAAGGTGAGGAACTGCTGGTTGGCAATTGGGTGTCCAAAAAAGATCGCCTGCGAGCGACCAGGCAGTACCAGATCATAAACCCAGCCACCGGCACCACATTGTTGCGCGGCCACCTGGATTTCGTGTGTGTCAACCTCGACACCGGCCGTCCCACGCGCATGCCTGCCGAGTTTGTCGACAGGTACCAGGTATCCCTGCCCCCCCGGTAAGTCGGCTTGCGCCTCCCCTGGACACTCAGCGACACGTCGTCCAACAGCGAGCCGGCCCGGGCTCAAACAGTGAGATAGCGCTTTACCAGAGCTTCGTCCAGCCCGGCTATTTCACCGGTTGCCACCGCTCGGCCCTTGTCCATGATGCAAAAGTGATCACAGATCCGTTGCACGAACGGCAACTTCTGCTCGACAAGTAATACCGTCAGGCCGAATTCACTGTTCAGGCGCTGCACGATATCGCCAATCTCATGGACGATATTGGGCTGTATGCCCTCGGTGGGCTCATCCAGCACCAGCAAACGGGGTTCGATGACCAGGGCGCGGCCGATCGCCAATTGCTGCTGTTGACCGCCGGATAAATCACCGCCACGGCGCCGCAACATGGTCTTCAGCACCGGAAACAGCTCGAATATTTTCTCTGGAATAACTTTACAGTTGTCGTGCCGGGCGGCCAGGCCTATGCGCAGGTTTTCTTCGACGGTAAGCAGGGGAAAAATCATACGACCCTGGGGCACATAGCCCACGCCCTGGCCCGCCCTGGTAAACGCCGGTTTATCGCAGAGGTCTTCCCCTTCCAACTCGATGCTGCCGGAGTGCACCGGCAACAGCCCCATAATACATTGCAGCAGGGTCGTCTTACCCACCCCGTTGCGCCCCATCAGGCTGAAACAGGAGCCTGCCGGAATGTGCAAGTCAAGATCCCACAGCGTGTGACTCTGGGCATAATAGTGGTTCAGTTGCTGGATTTTCAGCATACCGGCTCCATCGCAATTCTATTCTCCCAGGTACACTTCGATGACCCGAGGGTCGGCCTGCACCTCGTCCATACTACCCTCTGCAAGAGTACTGCCTTCGTGCAACACGATAACCCGCTGGGCGATCTTGCGCACAAACTCCATGTCGTGCTCCACCACCACCACGGAGTGCTCACCCGCCAGTGAGATCAGCAGCTCCGCGGTCTGGTCCATCTCCTGTTGAGTCATGCCGGCAACTGGCTCATCCACCAGCAACAGGCGCGGCTCCTGCATCAACAACATGCCAATCTCAAGCCACTGTTTCTGGCCGTGTGACAGAATACCTGCGGGACTCTGCAGGTGCTCGGCAAGCCCGATAGTCCGGCTGACCTCCTCGATGCGCGCCCGCTGTGCAGCAGACAGGCGAGCAAACAGGGAAGGCCATACTCGCTTGTCCGTTTTCATTGCCAGTTCGAGGTTTTCGAACACGGTATGAAACTCGAATACCGTCGGCTTCTGGAACTTTCGCCCAATACCCGCAAGGGCTATTTCAGGTTCGCTCAGATCCAGCAAGTTGATACGCTGGCCGAAAAAGGCCCTGCCCGCATCGGGCGTGGTCTTGCCGGTGATGACATCCATCATGGTGGTCTTACCCGCCCCATTGGGACCGATAATGCACAACAGCTCGCCGTCTTCCACATAAAGATTGAGCTTGTTAAGCGCCTGGAAGCCGTCAAAGCTTACCGAGATATCTTCCAGGTACAATGCCACACCATGCCCGGTGTCAAGGTGAAAGGGATTCTCTTCGGGGGGCATGAGGAAACTGAACACGTGCTCCCGGTCGCCCAGTTCGTTGAACTTCATGATGCCTGCCCCCTCGCTCTTCGCTTCAACAAGCCGGTGATCCCCTGCGGCAGGTACAGGGTGACCAATACGAAGAGAGCACCGAGGGCAAACAACCATATCTCCGGCATCGCCGCAGTAAACAGGGTCTTGGAGTAATTGACCAGCATTGCGCCGAGTACCGCCCCGTAAAGCGTTCCCCTGCCGCCAACCGCAACCCATATAACCAGTTCGATAGAATTGAGCGGTGCAAATTCACCCGGGTTGATGATACCGACCTGGGGCACGTACAAGGCGCCCGCAATTCCGGCAAGCACCGCCGAAAAAGTAAATATCCAAAGCTTGAAACTCTCAACCTTGTAACCGATGAATCGGGCGCGGTCCTCGGCGTCGCGCAGCGCTACCACTACCCGCCCCAGCCGGGAATTCACCACCTTGCGGCAAAGCACGTAGGCTATGGCAAGTGCCAGCGCCGAGGCGACAAAAAGCGCTGCGCGGGTCGCCGGCGCTTGCAGGCTAAAACCGAGGATATCCTTGAAGTCTGTCAGTCCGTTATTGCCACCAAAGCCCATTTCATTGCGAAAAAAAGCCAGCATCAGCGCGTAGGTCAAGGCCTGGGTAATGATTGACAAGTATACCCCGGCCACCCGCGACCGAAACGCAAGCCAGCCGAAGACAAAGGCCAGCGCACCGGGAACCAACACAACCATCAGCACAGCAAACCAGAACTGGTCAAATCCCATCCAGTACCATGGCAGTTCTTGCCAATTGAGGAAAACCATAAAGTCTGGCAGCAGCGGATCACCATAGACTCCGCGGTTACCAATCTGGCGCATCAGATACATACCCATGGCATAGCCGCCCAGGGCAAAAAAGGCCCCATGACCCAGACTGAGAATACCGCAATAGCCCCACACCAGATCCAGCGCGAGCGCCAGCAGAGCAAAGCACAGGTACTTGCCCAGCAGGGTCACCGTATAGCTTTGCAGGTGCAGAGCAGAGCCCTCTGGCACCAGCAAACTGCATACCGGCACGACGATACACGCCACCGCGAGCAGTGCCAGCAGGATGGCACCGCCGCGGTCACTTGCTATCAATTTCCTGAAAAGCATATCAACTCTCCGCCGCCCGACCTTTCTGAGGGAACAGACCGCGAGGTCGCTTCTGTATGAACAGGATGATAAATACCAGCACCAGGATCTTGGCCATCACCGCGCCTGCATAAGGTTCGATCAGCTTGTTGCCGATACCCAGCGACAAACCACCAATCAGGGTGCCCCAGAGATTGCCCACCCCACCAAACACCACGACCATGAAAGAATCGACGATATAGGACTGGCCAAGATTGGGCCCGACATTGGTGAGTTGCGACAGCGCCACGCCGGCAATCCCCGCGATACCGGAACCGAGGCCAAACGTGAGCGCGTCAACCCGGTCGCTGCGAATGCCCATGGCCTGGGCCATGCTGCGATTCTGGGTTACCGCCCTCACCTCGAGGCCTAGTCGCGTGCGCTTGAGGATTAACTGCAGCGCGGTAAAGACCAGCAGGCAAAAAACAATGACATACAAGCGATTGTAGGTCAGCGAGAGATAGTCATTGATATACAGTGATCCACTCATCCAATCGGGCGTTATAACAGATCGATTCAGTGGCGTGAAAATGCTGCGCACTGCCTGTTGCAGAATCAGGCTTACGCCAAAAGTTGCCAGCAGGGTTTCCAGTGGCCGACCGTAGAGATGGCGGATAATCCCCCGCTCGATGGCGATCCCCACCAGTCCCGAGACAATGAACGCTGCGGGCACGGCTACCAGCAGTGACCACTCGATGGCGTTGGGCATCAGTTCCTGAACCACGAACGTGGTGTAGGCTCCCAACATGATGAGTTCACCGTGGGCCATGTTGATAACGCCCATAACACCAAACGTTATAGCAAGGCCAATCGCCGCGAGCACCAGTATCGAGCCGAGACTAACACCAAAGTAGAGCGTCTCCAGATGACCATAGAACCTGATTTTGTCTTCCATATCCGCCAGCAGGCGGCTGGCCTGTTGGCGGGTTGCCGAGTCCATGGAGTCATCGGTGCTCAGGCCCTGCAATTTGTTGCGCACGATATTATCAACCGAGCCGTCGAGAGCGGTCATTGCCCTTAACCGGGTGTCGATATCCGGGCTATCGAGGGCGTAGATACCGAGCGCAGTATCAATAGCATCGAGCACGCTCCGGTCGATCTCCCGCGCCTTCAGCTGCTCGATCAGGAGGGCACTTTCGGCATCGATATCGGCGGTCATGGCCTTGACTGCGACCCGCCTCACTTCCGGGTCGGGATCACTCAAGCGAAGCTCGGCGACGAGGGCGCGCAAGGTACTCCGCAGGCGATTATTGACGCCTATCTTGCGTAGCTTCCGCTTGCTGACAGTATCCAGCTGCCGCCCACTCGCGGCATCGATGACGCTGTAGTGATCGCCGGCATCCCTGGCAATGACAACCCGTTTTTCCTTTTTGAGCAGATACAGGTCCCCCTCGAGCATAGCCTCGAGAATGAGCTCCACCCGCGGGTGATCTGCGGATGCAAGTGCCTTTGCGGCGGCGGCCTTGTTGGGGAAACCCTTGGCATTCAGGGCGTCGACGAGTTGTGCAAAGTTATCCTGCTCGCTGGCAACTGCAGGAAGCGCCATCAACCCAAGGAAAACCAAAGGCCAACCGCAAAAAAGCAGAAACGTTGTGAAACGGTCACTTACCATAGACAACTGTCACTATTGTGATGATAGCCGCTTCTTGCACAGGCGGTACCCGCATGGCCTGTGAAAGAAGCTATTCAAAGGCGGGGGCGAATCCCCTCGCCGTGCAGGCTGACTCAGTAATTCTGACCAGAGCAGGTTTTGGTTTTCACGTTATAGTTTCCGCAGGACAAGGGCGCGCGCCAGTCCGCAATGATATCTTTGGAGCCGGGAAGAAAATCCGACCAGGCATCACCGACGACCGTACCCGAGGTTTGCCAGACAATCTCGAACTGGCCATCATCCTGGATTTCGCCGATCAGGACCGGCTTGGTAATGTGGTGGTTTGGCATCATTGTGGCTATACCCCCAGACAAGTTGGGAACGGCTACCCCGATGATGGCATCCTGCACCGCAGCCGGGTCGGTGGTGCCTGCCTTCTTCACAGCTTCAACCCACATCTTGAAACCGATGTAGTGCGCTTCCATCGGATCATTGGTGACACGGTCTTCGTTATCGATAAACTTCAACCAGGACTCGATGAACTCGTCATTGGCGTCGGCTTCAACACTCATGAAATAATTCCAGGCAGCCAGGTGACCAACCAGCGGCCTGGTATCGATGCCAGACAATTCCTCTTCACCTACCGAGAAGGCCACAACGGGAATATCCTCAGCGGACAAGCCCTGGTTACCCAGCTCCTTGTAGAAAGGGACATTGGCGTCACCATTGATGGTCGACACCACGGCGGTTTTCTTGCCTGCAGACCCAAACTTCTTGATATCGGAAACGATGGACTGCCAATCAGAATGTCCAAACGGCGTGTAATTGATCATGATGTCCTTGGCATCAACGCCCTTTGCCTTGAGATAGGCCTCGAGTATCTTGTTGGTGGTGCGCGGGTATACATAATCGGTCCCGGCCAACACCCAGCGCTCCACCCCGATATCATTCATCAGGTAATCCACCGCGGGAATCGCCTGCTGGTTGGGTGCGGCACCGGTATAAAATACATTCTTGGAAGACTCTTCGCCCTCGTACTGAACCGGATAGAATAAAAGGCTGTCGAGTTCCTCGAATACCGGTAGCACCGACTTGCGAGAGACCGAGGTCCAGCAACCAAAGACGGCATCGACATCCTTTTTCTCGATCAGCTCACGGGCCTTTTCGGCAAACAGCGGCCAGTTTGAGGCCGGGTCGACCACCACCGCTTCCAGTTTCTTGCCAAGTAAACCGCCGGCCTTGTTTTGCTCATCGATGAGCATCATCATGGTATCTTTAAGCGTGGTTTCACTGATTGCCATAGTGCCAGACAGTGAATGCAGCACACCTACTTTTATCGTCTCCTCCGCTACAACCAGGCCGGAGCCCAGGGTCGTCAAGGAGAGCGCGACAGCCGATAGTGCATTTTTCAGTTTCGATGACTTCATAGCTATGTATCCTGTGTCAGGTCGATTAAATCGGTAATTCGTGATGCCACATAAAACGGCATGTTTGTGCTTGGCGGATTGTGGGCGGCATCCAAAAAAGGCCGGACCACACACCGTCCGTGTCTATATTTGCAACTGCACTCCCAGGGTGATGGCATCGGCATCGGCGCCAGGTGCGCCGGTCAGGTTGGCATCGCCATTGGTGTAGTTGAGATTGATCTTGGCATTGTGCCCTTTGATGACGTAGTTGACGCCCAACTCATAGAGGTCACTTTCGTCAGCATAATCGTCGGGTTCGTTCCTGGTGTAGCGAACGTAGGGCTGGAACTTGCCCATGCCAATTTCCGCCGGAAACAACCACGCCGCGGTAGCGAGATAGGAGGTGCCATCAAACAGGCAAAAGCATGCCGGGTCGAGTCGGGCCGTGTCGGACAGCGGCGCATCGAAGACTTTGTACTCGGCATCAATGGTCAGTACCCCGGCCCCCGAGAAAACGCTTTCCCAGAGCAGGTCTACCACGTAGCCGGTAAAGTCCTCCGCTTCCAACGCTGTACCTGTGCCGTCAGCCTGGTACTGAACCGAGAATCCGAGGGTGAGGATATCACCCAGTCCACCAAAGTAGGTTCCACTGGTGTAGTAACCCGGGTTGTCCTCCATGTTGAGGAAGTTGTAGGCCAGGCGCGCGGCGTAGAGCAAATTGTCGCTATCGTTGGACGCCCCCTCGTAGCCGTCGAATATGCCTGCCGCATATTGGAAGTGACCAACATTGCCCCACACCGTAACGCCGTCATCACGACCGAACTTGCCAGCGTCATTGTTGCCCTGGTCGGAGGGAAACAGAGGGACGGTGTACTGGTTCCAGGCAATGCCGTAAAACGGGCCATTCATTTCGATACGATCAGCGGGCGTCAACATGCGCCCCAGCCAGACGTTAAAAGCTGGTGTAAACGCAAACTTCGCGATGGCGTCCAGTACGAACATATCTCCACCGCTACCACAATCCTCGCAGTCCGTATTAAACGTAAATGCGATTTTCTCCGTGATCTGGCCTCCCAGATACAAACGCAGATTGTTGACAGCAAAATCGGTCGAATAGTCGTCACCGTTTGGCGCACCGTCCTCGACCGCAAAGAACGATGTGCGCAATCCCGCGCCGACCGTCAAAAAGGTATTCTCATCAATTGAAATTTTCGCCCCTGCCAGTGCTGGTGCCGTCATACTGGCAAGGCCCATTACCCCAAACAACAAAGGCAACTTGTTAGTCGATCGCTGTGTATTCAAGATATTCTCCCGGCTCTTTAGATAGAGCATCGTTTTTCAACTCAGTGCACCAACCGTACCGAGCACACCCCACCGCTCCCCCAGCAATTCCCGTGCCAAGTGCGAGGACTGTTATCCTCGACTGACAAAAAATGTGCCGGTAACAAAGCAAGGACAGGGCGTAGCGGCCGATAAACTCGCGCTTGGTGATGCAATTTTTTGCAGCGGGGTAATCTCGCAAAAAAATATGCCAACGTTTTTATTTCGATTTGAATGCATTGCAACCGGTAGTAACTAATCGTTTTCGCTACATTGAAGTGCAATAAAATTTCACCAGGCACCAATTCAACGCACACATTTTTTCACCGCGTGGTCTGGCTCGATGTGCCGACGCGCCTGCAAGCTGGTTTTCCCCAACCCGCACCACCGGGGAATGATAAATTCAGCATTGGCACGGCGATTGCAGAGGCGATTTTGCAAAGGCAATTGCAGAGGCGATTGAGAATGTATTACAGGTGCATGGCAGATGGTATTGCACATGCGCCGCTGTATATGGACGCCCTTGCACGCCTTGAAAGAGGGTGACGGCAGGGCTGACTGCAACAAGCGCCATGCTCGATAAACCAATCAAGCCGCACCGGCCCGACGTCGGCGTCGAGCATATCCATCAGCGCGCGCTGAAGCCGTCTGCATTCACCTTATGGCGCTGGTACCACGACGCCGGCAATGGTCTAATGAGTGACAAGAAAATAAACGGGAACCGGCAATACGATGCCTGCGATGTTGTCTGCAGAACCCGGCACACCGGGCCAAACTCAGTTCCCCAGGTTAGTGCACTGGCGGGGATCACTGAAATTGTCGCTGTCGAACGAGGCGGGCGGAACTCGCATTACCGAGCGTCAGCACAGTGGACCGTTGCTTATCCAGCGCCCCTTCTATCCCGAGGGCAGGCAATGCTGCCATGTCTATCTACTGCATCCGCCTGGCGGACTGGTTGGCGGCGATCAGCTCAACTTCGCCATTGAACTTGCAACGGGGTCCCAGGCTCTGGTGACCACGCCTTCCGCCGGCAAAGCTTACCGGGTGGACGCAGATGAGCGCGCACAGGGCTTCCAGGCCACTATTCATATGGCACAGCGCACCTCCATGGAGTGGTTACCCCAGGAAACCATCGCCTTCGATGGCGCCAGGCTCTGTAACGCTACCCACATCACCCTGCATCCAGAGAGTACGCTGATTGGCTGGGATATACTCTGCCTGGGGCGTCCCGCGTCCGGGGAGAGATTTACTACCGGCTCGGTGAGGCAGCGACTTGAACTTTGGTGCGAGAGCAAACCCCTGTTGCTCGAGTGCACGGATTATGTCGGCTCGGGCAGGATTATGCAGGCGGCCTGGGGGCTGGGCGGGCGGGCGGTGGTTGGCACCCTGTACGCTTACTGTCCCGACGCGAAGCAGCGCGCTGTGGCACTGGCGATTAGCCGGGAGCTGGTCGCCAACTGCGATGCTGCGACCCGCTGCGTAGCCACCAACGTTAACAATGTCCTGCTGGTGCGCGGCCTGGCGGAGAGCACCGAGCCTCTGAAGTCGCTGTTTACCCGAATCTGGCAGGCATTGCGACCCCGCATTGTCGCGCGCGAGGTTAGCATGCCGCGCATCTGGAGCACCTGACAACGCGATGACCATCATCACTTCAACACAGTTAAGTTACCAACAGGATAGTCGACATGGAGCTAACCCCCCGCGAGAAAGACAAACTACTGGTGTTTACTGCAGCGCTGCTCGCGGAACGTCGCCTGCAACGTGGTGTAAAGCTCAATTATCCTGAGTCGATTGCCTATATCAGTGCAGCCATCATGGAAGGCGCACGTGATGGCAAGCCAGTTGCCGAACTGATGGACTACGGGCGTACCCTGCTGACGCGCAGCGATGTCATGAGTGGCATTGCGGAGATGATCGATGAAATACAGGTGGAAGCTACTTTTCCAGACGGCACGAAACTGGTTACCGTTCACAACCCGATAACGTGAGGCACAGTCATGACCAGCAATTCCAGCTCATCTACCGAAATGTCTATGGTGCCCGGTGAAATGCAGACAGGCAGCGGCACCATAGAACTCAACCCCGGGCTTGAGTTAGTTAGCATTCAGGTAGCCAACAACGGAGATCGGCCAATTCAGGTGGGTTCTCACTATCACTTTTATGAGACCAACCCGGCCCTGCAGTTCGAGCGGTCGGCAGCGCGCGGGTTTCGCCTCAATATCGCCGCAGGCACCGCAGTGCGCTTCGAGCCAGGACAAACCCGTACAGTTGAATTGGTCGCCTACGGCGGTAGCCGCAAAGTTTTTGGATTTCGCGGGCAAATCATGGGCGCTCTCGACGGGACAGAGACATGAGCAATTTTATCGACCGGCGGGCCTACGCCGAAATGTATGGCCCCACCACAGGCGACCGTTTACGACTCGGGGATACCGACCTCTGGGTTGAAGTTGAACGGGACTTCGCCCGCTATGGCGATGAAGTCAAATTTGGCGGCGGCAAGGTCATTCGCGACGGCATGGGCCAAAGCCAGAAGCCCTCATCTGAAGTGGTAGATACGGTTATAACCAACGCGTTGATTGTTGACCACTGGGGCATTGTCAAAGCCGACATCGGCATTAAAAACGGGCGGGTCGCAGCAATCGGCAAGGCAGGCAATCCCGATGTGCAAAGCCATGTCGATATTATCATCGGTCCAGGTACGGAGGTTATTGCCGGCGAAGGACAAATCATCACGGCGGGTGGAATCGATTCCCACATTCATTTTATCTGTCCCCAGCAGATTGACGAAGCGCTGATGTCCGGCGTGACCACCATGCTTGGAGGCGGCACCGGCCCTGCTACCGGCACCAATGCCACTACCTGCACTCCTGGACCCTGGCATATTGGCAAGATGCTGCAGTCGACCGACCACCTTCCCATGAATCTTGGCTTCCTGGGCAAGGGTAACGGCAGCTTGCCCGCCGCACTGGAGGAACAGTTGCTCGCTGGTGCCTGTGGACTCAAGCTGCATGAGGACTGGGGCACCACGCCGGCGGCAATCGACAATTGCCTGAGCGTTGCCGAAAAGTATGACGTTCAGGTTGCGATACATACCGACACCCTCAACGAATGCGGCTTCGTCGAGGACACCCTGGCCGCCCTAAAGGGGCGTACCATTCATACCTACCATACCGAGGGGGCCGGTGGTGGGCACGCACCTGACATTATCAAGGCCTGTGGCGCCGCCAATGTACTGCCCTCCTCCACCAACCCGACCCGGCCCTATACCGTCAACACCGTCGACGAGCACCTTGACATGTTGATGGTGTGCCACCATCTCGACCCCAATATCCCCGAGGACGTCGCTTTCGCCGATTCCCGTATTCGCCGGGAAACTATCGCGGCAGAAGATATTCTCCACGACCTTGGTGCATTCAGCATGATTGCGTCCGACTCCCAGGCGATGGGTCGAGTGGGTGAAGTGGTGATTCGAAGCTGGCAGACGGCCCACAAGATGAAACAGCAGCGCGGCCCACTGCCGCAGGACTCGGCACGCAACGACAACTTTCGGGTCAAGCGCTATATTGCGAAGTACACGATCAATCCGGCGATTGCCCATGGTATCGCGGACCAGGTCGGTTCGATTGCTGTCGGCAAACTCGCCGACCTGGTGTTGTGGAAGCCCGCGTTCTTCGGTGTCAAACCGTCGATGATCATCAAGGGCGGCGTTATTGCGGCGGCCCCCATGGGTGACCCCAATGCCTCCATTCCAACCCCACAGCCGGTGCACTACAGGCCCATGTTCGGCGCCATCGGCGCAGCGCCGGCACAAACCAGTCTGTTTTTTGTCGCGGCTGCCGCTATCCAGGCCGGGGTTGGAGAAACACTTGGCCTGCAGCGACGCCTGGTCGCCTGCGCGAATACCCGTTCGATCGGAAAGGCACAAATGATTCACAATCACTACCAACCGGTAATGGAGGTCGATCCGCAAACTTATGCGGTTCGGGCTGACGGCCAACTATTGGTGTGTGAACCGGCCAGTGAACTGCCATTGGCACAGCGATACTTTTTATTTTAGCGTCGGCGCTTCAGCGCGTGTCGGCTGACATGTTTTTCCGGCTTGTTGCTTTGCCACGACCCCGGACTTCAACACGATAAACTATGCTCGAAGTACTCCAAAGAACTACCACCGCACAAGAGGCCACCGGCGAACTGTGGTTGCCGTGGGACATGCGCAAACGCGGCCGACTGCGCTCCTGTACCGCGGATGGTCGCGACATTGGCCTGTTCCTGCAGCGCGGGGAGCCATTGCGAGATGGTGAAAAACTGCTGACCCGCTGTGGTGAAATCATCGAGGTAAGGGCTGCCGCGGAAGACATTGCGAGCGCGACTTGCGACGATTGGCTGGTCTTTTCCCGGGCCTGCTACCACCTGGGTAACCGCCATGTGCCACTGCAAATTGAGGCGCGGCGACTGCGCTTCCAGCGTGACCCGGTCTTGCAGCAGCTGGCGCTTCTGTTGGGCATGCAGGTCATCGAGGAGAGCGCACCCTTTCACCCGGAACCCGGCGCCTATAGTGGCCATGGCCACGATAATCACCACCGGGAAAGCGGGCACCAACCAGAAAAGCAATGCAAAGCACCCCCATACAGTGATGGATAAGCTCGCCCTGCTGCACCTGCTGAACCTCGCCAGCCCGGCACTGCCCATTGGCAGCTATTCCTATTCGCAGGGGCTTGAGTCGGCAATCGAGCAAGCCTGGGTAACCGATGAGGCGCAATTGCTGGATTGGCTGGCAGGAATGCTCGAGTATTCGCTGGTCAAGCTCGACGTACCACTGATGGCGCGCTGTTACCATGCACTGGAAACTGGAGACGAGACTGGATTTATTGGCTGGAACCTGCGTGCACTGGCCAGCCGCGAGGCCCACGAACTCTGGCTGGAGGATATCCAGGTCGGGGGCGCATTGCGCAAATTGCTGATCCAGCAACAACCGGACCTTCGATTTGGCAATGTCAAAGGCGACACCAGCCTGCCGGCGGCCTTTGCGATGGCCGGATACCACTGGAAGATACCGCTGGAGGAGACGGCACTGGGTTTGCTATGGAGCTGGTCAGAAAACCAGGTTGCAGCCGCCATCAAGCTGATGGCACTGGGTCAAACCGGAGGGCAACGGGTGTTGGGCGAGTTGAAGCAGCTCATTCCAGAACTGGTCCCGCGCGGACTGGCAATGGCCGATGACGACATCGGGTCCGGACTCCCCGGACTTGCGCTCGCCAGCGCCTGCCACGAAACACAATATTCTCGATTATTCAGGAGTTGATAGAGATGAATCAGAGTCAAACCCTGCGGGTGGGTGTCGGCGGGCCGGTCGGCTCCGGCAAGACCGCCCTGTTGCGTGCACTGTGCAGCGCCATGCGAGAACCCTACAACATCGCGGTGGTAACCAACGACATCTACACCCGGGAGGACGCCGAATTTTTGGTGCGACACGCCGCGCTCGATGCCGACCGGATTGTTGGTGTCGAAACCGGAGGCTGCCCGCATACCGCCATTCGCGAGGATGCATCGATGAACCTGGCGGCCGTCGAGGAACTCTGCCAGCGCCACCCGGGACTGGATATGGTGCTGGTTGAAAGCGGTGGTGACAACCTCAGCGCCACATTCAGCCCTGAGCTATCCGACCTAACCATCTACGTCATCGACGTGGCGGCTGGAGACAAGATCCCGCGCAAAGGAGGCCCAGGCATCACCAGAAGCGACCTGCTGGTGATTAACAAAATAGACCTCGCGCCAATGGTGGGAGCGTCATTGGAGGTTATGGAACGCGATACCCGACGCATGCGCAAGGATCGACCCTTCGTGTTCACCAACCTGAAACAGGGGGAGGGTTTGCAGACAATTATCGACTTTATCATCGAACAGGGTATGCTTGGCGCATCCCGTGACGATCTGGAGGATATCGACTCGTGCATAAACTGACTTGTTTGCTGCTCAGCGCCATGCCGCTGGCATCCCGGGCGCACACCGGCGCTGGAAGCGATGCTTCGCTGTTGCACAGCCTGCAACATGGCGGCGAAATCCTGCCGCTATTGCTGGCAATCATCGTTGCCGGCGGCTGGCTTCTGCACCGCTTGGGTGGGCGCTCCTGAAAACAGCGCCAGCATTTCATCGGCGTTAATACACCGTCCAAGCTCAGCGAACTGGCGCGTATTTCACACCAGGCCGACGACACAAGCTGGGAGTCAAGGGGGGTGACTTTGGGAACACCCGACGAGGTGCAATCAAAGGTGATTGCAATAAAGGAACGCCAATTCAGACGCCAGGCTCTGGCGCAAAAATCCGGGTCACAAAAGTAGAGGGCATCTACTGGCCAAGGAACGGAGCCAGCGCCTCTTCGAACTCTTCTTGCGTAGCCTCGGCCCAGTATTCCAGGCTCAGTGCCGAGTGGGCAAACACCTGCAATAAACAAAAGATGAGAAGTAATCGTTGTCGTACTGCCAACGTCTTTTCCTTTTCTCGGGGTATGACCCGGCAAGTATAGCAGCAACACGGGGGGGCGGCGCAAACCCCTGGATTGGCGGGTGCACTGGGCCCGCCGAGAGCGAGCTTGTTGTCTGTTATTGCCTCGGGCACAATCCCTCCTGATTGTCTCGCCGGATGAAAAGTAAGGAGCGTCTGATGGAGTATTTGCATACCATGGTCAGGGTCAGTGACCTGGATCGGTCCCTGGACTTTTATTGCCGACAGCTCGGGCTGGTGGAGGTGAAGCGCTATGACAACGAGGCGGGCCGCTTTACCCTGGTGTTCCTGGCCGCCCCGGGAAACGTGGAACAGGCCAGGGAAAACAGTAGCCCGCTGCTGGAGCTCACCTATAACTGGGACCCTGAGGACTATGGTGAGGGACGTAACTTTGGCCACCTCGCCTTTCGAGTCGACGATATCTACGACTCCTGCGAGCGCCTCGCCGCCGCCGGCGTGATCATCAACCGGCCGCCCCGGGATGGACACATGGCATTTGTCCGCTCTCCCGACAATATATCTATCGAACTATTGCAAAAAGGCCCGGCGTTACCCCAGCAGGAACCGTGGCAGTCGATGCCAAACCAGGGCCATTGGTAGCCACGCGACATGTCAATACGACTGAAGCAGTTGCTGCTCCTGCTCGCCATCGCCTTGCTGCCGGTGGCGCTGTCTGGTTGGAATTCCATTCGCCAGCTCGACGCCATGACCAACACGGTCGCGGATGCAACGCGAACCCAGATACGTGAGCGGGATCGCAATTATATGGCCGAAAAGGTTGCTGATATCGGCAAACGCCTGCGACTCACTGCACAGTCCACGGCGAATTACCTGGAGCAACAAAAGCTGTTGGTCGAGCAAGCGCTCAGCACCGACATTGGGCAAGCCCCGGGCAGGCCGCCACTGTTCAGCGAGCAAATCGCCCAATCGATGCCAGCGGGGCCCGCTCAACGCACAGCAGCGGCAGCCGAGGCGGTCGATTATGCCCCGCCGGTGGTGCGCCGACAGCCCAGTTTTCTGCTGGCGCCCGGCGTCGAGAATGACGGCGCAGTCCAGCAGGTAATAACTCGCTTGCGCCGACTCGAAGATCAATGGATGGCGATCTTTAACAAAAGCTCCGACTACACCCTTTGGCATTACCTTGCCCTCGAGGAAGGGGTGACCATGTCCTACCCCGGTCACGGCGCCTATCCATCGGATTACGATCCCCGCACCCGCCCCTGGTATCGCGAGGTCAAGGCCAGCGGCCAGATACGATGGCTACCGTCCATCATCGATGCATCAACTCACCAACCTGTGCTTACGGTGGCGGCGCCTCTCTACTCAAGCCCTGGTCGCTTCCTGGGCGCAACTGCGATCGACCTGCCCCTGGGTAAACTGCTGCAGTTTCATAGCACGACACAACCCTGGCTCAATCGCGCGCGGCTGATGCTGCTGCAAGCAGGTGATGGTGACACCCTCACCATCGTTGCCACCCGAGAGCCGCTGCAAACGCAGGGCGATTGGAACGCCAATCCACAAACCCCGACCGTGAGTGGCATCGATGCGGGCACGATCGGTGAACTGCGACAGCTGCGTCATGGCGACAGTCGCTTGCTCGACAATGTGCTATTGGACCAGAAGCACTACTTGATGGCGGTAACCGCCCTCGCCGATAACGGTGACTCCTGGCTGGCCCTGGCGGCGCCGACCGACGCCAGCGAAGCTGCCGTCGCCCAAGCCCTCGCTGCTCTCGAAAGCCTTCGGGCCACGACGCTGCGACATTACGGACTGGGAATGGCGCTGCTGGCTGGACTGGTCTCCCTCATCGCCTTGTTCGCCGCAAGGCGCATGACCGCACCGCTGATAGCGATGAGTACCACCACCAGGGCGATCGCCGCCGGCGAGCTCGATCAGCGGCTTGGGCTCAAGCGCAACGACGAGTTGGGACAGCTATCTCAAAGTATCGACGACATGGCAGACAGCATCGAACAACTGATGCAAAACCAGGAAGATGCGTATCGCAATATGGTGACCACACTGACCCGGGCATTGGAAAAGAAAGACTCCTACACCGCGGCCCATTCCGGCCGGGTCGCGCGCTATTCCCAAAAGATCGGCGAGCACATTGGACTCGACCCGCGCACCCTGGAGAAGCTTCGCTTTGGGGCGATCACCCATGACCTCGGCAAAATCGGTATCGCCGACAATGTGTTGAATAAGCCAGCCGCGCTTAACGATGACGAGTACGAGTTGATGCGCCAGCATCCGGGGTTTTCCAAGACCATCATGAAGCCCCTGGTGCGCTTCAGGGAGTACGCTGAAATTGCCGGCAGTCATCACGAGCACTGGGACGGCAGTGGCTATCCCGATGGCCTGAAGGGTGAGGAAATCCCCCTGTTGGCCCGCATTGTCGCCATCGCCGACGCCTGGGACGCAATGACCGGCGACCGCGTTTACCGCAAGGGAATGCCCGTGGAAAAAGCCATCGCCATCCTCGACAGGGAAAAGGATGATGGCCAATTCGACCCCAAGTTGATCCGGGTTTTCATCGATCTGGTGCGCCATGAGTACAATCTGGTATAACAGAGGCCACCGTGACCATCCACAATGAGTGCCAGCATGACAGAAACACCCCGCAAGGCCCTGATAACCGGCGCGTCATCAGGCCTTGGCGCCGAATTCGCGCGCCAGCTGGCGGAATACTGCGAGCAAATAATTGTGACCGGGAGGCGCCGGCCCGAGCTTGAGGAAGTAGCGGGGGAGCTGCGCCAAATGGGCCTGCAATGCAGCGCTATTGTGGCAGACCTGGCCACCAACATCGGCGTGGCGCAATTGGTAGAGGCCATTCGCCAGCAGGGGCCGCTGGATTATCTTATCAACAATGCGGGTTTTTCCACCCTCGGCCATTACCGTGCACAACACCCCGCCACCCAGCAGGCGATGGTTAGCCTGCATATCAATGCGACCATGCAGCTGACCCTCGCCGCGCTGGGAGGCATGACTGAGCGTGGCAGTGGCAGGATTATCAACGTGTCTTCGCTTGCGGCCTTCATACCAACGGGTTCACTTGCCGTCTACGGCGGCACCAAGGCGTTCCTCAATAATTTTTCTGAGGCACTACAACAGGAGGTGGAATCCTGTGGTGTCAAGATCCAGTGCCTGTGTCCCGGCTATACCCATACCGGATTCCAACACACCGCGCACTTTGCCGACTTCGACCCATCGAGTATCCCGGATGAATACTGGATGACGGCCCCCGAGGTCGTGGAGCGGAGCCTTGGTGCACTGCACCGTGACGACAGCCCGGTGATTTTTATTGCCGGCGAAGTGAACCGCGCCCTCGCGGGAAAGGCGCTGCAAAAGCAGTTGGATCGCATCTGATCATCGCCGTATACGCACTGGTTCGGCCGGGACAGGCTGGCCCTTTTACACGATGGGAAGCCGAAGGCTACAATGGGCCACCCCTGAATACTGAGGACTTTGCCATGGCAACTGGTGTGAAAGAGTTGGTCGCCGCCGCTGAAAAGGAGATAGAAACCATGACAGTGGCAGAGGCATTAGCGGAGCACGGGAATCCGGATGCCGTGTTCATTGATCTGAGGGACATTCGGGAGATCTGGCGCGAGGGCAAGATTCCCGGTGCTGTGCACATACCAAGAGGAATGCTCGAATTCTGGCTGGACAGCGAAAGCCCCTACTATCGCAGTGACGTCTTTGCACAGCGTGCGCGCTTCATTTTCTATTGCAACCTTGGTTGGCGATCGGCACTTGCCACCCAGACTGCGCAGACCATGGGACTGGCAAACGCGTGTCATGTTGGCGGTGGATTTACGCGCTGGGTCGAGCAGGGTGGCCCTACCGAAACCGTGGAAAAAAGGTAGCAAATATGGATGACACTCCCACCTTCAATTCCCTTCATGACCTCAAGCTGCACCTTGGTGGACTCACCGGCGAAAGCCTGCGCAGTGCTTTCGAACGACACATCGACCCCGCCGTCGGCGTTGAATATCGACGCCTTTTTGCCATCGGCCACAGCGATGAACCACTGGTAGAGATACCGGATAACGAGTTCCCACGGGTTGTGCCGCACCCCTATGCCGAGGTGGGCGCGCCCTACAACAGTCGCTCCCCGTTCCATATTCGACAGAGTGTGTTGCCGCGATTGCAATTGGCGCAGAATGTGTTGCGGTCGCAGCACGCGGGCTGGTCGATCCAGGTCTTTGACGCGTGGCGCCCGCTGCCGGTACAACGCTACATGGTGGAGCACGAGTTCGAGCGACTGAAAAGCATGGAGGGTCTCGCTCAACAAAACCTCGACGCCGAAATGGAGCAACGACTGTGGCACACCGTTTTCAGCGTCTGGGCCAGACCCTCGGACGACCCCCGGCTACCACCGCCCCACGCCACGGGAGCGGCGTTGGACATAACACTGCTGGACGACGACGGCCAGCCAGTCGACATGGGTTCGAGTATCGACAGCTTTGGTGAGGTCGCCCTGCCCGCGCATTTCGCCAACAGCTCCGTCGAGGGCGGCCAGCATGCCCACACCAATCGCGCTCTACTCGCCCAGGTGATGACCATGGCGGGCTTCCAGCGGCACCCCTTTGAATGGTGGCATTTCTCCTTCGGCGACCAGTTGTGGGCGCTGATGTGCTGGCTCGATACGCCGATGGTTTACCAGACTCCGCTGTATGGCAGGGTCGACTGATTCAGCTGATAACCAGTCCCGATTCCCGCGCTGCACGGCGTGCCGGCGCAGGTATGCAGTAGCCCTTTGGGCTACCTGCAAACCCGGGATCTGGCGGGCGCCTAATCCCTATCGCGCTGTAACACCCGGCGCAATATTTTCTTGTCGTGTTTATTGAGCCGCTCGTGGCCACTATAGATAAGATAAAAACGCAACCTCTCGCTCCGGCGCAGGTGGCGATGTCCCATCTTGTCGAGATGGGTCAGGTCTTTGATGATACGAAACGACAGAAAGGGCCAGGTCCAGCTTCGTCCCGCCGGACAGTCAAAAAAATAGACGACCAACTGCGGCTCCAGGGTGAGGAGGATATTGCGCCAGTTGAGATCATTATGGGTGAAACCGAGGTCGTGCAGGCGCCGCAGCGGGGTCGCCAGGCCAAAACACAGTTGCCTGAACCAGTCGGGGTCATGCAGGCAAGGGTTGCCACTATCCGCCAGAGCTTCAAGGTCCATCGCATGTTCTACCTCGGCGGTTATCAGCACGCCCTCACGAAACGCTCCCTTTTCACGGCTCTCGCCCACCGCCACCGGCAGGGGGGTGGGGATATCGAGCTTGCGAAAAAAAAGCAGATTGTCCCATTCCCTGCGAGCCTTTGACTTGGCCACCAGGTCACGGGGTCCCGGGCTTGTGACCTGGTATTTTTTTACGAAGTAACGACGACCGGATATATCAACCAGATCGACGCGAACAGCGCTTTGGTCACCCCCACTAACGCGTTGGCCTTTTAGCGCGAGGGCGGCTTCCAGGCCCGGCACCGCCGTGGCAAAATCAAGGTTCACCTCGGGCTGGTGAACGTGCCAGTATTGCCCCATTGTGTTTCCGTCAGTCTATTGCGGGTGAAGTCTTGCTTGTAGGGTTACCGATTGTTGCTTCTCGCTTTTTCGATCAACTCGTAGGCGGCGGTGATTTCCTGGACTTTTTCCGTCGCCAGTTTAAGCATATCCTCGGGCACGCCCTGGGCGATTAGCTTATCGGGGTGATGCTCGCTAACCAGCCGGCGATAAGCTCGCTTCAATTCGCGGTCAGTCGCTCCCGGCGCAACGCCCAGAGCTTTATAGGCCTCGGCCAACATGTCCGCGCTGCTGCGGGCGCCCGCACCGGAACCGGCAAAGCCGTACTGGGCGTGGTACATCTGCAGCAACTGCTCGAAAGCCGGGGAGCTGACACCCAGCCAACCCGCAATCGACTCCAGGCTGCGGCGCTCGGCAGCGTGCAAGGCACCGTCGGCAAAGGCAATGTGAAAAAGGTACTCGAGCAATATCTGCTGCAATTGCCGATAGTGACCGCAGAGCGACTGGAACCGGATCATTGCCTCATCGACCGCAAACGTGCTGGCGGCCCCCTCCTTGAATAGCCCGATGGCTTCCAGACGATGCTCGTCGGTGAGGCCCATCTGGCTCATGAAGCCTTCGGCCTGTGCGATCTCCTCCTCACTGATGCGACCGTCGGCCTTGGCAAGATGGCCCGCCAGCCGAAACACGGTTTCGTAAAACACCCGCTGGACCTGCTGCCGCTGCTGTTCGGGGGGTTGCCTGGCTATATCCACCAGGCCCTTGTCGAAAAGATGGCCGGCCAACATTCCCAGCAGCGCGCCGATCGGGCCGAGCATGAGCATGCCAAGGAAGAAACCTATCGTCTTACCTAACCACATAAAACTGCACCCTAAAGACTATTCGAACGATGACGATGAGGCATTACCACAGCAGGCTTAGCGCCCGCAACTGGGGAAATCCTCAATCGGCGGGAGGCCCCTGACGATCTCTTCAACCCTTGCGGGAAAGCCCGAATTCCCCCCGCGGCGGCGGCAATGCCAGTCACACGTTTATTCCCGGGAATTGATAAAATCCCTGATCGGGGTTAGTTATTGTCCTGGATTGGAACCTGGCTCCGCCGATCTTAACGCGATCCATTCTAACCCGAGTCGATCGCTAAACACAGGCGGTAGTTCAGTATTCGAGTGGCTGGTAGCATGCCCGGTTGCGCCCACCCTGCTTGGCGCGATAGAGAGCCTGGTCCGCCCGGGCGATCAAATGTCGCACTGTATCCGCGCTATCACCGCTGGCGAAACCTGGCCGCTGCCAGCAACTGTAACCGACCGAACAACTTACCTGGAAGCTTTCGCCGTTGTCGTCTCGCAGCGACTGTGCGACAACGGCCTGATTGATGCGCTCGGCGATGCCCCCGGCCTGGCTCTCATCACACGCGGGCAACAGGGCGACGAACTCTTCACCACCGTAGCGCGACAGAATGTCGGTCGGTCGCAGCATCTCACCGATAGTCTCGGCAATCAGCGCCAACACCCGGTCACCACAGGGATGCCCGTAGCGATCGTTAACCCGCTTGAAATGGTCAAGGTCGACAAACATTGCCGTCAACGGCAGGTTGGAGCGCATCGCACGGGCGCACTCCTCCCGCAGGGATTGCTCGAAACCGCGGCGATTCATCACTCCCGTGAGCACATCCACCAGACTTTGCTGCTGCAGCAACTCGCGATTACGGCAGTTCTCCAGGCAAACAGTCACGAGCGCCGCGAAGTGGGCCAGGTTGTCGCTGGTAAACAGCCGAGGCTCGCGGGTGACATCGAAGCGAAGGCATCCCATCAGCACACCCTGCTGCACCAGTGGCAGCAGCAGCGCGCTCCCGCCGTTACCCTCCAGATTTCTCGACCGCAACTTTACCCCCGACGGAAACTGGTGCTGCAGGATGGCGATATCTTCAGTTAATATCAGGTTGGGCGGAGGCCGGTGCGGCGATTTTTCCAGGCACCTCGACCAGCCGTGGTCAGCGTCCAGCAATTGCAAGACGACATGATCGAGACCAAAGTAGCTCTTGGCCTTGCACAACAACAAGTCGAGAGCGGTATTTAAATCCTGGCTGCGAATAAGCTGTAACTCGAAGTGCTGCCAGCGCCATCGCGCTGCCTCCCTGTCTTCGTAATGTTTGACCAGCTTTTTATAGGCGCGCTGATGGTACCCGGCATCGGCGCGAGCCGAATCGGCGGGTTCAGGGTTATTGAGGTTAAATGGCTCATTGACCATGTTGCGATTGCATCCCGAGCAGCCCTGTGTTCTAGCTTTTTTAGTTTGATTTTTCAAGCCGACTGGCAATATTCAGCTATATTTATCGAAGCTAAACCTGATCAGTCCACGCCGGGTCCTAACGTTTTACAGGCGGGATACCACTTCACCCGCTGCCAACAGCCAACGCCAGCTTGTATCGACTATGCCGGGATCGAATCACCGCAAGCCCTGGTTCTATGGGCTCTCATTGCTGGCTACCTTTGCCACCGGCAGCGTTCAGCTGGCATTGGCACGGTCACTCCCGGTTGGCGATAAGCCGGCGATACCACCAGCCTTGTCAACACTCAGCGGTGCAGCGCCGGAAGTGTCGGCATTATCCCTGAAACTTGGAGCCAGCGCAGGCATCCTGCTGTGTGCCACCCTGCTGGCCGCTGCACTTTGGCAGTATTTTGGCGCACAGAGGTATCGCTTTGCACTGGGATATTTCGCCTGTATTGCGCTGCTACTGGGTGTCGCCATTGCAGCGCCTGGTACCAGCGGATGGCTGCTGAGCCCCGAGCGCATATTGTTGCTACTGCCAAGCCTGGCCAGTGTTGCGGGCGTGGCTTTGTGCCTGGCCCTGCTTTATCCCTACCAGCCACCGAGGCCGGTGCGCAGGTCCCTGCAACTGGTAATGGGCATAAATGGTGTCGTACCGGTGGCAACCGCGACCGTCTCGCCAGGCTCCGCCGCCATGATCTGCATTGCCAGCGCCATCGGCACCAGCCTGGTAGCGGCAATAGGCAGCATCGCGTGTACCCGCCAAAAAAGGGCAGGCGTGCTCTGCGAATCGCGAGCCGGCCATGCAAGACCGCTCATACTTTTCGGTTGCAGCTGGCTGGCACTAGCATGCGGTCTACTGCTGTCTATGCCAGCCGATACCGCTCAGGTATTCTCCAGCACGCGACAGGTCAATACGCTGTTACTTGGCCTCGATCTGCAGTTGCTATTGATGAGCCTGGCACTGCTAGACCAGGCCTGGCTGGAATATCAGGAACACCTTCTGTTCCATCGTCAAAGCAGTGAGCAGGCAAGAAATTCAAGCTCGCTACTACGCGCCCGCCACCAAAGCCTGCTTCAGCACAACCAGGAACTGTGCGAGTTACTTCGCCAGGGTGGAAGGCTTGATCCCGCTACCGGGCTGCTCTCTGCCAGGGCCCTGCATCATGAACTTGACCGCGAGCACAAAATCTCTGTTCGCTACGGCAATCACCTTTCGGTGATTGTCATTCAAATCGACGAGTGCCACATGGAGGATGCGCAGGAAGCAGCAGGCGCCGGGTTGGCCGCAATCGCCGCGCTGTCGCGGATTGTAAACACAAGCTTGCAACGACCTGGCGATATTGGCGGGCGTATCACTAGCAACCGGATAGCTGTAGTATTACCCTACACAGGCACCATCGGCGCCGCCCATGTCGCCGAGCGCATCAGGCAGCGCGCCGAGGACATCGATAAAGACCAGGCACCGCAGACCAGTGAACTGCGTTTCGGGCTGGCCAGCACGGAAACGCAACTTGCGCGCCATGCCGACGACCTGCTTGAAAGTGCCATGGGACAAGTGAGTGAACAACTGGGCCAGCCGGGTTGAGCCGATTGACTCGGGCAAGGACTGCAAACCGCTATCGCGGAGCCTATGATAAGCAACCATGTCGCAGACTGACCTACAGCCCGAGGCGCGCAGCGAAGCATTGCCTCCAATTCGCTACCATGCGCCTGTATTAAACCGGTTCCTTGATCAGCATGGCGCCCTGCTGTTATTGGCGTTCTGGCTACTGGCCTATATTCTTCCCCTGGGTTGGCGCCCGTTGGTCCAACCCGATGAGATACGTTACGGCGAAATCGCCAGGGAAATGCTCGACACGGGGGAATGGGTCGTTCCGCGCTTGAGTGGGCTTCGTCATTTCGAGCGACCACCCCTGGGGCACTGGCTGAACGCTGTGTCGCTGGCAATATTTGGCGAGAATGCCTTCGCGGTGCGTTTTATATCCTCGCTTTGCATTGGCCTCATAGGCGCCGCCAGCTGGCATTTCACGCGACGCCACACCGGCTCCCAGACAGCAGGCCTGATTGCCGGCATCGCCTTTTTGTCGACCCCCGCGGCACTTTCGGCAGGCAACTATGCCTTGCTCGACGGAATTGTCGCGCTCTGGCTGACCCTGGCAATGATGAGCTTCTACAACGGCCTTAATGCAGCCTCAGCCCTGTCGCGTCAGGGCTATTACGCTCTGTTTGGCCTTAGCTGCGGGCTGGCTTTCCTTACCTATGGCGTGCTCTCGCTGTTGATGCCCCTGGCCGTGGTGGTGCCTTTCCTGATTTGGCAAAAGCGCGCTCGCGAGTTGCTGCGTTGCCTACCGACTGCAACAGTAATCGCCTTGCTCGTCGCTGCTCCCTGGTCCTGGCTCATCTACCAGCGCGAACCCGATTTCTGGCGCCACTACTTCTGGGTGGAGCACTTGCAATACTATACCGGCGCAGAAGAGAGCGAGGAGTTCTGGTTCTACCTGCCCGTCATCATTGTCGGGACTTTTCCCTGGCTTATTCTGCTCGTTGGCGCACCCTGGCAATCATTACGCAGCCAATCCAACCCCCAAATTTCCAACCTGATCCGCTACTGCCTGTGCTGGGGTGGCTTCGGCCTGCTGTTCTTTTCACTGGCCAGATCAAAATCGCAACTGTACATACTGCCCTGCATTCCGGTGCTGGTTATCATTCTGGGGGTGGGAGCCTCCAGACTTATCCGGGAAGCGAGGGAGACCTTGTTCATCAACGGGATACAGGTATGTCGCGCCATCCTGGTACTGATGCTGTTAGCTGCGGTGCTCAACTTTACTGCCGGTATAGGGGCTCCGGCGTGGCGGGTCCATGAAACCGTAGAATGGGTTTGGTTTTGCGGGGTCCTGGTGGCGTGGATCGGTATCCTGAGAATCGCCATTGCCACACCACTTGAGGCCCGTCACTGGGTAGTTGGCCTCGGCTCCGTGCCCATGTTTGCGCTCATCCCGCTTTTTTTACCGGAGCTGGTGTACGCCGGCAAAATGCCAGGCTCCTTTATCAAGGACCAGGCAACAACGGTGACCGATGACACCATCGTCGCCACTGATGCAACGCTTTTGGCTTCTGCGAGTTGGTACCTGAAACGCACTGATATCTATCTCGTGGGTAGCATGGGGGAGTATCAGTACGGGCTTAGCTATCCGGATGCGAGCTTTCGTCACGTCGAATTTCATGAATTCAGCGAATTCATCCAGCAAGCCGATCAGCCGATCGCCTATTTTGACAAGTTCGGTCGCCGCCCCCCTGAAGACCTGCCCGCGGGCGCAAGCGAGGGGGTGATGGGGCGCTTCATCTTATTCCGGCTTTACCCGCCCCGGCCCAACAGTACCGATATGCCACCCACTCAGCCCGATTAATTGAATAACGCGGGTTGACAAGCAATCCTGCTGTGAATCAGTATTGGCGCCTAAGCTGGCAAGGGGCAAAAGTACCGGATCTCACCCCCACGATGCCAGTTAAAAAACAACAATTTCGGGGTAAGTCCGGCGACGCAGCCAACGAGGTCTGGGACAGATGAAATCCGTTAAGATTAGAGAGTATATGCTGAGTAAGCGGCGCTCGGTTACGCCGGAAACAACCCTCACCGAAGCCGTGGACAAACTCGGCGAACTCAAGATAACTGGCGTGCCGGTAATTGATGAAAACGACATGGCGGTGGGCTTTCTGTCGGAGCAAGACTGCATCAAGCAAATCCTGGAGTCGTCGTACCATTCCGATGAAGTGGTCAAGGTGCGCAAGGTCATGCGCAACGAAGTACTGAGCGTGTCTCCCGGCGATAGCGTAGTCGACGTCGCCTCGCGCATGCTGACCGATAAGCCGAAAGTTTACCCGGTGTGTGAAGACGGCGTGCTGGTAGGTGTCATAACACGCGCTGAGGTATTGCGCGCGCTGCAGTACCTTAAAACCTCGTAGCAATCGCATTCACCCAATTTACTCAACCCACCGGGGCCAGCTTCAGGCGCAACCGGTGAGGTGTAAACCGACCCCCCCGAGTCGACGTGGGTAATCAGTGGGTCGCACCCACGCCTCCCCTGTCACCACCGATGTACCCCATTGCTGAAGCGGTACTTTTTCACAGAGCCAAATCAAATAGTTAGGCGGCTGCCACGCTGTTTTTCTGCGTAATCTATACTGAAACGTGTGAAACAGGGATTATGAGCCGGCAAATGCGATACCCCACTGAAACCGTCGAAAGCAACCGTTGCAGCGAAAGCCAATTCGCTGGCAATGCCAGTGTCGTTGTCTTGATATCGCACCACAACGATCTCGAAGGACTCGACCGTAGCCTGTCGTCCCTGGCTGCAGAACGTGTCGCCGTGGTAGTGGTAGACAACGCCAGCGCCAAGTCACCGCGAGAAAAAACTCTGCGCCAGGCTCACCCACTGCTTGAGCGACTGCAGGTTATTCATCTTGCAGAGAACATCGGCACCGCCCAGGCCCTCAACGTTGGCATCGGCTACGCCAGCAACTACACCTACATCGCCATGCTCGACCCCAAGGACACCTGCCTGCCCGGCCGTATCGAGAAGCAGCGGGCGTTTCTGGATACTCACCCGGATTGCCACCTGGTGGGCAGCTGGGTCGAGATGCTCGATAGTTGCTCGCCACGAAGGGAGATACTGCGATTCCCCACCGAGCATGCAGACATTTTTCGCGCCATGTATCGCAATAATGTTTTTTGCCATTCGGCCACCATGTTCCGGCGCGACAGCGCCCTCGCTCTTGGTGGCTTCCCGTCTCGTTTTCATGCCGCTGAAGACTATGCCCTGTTCTTCGCAATGGCCAAAAAATACCAGGTTGCCAATATTCCTGAAGTACTGGTGCAATGTCACGACACCCGACAAAAACTCCCATCGCGGCAGGTCAGGGCGCGCATGCTGTCCTCAATTCGTATTATCGTGCGGAATATGCAGCCCGGTTATTTGTGGTCTGCGTCACGCAGTATTGCCAGCGTTAGCGGTCGCCTGGCCCGCGGGGTTGATGGCAAGGCGCTGTAGCGGTTTAGCGGTCTGCTAGGCGAGTTGCTCGGCACCATGCTGGCTCAGGAACAGCTTTTCCAGCGTGAGCCGCGGGGTGATAGACAACACACTGTGCCCCGCCGCCTGAATCTGCTGTAACAAATCTGGCATATCCTCCAAGCGTACCTGGCGCGACCAACGCTGACCGGCCTCGTGCTGGTAACCCTCCAACGGCTCGCTGGCCTCAATATAGATATCGAACAGGCCGCGACTGCTGCGGAATAAATCGCTGGCCGTTTTGCAGGCTTCAATGCGCCCCTTGTCGATCAGGGCGAAACGGTCGGCAATGCGCTCGACGTCGTAGAGCACGTGGGAGGTGAAGAAAAGAGTGCCCCCGGCCCGCCGATAATCCAGCAGAATTTCAACCACCTCACGCCGCCCCACCGGGTCGAGGCCGGACAGCGGTTCATCCAGTATCAACAGGCGCGGTTGGCAGGCCAGCGCATGAGCCAGTGCGGTGCGCTGGGTCATGCCCTTGGACAGGTTGCGAATGCGTTTTTTTGCGGCCTGGGCGATGCCAAAACGCTCCAGCCAGTCATAGCAATGCTTTTTGATATCCGCAACGTTCAGCCGGTGCTGCATCACGCCCATACGCAGTAACTCATAGGGCGTGAGGTAGTCATACAGATAAGGGTTTTCCGGCACGTAGGACATTCCCAGCCGCGCCCGGGGATCCCGGGAGTCGATACCAAAAATACTGGCGCTACCGGCGTCAGCACGAATAATATCCATAATGATCTTGATGGTGGTGCTCTTGCCGGCGCCGTTGGCACCGACAAAACCAAAGGCCTCGCCCTCGCTGATGTCGAGGTCCACGGCGTGCAGCACCTGGGTGCGCTTGCCCCATTTGCCAAAAAACTTGTCGGCCTGCCTGACTGCTATCGCCTTGCTTGTCATTGCTTACGCCTGCTGTTGAACTGCACCAGACCATCACTATCCAGATGAAAACCGTAACCGAAGGGGTCGTTGGGGATGCCCTCGAGGTAGCCCGCTGATACTAACTGCTCAAGACTGGATATCGATTCGCCCCGCTCCTGCTGATAACGCCCGGCGGCCTGGCGCAACGCCAATAATATTTTCAAGCGATCGATGCGGCCCTGTAACAGCCGCTGTATTTGTGGGTCGTAGCTGGCGTCTTTGAGCGCCGCGATCACGCCAATGGCCGCTCGAGGGTCGTCGCCCATCGAAATCCACTTTGCCGCCACCGCCTTGAAGGACTCGCGATTCACGCCCTCTGTTCGGCTTGCAGACAACTGCACCAGATCCGCCGCCTGCTCATAATTCTTGTTGAAATAATATTCGTTGAAGCCCTGGTAAAAGGGCGGCATAAAATCCCAGTCGCGGCTCTTCGTCGCCCGATCGAGAATAAACTGCGCCTCGTCCACCTGCCCCCACCAGGGTAAAATCGCCGCAGCGATGTAGCTATTATCTTCCTGGCGGGGATTGAGAATCGCCACCTGGCGCTGCACCTTGGCCTGCACCTCGTAAGTCAGCTCGTCTTTGACATCACCGCCGATCATCATGGCGCGAAACACCCCGATATTGGCCGCCAGGTGACGATCGCCTCCGGCCAGCAAGACTTCGATATACCCCGGTATAACCACACGCAGGAAATCGTCTTCGTGGGCGCGGGGCAGGGACTTGAGCGGCCCCAGCACCAATCCGTAACACAGCAGGCCGACGGCGGCCAGCGGGAGCCCGCGCCCGGACAGTCTCGCCACTAACTAAACTCCCTCGACTGGAATCGATTCACTGCCAGGCCCAGCATAATTGCCATATAGCCCGCCGCCATGATTAGCGGAAACAGCAGTTGACTGGCACCTGGCCTGGCGCCGTACAAAGTCCAGTCCCGAATATCCAGGCGGCCGAGGTCGGGAATCACCCAACTGGCAGCCTGTAAAAAACTGCCCAGGGTTTCCCGCTGGGCTTCCTCGGCCAGCTCCGAATACAACAGAAAATCCAGGGTGGTGCCGATGGAGCTGGCGACCACCGCAAACCCGATACCCAGCAACAATGGCAGCATGGGTGTGGTGGATAGCGTCGCCACCAGCAGCGAGAATGCCACGATCACAAGAATACTCAGGTAGAGATAAGCCAGTGTTACCCAGTAGGCAAGCCCGGTATCGGTGGGTGTCAGTTGCTGATAGTCCGCCGGGTGCAAGTGCAGGGTAAGCCAGAACAGCGAGCCCATAATCGCCACCGAGCCGGCGCTGAGAATGGCAATACCAAAAAACCGCCCGAGCAAATAGTGGGAACGAGGCACGGGATAGGCGAGCGCGAACATCACGGTCTTGCGCTCGATATCCCTGCCGATCAGATCCTGTACCCAGAACAGCGCCATAAAAATCAATATGGCGCGCATACCGGACAGCCCCACGTCCAGCGCCAGGGTTTGCGGGTGGCGCGCCGAAAAGTTGGCCGCCAACCAGGCAAGGCCAATCACCAGCAGGGAAAGAATAAACAGCAGTTGGAAGCTATGGCTGCGGATACCCGACAATAAAGAGGACCAGATAAAAGCGCGCATAGCAACCGGAGCGAAAGGAATTTGTTATTCAGAATAGCATAATGCCCGGCGAGTGCCGGGCATTATCTAATACAGCTGTAAAACGATGGAGCTTAGACGCCTGTTCCTCTGTCTGCGGTGACTCGGCGCTGCATCTCCTGCACCACAGCCGCCGACATTCTCCAGGCTCAAATCAGGGACCACCGGAGTCGCGCTGCCCGTTGTCACCTCGCCACAAACGGTCACCGAACCCCCGTTGCTTGAGCCGCTGTAAGGCGTGCGGCCCTTGTTGGATGCCGCGCCAACGGCAACTGCCACTTCGTTTTCTTGAGCGGTCAGCGCTACATTGGAGGAAACGGAAAAAACAAAACTGCTCACCACGAATGCATCGGCACCTGCAGTCGTATGGAATATCTGACGGAAGATTATGCCGAAGTAACGGTAGCATGATCTGATCAATTCCACCGGTACAGGTCTCCCCCGCTTTCGCCTGAGCCAACTGAACACCAGCCACACTCATGGCCGCCACACCAGCTATTGCCAATTTTTTAATCATCATAATAAAACCTCTTGTTCAATCAATAATCGTAAGTGCAAAATCAGAGCTGCAAATAAAACAGCGTCGCTCAGTTTGAGTTGGCAATTGCCGTGGTCAGGAAGTTGCGCGCATCCGATTGTGCAGCCTTGTCCTGGCCCTTGCGCTGGTATTCGCTGTACTGGGGGATCGCGATGGCCGCCAGGATACCGATGATGGCAACAACGATCATCAGTTCGATCAGGGTGAAACCCTTTTGAGCTTGTTTCTTCATGTGGACGTTCTCCGTTTGTCGATTGTTGTGATCCGGCGGTGTGAATACCAGCCATTGCCAGATTACTATTCAATTGCCGTGCCAACTTTTGCAGAAACTTTCATTTGGTCAATACTTTCAATGGGATAGGCCCATAAATAGCGAATTGGCAGGTCGCGCAATGACGTATTACCACCCGCCGGCAGGGAAAACTGCGGTCAGATACTGACAATTTTTGTCACCCATGGGGTCAACAATCGACCTGCATCACAGTTATGAGCAATGCGCGCTTCTGTAGTCACAGAACAAAGTGGTATTGCTATACTTGACACGCATGGTTTCGGCTGTCGCTCGCCGATACCCCCATAAGAAACACCGCGCAGGCTAGAGGCCTGCGTTGAGCAAAGCAACGGATAATCCTATGGCAGCAAACAGTGCAACCCCGCTCAGCGGCCTGGCAAGGCGGCTGGTGAAAGACGGCATCATCGACGAGCAGGCGGCGCAACAGAGCTACCAGAACGCCGCCGCCGAGAAAATCCCCTATGTCAGCTACCTGGTGCAGCAGGAATATGCCGACAGCAGCAAGATCGCCGAAGCGGCCTCCGACGAATTTGGCACCCCCTACTTCGACCTCGATACCTTTAACAAAGACGCCATCCCCAAGGGACTGGTTGAAGAAAAGCTGATTCGCAAGCACCATACCCTGCCCCTGTTCAGGCGCGGCAACCGCTTGTTCATTGCGCTGTCTGACCCCACCAATCTCAGGGCGCTGGATGAAATCAAATTCCATACCGGGCTGTCGACCGATGCCGTGCTGGTTGAGGAAGAAGCCCTCGCCAGCGCCGTAAAAGCCTACCTGGATGCCCAGGAAGAGGATTACGGCAAGAGCTTTGAAGGCCTCGAGGAAGGGCTGGAAGATCTCGACATCGAAAGCCTGGAAAAAAGCGCCAAGGAAGAAGAAGACGCCGAGAAAGAAGACGCACCGATCGTGCGCTTCGTCAACAAACTGCTGCTCGACGCCATCAAGGGGGGTGCCTCGGATATCCATTTTGAGCCCTACGAAAAGGCCTATCGCGTGCGCTTTCGCACCGACGGCATTTTGCACGAGGTCACCAAGCCACCCATCAATCTCGCCAGCCGGCTGGCGGCACGACTGAAAGTCATGTCGCAGATGGATATTTCGGAGCGTCGCATCCCCCAGGATGGCCGCATCAAGCTCAAGATTACCAAAAGCCGCTCCATCGACTTCCGGGTCAACACGCTCCCTACCCTGTGGGGCGAGAAAATCGTGTTGCGGATACTCGACCCCTCCAGCGCCAAAATGGGTATCGACCAGCTCGGCTATGAAGTCAATCAAAAAGAGATGTACCTGAAGGCGCTGGGCCAGCCCCAGGGCATGATTCTGGTAACCGGGCCCACCGGCTCCGGTAAAACGGTCTCGCTCTATACCGGCCTCAATATTCTCAATACCCCTGAACGCAACATTGCGACCGCCGAGGACCCGGTTGAAATCAATATGGAAGGCATCAACCAGGTGCATGTCAACAACAAGGTGGGGCTCAACTTTGCCACTGCCCTGCGTTCCTTCCTGCGCCAGGACCCCGACGTCATCATGGTGGGGGAGATTCGGGATCTCGAAACCGCGGAAATTGGCATCAAAGCGGCACAGACCGGACACCTGGTGCTCTCTACCCTGCACACCAACAGCGCCGGCGAGACCATCACCCGCCTGCTGAACATGGGAGTCGCACCCTTCAACCTGGCGACCACCCTCAACCTGGTGATTGCCCAGCGCCTGGCCCGGCGCCTGTGCGGTCATTGCGCGACCCTCGCCACCGACCTGCCGCGGGAAGTGCTACTGCAGGAAGGCTTTACCGAGGCCGATATCGACGACGAGGGCTTCCGCCTGATGCATCCCAACGCCAAGGGCTGCAATAAGTGTTACCTTGGCTACAAAGGCCGGGTGGGCATCTATGAAGTGGTTCGCATTACACCGGCCATCTCCAAGTTGATATTGGAGGGCGCCAACGCCATGGGCCTGCAACAGCAGTTCGCCGCCGAGGGCTTTAATGACCTGCGCCGCTCGGCTCTGAAGAAAGCCGCCGAGGGCGTAACCAGTCTGGAAGAAGTTAACCGGGTGACCAAGGATTAAATATGGCAACCAGCACAGCAACAATCAAGAGCAACCAGTTCGTTTGGGAAGGCACCGACCGCAAGGGCAATAAAACCCGCGGCGAGATGATGGGAACCAGTCAGGCGCTGGTCAAGGCCCAGCTTCGCAAGCAGGGCATTGTGCCCAAGGTTGTCAAGAAAAAACCCAAACCACTGTTTGGCACCGGCGGCGGCAAGATCAAGCCAATGGATATCGCTGTTTTTACCCGCCAGTTGGCCACCATGACCAAAGCCGGCGTGCCACTGGTACAGGCCTTCGATATCGTTGGCGAGGGCATTGAAAAGCCCGCAATGGGGACCCTCGTCAACCAGATAAAAACCGATGTTTCATCGGGCAACAGCATGGCTTCGGCGATAGCCAAGCACCCGCGCTATTTCGACGACCTCTTTTGCAGCCTGATCGATGCCGGGGAGCAATCTGGCTCGCTGGAAACCATGCTCGACCGGGTCGCGGTCTACAAGGAAAAAGTCGAGGCGCTGAAGGCCAAGATCAAGAAAGCGATGACCTACCCCATTGCCGTTATATCGGTAGCGGTCATCGTCACCGGCATTCTACTGATTTTCGTGGTACCCGAGTTTGCCAAAACCTTTCAGAGCTTTGGCTCCGACCTGCCGGCCTTCACCCAGTGGGTGGTGGCGCTGTCGGAGTTTGTACAAGCGAAGTGGTGGCTCATTCTGGCGATCGGTATCGCTATATTTTTCGCGGTCAAGGAAGCGAAACTGCGCAGCAAAAAGGTGGCTGACTGGATTGACAGGTTCGTGCTGAAGATACCCATCGTCGGCGACATCATCTACAAGTCGATTATCGCTCGCTTCTCACGCACCCTCGCCACAACCTTCGCCGCCGGGGTGCCGCTGGTGGACGCGCTCAATTCCGTGGCCGGCGCCACGGGTAACGTGGTTTACTCTGACGCCGTCCTGCAGATTCGCGACGAGGTCACCACCGGAACCCAGCTCAATCAGGCGATTCGCGCCACCGGCCTGTTCCCCACCATGCTGTTGCAGATGGTTTCCATCGGCGAGGAATCGGGCGCGCTGGACGACATGCTCGACAAGGTAGCCAACCACTACGAGGTGGAAGTCGACAATGCAGTGGACAGCCTGACCTCACTGCTGGAGCCGATGATCATGGCGGTGCTGGGTGTCCTGGTCGGCGGCCTGATGGTGGCGATGTACCTGCCAATCTTCACCCTGGGTAATGTTATAGGCGGGTAAATGCTGCAACAAAGTTGGCAGGCGGCGCCGATTCTCTGGATCGGCGTCGCTTTTATTTTAGGGCTGTGTATCGGCAGTTTCCTTAACGTCGTGATCTACCGCCTGCCCGAAATGATGCGACGGGACTGGCTGGGCGAATGTGCTGAGTTCCTGCAGGACCAGGGCCATCGCATCGATCCACCACTCAAGGCCCCGACAGAAGCCGTCTTCAATCTCGCCAAACCCAACTCGCGCTGCCCCGGTTGCGGCCATGGGATTCGGGCCTGGGAGAACCTGCCAGTAATAAGTTATGTGCTATTGGGCGGCAAATGCAGCAGCTGCAAAACCCCCATTTCGTGGCGCTATCCGGCCATCGAGCTGTTCACCGGGGTACTGTCGGCGCTGGTTATCTGGCAACTGGGCCTGGGCCCGGGCTCGCTGATGATACTCTTTGCCACCTGGGCACTGGTTGCGTTGAGTTTTATCGATATCGACCACCAGTTACTGCCGGACAGCATTACCCTGCCACTGCTGTGGCTTGGCTTACTGGTCAATAGCTTCGGGCTTTTCGTGCCACTGGTCGACGCAGTGTGGGGTGCCATTGCAGGTTACCTGATCCTCTGGAGCGTGTACTGGGGCTTTAAATTGCTGACCGGTAAGGAGGGCATGGGCTACGGGGATTTCAAGCTATTGGCCGCCTTCGGCGCCTGGATGGGCTGGCAGGCGCTGCCGGTCATCATCCTGCTTTCGGCCCTGAGCGGCATAGTGGTAACGGTGTTACAGATGCTGCTTTCCGGTCGCAGCCGCCACCAACCCATACCCTTCGGCCCCTATCTCGCCATTGCCGGCTGGATTGCATTGCTGTGGCGAGATGATATAGTCCGCGCCTATTTCGGCATCAGCGGCCTGTAGCAATACCGTTGCAACGCCCAGCCGTCCGGGGCTAAAGGTAAGGGAAGGCATATGTTTGTGGTGGGCCTCACCGGCGGTATCGGCAGTGGCAAGACCGCGGTGTCAGACCAACTGCAGGCGCTGGGCATCGATATCGTCGACGCCGACGTCGTGGCCAGGCAAGTAGTGGAGCCACGAACACGGGCCCTGGAAGCGATCAGGGGGCATTTTGGCGACGATATCCTCGACGCCAACGGTCACCTCGACAGGTCGCGGCTGCGTAACATCATCTTTTCCGATCCGGCGGCAAAATCCTGGCTGGAAAACCTGCTACACCCACTGATCGCCGCCGAAGTGTCGCGCCAGCTCAAAGGTGCCCGCAGCCCATACGCACTGTTTGTCTCACCGCTTCTGATCGAGGCCGGCCAAACCCGGTTATGCGACCGGGTTCTGGTGGTGGATGCTCCGGAGTCGTCCCAGATCGATCGAACGACAGTGCGCGACAATAATAGCAGTGACCAGGTCAAAAGCATTATGGCAACCCAGCTCAGCCGCGAACAGCGGCTGGCATCTGCCACCGATGTCATCGATAATAGCGGATCAATCCAACAGCTCAACGAGGCCGTAACCGCCTTGCATGGGAAATTTCTGCAACTGGCCGAGGAAAAGCGCCGCAATGGCACACTTACCTGATGAACCGCTACGGGTTAAATGCCCCGGCTGTGGCGCCAAGGTCACATGGCGCCGCGATAACCCCAACCGACCTTTTTGCTCCGCGCGATGCAAGGCGCAAGACTTTATTGCCTGGGCCAATGAAGAGCAGGTGATTGCCGGCAGTCCGGATTACGACGATCTACTGTCCGACGATCTCGCTCGACACTGAGCGCAAGGGGAACATCGTCGGTATTGCTATGGCTGGCAACTGACCTTGAGGGATTAGTGACTGGCGGGCTTTGCCGCCCCATCAGCGCAAG
Source organism: uncultured Gammaproteobacteria bacterium (assembly GCA_963808975.1). Lineage (GTDB taxonomy): Bacteria > Pseudomonadota > Gammaproteobacteria > Pseudomonadales > JAHEGP01 > JAHEGP01. The sequence goes on from CAWEHR010000001.1 coordinate 826,411, forward strand.
CGGCGCTGCAGCTCGGCCACGATAGCTCGATTGGCCTCCGGGAATTGAATATCTGTCAACTGATCGATTTGTGCCCAACGCAATTCCTGCCCCTGCGCGCCCCTGGCATCGCCGTCGAACGCTGTCACCACCCAGACATCCAGTGCCACGGACTTGTCTTCGTAATCATGCTCCACCCGCAGCAATGGCTGGTATCGGGTCGCAGTAATGACCAACTCCTCGCACAGCTCGCGCACCAGTGCCCGTTCCGGGGTCTCCCCCGCCTCGACCTTACCCCCGGGGAACTCCCATAATCCCCCCTGGTGGGCATCTTGCGCGCGCCTGGCCAACAGGACCCGTGAGCGATCGCAATCCAATATAACACCCACGGCCACTTCAATCGGCTTCATTCAATTTCCCTGGTAACAGCGGCAGGTAGCAAAAATACGGAGCGCCGAATCACTGGTTTAAGGCCGGATATTGCACCAGCTGCCTGAGATAGCGCGCAGGTATCGCGTTGCTGTTGCGTGCTCGCGAGCGTAAACGTAGCCATAGCTACGTGGGAGTGAGCATGTGCGCAAAATCGACGCGAGAGCAAGTGGTATCCAGGCAAACAGCAGAGGTGACATGTTGTACCCGGGTGAAAAACTCGCAATAGCCTTTTCTACAAGGGCCAGATTAATCATTTGGCGTGTGCTGGTGCATTATTAGGGTGAGGCCCCTCAGCGGTTGCTAAGTACGGTATTCGGCGTTGATACGGATATACTCGTGGGAAAGGTCGGTGGTCCATAGGGTAGCGGTGTGTGAACCGCGGCCGAGATCAATGACGATGTGGACATCTTCCCGGGCCATGGCGGCACTGCCCAGTTCTTCACGGTAACTGGCGGCGCGGGCACCCCGATGGGCCACCAACAGGCCGTTGATCCAGATGCGAACAGCGGTGACATCCAACTCATCCAGCCCTGACCGCCCCACCGCGGCGAGGATACGCCCCCAGTTGGCGTCGCTGGCAAACAATGCGGTTTTAACCAGGGGTGACTCTGCCACCGCATAGCCGGTGGCAGTGCATTCTTTAGCCGTCGCGCCGCCTCGCACCTCAACTGCGACGAACTTGGTTGCGCCCTCACCATCTCTGACAATAGCCTGGGCCAGTGCTACCATCACCTCGTTAACTGCGCGAGCAAACTCCTCCCACGCCGGTGTTCCCGGTACCAGGACCAAACCGCTGGCACCAGTGGCAACCAGTACCGAGGCGTCATTGGTCGAGGTATCACCATCCACCGTTATACGATTAAACGACGCGTTCACCGCATCCCCTAGCAGGGCCTGCAACGCGTCCTGCGCCACTACTGCATCGGTTGCCACATAGGCCAGCATGGTGGCCATATTGGGCTTGATCATGCCGGCACCCTTGGCAATACCTGTGATCGTGACATCACCCGCTGGCAGCGACAGGCGCCGGCTCACGCCTTTGGGCCGGGTATCGGTGGTCAGGATTGCTCTGGCCGCAGCCTGCCACGCGTCAGGGCTGAGTTGCTCCACTGCAGCGGGCAACGCAACCACGATTTTATTGGTGGGAAGGTTTTCCCCAATCACGCCGGTCGAAAAGGGCAGCACCTGCTGGGCATCGACACCGACAAGCCCGGCCAGGCAACTGCAGCATTCACGCGCATCGTCGATCCCCTGCTCGCCGGTACCGGCGTTGGCATTTCCGGTATTGATCAGCAGAAAGCGGGGCGACATCGCAGCGAGATGTTGACGCGCCACCGTCACCGGCGCCGCGCAAAAGGCATTGCGGGTGAAAACCGCCGCTACGGCAGACTCCGGAGCCAGTTCCAGAACCACGAGATCCATACGCCCGGGAGTTTTGATGCCAGCGCTGCTAACGCCGATGCGGACCCCCGCCACCGGCAGTAGCTCGAGCAAGCTGTCAGCGCCAACCGCCACTAGAGTTTACCGTGACACTGCTTGTATTTTTTACCGGAACCACAGGGGCAGGGTTCATTGCGACCCACTTTACGCTCATCCCGAACATAGGGTTGTGCCATGCCGGCAGGCTTCTCCGGCGCAGGTTCAGGCCCGGGCTCGGCCCCATCCTGCGCGGATTCCAGCCCGGAAAGTTGCTGGTGTTGTGCCAGCGCCTTTTCCTGGCGAGCAGCTTCCTCCAGGCGTCGACGCTCGAGCAGCTCTGCGTCCTCAACCTTGATTTGCACCTTCGACAGGAAGCCAACCACCTGATGTTTGAAATTATTGAGCATTTCCTCGAACAGCGCGAATGACTCCCGCTTGTATTCCTGCTTCGGATTCTTCTGGGCATAGGCACGCAGATGAATGCCGTGGCGCAAATGATCCATGGTTGCCAGGTGTTCCTTCCATAGCTGGTCGAGAACCTGCAGCATAATCTGCTTTTCGAAGCTGCGCATCTGCATACCCACCTGTTCGCTCTTGGCGCGATAGGCATTTTCAACAGACTCGAGAATCCTGGCGCGAAGGGGTTCCTCGTGTAGCGAGGTATCGGCCTGCAGCCACTCGCCGATCGGCAGCTCGATGCCAAACTCCGCCACGAGGTGTTGCTCCAGTTCAGGGATATTCCACTGCTCGAACAAACTGCCCGGGGGGACAAACCCGTCGATCACTTCGTTGACCACATCGCGACGGATATCGTCCAGCATTTCAGTGACATCGGCATCCTCCAGCAAATAGGCACGCTGCTGGTATATGATCTGGCGCTGCTCGTTGGCGACATCGTCGAACTCGAGCAATTGTTTACGAATATCGAAATTGCGTCCCTCGACTTTACGCTGGGCTTTCTCGATGGCATTGGTAACCATACGATGCTCGATAGCCTCGCCCTTTTCCATGCCCAGCGCCTGCATGAAGCCCTTGACCCGGTCGGAGGCAAAAATGCGCATCAAGTTGTCTTCAAGTGACAGGTAGAATCGGCTCACACCCGGATCGCCCTGGCGACCTGAGCGACCCCGCAGCTGGTTGTCGATGCGTCGGGATTCATGGCGCTCGGTGCCCAGCACATGCAGGCCCCCGGCCTCGAGAACGGTCTGGTGGCGTTGCTCCCAGGCCTGCTTGTGGGCCTGCCTTTCGGCTTCGGAGGCACCTTCCATGGCTGCGAGTTCGGCTTCGAGATTACCGCCAAGCACGATATCAGTACCACGGCCTGCCATGTTGGTGGCAATGGTGATCGCTCCGGGACGCCCGGCCTGGGCAATGATTTCCGCCTCTTTGCTGTGAAATTTGGCATTCAGCACCTGATGCTTGATCTTGCGCTGGTTGAGCAGCCGGGACAGCTCCTCAGAGGTTTCTATGGAAGCAGTACCCACCAGAACGGGAGCCTGTTTTTCCAGACAGGATTTGATGTCCTCGACAATGGCATCGAATTTCTCTTCCTTGCTGAGGAAGATCAGGTCGTTGAGATCCTCCCGCACCACTTTCATGTGGGTGGGAATAACGACGACATCGAGACCGTAAATCTGGTGGAATTCCGGCGCTTCGGTATCTGCCGTCCCGGTCATTCCCGCCAGCTTGCGATAGAGGCGGAAGTAGTTCTGAAAGGTCGTGGAAGCCAGGGTCTGGCTCTCCGCCTGAATGTTCACGCCCTCCTTGGCTTCGATCGCCTGGTGCAGACCCTCCGACAGCCGTCGGCCCTGCATGGTTCGACCGGTGTGCTCATCGATCAGTACGACTTCACCATCCTGCACGATGTAGTCAACGTCGCGATGGAACATCACCCGCGCTCGCAACGCCGTCAGGCAGTGCTGCAACAAGGACAGGTTGCCCGCTGCATACAGGCTGTCTCCCTCCTGCAACAGGCCCTCCCGGGTGAGCATATCCTCGATCAGTTGGTGCCCATCCTCAGTCAGCTCGATATGGCGAGACTTCTCGTCAATAGTGTAGTGACCGGGTTGTGCCCCATCTTCAACATGGGGTTTGAGGGCAGGGATAAGGGTATTTATTCGACGGTACATTTGGGAGCTGTCTTCCGCCGCACCGGAGATAATCAGCGGCGTCCGCGCCTCGTCAATCAGTATCGAATCGACTTCGTCGACGATGGCGAAGGCCAAATCACCCTGCTGGCGATCGTCGGGTGACAACGCCATATTGTCGCGCAGGTAATCGAAGCCAAATTCGTTATTGGTGCCATAGATAATGTCACTGCTATAGGCTGCGCGCTTCTCGTCTCGCGGCTGATTGGGCACCACGAAACCCACGGACAGCCCCAGAAACTCGTACAGGGGTCCCATCCAACCGGCGTCACGACGTGCGAGATAATCGTTGACGGTCACCAGGTGGACACTGTCACCGGATAAGCTGTTGAGGTAGGCCGGCAGGGTCGCCACCAGGGTTTTACCTTCCCCGGTGCGCATTTCGGCAATTCTGCCCTCGTGCAAGGTGATACCGCCGATCAACTGCACGTCGAAGTGGCGCATGCCCAGCACCCTGCTACTCGCCTCACGACACACCGCAAAGGCCTCAGGCAAAAGTTTTTCGAGGGTTTCTCCCTCCTTGTAACGTTGACGAAATTCGTCGGTCTTGGCCTTCAGCGCCTCATCGTTCAGCGCCGCAATGTCGTCTGCCAGGGCATTGATGCGAACGACATACTTGCCCATCCGCTTTAATTCGCGATCATTTTTTGAGCCAACAACTTTTTTGAGGAGTTTTCCAATCATGTCCGAAGTCTGTAGAGAAGAAGAAATGGTAACCAGGAACGGCCGCGAGGCGGCCGAGGGTGCACAGTAAAGCGGAAGGGCGCTTAATTGGCAAGCCCGAAGGTCGAATTATGAACGATGCGCGGGCGTTGCCCGGTCAGGAGCGATCGGCGCGCGCGATATATGCGGCCGGGTTTTCCGGTTTACCATTTTTGTAAACCTCAAAGTGCACGTGGGGACCCGTGGAGCGACCGCTTGAACCCATCAGTGCAATCGCCTGCCCCTTTTTCACCACATCACCTACACTGACCAGGTTCGACTTACAGTGCGCGTAACGGGTGACATAGCCGCCACCGTGGTTTATTTCAACCATCAGGCCGTAGCCACTGCGCTTGTCGGACCAGGTCACCACACCGGAAGCCACTGCTACCACTTCAGAACCAAGCTTACCGGCGAAGTCTACACCATTGTGCCACGCCCGGCGTCCGTTAAATGGATCGATTCGATTACCGTACTTCGACGACATCCAGCCCTTGACCACGGGCGTGCCAGCCACAGAGGACTCATCGTGTAACCGACGATTGACCAGTAGCCCGGCCATGATATCAAGCTGCTGCTCGCGATCCTCTATCTGCTGCGCCAGGTTATCGAGCACCTGGATAAATTCAGGAGACCCATAGGCCTCTCCCTGCCCTTCAATATCAGGACCACCCAGGGCCGGCGGTAGGCTAAAATCGAACTCGTTTTCATCGAGCTTCGCCACATTCAATACACGTTCACCCAGGGCGTCAAGACGAATCAGCCGAGCCTGCAACTGCGCCATGCGAACGGTTAACGCCTGCAACTCATGCGCCGATTTGCGCTTTACTTCCTCGAGATACTTTCCCTGGGCCGCCAGTTGCTGTTCCCATGCCGCCATTGCTTCCACGGGCACCATTGAGGCATCGATGTGGCGCGCCAGAGAAAACCCACCCACAGCAAACGCAAGCGGGAGGGCGAGCAGCAGGGAGACACCCGCCCACTTCTTGGGGCGAGAGAGGGTCATGTTGTGAACTCTCTCGGGTTTTTCCGGATCGAACAGGATAATTTTCATGGTAACGAGTCACTACCTGACAGTCATGGCCGGCGCAAAATTACCAGCTCGGCTGTACAATTCTAAACCAATAGAAAGTGGCACACCTCCGGGGGGCTCCCGCAGGTAGTGAATTAAACCAGAAATGAGACCTGTTAGACAGCTAAAACAGGACTTACATAGGAAATAGGCGCATCCGAGGGGTCTTCGAACGTCACCACTTCCCAGGCTTCAGGCTCTGCAATGAGTTTGCGCAAAACAGTGTTGTTGAGAGCATGGCCGGACTTTACCGCCCGAAACTCACCTATCAGGCTATTGCCCAGCAGATAGAGGTCGCCAATGGCGTCGAGTATCTTGTGTTTGACAAACTCGTCCTCGTAGCGAAGCCCGTCTTCATTGAGGATACGGTATTCATCCACCACAATCGCGTTGTCAACACTGCCGCCCTGGGCCAGACCCTGGGAGCGAAGGTACTCGATTTCATGCATAAAACCGAAGGTCCGCGCCCGGCTGATTTCCTTGACGAAGGAGGTGCTGGAGAAATCAACCTCGGCATTGACCTTGCGACCACGAAACACGGGATGGTCGAAGTCGATGGTAAACGCCACCTTAAACCCCTCGAAGGGCAGTAAACTGGCGACTTTATCACCGTCCTGAACTGTCACCGGGCGTTTGATACGGATAAATTTCTTGGCGGCCTCCTGCTCGGTGATGCCCGCCGACTGGATCAAGAATACGAAGGGGCCGGCACTGCCGTCCATGATCGGAACTTCCGGCGCACTCACTTCCACATAAGCATTATCAATGCCCAGACCCGCCATCGCTGAAAGCAGGTGCTCCACGGTAGATACCCTGACATTACCTTTGATGAGGGCTGTCGATAACCGGGTGTCGCCAACGTTTTCTGCGCAGGCCTCTATCTCAACCACCGGATCGAGGTCAACGCGCCGGAATATAATGCCGCTGTCTACAGGGGCCGGCTTCAAGGTCAGGTACACTTTTTGCCCGGTATGCAGACCAACACCAGTAGCGCGAATCTCGTTGCGCAAAGTTCGTTGCTTAATCATGGTCGTGGTAATCCTGCTCGCTGTCGGGTCTGCGTGCCTGCCCTTGGGGCGCAAGCTGCTCAACATTCTAATCAGTTTAACCGCCCGCGTATTCTAATAACGGCGCTCTACTGGGAACCAGCATGCTATACCTGACTTTGCGGTACATTGTGGCAAGAAGCCATTACCTTACCATACGTAAAATCCACAACATAGCAGCGGGATTATTCGGCCCGCCAGAACCTGAAAAAAGCCCGGCGCTGCCACCGGGCACTGATGAAAGAGCTGGTTCGTCCTGGAGCAAAGCCTCGCTAGTCAGCTTGCCGACGCAGGAATGCCGGTATATCGAGGTAATCCATATCGTTACCACGACCGGCCTTCGCGCCAGCTACGGCGCGCTCGGGAATTTCTGCACCGGCGGGCCGTGGCCGCCGCATCACCGTGGGCTGATCGTACTGGTTGTAGTCGCCGCTCTTGGGTCGAGGCGCTGACTCTACCAGCTTGACCGGTGTTGCAGGCTCCATCACTTCGCCAAGACCGGTGGCGACGATCGTGACCCTCACTTCATCCCCCAGGGTGTCGTCGATGGCGGTGCCGATAACAACTGTTGCGTCCGCCGAGGCGATTTCCTCCACCGTATTGCCGACGTCGGCAAACTCACCCAGGCCGAGGTCACGACCGGCAGTAATGTTGACGAGAATACCCCGGGCACCATTCAAGTTAATGTCATCCAGCAATGGGCTGTTGATCGCTGCCTCGGCCGCCTCGCGGGCCCGGCCCTCACCGACAGCTCGCCCGGTACCCATCATTGCCATACCCATCTCCGACATGACCGTACGCACGTCTGCGAAATCGACGTTGATTATGCCGGGATGAATGATCAGGTCGGCAATACCCTGCACCGCACCTAGCAATACATCGTTTGCAGCCTTGAAAGCGTCCAGCAGCGTTGTGCTTTTGCCGAGCACCGGCAGCAACCGCTCGTTGGGAATGGTTATCAGTGAATCGACATGCTCACTCAACGCCCGCAAGCCTTCTTCCGCAATCGCCATACGCTTCTTGCCCTCGAAAGGGAATGGCTTGGTAACCACGGCGACCGTCAGGATGCCCAACTCACGCGCAACTTCAGCGACTACCGGGGCACCACCGGTTCCGGTTCCGCCACCCATGCCCGCGGTGATAAATACCATGTCGGCCCCGGCCAGTACTTCAGCGATTCGCTCCCGATCCTCCAGCGCAGAATGGCGCCCGACCATGGGATTGGCGCCGGCACCAAGCCCCTTGGTTATCTCTCCACCCAACTGCAGAACAGTCCGACTTGAAACATCGGACAGTGCCTGGGCATCCGTATTGGCGCAGATGAATTCGACACCATCGACATTGCTGTCGATCATGTGCCTGACCGCGTTACCGCCGCCACCGCCTACGCCAATTACCTTGATGACTGCACTCTGGGGTACATTGTCTACCAGCTCGAACATTTTTCATTACTCCCTTTTTCGCCATTAACATCAATCGGGAAATCCCAACTGAAACTCTTAAAAATTGCCCTGAAACCATTGCTTTATGCGTTGCACGAAACTAACGGCGTTTCGCTGCTGATGGTTGTTCTGCTTTTTCTGTTGCTTCATGCCGTACTGCAACAGGCCCACCCCGGTTGAGTAGATTGGGTTGCGGACGATATCGTTCAAACCGGCAACATCCTGGGGTAAACCCAGCCGCACCGGCATGTGGAAAATCTCCTCGGCCAGCTCTACAGCCCCCTCCATTTTTGAGGTGCCACCGGTCAATACCAGGCCCGCAGGGATAAGGTCCTCGAACCCGCTGCGGCGCAATTCCGCCTGCAGCAGGGTGAAAAGCTCGTCGTAGCGCGGCTCCACAACCTCGGCGAGGGACTGACGCGAGAGCTCCCGGGCCGGGCGGTCACCGACACTTGGCACCTTGATGGTTTCATCGATTCCGGTGAGTTGGGTGAGCGCACAGGCGTACTTTATCTTGATATCCTCGGCGTGCTGGGTGGGGGTTCTCAGCGCCATTGCAATATCGTTGGTTACCTGGTCACCCGCTATGGGTATCACACCAGTGTGTTTGATCGCGCCCTCGGTAAAAATCGCGATATCGCTGGTGCCGCCGCCTATATCCACCAGGCAGACACCCAACTCCTTTTCGTCGTCGGTCAGCACCGCGTAACTGGCTGCCAGTTGCTCGAGAATGACGTCTTCAACTTCCAGGCCACAGCGTCGAATGCACTTTTCAATGTTCTGGATAGCGTTCACTGCACAGGTCACCAGGTGGACCTTGGCCTCGAGGCGAACCCCCGACATGCCCAGAGGTTCCTTGACACCCTCCTGGGTATCAATGATGTACTCCTGGGGCAGGATATGCAGCACTTTCTGATCGGCCGGAATGGCGACAGCCTGGGCCGCGTCGATAACCCTCTCCAGATCCAACGGCTGTACCTCGCGATCGCGTATGGCGACAATGCCGTGGGAGTTCAGGCTACGGATGTGGCTGCCTGCAATACCGGCGTAGACGGAATGGATCTGACACCCTGCCATCAACTCTGCTTCTTCGACTGCTCGCTGGATCGATTGCACGGTGGATTCAATATTTACCACCACGCCTTTTTTCAAGCCACGAGACTGGTGCGAGCCGATACCGACGATTTCAATTTTGCCGTCTTTGTTGACCTCACCCACCAGGGCTACGACCTTGGAGGTTCCTATATCCAGGCCAACTATCATGTTGCCTTCATTAACACTGCTCATAAATACTCACTCGTTACGCACTGATTGTGCGTTGTCATCAACTATCAACCTGGTTCGCGCTACCCGGCCTTTGCAGCCATTCCACCGCCAGGCCATTCTGGTAACGCAGGTCGATGCGCTTGACATTCGCCAGGTGTTTGTTCAGCGACAAATCGTAAATTGCGAGGAATCGCTGCAGTTTCTCCATGACGCGCTCGCGGCCAAAGGTCAGCTCAATTTCATTCTTCAGCGCGATGCTCCAGGAGCCGCGCTCACTCAAGCGCAATGATTGCAGGGCCAGATCCCGACTACCCAGCACCTTGCCAAGATCGATGTAGCGCTGCATGACCTCTTCCTGCCTGCCGTCAGGCCCCTCAAGGAAAGGCATGGACTCGCTGATCTGTGCTCCCGCGGGAGAGAAAAGCTGCCCCTTGTTGTTGATCAAACGTTGCTGCCCCCACCAGGCGATCGGCTTCTGCTCTTGCACTGTTATCACCAACCCCTCGGGCCAGTCGCGCTTGACTTCGGCCTGGTATACCCAGGGCAGCGCTTCCAGTGAGGCGCGCAAGTCAACCAGGGGCACAGTCAGGTAATCATTGTCAATAAAGGGTGCCACTGCCTGCTTGACATCACCCTTTTGCAGGTGGGTAAAATCACCATTGACCGTCACCTCCCGCACCGGGCGCTCCAGCAAATCCGCCCCCTTGTATACCAGCAAGCCGACACTGGCCAACATGGCTACCGCAGCCAGGCCCCGCAAGACCAGACCTGCGTCAACGGAAGGCTTGAGCAATACCCGACGACGACGAACTGCCTTGCGGCTGGCTCCGCGGCGGCTGGGATTGGCGCGACTGTCCGTATGCTTGATCACGTCGTCGCCGCCTCCCGCCGAATATCGAGACTGACTGCGAGGATGCGCAGCACCAACTCATCAAACCCATACCCGGCGGCCTTTGCGGCCATGGGCACCAGGCTATGGTCGGTCATTCCAGGAATCGTATTCACTTCCAGCAACTGGAATTGCCCGGCATCGTCCTGCAGCGCATCAACCCGGCCCCAGCCGGCGCAACCAAGACTCTGGTAAGCCGCCAGTGCCAGATCCTGCAACTGCTTGCTGTGCGCCACCGACAGGCCGCAGGGAATGAGGTAGCGGGTGTCGTTCGCAAGATACTTGGCGTCGAAATCATAGAAACTGTGGTCAGTTTCAAGCTTGATGATGGGCAGCACCTGATCCGCCAGCAAAGACACCGTGTATTCACCGCCTTCTACCCAGCTCTCGGCGAAGACCAGATCGTCGAAGCCGGCCGCCGTATGGTAAGCGCGCTCCAGTTGCCCTGCCCCCTCGACGACGCTCATTCCAATGCTGGAGCCTTCATGAGCCGGCTTGACTATCACCCGCTCACCGAGCTGGCGCATGACACTGTCCCAATCACTGTCGCCGTGCAACAACACCGACGCGGGAGTCGGCAGTGACAGGCCTCGCCACAATTGCTTGCAGCGCCACTTGTCCATCGCCAGCGCCGACGCCAGGACGCCGCTACCGGTGTAGCTGATCCCCATCGCTGTAAGCGCACCCTGGACAGTGCCGTCCTCGCCGCCCGGGCCATGCAAGGCGATGAAGCTATGCCTGAAACCGCCCTCGCGCAATCGGGAGATCCAATCGTCCCGGGTATCCACGAGAACTGCATCAATACCACTGCCTAACAGCGCGGCGTGGCAACTGCGGCCACTCTTCAGGGAGACCTCGCGCTCGGCAGCCAGCCCCCCGCAGAGAACGGCAACCGGCGACTGCAGCGCTTTTCGAATCACCTGGGCCAGCTCCTGTGTCATCGCTTCTCACCATCGTCTTCGGTGGTGGCCGGCCTGACAACGCCCTGCTCGGCCAGCATCCTGGCGAGGCTGCCGACATCGCCTGCGCCCTGGGTCAGGATGATGTCCCCCGCGCGCACCACATCGTTCAATACCTCCGGCGCCTGCTCGATGCCGGCGACGTATATCGGCTCTACCGCACCGCGCTGGCGGATACTGCGACACAGGCTCTTACTGTCTGCGCCGGACACCATTTCCTCACCGGCGCTGTAGACCTCGAGCAATAGCAATGCATCCACCGTCGACAGTACGTCAACAAAATCTTCATACAGATCGCGGGTTCGGCTGTAGCGGTGCGGCTGGTATAACATCAACAGGCGTCGCTCCGGCCACCCCTGGCGAACTGCGGCCACGGTCGCCGCAACTTCGGTAGGATGGTGCCCGTAATCATCGACCAGCATTGCAGTGCCGTCCCCGACCGGGTATTCGCCGTAGACTTCAAAGCGCCGGCCCACTCCGGCAAAGCTCCCGAGCCCCGCAACAATCGCCTCGTCATCGACATTTTCGTCTGTGGCCACGGCGACTGCCGCGGTGGCATTCAAAACATTGTGGCGCCCCGGGATATTGATCGTGATATCAAGGGGCGGGTGGCCATCGGGCCGATGCACGGTAAACGTCGCCTGCATCTTGTCCATGCGCATAGCGCTGATACGGTAATCGGCATGGTCATTGAATCCGTAGGTAACGAGCGGCCGGGCAACCCGCCCGAGCAGTCGCTCAACAACCGGATCGTCGCTGCAAAGCACCGCCAGTCCATAGAACGGCAGGTTGTGCAAAAACTCGATAAAGGTGTTCTCAAGACGACTGAAGTCACCTCCGTATGTCGTCATATGATCTGCGTCGATATTGGTAACAATGGCCACCATCGGCTGCAGATGCAGGAACGATGCATCGCTTTCGTCGGCCTCCGCCACCAGGTAGCGACTTTCACCTAAACCGGCATTGGCACCGGCACTATTGAGCACGCCACCGATAATGAAGGTCGGGTCGAGCTTACCTGCTCCGAGCACCGAGGCAATCAGGCTGGTGGTGGTGGTCTTACCGTGTGTTCCCGCCACCGCGATACCGTGACGATAGCGCATAAGCTCAGCAAGCATTTCGGCCCGGGGAACCACGGGTATGCGGTGCTCCCTGGCAAACAGCAGTTCCGTGTTGTCATCCGGAATTGCGGTGGAGCACACGACGACATCTGCACCCTGCAAATGCGAACTGCTGTGGCCTATGCCGATGCGCGCTCCCAAGTGTTCGAGGCGCCGTGTCACTGCACTGGCACGGTTGTCAGACCCGGAGATTCGGTATCCCTGATTGAGCAACACCTCGGCGATACCACACATACCGGCGCCACCGATACCAATGAAGTGGATCTGGCCAATACGCCGCATCTCCGGCACCTGGAATGGACCCAACACCCTAGGCATTGGCCACCTCCTGGCAGCGCGTCGCCACGTCCTGGGCCGCACCCGGCCTCGCGCATTCGCGTGCCCGGCGCGCCATGACCAAAAGGGCCTCTGGCCTGGCCTGCCACTGGGATAGTTGCTCTGCCAGACTGGCGGCATTGAACTGCTGCTCGGGCAGCAATACGGCGCCCCCCCGGCTGGCCAGCCATTCGGCGTTGCGGGTCTGGTGGTCGTCGATGGCGTGGGGGTATGGCACCAGCAAGGACGGCAGGCCCGCCGCCGCCAATTCAGATACAGTGAGGGCGCCGGCCCGGCAGACGACGACATCAGCCCAGCTGTAAGCCTCGGCCATGTCTTCAATGTAAGGCTCTACACTGGCACTTACCTTCCTCGCCCGGTACAGGCCTGCGGTTTCATCGTGTTGCTTCGGCCCGGTTTGGTGCCTTACCTCGGGCCGGGAAACCTCCGGCATGGCGGCCAGCGCCGCCGGCATCACCCGATTGAGCACCTGGGCGCCCAGGCTACCACCGACAACCAGCACTCGCAGCTTTTGACGCCGCCCCCAGTCACGCTCATCCGGCGCCGGAATTTCAACGATTTCCTGGCGCACAGGGTTCCCGGTGAACACCACCCCCGGCCGACCGAAAGCGCCCTCAAAACCTTCCATCACGACCCGGGCAAGGTGCGAGAGAATGCGATTGGTGGTACCGGGTACGGCATTCTGCTCGTGGATCAATAACGGGATGCCAAGCAGCCAGGCGGAAACGCCGCCAGGCCCGGAAGCAAACCCGCCCATACCCAGCACACATCCGGGTCGAAACTGGCGACATACCTTCAGCGCCTGGGCCAGCGCCAGCGGCAAGAGCAAAGGCGCTTTGAGCAACACGGAAAGGCGCTTGCCACGCAACCCGGTTATCGTCAGGCAATGCAGAGTAATGCCGGAAGCTGGCACCAGGCGCGACTCGATGCCCTGCCCGGTACCGAGCCACTCCACTCGATATCCTGCGCTTTGCAGGCACCGGGCCGTAGCCAGCGCCGGGTAGACATGGCCGCCGGTGCCTCCGGCCATAATCAGGATATTCTTGTTCGGTGGCTGCCTCATTGGCGTTCCTGCCCCTGTTGGCTGGCCACTGCCTGTCGGTCACGAAGGTCCAATTCAATCCTCGCGACCAGTGCCACCAACAACACACAGGCGATCAGGCTGCTACCGCCGTAGCTGAAGAACGGCAGGGTCAGGCCCTTGGTTGGCAACAGGCCTGTGTTCACGCCGACATTAATAAATACCTGCAGTGCGATCAGCAACGCAGCCCCGTAAGACAGATAGGCACCAAAGCCAAAACCCTGTTGCTCGGCACGGCGTCCCACCTGCAGCATCCTGCCGACCAGGGTGGCAAACAGGGCCAGTACCACTAACACACCGACAACCCCCATTTCCTCGGCGAGGATAGCGAATACGAAATCGGTATGCGCCTCGGGCAGGTAGGATAGTTTCTGCACGCTATTGCCAAGCCCCACACCGAGCCATTCACCCCGCCCAAAGGCTATGAGTGCCTGCACCAGTTGGTAACTGATATCGTACTGATGCTCCCACGGGTTGGTGTAGGCCAGCAGTCGCTCCATCCGGTAGTCCGATGTCGCCACCATCGCGCCGGCAGCCACCGCGCAAACTGCGCTCAGGATCAGAAATTGCCAAAGCCGGGCTCCACCGAGAAAAAGCATGCCCATAACCGTACCCATCATCACCACAGCGGCACCAAAGTCGGGCTCAGCCAAAAGCAGTACGATAAGGATCGACATCACCGCCATGGGCTTGAGGAAGCCCGCAATGTTGGAACGCACTTCCTCACTGCGCCGTACCAGGTAGCCAGCCATATAGATGATCACAAATATTTTGACGAACTCTGAAACCTGCAGCGTGAATGGCCCGATCGCCAGCCAACGCCTGCTGCCGTTGACTTCGCGCCCCACAACCAGCACCAGGCACAGCAGCGCCACCCCCAGTAAAAGCAACCACCAGCCATGGCGGTCCAGCTTGGCCGTGGGCATATGGAACACTGTAATGCCACCGAGTATGGCCAGCACCAGGTAAAAACCGTGCCGCTGCATGTGATGGAAGGGGTTTTCATATTGGTTGCGGGCGAATTCGATGGAAGCCGAGCTCATAGCAATAAAACCGGCGATCAGTAGCGCGACCAGTGCGGCACACAAAAGTTTGTCCGCAGCCTGCAAGCGCAGGGCGGGCAGTTTCAGCTCCAGCGCCATCACTCCCGACCTCCCGTAAGATGCGCCTGTACCAAGGCACTGAAAACTTCCCCACGCTGCTCGTAATTGCGAAACATGTCGAAACTGGCGCAGGATGGCGATAACAGCACGCGATCCCCCGGGGCGGCGAGGCTGATTGCAGCTGCAACAGCACTGGCCATATCCCCGGCCTCGCTGAGCTCCGCCCTGCCGTCCAGCGCCAGGGCGATATCGGCGGCAGCCTCGCCCAGCAAAACCACTGCCTTGAGACGACCGTCCAACTGTTGCAGGCTGCTGAAATCAGCCCCCTTACCCTGGCCGCCTGCGATCAGGACGATATCTTTCAGGCGCCGCGACAAGCCTTCCACAGCCGCGATCGTGGCGCCGGTATTGGTGCCCTTGGAGTCATTGAAGAATTCGATGCCATCGCGCTCACCCAGCCACTGGCAGCGGTGCTGCAGCCCGCCGAAGTCCCGTAACACCGACACCATCACGTCGCGCCGCAGGCCTGCGGCCTCGCCAAGCGCCAACGCCGCCAGGGCATTGAGCAGGTTGTGCTCACCGTGCAGCTTCACATCGGCACTCGACAACAGCAGTTCGTGACCACGCGCCAGCCAGTTGACTCCACCTTCACGAACCAGGCCATACTGCTTGAGGTCGGGCTCACCGGCACCGAAGCTGATACTGGTTTGTCCACGCCCCAGTAGCGGATAGGTCAGCTTGTCATCGCGATTGAACACCGCGCAGCGACTCGCAGGATAAATGCGTTGCTTGGCCTGTTGGTAGGCGGCCAGCCCCGCGTAGCGGTCCATGTGGTCAGGCGATATATTGAGGATGCTGGCAGCAACGGCGGTTGGCGGCTTGCTGCGTTCGAGCTGGAAACTGGATAGCTCCAGGACAAACATATCCCAGCTTTGGCCGGGCTGCAGGAAATCGAGCACCGGGGTACCGATATTGCCGCCGACGGCAGCCTGCAAGCCACTCGCCTCGGCCATCTTGCCGACCAGGGTAGTTACCGTGGTTTTGCCATTGGATCCGGTAATCGCAACCACGGGCTTGTCGATTGCGGCCAACAACAGATCAATATCGCTGGTCAGCTCAGCACCGCGCTCGAGGGCATGCCGGATAGCAGGCTGGTCGAGACTGATCCCCGGGCTCACGATCAGCTTGCTGAAGCAGGCCAGCATGTCGCCATCGAAAGCGCCGGTATAAAGTGGAACCTGGGGAAACTCCCGACGGAAAAGACCCGCCTGATCCTCGTCCATAATGCTGTCGAAGGCGGCCAGTGCATGCCCCCGCGACTGCAGATGACGCACACAGGAACGCCCTGTCGCACCAAGGCCCAGTATCGCTGTCTTATTGTCGGTAGCGATCGTCTGCACTGTGATCACCGCAGCTTGAGGGTCGACAGACCAATTAATACCAACACCACCGTGATGATCCAGAAGCGAACAATCACCCGAGGCTCGGGCCAGCCTTTCAGCTCGAAGTGGTGGTGGATAGGGGCCATCCGAAATATGCGCCGGCCGGTCATTTTATAGGATGCCACCTGCAGGATTACCGATACGGTTTCCAGCACGAAGATGCCTCCCATAATAAAAAACACCAGTTCATGGCGGGTGATAATCGCCACGGTTCCCAGTGCAGCACCAAGGGCAAGCGCGCCGACGTCGCCCATGAATATCTGCGCGGGATAAGTGTTGAACCAAAGAAAACCCAGCCCTGCACCGGCCATCGCGGCGCAGAAGACCACCAGCTCTCCTGCACCGGGCACGTAGGGAATCAGCAGGTAATTGGAAAAATTGACGTTGCCGCTGAGGTAGGCGATCAGGCCCAGTGCCGACCCCACCAGAACAGTCGGCATGATCGCCAGGCCATCGAGCCCATCGGTGAGGTTGACCGCATTGCTACTACCGACAATGACGAAGTAACCCAGTACGATGAACCACGGTCCGAGATCGAACAGGGCGGTCTTGACAAATGGCAGGAAAAACTCGGTGTGCGCCGGGTCGTCAGCGAGGGTGTAGAGCGCGATTGCCACGCCCAGGCCGCCAACCGATTGCCAGAAATACTTCCAGCGCGCTGGCAGGCCCCGGGAATCCTTTTCTATGACCTTGCGGTAATCGTCGACCCAACCGACAGCACCAAATACGAGGGTCACGGCAAAGACAATCCACACGTAGACGTTTGCCAGGTCACTCCACAATAATGTCGTTAGCAACAGCGATATCAGAATCAGCGCACCACCCATGGTTGGCGTACCGTTCTTGCTCAGGTGGCTTTCAGGCCCGTCATTGCGCACGGCCTGGCCAATCTGGTGGTAGTTGAGGCGCTTGATAACATAGGGACCAACCAGCAAGGAAATTGCCAGCGATGTCAGCACCGCCAGCGCTGCGCGCAGGGTCAGGTACTGGAATACGTTGAACGCACTGGAAAACTGGGACAGGTATTCGGACAGTAGCAGCAGCATTTATCGACCACCCTCCGCCAGCAATACCTCGACAACCTGCTCCATACGAGAGCTGCGCGAGCCTTTCACCAGGCACGCATCGTAGCCCGCCAGGGATTCGCGCCCCAACCAGGCCAGTAACTGCGCCTTGTCGGCAAAACATTGGGCGCCACTCCCGAAGGCTTCGGCGGCGCCGGCGGCCAACGGACCAATCCCGAACAAGCCGTCTATGCCTTGCGCCCGGGCGTAGCGGCCTACCTGCTGGTGGTAGCTCAGGCTATCATCGCCCAGCTCAGCCATGTCCCCGAGCAGCAGCAGCCTGTTGCCGCTCTGCATGGCCAGGACATCAATCGCAGAACGCACCGCATCGGGGTTGGCGTTGTAGCTGTCATCAATCACCAGCATACCCCCGGCACCCCGGCAAAACTGCATACGCCCGGAGGGGCCATTGAAATTTGCGAGACCGGCGGCAACTTCCTGCAACCCGATACCGACGCCGATCGCGGCGGCGGCGGCAGCGAGGGCATTGGCGACGTTGTGATGACCCGGTACCGGCAGCTCGATGAGTTGGGCCTGCTCGCCTGTCACCAGCTCGAAGCGACTTCCCGCAGCTCCCAATTCAAGGTTGACAGCGCGCACGGAGGCCTGGCTACTGTCATCTGTACCGTGACTGATCACGGTGGCAGCGCCGGCAAGTTGCTGCCAGAGTGCGCGGTAGGGCTCATCCCAGTTTATGACGGCCAGCCGCCCGGGCTTATCGACAAAAATCTCGCCTTTCGTCCTGGCAACCTGGTCAAGGCTGCCAAAACCCTCAAGGTGGGCTGCCCTGGCATTGGTAAGTATCGAAATATCGGGGTCCGCGATATCGACCAGGTAACGAATATCGCCGGGCTTGGCGGCGCCCATTTCGATGACGGCATACCGGTACTTGTCGGTCAGCCGGAACAGGGTTAGGGGTACGCCAATTTCATTGTTGAAGTTCCCGCTGGTCGCCAACACCGGCGCCACCTGCCCCAGGATGGCCGCCAGCATTTCCTTGGTTGTGGTCTTGCCAGCACTTCCGGTAACGGCAAATAGCGTGCCCTTGAATGCGCTGCGGTGCAACGCTGCCAACTGCCCCAGTGCATGTAGTGTATCCGGCACCTGCAGCAAGGGTGCCGCGCCCTTTACCTCACGACTGACCAGGACACCGGCGGCACCGCCCTGAAGTGCCTGGAGCACATAATCGTGACCGTCATGATTTTCCCCCTTGAGGGCGACGAACAGTTGCCCGGGCAGCAGTTTGCGCGTATCGGTGGCGATACCGTCAAACAGCACTGGCGTACCGTGAAGCTGCCAACCCAAGGTTTGCGCAATGTCGCCCATGGACGCTTTCATTGTGCTGCCCGCCGCGCTGCATAGTACCGTTCCACACAGGCGCGGTCATTGAAGGGGTAGCGCTGCTGCCTGATCTCCTGGTAATCCTCATGTCCCTTGCCCGCAATGACGACAATGTCACCAGCTTGCGCGGCGTCGAGCGCGGACGAAATGGCCGCCGCACGATCCGGCTCTACCCGATGCAGTTGCTGCGCCGTCATGCCGCTGCGAATGTCTTCAATGATGGCCAGGGGCGACTCGTCTCTGGGGTTGTCACTGGTCAGAATAATGCTGTCGGCAATCTCCTCGGCGACTGCGCCCATTTGAGCGCGCTTGCCCTTGTCACGATTACCCCCGCAGCCGAATACCAGGCGCAGCGAACCCTCGACGTGGGGTTTCAGGGCCAGTAAAAGCTGCTGCAGTGCATCCGGGGTGTGGGCGTAATCGACGACCACTTTGACACCATCATCATGCACCACTTCCATGCGACCGGGGGCCCCGGTGCATGTCGCGGCGGCACGCAAAAGACTATCCAGGTCGATACCCAGACCACCCAGCACGGCAATGCTGGCGACAAGGTTTTGCAGGTTGTAGCGGCCCAACAATCGGCTGTGCAGCATGCCATCGCCCCAGGGCGTGTGTAACTCGGCTCTGCAGCCCTCACCATGGTATTGCACTTCACAACAGTGGATATCGGCCGCCGCCTGGGCCAGCGAGTAACCCAGCCTGGCCCCCCTGACTGACGAGTCGCGGTAGAGGGCGACGCCAAAATCGTCATCGAGATTGAACACCCCGAGTTGCAGTTCGCGGGTGAAAAGCAGACGCTTGCTGGCGCCGTAGCTCGCCATGTCGCCGTGATAGTCGAGGTGATCACGGCTCAAATTGGTAAAGACCGCCGCACTGAAATCGACGCCATCGACCCGCCCCTGCTGCAGCCCATGGGACGAAACCTCCATGGCAGCGTATTTTGCGCCGCTGGCTGCAAGTCGATGCAATATGCGGTGCACACTGACCACATCTGGCGTGGTCATGCCGGTGTCTTGCCGCTGGCCGGTAAACCCCCAGCCCAGGGTGCCAACGACTGCGCAGGAAAACCCCGCCGCCTCCAGCAATTGTGCCAGCAAGAAACTGACACTGGTCTTACCGTTGGTGCCGGTGACCCCGATCAATTGCAACTGCTCGCTGCCGGCTCCGTAAAACTGGCGGGCCAGCTCCCCCAGTCGCGACTTGAGTTCACCCAGCGCAATAACCGGCACCCTCGCTGGGTCCGGAGACGAATTCACCGCTTCCCTGTCGATCAAGACCAATGCGGCACCACGGGCCAAAGCCTCGGCCACATGATCACGACCACCACGATCTTCGGCCGCGACGGCAATGAAAGCATCGCCCGGTTCAACCTGGCGACTATCGAGCCGCAGGTCACGAATCGGCACCGTCAGACCTCCGGCGACCGGGCCCAGCCAATCGCATACACGGGTCATGGAATGTTCAACCGCGCTCGACAAGGCTTACCTCCGTGTCGAGAACCAGCAGCTCGTCGCCCTTGAAGTCTTCGAGTTTGTCGGGCACAACACCCAGCAGGCGCAGGGTATCAGCGACAACCCTGGAAAACACGGGAGCGGCGACTTCGCCGCCGTAGTATTGCTTACTCTTGGGATCGTTGACCACCACCACGCCCACCAGGCGGGGATTGTCGGCCGGGGCCATGCCGGCAAACAACGCCATATATTCATTTTCCTGATAGCCACCAACACCGACCTTGTGCACCGTTCCTGTCTTGCCCGCAAAGGAATAGGCAGGAATAGCCGCACTCGCCGCAGTGCCGCCCTCCGCGGTAACCGCCTTGAGCATGGCCAGCACATCCCTGGCTATGGCCGCGTTGATGACCCGCTCGGGGGCCGGCTCCGGCCCGCCCTTGACGATGCGCAGGGGTTTCTTAATACCATTATTGGCCAGCACACTGTAGGCCTGGACCAACTGCAGCGGCGTAACAGACAGACCGTAACCAAAGGCGAAGGTGGCCTTTTCAATATCTCGCCAGCGCTGATGGCTGGGTAAAAATCCTGCTGCCTCCCCGGGAAATCCGCTTCCCGTTGAATGCCCCAGGCCGAGGCGATGATAGACGGACCGAATGGCTTCGGGCTCGATGCTGAGCGCGATCTTACTGGTCGCAACGTTGCTGGACTTGGCGATCATGGTAGTGAGATCGATAACCCCGTAATTACGGTGATCTCGCTGCACCTTGCGCCCAACCCTGAAGTAACCGGGGTTGGTATCGATCGTACTCTCAGGGGTGTAGAGCCCGCTTTCCAGAGCCGCAACCACGGTGAGGGGTTTGACGGTGGAGCCCGGCTCGATCAGATCGACAATGGCGCGATTGCGCATGTGCGAGCTGCGAAAATTACTGCGATTATTCGGGTTGAACGATGGCTGGTTCACCATGGCGAGAATATCACCCGTGTGAACGTCGGCGATGATCATCGAGCCCGATGTGGCGCGGTGACTCACTACCGCCTCCTTGAGCGCTCGATAGGCGAGGTACTGCACCCGCAAGTCGATGGTCAATTGCAACTCGCCGCCCGGCTCGGCTGAACGCACATGCTTGAAGTCACCGATGGTATTACCCAGCAGGTCCTTGACCACCTGCTTCGCCCCCGGCATGCCTCGCAGATGCTCATCGTAGGTCAATTCCATGCCTTCCTGGCCGGAGTCATCGATATCGGTGACACCAACCAGATGGGCCGCGACCTCGGCAGCGGGGTAATAGCGCTTGTAGCCGTCTTCGAGGTAAACCCCCGGAACACCGCTGTCAATCGCTTGCTGGGCCTCGGTCGGAGGCAACTGCCGCCGCAGGTAGAGAAACGATCGCTCCTGGTTGCTGGCAACCTTGTTGGCAAGCTTGGCCGGCGCATAATCAAGGGATTGCGCCAATTGCCTAAAACCGCCATGGTCAACATTGACCAGCTGCGGATTACACCAGACTGATTGAACCGGCGTGCTCACAGCGAGCGGCTGGCCCTCACGATCATAAATAATGCCGCGGTAAGCATGGATCGGCTCCGTCCTGACGGTGCGCGCCTTGCCCTGCTGCTGGAGAAATTTGTAACCACCCTCGATGTCTACCACCTGGAGCGTAATCACCCGGGCACTGAGACCTACCAGCAGTAGGCACAGGACGACCCATACCAGGTGAAACCGCCAGCGCGGGTAATCAGCTTGTTGGGGGCTGGCGCTCATGGCTTGACCACCACTACTTCACCGGGCTGGGGCAGGCTCATTCCCAGCTTGCCACTGGCGACCCGCTCGACATTGGCTGGCGCCAACAACGTGCTGCGCTCCAGGATCAAGCGATTCCACTGGCTGTCGAACTCGTATTGTAACTTGCGGGAGGATTCCAATTCGCCGAATAGCAGACGCGTCTTCTGCGCGAGGAAGACCACAGTGACCGCAGAGCCGAGAATAACGAGCAGACAGCACAGCAACGCCACTTGCAGGGCTGCCCCTGCCGGCCGGGCTTCGTTTACTGTTTCTGCATTGGTCATGGCGCTGAACTGCTCCGCTCAAGCTATCTTTTCTGCTACCCGCAACACTGCGCTGCGCGCCCTGGGGTTGTCATTGATTTCACCGGCCGAAGCCTTCACTGCCCTGCCCGGCGCTTTGAGCCGCCGGTGAAGCTGGTCATCGGTGACTGGCACCGAGCGCGGCAGGCTATCGCCGCGGGCCTGGTCGCGAAAAAACCGCTTCACAATGCGGTCTTCCAGCGAATGAAAGCTGATCACCACGAGCCTGCCGCCCGGACGCAAGCATTCCAAGCCCTGCTTCAGCACCTGCTCCAGTTCATCCAATTCACGATTGATATATATCCGTATAGCCTGGAAGGCCCGCGTCGCCGGATGCTTGCCTTGCTCCCACGCGGGGTTCGCTTCGGCGATAATCCTCGCCAGCTGCGTAGTGCGGGTAATCCCGGTTTGCTCGCGCTCACGCACGATTGCTCGCGCCATACGCCGGGAAAAACGCTCATCACCGTAACGCCACAATACATCTGCAATGTCTTTCTCGCGGGCCTCAGCCAACCACTGTGCGGCACTAACACCCTGAGCCGGATTCATCCGCATATCCAATGGCCCATCGTGTAAAAAGCTGAAACCACGCTCTGCGCTGTCAATCTGGGGTGATGATACGCCCAGATCCAGCAGCACTCCCTGCAACTCCCCCTGCCAGCCATGCGCGGCAACAAATCGCCCCAACTGACTGAAGTCACCGCTTTCAATGGCAAAGCGGGGGTCACCGCCGAACATCGCTGCCGCCTCTATCGCTTCCGGGTCGCGGTCGATGGCCATCAATCGTCCCGCACTATCAAGTCGGGCCAAAATCGCCCCGCTGTGGCCGCCGCGTCCAAATGTCGCATCGACATAGCAACCGGTCGGATCGGTTACCAGTGCCGCCACCGCTTCCTCTAACAGCACGGTCTGGTGTTGCTGGCCGGACCCAGTCATCACAGCGCCAACGACATCAATTCCTCTGGCACTGACCCGTCATCCGCAGACTCATGCAGCAACTTGTCACGCTCCGCGAGCCACGCGGCCTCATCCCATAGCTCCATTTTCTTGCCCTGCCCCACCAAAACCAGCTTTTTTTCCAGGCTGGCATACTCCCGCAGCGACTGGGGGAGCAACACCCGACCACTGGCATCAAAATCCAGGTCACTGGCATATCCAATCAGCAGGCGCTGGAAGCGCCGCACCGCCGGATTCAGGGCAGGCAGGTCCTGAATCTCTCGCTCGATGGTCTCCCAGGTCGGCAATGGATAGATCAGCAGGCAAGGGCTTTGGGTATCAATGGTCGCAACCAGTTGACCAGCACAATCCGCCGCCAGCTTTTCCCGCTGCTTGGCAGGAAAAGCCATGCGGCCCTTGGCGTCCATTGATATGTGGCTGACCCCGCGAAACATATTATATCCACTTTGAGGGCATTTTTGACACTAATACCCACTTTCTCCCACTTCCTGACACTATAGTTATCCGGCACTTTCATTGTCAAGGGTAAGCGCGGTAAATGTGGGGGAAATTGCGATGAACTTGCAGCGATCTTCTGCGAAAATGCATACTTCGGGCACGGCGATATGCAAAAAGCAATGACTCACAATTGCTTACAGCGAAAAGTTAAAGCGTTTTATTAAGACGGGCTATTGCGGGGAGAATTTCAGCGAAAAAAAGGTGAGAGCCAGCCTGTAAGCCGGGTTCTGTCTTGAACAGTCATTCATCTGGGGCATTCGTCACCGAATGCCTCATGCAACCTACCCGAATCCGGCGCGGGCCGCGCCTACGGATTCCTATTTGGTCTTGCTCCGGGTGGAGTTTACCGTGCCACGAACTGTTGCCAGCCGCGCGGTGCGCTCTTACCGCACCCTTTCACCCTTACCGACCCGCCTGCGCGGGATCGGCGGTCTACTCTCTGCTGCACTGGTCGTAGGCTCACGCCTCCCAGGGGTTACCTGGCACCCTGCCCTTTGGAGCCCGGACTTTCCTCCCCGCGTTGCGATTTCCCGCAATCAGCAGAGCGACTGTCCAGCCAGCTCTCACGCCCGCAGGGTAACGCCTGGTCGCTGCACAAGCAAGCTATTTGGCGCCACTATTTGGTGCCACCCGCACCGCTGTCGGTGAGCCATTGGTAGAGGGCACGCTTGCGCAGCCCGGTGACCCTGGACGCCAGCGCCGAAGCCCGCGCCGGAGTCATCTCAGCGGCGAGTGCACGCAGCCAGCGCTGGCCGACCTCATCGAGCAAAACCGATTCTGACTGGTTGCCCTCAATGACCAGCACGATCTCACCCCGCCGTTGATCGGCATCCGCGACCACCCAATCCCCGATCGACTGCAGCGACCCCAGGCGCACTGTTTCGAACGTTTTGGTCAGCTCCCGACAGAATGCCACCTGGCGCGACGGCCCAAGTTCCTGCGCGATATCAGCCAGAGCTTCCGCGATGCGATGGCAGGATTCGTACAACACCAGCGTTTCCCTGCGTCCCGCCAATTCCTGCAAGCGTGTGCGCCTGGCCTGGGCCCGGGCTGGCAAAAAGCCGACAAACATCACCCGGTCTGATGGCAAGCCTGAAACCGACAACGCCGCCACCATGGCACACGGGCCAGGGACCGGCGTCACCTTGACCCCCGCCAAGTGTGCGGCGCGGACCAGGCGATAACCCGGGTCCGAGATCAAAGGCGTACCGGCATCGCTGATCAAAGCGACGCTGCTGCCCGACTCCAGCAAGCCCACCAGATAGCCGGTACGCTCGCCTTCATTGTGTTCATGAAAGGCCAGCAGTGGAGTATCGATGGCAAAGTGTTTAAGTAATTTCCCGCTGTGTCTGGTATCCTCTGCCGCGACGTAATCCGCCGATTTCAATGTAGTTACCGCACGGGGTACCATGTCGTCGAGGTTACCGATCGGTGTCGCCACCACATATAGATGACCGACTGAAGAACACTCAAACTCTGCTGAAGACATTGATACGGAATATCCAAGAGAATGAAGACGCCGATACTATACCGTAGCCAGTACACGCTGGTGATTGTATTTTTGCTGCTGCTTGGTGCCTGTACTACCACCCCCACCGAACCCCGGCAGGCACAGCGCGAGCCCAGCAGTGCCGCAGAATGGCTCCAGCTCGCCGAAGGGGCAGCCCCCGCAGATCGAGCCCGCTACCAACTGAAGGCAGCGCAACTACTGCAGCAACAGGGCGACGCCAGCGCCGCTGAACAGGTCCTGCAAGCCCTGTCCAGTGCACACCTGCCCGCCGCCGCAGTGGGTGATTACCTCGCCCTGAGGGCCATTTTGCTGGAGCAACAGCAGGGTAGCAGGGCCGCGGTACAGTGGCTCAATGCCCCGGAGCAACAATCGATGCTGCGTAGCGCTCCAGCGCAGCAGCAGGCAGCGGCATTATCGGTGCTGGCAGACCTGCAGGAGCGGGCAGGAATGCATGGCCAGGCTATTAACACCCGCCTCAAAATCAGCGCGCTTCTGGGTGATGGTTCAGCCCTCGCGGGCAATGAGGAATCCATCTGGCGCTCGCTGATGCGATCGCCTCCCGATTTACTGCGACAACAGCTTGAGGACACACCGGCATTGGAGCCGCCATTGCGCGGCTGGTATGAGCTGGCCTTGATTGCGAACTCGCTGGAGGGCGATATCGATCAGCAGCAGGTACAAGTCGAAGCGTGGCAGCGGCGTTGGCCCGCACACCCCGCAGCGCTTGACCCCCCGGCCGAAATCGATCTGTTGTTCCTGCTGGCCGGCAGCAAGCCGGCGCAGATAGCCGTTTTGCTGCCACTGCAGGGGCAACTGAAAGAAGCGGGTCACGCCATAAGGGACGGCATGCTCAAGGCGTATTTCGATGCCCGCGCGCGGGGTTCCAGCAACTCGAGGCTGGCCTTCTACGACACTGAAACACATTTGGACATGGCAGCGCTGTACCGCAGGGCAGTCGACGACGGTGCAGAACTCATCATCGGCCCCCTCAGTAAGAGCAGGGTCGATGCACTGATGGCAGCATCCAATGGCATGGTGCCGATATTAGCGCTCAACTATGCCACGAGCGATGGCCAAACTGCCGATAACTTTTATCAATTCGGCCTTTCCAACGAGGATGAAGCAGTAGCCGCAGCCGAGCGTGGTTGGTTCGAGGGGTACCAGAGGGCGCTGGTGATACACGGTACTGACAACCAGAGCCAGCGCAGTGTCCAGGCGTTCGAGCAAGCGTGGGAGGAGCGCCAGGGCATAACGGTGGATGTCATCGAGCTCGGTACCGACCGTGAAGCTTCCGAGCGTATCAAACAGGGCTTGCACATTGGCCTCAGCCAGCGGCGCGCGCAGTCATTGGAAAGTGCTATCGGCACGAGCCTGGAATACAACCCCCGCCGCCGCCAGGACATCGATTTCGTGTACCTGCCCGTGAGTGCCCAGGAAGCCCGCTCGGTCAAACCCTTACTCGCGTTTCACTTCGCCCAGGATCTGCCAGTGTATGCCAATTCGCGAGTCTACCGCGGCAAACCGGACCCGCAGAGCGATACCGATCTCAACGGCGTCTATTTTACCGACACGCCCTGGATACTCGGCACATCCGCCGCCCAGCGAACGATTGACGATTACATCGAGCGCGGGGGCACCCCGTCGAAAAACCTGTATGCCCTGGGGATCGATGCCTACTACCTTGCACCGCGCCTGCCGCAAATCCTGTTTACTCCAGGGCTGAGCTATCGCGGCACGACGGGCACCCTGACGCTGTCCGAGCAGGGGACAATTCTGCGCCGCCCTGCCTGGGCTGTGTTTCGCAACGGAACTGCGACCAGAGTCGACGACAGCCCTAAGGAGATTCAACATGAAAGCATGGATGCCCAAACGCAGGGCCAGCTCCCGCAGCCAGCCCCGGCCAGCGCTCAACGGACGAGCATTTGAAGACCAGGCCATGGCCTACCTGGAGTCACGCGGGCTGCAACTGGTAGAGCGCAACTTCCGGTGTCGCTGTGGCGAAATCGACCTGGTGATGCTGGATCGAGGGACGCTGGTGTTCGTGGAAGTCAAGTACCGACGGAGGAGCCAGCACGGCGAAGCCGCCGAGCAGGTTACGGCGAGCAAACGCAGGAAGCTGGTAAACAGCGCACTGGTTTTCTTGTCTAGCCGAGGTCAGTACTCGAGCTATCCAGGTCGCTTCGATGTGGTGGCTATTTCCTCCGGGATCGAAGCCCCAGGTATCAACTGGATTGTGAACGCCATCGACAGTATGTAACCGTGATTTCGTGCCGGTCCGGCGCCCTATTTTGCTTCCCTGTCACCTACCCTTGCAAGGCCTGCCGGACCTGGCACACTGTGCGGCAATTATCTCCCGCACCCATGGTTACCCTATGCCTCTGGTCGTAAAATCCCGCACGTCACTCGACGGGAATGACAGCTGGCGGTGAGATGTTGCGACCAGGCAGGCGCGATCAATAGCGTGGCCTTGTCGATTGCACCGAAAAAAAATTACCTGCCAGAACCAGGCTGCGGAAATTGATAGAATTCCAGCAAATAGCCAGGCCAGACACACAGAGGGAATATCGATACACCCATGAACGATCCTGCAACAACTATCACCGCCAGCTTCGCGGCCCATATGGAAGACATTTCCACCCTCGCGGTCACTATCACCGATACCCTTGCAGAAACCAGCGAGGTGATGGTGCATGCTCTGCTCTCTGACAAGAAAGTGCTTTGTGCTGGCAGCGGTCGCTTCTGTGCCCTCGCCGGGATTTTTGCCACCCAATTGGTCACTCACTACGAAAGAGAGAGGCCCGGGCTTCCGGCTGTCGCCCTGTCCGCCGATAGCTGCCTGCTCAACGCGATAAGCGATTCCAGCCAGTATGCCGAGTCACTGGCACGCCAGGTGAGCACACTGGGAAGTCCCGGCGACATTCTCTTCCTGTTGGCCGGCACCACCAAAGACGCCGAGCCCCTGATCAGGGCGGTTAGAGCAGCCCATGAGCGGGAACTGACCGTCATTCTGTGCCACGGAGCCAACCAGTTGGATGCGGTATCCTTGCTGGGTGCACAGGATGTCGAATTGTCGATGCCGTTTGCCAGCCCGGCTCGCCTGATGGAATCTTACCTGTTATTAATCAATTGCCTGTGCGAGCTTATCGACCAATTCCTGTTCGGAGGTGAGGCATGAAAATCTTGTGTTCAGCGACGCTGTACCTGCTGCTGCTTGGCTGCAGTAACGTGCTCGACGTGAGCAAGGATGAACCCATCCAGAGCGACGCCAGCCAGCGCAGCATAGGCCGAATGCTCGACGATGAAAGTATCGAGACCAAGGCGCTGGTGAACGTCCGTAAAGCCGATCCGAGGCTGCGTGACGCGAATATCGTTATCGTGAGTTTCAATGGTGTAGTGCTGCTTGCCGGCCAGGTTCCCACAGCACAATTGAAACAGGTCGCCGCACAGACCGTCACCAATATCCGCTACGTCGAAAAAATCCACAATGAACTGGAGGTCGGGCCGACTAATCCTTTATCAGGGCGCACCAACGACGGCTGGATCACCACTCGAATTAAATCGCGAATGATGTTTTCCAGTGTTGTTGATCCAGCCCAGGTTAAGGTAGTCACGGAAAATTCCGTGGTTTACCTGATGGGCCTGGTAAACCAGGCAAGTGCCGACAAGGCCGTCGACATGGCCCGCAATACCAACGGGGTAAAAAAGGTGGTGCGGATATTCGAATACATCGACTAACGGCTTTATCTCACCGTTAGGTTTAAACTGCAGCGCCGGCCTTCAACAAGCGCAGCACGCCGAACAGGAGGACCAGCGGCAAACGCGGTGAAAACGTTACTTCACCACCCGCAGGGAAGGCTTTTTCGCCGCATCCCCCTCCTTGTCGGGGTCAGCTGGAGGCACCGGCGGCTCGTCTTCTTCGTCGAACACCATGCCACGACCGTTTTCCCGGGCGTAAAGGCCGCGAATGGCTGCAACGGGAACGAGAACATCGGTAGGGACGCCGCCAAACCGTGCGTTAAAACGCATAAACTCGTTACCCAGTTCCATACCCGCGACCGCACCCGGGGCAATATTGAGCACAATTTGGCCGTTTTCCACATATTGCTGAGGCACCTGCACCCCCGCAGCATGAGCATCCACCAGCACATAAGGGGTGCACTTGTTGTCGACAATCCATTCGTACATCGCCCTTACCAGGTAAGGGCGACTGGATGTCATTGCCACGGTGTTAGCTCCACTATCGAATTTAACAGGCTTCAGGCCGCCCGCGTTGGACGCATTTCGAGTTCCTGTTCCGACAGGCTGGCACCGAATGCCTTCATCTGGAAGATGCGGTTCATGTAGTCAAAGAGTGGCCGGGTCTGCTTGGTCTGCGGCAATTGGACGCCGAGTTTGGGCAAACGCCAGAGAATGGGACCAAGGCAACAATCGACCAGGGTAAACTCGTCGCTCATGAAAAACGGCTTATCACCAAAGATAGGGGCAACACCAACCAGGCTGTCGCGCAAGTCCTTACGCGCCGCTTCCAACACGGCGTCTCCGCCCTTTCCCGCCTCGATTTTATCTACCAGGCCACACCAGTCGCGCTCCATACGATAGATCCACAAGCGGCACTGACCGCGGGCCACAGGATACACCGGAAGAAGTGGCGGATGGGGAAAGCGTTCGTCCAGGTACTCCATCATGATCTTTGATTCGTACAACACCAGGTCCCGGTCAAGCAGGGTAGGCAGGCTGTTGTATGGATTCAGGTCGGCAAGCTCTTCTGGCTTATCATTAGCGTCTATATTGATGATATCGACGGTTACTCCTTTCTCAGCCAGCACAATGCGCACACGGTGACTGTAATGGTCATTGCCATCGGAGAAAAAGGTCATTGAAGATCGTTTGACCAACACGCCCATTTGTGCAACCTCAATTAATTTTACAGAAGCTCTGCGGCAGCCTGATTTGCTGCCACAGCGAAAGTAATGCGGTGTTAATGTACGTCTTTCCAGTATTCACGATTAAGTAACCAGGCAAAGACCAGGAAGAACGCGAGGAACAATAATACATAGATCCCGAGGCGCTTTCGCTCGAGAGCGGCGGGCTCTGCCATATAGGTCATGTAGTTGGTTAAATCGTATATGGTTTGCTGGAACTCTTCGGGGCTTTGCGTGCCAGTGCCTTCCACATGCTCGATGTGCGCGCATATTCCATGCTCGTCTTCATCCTTGGGGAGACATTTCTGCGCGCCCTGAAGTTCGAGTAAAACATTGGGCATGCCGACATCCTTGAATGCCAGGTTATTGGCGCCCCAGGGCCGGCTTGCATCCTCGTAGAAGGTCAGGAGGTAAGTGTACAGCCATTCCGGACCGCGAGACCTGGCGACGAGGGTCAAATCCGGCGGCGCTGCCCCAAACCACCTCTTGGCCGCGCCCTCATCCATGGCATTCGTCATCAGACTGCCAATCTTCGCGTCATCGAATATCAGGTTTTGCTCAGCAAGCTCAATAGGGATCCCAAGATCGGTAGCGACCCGCTCATAGCGCGAGTAACTCGCCTCATGGCACCCCATGCAGTAATTGACAAAGGTCGCTACACCTCGCTGCATCGATGCCTTGTCGTCGAGATCAGCCTTAAATTCGTAACAGTCGATTAGACCACAGGATTTATCGCCACCCGCTGCTAACACGCCCATGGAGGCCAGTAGTAGCGTTAGGGTCAGTGCTAGCTTTCTCATCGCATTGTCACCCGCTCTGGAACCGGTTTGGTTTTTTCGATCTTGGTATACCAAGGCATCAGTATGAAGAAGGCAAAGTACACCACAGTGAACAGCTGAGCTACCATGGTTCTGCCCGGCGTGGCTGGCATAGCCCCCAAATAACCGAGCACCAGGAACGCGACTGCAAAGCTGATAATCGCCACTTTCGACATCCAGCCCTTGTAGCGCCAGGATCTGACCGGACTGCGGTCGAGCCAGGGCAAGACGAACATGATGGCAATAGCGCCACCCATGACAACGAAGCCCCAGAACTTGGCATCCAGCCCGAACAGCGGATAAGTCACCGCCCGCAGCATGGCGTAGAAGGGCGTGTAATACCAGGTAGGCGCGATGTGCTCCGGTGTTTTGAGCGAGTTTGCCTGCTCGAAGTTAGCATGCTCAAGGAAGTAACCGCCCATCTCCGGCATGAAGAAAATGATGGTACAGAAAACGAACAGGAACACGATCACACCGACAATATCATGCACCGTGTAGTAGGGGTGGAAGGCAATGCCATCCAGGGGCACACCGTTCTCATCCTTGTGTTTCTTGATATCGATTCCGTCCGGGTTATTGGAACCGACGTGGTGCAGGGCGAGCAAATGAAGCACAACCAGGGCCAGCAGCACAATGGGAACAGCCACGACGTGCAGCGCAAAAAAACGGTTGAGAGTAATGCCAGAGATCAGGTAGTCACCGCGAACCCACTCCACGATGTCGGGACCGATAACGGGAATGGCGCCGAACAAGGACACGATTACCTGCGCACCCCAGTAGGACATCTGGCCCCAGGGCAGCACATACCCGAGAAAACCCTCAGCCATCAGCGCGAGGTAAATCAACATACCGAACACCCAAACCAGTTCGCGGGGTTTCTTGTATGAGCCATACAGCAGACCACGAAACATATGCAGGTAGACCACCGCAAAGAACGCCGACGCGCCGGTTGAGTGCATGTAACGCAGCAGCCAGCCATATTCGACATCGCGCATGATGTATTCGACCGACGCAAATGCCCCTTCCGCAGAGGGCTCGTACAACATGGTCAACCAGACACCCGTCAACAACTGGTTTACCAGCACCAGCAGTGAAAGCACACCGAAGAAGTACCAGAAATTGAAGTTCTTGGGCGCGTAATACTTGCCCATGTGGGTATCCCACGCCCTTACAATCGGCAGACGCTCGTCTACCCAATCCCGCAGTCCGACCAGTGCCTTTTGCATTACGCTACCTCCTGATCTTCACCAATTACGATTACGCTGTCACTCTCATAACGGTAGGGAGGGACATCCAGGTTCGTCGGCGCCGGCACGCCCTTGTAGACGCGACCGGACAAATCGAAGCGTGATCCGTGACATGGGCAGAAGAAACCCCCGAGCCACTCGGCACCCAGGTCCGCAGGAGCGAGTTCAGGACGAAATTTTGGCGCACACCCAAGATGTGTGCAAAGCCCTACCAGTACTGCAAACTCCGGCTTGATTGCGCGCGCTTCATTGGTCGCGTATTCCGGCTGAATCGAGCGCTGGGACTCCGGGTCCGACAAGCGCCCCTCGACTTTCGCCAGATTCGCCAATTCCTCTTCGCTGCGATGCACGATATACACGGGCTTACCGCGCCATTCGACAACAATCATCTCCCCAAGGTTTATCTTGCTGATATCCACCTTGACGGGGGCACCGGCCGCCTTCGCCTTGGCGCTCGGGCTCCAGGATTTCACGAACGGCACCGCCACGCCAACCGCGCCGGCTGCACCGACTACCGCCGTTGCCACAGTCAAAAAGCGACGCCGGCCGCTGTTTACGTCGTCATTACTCATGACGCATTTCTCCCACTAAAGCTGGTTTTCAAGGATGGATTTATGATCATAAAGCCTAACGATGGAACCGCAGGGAGTAACACACCCCGGATCGCCGAATGTTAAAGAAATTACGCTGGCCTTACAATCGATTTAGCCTTTCCGGGCTTTAGCACCGAAGCTGGATCAGTATCGCACCGACACAAAAAACGCCCGCAATGACCAGCATTCGGGCGCTTCGTTTACCAAAGTTCGGCAGAATGCCCGCAATCAGCGCTTGGAGTACTGTGGACGCTTACGCGCCTTGCGCAGACCAACTTTCTTGCGTTCCACCGCACGCGAATCTCGCGTCACGTAACCCGCCTGACGCAGCGGTTGCCGCAGGGTTTCGTCGTACTCGATCAGTGCACGGCTGATGCCATGGCGGATAGCCCCGGCCTGGCCGAAGCTGCCACCACCGCGAACGGTTATCTTGACGTCGAATTTGTCGCCCATGCCAATCAACTCCAGGGGCTGGCGAACGATCATGCGCGCCACCTCACGCCCGAAAAAATTGTCCAGGGTGCGGCTGTTGATGGTGATGTCCCCGGCGCCTGGGGAAATAAACACCCGCGCCGTTGAGGTTTTGCGACGCCCGGTGCCGTAATACTGTGTCACTGCCATAACTCGTATCCGTTAGATATCCAAAACTTGTGGTTGCTGAGCCGTATGTGGGTGCTCCGCCCCTGCATAAACTTTAAGCTTGCGAAACATTGCGCGACCAAGCGGATTCTTGGGCAGCATGCCCCTTACCGCTGATTCGATAATCCGCTCGGGCGCCGAGTCACGCAGTTTGTCAAAAGACATGCTCTTGAGACCACCAGGATACCCCGTGTGATGGTGATACATCTTTTGCGTGGTTTTATTGCCTGTAACCCGAACCTTCTCGGCATTCAGCACGACGATGTAGTCCCCGGTGTCTACGTGGGGGGTGTACTCTGGCTTGTGTTTGCCGCGCAGGCGGTGGGCGATCTCGGTGGCGAGACGACCAAGAGTCTTGCCATCTGCGTCTACCACGAACCAGTCCTGCGCTACGCTACCAGGCTTTGCACTATAAGTTTTCATCTTTACTCCGCCGCCGGCGTGATCTCGAAAAAAGAGCGCGAATACTACACAAAGCACGAAGCTAATTCAAGCATCCGCCGCGTTTAAAACCGCTTTCTTCGACGGTCGACACCATCCCCGGCAGTGATGGCCAACCCCATCCCACGGCCTGGGGATGGGGCAAAACGCGCGCGCACCTTCGCCTTCTCGCCGGCAGCAGCTCTACCGAGGACAGGCGAACCGGCTTCTGTGCTTCCATGGACCTGCCATCGCTACGCCAAATGCTGCCGCCCCAGGTACTCAAGTGACTGCATTTCCAGCAGGCGACTGCGAGTACGTTCAAACTCGAATCCCAGGCGCCCCTCTATGTACAAATCACCCAGTGGCGCCGCAGCCGACAGTACCAGCTTGACATTGCGATCATAGAATTCGTCCACCAGGTTGATAAAACGTCTTGCCTTGTCGTCCTGGTGCTCAAAAACCGGCACATTGCTCAACAGCACGGCGTGAAATTCCCGCGCCAGCTCGATATAGTCGTTCTGGCTGCGCGGCCCATCACACAACACTGAAAAATCGAACCATACCACGTCGTCAGCAACCCAGCGTGCTTCCAGGTTGCGCCCCTCCACTTCCAGCAACTCGTCGGCCTGTCCCGGCTCGGGAGCGAGATCGACAAAACTCTGCATCAGGCTCTGGTCGGCATCACGCCCCAGTGGGGTGTAGTAAAGTTGGGCCCGCTCCAGCGCCCGCAAGCGGTAATCCATGCTACCGTCGACGTTGACCACCTCGGTATGGCTATTGATCAGCTCTATCGCCGGCAAAAAGCGGCTTCGCTGGAGGCCGTTTTTGTAAAGGCCGTTGGGTGCGATATTGGACGTCGCCACCAACACGACACCTCGGTTCAGCAAGGCGTCCATCAATCCGGCCAGGATCATCGCGTCGGTGATGTCGGATACAAAAAACTCATCAAAACACAGAACCCGGGTTTTCTCCGCAAACTCCTGGGCTATCAATTCCAGCGGATTTTTTTCACCCTCCAACAGCTTGAGTTGCTTATGAATCTGGCGCATAAAGCGATGGAAATGGGTACGCCGCTTTTCGCTGAATGGAAGCAACTCGAAAAATGTATCCATCAGGAAGGTCTTGCCACGCCCGACACCGCCCCAAAAATACAAACCTTTGACTGGCGGCCATATCGGCTTGCTTCGCTTGCGGCCAAAAAACCTGCCCATGAGCCCGGCTGGTTGGCGCTGATGATTGGACACGAGGTCATGGTAAAGCCGGTCGAGATGCTCGATCGCCCGCTCCTGCGCGGGGTCCGCGATAAAATCGGGCTTGCTGAGCTCTCGCTGATAGCGCTGTCCCGGTGTCATAACCGTTTCGTCACCCTGTTATTCCCGCTCACATTCATCATGCCCGACAAAGAGGCGGCCACTTTACCGGCCTGGTTCATTTTTGGCAATTTCGGCGACTTCAGCTCTCGGGACATCCGTGCTTTAATTGCAGCCTTGCAAAACAACGCCTGAAGGAGTCGCAACGTGTACAACCTACCCGAGCTGATTGTAGTTGGAATCGTCGCCCTGCTGGTCGGCACCGGCATTGGGGTGTTCCTAGCAAAAATGTTCACCCCCGACAATCGCAAGCGCCAGGAGCTCGAAAAGCAACTCCAGACCGCGAATGCCAGCCTCAAAAGTTACCAGCAGGAAGTCTCGGAGCACTATGTCAAAACCGCAAAGCTGGTTGAGGACCTGACCGACAGTTACCGGAATGTGCACAATCACCTCGCCGAGGGGGCAGCCACCCTGCTGACCACCCGCGGCGCGGCGCCACTGATGAAGACCATTCCAAGCCGGGAGCAGATAGAAGCCATTTCGGAGCCGCCCGGCAAGGGCAAGGTGCTTCCGCCCCTCGACTATGCACCCAAGCAATCACCCGGTGAAAAAGGCATGCTGGATGAAAGCTTTGGCCTTGACACGGAGCAGGCCACAGGATCGCCAAAGGACCCGATGCAAGAATTTTACACCGCTAAAACCAGTACCAGGCAGGCCGACAAAACCGGTTAACCACCACGGCAGTCATCGGCTAGCTGGCGCGCCCAGCGCTGCGGCCAGTTGACGCGAAGAAAATGACAACCCCCGGCCAGTTAATTCAAGCCGGGTTGTCAATATCGAGAAACCGGTGTTCAATCGGCAATACCTGGGCCAGGTACTCGCCCAGTGCCTGCACACCGTAGCGTTCCGTGGCGTGATGCCCGGCAGCAAAAAAGTGGATGCCGTTTTCCCTGGCGACGTGGACCGTTTGCTCCGACACTTCACCGCTAATATACGCGTCCACACCCAACTCGATGGCGTGCTCGATAAAACCCTGCCCCCCACCGGTACACCACGCCAACCGGCTTATGCTGCGCTCGGCCGCGATGTGCAATGGCTCGCGACCCAGCGCCCGGGCAATGCGAGCTGAAAATGCATCACCACTGACCGGCGCATCCAATTCCCCTTCCATAACGGGACAACTGCCATCACCCCACCCCGGCTCGCCGCCTATCGGAATAGCCAGCCGCTGCGCCAGTTGCGCGTTATTGCCCAGGACCGGATGCTCGTCCAGAGGCAGATGGTAGGCCAGCAGGCTGATATCGTGTTGCATCAACAGGGCAAGGCGGTGCCGCTTGATGCCGGTCAGGCAAGGATTCTCACCCCGCCAGAAATAACCGTGGTGCACCAGCACCGCATCAGCCCGTTCGGCAACGGCGGCATCCAACAGCGCCCGGGACGCCGTTACGCCGGTGACGATTTTGCCGACCTGGCTGCGGCCCTCCACCTGCAGGCCGTTGGGGCAATAATCCTTGAACCTGGCCGGCTGCAGGATTTCATCGAGCTTGGCCACCAGGTCAAGCAGATTTACGGGCATGAATTTTCCTCCTGACATCAAAAAGTGAGCACGACCGCAGGCCGCTTATGAAATAATGGAGCCTTTGATGACGGTAACATTATCCATGTTTTCCAAGCCAACACCGCGCAACCTGTTCTGGCCCGTGGTGACGGGCATACTGCTGGCAGTTATCATTCTGCTGCTATATCCCGCGCACTTCGGCTTTGAGCAGCAAGACAATGAAAACTCCGACTCCGCCAGAAGCTCGACAACATCTTATGCAGAGGCGGTTCAACGTGCCACACCCTCGGTGGTGAACATCTATACCAGCACCGTGGTACAGCGGGAAATCCACCCGCTATTCAACGACCCGCTGTTGAGGCACTTTCTGGACCAGGGCAGTAACCCGCGACAACAGCGCCTGCAACAAAGCCTGGGCAGCGGCGTTATCGTCGATAGTCGCGGATATATTCTCACCAACAATCACGTGATTGCCGGCGCCGACCAGATTCTGGTCTCGCTGTACGATCGTCGCGAGAGCCTTGCAACGGTGATTGGAACCGATCCCGACACCGACCTGGCAGTACTCAAAATCGAGCTTGAGGGGGTGGAAGCCATCACGTTCGGGAACTCGGCCGACATCCGGGTTGGCGATATCGTGTTGGCGATCGGCAACCCGTTCGGCTTTGGCCAGACAGTGACCCAGGGCATCATCAGCGCTACCGGGCGCTACGGTCTGAACCTGAACACGTATGAGGACTATATCCAAACCGACGCAGACATAAACCCGGGCAATTCTGGTGGCGCTTTGATCAACCCCCGAGGTGAGCTGGTCGGCATCAACGCAGCAATTTTCAGCCGCTCCGGTGGCTCCCAGGGCATTGGACTGGCAATCCCGGCAGCAAACGCCAGGGATGTGCTCGACAGTATTATCAACCACGGTCGCGTCATCCGCGGCTGGCTGGGGCTGGAAGTTGCCGAACTGACGCCCCAGGCTATAGTCCGGCTGGCGCTGCCCCTGAGCCGCGGAATCATCATCACCGCGACTCACCCCAAAGGACCGGCAGACCGGGCCGGGCTGAGGGTGGGCGATGTCATTATCGCCATCAATGAATCTGACATCATGGAAGGCAGGGAAGGTTTGCTGCAGGTCGCGCAAATGATGCCGGGGGAAAACGCGGCCATAACGGTATTACGCGATGGCACGCGAATGACCCTCAGCGCCACTGTGGGCACGCGCCCAACGCCACTGCCTCGTTGACAGTCCACCCCTTGGTACAGGCTGCTGAGAAACGTATTTGAGGCAGCAGATGCCGCCCGGAGACTGACAGCAGCCTGCCGGGTTATGTCAACTCGGGCAAGCGTTTATCCAGTGCGGCAAACAGCGCATCCTGCTGACTTTCAGTGCCCACCGAGATGCGCAGGAATTGCGCAATCAGGGCAGGCTGGCGAAAGTGCCTTACAATAACCCCCTCTGCCCGCAACGCGGCCAAAACGCCTGCCGCGTCGTGGCCGGGGTGGCGCGCAAACACGAAGTTTGCTGCCGATGGCAGCACCTCGAACCCCAAACGCTGCAAGCGCCGGGTCAATACCTCGCGATTGGCGATCACCCTGCCGCGACACTGCTCGAACCAATCGCGATCCTCTATGGCGGCAAGGGCTGCGGCCTGCGCCAGCGTGTCGAGAGGATACGAATTAAAACTATTTTTTACCCTTTCCAGCGCATCGATCAAATCACGCTGCCCGACGGCGAAACCGACTCGCAAACCCGCCAGCGAACGCGACTTCGACAGGGTCTGCACTACCAGCAAATTGGGATAACGGTCGACCAGGGCCGTGGCCGAATCGCCACCAAAGTCGATGTAAGCCTCGTCAATGACGACCACGCGGCCAGTGTTCTGCTGCACCAGCCGCTCGACCTCGCCAAGGCTCAGGCACACGCCGGTTGGCGCATTGGGGTTGGCGACGACGATACCCCCATTGGGCTGGCAAAAAGCTTCCACCGGGATTCTGAAATCGGCATCCAGCGGTATTTCGACTCGCTCAATATCGAACAGCTGGCAATACACCGGGTAAAAACTGTAACTGACCTCGGGAACGAGGATCGGTTGGTCATGCCGCAGGAGCCCGTTGAACACATGGGCCAGAACTTCGTCAGAGCCGTTACCAACGAATACCTGATCGGCCCTTACACCATAGAACTCTGCAATGGCGCTGCGCAATTGGCGCGACTCCGGGTCCGGATAGAGGCGCAGCCCGTCATTCAGCATC
Source organism: uncultured Gammaproteobacteria bacterium (assembly GCA_963808975.1). Lineage (GTDB taxonomy): Bacteria > Pseudomonadota > Gammaproteobacteria > Pseudomonadales > JAHEGP01 > JAHEGP01. The sequence goes on from CAWEHR010000001.1 coordinate 865,513, forward strand.
GCCTGCAGGGCAGTGAGCACACGGGGTGAGGGGCCATAGGGGTTTTCATTGGTGTTGAGCTTGACCAGCTCTTGCCCGGCCACCGGTTGCTCGCCCGGCACGTAGGGCTTCAGCCGATTAACCACATCGCTCCAGTAGTGACTCACGCTATCTTTCATCCTGCAAGCGATATTCCGCCGAGCGGGCATGGGCGGTAAGCGATTCCCCCCTGGCGAGGGTTGACGCCACCGCGCCCAGCGTTCGCGCTCCCTGGGCAGAGCAGTGAATCACCGAGCTGCGCTTCTGAAAATCGTACACACCCAGTGGCGAAGAAAAGCGCGCGGTGCCGGCAGTGGGAAGCACATGGTTGGGGCCAGCACAGTAATCGCCGATGGCCTCTGCGGTATAGCGGCCAAGGAAAATAGCACCGGCATGACGGATTCCCGACAACATGGCCGCCGGATCCTCCACCGACAGCTCAAGGTGCTCCGGGGCGATCGTATTCACGATATCCACCGCCGCCGCCAGCTCGGGTACCGAAATAAACAAGCCTCGCGCCGACAGCGAGCGCTCGATGATGCCAGCCCGCTCCATGGTAGGCAGCAGTTGTTCGACGCTGCGGTTGACCCGGGCCAGGAAATGGCGGTCCTGGCTGATCAGGATCGACTGGGCATTTTCGTCATGCTCTGCCTGGGAAAACAAATCCATGGCGATCCAATCCGGATTGGTAGCACCGTCACAGACGATAAGGATTTCGGAGGGGCCTGCAATCATGTCCAGTCCAACCTGGCCGAACACCATCTGCTTGGCGGTCGCTACAAAAATATTCCCCGGCCCTACAATCTTGTCGACCCGCGGCACGCTCTCGGTGCCGTAGGCCAACGCGGCCACCGCCTGGGCTCCGCCGATGGTGAGCACCCTGTCGACTCCGGCGATGCTCGCCGCCGCGAGCACCATGTCGTTGCGCACACCGGCGGGTGTCGGCACAGTCATAACGAGCTGCTCCACCCCCGCCACTTTCGCCGGCAGCGCGTTCATCAGCACCGAGGACGGGTAGGCTGCCTTGCCACCCGGCACATAGATCCCAACCCTGTCCAGCGGGGTTATTTGTTGCCCCAGCACGGTGCCGTCGGCCTCGCAGTATTGCCACGACTCGACCTTTTGATGGCGATGATACGCCGTAATCCGCGCCGCCGCGGTTTCCAGTGCCGCGATGCTGACAGCGTCCACCCGCTGCCGCGCGGCAAGCAATTCCTGCGGCGACACTTCGATGTCAGAGATACTCGCCGGCTGCCAGCGATCGAGTTGACGGGTGTAATCAAGCAGCGCCCGGTCGCCACCACTGCGCACTGCGGCCAGTATTTCCCGGACCGTCGATTCCACCTCGGCATCGGTGGTTTCATCCCAGGCCAGGCGCGCCCGCAACCGTTCGGCGAATCCAGGCTGGGTGCTATCGATCGTGGGTACCAGATTCTTTACCATGAGAGGTCTCTATCCCGCTGCGCTGTTCTCGGCCACGGCCCGCGTCAGTTTTTCCACCAGCTGTTGCACTGGTTTGTGCTTCATTTTCAGTGAGGCCCGATTGACCACCAGCCTGGAGCTGATATCGGCGATCAGGTCTCTCGGCTCCAGCCCGTTGGCCTTCAGGGTGTTGCCGCTGTCGACGATATCGACGATCAGGTCGGCAAGACCCATCAATGGCGCCAGCTCCATGGCACCGTAGAGTTTGATTACATCCGCCTGCAGGCCCCGCTGGGCCATATGACGCCTGGCTATATTCACAAACTTGGTCGCGACCGAGATGCGCCCCCGTGGCAGGGCCTGCCCCACCAGACCCGCAGTCATCAGTCGGCAGCGGGCAATACCCAGGTCGAGCAGTTCGTACAATCCCGCCCCGTTTCGCTCCAGCAATACGTCTTTGCCCGCCACCCCGATATCTGCCACCCCGTGATAAACGTAGGTGGGCACATCCGAGCCCCGCAGCAGCAGCAGGCGAATGTTGTCGTGATTGCTGGGGAACAACAATTTGCGGCTTGAGCGCATATCCTCCCGGGGTTCGATACCGGCCAGGGCGAGCAGCGGTAGGGTTTCCTGCAGGATACGCCCCTTGGTCAGGGCGATGGTTATGTCCGCTTCTGCCATGCCAGCCTTCATCCGGGCAGGCGCCGTATGTTGGCTCCCAGCTGTAGCAGCTTTTCTTCAATACACTCATAGCCGCGGTCAATATGGTAGATGCGCTCAATCCGGGTGTCTCCGTCCGCCACCAGACCGGCGATAACCAGGCTCGCAGACGCCCTCAGGTCGGTGGCCATAACGGGTGCCCCCTTGAGCTTTGCCACGCCCTTGATAATCGCCGTGTGACCCTCTACCGAGATATTGGCCCCCATACGATTCATCTCGTGAATCTGGATCAGGCGATTCTCGAACACCGTTTCGGTCACTGCCCCGGTACCCTCGGCAATCGCGTTGAGGGCCGTGAACTGGGCCTGCATGTCAGTGGGGAAGCCCGGATACGGCGCGGTCCGGATATTGACCGCCCGGGGTCGCTTACCGTGCATATCGAGCGCTATCCAGTCCTCGCCCAGAACCACTTCTGCGCCGGCCTCTTCAAGCTTCAACAACACAGCCTCGAGTGCATCCGGCCGGGTATCCTTGACCTTAACCCGCCCCCCGGTTGCCGCTGCAGCGACAAGGTAAGTGCCGGTCTCAATCCGGTCCGGCATCACCCGGTACTCACAGCCATGCAGTCGCTCTACCCCCACGATCTCCAGCGTGTCACCCCCGGCGCCGCGGATATCGGCGCCCATGGCATTCAGGAAGTCCGCCAGGTCGACAATTTCAGGTTCCCTGGCGGCGTTTTCGAGCACCGTGCGGCCCTTGGCCAATACCGCCGCCATCATCAGGTTTTCGGTCCCTCCCACGGTCACCGTGTCCATGAAGAAGTGGCCGCCCTTGAGTCTGCCGTCACAACTGGCGTTGATATAACCGCCCTCGACTTCTATCCGGGCGCCCAGCGCCTCGAGCCCCCGCAAATGCAGATCGACCGGGCGACTGCCGATGGCGCAGCCACCCGGGAAACTCACCCGAGCCCTGCCGTGGCGGGCAAGGAGTGGCCCCAGTACCAGGATCGAGGCCCGCATCGTCTTCACCAACTCATAGGGCGCGGTGAAGCTGGAAATGGTATTGGCGTGCACCTCGACGCTAAGCTTTTCCGTGATTACCAGCTCCACACCCAGGCAACGGAGCAGCTCGTTCATGGTGGTGATGTCATGCAGGTGCGGCAGGTTGTGCACAATGACCGGCTCGTCACAGAGCAAGGTCGCCGCCAGGATTGGCAGTGCAGAATTTTTCGCCCCTGAAATGCGGATCTCTCCGTCAAGCCGCACTCCACCCTTGATAAGTAATTTTTCCATAGCGCTGTCCCCGTTAACTGGCGCCCGATGCGCTCCATTCGTCGCGGGTGTACAGCCGCATGTTGACGGCGTGGATGGCGCCAGAGGCAATGTGCTCGTTGAGTACGGCATAGACCAGCTGCTGCTTCTTGACCGGCCGCAGGCCCGCGAAGACATCACCGATGATGGTGACGTCGAAATGGCTACCATCGCCACTGACCGTTACATCGCAGTCAGTCAATTGCTCCTGCAGCAGTGCTTTAACTTGTTCGGTTTGCATAGCGTCATCTATCTGGCGGGGGAAAGGCTGCTGATTTTATTGCATTGGCTTGGGAAAGGCGAACAAAAGGCGTACGCTGCTCCACCGCGTCACCCGGCGGTGGCTGCCTCGAGCTCTGATTGCGGATCGATATCGACATTCCTCCAGTAATCGATCACCTTGTCGATATCGCCATCGTAATCGCGCAACTTACTGGCAAATTCATCACGGTACTGCTTGCCAAGATTAATGTTGTCGAGCACGACGTTGATCATGCGCCATTCCCCGCGCTTGTCCGGCCGAAGCTTGAACTGCACTTCCAGGGGCTTGTCCTGCTCACGGTAGATCAACTGGGTTACCGATACGCTTTGCTTGTTCTGGATTCGTTGCCGCTCCGTGGAGTCCGGGGGCAGCACTTCGATGCGCTCGCCGGAAAAGGTCATAAGGCCCTTGCTCAGGGTTCTTACCATGCGCTCCTGAACCGCATTACTAAACCGCACGATCTGGTTTTTGAGGTTCTCCCGCTCCTGATTAGAGTTAAGCTCCCGATAGTAGGCGCCAGTGCCGTAGCGACCCATGACCGCCCTCGAGAAGCTGAGGAAGTCCACCGATGGCGAAACGATCTGGTCGACCTTTTGGTAAAATTTCTCAGGCTGGGTGTCGTAATAACCTCGCGCCTCTTCGATTTCCACCACCAGGCGATCGGTAATATCCCTAACAATGGCATCGGGCATTGTCTTCGCCGCTGAAGCCCAACCAGGCAGCGCCGTGATTAAAAGCAGGGCTGCTGCCACCAGGCCACTGAAAAATCGTTGCATTGTCATAAGCAATCTCGTCCAGGTAAAAACATCAAAACGACCATAATTATACCAGAGTCTGCAGCATGCTTGACCGTTCATTACCGGTGTATTTCCGGGACCGCGCCGGCAGCAATTGCGCGACACTCGCGAGTTGGCTTACCATGCAGGCCATCGCCCTGCGACCCGGCGGCCCCCGCCACACTACTGGAAGCAGCACCATGTCTAGCCCAAGCCCATTGGAATCCGCCAAGCGTACGATCGACCTTGAAGCCAGGGCAGTTGCCGACCTTGCGAGCCGGCTTGGTGACGCGTTTTTGCGGGCCTGCGACATCGTTCTGGCGTGCCAGGGGCGGGTGGTGGTGGTGGGAATGGGTAAATCGGGCCACATCGCCAACAAAATTGCCGCCACTCTGGCCTCTACGGGTACCCCTGCCTTTTTCGTCCACCCGGCTGAGGCCAGTCATGGCGACATGGGTATGATCACCCGCAAGGATGTCGTGCTCGCGCTTTCGAATTCCGGCAGCACCTCGGAAATCGTCACGTTACTGCCGCTGATCAAGCGAATCGACGCACCCCTGATAAGCATGACCGGAGACCCTGAGTCCACGCTTGCGCTGGCTGCAAATGCCAACTTGGACGTCAGCGTTGAACAGGAGGCGTGCCCGCTCAACCTCGCGCCCACTTCCTCCACCACGGCGGCCCTGGTAATGGGGGATGCACTGGCCATCGCGCTGCTTGAAAAACGCGGCTTTACCGCCGAGGACTTTGCCTTTTCCCATCCCGGTGGCGCGCTCGGTAAACGTTTGTTGTTAAAGGTGCAGGACGTGATGCACAGCGGTTCGGCACTACCCCGGGTACACCCGCAAACCCCCCTGCCAGAAGCGCTGCTTGAAATCACGGCCAAGGGCCTGGGCATGACGACGGTGGTAGACCAGCATGGCGACCTTGCCGGGATATTTACCGACGGCGACCTGCGCCGTACATTGGATCAACGGCGCGATTTTCACAACACCCACATGGAAGAAGTAATGACCGTTAATTGCAAAACTGTCACCGCGGATATGCTCGCTGCCCAAGCGCTTCGAATCATGGAAGACAATAGTATTACCGGGCTGGTGGTTATCGACTCACAGCAACATCCGATAGGCGTCGTTCACCTGCATGACCTTATCAAGGCCGGACTGGCTTGAGCAGCACGTCACGATGAGCGACTATTTGCACGACATTTCAGCTGATGTTATCGACCGGGCTCGCCGCGTACAGCTGTTGACTCTCGATGTCGACGGCATCCTGACGGACGGCTCACTGCTGCTGTCAACAGAGGGAGAATCCCTGAAGACATTCAACACCCTTGACGGCCTCGGCATCAAATTGCTGCGCCAGTCCGGCGTAGAGGTTGCCCTGATTACCGGACGAGGCTCCCCCATCGTCAGTGCCAGAGCTGATGCCCTGGGTATCACCCACGTCTACCAACACTGCGAGGAGAAGTGGCGAGCGACGGGCGAACTGCAATCCTTGCTCGATATTGACCCAGCAGCGACTGCCCACATGGGGGACGACCTGCCGGACCTGGGGGCGATGGCCCTGGGGGGCTTCGCTATCACCGTACCGGGCGCCCATCCCCTGCTGCTTGAGCGCGCCGACTACTGCACTGTCAGGGCCGGTGGGCAGGGAGCGGTTAGAGAGGCTTGCGACCTGATTCTATTTGCCAAGGGCCTGCTCGACGACGCCGTCAAGGTATACTATCGACCCTATGCTTAAAAAGCTGCCAACCAATGTGCTCAGCGGAATCCTCGCCCTGGTCGTGGCGCTGGCGTTCTTCTTCTGGCTTTTCGATGCTGACGACCCCACCGTTGGCCTGCTGCCGGGTGAGACCGAGCAAGCGCCGGAATGGTACTGGAAAAATGCTCGTTTCTGGAACTTCGACCAGGCAGGGCGGCTGGAACAGGAGGCCACTGCGACCCTTGCCGAATACTACAGTGCAGAGGATACCATTTACCTTGATAACCCCAAGCTGACTTCCCATGTCGGCAATGAAGATTCCTGGCATACCCGGGCAGAGCGCGGCGAGGTTCGTGAAAAAAAGGATGTGGTGGAGCTACAGGGTTCGGTGGAAATATTCAAGGGTGATGGTTCCGTTACCATTCATACCGACAAAATGACCTTGATACGCAGCCAGGATATGGCCGTCACCGGCGCGGCGATCACGATATCGGGAGAAACTAGCCGGACGGATGCCATTGGCATGCGCGCCTGGTTAAAGCAGGAAAAAGTTGAATTGCTGGCAAAGGTAAAAACTGTCTATGAACCCGATAATTAAAAACCGCGCGTTACTGTTTGCCTTGCTGCTGGGGTTTGCCGCTGGCGGCGCTGCGCTGGAAGAAGACCGCAAGCAACCCATACAAATCGAGTCTGACAAGGCCGAGCGCGACGAAAAGGCGGGCACCACGATTTACATTGGCAACGTTGAACTGGTCCAGGGCAGCCTCAAAATGCTCGCAGACCGACTCGAGATCTACACCGTCAAGGGCAACCAGCTCGAACGCGTCGTCGCTTTCGGCAAGCCGGCTTATGTCGAGCAGAAGCCGGAGCCAGACAAGGCCGTGGTCAAGGCCCGGGGTGAGATTATTCGCTATTTCGTTGGCGAAGAACGAATCCAACTGGAAAAAAATGCATCCATAGACCAGGAAGGGGCGATGGTGAAAAGCAATATCATCGATTACTTTATAAAGGATGAAGTGGTCAGAGCCAGCGGTAACGAAGAGCGCGTCAAGGTCGTTATTCCTCCTCGAGCCGAAACCGCCAAACCCTGAGGAGAGACCCGTCGCGCATGGCTACCCTGCAAGCCAAGAAACTCGCCAAAACCTACAAAAGCCGCAAGGTTGTCAAGGATATTTCCCTGCATGTCAAGAGTGGCGAAGTGGTTGGCCTGCTTGGACCCAACGGCGCCGGCAAAACCACCTGCTTTTACATGATTGTGGGGCTGGTGCGAGCCGACCATGGCCAGATCCATATTGGCGAAGACGACATTACTCGCCTCCCCATGCATGGGCGCGCACGCAAGGGACTCGGCTACCTTCCCCAGGAAGCCTCGATTTTTCGCAAGTTGACCGTGGCCGATAATATACTGTCCATTCTCCAGACCCGCGCAGAGCTGAATCGCAAGCAGCGGCGTGAAATAATGGAGAGCCTGCTCGATGAATTCCACATCACACATATACGGGACAGCAAGGGCATGGCGCTTTCAGGTGGCGAACGGCGACGCTCCGAGATAGCACGTGCGCTTGCCACGGAGCCGCTGTTCATATTGCTCGACGAGCCCTTTGCCGGTGTCGACCCGATCTCAGTCAACGAGATCAAATCCATCGTCAATCACCTCAAGGCCAAGGGAATCGGTGTGTTGATTACCGACCACAACGTACGCGAGACACTTGACATCTGCGACCGCGCCTACATTGTCAGCGAGGGCTCCATCATAGCTGACGGGCACCCCACAGCAATCCTCGAAAACCAGCTAGTCCGGGACGTCTACCTGGGCCACCAATTCAAGCTATGAGCACAGGCGACGGGGTCGCCAGAGCCTTGAAAACGCCGCGAAAGCCCCGGCAAGCTCGATACTGTATGCAGCGCGGCCTTTGGACTAGGCGCTGCCCGCAGCGCGGGCGCAACGCTATTATTTGGTAATTTGCCTATTGGCACAGCTATTGCATGGCGGCGCTCACCTAGCTACACTCAGTCCGAGGCTGGCAATCACAGTGTGCAGTTTAGACCGAGGTAGATGTCACCAGATTCATGAAGCAATCCCTGCAACTAAAAATCAGTCAACAGCTGACAATGACGCCGCAATTGCAACAGGCCATTCGCCTGTTGCAATTGTCGACGCTGGATTTGCAACAGGAAATCCAGAGCATGATTGATACCAACCCCATGCTTGAGGTTGCCGAAGAGGGAGATGACGCTTCCGCTGCCCGGGAGGAAGACAGGGCGCAAAACGAAGCCGAGCCATCCGCGACGGCGGACCCCGGTGACGACAGCAGCCCAGAGCAGAGCGACGGTTTCAACGAGGACATCCCCACCGACCTGCCCGTCGACAGCCAGTGGGATGACATATACCCCGCCACGTCGGCCGGTGGCGGCGGCGACAGCGACGATTTCGATTTCGAGGGTCGCAACGCTGCTGCTGAAACCCTGCAGGATCACCTGCGTTGGCAGCTCAACCTGACCCCGATGTCAGACACAGACCGCATACTGGCACTCGCGCTCATCGACGCCGTACAGCCGAGCGGCTTTCTTAGCGTTACCGTGGATGAGATTTTTACCGACCTGGGTGAATCCCTCGAGGTCGAACACGATGAAGTCATCGCCGTGTTGCACCGCTTGCAGCAGTTTGATCCAGTTGGCGCCGTGACCGAGGACCTGCGCGAATGCCTTCTTGTGCAGCTCCATCATCTTCCCGAAACCACACCATGGCGCGCCGAAGCCTGCAGCCTGGTGGACAAATTCTTACCCGAACTCGGCGCCCGCAATTTTCCGCTCCTGATCCGACGACTGCGACTTACCGAGCCACAGTTGCGCCAGGTCGTGCACTTGATCCAGTCACTCGACCCACGCCCGGGTGAGAGAATCGCGCCCGCGGCGACCGAATATGTGACCCCCGACGTCTTCGTACACAAACAAAACGGCCGCTGGATCGTTGGTCTGAATCCCGACATCACGCCGCGCATTCGAATCAACAGCAGTTATTCGGCGCTGATAAAAAGGGCGGACGACAGCGAGGACAACAGTTACCTGAAGAACAATTTGCAGGAGGCGCGCTGGTTTCTCAAGAGCCTGCAGAGTCGCAACGAGACCCTGATGAAAGTGGCCAGTTGCATTGTCGAGCACCAACAGGGGTTCCTCGAGTATGGCGCAGAGGCGATGAAGCCGCTGGTGCTTAGCGATATCGCTGTCGCGATCGAAATGCATGAGTCGACCGTGTCGCGGGTTACCACCAACAAGTACATGCACACGCCGGCGGGTATATTCGAGCTGAAGTACTTTTTTTCCAGCCACGTTGGCACCGACAGTGGCGGTGAGTGCTCCTCTACAGCGATAAGGGCCATCATCAAAAAGACCGTTGCCGCAGAGAGCCCGAAAAAACCGCTGAGTGACAACAAGATAGCCCAGATCCTCACCGACCAGGGCATCAACGTCGCGCGCAGGACTATCGCCAAATACCGGGAGTCACTGGGGATACCGCCCTCCAACGAGCGCAAGCGATTGATGTAACACCCCTCGACAGTGGTCATAGCAACGGGGTAATCTTTACACCATCGAGAAGGCCTGCATATTACCGTCTCGGCAACCAAGAAGAGCCATCTAATCAATAGGGAGCTGCCAATGCAAATCAACATCAGCGGTCATCATGTCGACGTCACACCTGCATTGCGGGATTACGTGATCAGCAAGTTCGATCGGCTAAACCGGCACTTCGACCAGATCAACAACGGCCAGGTCGTACTCACCGTTGAAAAACTGCGCCAGCGCGCAGACGCTACTGTTCACGTTTCAGGTGGTGAGTTCGCGGCTTCTGCCGAATCGCAGGACATGTATGCCGCCATCGATTTATTGGCAGACAAACTCGATCGCCAGTTGATTAAGCACAAGGAAAAAGTCAAAGACAAGCATCAGGGCCTGGTGGGTCGCTGACCAAAGCCATCCTATGTCTATCGCCGCAATACTGACCCCTTCCCGCACCTATTGCGCGGTGACGGGGTCCAGCAAAAAACGAGTACTGGAGAGGATATCCCAGCTGATCAGCGAGGATCTGCCTGCGCTCGATTACGGAACCCTGTTTAAAAACCTGATTGCCCGCGAAAAACTGGGTAGTACCGCCATTGGCGAGGGGATCGCTATCCCCCACTGCCGAATGAACATGTGTGAAGAGGTGACCGGCGCACTGATCAGGCTGCAGGAACCGGTTGATTTCGAGGCCGCAGATGATCAGCTGGTTGACTTGTTATTTGTACTACTGGTGCCTGAACAGGCCTGTGACGAGCATCTGCAAGCGCTGGCAGAGCTGGCGGGACTGTTCAATCGAGAGGACTTTCGCACTGCCCTGCGCGCGGCGGGCGACAGTCAGCAACTGTACCAAGCCGCCACAAATTTCGCCCCGGGGGCAGACGGTTCGTCGCTGGGTCAGGCAGTGTGAAGCTGGTGATCATTAGTGGCCGCTCAGGGTCGGGGAAAAGTACCGCACTGCACGTGCTCGAGGACGCCGGCTACTACACCGTCGACAACCTGCCTGCGGGCCTGCTGCTTGCACTGGTGGAGGAGGTGCTGGTCAGCGGTTCCCCCGAACATGAACGCATGGCGGTTTGCATAGACGCCCGCAACACCACCCAGCAACTAGAGGGCTTTCCCAACCTGCTCGCTCGCCTTCCCCAATCAGTCGAAACCTCGGTCATCTATCTTGACGCCCATGATGATGCTCTGATCAAGCGGTTCAGCGAAACCCGGCGTCGACACCCGCTCAGCGATAAAATGACGGCGCTGCAGGAAGCGCTGGAGCGAGAGCGCGACATCCTCAAGCCGATAGCCAACTCGGCGGACCTGACCATCGATACCAGCCAGATGTTATTCCATGAGCTGCGGGATTATGTACAGCAGGTCGTGCTGCGCCACACCGGCAACAAAATGTCGACGCTGATACAGTCCTTTGGTTTCAAAAAGGGTTTACCCCTGAACGCAGACCTGGTGTTTGACGTGCGTTGCCTGCCAAATCCGCACTGGGTTCCATCCCTGCGTAGTCTGACCGGAGAGGATCCGCAAGTTATCGCGTTTTTACAGAACGAGCCCGCGGTAGACGAGATGTACTGGGACATTTGCCAGTTTCTCGAAAAGTGGCTACCCCAGTATGAGGGAAATAATCGGCCCTACACCACCATCGCCATCGGCTGCACCGGCGGGCAGCATCGCTCTGTCTACATAGCCAACCGCCTGCACCAGCATTTTTTTGGCAAGGGTGACGACGTCCAGGTCAGGCACCGGGAAATCCTCTCGCCGCTCACCGCACCCACAGCAGGCTCGGATTGACATGATCCAGACACAGATCACCATAATTAACAAGTATGGACTGCATGCACGAGCTGCAGCCAAGTTTGTCAGCACCGCCAGCGCCTTCAGTAGCGCAATCAAGATGGGACGCAATGGCCAGTTGGTTGACGGCAAGAGCATCATGTCGGTGATGATGCTGGCCGCAGCCAAGGGCACCGAGCTCGAGCTGCAAATCGAAGGTGAAGACGAAAAACACGCACTCGATGCCATCTCGGTCCTGATCAACGACTGTTTTGGTGAAGGCGAGTAAGCTGGTTACACGTTGGCCGCCCTCTGTCTCGCCGCTGTCTGGGGTTCTCCCGGAGAATGGGCGCTGAAAGCTGCAGTACCGTGCCGCAAACAACAGCAAGGGCCAGATCGGCGAGTTATCGCGGTTTGGCGTGCAACATCAAAAGGCGGCCTGGGCGCCCCGCTCCAGCGCTGGAAGCCCTGCCTAAGCTGATAGCGATTACGCGACGCTCCACAGATTCGGTCGCCTGCACTACAACCCGGGGAATAGCGAAGAGAACCCATGCCTGACCACCATCAAAACCTCGACGGGCGCGACCTCGACCTTGACGACGAGAAACCCTCGAAATCCGAATTGAAACGCCAGATGACCCAACTGCAAAAGCTGGGGGAACAACTACTGAACTTACAGCCGGTGGAGCTGGAAAAAATGCAGTTGCCGGAAACCCTGTTGGAAGCCCTGGCATTGGCACGCCGGATCAAGAGCCGTGAAGGAAAACGGCGTCAGCTCCAGTATATCGGTAAGCTTATGCGCAGCATCGACGCCGAGCCGATTCGCCTGCACTTGCAGCAACGAGAGCAAGGCCAGCAACTGGCCCAGCGGCGGTTCCACCAGTTGGAGCAGATGCGTGACCGGCTCGTGAACAATGGCACGGGCGAAATTGAACAGGTAATGGCGCGTTTCCCCACCGCCGACCGAACCCGCCTGGGGCATCTGGTCAGAGCGGCCGGCAGGGAGCGTGAAAATCACCAGGCGCCAAAATCAGCGCGCAGGTTATTCCGCTACCTCCGCGATCTGGACGAGCATTCCAGCCCGCCGGACCCGGAGCCATCTGCAGGCCAGTGAATGGGGGATCCCGACCACCCTCATCAGCAGAGCACGACCACTACCGGTTTCCACCAGGAGTTCACGGCCGACTAGCACCGGTTTCGACCAAGCGCTTAAAGTTGATAGACGGTTTGTCGAGGGTTCCAGTCACCTCGTAAACGGCGCTGGTAAGCTTCTCCAACTCCTTTTCGAAAACCTTTCCCGCCACGAATACCCCCGCCGCCAGTGGCAATCCCCCGGGCAGTGTCAGGGCCACAACCCAGGGCAGATTACTGGTAATAGGCAGCGCGACAACGAGATTGGCATCAATATCGCCCCGATTGAGGTCAAAATCACCCGAGAGCTTGAGCCGGCTGCTGGGCCCGCGCACAGAAAGGGGCTTCGGGAAACTTAATTGCCCACGGTCCAGCAACATCTCACCCATGATACGGTCGTAACTGATCCCCTTCTTGTAAAGATCAGAAAAGTCCAGGCGCAGCCTGCGGGCGAGATTGTTGATATTCAGAATACCTACCAGCTTGAGTGCATCCGCTGCGGTCCCGGATGTCTGCAACAGTTGTCCGTCGCGCAAATCCAGCCGCAAATCTCCGGCGATAACCGGCAAGGCGACCCGGTCCGGGGGATAGTCCCAATGCAAGTCCACGCCCACCTGGGCCGACTTGCTGAGTACACCCGTGGAGTAACCCCAGTGCGAGAAAAGCTCATCAAGATTTCCGGTTCGCAGCATGCCCTGCAATTCGCTGCGATGGGCCTTACCGTTCGCCGTCCAGCGCAACTGGGCTCCCCTGTTGACACCCTCCCCGGCAAAGGTCGCACCGCTGACGTCAATGCGGAGATTCCTTGCCGCCACGCCACCAGCAATCGGTTCGAGGCTGAAAGACCAGCTCCCCAGATCGAGTTCACCGACCGCAAACTCTTTTACCCGGACGCTGGCCGGAGGCAAGCTACCCGGATCAACGGCCGCGAGGCCGGCGCCTACAATCCTGCCAGAACGTTTATCGGCGAGGGGCAACAGCAGGTGATCAAAATCCAGCGCCAGCGTTCGCCCAGCACCGGGCAATGTGACCGAGCCCTGAATCCTCGGATGGCTGATTTTAAATTGCCACCGCCGGTCCACCAAGGCTGCGTCCAGCACCGCTCCCTGCACCCATTCACCGAACAGACGCAGTTCGGCGATCGGCAGCTTTTCTATGCGCAGCGGAAATTGCTTCGCGGGATCGGTGTCGCCCGCCAGCGGCTCGTAATTTGCGAAGGCATCCAGCCACTGACCCAGATCCGCCTGCCGCAATGCCCCGTTAATCAATACTCCTGCTGCAGGTAATTCAGGGGTAGCGCCGCGACCGATGCGGATGCCCGCCCGGGGCTCATCGCCGCGCACATCGACGCAGGCGCTAAACATCTCGGCGATATACAGTTCGCTGTACCCCGGTCGCGCCAGGCTCAAGTCATACTGCAACATACGTGACTGGGCGGCTGGCTTGGCAAACGGCTCTGGTAACTCCAGGGCCACCCCAACCAGGTCGGAGCGGATTCGAATGTTCGACTCGATGCTCCTATCGTCAACCGGCACGATGGTCATTTCGGCCTGAATCGCCGTTTTACCCGAGGCCAGGCTTAGAGCCGAAAACCCGAGCCACTGCTGTAGACCGTCGACGGCGACATCACCATTGGCAAGCAGCACCAGAGGCTTGTTGCCCGAAGCCGTTTGTTCACCGGCAAAAATGCTGGCACTCAAGGGTTCGCCCCATAACCTGCCCTCGATACGCCTGGCGGTAATGCCGCCAACCGAGCGGTAACTCAGATCGCCCTCGATGTCGGTGAAGTTGAGGGCAAGACCAGGATTGCCCAAATCAAGCTGCTGGAGTTGGCCGTCCACAGCCAGGACAGGAGCCTGTCCTCCGCCAATGGGAATCCTGAGGTCAAGCCCTGCGCTGTAGCGACCGCTGGCAACCCAATTATCGAAAGCACCACCGGTTGCTGCCCGCAGTGGCGACTCCCGAAACAGCTGGATCAGGTCTCCCGCCGGACCCTCGGCGTCGGCAACGATATCCAGCCAGGTGAGCTTGTCCCGGGTGCTCATATCCACCCGGACATTCGTCAGGCGGGTGTCGAGGGTCATTGCACTCGGCGCAGTCACCGTCAGGTAGTTGTCCGCCAATACCACCTGCGCCTCGATTCTTTCCAGCAGTGGCCATTCGGGTTGGTAGCGGAGCCTGCCGTTGCGGGCATCAAGAAAAAGTTGCACGGTCTTGTCCAGCGGATTGGTCGCAGCCAGTGCTCCCGAGTATATAAAACCGAGCTGGTCGACATCCGCAGCTTCGATGCTGTTGTCTAGCCAGTCGCGCAGGTTGTCGCCAAGCAGCATCGGAATGTAGCGGTTGCGATAGCCCGCATCGGTATCCTCGAGGCCGATCATCAGGGACATCGAGGGCGCATCGTATTCACTCGCCACCCGCGGGATATCGAGGTCGAGCTGGGCAGTTCCCCTGCCAAAATCACCCTGCAGCCGAATCAAGCCGCTGTTCACGAGCACCCTTTCACCCACCTGCCAGCCAACCCGGGCATCGACCCCATCGAACTCCAGTTTCTCATCGTACAGGCCGGGGAATTCGAGTTCCAGATAACTGCCATCCAGATCCACGAAGCCCTGCAAAAGGCCCGCCTCGACATAGCCATCGATGGATGTTGCCCCGGGGGCGCCCTTCCAGGATTGGAGCCTGGCACCCGCCAGGTTGGCGCGGATGCGAAAATCGCGGGCTCGCCGTTCGTGCAGTGGAATGTCGAGAAAAATGTTGCGCAAAGAGCCAGCGGGCTGCAGGGTTTCCAGCACATCGACCAAAGCGGCGGGCAGTAAACCGCTGTTCAGTGCGCCCTGGATCAACGGCTCTATTGCCGCTGCATCCAATTGCACCGAAAGGGTGTCCACAGCGCTCGCCAGGCTGAACTCGATCTCATTGAATTGATAGCTGATGCCGGTCCACTGAAGCCCGAGATCCTGAATCCGTCCATCGAGGGTTCCATCGGGCTTTCGTGTCAACAAAAAATCAAGATCCAGAGCGTCCAGCCCCGGCGGCTCGACCCCTGACACGGTGCCAAAGGTCCAGTCCGAGGTGGCCAGCGTACCGCTGGCTTGCAAGGCATCACCGCGACTCCAGTCGAGCCAAAGCTCACCCGACAGCGCAGCCGGCAACCTGGCCTGCCACTGCCCGAGATATGGTGCCAGTTTGTCGAGCCGCCATTGATCGAGTTCAAGGTAGCCCTTGAAGGCGAGCGGGTCATCCAGCCACCCCTCGAACTCAGCGACCAGGCGCAAGCCAGCCTCTGCATCGTGTTCACCCAACTCCAGGTTGAGCTGTGACAGGTAGAGACCACGACGCAGTACCAGGCTCAACTGCTCGATGCTGTGGGAACGTCGATCCTGCGCTGTCGCGCCTACCCGCACATTAGTCAACTCCAACAAGTCCAGCTTCTGGAAAAAGCGAACCAGAGCAGCACCGCTGCCGCCCGCGTCCTGCGGCCTTTCGATACCCTGCAGCCCCCAGCGGCCATCAGCAGACTCGGCCAATTGAACTTCAGCGTCGACCAGTGATACGGTCTCGGCGAGCACAGAGCGAAAGAAGAGGCTCTCCACCAGGTCGAAGTAAACAGCGAGGTAATCCGCCTCTACCACCGTGTCTCCGGCCGGGTTCAACAGGCGAAAGTTGCGGATCCGCACCACCGGCGATAGTCCCCGCCATTCGCCCTCTATGCTGCCGACCTCGAACTCAAGATCTACCCGGGAACGGATCTCCGACAGAATCTGGTGCTGATAGCGACTGAGGTCGGGCATGTAGTAGCGCCCCAGGCTCACCAAAGTCGCGAGCGCCACCAGGAGAACCGTCAGAGAACCCCACAACAGGCGGTTACTGATCCGCAGTATCTTTAACAGCATGATCCGGTTGCACCTAGCCAAGCAGCAGTAATGCAGCCATGGCCAAGCCGCTGCCTGGCACAGCACACTCTAAGCAAGCATTAGAGTAAGATGACATCGTATTGTTCCTGGGAGTACACGGTCTCGACTTGGAACTGGATGGTTGCCCCGATAAATTCCTCCAGGTCTGCAACATGGGCAGAATCCTCATCCAACAGGCGATCTATCACCGTGGACGCCGCCAATACCAGGAAAACACGATTTTCATAGGCGCGGGCTTCTCGCAGGATTTCCCGAAAGATTTCGTAACAAACTGTCTCGGCTGATTTGATCGTGCCCCGGCCCTTGCAAACGTTGCAGGGTTCGCAAAGCACATGCTCCAGGCTCTCGCGGGTGCGCTTGCGGGTCATTTGCACCAGGCTGAGATCGGACAGGCTGGAAATGGTGGTACGTACCGGGTCTTTTTCCAGCGCTTTTTCCAGCGCCCTCATAACCTGCCGCTGGTGTTCAGGATCGCTCATATCAATGAGATCAATGATGATCATACCCCCCAGGTTGCGCACCCGCAGTTGCCGGGCGAGTGCGGTGACCGCTTCGAGGTTGGTTTTAAAAATAGTCTCCTCGAGGTTGCGATGGCCGACAAACGCGCCGGTATTGACGTCGATCGTGGTCATCGCTTCGGTTTGATCGATAATCAGGTGGCCCCCCGACTTCAGTTTCACCTTACGCTCAAGGGCGCGCTGAATCTCGTCTTCAACGCTGAACAACTCGAGGATGGGACGCTCGCCAATATAGTGCTCGATGCGGTCAACGACCCCGGGGGTAAAAGCCTCGGCAAATTCTGTCACCGCCTGGTAAATCTCCCGGGAATCGATACGAATTTTCTCTACTGAGTGCCAGACCAGATCACGAATGGTGCGCATCGGCAAGGCGAGGTCGCGATGAATCAACCCCGGGGCTTCCACCGAGCGACTCTCCTGCTGCAGCACATCCCAGAGTTTGGTAAGGAACAGCATATCTGCCCGTAACTCGTCGAGGCCGATTCCCTCGGCGGCGGTGCGCACGATATAACCTACGGCCTGGGGCATTGACTCGTGGGACCGCAGGGCAGTTACACTGTCACGCAGGCGCTGGCGCTCACTCTCATCCTCGATGCGCTGGGATACGCCAACGTGGGTGTTGTCCGTCATCAGGACCAGGAAACGCGATGACAGGGACAGGCGCGTGGTCAGGCGTGCGCCCTTGGTTCCGAGGGGATCCTTGGTGACCTGTACGACCAACTGCTGGCCCTCCCTCACCAGTTGGCGAATGTCGGGAGAAGTCGCCCCATCGGCAGCCTCCGCCATGTCTGCGGTGATGACCCCAGCATTGAAAATGTCGCTGGCGTGGATAAAACTGGCGCGCTCCAGGCCGATATCGACGAACGCCGCCTGCATTCCCGGCAACACCCGCACCACCTTGCCCTTGTAGATATTACCGACGATACCGCGACTGGCGAGGCGCTCGATATACAACTCCTGCAACACCCCATTGTCGACCACGGCAACCCGCGTCTCGGCGGGGGTGACGTTGATCAGTATCTCTTCGCTCATGTCGCTGCTCACCAACCGCACTTAATTGAAAATTGCCGCAACAGGGCCTCGGTTTCCACCAGGGGCAGACCAACCACCCCGCTGTAACTGCCTTCGATCTGCTCGACAAAACGCCCGCCCAGGCCCTGTATGGCATATGCGCCCGCCTTGTCCTCAGGCTCACCCGTTCGCCAGTAGCCGAAGGCCTCTTCTACGGTAAGAGCACGAAACTTCACCCGGGTGTCGCTGGTGGTCAACACACAGTCATCGTTATAGCGCAAAGCAACTGCCGTGACCACTCGATGCCAGCGGCCCGAGAGGCACATTAGCATCTCCAGGCCCGAAGCCTCATCCTTGGGCTTGCCCATGATTCGGCCTTCACATACTACCGCCGTGTCTGCCCCGAGCACCGGGTGCCGGGCCTCAGTCGCTGCCTCGACATGCCGCCAGCCAGCCGTTGCCTTGGCGCGGGCTAAACGCCGGGCATAAGCAAGCACGGCCTCGCCGGGATGCAGTGACTCATCCACGCCGGCAGGCACCAGTTCCAGGGCAAGACCCAACTGCTGTAACAGCGCCCTTCGACGCGGCGATGCGGAAGCAAGATAGATGAATGCGCGGTCGTCAGCGCCGCTGCAAGGAACGGGACACATTTTGCATAACCAGACTGAAGAGCGGCCACACTAACGCGCTACTGAAGGCGCCGGCCAGAAAACTCAGGTTGCGGGTGGATATCGAACCCAGGCTTTGTACCCAGTAGCCCACCAGCAGGTGAATACCCACCAACACAAATACCAGCGCGGCTTGTTGCAGGATCGCAAAATGCTGCATGCGCTGATAGAGCCCGTTACAGATATAGGCGACGATCGCAAGGCTGAGGGCATTCTGGCCCAGGGTTACACCGGTAAAACCATCGAGCACCAGCCCCGCGAGCCAGGCAATGCTCACCCCAACTCTGTCGGGCAATGTAATCGCCCAGAAAATAACCACCAATGCAGTCCACTCGGGCCGCAACCAGTCGTAGGGGGGCGCTATCGGGACCACCGCTAATAACAGCGATACCAGCAAAGTCAGGGAGACTGTCCAGTAGCAGCCAAGGCTGGTCACGGTGCTTTTTCAACCTGCACCCGTTGCCCGCCGCTGAACACCACCAACACATGGCGGCTCTGGCTGAGATGCGCCGCTGGTTCCGCTTTCACCGTCAGAAAGGGCTGGCCCGGATCATGAATCACTGAGCTCACTTCGGCTACCGGGTAACCAACCGGAAACCGCCCTCCAAGGCCGGAGCTCACCAGCAGATCGCCCGCCTTGATATCGGTGGTTGCAGCGACGTGTCGCAACTCCAGTTCGTCCAGGCGCCCGGTTCCCTCAGCCACAGAGCGCACGCCATTGCGATTATTCTGCACTGGCACCGCATGGCTGGCATCAGCTATCAGTAAAATTCGCGCACTGATGGGGTTGACCTCTACCACCTGGCCCATTAATCCATCGGCATCGATCACCGGCTGGCCAAGGGTGACGTTATCGTTACTGCCCTTGTCAATCACAATAATATGGCGGTCAGGGCGTGGTGACACTCCGATGGTCTCAGCAATGAGCACATCGTCGCTCTTGAGCAGCGCCGTAGAATTCAATAGTTCGCGAAGTCGGCCATTGTCAGCCACCAGGGCGGACATCTTCAGCATTCGTCCGCGCAGGATAAAGGCTTCCTGCTTCAGGCGCTCGTTCTCTTCCCGCAGCGATTCCTCGTCACGAACGAGGTTTTCCCCGCCCCACTCTAGCAGGCGCGTGGGCAAGTTACTGAGCCAATAAAACGGCGTCGCCGCAGCCGCCAGCGAGGAGCGCACTGTGCCCAGCGCGTTGTAGTGGAAGTCGGCAACAATTAATAACAGGCCGCACCCACCCAGTATCAACATACGGGCGCCGACCGACGATTTTTCGCTAAATAAAGGTTTGATGACAGTTTCTCGCTCGGGGCGGGCCTTGCCACTGGCGGGACATTACCTTGCCAGCCGGGTCGATGAAAAGCAGGCAAGCACCACCGGCCACCCTATTTTGACCGCAATCTCAACGATAATGGATTCGCACCAATGATGCATCGCTGATTTTACCAACCCCTGCCATCGCACGGGCCTGATGACATGCAGCAGCCCGGGGCCAGCGTCACACGGTAGACAGTAAATCCAGGTGGTGCTGATCCATCAACTCCAGCGCCCGGCCACCGCCGCGGGCAACGCAGGTCAGGGGGTCTTCCGCCACCACAACCGGCAGGCCGGTCTCCTCGCTCAGCAGACGATCCAGGTCACGCAGCAGGGCGCCACCGCCCGTCAACACGATACCACTCAGGGCTATATCAGCAGCCAGTTCGGGGGGTGCTTGCTCCAGCGCTCGTTTTACCGCGGCAATAATACTATGTAATGGCTCCTGCAAAGCCTCGAGTATCTCGTCACTGTTGAGGGTAAAGCTGCGGGGCACGCCCTCCGCCAGGTTGCGACCACGAACATCGATCTCGCGAATCTCAGAGCCAGGAAATGCGCAGGCGATCTCGGTTTTTATACGCTCGGCCGTGGCCTCGCCGATGAGGCTGCCGTAGGCACGCCTGACGTAGCCTGCAATCGCCTCGTCGAAGCGATCGCCGCCAAGGCGAACGGAATCAGAGTAGACGACCCCATTGAGAGACAAAATCGCAATTTCCGTGGTGCCGCCGCCGATGTCCACCACCATGGACCCCGTGGCTTCCTCCACTTTCATCCCGGCGCCTATAGCAGCAGCCATAGGCTCCTCGATCAACCTGACCTCGCGGGCACCAGCACTGAGGGCGGACTCACGAATTGCCCGGCGCTCGACCTGGGTGGACTGGCAGGGCACGCAAATCAACACGCGGGGGCTGGGTCGAATAAAGCTGTTCTTGTGCACTTTACTGATAAAGTGCTGCAGCATCTTCTCAGTGACCTGAAAATCGGCTATCACCCCGTCCTTCAGGGGCCTGATAGCCGTTATGTTGCCAGGGGTACGACCGAGCATACGCTTGGCATCTACACCTACGGCCTCAATCGATTTTTGGCCATTGGCGAGGGTGCGGATAGCAACCACCGAGGGCTCGTTGAGAATAATCCCCTGTTCCTTGACATAGATCAGTGTGTTGGCCGTACCCAGATCGATAGACAGATCGTTGGAAAACAGCCCTCTTATACGCTTGATTAGCATCTAGCTTGATTACCTTAAAAAAGCATCATGATCGGTATACAATACCCGCCGCAGCGACCGGAGCCAGTCGGGCGTGTTTCGATTGGGGCGCCACTCTAACAACAGAGGGGGTTTTGGGCAAGCCGGTAACTGTGATAAATTTGTGGATTTCCCGTTGCATTGCCGTGGCGCTGTCGTTAGCCGGCAACCCTCCGCCGGGGCAGCCAGCATGTCGTCCGCCCGGCATAAACCAAGGATCACGCGCTATGCCCTTAGCCACTGCGCAATCGTCATTTTTCCCTGAAGATCAATGACAACGACGTATCGGTGCAGCGGCCGGCGCGAGCCGGGCGCGACGCGCCTCACTACTGTGCCCACAGGCGGCACCCCAACCGGACGAATAGCACGATGAGCCTTGACGACAACGATATTCGGAAACTCGCGATCCTGGCACGGATAAGCGTCGACAATTCGATCGTCGACGACGTCGCCCACAAAATTTCAGACATCCTGGATATGGTCGACCAAATGCAGGCACTGGATACCAGCGCCGTCGAACCCATGGCCAACCCGTTGGATGCCGTGCAGCCCTTGCGCAAAGACGAGGTTACCGAATCCAACCAGCGCGAGGCTTTTCAGGCCATCGCCCCAGCCACCGAAAACGGACTCTACCTGGTCCCTAAAGTAATCGACTAACCCCGGGAAACTGCCGAAAATCATGCATACGCTGACTATTGCCCGCATCGTCGAGGGGCTTGGCAAGGGTGAATTCTCATCGATGGAAATCACCCGCCACTACCTCGATCGCATCGCGACACTCGACTCACGCTACAACAGCTTTATCTCGGTCACCCGGGAGCAGGCGCTGGAACAGGCCCATGCAGCCGACCTGCGCCGGGCCAGGGGCGGCGCCCCCTTGCTGTGCGGCGTTCCCATCGCCCACAAGGATATTTTCTGCACCGACGGAGTTCGCACGAGTTGCGGCAGCCGCATGCTGGACAACTTTGTCCCGCCCTATAACGCCACCGTGGTCGAAAAGATGGCGGCAGCAGGCTGCGTCACCCTGGGCAAAACCAACATGGATGAGTTTGCCATGGGCTCGTCAAACGAGACCAGCTTTTACGGCGCCGTGCGCAACCCATGGGACACACAACGGGTGCCCGGCGGTTCATCCGGTGGCAGTGCGGCAGCGGTCGCGGCCCACTTATGCGCCGCCGCCACGGGCACCGATACCGGGGGCAGCATCCGGCAGCCGGCGTCACTCTGCGGCATTACCGGCCTCAAACCCAGCTATGGCAGGGTCAGCCGCTATGGCATGATTGCATTTGCCTCGAGCCTCGACCAGGCCGGCCCCATGACCCGCAGCGCCGAGGACGCCGCCCTGCTGTTGCAGGCGATGGCCGGCCATGACCCGCGCGACTCAACCTCAAGTGACGTTGCAGTGCCGGATTACAGTGCCGGGCTTGGACAGGATATCAGGGGGCTGCGCGTCGGCCTGCCACGAGAGTACTTCCAGCAAGGCCTCGAACCGGCGATCGCCGACGTCATCCAGCAGGCCCTGACCGAGCTGCAGCGGCTCGGAGCGGTGCTGGTTGACATAGACCTTCCCCACTCCAGGCTCTCGGTGCCGGCCTACTACGTCATAGCTCCCGCCGAGGCCAGCGCCAACCTGTCGCGCTTTGACGGCGTTCGCTATGGCCATCGCTGTGAACACCCGGTCGACCTGGATGACATGTATTGCCGAAGCCGCGCCGAGGGCTTCGGCGACGAGGTGAAGCGGCGAATCCTGGTGGGGGCCTATGTACTGTCGGCCGGCTACTACGACGCTTACTACCGCCAGGCACAAAAAACTCGTCGCCTGATCAAGAACGATTTCCTCGCCGCGTTCGGGCAAGTCGATGTGATAGCCGGCCCCACTGCGCCGGGCACCGCATTCGCCATGGGCGCCAAGAGCGCAGACCCGGTGCAAATGTACCTTGAGGATATCTACACCATCGCCACCAATCTGGCCGGTCTACCCGGGATCTCGATTCCCGCCGGCTTGTCTGGCGGTCTGCCGGTAGGCCTGCAGCTCATTGGCAATTATTTCGACGAAGCTCGCCTGCTCAACGTTGCCCACCGCTTGCAGCAGGCGACGGACTGGCACCAGCAGGCGCCGGCGTCTTCGGTTGAGGAGGTTTGAGCATGCAATGGGAAACCGTCATCGGCCTCGAGATTCACGTCCAGCTAGCAACCCGCTCGAAAATATTTTCCGGCGCTGCATGCAGCTTTGGCGCCGAGCCCAATACCCAGGCCTGTGCTATTGACCTGGCAATGCCGGGCACACTGCCGGTTCTCAATGAGCAGGCGGTTCACTATGCCATCATGTTCGGGCTAGCTGTCAACAGTGAGATCAACCGCAACTCGGTATTTGAGCGGAAAAACTACTTTTACCCGGACTTACCCAAGGGCTACCAGACCAGCCAGCTTGAGCAGCCCATCATTGGCCCGGGAAGAGTGGATATACAGCTACCGGATGGTAGCAGCAAGACGGTTCGTATCCACCATGCTCACCTGGAGGAGGACGCCGGCAAATCGCTACATGAGGATTTTCACGGCATGACCGGTATCGACCTCAATCGCGCCGGCACGCCATTGATCGAGATCGTCAGCGAACCCGATATGCGCGGCGCCGCCGAGGCGATTGCCTTCGCCCGCAAAATGCACAGCATCGTCACCTCGCTGGGCATCTGTGACGGCGTCATGGCCCGGGGGTCGATGCGTTTCGATGTGAATATCTCGGTACGGCCCGAAGGTTCAAAAACTCTTGGTACCCGCACTGAAACCAAGAACCTCAACTCGTTCAAGTTCATGGAGGATGCCATTCGAGCGGAGGTCGAGCGCCAGATCGAGCTGCTCGAAGACGGCGGCGCCGTGGTTCAGGAAACCCGGCTGTACAATGGTGACACCGGCGAGTCCCGGGCGATGCGCAGCAAGGAAGAGGCCAATGACTACCGCTACTTCCCCTGCCCGGACTTGCTGCCGGTGCGGGTTGAGCAGGCCCTGATCGACGACATCGCGCGCCAGATGCCCGAGCTGCCCGACGCGCGCCAGGCCCGTTTCGTCGACAGTTTTCAACTCGGCGCAAGCGATGCCGCCCTGCTCGCGGCAGACAAAGCGCTGTCCGACTACTATGAATCGACCGTCGCCAGTTGTGGCGACCCCAGGCTCAGCGCAAACTGGATCATGGCGGACCTGGCCGGCGCCCTGAACAAAAATGGACTGGAGATCGGTGATTGCCCCATCACCCCGCAGCAACTGGGACAGCTCATCCGTCGCATTGCAGACAACACCATCTCCGGCAAGATCGCCAAGCAGGATGTTTTCCCTGCGCTGTGGCTACAGCAGGGAGAGGTCGATGCGATCATCGAACAAAGAGGCCTGCGCCAGGTTTCCGATAGCGGTGCGCTGGAGCAACTGGTGGACGAGGTATTGGCTGCCAGGCCGGAACAGCGTGAGCAATACCGCAGTGCCGATGAGAAAAAGCGCAAAAAACTGCTGGGGGGATTCATGGGACCGATCATGAAGGCGTCCAAAGGCCAGGCCAACCCGGCAATGGTCAACCAGATCCTGCGTCGCAAGCTCGACAACTGAAGCGCCCATAGCCAAGCAAGGAATTGAGCATGACCCTGAAAAAAGACAAGGCAAAAGTACTCGACGAGGTGTGGACCGAGGAGCGTATTCGCGGATTTCTCGAGATTGAACCCCCGGCCGGCGTCAATGCCGACTTTCATACCCTGCTGCGCGCTTACCAGCAGATGCGGTCAGAGGATTTTTCCAGCTTTATTGCCATGTTTGTTGCTGCAGGCCGCGATATCAACGCCCGCAATAGCGACGGCGAGAGCTTGCTGGATATCGTTGCAACACACCGCCTGGGCGGAGATTTTGCTGCCACACTGAAGGCCGCGGGTGCAGCCTGAGCCCGCAAAACCGACCGTGCCTGCGACGGGCCGGCTGCGTTGCGCCCGGCCACTCGCATGGATTGAACCCAGTGAACGGTAATGTTATCCGTGGAGCAGATTACCTGGTACAGGGGCTGGCCTTATTGTCACGGCCCGGTATCCGCCCGTTCGTGCTGGTTCCCCTGGCCATCAACGCAGTCTTGTTCGGCGGCGCACTGTGGTGGGGCGCGCAGCAGGTCGGCGCACTCGGCGCCCTGGTGTCGGGCTGGCTGCCGGACTGGCTCGAGTGGTTGTCCTGGCTCCTGTGGCCCGTTTTCTTCCTGCTGGCACTGCTGTTCGTGGGTTATGGTTTCAGTATCATCGCCAATCTCATAGCTGCTCCATTCAACGGCTACCTCGCCGAGAAAACCGAGCACCTGCTTACCGGCGCCGCACTTGCGACCGAGAACAACTGGAAGAGCATTTTATTGCTGGTGCCTCGCAGTATTGGCCGCGAGCTGCGCAAACTGCTTTACTTCGTACCCCTGTTGCTTGGCGTGTTCGTACTCTCGATGGTTCCCGGGATAAACGCCGTCGCCGCGCCGCTGGGCTTTCTGGTGGCCTCATGGATGATGGCTTTGCAGTACCTGGATTACCCGATCGATAACCACGCCATGAGCTTTTCCAGGGTCAAGCAGGCCGCTCGCCAGCAGCGCCTCACCTCCCTGGGTTTTGGCGGCGCGGTCATGCTGGGAACGATGATTCCGCTACTTAATCTCGTCGTCATGCCGGCAGCGGTGTGCGGTGCGACAGCCTACTGGGTCAGGGACGTGCGCACGGGATTACCGCCCACAGGCTGAACCCGCTCCCCGTTTAGTGCACCGGCAGCAATTCGGCGGGGGGATGCTCGCAACTCAGCTTGCTACCAAGCAGCGCTTCGAGATCGGGCAGCAGGAATGAATCCATTTCACCGGCAAAGGTAATCGAGGTGCCGGTTTTCCCTGCCCGTCCGGTGCGCCCGATGCGGTGAACGTAATCTTCCGGATCCTCGGGCAGATCGTAATTGATGACGTGACTGACATTGTCGACGTGAATGCCGCGACCGGCAACATCGGTTGCCACCAGCACACCAATATTGCCCTTTTTAAAGTCATCAAGGGTGCGACTGCGCAGGGCCTGCGACACTTCGCCGGAGAGCATTCCGCAGCTGACACCCGAGCGCTTCAGCTTTTCGAAGATGCGCCGCGTGGTGTCCCGGCGATTGGCGAATACGATGGCGGAATCGACACCGTCCTGCCGTAGCAGGTTGCGCAACAGGGGGAATTTCTCATTGGCACTCACCAGGTACACCTTCTGCTCCACCGAATCCGTGGCTACGCGCTCTGGCTCGATTTCCACCATGATGGGGTTGATCGTCCACTGCTTGCAGAGGTTGAGTACATCCTGGTTGAAAGTGGCGCTGAACAGCAGCGTCTGGCGCTTGCTCTTGGGAGGCGTGCGGGATATCACCTGCTTGACCTGGGGAATAAACCCCATGTCCAGCATACGGTCTGCCTCGTCGATAACCATCACCTCGACCAGATCCAGATGGAGATCGCCGCGACGACTGAAATCCAGCAGCCGGCCGGGCGTGGCGATAACAATGTCAACCACCCTGTCTTCGACCTTCTTCAGCTGCCGACTGTAGTCGACACCGCCTATCAGCACCGCGGTTTCCAGATCAGTGTACTTGCACAAATTGCGCGCATCTTCCCCGATTTGCACCACCAATTCACGGGTCGGGGCAATGATCAAAGCACGGGGCTCACCCACGTAGCGTGTCTCTTCCACAGGGTTGTTGAGCAAATCGGTAATCACCGTGATCAGAAACGCGGCGGTTTTTCCGGTACCGGTTTGCGCCTTGCCAATCGCATCGTAGCCGTCGAGAGTGTAAGGCAGGATCTGTGCCTGAATCGGCGAGCAGTACTGGAACCCGAGATCGGCTATCGCATGCATCAACTCGACTCGCAGGCCAAGGTCGTGAAAGCGGGTTTGACCCTCGCTGGGGGCTACTTCAAACCGGGATACGTCCCAGGCCTTTTGCGGGTGAAGCTGGCGCTTGCGCCCGCCGGGCCGGCTTGCCTGTGGAGTTACCGCCGGCTGGGCAGCGACAGCCTCTTTTTTCTTGCCTACACCAAACAACTTGCGCATATAATTTTGGAAAACCTGATTGAATTGGCTCGGGCACCTGCCCCAGATAGCCCGCGAGTCTACCACTTGTCGGCCAATTCGTCATTGCAAGCATGCTAGGAGCCTGTCGGAAACCCGTGGTAGACTCATTCCAGAGCGCTGTGGTCGACGCCAACGGGAAAAGAAAAACGCGTCGCCAGCGCGCACTGTCACCCATACATCCCGCGGATTGCTCCGACGCCACCACCTGGAAGAGCTGCGCACGACGGAACAACATGGTCTTAACAGGGACTCGTCATTCAACCCGGCGCTGCCGCTGGCTCGCTGCGCTGCTGTTGCTGCTGCACAGCGGTTTCGGGCTGGCACTGCAGATACCGGCGGCTGACCACTTTCGCATGCCGCTGCATAGCGAATGGTCGGTCTACGTCGACCCCAGCGGTAGCGCCGATCTGCAGCAAATCCGCGAGCAACGCTACCAGTTTACGCCACAAGGCCAATTCCGGCCGCCACTGGCACCGCTGCAAACCTTTTGGTTACGACTGGCGCTGGACAACCCCTCGGCGCGCAAAAGAACCCTGTGGCTCGAGGTTGATTCAGCCCAGGCCCGCAATGCCCAGCTGTACATCATCAGCGGCCCCTACATCAAAAAACTGGGCCTGAGTCCCAGCGGCACTGCAGGCAGAGAAGGGCGCCTCCCGACCATGGATTTTCCGATTACCGTGGAGGCCAACGCCAGCGCCGAGCTATACCTCAAGCTGAGCCGCCCCTGGCAAACTGGTTTCAATGGCACCCTGGTCGACTCCTGGTCGCATCAACACAGCTCCAACCGGCGCCTTTTCGTCGCCGGGGCGAGCCTTGGCGGCCTGCTGGTTTTGCTGCTATCCCTGTTGTCTGGACGTGCGCAACCCGGATCGCAAAGACTGCCACTGGCACTGGTAGTCCTCACTGGCACCCTCTATGCCGCGACCCAACAGGGCTGGCTATTGCTGCTGGCCCCGGTCAACGATTCACGCTCTGGCGTGCTGCAAATGGCGCCGCTGTTTTGCCAGGCCAGTTTCCTGGTCGCACTACTCTTGTACAGCCGAACGGTTTGGCCCCCTCATACCAGCCCAAACCCAATCATCGTCAGTCGCTGGCTCGCGATCGGCGCTACCGTACTCGTGATGTTGTTAGCGGCATTCGATTTTGGCCTCAGTTTCTACGGCCTTGCCATCATGGAGTGCCTCACACTACTGCTGTTGCTGGTTTATTTCGCGATAAGTTTGCGCGCCGGTGAAAAGCGCATGCTGCTGCTAATCGCCGGGCTGCTGCTTTACGGCGCCTTTGCCTGGCCGCAACTGTTGGAGCGCGTCGCGCCGGTCACGGGCATCTATCCGCCAATGGCACTGCAGCTTCCATTCGCCGCTTCCAGCTTGCCCGGAGTTGCGGTGCTGGGCCTGGCGCTGTTGCTTGCTTTCGGCCAACGCCGCTCCGGGGAAAACGAGCCACTGACCCTACCGGACCAAACAACCACGGCAACCGAAAACCTGGCACCAAAAACAGTGAGCGTTAGCGTCAGGCCCGAATGGTGGCGGCTGCTGGAAGCAAGCTTCGACGGCATACTGGTCTGCGAGGGGGGCAGGATATTGTTTTGCAACGAGAGCGCACAGCGCATTCTCGGTCCCAAGCGCGAAGAGATCGTTGGCAAGCCACTGTCACTGGTATTGGGTTCAGGCAGCGACAGCGACAGCCTGTTACGCGAATCCACCAATAAACCCATCCACTTTCCCCGCAGTAGTGATTCGGGCGAGGCGGGCCTCGAACTCAGCAGTCGCCGCTACATCGTTGACCATCGGGCACTGACCCTGGTTTCACTGCGGGAATCCTCACCCCGGGGAACAGTGGGCCAGGCTGACGGACTAACCGGACTTCCCGAACTGCACCTGCTGCATGAATGCTTTGAAGAACTCGACCAGGCGGCCAGGCATGCGGTATTGCTTGTCCGGCTGGACCAACTGGAAGCTCTGCAGCGTCGCTACGGTCGGCAGCGCTGCAATCAGCTCATCCAGGCAATGGCGTCCCGCATAATCCGGGCGGTACCCAGCCAGACCATGATTTCCCGGTGGGGCGAACAGCAGTTTGTCATGCTGCTGAAAAACATCGACAACGAAAGCGAAGAAGCCGCCTCCAATATGGCCGGCAAGCTGTTAAAGCTGGTGCAGCAGCCGCTCACTATCGATGAGCGAGAGATGCAAACCAGCGCCAGCATCGGCATAGCACTCTACCCGCAGCATGCGGTGACGCTGGAGGGGCTGATGGAATTGGCCCTGCAAGCCGCCAGGATTATCCAGCAATCCGGTGGCGACGGCTTCCAGATTCACGACGCCGCGAAGGCCACAGCGGATTCCCCTGCAGACAGGTCGAACCGGGTTTTTGTCACCAGTTTTCATGAGGCACAGCGCAAGAACAACTTCAGCCTGAGCGCAGAGCCGGTAATTGCAATCCCCGGAATGACCCCTGCGGGCTTGCGCCTGCTGCCTTGCTGGCCCGATCTTCCGAGTCAATACCGCAACAGCACGGCGCTCTTTTCGATGGCCTCGCAAACAGGCATCGCAAAGGCTCTGAGCGAACAACTACTGCGGGAGGGCTGCCGCTTTGGGACAGGTGCTGGTAAGGGGTTACACGGGCCTATCAATATCAGGGTTACGTCGGAACATTTCTATGCGCCGAGGTTTATGGAATTCGCCAGCAGCCTCATCGCCTCCAGCGGCGCTCGCGCAGACCAGTTCCTGCTAAGTTTTGATGAGCAGGAACTGCTGTCTGAGCTCGACCTCAGCCGCACCCGGCTGACCCAACTCAGACAGCTCGGGTTCACCCTGGGCCTAGACAACTTCAGTGACTCAGCCCGGGCCTTTGAGTTGCTGCGCAGCGAACTTTTCGACGAGGTCGGGTTTTCCATTCCATGGATAAAATCCGCCGGCACCCAAAAGCGGGACTTGCAAAAACTGGCCACCCTGGTGAGGCTTTGCCATAGCCTGCAACTGCGGGTTCGGGTGGACCAGATAACTGACGAACAGCACCTGAAACTCGCGTCAATGCTCGACTGTGACTGTGCCAGCGGCGCCGTTGTCGAGCGTATAGTTGCTGATGCTGGCGCGACCCCTTAACCCTCAAAAATTGTACCATCACGGAGTACGGCACTTTTCAGCACATCGCTGGTCAGATTTTTTTACCCACTCCCCCTCCCCTCCCGGGGGCTTCGTCGGGCACAACGGGCAAGCGCATACGGAAGGAGAACAAGCGACAGCCCAGAACCCCACAGCCGGAAAATCCGCCATGGAAAAACTCTCCACCCTCTACTACACCGCCGACCAGCTACTGTGCACCCTGGGCAAACACCTTGACGGCCTGCCGTCACTGGCCCTGCGAATTTATCTCGTTCCAGTACTCTGGATGGCAGGGAGCCAAAAAATTGATGGCTCGACCTTCATGCCCCACCCGAATACCGTGGAGTGGTTTGGCAATCCGGAGTGGGGCCTCGGCTTGCCGCTGCCAAGCTTGATGGCTTTCCTGGCCGGCTGGACCGAGCTGCTGGGCGCGATCTTCCTGGCTGCGGGCATTCTGGTGCGATGGATCACGATACCCCTATTGGTAACCATGGCCGTGGCCGCGTTGACGGTTCATAGCGAGAATGGCTGGCAGGCGATAGCAGACCCATCCGCGCCCTTTGCCAATACTAGGGTTGAGGAGTCGGCCGAGCGCCTGCAAGCAGCCCGCGAGATTCTCAAGGAGCATGGCAATTACAGTTGGCTCACCGGCCGCGGCTCGCTGGTCATACTCAACAACGGCATCGAGTTCGCCGTGACCTATTTCGTGATGTTACTGGCACTACTGAAACTTGGCGGCGGTCGTTACGTCAGCCTCGATTACTGGCTGAATCGCTGGTTTGGGGGCAGAAAACAATAGCACGATGAGCTTGGAAGCACCGCTGGCCTCGCCTAGAATGTCGGCTTCCGGGCAATAACGTCGAATGGCACCGGGACACTATCGGCCTGGATACTTCTTCACCGCGGTTTGCTGATCTCCAGGAGCCAGCGGCCCCGCTAGCTGGGGCCAATGCTGCGACCACGACAACCTGTTTGCGAATAGCCGCCAGCAATGCCGAATTCCAGGTCCAAGGGCCTTCAAGAACGAATACAGCTGTTACAAATCGCCTGGCCGATATTGATCAGTCAACTGGCGCAGGTCGGCATGGCGGTAACCGACACGGTTATGGCTGGTCGTTACAGCGCAGTCGACCTGGCTGGTGTTGCCCTGGGCGCCAGCGTATGGGTTCCGCTCTATGTGGCTTTTGCCGGGTTGCTGATTGCCAACACCAGCCTGGTGGCACACGCGATCGGCGCCGACGATCCGCAGCGCGCAAGGCGCACCGCGCAACAGGCGGTGTGGATGGCATTGCTGTTGTGCCCGCTGCCATTGCTATTGCTGTACCATGCCGACGGCCTGCTGGCAGTGCTCGGCAATACCGGCGCAGCACACCCTATCGCTGACCGCTATCTGGACACCCTCGCACTGGCGATGCCCGCACTGGCCTGGTACCTGTGTATGCGCGGCACCGCGGAAAGTCACGGCTTTACCCGGCCGGTCATGCTGACCAGCCTCGCTGCTCTGCTGCTGAATGTTCCCCTCAACGCGGTTTTTATCTACGGCTATGGCGGTATCGATGCCCAGGGCGGCGCCGGTTGCGCCAGCGCTACCGCCCTGTTGCTGGTGCTGCAGGCAGTGGTACTGACGGCGGTCGTTCATCGCCACCCGCGGTTTACCAGGCTAGGGCTTTTTCGCCAGTGGAGCGCACCCCACCCGGCCAGCCTGCGCCGGCTGCTGGCGCTGGGGGGGCCGATAGCCCTTACCAGCTTTGCCGAAACGGCGCTGTTTTCAGCCACTACGCTGCTGCTGGCACCATTGGGCGCCATTACCGTGGCGGCGAATCATGTTGCCATGAACATATCGGTGCTGTTCTTTATGGTGCCCTTCAGCATCAGCATTGCAACCACCGTGCGGGTTGGACACCACCTCGGCGCGGGCCAGCCGGACCAGGCCCGTTTCGCGGCCTTGCAAGCCCTTAAGCTGAGCCTGGTTGCGCCGGTACTGGCATTTATGGTGCTGGTCTTCGGCGGCGAAACCATCACCAGCTGGTACACCGAAAACGAGGAGTTGAGGCGCATCGCCAGCGGCCTGTTGCTATGGGCGGCGCTGTTCCAGTTCTCCGATGCGCTGCAGGCGTGCTCACTGGGTGCCCTGCGTGGCTATCGTGACACCCGAATCCCGTTCTGGCTGACGCTCATCGCTTACTGGGGAGTCGCTGTGCCCCTGGGCTACACGCTAACCTATGGCGCTGCTGGATTCGCGGCCCGGGGAGTCAGCGGTATGTGGATAGGACTGATCGTCGGGCTGACCCTGGCAGCAGCGGCGCTGCTGTGGCGCCTCAACCGGGTCAGCGCTGCCAAAACCGCAGCCGGCGCTGACACGGTAGCGCCGCTGTAGCCGCCATTGATCATCAAAGCGTTCCACTGCGGTTTTTAGGATCAGGCAGCACACTCCGGGCACGCCGGGTTGCGCGGCAATGCCAACTCCTGCCATTCCATGAATTTGGCATCGAATAGCAGCAGGCGCCCCAGCAGCGGCTCGCCGTAATCACTGAGGATCTTGATTGCCTCCATCGCCTGCACCGCACCAATGATGCCCGTCAACGGCGCCATCACGCCACTCTCACTGCAACTGGAGCCCGCTTCGGCAGCGGCGCTATACAAGCAGCGATAGCAGGGGGACTCGGGGCGCCGGGCATCAAACACCGCAACCTGACCCTCGCTGCGAATCGCCGCCGCCGACACCAGCGGCACCCGCTGTTGCACACAGGCGGCATTCAGCGCGAGGCGAGTCTGCAGGTTGTCGCTGGCGTCCACCACCAGGTCGACACGCTGCACCCAGTCAAGCACCAGCCCCCCCTCCAGGCGCTCGGCTATGGTCAGCAATTCGATATCGGGGTTAAGTCCCCGCAGGGTACGCGCCGCGGAGTCGACCTTGGTTTCACCGATAGTGGCGAAGGAGTGGGCGATCTGACGTTGCAGGTTACTCAACTCGACCCGGTCATGATCGACCAGCACCAACTGGCCGACACCGGCACTGGCCAGGTACATAGCGGCCGGGCAACCGAGACCCCCGAGCCCGACCACCATGACCCGTGCACCCAGCAAGGCTTGCTGGCCCGACACATCAAAGTCCGGCAACATGATTTGCCGGCTGTAGCGCAACAACTGCTCGTCGCTCAAAATTATCATCGCGGCTGCACCGGTCGGCGCCCCTTCGTCACCCGGTCGTGTCCGGCGAGATCCTGCAGGCACTCAACGTCGGTGTAACCCGCGGCGGCAAACAAGTCACCGCAGGCAGCGCGCTGGTCGTGGCCGTGTTCCAGCATCAACCAGCCACCGGGCTCGAGGCGGACCGCCGCCTGGGTCACTACCTGCCTGATTGCCGCCAGCCCGTGCTCGGCTGCCACCAGCGCCGCGCGGGGCTCGAACCGCAGGTCACCCTGTTCGAGATGACTATCCTCGGCATCGATGTAGGGCGGGTTACTGACAATTAGCTGGTAGCCGCCTGCGATGCCCTGGCACCAGTCACCGACTACACAATGTACGTTCTCCAGGCCGAGTCGATGGGCATTGGCGCGGGCTACAGCAACGCAATCAGGCACGATATCGATCGCCTCGATGTGCCATGTCGGCCGCTCGCTGGCCAGCGCCAGCGCAATCGCGCCAGAACCGGTGCCCAGGTCGAGAGCGCGAATCGCAGATTCGCCAAATTGCCCCAAAGCCAGCTCCACCAGGGTTTCGGTTTCAGCCCGGGGAATCAGGGTGGCGCAATTCAGGCTCAAATCAAGACTCCAGAACTCCCGTGAACCCAGCAGATAGGCCACCGGCTCGCCCCGCATGCGCCGCTGCAGCAACTGCCGGAAGCAATGCAGCTGGTCATCGTCGGGCTGCAGCTCCGGCCAGGCCCGCAGGAAGACCCGCGGCTTGCCCAGCGCATGCGCCAGCAACAGCTCTGCATCCAGCCGGGAGCTGTCGCCGGGCAACGCGCTGTGGCCAGCGAGTAACTCCCTGATGCTAGGGCCTCGCATCAATCGCCCAGGGCCATCAGCAGGTCCATCTGGTGCTCGTCGATAAGGGGCTGGATAACGTCGTCCAGCCCACCCTGCATGACCTCGTCGAGCTTGTACAGGGTCAGGTTTATGCGGTGGTCGGTCACGCGCCCCTGGGGGAAGTTGTAGGTGCGAATACGCTCCGAGCGATCCCCACTGCCCACCAGACTGCGCCGCTCATCGGCCTGTTCCCGGCTCTGGGCTGCCTGGGCGCTGTCGAGCAGGCGGGCCTGTAGCAGCGACATGGCCCGCGCCCGGTTCTTGTGCTGCGAGCGCTCATCCTGGCACTCGACCACCACGCCGGTCGGCAAATGGGTGATCCGAATTGCCGAGTCAGTTTTGTTGACGTGCTGGCCGCCCGCCCCTGAGGCCCTGAACGTATCGATGCGAAGGTCGTTCTTGTTGATATCGATCTCATCGATTTGTTCAACCTCGGCGAGTATCGCCACGGTACAGGCGGAGGTGTGGATGCGGCCCTGTGATTCGGTTTCTGGTACCCGCTGCACACGGTGCGCACCCGATTCGAATTTAAGTCGGGAATATACCGCCGAGCCCGCTATCCTCAGCACGATTTCCTTGTAGCCCCCGTGCTCTCCCGGGCGCTCGCTGATAATCTCGCTGCGCCAGCCTCGCAGTTCAGCATAGCGACTGTACATCCGGTAGAGGTCGCCGGCGAAAATCGCCGCCTCATCACCGCCGGTGCCAGCACGAATCTCAAGAAATACATTGGCACGGTCCCGGGGGTCCTGGGGCAACATCAGGCGCTGCAGTTCCTGCTCCAGGGAAGTCCGCGATTGCTCAGCGAGGGCGAGTTCTTCCTGGGCCATCTCTCGCATGTCGGCGTCGCCATCGTGCAGCAGTGCTTTCGCCGCGTCGATATCCCCCAGCGCTTCCCGATAGGCCCCGAAGGCCTTCACCACCGGCTCTATTTCGGCGTACTCCCGGGACAGGTCGCGAAACCGATCCTGCTTCGAAATAATATCGGGGTCGCTCAGCAAGGCGCCAATTTCTTCATGGCGCTCTACCAGGGTCTCCAGCTTGGCGCTAATCGATGCTTTCATAGATCCTCGTTTTTGTCCTGCTTATGGTCAAGGCCAAATAGCTCGCGCGCCCAGCCCACCACTTCCAGGCGCCCCTCGCTGCCGGCCTTCTTCAGGCTTACGCTTGGCTGGTGAATCAACTTGTTGGTCAAGCCGCGGGAAAACTGTTGCAACACCTGCTCCGGGTCATCGCCACGCTGCAATTGGCGCAGGGCTTTTTCGAGTTCGGATTCCCGGGTTTGCTCCGCCTGCTTGCGGTAGTGCTTTAGAATCTCAACCGTATCCAGACTGCGCCGATGACTGAAGTAGTCTTCGACGCCCTGCGCGATAATACCGTC
Organism: uncultured Gammaproteobacteria bacterium; assembly: GCA_963808975.1. Lineage (GTDB taxonomy): Bacteria > Pseudomonadota > Gammaproteobacteria > Pseudomonadales > JAHEGP01 > JAHEGP01. Next base: position 901,403 of record CAWEHR010000001.1, read on the forward strand.
GGCCTTACGTGCCTCGCTTTGCCGGCTGAGCTTGTTCTCCTCCACGATGCCGCGCAAATCGTCCACGGTGTAGAGGTAGACATCGGCGAGTTCCCCGACCTCGGGCTCAACATCGCGGGGTACAGCGATATCGACCATAAAAACCGGCCGATGCTTGCGCTTCTTGAGTGCCGACTCCACCGCACCCTTGCCCAGTATGGGCAGCTGGCTACCGGTGGAGGTAATCACGATATCCGCAGCCACCAGTTGCTCCGGCACTTCCGACAGCAGCACGGCGTGGGCATCGAACTTCTGCGCGACTTCCCGCGCCCGGCCAAGGGTGCGATTGGCCACGGTAATTTTCCTGACACCCTGTTGGACCAGGTGGGTCGCCACCAGTTCGATGGTTTCGCCAGCGCCGATCAGCAGGGCGCAGGCGCGGGACAGGTCGGTAAAAATGTGCCGGGACATATTGACCGCGGCGAAGGCAACCGACACTGGATTCTCACCGATAGCGGTATCGGTACGCACCCGCTTGGCTACGGAAAAGCCATGCTGGAACAGGCGTGTCAGGACCGGACCGACCGCAGCAGCTTCCCGGGCGAGGCCGAACGAGGACTTCATTTGCCCCAGTATCTGGGGCTCACCCAGCACCATGGAATCGAGACCACTGGCGACCTCGATCAGGTGACGAACCGCATCACGGTCACGATGGATGTAGCAATAACTCGCCAGTTCCGGAACCTGTAGATGATGATAGCGCCCCAGCCACGCCAGCGGCGCTTCGGGGTCAGCCCCATCCTCGAGCAGGCAAAAAACCTCGGTGCGATTGCAGGTAGACAGGATTACCAACTCAGCGATCCCACGCTGGGCGCGGGCGTCCGCCAGGGCATCCACCAGTTGCTCGCCGGCAATAGCAACCTGCTCCCGCACAGCCAGCGGCGCCGAATTGTGGTTCATCCCAACTACCAAGAACGTCATCTAAGCCCTGCTAGCAGACCGAAATCAACACGAGAGCTGAGCGCAGGAGTTGCAAACAGCAACGGCGAGAAGCCTGGATTGTCTTCAAAATCAGCATTAAAACCACTCGTGCAGTCGTTAAGCGGGACCAGCTTTTACTTGCCCCGGGATCGCCAGCCGAACATTCTAGCAAATCCGAACCGACAACAGCTAAATCCTGCGACAATAAGCGTGACACAGACAATATAGGGACTAGCGCCCGCAATTACGCCCAGAGATAGAGGAGCTTCCAGAAGCGCTCCCGGGTGCTATTGTTTTGATTGTTATGCTTGCTGTGGTGCCCAAGACGGTACCATTTTTCCAGTGACGCTCTACAGGAACAGGGTTATATTGGGCGCCATCAAACTAACCGGCTTTTGCCACGTGGGGGTTTTGTGTTCCACCGCTTCGTTATTGCTGCACTTTGGCTGATGATTTCCGCCTGCAGCGGCCTGGACCAGGAGGATCAGGCACCGGCCCAGGTGCAGACAGCAGATGAGCCGGCAACCGTGATCGCCCAACCCGAGCCCACCCCCAGCCGACCCATACCGGCTGACACCCTGTACGACCTGTTGGTGGCCGAAATGGCGGGCCACCAGAATAACTACGAACTCGCCCTGCAAAACTATGTCTACCAGGCATACGAGACCCGCGACATTCAGGTCACAGCCCGTGCAGCGCATCTGGCGCAGTACCTTGGCGCCACCGAGGTCGCCGCACAGATGGCTGAGCTATGGATCGAACTGGAGCCTGAGAATTCCGAGCCGCATTTCATTTATGCACTGGCTCTTGCCGAGCAGGGCGAGCTCGACGAGGCTTTCGTCCAGATGAAGCTATCCGCGAACTTCGGTGGCCAGGCTGCCTACACCGCCATCGCTGCACAGTCACTGCAATTTTCCCAGGCGCGACAGCAGGCACTGCTCGGCTCGATCGAACGCTCATTGGCCGAGCAGCCGAACGACATAGAACTGCTGATGGCGAAGAGCATCGTGCAGCAGAGCAGCGACAAGGAAGCCGCCCTGCGCACGGCGCGGCAGGCGCGTGCCGCTGCGCCCGGTGAATCGCAACCGGTTGTGCTCGAGGCGACCTTGTTGCAGCAAATGGATCGTGGCGAGGAAGCCATGGAACTGCTGCATCAGAGCCTCCTCGCACACCCCGAGAACCGGCGCATGCGGCTGCTCTATGCGCGCCTGCTTACCCAATCTGACCTGCCAGCGGCACGGGAACAGTTCGAAATCCTGTCACGGCAGGCCCCGGACGACGCCGACCTCGTTTTTTCCCTCGGCCTGATCAGTCGTGAGCTGGACCGCTATGACGACGCCGAGCGCTACTTCCTGCAGTTGCTGGAAATGGGCCAGCGTGAGTCCGAGGCACATTATTACCTTGGCTTGATGGCCCGGGAAACCGACCAGCTGCAAGCGGCGATAACTCACTTCAAGATGGTCAGGCCTGGCCAGGACTTCCTGCCGGCAATGAATCAGCTCGCCGCAATCATGCTCGCGCAGGGCAAGGAGGCGCAGTTGCGCCGGTTCTACGCCGACCAACGCCGCCACTACCCCCAGGCAGCACCCGAACTGTATATCCTGGAAGCGGAAATACTGGTACAAAACCAGCAAGCCGGAGCTGCGCTGGAGCTGCTGGAGGAAGCCCTGGCGAGGTACCCGGATGCAACAAACCTGCTCTATACCCGCTCCCTGGTAGTCGAAAAACAGGGGAACCTGCCCCAGGCCGAAGCAGACCTGCGCAGGATCATCGAGCTGGAACCGGATAACGCCAGCGCCCTCAATGCTCTGGGTTACATCTTGACCAATCACTCCCAGCGCTTTGAGGAAGCGACGCGCTTAATCGAGCAGGCACTGGAATTGAGCCCCAACGATCCTACCGTGCTGGACTCGATGGGATGGGTGAAGTACCGGGTCGGCAATCTGGAGCTGGCACTTGACTATCTGCAGCGCGCCTACGACCTATACCCGGACACTGAAATCGCCGCACACCTGGGAGAAGTACTGTGGCAACTGGGCCAACAGCAGCAAGCCATCACTGTGTGGAAGGAAGGCTACGCCAGCGACCCCGAGCACGAAGTGCTGATTGAAACACTGATACGCTTCAACGTCACCGGGAAAGTGCAGGCCACTGACTGATGCCCGGGTTGCGATCACATTTTCACCTTACGGTTTCCATGCTCGCAGTATTATTGGTCACCGCATGCGCAACGCCTCCACGCCAGCTTCCCGAATCGGACTTCAGCCTGCATCAAAAGCAACTGCAGGCACTCGACAACTGGCAGGTGGAAGGCAAGATCGGCCTGCGCTCTGAGGGCCGCGGTAACAGCGCCCAGCTTAGCTGGCAACAGCAACAGGACCACTACAAACTGCGCTTGTCCGGCCCCCTGGGAATCGGCACCGTGCTGGTTGACGGCAATGATCACGGGGTACAACTGCGCACCAAGGACGGCGTTTACCGTGCCGCCAGCCCTGAGTTACTGCTGGAGCAATTGACCGGCTGGCAGATTCCAGTCAGCGCTCTGCAGTTTTGGGCGCGGGGCCTGCCTTCCCCCGATCTACCCATACAACAACAGCGGGTCGAACTCGGGCGCCTCGCCAATCTGCAGCAGGGCGGCTGGCATATCGATTACCTCGATTTCACCCGCATCGACGACCTCTGGCTGCCTCGAAAAATGGTCATGAACCGCCCCGAAACCCGGCTCACCCTGCTCTACCACAATTGGCAATTCAAACGCACCCAATGACCCACACCCCTGCCCGCCTGGTGCTACCCGCGCCAGCCAAGTTGAACCTGTTCCTGCATGTGATCGGACGCCGCGCCGACGGCTACCACCGCTTGCAAACCGTGTTCCAACTGCTGGACTACGGTGACACGATCGAGTTGCAGCGCCGAGATGATGGCAAGCTGGGGTTGCACAGCGCTATCGATGGCGTGGCCACCGCGGACAATCTCGTTTTTCGCGCCGCGCGCCTGCTGCTGGACGCCTGCCACTGCGCCTGGGGCGCCGATATCCACCTTGAAAAAAGACTGCCCGCGGGCGGTGGCCTCGGCGGCGGCAGCTCCGATGCCGCGACAACCCTGGTGGGCCTCAACCAGTTGTGGGAGTGCGGCCTTAGCACGGCTCAATTGGCGCGACTTGGCCTCGCCCTCGGGGCCGACGTGCCCGTGTTTGTGAAGGGCCAAAGCGCCTGGGCCGAGGACATCGGCGAAACCCTGACCCCCGTGGTGCTGCCACGGCAGTGGTTCCTGGTGGTCGACCCCGGCGAACAGGTGCCCACCGCAGCCGTTTTTGCCGACAAATATTTGACACGTAACACGCAACCCATTACATTAGCGGCCTTTCGAAATCCGGGTGGTCGAAACGACTGCGAGCCTGTTACCCGGCGCCTGTTTCCTGCGGTTGGCGAGATGCTAGACTGGCTGGAAGCGTTCGGCGCGGCGCGAATGACAGGTACCGGTGGTTGCGGCTTTGTAGCTTTTTCGTCCCGGGCCAGCGCTCTGTCGGCCGGGGAGGAAGTTCCAGCCAAGTGGCGTTGGTTTGTGGCGCAGGGGGTCAACGAGTCTCCCCTCTACCAGGCGCTGCAGCCACGCAAGTGAAGTTTATTTGGGGCGTCGCCAAGCGGTAAGGCACCAGGTTTTGATCCTGGCATGCGCAGGTTCGAATCCTGCCGCCCCAGCCACTTTAAGCCATAGGCGTGCATAGCCATCACTAGCACAAGCAAAAACCTTACCAGGCCTCCAATTCGCTACACTGATTCCAGCAGGTACCAGTCCGTGTCAAAACTCAAGCTATTTACCGGGAATGCCAACCCGGCGCTGGCGAAACGCGTTGCGGATAGACTGGGCGAACCACTGGGCGCGGCCAAGGTCAGCAACTTCTCCGATGGCGAGATCAACGTCGAACTCAAGGACAACGTGCGCGGTCACGACGTCTTCATCATCCAGCCCACCTGCGCTCCTCCCAATCGCAACATTATGGAACTGTTGCTGATTGCCGACGCGCTGCGTCGAGCATCAGCGGGCCGCATTACCGCGGTGGTGCCCTATTTCGGCTATGCCCGGCAAGATCGCAGGGTGCGCTCAGCACGGGTGCCCATCAGCGCCAAGGTCGTCGCCGATATGATCGCCAAGGTCGGGGTGGACAGGGTACTCACCGTAGACCTGCACGCTGAACAGATCCAGGGCTTTTTCGCCATCCCGGTGGACAATGCCTACGGCTCGCCGGTTTTGATAGAAGATATCGAGAAGCAACAGTACGATAACATGATGGTGGTATCGCCGGACATCGGCGGCGTGGTGCGCGCCCGCGCCCTGGCCAAACAGCTCAACGACGCCGACCTTGCAATTATCGACAAGCGCCGCCCCAAGGCCAATGAAGCCCAGATCATGAACATCATCGGTAAGGTCGAAGGCCGCACCTGCCTGTTGATGGACGACATGGTCGACACGGCCGGGACCCTCTGCCAGGCGGCGAAAGCGTTGAAAGCCCGGGGCGCGCTGAAGGTCGTTGCCTACTGTACGCACCCGGTATTGTCGGGCAAGGCAATCGAGAATATTGATAAATCGGAGCTGGATGAACTGGTTGTCACCGACACCATTCCCCTGCGCGACGAAGCCCTCAATTGTGAGCGTATTCGACAACTGACCATGGCCCCGTTGCTGGCCGAGGCGATTCGGCGGGTATGCAACGAAGAGTCGATCAGCGCCATGTTCGACTCCTTTGACTAGACCGTAAACCAACCCGCAATGCCGGCCCGGTCGCAGGGCCGGCATTGCTTTTTTCAGGAGAAATGACGATGTCAGACAATATCGTTATCAATGCGAAGGTCCGTAACGACTTGGGGAAAGGTGCGAGCCGCCGCCTGCGTCGTAACGACGAAATGATGCCCGCTATAATCTACGGCGGCAAGGACCAGCCGCAGTCGATTATGATCCTGCACCGCGAAATGGCCAAGGCGGCCGAGAACGAAGCCCTGTTCTCCTCGGTTCTGGATATCAACATCGACGGCAAGGTGGTACTGGCCATCCTCAAGGATCTGCAGCGCCACCCGGCCCGCCCCCTAATCCTGCACGCCGACTTTTTACGCGTCGACCGCAGCAAAAAACTGCAGGTTCACGTACCCCTGCACTTTATCAATGAAGAGCAGTGCCACGGTGTCAAAATTGAGGGCGGCCGAATCCAGCACAATATGGTGGAAATCGAGGTCAGCTGTCTGCCCGACGACCTGCCCGAGTTTATCGAAGTCGATATGCTCGAGATGAAACTGGGTGACATTCTTCACCTGTCGGATATCGCCCTCCCCGAAAACGTCGAAAGCGTTGCACTCAGCTATGGCGAGGACCACGATCTGCCCGTCGCCTCTGTGGCAGCGCAGAAGACCATTGATACCGAGGAAGATGAAGCGAGCAGCGGCGGGGCGGACGACGCCGAAGCCGAGGACGGCGAAGAGTAAGCGCTTCCGCCGAATCAGTCACTTCCCAGCACAATGGCCATTCGGTTACTGGTTGGCCTGGGTAATCCCGGGCCCGAATACCAACAGACCCGCCACAATGCCGGACACTGGTTGCTTGCAGCCCTGGCTGCTCGCCAGGGCTGTGAACTGGTGGCCGAAAAGCGTTTTTACGGTGCCTGCGGCCGCATCAGCATTGGTGGCCAGGAAGTACGCCTGCTGGCACCGGCCACCTTCATGAATCGCTCTGGCCAGGCGGTCGCCGCAATGGCCAATTTTTTCAAAATCGCTCCCCGGGAGATACTCGTCGCTCACGACGAGCTGGACCTGCCGGCCGGGGTCGCGCGCCTCAAGCAGGGGGGCGGTCACGGCGGTCACAACGGCCTGCGCGATACCATCTCCGCACTTGGCAACAATGCAGACTTTCTGCGCTTGCGCCTGGGTATTGGTCATCCGGGCAGCAGCGCGCTGGTAACCGCCTACGTGCTATCCAGGGCACCTGAGCCTGAGCGGGCAGCACTGCTAGGTGCTATCGATGCCTCCCTGGATGTCATGCCTGACGTCGTCACTGGCAATATCGCAACAGCGATGAACGCGTTGCATCGGTACAAGGCCAGCACGGAATAAAATCATCGCGGTGAACTCCCGTCGGGGCCGACCATCTTTGCGCAGCCCGGCTTAATGTTTTTACCCATCAACTCACGGAGCCCACAATGGGATTTACATGCGGAATCGTTGGCCTTCCTAATGTCGGCAAATCAACCCTGTTCAATGCCCTGACCAGGGCAGGTATCGCCGCGCAGAACTTTCCCTTTTGCACCATCGAGCCCAACACCGGCGTGGTGCCGGTGCCGGACCCCCGCCAGGACGCCATTGCCGCCATCGTCAAACCCCAGCGGGTCGTTCCCACCACCATGGAATTTGTCGATATTGCCGGTCTCGTCGAGGGCGCATCCAAGGGCGAGGGGCTCGGCAATCAATTTCTGGCCACTATACGCGAGACCGATGCCATAGCTCATGTAGTGCGCTGTTTTACCGATCCGAACGTGATCCATGTGGCCAATGACATCGATCCCTGCTCAGACATCGAGATCATCAACACCGAACTGGCGCTCGCCGACATGGAGAGCGTCGAGAAGCAATTACAGCGGGTGAGCCGGGTGGCGCGCAGCGGTGACAAGGCGGCCCAGGCCCAGCTCAGCATCCTGGAAAAGATACAGCCTCACCTCGATGAGGGCCATCCGGTGCGGGCGCTGCAACTTTGCGCGGAAGAGCGCGCAGTGGTGGCTACGCTGCACCTGTTGACCAGCCAGCCTACCATGTACATCGCCAATGTCGACGAAGAAGGATTCGACAACAATCCTCTGCTGGACGCGGTAGTCGCGCTGGCGGCACGTGAGGGTGCCATCGTGGTGCCGATTTGCAACAAGCTGGAAGCCGAAATCGCCGAACTCGACGATGAAGAGCGACAGGAGTTTCTCGCCGAAATGGGCATGAGTGAGCCAGGGCTCAATCGGGTAATCCGCGCCGGTTATGAGCTACTGGGCCTGCAAACCTACTTCACCGCCGGCGAGAAAGAGGTGCGGGCGTGGACCGTTCCCATCGGCGCCACCGCCCCCCAGGGCGCCGGAAAAATACACACCGATTTTGAACGCGGGTTTATCAAGGCTGAAGTTATCGCCTACCAGGACTTCATCCAGTTCAACGGCGAACAAGGGGCCCGCGAAGCCGGCAAATGGCGCCTTGAAGGTAAGGATTACATCATCGCTGACGGCGACGTAATTCATTTCAAGTTTAATGTCTAGCCGAAAAGACGGTAGCGCCTGCGCCAGGCTGCATAACTACAGAACGCCGAGTCGATGGCTGATGGCAGCTGGCGGTGCTGTTGCAGCTTGACAAAACTTTTCCAAATCGCCAGAATGCGCGCCTTCCATGGCAAGGTAGCTCAGTTGGTTAGAGCACAGCACTCATAATGCTGGGGTCGGCGGTTCGAGCCCGCCCCTTGCTACCATACACTTCACCTCCCGGTTGACAATGCGTGGCCGGGGCACGTTAGCTGCTGCTCAGGGGCACCCGGCGCTTTTCGATGCGCTCCTTCAACAGCCAGCCGCCGCCACAGTCACCCTCCCGCAGCAACGGAACCCAGTAGCCTATGAAGAAGCCAGCAGCGTCTAACAATCGCACCAGTGAGCAAATCGACGACGATGTCGAGTCATTCCTGAAGCGCGGTGGCAAAATAGAAAAAATAGAAAATGGCGTCTCGGGTTATCAGCAGAGCAAACATATCGTCATCAGCTCAGCCAGGAAAACTGCCGCCAAGGAAGCGGCAACCAACGAATAGCCACAATATCTCAATGCTTCGGCGCTGCGGCGCGTTGACCATTTATTGTCGCCGCAGGCTGCATCAGCGGCTGGGATCTCGCCGCCGCTGGCTTGTGCTGCGGGATTGCGCCGGAGTTAATTGGCGCCCGTCGAGATCGGGGTAAAGGTAATCCGCTGCCCACCGAGTGCCGCCTCGGCGATCAAGCCACCCTTGGACTGTACAAATACCGCCAGCCCCTTCACATAGCGGGCACCACCCTGCTGGGCCTGGTTCGGCCCCGCGCTCAACGAAGTGGAAACCCCGGTGGACCCACCCTGGGCAGTTGCACCTGCCGTGACCGCGACGGCTGCTGCCTTGGCGTCGAACTCAAATGTGCCACGGGTAAATTCTTCATAGGCTCGCTGGTCCTGGAAGAAAATAATCTCACTGAAAACCTGCCCTCCCACCTGAAACCCGATCGAAAGGTGGTACAGCTTTGAAGTACCCGTTACGTAGCCACGTCGGTAAACCTGCCCATGACCGTAGGCGAAGCCAAGCAACCAGGCGCCCTTGCCGACGTTCGGGTAGACGGCATAGCCATAGGACTTCTCGAAGTACTCCTGCACCAGTGGTGAGAACTTGAACACGTCGAGGGTCTTCGAATAATCTTCTATAACCCTCGCCGTGCTGAAAGAAGACAATCCCAGCAGCCAGGCTGTGGTCAGGTAAAGTACGAATTTTTTCATGAGGTGCTCCCGCTGTATTTTCGCGAACTTATTGTACAGCGTGTTCAGGCCATTACTAAAGCGATTGCTGCCGTCGACCAGGATTTATCAGCACCAGCGACCGCACAGGCCAGCAAAGCAATGCGGGCGCACACTTTTTAGCCCGAGATGAATCTAAACACTTGCGACTGGGGTAAGATGTCGAGCAGCCCATCGCTAACTCACCCTCAATTCGCGACCACCCATGCGCAAATCGCTGACACTCACAACCTTGGTACTACTGCCCGCCTATGCCATTGCAGAGTCCGGGATACTGGAGGAGGTCGTCGTGAGCGCCCAGCGCCGCTCCCAGTCGGTAATGGACATACCGATGAGCGTCAGTGTTATAGACCAGCAATTGCTCGCCGATTCCGTGATCAGCAACATCGACACGATGGTCGCGTATACACCTGGGCTCAGCGGCGTGGAACAGGGTATCAGCACCCCTATATTCGCTATCCGCGGTATCAGTTCCAACAGTTTTGGCATCGGCGGCGAGGCCAGTGTGGGAGTCTTTGTCGACGACGCCTACATCGGCCGCATCAACTCCACCGGTGCGGCGTTCATGGATGTCGCCCGGGTTGAAGTACTGCGCGGACCCCAGAGCACCTTGTTCGGACGCAATTCGTCAGCCGGGACCATCAGTATCGTCACCAACCAGCCCCGGGACGAGACCAGCGTGGATTATCGCCTGGCCTACGGCAGCTTCGACTCACTGGATGCTGCGGTTACCGTCAATACACCGCTGGTAACCGATACCCTGCTGCTGCGCGCCAACCTGCTGCGCCATACCGACGACGGCTACAATCGCAATGTGTTGCTCGATCGCCCGGTCGGCGACCGCGACACCTGGGCAGGCCGTGCGGCCTTGCTGTGGCGGGCCAGTGACACCCTGGATGCAACCTTGACCCTGTCTGCGGAAAACACCGATACCGGTGGCCTTGGTTACGGCACCACCGACCCGGCGCTGGCGGCGGCAGGGGGAGTAAGCCCCGACCCCTTCTCCGGCGAGATGGCTTCCGACCAGGAGATTTTCGACAATAACCGCAGCCGCGACGCGCGCCTCCATATCGACTGGCAAATCGACCCGCAAGTGCAACTCAAGTCAATCTCGGCCTGGCATTACAACCGCAGCCCCAACCTGTTCGATGTCGACGGCAGTGCGTTATTCATCCTCAACGCAGGATTCAGCGATCGCAACTCGACGACGTTCAGCCAGGAGCTGCGACTACTCGGCAGTTACGGCGAAATCGACTGGATGGTCGGTGCGAGCTACTTCGCCGAGGATGTCGAAGCCGATATCCTGCTCAATTACAACGAATTCAATACCATCGGCGGCACCCCCGTGCCACTGCCTCCGGAGCAGCCGCCGTTCCAGGTGTGCGACCCGCTTTCCGCTATCGTGCTGGGGCCCTGCGACGGCGATGCTTCGGAGCGTTCAGCGACCCGCGGCGACTACCGCAGTTACGCGGTATACGCCGATATCAACGTGCCACTGGGCGACCGGTTCGCTGCCCAGGGTGGTTTGCGCTACACCCTCGATCGCAAGGACTATAGCTACGACGCGCCGCTGGTGGACAACGTGACCACACGGTTTATCCAGAACAATGTCCTGGGCTACAGTACCGAGGGCGCACAGCAGTTGTCCCAGGACTGGGACCAGTGGCAGCCCCGGCTGGCATTGGATTATCAATGGACCGAGCAACTACTCGCCTATGCCAGCGTCAGTCGAGGCTACAAGGCCGGGGGCTTTGACCCCGCCGCGACGCCGGAGCAATCGAGTTTCGATGAGGAGACGTCCTGGTCCTATGAAATCGGCCTGAAAGCGACTTTCTGGCAGCAACGGGCCCGCTTCAACGCCACCGCCTACCGCTACGACTACGATAACTATCAGGTTCAGTTGATCAGCAACGGGCTGGCACGCACCGTCAACGCCCCCCGGGTCGATGGCAGCGGCCTGGAACTGGAGTTACAACTGCAGCCCCACCCGCGCTGGCAGGTGCTGTCGAACGCCGCTTTCAGCCGCTCCCGCTTCGGCGATTTCGTGCTGGGCGACACTGACCTCAGTGGCAATCGCACCATTCTTGCCCCCGAGACGACGGTGAGCTTGATCGGCGAGTACCGCCACCCACTGCCCGCCATTGGCCACGCCAGCGTCCGCTTCGAGTGGCTCTACCAGGATGAGCAGTACTTCAGCGTGCAAAACCTCGATAGCGAGAAACAACCCGCCTATGCGGTGTCGAACCTCTATCTCGGCATCGGCAGTGACCAGCACGGCTGGCAATTGCGGTTGATGGCAAGGAATCTATTCAATTCCGAGTACTTCGTGATCAATCGCGACCTCGGCGCCGGCCCGGTGGCCCTGCGTGCGGCGCCTACCTACTACGGTGTCGAGCTTGGCGGATCGTTCTAGCCTTGGAATCGGTGAGCTATGGCGGATGGGCCCTGTTTGCGCTCCCATTTCGGCTCGGTACAATAGTTACCTGTCATCTCAGCGGCGCCGATTTACTGCATTGCCCCGGGCGCCTTTTGGCGCAGTCAGGGTTGCCAATGGCCCCAGCTATCCGGCGCAGGAGACACGATGAACAACCCCGCATTCTATGGGCTGGCGGCAGATGTCATCCTGGTCATCCACGCGGCCGTTGTTCTCTTTATTGTACTGGGACTGGTGCTTATCCTGGCCGGCAGGCTGGCCGGATGGCGCTGGGTGCGCAACCCGTGGTTTCGACTGTTTCACCTCGCCGCCATCCTCGTGGTCGTAGTGCAATCCTGGCTCGGCGTTATTTGCCCCCTCACCAGCTGGGAGATGGCACTGCGGACAAAGGCGGGGGAAACGGTGTATGACGGTTCCTTCATAAGCTACTGGCTGCACCAGCTTATCTACTACCAGGCCCCGCCCTGGGTCTTCATGGTTGGCTATACCCTGTTTGGCAGCCTCGTCCTCTGCAGCTGGTACCTGGTCAAGCCTCGCCCGGTAAAAGGCCCCCCGGGCAATGCAAGCCACTCACAGCGCTAGGTTAAGTACCAGGCCCAACAGGAATAGCCCACTGAACCTGCGGGTGTGATCAAAGGCATGGGCGGCGTACCAGAGTGGCCACACCTCCACCGGAAAGTCGTCGGGTCGCTGCGGCGGCGGGGTAGTACGATAGGCGCCGACCATGCGCCACAGAGCGGGAAGATTGAGCAGCACCAGCAGCAGCCAGGGCCCCACCTGCTGGGTTACGACCAGCCCGACCGTCAACAGGTACTGCGCCACCATCATCCCCACCACCCAGTTGCGGGCGCGCGTTGCACCGAGGATCACCGGCAGCGAACGCACCCCCTTGGCTCGATCGACTTCAAGTTTATCCGTGTGTTTACCGAACAGCACCGAGGTGGGGCCGAGGGCATAAACCAGGCTGATCCAGGCGACACTCCAGCTCCATTGCCCAGAGACGACAAAATAGGTGCCGCCAATCATCAGTGGCCCCCACACCAGCAATACCGCAGGTTCACCCAGGCCGATATACTTGAGCGGGTAGCTGTAAAACAGTACGAAGAACGACCCTGCTGCCAGCAGCCCCAGCGTGATGCCGCCTCGCTCCCACACCAGGATCATACCGACCACCAGCGCCAGGCCACCGGTGAAGGCGATGTAGCGCAACATTTCGCTGCGACTCATCAGGCTGTGCTCCAGCACGTGGGTTCCGTAGCGATTGCGATGGTAGTCGTCGCTGTCAATGCCGCGCGCCGAGTCGGTCAAATCGTTGAGTTGGTTGTTGGTCGCATGCGCCAGCAGCAGACCCAGCATCACCAACAACATGTAGTAACCGTTGAAAACACCGTCGCTCAGGGCCAGCAGCCCCCCGACTGCGCATGAAGTAAAGGTCATGAGCAGCACCGACGCACGGCTGGCGATCAACCAGCGCGATACGGGGTCGAGCTCTGACCACTGGGCCTTGTCGACCTGGGGCATGGTCCGCAGCGCCTGGTACCACATAGAGGGGTTGGGCATTATTGATTCTTCCTGATTCGATGGCGCCAATGGTAGCCCAATCCGGGATCCCGACTCCAGAATATGAACCGAAGCGCAGCAAGCCAAGACGCCGGCCGGGGCGATTGGCGCTGTGAACGAGTGGATACTGTACGCCGGCCTCCCGCAAGCCGATCACGAGCGGATGCTCGCGGGGCATCGCTTTCGACGTTACAATGGCTGTCCTCAAGCCAGCGCGGGACGCAGCTATGCCGGAGTCACTCGATAGTCTTTGGGTGGGGCTAGATCACATCATGCACCAGAATCCGGTCCTGCCCCTGTTCCTGATCATCGGCCTGGGCTACGTGATAGGCAACTTCCGCATTGGCAGCTTTTCCTTCGGCTCGGTCGCGGGGGTGCTGTTCGCGGGCATTTTGTTTGGCCATTTTTTTGGCCTGCGCATCAATCCCGGCGCCCAGGCCGTCGGGTTCGCGCTATTCATATTTTCGGTGGGTTACCAGGCCGGCCCGCGTTTTTTCAGTGCTATCAAGGAAGATGGCTTGAAGTACTTTGCCCTGGCGCTGGTTGTGGCGATGTCTGCCGTGGTGATTACGCTCGTGGCCGCCCGACTGCTGCAGGCAGAGCCCGGGGTGTCGGCGGGGTTATTGGCCGGCGGACTCACCAGTTCACCCACCCTGGCAGCGGCCCAGGACGCAGTGCGCAGCGGCACAGTGTCGCTGCCCGATGATTGGGACAGTGAAGCCATCGTCGGCAATATCGCCACCACCTACGCCATCACTTATATCTTCGGTCTCACCGGCCTGATTTCGATAATCAAGTACATGCCGCGTATTCTCGGCCTCGACATGGCCGAGGAAGCGGCAAGGCTCGAGCGCGAGGCAGAGCAGTCCATCAGCCCCGCTAACATAACGACGCGCTGCTACCGGGTGGAAAACCCCGAATTTACCAAAATGAACCTGCGTGAGATTCGCGATGCCTATTGCAAGCGCAGACCGGTGTCCACCGTGATCAGGGATGGCGAAAAGGTCGAACTCGATGTGACCGACCACCTGCAACTGCACGATATTGTCGAGTTGACCGGGCCCCGGGAGCTCTTCACCGGCGGCATGCAGACTATCGGCCCCGAGATTCCACCGGATTGGAATCTCAGGCAGGCACAGGATACCGCCCAGGTCGTCGTCACCAACAAGGAAGTCTTCGGCAAAACCCTGGGCGAACTGAATATTCCCTATAACTTCGGGGTGCTGGTGCAGCATATCACCAGGACCGGCGTGCGCCTGCCCCACAGTCCGGAATTGACGCTGACCAAGGGCGATGTGCTGGCCATTATCGGACCGGCAGACAGCATCGATCGCTTCGGGGAGTACGCGGGAGAGATCGAGCGGGATATTTCCGCCACCGATATGAAAACCTTTGCCTTCGGCATTGCGGCTGGCGCAGTTCTGGGAATGATCTCCGTTCCCGTGGGCGGCGTCTCCGTTGGTCTCGGCGCAGCGGGGGGCTTACTCGCGTCGGGCTTGATCATCGGTTATCTGCGCAGCATACGGCCCACCTTCGGTCGCCTTCCCGAGGCAGCGCGCTGGGTGCTGATGGAGTTTGGACTGCTGCTGTTCATGGCCGGGGTTGGATTGCAGGCCGGGGGTAATATCGTCGAAACCCTGGGGCACAGTGGCCCGACACTGATTCTGGCGGGCATCGTTATCACGGTGGTGCCAATAGCCGTAGCCTATTTCTTTGGCAGCAAAATCCTCAAGCTCAACCCCGCCATCCTCATGGGCGCACTCACCGGGGCGATGACCAGCGGCGCGGCTCTGAGCGTGGTGACCGCCGAGGCCAAGAGCGCCGTGCCCGCCATTGGTTACGCCGGCACCTACGCCTTTGGCAACGTGTTGCTGATGGTTGCCGGGCCGCTGTTGATTTTGCTGGGATAGGCCGCCAGCCACGAACGGCGCGCGGCAGGCCTGGGCGGAAAATCCGGGACACCCATCCATTGGCCAGCCGCACCTAACCGGTAACGCAGCCATTGGGCACTGCAATTGCCTAAGAGGCTGCTGAAAGACTCCCTGCGAGGCATCTGCCGCGTGAAAAATGGCCTCAAAATGCTCATTTACTGCGGGTAGACTCCGCTTTCCCGGCTATTTTTGCCTTGCATCTGCTGCCTCAAATACGTTTTCAGCAGCCTGCTAAGCTCAGGCTTGAAATGTGGATGGCTACGATTTGCCTGAAAAAATATGGGTGTCCATGGTTTGTCACTCTGTGTCGCAGACTTTTCTGAAAAGGGTATTGTCACTTGTGACCCTACCAAAAACCCGTGCCGCTATTGGCATTCACTGCAGCTTGACAAATACGGTGCAACGCCCCGGTTAAACATAATCTAGGGCAAATGCCCCATCCCCCCGATCAATGCCGCTATAGATCATTTGCCCAATGGACTGAATCACCGTCCTTGTCCATGCTCGCATCAAATTCATGCAGCGTGATGAGGAAAGACGATGAACGCAAAACGCGTATACGACCTGCCAACCCGGGTATTTCATTGGGTATTTGCCGGCTGTTTTTTGACCGCCTTTACGATCGCCAATACCGTTGATGATGATGGGCCATGGTTCGCTTATCATATGATTGCCGGCATGGTGATGGTGTTTGCCGTGTTATGGCGAATTGTATGGGGTGTTATTGGCTCACCACATGCCCGCTTTACGGATTTCTCACTACAACCTGCGGAACTGGTCAACTACCTGAAAAACGCACTGAAAGGTACGAACCGGTTTTGGTCCGGGCACAACCCCGCCTCAAGCTGGGCGGCCATTCTCATGATGCTGTTGGCACTTGGCCAGGGCATTACCGGCTACCTGATGATCTCAAGTCCAGTGGGTGAAAGCCTCGAAGACGTCCATGAACTGCTGGCAAACAGCTTTATCGTTATCGTTTTACTGCACATTGCCGGGGTTATCATGCACACTGTCAAACACAAAGACCCGATCGGTAAAAGCATGCTTCATGGCCACAAGCAGCATGTACCTGACACTGAACTACCGGTAGGTTCGCACACAGCTATTGGGGTGGTGATGCTGGCACTAAGCCTTGGTGTTGGCGTTTATCTTCTCACTAACTACAACCCCGACAATCGGACCCTGTCAATTGCTGGCAGTACCCTGCAGTTGTCCGAGTTCGAGGATGAAGCCCATGATGACCATTAAAGAGGACGATCGCTAAGCCTGACGATGAACAAACGTGACCAAATAATCCTGCTCGCCACGCTTATCCTGATCTCCGCGATTATCGCCGCTGACCTGGTCACCGATTCAGGTGAAGGGGTGGCTTTTTGGCATCTTCTCACCGAAGGGGCTGCCGGCTTGCTGGCTCTGGGCGGCACGTTTTTCATTCTGAAGGATATGATCAGGTTGCGCGGGGATCTGCGCCAGGAGCGCAGGCTGTCAGCTGCACTGAAAGTCGAGGCGGAGCAATGGCAGGCTCGCTCAAAAAGCTACCTCGAAGGCCTTTCAAGCCTGATCGATCAGCAACTCACAAACTGGAAGCTGACTCCGGCAGAACGCGAAGTCGCCTTTCTATTACTCAAGGGCCTGAGCATTAAAGATGTTGCCAAGGTCAGGGGAACCACGGAAAAAACTGCCCGGGTACAATCCATGGCCATCTATGCCAAGGCCGGCCTGGCAGGTCGCTCTGAGCTGTCGGCTTTTTTCCTCGAAGACCTATTGCCCTCTAGTGCAACCAAGCAGCACGGCGCGTCCCGGGCCCAAATCTCCGGGCCCACCACTGCAGCACACGAATGAACATACCTCTTGGTGAGCAATTGCCTTCAAAGTAAGCACCATTCGAGTCTGACCCTCATTGGTTTCCTCATTGGTTTCTGCCCCCTTCAGTAAGTCGCCCGGAGCAGTGCTATCTGCGGGAATTCAATCCGGTTATCGTATAACATCAGCCCCAAGGAGCATGATGCAACAATAAAAGCAGGCGGGGGCCGTTCTCTTGATTAAACCGATTGACAACCAGGTGCGTGGCCAGAACCTGCACCCTATCGCCGACTGGGCGAGCGCGCTGTTGGCGAACAGCGGCCATCCCGCGGGTCCTTGCACCCTGGTCATGCGTCATACCTTCGCCAGCCTGTTTGTCCAGGAGAACGTTGACGATATACCGGCCGATAGAGAATCAGCCCTCCCCGGCACCCGGTACAACGTGGTCCAGCTGTGAGCGCCGGCTCGAACACGCTGGCACCGGTGTCGCGCGGTGATCTGCTGCGTCGCCTGCGCCGTCACCTGCCTGCTGACGCTATCGTGGAGGATCGGGAATCCCAGCGCCCCTTTGAGTGCGATGCCCTCACCCTCTATCGGGAACTGCCGCTGCTGGTGGTGCTGCCGGAGACCGTGGACCAGGTACAGGCCATATTGCGAGAGTGCCATGCCCTCGGGGCTCCGGTGGTCGCGCGGGGTTCCGGGACCGGCCTCTGCGCCGGTTCGATGCCCCACCCGGAGGGTGTCCTGCTGGGCCTGAGCAAGCTCGACCGCATCCTGGAGATCGACCCCATCGCCCGCACGGCCCGGGTGCAGCCAGGGGTCTCCAACCTCGCCATCTCCGCTGCGGCGGCGGCACACGGTCTCTACTACGCACCCGATCCCTCCTCCCAGATCGCCTGTAGCATCGGCGGCAACGTCGCGGAAAACTCCGGCGGCGTGCACTGCCTGAAGTACGGCCTGACCGTGCACAACCTGCTCTCCCTGGAACTGCTCACCGTGGAGGGGGAGCAGCTCACCGTCGGGGGCCAGGGCCTGGACAGCCCGGGCTATGATTTGCTGGCACTACTCACCGGTTCCGAGGGCCTCCTCGGTATCGTGGTGGAGGCGACCGTGCGCCTGCTGCCCTCCCCTGAGGCCGCACAGGTGGTGATGGCGGGTTTCGACAGTGTCAGCGCCGCCGGCGACGCCGTCGGCGCCGTCATCGCCGCGGGAATCATTCCCGCGGGCCTGGAGATGATGGACCAGCTGGCGATCCAGGCAGCAGAGGATTTCGCGGGGGCAGGTTATCCGAGGGATGCCGCGGCGCTGCTCTTGTGCGAGGTGGACGGCACCCGCGAGGAGGTGGCCGAACACAGCGAACGGGTGGCCGACCTCTTCCGCGAACTGGGGGCCACCTCGGTGGCCGTATCCCGTGACGAGGCCGAGCGGGCCCTGCTGTGGAAGGGGCGCAAGTCCGCATTTCCCGCCGTGGGCCGCCTATCACCAGATTACTACTGCATGGATGGCACCATCCCCCGCGGCCAGGTCTCCCGGGTGCTCGGCGAGATAGCCAGACTCTCTGCGGAATATGGCCTGGCGGTGGCAAACGTGTTTCACGCGGGAGACGGCAATCTCCACCCCCTGATACTCTATGACGCCAGCGACCCAGGCCAGGTGCACAAGGCGGAGGCCTTCGGCGCCCGCATATTGGAGCTGTCCGTGGCGGCCGGCGGCTGCATCACCGGCGAACACGGGGTCGGACTGGAAAAACTGCAACAGATGCCCAGCCAGTTCAGCGAGGCAGAGCTGCTGCAGCTGGAGGAGATCAAGCACGCCTTCGACCCCCGGCTGACACTCAACCCCGGCAAGGGTGTGCCGATTCTGCGGCGCTGTCAGGAATACCGGGCCCTGCCCGCAAGGCATCGCCATGAGTGACCGGAGCGAGGCACTGGTGGAGGCCGTGATCAGCGCACGGCGGGAGGGCAAGCCCCTGTACATCACCGCCGGGGGCAGTAAGCGCAGCCTGGCCGGGCGGGAGTGCAATGCGACACCCCTGGATGTGTCGGGCCATAGCGGCATCGTCGATTACCACCCCGGCGAGCTGGTTATAACCGCGCGCGCCGGCACGCCACTGGCCGAACTGGAGAAGACCCTTGGGCAGCACGGGCAGGCGCTGCCCTTCGAACCGCCGCGGTTCGACGGCCTGGCGACCATCGGCGGCACCCTGGCCTGCAATCTCTCGGGCCCCGCCCGACCCTGGGCCGGCGCAGTGCGTGATCTCGTGCTCGGTGTGCAGCTGATCAACGGCCGGGGTGAACTGCTGAACTTCGGCGGGCAGGTGATGAAGAATGTAGCCGGCTACGATGTGTCGCGCCTCCAGGCCGGCGCCATGGGCACGCTCGGTATAATGACCCGGATCAGCCTGAAAGTGCTGCCGCGCCCGGAGCACAGCCTCAGCCTGGCCTATGACCTGTCCCTGCCGGAGGCACTCGCGACGATGAACCGCCGGGCGGGTGAACCGGCGCCGCTGTCGGGCGCCTGCTGGGTCAACGGCAGGCTTTACCTGCGCCTGTCGGGTACCCCGGGCGCTGTGGCACATACCGCCGGTCGCTGGGGCGGGGAACGCCTCGAGGACGCGGCCACGATCTGGGAGTCGTTACGCGAGCTCACCCACCCTTTTTTCGACGGCCCCGAGCCCCTGTGGCGGCTCTCGGTCAACCCCCAGACGCCCGTGCCCGATGGTTGGGGGCCGGTGCTGCTCGACTGGTGCGGGGCGCAGCGTTGGCTGCGCGGATCGCCTGATCCGGCCCTGCTGCAGGCCGCTGCCGCCCGGGCAGGGGGACATGCCTGCTTGTTCCGCGGCGGCGACCGCAGCGGCGAGGTGCGCCAGCCTGCCGACCCTGTCTCCCGGCGCCTGCAGCGGCGTCTCAAGCAGGCCTTCGACCCGGACGGGATACTCAATCCCGGCCGCCTCTACAGTTGGCTCTGATACCATGCATGTCGATCTACACCAGAATTACCGCGCCCGACCAGAGGGGCAGCAAGCCAGGGAGCTGATCAGCGCCTGCGTTCACTGCGGTTTCTGCCTCGCCACCTGTCCCACCTACCTGGAAAGTGGGGACGAGCGGGACAGCCCCAGGGGCCGCATCTACCTGGTAAAGCAACTGCTGGAAACCGACAGCGCCTCGGACCGGACCCACACTCATCTCGACCGCTGCCTTACCTGCCGCAGTTGTGAGACCACCTGCCCATCGGGCGTGCAGTACGGCCTGCTGGTGGATATCGGCCGCGGCCTCATGGAGGAGCGAGTCCCGCGGTCGCCGCTCGACCGCGGGCGGCGCTGGCTGCTGCGCGCGGTGCTTCCCCGCCGCTACCTGTTTACCCCTCTGCTGCGGCTGGGGCAACTGCTGCGACCGCTGTTGCCGGGGGCATTGCGCAGCGCCGTCCCGCCGCGCCAGGCGTCCGGGCCAACGACCACCCGAACCCACGCCCGAACGATGCTGGTGCTGGATGGCTGCGTGCAGTCCGCGGCGACGCCCGCTACCAATGCCGCCGCGAGGCGGGTCCTGGACAGGCTGGGCATCAGCCTGGTTTCGGTGCCGCGGTCGGGGTGCTGCGGCGCCGTCAACTATCACCTCGCAGCGCACGCCCGGGGACTGGACGAGATGCGTCGCAATATCGACGCCTGGTGGCCGCGGATCGAGGCCGGTGCGGAGGCCATTATCGCTACCGCAACCGGCTGTGGCAGCATGCTCGCCGACTACGGCAAACTGCTTGCCGGCGACCCCGCCTATGCCGACAAGGCGCAGCGGATTTCTGCGCTCGTCCGGGATATCGGCGAGATCCTCCTCGGGGAAGACCTCGCCCGCCTCGGGGCAGACACCGGAGTCGGTCGCGTCGCTGTCCACACGCCCTGCAGCCTGCAGCACGGGCGCCAGCTTCCCACGCTGATCAGTGATGTTCTGCAGAAGGCGGGCTTCGAACTGGCTCAGACTGCGGAAAGTCACCTCTGCTGCGGATCCGCCGGCACCTACTCGATACTGCAGGCCGCAACCAGCAGACGCCTGCGAGACAGGAAACTGCGCGCCCTGAGCGGCGACCGACCGGCGCTTATCGCCACCGGCAACGTCGGTTGCCAGCTCCATCTGCAGGGTGCTGCCGCCATACCCGTAGTGCACTGGATCGAGCTGATGGATCCGGCACGACACGGTGCTTTGGCAGCCGGGAAACACGACGCTTGATCCATCGTATTGGGATATCCGCGCTCACTCCGACGTAGCTATGGCTACGTTTACGCTCTCGAGCATGCAAAAGCAACGCGATACCTGCGCGCTATCTCAGGCAGCTGGTGCAAAATCCGGGTTAGCATCTCAAGCCTCCTTCTTTACCAGTGCTTTGTAGGCCGCTTCAGCCGCCATAACTCACCTACAGCGGCGGGACGCTGTCGTCGAGCTTTCGCGCCAGGCCGCTGGTGCGGTGTGCCCGCCGCGACAAAGCGCCAACAAGAGCCTCTGCGCTGCATGCCAGGGTCAGGCGCTCCCGGGCCCGGGTAATCGCGGTATAGATCAACTCCCGGGTGAGCAATGGGTGCGGGCTGCCCTGCGCGTCTACTTGCGGCAGTACCAGGGCCGCATGGCGATACTCGGAACCCTGGGATTTGTGTACGCTGATGGCATAGCTGCTCTCCCAGCGCGGCAGGCGGCCTGGCAGCAGGCGCCGGACATCGCCTTCGACGCCGTCGAAACAGGCATAGAGCTGTCCGCCACCATCCCGCAACAGCAGGCCGGTATCCCCGTTGTAAAGCTGCAGGGCATAATTGTTTTCGACAATCATGATCGGCTTGCCCGGGAAACAAGCTTGCAGCGATGGCGCCAGCCCCTGGCGCGAAAGATAGCGCTCAACCATGTGATTGAGCCCGGTGACACCGGTGCTGCCCTCCCGCAGGGCGCAAAGTATGCGGTATTGATCCAGCAGCCGGAGTTTCTCCTGCTCCGGCAAGCCGGGGTCGCGCCATGCGCGGGCCAGCTCCAGGTAGGGCTCGGCCAGTGACTCCAGCCAGGCCTCGCTGCCGGGGTCCGGATACAGCAGCCGGACAGCGTCCACCCCGCCCTCGTCCATTCGCCGCAGCAGGCTTCGGGCGACGCTGGCATCACCTGCTTTAACCACGACAGCCAACTCGCCGATACCGGAATCAGCGGCAAAACGATAACTGTGTTGTAACAAGGCAATGCCATCGCTGACCCCGGGGCCCGCGTCTGCCCTTGCCGCGGGCAGCTCGAATGCGCACAGGCGCTCCAGCAACCCGCGCTGGCGCGGCGGATAGCGCAATGCATCGGCCGCGCTCACCTGGCTGAGGCCGGCGCAAAGATCCTGTAATACCTGGCCAACACCCACCGAGGGTAACTGGTCGCGATCGCCCAGTAATATCAACCTCGCGCCGGACCGCAGGGCACACAGCAGTTGGGCCATGAGGCCAACGTCGATCATCGACGCCTCGTCAACCAGCAGTATGTCGCAACTCAACGGGTTGTCCGCGTGATGGCGAAACTGGCTGCTGCTGGGCAGAGGCCCCAGCAGTCGATGCACCGTTGTGACATCGCCGGGAATGGCCGCGGCCAGGCGGGAATCGATGGTGGGATCGTGCTGCAGGGCGTTTCGAATGGCCTGTGCCAGTCTCGCGGCGGCCTTTCCGGTGGGCGCTGCCATGCAGATGCGCTGCTTTTGCCCGCTTCGCTGCCCCCACTCGCGCAGCAACGCCAGCACCTTGACCACGGTTGTGGTCTTGCCGGTACCCGGTCCTCCGGCAATCAGGCAAAAACGTTGGCTAAGGGCAATGGCAGCGGCCAGCTTTTGGCCATCGAATCGGCCTGGCGATGCGGGGAAATAGTGCCCCAGGCGCTGTGCCAGCCAAGCCTCATCAACAGCTTGGGCACAACAACGCAGACCAATGCCGCTGGCGACCGCGTTCTCGTAGTGATGGTAGCGATACAAGTACAGTAGACCCCTGTCCAGCAGCAGCGGCGCGTGATCCCCCGGCCCCGCCACCACGGTACTGCGCTGCAAGGCCTGTAGCCATTTCGGCAATGGTGGCGGTGCTATCCCACTCCCCGGAATGGCCTCTCCGGCGTCACATCGCTGCTGCAGGTCGACGCAGGTATGTTGCTGGCCGAGGGCATGGCTCACCATCGCAGCCGCGAGAACGATTTCGGACGTGGCGTCGATCCGCCCGATATAGTTGGCAAACTGCCAATCGACCGGGCTGATGACCCCTTGTATCTGGAGCTGTTGCAATTGCTTGAGCATGCCTGCACTCATCCGGCATCTCCCGCGTCGAACAGTTTATCGAGGGCGGCAATCGCTATCCGGTCCGGGCGCTCGTAAAAAACCCCGGCGCCAGATTCAGGCCCGCCGGTCATACCGCGCAAAAACAGGTAGTACACGCCGCCAAAATGGCTGTCGTAACAGTAGTCGCGAATTCTTCCCCGCAGATAGCGATGCAGTGCAAGCGAGTAAATGAGGTACTGCAGGTCGTAACGATGCTCGCTGATCGCCTGCTTCATGGCATCCCGGTGGTAGCTACCGGGATTGGGGCCCAGGTAGTTGGATTTGTAGTCGAGCAGGTAAAAGCGGCCATCGTGCTCGAATACCAGGTCGATAAAACCGCGCATGATGCCCTGCACCGCCGAGAATTCCAAAACCGATGTGTGGTTGAGATAGCCGTAGCCGCGCAATGTGCGATCAAGGTCGGCAGCGCTGACGCTGGCGGCCATATGGAAGTTGAATTCCATTTCGCTGATCCGCGCAGCGGCGGGCAATTGTGCGAGACTGAGCGAGTCGAAGGGTGGCAGGGCGCTGTCCAGCACCTGGCGCAGCCAGTTTGCAAGCACCGGGGCCCAGCGGTCGCTGTCCATGCCAAATGCCTCGAGCTGGTGCTGGCTCGCTGCCAGCAGGCTCTGCTTGTCGCCGGCGAAATCGATGGCCTCCAGGATATTGTGCAACAGGGTTCCGTATCGTGCGCCCCGGGGAAAGGTCGCGGCCGTGGGTTCATCGCCAGCGTCGGCCCGGGCCGCGGATTCCTCCTGCTCGTCAGCCGCACCGCGATATGATGCAGCACCACTACCCTGGCCCCGGGCCAGGGCGCTGTAACTGGTCAACGACCAGTTGTCCCATGCCAGCCGAGGCGGCTCCGCCAGGGCAAGGGCAACCGGTGGGACTGGCGGCCAGCGCACCGGCGTTGCCGGGTCGAGGTCGTCATCCGAAAAAATATCCAGCGCCAGCATTTTCTCCCCGCCATCCGCGGCGAGGCCTTGCAGGCATTCCAGCAACTGTGATTCATCCGACGAGACATCGGGATGCCCCAGCAGATGAGCCACGGCCGTGTCGGCAAAGGGCAGCACCGGCTTGTTTCCCGCTATATTGGCCAGGCCGAGATAACACTGGTGACGCGCACGGGTCAGTGCCACGTACAGCAGCCGCATGTCCTCCGCCAGGCGCTCGTGCTCGGTCAAGTCCTGCGACTGCCGGCTGGTCGCCAGATCCGCCACGGTGACAAATTCCTCACCTGCTGCCGTATCGCCCTGGCGATGAAAAATGCACTCGGCATTTTGCCGTGCAAAGGAAGCCAGGGGCACGAAAACAACATCGTACTCGAGCCCCTTGCTGGCGTGGATGGTGACGATCTGCACCAATTTGTCATCGCTTTCCAGCCGCACCCGCTGGCTGTCGTTATCGGCCCGGCGATTGTCCTGTAGATGACGCAGGAACCACCGTAACAGCGCTTGCAACCCACCCCCGGACTCGCTCGCCTGCTGCAGCAACTCACCCAGGTGGCGCAGGTCGGTGAGATTGCGTTGGCCACCGGGCCGGGCCAGCATCCTTGCCGGCAGGTCACGCTGCGCCATCAACTGGCGCAGCATCGACAACACACCGTAACGCTGCAGCTGCTGCCGGTAGCCTGCGAACTCCTCCTGAAGTATCTGTTGGGCATGAATATCGGCATCCAGTGCCGCGATCCTGGCCAGCGATACATCGAGCAGGTCGGTCGCCAGGGCGCTGCGCAATTTGCGTTCGTCGCCAGGATGCATAACGGCTTGCAACACGTGATAGAGGTCGACTGCCACCGGCGCATCGAAAACGCTCTCGCGACTCAGGAACACGCTATTGACGCCACGTCGTGCCAGCGCTGCTTTCACCAACCCGGCTTCGCTGCGTTCGCGCACCAACACCGCGATGTTGCCGGGCGCCAGGGCCTGGCCGGCGATCGTCAAGCGGCCATCGGTTGCCCCATTCAACAAGCCAACGATCTGGTCAGCGGTTTTCTCTGCCAGTAATTGCCGCGCCCGGCGACTCGAGAGCTGTCCCTTGTTGCCCTCACTCCGGCAGTAGAGCAGTGTCAGCGGTACCGGTGGTTCACCGTCGACCAGCATCGGCTTGCTGTCCGCCTCCGCGGATTCCCGTACCGGGTGAAAGGGAATATCATCGGGATACAGGAAAGCCCCGCGGCCCGGGTTTAGGCGCTCCGCCCGCTGGAATAGCCAATTGACCACAGCAACCATGGCACTGGATGAGCGCCAATTGGTCGCCAGGCTGAAAAGCCCATCGGCCTCAGGTGCCACCCGCCTCCTGGCACTGATATAGGTGAAGATATCTGCCCCGCGAAATTTGTAGATGGCCTGTTTGGGATCGCCGATCATCAACCAGGCCGTGGCATTGGCGCTACCATAAATCGCGTCAAAGATTCGGTACTGCAGGGCGTCGGTATCCTGGAATTCGTCGACCATCGCCACCGGGTATTGCAGTGCCAGTCGCTGCGCCAAATCGGCGCCGCCGGCCGGACGATCCAGCGCCGCTGCCAGGTTGCGCAACAGATCGTCAGGAGACAACTGGTTGAGCTCCTCCTTGGCGTGCTGCATAGACTCTGCAATGTCGGCAATCGCCAGGGTCAGCAGATGGATACCAAGCTGTTTCCGCAGGTCGGCAAAAGCCTGGTCCAGCCGCCCGCAACGTTCGAAAGCCGGGTGAACGAGCACTGGCAGGGCCTTCGGGGTTGCCCTCGCTATCGCCTCCGGTGACCATAGCCCAAAGGATTCGTCGCGCGACAAAAAGAATTCCAGGCGTCTGGATTCGCAGAACTGCTGCATCGCGAGGATACGGCTGTGGCCCCCCGGCTTGGCTGTGCCTTTGAACGGGAATGTCCGCAGCAGCTCGCTGACATCGTGCTCCAACCACATTGCCTTCAGTGCCTCGACCTCGGCCCGCAAAGCGGCAACCGCGTCAGCCGACCAATCGACTTCAGGTTCGATTATCAGTTGTTGGCTGCCAAGGTAGGGAGTCACCTCGCGCAACAGCGTCTCGGGAGATTTCCAATTCCTCGGCAGTAAGCTCGCCGTATCCGCATCGAGAGTTGCCAGCCGTTGCCGCCAGAAATCTTCGGCCGCCTGCTGTTGCAGCAGGGTTTCATCGATGATCAGCTCCAGCTCGAACGCCGAGCCGCTGTCGAAGGCGTTATCTGAAAGGGCTCGATGACAAAAACCGTGAATGGTATATATGGAGGCCTCATCCATCTGCCGCCGGGCCGCATCCAACAGCGCACAGGCTGCGCCTGCGTCGGGCATTGCAGCGATCAAGCCGGCAATGAACGCATCCTCAGACGCACCGAGGAGGAAGGCATCATAGGCCAGCACAATGCGCTGGCGCACGCGTTCGCGCAGTTCCTCGGTAGCCGCTGTGGTAAAGGTAACCACCAGGATACTGTCGACCGACAGTGGACGATCTCGGCCCAGTCCCAGCAGCAGGCGCAGGTATAGATTGGCGATAGTGTAGGTTTTGCCGGTGCCGGCACTGGCCTCGATCAGACGTATGCCGCGCAGCGGAAATGTCAGCGCATCGAGGCCAGCGACGCTCATGCCGACCGCTCCAGCGCGATCCGGACCGGCTCGACCAGTTCGAGCGCAAGCCGGGTAAAGTCACTGTCGCCCAGGTCATTGAAACTGAAGCAACGGGACATAAAGGGGTCTTCGCTCTCTCCCCTGCCGGACCCCGAGTCGGGACTCCAGCAGGTCTCGGCCCGTCGCCAGGCCTGTGCCTCATCACCGCTCCTGGCCATGGCCTCCAGCCAGTTCCAGGCGGTTTCCGGAAACAGTGGCAGCGCCCGTTGCATACCCTGCTGGTACCAGGCCAGCAATCGCTCTAGCCAGGCAGTTGCGTCTGCGGCCGACACAGGGGCAAAGCGATACTCCCCTTGGGAATCAAAAAAATGTGTGGTGACAGGACCCGCGACAGCGTTGGCCAGCACGTGCCGCAACCAGTGCTGCAGCAATTGATGCTTGCGAAATTTACCCGGTCGCCAGTGCACCAGCCTGTCGTCGTGCAGTGGACCCAGCTCTCCCTCGACCAGGAATTCGCCAAGCTCCAGTTCGAGGGAAATGTTACGGGGTTGGGCAACCAGAAAGTCCTGCATTGCCGCCGTGATGTCCTCGGCCTCGGACCACACTGAATCCAGGGCCAGCGCGCCGGGGCCGCCCTGGGGGGCGACCCCGGCAGCAACACAAAGCTGTCGCCAGTGAGTTTCCGGCATCCCTTCCAGCTGCTGCTGCTGGGCATCCCGGGCCAATTGATAGCGATCGAGTCCATCGAGCTGTAGCACCTCGGTGTCTGCCAGTTCATCATCGTTGACTGCCAGGTAAATACCCAGTCGCTGCTGTAAAAAGCTGCGACAGGGATTGGCGACGAAGGCGAGCAGGCTGTCCAGTCGCAGCCTGCCGGCCGGCGGCTGTAATGGCGGTAGCGACTCTTTACCCCAGGGCGTATTGCGTGCTTCCGGCCTCGATGCGGCGTTATAGTATTCCCTCGCATAACTGAACCACTGCGGCTCATCACCGCAAAAGTAACGCTGGTCGAACGGCTGCAAGTGGTGGCGGGTGAGCAGGCGGTCAAGTACCCGCGCCTTTGCCAGCTGCGGCTGCGCAATCTCATCGCCTTCGACCACCGCCGCCTGCTGGCAGTAGTCGGTCAATTCACCGACCAGTACCGACGCCAGCTTGCTGCTGTTGTCCCGCACATCGTTTCCCACATAGCTGATATACAGTCGATCCCGCGCTGCCAGTATTGCTTCCAGCATCTGGTAGCGGTCATCGTTGCGGCGATTCCGGTCGCCCCGGCGCGGTCGCTCCCGGGCAATCAGGTCAAACCCCAGTTGCCTCTGGGAACGGGGGAACTGCTGGTCATTCATTCCCAGCAGACAGACCACTTTGAACGGAATGCTGCGCATGGGCATCAAGGTACAGAAATTGATGCCCCCGGCCAGGAACCCGATATTTTCACCGGCTTGCTGCAAATGCTGGCGCAGCATACTTTGCAGCAACGCCGGCGTAATGGGCTCATCGAGTTGGTCGATCGCTACGCCGGATGTGTCAGCGGCAAGTTTTTGCAGCAGCTGGTCCAGCACCGCGGTGTCGTCGTGATCGGGGTCAAAAAAGTCACTGACACATTGGCGCAGCAGCAGCAGCCAATCACGCCAACTGTAGTCCTGCTGCAACCGTGCGCGCCAGGCCCAGAGGCTATCCAGCAACTGCAGCGTCCGGCCTAACAGCTCAGCACTGCCGCTGTCGACCTCGTCACTGGCCAACGTGTTGTCGAACAAGCCCGCAGAGGCGGGCAGCGCGTAACCCAGTAGCAGCCTGTCGAGGCCGAACCGCCAGGTATTCGCAGGGTTGGGGGGCAGACCGAGCTCGCGCTTGTGGTCGGCACTCCAGCCCCAGCGAACACCGCTGCCGGCGAGCCAGTGACGGATTCGCGCAAGCTCTGCAGCCGTGAGATCGAACCTGGCCGCGATGGCTGGTGTCGCTATCAGGTCGGCGATCTCGGGAGCCGTAAAACGCGAACCCGGCAGCTCGACCAATGCCAGCAGCGCTTGCAGCACCGGCGCCTCCTCCATCTGCGTGCGATCAGAAACACTGTAGCGCAAGGCCACTCCCTCCCGGGGCTGGCTGAATACCGCGTGGATAACCGGCGCATAGGCGCTGATGTCGGGCACCATGACCACGATATCCCGCATCCGCAGGTTGCTGTCAGCGCCAAGCATCCCCAGCAACTGGTCATGCAGTACTTCGACTTCACGCATCGGGCTATGGCAACTGTGCAGTGCGATGGAGTGATCACCCGCGGCAATCGTGAACCTGGGGAGACCATCGCTATGGGCGCGGTTCTGCAAATGCAGGATGTCGCGCTGCAGAACCTGGAGCAGCGTGTCTTCGCCAGTAGCAACGAAGTGATCGGAGCTATCGATGTCACGTTCGAGCATCAGGTCGAAAAAGTCGCGCCCCATGGTTCCGAAAGAAGCCAGCAAGGGGTTGCCAACCTGGAGAAACTGCGCCGCAGAGTCCGGGCTTTCCTTGGCGCCAAGCAGGCGCTTACTGCGCCTTTTCTCGCTGACGATGTCACCCCAGTACTGGACACAGGGATTCATCGCATAGACTTCAACGCTGGTCTGCTGCCCGAGGGCGATAAACAGGTCCATCTGTTGGGGCGGCAAACTGGACACCCCGAAGATGGCAAGATAGCCGGGAATCGCATCGCGATCACATTTGCCGGCCGCCAGGCGACGCTGCACCTCGCGATACACTTCGGCTCGATGCGGCTCCTGCCCCAGCCGGGAGATGCGCTCCACCAATGACCGCCACAGTACCGGCTGCCAACGCTGGGCAGGCTCCAGCGCAGTATCGCCGCCGCTTTCCCAGGCCAACAGCCAGTCGGGGCGGTACAACAGGTACTGGTCAAATATGTCGGCGATGCGGTAAGCCAACTGGTAGCGCTGCAGCTGCTGGTGGCGGTGTTCCCCGAGATAGTGCGCCAGGGGCGCGCACTCACCGTGCTCGACCAGTTCCGGCAACAGGGCCATGATGTGCCAGCTCATCGACAGTTTGTCGAAACTGCTCTGGGGGGAGACATCCTGCTCCATCACACGCTGGCAGAGCTGCCATAAAAAGGTCGCAGGCATCGGCGTGGCAAGATTGGCGGCAATGCCATTGCGCCTGGCTAGCTCTATCGTCAACCACTGGCGCATGCCCTGGCTTTGCACCAGTACCGTCTGCGGCTGCAGCACGTTTGAGTTGGTAGCGGATTGCAGTGACAGTCTCGCTGCCAATCGATCCACCAGCAGCTCGGTGCGATTCGACTGGATCAGCTGCAGCATGGTTTGTCCAGTTGTTGTAACAACAGTGCAAACTGCTGGCAGATAGTATCCAGAACCGACATCAGGCGATGATCGCTGTCCAGCAATAGCAGCGGCAGGCCATGGTGCCGACAAAACCGCACGGCATTGTCGGCCGGCACTATTTCGTCATGCCAGCCGTGGATGGCGAGGCTCACACCCGCCCGGGGCTGCATGAAATCACCTTCGTACCCCGGCATGAGCACTGCGGGGGCGAGGAGAAACAGTCCGTCGGGGCGACGCTCACTGGCCAGTGCTGCGGCAACGTAGGCGCCCATGCTCGAGCCCATCAACACCAGCCTGTCACAAGTGTCGGGCAGCGCTGCCCGCAGCGCAGCGATACGATCGCTTACATCGTCCATGCCTCGATAATCGGGGCTCATGACCTGGTAGCCATGATCGTCCGCGACCTTAGCCAGGCGCGCGATCTTGGTGCCCCAGGGGCCGCTCTCCTTGCCGTGATTGAAACATACCCATCGGTTCATGGTGCAATATCCCGTATCGCCGCTACCAACGAAACCCAGTGTAAGCGCCAGACAAGCGGGGCGGCAACCGTGTCGCCCCGGGCGCATAAACAGGCTATCATCTCCATGCCAGATCTTCGTTGGAGCAATAACAATGCCGAAATCCCTGATGAATTACCTGCTGCTGATGGCAATAATGGCGCTGGGCGCCTGTACCACCATGAGCAGCAACTTTGATCCGCCGAAGATTGACCTGGCCGGGGTTGAGCCGATCAACTCCGAATCGATGGAGCCCCGGTTCCTGCTCAAGCTTCGCATCGTCAACCCCAACGATAAAGCCCTCACCATCAAGGGCATTTACTACGAACTGAGCGCTGAAGGTCACGATCTATTGAGCGGCGCCAGCGGCAGCTCTACCACCGTGCCCGCTTACGGAGAGAGCATCATTACGCTGGACGCCTCCACCAGCCTGATGGGCACCATTGGCCTGTTCAAAAGCCTGATAACCTCCGGTGGGAAAATGGACGCCCTGCACTACCAGCTCTATACCAAGGTATCGGTAGCCGGCATGATGATGCCGATAAGAAAAACCCATGAGGGCAAGCTCGATCTCAATCCCGCTGCGCGGACGACAAGCCCGGCCAACACTGGCAAGCTGTAACCGGCAGTTACCACTGATAAACCACAGCGACATTGGTCTCGCGATCCAGGGGTTCGGTATCGGGAGCAACCACCCGATTCCACCGCAGCCTGTAAGACAGCTTGATCGCCAGCGCCTTGTAGACGCTCATGGTCAGTGACGTGGTCGATCGCACCGTGGTATTTTCCGGTCCCTCTTCCACCGAGAGCAGTTGGCCAAAACTGGCTGTCTCGCTGATGTTCCACTTGAAATTACCTGCCAGGCGTACGATCAACTCATTTTCAATCTCTTCGCTATCGGCAAGCCGGCTGTGCCGGTAACCCGGGCCAGCCTCGAGATCCAGCACCATCTTGTCATTGTCGAGGACCCGATGGCTATAGCCCAGGGACAGGATTCCCTGGTAGGTATAGGTTGAAAATTTGTCTTCCTCGTACTGGCCGCGGAAGAACATCGACTGAACGGGGGTAAACTTGAGGTTGCTTTGCCAGTAGCCAAGGTATTTTTCGGCCTGGCGCACATCATCGCTGGTCTGGTTGAAAGCTTCCAGGTGCAAAGCGTGGCGCCAGCGCGGGCCATCCCGACCATAATCGAGGGAGAAAGCCAGAGTGGTCCCCTCGGTATTGCCAGAGGTTTGCACGAAGCCCAGGTCAACGGTGCCCGCCCACTCAGGCTGGTCGACCATTTCCTGCTGGGCGGATGCCACACTGCCCCAACCCCAGGCAGCCAGGATCAGGCCGCAAGCTGTGCGCCGGGAAGATCGCGTCCCATCATTGCTCACTGTGCATTCTCTACCTGCGCCAGGTGAACATCCATCTGGGGGTAGGGAATACCGATGCCAGTCTCGTCGAAACGGGCCTTGATCGCCTCCAGCAGATCGCCACGCACTGGCCAGTAGTCCGCCGCCTTGACCCAGGGTCGAATCGCCAGGTTGACCGATGAGTCCGCCAGATCGAGCACACTGATGGCAGCCGCGGGATCTTTGAGTATCCGCGCGTCGGCGTCCAGCAGGCGCTGCACAATATCCTTGGCCGCACGAATATCGGCATCGTAACTGATACCCACCACGAGATCGACCCGGCGATTCGCCTCCAGGGAATAGTTAGTGATGGTTCCGCCCATGACGGCCGAGTTGGGTATGATGATGGTCTTGTTGTCACCGGTTTTCAGCACCGTGGTAAAAATACCGACCTCCTGGACCACACCGGAGACACCGCCAGCTTCGACAAAGTCCCCTGCACGCAGGGGTCGAAACAATATCAGTAGCACACCTGCGGCAAAATTCGACAGGCTGCCCTGCAGCGCCAGGCCCACTGCCAGGCCCGCGGCACCGAGTAAGGCGATAAAAGAGGTGGTTTCGATCCCCAATTGGGACAGCGCGGCCACCACCACGAAGGCAAATAACAGGCCGTAAACCAGGCTACCCACAAATCGGGTAATGGTGACGTCGACATCGCGCTTTGTCATGGCGCGAACGACACCATTGCTGATGGCTCGTGCCAGCATTTTGCCAATCACAAATATGAGCAGGGCAATAATCACCATGCTGCCGTACTTGATGATCAAGGCCGGTGCCTGATCAATGTACTGTGTGAAATCAAGATCCTTCATGCTATCTAATCTCTGTAAGGAAAATAGTCAGGGCGCACCCATACCGGGCTGGCTTGCCTGCGGACCCCAAACGGCTGAGGCCTGACAAAGCGCTGCAAGGGTGGTGCCTGCGAATGTGATGGTGCGTTTCAGGGGTGATTGCTTAACGGGTTAAAAAACAAGGCCGCATCTTTGCAGATGCGGCCGGGGCTTTGTTACCTGGTGAAAGAAGCGGGGCTTGCCCCCGCTCCCCCAGATTTATTGCACTTCGACTTCGATCGTCTCTACACCTTCAATCGCCTCTTCATCGACTTCGCCTTCCATGATCACCATGACACGGCGATTCGCGGCTCGGCCTTCGGCTGTTGAATTGTCTGCCTCAGGGCGGGTTTCCCCGTAGCCGACAGTTTCCAGGCGAGTTGCGTCAATGCCGAAGTCATCGGTCAGCATTCCAGCGACAGCGGCGGCACGACGCTCCGACAGTTTCTGGTTGTACTCGGCCGGACCACTGCTATCGGTGTGGCCTTCGATAACTGCAGTTGCGCCGGGATACCTGCGCATAACAGCGGCAATTTCCTGCAGCGAAGCAACGCCGTCGACACCGATCTTGGTGGAATCGAAAGCAGCTTTAACGTCTACTTTCATGACCACGGTCTCGGTCAATACCAGGTAACAACCCACTTCGTCGACTTCAGAGCCAGGGGCGGTATCGGGGCACTGGTCCAGATAGTCAGGTACGCCGTCGCCATCGCTGTCCAGCGGACAACCCACTTCATCTACTGCTACACCGGCGGGGGTGTTGGGGCACTGATCGACATCATCCAGTACACCATCACCATCGCTATCAAGGATCTCCGGCGCTTTCGGCTCCTGGCCGAACATATAACCAAGGCTCGCATAGGTAGCAACGTCGGTGCGATCACCCCTGCCGCGGAAGGCACGTGCTTCAGCGCGCACGAAGAAACCGGGCGTCAGGTGGACCTTCAGGCCGAGGCCGGCGTTCCACTGGTTGTGGTTATCATCTTCAGAGTTGGGCACATCGTCTTTATAGTCGACCATCGACTGGCCGCCACCAAACGAAAAGTACGGCTGCCAGCGGCTGTTGGTGAAGTAATAGGTCAGATCGAGGTGAGCGTTCTGTATTGATGCATCGCCACGACTTGATGCGTTCGCACTTTCAGACTGGTCGAGATCTGACGTACGATAGAACCAGCCCTGGATCGCCCAGTGTTCACCCATTCGCAACTCAGCGCCTATGGCCCCGAACGGACCATCGTCAACCTGACGCTTGTTGTCGGTAAAATAATAGCCGCCACCGACCTCGAAACCCAGACCACTGTCGGACGCTATGCCCTGTGCTGACAAACCGCTGCTCAACCCGAGCAAACCGGAGGCCAGCAATACCTGCGTTGTTTTCTTCATCATGCTCTTTTCCTTTATTACGTATGTTTTATGGGTCGCCCCATAACCCCAATGAGTCAGCACTGAAAAGCACTATTACCCCGCGAGTCCTGGCAGCGACCACGCAGCGCCAAAGCAACAAAAATCAACGACGTCTACCACTACTACCCCTCTGCACCCGTCGACGGGATCGAGACGCCATACTCTGCCCTTCGCACTAATCCGTGCCGGCAACACAGTGCCATAGCATTGCCAACGGGTGATTATAGCCAGCAATTCAGCGACGATAAAGCCCTATCACGTATCTGCCAAGGGTTATTACAGGGTATCAGCTGGCGTCAAGTTCCAGTTTGCAACTGGGCTGCTGCTTTTCCTCACTGGAAACCGACGGATCGAGGATAAACAGGCGATTGGGATCGACCCCGGCGGCAACCATCAGATCTCTCACCTGCTCGCTGCGCGCCCTGGCCAGGTTATCGAGATCGTCCGCCCCGACTTTTTGTCGCCGCAGCAGCGAGTCGATCAATCGCTCCTGCATCTGTGCCTCGAGCGCTTCCTTGCCTATATCCGGCTGCGAAGCCTTGAGCTCTTTTTTCAGGTCGCCAACGTCTCGGCCCGTGGTTTTTTCAAACCAGGAGAAGAACTTTTTGCGATCACCGGAAGAGATCGGGTAAGCGATGTCCTGCTCGGCCAGGGCCGCCTGCAGGCGCTGTTCCTTGAGGACCGGAATATCGAGTGCGGGCACAGCTATGCCGCGCAGTGAAACGGTCAATTGCGGCCTCTGGGCCAGGGCTTCGGCTACTTTATTCAACTTATTGGCCTGAGCCTCGCCCGCCTCACTCTCGCCGGGCCCGAAAACCACGTGGTCCAGGTCTTCCGCTTCCGCCCCGACCAGGCTTCCCAACAGGGCGAATGGCGCCGTTACGATTTTTTTCACCAGGTTCAGCAGGGCCTTGCCTATCAACGCGCCGTAATGGAATTCAGGATCGTCGAGATCACCGCTAACCGGCAGGTTGAGATCAATGACACCATTACTGTCCTTCAGCAGGGCCACAGCGAGGGCCACCGGCAGGGAGGTAGCAGTGGCGGACTCGGTGCGCTCTCCGAGTGTCAGTTGATCGATAACCAGCTTGTTCTCAGCTGACAGCTTCTGATCCACGATTTTGTATTCAAAGTCTGCATCCAGCTTGCCTTTGTCGATGTTGTACCCTGCATAGGTATCGGAATAGGGGCTCACCGAAGTCAACTCAAGATTACGAAAGCGCAGGTCGAGGTCGACCATGAGCTTCTCTGACAGTGGCTTGACCTCGCCTTTCAGCGTCACCGGCGCGTACTTTTCAACCTGCCCCTTCAGGTCGACCGTCGCGGCGGCTGCAGCGTCGGAGTCCAGGCCCTTGATACTGCCTTTGATACCGTAGATTGCTGCGCGGAAAGTGCGGTTGAGCGAGAGATCAGCGAAGTCGGCGGTACCATCATGAAAATCCACCGAGCGGATAGCGACACTGACCGGGCTGGTTGCCACGTCCTGCTCGGAAGGCGCACCCTCGACTTCGGCTCCGGCAGGACTTTTCGCCGATTCCACGGCGCCATCGTTTGCTGCCTCTCCAGTCTCAATTACCAGTTTACCGAAATTGGTGCTGCCATCTTCAAAGATGACGATCTTGGCGAAGGGCTGCATCAGCTCCACCTGATCAATCCGCAACGCGGCGGGCTCGCTTTCCCAGGCCAGTTGGTTGAGGTTGAGCGCTTCCCAACTGAGAATCTTGGTGCTCTTTTTCGCTTCGTTTACCAGCAATTGGCTGAACGTGACCTGGCCATCGACCTTGCTGTCGAGTCGCTCATCGCGTTGCGACAGGCTGCCATTCAACTTTGCCCCCAGCGCGCCGCTTTCGAGCTCGATGGCCAGCAACGGTTCGACATAGGGCATCAGCGCGGCCAGCTCGAAGCCATCGAGCTGCAGCTGGAAGTCGGCTTGCAGCGGGTCGATATCACCCTTGCCCTGCAGTGACAGCTTGCCGGCCTCATTGATCCGGGTGTCGATACTGAATGCCTCAATTTCGCCGCTGGGAAATTCAAAGCCCTTCACCTCAACAGCGATGTCCTGCAGCAAAACCTCATTGGCGATCGATGCCGATATCTGATGCAGGACGGTAATGGCGGCATCAGACAATGCCACGCGGCCAATGCCGACACTGAATTCGGAGCCAGGCTCGTCGTCGACGGCTTTGGCTGCTGTTGCGGAGGAAACGGCCGGCTGTGTCGGTTTCGCCGGCTGGCCCGTTGCTGGACCATCGTCGGCGACAGGCTCGGACTCACCATCGTGGTTCGCAAAACCGGTTCCACGTTCTGCTCCTGCCGGTGAAGACGGAACGCTAGTTGCGGGTGCGGAAGCCGGGCTCGGGGACTGCTCGCCGGCAGCCACTGGCAACACACCGCCCTCGCTACCTTTGGCCTGCCCCGCTGCAGCGGGGTTTGCGACTGCCGGCTCGGGCGCCGCTGGCTCCACGGTCGGTTGCGCCGGAGTCGAGGCGTTGGCGCTTGCAACCAGCGAAAAGCGCAATGGCCAAAGCGCGTCGCTTGCGCTTGCAGCAGGCCGAGCGGCTTCGGGAGTCAATAATCCGGTTTGCTCGATTCTGGGGGCACCCTCCCCTGGCGTTTTCCCCTCGTCTTCACCAACGGGTTTGGATGCTGGGGGCGGCGCAGTATCGGTCGCCGGAGCAGCGCCTTCGGATTCACCGGGTGCAATCTTTTCAGCGCCTTCGACAGGACCACCCTGGGCGTCGAGTTCTTTCGGTGTCCTTGCCCCAGCTTCAGCTGGAATACCCCCGCCGGGCGGCGGCGCACCTTCTTTACCGGTTGTCCCGGCGCTATTCGTTGCTGGCTGCGGGGCACCTGCCTGCGACGCTGATGCAGGCGAGAAAACCGAGGCAAGCTTACTCACACCATTCGGGTCGATGGTTTCCTGCACTTTCAATCCGGCCAGGTCGACGTTGGCGATATCCAGCCTCTGGCGATCGAGGTCGAACACGATTCCGCCAAGCCGGGTAGTTGGGAGCGCGACAAGTTCGGGCCTGTCCCCGGAACGATCCAGCACCACGATATTGTCCAGTCCAAGCGCACCGTCGGAAAAAACCAGGTTGCCATCGTAATTGTATTGCCCACTGATATTGGCAGTGCCACTGGCCACTTCAAATTGCACCTGTTCCTTGAAGTAATCCCAGACCATGGGCAGGCGCCACCCCGAAACCGCTATCGAGCCGGCGGAGCGCAAGGGATTTAAGGACAGGCTGCCATTCCAGGCCAGCAATTCGCTCCGCTCGGTGGTCGCTGAGAGGGTGTATGAGGCATCGTCGCCTATCAGGGTGCTGAGGTTCAAGACCTCCAAAGTGAGCGGGCCAAAATCTGCCCTGAACGGACCCGGCTTGTTGTAATCGACAAAGGTCAGGCCAACGTCTTCCAGCAGCAGCTTGTCGACCAGAAGCCGGGGCAACTCGTCGTCGCCCGCATCCTGCGCAACCGGCTCAGCCCCGCTCTCCGGCGCGAGCGACGCCTGTAACTGGTCTAGGTAGCGCTGCCAGTTCAGCAGTTGCTGTCGATCTATCTCCATTCCGACTTGGGGTTTGGTCAGCGCGATTTCGTCAAAGCCAATAGCCCTCTTCGACAATGCCCAGGGCGAGATATCCAGCCGCAGCTTTTCGAAATCCAGCAACACGCGAGCCGCTCCCTTTTCCGGGTCGGCGGGTTGCCCCTCTGACAGCTTGAAGCCTTCGGCCTCGATAGAGAGCTTGAACGGATTGATACGGAGGTGGTCGATGCGGGCAACGAAGGGGTCTACGCTCAACTTTTGCTGCAACATATTGCGGGCGAAATCCGGCACCACAAAGGCCACAAGCGCCGCGAAGACGAGGTAGACAATCGCGCCCCACCCCACAATCGACAACAGGCGCCGCCCCCAAGCCGAGGAAGAACTGGTGGAACCTTCTTGCCGTTGCATCATGCAATCACCCGCTGCATCCAGAGGGTCAGTCTACCACTGCACTGGCACGGGTAAAAGTGTTCGCTAGCAAGTCTGGGGGCAGGCACTGGCAACCCGTCCCGCCGGCACCTTTGGCAATGAAGCGCCTTTCTAATCGTGACCCAGGGCAACCTCGAACACCTCGTTATAACGCGCCGCAAAATCAACCTCCAGCCCCTCTTTTAGATAGGCTGGCAACTCATCGTAGTCGCGCTTGTTGGCGGCGGGCAATAACAAGTGCTTCAGTTTTGCGCGCCGCGCCGCGATAACTTTCTCGCGGATACCGCCGACCGGCAGCACCTGCCCGGTCAGGGTCAGCTCCCCGGTCATGGCGAGCCCGCGCGGTACCCTGCGCCGCAATGCCAGGGACAGCAGCGCCGTGGCCATCGTAACCCCGGCGCTGGGACCATCCTTGGGTGTTGCCCCGGCCGGCACGTGCAAATGCACCTGGGCTTCATTGAAGAACGCCCTGTCAGCCTGGTAGCGATCGAGGTTGGACATGACGTAGCTGTATGCTATCGCTGCTGACTCCTGCATCACCTCGCCGAGCTGCCCGGTAAGCTTGAAACCGCGATTCAGAGTATGTACTCGCGTGGCCTCAATGGGAAGGGTCGCGCCCCCCATCGCAGTCCAGGCTAGACCGGTCACGACTCCAACACCTTTGATAGCCGCGTCCTCCGTGAATATCGGTGGGCCAAGATAGTCCTCGACACTCTTGACACCTATGCTCACGGACTTGCTTCCCTGCTCCAGAATCTCGACAACGGCTTTACGAAGCATCTTGCGCAGTTGCTTCTCCAGGTTGCGCACGCCCGCCTCGCGGGCATAGCCTTCGATGATCCGCTT
Organism: uncultured Gammaproteobacteria bacterium; assembly: GCA_963808975.1. Taxonomy (GTDB): domain Bacteria; phylum Pseudomonadota; class Gammaproteobacteria; order Pseudomonadales; family JAHEGP01; genus JAHEGP01. Next base: position 940,773 of record CAWEHR010000001.1, read on the forward strand.
GAGCGCCCCATCGGTGATCTTCAACTGGCTATTCCTGACGCCGGCCTGCTGCAGAATCCTGGGCCATAGATGATTGCGGGCTATCGCCAGCTTTTCCTCCGCAATGTAACCGGACAGGCGGATCGTCTCCATCCGGTCCAGCAAGGGTCCGGGAATGGTATCGAGCTGGTTTGCGGTGCAAATAAACAGCGCATTGGAAAGATCGAGGCGAACGTCCAGGTAGTGGTCGAGAAACTCACTGTTTTGCTCCGGGTCGAGCGCCTCCAGCAATGCCGATGCCGGGTCACCCTGGTAGGAGGAACCGATTTTGTCGATCTCGTCGAGCATTATCACGGGATTACTGACCTCGACGTCTTTCAGCGCCTGAACAAATTTCCCCGGCATGGCCCCGATGTAAGTGCGCCGATGCCCCTTGATCTCGGCCTCGTCGCGCATACCACCGACGCTGAAGCGATAAAACTTTCGCCCCAGTGCATCGGCAATACTGCGCCCAATCGATGTCTTGCCCACACCGGGCGGCCCCACCAGCAAAATGATCGACCCGGAAACCTCCCCCTTGAAGGCACCCAGCGCGAGGAATTCGACGATTCGCTGTTTCACGTCGTCGAGGCCGTCATGGTGGGCATTGAGTACTTCGCGGGCATGCTGCAGGTCCAGCCTGTCTTGGGAGTGAATCCCCCAGGGCATTATCGTCAACCAGTCGAGGTAATTGCGGGTGACGGCATATTCGGGGGAGCCACTTTCCAGCACCGAGAATTTGCGCATTTCCTCGTCGATACGTCGCTGCGCCTCTTCGGGTACCGTTTTCCCCTCCAGGCGCTGCTGAAACTCCTCGGATTCCGCGGTCTTGTCGTCCTTGGACAGACCCAGTTCTTTCTGTATGACTTTCAGTTGTTCACGCAGGAAAAACTCACGCTGCTGGTCGCTGATTTTTTCGTTGACCTGCTCACTGATTTTGCTCTGCAGGCGCGCAACATCCAGCTCCTTTTTCAGCAGCAACAGGACTTTTTCCATCCGCCGCTCCAGCGGCAGTGTCTCCAGAATATCCTGCAGGTGTTCGCCAGGTGCCGTGGTCAGTGAGGCCGCAAAGTCGGTTAACGGGGATGGGTCGTTAGGACTGAAGCGATTCAGGTAATGGCGCAGCTCCGCATTATAGAGCGGGTTCAGCGGCAATAACTCCTTGATGGCCGCGATAATCGCCATCGCAAATGCCTTCAGCTGCTCGGGGTCTTCCTCCGGGCTGCGGGGATATTCCACCCTCACCCGATAGGGCGGACTCTTGCTCAGCCACTGCACGATGCGAAAGCGCTGTAATCCCTGGCAGACAAACTGAATTTTTCCGTCCTCAGCAGCGGCACTGATGAGCCTGACCGCACAGCCAACGGGGGGAAAGCCATCCACCTCATCCAGGTCTTCCAGCTGGGGGGTGTACACCAACCCGGCCACCGGGGGGCCGCCGCTGTCAGCGACCGCCTGCAGGGTACGCTGCCAGGGGTCCGCATCGACCACCACCGGATGCACCTGGGCCGGAAAAAATGGCCGGGACATGACCGGAATCAGGTGCAGTACATCAGGCAACACCTGATCGGGCAGGACCAGACCGCTAGCCGCCTCGCGTGCGGCGCTCTCTGGCTGCTCGCCCTGCGCAGCTTCGTCAATCATACATCGCTCCCTGGTTATCGCTATAAACGTTCTAGATTGGGTCGCAAAACGCGTCTTCAAGCGTTTACTGACAGCATAGGCCTTACTTTCCGGCCCCATGCTGTCATACTAATGCAACAATAGGCTTACAGAATACGTGCCCATCCGGGCTAGGCCGGTCTTCGCTCTTTTAACGGGTACATCTAGGGGACATAACTATGAAGCATAACTTGTTGCGATCAGCAGTAAGCCTGGCGGCCGCTGGCCTGATCAGCTCACAAACCATGGCGGGCAATGTCATAACCGATGGCGAGGATATCGTCATCAAAACCAAGGGTGGCTTCGAGGCAACCACCGAAAGCGGTGACTTCAGATTTCGCGTCGGTGGCAGGGTGCAGATCCAGGCCGACGCGTTCAACGACAGCATGAACCTGGTGAACGGCGATGGCGACACCGGCACCGACCTGTTTTTCCGGCGGGCCCGTATTTATATCGAGGGCGATGTATTCAAGGACTGGGCCTATAAGATGCAGTTCAACCTCGTCGACTCCGGCTCCGGGGGCGGCACCGCCGAAGACCTCTACATTCGCTGGAAGCGCTACAGCTTCGCCAATATCACCTTTGGTAAGCACAAGGAGCCCTTCAGCCTCGAGGAACTCACCAGCTCCAAATACGTGACTTCCATCGAACGCTCACCGATCAATGACTTCTTCGCTGAAGGCCGGAGCCTGGGTATCAGCGTTCATGGCGCTAACAATTTCTGGGGCTATGCCTTCGGTATTTTCGATAACAACGATCAGTTCAGCGACTCGGGCGCGCAGAAATGGGCCTACACCGGTCGCGCGTTTATCTCCCCGATCAACAGCGACAACGCACTCGTCCACCTCGGGATTGGCGCCACCCAACGCAATGCCGACGACGACCCCGATAACGTATTCGATGGCGGCGGCGTCACCCAGGGTATCCGCAGTGGTGACGACATCGAGGTGGGAATCGACCCCATTGAGTCACAATCCATCATGGCGCTGGAATTGGCCGGTAAACTGGGACCGTTCCATGGCGCCGCTGAATATCACCGGCGCGACACCAATGCCGCAGGCGATGGAGAAGACGCCTCTGCGGATGGCTATTACGTACAGGCAGGCTGGTTTATTACCGGCGAATCCCGCCCCTACAAAAAGGGTACATGGGACAAGGTCAAGCCCAACAACAAGGGTTTGGGCGCCTGGGAGGTGTTCATCAAGCAGGCGGGTGTAAGCCTGGATGACAGCGGCATTGACGCCGCCAACCGCAACAAGGGCGACATTACCACCCTCGGTGTCAACTGGTACGCCTCCGAAATACTCCGCGTCAGCGCCAACTACGTTTACACCAGCTGGGACGAAGATCTCGCCTCCAACGGCGACGAGCTGGTGCGAGCCGATTCACTGGAGCTGGAACCCGGCCAATCGACTTTCGACTCGGGCCACGGCTTAGCGATGCGCCTGCAGGTCGCATTCTAAATCCCGGCCCTGCCCCATCCGTGCCCGGTGCTGCCCCGCAGCACCGGGTTTTTTTTGTCCAGCTGATGGCAATCGGGCCGGCAGGTCACGGCAATCCCCGGCATCAGGCCGACGACATATTCCGCCACCAATCGCAAGCAGCATCTATACTTTATCGGGGTAGACCAGCCATCGCCGTTACCAGGACGCAGAGGGGATCGAGCATTGTCAGAGCACCACAGGAAACACCAGCGCCAGGAACTCAATACCACCATCCTGATCCGCAACGCCATGAGCCATGAGCTGATCGGGGAATTGGTCAATATTACTGTGGAAGGGCTGATGATTATCAGTGACCAGGAAATGAGCACCAACGCAATTTTCCAGTTTTCCCTGGAACTGCCGGAGCCAATCAACGGCACCAGCCACATCGACCTCGGGGTCGATTGCCTCTGGAGTCGCAGCGCGGAAAACGTAAATCGCCACTGGTCCGGCTACCAGATTATCGATGCCTCACCCGAGGCGCTGGCAGCCATCGATGCACTCATCAGCGGTTACGCCGGTTAATAACTGAATGCCCGTGACCCGGCGCAATGCCGGGTCCGGCCCGCCAGGCGAGTTTCAGGCCTTGCCGAAACTGCCCACCTTGCGTGCACTCATCAGCTCCGTCACTTCCTGCAACACAGCCGGATCATCGATCGTCGAGGGCGCCTTGTACTCCTCACCATCGGCAATCTTGTGCAGGATGGCCCGCAAAATCTTGCCAGAGCGGGTTTTCGGCAAACGTTTCACCACCAGTGCCTGGCGCAGGCAGGCGACCGCACCGGTGGTATCACGCACCAGTTGCACAACTTCCGCCTCGATTTGCTCATCCGCCACGTCCACCCCGTCCTTGAGGCACATCAGCGCCACTGGAATCTGGCCCTTCAGGTCATCGTTGATACCGATGACAGCGCACTCTGCCACTGCGCTGTGGCTACCCACGACCTCCTCCAATTCGCCGGTGGAAAGCCGATGGCCTGCAACATTAATAACGTCGTCAGTTCGCCCCATCACGAACAGGTAGCCGTCTTCATCGAAGTAGCCGCCATCGCCACTAACGTAATAGCCAGGGAACTGTTCGAGGTAACCGCTGACATAGCGACTATGATCACGCCAGATTGTCGGCAGGCAGGCAGGGGGCATCGGCAGCTTGACAGCGATAGCGCCCTGCTCCCCGTGGGGCAACTCATTGCCCGCCTCGTCGAGAATGCAGACATTGTAGCCGGGCACCGGGAAGGTGGCTGAGCCAGGCTTGGTCGGCACGGGATCAATACCAGTGAGGTTCGCGGCGATAGCCCATCCGGTCTCAGTCTGCCACCAGTGGTCGATGACCGGAAGCTTGAACAGATCCCGTAACCATTCATAGGTAGGGGGGTCCAGCCGCTCCCCGGCCAGGAACAGGGTTTTCAGGCAGGAAAGGTCGTATTTGCGTACCAATTCACCTTCCGGGTCCTCCTTCTTGATCGCGCGGAAGGCCGTTGGAGCCGAGAAAATAGCCTTGACATTGTAGTCAGATATTACTCGCCAGAAAGCGCCGGCATCGGGCGTCTTGACCGGCTTGCCTTCATAGAAAATACTGGTGCAACCGGCAAGCAGGGGCGCGTACACAATGTAACTGTGCCCCACCACCCACCCCACGTCAGAGGCAGCCCAGAACACCTCACCCGGGTCGATGTCGTAGATCGCTTTCATTGAATACTTGAGAGCCACAGCGTGGCCGCCATTGTCGCGGACAATGCCCTTGGGCGCGCCGGTGGTGCCAGATGTATAAAGTATGTAAAGGGGGTCAGTGGCCATTACTGGCACGCAGTCTGCCGGCTCGACCCCTTCAAGCGCCTGTTGCCAGTCAAGATCCCGGCCGGGTTTCAGTTCAGCCTCTGCCTGCTCGCGCTGTAATATTATGCAGTTGCCCGGTTTATGTTTGGCCAACTCGATAGCCGCATCCAGCATCGGCTTGTAGGGAATGACCCGCTGTACCTCAATCCCGCAGGAAGCCGATACGATGACCTTGGGCTCCGCATCATCGATTCGCACCTTGAGTTCTCCTGGCGCAAACCCGCCGAAAACCACCGAATGAACAGCACCGAGGCGCGCGCAGGCCAGCATGGCTATCGCCGCCTCGGGCACCATCGGCATGTAAACCAGTACCCGGTCGCCCTTCCCCACGCCCAACCTGGCCAGGGCACCGGCAAAAAGGGCCACCTCATCGCGCAATTCAGAGTAGGTATACTGGCGCTTGGTATCGGTGACCGGTGAATCGTAAATCAAGGCCAGCTGGTCGCCCCGGCCGTTTTCGACATGGGTATCGAGCGCCAGGTAGCACGTATTCAATTCCCCGTCGACGAACCACCGGGCTATGCCATTGTCATCGTCTGCCAATATGGTTTGGGGCTTTTTGAACCAGGCTAAAGTACTTGCCTTTTCGCGCCAGAAATCCTCCGGGTGTTCGATCGAGCGCCGGTATTCTTGCTGATAGGACATTGCAGACTCCTTCTGTTATTAGGTTACTTTTCACCGCGTCATTCGGTCTCGCTCAATGCTCTATTATGACCTCCCGAGTTCTGCAAACCAACACTACTTTAGTCAAGCCTATTCGAACGGGGCTGCGGTATACTCGCGGCTCAAACTGCAAAGGGAGCAACCGATGAACAAGCCACTCGACCAGACTGACCACGCCGGGCTCAAGACTCTGGAGCGGGAATTATCACAGCAACTGCAGCAGTATCGGGACGCCGGCCTGAAGCTCGACCTGACCCGCGGCAAACCCGGCCCGGATCAGCTATCGCTGTCGGACGGGCTGGACGGCATCCTGCACGGCAATTATCGCGACAGCAGTGGTACTGACTTGCGCAACTATGGCGGGCTTGACGGCATTCCCGAGGCCAAGGCCCTGTTTGCAGAGCTGCTGGGTGTGGATGCAGGCAAACTACTGGTAGGTGGCAACAGCAGCCTGACCTTGATGTATTTTGCCGTGTTGTTCGCACTGCACCAGGGGGTGGCGGGCAGCGAATCGGCGTGGGCGAAGCAAGGCGACAGCGTCAAGTTCCTCGCGCCGGTACCGGGTTATGATCGTCACTTCTCCATCTGCCAGCAACTGGGCATCGAGATGATTCCAGTCGCCCTGGGCGATACCGGACCCGACATGGATGAAGTCGAGAGGCTGGTAAGGCAGGACCCGATGATAAAGGGCATCTGGTGCGTCCCGAGGTTTTCCAATCCGTCGGGGTGCGTCTACAGCAGCGCCACAGTGAAACGCCTGGCTGGACTACCGAGAATGGCAGGACCCCACTTCAGGGTCTTTTGCGACAATGCCTATGCCGTGCACACCCTGGCGGCCGACGCGCCGGAGCTGGACAATGTGATGGCCCGCTTCGAACAAGCCGGCACCGCCGATGCCCTGTACCTGTTCGGCTCCACCTCAAAGATCACCTTCGCCGGCGCTGGCGTCGCCTTTGTCGCTATGACCGACAGCAACCTTCGCAGCTTCAAGCAGCAGCTGGTGATCAGCCAAATCGGGCCAGACAAAATCAACCAGCTGCGCCACGTCATGCTACTGCGGAATATGGCCGGTATAGAGCGCCACATGCAGGCCCATGCCGCGCTACTCAAACCGCGCTTCGATATCGTGCTGAAGCATCTGCGTGAAGGCCTCGGGGGGCTCGACATAGCAACCTGGACCGAACCAAAGGGTGGCTACTTCGTCTCGTTTGATACCCGGCCTGGACTGGCGCAAAAGGTTGTAGAGCTGGCAGCCAGTGCCGGGGTGGTACTGACCCCCGCCGGTGCCACCCACCCCTACGGCAAGGATCCGCAGGATACCAACATCCGCCTTGCCCCGAGCTTCCCCAGCCTGGAGGAAATCGATAGGGCGATGCAGGTTTTCGTGTGCTGTGTGAAACTGGCCACAGTGCAACAGCTACTGCCCTAGCCTGCCAGGGAGCGACTGCGCCAGACCGTCACCTAAATTTCGGCCCAGAGGTGTGCCGGCGGGCTCGGATCAGTCGTCTTTCTCGGGGCTACTTTCAGGCTTTGGCGCCCTGCCCCCCAGGGGAAACATCGCGACTTTGTCGTCAGGACTCGCTTCACGGATTTTTCCTGTGCCTTCCTTTTCGACTTCGTCGATGCGCAGGATATGATGCATGGGAATATAGGTACGCTCGACACCACTGAATTCGGTGCGCAGCTTCTCCGCGCCGGGATCGACGATCACCTGGTTTTTCTCACCAAAAACAAAGTCTTCGACCTCGACAAAGCCATACATCTCGCTTTGATAGACGGCGTTGGCGTAAAGCTCGTAGACCTTGTTGTGATTGAGGAACACTACCTTGTACATGTATACGCCTGACCCCACTGAACTTGCCTGGCAGTAAGAAAGGGCGCGAATACTACCACACTTTGTCTAAGCCCAGGCAAAAAGCCCTTAGCGCCACGCCCAGTTTTGCTATAATAGCGCGCTTTGCCAGGCGAGCGGACCAGCATGGGCGACAAACCCGTCAAGAAACTCTACATCAAGACCCACGGTTGCCAGATGAACGAATACGACTCAGCGCGCATCCGCGACCTGCTGGGCGACAGTCATCAGCTGGTAACAACAGATGTTCCCGAGGACGCCGATGTCCTGTTGCTCAACACTTGCTCGATTCGCGAGAAAGCCCAGGAGAAGGTCTTTCACCAACTCGGCCGCTGGAAACCCCTGAAGCAAGCCAAACCCGGGCTTATCATCGGTGTTGGCGGCTGTGTCGCAAGCCAGGAAGGAGCAAATATCAGCAAGCGCGCACCTTATGTCGATATCATTTTCGGTCCCCAGACCCTGCATCGACTGCCGGAGATGATAGACGCCGGCGGCAAGGGCAACCCCGTTATCGATATCAGCTTTCCTGAAATCGAGAAATTTGATCGCTTGCCCGAACCCCGGGTTGACGGTTGCTCTGCATTCGTTTCAGTGATGGAGGGCTGCAGCAAGTACTGCACGTTTTGCGTTGTTCCCTACACCCGGGGCGAGGAAGTGAGCCGACCCTTCGACGATGTCATCGGCGAGGTTGCGCATCTCGCCGGGCAGGGCGTACGTGAAATCAACCTGCTGGGCCAGAATGTCAACGCCTACCGGGGCCACAACCACCTCGGCGAAGTAGTTGACTTTGCAGAGCTGCTGACCTACGTCGCTGCCGTACCGGGTATTGACCGGCTGCGCTATACCACTTCCCACCCGCTGGAGTTCAGCGACGCGCTGATCGCGGTGTATGGCGAGCTGCCGCAACTGGTGAATCATCTTCACCTCCCCGTACAGTGCGGCTCCGACCGCATCCTGGCGATGATGAAACGCGGCCATACCGTGTTGGAATACAAGTCCAGAATACGCCGCTTACGCAAGATTCGCCCCGCCATCAGCCTCTCCTCTGACTTCATCGTCGGCTTTCCCGGTGAGACCGAGGAGGATTTTGCGGCGACCATGGGGCTGATCGAGGAGATCGGTTTCGATCATTCGTTCAGCTTCATCTACAGCGCCCGGCCGGGGACACCCGCCGCCGAGCTGGCAGACACCACACCGATGGATGAAAAGCGCCGGCGCCTGGCGATTCTGCAGCATCGTATTGGCCAGCAGGCACAGGCGATCAGCCGGCGCATGGTAGGTGGCATCGAGACCATACTGGTGACCGGGGTGTCGAAGAAGGATCCGGGCCAGCTTCAGGGCCGCACCGAAAACAACCGGGTGGTGAACTTCAGCTGTGCCGATGCTGCCCTGATCGGCGAATTTTGCAAGGTGCAGATTCGCCAGGCCCTGCCCAATTCCCTTCGCGGCGAGCTGGCCGAGGAGCGCGGAACTTTTACTGCCGCGTGAATCGATATATGCTAGTTCCTCGTTCTCCCAACAGGTGCCTTGACGAAAACCCTTGAACAGCCCAGCCCTCGCCCTGCAAACCATTTCACTGGAACCCGACGATGCCCGTTGCCTGGCAGAACTCTGCGGGGTCTACGACGGCCACCTGCGACAGATCGAGTCCCGGCTCGAGGTACAGATACACAACCGTGGCAACCAGTTCCAGTTGCAGGGGGAATCCCACCGCATTAGTGCCTGCGCTACCTTGCTGCATCACTTGTATGAAGAGATCAGTGAGGGAGCCAGCCTGAGCCCCGAACTCCTGCACTTGCACCTGCAGGAGTCCGGCATGGAAGCACTGCAGGAAGGCACTGTCGAACGCGCAACCATAAAGACCCGCCGCAGCGTCATCAAACCCCGCGGCGAAAACCAGGCACGCTACATTCGAGCTATAAGCAGCCACGATATCAACTTTGGTATTGGGCCTGCGGGCACAGGCAAGACCTGGCTGGCCGTAGCCTGCGCCGTACACGCCCTCGAAGCTGAGGGCGTGCAACGGATCATCCTGGTGCGCCCGGCAGTAGAGGCAGGCGAAAAACTGGGATTCCTGCCGGGCGACATGGCCCAGAAAGTGGACCCCTACCTGCGCCCCCTGTACGACGCGCTCTACGAGATGCTCGGCTTCGACAAGGTGGCAAAGCTGATAGAGCGCAATATCATCGAAATCGCGCCGCTGGCTTTCATGCGCGGGCGCACACTCAACAATGCCTTCATCATCCTGGATGAAAGCCAGAACACGACCCGGGAGCAGATGAAGATGTTCCTTACCCGCATCGGCTACGGCTCCACCGCCGTTATCACGGGTGATATCACCCAGATCGACCTCCCCGGCGGCATCGAGCCCGGTTTGCGTCACGCCATGCAGGTACTTGAAAAAGTATCCGGGATCAGCTTTACCGTCTTTGAATCAAAGGATGTGGTTCGCCATCCACTGGTACAGCGCATTGTCGAGGCCTACGAGCGCTCAGGCTCGGAGCGGGACAAACGGCAGTGAAAGGCCTGGAACTGCATATCCAGAATGATGATGACCGAGCCGCTCCCCAGACGTCTCGGCTGGAATTGTGGGTCGGCTCCGCGTTGCGCCAGGCAGGCTTTGGCACGAGCGCAGAACTCACCCTGCGTATTGTCGGAGAAGCCGAAATGCAGGACCTCAACTACCGCTATCGCGACACTCCCAAGCCCACTAACGTACTGGCGTTTGCGGCGAACTTACCGCCCCAACTGGGGCTACCGCTGTTGGGTGATATTGTCATTTGCGCACCGCTGGTGGAAACCGAGGCCGGGGAGCAGGGCAAGACGATGCAGGCACATTGGGCCCACCTCGTGGTGCACGGCACCTTGCATCTGCTTGGCCATGATCATGTCGACGACAGCCAGGCATTGCTGATGGAGCAACTGGAAACTGCGATACTGGGCAATCTTGGCTTCGCAAACCCCTATGAAACCCCGGTCAGCATCAGCGAGAGGCCAACGACTCCATGAGTGACGAACATTCCACCGAAGAGGGAAATGATCGCAATTGGCTGGACAAACTCGGCCAGTTGTTTTCCTCCGAGCCCCGCAGTCGCGCGGACGTGATGGGCATTCTGGAGGCCGCGCGCGACAACGAACTTGTCGATGGCGACTCGCTGCGGATTTTCCAGGGCGCGGTGCGTGTTGCTGATATGCAGGTACGCGAAATTATGGTGCCCCGGGCGCAGATGGTGTGCCTGCGGGCAGATGGTTCCAGAGAGGACATCCTCTCGGCGGTTATTGGTTCGTCACACTCGCGGTTTCCGGTTATCGGCGACTCCCAGGATACAGTGCTCGGAATTCTCCTCGCCAAGGACTTGCTGCCATTGCTACTGCAGGAGAAAGACTACTCCTTCAATATCAGCAATCTGCTGCGTCCCGCCCAGGTGGTGCCGGAGAGCAAACGCCTCAATGTATTACTGCGGGAGTTTCGTGAAAACCGCAACCACATGGTTATCGTCATCGATGAGTACGGTGGCGCCGCCGGCCTTGCAACCATCGAAGACGTACTGGAGGAAATCGTCGGCGACATCGAGGACGAGTATGATTCCGAGGACAGTTATTTTCGTCGCCTCGAAGATGGCGATTATTACGTCAAGGCATTGATGCCCATCGAGGAATTCAACGCCAGGTTCAATACCCGCTTCAGCGATGACGAGTATGACACCATTGGCGGATTGGTAACCAACAGCTTCGGTCATTTGCCCCGGGTGGGTGAAGAAGTGACCCTGGGCAACATTCTTTTTCGCGTCAGCAAGGCCAACAGTCGCCAACTGCACTGGTTGCGCATGCGCCTGGATGCGAGCGACTCCTGAGGCGCCCCGAGTGGGCGCCGCCAACACCCTCCACCGCATGACCCGGGGCCGGCGCGGCGCGCTGCTCAGCCTTGGAGCGGGGATTCTGGTCACACTGTCGCTGGCGCCATTCGGATTCTGGCCCGGGGGCATCATTGCCGCCCTGTTGCTTAGGGCATCCCTCGAGAACCAGGACAGCCGGACTATCATGTTGCGCAGTTGGCTATTCGGCGTCGGCTTGTTTGGCAGCGGTACCTCCTGGGTTTACGTCAGCATTCAGGAGCACGGCCATGCCTCGGTGCCCCTCGCCAGCTTCCTGATCGTTTTATTTACCCTTGGCCTGGCGCTGTTCAACTTGATTGCGGGCTGGCTCTACAGCATCAGCAGCCGCCGCGCGCCTGGGTGGAGATGGTTGGCATTCCCCGCAACCTGGGTACTGGGGGAGTGGCTCAAGAGCTGGCTGCTGACCGGGTTCCCCTGGCTGTTTCTCGGCTATGCCCATCTGGCGACGCCACTGGCCGGCTGGGCACCCCTGACCGGGGTTCTCGGCATCAGCTTTATAGTAGCTCTCACCGGCAGCATCCTCTACCAGTTGGGCAAGACCACGCGCTACCGGCAACTGGCTCTGGCTGGCCTGCTCGCTGCATTCTGGATTGGCGGTGCCGGATTGCGGCGCATAGACTGGGTCACCCCGGCCGCTGGGCCGGTGCAGGTCGCCATGATACAGCCCGATATCCAACAGGCGATGAAATGGCGGCCCGAGGCCTTTAACCAGATCATCAGCACCTACCTCGAACAGACGGCGCCGCTCTGGGGCACCGAGCTCGTCATCTGGCCCGAGGCAGCAATTCCCCGGCTTTACCAGAACGCGACCAAGCTGCTCAGTGAGCTGGACCGCAAAGCCAGCCACAGCGGTTCGACCCTGATCACCGGCATTCCCTATCGCGCCGCTGCTGGCGACGATTCCCGCGCCCCGCTTTACAACAGCGTGGTCGCTTTGGGCCAGGGCAGCGGTGTGTACTTCAAGCAGCGCCTGGTGCCTTTCGGTGAGTATGTACCGCTGGAGCGCTGGCTGCGGGGCATGATCGCCTTTTTCGATTTGCCGATGTCCAGTTTTTCCTGGGGGCCTGTCAACCAGCAACCCCTGCTGGCGGGGCAACTGTCCCTGGCGCCCTTCGTCTGCTACGAAATCGTTTATCCGGACCTGGTTGCGAAAGATGCCAGGCAGGCGGATATCATCCTGACCGTGAGCAACGATAGCTGGTTTGGCCGCTCCATCGGGCCCCACCAGCACTTTGAAATTGCCCGCATGCGGGCACTCGAGAATGGCCGCTACCTGATTCGCGGCACTAACAACGGCATCTCTGGGCTGGTAGACCATCGCGGCGAGGTACTGCAAACGGCGCCCCAATTTACCGCCACGGTGCTGCGCGGCGAAGTAGTGCCAATGCAGGGCATTACGCCGTTTGGTCGTTGGGGCAACCTGCCTGTGCTGGCGCTCGCCCTGCTATCGATGCTACCGAGCGTCCCTGGTCGCGGCCCGAAAACATCATAATTATGTGATCTTCGGCGCCGGTACGGTATCCTAGCCGGCTACATCCGCAATCCATCGAAGCAAGCAAGACGAGGCCATGCAAGAACATTACCAACCGCAGACCATTGAACAAGACGCGCAGCGATTCTGGCAGCAGAACCAGAGCTTTGCCGCCCGACCCGACGACCAGCGCGAAAAATACTACTGTCTGGCGATGTTCCCCTACCCCAGCGGCAAGCTGCATATGGGGCATGTTCGCAACTACACTATCGCGGATGTCATCAGTCGCTACCAGCGCATGCTCGGGAAAAACGTACTGCAGCCAATGGGGTGGGACGCCTTTGGCCTGCCGGCGGAAAATGCGGCGGTGCAAAACAAGGTTGCGCCCGCCGCCTGGACCTACCAGAACATCGAGCATATGAAGGCCCAGTTGCAACAGCTGGGTTTCGCCTACGACTGGAACCGGGAATTGGCGACCTGCCAGCCGGAATACTACCGCTGGGAGCAGTGGTTTTTCACCGTGCTGTACCAGAAGGGACTGGTCTACAAGAAGATGGCGACCGTCAACTGGGACCCGATAGACCAGACGGTACTCGCGAATGAGCAGGTTATCGATGGTCGAGGCTGGCGCTCCGGCGCCCCGGTCGAGCGACGCCAGATACCACAGTGGTTTATCAGGATAACCGACTACGCCGAGCAACTGCTGGACGACCTCGATAAACTCGAGGGCTGGCCTGAGCAGGTGAAAACCATGCAGCGGAACTGGATCGGCCGCTCAGAGGGCGTGGTGATGCGGTTTCAGTTGGCCGATACCATCGTCAATAGCATCACGCGTTTTGAAGTCTATACCACCCGCCCGGACACCCTGATGGGAGTCACCTATGTCTGTCTTGCCGCGGAGCACCCGCTGAGCGCCGCACTGGCCGAGGACAGCACTGCGATAGCGGACTTCATCGCCCACTGCAAGACCAATGCCATCGCAGAAGCGGATATGGCAACCCTGGAAAAGGCCGGCATCGACACCGGGCTCGAGGTAAAGAACCCGCTAACCGGCGAGCGGGTGCCGCTGTGGATCGCCAACTACGTGCTTATGGATTATGGCTCGGGTGCAGTCATGGCCGTGCCCGCGCACGACCAACGCGACTGGGAGTTCGCCACCCGGTATCGCCTGCCGATACGCCAGGTCATTACCCCCTCCGATCCCCTGCAGGACTGCGATATCACTGCGGCTGCCTTTGTCGACAAGGGCATACTGGTCAACTCGGGTGAATTCGACGGTCTTGGCTTTGAGCAGGCTTTTGACGCGATTGCTGCCCGCCTGGAGAGCCTCGGCAGGGGCTGCAAAACCGTCAATTATCGTTTGCGCGACTGGGGCGTCAGCCGCCAGCGCTACTGGGGCGCGCCCATTCCGATGTTCAACCTGCCCACCGGTGGCGAGATTCCGGTACCGATAGATAAGCTGCCCGTACTACTCCCGGAAGACGTTGAGATGGACGGCGTGGTATCGCCGATAAAGCGCGACCCGCAGTGGCGCAAGGCAGAGCTCAACGGGCAGCCGCTGGAACGGGAAACCGATACCTTCGATACCTTCATGGAATCTTCCTGGTACTACGCCCGTTTTACCTGCCCTGGCTTTGACAAGGGCATGCTCGATCCCGAGCAGGCTAATTACTGGCTGCCGGTCGACCAATATGTAGGCGGTATCGAGCACGCCATTTTACATCTGTTATATGCCAGATTCTTTCACAAACTCATGCGAGATGAAGGCCTGGTCGAGTGCGATGAGCCCTTCGAGCGCCTGCTGTGCCAGGGCATGGTGCTCAAAGATGGCGCCAAGATGTCCAAATCCAAGGGTAATACAGTCGACCCCCAGCCACTGATCGATAGCTTTGGCGCTGACACCGTGCGGCTCTTCACCATGTTCGCGGCCCCCCCCGAGCAATCGCTGGAATGGTCCGAGTCGGGGGTTGAGGGTGCCAACCGCTTTTTGCGTCGACTCTGGAAGCTGGTGCACAACCAGCTTGGCGATGGGCCGGCAGCGGCCGTGAATCGCAGCGCGATGAACGAGGCGCAGCGCGACCTGCACCGTAAAACGCACCAGACCATTGCCAAGGTCAGTGATGATTTTGGGCGTCGCCAGACCTTCAATACCGCCATCGCCGCGGTCATGGAATTGTGCAACGACATCGCCCGACTGACCGGCGAGGAGCCGCAGGATCGTGCCGTATGCCTGGAGGGCCTGAGCGCAGCCGTGCTGCTGCTGGCACCGGTAACGCCGCATATCTGCCATGAATTGTGGCATGCACTGGGCAACGAGCACCCGGTCATCGATGCGCCGTGGCCAAGCTTCGATACAAGCGCGCTTGAAAAAAGCACGCTGGATATGGTGGTACAGGTGAATGGCAAGGTGCGTGCAAAGCTGCAGGTAGACGCCGCAATCGAGCGCCAGCACCTCGAGCAGCAGGCGCTCGCCGAACCCAATGTTCGCCGCTTTACCGATGGTAAAACAGTTCGCAAGATCATCGTTGTACCGCACAAGCTGGTCAACATAGTCGCCACCTGAAGTCAGCGATCAACAATCTGGGAACAGAGTTCAATGGTCAGGTTAATTCTAATTTTTGCACTATCGCTGCTGGTCGCCTGCGGCTGGCAATTGAAAGGCGCCAATCCCGCCATTGCCGAGCTGGGTACGGTGCACCTGGGCGGCGATCAGCCCAACGGCGCCGTCAACCGGGCGGTGCGCAATGAGTTGCGCATCAGTGGTGTCAAGATGGTCTCGACGCCAATGGCTGCACAACATCGACTCTGGATTGGCGCAGAGGAATCCAGGTTGCGAACTGCGAGTTACGATGCCCTGGTTCGCGCCGCTGAAAATACCCTGCTAATGCAAGCGGATTACGAACTGCTGGACACCAGCGGCCAGGTAATTGCCGGCCCGACCACGGTTTATGCCGAGCGTGTCTATGAATACGACGTCCAGGGCGTCACCTCCTCCGCCGCTCAACTGAGTCTTATCACTCAGGAACTGCAGGACCGGCTGGCACAGCAAATCGTGCGCCAGGTTATGGCGGTGGTAAAAAACCCGCCCCCGGTAAACGCCGCCAACAGTGGCGACAGCGCAGCTTCGGCGCAATGAAAATCCACGGCAACCAATTACCCCAGCAACTGAAAAAAAACCTGCCACCCCTGCTGTGGATAAGCGGTGATGAAACCCTGCTGGCCCAGGAAGCGGCCGATTGCGTGCGCGCCAGTTGCAAACAGCAGGGCTTCAGTGAAAGGGAAATATGGCATGCCGATGCTTCGATGAGTTGGGAAAACCTGCTGCTGTCGGCCAACAACCTGTCATTGTTTGCCGAACGCAAACTCATCGAAATCCGCTTTGGCTCCGCCAAACCGGGCGACCGGGCGGTCAAGGCGCTTGGGGGGTACCTTGAGAACGCTAACCCCGACTGCCAGCTTCTGGTTATCAGCCCCAAACTGGACGCAGGTGCGATGCGCAGCAAAGGCTTCAAGCAATTGGAAGCCAGGATACTACTGGTCCAGATCTGGCCAGTCGAACCCGAGAGGCTTCCCGCCTGGATTGCGGCCCGACTGCGGGACAGGGGCTTTAACGCCGAGCCCCAGGCCCTGGAGCTACTTGCAGAGCGGGTGCAGGGAAATCTGCTGGCGGCACAACAGGAAGTCGATAAGCTGGCATTGCTTACCGATGGCAATACCGTCGATAGCAACAGCGTGCTGCGAGTCGTTGCCGATAGTGCTCGCTACGATGTATTCGGCCTTGCCGACCAGGTGCTCAAGGGGGATGCTCGCGCAGTGCAGCGCATGTTGCTGGGCTTGCGAGCCGAGGGCACCGATGCCACCGTGGTGCTCTGGGCGCTTAGCAGGGAGATTCGCCAACTGTTGAGCGCGCGCTGGGCTATCGACGACGGCCAGCGGATTGAGCCCGCGATGGAGCGGCTGCGCGTCTTCAAAAAACGCCAGGGCCTGTTCCGGCAGGCCTGTAGGCGCCTGGATGCCCCGCAACTGCAACGATCCCTGCAACTCGCCGCCAGCATAGACCTTGCGATCAAGGGTCTGGCAAAAAACGACCCCTGGAACGGTCTGACGGAGTTGGCCCTGCTGCTCAGCGGCAAGCCATTGGTGACAGCCACCACCGCAACTGCAACTTCTCACACCTAGCCGCCATATCTCACCGATATTTGGAATTCTCGTTGAGAGACTGTGCACTGTGCGGGATTTTACGACCAAGGGCATAGCCGTAGCTATGGCCGCGGAAGCAAAATTTCGCACAGGGTGCAAGATCCGGCGAGAAACCAAATAGGCTTTTGAGTTTGCAGTAGAAGGTATCGATTGATACAGACCGCCGAATCGGTGAGATATGGCGGCTAGCCGCCAGATCTCACCGAACCGCACCCTCGACTTTTTGATGCCTGCTGCCGCTGCTTGAAGCACCAGCGGCACTGTTGATTTTCCATGGATTTCTGTCGAGGCAGCAATGGCTAACCAGTAAAGGGGGGAATCATCGATTGGTTTTATCTATCAATATAATATGTTTAATTCATTTTATTAAACGTAAAGCAGCCGTTATCCTTAGTGCCAATCGAATCACTCACTTAGCAGGAGATTAACCATGAAGGACAATCGTGAAGGAAAGGCAGTACCTGAAGTCGTATTTCATACCCGCCAGAATGATAGCTGGGTTGATGTTAGCAGCGAAGCTATCTTCAAGGGCAAGAGGGTGATCGTATTCGCCCTCCCCGGGGCGTTCACACCCACCTGCTCGTCTACCCACTTGCCTCGCTACAATGAGTTGGCACCGGTGTTCTTCGCCGAGGGCATAGACGCCATCGTCTGTCTGTCGGTGAATGACGCCTTTGTCATGAATGCCTGGCAGGAAGACCAGGATGCAGAACACATCACCTTTATCCCCGACGGCAATGGCGAGTTCAGCGAGGGCATGGGGATGCTGGTTGACAAATCCGACATCGGATTCGGCAAGCGCTCCTGGCGCTACTCCATGCTGGTCAACGATGGCGTGGTCGAGAAGCAGTTTATCGAACCCGACGTACCGGGGGACCCGTTCCAGGTCTCCGACGCTGATACCATGCTCACTTACATCAACGCTGGTGCCACCCTCCCCCACAGGATAAGCCTGATCAGCAAACCCGGTTGTCCCCACTGCGGCCGGGCGAAGAAGGCGCTGCAGCAGAAGGGTCTGCGCTTCGAGGAGATCGAGCTGGGGCAGCACGGGGTTAGCTACAGTTCGCTGGCTGCGATTAGCGGCCAGGGAACCACCCCGCAGGTTTTTGTTGACGGCGTGCGCATAGGAGGCGCCGACGAACTGGAGCAGTGGTTGCAGCAAGCCTAGACCAATAGACCGGCCCGGTACGACCTTTGATGGCGATCGGGCCGGCCTTTAGGGCGCCGCGCCCGGGGGCGTCACCATTCGCTCAAGGACGGCCCGAATACATGCCGTGTCCTACCGATAACGTGCTGGCTCTGCCCCACGATCAGCGGATCCGGCCCACGCAGAACGACCTTGTCCTTGTCCGGGTAATCCAGTTGGCTGAGGAAATGCAGCATGCAGTTGATGCGCGCGCGCTTCTTGTCGGTGGATTTGATGACCGTCCAGGGCGCATCGGCGGTATCGGTGTAAAAGAACATCGCTTCCTTGGCCTCGGTGTAGTCATCCCACTTGTCCAGTGAGGCCTTGTCGATGGGCGACAGCTTCCATTGCTTGAGCGGACTACGCTCCCTGGATTTGAAACGCCTGAGCTGCTCCTCGCGGGTCACCGAAAACCAGTACTTGAACAACCTGATGCCACTGCGCACCATCATTCTTTCCAACTCAGGGGTCTGGCGCATAAACTCCAGATACTCCTCCGGCGAACAGAACTCCATCACCCGCTCGACACCCGCCCGGTTATACCAGGAGCGATCGAACATGACCATCTCTCCCTTGGTCGGCAAAGTCTGAATATAGCGCTGGAAGTACCACTCCCCCTTCTCCTGCTCGGTGGGCTTTTCCAGGGCGACGACTCTGGCCGCGCGCGGATTGAGATGTTCCATGAAGCGCTTTATGGTGCCGCCCTTGCCCGCGGCATCCCGCCCTTCGAACAGGACCACTATTTTTTGGCCGGTTTCTTTAACCCAGCGCTGCACCTTCAGCAATTCCACCTGCAGGTGGGCCTTTTTTTCCTCATAATCCTTGGTGCGAATCTTTTTCTTGTAGGGAAACTCACCGGTAATGAAGAGCTCGCGAATCGCGGCCGGGTCGTGGCGCAACTCGGCCTGGTGGTGCTGCGGACTCGAGGTATCGCCCTTGCTGGGGGATTTGTCTGCCTTGTCTGCCTTGTCGGTCTTGTCGGTCTTGTCGGCCTTGTCGGTCTTGTCGGTCTTGTCGGCCTTGTCGGTCTTGTCGGCCTTGTCGGTCTTGTCGGTCTTGTCGGTCTTGTCGGCCTTGTCAGCCTTGTCTGGCCTTGTCTGCCTTGGCGGCCTTCTCTGCCTTGGCGGATTTAGCTTCCGCTTCGGGTTTCTCGACTGTCTCGGTGGCTGCGTCCGCGACTGCTGTTGGCGGCTTATCCACAGCGGCGGGCTTATCGGCTTCCCCTGGCTTTTTGGCGTTCGCGGGCCTACTCACGGCAGCTTCCGCCACGACACTCTTCTCTGCTTTATCCAATGCTTCCTTGACGGGCGAATTACTATCGGTGCCTGCTTCTACCGCCCCTGCTGTAATGTTTCCCGATTCCTGCTGGTCACGCTTTTCCATCTTATTCAATGCCTTTTCCAGAACTAAAACGATTAGTAAAACACAAAGCCGGCGTCTACCCCATGATTTAGATCACTAATCGAGTGCGGCGAACCCGCAATGATGCAATACCGGCGTCGCTGAACCACCTTACAACTACACACGGCTGCTATCAAGCCTCGAGCTCGGCCCAACGCTGGTAGAGTGCTTCCAACTCTAGTTGCAACTGCCCGTGCTGCTCCAGCACCTGTGTTATCTTTTGCTGCTCGCCCTGGTAAAATGACGGCTGAGCGATTTGCATTTCCAACTGCGCCTGCCGGGCCTCGAGCGCTTCGATCTGCCCGGGTAATTGCTCCAACTCCCGTTGTTTCTTGTACGACAGCTTTCTTGTCGGCCGTGTACTTTCGGCGCTCGGGATGGGCTTTCGCGGTGAAACCACGATCGCGCTGTCCGCCGATTCCTCACGTTGTGCCGCTAACGCTTCCCCCCTTGCGACCCAATCACGATATCCACCCACGTATTCGCCAACCACACCATCGCCCTCGAACACCAGGATGCTGGTAACCACATTATCGAGGAATTCACGATCGTGGCTGACCAGCAAAACGGTCCCCTTGAACTCCAGCAGCACTTCTTCCAGCAATTCAAGCGTTTCGACATCGAGGTCATTGGTGGGCTCATCGAGTACCAGCATGTTTGCCGGCTTGCTGAACATGCGCGCCAGTATCGCGCGATTCTGCTCACCACCGGAGAGAGCTCGCACTGGGGTGCGAACGCGATCCGGGCTGAAGAGAAAATCACCCAGGTAGCTAATGGCGTGTCGCTGCTTGCCATTCACCTCTATGAATTCCCGACCCTCACAGATATTGTCGATCAGGTCCTTGTCGCCATCCAATTGCTCCCGCAACTGGTCAAAATAGGCAACCTGCAACCGGGTACCCACTTTGACCTCGCCCGCCTGGGGCTCAATTTCACCCAGCAGTATTTTCAACAGGGTAGATTTACCAGCGCCATTGGGGCCGACCAGGCCAATCCGCTCCCCGCGCAGGACGGTGGTAGAGAAGTTGCTGATAACCGGCACCTTGTCATAGCCATGGGAAACGGCTTTCAGCTCTACCACGACCTTGCCGGAGCTTGCCGCCTGATCGAGGGTGAAATCGGCCCTACCCTGCTGTTTGCGTCGCTCCCGGTGCTGGTCGCGCATCGCCTTCAGGGCCCGCACGCGACCCTCATTGCGGGTTCGACGGGCCTTGATACCCTGGCGTATCCATACTTCTTCCTGCGCCAGCTTTTTGTCGAACAGTTTATTGGCCGTATCCTCGGCGGCGAGTTGCTGTGCCCGAAACTCGAGGAAGCTGCGATAATCTCCCGGCCGGGTATACAGATCACCGCGGTCCAGTTCGACGATGCTATTGGCGACATTCTGCAGGAACTGGCGGTCGTGGGTGACAAAAAGGATGGCCCCACGAAACTCTTTCAGTTGGCTTTCCAGCCATTCAATGGCCGGGATATCGAGATGATTTGTCGGTTCGTCGAGTAACAGCAAGTCCGGGTCACGCACCAGCGCCCGGGCCATGGCGACCCGCCTGCGCCAGCCACCGGAGAGCTCGCGCATCAGTTTGTCAGCGGGAAGTTGCAATTGGCTCAATACGGTCTCGACCCGTTGCTGTAGCCTCCAACCGTCACTGTCTTCCAGTTGTTGCTGGATCTGCTCGAGTTGCAGCAAACTGGATTCGCCCACCTGATGAATCACCTGGTGATAGCGCTTCAGCAACTCGCCTACTTCTGCCAGGCCGCCGGCGACATAGTCATATACAGATTGCTGGTCCGCGTCGGGCAGCGATTGGTCGAGCCAGGCCACCTTCGTCCCCGGTCGCAACCAGCGCTCACCCTCGTCGGGAACCAGCAGTCCCGCTACTACCCTGAGCAGAGTGGTTTTTCCCTCGCCGTTGCGCCCCAGCAGGCCCACCCGCTGGCTGCGCTTGAGCGACAATTCCACGGAGTCGAGCAGAACCCGCGGGCCGTAGTGAACAGAAACTTTATCAAGGCGTAGCAGAGGCATTATCAGATCCTGAATTGACAACGACTGCCTGCAACCACAGCATTCAGGCGCCATTCTCGGCCACTGGGATCAACAGCAAAGTCGAATAGTTCAGAGTGCGGACACGGGGACTATAACAGAGCAAGCAAAGCGGGTAAGCACCCGCAGTCGACCTTTACTCCGAGTCCTCCAGGCCCTCGAACTCATCGTAACTGCCCTCGACGGTGGCGGGCTCCGGGACTGCCTCTTCCTGCGCCTTTTCCACCTGGGAGGTATGCATTGCAGATGGCGTTTCGGCCTCGGCGCTGACAGCGTCGATGACCTCTTCTTCGCTGGACTGGATGCCAATACGATATGCCGCGAAGCCCGGCATCACTACCTGGTTGAGAGCCATACCCAACACCCGACCTTGATAGGGCGACAGTATTTCGGTCCTGATATTGGTAATGGGGTCGGTCACGGTACCGAGGATTCCCTTCTCTTTCACGCGCTCACCGAGGTCGACCTCGCTGAACAAAATACCGCCCTCGTCCGTACGCACCCAGACCGACTGGTAATAAACGGGCTCGGGTGTTCCCCAGAAACTGGTTTTCTTGATCATGTTCATCTTGCCGAGCAGACTCTGGATCGTCTTGACCCCATGGTTGACTTCGTTTTCCTGCAGACGCAAGGGCTCACCCGCTTCCAGGGTGACTGCGGGGATGCCGGCTGCTACCGACGCCTGGCGGAGGGTGCCGACCGTACCTTCGCTCTGCAACACCACCGTCCCGTCAAAACCCTGGCTCAGCTCCAATACCTCAGGATCACGCAGATCGGCCCGCAACTGCGGTAGGTTGGTGCGATAGAAAGACCCCGTGTGCAGATCGACAAGAGCATCGCAATGCTTGATCACCTCGTGGAAAAAGGAATAGGCAATCCGCGCCGCCGAGCTGCCCTTGGGGTCACCTGGGAAGAACCTGTTGAGATCCCGGCGATCCGGTAAATAGCGCGAACCACGACGAAAACCCTGTAAATTGACGATGGGGACCCCGACCACGGTACCGGACAACTTCGCGGCATTGAGGTTGTAGAGCACTCGCCGCACGATCTCGATGCCGTTGAGTTCATCACCATGAACCGCAGCCGTCAGGCATAGCACCGGGCCCGGTTTGGTCCCATTGACCACCAACACCGGTGTAGCGACGGAAATACCCTCGAAGGAATGGCCAGGTGACCAGGCCAGCCGGGTGGAAGTCCCGGGCGCCACTTCCGCCCCGAGCATCACGAAAGGTCCATGCTTTTTGGCGGGCTTTGCTTGCGATTGAGCCAAATTATCAACAGAATCGGCGGCTTTTTCCGACTTATCAGGCCTCTTTTTGCCACCACTGGGTGGGGCGGATGAATTCACCACCTCGGCTACGGCTTCATTTTCCCTGGCAGGGCCAGGTTGCTGTTTGCGAGCCTTTGGCAGGGCATCCGGCATCGGCTCTCCCAGGTCTACACTCGTGGCCTGCGTGATCGTTTTCGACGGCGCTGCTGCATCGCCAGGCTCGGCAACCGCCGGGATACCGTCCCCGGCAAGTATCGACAGGGGCTTGGCCTCTGCAAGTGGCTTGTCAAGATCAACCGGCGCCGCCGGCACCGGCTGCAATTCTGTGGAGTCCGGCAGTTGCCCGGGTCCCGCCGCCGGCTCCGTTTCTGTGGCCCCAAGCTGGCAGGCCAGCAACAGCCAACCCACCCCCGCAATCAAGCGCTTTGATTTGATACCAGATTGCAGCCCGGAAAATGGTTTTTTCATAATATCGACACAATTGGAATTCAGGGAATTTACGAATACAGTCTGGACCTGTAACACCATGCTACGGCCCTTAAAAAGCCAAAGTATAGTCAATGCCCGCGGGCACCCCTAGAAACTTTGAGCAGTGGTCAAAACTACTTGAAAAATTCGAGATCGACCTGCTGGTCGGCATGGTAGGAGCTTCGCACCAGAGGGCCGGCAGCCACACTCCTGAAACCCATGGTTTCGGCAACGCGACCCAGCTCTGCAAACTCCCCGGGACTTACGAATCGGGCTACCGGCAGATGATCGCGACTGGGTTGGAGGTACTGGCCCAGGGTAAGCATGTCGATGTGGTGGTCGCGCATATCCTGCATCACCTGGACCAGTTCATCGGTCTCCTCGCCCAGCCCCAGCATCAGCCCCGATTTGGTGAGAACGTCCGGGCAACGCTCCTTGTAGCGCGCCAGTAGTTCCAGGGACCATTGGTAATCACTTCCCGGACGGCACTGTTTGTAAAGGCTCGGCACTGTCTCCAGGTTGTGGTTGAAAACATCCGGAGCCTCCTCTGCCAATGTGTCCAGGGCAACTTCCATCCGGCCGCGAAAATCCGGCACCAGAATTTCAACCTTGATAGCAGGATTGAGTTGTCGGGTGTGGCGGATACAGTCGCCAAAGTGACCGGCACCGCCGTCGCGCAGGTCGTCACGATCCACCGAGGTAATCACCACGTACTTCAGGCCCAGCGCAGCAATCGCCCGCGCCAGGCCAACTGGCTCTTCGGGGTCCAGGGGGTTGGGCCGGCCGTGGGCGACATCACAAAATGGGCAACGGCGGGTGCAGATCTCCCCCATGATCATAAAGGTGGCGGTACCGCCACCAAAGCATTCACCGATATTGGGGCACTGTGCCTCTTCACACACCGTCGCCAGCTTGTGCTGGCGCAGAATACTTTTTACCCTGGCGATTTCGGCAGAGGCTGGAATGCTCACCCGGATCCAGTCAGGTTTGCGCGGTAACTCCACAGAGGGAATCACTTTTACCGGAATGCGCGCCATTTTATCGGCGCCTCGCAGTTTCTCACCCTGAACCACTTTACGCGGTGTTTCGCTCATCACACTAATGCCTCGTCTCCGCCTGCGCCGGCAGTCCGCTTACCGCCCGCAGTTCGGTGTAACCCATATGCCCGGCCAGGTGAGCAACCAGCCGCTGCGCCAGTCTTTGCGTTTCGTCCACTCGCCAGCCACCGAGTTCATCTTTCATGCGCGCCACCGCCTGCCCGGCGTAACCGCAGGGGTTAATACGCCCAAACGGCTCGAGGTCCAAATCGATGTTCAATGACAGGCCGTGGAAGCTACGGCCGCGGCGTACCTTCAACCCCAGAGCAGCAATTTTCGCCCCACCCTGCAAATATACGCCGGGTGCGTCACTGCGGCTTCGCGCGCCGATGCCATAATCCGCCAGCACCGCGATGACACTTTGCTCGATAACAGCGACCAGATGACGCACCCCCCAGCCCATCCGTCGAATGTCGATCAACAGGTAGATCACCAACTGGCCAGGCCCGTGATAAGTTACCTGGCCGCCGCGATCCACCTGAATCACGGGAATGTCACCCGCTGCCAACACATGCTCGGCCTTGCCGGCCTGACCCTGCGTGAACACCGGGGGGTGCTCGAGTAACCAGAGTTCGTCTGCAACCGAGGCATCGCGACCGTCGGTAAATGCGCGCATCGCCTGCCAGCAGCGCTGGTAGTCGATGGTGCCTAACTGTCTGACAACAAGATAGCCGGGCCTATCCATCGCTAGAGTATCATGGCAACCTGGTCACAGGCATTCAATGCCTGGTGGATGCTACCCAGCTGCTCCCAAGACTGTGCGGTGAACGTAATATTGACCGCGACAAAGCGGCCCTTGCTACTGGGGCGCAGTTCCGCTGGCCCAAGATCCGGGGCGTACTCTGCCACGGTCGCTGTCACGAGCTCGACAAAACTCCCCGTATCCCGGCCAAGCACCTTGATGGTGTATTCGGCGGGGAACTCAAGCAGGGGCGGTTCCGAACCGGGCATAAGCAGCCTCCTAGCGCGTTGCAAGACCCAGTAGTTGGTAGATAAACAGTACCAGTTTATCCCACAACCTGGCTACCAACCCGGCCTCCTCGACCGTCTCCAGCGCCACCAGGTCTGGCTCGATAATTTGCCCTGGATCCGGCTCGGCGTCGGCGCCCTCTTCTGCGGGCGGCTGCAGCGAAACCGGTTTTCCAGCAACACTCAAGCTGAGCTTACCCAGGGTCTCACCCATGGCGACCGGGGCGCTGATGATCTCGCCAAACTCCAGCTCCGCCTGCAATGAGTCGCGCTCACCCTGGGCGATGGTCAGGTAAATATCGTTGGCAACACCCATTGACAGGCCCTTTTTGTCGCCACCCCATATCCGCGCCTCGGTGAGTTGCTCCCCCGCACTGTAAAGCTTGATGGTTTCGTAGTAGCGAAAACCGTACTGTAACAGCTTCTGGTTCTCACGGGCCCTGGCCTCGGTGCTCTTCGCACCCATAACCACAGCGATCAAGCGCATACCCTTGCGCAGTGACGACGCCACCAAGCCGTATCCCGCTGCTGAGGTGTAGCCGGTTTTCAAACCATCGACCGTCGGATCCTGCCACAGCAAGCTATTGCGATTCGACTGGGGTATGTCGTTGAAGGTAAAGCTGCGCTCGGAATACATGGTGTAATCTTCGGGATAATCCCGAATAATTGCCCGGGCAAGGACTGCCATATCCATTGCCGTGGTGTAGTGCTCGTCATCGGGCAGGCCATGGGAATTGACGAAATGGCTGCCCTTCATGCCCAGCAACTCGGCCTGCTGATTCATGATATCGGCAAAGGCATCCTCACTGCCCGCCAGGTACTCCGCCACCGCGACACAGGCGTCATTGCCCGACGAGATAACGATACCCCGATGCAGGTCGAGGAGACTGACCTCCTTGCCGACCTCGATAAACATCAGGGAAGAGCCTTGAAAGATCGGGTTCTGTGCCCAGGCGCTCTTACTGACAAGAACCATGTCTTCGTTGCGGACGTTGCCCTTACTCAATTCTGCCGAGAGGATATAGCTGGTCATCATTTTGGTCAGGCTTGCCGGCGCCAGCCGCTGATTCGCATTTTTCTCAATGAGAACCCGCCCGCTGTCGGCATCCATTAGCACATAGGCCTCAGAAGCCAAACTGGGCGGCGCGGGGATTAAAACGGCCTCGCTCGCTGCCACGACCCACAAAGGACGGAGCAATAGCGCCAACAGCAAAGCATAAAAGGCTTTGTTAAGCATACTGAAATCCGATTATTGAATAGTGAGGGAAATATTCTGGCCGCGCATTGTATCAGGTTTTGGCGGCTTTTTACCCCTGCAGGCGATGTGTATCTGACAGCTGGCCTCGGTCAATGGTAGACCAGATGCGGCCTCGAGTAGTTCTCCCGTGCCAACAACGCACTAATGCGCTCAATATCCAGGGGGCTTTCCAGCGGCCCTATCCGAACCCGGTGCAGGGCATCGCTTTCCGGGCTACTGACTATCGTCACCGGGGCATCCAGCAGTACCCCCAGTTGGCGACGCAAATCTTCCGCCGATTCAAACTGCTTGAATGCTGCAGCCTGCAAATAGGCCTGCCCGGAATTACGCCCAAGCCGCAGCGCGGCATTTTCCAGCGCCTGCGCTACGGGTTGCGGCACGGCCTGTTTCTGGCGGCGGGCCTGCTGGAACCTGGCCACATCGATCAGCTCGATACCGACCTGCGCGACGCCCTTGTCCGAGTAACCGAGCTTGGTCGCCGCCGCATAGGACAGGTCGATAATCCTGTCGCCATGGAAGGGGCCGCGGTCGTTTACCCGCACAATCGCCGTGCGGCCATTTTCCAGGTTCGTCACCCGCACGTAACAGGGAATCGGCAGCGATTTATGTGCCGCCGACATCTCGTACATATTATAGATTTCGCCGTTGGAGGTCAGGTGCCCATGAAATTTGCTACCGTACCAGGAGGCGAGCCCCTGCTGCTTGAAATCTCGCGTGCTCCCGGGATCCATCACCCGGTAGGTCTTGCCGAACACCTGGTAAGGGCTTTTGTTACCGGCAGCCCTGATCACCTCAGCTCGGGGTTCGGCATCGAGAATTCGATCGGGATCAAGCTTGCGCGGTGGCGCCGAGTCATGTTTCTGGCTGTAACGCGAAGTGGGGGCGGAGCTGCATGCCCCCAGCACCAGAGCCATAAACAGGCATGTTACCGCTGTGATTGTAGCGCTACGCATTGCCGGCACCGCGTGAGCTCATAATCCTTTCGCTGAGTTGGTATACAGCCATTGCATAGAGGCTGCTGTGGTTATAGGTGGTAATCACAAAAAAATTGCCCAGCCCCAACCAGTATTCTGTACCAGCTTTGCCCTCCAATTCAACTGCGCCGGCAGGTTGCTGTTCCAACTCAGTAGCAGCCCTGTAGCCCTTCCTCTCCAGCTCGCCCAGGGTACTATCCGCCTTGAGGGAGCGGTTCGCCACCTTCGTATCGCGGCCAGCGGTCGCGGTTGCGGGAACGGCGATACCGACCCCACGGCGCCAGCCGTTTTCTTTCAAATAGTTGCCGACACTGCCGATTGCGTCGACCGGGTTGTTCCATATGTCCGCCACATTATCGCCGTCAAAATCCACCGCGTAAGCACGATAGCTGGTGGGTATGAATTGCCCGAAACCCATGGCGCCGGCGTAGGAGCCCTTCAGTTCCAATGGGTCGAAACCCTGCTCCCTGGCCAGCAGGAGCATGCTCTCGAGTTGTTCGTTTCCAAATCGTGAGCGCCATGCCTCGACCGGAAATTCGAACGCCTGAGTGACCAGGGTATCGATGACCCGGTAGCTTCCCATGCGCTCCCCGTAAAAGGTTTCAACCCCGAGGATGGCAACGATAATCTGGGCCGGCACCCCATACTGCGCCTCGGCCCGACTCAAAGTGGCCGCGTGCTCGTCCCAGAAAGCAACACCGCCCTCGATGCGCTTATCGGTGATGAATATGTCCTGGTATTGGGCCCAGGTCTTGGATTCAGCCGGCCGTTCAATGGAATCGATAACCGCTTGTTGCCGCTCGGCATCGGACAAAACGGCCATAATTTGCGCCGCGTCCCAACCGTGGCGGGCTACCATTTCCTCCACGAATTGCTTCGCCCTGGCATTGCTGCTGTAATCAGCGACTACCGGCCCACACAGCAATAGCAACGCCGCACAGGCAACTGAGAATAAACCGTTCTTACCCCTGTCCATGAACCATCCTTCAATGCACCGTGATTTTCTTTTCTTCTGTGCCGATCGCCATGAGCACACCAAAACCCGCCATCAATGTCACCAGCGCAGTGCCCCCCTGGCTGACCAGCGGCAATGGTACACCAACCACCGGTAGCAATCCCGAGACCATGCCCATGTTGACAAAAATATAGACGAAAAAGGTCACCGTGATACTGCCGGCAAGCAATCGCCCATAAGAGTCCTGGGCGTTCAGGCAAATAACGATGCAGCGCGCAATAATGGCCAGGTACAACGTCATCAGTATCAACACACCCAGCAATCCAAACTCCTCGGCCAGCACCGCGATTATGAAGTCGGTATGACTCTCCGGCAGGAAGTCGAGGTGTGACTGGGTACCCTGCAACCATCCTTTTCCCTGCCAGCCGCCTGACCCAATTGCGGTTTTCGATTGAATGATGTTCCAGCCCGCGCCCAGCTTGTCAGTCTCCGGATTCAGCAGGGTCAGGATTCGCTGCTTCTGGTAGTCATGCAGCAGGAACAACCATGCCGGGTAAAAGCTCAGCACCGCAAGACCCAGCGCAAACGCCGAGTAGCCCCAGGGCAAGCCCGCGAAAAATAACACCAGTAGCCCCGAGGCGGCGATCAACAGCGAGGTGCCAAGGTCAGGCTGCACCGCAATCAACCCCGCCGGCAACAGCAGCAATATCGTCGCCAGCAGAACATAGTTGAGCCGGGGTGGAATAACCCGCCTCGCCAGGTACCATGCCACCGTCATCGGCACCACCAGTTTCATAATCTCCGCCGGTTGAAAGCGCGGTATTCCCGGCACGCTCAGCCAGCGCTGGGCCCCTTTGGCGCCACTTCCGTAAATTAACACCAGTACCAGCAGCAGAATGCCGCCGCAGTAGAACCAGGGTGCAATGCGCTCGAAAAAGCGCAGATCAAATTGCGCGGTGGCAAACATCACCAGGTAGGCAATCAGGAAATAGACGCCCTGGCGCACCAGCATATCGCGATTGGCTTCACTGGCGCTGTACAGAACCACCATGCCATAAGCTGTCAGCAGCAACAGCAATAGCAACAGCGGCAAGTCGATATGCATGCGCCTTACCCACGAGCGCTCAACCCGCAGGGCACTCCCGCCAAGGGGCAAACGTCTTACAAAATCACTACTCGACAAGGGCGGCCTCCCCTCCTGGCGCGGATACTTCCGGCGCCTCGACAACGGCAGCCGCAGTTTCGGTTTCGATTTCCGGGATAGGTTCCGGTTCTGGCGGTGCCGGGAAAATACCCACCAGGTAGGCGTCCATCACTGCACGGGCAATGGGGGCAGCGGTCGATGAACCGTGCTCACCGTTTTCCACGATGACCGCTATCGCTATTTGCGGGCTCTCAGCCGGCGCATAGGCAATGAATAGCGCGTGATCCCGGTTGCGCTTATCGATTGCTTCGGAGTCGTACTCTTCATCCTGGGCAATGCCGATGACCTGAGCCGTTCCGGTCTTACCGGCAACCCGATACTGCAAGTCTTTGGAGATACCCTTGGCGGTACCGCGGGCGCCATGCACCACTGCCTCCATGCCTTCGGCGATGATGTCCCAGTTCACCGGGTTCTTGATTGCAAACTGGTGCGCCACCGGTTGCTCCGGCACCTCCCCGGAAACAGACTTCAGGATCCTCGGTTGAATGAGCTTTCCACGGTTGGCAATGGTGGCTGTCGACACCGCCAATTGAAGCGGGGTGGTCAGCATATACCCCTGACCAATCCCGATGCTGAGGGTCTCTCCCGGAAACCAGGGCTCGCTGCGGTTGGCGCGCTTCCACTGCCGCGATGGCAGCAAACCCGGGCGCTCAACCGGCAGGTCAATTCCGCTAGGCTTGCCCAAACCGAACAGGTCGCCGAACTCATGAATCTGGTCGACGCCAAGATTATAGGCGAGGTCGTAATAATAGACGTCGCAGGACTGCTCAAGCGCTATGTGAATATCGATCTTGCTGCCGTGCCCCCCGCGCTTCCAGTCGCGGTAGTTGCGCCTGTCGTTCGGCAGGCGGTAGTAGCCCGGATCGAAGATTACAGTGCTGGGAGTCACCACGCCGTACTCCAGGCCCGCAAGGCCGACAATCGGCTTGATGGTCGATCCCGGTGGGTACTGCCCCATAGTGGACCGGTTATAGAGCGGTAAATCGGGTGACTCGTTGAGCATTCGGTAGTCCTTGCCGCTGATTCCGCCAACAAACAAATTGGGATCAAAACTTGGCGTGGAGACAAACGCGATCACCGCGCCATCCCGAGGGTCGAGGGCGACAACGGAGCCGCGCTCACCCTGCAGTGCGTCATGGGCGACCTTCTGAATTCTGGCATCGATATTGAGGATCAGGTCCTTGCCCGGCAGGGGGTCGGTGCGATCCAATACCCGCAGCACCCGCCCCCGGGCATTGGTCTCTACGTTCTCGTAGCCGACAGTGCCATGCAGCAGGTCCTCGTAATAGCGTTCGATACCGGTCTTGCCGATGACGTGGGTGCCCGCATAATCCACCGCGTCAAGGGTCTTCAGTTCGGTTTCGTTGATCCTGCCGACATAGCCGACCGCATGGGCAAAGTACTCGCCCTGCGGGTAGTGTCGTGCCAACTCGGCCTTGACTTCAAAACCGGGCATGCGGTAGCGATTCACGGCAAGGATGGCGATGTCTTCCGGGGTAAGGCGAAACTTGAGGGGTATCTGTTCAAAAGGTCTCCCACCGCCGAGCACCTGCCGCAGTTTTTCAATTTCTGCGGGCTCGACCTGCAGCAACTCCTGCAGCAGGGCCAGTCCGGCATCAATATTTCCCACCCGCTCCTTAACTACCGTCAGGGTGTAGCTGGGCCGATTATCGGCCAGCAATACCCCATTGCGATCGAAAATCAATCCGCGGGTGGGCCCGATTGACTGCAGGTGCACCCGGTTGCGATCAGACTGCACGCGGTAGTTTTCATACTGAAGTATTTGCAGATTGAAATAGCGATATACCAGCAGGCAAGCCAGCAGGGCCATGAACATCGCGGCGATCAGCATCCGACCGAGAAAAATCTCCCGCTCGCTGTGAATGTTTTTGATGGGTTCAGGTCGCGTCATCCGCAATCAATTATCTATGGTAAGGATGCCCCTGGCCGAGGGACCAGGCGCGATATAATTGTTCCGCCAACACCACCCTCACCAGGGGATGCGGCAGGGTGAGTCGCGACAATGACCAACTGTGGTCAGCACGCCCCCTGGATGCAGGGCCAATGCCATCGGGGCCGCCGATCAGGAAACAGACCGTTCGACCCTCCATGCGCCAGTTACCAAGCTGGCTGGCCAACTGCTCGGTGGACCAGGGACGACCCGGAATATCCAGCGCTATGACACGACTCCCTGCGGGGATGCGGGCCAGCATTGCGGCGTCTTCGGCGGCGACCGCCCGCTCCACGGATGACGATTTCCGGCGTGGGCCGAGGGGCACCTCCGCCCACTCGAGTCGCAACTCGCGGGGCAGGCGCTTGCTGTATTCCCTGCAACCCTGCTCAACCCACCCCGGCATCCGGCTGCCGACGGCGATGACGCGCAACTCCATCAGTCGGCGGGTTGCTCCCTCGCGGCCGCCGCCCGATCTGACCAGAGTCGCTCCAGATCGTAAAACGTTCGCGCCTCCGGCAGCATGACATGCACCACCACGTCGCCGTAGTCGACAAGAATCCATTCCGCGGCGGTTTCTCCCTCGGTACCGATCGGCCTCAAGCCGTGCTCGCGCAACTCATCCTGTACGTTTTCGGCCAGCGCCTTCACCTGGCGATTCGAAGCGCCGCTGGCAATTACCATGTAGTCCGTGATGCCGGTGAGCTTGCGCACATCCAGAGCAACGATATCGCGCCCCTTGACGTCCTCGAGCGCTGCTACGATCTTGTCTTTTACCTGTTCAGGTTTCATTGGTTTGGGCTGGTGTCCTCTGCGTCCGCCCGATAAAGGCGATGCTGCTGAATGTACTGCCAAGCTGATTCGGGCATCAGGTAGCGCGCCGATCGCCCCTCGCTTACCAGGCGGCGAATGCGTGTCGCCGACACATCCATGGGCGTCAGGGCTAAAAACAACACCGCGCCAGCAGGCTGCCGCAACAGTGTATCACTGTCCCTGGTAAAACGGTCGCGCCAGACTTCCATGGGGCCCAGATCATCGGGCAGATGCCAGCCTGGCCTCGAAACCACGACTATATTGCAAAACTCCGGCAACTGTTCCCAACAGTGCCAGGTGCTCATACCCAGGAAGGCGTCCGTACCGACGCAAAAATCCAGCGCGGTATCTTCATCCCAGCGATGCCGCAGTTCACGCAGCGTATCGATACTGTAACTGGTGCCGGGCTTGCGACATTCCCGGGCATCAAGCTGCAAGCTGAAATCATTTGTCAGGGCGAGGTGTATCATATCGAGGCGCTGTCTGGCGGTGGCCACTGGCAATTCCCGGTGCGGTGGCACACCGCTGGGAATGATCAGCATGCGATCCATTGCCAGGATTTCCAGCAACTCCAACGCCGTACGCAGGTGGCCGAAGTGTATGGGGTCGAAGGTACCCCCGAGGATACCGATACGCCGACCCATCAAACTGTCACCCGACTACTGGCGAATATGGCCATCACCCAACACCACATACTTTTGACTGGTCAGCCCCTCCAGGCCTACCGGGCCGCGGGCATGAATCTTGTCCGTCGATATGCCGATCTCTGCCCCGAGGCCGTATTCGAAGCCGTCGGCAAACCGGGTTGAGGCGTTGACCATTACCGAACTCGAATCCACTTCCCGCAGAAAGCGCCGCGCCCTGGTGTAATCCTCGGTCACAATGGCATCGGTGTGCAAGGAACTGTAATGGTTGATGTGCTCGATCGCCTGGTCCAGGCCGGTCACCACCCGCACAGCGAGAATCGGGCCCAGGTACTCCTCATGCCAGTCGGCCTCGGTCGCGGCTTGCATATCGGGGACCACGGCCCTGGCGGCATCGCAACCCCGCAGTTCGACACCATGCTCACGATACTCGGCGGCAAGCACGGGCAGCAATTCAGCGGCCCGGGAGCGCGCCACCAGCAGGGTTTCCATGGTGTTGCAGGTGCCGTAGCGCTGGGTCTTGGCATTGATCGCTATGCGCCGCGCCTTGGCGGCATCGGCATGATCGTCCAGGTAGACATGACAGACACCGTCGAGGTGCTTGATGACCGGAACACGGGCGTCCGCGCTGACACGCTCGATAAGCCCCTTTCCGCCCCTGGGAACGATGACATCGACGAATTGCTCCATCGTGATCAACTCGCCCACCGCCGCGCGATCAGTCGTCTCCACCACCTGCACTGCCGCTGCCGGCAGACCCGCAGCAGCGAGCCCCAGGGCCAGGCAGCGGGCAATAGCCTGGTTCGAATGCAATGCTTCGGAGCCACCGCGCAAAATAGCTGCGTTGCCGGATTTTATGCACAAACTGGCGGCTTCCACGGTCACATTGGGACGCGACTCGTAGATGATGCCGATAACACCCAGCGGCACCCGCATCCGCCCCACCTGGATGCCGGAGGGCTGGTAATTGAGGTCGGTGATGGCACCCACCGGGTCAGACAGTGCCGCCACCTCGCGCAGGCCTGCCACCATTGCGCTAAACCGGCCCGGGGTCAACTCGAGACGATCCAGCAGAGCCGCCTCCAGGCCACGCTGCGAGCCGCTTTGCAGGTCATGGGAATTGGCCTCGAGCACACTTGCCATGGCTTCCTCCAGGGCTTCGGCAGTCGCCAGCAATGCGTTATTCTTGCTGTGGGTGTCAGCCGCTGCCATAAGCCTGGATGCAGCTCTGGCCCGCTGCCCCAAGTCCAACATATAATCCTGAACATTCATCGACCCGATATTCCCCATTCGGTTACCGAACAAACCCGGCATTGTAACATCTCTGCGGCCCTATGGACTGGAACTCACTACAAGATAGCGCCGCATGGTTCTGGCTTACCGAGCATCAGGCATGGCTGGGGCCAATTATTGCGGGGATAGCCTTCGTCGAGTCGTTCGCCATAATCGGCATCATCATCCCCGGCGTGGTATTGCTCTATATCGCCGCATTCATCGCCGGCACCGGCGCCCTGTCACTGCCGATGACAATAGCCTGTGCTTTTCTGGGGGCAGTGGCCGGCGACAGCGCCAGCTACCTCATAGGTCGCCACTTCCACAGCCACCTGCCCCATATCTGGCCATTCAGTCGCCATCGAAACTGGATTGCCCGGGGCGAACATTTCTTTTACGAGTACGGTGGGATCAGTATTGTCGTGGCGCGCTTCCTCGGCCCGGTAAGACCGGTAATGCCCCTGGTGGCCGGCAGCCTGTTCATGCCGCGCTGGCTGTTTTTTTCGCTCAACATCGCGTCGGCAATAGCATGGGCGCCCATGTATACCCTGCCTGGCTATTTTTCCGGCGCGGCCACCGACAGCCCCGGTGACTGGCGCAGCTACATCATTGCGGGCATCATTGTTGTTATTATTGTTGCCATCGCCGCCATCTGGCTCAGAGACCGTTTCAGGATGATCGAATGATAGACCCGCTGGTTATATTACTCGCCCTTGGGTGTGGCGTGGCAGTGCGCAAGCTGGGCTATCCGCCAATGCTCGGCTACCTGGTGGCCGGGTTCGCCCTGTACCTGCTGCCCATAGAAACCGGCGATATGATCGATGTCCTGGCACAGGCCGGGGTGACCCTGCTTTTGTTCACCATAGGCCTGAAACTCAATATCAGGGAGTTGGCAGCTCCCCAGGTGTGGGCTGTAGCGAGTATCCATTTGGTACTCAGCATGGTTTTGCTGGCAATGGCGCTGTTTGCTGCGCTGGCGATCTTCCCGTCGCTGGAGCCGATGAAATCGGAGGCAGTGTGGATCGTCGCCTTCGCACTATCGTTCTCCAGTACCGTGTTCGCGGTAAAGATCTTCGAAGACCGGGGCGAGAGCGCTGCCCTGCACGCCAAGATCGCGATCGGCATCCTGATCATGCAGGACCTTGCAGCGGTGGTATTTCTGGCGCTGAACACCGGAAAGCTGCCTGAATTTTCCCTTGGCCTGGTAGCTACGGCGCTTGCCCTGGGGCTGAGCCGCCCACTGCTCTACCGGGTCATGCACTGGAGCGGCCACGGCGAACTGCTGTTGCTGTTTGGCATCGGGGTGGCGTTTGGCGGTGCAGCACTGTTTGAGGCATTCAATATCAAGGGTGACCTCGGCGCACTGATTCTGGGAGCGCTGCTGGCCGGTGGCGGCAAGAGCAATGAGCTGGCCAAGTCACTGCTGGACCTGAAGGACCTGTTCCTGGTCGGCTTCTTTTTATCCATCGGGCTCAGTGGGCTGCCAGGCACCGACGGGCTGCTCATTGCAGTGGCCCTGGGCCTGCTGGTGTTTTTCAAGCCGGTATTGTATTACCTGTTGATGACGGCAATGCGGTTGCGCGCCAGGACCGCTTTGTTGGCCTCGTTGGCGCTGTTCAACTTCAGTGAGTTTGGCCTCATCGTCGCAGCCCTGGCGGCAGATGCTGGCCTGCTGGAGCGGGAGTGGGTGGTTACCATCGCCCTGGCATTGTCCATTTCTTTTTTCATCTCGGTTCCTTTCAATGCCCGCTCACATGAAATCTACCGGCGATTCAAGCCACAATTGCGCCGCTTCGAGCGCGCGAGACGCCTGCAGAGCGAACAGCCCGAAGACATGCGAGGCAGCTCGATTGTCATTCTGGGCATGGGCCGGGTCGGGGTGGGGGCGTACCGCTACCTGACGGAAACCTACGGCAATACCGTGGTAGGAGTGGAGGAAAACACCAGCAAAATTCCCGCCCTGCGGCTCAAGGGCATGAAGGTAGTCCACGGCGATGCCAGCGACTCCGACTTTTGGAGTCAGGTCAAACTGCAGGACATCCAGCTGATCATGGTCAACTTGACCAAACACTCTGAAAACAAGGCGGTGTGCGAACTGGTCCGGGAAATGGGCTACACGGGCCAACTGGCGGCCATTGCCCGCCACCAGGACCAGCTTAATGAGCTCAAGGCCATGGGTTGCATCACCTTCAATTTGTACGGCGAAGCGGGCTTTGGCTTCGCCGAGCACGTTCACCAGACCATAAATCGCCGCAAGCAGGGTTTTACTCCGGGCGGCTTCACCTGAGCACGGGCACTGCCGTATAATTCGCCACCTTTTCCGGGATGACTTGCACATGGCACTGGCAATCGGCGGCCTGTTGGTCGGCTTCATTTTACTTATCTGGAGCGCCGACCGTTTCGTGATCGGCGCCTCGGCCAGCGCTCGCATCTTCGGCATCTCTCCCCTGGTTATCGGTGTCGTGGTGGTAGGGTTCGGCACATCGGCACCCGAAATGCTGGTCTCAGGTATGGCGGCGGCGAGCGGCCAGAGCGGCCTCGCGATTGGCAACGCACTGGGCTCCAACATCGCCAATGTCGGCCTGATCATCGGCGTTACGGCGCTGCTTTATCCGTTGAAGGTGCAATCGAGGATCGTCAAACGCGAACTTCCCCTGCTCTTGCTGTGCATGTTCATCGGCGTGATGTTGCTGCTCGACGGCAACCTCAATCGCGTCGACGGACTGATACTGATGTGCGGCCTGATCGCGATCATCGGCTGGACACTGCATGAGGCGGCGCAGAATCGCGGCGATATCCTCGCCAGGGAATTCGAAGCGGAAATTCCGCTGGACATGACCGCCGGGGCTGCCATCGGTACCTTGCTGCTGGGCCTGGTGGTACTGGTTCTATCGTCCCGCCTGCTGGTCTGGTCCGCCACCGAAATCGCCGTGGCCCTGGGCATCAGCGACCTGGTCATCGGCCTGACCATCGTTGCCCTCGGTACCTCACTGCCGGAACTGGCAGCATCCATAGCCGCCGCCCGCAAGGGTGAGCACGACATAGCGATCGGCAACATCGTCGGCTCCAATATGTTCAATTTACTGGGGGTGATGGCGATTCCGGGCATCGTCAACCCCGGTGCGTTCGAACCCGCGGTGTTGACCCGGGACTACCCTGGCATGGTGCTGCTCAGCGTTCTGCTGTGGCTTTTCTCCAGTAATTATTCCCTGCGCCGAGGCGGCGTTATCCAGCGCGCCGAGGGCTCCGTGCTATTGCTGATCTATGTGGGCTATCTTGGGCTCCTCTACCACCAGAACGTCAACGGCTGATGCACTGCATGCAGCGACAGCTAGCGAATTGCCGGGCGCCGAAGCGGTGGAATATTGCAGCGAGCAATGTAACTGCGCCAGCTGGTCGACAATCCAGCACACGTCCCGAAGACTCAAGGGGCCGTCGCCAGCTCCATCACCGCAATGAGGTGCATTGCCTCGCTCCTGCTGCCACCGCAAATCTCTGGAGACGGCCGCAGGTCGCCGCAGACTTGCGGCCGCTCGGCTAGTCCAAACAAGCGACAACGCAGCTCATCGTCCAACTGGATACAGCGCACGCCAGCCGGTTTTCCAGCTTGCATGCCGGGTATGGGGCTGGATATTGACAGCGCAATGCAGCAAGCCCCGCAGGCAGGCCGACAGTCCGCCATTACGTACTGCGCGCCTCAGGGCCGTAGGGTTTGAAGACGAAAATCAGCTTCGGCAGCAATAACAAGTCGCCCAGCAACATCGCTATCATGGCGGTGCCGGTGAGCAGGCCGAAGTAGATGCTGGGCCGGAAATTAGACAATACCAGAATGGCAAAACCCAGCACCACGATCAGGGAGGTATAGTACATGGCCTTGCCGATGCTACGGTGACTTCGGTGCATGGCGGCGAGGTAATTGCGGTCTAGCTCGAACTCCTTGCCAAACCGGTAGACATAGTGGATCGCATCGTCGACACCGATACCCACGCAAATCGAGGCGATGGTGATGGTCATCATATCCAGGGGTATACCGATGATACCCATGATACCCAACACCATCGCCGCGCCGAGCACATTGGGCAGCAGGGCGAGAAGCGCGAGGCTAAGGGAGCGGAACAACACCACGAACATGGCCAGAATGGCAATGAAAACCGTACCGAGGGACAGTATCTGCGAAGCGAACAGGCTCTGCAGCATATTGTTGTACAACACCATCATGCCCGTCAGGTGCACCTGGTCGGGCTCCAGGGCAAAGTCATTGACGAGATCAGTCTCGATTTTCTTGAGCAATGCATCGCGGCGCAGGTCGGGATCGGTTTCCATGACTCGCAGGCTGATGCGGGTCTCTTCCAGCGGATCATTAAGATAAGGGTCCACCAGCACCGCGCCCACATCCTCGGGCAGATTCGATTTGAGCAGGGCCAGCTCGATATTATCGATGTTGTCCCCCGCCAGGTCTTTGGCAACCTGGTAAATCATTGCCAGTGACATCACCTTGCCGGTCTCGGGCAATTGGTCGAGGTAGCGGTGAATCGCTGTTACCCGATCAAGGCCATCGCGGTTAAACCAGACGCTGGGATCTTCCGCGCTGCCGCCATCGTCAAACAGGTCTTCCTCGTCATAGTCATCGCTGGTGGCCTGGAAGGCGAGCTGATCAGGCCCCGCCTCGATGATGATATCGAGTGACACCGTCCCACCCAGCTCACGATCGATGGTCTCCATTCCCTGGTAGATCTCGGTGTCGTGATGGAAATTATCGATAAAGCGGTTTTCCACCTGCAGGCGGCTGATGCCCCAAACTGCCGCCAGGGCAACCAATGCCGAGATCACCAGTACAAGCGCGCCATGGTGTTCAACCACTCTGGCAAAATGACGCGTAAAGGGGGGACGCTCCCGTGCCGCAACAACGTGGCTGCGTGGCAACAGCATGATCAGTGCCGGAAACAACACGAAAGAGGCGATCAGTGCAGCAGCAACACCGACGCTCATGATCAGCCCGAAATCCATTACCGGGCGGATATCACTGACCACCAGAGTGGCGAATGCCACCAGTGTTGTCAGCGTGGTATACAGGCAGGGCTTGGCCATCGCCTGCAGCGTCCCCATCACCAGTTCGGCCTGCGACGCCTGTTCATCTCCCGCCGCCAATTCGCGATACTTCACTATCAAATGCACCAGTATCGACAGATTAATGATCATCATGATAGCGATGAAATTCGATGATATGACCGTCAGCCGCCAGTCGATCAGCGCCAGCCAGCCAAGCATGCCAATTGCCGTGGCCCCACAAATCACCAGCGGTATTACAACCCAGCGCGGCGAGCGAAAAATCACTGCCAACAGTATGACAATGAAAACGAGAATGCCGCTACCAAATACCACCAGGTCGTTCTTGACGAAGGTAATCAGGTCGACCGCAATCATCGGCACGCCACCGAGGTAAACGGTGGCGTCCTCGTCGTATCGATCCAAAATTGCGCGCACCTCGTCGACCAGGCGTTGTGCTTGCTCGTTGACTGTGAGCTTGTAGTCATCGAAGGCGCGCTCGGCAATATGCAGTTGACCGGCCTGGTCCGGCGTAAGGGTTTCCTTCTGTCGCTGTGCCCTTAGATCATCCCGCGCCTGCAACAGCTCAAAATACTTATTGTCGCGCTGCAGGTTTACCAGCAGCGCGGTAACGCTGTTGTCTGCGTTGGTCAGCAGGCCACTGTAGATAGGGCTATCCAGGAATTCCCTGGCGGCCAACTCCCGGTCAACGCCTTCATCGAGC
This sequence comes from uncultured Gammaproteobacteria bacterium, assembly GCA_963808975.1. Lineage (GTDB taxonomy): Bacteria > Pseudomonadota > Gammaproteobacteria > Pseudomonadales > JAHEGP01 > JAHEGP01. The sequence goes on from CAWEHR010000001.1 coordinate 981,128, forward strand.
AGCACCGGCAGGCCATCGGCGATACCGTCAACGGTAACCGGCGGGCTGTACAGCAGTGGCGCATCGAGGATACTGAATACGGAAGAAACCGTCTCCACCCCAGCCAGTTCATCGCGCAATTGGCGCAACACGTCTAGCACCGGCTGGCTGAAGAGTTCGCCATGAGGCTCGTAGGTTACCAGCAAAAAATCCTCACTGGCATAGCGCTCGTTGACTTCGCGCGCGTAGTCCAGTGCAGCATCTCCCTGTAGCACGAGGGAATCCGCGGATGCGTCAAACTTGATTTTGGGTGCCTGCCAGGCCAGGAACGCCAGCACCACCAACGCTACCAAAAGCACGAAACGGTAGTGCGCTTCAATAAACTCGAAGCTGCGATAAATAGGTCGCATAGAGAGGATTTCCTTTAACAGCAAAACATGCTAGTCGGTGGGGTCAGGGGAATTGTAGCCCCAGGGCGGTAATAGCACCTGGGGAATCTTCAGCAGGTTCAGTATGCGGGCGACGATAAAGTCCACCAAATCGGAGACCTGCTGTGGGTGATGATAAAACCCCGGGGAAGCCGGCACGATAATCCCCCCCATACGGGTAATTGCAAGCATATTCTCGAGGTGAATGGCGGACACGGGGGACTCCCGGGGAACCAGCAAAAGTGGCCTGCGTTCCTTCAGTGCAACATCGGCAGCGCGTTCAATCAAGTTGTTGCTGGCGCCAGTAGCAACTGCAGAGAGCACCCCTGTGCTTGCAGGGCAAATTACCATCGCATCAAGTGCGCCGGATCCCGAGGCGACCGGGGCCGTCCAATCCTCCCTGGCAAATACCCGCAGCTGCCCCTCCCGGGCGCCGAATTGCTCTGTGAGGTAACGCTGCTGGGAGCGCTCCTTCGCCGGCAGGCGGAAGTCGGTCTCCAGCGCCACGACCATTTGGGCAGCCTTGGAAATCATGAAATACACCTGGCAATCTGCAGCGATGAGTTGTTGTAACAGGCGCATACCATACGCCGCCCCTGATGCGCCGGTCATCGCGATCGCAATCGTTTTTGCGCTCATGCCCCCGCCCCGCGAGCGCGCTCCAGCGCCGTTACAAGCCGCGAGTGAATGCCTTCAAACGCTCCGTTACTCATCACCAGCACATGATCTCCGGCGCGCACTTTACCCACCAGAGCAGCAATCATCTGCTCCACGTCAGCGAAAATACGCTGGTCTCCCGCTGCCGGATCGACAGCAGCTGCAAGACTCCAGCCAAGGTTTGCCGGCTGGTACCACCAGGCAAAATCAGCCTGGCGCACAGACCGCGCCAGGGTGGATCGATGCACGCCAAGCTTCATGGTGTTGGATCGAGGCTCCAGCAGCGCGAAAATGCGCGCTGCACCTACGTTATTACGCAATCCCGCCAGGGTCGACTCGATCGCTGTCGGGTGATGCGCAAAATCATCGTAGATGCTGACTCCACCGACCTCGGCAATTTTTTCGAGGCGTCTTTTAACACCGCGAAAACGGCCCAGGCTGGACACCGACGCCCCAGGGGGCACGCCTACCCCGGCGGCTGCCGCGATGGCCGCAAGGGCATTGGCCACGTTGTGGTCACCCAGCAGTGGCCACTTCAACTCGGCAATCTCACGTTGGTGATGCAAAAGCACGAAATGACTGCCATCGGCGGCGAGTTTGTTCGCGCTGTAATCACCCTGACCGCCGGCACAAAAGGTGATGGTCGGCGTCCAGCAACCCATTGCCAGCACCTCGTCCACGCCAGGGTCGCCAGCGGCCGCAACGATATTGCCTGCCTGTGGCACCGTCCGCACCAGATGGTGAAACTGCCGCTGGATCGCCGCCAGATCGGGAAAGATATCAGCGTGGTCGTATTCAATATTGTTGATGATTAGCGTCCTGGGGCGGTAATGGATAAACTTGGAGCGTTTGTCAAAAAATGCCGTGTCGTATTCGTCCGCCTCGATAACAAAATACTCACTCTTGCCAATGTCAGCCGAGGTGGAGAAATTCCCCGGAATACCGCCTATCAGGTACCCGGGCTCAAGTCCATTGTCCTGCAGGATCCAGGCCAACATACTCGCGGTACTGGTCTTCCCGTGGGTGCCACTGACTGCCAGCACCCAGCGTCGGGCCAGCAAATGCTGGCACAGCCACTGCGGCCCCGAGGTGTAGTCCAGCCCCGCATCGAGCATGTATTCGATCGCCGCGTTGCCACGGGTCATGGCGTTTCCAACCACTACCAGATCGGGTTCCGGCTGTAAATGTTGCAGCTCGTAGCCTTCCCAGATCGCGATTCCCTGTTGCTCGAGTTGAGTGCTCATCGGTGGGTAGACGTTGCTATCGGAGCCAGTGACCTTATGCCCCAGTTGCCTGGCAAGCAGGGCCAGGCTACCCATGAATGTGCCACATATACCGAGAAAATGTAGGTGCATGCTTCCTCGCATCAAGAGCGCCGTTCTTGCCCGGCTGCGGACGGAAGCAGCCCGCTGCCAGGCAGCGCAGGTTCAGGTTTGCGGGTGGATGATAGCAAAACCACGGCGCCCCGCGCAGGCGTCCGTTAAAATGATTTCAAGGCCAACGGTGGCAAGGGCACGCAGGGCACTATGTGTACCCTGCGTGCCCTCAACGCGAGGATTGAGTTGGGAGGCCGGGCACCCCGTCAGCTGGCACTCAGCAACGGCGCGATGACCAGGCTGACAATCGCCATGACATTGATCAGGATGTTCATCGAGGGCCCTGATGTATCTTTGAAAGGATCACCAACCGTGTCCCCAACAACTGCGGCGGCATGGACGGCGGAGCCCTTGCCCCCGAGGTTACCCTTTTCGATATGCTTTTTGGCATTGTCCCAGGCACCACCGGCATTCGCCATCATCAGGGCCAACAGCACGCCGCTGAGGAGTGCACCGCCAAGCGCACCGCCCAGTGCCTGCGCACCCAGGCCGAACCCGATGATCGGCGGCGCGGAAACCGCGATCAAGCCGGGCAGCAGCATCCGCCGCAAGGCGGCGGAAGTGGCGATATCAACACACTTGGCTGTATCCGGCTCCGCTGTGCCCTCCATCAGGCCCGGAATCTCACGAAACTGGCGGCGAATCTCCACGATCATCTCCATAGCGGCATCACCTACCGCGGTCATTGTGATCGAGGCTATGAGGAACGGAATCAGCCCGCCGATAAACAGGCCCATCAGTACCCGTGGGTCACCGATGTGTAACAGGAATTCGTCGCCGCCGGCTGACATGGTTTCCACAAAAGCCGCTATGATGGCCAGGGCCGCCAGGGCTGCGGCGCCGATTGCAAAGCCCTTGCCGATGGCTGCGGTGGTATTACCCAACTCATCAAGTGAATCCGTAATCTTGCGAGTTTCCTCGCCCAGCCCCGCCATTTCTGCGATCCCACCGGCATTGTCGGCAACGGGGCCGTAGGCATCGATTGCCATGGTGATACCAACTGTTGCCAGCATGCCGACCGCGGCGATGCCGACGCCGTATAATCCAGCGAGGGAGGTCGATACGAAAATGATGCCCGATATCGCCAGGATGGGTATGACCACCGACTGCATCCCCACCGCCAGCCCGGTGATCATGACGGTTGCAGCCCCGGTTTTCCCTGCCTCGGCAATTCGTATTACCGGGGTAGACGCCGTATAGTATTCGGTGACCAGGCCGATAACGATGCCACCAACAGCCCCGCAGAGCACGGCCAGCCATACATTGGTATCGACGCCAACCAGGCTGACAACAAAGTAAGCCGCTACGATGAATATTGCAGGGGCAGCCAGCGTGCCGCTGCGCAGGGCCACCGCAGGCTGTCGCGCCGACATTGAACGCACGATTAAAATGCCCAGTAGTGAACAGATCAGGCCCGTCGAAGCCAACGCCAGCGGCAGGAACATCAGCGCCGAGCGAGCCTCGGCCTCGTTCAGGCCCGGCACCAGGACCGCCAGCACTGAAAAGCCCAGTGTGGAGGCGATTGCAATGCTGGCGATCATGGAACCGCAGTAGGACTCAAAAATATCCGATCCCATACCGGCGACGTCGCCGACATTATCACCGACGTTGTCCGCTATGACACCGGGGTTTCTCGGGTCATCTTCCGGTATACCGGCCTCCAGTTTACCCACCAGATCGGCTCCGACATCGGCGCTCTTGGTGTAGATGCCGCCACCGACCCGTGAAAATAGCGCAACTACCGAGGCGCCCATGCCAAATCCGTGGATAGCGTGGGCGGTCTCGGGGTCTCCCCCAAAGAACCAATACAGGATACCCAGCCCCAACAACCCCAGCGAAGCGACACACAGGCCCATGATCGAGCCACCAAAAAAGGCCACCGACAGGGCGGCGGCGGAGCCTTGCTCGTGGGCCGCTGTGGTGGTGCGAACATTAGCACGGGTAGCGGAATACATACCGATGCCACCCGCTGTAGCCGAGGTCAGGGCGCCGCAGGCAAAAGCAATTGCAGTTTTACTACCCAGCGTGATGAACAACAAGACCAACAGCACGGCGGCGAATATCGCCAGCATTCTGTATTCCCGCTTCATAAAAACCATCGCGCCAAGATGAATTGCATCACCAATCTTGGTAACTTTCGGGTCGCCCGCAGGCTGGCGCATAAGGATCGTGTAAATCACATAGGCACAGACCAATCCAAAAGCGCCCAACAGCGGCGGCACCAGAACGTAGCTACTCATAGTAATACCCCTTTCAGAAAAATCTTGACAGTATCGTTAAACCAATTCCCGACCGTACTCCGCAGGTGCAAAGCCCCCGCAGAAATCGCCGGCCATGAGGCCCGACAAGCGATTGACTTCATAATGCCAAGCCCCCACACAAAAACCTCTTGAACGAGGCTTAACCCGCTGCCCTCGCCTTTCGCTTGGGCGCTACTTTCTTCCCGGCCTTACCCGTGGGCCTGCCTGCGGAGGCTTTCCGCTTCTGAACGTCGCTGCTGCTTGCCGCCCCGGGCGAAACCTTGATCACCGGCATGGAAGCCGCCAGCTTTTTGTACAGTTTTGTGCCCTTGGATATTTTCTTGTGGCGGGCATAAGTGTCGATAGCCTTACTCCAGGCCGCGTCAGCGCCATGCGCATTAATCGAGAAACTGGTGCAGATAATTCGTTTATCGAGTTCCGAGGCAATGCCGACCTGAAAAATTGGCGTCCGGGTACCGCTCTTTTCGGTCTTGATCAAAAAACTGATGCCCTTTACGCTGCCATCCGGGTGGAAGCACAACTCGGCCTTGCGTCGCTGCCGAGATTTCTCCTGCTCGATCCGAAGCTCTTCATCGCGGGCCTCGGCCACCCTCTCCACCGCTCGAGTTTGTCGAGGGCCGAGTCGCTTGCCCGCCTTCTTTAATGAAAAGTATTCCTGGTAAAGCTTCCCGTTGACCGTTCGCCTCACCCTGTACCCATAGAACGCTTCGTTATCGATCAGTTTAACGCTCATAGCTGCACCTTCTTATTATCTCGACGTTCATGTCTACTACCTGGCCGCGACCCACCTCGCCCGGTAGTTAAGAGGTTTGCATATCAAGGACTCTGGACGCCACCTGTCGCCCCATTATTTGTATTTAGCGATGCGTATTCTCACTAGTCCCTGCTGCCATTTAATGGGAATTCACACAGGAATTCAACTGTCTTAACGGTATAGTTATGGTTTGCCAAGAACCGGAAACGACAAAGTGGCAGCTCTACACATACAGGCCGTTAGGCAACGCCGGCAAACTCCGAGGTAGTTGCTTCAGAGCAAAGCATCTTATGCCTTATGGTTATAATGAGGTCGTTCAGGCTGCACCGTAATCCAGGTCAATCACGCGAACCGGCTCTCCGCTGAACACGCGCCTCAGTCATCGAGCGACTGGCTCATACTCAGCGCTGGCTGCTCTGCTGACGGCGAGCCGACCACCTCAGCTGGCACCCCGGCTACCGTTGTGTGCGCATCGACGTCACGCAACACGACACTACCGGCGGCAATTTTGGCGCCGTCGCCTACCCGAATATTTCCCAACAACTTGGCTCCGGCACCAATCATGACTCCCCTGCCGATTTTGGGGTGGCGATCACCTCTGCAGCAGCCCGACCCGCCCAAGCTGACGCCGTGGAGCAACGACACGTTATCACCGATTTCGGCAGTCTCGCCCACGACGAGGCCAGTTGCGTGATCCAGCATGATCCCCCGGCCGATGCGCGCCGCCGGATGAATATCGACATCAAACTCACAGGCTATTCGATGCTGAAAATACAAGGCCACTGCAGTGCGCTTGCGCCGCCAAAGCCAATGTGCAATGCGTTGGGCCTGTATCGCCTGGTAGCCCTTGAAATAAAGCAGAGGCATGTAGTATTGGTCGCAAGCCGGGTCACGACTGTAGTAGGCCTCGATGTCGTCCTCTATCGCCTGGCGCGTATAGGAGTCTGCTCGCAGTGCCTGATCACATACTTCGCGTATCAGGGTTGCCGGCAGGGTCGCACTGTCTAGCCGTAATGCCAGATTGAAGGCCAGAGCGGCACCAATAGAGTCATGATTCAATACTGTTGCGTAGTAGAAACTCGCCAGCACTGGCTCTCGGCGACTGGCGCCGCGCGCCTCGTCACGAATAAGGTTCCATAATCGGGACATTACCAGGCTCCAGGCATAAGGCTTTATCCGATCACCCCCCGGGAAGCGATCCGGACCGGAGCAATAAAGCGTTGATATATTTCTTCAAAATTTGCCAGTACCACCTGCTTTAGTGCGATGGGCTGCTGCGCCAGCCAGCGATAACATTTGTCGCAATCCAGCCGCGCCTCGAACATCGCGGCTTCTGGCGCAAAGCTCAGGTGCCAGGGCTCAGGGGCCACTCCTCCGCGATCAAGGTCAAAAGGACGATAAAAGCCAAAGCAGTCACCCCTGCGAGTCGCTTCATCAAGCCAGCGGTGCAGGGCGGAAAACCTTCCGCCACCGCGGCATTCTCCCGGAACCAACTGCAGCTGATATCCCGAATCCATGGCAGCCGCATCGTAAACATCGACATCAGTGCCCCAATGATGCCGGGAGGTACCCGGTAAAGCCGACCAACGCAGCATCGCAAACACCCGCTCGCGATCACTCAATCGATCTATATCAAGTCTTTCACCCGCCTCGTCGAGCAAGGGCCGAATGCCGGCTGCTTTTTCGTTCCAGATAAGCAACTGCCGCTCGAAGTTCCTGTGGGCACTGGCGACTGCCAGCTCAAAACCGTTTGCCCGTGAGGCCTCCACAAGTTCGGCAAGCGCTGCAGCGGTCGCTTTGGTCAGCCAGTACACACTGGAATTCGACACCACTTCGCAAAGATGACCGCCATCCTGCCCGGTTAGCCGTCGAAACTCGGCAGTTCGGAATTCATCCACAGCCATCAATGCATTGCTCATCGCTTTCAGGTCTTGGTTCATAGGCGCGTCAATACGGTTCAACTGCATAAAGATCCGAAGCCAGAGCGACAACCCCAAGTCGCTGTCGCTTTCGCCCCGGCCCCTTGCGCCGCCGATTTGGGAGGCTATGATTTAGTACTACAGAATACCATTCATACCTGATCCGAGGGTAGCAGACCGCCATGATCAAAACCACGACACTGGAATTTCAACCCGGCGACATCATCATTCGTGAGGGTGACAGTGCCGACTTCGTTTACACGCTGACCAGCGGCCACGCCGAGGCTTCACAAAGCGGCATCAAGGTCGGCGAAATCTATGCCGGTGAGGTGTTTGGCGCCCTCGCGGCGTTCAGTGGCGTCAAGCGCAACGCCACCGTCACGGCAACAGGACAGTGTAGCGTTGAGGCAACATACAAGGACAGCTTTATCACCCTGGCACGCCGGCAGCCTGACGTCTGCGTAAAACTGATTAAGGACATGGCTCGCCTGATCAGCGATCTGAACGAATCAATCCTGGTACTGTCCACCAGTTCGGCCCGAGCCGAGCGTTAAGTCGATTCACCGCGCACCGCGCCTCCCCGGTGCGAGCCCGTTCATCGCTGCCACCCATCACCGCAATAATCCGCTGCGTCCCCTAACAGGTGGCTGAAAAAGGCTTCCTGCTTTTTCCCAAGCGCGAGAAGGAAAAACGCGGTTTCCCCTTCTCGCAGACGATCAAAGGCTTATAGCCTTCGATTGTGCCGACAATTGCATGTATCGGAACCAGGCCGTTAATGGTTTCTCTTACCGCGAACCCGGTATTTACGTATACCCGAATTGCGGCCAAATACCGATACTGGATGCATTGGAACAAAAGGAATCTGCACCATGACAAGCATGAATGATCAAATATCACTCGAAGACTTGACCACACTGCACGAATTGCAGAAGAAAGTTTGTGACTTGGCGGCCATCAAGTGTACCGGTCAGTTGCAAGTCCACTTGCAGTGCCAGCAGGGCGACTATCGGAATGCGCTGGTGATCGGCAACAAGGGCAACGGCCGGATCCTGTACCTTTACCTCACAGCCCAGGGATGGTTGTTTGTGGCCCAGCAAGCATCCGGGCGGGTGTGGGAACTCCCGCTTATCGGCCGCATCGACAGGGCCATCGATATCATCCAGGACAGGATCGAGGCTTTTTTGTTACCCCAGCCCGTGCATCGAAAATCAGCATCCGCAGATCGCGAGGGTTTCGAGCCGCTGAGCGCCGACCAGCGTTTGGCGATCGTGTAGAGACCACCGGGGTAGCAAACAACCTCGAGCCGTCGGCGCCGAAGCAGGCCCGGGCCGTGATAGCGCAATGCACGCCGACCCCGCAGGAAGATTCATGGCACAACAATTCAAGCCCAAATTGGGCATCGCGCTGGGCAGTGGATCTGCCAGGGGTTTGGCGCATATCGGCGTTCTCAGGCAATTGGGCCGGCTTGGCATCCGCCCTGACATCATCTGTGGGAGCTCTGCGGGCAGCCTGATCGGCGCCGTTTCCGTGCTGGGGAGGGCTGACGAACTAAGCGACTGGATCCAGCGACTCAGCAAAACCGATATTCTCCGCTTCATGGACATAAAGCTGGCGGCGAGTGGCGGCTTTGCCAAGGGCGACAACCTCATCGACTACCTCAAGCGCAGCTTCGGCAACCCACTGATAGAAGAGCTCAGCACTGGTTTTGCCGCGGTCGCGACGGATCTCTCCACCGGCAGGGAAATATGGCTGCAGTCCGGCCCGATATGGGACGCGGTGCGGGCGTCAATGGCTTTCCCGGGTTTGTTTACCCCGGTGGCACTGCGCCATCACTGGCTGGTCGATGGTGGACTGGTCAACCCGGTCCCGGTTTCAATCTGCCGGGCCATGGGGGCAGATATCACTATCGCGGTCAACCTTAACGGCAACATCGTCGGTCGTACTACCCAGATCAACGAAGCGCCAGGCAAAAAACCACGACCCGGGCCACCGGAAATGCGGGCCCCTGAAGATCCCGACTTCCTCAATCGCCTGTCGAGCAATATCATGGGCAGGGCCCAGCCCTTACTCGAGCACTGGAGAAATCGCGAAAAGGACGACGTGCCGGCTATATTTGACGTACTGGCCGGCTCCGTCAATATCATGCAGGACCGGATAACACGTTCGAGACTGGCGGGGGAACCTGCCGACGTGGTACTTTCACCGCGTCTTCGAGACGTGGGCCTGATGGAATTCAGCCGCACTGCAGAATGCATCGAGGAAGGAGAGGCGTGCGTCAGGCAGCGACAGAACGAAATTCTCGATGTCATAGGCTCTGCCGGCCTGGGTGGCGGTTAGCCGTCATCGACGCAACTGAAGAGTGTTAAATCGCCAGACCTTGCTAGAACACCCGTCAACAAGATTAGGGCAAGGCGCAGGAGACAGCACCATGCCTGCACTACTTTGCGCAGAAAATGATATTGCCCCCGGCACCAGCCGCGGCTTCGCGCTGGGCGAATCAAGTTGCTTTGCGGTGAAAAACCTCGACGGTGAAATCTATATCTACGTCAATAGCTGTCCACACCTTGGGGTGGAGTTGGAGTGGGTCGCCGATCAATTTCTCGATAGTGAAGGACAGCTGATCCAGTGTTCGACTCACGGCGCCCTGTTTACAATTGAATCCGGCAAGTGCGTTACTGGCCCGTGCCTCGGGCAGTCCCTGCAGGCGATTCCATTTTCGATAGAAAGGGGCAACATCATGATAGAATTCGACCCGGGCTGAAGGCACTTTCTGCCGCCACACCAATCAAACCTCCGGCACCACCACCGGCAATGCGCCCGTTATCGCAATCTGCGATTCGCACACCCGGGCCCGGCAAGCCATCAGTTCCACGCCCTCCGCCGCAGCTGACCGCAAGGTTGCCCCGTACTGCGGATCTACCCGGTCTGCGGGACACACTTTTTCAATGCCGTTGTGCATAACGACAAAGCAGAGCACCGCCCGTGCTCCCTCGCGTTTGACCGCCATCAATTCTCTCAGATGACGACTTGCGCGCGCGCTGACCGCGTCCGGGAAGAAACCCGTGCCATGACCATCGGCCAGTGTGACACTTTTCACTTCGATAAAGCACGGCACACCAGCAAATTCGAGCATGAAATCCGCGCGGCTTTTCTCGCTACCGAAGCGTACCTCCCTTTGCAGCTTGTCGAATCCGGTCATGCCCGGCACCAACCCCTCCAGCAGAGCCTGCTCGAAAACCCCGTTAGCCCGGGCCGAATGGATACATGCAAGGTTGCCGTCGCCCGCCTCCACCAACTCCCATGTGGTGGCTAGCTTGCGACGCGGGTTGCTCGATGGCTGCAGCCATACCCTGCTGCCCGGAGTTTGACACCCCGTCATGGCACCGGTATTCGGGCAGTGACTGGTGACCACCTGCCCATCGTTCAGTTGCACATCGGCAAGGAAGCGCTGGTAACGGCGAACGAGGCGGCCCGGTAGCAAGGGAGGCTCAAATCGAATCACAGGCAAAGCGCCTGCAAACGCGCCACCGTCTGCTCCAGCGCTGCCATGTTGGTGGTATAGGCAAAACGAACATGGCGATCCGCCTGGTAGCAGCCAAAGTCAGTACCCGGAGTCAGCGCGATGCCGTGTTGTTCCAGCAGCTGAATGCAGAATTGCTCGCTGGAAACACCGAACCTTTCAATACCCGCATACAGATAATATCCACCCGCCGGGGTGTGGGGGATGCTGAATCCCAGGCGGCGCAACTTTGGTAACAGGTAATCGCGGCGCTGACGAAACTGCTCACGACGCTCATCCAGCAGAGCAAGGGTCGCGGGTTCAAAACAGGCCAGGGCGCCATACTGCGCCGGAGTCGACAATGAGATGAAAAGATTCTGGGCAAGCTTTTCAAGACCGGCAACAGCCCAATCCGGCGCCACCAGCCAGCCCAAACGCCAGCCGGTCATACCGAAATACTTGGAAAAACTGTTTACGACAAATGCATCATGAGTCACCGACAGAACGGTAGGCGCCGGCGCCTCGTACTCCAGTCCATGGTAGATCTCGTCGACAATCAAATGCCCGTCTCGGTGCTGCAGTACCTCCCATAGCTGCCCCAATTGGTTCAGGTCGAGCATCTCCCCGGTTGGGTTGGCAGGCGATGCCACCATTGCGCCAATCGTATTTTCCCGCCAATATGCCTCTACTGCAGCCGTGGTCAGTTGATAGCGGTCTTCAGCGCAAACCGGCACCAATTGACCCTCGCCTTCCACCAGCCTCATTATGTGCCGGTTGCATGGATAGCCCGGGTCGGGCAACAAAAGCCCCTCACCAGGATTCATCAACAGACCTGCAGCCAGGAGGATAGCGCCCGACGCGCCGGGAGTGACAAAAATGCGCCCGGGTGCCACTTCAACGCCATACCGCGAAAGGTACCAGTTGGCTATTGCCTGTCGAAGCGCACCGAGCCCGGCAGCAGGGGTGTAGTAGGTATGCCCCGCCGCAAGTGCTGCTGTCGTAGCATCGCAGACCGGCGCTGGTGTCGTAAAGTCGGGTTCACCCGCCGATAGGTGGAGGATATCCCGGCCCTGCGCCTCCAACTCGCGAGCACGTGTGAGTATTTCAACAACACGAAACGGCTCTATTTCATCGATACGGGCTGCCCATCGTCGCATCTTCGCTCCACAAAATTGTCAGTGCAGATCTATTGTAACCGGGTAATGCTATGCAATACTGCGCCAGATAAGCTAATTTTGGCCAAACAGCGCTTGACCACAGCAATAGTCGTAGTAAAGTTGGCGGGCTTTAAAAAGGGCCCCCTGGGCCAATGCTCGTTCTGCTGATGCGACGCGCAGAAAACCGGAGATGTATATGCCAGCAAAAGCCAAAGCGAAATCCAAAGCCAAAGCCGCCAGCTCGGGAAAAGCCACTGCCACATCGCCTGAAAAAACAAGCAAGACAAAGGTATCGGCGGCCAAAAAGTCGAACTCAGCCGGCGCTGCTGCCGAGGCCGGGGCCAAGAAATCTGCAAAGCCCGCCAAGGCAGCTGCGGCCAGCGCAACCCAACGACAGCAACCTGCAAGGAAAAGCAGCGGCAACTTCACCAACTTCAAGCCCTACCAGCCCAAGCGCGGTGAAGACTACATGAATGAGGCGCAACGCAAGCATTTCAGCCAGATCCTGCTGGCCTGGAAGGCCGAACTGATGGAAGAGGTCGATCGCACGGTTACCCACATGAAGGATGAGGCCGCCAATTTTCCTGACCCCGCTGATCGCGCTACCCAGGAAGAGGAATTCAGCCTCGAGCTAAGGACCCGCGACCGCGAGCGCAAGCTGATCAAGAAAATCGAGTCCACCCTGGAGTTAATAGACCAGGACGACTACGGATACTGCAACTCCTGCGGTGTTGAGATCGGCATCAAGCGGCTTGAGGCCCGCCCCACCGCTAACCTTTGTATCGACTGCAAGACCCTTGACGAAATTCGCGAAAAACAGCAGCGCGGATAAGCTATCGGCAGCAGTGTGGTGAAACCCTCCGGCCCGGCACCCGCACCGGCAGCTCAGTCGACCTAAAGGCCGAAGGCGGCTACGCCACTGTGGCACACGATACGTCATGCAACCCTATGTCGGCAGATTCGCACCATCTCCCTCTGGCCCCCTCCACTTTGGTTCACTGGTCGCGGCCCTTGCCAGCTACCTTGATGCACGCGCCCATGGCGGAGCGTGGTTACTGCGCATCGATGACCTTGACCCGCCGCGGGAGGTTCCGGGCGCGGCGCAAAAAATTATCGCTGCTCTGCGTTGCCATGGCTTGCAATGGGATGGCGAGATTTGCTGGCAAAGCCAGCGCGGTGCGGCCTATGATTCGGCCCTGAAAATCCTGCAAGACCGCCACCTGGTATATTTCTGCGACTGTACCCGGGCCATGCTGGCAAAGCTGGGTGGCGCCTATCAGGGACATTGCCGCGACCGAGGTCTGGCAGCTGACACGCCGAGCGCCTGTCGATTGCGGCTAGACGACCGGACCATCAGCTTTACGGATCTGTTCCAGGGCCCGCAGTCGAGCTGCCCACGAATGGAAGGCGGTGATTTCGTCGTTCGACGCAAAGACCGCCTATACGCCTACCAGCTCGCAGCGGTGGTGGACGATGCCGGCAGCGACATTACCCACGTCGTTCGCGGAGCCGACCTGATCGAGTCCTGTGGCCGCCAGATTTACCTACAGCAGCTGCTGGAGCTCGACACACCGGTCTATGGTCACGTCCCGGTGGCAAGCACCGTCGATGGCCGAAAACTGAGCAAACAAAATCTGGCGCCCGAGATTGAGCGCCATGCCGCGCTGGACAATCTGCTGGCAGCACTGCGGTTTCTCGGACAAGCTACGCCCGCGCAGCCGCAATCCAACTCCGCCCGCCTGCTGCGATGGGCTATCGTGCACTGGGATCGCAATCGTGTCCCGCGAAGAATGGCGCTGACGCATAGAGAGCATGATTGACTCTGGACACACTGAGACCCAACGGATGCATCGCCAGAGCCCCTTATTACCGGGATTTGGTGGCCAGCCGAGGGGGCAGCTTTTACTGGGCCAGATAATGTCCACAAAAAACCGCCCAACAGGACACGGTGGCCCCTGTGTTTGCAGCCCCCGGTCCGCTTGGTTACTATCGCCACTCAATTTGCCATACAAGCCTGGAATGCCTCTCGGCCCAGCACTATCACCTTCGCCTACTGGGGGACCATCCTATGCTGGCGCAACGTTCTCTGCTGCTGATAATTTTCGTGCTGTTTTTTTTCGAGCCCCTGGCCAAGGAGTGGACCGCAAGCGGCGCCTGGTATCGCCCCTATGGCGCCTGGCTAGCGATTGTGTTTACTGCTTTCGTCACCCAATACTGGATTGGCAAGCGTGGGTCTTGAGGCCGGCGATATCTTCCTAATCGGGCTGATCTACGTCCTGGCCTTGTTTGCGATCGCCTACAGTACCAACCACGGTTGGATCTCCCTTCGCTTGGTGCGACACCCACTGGTCTACGTCATGTCCCTGGGTGTTTTCGCCAGCGCCCTGGCCTTTTATGGCGTGGTCGGCCTGGCCCACGATTACGGCTACGATTTTCTCAATTACTACCTGGGCGTCACCGGTTTTTTTTTACTCGGCCCGTTACTTCTTATGCCACTGCAACGCATTTGTCGTGCCAATCAATTGGCGTCTCTCGCCGACCTCCTGACGTTTCGGTATCGATCCCAGTGGGCTGGAGCCCTGGTATCGATCTTCCTCACCGTCAGCATATTACCGTTGATGGCGCTGCAGATTAAGGCCGTTACCGATACCGTGCAGATTCTCACCAGCACTGACAATCAGTTGGCGGCTGGCGCCCTGCCACAACCGGGCGCGGCCATCGCTTTCTGTGCAATCATCGCGCTATTCACCATGCTGTATGGCGCTGGGGAAGCGACTCCGGGAAGACGCCACAACGGCCTGGTGCTCGCCATCGCCTTTGAAACTCTGGTCAAAACCCTGACACTGGCAATTATTGGTGGTGCATCGATGTTCGGCATTTTCGGCGGCATGGACGGCCTCGAACGCTGGCTAAGCGCCAATCCAGAGGCACTGCAACAACTTAACGATCGGGATTCCGATGACATGGGGCGAGTGCTCATGCTGGTTTCATTCGCCGCGGCAATCGGCATGCCCCACATGTTTCACATGGCGTTCTCCGAAAACCCATCTCGCCAGTCCTTGCGGGCTTCAGTGTGGGGGCTACCGCTGCTGATGCTGGTAATCAGCATTCCCGTGTTGCCGATACTCTGGGGCGCGATGGCCCAGGGTGTCGAGCTTCCACCTGAGTACTACACCCTGGGCATCGGCATCAGCCTGGACTCACCGCTACTGTGCGCAATCACCTTCATCGGCGGGCTGTCAGCAGCCAGCGGCATCATCATCGTATCGACACTGGCGCTGGCATCGATGTGCCTGAACCATCTCATCCTGCCTTTTTACCAACCCGGCACCAGCACCGATATTTACCGCTGGATCGTGTGGGTAAAACGCTCTCTGATAGCAACGATAATCCTGGCGGGGCTGTTCTTCTACATCAATTTCAGGCATCAGGGCAATCTGTCGGCACTGGGTATTTCCGGGTTTTCAGCAGCGCTGCAATTCCTGCCGGGGACAGTGGCGCTGCTGTATGCACCGGGGGTCAACCGCAAGGGCTTCATTGCCGGATTGGCGAGCGGGATGCTCGCCTGGCTGCTCACCTTGTTTCTGCCGGCACTCAGCACAACTGAGCCAGCGATGATGAATCTGGTGTCGGGTTTTGGCCGGCCCGAGGATAACTGGCCCAGCCTGATCCTGTTATGCTTCAGTCTCAACATCATCGTCATGGTACTGGTGTCTGCCAGCACCAGCGCCGCCGATGACGAAAAAGCCGCCGCCGAATTGTGCTCGGTCGATAAACTCGCCCGCCCCCAGCGCCAGAGCCTGGCGTTCGGCTCTGCCCGGGCGATTCGGCAAGCCCTGGCTACCGCGCTGGGTAAAAATGTAGCGCAGCGGGAAGTCGACAAGGCCATGCAGGCGCTCCAACTCGAGGAAAACGAATCGCGGCCCTACGCCCTGCGTCTCCTGCGCAACCAGATTGAGGCCAACCTGTCGGGCTTATTCGGGGCCACCGTGGCGAACCATACGGTCAATCGCCTGCTACCCTACAACGCTGACACCGGCCTGATAAGGAACGAAGATATTCACCTGGTCGAAACCCGCCTTGAACTGGAGCAGCAACAGCTCACCGGTCTTGCCGCTGGCCTGGATGGCCTCCGGCGTTTTTATCGACAGACATTACTCGATTTACCAATGGGTGCCTGTATTCTGGGTCAGGATCACGAAATCTTACTCTGGAACGGCGCGCTCGCGAAGTTGAGTGGAATTCCCGCCGACTACGTCACTGGCGCCCTTGCTGACAACATGCCGCCACCCTGGGGGCAGCTGTTGCTGGATTTTGCGGCCCAGGAGCAGAACCGACAGCAGAAACGTGAGATGGTGATCGATAACACACGCCGCCTGGTCAACCTGCAAAAAACGCATTCCGACCTCAATACCAGCCACAGTGGCGACACCATCATCCTGGTGGAGGATGTGACCGAAGCCCAGCTGCTGGAGGATGAATTGATTCACAGCGAGCGCCTCGCATCCCTCGGCCGGGTTGCCGCCGGGGTGGCCCACGAAATTGGCAACCCGATTACCGGTATCGCGTGTCTCGCGCAAAACCTGCGCGCCGAGAACGATGACCCCGAGCTACTGGAAATTGCGGACGATATCCTCACCCAAACCGAGCGGATCAGCGCAATCGTCCAAACCCTGGTCAATTTTTCCCACGGTGGCAAGCACACAGCAATACGGAGCCAGGACAATATCTGCCTGTACGACTGCGTCAACGAGGCCGTAAACCTGCTCCTGCTGGACAAGGAGTCACAGCCGGTTCGCTTCCTCAACAACTGTGACGGGCAGTACCTCGTGGTTGGCAATCAGCAGCGGCTGACCCAGGTATTCCTCAACCTGCTCAGCAATGCCCGGGATGCCTGCACACCCAACCAGCAGATTGTCATCGACAGCTGGCTGGTGAATCCAGGCACGGTCGCGGTGGCTGTCACCGACCCGGGGAGTGGAATCGACCCGGTCCAGCAGGAACACATTTGGGAGCCATTTTTCACCACCAAGGAACCCGGCCAGGGAACCGGTCTGGGCCTTGCACTGGTGTACAGTATTGTCGAGGCACACCAGGGCAGAATTCGAGTAGAGAGCCCGCCAGCGCCAGACGCCGACAAGGGCACAAGGTTCATCATAGAGCTTCCCCGCAACGAGCAGGGCAATTCTGCCGACTGGTCGATATGAGCATTGGCAAAGGCCTACATTCCGGTTATGGTTATTCGTCGTGCATCATTGCGTTATGGGGTTTACCACTAAAAATATTGCAGGAGTTCTATGCCGTCTATCCTAGTCGTTGACGACGAACAGATTATTCGTAAATCGTTGCGCCGTTTGCTTGAACGCCACCTATATTCCGTGTCTGAGGCCGGCACCGTCGCCGAGGCCCTTACCAGGATGGAAGGCTGCGATTTCGATTTGATTATCAGCGACCTGAGGCTACCCGGGGAGCCCGGCACTGCATTGATAAAACCGGCGGGTGACATACCCGTGCTGATAATGACGAGCTACGCCAGCCTGCGTTCGGCCGTTGACTCGATGAAGATGGGTGCGGTGGACTACATCGCAAAACCCTACGACCACGATGACATGCTCGGCGCAATAGAAGAAATCATCAGCTGCAGCCGAAGGCAGCGGGCACAGGGCGTTAGCCACCCTAGCGGGCCCGCAGCGATACCGGGTTTTATCGGCAACTGCAAGGATATGCAAAAGCTCTACCAACAGATCGGCAAATTCGCTCCCACCAATACCACGATCCTGATCCATGGCGAAACCGGGACGGGCAAGGAACTGGTGGCGCAGGCACTGCACTCCCATAGCCAGAGAGCCGACAAACCGTTGATATCGGTCAACTGCGCCGCGATCCCCGAAACACTGATCGAATCCGAGTTATTCGGCTACGAAAAAGGCGCATTCACCGGTGCTGCCAGTAATCGCATGGGACTCATTGAAGCCGCAAATGGCGGTACCCTGTTTCTGGACGAGATCGGGGAACTACCGATTGAAGCCCAGGCCCGCCTGCTGCGCTTCCTGCAGGAGGGAGAGATTCGCGCGATCGGCTCGGTCCAGACTCGCAAGGTGGATGTTCGCCTGCTCGCCGCTACCCACCGCGACCTCAAGGCATTGGCACGAGACGGTCGATTTCGGGAAGATCTTTACTACCGAATCAATGTCATGCAGCTCAACCTGCCTCCCCTGCGGGATCGTGGCAAGGACATACTGGAAATAGCCGAGTCCTGCCTTGCGCGCAGCTGCAAGCAGTTCGATAACAGGCGGCTGCGTTTTTCCCCCAAGGCGATACAGGCCATTACTACCTATCGCTGGCCTGGCAATGTCAGGGAGTTGCAAAATGCCGTGGAACGCGCAGTGATACTCTGCGACGGTGAAGAGATTGACTACGAACTGCTCAACATTGACCTGGAACTGGTGCGGGTGGGCGCGCAATCCGGATCCTCACTGCGCGGCGTAGAGCCCCTGCGCAGCGTCAGGCGGACCGATGTCGAGCCTGACGAAAACCTGTCGCTGGAAGACTATTTCCAGCGCTTCGTACTGGAACACCAGGACAGCATGAGCGAAACGGAACTGGCGCGTAAATTGGGCGTCAGCCGAAAATGCCTGTGGGAAAGACGCCAGCGCCTGGGTATTCCCCGGAAGAAAAGCCTGAAAAATACTTCCCAGGCCGGCAACACCTGACGCGCGCCGCGGTTGAACGGTGAAAGCCCAGCGAGGGGCGAGACCAGGAAGTGTTACTTTCGCCCGCATGTAGTAACAAGAGTCGGGCTCATTGGTAACAAAAAAATTATTCAAAACGTCTAGCAGTTAACGGAAAATCTTTAACCTATTGTTTTATATGCTTATTTCAAAATTGGCACAAAACATGCTTTACATCACTATAGAATAATAACGATAAATAATAATAAGACTGAACATAACAATAATAAGAGTAAGACGAGACCTGGATGGGGAGAGAGATCTCCCTGTCTTTACTCGACAGTTTTGGAGCCTCCAAAACCCCGACCGCTGTGCATCTCGAATACCGGTATCGGCATTGCCGGCGGGCGTCGGTGTGGTAAACTGCACCCGTCCGCAAAAACTGCTCAAGGCTGACCCACCACTGCGTCGATTGATTAGCGACAGGTATCTCACCATCCCTACCCATCTCTACCCAATACAAGGGCAGGCATGCTCACCACACTGTGCCATCAGCAACAAATCCGACTTCCCCACCCCGACCAAGGCAGCAACGCTTAGCCGATGACAGCGCACCATTCCATCGAAATCAATAAAATCAGCCCTAACGCGCTAAAGGTCATACAGCGACTCGAGAGCGAAGGGTTCGAAGCCTACCTGGTAGGCGGCGGCGTTCGCGATTTGCTGCTGGGAAATTCGCCCAAGGATTTCGACATATCTACCAACGCAAGGCCCGAAGAGATTCGCCAGCTGTTTCGTAATTCACGCATCATCGGCAGGCGCTTCCGGATCGTCCACGTTTTATTTGGACGCGAAGTCATTGAAGTCACCACCTTTCGCGGGCACCACCCGGATACCGCAGCCTCCGACCCCAACAAGCATGCGCGCAAGTCCGACTCGGGCCGCTTGCTGCGAGATAACATCTACGGTTCGCTGGAGGAAGATGCTCTACGGCGCGACTTTACTGTCAATGCACTCTATTACAGCCCATCGGGCGACCGTATTCTCGACTACTGCGACGGACTGGAAGATTTGGACAGCCGCACCCTGCGGCTGATTGGCGACCCCGTGACCCGCTACCGGGAGGATCCCGTGAGAATGCTCAGGGCCGTGCGGTTCTGCGCCAAGCTGGACTTTTCATTGAGTCCTGACGTGGTAGCACCCTTCGATGCGCTGGCGCCGCTGCTGCACGATATACCCGCAGCACGCATGTTCGACGAAGTTTTGAAACTGTTCATGTCCGGTGCCGCACTGGCGACCTACCGCGAATTGCAGCACCACAAGCTCTTTGGATTCCTGTTTCCGGCCAGCCAACGCATTCTGCGGCAAGACGACGCGGTATCACATCGCTTCATCGAGGCAATGCTGCGCAATACCGACCTGCGGGTCGGCCAAAACAAAGCAGTTACCCCGGCGTTTCTCTATGGCGCAATCCTGTGGCCAGCGGTTCGACAACAAACCGAGGCACTGCTGAAACAGGGTGAGCCAGCCGTGCCGGCCAGACAGCAGGCGGGGGTCGCAACTATCGAGCACCAACTGCAGTACACGTCCATTCCCCGCCGTTTCAGCACGCCGATGCGAGAGATATGGGAGCTCCAGGCGCGCCTGGAGAGTCCACGCGGCGCCGATCAACTGCTGCTCCTGCCAAAATTCCGTGCGGCTTACGACTTCCTGCTGCTACGCGAGGAAGCGGGCGAGGAGACGGGCAATATGGGGGCGTGGTGGACCCGCTACCAGGAGTCCGACGAGGAGCAACGCAAACTGTTGGTTAGCCAATTGCAGCTTGCCAGGCCCAACAGGCGTAAGCCCCGTCGTAAACGCCGGGCCCCGCGCCGCAAATTGTCCGACCAGGCTCCATGATGGAGGCGTTGCGGGTGCCTGCGGGACAGTGGCGGCCGGATATGCGGCGATCCCGCAATGGCTAGAGATAAAGTCCTGATGCACACCAGCTATATCGGTCTTGGCAGCAATCTACTGCAGCCCGCCGCACAACTGACCCGCGCCCTGCAGTCCCTGGCCCGTTTAGCCCGGTGTAAACTGCGCGCATGGTCTTCCTTTTACCGCAGCCACGCCGTCGGACCGGGCACTCAGCCGGATTATATTAACGCTGCTGCTCGATTGGATACCGATTTGGAACCAGCACAGTTGCTGGCACAGCTGCAGGATATTGAGCGAGACCAGGGCAGGCTGCGATTGCAACACTGGGGACCGAGAACCCTCGACCTCGACCTTTTGCTGTTTGATCGATTGACACTGGATACACCCTTGCTTCAAGTGCCGCACCCGAGGATGCATCAACGCGCCTTCGTGCTGGTGCCCCTGGCAGAAATTTGCCCACGACTGGCACTACCAGGGGGCATCACGGTTACCGACCTGCTGGCAACTGCGGACGTTGCCGATGTGGTGAAGCATTGCCCGGCCCCGGCAATCAATGTTGCACCGGGCGACGAACATACGTGATAGCGCCCGGGCCGGCAGCGGGCATTGAAACGTCGCGGTTGTGCACCCTGCCGAGGGCTCCTGCAGGGCAGGAAGCCTGCCCGGGGCAAGCGCCGCCCCGGGGGGATGATTACCGGGCAGGCTCCGGAATCGGGCTAGCCCCAAATGGCAGGCATTTATCGGCCAACGATGACTACTCTCTAACAAAAGCGAGCGACAGCAGGCCAGACCCGGTATTGTTTCACTCATGAACCTCTTTAGACCTGTGACGAGGAGCCCAGCATGCCCCAGGTTACCGCCCAATCACTGCTCAAACTCAAGCAGCAGGGTGAAAAATTTGTCTGTGTAACTGCCTACGACGCCGGCTTCGCCGCGGTGATCGCCCGGGCGGGGGTTGAGACGGTCCTGATCGGGGACTCCCTGGGAATGGTGGTACAGGGCCATCGCGACACCCTGCCGGTGACCATGGACCACATGGTCTACCACATCGAGGCGGTGAGTCGCGGCAATGTCGATTCACTGTTGATCGGGGATTTGCCCTTCATGAGTTACCCCGACGCCGGCCAGACCCTGCACAATGCCGCCCGTCTGATGCGCGCTGGGGCGCATATGGTAAAACTCGAAGGTGGCAGCTGGCTATGCGACAGCATCAACAAGCTTACCCAACGCGGCATCCCGGTATGCGCTCACCTGGGGCTGACGCCACAGTCAGTCAATGTCCTCGGCGGCTTCAAGGTCCAGGGCCGCTCCGAGTCCGCCGCCCGCCGGATCAGCGACGATGCACACGAAGTGGAGGCCGCCGGCGCCAGCATGCTGGTGCTTGAATGCGTCCCGCAAAAGTTAGCTGCTGCCATCAGCCAGCAATTGACGATCCCGGTTATCGGCATCGGTGCCGGACCGGATACCGATGCGCAGGTGCTGGTGCTGCACGACCTTCTTGGTATCACCCTCAACCCGCCACGCTTTGTCAAGAACTTCATGGCAGGCCAGGACAGCGTCGAAAACGCCATCAAGGCTTTTTCGTACGCAGTGAAAAGTGGCGAGTTTCCCGGCGCAGAGCACAGCTTCAATGACTGATAGCGGCTCTGGTAAAACCCGGTAATGCGCTGCAAATGCAATCCGCGGCGAATACCATGCGCCTTTATGCGCTGCCACCGCGCATAAAGGCGCTTTTTATGGATGGGCTTTTTGCCGCGAAATTGGGACGGTTGAATTGATCCCCATCGGCAATTATTGCATACTTGCGCCCTCCCAAACCGGTGAAGACCGTTGTAAGCTTGGCTAGCAAGATTTGAGACCCATGGGCATTACTCACCTGAAAAGGTGAATCAAAGACGAGGCATCGTGTGCCATGCAAACACTGACTTCTGTCGATGCGCTGCGTAGAGCAGTCAACAAAGCCCGCAAAGCCGGCAAGACTGTCGGTTTTGTACCGACGATGGGTAATCTGCACGAGGGGCATTTGCAGTTGCTGCGCCGCGCAAAGCATCTCACGGATTGCGTGGTGGTCAGCATTTTTGTCAATCCCCTGCAGTTCGGCGCCAACGAAGACCTGGACAAGTATCCCCGCACCCTCGCCGCAGACAAGGAAAAGCTGTTTGCGGAAGGCGCCAATTTTCTGTTCGCACCGACCGTCGATGAGATGTATCCCGAGGGCATGGAGCCGCAAACCCTGGTCTCCGTGCCACGCATAACCGATACCCTGTGCGGCGCTGCAAGACCGGGACATTTTACCGGCGTGGCCACCGTGGTGACCAAGCTCTTCAATATGGTGCAGCCAGACGTCGCCGTGTTCGGGGAGAAAGATTTTCAGCAGTTGATGGTCATTCGCAAAATGGTCAGCGACATGTGTATGCCGATTGACATTGTCAGCGTGGCAACCGTGCGCGAAACCGATGGCCTGGCGATGAGCTCGCGCAATAATTTTTTGTCGTCCAAGGAGCGCCTTGTCGCCCCGCGTCTGCACCGAATCCTGCAGGATTACCGGGAAGCTATCGCCAACGGCTTCGATGACTACCGCCACCTTGAAAAGCACGCGCTGGAAGACCTGCTGCTGACCGGGTTCCAGCCCGATTACGTCAGCATTCGTGATGCAGAAACCCTGGATTCAATCACCCCCGACACCGAAGCAATCGTCATACTTGCAGCAGCACGCCTGGGTCGAACCCGCCTTATCGACAACGTCACACTAACCCTGAATCCCTCCGCTGACTGGGGCATGCTCGCCACCAACTGAACATCACCTGTTGTACGCAAGCTTTAGCTGAAATAAAAAAGCCCGCGGCTCGAGCGCGGGCTTGAATAATCGGGCTGGACAATGCTTACCGTCCAGCCCGTGCGAAGCGCTAATCAAGCCTCGCTGGTCTGGGCCTCAGCGTCAGCACCAGACACTTCCTTCATCGACAATTTGATTCGACCACGGCCATCAACATCCAGCACCTTAACCTTAACTTCCTGGCCTTCGGTGAGGTAGTCAGAAACCTTCTCGATGCGCTCCTGGGCAATCTGCGAAATGTGCACCAGACCATCCTTACCCGGCAAAATATTGACGAAGGCGCCGAAGTCTACGATGCGGGCGACAACACCGGTGTAAACCGCGCCGACCTCGGCCTCCGCTGTGATCGACTCGACTTCACCCTTTGCCAACGCCAGCGACTCGGAGTTGGGGGCGTAGATACGCACAGTACCATCGTCATCGATATCGATCTGGGCGCCACTCTTCTCGGTGATACCGCGAATAACCGCGCCACCCGGGCCTATGATGTCTCGAATCTTGTCTTTATCAATTTTAATGGAAACCATTCGCGGCGCTGTCTCGGCAACATCCGCACGCGAGCTGGACAATACCCTGTTCATCTCGCCGAGGATATGCAACCTGGCCTGCTGTGCCTGCTCCAGCGCACGCTCCATAATTTGTTCGTTGATGCCTTCTATCTTGATATCCATCTGCAGTGCAGTAACACCTTCGGCGGTCCCGGCGACTTTAAAGTCCATGTCACCCAGGTGGTCTTCGTCACCGAGGATATCGGTCAGCACTGAAAAGCGATCGCCTTCCTTGACCAGGCCCATGGCAATACCGGCGACGGGTGCTTTCAAGGGAACACCCGCGTCCATCATTGCCAGGCTCGCGCCGCAAACGCTGGCCATGGAGCTTGAACCGTTGGATTCAGTGATTTCCGATACGATGCGAATAGTGTAGGGAAAATCTTCCGCACTCGGCAATACCGCGGCCACACCACGCCGGGCGAGACGCCCATGCCCCACTTCACGCCGGCTGGTAAAGCCCACCCGTCCGGCCTCGCCCACCGAATAGGGGGGAAAATTGTAGTGCAACATGAAGTTGTCTTTGCGCTCGCCCTCGAGGGCATCAATGAACTGCGCATCACGGGAGCTGCCCAGCGTCGCCACCGCAATGGCCTGGGTTTCGCCGCGGGTAAACAGTGCAGAGCCGTGGGTGCGTGGCAGCACGCCTGTCTCAATCATTATGGGTCGCACTGTCTGGTTGTTGCGACCATCGATTCGGGCTTCCCCGTTAAGAATTCGGCGGCGAACGATCTTGCTCTCCAGGCTCTTGAAGAGTTCCTTGACCTCGTCCGCAGACACATCACCATCAGCCGGCGCCAATGCCGCGACAGCATCGCCCTTCACCCGCGAGAGTGCCTCGTAGCGCTGCATCTTGTCGGTAATCCGGTAGGCTTCGCCAACGGCCTCGCCGAAGCCATTCTCCAGCGCGTCGATCAGTGCCGTATTCTCGGCCACATCTTCCAGTTCCCAACGCGGCTTGCCGACTTCACTGGCCAACTCCTTGATCGCCTGGATCGCCACCTGCATTTCCTGCTGGGCAAACAATACCGCACCGAGCATCTGGTCTTCAGTCAGCTCCTTCGCCTCGGACTCGACCATCAGCACCGCATGCTCAGTACCGGCAACCACCATGTCCAGATGGGATTCAGCCAGTTCGCTGAAGGTGGGGTTGAGCAGGTAGCCGCTGTCGGCCGTGAAGCCGACCCTGGCCGCGCCGATAGGGCCGTTGAATGGAATACCGGAGATGGCGAGGGCGGCCGAGGTGCCGATCATCGCGATGATATCAGGGTCAATATCCGCCTGCGCCGAGAGCACCGTGATAATGACCTGGACTTCGTTCTTGAACCCCGCCGGGAACAGCGGGCGGATGGGCCGGTCGATGAGCCTCGAGGTGAGCGTTTCTTTTTCGCTGGGACGCGCTTCGCGCTTGAAGAAGCCACCGGGGATGCGGCCCGCAGCGTAGGTCTTTTCCTGGTAATGCACCGCCAGCGGGAAAAAGTCCTGGCCCGGCTTGGCGGTTCTCGCACCGACAACCGTCGCCAATACCACCGTGTCGTCCATGCTGGCCAATACCGCACCACTAGCCTGGCGCGCCACCCTACCCGTTTCCAGGGTAACGGTATGCTTGCCGTAATTAAATTTCTTGATAACAGGATTCACAAATAATGCCTCCGAAAATATTGATCAATGCACCCCAGCCCCATTGCCGGGGTGCACCTGCAATTAGCGACGTAAACCCAGACGCTTGATCAACTCGGCGTAGCGGTTGGCATCCTTACGCTTGAGGTAGTCGAGTAATTTACGACGCTGGTTAACCATGCGAATCAGTCCCCGGCGGGAATGATGATCCTTGGCGTGGCCCTTGAAGTGACCTTGCAGTTTATTGATGTTCGCGCTTAACAGGGCGACCTGCACTTCCGGGGATCCGGTATCGCCTTCCGCCTGTTGGTAATCTTTGACGATGTCTGCTTTTTCTTGCGCTGATAGTGCCATTTTTTCCTCCAGTCAATATGCGTAAGTTAACGAACCCGGGTGATCCACGCATACTTACAGATCACCCGCCTTCAAAGCATCAGCGCTTGCTATCAGTCGTCGTGGCGCAAGCCGGCCGTCGTCCAGTAGCTCACCGATACCGAGAAATTTTCCGCTGTCGTCTACAATGCGGACCCACCCTTCGGCGGGCATTTTAGCCGCCAGCACCGCCTGGCCCTGGCGTAAATAGTAACTGCTGATCTCGGGCAGCACGACGGTGGGCATACCCTCGATGGCGCTGTCCACGGGCAACAGCAGCTCGCGCATGCGCGCCCAATCCTGCTGCCCCGCGAGCTGTTCAATGCTGCTCAGATCGACGCTCTGTGGCAACGTAAAAGGCCCCGATCGGAGGCGTCGCAACTCACTGACGTGGCCACCACAGCCCAATGCTGCGCCGATATCCTGCGCCAGCGCGCGCACGTAAGTGCCCTTGGAGCAGCGAACGCGAACCTTGAGTCGCCCCTGCTCCCCCGGCGCGTAATCCACCAGCTCAAACTTATGGATAATGACCCGGCGCGCCTTGCGCTCTACCTCGACGCCAGCCCGAGCCAACTCATAAAGCGGCCGGCCCTGATGCTTCAACGCCGAGTACATTGGCGGCGTTTGCTCGATCTCGCCACGAAAACCGGCCAGTACCTTTTCTATTCGCTCCCGGGTAACGCCAACTGCATCACGACGCGCCACCACCTCGCCCTGGGCATCTGCGGTACTGGTATCGACGCCAAGCACAAAGGTGCTGTCATATTCCTTATCCGCATCGAGCAGAAACCTTGAGAGCTTGGTCGCCTCACCAAAGCACAGCGGCAGTACCCCGGTTGCAAGCGGGTCCAGGCTTCCAGTATGCCCGGCCTTTGCCGCTCCCAATGCCCGCTTCGCGCGCTGCAGGCAGGCATTCGAGGTTATACCGCCGGGCTTATCCAGCACCAGCACGCCGTCGATAGCGCGCCCTTTGCGGCGTCTTGCCACGGCTAGTTACCTTGCCCTTCCGTATCGTCGTCCTTGTGCATTGCCTGGTCGGTCGCTACTGCCCGCTCTATCAGGCTGGAAAGTTGTTGCCCTCGCAGTACGCTGCTGTCGAAAACGAAACTCAGGCGCGGCGTGGTGCGCATGGTGCTCGACTGCGCCAACTGACTGCGCAGGAATCCGGCGGCATCATTCAGCACCTGAAGGGCTTCCTGCGCCTGTTCCGCATCATCCTTGCCCATGACCGTCACAAATACCCTGGCATGCGCCAGGTCGCGACTGACCTCGACATCGTTCACCATCACCATCCCCACCCGGGGATCACGCATTTCCCGCTGGATGAACGACGCGATATCCCGGCGCAACGCGTCGGCGACCCGCTGTTGGCGGCTGTAATCTTTGGGCATACCCGAACTACCTGTCCTTGCGCGTCGCGCCTTTAGAGCGTTCGGGCCACTTCATGGGTATCGAACACTTCGATCTTGTCGCCAGGGCGCACGTCATTGTAGTTTTTCACCCCGATGCCGCACTCCGAGCCTGAGCGAACCTCGTTAACATCGTCTTTGAATCGACGCAGTGATTCAAGCGCGCCCTCATAAATCACCACATCATCGCGCAACACGCGAATGGGCTTGTTGCGATAAACGGTACCCTCAGTCACCATGCAGCCAGCCACCTGGCCAAACTTGGGCGAATTAAAAACTTCACGCACTTCGGCAATGCCTACAATTTCCTCACGCATCTCAGGCGCCAGCATCCCTGTAAGCGCATGCTTGACGTCGTCTATCAGGTCGTAGATGACACTGTAGTAGCGCAGATCGACTGCCTCTGCTTCCACCAATCTGCGCGCGGTACCGTCCGCACGCACGTTGAACCCGAAGACCACCGCCCTGGAAGTAATGGCCAGGTTGATGTCCGTTTCCGCGATACCGCCAACGCCTTCCGACACGACATTGACCTGCACCTCTTCATTACCAATGTCTGCCAGCGCCGCTACAATCGCCTCAAGGGAGCCACGAACATCTGCCTTGACCACGACGTTCAGCACTTTCTTCTCGCCGGCAGTCATGTCGCTGAACATGCTGTCTAGCTTGGCGGCCTGCTGGCGGGCCATGCGGGCTTCTCGCTGCCGCGTGTAGCGATGCACCGCTACATCCCGGGCACGCTTCTCATTTTCCAGCACCACGAAGTCCTCACCGGCCTCCGGGGTACCATCAAGGCCCAGAATTTGCACCGGAATGGACGGTGTCGCGGTATCAACCGGCTTGCCGTTTTCGTCGAGCATAGCCCGGACGCGACCGTATTGTACGCCCGCCAAAACCACATCACCCGCTCGCAAAGTACCACTTTGCACCAGCACCGAGGCCACCGGGCCACGGCCTTTATCCAGCCGGGACTCGATCACGATACCCTTGGCCGGGATATCGGCAGCCGCCTTGAGCTCAAGTATCTCGGCCTGCAACAGAATCGCGTCAAGCAAGTCATCAATGCCCAGGCCAGTGTGCGCCGACACCTCTACAAACTGGGTGTCGCCACCCCAGTCTTCAGGAATGACGCCCTTGGCGGACAGCTCATTCTTGACCCGGTCGACGTCTGCGCCTTCCTTATCCATTTTGTTGATCGCGACGATCAACGGCACTTCGGCTGCCCGCGCGTGCTGAATCGCTTCACTGGTTTGCGGCATAACACCGTCATCGGCTGCCACCACCAGGATCACGAGGTCGGTACTCTTCGCTCCCCTCGCCCGCATCGCAGTAAACGCCGCATGGCCGGGCGTGTCGAGAAAAGTAATCATCCCGCGCTCAGTTTCGACGTGGTAAGCACCGATATGCTGGGTAATGCCGCCAGCCTCGCCGGAGGCAACCTTGGCTTTACGAATGTAATCCAGCAGCGAGGTCTTACCGTGGTCGACGTGACCCATCACGGTCACCACCGGGGCGCGAGTCTCCAGTGTGCCACCGGTATGCTCGAGGCTTTCCTCGAGACTTTCCTCCAGCGCATTGGCGCTCACCGGTCGAGCGGTATGACCCAGTTCCTCAACCACCAGCGTCGCGGTATCCTGGTCCAGGGGCTGATTGATCGAGGCCATGGTGCCCATCCCCATCAACACTTTTATGACGGCGCTGGCCTTCACGGCCATGCGCTGAGCCAACTCTCCGACGGTGATGGCTTCGGGGATATCTACGGTATGCATTTTTTTCTCGACGGGCTTTTCAAAGCCGTGTTTAGCGTGCTCAGGATGAACCGCTTTCTTGTTTTTGCGACGCCCGCCCCTGAGCAGCAAACCATCGCCTTCCTCTTCATATTCGTCCAGTAACTCGACATGCGCAGCGTGGCTCTTGGCGCGTGCCAGCCCGTCGTCGCGGCGCTTGATGCCGCCGGTCTTGCGCGGGCGCTGCTCATCATCCAGCCCCAGGGCCTTCTGCTTTTTCTTCTTGCCCAACGGCTTCTTGGTCGCATCGGCGGCCGCTGCGACTTCGACATCGGCTACGGATGCCGGTGCTGCCGTGCGCTGCCTGCGCCGCTCCTGCTCCAGTTTTTCCTGCTCTTCCCGCTGCTTTTTGTCTGCCAGCATACGTTCGCGCTGCTGACGCTCTTCGTCCACCTGGCGCTGGCGCCGCTCTGCAGCAGCCTTGCGAGCGGCCTCTGGATCGAACACACTTTCCGCGCTTTCTTCGGGCTCCAGCACCATCTCTTCTTCAGCGACAGGAACAGCAGGCCCTGCCGCTACCTCGCCCTCCGTGCTGGCGGGCGCCTCAGGTTCCTCCGCGACAACGGGCTCTTCGGTATCAACGGTCTCTTTCGCTACTGGCGCTGTTGCAACCACCTCGGGTTCGGCCTCGGCGGTGACTTCCGTACTTGACGGTGCCACCGGTTCAAGCTCTGCCGGCTCAATCGCAGCTTCAGGCTCGGCGAGTTTGGCGGCCTCCTCTGCCTCGCGCTCAGCTTGCGCCGCCCGCTCCTCGGGATCACGCTTGATGTAGGTGCGTTTTTTGCGGACCTCCACGCTGACCGCCTTCTTACCCTGGGACTTGGGCGACCTGAGGGTACTGATGGTTTTGCGCTTCAGTGTAATACGCCTGGGGCTACCGGAAGCTGACGTATCCCCATGGCTGTTCTTAAGATGCGCCAGTAAAACCTTTTTGTCCTCTTCCGATACAACCTGTTCAGCACTGCCATGGCTCAACCCGGCCTCACGCATCTGCTTGAGCAGGCGCTCTACCGGGGTGCCAACTACATCGGCCAGTTCTGTTACAGTCACATCTGACATGCAATATCTCCTGTATCCCGTCGCTGGTTACAAATTACTCTCCCTGTTCTTCGAACCAGGGAGCGCGAGCGGTCATAATTAATTGTGCGGCGCGTTCTTCATCCATGCTCTCGACTTCCAGCAATTCCTCTACAGATTGCTCGGCGAGATCTTCCATGGTGACAATGCCACGACTTGCCAGTACAAAAGCGAGGTGCCGGTCCATACCCTCCATCGCCAGCAAGTCTTCGGCCGGTTCGGCGGCCTCGAGCTTTTCTTCACTGGCAATGGCCTGGGTCAGCAGGGCGTCCTTGGCGCGCGCCCGCAGCTCTTCCGCGATGTCCTCATCGAAGGCTTCTATCTGCAACAACTCGCCGAGGGGAACATAAGCGACCTCTTCCACCGAGGTGAAACCCTCCTCGGCCAGGATCAGCGCCACATCCTCATCCACATCCAGAGCGTCCATGAAGGTCTCGATAATTTCACTGGACTCCTGCTCGAGCTTGGCGGCCGCAGCCTCGACGCTCATCACGTTGATGGCCCAGCCGGTGAGCTCGCTGGCGAGCCTGACGTTCTGACCGCTGCGACCGATTGCCTGGGCCAGATTGTCTTCCGCTACAGCGACATCCATGGTTCGGGAATCTTCATCGACCACAATCGATTCCACCTCAGCCGGTGCCATTGCGTTAATGACCAGCTGTGCCGGGTTGTCATCCCAGACGATAATATCAACGCGTTCATTGTTGAGTTCGTTGGACACCGCCTGCACCCGGGAGCCGCCCATACCGACGCAGGCGCCGACCGGATCAATGCGCCCGTCATTGGTTTTTACCGCAATTTTTGCACGTGACCCGGCATCTCTCGCCGCGGCGCGGATTTCAATGATCTGCTCTGCTATTTCCGGCACCTCGATACGAAACAGCTCAACGAGAATTTCGTTACAGGCCCGACTTAGCAGCAACTGCGGCCCACGTGCTTCCGGATCAATCTCCATCAGGATCGCTCGCACCCGGTCGTTGACGCGATACACTTCCCGGCCCACGGTTTCTTCCCGGGGCATAATAGCCTCGGCATTGCCGCCAAGATCGACAATGATGTTGTCACGGGTCACGCGCTTTACCGTCCCGCTCAGCAATTGACCCACTTTGGAGCGATACTCTTCCACCACTTTTGCCCGCTCCGCTTCGCGCACCTTATGCACGATGACCTGCTTGGCAGTCTGGGCGGCGATGCGGCCGAACTCAACGTTTTCAACCTGCTCCTCGTATACATCACCAGGCTTGAGGTTCGGGTCCTTTTCGTGGGCTTCCTCGAGGGTAAACTGGGTGCCAAGCAAAGCCAGGGTGTCATCGTCGACCACCTCCCAGCACCGCCAGGTCTGGTAGTCACCGGTTTGCCGGTCGATTGCAACCCGCATGTCCGCATCTTCTTCGTAGCGCTTCTTTGCCGCCATTGCCAGCGCGGCCTCCAGCGCATCGAAGATCACTTCCTCGGTAACGCCCTTCTCATTCGAAACCGCCTCTGCAACCAGCAGAATTTCCTTACCCATAGTAAGCTCCGACCACTTGTTCCCACCGCATACGCAAGCGCATGCTTATCAAGCCTTGTCCTGCGCCGGCTCGCCGGCGATATTTGCCCGCTCGATACTCTCAAACGGCAACAGGTATTCTTCATCCCCCACGATCAGGGACACCTCACCATCCTCTATACCACCCAGCACCCCACTGAAGCGACGCTGCCCCTCGAATGGAAAGCGCAAGCGCAGCTTGACCGGGTAGCCGATATACATCTGGTATTGCTCCGGTGTGTACAAACTCCTGTCAAGCCCTGGCGACGAGACTTCAAGCGTAAACTCGCCGCGAATCGGGTCGTTTACGTCGAGCACACTGCTTATCTGGCGACTGACCCTGGCGCAATCTTCTACCGTGACACCTTCCGGGCCGTCGATAAAAACCCTCAACAGTGCTGCACGCCCCCCCACCTGGTACTCGATGCCCCACAACGCGAACCCGACCGCTCTCACCGCGGGCTCGATAAGCTTATGTAACTGCTCACTTCTGGCCACTCACGCCACCGGCTCGCATTACGCAAGCAATAAAAAAGGGCGCATGGCCCACTCAGTCCCGCCAACCCCCGTAAACAAAAAAGCCCCTGAAGGAGGGGCTTTTAAGAACGGGCATGTGGCTCCATACCCGGCAGGGCTACAATGTTCGCCTGCTGTATTGGTAGCGGGGGCTGGATTTGAACCAACGACCTTCGGGTTATGAGCCCGACGAGCTACCAGACTGCTCCACCCCGCATCAAAGCTTCTCCTGTTTTTGCACCGCTTTCCCAGCCGGTCCTGATCAGGGAGGGCAGATTATAGGGATGAGGCCGCCGTCGGTCAATAGCCTCGACAAGAGTTTTCGCAATGGAGCGCACTATAATCGGCCCCGCACGTCGACCGGCTTGCCCGGCCGCGCGGCAGCAACACCCGCCGGCGGACGGCTTTGTTATCATACCGTGATTGATGGGTCGCTAGACCATTCCAACCCAACCGCGCGAGGACACAAAGAGTGCCCAACCAGGCCAGCCTGCCGTCGATCCCCGAACACGAGTTGCAATACAGCGCGATACGGTCCAGAGGTCCCGGTGGCCAGAACGTCAACAAGGTATCCAGTGCCGTACACCTGCGCTTCGATATACGGAGCAGCTCCCTGCCTGAGGCCAGCAAATCCCGGCTCCTTCAATGCAGTGACCAGCGCATCAATCGTGACGGCGTTATCGTGATAAAAGCACAGCGCTTTCGCAGCCAGGAAAAAAACCGTGCAGACGCCCTGCAGAAATTGCAGGACTTGCTCGCCAGCGCATTGGCGCAACAGGCGCCCCGCAGACCCACCAGCCCTGGCAAAAACGCGCGAAAAAGACGCGTCGACAGCAAAACCCGGCGTGGCCAGGTCAAGCAACTACGGGGAAAAATCCGCGACGAATAGCATCGCGCGCTATAGAATGCTGCCTGCGGAGGGGCTGAAGCAGCGCAGCAGTGCGGCGCGCGTCGGGAAATCAGGGGGAGGAACGAGGCATCGTGTTCGACGAAAACGACCTGGTCAAGCTTGCCAACAGGCAAATGCCCTTCGGCAAATACCAGGGCCGGCGATTGATCGATCTCCCGGAAGAGTACCTGCTGTGGTTTGCGCACAAGGGCTTTCCCGATGGCGCACTGGGCAGGCTTATGGGCATGAGTCTGGAAATCAAGATCAATGGCCTGGAACATTTGCTGGAGCCGCTAAAAACCGAGCAAGGCAAGGAACCCAGGGATCCGTCATCATAACAACGAGGCAGGCCCATGAACTTCGTTACCGGTCAGCGCTGGATAAGCCATTCCGAGCCACAACTTGGCCTGGGTATCGTCAACGATACCGCGGGCCGAAGGGTGACCGTCAGCTTCCCGGCCGTGGCCGAAGAAAGGATTTACGCAGGGGACAATGCCCCCCTTAGCCGGGTGCTATACAAAGCTGGCGACCGGGTCTCAACCGTGGACGGCGTTGAGCTGGTCATCGAGGCGGTGCAGGAACTGCGCGGCATCGCACTCTACCGCTGCCAGGACAGCGCTGGCAACGAGCGCACCATTGCCGAGCTCGAGCTGGATTGCTTTGTCCAGTTCACCACTCCCCGGCAGCGCTTGCTCAACGGCCAGTTCGACAAGGACCCGGCTTACCAGCTGCGAGTCGATACCCTTGAAAAGCTCGACCGCTTGCAGTCCTCACCGGTGCGGGGACTGCTGGGGGCGCGCACCGATCTGCTGCCACACCAGGTCTATATCGCCAGCGAGGTGGCGAGCCGCTACGCGCCAAGGGTACTGTTGGCAGACGAAGTAGGCCTCGGCAAGACCATCGAAGCCGGCATGATACTGCACCAGCAGCTGCTGACGGGTCGCGCCTCGCGCGCTCTTGTGGTGGTTCCGGAACCCCTGCTGCACCAGTGGCTGGTAGAAATGCTGCGGCGGTTTAACCTGCGCTTTGCCCTGTTTGACCAGCCGCGGTGGCAGGCACTGCGAGAGGAGATGCCCGACCAGAATCCCTTTCACAGCGAGCAATTGGTACTGTGCGCACTGGACTTTCTTTGCTCCGAGTCAGCAATTGCGCAACAGGCAGCGGCCGCCGACTGGGACCTGTTGGTAGTCGACGAGGCGCACCACCTGCAGTGGTCACCACAGCAGCCAAGCCCCCAATATCGCTGTATTGAAAATCTGGCGGCGCGCAGCAAAGGGCTTCTCTTGCTCACCGCCACACCCGAACAGGTTGGCATCGACAGCCATTTTGCGCGCCTGCGCTTACTCGACCCCGCCCGCTTTTATCAACTGGAGGCATTCCAGCGGGAAGAACAGAATTACCAGCGGCTGAACGCGCTGATACAAGAGCTGCTGAAGCACGGGGCACCGCCGCCCGCAGAACTGGTACAGCAGTTACATGCCTACCTGCCGGAAGCCGATGACTTCGCCAGCGGAGCCATTGGCACGGGGGAAGTACTGCGCCGGCTACTCGATCGCCATGGCACCGGCCGGGTGATGTTTCGCAACACCCGCGCCGCCATTCCTGAATTTCCGCAGCGCCAGCTCCATGCCCACCCGCTGCCCCGCCCGGCACTGTACAGTTCCGTCGAATCCAGTTACGGCGAGAGCGGGCTGCACCCGGAGCTTGCCTACGACGCCGAGCACTGGCTCCAGCAGGACCCAAGGGTAGCCTGGGTAGAGCAACTGCTGCGCCAACTGCGCCCAGAGAAAGTGCTGATAATCTGCGCCCATGCCAGCACTGCGGTGTCGCTTGAGTACCAGTTGCACCTGCGCTCGGGAATTCGCAGTGCCGCCTTCCACGAAGGTTTGAGCATAATTGAGCGCGACCGGGCTGCCGCCTGGTTTGCCGACGATGACAATGGCGCCCAGGCTCTGGTGTGCTCGGAGATCGGCAGCGAGGGCCGCAACTTCCAGTTCGCCCATCACCTGGTCCTGTTCGACCTCCCCCTCAACCCCGACCTGCTGGAGCAGCGCATCGGCAGGCTGGACCGAATCGGGCAGCAGCGGGCTATCGAGATTCACGTTCCCTACCTGCAAAACACCTCCCAGGAAGTGCTGTTTCACTGGCTGGATGAAGGTATTGGATTATTCCGGCAAAGCTGTTCCGCCGCCTACGCCATCTACCTGGAATTCGAGGCAGCCCTCCAGCAACAGTTGCAGCAACCCGACGGCAACCTTAGCGAATTGATCCGCAATACCGCCAGTTTTACCCGCAAGACCCTTGAAACCCTGAGCCAGGGGCGCGACCCGCTGCTGGAAATGAGCTCCTGCGATCCCACCCGGGCGCAACAGCAAATCGCCCTTATCCAGGGCGCGGAGAATGCCCCGGCACTGCAGCGATACATGGAGCAGCTGTTCGACCAGTTCGGGATAGAACACGACCATTATGCGCCCAACGCACTGGTATTGCGCACCTCCGACCACATGCTCTATGACCACTTTCCCGGCGTCAGGGAGAGCGGCACCACCGTGTCCTTCGATCGACAGCAGGCGCTTGCCCGCGAGGATCTGGAATTCCTCAGCTGGGAGCACCCCATGGTGCAGGAGACCATGGAAATGGTTTTCCATGGTCAGCACGGCAACGCGTCGGTGAGCAGCATCGAAGTCGCCGGATTGCCGCCGGCCACACTCCTGCTCGAGGCCTGGTATGTGGTGAGCTGCCCGGCCCCGGCTGAACTGCAATTGTCGCGTTACCTGCCCCTGTCGCCGGTCAGGCTGTTGGTTGACAGCCGCGGCAAAAACCTCAACGAGATCTTGTCCCATCAACAGTTGAACGCGCTGTGCAAAAATATCAAGCGCACTACTGCACTGGCGGTGGTCAATCGCGTGCGCAGCGAGATCGACCAGATGATTGATAACTGTGAGCAACTCGCGGCCGCGCAGTTACCGGCGATACTGCAGGCAGCCGCAGCGACCATGCGCCACGACCTGGGCGCGGAGGTCGACAGGCTGAGCGCGCTGCGCGCCCACAATCCGGCTATCCGCGAGGAGGAAATCGACTTTTTCCGCCAACAACTGGAGCAAGGCCTGCGCCACATCGGTCGGGGAGAATTCAGGCTGGAAGCGGTCCGGGTCGTGGTTAGCACCTGATTCCATCAGGATTTTGCTCAGTTCAAGGGGGTATGGTACTTATTTTTTTTTTCGTTATACTAGCCCCTAGCAAGTGTTCCAGGTATTTCAGAGGCTCCACACGGTATCTACTGTTAATTACCTTCTACCATTTGCAAATTGAAATTGACACAACCGATATATGTTAGAGGAAAATTACATGGCTACCGGTACAGTTAAATGGTTTAACGAATCCAAGGGCTTTGGCTTCATCTCACCCGCTGATGGCAGTGCAGACGTGTTTGTACACTTCTCGGCTATCAATGGCTCGGGCTTCAAGACGCTGGCTGAAGGCCAGGCAGTGAGCTACGACGTTGAAATGGGCCAGAAAGGTCCCCAGGCGAGCAACGTCAAGCCCGAATAAGGCGACAGCGCAAACCCGGAACCCCGCCTCGAGCGGGGTTTTTTATGCCCTGGGAAGAGCATAAGGCCGCTGTTTCGTCGCCATCGCGGCGCAACCTGTACCCCCGGCATCTAGTTCCAGTCGACCGATTCGGCATCAACCCGGGCGATCACCGCCAGGAACTGGTCACCGTATTTTTCCAGTTTACTGTCCCCGACGCCACTGACCTGCAGCAATTGGGCGCGATCGCGCGGCCTCAACCGCAGCATATCGCGCAGGCTGGCATCGTGGAAAATCACGTAGGGAGGCACCCCCTGCTCCTCGGCCAGCCCCTTGCGGCAATCGCGCAGCGCCTGCCAGAGCGGCAGGTCCTCGGTTTCAATTCGCGATTGTGTCGGTTTCGAACTGCCGCGTTTGCTGCGCTCCTGCTCCTCGCGCAGCAGTAACTCCACCTCTCCCCGCAACAGCGGCCGGCTATCTTCGGTCAGCTGCAGTGCGCTGAACCCCTCCATGTCGACTCGCAGCAGCCCCCTGACCACGAGCTGTCGCACCAGGGAGCGCCACTGCGGACCGCTCAACTCCGAACCGATACCGTAGGTGCTGAGATTATCGTGTCCGAAGCGCCTGATCTTGTCAGTATCGTGTCCCAGCAAGACGTCGACCACGTGACCCACCCCAAAGCGCTGCCCGGTCCGGTAGACGCAGGAAAGCAATTTCTGGGCCGCCTCCGTTGCATCCCAGCTGCGGGGCGGCACCAGGCAGGTGTCGCAGTTGCCGCATGGCTCGGGCGCGGACTCACCGAAATAGCGCAGCAGCACCTGGCGACGACAACTGATCACTTCGCACATTCCCAGCAGGGCGTCGAGCTTGTGCTTCTCTACCCGCTTATGCTGCTCGGACCCCGGCGAGTTGGCTTGCATCTGTTGCAGGCGCACCACATCCTGCAAGCCGTACACCATCCAGGCATCCGCTGCCAGCCCGTCGCGGCCCGCCCTGCCGGTCTCCTGGTAATAGGCCTCGATACTCTTCGGCAGGTCGAGGTGGGCTACAAAGCGCACGTCCGGCTTGTCGATGCCCATGCCAAACGCAATGGTCGCAACCATGACCACCGCCTCCTCACGCAGGAATCGATTCTGGTAGCCGGCCCGCACCGACGCTTCCAGGCCGGCATGGTAGGGCAGCGCGTCCCACCCTTGCTGCTGCAGCCAGGCTGCTATCTCGTCTACCTTCCTGCGGGACATGCAATAGATGATACCGGCCTCGTTGCGGTGCCCCTCGAGAAAGCCCAGCAACTGTTGACGCGCGTTATGCTTCACCGCGATAGCGTAGTAGATATTGGGACGATCGAAGCCATCGATGAAAATCTCTGCATCCCAAAGCTGCAATCGATCGATGATTTCCCTGCGGGTTCGCTCATCGGCGGTGGCCGTCAGCGCGACCCGGGGGATTCCGGGAAAGTGCTGTTGCAGGGTCTGGAGCTGAAGATAGTCCTGGCGAAAGTCATGCCCCCACTGGGACACGCAATGGGCCTCGTCAATGGCAAAAAGCGCGATCTGCAGGTGGCCCAGCAACTGCAGGTTGCGAGCCTGTAACAGCCGCTCCGGCGCCAGGTAGAGCAGGTCGATGTTGCCATCCTGCAATTCCCTCTCGACCTGGGCCTGGGTATCGGCAGCCAGGGAGGAATTCAGGAATGCCGCCCGCACCCCCAGCTGGCGAAGGCTGTCGACCTGATCCTGCATCAGTGCGATCAGTGGCGAAACCACCACTGCCACACCCGGCCGCACCAGCGCGGGAACCTGGTAACACAGCGACTTGCCGCCCCCGGTGGGCATCAACACCAGCGCATCCTTGCCCGCCACCACGGCCTCGACAATGGCCTGTTGCTGGCCACGAAAGGAATCGTAGCCAAACACGTGGCTTAAAACCGAACTGGCAGTAACAGTCATAAACTATCCCGGGGTAAGCCCCTGCCTGCGGGGGCGCGGAGCGAGTGAATGTGTATGCCGGATGGCAAGGTACGAGAGCACCGCCAGCACGATATGCCAGCAGGCAGGCAATGGCAACTAGTCGTTTTCGTCTGAGCGCACATAGGTCTGGCCCAGGTTGGTGCGGGGCGAACTGTAGGACCATGCCGGTACCTCTTCCGGGACTTCCTCGTGCCTGGGCAAGGCCTGATGGCGCGCCTCCAGTCGCCCCACCTGCCACAGCGCCGTGGCAAACGCAGCGGCGCCAAATAATAGCGCACCGGCCAGCTCCCCCGCGAGCACACCCCGGGCACCGAAGTAAGCCGACAGCAGGTAGACCATGGGCACGGTGCCGAGGAAGGTCCGGCTGAAATTGAACACGGTGGCAAGGTAGGCGCGATGCAGATTGTTAAAGGTGGCGTTGGCGACAAACAACATGCCCACGAACATAAAGCCGCCGACCAGCCAGGTGGTGTAGAAGGTAATCAGCTCGGCGGCGTCACCGCTGGCATCGAAAGCCTGCACGATGAAGTCCTTGAGCAGGAACAGAATGAGCCAGACCAGCAGCGTGTAGGCGATATTGAGCAACAGGGCGCTGAGCAGCGTCCGTCGCACCCGCAAGTACAGGCCTGCACCCGCATTCTGGCCGACGATAGGCCCGATGGCGCTGGATAGCGAGAAAATTGCGGCGAAGGCCACCGGAGTGATCCGCCCGAGAATGGCAGCACCCGCGACCGCGCTGTCACCGAAGCTTGCCATGGTCTTCAATACGTAACCAGCGCCCACCGGCGTGGCGATATTGGTCAACAGAGCGGGCCCGGCAATTGTGGTAATCGCGCCAAGGTCGCGGCGCAGGCGTTCCCAGCTGAAGCGTGACGGCAACTTATGGACCACGATAATTGCGCGCAAACCCACCACCAACAGCCCCAGGCGTGCCGCAAAAGAAGCCACTGCGGCGCCCTTGATGCCCCACCCGAGCCCGAAGATGAATATCGGGTCGAGCACCGCATTGGCCAACGCACCGAACAGCAATGCATACATCGATCGCCGCGCATCCCCCACCGCACGTAGCGCGGCGGCCGCACCCATACCCACCGCCAGCACTGGCGTGGCGGGTAAGAGTATCCGGCTGTAATCCAGGGCCAGTTCGAGGGTCCGCCCATCAGCGCCGAGAAAGCGCAGCAGCGGCTCAAGGTAGATCCAGACAGGCACGCAGATCAGCAACGAGACCAGGGCACTGAAAACCATGACATTGGTGCAGTGCTCCCCGGCGAGCTCGCGCTTGTGGGCCCCCTCGGCGCGGGCGACCAGGGCGCCCATCGCGATCTGCAAGCCGATACTCACCGCCGTAAGGAAAAACAGCAAGGTACCGGAGAAGCCAATGGCTGCGGCCAATTCCTCCTCGCCCAGGAGACTGAGAAAGTACATGTCGACCAGGTCGACAGTGAACAGCGTCAGCAGCCCCACCGCACTGGCACCGGTCATTACGATGATATGTCGCGTCGGTGAGCCGCGGGTGAATACTGCTTTGGGCATGGTGATCGTCAGCCTTTTTGATGGCAGACCGGGCTATGCCCGCCGCCGGTGCAGGCAAAGCTGCAGGACTAAGCCAGGCGATGGGGCTCCAGCTCGATATTCTGTACTTTGTTACCCAGCAATACGATCTTGCCCTGGTAGCGCTCATCGCCGGTCGCTGTAAACTCGAACAGGAAAGAGCGCCACATGCGCAGTCGACCCGAGGGATCTCGCTTCCACCAGAAGCCGCGCAGCACAACGGTATCATCGAGCAACCCAATACCCATATCGGAGCAGTGCCTTCGGGTGGCCTTGAGAGCGACTTCCTTCATGCCATGGGCGTGCCAGGCATAATAGCAAACGGCTAACAGCAGGGTTAGCCAAAACACGTCAGCGAGCTCATACATGATTGCAACTAGCCTGGATAATGAGTCTGGGGCTATAGTAGCGGTTCCTGCCGGCGGACCCAACCACGGGCCCGGGCACAGCATGTAACCGGGGTTGCACCATGAAAGCCGCATTACTGATGATCACCACTGCCAGCCTGCTGCTGGGGGGAGCTAAACACACCATGGCCGAAAGCGAGATGAGGACCCAGGACGAATTGATTGCAACCCTTGCGGTGAGCGGCCAGGCCGAACTCAAGGTTGCACCTGACGAGGTCGTTATCGATCTCGGGGTCAGCACCATCGGGGCCAATGCCGAAGAGGCGATGGCCGACAACAATGCCAGTATGCAAGCGGTGATCGACGCACTGCGCGAGCTGGGACTGGACCCGAAAACCCGGCAGTTTCGCATCCAGCCCCTGTGGACGCCACGCCCCAGCAAGGCAGGCCCGGACTGGCAGGCCGCTATCGACGGTTACAAGGTGGACAACAGCATCGTCGTGAAGAGCTCCGACCTGAGCCTCGCCGGCGCTATCATCGGTCACGCCACTGCCGCAGGCGCCAACCATATCAACCGGGTCACCTTTGGCCTCTCCCAGCCGCGCCAGCACCGGGAGGCGGCGATTGTTGAGGCCACCGAGAATGCCACCCGCGACGCCCGCAGCCTGGCAGCGGCGGCAGGCCAGAAACTGGTGCGGGTTATCACCCTGAACCTGGATCACAGCGATGCGAGCCCCGTGCAACTGCGCCACAATAATTTGCTGCGCAGTGTAGCGGTGGCAGAAGACGCGGGGGGCCCGCCGCTGGAAGCCGCCGATGTTACCGTTAGCGCGGCGGTATCGATTCGCTACGAGATTCAGTAAGCCTTCACGGGGCCACACCCCGATAACAGCACGCCCTGTTAACCCGGCCCCTGTAGCACCGGCAAATCGGTTCGGGCGATCACCCGCCGCAGGACAAAGCTGGAGTGCACCCCACTGACGCCTTCGATACGGGTCAGTCGTCCCAGCAGGAACTCTTCGTAGGACTCCATGTCAGGCAGTACTACCTTGAGCAGGAAGTCGGCTGCCTGCCCGGTCACGATACTGCACTCCATCACCTCGGGGAACTGGCTGACCTGATGCTCAAAGTTGGCAAAGCGATCAGGGGTGTGGCGATCCATGCTGATACCGATGATCGCGGTCAGCTTCAGTCCCAGCATCGACTGGTTGAGGATGCTGACATGTTGCTCGATGATGCCGCTCTCCTCCAGGCGTTTCACCCGGCGTGAACAGGGTGTCGGCGACAGGCCCACCTGGTCCGCCAGTTCGAGGTTGCTGATGCGACCGTTGGCTTGCATCAGATGCAGTATGCGGCGGTCAGTACGATCCAGCTTCATGCTCGCCCCCTGGTTCACCCGAAAGCTCAAAAAGCACGTCATGATGACATATTAGGTATATAGACTAAATATATATCATATATTAGATTTATATTGCTAATTTTTTGTAATAGCCAGCAGTCTTTGCAATCTATCCCTAATCAGGCAAGCCTATACTAGGCTCCGTAGATTGCCCTGCGCCTGCCGTCGCGCTGACCACGCCGAGTCCAACCAGGCTCGCCGGTGGTTAGCCGACCCGCCGCTTCACGAGAGCGCGCCAACGACCCGTCCGGGCAGGCCGGGGGCTACGCCACATTCCCAACCCAGCAGGGGTCTGTACCCGTGAAAGCGTTTGATCACCGTAAATACCGACCGTTCCCGGCGGTGGCGTTGCCGCAGCGACGCTGGCCGAGCCGGCAAATCACCCGGGCACCGCAGTGGTGCGCGGTAGACCTGCGCGACGGCAACCAGGCACTGGTGGAACCGATGAGCGTGGCGCGCAAAAGCGCGCTGTTCCGGCAACTGGTGGCCATTGGCTTCAAGCAGATCGAAGTGGGATTTCCGGCGGCATCCGAGGAGGACTTTAGCTTCGTGCGACAATTGATCGAGCACGACATGGTCCCGGGGGACGTCACTATCCAGGTGCTCACCCCGGCACGCGAGGATTTGATAGCTCGTAGTTTCGAGGCCTTGCGTGGCGCCAGGCAGGCGATCGTGCACCTCTATAACTCAACCTCAACCGTTCAGCGGCAGCGGGTTTTCCGGCAGGGCCGAGGGGGCATCATCGCTATTGCCGTCGCCGGCGCGCGGGCGGTGGCAGCGAACGCCGCGCAACAGCCGCAAACCCGCTGGCAGTTCCAATACTCCCCAGAGAGCTTTACCGGCACCGAGCTCGACTTCGCGGTGGAGATTTGCAATGCGGTTACTGAAGTGTGGCAAGCCAGCGTCGAGCATCCGGTGATCATCAATCTGCCCGCCACCGTCGAGCTGAGCACGCCCAACGTTTACGCAGACCAGGTTGAGTGGTTTTGCGACCACATCCGCCACCGCGATGCACTGGTGATAAGCCTGCACACCCACAATGACCGAGGCTGCGCGGTTGCCGCTGCCGAATTGGGGCTGCTGGCCGGCGGCGACCGCGTCGAGGGCACCCTGCTGGGCAATGGCGAGCGCACCGGCAATATGGATATCGTCACCTGCGCCATGAACCTGTACTCCCAGGGTATCGATCCCGGCTTGGATTTATCACGCATGGACGAACTTGTGCGCAGCGTGGAAGACTGCACCGGAATCGCCGTGCACCCGCGCCACCCCTACGCCGGGGAATTGGTGTTCACCGCATTCTCGGGAAGCCACCAGGACGCGATCAGAAAATGCCTGGCGCAACAGCTGCCCGGCCAGGCCTGGGACGTGGCCTACCTGCCCATAGACCCCGGAGATGTGGGTCGCTGCTACCAGGAACTGATCAGAATCAATAGCCAATCCGGCAAGGGGGGAATCGCCTGGGTGCTGGAACAGGACCAGGGCGTGCAGCTGCCTCGCTGGCTACAGATCGAGTTCAGCGGCATTGTGCAGCGGCATACCGAGCAGACCCGGACAGAGATCGCGGCAGCACAGTTGTGGCAGCTGTTTCGCCGACACTACCTGATGAATGAAGGCCCCTGGCGTCTGGTTGGCTATCGCGCCCGGCGCCGGGGTGAGATCGACGAGGTCGCAGTACAACTTTGCTGCGGCCAGCAGCAGCGATGGCTGCAGGGCAGCGGCGGCGGTGTGGTCGATGCCTTTGTCGCGGCGCTGGCAGCGGACACCGGCTGCGCCCTGGTGGTGGCAGAATACAGCGAGCATACCCTTGGCCACGGCAATGCAAGCGCGGCGATGGCCTACGTACAGCTGAGCATTGACGGTCGCCGCCATAGCGGCGTTGCCCGCAGCGACGATATCGTCGAGGCATCGATGCTTGCCATTCTTTCAGCACTCAATCGCAGCCACAAACAACAGACACTGGTAGCTTGAAATCCAGGCCACCAGGTACCATATCAGAAGCATGGAAAAAATCATTCACATCAGTTGCGCCAACTGCGGGGCGACCAATCGCGTGGCCGATGCCCGCCTGGACCAGCACCCTTCCTGCGGGCGCTGCAAGCGGCCACTGTTCGACGGCAAGCCGATCGAGCTGACCAGCGCCAACAGCAGTGCAATGCTGGCGCATACCGGCCTGCCGCTACTGGTCGATTGCTGGGCTCCCTGGTGTGGTCCCTGCCGCAGTTTTGCGCCGGTTTTCGAACAGGCCGCAAAACTCTACGAGCCGCGAATGCGCCTGGCCAAACTCAACACCGAGCAGGAGCAAGCCCTCGCAGCCCAGTGGCAAATACGCAGCATTCCCACCCTCCTGCTGTTCAGCAATGGACGCGAGCAGCAGCGCATTGCCGGGGCCATGCCACTGGCGCAACTGCAACAGTGGCTTCAACAGGCCGGCATAAACCCTGCTAGGCATTGACGAGCACGCCCCGAGCACGGCAAACTCCGCTGATAATTTCAACAGGTAACGGGGTGCTGGACCATGATCACTTATTTCTACTGGGGCTGTGTCATCGCATTGGTCATGCTGGCGATGTTCCTTATCGGCGGCAAGCTGGCCAACTGGAAAATGGCGTTCGGCGCCACCGCAATCATTCTTCTCGCCGGGTGGGC
The DNA here is from genome assembly GCA_963808975.1 of uncultured Gammaproteobacteria bacterium. Classification (GTDB taxonomy): domain Bacteria; phylum Pseudomonadota; class Gammaproteobacteria; order Pseudomonadales; family JAHEGP01; genus JAHEGP01. The sequence continues at coordinate 1,025,772 of CAWEHR010000001.1, forward strand.
CGCCTACTACTTCCACTTCCAGCAAATTTTCGTCAAGCGCTATGGCGGGGTGATGTCGGTGACCGTGCCTGACGGACTCCAACATATCGCCGCCACCTGGAAAGACGAAAACCTGTGGATAGAAAACTACGACCCGGAAAAAAACACCTGTTACTTTGAGGAGTACTCAAAGCGCAATATGCTGGAGGGCAGGGTCAGTATCAAGAACTGCAACCCCATTGCACTGGGTAACGGGGCCGCGGCGCCAAACAGCGCACCGGCGATAAGGCAGGAAGCGACACCAGCGACCATCCCATCGGGCCCGATGCCCGAATAACGACAGCGCGTCCGGAGCTTCCAACAGTCCATATGCCCCGGGCGGCATTCAGCAGGAGACTCCAATGCAAGCAAAGCCCTTCGTGATCGGTGGTAACGAGCACATCGCCATCGACCTGCCACTGGCAATGGCCAACCGTCATGGACTGGTCAGCGGTGCGACCGGAACCGGCAAGACCGTCACGCTGCAGCGTCTCGCCGAGGGCTTTTCGCTGGCCGGGGTACCGGTATTCATGTCGGACGTCAAAGGCGACCTGTCAGGCCTTGTCAAACCCATCGTCAGTAACGACAAGATACAGGCACGGGTCGACACGTTGAAGCTCACGGACTACCAACCGCGGGGTTTTCCGGCTCTGCTGTGGGATATTTACGGTGAGCAGGGGCATCCAGTGCGCGCCACCATCTCCGACATGGGCCCACTACTACTCGCCAGCCTGTTGCAACTCAACGAAACCCAAACAGGTGTTCTGTATGCCGCCTTCAAAATCGCCGACGATGAGGGCCTGCTGCTACTGGACATGAAAGACCTGCGCGCCATGTTGAGCTGGATCGCAGACAACGCCAAGACCCTGAGTCGCGACTACGGCAGTATGAGCGGCGCCAGTATTGCTGCCATCCAGCGTCGGCTGATGGTGCTGGAGCAGCAGGGTGCAGACCATTTTTTCGGTGAGCCTGCGATTGAGCTACAGGACATCATGCAAACCGATTTTTCCGGCAATGGCGTCATCAGCATACTCGACGCCACCCGGCTGATGCATGAACCCCGCCTCTACGCCATGTTCCTGCTCTGGCTGATCTCGGAATTGTTCGAGCAGCTACCCGAGGTAGGCGACGTCGACAAGCCCCGCCTGGTGTTCTTTTTCGACGAGGCCCACCTGCTGTTCGACGATGCTCCCGCTGCCCTGCTCGACAAGATTGAACAGGTGGTACGACTGATTCGCTCCAAGGGCGTCGGCATCTTTTTCGTCACCCAGAACCCCCTCGATGTGCCCGATACGGTACTCGGCCAGCTGGGCAACCGGGTTCAACACGCCCTGCGCGCCTTTACCCCGCGCGACCAGAAAGCGGTGCGCGCGGCGGCGCAAACCTTTCGCACCAATCCCAAGCTGGATACCGAACAGGTCATCACCGAGCTCGGCGTGGGTGAGGCACTGGTGTCGGTGCTCAATGCCAAGGGGCAACCGACTCCGGTCGAGCGCGTGCTGATCGGGCCACCGGCCTCGCGCATCGGCCCCATCACCCCCCAGGAGCGCGCCGAGCACCAACAGCGCTCTCCCCTGGGGCATCGCTATGACGAGTTGCTGGATCGGCAGTCGGCCTACGAATTGCTGAAGATTCGCACCGAGAACCTTGCCTTCGAACAGGCCAGGCAGGCCATGGATAAACCCCAGCGCCGCAGCACTCGACAAACGCCGGCGGAAGCCATGGTAAAAAGTGCGGCGCGCAGCTTCGGCAACCAGCTGGGCCGTCAACTGGTGCGCGGGCTGTTGGGATCTTTTCGCGGTAAGGGCTAGCAAGCTCTCGACGCCAGGGGCGTTTCGCGGTTATTGTTGGTGTTCTGAATCCACCCCACAATAGAGGAAAGCAAGATGACAGTTCAAGTTGGCGAATCGATCCCCGCCTGCACGCTGATGGTTATGGGTGAGGATGGCCCGGAGCCGATCACTACCAGCGAGATTTTTGACAACCAGAAAGTTGCATTGTTTGCTGTGCCCGGCGCATTTACCCCCGGTTGCTCGCTAACCCACCTGCCTGGCTTCGTGGCCAACGCCGATAAAATCCTGGCCAAAGGTGTCGACCAGATTGTCTGCCTGTCGGTAAACGATGCCTTCGTTATGGACGCATGGGGCAAGCAGCAAAATGCAGAGGCCATACTGATGCTCGCCGACGGCAACTGCGAATTGACCGAGTTGCTGGGCGTCAGCTTCGATGCCAGCGGCTTCGGCATGGGCAAGCGCTCGCAAAGGTACTCGATGCTGGTGGAAAACGGCGTCATAAAGGTATTCAACCTCGAAGCCGGTGCCGGCGTTGACGTCAGCTCCGCCGAAAAGCTGATGGAGATCCTTTGATACGACGTTGATCCCGACGCCAGGGAGCTGAACCTGGCGCACACGCCGTGAATCGTGCCCTGCAGCAAGCTAGGACTTACGCTCGCCATGCTTAACATGGACTTCAGACAAACCGTCATTATCGACACCAACACCCGGGAGTGGGTAGCCAGCCCTGCGCCCGGCGTGTGGCGCAAACCCCTGTCCCGGGAGGCTCGTGAACACGGCCACGCGACGTCAATTGTGCGCTTCGACCCCGGTGCCCGTTTCGCCCAGCATGGCCACCCCCAGGGGGAGGAAATACTGGTGCTGGAGGGGACATTCTCCGACGAATACGGGGACTATCCAACAGGCTCGTATATTCGCAACCCACCGGGCTTCAGGCACACCTCTTTCAGCGCCGGGGGATGCACACTTTTTGTCAAGCTGCACCAGTTTCAACCCGATGACCGCCAGCAAATCCACGTCGATACCCGCAACACCCGCTGGATGCCCGGCCTTGGGCAGTTTCGCCTGAAGCCACTGCATGACTTCAAGGCGGAGCACACCGCGCTCGTGCACTGGCCAGCAGGGTACGCACCGGAGCCGGGTGAAGGCTGGGGCGGCGAGGAAATACTGGTGTTATCGGGGGAGTTGCGCAGTGAACGAGCCGCTTACGGGGTTGGCTACTGGTTGCGGGCACCCAAACTGCTCCAGACCCTGGTCAAAGTTACTGAAGATACCGTCTTCTGGCTGAAAACGGGCCACCTCGCGCCACTGTAACCTGCCGCCCCGCGCCAACCGGACCCACGACGCACGCCCTCCCGGGCAGGACCCATAAGCACACTGCCCGCCGCCAAAAATCTGACCGGACACGTAGGTTGATCAGCCAAATGCCCGTGGCATGGTCATATTCATGGTATGCAGCCCGCCGTTGACTGCGACGATATCGCCACTGACGTAAGCTGACGCCGGGGCAGCGAGGTAAAGTGCGCAGGCCGCAACGTCTGCAACCGAGCCCAGGCGCCCCAGGGGCGTCATCTCCACCATTGCGCGCTCGATCTCGGGCGTCAACAGCTCTTCCAGTGCCTCGGTTCGAGTCGATCCCACCGCGATGGCATTCACTCGAACCTGCGGTGCAAACTCCTCGGCCAGTTCGCGGGTGAGATAGGACAGTGCCGCCTTGGCGGTACCATAGGCAGCGAAACACGCTGATGGTGCATGACCCGCGACCGACGAAATATTCACGATGGCGCCGGCACCAGCCGACTCCACCATTTTAGGCGCTGCCATACGGGAAAGGGCGAATGCGGTCGCCACGTTGAAGCGAAACGCCATTTCAAATTCCAGGGTACTGGTCTCGAGTGCAGGCTTGGGAGGCGATCCGCCGGCATTATTGACCAGCACATCAATGCGGCCAAACTCCTCGATGGTGGCAGCCACCAACTGCAGCAACTGCTTCTCCTGCATGATATCCGTGGGGACGGCAATCGCTCGCCTGCCCATCGCGCGCACCTCGGCGGCGACGTTCTCGATGCCGGATTGCGTTCGAGCCGCCAGCACGACATCAGCCCCGGCCTCGGCGTATGCCCGGGCAATGCCCGCGCCAATGCCCTTGCCCGCACCGGTCACGATTGCCACCTTGCCGTCCAACTGGAACTGTTTCAATATCGTCATCATGCGCTCCTTTCAGCCTAGGAGCCTGTCGGGCTTAGGATTATTCTACTGCGCCGTTGGGATAACGGTCCAAATGTCCACGATATTTCCTTGCATAGCCCCACTATGCGCCTCAATCTCGCAAAAATTTGACCTCGCTCTCCCACTCGGCTCGCTACGAACACCTAAGTCCGACAGGCTGCTAGCGCCATCAAGCCATTATTTCCCGCCGCTGGCAAGCGAATCCAGGTGCCAGTCGGCGCACCCTACCGATTACCGGCAATGGCCTCATTTAGGCTATCATCGACAAATACTTAAAATTGACAGCAGTAGTCTGGGGTGCCCAGGCCAGCATTTACCAGGAGCGACCTCCGCTTTGGCAGTTTCGCTCAAGGCCATAAGGCGCATGATCTGCAAGGGAGCACTGCACATGCGAGTTATTATCGTCGATGACCACGCGCTGATTCGCACCGGGCTAAGCGACATTCTGCGACGGCATATCACCGGCGCGAATATTACCGAAGCTGCCAACTGTGCAGAGGCCGTCACTATTCTAGCGAGGCAAGCCATGGACCTCGCTATCGTTGATCTGTTTATCCCGGGAGAGGACAGCTTCGACTCGCTGCGGCGGCTGTGCCAGCTACATCCCGGGCCCAAGGTAGTGGTGGTATCGGCATCGGAAAATCCAGCGCACATGCGCAAGGCTATTGAAATCGGCGCCCAGGGCTATATTCCCAAGTCCTTCTCCAGTGCCCGCTTGCTCGATGCATTGGCCACGATACTGGAGGGAAGCGTCTTCCTGCCGGATACTCTTTTCCAGGCCAATACCCCGGGCATCAACGCCAATGGCAAGATCGCACCGGGAAGCAGCCGCGAACAGTTGCTGGAATGCCTGACCCCGCGTCAATTGGAGATACTGCAAATGGTTGCCCAGGGCCAGTCCAACAAGCAAATTGCGCGCCACTGTCTACTTTCTGAAAACACGGTAAAAGTCCATGTCAGCGCCATATTGCGAGCATTGGGCCTGAGCAACAGAACCCAGGCCGGAGTCCTGATGCAAAAACTCCAGGACCTGTCGGCAGGAGACTAAGAAGGGAAGCACCACACTATGCGAATCAAGCGATTCTGGCGCGCGGGGCCTGGCAAACCCGCACTGGTACTGGCGGTCGTCACTGGCGCTCTGCCCGGGGCGCAGGTCAGCGGTGAAACGCTCACCGATGACGATTTTCTGAAAAACCCGATCATTGTTAACAGCGCTACGCACCTGCCACAGCGCATTTCCGACTCCCCGGTCGCAGTCAGTATCATCGACCGGCAAATGATCGCCGCCTCCGGCGCCATCACGCCGGTCGAGGTGTTGCGCCTGGTGCCAGGCTTCCAGGCCTACTATGTCAATGGCAACCGGTACGGCGCAAACTACCACTCCCTGGACGACGAATACCCGCGGCGCATGGAGGTAAAGGTGGATGGCCGCCCGGTCTACGAGCCGATTCTTTCGGCCGTGGAATGGCATTCCCTGGGCCTGGAGTTGCAGGATATCGATTATATCGAGGTGGTGCGCGGCCCCAATCAACCCGCCGATGGTGCCAACGCCTTCCTCGGCGCCATCAACATTGTCACCCGCTCGCCGGTCGCCAATGAGGGCGGCGCGGTGCGCGCCACTGCCGGCTACGCCGACATGCGCAGGATATCGGCGGTATACAATACAAGCCTGGGAGACATGCACAATCGCATCACCGCCAGTTACGAAACCAATGACGGCTTTCCCGAGTTCGAGGGCGACCCGGTCGAGGACCAGCTTGAAATCGGCCACCTGGGATATCGGGGGGTTTGGACCCCCAACCTCGCCGACACGCTGGATATCCAGGTAGGCTATTCCGGCAGCGAAAACGGTGTAGGTGGCGAGGGGCTCAATGGCAGGGCCAGTGACGTGAAGCCGCGGGATTATCGCTACACCTACCAGTCACTGCACTGGCAGCGCAATCTGGACAGCACCCAGGATATCGAACTGCGGTTTTATCACAATTACCTCAGCGGCGAGGACGAGCCACAACGACTGGGCACCCTGGCGGAGGAGTTGGGCATACCCCCGGCACTGATTCCGCTACTGTTTCCCGGGTTTGAGGATTTCCAGCTGCCGCCGATCGAACTCGATACCCGCTCCCAACGTTTCGATCTGGAGTTTCGCCACATCATCGCCTTCAATCCGACACTGCGCCTGAACTGGGGTGCAGCACTGCGCTACGACCGCGTTGAAAGTGAATGGCTGTTCGATACAGACGACTGGCTGAGCGACACATCCTACCGCCTGTTCACCAACATCGAAGCGAGACCCTACCACTGGCTCACCCTCAATTTGGGTTTGATGGGCGAGAAAAACGAGATTACCGAGCCCTACCTGAGCCCGCGTTTTTCTGCCAACTTCCACATTAACCCGCAGCAGACCATTCGCCTGATGGGCTCCCGGGGTTATCGTCCACCCAGCCTGCTGGAGGCGTACCAGTTCCAGGCCTATCGCGCCCAGGAGGTGGTTGGCCTGGCCCCCGACCTGCAGGTACTCACCGACCCCGATATTGAAAATGAAAGCATCACCAACTACGAGCTCAGCTACCTCGGGGAGTTTCCCAGATTTGGCCTGACAATCGATGTCAAATTCTTCGCCGAAAAGCAGCAGCACCTCATCGAAGAAGCGCGGGCGGAGGATCTGCCGGGCGACATTGCACCACCCGCATTGATACGCACCAATGCTATCGACATGAGCACCCGTGGCTACGAAATCAGCCTCAACTATCGCCCGACCAGCAACTTGCTGCTGGCCGGAACCTATAGCCACATAGACCTCGACGGGGAAAGACAGCGCGTAATACCGACCACGAGCCCCGACGATTTTGCCGACATGGACGATCACATGCCGGCCCTCACAACCAGCGTGCTGGCCAGCTACAGGTTGCCCCTGGGTTTCGAAGTCAGCGCCAATTACTTTCTCCAGGACGAGGTGAGTTGGCTGCAAGGTGCCAATGTCGAGCGTTTCGATCGCCTGGATTTGCGCCTGGCAAAAACCACTAAAATTGGAGGAACGTCGACCCTGCTCGAGCTGGTTGTGCAGAACGCGCTGGCGGACGATTACGTTGAATATCATGATTTCAATATATTCGAGCGTCGCGCCTATTTCAGGGTGAGCGTCGACTGGCGCTAACAATACCCCGAAACGAAGGATCGTTGTGGCTATTTACAGTCGTATCAGCGCAGGAGTTGGCTGCGGGATCAGGTCGTTCGCCCGTCGCATCGCTCTGGCCGTGCTGTGCGCCTGCAGCATACCGGCGCTGCAAGCGCAAAGCCTTGTCATTATCGTCAGCGGTGAAGATAACGATCTGCAGGCGATCGCCCAATCCATTGAGCGGGGCTTGCAGCCCGGCCGCACCCGCGTCCGCCACTTGTCAGGGCCGCAGCTAGACTCCTTCGGGCCCGATGCCGACCTCGTCATCAGCATCGGCAATGAGGCGGCCACCGTCGCGCTCGCCAGGCGTGACGAGCAACCCCTGCTGTGCGCATTCGTCAGTGAGTCGACCTTCAGGCAAGAATTGCTCAGGCATTTCGATTCTGTCGCCAGCGGGCTCGAGGCCGGCGTTTCCGGCCTCTATTTTGAGCAACCACCAGAGCGCATGTTTCAACTGGCCAGCCTGGTTGTTCCCGAGGCGCGGATCGCGGGACTGGCACTTGGCCCCGTGCTGGAACCGCAGCAGGCACGTCTCGTGCAATTGGCGCAAAGGCAGGGGCTTGAATTGCTCACAGTAGCAATCGGCGCCAACGCCAACCCGGTAAAGATCCTCGATCCGCTGGTCAAGCGAGCCGATGTGGTGCTGGCGATGGCGGACAAGGCACAGTGGCACAGCCAGACGGCAAAGTGGCTGTTATACCTCACCTACCGCCGCTCCAAGCCGGTGATCGCCTTTTCCGCGCGCTACACCGATGCCGGCGCTGTGGCCTCCCTGCACTCCAGGCGCAGCGATATCGCGGAACAAACGACGGCGGTCGCCAGGAAGATGCTGGAAAGCCCCGGTCCGGGTGCGATTTACTGGCCCGACAAATTTCATGTCAGCACCAATCCCGCCGTGGCCAGGTCGCTCGGACTGACGCTGCTCGATGCAAAAGACTACGAGCGCCAGATCACCAGCAGCGGAGTCGATCCATGAAGCTTTTCTCCGCCAGGCCCCGGAAAATCACCAGCCAGATCCTGCTTGCTGTGTTGCTGCCCGTGGTCATCGTTACGGTCGCTATCATCACCTACTACTCGTGGGAGCGCTACAGCGATCTCCAGCGCACAGAACGCCTGCTTGGCGAACTCGGTGCCGGCTACCTGGCCCAGGCCGCCGAGCTTGCCATCTATGCCGGCGACTCGAATCAACTGCGGGAACAGGCCCGCAAACTGCGGGAACTGGCCCGCATAGCCCGCCAGCGCGCCTCCCTTGCCAGGGTCTGTTTTCTCGATAGCAACGCCCGCATTCTGGTACAGGAGGGACGGGCGCTGCAGGTAAGCTGTGACGCCCACCTGGACAAGCGACAACTCGTGGTCAAGTCCCACACCGACAGCATCCAGTTTTCGTGGCCGATCGAGCGCACCCAACTCCAGGTCGTCGATTTCGACGATGGGCAAGGAGATGAGCCAGCAGACGCGCCAGTCGGCTGGGTGGTGCTTTCGCTGGACAACCAAAACCTGTTGGATGCCTCTCGCGAGGTGTTGGCCAGTGCCACGCTGCTTGGTCTGGTGGGGGTTTTAACCGGGGTGCTGTTCGCCCTGCGCGCAGGCGGTACCATTGGTGGACCGGTGCGCGCCCTGACTCGCCATGTCAGGCAACTGGATACCCGGGCACCGAGTATCGTATTTCCCCCCCAGGGCACCGAGGAAGTCATCACCCTTGCCAATGGCCTCAATCGGCTGGTGGAGAGTGTCAACAGGCATATAGTTCAGCAAAAACAGCGCATCGATTCCGCCACCGCTAGCCTGGTGCGACGCAACCGGCAGCTGGAAGAGACGCACCAGGTACTCGAAAGAGCACTCCAGACCAAGAGTGATTTCCTCGCCCGCATGAGCCATGAACTGCGCACGCCACTGACCACCATTATTGGCTTCAACCGACTGATGCTGGAGTCCGACAGTCCGCTGCAGCGGCGGGAATACATTCGCCACGTCGAACACGCCTCGTTGCTGCTGCAATCCATCATCGAGGACATTCTCGACTATTCGCGCCTGCAATCCGCAGAGCTGCAGTTGGAGAGCATTGCCTTCAACCTGTACGATTGCTTCGAGGAGGTGGTGGGTTTACATGGCTATGAGGCCATCGGCAAGCGGCTCGAATTGGTGCTTCTGCTGGATCACGATGTTCCCCGTACCGTCATCGGTGATGCGCTGCGCCTGAAACAGGTCCTCAATAACCTGCTGTCCAATGCCATCAAGTTTACTGATCGTGGCGACGTCGTCGTGCACGTGGGAGCGCTGGAATCCCCAGCGGGCATCCTAGTGCTGCAGTGCGAGGTCAGTGATACCGGGGTCGGGGTCAACGCTGATAACTACAACCAACTATTCCAACCCTTCACCCAGGCCGACAACTCGATTTCCAGAAAATACGGGGGCACCGGGCTGGGTCTTGCAATCTGCCAATCGCTGGTGCAATTGATGGGCGGCGAAATCAGCCTGAGCAGTGAACCCGGGCAGGGCACGAGGGTTGTTTTCAGTATCACCGTCAAAGTCGACAGCGACACCCGGGACCAACCTTTCCCCGCCGCCCTGGCGACCCGGTCGCTGCTGGGATACGACAGCAATCCCTCTGCCCGCCGGGCGTTGCATAACACGCTAATCGGTTGGAGCCACGACGTCACGGTGTGCGAGACCCCAGCTACGTTGCTGCAGCAGTTGCAAAGCTCGACCCCTGACCTGCTGCTGGTGGGCCTGAGCCATGCAGAGGCAGGGAGCCAGCCCTTGCTGAGTCTGCTCAGCCGAATTCGCGCCCGCTATGGCGGGCCGATCGTGTTCATGTCAGTCGACCCCGACCTGGCAAAACACATCAAGGGAGCGGGGGTAGCGACGACGGCTATCGATTTCGCGCTCAAACCTCTGCGGCGCCAAAGCCTGTTTGCGCAGTGCTGCCGGCTGGTGCAGACCGGCACCGCCCAGCTCCAAGAAACAGCGAAGCAATCGGCCAGGCTGGCGGGCCTGCAATTGCTGGTGGCCGAGGATCACCCGTCGATAAGCGAACTGCTGGTACAGGTTTTGTCGCGCCACGGGGCTAAGGTCACCGCGGTAGCCGACGGCCAGCAGGCGATCGACGCCTGCGCCGATGCGAACTACGACCTGCTGCTTATCGACCTGCATATGCCGCAGCTGGATGGCCTTAGCACGATCAGCCTGTTGCGTCAGCAAGGTAACGAGACCCCGATTATTTGCGTTACCGCGGATGTAACGGCCGCCGAGCGCCAGGCGCTAAGCTGGGCCGGCGCCGATGCTATCATCCTCAAGCCAATCGACGAAAGCACGCTGCTCGAGGCCATCTGCCAGCGCTGTGGTTGCGCTGGGGCGCCCACCACCGGCGCTGAAGACGCCCCGAAAAGCCCCGAACGGGCAGCTCCCGGCGAAGCGTCCGCCCAGCTGCAGCAACAACTCCTGCAAACGCTCCAGCGCTGTCGCCATGCCTTCGAGGCTGGCGATGCAAAGACCCGCAAGGCCGCTTTGCACGACATGTTGGGACTGGCGGGGATATTCCAGGAAAACATGCTCTATGCGCTGGTCAGGGAGATTGCAGCAGAGGCGGATACGCTGGCCCCCGCAGACGCCGGGCAACTTCTCGACGAAGCAGAGCGACTAATACGAAAGTACTAGTACAGGGGAGGAATGGTATCTCGCCCCCGCTTTGTTATAGTCAATCTACGGGTATAGGGAACATACTCAGGACAAGGAGTCGTTCAGGATCAAATCGGAATTGGCGGGGAGAGTCTCTCTCCCCATCCCTCTTGCTTAACATGCCGGATTTTCCGGCATTTTTTTTGCGCGCAAGTCAGCCAGGCTCCCCAACCGATGCTGTATCGACCTCAACAGCGGCAAGGTCCTCACCCCCAAATGCTTGCAGCAGGGCCGGGATAAACCGCGAAAGCTCTGAGCTCATGATGGTGAAATCGGCGTCGAAGCGCGCTGCGGCATCCTGGGCATCGTCCGCCGCCGAACGCTCCTGGATGATGTCGTCAAACACCAGTCGCTTCACCGACAGCTCCTCGTCGACAAGGCATTCGATACCGCCCTGCCAGCACAACCCCAGGCGTGTGACGGTCAGCCCGAGTTTGAGGTGGCTGTTGATTTCTACAGCCAGCAAATCCTGGTTCTTGCAGCGGATGGTTGCGCCCTCATCAGCCGGGTCGCGCAATTCGCACTCGTGACCGAACTCGAAGCCCGCCGGCGGCCTGCCCTGCAGCAGCCACCCGGTCATCGCCTGCAAGGGCACGCTGTTGGGGCGCAGGGGGATGACCGGCAGGCTGCCGACTGCCTCGCGTAGCCAGTCGAGAAGTTCTTCGGCGCGTTTCGCCGTCGCCGCATTGACGACCAGCATATCCGCGCGGGTATCGATATAGGCGTACATCAGGGTCGATCGGGTCAACGCCCGGGGCATCAGCGTAAAAATCAACTCGTCTTTCAGCTTGCCCCGCTCGGTGCGGCCGACCTTTCGGGTCTCCGCCGCCTCGATATCCTGCACCCTTTCGTCGAGGGCTTCGTTGACCACCGCCGCCGGCAATAACTTTTCCTGGCGCCTGGCGCAAACCATCAGGCAGCCACCGCTGGCATGCACCAGTTCGGTATAGGGGTGACCCAGGGGCGCGACCCAGCCGGCGCGCATCGGCTCGAGATTGCCACAGGACACGAACGGGTGACGGGCGAGCGCCTCACCCAGTTGCTCGGCGTTCATTTCGAAGGGACGAGTGAAACGATAGATGCGTAAGTTCTTGAACCACATGGGCTTATATCCTGCCAAACAAGGCTTGTGAAATTTAGGGGCGCTGTGTTGGGGTAGCTCGGGGCGCGGCCGGCAATCATACCAATCCTGGCTGGGGACCACTATACCGGTCGTCGCCACGGGGGTCGGCATCAGCCAACCAGTGGGCCGGAACCTTGATCGGCATCGACAGCAACATCTGGCCGTAGGCCTTACCCTGGGAGTCGATCCTGATCGATGCGGTGCCGCCACCCCCGAGGGCCTCGGTCATGAGGAAATTGAAGGCATTGAAGCCGGGCACCTCGAATCGCTCCACCTCGCCATCGACCAGGTGGCCAAAGTAGTCCTCGACCGCCTGGGCGGTGAGTTGCTCCGACAGCAGCGGCAAGTATTGCGGAAGGCGCGCGATAACGCCGATATTGGCATTGTCGCCTTTATCACCACTGCGGGCGTAGGCAAGCCGCTCCAGCGGTACCGCAAGCCACTCCCCCGGATGATCGGAAGACGGCAACTTCCGCCGCACCTTGGGCCGGGAACTGGAGCTGTCCCTGGTCGGGTAACACTGGTCGAGCAAGCGGCTATCACCCAGTTGCACGGTCACGGGGACTTCGCCTTTGTCGAGCAGCGCGGAGTGTATCCGCATCAGTGGCTGCGGGCGCGCCCTCCCGCCACTGAAACCACTCATTCCCGGTGCCGCCGAGGTGGCGAGGTAGGCCAACTCGCTGGCTGCAAATTGCAGGGCCCTGGGATCATCATGGTGCAGGCCAAACTTCGCCATCACTTCCCGTGTGTCCGGCGCATGGGCATGGGGGCCGTAGGTATCCTCGGCGCCGATCACCTCGAGGCTGATCCGGCGGTAATCGCCGATCCCATGCTCGACAAAATAGCGGCGGGTACGCGCTACCCAGGCATCCATATTGCAGCGGGCCTTGGCGGCCGCGCGCGGCCCGGCAATAAAAAAGCTTCCCATCAGGCGGTAACCGTCCACATGGGTGGCACAGACCTTGTATTGGTTACCCGGAGCCCGGCCAGTGGCGCCGCTGACCCTGACCCTGTTGGCGTCGACTTGCTCGAGCCGGACATGACTGAAATCACAGGCCACATCGGGCAGCAGATAGTTGGCGGGGTCGCCGATCTCGTAGAGTATTTGCTCGCCAACACTGCCAACACAGACCAGTCCCCCCGTACCTGGAGGGGTCTCAATGGTAAAACTGCCGTCGGCGTCCACAGCGGCAACCGGATAGCCCATATTGGAAAAATCGGGTACCAACTGCCAGTCGGTGAAATTGCCACCGGTGCATTGGGCGCCGCATTCAATCACGTGCCCGGCCAGGGCGCCCTGGGCGAGCCGGTCGTAGTCGGTTTCGCCCCACTCGAACTCGTACAGCAACGGTCCCAATACCACCGCGCTATCGACCACCCTGCCGGTGACCACAATATCGGCGCCCGCCGCAAGGGCATCGGCAATGGGGCGTGCCCCCAGATAGGCATTAATGCTCGCGAGCTGATCGGGAAGTGCCGCCCCGGTCTGCATTTCAGGCAGGCCAGCGGCGGCCAGTTCAGCGACTCGGGCGGATAAATCGTCGCCGTAGACGCCCGCGACCTTGAGCTCCACGCCCAACTCGCGACACAGCGCCTGCAGGGCTTCGATGCAGGCAGGCACGTTGACACCACCGGCATTGGCCACCACCTTGATGCCCCTGGCGGCACAGTCCGCCAGCACATCCTTCATCGCCACCGTGACAAAGTCAACCGCGTAGCCGAGCGCACTATTCTTGGCTTTGGCGCGTGACAGAATCGCCATGGTCACCTCCGCCAGGTAATCGAACACCAGGTAGTCGATTTCGCCCTTATCCACCAATTGGCGGGCAGCCAGCTGGCTGTCGCCATAAAAGCCCGAGGCACAGCCTATTCTCACCGTTTGGTCCGCCATCGCCGTCACTCCTGTTAATCCGCTTCCGGGACGATAGTCGCCAGCAACTGGCGCGCCTTCACCTGCTGTCCCGCCTGGATAGTGATCGCATCTACCACACCGGTGATACCCGCCTTGAGTTGATGCTCCATTTTCATCGCTTCCAGCACCACCAGGGTCTGCCCCCTCGTCACAGCCTCACCAGCGCCCACCAACACTTTCACAATGGCGCCATCCATCGACGCCTTGAGCTCACCACTGCCTGCGGCACCCGCGGCGCGCGCCGGCTGATGCGTGTCATCTTCAAAGCGGAAATGGCCCCGGCCATCATCCAGAAACAGCGTATCCCCGGCGAAGGCAAACTGGCAGCGCTGGCGTAGGGTGTCATCCACAAAGACAGCGTAGTGGCGATCGATGTGCAGCAGGCGCAGTTCGACACGCTGCTGATCACAATCAACCACGACGCTGCCCTCCCGCTGCAGCAGGTGCAGCTGGTACTGGCGGTCCTCGAACCGCAGTGTCAGATAGGCGTTGTTGCCCGCCGCGCTGCTCCAATCTGACGCTTCCTGCTGGCCGCGCTGAAAATACAGCAGCGCTGCCCTCGCCAGGGTGTCAATGCAGGGCTGGCAGGCCTCTCCAGCAGAATCAGCCGCAATGTGTTGCTGAATAAAGGCGGTCGTTACCTCGCCCTCGATAAATGCCGGGTGACGCAGCACATCGCGCAGGAAATGCTTGTTGTTGTTGACCCCGAGTAAACCGATATCCGCCAGCGCTGAGGCCACCCGCTGCGCCGCTATTTGCCGGGTTTCCCCGAAGCCGATCAGCTTGGCCAGCATCGGGTCGTAGTGTGGGCTCACCAGCTGCCCTTGCTGGATACCGTGGTCTACCCTGACACCCTCCCTGGGTGGCAACTCCCAGACCAGCACTTTGCCGGTCTGGGGCATAAAGTCATGGCGAGGATCCTCGGCGTAGAGGCGGACCTCGATGGCGTGACCGCGCAGCTCGACCTGCTTCTGCTGTAGCGGCAATGGCTCCCCCGCTGCCACCTGCAGCTGCCACCGCACCAGGTCCTGGCCGGTGACCAGTTCGGTGACCGGATGCTCGACCTGCAGGCGCGTATTCATCTCGAGGAAATAGAAGTTCCTGTCGGCATCCACCAGGAACTCCACCGTGCCGGCGCCGCGGTAATTACAGGCCCTGGCGGCTTCGACCGCCGCGGCACCCATGCGCTGCCGCAACTCGGCATCGACAAAGGGCGACGGCGCCTCCTCGACGACTTTCTGGTGACGTCGCTGGATCGAGCAGTCCCGTTCACCCAGGTGCACCACATTGCCATGGGCGTCGGCAAATACCTGGATTTCAATGTGCCGTGGTTGCAGCACAACCCGCTCCAGGATCAGCTCATCGCTGCCGAAAGCCGTTTTCGCCTCCGAGCGCGCGGTGGCTATCTGCTCGGCCAGGTCACTGGCACGATGCACCAGGCGCATGCCCCGCCCACCGCCACCGGCAGAGGCTTTCACCATAATGGGGAATCCCATTTCCGTGGCTTTCTCCAGCAGCGCCTGGTCGCTCTGATCGGCACCCTGGTAGCCGGGAACGCAGGGCACCCCTGCCGCGAGCATGGCGATCTTGGAGAGCCGCTTGCTACCCATCAATTCGATGGCGTCGGCTCCGGGGCCGATGAAGGTCAGGCCCTCTGCGGCACAGGCCCGGGCAAAGGCCGCGTTTTCAGAGAGGAAGCCGTAGCCGGGATGGATGGCGTCGGCGCCGCTGCGCCGCGCCGCCGCGATGATTCTGGTCGCGTCAAGATAGGATGCGCCAACAGCCGCCGGGCCAATACAGACCGCCTCATCGGCGGCGCTCACGTGCAGGGCGTTGGCATCGGCCTCGCTATAAACCGCCACCGTGCGGTAACCGAGGTCGCGCGCCGTGCGCATGACCCGGACCGCAATTTCCCCACGATTGGCTATCAGGATTTTGTGCATAGTGAATTCCGTAACTCTGGCAGGAGGAAAGAAGCCGGGGCAAAAACCTCACTGCGATCAAATAGCTCGGGCGGCGGACGTTGGGCTTATTGCGCCCAGCCTGGTCGCCGCTTTTCAAGAAACGCGCGGGTACCTTCCTGCCCCTCGCTGCCGCGCAGGGCGGTACAGAAATCATCCGCCGCGCGATCCAGCAACTGCTCCAGATCCATTTCACCCACATCGTGCAGCAACTGCTTGGTCACCGCATTGGCACAGGGAGCGCAGCGCTTGAGTTGCTTCAGTACATCATCCAGCCGGGATTGCATTTGCTCCGCACCGTCGCTGACAAAGTGCACAATACCCAGTTGCTGTGCCGCCGAACCGTCTATCCTCTCGCCCAACAACGCCAGGCGGCGGGCCTGGGTCAAGCCGATACGCGTCACCACAAAGGGCGCTATCTGGGCGGGAATGATACCCAGGCTGGTTTCCGGCAGCGCGAATTGGGCGTTACGATCTGCGATGGCAATATCGCTGATACAGGCGAGGCCGAAGCCACCGCCGAGCACCGCCCCCTCCAGCAGGGTAACCACCAACTGCGGCGCACGATTGGCCCGGGTAAGCATGCGCCCGAAAATACGATTGAACTCCCAGGTCGCGCGCTCTGTCGCAGACTGGTCACCTCCCGGTTTATTCATGCCCGCAATATCGCCACCGGCACAGAAGTTACCCTCTGCGCCGCGCACCACCACTGCACGCACTTCCCGCTGGCTTGCAATGGCATCCAATACCGCCATCAACTCCTGCACCAGTGCGATGTTCATGGCATTGCGTTTTTGCGGGCGATTGAGCGTGATGAAGAGGACACTGTCGCGCAGCTCCAGCAGCAGTTCCTGGCATCGCGGTAAGATCATCGAGATTCTCCGGCTGGAAATGGTGTTACAGTCGCGCAATGCCGAAGCTGTTGGCATTGAGCTGGCGGCGATCGGCAGCGCGACAAACCTGCAAAACGAAGCCGACCACGGCACGGGTATCCCGGGGATCGATCAGGCCGTCGTCCCACAAGCGCGCAGTGTTGGCCAAGGCACGGGATTTCGCCTCCATAGTATCGACGGTGTCTTTCTCCAGTGCATCGAGCAACGCGGTATTGACCTGGCCCGCCCGTTGCATCTTTGCCTCTGCCACTGTGCGCAATACGCTACCCGCCTGGGCCGGTCCCATCACCGACACCACGCTGCGCGGCCAGGCAAACATAAAGCGCGGGTCCATTCCCCTGCCGCACATGGCGTAGTTGCCGGCCCCGTAGGAACCCCCAACCACAACGCTGATCTTGGCAACCGTACTATTGGTGACCGCCTGGATCAGCTTGGAGCCATGCTTGATAATCCCGGCTCGCTCCGATTCGGTACCAACGATAAAGCCGGTGGTATTGTGCAGGAACAGCAGGGGTGTACGGGCTTGCTCGCACAGCTGGATGAACTGGCCCGCCTTGACTGCACCGTTAGCCGTGATCGGGCCATTGTTGCCAATCACACCACAGGCGTGCCCCTGGATCTCGATATGGCCACACACGGTGCCGACATCATAGTCGGGCTTGAAGTCGAGATAATCCGACCCGTCGGCAATACGCGCAATGATCTCGCGCACATCGTAGGGCATCTTGGGGTCTTCCGGCACGATACCCAGCAGTTGCTCAGCGTCCAGCAGGGGCTCGGCATAGTTTTTTGCCTGCGACCACGAAATACCCTCGTTCCAACCCAGTTTGGACGCAATCTCCCGGGCGATACGAATGCCATCGGCAT
The DNA here is from genome assembly GCA_963808975.1 of uncultured Gammaproteobacteria bacterium. Taxonomy (GTDB): domain Bacteria; phylum Pseudomonadota; class Gammaproteobacteria; order Pseudomonadales; family JAHEGP01; genus JAHEGP01. The sequence goes on from CAWEHR010000001.1 coordinate 1,043,421, forward strand.
CGTTCTCGGCGAGGTAATCTGCCGTGCCGGCAATTTCACTGTGCATCTCGGCGCCGCCAATCTCCTCATCGGTCGCGATCTCGCCGGTTGCCGCCTTCAGCAGCGGCGGCCCCGCCAGGTAAACCGTCGACTGCTTGCGGATCATAATCACGTAGTCCGACAGGCCGGGCTGGTAGGCACCACCGGCAGTGGCACTGCCGTGGACTACGGTTATCTGGGGAATACCGGCGGCGGACAGCCGCGCCTGGCGCGCAAAACCCGAACCCGAGGGGCCGAAAAAATCCCCCAGCAGCTTGAGATTGCCGCCACCGCTCTGGGCGAGGCAGATCACCGGCAGCTTGTTCTCCAGCGCCAGCTGCAGCATACGCTGGCGCTTGGCGCTGCCCAGGGGCGTAATACTGCCGCCCTTGGTCAGGTAATCGTCCACCAACACCATGCAATTGACGCCGGCCACATAGCCGATACCGGCAATGCAACTGCCGCCGGCGGCAGAGCCGTCGGTATCTTCCTCCTGCATGTAACCGCACAGTGTCGACAGCTCCAGAAACGGCGCGCCGGCATCCAGCAGCAGACCCAGTCGCTGGCGAGGGGGCAACAGGCCGCGCTGGATGTAGCGCGGCGCCTTGTGTTCAGCGGCTTCAATGACGCGGCTTTCAATCCCGCGAAACTCCTCCACCGCGAGGGTCATCACCTGCGCGTTGCGAACGAATTGCTCCGCCGTCGCATCTACCTGAGTTTCCATCACTGCCATTTATCGGTTCGCTCTTTTCTGTTGGCTGACTACTTGCGCCTACCCGGAAGTATGTTCATCTGCTTGCAGATGATACCCAGCATGATTTCGTCGGCGCCGCCGCCGATCGAGGCCAGACGTCCGTCGCGGTAGGCCCGGGCCACCGGGTTATCCCACATATACCCCATGCCACCCCAGTATTGCAGACAGGAGTCGGTGACTTCCCGGATCAGGCGCCCGGCCTTGAGTTTGGCCATGGATGCCTTGAGCGTCACATCCTCACCGTTGATGTAGCCCTCGACCGCATCATAGGTGAGGGCGCGCAGGGACTCGATCTCGGTCTGCAGCTCCGCCAGGCGAAAATGCACTACCTGGTTGTCGAGGATCGGCTTGCCGAACGCATGGCGCTGGCGAGTGTACTCGATGGTATCGTTGATGCAGACTTCCAGTGAGCGCAGGTTGCCGGCGGCGGCAAACAGGCGCTCTTCCTGGAATTGCAGCATCTGGTAGATAAAGCCGGCGCCCTCGTCACCGATGCGAAAGCGCTGCGGCACACGCACTTCGTCAAAAAATATCTGCGCAGTATCGGAGGATCGCATCCCGAGCTTGTCGAGCCGCTCGGAAAAGGTGATACCCGGGGTACTGGTGGGGACCACGATCAAGGACTTGTTCTGGTGGGGTTTGTCATCGCTGGTATTGGCCAGCAGGCAAATAAAGTCGGCCTGGGTGGAGTTGGTAATCCACATTTTACTGCCGTTGATCAGGTAGTCGTCACCGTCTTTTCGCGCCCGGGTTTTGATCGCCGCGACATCAGAACCTGCGCCGGGCTCGCTGACACCAATCGAGCACACCGCATCGCCGGCAATGGCGGGCACCAGAAATTCCTCGCGCAGCGCGTCGCTGCCGAACTTGGCCAGGGCCGGGGTTGCCATATCGGTTTGCACCCCGATACCCATGGAGACTCCGCCACTGCGCACCGCACCCAGTTCCTCGGAAAAGACGATCTGGTAACTGTAATCGAGACCCAGGCCACCGTATTGCTCAGGCTTGGGAATACCAAGCAAGCCCAGTTTACCCAGCTTCTTGAACACCTCGTGGGCCGGGAAAATACCCTCCCGCTCCCATTCGTCACAGTGGGGATTGAGCTCCTTTTCCACGAACTGCCTGACGGTTTGCCGAATGGCCTGGTGTTGTTCAGTCAAACGCATGTTGCACCTCTCTCATCATCGGTTCTGCGTCGCCTGCATCCACCGCCCGGATGAACGCGGGGCGGGCCTTGAGGCGCTGCAGATAGGCCTGCAGGTGGGGAGCGTAGTGCTTCGCCATGTTGAGCTGCTCACCGAGGAACAGGGCATAGCCGACGCATATGTCGGCGATGGTAAAGCGATTGTCGACCAGGTACTCACGCTCCCGCATATGGGCATCGAGCAGCCGCAGCCGGCCCAGGAAAAAGCCGCGATAATCCGCCACAGCCTGGGGCAGTTTACGCTCATCCGGTTCCAGTAGGGTGTAGCGAATCATCACCGTCTGGGGAAAGGTGATGGTGGCATCGCTGTGGAATAGCCAATTGATATAACTGGCGTATTCCGGGTGCTCGGGCCTGACACCGAACTGGTACTGCTGGTAGCGCTCCACCAGGTAATGGCAGATGCCGCTGGACTCGGTCATGCGCGCATCACCGTCGATAAAATACGGCACGGTACCTAGGGGATTGATGCCCAGATAGTCCTTCTTGAATACCCGCGGTGGAAACGGCAGCTCAATCAATTGATAGGCCATACCCATCTCCTCCAGCGCCCACAGGGGGCGCAGCGAGCGGGAGTCCTTACAGTGATAGAGGGTCATGCTCATAGCTTTACATCCCGTTTAGCAACGGCGCGACACAACAGTCGGGCGCCAATCAAAGTCGATACTGCCTGGCAGCCAGGTCGCGCATGATTTCTTCAGAGCCACCGCCGATGGCATTGACCCGGGCCTCGCGGTAGATCCTCTCTACCCTGCCGCCGCGCATGTAGCCTATACCACTGGCGTGCTCCCCCGTTAGGTCGGGATTCGGGAGGCGGGCACTATCGAAATCCAGGGACATGGCACTCCTCTCCCGATTAGAGGACACCAAAACGATTAAGGATGGTAAGAGCTTTGGCCCGCGCCGGCATGGGATCAGGCGCCAACTTTTTGGGAAACGGTGCCACCTTGCCCGTCCCGTCCCGGGGGTCGGGCAATAGCGACGGTTTTTGCGGCGATTATGGCTCAACGCCGACTGCGATACTCACTGGGGGAGCCGCCAAACCAGCTTTTGAACGCATTGGAAAAAGATCCCTGATCGGTATAGCCGAGCAAAAAGGCGATTTCGCTGATCGCCAGGCGTTTGTCCGCGAGGTATACGCAGGCCAGTTTACTGCGAACTTCCTGCAGCACCTGCTGGAAGTTGGTGTCCCGGGCCGACAGGCGGCGCTGCAGGGTGCGCCGCGAAACATTCAGCTCACCGGCCACCGCATCGATACTCATTTCCCCCTCGGGCAATAGCTGGGCGATTGACTGCCTGAGGCTGGCGAGAAAACGGTCCGCCGTGCCATCCATTACCAGTCTGTCGTATTCGCCCGCCAAGTCCGCCCTGCCCTGGTAATCCTGCTGCAGCATGGGGTAATCCAGCGACTTGCGGTCGAGGTAGAGGCAGCTCACCGTCTGCCCGAACTCCAGCTCGGTACCAAATTGCAGCTGCAGGCTGCTGGTGTTCGCCGGTTCCGGGTAGGTAAAATGCGCCCGCCGCACGGGGATGGGCAACACGCACAGCGAGTTGACTATCGCCGCCGAAGCGGCCAGCATTTCATCGCTTAGGAATCGATGGCGACCCGACTCGGGCTGCAGCGGCTGCCACTGCAGCCGGATGAACTCGCCTTCCGGGCGCACCCGCATTTCGCCGAGATCACCGCGCAGCTTGAGCACACTGGGCATCAGGTTGAGATAGTCGCGAAAGCGCTGGCACACCGATCCCATGTACAGTTGCAGGTTCATCCCCTTGAGGTAGATGATGCGCCCCACGATCAGGCCGATATCCGCGTTGCGAGTGACGCGTTCGGCGTCGGCGTAGAGGGAAAAAAACTGCCCGACCGGGATACGAGCGTCAGGCTGCTGCAGCAGTGCGGGGTCGATCGCTGCCCGCCTGAGCAGCTGCCCGCTATCGGCACCGAGTTGCTCCGCAGCCTGCAGCACGGCATTGACAGGGGCGGCGAATACGGTCCAACCAGCGTCGGCCGGCATGATATCAGTTACGGGGCGCCCTGGCTGGGCTGCGACCGGGCTTGGCCCTGCGCTTGCCGGCAGTCCGCGGTTTCGCCGCAGCCTTTCCGGGTCGGGCCCTGGACGCGGCGCGCCGCTCTGCCAGGGCGGCAGCCTTGAGTTCATCGAAGCTTTCGCGCAGGCACTGCGAATAAAACGCGGGATCGGGCATCATCTGCCTGCAGCTGACAAAGGATATGGCAAACTCCCCGCAGTAACTGGTAATCGCGTGGAACAACCCGGTGCCGTCCATGATCGGCCCGGCCCCCAGATTACTCAACAGCCTGGCCCCGGTAAAATACAGTGGCTCCTGGGGTCCGGGTACATTGGTGACGACACAGTTGTAAATGGGCCTGGTATAGTTGGCCACGCCCAGGCTACTGGCCAGGCGCGCCGCGGATGCGGTCAGGGTAGAAGGGACAAAACGGGTGTAGTCGGTCATGGTCTTGGCGCCGATGGCATTGGTGAGTTCCTTGGCGTCGCGGGTACCTTCGTTAACCGCTTGCAGGCGCTCCAGCGCATCGTCGATATCACTGCGAACATTGACCGTCATTTGCGACACCAGGTTGCCCCCGGTACCTATTCTTGTCTTCGGTCCTGATATTGATTGGCGCCATCGCCGCCAGGGACTTTGCCGGCAACTCGTCCTTTGCCTTCAGGTATTTGTTCAGCGCCCCACCACAGATCGCCAGCGCCACATCGTTAACCGTCGATGGAGGCACGGCGTTCTTGATTGCGCGAATGTCCGCAAAATCGAAGGTCTCGGCACCAAATACCCGGTGCGGGCTAACCGTGCGATTAAAGCGGGTACGCGGCAGCTTGCTGATGCGATGAAGCCGGCCAGACCTCAACCCCGCCGCCAGCCTGGCCACACCGGGAACCGTGTGACGCGCGACACCAACAAACCGGAAGGGTTGTTTCAAGGTATTGAGCTGGGCCCGCAGTAACAGCTCGATGCCGCCGGGAGTGCGATCCGCCTCCGGCTCGACTGTTGTTTTGGTGGTTTGCCAATCGGGGCTCAGGTCGTGCAGCTCGGCGGTCAGTTCATTACCGGACGCGCCATCTACGGCGGCATGGTGAACCTTGGTAAAGACCGCAAAGCATCCTCTGGGGTAGCCCTCGACCTTATCCAGGCCTTCAATCACGTACATCTCCCACAGCGGGCGTCTGCGGTCAAGTGGCCTGGCATGGAGTCTTGCTATCAGGATACACAGCTGGCGCCAGTCCCCGGGTTGGGGCAGTGCCAGGTGGCGGATGTGAAACTCCGGGTCGAAATCCCCCGTTCGCTTCCAGTAGGGGTGATCCCAGCGCAGGGGAACGGTTTGCAGGGTACTGCACATGGCGGGGATGCGCAGGGCACGCTGTCGCACATTCTCGACAATCTGCTTGAAGCGGACTTGACCGCCGGCAGCCGTCGATGGGTCATAGATACCGAGGCCGGATATATGCATGGGCATGGTCGCGGTTTCAAGGTAGAGGAAAGAGGCATCGAGGCCGGTGAGTTGCTGCATCATACGTTCCTGTTGGTATATTTTTGCCGGTCACGGTGCTCGCGTTGGTACTGCAGCGAAACTCCCCGCAATTAGTCGAACCGTAAAGCCCTGCGGCTCGCCTTCTGTGCAAGTTCAATCGGCATTGGCGGCCACGGAATCCTGGCAGGGGTGAGCCGCCGCCGCGTCAAGGTGGTCGCCGATCAGCTGGACAAAATGTGGCATCAGCTGTTGCGGGAAATCATGACCCATACCATCGATCAATTCCAGCCCCGCGCCGCGGATGTACCTGGCGGTGTCTATACCCGCTTCGACCGGCACCAGCACATCGTCCTTGCCGTGAATGACCAGGCTTGGCGCGGTGATTTTCTTGAGTGTTTCAACGCGGTCACCGCTGGCGGCAATAGCCGCCATGTGCCGCAGGTATCCTGCTGGATAGTAGGAACGACGCGAGCTGGCTATCACCCTGGCCCTGAGCTCTTCGTCACTGGGCTGGTAAGCGGGGCTACCGATCAGGCGCAGCGTGCGCATGGAATGCTCAAGCAACGCCTGCCTGTCATTTCCCCGGGGTCTTGACAGTAACTGCCGGGCCACTTTCAGGTCGGGCGACGGCAGTGATCTATGACCACTGGTTGACATGATCGAGACCAGCGAAAGCGTGCGCTCGGGGTGCTCTCCCGCAACCAGCTGTGCAATCATGCCGCCCATTGACGCGCCGATGATGTGGGCTCGCGGTATCTCCAGTGAGTCGAGCAGGCCGACCGCGTCCAGCGCCATGTCGTGCAGCGTATAGGGCACCTCGAGATCCCAGTTAAAACGCTGGTAGGCGAGCAACTTCAGGATCGCAGGCACCTTGCTACCCTCCAGCTTTTCCGACAGGCCTATATCGCGATTGTCGAAGCGAATGACGCGGTAGCCACGCTCCGCCAGGCCCCGGCAAAGGGACTCGGGCCAGGCTATCATTTGCGTGCCCAGGCCCATGATCAACAGCACCGCGGGGCGCGCCGGTTCACCAAACTCTTCGTATGCCAGGCGAATGCCGTTGGCTTCGATGTATTGCTCAGACATATTCTGCGCCCTGGTGGTTAGAAGGGTTCCCGACGCGTCGGGCCAGGTCCGTGGCGGACCGCGGCTGGCCACGAGACAATCGCGGCAACAGCCCATGAATGATCGCAATGACCGAAGCGCCATGCAAGCAGCGGACATTTTGACCTGGCAGTGGCGGTGCTACCATGACATGCTATGTCCGGTTCGTTCGGCTTGCCAACCCCACCTGCTATGAACAGCGCGCAAACCCGCCATGCCCAAAACCAGTAACAATCTCACTTTCGGCCGCTTCCTGAAGTTCTGGCGCGCGGTGCACAGTCTCAGCCAGGAACAACTGGCAGACCGCATCGACAGCTCACCCCGGCATATCAGCCGTATGGAAAATGGCAGCAGCCGGCCCAGCGAGGTCCTGGTCAGGGCGATTAACACGGCGTTACAGTTGGGGAGACGCGACAGCAATCAACTTCTGGTTGCCGCCGGCTATGTACCTGTCGAGGAGGAACTGGACTTTAATGCGCCGCAGCTCAAATGGCTACGCAAGGCCATGACCCTGACCCTGCGTGCCCTCGACCCCTACCCCACCACCCTGACAGACAGCTCAACCAACTTCCTGATGGTCAACAGGGGCTGGGTCGGGTTCTTCCTCAAAGCCGTACCCCAAGTGGTATTGGATAGTTTCACCAGCCAGTACGATTTTCTCTTCAGCCGCCGGGGCGCCGGCAATATCGTGAGTAGCTGGGAAGATACCCTGGCGGTGATACTGATGTCCTTGCAACAGCGGGCGCTGTTCACCAATGACCCCGCCGATGAGGCGATACTCGCCAGGCTGGCATCTCACCCCAACGTACCGCCGGATTGGCAACAACGAGCCGCGAGCATAGAACCCATGGCCAGCTTTCGGGTACAAATCGAACTCGACGGGCGCCTGCAAAAATTTTTCAGCGTCAACCGGATGGTTGACCCACTGGGCCCCACGGCACTGGGCATCGGACCCCACTTTATCATCAACACCCTTTACCCGGAGGACGAGAGCCTGGATTTATCCGCCCTGCTTAAAGGCGAGTTGACGCACCCGCTGTTGTTCTATTGAGCGAGATTTATTGAAGGGGTAGTAGCGCCTGGCATACTTTTGCCAGGCGCAGGGGACAACTAGACAGAGGGGATACGAATAACCTGGCCGACAAAAATCTTGTCGGGATCCAGAATAACCTCACGGTTGGCTTCAAAGATTTCCGGGTAGCGCATCGGGTCACCCAAAAACTTGGCCGCAAGCTTGGACAGCGTATCGCCGGACTCGATGGTGTAGAACAGCGGCTCTGGCTCGGCAGCCTCGGCAACTGCAACTTCGGCATCGGCTTTGGCAACCGTAATACCGTCTGCGTCAACAGCGGACACCCCGGCCATGTTGCCGGCCATGAGGATCGCTTTTTCCTTGGCTTCGTTTGACGCGCAAGAACCCGACAAACAGGCCGTGCCGTCAGCGTAGGTCACCTCCAGGCCGTCTACGCCCGGGTTGTTCTCTTCGATACTGGCCTTGATCTTGTCGGCGGCGTCGTCGTCACCACCGCCGAAAATCTTGTTACCAATATCGCCAACAAAACTGAACAGTCCCATATATTTCTCCTTTGCGGTTTTTTGTTGTGCACACGCCCCTAGCGGCGTCGGCCGACACTATACCAAGATACGGCTGCACACGTCAGCGCTTTTTGGCGCTTCGTAGCCACCTGGCTCTGGACCTTCCAGCACGGGTTAAAGATCACTCCCACCACGGGTAAAAAGCCGGCATATCCGCGGACACCGTGTCGGTATATTCAGCCGGTCGCTTGTCGAGAAACGACTGCACGCCCTCCTTGCCACCGAGTTTGCTGCTGTAAAACATCGCCAGCGAGTCAATCCTGTGGGCCTCGATGGGATGCGGCTGCGCCGCGTTGCGATACATCATCTGGCGCGTCAGGGCAGTGGCCACCGGACTGTGGCCGGCTATTCGCCGGGCAATCGCATAGGCTTCGTCCAGCAATGCATCCGCCGGGTAAACCCCTTTGACCAGCCTCCCCTGCAAGGCCTCTTCCGGTGTGATAATAGCGGCGCTATAAACCCATTCCAGGGCCTGGGATATACCGACGATACGCGGCAAAAACCAACTGGAGCAGGCCTCGGGGACGATCCCGATCTTGCCGAAGACAAAGCCAATCCGAGCATGTTCCGAGGCGAGCCGAATGTCCATGGCGCAGGTCATGGTGGCGCCGATCCCTACCGCGGCGCCATTGATGGCAGCGATCACCGGCTTGGCGCAATCGTATATCGCCAGGGTAACCCTGCCACCCGTATCGCGAACGCCGGTAAATATCGGCTCCTCGTCCAGGCGCTGTTGCATATCCTGCAGATCGGGGTCCAGGCTCTCATCCAGGCCGAATACGTTACCACCGACCGACAAATCCATGCCCGCACAGAAGGCGCGACCGGCGCCGGTGACGACCACAGCCCGCACCGCATCGTCAGTACTGGCGCGGTTAAAGGCATCGACCAGTTCATTCGCCATATCGACGGTGAAGGCGTTGAGTTGCCCGGGCCGGTTGAGTGTAATCGTGAGGATGTAGTCACTGACATCGTACTTGATGGTGCTGTAGTCCATGCTGCTTCCTTTGGGATGTTAGGCGTTGAAGAGTCCACCAGGGTAGCCCCGGGCCACCGGCCAAATCGTGAAGCGCTGGCGGTTTGGGCCCGACCTACAGGTTATCAGGGCAGCTCAAACAGGCCCGCCGCACCCATTCCACCGCCAACGCACATGGTAACCACCACATATTTCACACCGCGCCGCTTGCCTTCGATCAGGGCATGCATGGTCATCCGCGCGCCGCTCATGCCGTAGGGATGGCCGATTGATATGGCACCACCGCTCACGTTCAGGCGATCGTCGGGGATGCCCAGTTTATCCCGACAGTAAATCACCTGTACCGCAAACGCTTCATTCAATTCCCACAAGCCGATATCGTCCATTTTCAGGCCATTGCACCGCAACAGTTTGGGAACTGCATAGATGGGCCCTATACCCATTTCATCGGGTTCACAACCTGCAACTGCCATGCCGCGATATACGCCCAGGGGCTCGATATTGCGCTGCTCGGCGAGCTTGCTGTCCATCATAACCACGGCAGCAGCGCCATCGGATAACTGTGAAGCATTGCCTGCGGTTATACAACCGCCGTCGCGTACAGGCTTGAGCCCCTGCAGGTTTTCCAGAGTAGTGCCCGGCCGATTGCCCTCATCCTTGCTCAGGGTCACTTGCTCTTCGCTCACCTCACCGCTCTCGCGGTTGGTCACCAACCGGGTGGTAGTGACCGGCACAATCTCATCGTCAAACGCCCCGGCTTCCTGGGCCGCCGCGGTGCGTTGCTGCGAGCGCAGGGCGTATTCGTCCTGCGCTTCCCGGGAGATGTTGTAGCGGTTGGCAACCACCTCGGCGGTATCGAGCATGGGCATGTGAATGTTCGGGGCATGGGCGATCGCCATGGGGTCGACATAGCGATGAATATTCATGTGTTCATTCTGCACCAGGCTAATCGATTCACAACCGCCGGCGAGCACCACCGGCATGCCGTCCATGACAATCTGCTTGGCACCCGTGGCTATCGACATCAGCCCGGACGAACACTGTCGATCCACGCTCATGCCGGGCACGGTTACCGGTAACCCGGACGCCATCGCGACCATGCGCCCCAGATTGCCGGCCTGGCTGCCCTGCTGCAGGGCGGCACCCATAATGCAATCGTCAATTTCGGCGGGGTCAACGCCGGAACGCTGCACCGCTGCCTTCACCGCATGGGAGGACAGGGAAGGTGCCTCAAGATTATTGAAGGCACCGCGATAGGCTTTGCCGATCGGGGTACGCGCAACGGATACTATTACCGCTTCTTTCATGGCCTGGTATATCCTCGGAAGTTAGCTTGATGTGTCCTGGGATTGGGCTTGCATGTGAGTCATCGCCTTGGCCAGGAACTTCTCGGTCTGTTTGCCGGCCGACTGAAGTTGCTGCTGGTTGCTGGTATCACTCACCCCATCCCACCGGGCGAGCACATTTTCGGGAGTCTGCTGATCGGCACTGAGGTAGATGCCGTCGGTCTCAAACAGGCGGGTACTGGCATAACCACCGGCACCCGCGCAGAGGATGTAGCGCGTCGGGGCGTTCTCATGGCAAAGGGTGAGCGCTCCCGCTGTTACCGCTTCGGGGGTCAACAGTTCCAACATTTCCCTGGGCATCAGGTCTTCGGTCATGCGGGTTCCAGCCGTTGGTGACAGGGCATTGACATGGATATTGTTTTTCGCGCCTTCAAGAGCCAGGGTATTCATCAAGCCCAGCACCGCCATTTTTGCCGCCCCATAGTTGGACTGGCCGAAATTGCCGTACATGCCACTGGCTGAGGTGGTCATAACCACACGCCCGTAATTCTGCTCGCGCATAATGTCCCAGACAGCCTTGGTACAGTTGACCGATCCCATCAGATGGACATCGAGCACCAGCCTGAAATCATCCAGCGACATTTTGGCGAAGGATTTGTCGCGCAGGATACCGGCGTTGTTGATGAGGATATCGACGCGACCCCACCGCTCCATGGCCTGCTTCACCATGTCTTCGACCTCGGCAAAGTTGGCGACATTGGCGCCATGGGCAAGAGCCTCACCACCATTGCTTTCGATCAGCGCGACCACTTCCCGGGCGGCATCGGAGGATGCACCGACCCCGTCCCGGCTAGCGCCCAGGTCGTTGACCACAACTTTTGCCCCGCGCTCGGCCAGGGCCAGGGCGTGGCAACGTCCCAGGCCATTGCCTGCACCGGTTACGATCGCTACCTTGTCCTCAAAACCAATGTTCATCGTTACTCCTCAATTGTTCCGGGCGTACACCGTGCGCCCGGTTACCCGGTTGATTCATGCCACCATTTGCACGCCCAGCCACTCGGCGATAAGCGCCGGCTTGTCCTCACCCTCGATCTCGATAACGACCTCGGTTTTGATCATAAACTGGCCGGGCTTCTTTTCGACCACATCCATAATCCTCGGCACAGCTCGGATGCGGCTGTTAACCTTGACCGGTGCCAGAAAGCGAACTTTGTCGAAACCGTAGTTAACGCCCATATAAAAGCCTTCAATAATCACGCTGTAGCTGCCGGCAAAATACGACAGCATCGACAGGGTAAGGAAGCCGTGGGCAATGGTCGTGCCAAAGTGGGTGTCCCTGGCTTTTTCGGGATCGACATGAATGAACTGCTGGTCGTGGGTGCATTCGGCAAATTCGTCGATTTGATCCTGGGTGATGGTAAACCAATCGGTTGGTTCCGACTGGTAACCGATGTAGTCGTCCACATCGTTCCTGTCTATCATTTTTACCACGTTGTTCTCCTGTGTTTGAGTGGGGACTGCGGCACTAAAACCACTGCGGCTGCATATCGTAACAAGTGGTATCCAGGCGCTGGAGTAACTTCGCCCAGGGGTATATCTCCGGCAGTTCAAAGCTGAAGAAATAGCGCATCGCCTGCAGCTTACCGCGATAGAAATCGGCGTCGTCGGGGTGCACCTGCCGCGCCAGCGCCCGGCTGGCGACCACGCCCTGCTTCAACCACAGCCAGGCGATCACCACATTGCCGAACAGCTCGAGGTACTTGACCGAGTTCGACAGCACCAGGTCGATGTTCTGCGTCATCATGGCAGCGAGCAAGGTATCGGTAGTCGCTGTGAGCGCAGCAATGGCCTCCTGCAGTTGCGCTGCATACGCTGCGGTAACTTCGATACCGGCGGCACTGGCGATCGTATTAGCCATTTCCTCCAGCAGCGCCCGGTAACCCGCCTGATTGTTCATCGGCACCTTGCGCGCCAACAGGTCCAGCGACTGAATACCGGTAGTGCCCTCGTGGATCGGGTTGAGGCGGTTGTCGCGATAGAACATTTCCACCGGGTGTTCATTGGTATAGCCGGCACCGCCAAGCACCTGAATCGCCAGGCTATTGGCTTTGGGGCCGTATTCCGAGGGCCAGGTTTTGATCATCGGGGTGAGGAAATCAAGCAGGGTGCTGGCGTGCTCGCGCCCCTCGGCAGTCGCTGCCGTGTGCACGTCATCGGCCAACTGGCACCCCAACAGGCACAGCGCGTAGCTACCCTCAGCATAGGCTTTTTGCGCCAGCAGCATGCGCCGCACATCGGCATGCTCAATAATGTTGACCGGCGGCGACAGCGGGTCCCTGCACGACGGCAGGCGCCCCTGGGGCCGCTCCCTGGCATAGTGCAGCGAGTATTGGTAACCGGTCAGGGCGAGGGCGGCGGCACCGGTGCCCACCAGTATCCTGGCCTCGTTCATCATGTGGAACATGTAACTGAGACCCTTGTTCTCCTCCCCCACCAGATAACCCACGGCACCGCCCTGCTCACCAAAGCTCAGCGATGTCGAGGTCTGGCCCCGGCCTCCCATCTTGTGAAACAGCCCGGACAGCGCTACATCGTTGCGCTGACCCAGGCTGCCGTCTTCATTGACCAGGGTCTTGGGCACGATAAACAGTGAAATGCCCCGGGTGCCCCGGGGCGCGCCTTTGACACGCGCCAGTACCAGGTGCACGATATTCTCATTCAGGTCGTGGTCACCGCCTGAGATATAAATCTTGTTACCGGTCAGGCGATAGCTGCCATCGGCTGCCTTGACGGCCGTGGTAATCAGGTCGGCGAGGCCGGAGCCGGCGCCAGGCTCGGTCATCGCCATGGTGCCGGCAAAGCGGCCGCTGCGCAGCGGCTCAACCCAGGTGCGCTTTTGCTCTTCAGTACCGTAGGCTTCGATCAGGTTGGCATTCGCCGAGGTCAGGCCGCTATAGCCCATGATGGTGCTGCCTGCCGCCGTCAGGTAGGTAGCGGCGGCATTGGTAACGATTGCCGGCAACTGCATGCCCCCCATTGCAAAGTCGGCCCCCGGCGCGGCCAGTCCGGCCTCGACCACGGCGTCACAAGCCCGCTTGATTTCGGGAATCATATGGATGGTTTTGCCGTCGAACTCCGGTGCCTCGGTGTCTACCTTGCGACGGATCGGCAACATGTATTTGATGGCCACCGTGCGCGCCGTCGCTATCGCGGCATCAAAGGTCTCGCGGCTGTGCTCTGCATACCGATCCCTGCTGGTGAGGGACTCGGCGTCAAATAACTCATACAGCATGAATTCCATATCACGCGCATCAAGAATGGGAGCAGGCATGGGCTTCCTCGTCGTTCAGATGCTCTTCAGGTTGTTAGGCAACAGGATTGTGCTGTGGCGCGCTGATCGTGACCACGACATACCATGTCCGGTAGGCAACTTTCCCCGCACCAGCTCTACAGTAACCGAGGGGGCGGTGCAACGCCGGCAAAGCCAGAGGGAGACATGTCGAAAAGGTGGCTAAGGCAACGGTGGCAACCGATCTCTCCAGGGCCGGGCACGCTCCAGTTGCCCGGCCAGTTGGTAAAGGGTCGATTCGTCGCACATGCGCCCGGTGAACAGCATGCCCAGCGGCAGGCCGTCGCCGGTCCAGTGCAAGGGCACCGACATCGAAGGCAGACCGGTGACGTTGCCCATCGCGGTAAAAGCGACCTGCCCGAGCACGGGCAACAGCATATCTTCCAACTGCGAACTGTTGCGCAACAGCCCGGTTACAGGCAGCTTGTTGACCAGGGTCAACAGCGTCTCTTCCCGTTGTGAAGGAACCAACGCCCCCAGCGGTTTCGGCGGATTCACCAGCGCAGGGGTTAGCAATATATCGTAGCCCCGCAGGTATTCACCCATGGCCAGCCGCACCTGTGCCAGCCCTGCAGCGCCGCCAGCAAGTCTACCGCCTTGAGCCTGGCCCCCATCCGCGCATTGGCTTTGGTGGTCGGCTCCAACAGTTGGTAGGCACGTGGCCCCAGGGTCTGAATCCACTCGACCTTGCGCGCGGTGTTGGCCATCACGACGGTTATATAGTCGCGCCACATCTGGTTGCTGTCGACCTTTGGATCGGCCTCTTCCACCCGGTGACCCAACTGCTCCAGCAAGGCCGCTGTGCGCTCCAGTCCCGCCAGCGCTTCTGGGTGCACGGTGGCCGGTATCATCGGTTTACTGCTGTAGCCGATACGCAGCGCCCGCGGATCTCGACCCGCTGCCTCTAGATAACTGCCTTCAGGTGGCGCCACCTTGAAGGGAGCACCGAGTTCCATGCCCTGGGTAGCATCGAGCATGGCGGCACTGTCGCGCACCGACACTGTGATCACATGGGATGCGGTGGCGCCGCTCCAGCCCTCACTGACCCGTGGCCCCGAGGGATTGCGCCCACGACTGGGCTTCAGTCCAAACACGCCGCAACAGGCAGAGGGCAGCCGAATCGAGCCACCGCCATCACTTGCCGATGCCATCGGCACTATGCGCGCCGCCACTGCCGCTGCCGAACCACCGCTGGAGCCGCCGCTACTGAGGCTGAGATCCCACGGATTGCGCGTGGCGCCATGCGCCTTGGGCTCTGTGGTGAGGGTCAAGCCAAATTCCGGCGTGTTGGTTTTACCAAACGGTACGACACCGGCGGCCAGGAAGCGCTTGACCAACTCACTGTGCTGCGGGGGCACGAAGCTGATGCCCCGGCTACCCATGGTCACGGGCTCGCCGGCAAACTCGTGCTCGAGATCCTTCAGCAGAAACGGCACACCCGCGAATGGCCCTGCCGGCAACGCATGGCGGGCGATGATGCGGGCGCGCTCGTCGAAGCGGTGGATAATGGCGTTGAGGCTCGGGTTATAACGATCTGCGCGGGCGATCGCTGCCTCCAGCAAGTCTGCGGGACTGACTTCCCCCCGGGCAACACGTTGTGCCAACTCCAGGGCATCCTGCTGCGGATAATCGTCCATCGCTGACTCGCTCATATCGACTGCGTCCTGTTTGCTGTTGTACCGGTTGCTGTAGCACCCTGCTAAGTACCGGGGCTGCTCGGGCTTGCCGGCTGCCATCGCCAGGCAACCGCCGGCACCATAGTAACCATGAATGACGCCGCTGTTAACCAGTATGCCCTGCCAAAAGCCGGCCGGTGCCTGCGTCGTGGAATTGCACGCACACAAATTGCAGGCGAACTCAAGCCAGCGCTATTCGTGATAAACTTTCCCATTCGAATAACCGGTCAGGAAGCCGCCCATGCCAACCTCCCGCGGGACACTGCAACCCAGCACGATTCGCATCGGACGCCGCTATCGGGCAAACCGGCTCGATGGACCCTACGATGCCATTGTAATCGGCTCCGGTATTGGCGGCCTGACCACCGCCGCCTGCCTGTCGCGCATGGGCAAAAAGGTTATCGTG
Source organism: uncultured Gammaproteobacteria bacterium (assembly GCA_963808975.1). Lineage (GTDB taxonomy): Bacteria > Pseudomonadota > Gammaproteobacteria > Pseudomonadales > JAHEGP01 > JAHEGP01. The sequence continues at coordinate 1,059,295 of CAWEHR010000001.1, forward strand.
CTGGAGCAGCACTATACCGCCGGCGGGTTTACCCACAGCTACTGCCGCAACGGTTACGAGTGGGACGTGGGTGTGCACTACATTGGTGACATGGGCAAACCCACCACCATGGGTCGCAAACTGTTCGACCACATCACCGACGGCAGCCTGCGATGGGAGCCGATGAACCCGGATTTCGACCACATATTCCTCGGTGATAAACACTATACCCTGACCGCGGGCAAGGCTGCCTACCGCGAGCGCCTGATAGAGCAGTTTCCCGAAGATGCCGCGGCCATCGACACCTACCTCCGTCATATCAAGTCGGTGCGGGACAGCCTGCGCCTGTTCACCCTGGAGAAAGTACTCCCCGGCCCGGCCGCCATTGCCCTGCGCAAGCAACGTGAGAAGAAGCAACCACCCTTTTTCAACCAGACCACCCGAGAGGTGCTGGAGCAAATCACCGACAACCAGACCCTGATTGCCGTTCTGACCGGCCAATGGGGAGACAACGGGCTGCCGCCGGCCAGATCCAGCTTCATTATCCACTGCATGATCGCCCAGCACTACATGAACGGCGGCTACTACCCGGTGGGCGGCGCCTCGCGCATGGCCGAGTCTATCATCCCGGTTATCCAGGCCAGCGGTGGCGAGGTCTTTACCTATGCCTCGGTGGAGAAAATTGATCTGGAAAAGGGCAAGGCCGTGGGCGTCACCATGGCTGATGGCCAGAGCATCAGGGCCCCACTGGTCATCAGCAATGCCGGGGTTATCAACACGTTCAGTAAACTGCTGCCCCGCGAAGCACCTGCAAGCCAACGCTATCGCCCCCTGCTCGAGCATATCGAGCCCTCGATGGCGAGCATGTGCCTCTACATCGGGCTCAGGGACAGTGCCGACAACCTTGGCTTGCCGAAGAGCAACTTCTGGATTTACCCCAGCGAGCACTACGAGGCCGAATTGGCGAAACAGACCGATGATCCCGATAGCGCGATACCGCTGGTTTATATTTCCTTCCCATCCGCCAAGGACCCCGACTTTCTTCGACGCTACCCCGGTCGTGCGACTATCGAGATTGTCGCACCCGGTCCCTACCAGTGGTTTGCGGCCTGGGCGGACCAGCCCTGGGGGAAACGCGGCGATGATTACGAGGCACTGAAAGAAAAATTGTCCCAGCGCCTGCTGGAGGAGCTGTACCGGAAACTGCCGCACCTGCGCGGCAAGGTCGACTACTACGAATTGAGCACGCCACTGTCCACCGATTTCTTCTGCCGCTACAGCCACGGCGAAATCTACGGCCTCAACCACAATCCCGAACGCTTCGAGCAAAACTGGCTCAAGCCAAAAACATCCATCCCCGGACTCTACCTCACTGGCCAGGATGTGATGACCTGCGGGGTGCTGGGGGCAATGGTCGGCGGCTTGCTGACCGCGGTCAATACTGGCGGGCTCAAGGGCCTGAAACTCGCCAAAGACATGTTTATGCCGTGAGCAGGATAACTTGCAGGTCAGCGGGATGCAGCAGTTCGCCGCCCGACAACACCGTGCGACGGGCGCCGGCATGCTGCGCTGGCTGTTAAAGACCACCGTCCGTTTGCTACTGGCTATTGTGGCGATTACCGTGCTGCTGGTCCTTCCCTGGCGCTGGCTCAACCCGCCGACCACGGCTTTCATGCTGCAGGACCAACTCACGCGCCAGCGCCCGGTGCAATACCAGTGGCTCGAAATGGAGCAGATTTCCCCGCAACTGGCAATCGCCGTCATTGCCTCCGAGGACCAGAAATTCCCGCTCCACCATGGTTTCGATGTCGACCAGATTCGCGCCGTGCTCTCGGCAGACGGCGGCCCCTCCCGGGGTGCCAGCACCCTCACCCAGCAACTGGCGAAAAACCTCTACCTGTGGCCGGGCAAGAGCTACCTTCGCAAGGGCCTGGAAGCGTGGCTGACGGTTTGGCTGGAGTTGCTCTGGCCCAAGCAACGCATACTGCACACCTACCTCAATGTGGCGGAATTCGCACCCGGGGTGTACGGTGCGGGAGCCGCCAGCCGTGTGCTGTTCAATCGCCCCGCGAGTGCGCTATCCCGTCGCCAGGCCGCCACCCTGGCGGCGGTTCTGCCCAACCCCAGGCGACTTTCAGCAGTACGGCCCTCCGCCTATGTGCAGCACCGCGCGCAACAGATAGAACAGGCCGTCGAACAACTGGGAGGCACCGCCTACCTGTCGAAAATGTAGCGCGTGTTCCTTATACTGGGGCGGTTAGGTGAAGCGAGAGGAGCGACCAATCATGCGTTGGACAACTTGTGCGCTACTGACTGTGCTGGCCATTGGCCAGACCCCACCGACGGCGGCGGCGCCCCCCTTCGAGCAGCCCAGGAGTTTTGCCTTTTTACAGAATCGTGGCGGCATCGCCATTGCGCCGGTAGAGCGTAAGAACGGCGACTGGTTGCTGCCGGTGGCATGCAATGTATCGGGCATCAAAACCATTACCGTCACCCCCAGCGTCATCCATGCCAGCCTGGCCTGGTCGAAGAGCGTTGCCCGTATCGAGGAAAAAACCATCTACCTGCAGGTCTTCACGGCCATGCAGGGTAGCCGGGCACCCTCGGCAGAATGCGGGCCAGCACCACTGCGACGGGCAAGGCCGGGCAGCTATCAGGTCTACTACCTCGACCCCCCACCCGAGGGTGAGGATGAACCCGCCAGCCCGCCCGCTGAACGCCTGCACTTACTGGACACGATAACGATTCGCTAAGCGCTTTTTTGAAAACGGGGCTCTGCTGTTTTCAACACATGAAACGCAAAAAATACAGAACGGCTAATGACGAAAGTAAAGCCATAGACTCTTCAACGCCTGCACGCGGTAGATCAGCAGCGCAACCAGGATCAATGCACAACCTATTAGCTGGAAGGCCGACATGCGCTCAGCCAGCAGCAAGGCAGAGAGTGCCGCTGTCCACACCGGTTCAAACAGAAATATCATACTGGCGTGGCTCGCGCTGATCTTCTGCAAGACCTTGAACTGGATTGCGAAGCGCAGGCTGGTTGCGAACAAGGCAGAGCAGACCAGTATCCACCAGGCATCAGCGCTGATTCCCCCTTGCCACTGCTCCAGGAGCAGTGCCGCCACCCCGGCAATGACCCCGGTAGTCAGCAACTGCAGGGCCGACAACAGCAGCGCAGGCACGTCGCGCACAAAGGTGCTGCTGAGGTTCAAATGCACGGCGAAGCCCAGCATGGCGACCACAAACAAGCCCTGTGCCGGCGCCAGGCCAAAGCCCTCGTCCAGGGAAATCATCGCCAGCCCCAACAGTGCCGGCAGCAAAGCCAGCAGCAGATGTGGGCTGATGACCTGGCGAAACAACAAGCGCCCGATAAGCGGCACCGCCACTGCGTTCAAACTGATGATGAAAGCCCCCACCCCGACATATTCTGTGCGCTGCAGGGCCAGCACCCAGATCAACATCGAGCATCCCATCACGGCGCCCGTTGCGACGCTGCGCGTTATCTGCCGCCATGACGCGCTCCCAAGCTGGGGCCAGGCAATCGCCAACAGTACCAACCCGGCCAGTAAAAATCGCAGCGAGATAAAAGTGAAGGGCGCGAATTCCTGAAGCGCATATTTCGACAATACCCAGCCAATGGCAGCGATGATGGTCACCAGCACCAGGCTGAGCTCCGCCCGCAGGAATCTCGACTCAGTCATGGCCGTTTCCGGGCAGTGCGCTGGCACAGGCAGCGAAATCCAGTGTCGAAAAATTTATCACTTTGCCCACAACGATTCCCCCGAGCCTTGAAGGATAACACCCAGGATATTGTTTTTATTTATTTTTTTAATTTTGGCGTAGGACTTGCATATCCCTCTCGCCAGACCGGTTACAGCCACCCTGGCAGTAAGCTGGTACCGGCAGCGAGAACGCGACGGTTTCAGATGACCCGCTCACCAACAACCAAGGGGATAATTCATGCAGGTGCGTGCAGGAGACCTCAAGCAACAGCATTACTTTCGCTCCGATCGCTATTTCCAGTCCAACGGCCAGTGGCATTTTGCCACCCGTGAGCAGACCATCGAGGGTCCCTATCCCACCAGGGCCAAGGCTGAAGCGGGGGTCGCACGCTACATCGAGATGATTTGCTGCCGGCTGTTCAATGCCAGCGAGCAGACTATCATCAACTCGCTGAAGATTATGGTCTAGCCGGTTACGCGTCCAACTCTATAGTGCTGGGTCCCACCACGCCGGGCCTTTGACCAATCGGGTCAGGGCCCCGCTGCCCGCTTTCGTCTGATCGCCCATTGCAATTTGATGCGGTATTTGTATATTTGTACAGTATTATCCGCGCCGAACATTGCCCCGCATGCCGCAGGAACTACCCGCCGACTATTACCTCGCCAACTTTCGCCAGTTACTGGATTTTGTCGCCAAACGCTATTGGCCACTGCTGAATGAGCAGGAACAAGCGTTCTACCGGCGGTTCACCTGCGCGCCTCGGGCAGCCCAAATGCTTTATGTGCGGCTGCTGTCTCGCCGCGGCGAGCATTTTCTGCGGCGCAAGCTGGCCTACCCTGAAATCGGCAGCATCGACGCGGCCGCCGACAGCCTGGTGGCCAATCGTTTGCTTGAAACCGACCCGGCGCTCGATCTCGACCAGGTTTGCGCTCTCCTGACCAAGCAGGATATTTGCCAACAACTGGGCCTGTCACGCTCTTTGTCGCGGCCAGAGTTGCTCCGCCAGGCTGCCAGCGACCTCCGCGGGCAACCGGCAGTCATTGCCAGGCTGATGGCGGGACAAGTGGTGTATCGGCTACTCGACGCTGATTTGTTTACTACATTTAAACTTTGTTTTTTCGGTAATTTACGCCAGGACCTGACCGATTTTGTACTCCGGGACCTGGGGCTCTTTCGCTACGAAGACTACCCGCTTGAGCAGCGGCAGCTGCTGTTTTCCTGCCGCTCGCAGATAGAACTGCACCTGCGATACTATCGCTGCAGCGAACAGCTCGATGCGGCATTGCCCGGCGACCCGGAGACTATCGAGGCCCTGTGGCAGGCGTTGCCCCCGCGCCAACCCGGCGATCCCGTCCTGGATCGCCGCCTGCAGCGCCTCGGCCACACCCTGGCGCGGCAACTGGAACGCCTGGGTGCGACGCAACGGGCACTGGAAATTTACCGCCAGTTGGAGCAGCCGCCGGCACGGGAACGCAGCGCGCGAATCCTCGCCAGCAACGGCGATCTGTCGGGATCACTGCAGTTGTGTGAAGAGATGTTGGCCGCTCCGGCCAACGATGAGGAGCACCATTTTGCCGCCGAATTCGGCTATCGCCAGAGCCGGAAGCACGGGCTGCAATGGCCGCGGCCAGTGCGCTACCAGCCGCCGCAGCAACAGCTGGTGCTCGAGCCCGCGGGTGCCAGGGTAGAGCTGGCTGCCGCCCACTATCTCGCTGTGGAGGGCGACTGTCACTTCGTCGAAAACAGCCTGCTCAACGGCGTGTTGGGCCTGTTGATCTGGGACATCATATTCGCCCCGGTGCGCGGCGCGTTTTTCAATCCTTTCCAGTCTGCGCCATCCGATTTTTACGATCCCGGCTTCGTCAGCCGGCGCGGGCCACTACTGCAACGTCGTTTCCGGGAGATTGCCCGGCCCGGCGCCATGGCCAGAATCGTGCTGGCAAGTTATGAAGACAAATTCGGCATCAGTAATCCACTGGTAAATTGGCCGGCCCTGAGTGAGACCTTGCTGCGCCAGGCACTGGAGCGCATTCCCCTCGACCACTGGCGAAGCATGCTGCAACGCCTGCTGGGAGACCTCAGACAACACCGCAGTGGCATGCCAGACCTGGTCTACTTTCCCGGCACAGGTGGCTATGAGTGGATTGAAGTCAAAGGCCCGGGTGACCGCCTGCAAAAAAACCAGCAACGATGGTTGGCGTTTTTCGCGGCGCAGTCAATTCCCCACCGCGTTCTGCATGTGGCATGGCTGACAACCTGACAACGCCATTGCGCATCGGCGTCGGCAAGCTGGTGGACTTCGCCTGTCGCAGCGGTGACCTTGCGGCGGGACCGACACCCGGGCCGAGCGCCAACGAGGGCATTCGGGCGCACCAGGCCCTGCAAAGACAACTCGCCGGGGAGTACCAGTCGGAAGTCGAAGTCAAGACCACGCTGCTGCGGGGCCGACAAGAGGTAGAACTGTGCGGCAGGGTGGATCTGTTAAATACCGAGCACGAGCCCGTCATTATCGCCGAGATCAAAACCTGTCATGGCGACCCGGCACGCCTGCCGCCTGCACAAACGCAGCTGCATTGGTCGCAGTTGAAAGTCTACGGCTTTTGCTACCTGCGCATGTTCCCAGCCCAGCGCATCCGCTTGCGTATGATCTGGTTCGACGCCCTCAGCCAACAAAGCCACCAGCAATCAATCGACTTCGAATTGCTGGAGTTGGAAGCATTCTGTAACGCAGCTCTCGATAGGTATTTACGCTGGCTGGAAGTCATCACTGAACTGGAGCGTGCAAGCCGCCAGGCCGCCAGTGCGCTGGACTTTCCGTTCGGCGAATTCAGGAGCGGCCAACGCTCGATGGCCGCCGCCGTCTTTCGCTGCCTGCGCGATGGCAATGAGCTGCTGTGCGAGGCACCCACCGGCATCGGTAAAACCGTCAGCGCCCTGTTTCCCGCGGTCAAAGCCCTGGGGCATGATCACATCGACAAAATCGTCTACCTCACGGCCAAGAACTCTGGGCGCCAGGTGGCATGGGATACCGTGAGCCTGATGCGCGACCGCGGCTTACAGTTGCCGACCCTGGTACTGCAGGCCAAAGCCGCAGCCTGCCCCTGCCAGAACGGCGACTGTGAACTCGGTGCAGAAGAGCAATGCCCCAGGACCATCGGCTTTTATGACCGGCTGCCGGCCGCAAGGTTGCAGCTGATCGAATCCGGACTCATGAGCAGCGACGCTGTCTCCCGGGTGGCTGAACAGCACCGACTCTGCCCCTTCGAACTTGCACTGCAACTGCTACCTTGGGCCAGCCTGGTCATTTGTGATTACAACTACGTGTTCGATCCTCTGGTGAGACTGGGTTGGTTTGCCGATAACGACGCACGGGTAGCCCTGGTCGTCGATGAAGCGCACAACCTGGTGGACCGGGCGCGACAAATGTATTGTGCACAAATATCGCGCCGCGATGCCCGGCTTGGGGCCGCCAGTTGCAAGACCTCGAGGCCAGCGCTCAGTCGCAAGCTGGCCTCTGTGAGCCGCGCCCTGGATCGCAGCCAGACCGACATGGCGAGCAATGAGCGCGTCAGTGACAGCCCACCGGCAGCCATTGGGCGGGCCATTGACCGTTTATTCGATGCCCTGGCCCGGGACCAGGCCAACGGCTCCAGGCCGCCACCGGACCAGGCAGACTGGCTGAGGGCTCTCTTTCGCTATCGCCATATCGCTGATATATTCGGTCCACATCATCGCTGCATTACCCACCGCGAACAGACCCACCTAACGGTTAAGCTTGCCTGTCTCAATGCCGCCGGCTACCTGCAACAATCCTACAAATTTTTTCATGCAGTAGTGGCATTTTCCGCGACACTTCGGCCCACGAATTTTTACCGGGAGGCGCTGGGTATGGCAGCGCAATGCCAGAGCCTGACACTGCCTTCCCCCTTTGCCAGGGAGCATCTGGGTAGTTTCATTTATGAGGCCATCGATACCCGCTATCAACACCGCGCACATTCCATCGGCCCGATAGCAGACCTGGTGCAGCAGGTATACGAATCACAGCCGGGCAACTACCTGGTGTTCTTTCCGTCCCACCATTACCTGCAACTGGTGTCTGAGGAATTTGCCCGGCGTTACAGCGATACGCCCTTGATCTGCCAGCGGGCGCAATCCGACGACGCAGCACGGGAGCAATTCCTGCAGCAATTCCAGCCCGGTGAAAGAACACTGGGCTTCGCGATCATGGGCGGTGTTTTTGGCGAGGGAATCGACTATCACGGAGACAGCCTGATTGGCGCCATAGTGATCGGTGTCGGACTGCCGGGGCTGAGCACCGAACAGGAGCTGATCCGGCAGGACTTCGACGATGAAGGCCTCAATGGTTTTGATTTTGCCTATCGCTTTGTTGGCCTTGGCCGGGTATTGCAGGCTGCAGGCCGGGTCATTCGTCGGGAATCGGATCGCGGCATCGTGGTTCTGGTCGACCGGCGCTTCGCCCAGCAGCAGTATCTTTCGCTACTCCCCGATCATTGGCAGCCCCGCCGGTGTAACAGCCGACAACAATTGCACGATGGGCTGGCGCAATTCTGGGGTGATGGCAAGCGGGACCACAGCCCGGGTTCGAAGCTACGGTAACGCCGACCAAACCACCGATATATCCTGTACGCGGGTCTGCCCGGGGCCCCGCCACCCTGGCTGGGTGGCGGGAACCAAGTTCACTTTGAAGGTGGCCTGGGTTCTTCACCCGCTGGATCGATCCACTCTTCAGGTATTCGTTTTTTCGCCGGCACAGCGTCGGCGACCAGTAGTGAAAACGGAGAGTGATGATCACAAGTCACAGGCGGGCGTCATGAGGCAACGGCCGCGAAGGGTTTTATACCGATCCAGCTTTCGTGCAGCCATAGGACAAAGGCGAGGTAGGCTGCGAGGCCCAGCACTAGCACGATGATGTCGTTCCTATTGGACTCGGGCAGGCCCGGCAACGGACGGGCGGGTCGGCGCTTCAGCGAAATGCGGTCGATTACGGCCCAGGCCAGAAACGATCCAAACAACAGGACATCTGCCAGGGTGCCGTTCACCAGTAAATGCGACACGGCCCAAAGCTTTACCGCAACCAGTTGGGGATGCTTGGTCGCCGCCTTGATGCGGCCCGGGAAATAAGGCGCGAAAAACAGAACGAACACCGGTATCAATAGCGTCGCCGCAACGTGATACAGCCAGGCCGGCGCCACATATAACAGCGTGGGGCTCATGCGCGCCTCGGCATAGCCCCGGGCAATCAGAACGATGCCAACCAGCGACAGAGCGCCGTAGAAGGCTTTCCAGCCCAGCTCACTCTTGGCCGCAAGCCGGTCACGCAGTGGCAGCGCCACAATCGAGACGGAATGGACGCCCAAAAACAGGACAAGACCAAGTATGAGTTGCAGCATAGTGACGCTTCCTTTAACGAGGGGGAACGGATTCCAGCCAGAACAAGCCGTGCCAAGGACGCTAATGATGTGCCAAATCACTGCCCCAGTCTACCGCTTTGGGGCGACTGCGAGAGCGCGGTCTTGAATGTCGGTTGACGCTGAATACTGGAGCTATCCGCCGGCCAATGCTACAGTGCAGCGCCTGGCCACAGCGTGTAATCGTCCATGCCATTTACTCAATTCAAGTTGCATCCCCGTTTGCAAGCGAGCCTGCAAGACCTGAACTTCGAAAAGTTGACCCCGGTGCAGGCTAGCCTGGTGCCCCGTGCCATGAGCGGCGGAGACCTGTTGGTCAGTGCACGTACCGGCAGTGGCAAGACCCTCGCCTTCCTGGTGCCGACGGTGAACCGTATCCTGCAATTGGAGTCCCGGATTTTGCGCGAGGGCGGCACCCTGGGGCTGATTCTGGTTCCAACACGGGAACTGGCACAGCAAATGGTTGGTCAATGCAGGCAATTGATCAAGGATACTGCGCTGCGTGTGACCGGCCTCACCGGCGGTGAGGATTTTAAACACCAGGCCTCACTATTGCGCAAAAACCCTGAGATCGTGGTTGCGACCCCGGGACGGCTGCTGGAGCATCTATCGCAGGGCGCACCCGATCTGGAGCAGCTTGCGGTGCTGGTGGTGGACGAGGCGGATCGCATGCTGGATATGGGGTTTGGGGACGACGTGCTGGAAATAGCCTCGCAGTGCCCGCGCCAGCGCCAGACCCTGTTATTGTCCGCCACCCTCGAGCGCAGCGGACTGCGGGGTATCGGCGCGCAATTGCTGCAGCAGCCTGAATTGATCGAGACGGACCCGCTACGAGGACAACACGCCGATATACGGCAGCAGATCATCCTTGCCGACGACCGGCAGCACAAACTGCGGCTGTTGCACTGGTTGCTGCAGAATGAGGAGCGTCGCAAGGCCCTGGTATTCTGCAACACGCGCCTGCAGGCTGATCAACTGGGCAGGGACCTGGAAGCCTCCGAGTTGCGCAGTGCGGTACTGCATGGCGAAATCCCGCAATCCGGGCGCAATCGGATCATGGGCCACTTTCGCCAGGGTGGAACCCGGGTTCTGATCACCACTGACCTTGCAGCCCGGGGACTGGACATTCAGGGCGTTGACCTGGTCATCAACTTCGATATGGCGCGCAGCGGCGACGACTATGTGCACCGCATTGGCCGAACCGGCCGCGCGGGGGAACAAGGCCTGGCCATCAGTTTAATCAGCGCTTTTGAATGGAACCTGACGGCCAGTATCGAGCGCTACCTGCGGATCGCTTTTGAAAGGCGCCAGATAACAGGACTGGAAGCGCAGTATTCCGGACCCAGGAAGCTCAAGACTTCCGGCAGGGCCGCGGCAAGTAAAAAACGCAAGCGGGCAAAGGATAAAGCCGGGGGGGAAACCGATACCAGGCGCCGCAACAAACAGCGCCTTCGTGATAAGAAAAACAAGGGTAAGCGCCGTAAACCGGCAGCAGGGCGTGAAACGGCCATGGGTCCAAGCGACACGGGCGGCTGGTCGACGCTCAAGAAAAAAACCGATTAACCGCCATCTCTCACCGATTTTTGGAATTCACGTTGAGAGATTGTGCACTTTGCGGGATTTTTTTACCCGTTGGTCAACCGCGCATGACCATCGGGGGTAGAAATCAACTTCAGGAAACCTTGCCAGAGCCTGATTCGAGCACTGACTCTGTAGCGCGCAACTCTTCGTCGCGGCGCCAGTAACTGGCCAATAACGACCCCGCCAGATTATGCCAGATACTGAAAAGGGCTCCCGGTAACGCCGCGACGGGGGTGAAGTATTTGAGCGCCAGAGCCACTGCAAGACCGGAGTTTTGCATGCCCACTTCGATGGCAATGGTGCGACTGTCGCGCTGGTTGATGCCCATCAACCGACTGCAGCCGTAGGCACTCAGCGTGCCCAGGGTATTATGCAGCACCACGGCCAGCAGGGTCATCATACCCATTGCTGCCAATCCAGGGCCGTTGATCGCGACGATGATGGCAATTATGAGGGCAATGGTAATGATCGACAGGGCTGCGAGCAGTTGTTCATGCGCTTTGATTTGACGCGCAAATACAACATTCAGCAACACACCCATGGTCACAGGCAACAGCACCATCTTGACTATGCTCCAAAGCATCGCCAAGCGATCGACCTCAATACTTTGCTCGACATATACCCAGACCAATAGCGGTGTCACCACGACGCCTATCAAGGTGGAAACCAGAGTCATACTTATCGACAAGGCCACGTTGCCACGCGCCAGATAACACACCACATTGGAGGCTGTGCCACCCGAGCAGCAGCCCACCAGGATAAGCCCCACAGCCAACTGCGCCGGCAGCTGTAGCACATGCGTCAATATCCATGCCAACACAGGCATCAACAGGAATTGCAGAACGACGCCCACCCCCACCGGGCGCGGCGCGAGTAGCACGCGCTTGAAGTCTGCGGCGGTCAGGGTCAGGCCCATAAAAAACATCACCAGGGCGAGCATCGGCACGATAGAGCCGGCATGACCAACGAACGGCTCGGGACAGGTATAGGCTGCAGCCGCCAGCAGCACTGCCCACAGCGGGAAAAAGAGATTGAACCGCTGTATCAAGGTGCTCCCTCGCTATCGATTCACCAAGTGTTAGTGGGCGTGGACCAACTGGGCTCCAGCTTACAAACAACTGTCCTCTCGCCGCGCACAGAAGCTTACGGTTATCCGTGACTCATGATATGTTATAGCCGCTGTTGTTGACCAGCACACATAAACCGGGGGTTAAAGGCAATTCTGGCGTCACATTTTTCGAGCAACCGCGGCCGCAAAGCTGCAATTTGCAATCGACTGCAAATTGAACACTGCTCCGGATCTGTCCAGCTCTTACCCTACTATAATTGAAATCCTCACTAACCAGGTTGTAGCAGTGGCGGCAGCGAGCGCAAATACAGGCGATATCACTTTTTCCTCCAGGCTTACTGCCGAAGCAGTGCGCTATCTTGAGCAGGATGGCGAATCACTACCCGGCAGCGAGCAGGTCGAACGGGCCATGGCGGGCAGTGGCGGCAATGTCGAACAGCGGATTATCGAGCGAGCTCGACAACTTGCTCCCGACGCCGGGGTCGGAGAAGGTCTACACCGGATTCAACGCTACGCCCGCATATTGGGCTCGGGCGGTCTCGTATTGTCGTTCCTGCTCGGTGGATTTGCTGCGGCCCAGGCATTCGACCAGGGCAAATCGATAGTCAACTTTTACTGGCTGCTCTTGGTGCTGCTTGGTTTCAACTTTGTCAGCCTGGTGTTCTGGCTATTTAGTTTTTGGGCGGGTGGCATGGCCAGCGCCGGCGTTCTGGGTCAAAGCGGCGCATTTCTGTTACGACGCTGGATCGGCAAAACGTCACCGCCCGGCTCCTCGCAAGTCCAATTGACCCGGGCATGGCTCGGGGTAGTGTTGCAGGGCTCCACGGGTCGCTGGACCCTGAGCAGTTTGAGTCATGGTTTATGGACCTGCTACCTGCTAGGCGGCCTGTTGATGATAATGCTGCTGCTTGCCGCCAAGCAGTACGACTTCGTTTGGGAGACCACGCTGCTCGGGCCCGACACATTTATTCCCTTGACCGAGGCCCTGGCCTGGCTGCCTGCGAAGTTGGGGCTGCCGACGCCCAGCCTGGAGCAGATCAACCAGAGTCGGCTTGGCGCCAACCCGCAGACGCTGGCCGAAGCACGCCAGGCCTGGGCGAGTTTGCTCATTGCAAGCCTGTTGCTATACGGCATACTGCCGCGCCTACTGCTGCTTCTGCTGAGCCGCATGCTGCGCAGCCGAGCCCTGAAACAATTTACCCTGGATACCAGCCGTCCCTACTACGTCAGGCTGCGCCAGCGCCTGGTGCCCCCGGCCACCACTGTCGGCATTGTCGACGCTGACGATGAACAACCCCAGTTGGCGCCTGCTGGAACCTCCTCCGGGCATCACCAACCGATACCGGACAATGCCTGCTGGCTGGGGATAGAACTGGGGCCTGAACAAGGCTGGCCTCCCATACCGCTGGCAGCCGGTAAGGACCTGGGATGTGTTTCAGATCGCGCCGGCCAGCAACAGGCGCGCCAGCAGGTAGCTCAGGTTTCGAAGCTTCCCCTGGTTTTAGTCGTGCCGATGCATCGATCACCGGATCGTGGCATGGCACGCTTTATCGGCCAGTTACTTGCAGCACATCCGAGGGACTGCTGGCTCGCCCTACTCGAAAACGCAATAACCGACAACTCGCCTGCCAGCGAGCGAGATGCCCGTCTGGTCGACTGGTACGCGTTGGCAGCACGCAGCAACATAGAGGCTGACAGGATTACTCAGCTGCAGGTCGAGACGCATGCCACTGCGGGGGTAAAGAATGACCGCTAGCGTTATCCGTATCGCCGTGGTCGGCCACGCCAACACCGGCAAAACATCTCTAATGCGCACCTTGCTTAGGGACACGTCCTTCGGCCAGGTCTCCAATCACCCGGGCACCACCCGGCATGTCGAGGGCGCTTCGCTGGTCGTGGGTGACGAGGCGATTATCACCCTCTACGATACACCGGGCCTTGAGGATTCCATCGGCCTGCTGGAACTGCTCGAGACCATTATTCCCGACGGCAATGCCGACGGCATTGACAAACTGAAGGCGCTGCTGGCAAATATCGAAAGCCACCCTGAATTTCAGCAGGAGGCCAAGGTCGTCAGGCAATTTCTGCAGAGCGACCTACTCTTTTATGTCATTGACTGTCGCGAGCCCATTCTTGGTAAATACCGGGATGAGTTGACCATTCTCAGTTACGCGGCACGCCCGGTGATACCGGTGCTCAATTTTGTCGCAGCACCCGGCGCCAGGCCAGAGCTCTGGCGCGAACAATTATCACGGCTGGGCTTACATGCAACCGTCGAGTTCGATACCGTGGTATTCAGCTTCGAGGGCGAAAAGCGACTGTATCAGAAGATCCAGAGTCTACTGGGCGAGCGCTACGATCAGGTGCAGCGCTTGATCGATGAGCGCCACCAGCAGTTGCTGCTCACCTGGCAGGCGGCGGCCAAATGCAGCGCTGAAATGATGGTCGATGTCGCCGCTTACCGGGTGGTGGTTGCCCAGCAGGAAGACGCTACCGAACTGCGCAGCGAGACTGCCGCGATGCAGGATACCGTGCGCAAAGCCGAAGCCCGTTGCACGAAAAACCTGTTGCGCCTGTTCGGCTTCAACAGTGGTGATCTGGTTGCAGGGCAATTGCCCGTGCAGAGCGATCGCTGGGAGAGCGATTTGTTCGATTCGCGGACCATGGCCCAATTCGGAATCAAGGCGGGTAGCGCAGCAATGAAGGGGGCAGCCGCCGGCGCAGGGTTAGACGTGGTTACCGGTGGTTTGAGTTTGGGTATGGGCACGATTCTGGGGGCTGCGGCCGGCGTAATCTGGAGCGGAAGCAAACGCTTTGGCAAGGATATCGCCGTGAGCATGCGCGGCCACCACCAGGTATGCGTGGACGACGACACCATGAAGGTGCTGTGGTTCCGCCAGCACGAGTTGCTACTGGCACTACTGGACCGTGGTCATGCCGCCCAGCAGCCGCTACACTACGAAAACCGCAGTCGCGAGTTACCGGCCAACTGGTCGAAATGGCTGCGACGCTGCAGAAACAACGGCACCTGGTCCAGCCTCAACAAAAACTATGATTTGTCAGATCCTGAAAGGGATACCATGATCGAGGACATATCCCGTGAGATCATGTCCTCGGCAGAACAGTTCGCTTGACCTGCCGCTTCAGGGCTGGGGTATGGAACCGCAATCTGAAGCTACTGGCAGGCCGGCGAAACGGTCTTCAATCCAATCTGCGATCACTGGTTTCACCGATCCCGGAGCCTCGTACGGGACACGGTGACCGGTGTTAAACCATTCAACTTCGATCGGCTGGCCCCGGGCACAGGTCTGTTCTATCCAGGGCACCAGAAAATCGGGGCGTACCTGCGGGTCGTTGCGACCGTGAATCAGCAGCAGCGGGGACGATCCTGCACGCAATCCGGGTAGCGAGTCCCTGATAGGGTCGTATCGACCTGCCAGGGGCTGGGGAGTACCTGACACGAACAAATCATCGGCATCCAGCGGAGCAAAGGTCGCCACCAACTCGTCAATACAAATGGCATCCATCACCCTGGCTGCCTCTATGCCCTGGGGGGTCAACCAGGTGGACAGGGGCACCTGGCCATCGCCATAGGCAGCATTTTGGCCTAAGGCGACCATGACCAGGTAACCCTTGTATGGCGATTGCTTGATGTATTCCAGCATTTCGGCGAAGTCGGCAGCAACGCCAGAGCCGCTGCCAATGGTACCGAGAATATTCAACTCCGGCGCCAGCGTTCGAGCCAATTCGTTGGCGAAGATAACAGCGTGACCGCCCTGGGAATGACCAAACAGAATGGTGTTTGCACTGGCACCGGTAAACTCCCTGGCTGCGCGCACGGAATCAAGCACGCTGCGCGCCTCATCAGGCCCAACCAGATAGTGATGGTAGCCCTCGGACAGGGGGGAAAGCCCCTGGTAATCGGTGGCCGTTACGACAAATCCCCGCGCCAGAAAGTCTGATAGCAGGGGAATGGTTCTTGTGGGAGTTGAACTCTGGGTAGGCGCACAACGCCCGACCAGGCCCGTCGTGCCATGCGCAAAGGCCATTACCGGGTAGCCCCCCTCGGGCGCCTCCTGGTTAGGCCGCGCTATCCACCCTGTGACAATAATATTCTCTCCCCGCAGGGTGGTGGAGCGATAGGCGACTTCCCACACCCGACCATTGGCCACCGGCTCGATTTCCCTGCTGTAAACCAGATCGCCGGCACCTGTACCATTGGGCCTGACTTCCACCACGACTGAATCGATTGCCGGAGCGCCTCCGCCGGTCACCACCACCTCAAAACGCAGTTCTTCAGCCTGCCGGACACCGGGCGCTTGGAAATTGAGGCTGGGCTTTCTGTCATCACCCAGGCTTACGCTGCGACCCGATGTCTGCCGCCAGCGATAGCTGAGGCTAGCGCTCTGCCCGCCACTCACCGAACTCCGCAGGGTGACGTCACTCTGCTCTATCACCGTCTGGTCCGGCCCGGCGCTGACCTTGACCTGACCTTCGAGCTCGAAAATGGCCACCAGCGGCGCAACCGGCTTACCCCAGAACTGCTGCACGGTCTCGGCCGGGACATTCAATACACATTGGTTGTTGTTGCTGCCACAGCCCTCCCAGCTCGCAAAGCGCCAACCCGCGCGGGGCCTGGCGGTGTAGGTTTCGACGTAATCACCGACGATGGTAAACGAACAGGGTTGTTTCTCTAGTGCACAACTGCGACTACCCGTCGCCGAGACAATATCGCCCTGGCCCTGGATCTGCAGCGAATGGTCACAACCAGCCAGAAACAAAGCGAAACCCGCGAGGGCCAATAGCCTGCCAAGAAAGGTCGACTGGAATTTAAGCTTACAGGAAAACTGAGTCAGCACGTAAATTGTCTCTCGCTATCAAAAGAGGAAAAGGCCTGACCGAACAACCGGCCGAATGCCAGCCACCTTCCAGAGCCGCCATGGTAGGGTATGCTTTAAAAGAACACAACATGCAGGTTCTATGCCGCACAGCGTTTTTCTTTTGCGATCAATGCCTTAGCTACTTCAATATAGTAATGGGAGAAAAACCTGTAAACTATTCCGACAACTTTTCCGGTGCTCTCAACTGGAGGTGGAACTACCGGGCTGCACGCTTCACCAGTATGCGAAGCCGTTAGTGTCGACATCGCACAAGGGTCGTGGCTACCACATCAGGTCGTCCGGTATTGGGTAATCCGCATAGGGATCATCATCTTCGACCGCATCTTTTTCACCCCGGTGCAGGACGACGATTGCTTCGGCGTCGCGCTCGGCGATTTTTGCCGCTATCTTCGCGGGGATAAGCTGGTAGCCATCACGCCCCTGCACGATGGCGATTTGCCCCCGCGCCAGTTGCCGCTGCAGCAACTCGCTAACCTGCAACTTCTTGATCTTTCCCCCATCGACAAACTGATAGGCGACATCGCCGCTATGCGGTATGCGATGACTGGCAATTAACTGCTGAATCTGTGCGGCGATGGCCTTTTGTTGCGCCTTCTCATGCAACTCCAGATTGCGTTGCCGATCGCGCTCGGCTTGCTGCGCGCGGGCCTGTTGCGCGGCGAGCTTGATGTCGTCAACCGGCTCCTGCCCCTTGCCCTGCTGTTTTGCCTGCTTGCGCTTGTCGCGCTGGTGTTTTTTCAGTTTCTTCTGGTCGACCAGGCCTTTGCTAAGCAATTGGTCCTGCAGTGAGTTGCTCATCACGGCTCTCCTACTATTTACTCTTGTTGGGTGCCCACTACCGCACCGGGCTGTGTTCACGCCACAATCTGGTAACACGGCCGGTAACTTGCGCCCTGCAAGGTCATGCGACCCTGACTGACAAACGCTTGCAGCAGGGTGTCCAGCTCCCGCATCAGCCGGGGATCTCCCTGCAACTTGTAGGGGCCATGGCGCGCCACCTGCTCGATCCCAAAGGCCTTGACGTTACCCGCCACAATACCGGAAAAAGCGCACCTCAACTGGGCTGCCAGTTCATCAGCCGCCAGTTGAGGGTCGAGATGCAACGCTGCCATCTGCTCGTGAGTGGGTGAGAACGGCTGCTGCAGTGCCAGGGGCACCTCAAGGGTCCAGTTGTAGACGTAGGATTCGGCAATATCTCGACGGTGACGCAGTACCGCCTCGATCCCCTGGCGTGCCTGCTGGGCAACCCTGTCTGGCTGGCCGACGATAACCTCATAGTGCCGGGTTGCCTCCTCACCCAGGGTAGCCCTGATAAACCGGTCGAGGCTGGCGAAATAATCACCCCGTCCTTCCGGGGCGGCAAAAATGAGGGGCAGCGGGATGTCACTGTTTCGCCGCTGCATAAGCAAACCCAGCAGGTACAGCACCTCCTCGGCGGTACCGGCACCGCCGGGGAAAACGACGATACAATGGGCCAGCCTGACGAAGGCTTCCAGTCGCTTTTCAATATCCGGCAGAATCACCAGTTCGTTGACCGTGGGATTGGGGGATTCCGAGGCGATTATCCCGGGTTCGGTAATGCCCACGTAACGACCCTCACGCAGTTGCTGCTTGGCGTGACCCACCATAGCTCCTTTCATCGGGCCTTTCATGGCACCGATACCGCAGCCGGTGGCGATATCCATGCCTCGCAGACCGAGGTGGTAACCCACCAATTTCGAGTAGTCATACTCCAGCCGGTCGATGGCGTGGCCACCCCAGCAAACCACCAGATTGGGCGCCAGATTGGGGCGAACCACCCCGGCATTGCGCAGAATACGAAAGACGGCATCGGTGATGCCGTTGGAACTGGCAAGATCGAACTTGCTGCCCCGATTGAGCTTGTGATCGGTGTATACAATGTCTCGCAACACGGCAAACAGGTGTTCCTGAATACCGCGAATCATTACCCCTTCGACAAAAGCTGTTGCCGGGGCATTGTGTACCTCGAGTTTGACACCCCGCGACTCCGGCACTACCGCTATGCTGAAGTCGGCATAATCTGCCAGCATCTTGGCCGCGTTGTCGCTGTCGTTACCGGTATTCAAAACCGCCAGGGAGCACTCGCGAAAGAGTCGGGATACTTTTTCGTTGGACGCCATAACCCCCGCTATCTCGCGGTGGGACAACAGGTTAAGGCTACTGGCCGGTCGCACGACCGCATGGCTGACAATGTTCATGGATGCAGCTTCTTTTTTATGCTCTTTATTTGGCGATGACTTTCTCGGCGCCACAGCGCGGACAGCGGTATACGGACACCAGGCGACCCTGGCGCACATCGAATTGCTTTTCTTTACACACTACCCACTTGTGGTGGCCATGGCGGCAGAGGCTCTTGCCCTTGTGTTTCTCCGCGGGCGTGGGCCGTTTGAAGGGAAGGATGTCCGCCATCGCTACAGTCCTGTCGCAGTTCCATTAGTCATTTTCGCAGCCTGCACCCAACTTCTAGACCAAACTCAGGTTGCCGGCTGGGGGCAATCGACCTGTTGCGCCCCTGGGTATAGCCGGCATCGATTGCCAACCAGCCCCGGGAGCCATGATACCAGAGCGGATGTTCCTGCGTATCAAGATAGCAGGCATCGGGCACCGGGCCAGCACGCCGACCCAGACCCTGTAACGGCAAATTGAAACTTAATCAACATGTAACGGTCACAGCATCATGCATAAACCTGTCGCCTCACTATTATTTCTGCTTTCTCTGCTGGTCAGTGGCGTTCGCGCCGAACCCGGTCAAGCCATCTTTGCCGGGGGTTGCTTCTGGTGCATGGAGGCGGATTTCGAGAAGCAGGCAGGGGTTCTATCCGTAGTTTCGGGCTACACCGGTGGTCACCTCGAAAACCCCGATTATAAAAAAGTCACGCAGGGTGACACTGGGCACTACGAGGCAGTGCTGGTCAGCTACGATCCAAATCAGGTCAGCTATTCCGAACTACTTACTGTTTTCTGGCGCAATATCGACCCCCTCGATGACCGCGGGCAGTTCTGCGACAAGGGTTCGAGCTATCTCAGCGCGATATTTGCAGCGCCGGGAGCACAAATGAAGGCTGCAGAGGACTCGAAAGCAAAAGCCCAGGCAAACCTTGGAGAGAACCGAAAGATTGTCACGCCAATCCTCCCGGTTGCAACATTTTACCCGGCCGAAGACTACCACCAGGATTACTACAAAAAGAATCCCCTTCGGTACCAGTATTACCGTCGCGGTTGCGGTCGTGACCTGCGCCTGGAAAAACTGTGGGGACAAAGCTAGACATAATCACCCACCCCCCTTGAGGTGGGCCATCATTCTGCCAAGCCGTCCCGCTATTGCACGGCGACCTGGTTATTGTCCTGGGGTAGACGCAGCACCTGGCCGATACGAATTCGGTTGCGGCTCTTGAGATTGTTCCACGCTACCAGTTCCGTCACCGTCGTGTTGTAGCGCTGCGCTATCAATGACAGCGCCTCACCGCGCTTCACCTTGTGGAACTTGTCGGGGCGCTGGCTCTTGTAGCGGGAAGAGCTGGGAATCGCCGCCAGCAATTGCTCCGGACTCTTACCGGTTGCTTCACCCGGCAAGCGCAACTCAAAACCCTTGGGAACGTATTTGGTACCCTTCCATACTGGCGACATCAGCGCAGGGTTGGCCTTTTTCAGGTCTTCCCGCGCTATGCCGTAGGTTTTTTCAAGTGCCGAGATCGGCACATAGTGGGGCAAGGTCACAACCACTTCATCCTTCGGTGCCGCCTTTTCAACGACACCGAAGTAGCTTTCCGCATTCTGCTCGACTTCCAGCGCAGCGAGGAAAGCCACATAAAAATTGCGCGAGGCAAAGCCGAAAGCACGGCCTTGGTAGTTGTGAACGATTTCGGCAATGTCGTCGGTACCCAGTGTCCGCACCGCCCTGCGCATACCGCTGACGCCGTGATTATAAGCGGTGATAGCCAGTGGCCAGGACTTGAGGATTTCATAGTTGTGCTGCAACAACCTGGCGGCAGCCTCGCTCGACATGAAAGGGTCACGACGGGAATCCACCAACTGGTCGATGCGCATAAAGTGCTTGCCGGTGGCCCGGGTAAACTGCCACAAACCGGAAGCTCCGACCAGGGAGTACACATCGGGGTTAAAGGATGACTCCACATGGGGCAGCGCGGCAAGTTGCTCCGGTACGCCGGCATCCTGCAACTGTGCCTGGATGTGGTCAAGCCACTGACCAGATCGAACCAGGCCCTCCTCGAAGCGATCGGCAAGCCCCTGCTGCACGCGCAAGCGGGTGGACGCCTGCTTCAATTCTTCATTGGTTACGTCTTTCGGCCATTGCGAGAGCACAGCCTGATGTTCCGCATCGAGATTGCCGCGATCACCATTGGCAAGCCGCTTTAATATATCAGCATAACCTTGCTTCGCCTCGTCGAATATCCTCTGGCGCTGCCGGGGCGAGGCGTCGGGGGGGAAGGAGACCGTATCATATACGACCCTGAGATGGCGATTGTCGTGCACCAAGCCCTGACCCGAGTGAATCTCCGAGAATACGCGCCGCCAAAAAGCGATTTCCGGCTCAAGCGCCACCGGCCTGGGCAATACATCAGCGTGCAGCGGCGTCGCCGACAACAACGAAAGCCAAAGTGTAACCAGCAGCACCCAGCTGCCCAGTTTACCGAACACACCGCTTCGACACGGATTTGTTTTAGCTTCTGGCATGACTCGCTCTCTATGCGGGGCCGACAAACACCTCCCCGATTCAAAAGTGTGAACCTGATCACATTGCTAACAATAGCGAAGACAGGCGAGATAGTCATCCAGGAATTTTCGGCAATTGTACTTTGGAGTGCGCAGCCAGCGCGATGCAGGGCTAATCTCGATCTGCCCAACCCGATCTGCCCTACCCTCCCCCGCACCCGCAGATTCTGCTACAATCCCCTCGCGATCCGCGCTTGTAGCTCAACTGGATAGAGTATCGGGCTTCGAACCCGAGGGTTGCAGGTTCGAGTCCTGCCAGGCGCGCCATTTTTACTATATATTCCAATACGTTAGAAGAAGACTAGGCTGACCGTCGCTTCTTCATAACAACCAGTGCCGGGCTTTTGCCGGACTTGGTCTCGCAGACTCTGTTGGCTGCACACAATAGTTCCTCCAGTTCCGGTGCAAAGTAATGCGTGGTGTTGTCGCCGTTGCGGTGACCCAGCAGCACCTTTCGCGTTTCAAGTGGAACACCTGCCGCTCGTAGCAGCCTGCCGAACGTGTGCTTGAGGTCATGCACCCTTACCTGAGAGAGACCGACGGACTTGCGGTTCCGCTTCCAGGCCGTGTTGCCAATCCTGCCCACTGGTTAGCGACGGTACACGAATACGAACCCCGCATGATTGCCGCGGCACTGCTCCACCACTGATCGCGCTACTCGATTCAACACGATCAATCGGTCCTCCCGATTCTTGACCCTTGCCCCGGAACAATGAATACCGAGGTGTTCAATTCCGGCACTTTGTCTTCC
The DNA here is from genome assembly GCA_963808975.1 of uncultured Gammaproteobacteria bacterium. Lineage (GTDB taxonomy): Bacteria > Pseudomonadota > Gammaproteobacteria > Pseudomonadales > JAHEGP01 > JAHEGP01. Next base: position 1,081,486 of record CAWEHR010000001.1, read on the forward strand.
CAGTCCCAGCGGAGCTGGCAGACCTGTTGCTCTCGACAGCCCGTATTGACCTTGAAAAGACACATCCGTGCCAAATGCCCGGGCAGAGCGCCGAACAGTGTAGCCTGCTCATCCCACGACAATGGGTAGGGTGCCCGGGCATCTGCCACCGGCATCAACTGTATCAATGGCGCCGTGTCCAGCCAGGGCTTACCACTATCGTCCCTCCACAATCTCGCAGCCAAGTTCAGTATCCGCCTCACGATACTCAGTGAGCTGTTGATTGTCTTGACTTTGATCCCCCCGGCCTTTCGAGCCTCAATGAACGGTCGGAGTGTCCCCAGGTGGACCTGCTCCAACGGCAGGTCGCCGATATACGGATCCAGGTGCCTCAATTGGATCGCAATGTCCCTGATCGTTGCCAGGTGCAAACTGTCTTCCAGATATTGAGTCGCGGCCTCCCGGAAAATCCGCACTGGCCTGACGCCGAACACCTTTTGTTGCCTGATCGACGTAGATATTTGCGACACCCCTATGGTTGTTTTGCCGTTCTGTTCGGCGTTTAAGAAGCGTAAAGCGTATCATCCCGGCAGTCGACCTCCACTGAACTGCCATCTATGAGACCCCTCCCTACCAAAACCAGCCCATTTCACCGCCAAGTCACTCACGACGCACCCGCCTTCCACCCAATTCTCGGCATCAAGCCAATAGTCAGCCCGCCGCTTCCTCAAAGGTAACAGCAACAGAGATGATGAATGCTCTTATGGGATCAGTCGAAAAGCCGACTCTGCGGTGGCGCTCGATCCTCCGGCAGCATCACCGGCTCGGTGGATGGCTCTTCGCCCTTCAGATGCGCCAGGCGCCGAATAACTAACCGAAAACGCCTTCTTGATACAAGGCTGTAGGTCGTCATGGGCCGGGTCTCGCAGTTATCGCCAAGCAACTTGGCAATACCTATACTTGGAAAGTAGGCTACAGCAGTATTACCGAGCAAAAAGCATGAGCAACAGCCAAGACGCCGTCGTCATTGGAGCAGGCCACAACGGTCTGACCTGCGCCTGCTATCTCGCCAGGGCGGGCATGAAGGTGCTGGTGCTAGAGCAGTTTTCCTCAGTTGGCGGCATGACCAACACGGAAGAGCTGACACTGCCTGGATACCTGTCCGACACCCACGCCTTCGCCTACCAGCTCGGCAACGTCTCGCCGGTGCCGCAGGAGCTTGACTTACAGCAGTATGGATTTGAGTTGATCCATCCCCAGATCGGGTACACGCATGTCTACCCGGACGGTCGTTCGTTGAGCGTGCACCGTGACATCGAGCAAAGCTGCGCTAGCATTGGCCGCTTTTCAAGCCGCGATGCCCAGACCTACCGTGACCGGTGCGCGCGCTTTGCGGCGCAGGCGGAGGAGTTCGCCGCCGCGATCAATTCCCCACCGCAATCACCGGCGCAGCAGATGGCGGCGCAGGCGGCGATGCCGGGAGGACTCGACGAGTACCGGTTCGCACTTCAGTCGATGCGTGCCTGGGCGCAGGACAGCTTCGAAAGTGAGCACAGCCGCGCACTTGTTGGAACCTGGTGCGCCCATGTAGGTCTCTCACCCGATGACGTGGGTGGTGCGGGCGTCGCATGGAGCTTCGCCACACTCATCCAGCAGTTTGGCAACAATGTGGTCAAGGGAGGCATGCGCCAGCTGCCACTTGCGCTCGCAGGCTACCTCAAGGCGCATGGTGGTGAGATTCTCACCGATGCGAGGGTCGCGAAGATTCGCGTCAAGCGCGACAAGGCGGTCGCCGTGCAGATGGCGGACGGCACATCGATAGACGTCAGTGGGCCGGTCGTCTCCGGCGTCGACCCGCAGCAACTCGTACTGGGACTATTGGGCGAGGAGGTGGTCGGGCCGCAGATCGCGCGCAAGATGCGCAGCTATGAGCCCGGGGAATCGGCGCTGGTAGTCTATCTAGCCCTGAATGGACCCATCCACTACAAGGCAGGCGCGCAGGCCGATCAAAGCGTCTACGTGCACCCTGCCCCGTCACTGGACTATTTCGCGCGCCAGTTCCAGGAATGCCGCAGCGGCCTGCTGCCGTCACGTCCATTTGCGCTGATCTGCAACGACTCTGCCTGCGACCCAAGCCGGGCACCAGCGGGCCGGGCCCTCATGAAACTCGTTGTGCAACCGGTACCTTATCTCATTGCGGGTGATGCGGGTGGCACCATACGGGGTACCTCGTGGGGGGAGGTGAAAGAGTCATTTGCCGATCGTGTCATCGACCAGCTGAGTGCAGACTACATCCCCGGTCTGCGCCAGCGCATCGAATGCCGGGTAGTGCATAGCCCGGTCGATGTGGAGACGCAGCTGCCGAGCTCGCCGCGGGGCACTCTCATGCACGGCGCCTTCCTGCCCTACCAGGCGGGCGCGATGCGCCCGATCCCGGAACTGGGCCAGTACCGCTCGCCCATCGAAAATCTTTACCTGTGCGGTTCAGGAAGCCACCCGGGCGGTGGCGTCTCGATGGCGCCAGGGCGAAATGCAGCGCAGGTTATCCATCGCACACTGAGGCTCAAATTTCCACCGACTTGAGTTCCCTCAAGGTTAATCACTACATCGAAGCGCACTATCTTGCCGATTAGATGAATTCCGGTTCGTCAAATTGGTAATACCATGCAAAGTCAATCGAGCGGAAATGTCCACAGAATGTCTGTCACGCTGCAGTTGCCGGGCAATGCCGGGTCGACGGCCACAGCCGGCGTTGCCTGGTCGATGGGGGTTTGCGACTTTTCCCACACCGCATCGCAGGGGCCCAGACTGCCGTCGGGGCAGGTGTTGGACCCCGAGGTCTTCGGAAAAGTAGTGGTCGGGTAGATCGCCTGTACGCACTCCGCAGCGCCGGGGTCGTTCCAGTAACCAGTGAACTCCAGGTTGCCGCGCTGCAACTCGATATTGAGCGTAACGTTTCCGGCGACATCCCAGTAGGAACTCGTAAAGTTGGCGTCGGTGACCTGTGCATTGTCGAAGTCAGTCCCCTGCAGATAGGCGCCACTGAAGTCCGTTATTTCGCCCGCGGTCGTATTCTTTGACAAGTCGGCACTGTCGAAAGTTGCGCCGAGCAGCACAGCCTGGTTCCACTCCGTACTCTGCAACACGGCGTTTGCCAAGTCTACATTGGCGAGATAGGCGTTGTTCCACTTGGAGCCGGTCATGGTAGCACCACTCGCGGATGCAGTACCGCTTTCGCTGCTGTAGAAGTTCGCGTAATTCGCGATGACGCCGGTGAGGTTGGCACTAGTGAGGGTGACGTCACGCAGGAATGCGCCAGTCAGGGTCGCGGGCGCACCGTAGGTCAAGGCCTGAAGGTCGGCACTGCCGAGGTCCGCGCCATCGAGATTGGCGTAGCTGAGATCGGCACCCTGCAGGTTGGCGCTCCTGAGGCATGCTCCTTTCAAACTCGTGTAATTCAGCTTTGTCCCCTGCAGCACCGCGCATACCGGTGTCGTGCCAGACGACGGGCAAGCCGCGGTTTGTCCGGGTTTGCTGGGGAAACAGCCCAGATTGGCGCCATCCATAATCGCAGTGGAGAAGTCGACGCCGCTCAGCAGCGCTCCCGAAAGGTCCAATGGTGCTGCCTTGGTAGAAAGCGTGGCGCCGGCGACGCCCTCGATAGTGGCACCGGAGAGGTCCATGTAACGCCAGTAGGACAGGGGGAAGGTCGCCAGATTGAGGGTCGCAGCGCGCACCAGCAGGCGACAGCCATTGGCGGCGGTGATTGTCGGCGCAGGGTCATAAATAGCAAGCCCCACGGGGGCGACCAACTGGGGGCCGTCGCCATTCGAGGGACCGGACAGTATCGTGCGATCACCGCTTGCAGGGTCCACCTGGAACAGTGCCGTCGCCCCGGTGTCAGCCACCAGCAGGGAACCGTCGAAGGCTACCGCGATGCTGAAAGGACTGACAAAAGCAGGCCCGCTGCCCACGGCCGGGCCAGACACGACCGTGCGCTCCCCGCTGACCGGGTCCACCCTCAGGATCGACGACAGCTGACTATCCAATACCAGGATCGATCCGTCGCCTGCCAGGGCGATGCCGGTAAGCTCGACGAATCCGGGACCGGTACCCACGCCCGAACCGGAAACCAGGGTCCGGTCGCCGGTCGCGAGGGCCACCCGGACAACAGCCGGCTGCCCTGACGCCACCAGCACCGTGCCCGTGGTGTCCTGCACGAAGCCCAACGACGCCGCCAGCCCCGGCCCGCTCCCCGTTCTGTCGTTGGCGATGATCGTGCGGTCGCCGCTAACGGCTTCCACCCGGAACAGCTGTCCGCGCACCCCGTCCAGAACCAGCAGAGAGCCGTCGTCTGTCATCTCGGCGCCCACGGGGTAATTGAAGGTGGGTCCGCCGCCCACCCCGCTGCCCGATACTATCGTGCGATCCCCGCTCTCGGTGTCGACCTTCAGCACGGCGGGATTGGTGTCGATGTTGGTCACCAGCAAGGAGCCGCTGCCCCCGTCGGAGACGCCGACCAAGTCGCTCAGCTCAGGTCCGCTGCCGGCACCCGGGCCGGACAGGATGGCCCGCTGCCCCGTTGCCGGATCCACGGCGAAAATCGTCGCGGCGCCACTGTCACTGATCAAGGGGAACCACTCGCTTCGCCCGAGGGTTGCGCTGGTCAGGTCGGTGTTACTCAGGTCGGAGCAGCGCAGGTCGGCGGCGCTGAGATCCGCACCCGCGATGGTAGCGCTCGTCAGCGTCGCGCCGCTGAGATCGGCCAATGGGAACAGGGTCATGGCCAGGTTGGCGTTAGTAAAGTTGGCCCCGGCGAAGTGCGCGGCGGTCAGATCATTGCCGGAGAGGTCGATGCCTGTGAGGTTGCAATTGACGCAGCCATTGGACGAAATGATGAAATCGGCGGCATCGGCGACCAATTGTAATGAAGAGGCGGTGCCGGATCCCAGAGCCGTGTCATCGAGACAGGGGATGTCCGCGGCCGAGCTTAGCGTCGCCCCGCCATATTCCGCATCGGGATACAGGGTGACAAGGGTATCCGGTCCCACCCGCAGCGAAGCGGCCATGTCGTCGCCAAGCCCCAGGCCGAGCTGGGCGACCGTATCGTAGACAGACAGATCCGGCACATCGCTGTGGAACACCACCGCCGGTCCCTCAAATTTACAGGCGGAAAACAACGCTACCTCGCCGGGCTGGAGCACCAACGCACTCCCGGAACAATCGTCATTGACGCAGCGGAATCCGCGGTAGTCGGCGCTCATCACCGCGGGCGGGTCAGTGTAGGGCTCGAACGTATACTGCAGAATGCCGCCCTCAACGATGACGGGAATGTCGATACCATAGGTTGTGTTGGCCCCCACGGCCTGGAGCCCGAATGCGTCCGGCGCACCTTGCATCGTCAGTTTTACCGGTGTGTCACCGCAAATGGGACCACCCCCCTGGCTGCCGATGTACAGCTCCGGGAAGCACTGCTGCGAAGGTGTATTGACCTGGATATTCACCCCTTTACCGGCGCCGTTTTCCAGGCCGAAGGGGCTCGGTCCACCGACAACCTGCCATACCGAAGAGCTGTCGACCGTGGTGCCGACAGTGGCGAGGTTGGCGGCCTCGAAGACAAAGCTGTCGTTAGTCACGTAGTTCCCGTCCGGCCCCTTGAAGACCATGAAGGCGAGGTCGGCTCCGGAAGAGTTGTTGTCTCTGCCGAGGATGTCAAGTTTCTGAGGGTTGTAGAAAAAGGCCTTGACGCCTGCAGTCGGCACCTGCCGGGCGTCGTGAAAAATGTCCAGGGTATAGTAACCGGCACTGAGTTGAACCCGGTCGCAGCGTCCGCCAGGATAACTGGTCAACACTGGAACCCCTTCGACTGAGTCGGCCGAATTCGCGGCCTCCGGCACTGCCCCGACGCGCTTTAGCTGGGCGCGCACCACATAGGGCTCATCGGCCGGGATACAGAGGCTGAAACGGGTCGAGTTCTCCAGCAGCAGACGAACGGCATTGTCGGGGATCGGGTCCCCCTCGAGCTGTGCTTCCTCCAGTTCCAGCACAATGATCTGGCTCTGGCTGGCATACAGCGAAGGGTCGGCGGTAAACTCCGACTCGAGCACCCAGGGCCGATCCACCTGAGATAAATCGGGCACGGGAATGGATGTCTCGATGGAGCAGGCCGCCCCCGCAGCAGCGATCAACAGCGCCAGTACTGTAGCGAAATTCTTCACGATGAGCTGCAACGACGGCACATCAGGGTGTGCTCGGGATCCAGTGGCTGATCGCGGGCTCGGTGCGGGCCGGGAGGCTGCCGTCCGGCAGCCGCAGCACCGAGTAGTTCTGCGCGTACACATCCCGGAAGTAGTTGACGGTCATCCGCGTGGCATCGAAGTCGGGTGTGCTGGTGAGCCAGTTGCCCTTGGGGTCGTAGATGTCGAGGGTGTACACTGGCGCACCCGAGAAGAGATTCACCCACAGCACGTACATATAGCCGGCGAATTCCACCGAGAAATCCAGGTACTGCGTGACCGCCTGCTCCTTCAGCGGGAAATAGTAGTCCGCCGTCGCCGTGCCAAAACGCTGCGACGGGTTGGCGTTGAGGTCGAAGGCCTGGACGCGGGCGTTATTCACTTCGAGGACCAGTACGGTGCCGTCGGGGGCGAGAGCCGCCAGGGTCGGCCCGTCCATCAATCCCTCGCGCAAGCCCTTGCCGCCGTAGGCCTGGCTGAACGGCGCCAGGTCATCGGCAACCGCCGCCGCGGGTAGATTGATCACTTCGATTTTGCTATGGGTACTGTTGACGCTGACGATCTTGCCCCCGGGATGCAGCAGGAAGGCATCCGATGGAAACTGCAGTTTGCCCCAGGCGAGATTTGACCCGGGTGCATCATAGCCGGGATTGGTACTGCCGAGACGGATCTGCCGGATGACGCCTCCCGCGAAACCGACCCCCGTGGTTGAGGTATCCAGGTAAAAGTTGTAGTCCGGGTTGTTTACTACGTCGTAGGCAAGCCGGGGCGGCGAGGTGAAGCCGCAGCCCGAGGAAAAGAAGCCGGACTGGGGCGTGGCGCTCACCGAGATATTGGTGAACTGGTGCAACTGCCCTGCGGCACCATTCCCGCAGCCTACCACGGCACTGTTGGCAGACTGGAAGCTCTGGGCGACAGCACCGGCAGTCGTGTTGACCGTTATGCCGGTAAGCTGGCACAACTGGCCGGAAGCCGGGTTGCAGCCCGACGCTGCCTGCACCGGCGGCGTGGTAGTGGGATCCCAGACATGATCCCCGGCGGAATCCAGAGCGACCACCTCTTTGTGACTGTACACCGTGCTCGCGGTCAGCGGCACCCTGTTCTCGGTGAGCCTGACGTTCAGTTGCAGCGGGGCGTCTGAGGCCACATCGACATTTTGAAACGGTCCTGCGCTGGCCTGCGCGACCTGATAGCCGTTGGCCGAGTAAACCTGGACACTCGCCGTGACAAGCCCTCCGAGCGGCACCGCCTGAAAAAGCGCCGTCTGCGAATCGACGGTGACATCGGGAACGGGCAGGGTGAGCGTGGTCGGTGTGCCGCCATCGAAATGGAGAATGACGGTGTAGCTTGTGGCCTCCGAAGGCCAGATGCCCGCGTTAGCCGGGTCGCCAGTAATGACCACGTTGATGTCATGGGTCAGCGTCACCCGAAATCGGTAGGTCGAGGGCGACTGCAGGACCTGGGTCGACGACTCGGCAAGCGTCGCTATCGTCCCCATCGCCTCCACCATGGCGATAAAACCGCCGATCACGGGGATCGCATCGAGCAGGTCTTGCTGGGTCTCGCCCTCGGTCAGGTAGGTGACAACGAACTTTACGAGGGATTCGGCACCGGAGGTAAAAAGCTTCTCCCCGACGGCTTTGGCGATTCCCTCAAACGCCGCCGGATCGGCGAACCCGAGATCCTCGAACGAGTCGGCGAACAATTCCATCACCAGCGGGAAAATGTTGAGAAAAGCTTCCGCGTTGGATGACAGCGCGTTCGACATGCTGCCTGCGCCCGAGGCGGCGTTGAGAGCCAGAAACAGCGTGGGCATGGAGAGATTGAATAGCCCGGTCATGGTCGCGCCCGGTGATACCGTACCATTGTAGGGATTTGAGCTTGCCGACGTGTTTCCCATCCCGGAGGCCAGCAACTCGAAAGACACCGCGGTGTAGGGCACCGGAATGTCCAGCGTTACCTGGGGGGTGCTGGTCGGTATCCCCAGGAACTCTTTTTCCGGGGGCAGTACATTCAGGAAGTAGTCATCGGCGGTATTCCAGAGCCCCCCAACCGCCGCCTGCACGGGAAAGTTGTCCTGGACGGCAGACCCCATGGCGGATTCGACCTCATCCGTGGACAGGACATTGCCGTCACCGTCAAGGTAGCGGACGTAGAGTCCCAGCGAGCGTACGTACCAATTGGATACCAGCACCGACACAACGGCTGTGACATCGGATCCGGGTGGGTTTTCCGCTACGGAGACGACCTTGACAGAGTAGCCCTGGCCAGGGGAATAGTCATTCGTGGTGTAGGAAAACCCGGTGCCTGCGCCGAGCCCGTCGCCGGTCTGGTCAGAGGTAGGTACCCCGTCGGCGTAGCGATAAATGACCCCGTCCGCCTCCAGGGGTTTCTGGGTGTCGTTGACGCCGAGCGTGGGATCCGCTTTGACTGCTTGCAGGCCGGGAGTGATAGCCGCCCTTGCCGCTGCATTGGTATTGTTGGAATACACGGCAATGTATTGCAAGAGGCCGCTGGAATTGACCGCCTGCAGCCCCGTGTCCGGATTGCACAGCGGCACGTTGGTGCCGTAGCCTGCCGGGTTCTGGATAATCGGTGAACCGCAGCCGCCCCAGTTAGCCTGCGGAGCCACCGGGCCCTGGAGCTCGATGATTTGCGCGAGCTGCGCAGTCTGTGGCTGTGGCCCGATAATCTGGGACTGAATGTAGGCGTAGGAGGTGGCATCGCCGCTGATCATCTCCGGGTGCAACGAGAGCATTGTTGACGCGGTGTCATGCCCGTCCCTGAGTATCTCAGCACCGACCGGGTCGTCGAAGTCGGCCAGTTGGTCGCTGGTAACACCGTAGCGCAGCCACTTTCCCTGCACCGGCGGCAACGCGCCCTCCTCCAGGCGCCCCAGGACGCGGTCCCAGGCTGCGCGCAGGTCCGCGGAGGGAACGTGCATGGTCTGCAGGACAAGATCCCAGCTGCGTCCGGGTACAGCACAATCCCCGCACGTGCCCGTCTGGGATTGTCCCCGTGGATGAACGCGCTGCACGTAGCAGTACTGGAGCCCGCTTGCGGGAAGCTTTGCCCGAACCCAGTGCGTCGCATTGGCGTCGGGCAGATGAGCGAGTATAGGGTGCTTTCGACGCAGCGACTGAAGGACCCCTTGAAACGTAGGGGCAAGTGGCATGCGTCTGCTACCGGCGACCAGAACCAGCTCGTATCCTTCCGTCTGGATCCCCGAGAAATCAAACAGCAGGTCGCGCTCCTCCAGATCGCGATTTTGCGGCCCGCTCGTGGACGTCGAATCCTTGCCGTCAATGCTGTCGCTGCAGCCCACCAGCCCCAGGCCACTAGTCAGCAGCAGGGCGCCTGCGGCTCCGGCCTTCACTAAATCGCGCCGGGTGGACCCCTCCACAGCATCCGCGACACCGGGTAAGCTTGAATGTTCTCCAGCTGCCTTTGACGCGGATGCTATGGCAGCAGCCAGGGCGTTTTTTTTATTGGCTTTGATTATCATCTGGCCAAGCCCGCAATTTTCGATCGAGCATAAACCAAAATTTGGTACGGAACTAGAGTGGTGTCACGCCGTATCACGGCCGCTGAACACAAGTGTGCCGAAAATGGATTGTCGACCGACTGCGTCTACGCCCGCCCGGTGGGCGATCAGGGTGGTTTTTTCAGGAATCAAGGAGAGTTTATACGCCATTCGGCGCATGGAGCTCGGGCACTAATTCAGCGGCAGTCGCGCGACTGCACGAGAGATGAGTAAACGAACAATGTTGCAGGGGACGGGAGACGACACAGACATTTTTCCCGGTAATGCCGCACTGGGTATTTTCGATGGTCGCGACTCGATGTTGTGGTGTTAGGGGTTTGCGGCGATTATCTTTACCTAGAAGGGATACAAAGCACACCATCCTCGATAGTCGACAATTGCTGAGCTTACGTCGCTGGCGCCCTGCCCCACCAAATCGCGCACTTTTCGCTGCCCGCAGGGAAATCGGAAATTGGGGGAGTTGGGGCTAGGGAAATGGGGGTCTGACTCGAATGGCACTCGCTTAAGCCTTCGGCGATAGCAAAATTTCTGTTTGGTGGGTCGTGCAGGATCCGAACCTGCGACCAATTGGTTAAAAGCCACACATGCACCTGTAAGCTATTGATTTATATACGCCTAAAGACGGCTTCCGGTGCCCATATTGCACTACAATGCCGAACTGCTGCCGGAAATTTGTCGGAACGATATATCGTTTACTGCCGGATCTTCAATGCAGCGGTTCGACGCCTCGACGATGGTCTTGGCTTGCTCCGCACAGCACTCACAGGCCTCGATATCGAGGTCAAATACCCGCTTGAACCGTTGCATCCAAGTCATCGACTGGTGACGCTCGGCGGGCGGCTTGTCCAGCTAGATTTCCCGGCAGGATGACGCGGTTTGCGGCCGAACTTTTGCCGTTCTCGGTTATACTCTGTTCTGCATCGTGGTGCAATTTGCAACGGGCGACCACGCTAAATAGTTAATAGAAACAATTAGTTAAAACTCAGTGGGCGGGCTTCGAACCCGAGGGTTGCAGGTTCGAGTCCTGCCAGGCGCGCCAACCTCTTACCCGGCACCATCGGTCACCGTTTCTTTGCTGCCTTTTTGGGACGGTTAGTCGCGCAGTGTGAGGTTGCCCATCAGGACGTTGAGTCGCTCAAGCGACCTGCCGCCGAAGAAATCTTTGGTATCCGACACGGTCGAGGCCAGCGCTGGTAATGCCTGGCGGCATTAGTAATGTCTTGGCTGTCATTTTTTGGGACCTCGTTTAACTCTCTGTGCATCAATTACCGGCCGACGAAACCGAAGTTAGTCCACCAGTTCGATATCACCGGGCATCCAGGTTTTGTCGAACCAGGGCTGCAGCGGACCGTAGAGGCGCAGCAGTATGTTCCAACCCTTCCCGGGCATGGTCTGAATCCAATTGCTTGCGTGCCCTTTCGGCGCTTTCGGGCCGAACCAGATCGTGTAGGACCCATCCGCATTCGGTTTCACCGATGGATTGTTGCTGTCGAGACCGCCGGACTTCTGATCGGTTTCCAATATCGAACGGGTCTGGTTGTCATAGATTGTGAACGACCAGAAATCCTTGGCAGGAACGGGTCCGGGCAGAGTGACCTTGTAGGTTTTAGCACCATCGAGGTAATTGCCGTTGGCGTCGTGCGCCCCGATCTCATAGGCCGATCCAGTACCGACAGCTGGCTTGGCCATGGCCGGGGTGATGGCGGTCGCGTAATAGTGGAACATGATGCGATCGTCCAACACCAGTTCGCCGTTGTTCATAAATTCGTGGCTGCCACCTGTGAAGCTCGAGTACCACTGGCGCTTGCCCGGATAGAAATAGGCGCTTTCCAAGCGAGGACGGAAGGTGATCGCACGCGCCGCAGCATTGCCAATGGCCACGCCCTCAGTGAGAATCTTCTTCATCCGGGCATCCGGTGCGAAGGGCTTGCCTTTCTTGATGCCGATCGCGGCGAACTGGCCGACCAACTCGGGGTTAAAGGCATCGGCCGGCTCGTACTGGATAACCGCGTTCAACTCCGACCAATAGTTATAGTCGTTCGCGTGTATGGTGTTAATCTTTGCACCCGAAGCATTGACCACTCTCCCCTTGGGCGGTTTGGCCAGCTTGGAGAGGGGATAAACGCGGAATTTCGTTCTCAGGCCCAGCGTGGCGGCTTCAATGTCGCCATTCTGAATCAACGCACGCAGGAACATCCAGTTCCGATATGTAGGGGTGTTCACGAGGCGATAGCCGTCAGGAAGATCTCCCTTATAATCCGGACCGACAAAGACATACTTGCCGCCCTTACCCTGGTTCGGACCGGTTACCCCTAAGTCGGTCACCCAGCGGAAGAAGGCATCATCCACTGCCCCGACCAAAGGCCCGGCAGGAACTTCCACAATGGCCGGCTCGTCTTTGACATTAATTTCAGCGAACGCGTAGGGCGTAGTGGTATTGAAAGTCAGGGCCAGCGTGCGGGCGTCACCAAGGTTTTCCCACAGAACCAGATCTCCCGGTTCCGCACCGGCTTGCTTGAGACCTTCCAGCATGGCATAGATGGAGGTGGCCGGAATACCGTTGAGAAACGCATCGACGGCGCGAGACAGGTCGAGGAAGTCGTAGGTTTTCTTGACCGTAGCCTCGCTGGGCATGCCGTCAGTGAAAACGAGTTCCCCCAGCAGTTCAGTCTGCACCTTGTCGGGCGTCGTCAGGCTCTGTGGCACATCAGCTTTGTACTTGGGTTCCGCGGCAGAAGCCGTGGCAATAGCGCCGAGCACTAACGCTGGCAAACTCAGCAGCGTGAGTGCAGAGATTTTCTTGTTCATGATTTTCTAATCCTTACTGATAAATATGTTTTAACGAACAGGCATCACGGGACTTGGCTACACGATTGGCGTCAACGGCGACATCTGATAATCACGCATCTTTTCTACATCCGGACGGTAGGCCCTCACGAGACCGTTCCAGCCGTCCGATGGTGTGTAGCCGAAATTAGCACCCCGCTCTTCAGCTATTGACTCACAGCCCTTGCCACCAAATACGACGTCGAACCCACCGTCATCGCGTGCGATGAAGTTTTTCCTGTTAGAAGAAATGATGTTGTGTTCATCCGACATCAGGTACTTGTCTTTGTCATATAACGTTATAGAGAAAAATGCCTTAGCGGGAATCGGATCGAAAGATGCTTCATAGCAAACGTCGCCCTTGGTGCCTTCCGGCTTGAAACCGATATACATCGCGGTGTCATCGGGACTTAGACCCAAACCGCCGGCAATGGTGTAAGTCCATTTTTCCCAATTGTCTACGGCACGAATGTCGTATCGCACGGTGCCGTAGGTGTTTGGCAGCCCCTGAAAATGAAAAAACGTGTTTACACCGCCGGCCCGTTGCATGAAGTTTCCGAACAGCAGCTCGGCTTCTGCGCGTTCATAATCCATCGCAGAAATGCCGTAGTCGAGAGGATTCACGGCCCAGCCGGACGAGTCGATCGCTGCAATCACTTCTTCCGGCGTCCGGCCATCTTGCCGGCCAATGGCGCGATCACGCTCCCTGGCCGACAATGCGGCATTGGCACTGACCGGGGCGGTTGTCGTTTGCTGCGCGGTGGTTTTTTCGGTCTGTGCCGGTTTCCTGTTGCATCGTGCCTGGCTGGCTCGCAGCCCACCAGCAGCAGAAGTGCGCAAAGTGAAACGAGACCACAGCAAGATTTCATTGCTATTAGTTTCATTTTCCAAACCTTATTTTTCAGAGTCTTTTTCAGTGCTTAGTGTTCAATTCTGCTTGCAGCAAAAGCCTATTGTATTCAGCGGCAGCCTTTTAGAGCGCCGCTGAATACTGAGGCGAAAAGCGATTACTTAACCAGCTCAATCTCGCCCGGGCGCCAGGTCTTGTCGAACCATGCCTCGGTGGGGCTGTAGAGACGCAATAGTGAGAACCAGCCCTTGCCAGGAATAGTCTGGGTCCAGTTTGCCTCCATACCAGATGGAGCTTCAGGACCGAAATAAAGGTCAATCGAGCCGTCATCGTTAACGATTAAATCATCACGCTGGCTTTGCTTGCTCGGGAAGGTCTGATCAGTCTGAAGTTCTGAGCGGGTTTGAGGGTCGTATACGACCACCGACCAGAATTTCAGGGCAGGCGCATCTTTGGGTATATTGAGCTTATAAGTCTTGCCACCGTCCAGGTGATTACCGTCGGAGTCCAGGTAACCCCAGGCATACTGTGAGCCCGCACCAACGATTTTCATTGCCATCGCCGGGGTATTCACGGTCGCAAAGTAATAGTACAGGGTGCGTGCATCCAGGTTGCGCCCGCCCATGCCCTCATCTTTGAGGAACTGATAGTTATTGCCGGGGTAACCCCTTTTCCAATAACTGCCTTGGTAGAGGAATTCCTCCTGGTTGCGTTCATCCCAGAGCAGAGAGCGAGCCGTTGCATTAGCCACTGCGACCGCGTCGGTCAGGATTTTTTTCATGCGCTCATCCGGGGCAAACGGCTTGCCCTTCTGGATACCGATAGCTGCAAAGAGACCGCGCAACTCGGGGTCAAGCATCTCGACGGGTTCACGTTCTATAACGTTGTGGATTTCTTCATAGAACTCGAAGTTATTGGCGTGAATCGTGTTGTACGATTTGCCAGAGGCGCTGATGAATTCCATCTTCGGTGGATTGTCTTTTCTGGCAAGGGGATAGATTTTCAGGCCCTCTCTCCACATCTTCGCTGCTGCATCCGGTTTGCCGTCAACGAGGAATCCTCGCAAGGCAACCCAGTTCACATAGCTGGTGGATTTGGCGACGAAATATTGCTCGCCGTCGATGACTTGTTCCTTGCCACCGATCGGACCTTCGAGGTCGCCCTTGTAGTCCGGCGGCAAGATCAGATACTTGCCGCCCTTACCTTTGTCCGGTCCGGGTGCGCCCATGTCGACGACAAAGCGAAAGTAGGCATCGTTCACCGTTCCCGGGCCGGCACCCGCTGGAATCTCAACCACTGTTGGGCCGTCTTTCTTAAGGTCGAGAATAGGAGCAGCGTAGACTGTGCTGGTGTTGCCGGTAAGGAACAGGGGGATACTGTCCATGAGCTTGGGAAAGTACACAACCTGATTCGAATCCGTTGCGCCAAGGGACACCGTACCAAGCCGCATTGCTTCAATGGAGGCGGCGGGGATCCCATTCAAGAAGGCCTCCACACCTCGCAGAAAGTCGAGGTTGTCGTAGACCAGGGCGGACGTCTCCTTCGAGGGAATGCCGTCGAAGAATTCCAGCGTACCGATACGGGTTTCGACACTATCCGGCGTGGTGATGTACTCCGGAATATCCGTCGTCATCTTCATTTTTGGTGCGTCTGCAGCAACAGCGCAAACCGTCGCCATGATAGTGATTATGAGCGTCGAAAGTACCCTGGTATTCATTACATCTTCTCCATTCAATGCTTAACGTTTTGCGGTTAGCCCGGATATTGCACCAGTTGCCTGAGATAGCGCGCAGGTATCGCGTTGCTTTTGCGTGCTCGCGAGCGTAAACGTAGCCATAGCCCCACGTCGGAGTGAGCATGTGCGCAAAATCGACGCGAGATCGAGTGGTATCCAGGCAAACATCTCCTTTACTACAAAAGCCAGATAAATAATTTAGCGTGTGCTGATGCATTATTCGGGTTAGCCTACTTCCAGGCACTCAACCGACAAGACCGGGAATTGGGTGTCATACAGCGTATTGAGCACGCCCGACAGCGCCGCCTGGTCAGGAAGGCGACCAACCAGCGTCGACTGATCGTTGTCAACATCATTCGACGTCGTGATATTCATGCCCATGAGACGCGCCGACCAGTCGAGAGGAATCGCGCCCTGGACGCGCACCCGATACACGGCGGGGCAACCCATGGTCGCTTTGTTGCCGCCCGCGGAGATCATAGTAATAGCGCTCATAGTTATGCAGATATGAGCGCAGTGTCGAACTTCGTGGTACCCGGTGCATCCACCCGAAGGGTGTAATGGGGGGTGCAATTAACCGTTGTTTGGCGCTAAGTTCTGGGAAGTTTGGCTGAAAATGCCGAGCCCATTGGCTTTCGCAACGGCCTGCCGACGCCCGTGGACGCCGAGCTTCTGGTATATGTTTGCGGCATGACGTTTCCCCGTCACCGTTGAAATATGCAACTTGTCAGCGATCTCTTTGTTGCTCAGACGCTCAGCGAGCAACGCCAGAATCTGCCGCTCGCGCTGCGAAAGTGGCTCAATAACGGGTTGCTCGCCATTGGCACGCGCAATGTTGCCAGTCACCGGCCCCGTCGCAGATGGCTGCTGAAATGCGGCCAGGATTTCTCCTACATAGGCAAGGCCCTCTTCGTCGACTTGCATCCTGTTGAGTAGCGTACCCAGGCGCGGCCCCAGGTCGACGAACAGCCTGATGAATCGGCTTGGCTGGGCCAGTCGCAGCGCCTGTAGCAAGTCGGCGTCCGCGGACTGCCGGTTCCCCAATGCCTCGCCCAGCATTGCGCGCAACGCGAGCGCTTCGATCAGAAAACGCCTGTTGTTTACCGTGGTGAGATAGTCGACGAGTCTGTCGAGCAGGGCCATTGCACGACTGCGACTGGACGAGCTGTCTGCAACGACCAGGATTTTGGCCGATACGATAGTCGGGGAGAAAAAACCATATGTCGACGTTAGCGGCTCCGAATCGCAGCGTTCCGCCCATTCCATCGCCATCGCCATCCTGCCATTGCGCAGCGCAAGCTCTGACTCAAAAGCTTCGGCCAGGCCGACGAGGAAAACGTTCTTCGACTTCAGCGCGAGGTCATGCAAATGCCGGGCGATCTGCGCGGCCATCTGCATCTCGCCCCGTTCCTGATGCGCCAACCCGGCGATGATCATGTTGTTCGCGTGGAACTCCGCACTGATGACGACGTCGCTGCGCGCGACACCGGACAATCGTTTGACCACCGCTTCAAGGCGGTTGTGGTGGTAATCCGAGGCGGCAAGGAAATGCTCGGCGATGGTACGAACCTCGAGGAGCCCTGCTGCAGAACTCAGCGCCGCAAGCTGGTTGGCCGATGGTTGCAACCCGCCAAGGTCCCCGTCCATCCAGCGGACGAAACACAACGCTGCGAGAAGCCGGGTTACAAAGGTAGGGCGGTTAGCTGCCGACGACTCGTCAGGCATTGCCGCGTAAATCGTACCCAGTGCGCCCCTGGTGTCGCCCGTCATCTGCATTGCTCCGCCGAGAATGATCATCGCGAAGCCGCGCTCGGCCAAGCTCTCTTCGGGCAATAATTCGAGTGAGCGCCTTGCTGCAGCGACCGCGGCCTCGCCGTCGGACATCAACCACAGGTTAAAGCAACGCGACGATTCGAGCGAACCAAGCAGCTCCCGCCTCAGCTCGTCTGTCACGTCGTTGGTCTCCAGTAGCGTCTCGGCGGCATCCAGAGCCTCCGCAAATTCCTCGCGTGCGCCACGCGTACGGTGTAGCCGCGCCTTCAGAAGCAGCAACTCCGGCCGCGAATCAACCATGTCGCGCGGCAACATCGTCAGCCAGTTCGCAAGCCGGTGCCACTCCTCCTTGTTCATGATCTGGTTGCGATGGCGCACGATCAGCTCCGCCGCGTCGGCGCCCGAGTCCGCTGCAATCAGGTGCAGAATCGCTTCTTCAAACAAGTCGTGCGACTCGAACCACCGCGCCGCGCGGATATGAATGACCCTGATGCCCGCCGCGTCGAATTCTCCTGACGCCTGATCCTGAAGCATGGCCTGGAAGAGGTGGTGATAGCGGAACCAGTCCCGGCGTCCATCCAGCGCGATGCTGAATATTCCCGCTTCATCAATCCAGCGAGTGAAGTCGCGGCCGCTACCTGCGGATCTGTTCTCGCCGCCCCCCCGGCATACGGCCTCGCAGAGCGACGAGTTGAAGCGATTGAGGAATGCGGTGCGCAGCAGGTAGTCACGGGTGTCGTCAGGGCATTTGGCCAGGACTTCCTGGACCAGGTAGGTTCGAACGGCGTGAATGTCTTCCGGGATGTTGGCGACAAAAGTGCCCGCGGCGGCCGAGTCCGGCATTGCCAGGGCTGCAAGCCGCAGTCCGACCGGCCAGCCCTCTGTGCGCTCGTACAAGCGCATGAGTGCCTCCTCCGCAATCGCGTCACCGAACTTGTTGCGCATGAACTCGAGCGTTTCCTTTCGATTGAACGCCAGGTCCCGCATTCGGATCTCGGTGAGCCTGCCGCCCGCACGCAAGCCTTGCAATGCCAGTGGCGGGTCGCGACGCGTAACGAAGATAAGATGCATCCCCCGCGGCGGGCGCATCAGCAAAGTATCTATGAACTGCTGTACGGCAGCGTCGGTGATTTTATAGTAGTCGTCGAGAACCAGCACGATGGAAGCATCCAGCACGTCGAGGTCATTGGACAAGATGGCCGCCAGGTCGCCTGGTTCGGGGAGTTCCTGCGAGTGCAGGGCCCGCAATGTCTCGGCGCAGCAATCCGGCAGAACACTGTCCAGTGCAGCCACAACATAGCTGCCGAACTGCCGCAGGTCGCTATCGGCAGTGTCGAGTGACAGCCAGGCCGCCTTGCCACCGATGCGATCCAGCCAACTCTTGACCAGCGTACTCTTGCCATACCCGGCGGGAGCGGAAACCAGCGTGGCCGGAGAGTTTGCCACTGAGGATGCAATCGCCAGCAGCCGCTCGCGGAGGACGGTATCCGCCGCCAGCGGCGGCGGATACAGTTTCGATCGAATTATCGGTACCGGGAATGAATCGGGCATAGCAATGTCGGGCCAGGTGCGACCGAATTCGGATGCCCGTGGCTGTCTTCCAATATTTGCTTGGGACCAGATTCTATCAGAATCGGGCAAATAGAGCGGTTATTTGGCTCCGCACCCTGGTTTGCACCCACCCTAAGCGCGGTACTGATCCCCAATATTACCCTTACCGTATTATTCTTTTGTACTATCGACAGCGCCGCGGTGATCGACCGCCCTGCGGAGCCTTAGATGTGGTTCTGGCTGCCCTCTGGCGGTCGCAATCAATGCGGACCAATCCTGTTCATCCGATGTGGGGTCGCTCCGCCATGGCACTGAAGATTATAATGCGGCACTAGGAAAACCGACTTGAACATGAATTTTGGACGCTGGCTGAAGGACACACTTAACCGCCAACTGCACAGCAGCGGGTATCGCCTGCGAAAGCTGACGGATTGCACGGTATTCGAAGATCTGCTTTACCGCCAACTGAAGCAGAATCCAGCTTTCCGCTTCGTTCAGATCGGCGCCAATGACGGTGTTTCCTTTGATCCGGTTTTCGAGTTTGTAACCCGAAACGGTGTGGAGGGCCTGGTCGTTGAACCTCTGAGCGACTGCTTTGCCAAACTTGAGCATAATTATCGGGACTATCCGCGTATCGCGGCTCGCAACGTCGCGATTCATCGCGGCCAGAAACGCATCTCCCTGTATCGGGTAGACCCGAACTACCCCGGGGAGCTACCCGACTGGGCCATTGGCATCGCCTCTGTCAACCCCAACCACTTCAAGCTCGGGGGCGGTATTCCGGAGCCGGCTATCGTAGAGGAGCAGGTTCCTGCCGTCACCTTGCAGGACCTGTTCGACCAGGCGGGGTATTCAGATGTTGACCTCTTGCAGGTCGACACCGAGGGCTATGACTACGAGATCCTGAAGATGCTGGGCGAGAGTCAGATCAGGCCGGTCATCGTTCGTTTTGAACATGGCCTGTCGCAGGGGGCCATGGATGATAGCCAGTTTGCCGAATGCTTCGCATTGCTGCGGCGGGCCGGATATTTCGTACTGATGGAAAAGTTTGATGCCATTGCCGTGAAACCGGAGTTGTTGCCCGGCTGAGCAAGGGTAGGGAGACGACGCAAAACTGACAGAGTGCTGATACTTCCGCGGCCCTTAGTACAACTGGTAGTTGGCGAGTGACCGATGATAGCACTGCCAGTAATGCTCAAAGATCTTATCCCTCCGAGCTGTGCGATCCCGTGTAGCAGCAGGGATGTGCCCGCCACGCACCCAAATTAGCAGAATACCGGCAATGTCGCGCGCATATCGATGCCGTTTAGCGGCATTCATCCGCCGGTTTTTGGCAACATCCGCCCGACAACTTGACTACACCTCTATGGAATTTCCTTCCTGATTCGATTGCTCATATGCCCGAGAAAGGTCGCCTCAGTACGAACAACGTCTGCATCTTGCAGATAAAACCCGTGATACCAGATATTGGCAGGTTTGAAGATGACGCCTGCAGCGGTGCCGGCCAGGATCAATGAACCCTGGGCTATTCTGCCTGCGGGCAGGAGTGACACTGCTTGGTCACCCTTCATGTATTTGGCATCTGACTGCGCAAACGCTTCATCCACGATGCGGCCGGCCGGCCAGATCATATCTTCCATAGAATATCGCTGTCTCAACACATCATTGACATAGAGCGACAACTCAATGGACAAGTAAAACTCGCCACTGCGAGGTACCACCGCGAGGTACCCTGTCGGCAGGCACCCCTCACATCCTTTTCCAGCGGGAAAACCGGTAAGTCCCATCGGCTGATCCAGGTCTATCTGGGTCACCAGTGTCCAGCGATCAGTGAAATCATTGCACAGCACCAATCCCATCGTCGGCAATGCAACTCCCGCCGCTATATCCTCCAGGGGAAAAAGGCAGAGTTCTGCCTCATAGTCGAGTCGGGAAACATAGGGAACATCAGCATTCCACCCTGTGGCAGTCACCAGTTTGGGGAAGAGAAACGGCGGGTCATCGTGATAAATTTCGTCTGCATGTTCCTTGAAGTTGGTTCCTACCGCGATGTGTGGTCCTTGATAATGAACAGGCAGCAATAGGTCCGATAGCGCAAAGACCTCTTCTTCACCCTCCTGTTTCGCAATCCCATCAAGACCATACCGGTTGACAAGGGTGATCAGGCTCTGGGTAGCCTCATGACCGTAGATTGCGGTCAGATTTACCCCTCTGATACTTCCCTCCAGGTGCTTAGACACCAGGATCAGCGCGGTGCGGGTGCGAGCGAATGTCAGCGCATCTGCCCGTGCGGCAATCTCCGGCGTGTATTCGCCACGGACTTCAGAGAAGATCGGTTTGGAAACCCGGTAGCTGAAACCGATAAAGAGAATGACCAGCAGGGCTAGCGCAGATATCAGGCCACGTAGGATCATCCTGATGTTAATGCTCCTTGACTACGCAGGCATGGTGGAGAGCCCAGCAAGGTCGTGACAGATAAAGATAGTACCCGGTGCCGTTCATTTGTCAGCCCGCTATGCGCAAGAGTTTCATGATAAGCAGACCCAGCACATTGAATGAGATTTGTAGGACTGCCAGTTTCAGGGTGCAGTCGTGATCGCGGATACCGGTGGAAGCCGACACCCAGTCCACCGCCCAGATTATGCATCGCGGTGCGATTTGCAACCGGCAACCACGCTAAGCAGCCAATAAAGACAAGTAGTCAAAATTCCGTTGGCGGGCCAACCTCTTACCCGGGACCACCCTTCACCGTTTTTTTGCGGCCTCCTTGACACGGTCAGGCCAGTGTATTCCGGTGGGCGTCACGCATACCGAAGCCGGCGTACAGAAAACTCACCGACCGCCCGCTTGGCTGTCGGCAGTGGAGGCCTGGGGCGACTGGCTGGCGAAGTACGCGGCAATATCCTCGATATCCTCATCACTCAGTGACTCGAACATCGCCTGCGCCATCATGGGATTGCTGCGCGCACCGCTGCGATAGGCGCGCAGCGCCTTGCCCAGGTAAACAGCGTGCTGGCCTGCGAGCATGGGTGTCGCCGGGTTTTCACTGTTGCCGTCCGCTCCATGGCAGGCAGCGCATACAGTGGTCCGGGCTTTACCTTCCGCTGCGTCGCCCGCCGGCGCAACCATGCTTTGGGAGGGCGCTTGCTGGGCGAAGTATGCTGACAAGTCGGAAATGTCTTCTTCGCTGAGTTGCCCGGGAACACCATGGTCCCTCTCACCTTTGTTGTAGGCTTCCAGCGCCGCCACCAGGTAGTCACTGTGCTGCCCGGCAAGGATCGGGTTGGCGGGAATCACGCTGCGGCCGTCCGGCCCGTGACAGCCAGTGCAGACCGCCGCTTTCACCGCTGCGTCAATAGCATGCGCGGCAGGCACCAATCCGAGCGCTGCGAATATGGCAGCAGCGAGTGCGGTAAGCTGGACCCTCTTCATGGAATAATCTCCCTGTTTTTAGTACGAAAACACCTCTCGGAGCACTCTAGCGAAACCGCTCCCATGCTTCAAGGCCGGACAACCCTGCTGCTCGTTATTGTTGCATTCCAGCATTGATAATCTAAATGATAATAATTATCATTATTATAAATTCACAGCACACCGAGACTTCAAGCATGTTTAAGCAGCGTTCGACGATGGCCGTCGCCCTGGCCCTGGCCCTGTTCCAGCCTGTCCTCAATGCAGCAGAAGGGGACAACGCGCAAACCGATGAAACCAACGCTGGCCGCATGGAGGTGATGACCATCATCGGCTCCCGGGAAGACGCCCGCGAGTTGCCGGGTTCAGCCTATGTGGTCGAGCAGGAGGATCTGCAGATCTTTCGCTATACCGACATCCAGCGCATCCTCAACCAGGTGCCGGGGGTCTACCTGCGCGAGGAGGACGGTACTGGCCTGCGGCCCAATATCGGCATCCGCGGCACCGGCACCGAGCGCAGCGGCAAGATCACCCTGATGGAGGATGGCGTACTGATCGCGCCTGCGCCGTACTCCAACCCGGAGGCGTACTACTTTCCCACCACCGGGCGCATGAGTGGTATCGAAGTGCTCAAGGGGCCGTCGCTGTTGCAGTACGGGCCCTACACGGTTGGCGGGGCTGTCAATCTCCTATCGACGCCCATCCCCGACGAATACGCGGGCACGGCACTGCTCGAGGTCGGTGAGCGCGGCGAGAACCGCCTCCTGGCGAACTATGGCGGCAGCGGCGAGCAGTACGGCTGGCTGCTGGAAACCCACCAACAGCGTGGCGACGGGTTCCAGGATATCGATCGATCGAACCGTGACACCGGCTACCAACTGGAGGATTACCTCGGTAAAGTGCGCTGGAACAGCAGCGCCGGCGCCAGCATATACCAGAGTGTGGAGTTAAAGCTGCAGTACTCGACCGAGACGTCCAATGTCAGTTACTTGGGCCTGACCGATGTCGATTTCGATGATGACCCCAATCGCCGCTATGGCCTGACCGACCGCGACCAGATGCAAAGCAAGCACCGCGGGGCCAACCTGAGTTATTTTATCGAACTCAATGAAAGCCTGAGCATGGATCTCACCGGCTACTACAACCAATTCGAGCGCGATTGGTTCAAGGTCGACAACATAGATGGCGATAGCATCGCCGACGTCATCGCCGATGCCAATGCTGGCAATCAAGCCGTCATCGACATCCTCCAGGGCGACGATGTCGACGATATCGAGATCAAGCACAACAATCGCGAATACACCGCCAAGGGTGTGCAGGGACGGTTGAACTGGGCTTTCAATACGGGTTCCATGGGCCATGACCTGAGCACGGGGCTGCGCTGGCACCAGGATTACATGGATCGCTACCAGCCGGTGGAGGTTTTCGACCAGGTCAATGGCAGCCTGGTTTACCAGAGCACTATCCAACCCTCAGGCAGCAATAACCGGGAGGAGTATGCTGACGCACTATCATTCTGGGTGATGGATACCCTGGCCCTGGGCGACGCCGTCGACCTGACCCTGGCATTGCGCTATGAACATATCGAAACCGAGCGCAAGCAATACGGAAGCAGCCGGGATATCCTCACAGACACCCGCGAAAACACGACCAGCGAATGGTTACCCGGCGCCGGCATCACCTGGCATCTCAACGACAACTGGCAGCTGCTGGGTGGTGTGCACCGGGGTATGTCCCCCGCCGGCGGTGGCGCGGTGGAAGACACCGAGCCGGAGATCAGCATTAACTATGAAGCCGGCATGCGCTACGCTGACCAGTCCTTCAA
Source organism: uncultured Gammaproteobacteria bacterium (assembly GCA_963808975.1). Taxonomy (GTDB): domain Bacteria; phylum Pseudomonadota; class Gammaproteobacteria; order Pseudomonadales; family JAHEGP01; genus JAHEGP01. The sequence continues at coordinate 1,105,216 of CAWEHR010000001.1, forward strand.
CGCCGAGGTCATCGGTTTCTACAGCGATTACACCAATTCCATTCGCAACTGCTCCGTCGCCAACCCCTGCTCCGGGGGCGTTGATTCCGGCACCGAGCAACTCGGTGCGGCGACCATTGGCGGCGTGGAAGTGTCGCTGGGCTACGTCGGCCAATTCGACGCCCTGCAACTGCCTGTGCAGATGGCCTACACCTACACCGATGCCAGCATTACTGAAGACAGTGACGATGGCGCCGTTCTCGATGGCGATGGCTATCCCTACATCCCCGAGCACCACTTCTTCGCCCGGGCGGGAATCGTCCACCCCCGGGGCTGGGATGCCTACCTGTCGGCAAACTACATCGATGCCATGTGCATCGATTTCGAGTGCGGGCGCGATGGTGTGGACAATAGCTTTGCCGAGACCGACAGCCTCTGGGTTTTCGACTTTGTGAGTCACTACCAGATTACCGACCGCGCCCAGGTCTACGTCAAGGTGGATAACTTGCTGGACACCCAGGAAATCGTCTCCCGCAGCCCCGCCGGCGCGCGCCCCAACAAACCGCGCACCGCTTACCTGGGACTGAACGTCAGCTTTTAAACCCTGCCCGGCGAGGCCGGCAGCCGGCTCTACTGCACTGAGATGCCGCTGAAGAAGCGCCGGGGGTTGTCCACCAGCATGGTGTCGATCTGCTCCTGGCTTACCCCGGCGGCCAACAGGCGCGGCAGGATGTGATCGTGAATGTGGGTCGGGTTGAACAGCACCGCGGGATCCATTGCCGCCAGCAACTCCCGGGGGAAAGGCTCTCCCCGGGTACACCATACCGAGTCATGGGATAACACCACCTGGCGCTGCTGGTTCTTTGCCAACAGCGCCAGCAGCGACTGGATGCGCTGCTCGTCCGGGGTGAGGATATCGAGGCCAAATCGATCGAAGCCGAGATAGGAGCCGCCCGCCAGGATATCCATGTGGTAGGCGTGATCGGCGCTGCCACAACTGTGGCCGATAATGATCTTGTGGGGTGCAACACCGCCAGCTGTCAGTATTTGCTGTTGCTCGCGACCCATGGTGCCCTGGTCGGTATGGGTGGTCACCGGGGCGCCGGTCTCGGCCGCTGCAATCGCCGCCGCCTGCAGCACCAGGTGCTCGTACTCGCTGATTTTCCCGACGCCGGTGGCAACCTTGATGATGCCAGCCCTGATGCCGGTATCGCCAATACCCACGGTGAGCTCCCGGATAAACAACTCCGCCATCGCCTCCACCGCGGTGCCCAGGCTGCGCCGGAAGTGCCAGTAGGCGGGGCCGCCCTCATCTTCCTTGTATAGCCCGGTTGCGCATACAATGTTGAACCCGGTTCGCGCCGACACTTCAGCCGCAAATTCGACATCACGGCCAAGATCATTGGGACAGGGGTCGAGCATCGACTGGATGCCCCGGTCCTGCATCGCCTGGATCTTGTCGTAACATATTGCCAGCATCTCATTGCGCGATGGCCCCGGGTGCAGGGTGTCGGCCTCCCAGCCGGGATAGCCGATGATCAGATGCTCATGCATCAGGGTGACACCAAGGTCGGATGTCGCCAGCGGCCCGCATACCGTATTTACCATGTGTGTCGCCATTGTCGATTTTCCTGTGTTCAGTACGATGGGCTGATTGTGCCGATTGCGCTGGCCGGCTTCAAGCGAACTCGCCTTACCGACCCAACGAACAGGCATCGCTTTGAACGGTATTCCTTAAGGCAACTCTGATCAATTCGGTAATGCTTCAGCGGAGCCTCTGGCGTTCATTGGCAAGGCGCGCCGCGAAGGTCAAGGCTGGTTGTCCTTGACGAGTGGCGCAAGCGGATGGCCGCCCCCTTGTCCAATGGGCGCCAGAGGCCCGCCCTACGGGGCTTCGCTTAGAGCGCCTACTGTTGGTGCGTCGCGTTCGTCTACTGCGTTACAGCCGTTTGAAAGGCAACCAGCCTTCCTGCACGACTGCGCCTTATAGACAAACGCGACGCAAAGCCTGGAGCGTCACCTAATTAATCAGAGGTGCCTTAAACAACTTTGACTTCGCGAAAGCGCAAATACCGTTCGTCGTAGTAGACAATATTGCCCAACTCATACGTTTCCAGTTTCAGGCGTGTTAAATATGTGCGATCAGGCTTTTCTACTTGCCACTATCCGGCAACACAATACCTTACGTGCCACCGATCAGAACCTGTGCACCGACTTTGGGGGGAAACAGAGACCGGTCAATAAACGCTACCCTAGGCTGACTGCTCAAGCCTGGTCTCCGTGATGCTACACCAGCCGATCAACAGGGCTGCGCACTCCGCGCCCACCTTTATTCAACACATGGGTGTAAATTTCGGTGGTCGCGATATCGCTATGTCCGAGCAACTCCTGAATAGTGCGCAGGTCATAACCTGACTCAAGTAAACGCGTAGCAAAACTGTGCCGAAAGGTATGACAGTTGGCGTGCTTGTGAATACCCGACTGAGCAATGGCCCGCTTCACCGCTTTTTGTATAGAGCGCGGGTGAACATGGTGACGGCGAAATATGCCTCGCTGCTGCGGGTCCTCCGCAATGCTCTGAGACGGGAAGATAAACTGCCAGGCCAACTCACTGGCCGCTTTGGGGAATTTTCGCGACAGCGCGTACGGCATCCACACCTCGCCGCAGCCATCAACTACATCTTGCTCATGCAGTAAGCGAGCTTTCGCGATTTGCTTTTTCAAGGCGTCAACTGATTTGGCTGGCAGCACGGTACGGCGGTCCTTGCCACCTTTGCCATCACGTATCACCAATTCATTCATACCAGCATCAATGTCTTTGACGCGCAGGCGGCAGCATTCCATTACCCGCAGCCCGGCGCCGTACATCAAAGTGCCCATCAGCCAGTACACGCCATTTAACTGCCCGATAACCGCAAGGGCCTCGGCGTGGCTGAACACCACCGGCACACGCCGCTTGCCTCGCGCTGGCGGGTATTGCAGTTGGCCTACATCCCGCAGCAAGAACTGCTTGTACAAAAATACCAGCGCGTTCAAGGCGACTGCCTGGGTGCCAGGCGAAACACCGCGCTGATTGGCCAAATAGGCTAAATAGCTTTCAATTTCGGCGGCACCCATATCTTTGGGGTGCCTCTTATCATGGAAGCGGATGTAGCGAAGAATCCATGAAACATAGGTTTTTTCCGTGGCCCAGGCCATATGGCGAGAGCGCATGAAGAGCCTGATCTGATCCAGAAACCGCCCAGAAGCTGGACTGACCGCCACAGGTACATCATCCATAATTTGAGGGGTTAGCATGCAGACCTCCTGTCGCAATAATTGTATATTTATACAGTATCAAATAACTGTCAAGCCGTATTCAGCGAACGCTTTCCAATCAAGTGATTGATTCAGCTGATAATCATCATCAAAATGAGGGAAGGAATTACTGCGGCCCCGGCCGCATTTGCCGTTCGTAGAATTCGGGGATGAGATTGCCAAGCAATTGAATACCGCATGGTTTCGTGGCTTATCGGTGGTCGCGATAATTTGATACTGCGGCCTGGACAACAGCGAACGCGTTCGCAGAATTAACTGTTATAACCCACAAGGAGAGATCTCGTCACCATGAGAAAGAATTATGTTCTCATAGATTATGAAAACGTACAGCCAACATTCATGGCTGCACTTGATAAAGAACATTTCAATGTCGTTGTTTTCGTTGGTGCAACCCAAGCCAAAGTAACCTTCGAGGTTGCCACAGTATTACAACAAATGGGCAGCAGAGCTGAATATATAAAAATATCAGGCAATGGCAGCAACGCCCTTGATTTTCATATTGCTTTTTATATCGGGCAAATCGCAGCCAAAGAATCAGATGCATATTTCCATATTGTTTCTAAAGACACGGGCTTTGACCCACTTATTTCGCACCTAAAAAGCAAAAAAATATTTGCATCACGCTCCAAATCGATTGCCGATATTCCGCTCGTAAAAATATCAAGCTCAAAATCAACCCCAGAAAAAGCTGCTGCCGTTCTTTCAAACCTGCAGCAGCGTGGCATTTCCAAACCTAGAACCATAAAAACGCTAAGTAGCACTATTAATGCGCTTTTTCAAAAGTCATTATCCGAGCAAGAAATTTGCGCCATTATTGAAGAACTCAAAAACCAAAATGCAATTACTATTAATGAAACCAAGGTGGTTTATGTACAATAATGTGGGTTATAACAAGGTGCGGCACGCTCGCTGCGCTGGACTCCGGCTGCTACGCAGCCTCCGCCCGTGCGCACGGCGTTATGAGTAATATGGAAATATCAGACGAAATCATGAATCTCGAAGAAAATATACGAAGTGGCTCGCTTTGTATGTTTGGTTGCTGGTTCGGCAGACCAATGGATAATATCCATCGCGCATGTTCAGCTGATTTTACAAATGACTTACTAACCATAAAATTTGACCAAGGTGAAACGCTTGAAATATGGAACCCGTCAAAACTCATCATTGACGGTAATGTAATAAAAATAGCTAAAGCATCCAAAGTTAAATGGTCTTGGTTTTATTACGGTAAACCACAAATACAAGAAAACCTTCACACCCAAGAATTCATTGTTAGCGGTAAAAATGTTGTTAATCAAAATCAACAGCCAATTATGGGTGCTTCAATAAATGAGGCGGCAATAGCACTATGCTAATCACTCATAACAAAGCAATCTACCAACGCCAGCAAGCTGGCTGGACCTCCACTGCGTTGTTTGTTTTGTGCTTTTCAGCTACGCTGGCACAAAACAAACAACTACGTTCCGGCCGGTAATTGCGGCGTTATGCACAATAAAACCATGCCAAACGGAAATGAATTTATAGACTATACCAAGTCGGTATTCAATTTTATGACCGCTTCAAATATGAAACAAACAGCGACATATTATTCTGCGTCATTTAAAACTGCCTCACTTGGCATTTCTATATCATACGATATTAGAGACGACATAGTAGATTGCACCATAGATGAGCTATGGAGTACTGATGGCAGTAAGTTAAAAATTGAGTTGCCAATACATTGCAATTTATTCGGATTTTTAGTTAAGCACCGCAACTATCGAGGCTCTTTAGGTAAAGATTTTAATGCCAATAAAAGTAATCTATCGCCATGGCAGCAATCAGTTGAAGTTTACGCAAATACTGTACGCAATTTTTTTGCGAATGAGCTTAAATTACAATAATGTGCATAACAAGTTGCTCAAGTACACTCCGGCCACAAAAAGCGTGGCCTCCGCGGGACAGCCAAACCGTTGGTTTGTCTGCCCCTTAGCAAGGCGTTATGTGTATTAAGGCACCGCATGGATATTGAAGCGATATTAGCAAACAAGCTCACTAAGCTATTCCCGGAGAAGGAAGATCAAATTGAGGCGATTGCATTATTGGAAACCTATGGTCAAGAATCGTACGAGCAAGAGCCAGCGCGTGTTCGTTTGGCAATCTTAAAACTTGCTGGCCAAAGTCCAAATATTCCTGAACTTAAAAAGTATACTGATGCTGCCAAAGGTGATTTCCGAGATGTTTTGTCTTGGGCTGAGTATCCTAGGCAAAGTAAAAACTGGTCAGCCAAAGGTGCTGAAAAGCAGCAGTTAATAGAAGCTGACTTAAATGAGTACCAAACATGGTTAAACACATAACAAGCAGCTCCACCGGACTCCGTAATGTTGGCACCTTTCCTGCAAAAACACGCAGTAAAGTCGCCAACGTTACTTCGCGCGGTGAGCTGGGCGTTAGGCAAAGGAAGAATATGAGCGACTGGGACTTTCTCCATGATATGAATAATGAAGGCTATAGCCCTGAGCAAATAATGGATGCCGCTGCCTGCGGATATAACCCTTGGGAGCAATTCGTTGAAGATCAAGGGGGCTGGGATTCTGACAATGAGCCAAAGTGTCTTGCCTCCCAATTCCTTGGGACTCGCTTGACCCTGTTTTGTGTTAGTCCGCTGGGTCGTGCGGTCTCCCTGTCGGGATTCTCTCAAACCATTCATTGCATTGTAGAGCCGCAGGGCATTTTGAGCCTGTGTACCCTGTGTACCCTGTGTACCCTGTGTACCCTGTGGGCGCGAAGGGCGAGAGTGTGGGCAAGCGGTGGGCAACACGGCTGTGTTGTCCACGGCTTGCCCATACGCCCCGAAGGGCTCGCCCTGGTCCGAAGGACGCGTCCACAAGTGCACAGACCCGTTCATGCGACTTGCTTGCGCTCTGCATCTTCAGTCATCGCCTCATCGAGCTTCTGTCGCGCTTTCTTCGCCCAGCCCTGCCAGCGTGGCAGTGTGATCGCTACACCCTCGACATAAACATCGCGAGGCGTCACCACGTCACCGCCGGTGGCCGGCTCCAACGCCCAGTGGGGGCGGACCGCGTTGTAGCGCTCCCGGAACTGTGCCAGCTTCTCCCGCGCATCGGCCGGTGAATCATAAAGTTGCCAGTACACCTCCTCACGCTTGAGCGTCTGGTGGAAGCGTTCCAGTAATCCCAACTGCTGCGGGGTGCGGTAGCGGGTACGCACCTGGCGAAACTGACCCGCTATGTGCGCCTGAAACCGCTTCGCCAGGAAACTGCTGCCGTTGTCGGTCACCAGAAACGGTATTGTCTCCAGAGGGCCGTGCAGGCGTTCGGCTTCAGCGCGTGCATGGTCGATCGCCGTGTTGATTTCCGGCGCGGCATAGCTCGGTGTCAGGTGCAGTGCCAACAGGTAGCGGCTGTAGTAATCGATGACCGTCACCGCGTACCACCAACGTAAGCCCCCGGCGAACAACCCTCTTTTCTGGTCATCACTAATCTGACACGGTTCGCTCCTGTGATTACCCGCTGATGCAGGAGATTCCCATGGACAACACGGACACAACTCATTTACCCCAGGCTCGCAAGGATCGGGCGTTCTGGCAAGCGCAGTTTGAGCAGTGGCAAAGTGCCAACCTGTCGAAGGCGGCCTGGTGCCGCCACGAGCAACTGAATGTCACCGCGTTTTATTACTGGTGTCGAATCTTCGAGCAAGATCAGGCCGCTGGCTCGATCAATCATTCACCTGGCACCGGGGCTTCGCCATCATCATTCCTGCCCGTCGCCCTGCAGCACGAGCCGCTGGCCGGTTTTCAGCTCCAGGTGGCCGATGTCACCCTGTCCTGTAGCCATCCGGTCTCCGCGGAGCAATTGCAGGGATGGTTGCAAGCCATTCGACACGGCCGATGATGGATCTGGCCTACCAGACGCGGGTTTACCTGGCACGTGAATCCGTCGATTTCCGCAAACAGATCGACGGGCTGTCTTTGCATGTGCAAGAAACACTGGCGCTGGACCCCCTGGCTCCACACCTTTTCGTCTTTCGCAATCGCGGCGGTGACAAACTCAAGGTGCTGTACTGGCATGGCAATGGTTTTTGCCTGCTATACAAGCGTCTTGAGCGCGAACGCTTTTGCTGGCCGCGCACCGAGAGCACAGTCTTTCAGTGCACGTTACGAGACTTGCAGTGGCTGCTCGACGGTCTCGATCTCGAGGCATTGCAGCCACGTAAAACACTGGCTTTTTCTCGCGTATAGGGGCGCTGTGCCTATCGCTATGGTGTAAAATAGCGCCATGCTCAAAACCGAATCTCCCCTTCCTGACGACCCGCAAGAACTGCGCAAATTTTGTGCGCAGTTGCAGTCGCAGCTAGCCGATAACGAGCGCCTGATTGGTGAGCAGGAAGCAAGGATTGGCCTTCAGCAGAAGACCATTACCGAACAGGTTGAAGCCCTTCAGGCCAAGCAGGAAACCATTGCGTATTTGCAGGAGCAGTTGGCCCTGTTGCGCGGCAAGCGCTACCAAGCGCAGTCAGAGCAACTGAAAGCACTTCAGGGCCAGCTGTTCGATGAGGCTGAGCTGGAGCAGGCGATCCGCGAGGCCGAGCAAGCGCTGGCCCAGGCGCAACAGGCTGCGGGCAAGGGGTCCTCCTCAAGCGCGCAGGAGAAGAAGTCCGCTCCCCGTCGCAAGCCACTTCCCGATCATCTCAAGCGCGTCGATGTCCTGATTGACGTCAGTGCTGAAGACAAGCAGTCGATGGGCGATGACTGGGAGTTGGTCGGCTACGAGACCAGTGAGCAACTAGCCGTGCGGCAGCGAGAATACTACGTCAAGTGCCTGAAGCGGGCCAAGTATGTTCGCAAGCAGGCGGATCAGGGCGATAAATATCCGTCGGGGTCGGAGCCGGGCATCAAGGTAGCACCGCGTGCCGCTGTGATGTTGCCCAAAGCGATTGCCGGCAGTTCATTGTTGGCCGATGTCATTACCAGCAAGTTTGTCGACGCCGTGTCGTTTTACCGAACCGAGCGAATACTGAAGCGAGAAGGCATTGAGATCGGCTATTCCACCTTGTGCGAATGGCCGATCCAGTTGGCCGAACGCCTGCAGCCACTGGTGCCGCTGTTAAAGGAACACCTGGCAAGCAGCCCACTGTGGCATCTGGATGAAACGACCCTGCAGGTTTTGCGCGAACCTGAACGCAACGATCGAAACAAGAGTTATCTGTGGGGTATCCGCGGCGGTCCACCGGACCAACCGGCTATCCTGTTTCACTACCATGAACGGCGCAATTACGATGCACTGAAGGCCTGGCTCGATCCAGCGCTAAAGGGCTTTGCGGGTGTCATCGTGAGCGACGAGCACAAGCCGTACAATCGTCTGGTGGAGGAGTATCCGCAGATTACCGGACACGGCGGCTGTTGGGCGCACTGCAGGAGAAAATTCTCCGATGCGGCCAAGGGGCGACGGTCGGGCTCGGAGGCCCACAAGGTCTTGCAGCAAATTGCAGTGCTCTACCGACTGGATAACGGTCTGCGGGATCTGAAGGGAGAAGCCAAACGGCAGGCCCGCCAGGAGCTGGTCGTGCCGCAGCTCAACAAAATCCAGGCTACTCTGAAGACGTTGGATCGGCAGTTCCCGAGTCAGGGCCTGATGCACACCGCCATTTACTACGCCCTGAACAACTGGCACAAGTTGACTGCGTTTTTGGATCACCCGGTGATGCCGCTGGACAACAACCCCATGGAGCAGGCGATCCGACCCTTCACTCTCGGGCGCCGCAATTGGCTCTTCTCTGGCAGTCCGCGTGGCGCAAATGCCAGCGCGCTACTTTATTCCCTGGTGGAGTCCGCCAAGGCGAATGGCTGGGAGCCCAAGGCCTACCTCAATGCGCTGTTCGAGCGCTATCCCCTGGCCGCATCAGATGATGAGCGTCGCGCCCTGCTGCCGATGATTTTAAAACCCGGCACATAAGCCGGGTTGGGGAAATCCTGTCGTTGGCCGGGGGCTTACCCACCAACCGTGGCCGGGGATATGGATGTAGGTCACATCACTCTGCCACAGTGCGTTAGCGCGGCTCGGTAGCAGTTCATAGAGCTTGGCGCTCTGGTGCAACTCGGCCGAGCTTGGCTTGCGCTTCTGGAACAGATCCTCGGCTTTGAACGCGGCGTGCACGAACTTCTTGCCGATCTCGTGCCCGGCCCGGCGCATCACGATGGTCAGGCGTTTGTAGCCCCACCACGGATAGCGTTCGGCAAACTCGACCACCAGCGCCTTGCGGGCTTCATCGAGAGCCCTGGGCTTCGGGCCCGGACGTTGCCGATCGCCCTCTCTCGCCTGCTGGCGATAGTACGTCGACGCGGAAAGCTGCAACCTCTCCAGGACTTGTTTTACCCGTATACCGTCGGCCTGTGTCTCGCACTCGCTCAGGGCCCGTACCTCCGTGCTCATTGAGACGGGCCCGAGAGCTTTTTTAAGATACGGTTCACCACGGTCAACTCGCCGATCACCTGCTCGCGCGATTCGACCTCGCGCTGCAGCCGATTGACTTCCTTTTGCAGCGCACCATCGACGATTTGCCCTTCAGGCCATGCTTGCCTGCATCGAGAAAATCTTCTCTCCAGCGGTACAGCGACTGCTCACTGACCCCATAGCGCCGCGCGATTTGCTTGGCCGGCTCTTCCCTGCGTAGCAACGACAACACCGCCTCAAGCCGTTGCTCAGCCGACAATCCACTCTTCCTGCTCATAACATTCTCCTCGCCTCAGATGTAACATTACACTGAGTCCCAGGAACTTGGGGCAAGACACTTTGATCGTATGAATGCTAAAGGAGTCGATCCTCGATGGCTTACACATGGCGTATTTAAAAGCCAGTCATCCGAAACAAGGAAAACTTGGGCCTACGTCACATCTGGTATGTCAAACCCTTGGGAGAGCGAAGTACCAGAAGAGTATTCTGGCCTAGGCGTAGAGTTTGTAATGGAAACTGACGAAGAGGCAGATTGGGCAATTGAAGTTTTACAAACATTAATGGCTTATAACTTACTTCTAGCCACAGGCCAGATGGGTGATTTCCCGACTCTAGATTATGGTCATCGCGTTCCACTTGCTTTGTCACCATCTATCAAGACTATGATGTTTACGCAGCCCATAAATTTTGCTGAAAACTTCTCTATCAAATCTGGGCTAGTCGATTTAATTCAGGCTGTAGGTATTACTCCGTCAGAGCTAGAAATAGCAAAGGAAACATCTTCCGAAGAGATTAAAGAAAAAATTATTAGTAAAATTGGAAGCTTGGTAACCCGCAAGGAACGTGACAGTGCGGCATAAATCGTATAACAAGCGGCTGCACCGGACAAATTTCCGCTGTCACCTTTTGCGCAAAAACACGCACAAAAGTCGCCATCAAAAATTTGCTCGGTGAGCGGGGCGTTATGCACAAGGAGAAATCAAATTAAAACCTTAGCCGATATTTATCGATGCCCGGAATGCAAAGGCATCGTAGCTAATGGAAACTCATATTGCAGAAGCTGTGGTCATCATTTTTCGGGTGATGAAATTAGGAGTATGAGAGAATGTCATCATTCGGCAGTTGGCGCATTGCCATGGAACACTAGAGATATTTATAGGTGCGTACATTGCTTAGAGTTTATCTGTATAACTGATACTTTTTGTCGTGGCTGCGGTGACGAGATTTGTAATAATGAAAAACAGATGATGCGCGCAAAACTTAGAGAGCTAGCTCAAAACAATATGCCTTCCTGAATCCTATGCATGGGGTTTGTTCTAGCCGTAATAGGGGTGTTAGCATTAATTAATGCATAACAATGCCATCATGAGGGACAGCTTTTCCGTTGCTCCTATTCGTGCTTTAACGCTACGCTAGCACAATAAAATCAACTACAAAGCTGCCCCATATGGCGGCGTTATAGGCTCAAAGAAAAGTAACTTCTGATTGGGCTAAAAGTAAACAAATTTGGTGGCGCGCGTGGCACCTTTATCTTAACCTTTGATACTGGTAATATTTTCCACTAAATGTGAAATCGTGCGATAGGGAATTTGCTAAATTCTTTTCAAATCAATTGGTTAAGTGTTTCGCCAATCTTCCCTCTCTCACCATTACCCAACTAAAGACAGTAGTAAATCTCTTGGTGGGTTTAGTGTATTGTTTTTATCTGAGTGAGTTGTCAAATTAATGTAATTGGGTGGTATTCCGTATTGCAGTTCACTGCTGTCCGAGAGTTTCATAACATTACCAGCTGCCTGTCCTCATCCGGGTCAGGTCTGCCTGGTGCGCGAAGCAATTCGTGCAGAATTCTGCGATCAAACAGATTCAGTTGAAGCAGCCGCACCATTTCGGAAACTGCCATCGTGATCCGGCTAGAGAACTTCAGATAGGCCATCAACAGATAGGCACACATCGCAATCCATATCTGGGTAAGCACCGCGTTTTTCGACGTGCCCACGAAGCTTTTGATCTTCAGATTCTGTTTGATCCACTTGAAGAACAACTCAATCTGCCAGCGTTCTTTGTAAATTGCCGCAATCGTCCTGGCTGATAGTTTCATGTTATTGGTCAGGAAGAAATAGTGCTTTCCCGTCTCAGGGCATATGAAGCCGATGCGACGCAGACGTCCTTTGAAGAAGCTACCCTGTAGAAGCTACCCTTTTTGCTGGTCAGCCTTATTTCCTGATCGCTGGTTAATCCGCCCGTTTTGATACAGCTCCTGCGCTCTACAACGGTGTATTTAGCATTCTTCTTCAATCGGGTCACAAAGAAAATATCCTTGTCATTCAAACTGTTAAACCATTCATAATCATTGTAGCCACGGTCTATAGCCAAAATGCTGCCACGTGGTAAATCGATATTTCTCGCCGCCTGAATGTCGTGGCATTTGCCTTCGGTAATCGACATGAATGCCGGTATGAGTCCGTCGTGGTCCAAGCCTACGTGTAGCTTGATGGCACCCTTCTTTTTCCGGAATTCAGCCCAGGGAAAAATCGACAAGGACAATTCAATCGTCGAAGCGTCCATTGAAAAGAGCGGATTCTTAAATCGGAATTTGTGTTTTGGGGCAGGGTTGCGGCATCTCCCAAGGAGCCTGGCAAAGAGTGTTTCATAAAGCGTATAGGGCTGCGATTCATTGACGCGCGCCAGACTGGATCGGCTGACCTCGCCAACACCGGCGTGATACAGCTTGTGTTGCTGCGCGCCCAGGTTGGCGATGATGTCACGCAAGCTTCGCCTGCCTGAAAGCTGCCCAACAAACATGGCAACAAACTGACCCCAGCGTGTCATTCTTCGAAGCTTTTGGCCTTCATGGTGTTCCTTGGCCAGGCTTTCAAACTCATGTCGATCCATCAGCGCGAGGAGTTGAGATAGAACTGTGTTACGATGTGCCAAGGCTTAATTCCCCTTTGTTTTACGATGTTTGCTAGCACATCCATTGTATCAACAGGGCGGGAGTTAAGCCTTCTTTGTTTCAATTTGTGGGACAGCAGTGATGCTAAACGATGATTGAACTAACACTAGAAACCAAAATACGAATAGACACTTTATTTATTGGCGACGAGAGAAATATAGTTGCAGAAAAACTGACGTTAGAGTGCGGAGACAATCTTCCGCTCGTTGATACTTCATATATTGATTTAGCAGAGCGAATTCGTTTTGCTGTTCTTAAACTCAGCCGAGGAGACATCAAAAAGCTAGATAAAGCGATAAGCGACGCGGCTGTAGATTGGAGAGATGTGCTAATGGTGACGTGGTCCAGCATTTCTTTACAACCCAGTTAAGCGGCTTTCTTCAGTTCAGCCATCTCAGCTTCATATTGATTCGGACTCACGTAGCCCAGATATGAATGCAGCCTATGGCTGTTGTAAAACATGGATATGTAGTTCAACACATCCTGTTGCGCTTCTAGTCGCGTCTGGTAATTCCGCCAATGGACTCTTTCCTGCTTCAAGCTTCCAAAGAAACTTTCAGCAACCGCGTTATCCCAGCAATCGCCTTTTCGACTCATGCTGCCGACAAAATCATGGGCTTTCAGCAGTCGCCGGTAATCCTTGCTGGCATATTGGGAGCCCCTGTCTGAATGAAATAACAGGCCAGCATCGGGCCTTCTTTGCCAAATCGCCATCCGCAGCGCATCACATACCAGTTGGGCCCTCATCCGTGAGCCCATGCTCCAGCCGACCACCTTTCGTCGAATACAGGTCGATAACTACTGCCAGGTACAGCCAGCCTTCCTGCGTCCAAAGGTAGGTGATGTCGCCGACATATACCTGGTCGGGCTGATCAACATCAAACTGCCGATCCAGCGCATTTTCAAACACTGGTTGCTTGTGATCGCTGTTTGTGGTGACCTTATATTTTTTGCGGCGTTTAACCTGCACGCCGGCTTCTTTCATCAGCTTTCGAGCCTTATTCCGGCTGACCGGATAACTTAAGGCATTCAGCGCCTTTTTCATTCTCCGGCTGCCGTAGCTGTCCTCAGTTGCTTTGGCGATGTCTTGCACAGCTTCCAGCAATTCCTGATGGTAATAATCGATTCTGTCACCACCACGCCGCTGATAGCCATAATAGCCACCGCGGGTAACGCCCAATAGCTCGACACATCAGGTCAACAGGCCAGGTCTTCTTGTGTTGGGCAACAAACACATACTTCACCTTGTTTCCTTGGCGAAGAAGACCGTCGCTTTTTTTAAGATCTCTTTCTCCATTTCCAGGCGTTTGACCTGCGTTTTTAGCTTGCTGAATCTCATCCTGCTCCGGAGTCAGCTTGCCATTTCCACGAAACGCTTGCCCATCATCTGATTGCTGTTCTTTAACCCAGCGGCCTAACATATTGGCGTTGATATCCAAGGCTTCTGGCCGCTTCAGACTCTTGACTGTAACCCTGATCCAACACCAGGCTGATAGCATCCAGCTTGAATTCCTTCGGAATATTTCTTTCTCGTGGTCATTTGTTAATCTCCAGTTGTGGGTATTATCCCTTAACTGGATTGTGCAGATCTATTAGACCACCTCATGGCGGCTAAATTCGGTAACGATTCAGAAGCACATTTAGCATGGCGGCCCTAAAACTAGCTAGCTCATATAACAATCATGTCAAGAGGGACTACTTTTACGTCGCTTCGTATTTGTGCTTGAATAGCACAAATCCAAATCAACTACAAAGTAGCCCCTTACATGGGCGTTAATAACCCTTGCCAAGCACCATGTGATAGAATAGTATCACATTTATGAAAACTGAATTAGTGACTACCTTGAAGCGCCAGGCAACCAAAATCCTGTCAGAGCTTCACGAATCTAAAGAGCCTGTGCTTATTACGGAGCATGGGAAGCCGTCAGCTTACCTCGTCGATTTTGAAGATTTCGAGTCACTTCAGCGGCGATTGCAGATTCTGGAGGGAATTGCTCGTGGCGAGTCAGCTGCATTAGAGGGCAGGACACTGAGCCATGACCAAGCCAAGAAAAAAATGAAAAAATGGCTCAGCTAATCTGGACTGAACCAGCCTTATCGGACCTAAACGAAATAGCAGAATACATCGCACTCGAGAACGCCACAGCGGCTCGTGATTTAGTCCAAAGCATTTTCGCCACCGTCGACCGACTTGAGCGGCACCCAAAATCTGGAAAAACGCCCCCCGAACTTGGTAGTAGCCGCTATCGCGAGGTGATATGTGGTCCTTGCCGCGTATTTTATCGCCACTCTCGGGGAGAGGTACTAATTCTCTATGTTATGCGCAGCGAAAGAGAACTCCGAAATTTCCTTCTTGAGGATCGAGATGTTCGGGGCAATTAACAAGTACAAGCAAGCGGACTGGCGTACCGCCAGCCGTTGTTGTAAGCGCTAACTGCCCAGATTGTCCCAAGCCACTGATTTGGGTAAGCTTCCCGGATGCCTACAATATTACGAGTTGGCCCCTATAGATTCTTTTTCTACAGCAACGAAGAAGGAGAGCCACCGCACGTGCATATTCAGCGGGATCGAATGCTGGCAAAATTTTGGCTAAATCCACCAATTCTTGCCAGTTCCACACGTTTCTCACCTCAAGAGCTTCGAAAGCTTGAGGCCCTAGTGAACGAAAATTGTACTACGCTTCTGGAGGCTTGGAATGGGTACTTTGGCAGTTGAGTTACACCCCTTAGCCCAAAATGTTAGTTTTACTGAAGATACCTTGAGCGTCGATCTCATAGATGGGCGTACGATCTCAGTGCCAATCGCATGGTTTCCTACGCTTTCAAAAGCAACGCAATCCCAAAGGGAGGTCTGGGAACTTCTAGGAGACGGAGAAGGCATTCACTGGCCTGAAATCGATGAGGACTTGAGCGTTGCGGGTCTTTTGGTCGGTGCCAGGTAGCAGCAGCTAACAAGCACGTGAAATCGCTGTTTGTCAACATAGTTGTCGCGTTTACCTACGCGACCTGGCTTAGGTCATTGCGTTCTTTCTCGGGATTCAGCCAAACAGCCTCCGGCAAATCCCAGTTCCTGGTGCCGCCTGACCACCGATTTGGATTGGCTTTTCTGGCTGCATCGTAAACTGACTTTCGCTGCTTCATTACATCATCCGATTGACCGCTATGGCGTTGCTCCGGCGACACGAATTTTAATCCGCTGTGCTTGTGCTCCCGGTTGTACCAGCACACGAAGCTCTGTACCCAGGCCCGGGCATCCGTTACTTTGGCGAAGCCCTTGTGAGGGTAATCAGGGCGATACTTGCAGGTTCTGAACAACGACTCGGCATAGGCATTGTCATTGCTTACGCGAGGCCGTGAATAGGACTCCATGATCCCCAGCCGATATAGCGTTTCCATCAGCGAGGCGCCCTTCATCGGGCTGCCATTGTCCGAATGAAGCACCAGTGGCACTCCCGCAATGCTTTCACGCAGATAGGCCTTCTGTATCAATTGCGAAGCCAATTCGCTCGACTCTTCTTCGTAAATCTCCCACCCTACGATCTTGCGGCTGTACAGATCCAGAATCAGATACAGGTAGTAGTAGGTCCCCTTTGCCGGTCCCGGCAGCCAGGTTATGTCCCAGCACCAAATCTGGTTCGGCCCCGTGGCACAATGGGTACTTAACGGCTTGGACTCCGGGGCCTTGCTCCGACCGCGGTGTTGCTGTTGGCCATGTTCCCGTAGCACCCTGTAAAAGCTTGATTCTGACGCGATGTATCGGCCTTTATCGGCCAATGCGGGCACTATCTGGCTGGGTGGCAGGCTTTTGAACGCCTGGCTATTGGCCACTTCCAGGATGTTATCCCGCTCTGCCTGGGTGAGTTTATTACCCGGCTCAGGTCGCTGGGCACCGGGCCGGCCATCCGCTTTCACCTCACCTTCCTCAGTCCACCGTTGATAGGTTCGTACTGCAATACCCAACTCCTCACAGGCCTTGAATTTACGGGCGCCGGCTGCCACAGCTTCGTCGATTAGTTGCACTGCTCGCTTGCGATCCGGGGTACTGATCATTCTTCCCCGCCGGCGCTACGCTACCACAAAAACAAACAACTACGCTCCGGCAGGTTAACTTGGCGTTAGAAGCCCTAATCCAACTATTGCGCAAACCACCAGAAAGGTATATTTTCTATACCATGATGGAGTTTGAATTTGACGAGCGCAAGAGCCTTTCCAATCTTGAGAAGCATGGCATTGATTTCAATGATGCCCAGGCTCTCTGGGCTGACTCCGATTTACTAGAGATTCAGGCGCGGACTGATGACGAGCCCAGATATTTGGTAATCGGTTTCATAGACTCCAAACATTGGTCCGCCGTGATTACCTATCGCGGTGAAGCGATCCGGATCATATCGGTCCGTCGTTCCAGAGAGGAAGAGGTATTGCTTTATGAAGGCTAAGAGCTTCGATAGAAAATTTGACGAGGGCAAGGATGTTGTCAGTGAACTAGATTTGACCAAAATCCGTCGCCCTAACCAAGAGCAACGGCGAGTGAATGTCGACTTTCCTACTTGGATGATCGAATCGCTTGACCGAGAGGCTGGTCGCCTTGGCGTTACCAGACAATCCATAATCAAAATATGGCTAGCTGAACGTCTGGAGCAACGGGCTTCTAACAAGTTAAGCAAGGAGGACGCCGTTACCGGCGCCTCTTCTTAAGGCGTTAGGCTCGATGGAGTCATTGGCTGGTAGAATGAAGAAATTTCAAAATGAACGCTTTTAGACTCGATCAGTATTTATACCAAAAGCTTTCTCCACAAAAAAATCACAGTTTTTCGTTTCTTCAAACAGAATTGGCTAATATTCGCTTTTTTGATTCTGGTGATAACAGTAAGCCAACCTTGCTCACAGCGCCAGATGGCCCCTGTTTTATAGAGCACTTTCAGGAATATATTGAAAAGGCAAAGAAAAATTGGCGAGTTGTTATTTTGGATATGCCTGGATTTGGGGAATCTTATCCATTAAATGGTTACAACCACTCTTTTGAAAGTGGCGCAAGTGCACTTAAGCGGTTAGTGGATCATTTATCCCTCGAGGACATTACCTTGTCATTATCTTGTGGAAATGGATTCTATGGAATTTACTTCGCGAAGAAATATCCAGAACTGGTTAAGAAGTTGATACTCATACAAACGCCTGGCTTTGAAGGCATGAGGCCTTGGTTGCGCGCTTCTGTTCCCAAACCAGTAAAGATGCCTTATATCGGACAAATCTTGGTTTATCTTCAAAGGTATAAAATTCCAAAGGTGTGGTTTAAGGTCGCTCTCCCAAAGCACTCAGAGTATTTGTCGAGCTGGAGTGAACTATCGAAAAATCGCATTGAACAAAGCTGTTGCAACTGTTTGGCAAGCGTTGTCCAAGGGTTTGCTGCAATGAAGGAAGACGATCTTTTGGGATGTGAGGTCCCCACACTGATGATTTGGGGAAGGAAAGATTACTCACATCGGTTTACAGATGAATCCTCGCTAAGGGATGTAATCCCAAATGTAGACATTGTGGTTTGGGATGATTGTGGTCATTTCCCTGAGTTGGAACAGACAGATAGATATTTAGATATGATAAATGACTAGATTAAAAAATATACTTCAGCACAACAAAGCGTTGCACCGGACAAGCCGATGAGCACGGCGTTATGCATCCCCCAATATTTGCATTGGTAAACACATTATGAAATTTAGAAAGTACATAGTCCTAATATTGGCTTTAATCCTTGCGAACGTTACACCCGTTAGAGCTGATGGTGTTAAGTTAGAAACTTTATTGAAAGCCCAACTTGAAGGTGTTGATCGGACTGAAGTTATAGTCAGTAAGGTACAAATTCCTGCCAATACGTCCTTACCCAAACATTGGCACCCAGGAGAGGAGTTTGTCTACATACTCGGAGGAAGCATAACTCTTTGGCAAAAAGACAAAAAAAGTATTACTGGAAGAACCGGCGAAGTTATTAAAGTACCTTTAGAACAAATTCATACAGGCATTACAGGTAATGAAGGCGCTAGCCTTATCGTTTTTCGCGTTCATGAGCAAGGAAAACCTGAGCGCGTCATGGTTGAGTAAAGATGCATAACAAGGCGTTCAAGTTCGTTACGGGCCTGCGGACCTCCACCGGACGCAAAAAAGCTGCGCCTTTTTTGCCGCTTAACTATAACGTTCCGTGTCCATCAGCTGAGGGCGAACATCCATACGCTTATGTAAAATTCGAATTATTTATATCTCAGTGTCAGTTTTACATTGAAAGAAAATGAGATGGCTTCCGCATGGAAATTTGCGCAAACCCATTTTCACAAAATCATATTGGTGGGCAGAATTGGGGCGCTCCGCAAGCATGTGAAAAATATCGTCAAATTGTTTTGCGTAAATCCGTCGCTGTTCCCGGCCCCACTTACGTTCGGTGTACATCGCGATGCCGCTGAACACACTCAGGTCATGTATCTCCCGGTGGGGATGCGTTACCCGAGCGCACCGGCATTCTGGCAAACATTTTGCGAGAAGGCACTGATGCTTGGCGATTTATCGATGCGGAGAATACAGACGTTGTAGAATGTGTTCTGTCCAAGCTGCAGTAATCGGTACATGGCCCGGTGCACACCCCGCGGATGGGGCGGGGAAAGCGGCCGAAGGATGTGAAGAGTTACAGCCGGTCTTTTAGCCCTACTGATGAAAAATCAATGGGCTAATTGTGCCGTTTGCGCTGGCTGGCTTCAAGCGATCGCGGCCATTTTACGAACTCGACGGCAACTGTTATTGCCAGTAGCAGCCCGCTGGTGGCCATGCTATGTTTCCACCAAATGCCAGCCAGGACAGGTCACATTGCAATGCAACTAACATTAGATATTAATGGCGACACTATCGATGTCGATGCCGATGAAGACATGCCCCTCCTTTGGTACCTGCGCGATAGTTTGAAACTGACAGGCACCAAGTACGGCTGCGGCGCCGGCCTGTGCGGCGCCTGCACCGTGCATGTTGATGGTCGGGCGACGCGCTCCTGTGTGACGACGGTTGCGGCCGTCGCGGGTAGAACGATCACCACCATCGAAGGGCTGTCTGCCGACGGTGATCACCCACTGCAACGCAGTTGGCAAGCGTTGGACGTTGCCCAGTGTGGCTACTGTCAGCCCGGGCAAATCATGAGCGCCGCGGCCCTGCTGGCATCCAACCCGAAGCCGACCGATGCTGATATCGACGGCGCCATGAGTGGCAATATTTGTCGCTGTGGCACCTATCCCCGCATTCGCGCAGCCATTCACCGGGCCGCCGGGGAGCAGCCAGAATGAAAATACTCCGACCCACCCGGCGCGAATTCCTGGCCCTGACCGGCATTACCACCAGCGGCCTGATGCTCAGCGCCTGCCTTCCCGACAATAAACTCGACCACGGCGAGGGGGTGCGCCCCAGTCTATTCCTAGCCATCGATCCTGACGGCTCGGTCACGATCACCGCCGCCCGCTCCGAGATGGGGCAAGGCGTTCGTTCCAGCCTGCCGCAGGTCGTTGCCGATGAGCTCGATGCCGACTGGGACCAGGTCGTGGTAATCCAGGCTGTGGGCGATAAGAAATACGGCAACCAGGACACCGATGGCTCCCGCAGCATCCGCAACCACTACCAGCGGATGCGTGAATTTGGCGCCAGCGCCCGCTACCTGCTGCAATCCACTGCGGCGAAGCAATGGTCGGTACCGATCGAGGAATGCGAAAGCGACCTGCACAAGATCGTGCACCGGGCATCTGGCCGGGAGTTCGGCTACGGCGAGCTGGCAGTTGCGGCCAGGAAGGTAAAACTGCCCAGGGGCTTTGAGCCGCCCCTGAAAAGTCCTGACCAGTTTCGCTACATCGGCAAGCCCATGCCGATGGTCGATGGCCCGGACATCAATACAGGCAAAGCCCGCTTTGGCATCGACGTGCAACTGCCGGGCATGCTGTATGCCGCCGTCAAGCGCTGCCCAAGCCTTGGTGGCAGCGTCAACAGCTACAATGCCGATGCCGCTCTCGCCATGAAAGGTGTTGTGGATGTGGTGGAAATCCCCGGCCCGGTGGGGGCTCCCGGGTTCCATCCACTAGCGGGGATCGCGGTGGTCGCGTCCAACACCTGGGTCGCCCTGAAGGCGGCCGAAGCGCTTCAGGTCAACTGGAACTCCGGCCCCAATAGCACCGACGACAGCGAACACTATATCAAGACCCTGGAGGCCGGGGCGCAGCAACCCGGCCTGGTAGCGCGCAACCAGGGTGACGTCGACAAGGCCTTCGGCGACGCCGAGCAACTGCTTGAAGCCCGTTACGTGGTGCCCTACCTGGCCCACGCCACCATGGAGCCCCCGGTCGCCACCGCCTGGTATCGGGATGATGCTTGTGAAGTGTGGGCGCCGACCCAAAACCCGCAGGGAGCCCGCGCCGAACTGGCCAGGCTGCTCAGCCTGGACGAGGACGATGTGGTCGTCAATGTCACCCTGCTCGGCGGTGGTTTTGGCCGCAAGTCGAAGCCCGATTTCATTCTCGAGGCGGGCTGGGTAAGCCGTGCGGTCGAGGCGCCGGTGAAACTGTGCTGGAGTCGCCCCGACGATATTCGCCACGACTACTACCATGGGGTGAGCGCCCAGTATTTCAAAGCCGGGCTGGGCGAAGACAAGATGCCGGTCGCCTGGTTGCACCGCTCGAACTTCCCCTCGATTGGCACTACCTTCGAAAAAGGCGCCGATAATACCGGCAACCTGGGCCAGGGCGCAGTCGACATGCCCTTCGCAATCGACAATGTCCGGGTCGAGGGCGCAAAACCCGCGGCGGTGGTGCGCATCGGCTGGCTGCGCTCAGTGTGCAACATCCAGCACGCCTTTGGCGTCAATTGCTTCGCCCACGAACTGGCCCTGGCGGCGGAGCGCGATCCGGCTCAATACCTCCTCGACCTGATCGGCCCTGCGCGCCAGGTGGATCTGGGAGAGGATGCAATTTACAGCAATTACGGCAAGCCACTCGGGGAGTTTCCCATCGATACGGGACGCTTGCGCAAGGTTGCCGAAACCGCCATGACTGCAGCGGACTGGGGCAAGACCCTGCCGGCCGGTCACGGGATGGGAATCGCGGTACACCGCAGCTTTCTCAGCTATGCCGCCACCGTGGTTGAAGTCTCCGCCACCAACGACGGCAAGATCAAGATCGAGGGCATTACCGGTGCCATTGATGTCGGTCAGGTCATCAATCCCGACCGGGTCAGGTCACAGATGGAAGGCGGCATAATTTTTGGCCTGAGCCTGGCTCTCCACGGCGAGATCACCACCTTGCACGGGCGCGTACAGCAAAGTAATTTCCACGATTATCCGGTGCTGCGTATGCACGAGACACCGCCGCTGGACATCCACCTCGTCGACTCGGAGCACCCGCCCACCGGAGTGGGGGAGCCACCCACACCGCCGGTGGCACCCGCCCTGTGCAACGCGATCTTCAGTGCGACCGGGCGGCGGATACGTCGCCTGCCCCTTGCCAGGCACGGCCTGGTGTAACGGCGCGCGGCCATGACCGTAACGGGTTACGATATCATCGGCGATGTCCATGGTCACTGCGACCAGCTCCATGAATTACTCAAGAAGCTTGGCTACCACCTGGATCATGGGGTGTTCAGGCACCCCCATCGCCAGGCCATATTCGTCGGCGACCTGATCGACCGCGGTAGCCAGAACCGTATGGTGCTGGAGACCGTGATGGCGATGGTTGCCGCGGGTACCGGGCACTGTGTGATGGGCAATCACGAATTCAATGCCTGGGCATTCCACTACGAGGATTCCCGCTTCGACTGGCTGCGCCCCCGCTCTAACCGCAACCTGACCCAGCACCTCGCCTTCCTGCATGAGTATCTCGACCCGAGGCGCTTGCAGCGTGAGGAGGAACTGCAGCAGGCCATCGGTTTCTTCGAGTCCCTGCCGCTATTTCTCGACCTGGGTGAGATACGCATCGTCCATGCGTGCTGGCACCAGGGGTTTATCGACCAGATAAAACCCCAACTCAATGCTGACGGTTCGGCACCGATCGATCTGCTGGTTGCGGGGCATAAGCCCGGAACCGACACCTTCGAACAACTGGAAACCCTGCTCAAGGGGCATGAAATCGATCTGCCGCAGGGCTACCACTATGAGGACGCCTACGGCATTACCCGCCATCGCATGCGCACGCGCTGGTGGCTCAATAAGCCGGCCAACTACCGCCATTTCGCCCTGGGACCACCCCGGGTAATCCAGCGCCTGCCCGATACCGAGGTAGACCCGGGAGTCCTGCTTGGCTATCCAGAGGACGCGCCCCCGGTATTCGTCGGCCACTACTGGCAAACCGGGACACCCCGCATTATGGCCGGCAACGTCGTCTGCGTGGACTACAGCATGGGGCGCGGCGAGAAGCTGGTGGCCTATCGATGGGATGGCGAGCAAAAGTTGCGCAACGCCAACTTCTTTTACCTGTAAACTGAGCCGGGGTTGAGCGGCGGGCCGGTGCTGCAACCCGGCTATGGCCTGGTCAGCAGGCGACGCAATACCGGCCAGGAGGGTTGCAAGGGCATGAGACTGTTTCCACTGCACACATTTTTCATCGCCTGCCTGATGCTTCTGCAGGGCTGCGGTGGACTGCACCCCGTCGCGCCTGCGGAGGCCGATAAACCCGCGATAGCGGGCCCCACCGACAATTTTTACCGGTACATTAACCGGGACTGGCTAGCGAACACAGAGATTCCCGCCGACCGGGCCGGCATCACCAATTTTGTCATCATCCAGGATACCGTGCATGACCGCATGAAGCAGCTCGTGCTGGGCTTGCAGCATGCGCAAACCCGCAGCGCAGAGGAGGAGAAAATAGCGAGGCTGTACCAGAGCTATAACGATCGCGCCCACCGCAACCAACACGGGGTCGAGCCAATCCGCAGTGAGCTCAGGGAAATCAACACGCTCGAGTCCCACCAGCAGGTAGCGCTGATGTTTGCCCAGCTACAGCGCCATGGTGTCACCGTGCCCTGGGTCGGCTTTGTGGACGCCGACTACCGGGACTCACAGCGCAATATCGTGCACATATCCCAGGCGGGCCTGAGCATCGATCGCGAATACTACCTGGGTGCCGATTCCCGCTCTATACAACAGCGCGACTACCTGCAGGCGGCGATGGGCGAGCTCCTCGAACTGGCGGGCTATGCGGACGCCGCCGCCATGGCCACCGATGTCATCACCCTGGAAACACAGCTCGCCCGCATTCAGAACAGCAATGTCGACAACCGCGATGTCGAACAGACCTACAATATCACCACCCAATCGCAACTGGTCACCGACACCCCCGAACTCTTTACCGGTTTACAACTGGCCGCACTGGGCATCGCGGCTGATTATCCGGTCAATGTCATGCAACCGGATTACCTGCAACAACTCCGGCAGGTATTCCACCAGACCGATATTGCCGACTGGCGGAAATACCTCGCCGCCCGGGTGGTACTGCATTACGCCGAACTCCTCAGTGACGACTTCACCGCCGTGACCAGCGCCTACGATATCCAGCGCGGACTCTACGAAGTCCGCCCTCCCCAGTGGCAGTTGGCTATCGCCTACCTCAACGACAATGTGGGCATGTTACTGGGCAAGCTCTATGTCGACGCCTACTTTGACGACAGCATCAAGGCTGACGTCACGGCGATCAAGGACGCCATCAAGGAGGAGTATCGCCTGGCGATCAGCGTGTCAGATCGGCTGGGACCGCAAACCCGGCGCAGCGCCTTGCACAAGCTCGACAAAATGGCCTTCCAGATCGGCTACCCGGACCAGTGGCAGGATTATTCGCCCCTGCATATCGACAGCCGCGACCTGGTGGGCAACCACCGCCGAATTGCAGAATATGAGCACCGGCGTAACATCGACAAACTGGGTCGAGCGGTGGACCGCAAGGAATGGGCGGTACCGCCCCAGGAGGTGAATGCGTTTTACAATCCTGGAACCAATACCTTTGTGCTGCTGGCGGGCATATTGACCGAGCCGTTTTACTCCACAGAAGGCGATCTCGCCGTCAATTACGGCGGCATCGGCTTCGTTATCGGTCACGAAATAGGCCACGGCTTCGACGATCAGGGCAGCCGCTTCGACGCCGATGGCAATCTGGCCAACTGGTGGAGCAACAATGATGCCGCCAGCTTCAATGCGCTGCGCCAGCAGCTCATCCAGCAGGCCAACGCCTACGAAATCTTGCCAGGACACACCCTCAATGGTGAGCTGGAAATTGGTGAGATCATCGGCGACCTGAGCGGCGCCGAAATCGCCCTCGGCGCCTTTGAAAAACAGCTCAGGCAGCACGATGTCGACGACCTTGAAGCCGAAAAACAACGATTCCTCGCCCAGATTGCCATCACCTGGCGCAGCAAGATTCGCCCCGAGGTGGTGCTGAACCTGCTCCAGGCCGACCCTCACCCCCCGGCCGAATATCGCGCCAACGGCACCCTGCGAAACCTCGACGCATACCATGAGATCTACCGAACCCAAGCGGCGGACGCCATGTATCTCGCGCCTGAAAAACGCGTCAATCTCTGGTGAAACCCCTCGACTCAAACCACCGGCAGGGCATTGTTTTCAAGTTAAGATAAGCGTTGTTGTCAGATCAAAATAAAAGTCGCCAACCCGAGAAACACGAAGAATCCCACCACGTCGGTAACGGTGGTCAGGATCACGGCGCCGGCCAGTGCCGGGTCGATGCCGGCCTTGTTCAACAACAGGGGAATGATTATCCCTGACAGCGCGGCCACCAGCATATTAATGATAATTGCAAACGCGATAATCCCGGCAAGTGGCCAGCTGCCGAACCAGTAAGCGCAGATGGAACCGACCACAACGGCCCACAGCAGGCCGTTGAGCAGCGACACCAAGAGCTCTTTTTTGCCCAGCGCGCGGGTATTGGCATCACTGAGCTGGCCTATCGCCAGGCCGCGTATCGTCAGGGTCAGGGTCTGGCTACCGGCGATGCCTCCCATGCTCGCCACGATCGGCATCAGCACTGCCAGCGCGACGACCTGGGCGATGGTCGCCTCGAACAGGCTGATCACAGCGGCCGCGATGAAAGCAGTAACCAGATTGAGCCCCAGCCACACGGCGCGTTTTCGTGAGCTGGTCATCACCGGGGCGAACAGGTCCTCGTCAGATACATTGCCCCGGTGCAGTAATTGCTCCTCAGCAATCTGCTGCGACGCCTCCATCGCCTGCAGGAAGGAGAAGATGCCCAGCAGGCGACCGCTATCCTCGACCACCGGCAGATGGCTTTGTTTGCTGCCCATGAGGATGCGAATCGCCTCGGCCGGTTCCATTTGCGCCGACAGCATCTCGATGTCGGTATCCATGATGTCGGCAACCTTCGCCCGCCGCGGCCTGATCGCCAGCCAGCGTACATCCAGGCTACCCACCAGCCGGTCGCCGGAGTCGACCACGTAGATCTTGTCGAGGTGGTAGGTCTCGTCCAGGTTGCGCAGGTCCAGGATCACATCCGCCAGGATGACATTGTCGACCACGACCAGCGCATCGTGGGAAACCAGCCGCCCCAATTCATGCTCACCATAGGCCAGTGCCGAGGTTACCTGGTCCTGCTCCAGCGCTGACAGGTGCTTGAGAATGCCCCGGGCGATGGTCCTCGGCAGCAACTCGATGAAGTCGATGATCTCCCCCGAACTGCTGGCAGTGGCAATATCGACCAGCTCCTGCTCCGACAGCGAGCCCAGCGCCAAGCGACGCACCTCATCCCGCATGGCAGCGAGTATTGCGCCCCGTTCATCATCTGGCAGCAGTTGCCAGGCTTCTGCGCGCAGCCGGGTGGGGATGGCTTCGTAGATCAGCGCCCAGTCGAGTGGCGAGTAGTGTCCGGCATCGATGGGCAGGGACACTTCACCCCGCTCCAGGCCATTGACGATCCACTTTATCGCCTCATTCAGTTCTTCATTGGTATTCATGCTATCTCTCCCTGCACCACGGTCGTCATGCTATAACCGCACCGCGCGCGAATTTCAGCTCAGTATAGTCCGGGCGGCGCTTACCTAAGCGAGAGGCAAAGGGCCTGGCAGGAAATTACTGTGATGACGGCATAAAGCCATGAGAAAGTGGGCAGCACCGGAGGTTAGCGCAAGCGCTCTTCGACAAAGTCGAGGCGATCCTGGCCAAAAAACATTTCGTCATCGACAAACATGGTGGGCACCCCGAACAGGCCTCGCCCAACAGCGCCCTCGGTAGCCTCGACCAGCGCGCCCTTGACCGCCGCGTCCTGGGTCAGCGGCAACAGCTCCGCC
Organism: uncultured Gammaproteobacteria bacterium; assembly: GCA_963808975.1. Lineage (GTDB taxonomy): Bacteria > Pseudomonadota > Gammaproteobacteria > Pseudomonadales > JAHEGP01 > JAHEGP01. The sequence goes on from CAWEHR010000001.1 coordinate 1,132,227, forward strand.
GTCGGCAGACCGGCTTCAGTCAGCACCTGCTCCACCACTGCACTGTCGCCCATATTTTTCCCATCGCGCCAGATAGCCCTGAACACCGTGTCGGCATAGTGATCGAAACAGCCGAGTTGCCGGGCGGCGATAGAGCCGCGCATCAACACCAGGGTGTTGATGGGAAAGAAGGGATTCATATTCAGCTCGACGCCGTAGCGCTGACTGAAGCGCGGCAGGTCATGGACCATCATGTACCTGCCCTTGGCGGGGACTGCAACCGGCGAGCTGTTGTTGGCGCCCTTGAACAAACCCCCGAGCAACACGGGCCGGTAATCGATAGTCGCCCGGTACTGGTCCGCCAGCTGGCGCAAGCGATAGAATGCCAGGTATGCCGTGGGGCTGCCAAAATCGAAATAAAACTCCACGGTCTTGCTCATATTTGCACCTACCATTTTTCGGTCCAGGGACGAATGTCCATCTCGAATGTCCAGCTATTGCGTGCCTGCCGGTACAGGGCGACGTAGTTTTTCGCCAACTCAGCGGGGTCGACAATAGCATCCGGGCCACGATCCTTGAAGTGATCACCGAAGTTTTCCCGGATCCAGGCCGTGTCTACGGCCGCATCGATCACGACATGTGCCACATGAATATTGTGCGGTCCCAGCTCACGCGCCATCGACTGCGCCAGGGCGCGCAATCCATGCTTGGCGCTGGCGAAAGCGGCAAACCCGGCGCTACCTCGTACGCTGGCCGTTGCACCGGTAAAAACAATGGTGCCCCGCCGTCGCGGCAGCATCGCCCTGGCCGCTTCGCGCCCCACCAGGAAACCGGCGAAACAGGCCATTTCCCAGATTTTGAAAAACTTGCGACTGCTGGTCTCCAGCAGGCTCATGGGCACGTTGGCGCCGACATTGAATACCACCACTTCCAGCGGCCCGATACGGTTTTCGATAGCGCTGAAAAGCTCGCTGACGCTGTCTTCCTGGCGCGCATCCACAGCCGCGCCGTAGGCCTCATGGCCGGCGTCGCGCAATTCTTCTAGCAATGGCTCAAGTTTGCTGGCATCCCGGCGTACGGCGTATACCACCAGGCCCTCCTCGGCAAATCTGCGAGCAATCGCACTACCAATGGCGTCGCCGGCGCCAACCACCAGGGCTACTCTCTTGCCGCTGTCAGGTGCCAGGCCCGGGCTCGAATTCATTGTTATGTTCCCCTCGCTGTTGTAACGGCCACTACTGGCATAGTCGAACTGCCCGGTACAACGGCGGCGGCAGCGGCTTGCTAACCAAATGTCCGTGCCAGTAGCGCTGCGATACAGGCGCCGGCGACGGGCCCTGCGACCGGGATCCAGGCGTAGGACCAATTGCTGCCACCTTTGCCCGGAACAGGCAGCACACTGTGCACAATGCGCGGGCCGAGATCCCGCGCCGGGTTTATCGCATAACCGGTGGTGCCGCCAAGGCACATACCGATACCCACCACCAGCAGCGCAACGGGCAATGCGCCCAGGCTGCCCGGGCCGACGGGAACGTCTCCCATGGTACTGGTGCGAAGGACGGGTTCCTGGAACGACAACACGGCAAGCACCAGGACAAAGGTACCGGTCATCTCGCTGAAGAAATTGGAGGGTGTATGACGGATAGCCGGTGACGTGCAGAAGGTCCCGAGTTTGACCGCCGGATCCTCTGTCCTGAGGTAGTGTTGATAGAAAAAAAGCCAGACCGCCGTGGCACCCAGTATCGCGCCCACCATTTGTGACGCTATGTAGGCCAGCACATCCGCGGCCGGAAACTTTCCGGCGACAGTCAAGCCAATGGTAACCGCCGGGTTGAGATGGGCGCCACTGTAGGGCCCGGCAACGGTAACGCCGGCGAAAACCGCCAGGCCCCAGCCCCAGGTGATCACCACCCAGCCCGCATCCTTGGCAAAGCTGTGATTGAGGCTGGTATTGGCGCAGACGCCACCACCGAGCAGAACCAGAATAAATGTGCCGAGTACCTCGGCTTCAATCGAAGTCATACGCTCCCCTTATTAAGAATGTTATTTTTTGGGACACCAATGGACGCGCCTGCTGCCAATATTCCCACAGTTGCGCGTCGCTGCCAACGGTCGCGCCCGGGAACCAGCGCGCCGAAATGTGGGCGGCTTTACACCACGGAACTGATCAGGAGCACGGTGTAGGCAACAAAACAAGCCATCAGGACGGCTCCCTCAAGGCGATTGATACGCCCCGGCCCTTTGAATCCGTAACCAAACACAAACAAAGAAATGGTCAGGGCACTCATCACCAGCACATCCCTGGCCAGCACCTCTGGCCCCACCTGCATGGGACTGATGGCGCCGGCAAGACCTACTACCGCGAGGGTATTAAAAAAATTGGAGCCAATAATATTACCCAGCGCGATGTCGTGCTCACCCTTACGGGCAGCGATGACTGACGACACCAACTCAGGAAGGGAAGTACCAATCGCGACAACAGTCAGACCGATAATCAGGTCGCTCACCCCCAACTGCTGAGCAATTTCAACCGCACCCCAGACCAGAATACGCGAACTTATAATCAGCAGGACCAGGCCGGAGACCAGCCAGAGGATTGACCGCCGCAGCGGCATCGTATGGCCCTCCAGCTCACGCTCGATACCTTGTCCAAGTGCATCGGCTCGGCTTTTGAGTCCCTCCCGGATTGTCCAGCCCATGAGGGCAGCAAACACCAGCAGCAATGTTACAGCATCAAACCGGGATATCTGCCCATCACGCAGTTGCCAGGCCACAAGTGCGGTGACCACAACCAGTATCGGCAACTCCTTGCGCAACACGTTCGAGTGCACGGCAATGGGGCTGATCATGGCAGTCAGGCCAAGGATCAAGGCAATATTGGTAATGTTGGAGCCGAAGGCATTCCCCAGGGCAATACCCGGGTTGCCCTGGGATGCCGCCAGCACGGAGACCACCATTTCCGGGGCGGACGTGCCGAAGCCGACGATCACCATTCCTATCAGCAGCGGTGGCATGCCAAAATGGCGAGCGGTGGATGCCGCACCCTCGACGAAGCGATCTGCACTGAACACCAGCAAGGCCAGCCCGAGTACTACGGCGACAATCGACAACAACACAGGTTATGGCCCTCAACTGGCAAACGATGCAAAGAACGGGGCAGCGCGGCGGGAACGAGCCGACCAATCCGACTAGTCGCGCAATTTACCTCAAGGTGCCGGTTAGCGATAGCAGAATCTATTACTCGACCAAGGCCACCGATTTCACCTGCGCCCAGGCAGGCTTACCCACGTGCAAGTCCAATGTCGCCACCGCACGCCGGGTAAGTCGCGCCAACAGCAGCGACTGCCCGCAACTGACACGCACCAGGGCCTGGGAGGGATGGGTATCGGGGGCTATTGACTCGATGGTACAGGGCAAGAGATTCTGGATACTGGTGTGGTGCGGCTGCTCACTGGTGATGCTCACATCCCGCGCGAGCACCCGCAGCCTGACCTCACGACCCACTGCCAAACCGTTATCGCGCAGCCACAGGCTGCCCGAGTCAAACTCGGCCCGCGCCAGGTGCCATTGCGTATCCCGTGCCGCTATTCGCGCTTCCAGCAGGGCGCCGGCATCCTCGCCCATAACCACGGGAACATCGATTGCCGCCAGCACCTCGACCACCGACCCCGCCGCTACAACGCGGCCGCACTCCAATACCACCAGTTGATTGGCCAGCCGTGCGACCTCGTCGGCTGAGTGGGTCACGTATAGCATCGGCGTGTTGAGTTCATCCCGCAGCTTTTCGAGCCAGGGCAAAATCTCCTGGCGCCGCGCATAATCCAGTGCCGCCAGGGGTTCATCCAGCAGCAGCAATTGCGGCGCGGTGGCAAGTGCCCGGGCGATCGCCACCCGCTGGCACTCGCCCCCCGACAACTGGTGGACGCGGCGCTTGAGGAGCTCGCCGATGCCGAGCAATTCAATTGCGCTATCGAGGTCACTGTAGCCAGTGCCACCGGCTTTGCTGCGGCGCAACCCGTACTCAAGATTGGCCCGCACATTGAGATGGCCAAAAAGACTCGGCTCCTGGAATACATAGCCCAGGGAACGGCGCCAGGTCGGCAGGAAAATGCTGCGCTCATGATCCTGCCAGGTCTCGCCGTTGATAAGCACACGGCCGGTTGCAGCACGCTCCAGGCCGGCGACGCAGCGCAGAATACTGGTTTTGCCGGCACCGGATACACCAAACAGGGCGGTAATTCCCCCTGCACACAGGGAAAACTCCACGTCCAGGTCAAAACCCGCCCGCGGCAGCACAAGGCGAATATCGTTCTGCGCCGTACTCACGGCAACAACCGGCCGTTGCGGCGTTGCATCAGCCCCAGCGCCAGCAACACGACAAACGAAAACAGCAACATGCTGCCCGCGAGCCAGTGCGCCTCGGCATACTCCATCGCTTCCACGTAACCGTAGATCTGGGTCGAGACCACCTGGGTTTCCCCCGGAATGTTACCGCCGATCATCAACACCACGCCAAACTCGCCGACCGTGTGGGCAAAGGTGAGAATCGCTGCGGTGATAAACCCCGGCGTTGCCAGCGGTAGTGCAACCGTGAGGAATGCGTCAACAGGCCTTGCCCGCAGGGTGGCGGCCACCTCCATGGGGCGCGCGCCGATAGCCTCAAACGCGTGTTGCAGCGGCTGCACGGCGAATGGCAGGGAGTAAATGATCGAGCCTATCAGCAGGCCGGTAAAGGTAAAGGACAGGGTGCCAACCCCCAGCGCCTGGGTGAGCCGACCGAGCGGCCCTTCTGGCCCCATTGCCAGCAACAAATAGAAGCCGAGCACGGTGGGCGGCAGCACCAGCGGCATTGCGACGATAGCCCCTACCACCGCGCGCAACGGCGACCGGGTGTTAGCGAGCCACCAGGCCAGCGGCGTCGCCAGCAGCAGCAGCAGGAGAGTAGTCAGGCTGGCGAGCTGCAGCGTCAGCCAGACGGCCTGCAGCGCCTCTTGGCTCAGCAAAGACTCAACCCTCGTAGCCGTAGGCGTGCATTATACGCCGCGCTGTCGCACTGCGCAGAAAAAGGGTGAATGCATACGCGACGGGGTTATCCCGCCCCTGCGCCAGCACCACCGCATCCTGGCGAATAGGCTGGTAAAGCTCGGCCGGCACTATCCACGCAGAACCCTCAGCAATTTTGCCCCTTGAAAAAACCTGTGACAGGGCGATGAATCCGAGGGCGGCATTTTCGGTTGCAACAAACTGGTAGGTCTGGGAGACGTTCTCTCCCTGCACAAACTTCGGTGTGAGTTGGGCCAGCAGACCCAGGCGGGAAAGTACCTCGACCGTTGCCAGGCCGTAGGGCGCCAGTTTCGGATTGGCAACTGCAATGCGCTGAAAATTGGCCCCGCGCAAAACCTCTCCCTGGTCGTCGATAAAGCCTTCGCGCTTGCTCCACAACACCAGTTTCCCGGTGGCATAGGTAAAGCGTGTGCCAGCGACCGCCAACCCATCCTGCTCCAGTTTGAGCGGGACCCGCCTGTCGGCGGACAACAACACTTCAAATGGGGCGCCGTTGGTGATCTGGGCGTAAAACTTTCCGGTTGAACCAAAAGCCAGGGCGGCCTCGTGGCCGGTATCGCGCTCGAAGGCCGCGCTGATCTCCTTTATGGGAGCCGCAAAGTTTGCCGCCACCGCCACTTTGAGCTGTTTCGCCTGAGCGAGGTTACAGCAGCAAGCGAGAAGTAAACCAACGCAGAGCGAGGCTTTCACCACCCGGCCCTTCGATCACAAAGAGCCGCAGCTCTGGCCTCGCCCACGGTAAAAACAAAAACCCTGTAAAACGCCTTACAGTACTTTCTTCACCGTTTTGACGGCCTTGCGCTCCAGTTTGTCTCGCTTGTCGTCAACCTTGTCTTCGAGCCTGTCCAGCGGTCCCTTGTCAATCGCCTTGTCGGCCAGGTCGCCCGCATTCTTCACGGTTGCTTTTACAGCCTTGGTCGTCAGTCCCATGGGGTTTTCTCCTTTTCGATTTCCATCAGTTAACTATGCACGAACGGGGCGGATTGTACCCTGGCGGATGTGATTCTCAAAGCGAACCTGTCGCCGGGAACGAACGCGAACGCGCAAAAGAAAAAGGCGGTGCACAGCTATGCCACCGCCTTTTTGATCATGCCCGTATCGACTCTGCCGCTTGGTCAGCCGCCCGGGCTTTACTACCCTTCCTTACCCCCGGCCTCACGTCGGGGAGTACGGGTTGTCGCCTTTACTTGCTGCGATTCATGCGCTGGTCGATAAGGTCGTTGACCACACCGGGATCGGCCAGCGTGGAGGTATCGCCAAGGCTGCCGAAGTCGTCCTCTGCAATTTTGCGCAGGATCCGGCGCATAATCTTGCCGGACCGGGTTTTGGGTAAGCCCGGTGCCCACTGGATCAGGTCGGGCGAGGCAATGGGGCCGATTTCCTGGCGCACCCAATCGCGCAGTTCCTTGCGCAATTCCTCGGAGGGCTCCTGCCCGGTCATCAGGGTGACATAGCAATAGATGCCCTGCCCCTTGATGTCATGGGGATAGCCCACCACAGCGGCTTCGGCCACCTTGACATGCGCCACCAATGCGCTCTCTACCTCGGCGGTTCCCATACGGTGGCCAGAGACATTGATAACGTCGTCCACGCGACCGGTAATCCAGTAATCGCCGTCCTCATCGCGCTTGCAACCATCGCCGGTAAAGTAATAACCATGGAAATCAGAGAAATACGTCTGCATGAAACGCTCGTGATCGCCCCACACCGTGCGCATCTGGCCAGGCCAGCTGTCGGCGATACAAAGCACGCCCTCGGCGGGATTGCCGTCGATCTCATCGCCGCTGGTGGGATCCAGAATCACCGGCTTGATGCCAAAGAAGGGCTTCATGGCCGAACCCGGCTTCAGGGCATGGGCACCGGGGAGCGGCGTCAGCATGTGCCCACCGGTCTCGGTTTGCCACCAGGTATCGACAATCGGCACATTCCCCTTACCGACAATTTCATGGTACCAGTTCCAGGCTTCCGGGTTGATCGGCTCCCCCACTGTTCCCAGCACTTTCAGGCTGGAGAGGTCGCACTTGCCGACGAACTCATCGCCCTGCCCCATCAGCGCACGTATGGCGGTGGGAGCGGTGTAGAACTGGTTGACCTTGTGCTTCTCGCACACCTGCCAGAAGCGGCTGGCGTCGGGATAGGTCGGTACGCCCTCAAACATCAATGTGGTGGCGCCGTTGGCGAGGGGGCCGTAGACGATGTAACTGTGGCCGGTTACCCAGCCTACATCCGCAGTACACCAGTAGATGTCGCCGTCGTGATAGTCAAAAACCAGTTCGTGGGTCATGGCCGCGTACACCAGGTAGCCGCCGGTGGTGTGCACCACCCCCTTGGGCTGCCCGGTGGAGCCGGACGTGTAGAGAATGAACAGCGGGTCTTCCGCGTTCATTTCTTCCGGGGCGCACTCTTCCGAGGCTGTTGCGGCGAGGGCGTTGTAGTCGTGATCGCGACCCTCGCTCCAAGCGACATCGGCTCCGGTGCGACGTACCACCAGCAGCTGGGTATCGGTACCCGAAGATTCCAACGCCCTGTCGGCATTGGCCTTCAGTGCCGTGGCACGACCGCCGCGGGGAGCCTCATCGGCAGTGATCACGAGTTTGGCCTCCGAGCCTTTCACCCGTGCCGCCAGGGCATCGGGAGAGAACCCTGCAAAGACGATCGAGTGGATGGCACCGATGCGGGCACAGGCGAGCATGGCATAGGCAGCCTCGGGGATCATCGGCAGGTAGATCACTACCCGGTCACCCTTGCCAACGCCGATACCCTTGAGCACGTTTGCCATTTTATTCACGTTGGATTGTAACTCGGCGTAGGTTATGTGCTGCGCCGCTTCTTCGGGGTTGTCGGGCTCCCAGATAATCGCCGTCTGCGCGGCACGCTTGGCGATGTGCCGGTCGATGCAGTTAGCGGCGACATTCAGTGTGCCGTCGCCAAACCATTCGATCTTGACGTCCGGGGTGTTGAAGTTGACATTCTTGACTACGCTGAAGGGCTTTATCCAGTCGACCCGCTTGCCATGCTCCGCCCAGAAGGCTTCCGGGTCTTTCATCGAAGCGGCGTACATCTCCTCGTATTTTTTGGCATCAATGTGCGCCTTGGCGGCAAATTCCGGATTGACCGGATAGACGGGTCTATGCGTTGAGTCTGCAGTCATAATTGTTATCTCCATTTATGGTTTAGGCAGTGAAATTAGCAAATGTTCACACGGTAGCTATCAACCGAATACGTACTCTCCCGGGGCATCCGCCAATGGCTTCAGGCCCTTTTTGCTGGCACCCATAGACGGCGGTGCGATTTGCCCCGACATATGCTCGTCGAGCCAGTTATTCCATAGCGGCCACCAGGAACCGGGTTTGACCTCGGCTTGCTGCAGCCACGTTTCGGGATCCATGTACTTGTCCCCCGGCATACGGGTATGCTCCCGGTGACGACGCCGTGGATGTTCCGGACCACTGACCACGCCTGCATTGTGACCGCCACTGGTAAGAACGAAAGTTAACTCAGTCTGGGTGGTGTTGTGAACCTTATAGACTGATTTCCATGGCGCGACGTGGTCGGTTTCCGTTCCCAGGGCAAACATCGGCACGCGAATATCAGACAACGCAATGGTCCTGCCACCGAGCTTGAACTTGTTTTCAGCCAGCAGGTTATGCAGGTAAAGCTGCTCGAGGTACTCTATGTGCATGCGATAGGGCATGCGCGTGCCGTCCGCATTCCAGGACATCAGGTCGTTGAGCTGGGACTTCTTGCCCAGCAGGTAGCGATCAACCATCCCCCCGTAGATCAGGTCGCTGGATCGCAGCGAGCTGAAGGCCCCACCCATCCTGTCGCTGCCCAGGTAGCCGCTCTTCCACATGATTTTTTCGAGAAACGACAACTGGCTCGGACTGATAAACCGGGTGATTTCACCACCCTCGCTGAAGTCGACCTGGGCGGCAAACAAGGATATGGTCTTGAGCCGGTCATCGCCATCCCGCGCCATCCCGGCCGCGGCGATAGACAACAGGGTACCGCCGATACAGTAGCCAACCGCATGGATCTTCTGCTTCGGGCAGATGGTATTCACGGCGTCCATCGCGGCCATGATCCCCAGTTCGACGTAGTCCTCGAAGCTCACATTTTTACTTTCCCGGTCGGGGTTGACCCAGGATATGATGAATACCGTTTTGCCCTGTTCCACCAGGTACCTGACCATGGAATTATGCGGCGAGAGGTCGAGGATATAATACTTCATGATCCAAGCCGAGGTGATCAGCACCGGCTCGGCACCAACCTCTTCGGTTACCGGCGAGTACTGTATCAGCTCGATCAAATCATTGCGGAATACCACCTTGCCCGGTGTTACGGCAAGGTTTTCACCCACCTTAAAAGCGTCGTTTTCCGCCAGTCCGGTATTGGCCGCATCGCGCATCACATCGCTCACCAGGAGCTTCATTCCACGCAACAGGTTCATGCCCTTTTGCTCGAGCGTGGCACTCCATACTTCCGGGTTGGTGACGGCAATATTGGCGGGAGATATCATGTCGAGGATCTGGTCAGCTACTGAATGCACCAATATCTCGTTCTCGCTGCGCACGCCCTCCACGCCGATGGTCGCTTCTCTCCACCAATCCTTGCTCACCTGGTGAGCCTGGGCAAACACCTTGAAGGGCCACTTCTGCCATGCCTCTCCGCTCATCCGTCGCTCGATGCCAGATGCCGGACCCTCGGCGGTTTTACTGAATAGCGATTTGACACTGTAGATGCCAAGCTGCTGCAACTTGGAGAAAAAGCTCTGCATCAGCAGCAGGCGCTTGCCCGGAGAAATCGACAGGTGGGCAATCCAGTCGGCGGTGGCCAGGGCCAGCTCCAGTGGCGACATGCCCAGGCTCGCCTGCGCCAGCATGGTCCTGAACTCACGATCCATCACATCAGCCTGCCCCTTGTCGAACACTTCAAAAGTCTTGGTTGCGGCCATAATTGCTGTCCTCGATACCTTGTTAGCTGCCCTTCTACCACCGCTGGCAAGCGCCATTGGCGACGCCTCGCAGCGCGCCGTCGCCAAGCCGGCTTTTGTTGCAAGAGCAACTAATAATACTTAAAATGCCTTACCCAGTAAATATATACACCGTCTTTTTGTCTGTAATTGCTCATATTTGGTGGCTTTATCAACTATCATTCTTATGAATACAGGCTCTGTGATAAGCCCGTTCCGAGCCTCAGCTCCCAGGAATTCGAACCCATGCAACGCAATGAATTACATCTCGACAACTTCCTTCCCAACACGATCCGAAGCCTTTCCGAGGGCATGTTGGGGAGCATGTCGCGGCGCATTAACGGGCCCTTCCGCCTCTCTGTCACCGAGTGGCGCATCCTGCTGCAACTGGCAGAACACCAGGCCCTGACCGCATCCGCTATCGTCAAGTACAGCACCATGGAAAAAAGCAAGGTATCCCGCGCCATCGCCAGCCTGGAAGAGCGCGGCCTGGTGGTGCGCACGGTAGCCAGCGACGACCATCGGGTTAAGCGTTTGTCCATGACCGATATCGGCCTCAAGCGCTACCGGGCACTGGTGCCGCGAATTCTGGATTGGGAGAAGGAGTTGATCGACGGCCTGGGGGTCAGCGAGTACCGCGATCTGCTTTACCTGCTCGACAAGCTTCAGCGCCAGCTCAAAACCATGCATGAGGAAGAACCATCGAGGCCCGCCCCGATCGGGGATTAGCTTTTTTTTCAGGCAGTACTGTCAACACTCGGCGCCCTTCCCGCAGATTACGTGAGGTTCTCCTCTACGGCATCGAGAAAGCCGTACATATCCACCACCGTCTCACTGTCCGGATCGGTGGTCTTGCCTTTGAGATCCCCGGTGATGGTGCCCTGCGCCACCGTTTCGATGAGGGCACTTTTCAGGCTGGTCGAGTATTCACGCAGGGCCTGGTTATCCTCGCGCCTGGCCAGGGTCTCGAGGGCATTGGCCAGGGCATAGATCAATGCCGACGAGTTGAAATGCGCTTCCTTGCCCTCGGTCAGCAGGTAGCGCAGGTACAGGTCGTGGGCGGTACCGTGGGGAGCCTCGTAGAGCATGGTGCCCTCCTTGCTCTCGATGATGGAGCTGGCGGTGGCCAGGCTGCCACCGAGGGCCGCGGATATATCCGAGAAAATGTCGCCATCCAGGTTCTGGGCGGGGTAGAGCGCGTTGCGGGGCGGATCGCAGATCATCTTCTTGAGCTGGCTCGAGGGGCGCATGATCATGAACGAAGGCGGACGCGTGCCGGCCTGGGCCAGCTCGTAACGCACCTCGAGCAGCACCGCACTGAACACCTCGTCGTATTCCATATACTCGCGCTTGAGGCCGAAGTACACTTCCTTGTTCTTGCGGGAAGCATCGCGGAACACCTGCATGACCCAATCCTTGATCGCCGCGCGGTGGTTGGACATGAACAGCAGCGGGTCACCCTTGCGCATATCGCGGGCGTGCTTCTCGTCACCGTCGATAATGATCTTCAGGATGCCATCTTCCGGCACCGGCATATTGAAGCTACCGTACTGGTCGCCACCGCCCGCGCTCATGCGCGACAATGACACATGGCTCTTGCGGGTTGGTATGCCGTACTTCTTCAACTCGTTGACCAGCTTCAGCAGCTTGCGCCCGGTGGTGTTGTCGGGCACTCCCCAGAGCGCGCGCTCGGGTGGGTTGGCGACGATGCGCGCCGCCTGGGCATCGATCAATTCGTAGTAGTAGTTGAGCCCCGCGGCCTCCAGCTTTTGCTGATACTCGCGCTGGTAGATCGCCTCGATAGCAGCGCGCATCACCCCGTCGTAGCCGGGTATCACGGTATCCTTCAGGCCCAGGTAGGCATCGCGACCCTCGTCGAGGGCGCGCTGGAAAAACTGGTGGGCCCACTGCTTCACCTTGTCGATATCGTTGGTGCAAATCAGCCAGGGATCACCTTTGCGCAGAGTACGCCGGTGCAACTCCACCGGGTCGCCGCTACTGCCAATGAATATGACCTTCGCGACGCCGGTGGTTTTGGTCAGCTTGTTGCAGCTCTCCTTGATACCCCCGGTATCCATGGTGAAGACTTCGATATCGCGGTCGATCCAGTCCGGGTGATTCACCTGCAGGTTGCGAAACTCGATATCCTCGCGGGTGATGTTGCCGCCGATGCCCTTGCGAATGGCGCCATTGGGAGACTTCGTGGCGAGCTTGTCCAGACTCGCCTCGTCGATTTCCGGATGCTTCTCCAGCAGCTCATCCAGCTGCTTGCGGTTGACCGTCATACCGGCATTCTTGATGCCCACACCGTATTTCTTCAGCGCCTCGATGGCATCCAGCACCGCCTGCCCATTGGTCACCAGGCGATTTTCGGCTGTCAGGTCAATTTCCACCAACTCGATGTCGAGCCGTTTCGCAACGAACTGCTGCAGAATCCGCTCGAAGGCTATCTGTGCCATCTCGTCCCCATGCAGGATGACCAGGGGATTATCAACCTTGATTTTGCTGTTCATGCTGGCGGTGCGCCTCGAAGGAAAATGTAACAAACCTCAGGGTATACCCAGGATGCGACAAATTATAGGGCCAGAGGTGATCGAATTGCTCCCTACTTTAGTAGTACTGCGCCGCGCAGGCAGCGTGTCAATTACCAAATCCACGCCCTAACGGCTGGGCTATGGCGGCGGCGCGTCGGCCGGCTTTTGCGCAATCCCGGCAAAGCCATAAAAGATGGCAATGATCGGACACAGCCAGTTAAAAAATGCGTAAGGCGCATAATTGAGTGTCGCTACGCCCAGGGTGGCTGACATATAGGCACCACAGGTATTCCAGGGGATCAGTACCGATGTCAGGGTCGCGGAATCCTCCAGCGTTCGCGACAGGTTGAGGCGCGACAAACCGCGTCGCTCGTACTCATCCTTGTACATGCGACCCGGCAGGGCAATGGCAATGAACTGGTCCGCGGTCAGCAGGTTTGCGCCGATGCCAGTCACCACTGTCGTCCCTACCAGCGTACCGGTGTTGTGCACGCCCCGCAGAGCAAATTGCAGCAGGTAGTGCAAAATACCGGTGCGCTCGAGGATTCCGCCCAAGCCCATGGCGCAGATAATCAACCACAGGGTATTGAGCATACTGCTCATGCCGCCCTTGCTGAGCAAGGCATCCAGGGATTCGTTGCCGCTGGTGGAGGTGTAGCCATCGAAAAGGCTTATCCAGGTACCCTTGAGCAAGACAAAAAATCGGCCCATGTCCCCGCCATCCCCAGCGAGACGGATCACCGCCTGGGGCTGGAAGAGCACGGCAAAAACTGCTCCCACCAGTGCACTGGCAATAATTGCCGGGTAGGCCGGTACCCGCTTGATTACCAGCAGCAGCATCAGCGCCAGGGGCAACAGCAGGTGCAGCCCGATAGTGAACTCGGTGGCAATTGACTGCTGAAGGGCGATGATTTCATCGGGTGCAGTCGCATTCGAGTTGCCCAGCAGGGCAAAGATGATGAGAGCCAGCACAAAGCCCGGGACTGTCGTCCAGAGCATATGGCGGATATGCTCGAACAAGTCGACCGCGGTAACCGCGGACGCCAGGTTGGTGGTATCGGACATGGGTGACAGCTTGTCGCCAAAGTAGGCGCCGGAGATAATGGCCCCTGCCGTCACCGCCGGCGACAGTCCGAAGCTGCCGGCAATGCCCATGAGGCCGATGCCCAGGGTGCCGGCCACGGTCCACGAGCTGCCGACACTGATAGCCACGATGGCACAGATGGCTGCACTGGCGGCGTAAAAAATCCCCGGGTTAAGCACCTCCAGGCCGTAGTAAACCATTGCCGGCACCGTACCGGCCAGAATCCATGTGCCGATGAGCATCCCCACGGCAAGCAGGATAAGGCTGGGCCAGAGCCCCATGGCAATGCCATTGACGATCCCGTCCTGTACCGACTTCCATGACATGCCGGCACGCAGACCAACCAGAGCCGCGATAACAGTGGCAAGCACCAATGCGATCTGGTTGGCGCCATAGGAAGAGTCCGCCCCGAACAGATAAACCGACAGTGCAAGCAGCAGCACCAGGGACAGAACCGGCACCAGCGCCAGCCAGGGAGTGAGGGCAATGTCGGGCGATCCTGGTGAATTCAAGCCAAATTACCCAAAATAGTCAAAGTACGCTGCGGATTGCGAAGCTGCCGCCTGCCACCAGGGCCATAACGTAACACAGGCAGGGAGCGCACAGAAACCGGCTCGAACGCCCAGAGCAGAACCGCTCCTGTTGACCAATGGCCCGCGGCCCCCGCTACCTTCCCGCTCCGGGTAGCGGGATGTGCCAGCGCCCGGGGAATGCCCCGCTATCGTATCGGGCCTGCTCGCTTTTGCGACGAATTTTTCACTCCCTAAGGTTTCCTTAAGCTTGCCTCTCTACCATCACAACTGTTGAAAGACAGTGGATGACCAACATGACCCAGCAAGGCTCCCTAGACACTGTGAACAGTGATTGTGTAACGACTGCCTGCGCGGGGTTGCCCTGCAGCCAGATCGAACTGCTCTTCAGGAGCGACCCGGCACGCGGGCAGGCGGAGCGCTTCATCGCCGACAAGTACCGCCGCATTTATAACGCCGAGTTGCAACATTTTCTGCCAATTATCATTCGTATCTCACAGGCAGATGCGACCGTGGGCGCCTTTGGGCTGAGACCGGGTCACTACCGCCCCATGTTTCTGGAGCAATATCTGGATGCCCCCATCGAGCACCAGGTGGCGGAGCTATCCAGGCAGCCGGTAGATCGAAGCTCGCTGGCCGAAGTCGGCAACCTGGTGGTCTCCCGCAATGGCTATGGACCGCTGTTGCTGGTAACACTCGCCATGTCGCTGGCAAGAGCCGGCTATCAATGGATGGTTTTTACCGTCACGGAACAAGTGGAGCGCTTGCTCAAGCGCCTGGGTTTCAATCCTCAGCAACTGGTGTTGGCCGATCCCGATCGACTCAGCGCCGACAAATGCAGCTGGGGTACCTATTACGCCAATAAGCCCCGGGTGATGGTCGGCAATATCTCCCGGGCAGAGACCATCATCGGCATGAACCCAAAATTATGCTCCCTGGCACTCCAGTACCAGAACCAGTGCCGGGAAATCGCCAGCGCGCTTTCACGTTACCGCAGACTCAAGGGCGAATAACACCATGACAGCAATCAGTGCTCGCCTGGCTTCACTGGCGAAACGTTGCGACCCCGGTCAGCCGGCACTGTTGAGCAGCCGCCGCGCGCTAAGCTATGCCGCGCTGCTGGAGGAGGTTCGCCGCTACAGTGCCTGGCTGGCCGGACTCAATGGCAGAATGGTTGCCCTGCACGCGGAAAACAGTATCGATTGGGTGATTGCCGACCTGGCTTGCCAGGAGGCGGGACTGCCCTGTGTGCCGCTGCCGGCATTTTTCTCGCCCGACCAGATGGTGCAGTGCCTGCTGCAGTCGGGCGCAGACATCGTGCTGAGCGATCAACCGACATTGGACCGGCAACTGGTGACAGTCGCAGGCACAGCCATTCGTCCCCTGCAACAGCGACAGTACTCGTCGCTTTACTGCTACCGACTAACAGGCACCAGCGCCGGCATCGTGCCAGAGCAAACCGGTAAGATCACCTTTACCTCCGGTTCAACGGGCAATCCCAAAGGTGTTTGCCTCAGCAACGAACACCAGTGGCAGGTTGCGCAATCACTGGCCCAGGTCATTGGCTGCCAACAACCCAAACACCTCTGCCTGCTGCCCCTGGGTACCCTGTTGGAGAACCTGGCGGGCGTCTACAGCCCCCTGCTCTGCGCCGGCACGGTGATCCTGGCCAGCGACACAGAGCGGGGCATGCTCGGCAGCTCCGGCCTCGACCCACAGGCCTTGCTGGCATGCATCGACCGGACGCAGCCGAACACCCTGATACTGATTCCCCAACTGCTGACCGCGCTGGTCGCCGCCTGCCAGATGGGCTGGCGGCCGCCGCACAGTTTGCAATTTGTGGCGGTCGGCGGCGGTGTGGTTGCTAGCGAGCTACTCGATCAAGCCGGTCGCTATCGGCTGCCCGTTTTCCAGGGCTACGGCTTATCCGAGTGCGGCTCGGTGGTGGCGCTGAATACTGCCGATAACAATCGGCCCGGTCTCGCAGGGCAAGTGCTACCCCACTGCACGGTCGCAATAGAGGACGATTCCGAAGTGGTGGTGAGCGGCGCCAGTCATCTCGGTTACCTGGGTTTACCTGAAAGCTGGCACCCACAGCAAGTGCACACCGGTGACATTGGCACCCTCGACGATGGCTTCCTGCGCATCAGCGGCCGCAAGAAAAATATCCTGATCACCAGTTATGGGCGCAATGTCAGCCCCGAGTGGGTAGAGTCAGCCCTGCTGTCAAAACCGATGCTCAGCCAGTGCCTGGTGCTCGGCGATGGCATGCCCGCCCTTTGCGCATTGCTGTCTGCGCCCGCATCCATAGACGCCAGCAAGATTGGCGCCTGGATCCAGCAGGTCAACCTGAAGCTGCCCGACTATGCCCGCGTCAGATCCTGGGCCCGCCTCGATGAGGCCGAGATCAACCCCTATGTCACCGCCAATGGCCGCTTGCAGCGCCGGCAAATTGAGACCGCATTTGCCGCCGTTATCGAGCGACTGACTGCCAGCAGTCAACCCCCTGGATATTGCCACTTAGAGGAACCGCAATGACCTTTTATCAACGCCTTCAATCCGAGACCAGCGAGCAACGGGACTACCTGATGACTGCGCCGATCATTGACGCCTGCCTGGCGGGAGACATCTGCCTGGGTGACTACGTCGCCTTTCTGCAGCAGGCCTATCACCACGTCAAACACACCACGCCCCTGTTGATGGCGACCGGCGCGCGACTGCCGGAATCGAAGGAATGGTTACGCAATGCCGTGGCCGAGTATATCGAGGAAGAGCTGGGACACCAGGAATGGATACTCAATGATATCGCCGCCTGTGGCTACGACAGTGAAAAGGCCCGCCACAGCACACCGAACCTGTCCACCGAGTTGATGGTGTCCTATGCCTACGACACCATCACCCGGGTCAACCCCCTGGGTTTCTTCGGTATGGTCAATGTGCTTGAGGGCACCAGTATCACTATTGCCGACACCGCGGCCGACAGGATTCAGGCGACGCTGGGCTTGCCGACCCGCGCGTTCAGCTACCTTCGATCCCACGGCAAGCTGGACCAGCAGCACATCGAGTTTTTCAAGGGCCTGATGAACCGGATTGGCGATCCCGCGGAACAACAGCAGATCATTCACTCCGCCAGGGCCTTCTACCACTTGTACGGCAATGTATTCAGGGAACTGGCGGCGGACCAGGCGCTGCCGATCGCTGCTTGACCGATGCAGCGGCACGGTGGGTACAGAGAGAAAAGCGGAATCGGGGTGAAAGCATGGCAATACAAAGTAAAAACGTGATTGTTACTGGGGCAACCGGTGGCATAGGAAGCGCCATTGCCAGGGCGCTGGATGCGGCAGGCTGCCGCTTGTTGCTGACGGGAAGAAGCACGGCAAAGTTGACAACCCTGTTGTCTGCACTACAGGGCCGTGATCATGTCATGCTGGCCGCCGATCTGACATCCAGGGCAGGCGTTGAGCAACTGGGTGAAACGGCGGCTCAATTCAACGCGAGCGTCCTCGTCAACTGCCTGGGAGTCAACCAACTCGCCACCCTGACGGAAGCCAATCACAGCGATGTCGACGACATCATCGCGACCAACCTGGCAGCACCAATCAACGTCTGCAGAACGCTGCTACCGCTACTACAGAGCCAGCAACGGGCCACCATCATCAATGTCGGCTCAATTCTTGGCAGCATCGGCTATGCCGGATCAACCGTCTATTGCGCCAGTAAATTCGGGTTGCGCGGGTTTACGGAAGCACTGCGCCGGGAACTCGCTGACAGCAATATTAAGGTCGTCTATTTTGCGCCCAGGGCCACCAATACCGAACTAAACAGCGACCGGGCCCGGCAAATGAACCAGGAACTGGGCAACGCCGTCGACAGCCCCGAGTGGGTGGCACGGCAACTGCTTGGCGCAATGGAAGTGGACAAATCTCAGAATCGCTACCTCGGCTGGCCCGAGCGATTCTTTGTCAGGCTCAACGGCTTGTTGCCGTCAGTCGTCGACAGCGCGCTTGCCAGGCAACTGGCCACCATCAAACGTCACTGCCGGGTTGCTCAACCGGTGGACATCATCAACAGGAGAACACCATGAACTTGCAGCAAACATTACTCACCCTGGCCTTGACCGCGGGCATCAGCATGGCGAGCCTCGCGGGTACCGCCGAGGACGCCGTTGCCTATCTGCAACAGCAGTGGGCGATCGATAATTACCAGCTCGATGGCGCAGACCAGCAACGCGCCTTTGTCGCCCTGATCGAAGAAGCTGGCGACCGGGTCAGCGCCTATCCCGATGAAGCCGCCGTCTATATCTGGCGGGGCATCATCCAGTCGAGCTATGCCGGAGCCAAGGGGGGTATCGGCGCCTTGAAATACGCCAAGGCCGCCAAAAGCGACTTCGAAAAAGCCATCGCCCTGGATGCCAGCGCACTGCAGGGTTCCGCCTATACCAGTTTGGGAACCCTGTACTTCAATGTACCTGGCTGGCCCATCGGTTTCGGTGACGACGATAAGGCCGAACACCTTCTGAAAAAAGCGCTGGACATCAACCCGAAAGGCATTGATGCTAATTACTTCTACGGTGATTTCCTGCGGCGGGAGAAGCGCTATCAGCAATCTTCGCAGCACCTTCACACCGCGCTCAAGGCCCCACCGCGACCGGGCCGGGAACTTGCTGACAGTGGTCGCAGGGAGGAAATCCGAGCCATGTTGGAGGAGGTAGATGCCCATCTCACCCAGGTCAGCGCCCGGAGATAAGGCTTGAAGGTCTTGCTGGTAGAGGATGACCGGGATCTCGCCGCGGGACTGGTGAGGGCGTTGCAGTCCGAGGGCTTTACCATGGCGCAGGAGGTGATGGGCGCCAACGCAAAAATCGCGTTGGCCCGATTTGCTCCCGACCTGGTCGTACTCGACCTGGGGTTGCCGGACATGGACGGCATCGAAGTTCTCAAATATATGCGGCGGAAAAAGTACGGCACACCGGTACTGGTGCTGACAGCCCGCAGTGCGCTGAATGACAAGGTGAATGCACTGGATGTTGGCGCCGATGACTATCTACAAAAACCCTTCGAGATGCCTGAGCTACTGGCAAGGCTGAGGGTTATGCAGCGGCGCCTGGGGACAGCCGCAAGCAGCGAAGTGACAATTGACACGGTGGTCCTCGATACCGCGGCCCATCGCCTGAAGGTGGATGGTGTCGAGGTGCACCTGCCGAGGAGGGAGTTCATGACGCTCAAGCTACTGATGGAGGAAGCCGGACGGGTGAAAACCAGGGATATGCTGGAAAGTAATCTCTACGAAAGGGGTGAGGCGATTGGTAGCAATACCATCGAGGTGCACATCAGCAACCTGCGCAAAAAGCTACCGGACAACTTTATCAAAACCATACGCGGCGTTGGCTATACGATTCACCTGGATGCACGGTAGCCAATGGCAGCAAAAAGACGCTGTCGTCGCATCGGCACCAACGGCGCATCCCGCACCGGGTTTATCGGCTATCCCCTGCGCTGACCCGCCCCTCCGGGACCAGCCCGGCAGCGGCAGTTCGATAGCCCTGGCGCTTAAGCAATGAAGTCCATACGCACCTACCTCGTGATAGTGACCCTGTCTGTAATCTGCCTGAGCAACTTTATCGCTGCCTTGCGTGGCTACCGGGATAGCCTGGAGCACGCCGACAAACTGGTGGATGAACAGATTCTCGAACGATTCAACTCGCTATCCACCCTGATCGCGGAAAACAGCGAAGTGCCCCAGCGTCTCTTCAACGACAATACGCTGTTCCAGGTCTGGCGGGGCTCGGCGCTGGCACGCCGCTCGCACAATGCTCCGGAAACGCTTTTTACCAATCCCAACGGCAGTTTTCACATAACCAGCTTCAGCGGGCACCGCTGGCGGGCGTTCGGTAAAGTGCTTGAACCCGGCGATACGTCCCTCATCGTCGCCTCGAAACAGAACATCTATTCTGCCCTGACCGAAGAGATTCTCCTGAGGGCGATAGCCCCTATTGTGTGGGTGTTGCCCCTCGTCGGCTTACTGGTGTTCCTGGTGGTTAGCTTTGGCCTGAAGCCCATCAAGCGCCTGACCGGACAGCTCGTGCACAGAGAGACTAACGATTTTTCTGCACTGCCAGTGCAGGGTTACCCGGGGGAACTCGAACCCATTGTCTCGGCACTGAACAACCTATTTTCACGACTTGCAGAAACGTTTGAACGGGAGCGTCGATTTTCCGCTGACGCGGCGCATGAACTCAGGACACCGCTGGCCGCCCTCAAGGTCAACCTGCATAACCTTGCCAATGAACTGGGCGATGTCGATGAGGTGGCGATGCTGACGCGCAGCACCGAGAGAATGGAGCATTGTATCGAGCAACTACTGGAGATTCACCGTACATCCATTGCGCCGGGCACTACCGATTTGCAGCTTTGTGACCTCAGCGGGCTTACTCGAGAGGTAGTTTCGCAAAAGTACGATTTGATCGATGCCCGGCAGCAAACCATAGAGCTCGAAGGCGGCAGGGCCCTGCTGCAGGGAGACCCCAATGAACTCTGCGTTTTATTGCGTAACCTGATCGACAACGCCTCTAAATACACGCCGGTAAATGGCAGGATCTGCATTACCACCAGCGCAAAAACCGGTAGCACCAGCCTGCTGATAGAGGATTCCGGGCCTGGTATTCCGGCCGCTGAATACTCCCGGGTGCTGGACAGGTTCTATCGCGTGGGCGGTGATCGCCACGCCACCAGCGTCGTCGGCAGCGGCCTCGGCCTGTCCATCGTATCCGCTATTGCCCAGCGCCACCGGGGCAGGGTTCTTTTCTCCCGCTCTGCGACATTGGGCGGTCTGGCGCTGGAGGTCATTTTTGCAACCGACGAGAGCGAAGACGGCTGATGGCAAAGAGACTGCTACTGGGTTTATTGCTGCTGATTGCCGCCAACGCCCAGGCCCAAAAGCCGGTTTTCACCATCACCATCCGGGACCATTTATTTTACCCCGCGGAGTTGGACGTACCGGCAAATACGAAGATAAAGCTTTTTATCGTCAACCAGGACGCCACACCTGAAGAGTTTGAAAGCTATGAGCTGAACAGGGAAAAGGTGATTATGGGTGATAGCAAGACGGTTATTTTTGTCGGGCCCCTGAAACCCGGCGTCTATCCTTTTTTCGGCGAATTCAATATGTCTACGGCGCAGGGCAAGCTAATCGCAAGGTAACCGGGTTATGTTACTGGACATCGTTGTTATTGTGTTACGGGAAACCCTGGAAGCGAGCATTCTTATCGGTGTGCTGCTTTGCGTCAGTAGGACTTCACATATCCGCTTTTCCTGGCTGTGGGCAGCTTTCGTCCTGGGGGCGGCCGGCGCATTCATCTACGCAATCAACCTGGCCGCGATTTCAGAGTTGTTTGACTACGTCGGGCAAGAGGTCATCAATGCCGGCCTGCAGTTTGCTATCTACGGCTTGTTGGTAACGATAATAGCTGTTCAATATGCTGGCCCTGCCAGGGGTAGCTTGCCCCTCAAAGTCCTGATGGCGGTCGCCGTTGCCCTCGCCATTACTCGCGAGGGCAGCGAGTTGATCGTGTTTTATTCAGGCTTCCTGCAATCGGGAGACAGCCTGTTAACTGCAGCAACCAGTGGATTTATTGGTCTCGCAGTAGGAATGAGCGCCGGCGCCATTGTCTACTATGGCCTTGTCAGCCAGCCCATGCCGCTGGCGCGCACAATCTATACCAGCATACTGGCACTGGTCGCAGGCGGTATGATGGTACAAGCCGCTGGCCTGCTGATTCAGGCCGACTGGCTAAGCGCGGGTCACCCGCTGTGGGACACCAATGCACTGCTACCCGAAGCCTCGCTTCCAGGGCAGGTGGTCTACGCGGTATTCGGCTACGAAGCCACGCCTTCACAGCAGGAGGTGATCGTCTACCTGACGTCCATTGTTATTATCGTTGGAGTTATTGCTATCGTGAAAAGAGCGCGCGCTGGCCAGTCACATCCTATTGCAACGCTGTGATTCTATGTATTCCACCCGGTTAAGGATTCTAATGGCCCTGTTAACGCTAGCCAGCAGTGCGCGGCTTTATGCAGACGGCTCCAGAATCGACAAGGTATACAACCCCTACGTCCAGCTATTGGAGAAGGAAATTGAATACCGCGCACTGCTGCAGCAGGATTCGAGTTCTAAGTTAGACGGTCGTTGGCGACATACTCTGGGATACGGCCAGGCGTTGTCAGAGCGCCTGTTTGCCGAAGTTTACCTGATAGGAATCGATCAGCCGGGCGCAAGCTTTGCGCTGGAGGCTTACGAGGCGGAACTGAAATGGCAGCTTACCGAACAGGGCGAGTTCAACAACGACTGGGGCGTGCTGTTCGAATTGGAAAGGGAGCGCGGTGAAGATATCTGGGAAGCAAGTAGCAGCCTCATAGTGTTGCATGAATGGTCTCGCTGGGTGGGCACGGCAAATCTTGCGCTTGTCTACGAATGGGGTTCAGATATTGACAACGAGTGGGAAACGGCTTTTTCGGCGCAACTGCGTTACCGCCACAATGAGCGCCTGGAGCCCGCGCTGGAGTTCTACCAGGGGCAGGATACCCAGGGCATTGGCCCCGTTTTGACCGGGCTTTGGCGCGCAGGAGCCGGCAGGAAACTCTACTGGGAATTCGGCGCTATCCTGGGGACCAACAGCGAGACCGCCGATGTAAATTGGAAGCTGACGCTGGAATACGAATTCAAGTAGCCCGGCGCATTGGTCGAGCCATTGGACGTTGGTCTACTGGCCGCAATCCCACAATTCTGTAAGATAATGTAGCGGGTACGATCTATTCGCTACTTCTGCAATACCCGCCGCCTGGCCGCCATCAGGTGTCATCTGCACACTGCTTTCAGCGCCCGATATGACCAGGCAGACCTGCGCCAGGATTCGAGTGGCGCATGGACACTCGATAGGCACAGGCACGCAAAATACCTGCAATCCGTCGTCAAGAACGGTTGATATGTAGTAGTTGCATCCCGGAGCACTTGGCCGGCTGGCCGGCAGCCATTACTGCCAGCACGAGACGTGGTTCTACCAAGCAAAGCCAACCAACAGGGGGAGAAAATGGATTTAAACGGAAAAGTTATCGTAATAACCGGTGCGGCCCAGGGTTTGGGTTTCTGCATGGCCGAACAATTGGCGGGGCGTGGCGCACGCCTGGCACTGGTCGATATGAATCAGCAACGCCTCGACGCCGCCGTCGAGTCGCTGAAGGGTAAAGGCTGCGACGCTAAGGGCTACAAGGTCAATGTTGCGATCGAAGACGAAGTGGTCGGCCTGTTTGCCAATGTCTGTAACGACTTTGGCGCCCTCAATGGCCTGATCAACAACGCCGGTATCACCCGCGATCACATGCTGATAAAAGCGGACCATCACGAAATACGCAAAAAAATGTCGCTGGACGAATGGAATGCGGTGATTGCCGTCAACCAGACCGGGGTATTTCTCTGCGGCCGGGAAGCCGCTGCCAATATGGTGACCCACGGTTGCGAGGGCGTCATCGTCAATATCTCCAGCATTTCCCGCGCCGGCAACATGGGTCAGACCAACTATTCCGCCTCCAAGGCGGCGGTGGCGGCCATGACGGTTTGCTGGGCCAAGGAACTGGCGCGCCACAATATCCGCTGCGCAGCCATTGCGCCGGGCTTTACCGCCACCGAAATGGTTACCAACATGAACCAGACGGTGCTGGACGTCATCACCGCCCAGATTCCACTGCGTCGCCTGGCCGAACCCGAGGAGATTTCCCGGGCCATGATAGAAATCTTCGAAAACGACTACATTACTGGTCGCATCGTGGAGATCGACGGTGGCTTGAGGCTGTAAGCCCATAGCAGGCTGCTGAGGGCTTGCTTGCGTTGTGTTGCAACAACTTGTCACCGCGACGCAGCCCCTTGGCACCAGTGCGGCGTCCATTGACCCTTGGGGGTCACGACAGGCAATTTGGCAATCGCCCGGGCGCTCTTAGTTTGGCTGCCAGGCGCTGCTCCCTTTCTCCATGGCTTCGAGAAACTCGAAACCCGGAGCCAGCGCAACTTTGCCCGGGAACTCGCCGCGATACCCTGCAGTCTCGCCGGCTAGCTCGGCATCGTAGACGACCCCTCCCTCCTTGATAGTGGTCAGCACCCGCAACTGGTCCAGGGTTTCCGGGTCTACCCGGGTCGGGTCCTGCGACAGAATGACGAAATCGGCCAGTTTGCCAGCCTTGATCGAGCCCTTGTCATTTTCCTCGAAGTGCTGCCAGGCGGGCCAGATCGTCATCGCCTTGAGCGCGGTCATGACATCGACCCGCTGGTTGGGCCCAAGAATATCGCCGGAGCGCGTGCGCCGGGTTACCGTCGCGTCGAGTACCCGCATGCTGTCCGGAAATGCCACCGGCGCATCGTGATGCGTGCCGAACTTCATCCCCCGGGTCACCAGCCAACCGGTGGGCGAGATATTGTCTGCATGCAGCGGGCCGACCGTGTGATCCCGGTGCCAGTCACCCCAGTAAAACGTGTGCATGGGAAACAGCGAGGGAAAAATGCCGAGGCGCTGCAGGGCATCGACCTGATCGATACGCAAGAACTGGCCGTGAACCAGCACCGGGCGCCGGTCCGCTGGACCGTATTTTCTGGTGGCCGCGTCGATTGCCGCAATCAGCCTGTCCGACGCGCCCTCGCCGTTGGCGTGGGTAAGGATCTGGATATTGTTGGCAAAGGCCCAGTTCACCGCATCGGTCACCTGGTCCATGTTCGCTGATGCATAACCCGCATACCCCGGTGGGTAGTCGCCAACCGGGGCGTAATAGGGCCGGTCACGCAGCGCGGTGAAGCCCTGGGGTGAACCGTCGATGGTGAGCTTTGCCCCGCCGATGCGCAGGTGGTTGGTGTAGGTGCTGGAAACGTTTGCGGCGATGTAGTCGCGATTGACGAGAACATCCGGATACACCACCACGTCAATCGGGAAGATGCCTTCGGCCGCACCCTGCTTGGCGATCTCGCCGATGCCGGGCGTCGCCCGCCCCTCCTGTGCGGTGGTATAGCCGAAGCTGGACCACAACTTTGCCCCTGCCTGGGCAAAGGTCTTGTAGGCATCAGCACCCAGCCCTTTCATCACCCCGCCGAGCGCGGCAAAAAAAGCGTTCTCTTCCAGTACACCGTCCGGGTTACCCTCGGCGTCGCGGCGAATGACGCCCCCCTCCGGGTCCGTGGATTCGGCGTTGAATCCCACCAATTCCAGCGCTTTGGAATTGGCCACGCCAAAATGGCCCGACTGGTGGACGATCATGATCGGCACCTGTGTCGATACCGTGTCGAGTTCGCCCCGGGTCGGGTGGCGCTGCTCGGCAAGTTGGGACTGATCGTAACCGAAGCCGACGATCAGGTTGGCGGCGGCGACCTTGTCGGCATTTGCCGCAGCCCAGGCCTTGAGCGTTGCAAGCAGCCCCGGTATGTCGGTGACCTCGCCATCGGGGGGAGCCAGCAAGTTTGCGGACAGCGCCTGAAGCCCGCCCATCACCACATGCCCGTGGCTGTCCACGAAGCCCGGCAACAGGGCCCTGTCACCCAACTCGAACAGCTGGGTGTTCTTGCCGCGATGGGGCATCACGCTGGACTGATTACCGACCGCCAGGATGCGGCCGTCCTTGATGGCGACGGCCTCGGCTCGGGGCATGGCGTCTTCCATGGTGAGAATCGGGCCGCCGTAATAGATCGCGTCGGCTACCTCCTTGGTGGCAGCGCTCACGTCGGCAGCCAGCAGCGGTATCGCAGCTAATGCTGCGATCAGCAGACAACGAGCAGAGCAATGGGATTTGGCATCCGACGGCAACGACCTGCCGGAAGCGCTGCTGTCTCGCTGGTGCTCGTGCGATGGCAAATCCATGTCAATCTCCTTCAGTTCAAGGCCGGCCTGACCCGGCGCAATGCTGCGGGTAGTTTCCCGGGCTGGCGCATTACGGCCACTGCTCATAACTTCGGAGGCCGTGGCAAACGGTTATGATGCTGACGGTTTTTTTGCTCCGGCGCAACACTGCAGCTTCCTGCTGTAAATTCCGCTCCGGCACGCCTTAAAAGGCCTTGAACGGTGGCAACCGACGCTACCGGGTGAAATAGGATGGGCCACCCGACGCTACTGTCCAGCGCCACTTAAAGCGCTATATCTGAATACTTTTCAATTCAAGCCACACCTGCTCCGAATGGGCCAGTATTTGCCCCTCTGCGCTAGCAATAGCTGACCCGGAAAAGTATTTACGCCCCTCGACACGCTCCTTCCAAGCGTAAACAACCAGAGGATTATCGCCAGGGATGTCGGCCAAAACCTCGACCGCGAGCTGGCCGAGCAAAAACATTTTTTCGCGGCTAAGTGGTTCGCGCAGTGCGAAGAAGCCGGGGCAGTCGAGTGCCGCCCAGATAAATTCGGTTTTGATATTTTCATCGCTGTCGAGCAGGTCAGGTTGTGGCTGCCAGTCGCAGGCCACCAGATCGCTGTTTTCGACCGCGCCGGTAAACAGGCAAAGACCGTCATGGGGCTCGCGGTTCGTGCCACAGACAAAACAGCGGGGATAGACACTATTCAGGTGGCCGGTATATCCCTGACGTGCGGCGCGGGCGCGCTCCAGGGTCGGGGCTGGCGGGACTGTGCTGACATCCATGGTACAGGGTGTGGCGCTGCCGACGGTAGTTTCACCCTGCATGAGTAGCTTCTGCTCTCCATCAATGACGATTTGCAGCGGGGTATTCAGTGGTGGCGGGACCATCAGTCGTACTTTGCTGGGGCCTTGAATGTGCTGGCCGAGCATTCCGCAGCTGTAGCCGCCGTTACCGGAGTTGTCCGGGCCGCAAAAGCGTGGATCGATTGATACTTCCATTAATTTTACTCGCCGTGTTGCCAGAATTTGATGCCTTTGGCGGTTACCAGAAGTGGCAATCCGGTTATTAGCTAAGGCAGCTCTGATTATTTCGGTAATTTCTCAGCGGAGCCTCTGGCGTTCATTGGCAAGGGCGCCCTGCGCGGCTTTGCGGCAGTACCGCCCTGGATGCCATACGCTCAGCCCTTGTTGATAAAACGATTCATTGCGTCGTCAGTATGACAGATAAATACCATGCGAAAGTCCTTGGCTCCTATGCCGGACCCCATTCCCTTTTCGCCCACCTCCTATCGGTATTGGCGCCGTTTTTATTATTGTGGGCTATCCCACGCTCGCCACCAAAGCTGGCCAAGCCGCGGCGAAGCGCAGCTCTCCGCCACCAACTCACGGACAAAGCGCAACCTGCTTTGAGCGCATCATAGACTGTAACCGGTCAGCTTTCCCAGCCAATACCAACCTTGAACGTCTGGAATTGCGAGCGCAACCACTGCGTACAAGCCAGGGCGTAGCTACCACCTGAATACCGCGCCGACTGCCGGGCCATTGAAATTCACGTCCGCTATGGCCTTGTCTGAAGGCAGGTCATAAGCAAGATAACGCCAGGCACCTACCACCTCGCCCCAGGAAAACCTGTAACCAATACCAGCCAGGACCTGCAGTGTGAGGTCCGAATCGCCCGCGCCGATATCCAGGTAATAGGGGACAAACCATTGAGAAGGGGCACCGGCATTCAACAGCGGGAAGAATCCGAAGCCATCCGAGTGGTCAGCCACCACCAGAAAGTCCAGCGGGCGCGACAATTTTACGGGCTGTCCCGTGTTTGAAGTCACCTGCTCGCCCCGTGCAAAGCGATAGGCATCCCGGGCATCGAGCCGGGTACCTGATGCACCCGCGTCCATCGAATACGCGGTATGAAGATGGGTATCACCAAACAATGGCAGCGACGGATAATTGCGATCGGCGTAGGGAGAGTACGCCGGTTTGTCGGGATGAATTCGGTCAATCTTATCCGCTGGGAGGCCAGGTGGATGGGCAGCGCAGCAGCCAGACTGAAGATTTCGGGAAATTCGATTAGGATTACTCAAGCGGGAACCAGGTGGTTTTACTGTTGTTTCCGCGCACCAAGCACTCTGGAAGTGCGAATAAAAACCTAAAATAAGTAAGGAGAAGCCATGTATCCGGGCAAGTGGGCAAAAGAATTTCCTGACAAGCCGGCCGTCATCAACAGCGCGACTGGCGCAACGGTTAGCTACCGCGAGTTGGATGAGCGCTCCAACCAGATGGCACACCTGATGTATGACGCAGGGCTGCGTCGCGGTGACCATTGCGCCATCTTCATGGAAAACGATGTCCGCTATTTCGAGGTAGTCTGGGCCGCGTTTCGATCCGGTCTCTACATCACCACGGTGAACCATTCCCTCAGCGCTGAAGAAGCCGCCTACATCGTAGACAATTCCGAATCCGAGATCGTGGTGACCTCCAACAAGCTCGCTGCAGTGGCGACCACACTGCCCGCTCAATGCCCGCGCGTGAGACGCTGGCTGATGACAGGCGACTCGCCGGGTGTGTTTGAAGATTACGCAGCAGCCCTGGCCGGGTACCCCAAAACAATCCTCGCCGAAGAGCCCGCGGGCACGATTATGCTCTATTCCTCCGGCACGACCGGCAGACCCAAAGGCATTCTGCGACCACTTCCGCAGGGCAGCATCGCAGAAACCGGCAGCCCGGTCGGCGCGCTTCAGCAATTGATCTGGGGATTTGGCACCGACACGGTATACCTGTCGACGGCACCGCTCTATCACGCGGCGCCGATCGGTTTTACCACCGGCGTCCATACCAATGGCGGCACGGTAATCATGATGCCGCGATTTGATGTGGCGGGTTCACTGCAGGCGATCCAGGACTATCAGGTCACTCATTCCCAGTGGGTACCGACCATGTTCTCGCGTATGTTGAAAACGCATAAAAAAGACCTGTCGGGCTTTGATCTCTCCAGCCACCAGGTAGCGATCCATGCGGCGGCGCCCTGCCCGAAAGGTGTGAAGCAGCAGATGTTCGACTGGTGGGGTCCCATCCTCTACGAATACTACGGTGGCACCGAACTGAATGGTCTGACCCACGTCACGCCCCAAGACTGGCTTGCGAGGCCCGGCACCGTAGGCCAGGCCATTCTCGGCATCATTCACATTTGCGCTGAGGACGGCAGGGAATTGCCGGCCGGGGAACCCGGTCTCGTCTACTTCGAAATGGAGCAGATGCCGTTCAAGTACCTCAAGGACGAAGCAAAAACCAAAGGCGCCCAACACCCGGAGCACCCCAACTGGTCAACCCTCGGCGACGTGGGCTATGTCGATGAAGAGGGGTTCCTGTACCTGACAGACCGGGCGAGCTTCATGATTATCTCCGGCGGGGTGAACATTTACCCGCAGGAAATTGAAGATGCCATGATCATGCACCCGAATGTGCAGGATGTGGCCGTAGTTGGCGTGCCCGACGACGAAATGGGTGAAGCGGTGAAGGCCGTGGTGCAATTGATCCCCGGCTTGGAACCGTCTGCTGCGATCACTGAAGAACTGATCGCCTATGCTCGCGGGCATATTGCTCACTACAAATGCCCACGCAGTATCGACTACGAGGAGGAACTGCCTCGACTGCCGACCGGCAAGCTGTGCAAGCGCATTCTGAAAGAACGCTATTGGAACGGGACAGACTCAAAGATTGTCTAATCCAATAGCGATTACCGGGGTTCTCGCCATGTTTCGCTTGCACTTTCTGCTCGGCTTGTTGCCTCGGGTGTTGTGCACTGGCAGGAACCGCTGCATTTCATAGCTCCCGCACAACATCGCACAGGCAGTCGAACCCGATCCGCTCTTGCTCGAGCCGCACTCGCTCCCCCCAGTGGTTCTGGCGCAACTGCTGGTAAAGCATCCTTTCCTCGGCGTTCAAACGCGCAAGCTGTCCTGTTTCGGGTTGCCTTTCAACGCCCCATAGTGCCCTGTGGGCAAGCAGCGTTTGCTGATCCATGAGAAAAGACACAACTTCGGGCAACAGCCCGCGCAATTGGTTGAGAATGGCAAAGCCGTGGGTATCGATATCCCCCCAATAATAAATTTCTTTGCCGTGCAGCCAGCTGGCGGCGGCGAGATTGTCAAACCCGTATCCGGCCCCGAAGATCACCATCCCATCGGCAACATCCGGAAACGCCAGGAAGTTTATCTCGTTTTCGGTGATAAACACCTTCGACACCGGCAAGGCAAGTGCAGCGAAGGCTGCCTGGGTCAGGGTGATATCCTGGTCGGCCTCCACTGGCAGCAAGCGGAGATGCGAATCCAGCAGCCGGAAGCGCACCCGTGAAGGCTTGTCGAGGAATCCATAGCGGCGACAGAACCCGCCAACACCGGTATGGGCTGCATCGATGGCATCCTCCGGCAGCACCAGGTCGAGAAGCTCCGCCAGCACCCCGCGATGCCCTTCAATCAACTTGGTATGAACACCCGGCAGCTCGATCTGGCGCAGGTAAATCGCAGGGCGAGGATGCTTGAGCAACCACGCGACCAACGCCAGTAGACGCGGCCATTCTGCGGCCAATTCCAGGGCTCGCAATGGTCGCTTTGCCAGCCAGGGGATCAATTCAGGCTGCTCGCGTTGGGTCAGCTCGACCAGCGCAGCAAATTCATCTGCTGCCCGGCGTTTGCCGAGCAGTGCAAGCGCATCTCCCAGCCGGTCGATCCAGATTGCCGCCGGAATTTCATTGGTTCCAAGAACCCGGTGCCTGAAGCTGCGCCATTCAATTCGATAGGCGCCGGCGCCTGCCGACAACCCGGCAATCCAGTCCCGCACCTCGGGAAACCGTTCGCTCAGTTCGCGGGAGCCAGGCCCCTTGAGCGTCAGGCGCCGGGGGAAGAGCGGCTCCACGCCGGCGCCGGCTACGGCGGCGAGCAGCAAACCACGATCCCAGAGCTTTTGCACCTGCGCTTTCAGGTCGGCCGGGGTGGTCCATGTCATCCCTGCATCCTTTGCTTCTCGGCCCGGTATTCCTCGATGCTCAGGTTGCGCAGGACAGAGTTGCGGCCGTCTTCATTGTGAACAAAGCCGACCCCTGCGACAAACGGTTCAATGATATGGATTTTCTGCAGGGGCGTGACGATGAGCAGTTGCAGATTGAGCTGGGCGAACAACTGCAAGCCGTATTGGGCCGATTCATCGGAGCCGCGCCCAAAAGCCTCGTCGATCACCACGAAACGAAAAGAACGCGAGCGCACCGCTCCCCATTCCAGGCCAAACTGATAGGCCAGGCTGGCGGCAAGTACGGTGTAGGCGAGCTTTTCCTTCTGGCCGCCCGATTTCCCGCCTGAATCCGCATAGTGTTCATGCTCCGTGTTGTCCTCACGCCAGCGTTCACTGGCGGCAAACACGAACCAGTTGCGCACATCGGTCACCTTGGCCGTCCAGCGCCGATCCAGATCCGCGTATTCATCCCGGCCCCGGAACCGTTCAATGATTCGCTTCACCTGAAGGAATTTTGCCTCCGAGTATTGCGTATCCTCTGAGCCGGTGAGCGCCCCCTCGGTACAGGTGCGCAACTCGGTTTGGAAGTCACGGATGTCGGTATCGACATTCATCTGTGCCTCGAGACTGATGTAGCGGCCCGGGTTGTAGTCAATCTGGGTGAGTGATTGGTTGATCTGCGCGATGCGCTCTTTGATGGTTTCCCGTTCACGCGCCAACTGTGATTGAAAATTCGCCACTTCGCGGATGGTATTCTCGTTCAGGAGATCCTTGAATCGTCCTTCAAAACGGGGCAGGTCATCTGCCAAAAGCCCTTCAAGCATGGACTTGAATTCAGGACCGGCCGCGATATGGACATCCACATCCCGGGTTTCCAGCGCCCACTCCTTCTTGAATTCGGTCATCGCCTTGATGATCTTTTCGGACAAACGCTTGATCTTGGAGTCTTCGGCATCGATCCCGGCCTGCAGCCAGTCACGCATGTCGCGCTCACGATTGTCGCAGGATTCGACTGTTAACGCCTGACTGCCAAGCGCTTCCCCGCGCATCGCTTCCAACAGCGTAAATCGCTGGATAGTCTCGTCGCTTGTATCCGCCAGCAGGGCTTGCCCCTGTTGCTGCAGCTCTTGCGCAGTGCTGATTTTTTGTTCGGTTTTCGAGCGTTTATCCTTGCGCTCATCAAGCTGGGCCTCGGTTTCTTTCAACTCCGCTTCAAACGCGGCCAATTGCGCGGTGAGGGTCTTGAGCAGGTCGGAGGCCGCTTCAAGCTCACGCTTCTCGGCGTCCAACCTGGCAATCACAATCGCCACCGGTTGCCAGTCGAGGTCACGAAAGTCGCCGTATTCCCCCAGCTTTGAAAGCACCGAGAGTCGCTCCCTGAGGGCGAGCTGCTCCTTTTGCAGCGCGCTGATGCGAGCGGCAAGCTCAGCAAGACGTGTTTCCTGGCGGCTGGCGTCTTTTTCCAATGCCGCGATTTTTTCGGCGTTGCTCCAGCCAAGCACGTAGCGCCGACGATCATCGAGCCGATGCCGGTCATCTTTTTCATGCCGCCCTCCGGGTGCCTTGATTTGCCCGGCCCGTGTGATGGCCCGGGTTTCACGGCGAAACTGCTCCTGGGACTGGCAGCAGGCCAGGTCAAAGCGGTGAGCCACCTCCCGTTCGATCCAGTGATAAAAGGGAGAATCGGGTTTGACCTGGAGCTTGCGCACCAGCGAGTCGTGATGGAGCGAGGGCAACTCGGCACGCCCGCCCTCCCGCATCCGAAAATACACCAGCCGCCCGCGCAGGTGGGTTTGGTCAACCCATTCAGCGACTCTGGTGTAGTGCTGGTCCGGAACCAGCAGAGACAAGCCGAAGCCGTGGAGCACCCGTTCGATGGCACCTTCCCAGTCACGCTCGTCGTCGCGCACCCGCAGCAATTCACCGGCAAACGGCATCTCTTCTTCAGCCAACTGCAGCGCCTGGCAGAGCGAACGCCGCATGATGACCTGCCGTTCGTCGATATTGCTGACCCGGGCTTTCAACCCCGTGATTTCAGCTGTCAACTGATCGTATTCAGCCCGCCCCTGGGCGAACAGGACACCGGTCTCGTTGAGGTCGTTCTGCGTACGCACTTCGGCTTGTTCTGTGGTCTCGCGCCAGTCGGCAATGGCGGACCGTTGCTG
Organism: uncultured Gammaproteobacteria bacterium; assembly: GCA_963808975.1. Taxonomy (GTDB): domain Bacteria; phylum Pseudomonadota; class Gammaproteobacteria; order Pseudomonadales; family JAHEGP01; genus JAHEGP01. The sequence goes on from CAWEHR010000001.1 coordinate 1,165,435, forward strand.
CAGAAAGTCCTCCTCGGTGGCAGCGGGATGTTGGCCCAGGGCGCGCACCAGTTCCTCGTAGCGCGAGGCTTTCTGCTTGCGCCGCTCCAGCTCATCCTGTTGTTGCAGGATTTCCTGACCGATACTTTCGATGCGGTCGCCGCCATTTTCGGCGATGGTACGGCGCAGCTCGCGCTCGCGCTCCTGCTGGGCACCCCGCTGTCCCTGCAGCCGCTCGATGACGACGCAATGCCTGGTCAGCTCTTCATTCAGCGCAGCAAGGCGTTTCTCCAGCAGGTCGAGTTTAAGGGTTGCAAACCAGGGGCGCAGGGCATCGCGGCAAGCGCGCAGGCTATCCGCCGCTTGCACCAATTCCCCATGGCGATCGCAGTCGGCCACCAGGGGTTCCAGCATTGCGGCCTGGCGTTTGGCCTTGAGCACCGCTTCGTGCGCCCGGTTGAGATCCTCGAAATGCGCGATCAGGGCGGTGATGCGCGGCGCGACATCAAAGGGCTCAAGCATATGGCTGCGCACGAAGTCGGTCAGGTTGCCGACCGATTTGAGCGACACGGTCTGGTGGAACAGATCCAATGCCTGTTCGTTATCGATGCCGAAACGACGGCGGAACCACGAGCCGTAGGGCGGAAAGCTGTCGAACAAATCGACACCGCTTGCGCGCAGTTGTTTGCGCAGGCCGAGCATCTCGCTGCCGAATCCGGAAAAATCAGCCGCAATGGAAAGGTCGCGTTCACAGGCGGCATACAGCCGGGCCGGTTGCGCGCCTGCTTCTTTCATCCAGAAAACCTGCGCCAGGGTGACGGTCTTGTCGTAACCGGCATTGTGAAAAACGCCGAGGATCACCGAATAACTATTGAGGTCGCGCAGTGCAACCGGCCTGGCGCTGCCCAGGGTTTCCTGCCGCTCCGACTTGTAAAACCCCAGCACGTAGGACCTGAGCGAACGTTCGCGGCTGTCGGCCCCGGCCGCCTTGTTATAGGCGACGCGGTGGCTCGCCACCAGCAAGGTGGTGACGGCGTCGACCAGAGTCGACTTGCCGGAACCGATATCCCCGGTGAGAAGGCCATTTTTTCCGCCCAGGCGCAGCGCCCAGACCCGCCCGTCAAAGGTGCCCCAATTGAAGACCTCGAGCCGTTGCAGGCGAAATCCCGCCAGCTGGTCGTCGGCCATAAACTCCAGTTCAAGCGCCTCAGTCATTCGCCTCCTCCAGCGGTTGCGCAAGCTGCTGTCGGTATTCCGCCAGTCGTTTGTCAAAATCGGCAAGCCACTGCGCATCGACAAACGCCTTGATAATGCGCCGCACTTCAATCATCTGGCCTTGCCCGCGCATGCGGCGGATAAAACCCAGCTCGGCAATCTTGTTCAGGGTGGCATCGACCTGGTCGATGAGTTTCACCTCGTTACTGCCCGCCGGCAGAAAAATCCGGATCAACTCCGCCACCTCGTCGCGGGAGAGAATCAACCGCGTGTCGCCGCCACCGGCGTCGAACTCGGCCAGCTTTTTGCGCAACAGTGCGAGCAGCAAACTGACCGGATAGGAGAGCTGCCTGCGGGCAACCAGGCGCGGCATGACGGCCTGACTGTCCTCGTCGTCATCCTGCCGGGAACGCAGAAAAGCGTAGCCTTCGGCCTCGTCGAGCATCAGCTCCAGACCGAGTACGGCCACGTAATCCCGAACCCTCGGCTGCAGATGCAACAGCGAGCCCCAAAGCCCCGGGTTGTCCTCGCGGTAGATCACGCCCTTGAGCAGAGGCACAACCACGGGGGCGATATCGTGGCTCGGGCGGCTCGCTAGGCCGGGGCCGGTATCTTCAACATTCATCATCAATTCCTCAGCAAGATAATGCGCGGCAAGGTCGCCTGGCGCAAGACGCCGGTCTCCATCTGCCAGCTCACCTGCTCCTCAACCGTATCGTCCACGGCCGTTTTGGGCCATTCTCCGGCCAGTTGCAGGTAGGCAACCAGTTCGGCCAATCCGTGGCGCAGTGGATGGCGAGTCACCACCTCGGCAAGGCTGATCTGGCGGAGGCTCTGGAGTTCCTGCCGGATATTCCGGTTCAACTCGGCCCGGTCAACCACCACCTGCGCGTAGAGAGCCGCCGTATCCACATCCGCATCCCCTTCGTCCAGCACCACCTCGGCGATGAGGGGCTTGAGCGGCGGCCGGTAGAGGGGGCGCTCCAGGGGAAGTTCCACCGTTGCTGAGGTCTCGGCCAATGGCATGAGATCCCCCTTTGGCACCTCCTCGCGCAATGCCAGCGCGTGGTTCTCGATACTGTGCAGGACATCCATGATCCGACGGTTTTCCAGCCAGGCCTGATCGTCGAGAAACCTCCGCAACTGCTGGGAAAGCTTGGCCACCGTTCGCTGGGTGTGTTCTCCCGCTTCCAGCCAGTCGTAATGCACGCGTTGCAGACGGGTTTCGGGGCGCATGGCGAGCACCGGGGGAAGTGACAAAACCTGTTCCAGCAGGCGGCTCAATTCTTCCTGTCGGGACTGGGACATCAGAAAATCCCAGAAGGCGCGAAAGCTCTTTCCCTGATCGGAGTCGGCAATGGCATCGCGTTCGCCCATGATCTCTTCGAGCAGCGCCCCTTTTGCACCCTCCCAGAGGGCAATGCGTTCACGCACCCGTCGATCGAGGGTGCGAAAATTGTGCTCCACCTCGCGAAAATCGGTCAGCAGCTCCCGCGCCAGCTGCAAAAACTGCTGAAAACGGTCCTTCAGGCCGGTGTCATCCAACAGTGGTATATCCCCCGCCGCAACGCGCGCTATTTCGGCGTCGATATCACTGCGGCGTTTTTGCAGTTCGGCGATTCGCACCTGTGGATCGGTCTGGCTGCCCTCGCTCATCTGTCGCAGTAGCTCAAACAGGGTCAGCAGGCGGGATTCCGTGCCGACAAAGGAGCGCTCGGCCAGTCCCTCCAGCCAGGCCAGCGCTTTTTCCGTCGCCGGAGTCAGGTCGAAGTGCGGTTCGTCCGTGCCGGTCGGATAGAATTTTCGCAGCCACCCCTTCTCGTTTTCAGCCCAATCGTTGAGATAGCTTTGCGCGGTTCCGGGAAAAGCCTCGGCCCCTAGCTGCCCGCGCAGGACGAAGAGCTCGTCTTCCAGTGCCTCCACCAGGTCTGCCTGGGACAAATTGCGGACATTGGGCACGATGAATACCCGGTGCAGAAAACCGGCCACCAGCGGCGCGTGCTGAGCGCGCAGCAAGCGCCAGGCAGGGTGGTTCTGGCGGAGCAACTCCAATGTGCCGTAGTCCAGTGCCATACCTTCCCCCCGGGTTATTCATCGCCGCGCTGTGCCGATCGCTGGCGACCATTGTCAGTCAAGCGGGTTTTCTGCAGGCGACTATTGGGCTTTTCCAGGAGGGTCATCTCCATCAGGCCGACTGCCGGAGCCCCGTTTGAACCAGCGCCCAAGCAAGGCACTGCGGTTGTGCAAGCCTGAAGTCGCTGCAAATCGGCAGAAGTCTACTCAATATGCCCTTGAATTAACATGGCCAACGGTTTGCCCACAGCACAAGAGCCCGAAAGCAAGCGCCACCGGCGGAAGACACTGCGTATCGGTGGCTGTCACTAAAGTCTTTAACGCAATCCGCTATTGGCCCGGCTCGCAATATGAAGCAAGATTGTCGAGCAGCCACTGGAGGATGCCGATGTCAGAACAACTGGTAATTCGCAACATGACCCGCAGTGAGGTTGACCAACTCGTTGCCTGGGCCGCGCAGGAAGGCTGGAACCCGGGCCTGGATGATGCCGACATCTTTTGGCGCACGGACGCTGAAGCCTTTATCGCGGCGGATCTCGGTGCTGAGCTGGTCGGTGGGGGAGCAATAACGTCCTATGCCGGCGAGTATGGCTTTATGGGCTTTTTCATTGTCAAACCGGAGTATCGCAACCGGGGCCTGGGTAACACGATCTGGCACGCCCGGCGCGAACGGCTGCTGGGCAGGCTGCAACCAGGCGCGCCCATTGGCATGGATGGTGTCTTCACCATGCAGGATTACTACGCCAGGGGCGGCTTTGTGTTCTCCCACCGCAACCTGCGGTTTCGCGCCGATGTCGCTGGTGAGCTTGCCCGCACCGTCGCCCGGGATGAGCACATCGTTCCGCTGGCGGAGCTGCCCTTCGATCACCTGGCGGCATACGATCGCCAGTGCTTCCCGGCGCCGCGCCCGGGGTTTCTGCAAGACTGGATCGAGCAACCCACAGGGCTTGCCCTGGCCTACCGGCGAGACGGCGTGCTGCAGGGCTACGGTGTCATCAGGCAATGCAGGGAAGGCTGCAAGGTGGGGCCGCTGTTCGCAGACGATGCCGACATTGCCAACGCGCTTTTTACCCACCTCGCCGCCTTTGCCGCGGGTGGCCCGCTGTTCCTCGACGCCCCGGAGAACAACCCTGCCGCGATGGCATTGGTCCGGCAACATAACATGACGGAAGTGTTTGGCTGTGCCCGCATGTACCTGGGCGAACCACCGGCGCTGAGGCATGAGCGCATTTATGGCGTTACTACCTTCGAGCTGGGCTGATGCGAAGCCGTGACCTGACGGGCTATGCCGGGCGACCACCGCACCCACGCTGGCCAGGGGGCGCCAGAGTGGCGGTGCAGTTCGTGCTCAATGTCGAAGAAGGTGCCGAGTCCTGCGTGCTGCATGGCGATGTCCAGTCCGAAGCCTACCTGCACGAATTACCCGGCCGGCCTGCCCGCCAGCACGCAAGGGACTGGAGTGTAGAGGGCATGTACGAATACGGCTCACGCGCAGGCGCCTGGCGTCTTCTTGAACTGTTCAATTCCCGCGGGTTACCACTGACTGCTTTCGCCTGCGGCCAGGCCCTGGAGCTCAATCCCGAACTGGGCGCTGCACTGCATAGCGGGGGGCACGAAATCGCGGGCCACGGCTACCGCTGGATAGATTATCGACCAGTGCCCGAGGACCAGGAACGCAGCGATATCCAGAAGACGTTCCAGATCATCGAAAACATTTGCGGTGAACAACCCCGGGGCTGGTATACCGGCCGGGTCAGTGACAACACCCGCCGCCTGTTGCTGGAGGCAGGCGGACTGCTGTACAGCTCCGATGCCTACAACGACGACCTGCCCTACTGGTTGCAAGGCACGCCCCCCCACCTCATCATCCCGTACACGCTGGTGAACAATGACATCAGCTACTTGCAGGCAAACGGCGTGACAACAGGTGACGGCTTCCACCAGTTGCTGAAAGGCGCCTTCGATATGCTGTGGCGTGAAGGCCTCGATCGCCCCAAGCTGATGAGCGTAGGGCTACATGGCCGCATAAGTGGCCACCCCGCCCGCGCCATCGGCGTTGCACGGTTTCTCGATTATGTGCAATCCCACGACGCGGTCTGGATATGCCGGCGCGAAGATGTCGCCCGGCACTGGATCGCCGTACACCCCTGTGAGTAAACCAGGGCCCGTAACAACGCGGTTGCCGGTTACTCTGCAGCGCCAGCGAATCCTCGTAACCATGGCTCGAGGTGAGCTATGTCAAATGTACCCGTGTTAAACATCTGGATCACCTCGGCGAAAAAAACAAGAAAAACAAGGGTCAGACTCGAATGGCACTTTCTTAAGCTTTCCGATCATTAGTGACTATGGTTGACCGCAAACCGGGAAATGCCAAAGCCCGAGTCTGACCCCAATTACTCGCTCGTGATTACGCCACTGCGGCGGCAAAGCGCGAAAACAGGTCACCGGGAAGAGGTTCATCCAACTTCCAGGTAATCCCCATGGGGCGCTCAGATTCATGAGAGACATAGGTCGCTGGCCCGAGAAACCAAAACGCTCGTTCATCGGTGTTTTGCCGGGCGAATAGCATAATTCTCGTACCTCTTGCGACGTGATTGCAGTATCGCATTCCTGTAGGGCTCGAGGACCGAGTAGTAGACTGGCTCTCCCAGTGAATCAGTTCGCGGCTGATTGCGTAGTCGCGATACATGGTCGTCGGAGAAAAGTTTCCCTCCGATTTATCCAGGGTGAAAGCAAGGACATCTACCTGCTCAGCTTCTATCCACAGCACGCCTTCCCGCCAGGGCCTTGTTGTGGCGTAATCACCGACACCAAACGCGGCCAGGATCTCGATCCGCGAATATTTCCCATGAATCTGTAATGGGACGTCCTGATGGGACAATAGGTCAGTATGGATATGATCTATCTGCTCACGCAGCAAAGTAAAGAGCTCGTTCATCTCTAACACAATTTGGGGATGGCTCCATAGCAAAGATACGCCTTGCTCCAGCGAATCTTCCTTTTCCAGTACCTTGGCACAGGTAGCGGCCACGAGCATCCGCAGCATCCTGCGCTCTCTAAGGGATAGCGCTGCGAGTTCTGGTTCAGCCGTGACCTTCAGGTTTTCAATGTAGAAGTCCAACCGCTCCTCGTCGTCAATATGGAGCAGTCGGCCTATTGCCCGCCGCAGGACCGACTCATGGGGCCCCGCGGCATACTGATCGACGTTCGCTGCTTCGAGATAATCAGACCAGCACTTATTCGTGGTATAGATGTCGTCAAGGCTTAACCCGCTCTCCCGCAGGTAGTTTTTCAGTGATGGAGCAAAACCGCTAGCTACCATTGTCTTCAGTTCAGAGACTTTTTCATTCCATCGATTTGGCAAAGCGGATTTGAGGCTTTGCAGAATAATATCGCGGGCAACATGGTCCAGCTCCATATGGCAACCGGCAGGCAAGTAAGGAAACGATTGTTCGACTTGCTCTTTCAGATACTTGCGCGTGCCGCCCAAAAGCCCGGCAAGCCGCAGATCGAACCTGAACTCTCTACGGTGCATGCCCACAAAGTCCAGCACAGTGCACACGGCCTTATTTTTGTACTTGCGAAGGCCTCTGCCCAACTGCTGCAGAAACAGCGTGGCGCTCTCCGTTGGCCTCAGCAGAAGCAATGTATCCACAGCGGGTACATCGACACCTTCGTTGAAAAGGTCAACGGAGAACAAGATCTGTATACGGCCGTCTGCCAATTGCCGCAATGCATCCTTCCTCGCAGCATCCGGGGTATCCCCCCACACGGCACTTGCCTTGATTCCGGCCTGGTTGAAGCGCAGCGCCATAAACTGTGCATGCTGGATACTGACGCAAAAGCCCAGGGCTTTCATCGACTGCATATCGTCAGTGCGGCTGTTCAATTCTTTGATAACACGCCGCACCCAGGCATCATCTGCGGTATAGAGATTACTGAGTTCAGCAATGTCATAGCCTCTGCCCCTGCGCCACGGTATGTCCCTCAGATCAAGTCCATCGTGAATGCCATAGTAGGTAAAAGGTACCAGCCGATGTTGGTCAATGGCATCCCATAATCTGAGTTCAGCTGCTATACGACCATCAAACCAATCAAGCACAGACAGCCCGTCAGTCCTTTCAGGTGTTGCAGTAAGGCCCAGCAGTTCTTTCGGCTTAACATGGGAGAGGAGATTCTTGTATGAAGGCGCCGCAGCGTGGTGAAATTCATCGACTACCACTATGTCGAAGTAATCGTGCTCAAGCTTGTCGAATCCAGCAACGTTAAGGGATTGTATCGAGGCGAATACATGCTCAAACCTGCTCGGCCGGCTTTTGCCAACCCACTTTTCGCCAAAGGAAGTCTCCCGTAGCGCATAGCGGAAGGTCGCCAGACTCTGGTCCAGAATTTCCTCTCGATGCGCCACAAAAAGTAAGCGGCTTCTGGGCAGTGTTTCCCGCAAGCGCGAATAGTCTACCGCTGCCATTACGGTCTTTCCGGTACCCGTGGCTGCAACCAAAAGATTGCGATGATGCCCCTGGCGTCTTGCAACATTCACTTGCTCTAGCAAACGCTCCTGGAAAGGCTCCAAGCGCAACTCCACTGGGCTCAGAAGGATTGCAGGGCCCGTGGGACGCGCAGCTCTCGTCTCACGCTCAAACTCCCTGGCGTCGAAATCGCGAAAATCCCCGCCAGACCAATACGCATCGAACATCGATGTCATCTTTCTTATGACATCCGGGTTACGCAGTCCAGAAACTCTCACGTTCCATTCTATGCCGCTCTCTTGTGCGGAGAAGGTGAGATTCGATGAGCCAATGTAGGCGGTGGAAGCGCCGGAATCACGATGGAAGTGCCATGCTTTGGCATGCAGCCTGGCCGAGCTGGTATCGTAGGATATCTTGATTTTCGCCCCGGCATCCTGAAGAATCTTTAGCGCTTCAAGTTCTGTTGAGCCGGTGTACGTCGTGGTCAGGAAGCGAAGATTGGGCTTTGTCGCACTGCGCTCACAATGTCGCCTCAGGCTCTCGAGAAATGGCCGAATACCGCTTACTCTGATGAATGCCATAACAACGTCAATGCGATCTGCTGACTGGATCTCGGCTAGAATCTGAGAGCCAACGCGGGGCTCGCCTCGAGCATTAGTCAGCAGCGTGGTATCCAGTAACGGCGTTAGAGGCTCAGTTACCTTTGGCACAGAACCATCGGGGTTCAACGCCAGCACAGAGGTCAGAACCTCCTTTGATGTGAGCAGTTGGTCTTCACTGACCTCAGCCTTTGTTATGGCTGTGTCAATGCTCGCTATGAGCTCGCGCGCCAACTGGACACCGACCTCAACGCGATCCTTGTCGTTGACACTTGAGAGCGCCGACATGAGAACTTTACCCAGGTGTAAAGCGAGCCTGTCGCCTGCCTCCGAAGGATGGAGCTTTCTGCGCCCTATCGCGAGCTTATCTCCATTAATACTTTCCAGCTCGCGATTCAGGGACGCCGTAATTATCGATTCATAGAGTCCTTTCAATGCCATTCCCTGTATGTATTATTTTTAATTTGCGAACATAACCCTTCAGTCGCCAGTCATCAGATGGTGGAAAAATCCAGCCGTGCGATGCCTGCAGGCACTGAGATGGTGTTACCGCCGGCTAATCCTGAGGCTTGATCAGGTACTTCTCGCCGGTCGCCTGCCTGGCATAAACCGACAGGGTATCCAGTTGCAGGGCACCGGCCAGCGATACCTCATGGGTGTAGTGGCTGGCAAAGGTGGTCTTGATCTCAGCAGCAACACGTTTGCGCATCGCGATAGTGGTTTCCTTACCAAGCTTTCCGAGAACGTTGAACAGCAGGAAGCCGTTGATGCCCCAGGCAAAACCAAAGGAGCGGCTCAGGATAATAGGGCCACGGTCCAGCGCGCCGTAAATATATACCTGCTTGAACACATCTGAGCCGTACACACTGTGCTCGGTCATGTTGCGGGAGGCGGCGGCTTCCATGCAGCTAAGTATATCGCTGGCCAATTTGCCACCACCGATTGGATCGAAGGCGATTGTGGCGCCGGTTTCGATCAGCGCTGCGGTGAGGTCGGCATGGAAGGTGTCGCTGCTGGAATTGACAACGTACTTGGCGCCCATGTCGCGCAGCAGGGCTTCCTGCTCCGGTTTGCGCACGATATTAATCAAGTCGATACCGTCGGCGATGCAGATGCGGTTGAGCATTTGACCCAGGTTAGAGGCAGCGGCGCTGTGCACTATGGCCTTGTGACCCTCGACGCGCATGGTTTCAACCATGGCCAGTGCGGTCAGTGGGTTAACAAAACTGGAGGCACCTTCGGTTGCGGTAGTGCCTGGTGTCAGCTCCAGACAGCTTTGAACATTAGCGCAGAGGTATTTTCGGTAGGTGCCGCCTCCAATCACCGCAACGGTACTACCCATCAGGCTTTGCGCCGCGGCGGATGAGCCCGCGGCAATAACGGTACCCGCACCTTCGTTGCCCACCGGTATCGACTTGCCAACCCGCGCCTTAACAGCACCCATAAACTTGGCGGGAACGTCGGCAATGATGGTCGGGCGGTCTGCGCTGCCAGCCTGGCTGGCGGTGGTCATATCGGCCACGCTGAACATGACTCCGAGGTCGGAGGGATTGATGGGGGCGGCTTCCATGCGGATAACGACTTCGTGTTCACCGGGTTTGGGAATGTCGATTTCCCGCAGCGCGAGTTCCAGTTTGTTGTCCGGGGTAATGGTGGAGGTGAGTTGGATATTGGTATCTGACATCTTTTTGCTCCTGCAAAATTTTTATATATGGATCGACCTGGTGCGATTGTTTCCAATCGCCGGCTTGGCACCACTGATGCCGGCATTGATTCTCGCAATATGCCAAACGGTTTCTATGGGCGCGACGTTTTTCCGTGTAAAAATCTTTTTGCAAAAACAAAAAACAAGGGTCAGACTCGAATGGCACTTTCTTAAGCTTTAAGCTTGCCGATCATTAGTGACTATGGTTGACCGCAAACCGGGAAATGCCAAATCCCGAGTCTGACCCCAATTACTCCAATATCACTGAGATATGGCGGCTAGCGGTTCTTTGCGGCGGTTTGCTCACCTTTCATTTCGTTGCGCAGGTCATGGCTGCGCTTGATGATGTACTGGTGAATCGCCGCAACTTCATCCTGATCGAGAATATTGCCAAACGGTGGCATGCCGAGGTGCGAGCGTAGTCCACCGTACACCGTGGGAATGAACAGATCATGTTGTTCCGCCGACAGGTAACGAAGGTCGGGGAGGATGCCCGACCCGATGACAGAGAGGCCGTGACAGACACCACAATGGGTATTGAACAGTGCCTTGCCCGTCGCCAGGGTCTCGGCGCTTGCGGTCATTTCCGGCGGAGAGGGCGGCGTCATGGTCCGGCGGGTCACTTCAGGCATCTCCTTCTTGCCGTCCAGCTTGAACACGTACAGGCGTGAGTCGGGCACAACATTGGTCAGCTGTGATAGCGCGCCGAAAGTGATGGGGAAGGCCCCGCCCCAGCCGACGTTGAAGGCGACATACTGCACGCCATCAACTTCGTAGCTCACGGGTCCGGCAACGACACCGCTGGAGACTTCCTGCTCCCAGAGTTTTTCGCCGCGATCTGCACTGTAGGCGACAACCCGCCCGTCAGCGGTACCCTGGAACACCAGGTTACCCCCGGTGCTGAGCGTACCGCTGTTGTGAATGTGGTTGTAGGGTTGAGTCCAACGCGCTTCCTGCCTGACCGGGTCCCAGGCGACAAGGTTGCCCCGGTAGAGCTGCGCCAGCTCGGCAATCTGCTCCTGGGTCTCTGGCACCACCGGTATTTCCAACCCAAGGTTAGGTACCGCGGTCCTTATGGGTTCGGCTTTATCCAGCGGGTCGAAGTGTTCCAGGGTTACCTGCTGGGGAATGTATACCAGGCCCGTATCCGGGTTGAAGCTCATTGGCGGCCAGTTGTGCGCGCCCTGTGATCCTGGCATGACGATCTTGGCTTCGCCCTTCGTCCAGTAATCGGCCACCTCGGTATCGACGATAGGCCGACCGGTTTTCGGGTCTACACCCTTGGCCCAGGTGACCTGGCCGAATTTCTCGGCCGAGATGAAATCACCGGTGGCGGCGTCGAGGACATAGAAGAAACCGTTCTTGGGAGCCTGCATTACCACCTTGCGCGGTTTGCCTTCAATTGGCAGCTCGGTGACGATAATGTGCTGGGTGGCGGTGTAGTCCCAGGCGTCGCCCGGCGTGGTCTGGTAGTGCCACACGTATTCGCCGGTATCCGGGCGTAGGGCCACGATGGAGGAAACGAACAGGTTGTCGCCCTTGGCTTCCGAGCGCAGCTTGTAATTCCACAGTGAACCGTTCCCCACGCCGATGTAGAGCAGATCGAGTTGGGGGTCGTAGGCCATGGAATCCCATACCGTGCCGCCGCCGCCCTGTATCCAGTACTGGTCGCCATGCCAGGTCTTGCGGATCATGGTGATGGTGTCGGTTTCGTCACCCTTGGCCGGGTCTCCCGGCACGGTGAAAAACCGCCACGCCTGCTCGCCGGTACCGGCGTCGTAGGCCGTGATGTAGCCGCGTACGCCGAACTCGGCGCCGCCATTGCCGATGATGACCTTGCCCTTCACCACGCGCGGCGCCCCCGAGATGGTGTAGTTGCGCTCCGTGTCGATGCGGGTGTCCACCGACCAGATTTTTTCGCCGGTTTTGGCATCCAGTGCTTCCAGGCGCCCATCATAGACCCCCAGGAAGACCTTGCCGCCCCAGACCGCAACGCCGCGGTTTGCCGCATCGCAGCAGCCCCTGCCCTGGATGCCCCGCCACACCTCCGGGTCATATTTCCAGAGTTGTTTGCCGGTCTTCGCGTCGAGGGCGTACACCATGCTGTAGGCGCCGGTCGTGTACATCACACCATCGACCACGATCGGTGTCGCCTCGACCACGCGGTCGAGTTCGTATTTGTGACTCCAGGCGAGGCCGAGCTTGTTGACGTTTTCGTCGGTGATCGACTTGAGCGGTGAGAAACGCTCCTCGCCGTAGGTTCGGCCGTGGCTCAGCCAGCTGCCGGGTTCCTCGTCAGCCGCGTTCAGGCGCTTGCTGTCCACGGTGGCGGCACCAACAAGGGCGCTTGTGAAAGTGATGCCCAGTGCCATGGCGACACCGGTTGCCGCTCGGTATGTGGTTAGTTGTTTCATCTGCCTGCATCCTCTTAATCCGGCCTGACCGGCGCACCGCCCCATCTGCACCGGGAATCTCGTTGCGGACGCCCTCGTTGCAGGGCCTGCTTTCCACTGGTGTCGGCGTGTCGCCAACTAACGCCTGGCGCTGTCATCTCTGGAGATCAGGCCCGATCAATCCGGCAGAGTGGTATGCCTTTCGGCACTGCGCAGGTTCCCTATCACCGCGACAAGATATCTGAAAAATCCCTGTCTAGCGAGTGGCCGTACGAGGGCTTAATTGTCAACGGCTTGATCCAGACGCCTCCAGGTCTCGCTCAGAGCGTCGAGTCCGAGCGCCTGAGGTGCGCCCTGCCCGGTCCAACTGGCCAATGCCAGCGCCATTGCCCACGCGGAAATCCGTTCCGGCTGGTTGGCAAGGTCGGGTACCGGCCAGCGATAGGTGGCCTCGTCGGCTGCAATCAGCAAATGTTTTTCATCTTCGCTAAAGGCGAGTGACCGGGCGCGCCAGACATGGAAGCCCTCCACCCGTGAATTAGTGCTGACATCCCAGAACGTGACCGCCCCGTTGCGCAATGTCGCCAGAATTGACCCATCCCCCGAAAAGACGGCCTCTTCGATTTTTGCATCGGCGCCAGTCAGTTCCATCACCAGTTTTCGGCTCTCAATGTCCCAGACACGGAGGGTTCCAAAATTCGTGGACGCCAGCAGCAACCGGGAATCGGGCGAAAACACCAGCAGGTCGACCGACTCCATCTCGTGCAGATTACTGAGACCCGGCCGTCGCGGATCGAAGCTGATGGAATCGCCGTCATCCGGCACCTTGTGCAAGTAGATGTCAGTTCCGTATCCGAACGACGCGAGATGGCGCCTGTCGTCCGAGAACGCCAGCTCTTCATAGTTTAATGAGTACGGAATAGTGCCCGACAGCAGTTCCCCGGAACGTAGGTCGACGATCTGGCTATCATCATCCCCGCCCAGCATCAGTGTCCCGTTCCTGCCGACGACGAGGTCGCGATCATGCTCAATCGCCAGTCGCTCGCCGGTTTCTGCATTCCAGGCATCACCGGCCTCGGTGACGATCCACTCGTTGTCGGCGGTAAACATGGCGTCGTGGATGCGTGTTCCAATCTCGACCGGTGGCCCGGCAGGTATTTGCGCGGCGATATTCCAGACTTGTGCGAGGCCACCCCGGGATGCCGCCAGGAGCCGCCTGCCATCCCGCGACAAGACCACCAGAGCAGTCTGTGGAGGGTGCTCCAGCACAGCCTCCGGGAGGCGGGCATGCAGCAGGCGCTCGACCATCGGGCCTTCTCGCAAGAGTCTGTAAACAAATCGTCCGTCTGGGGAAAATCCACTGGTCCTGCAGCCTTCGATGCTCGATCTCAGGCATTCGTGTGCCCCGGCGGCGCCACTGTGGAGGTGATGTCCGGTCAGCAGGTCGTAGACGTCGAAGCGCTCGGTATCGGCAATGAGAATCGCCGCAGCAGCGGAGGAGAAATGTAGCGTTTCTTGCGTACCCGCTTTACGGGTAAAGGTATGGGCGAGCCGTGCTTGATCGGTTTCCCAGACGCGGATCATACTGCGGCCGACATTTTTCGAGCTGCGCCCGGGGGCGGGACCGACAGTCACCACGTGGCGCCCATTCGGTGAGAGAGACGCGACTTGGACCTGTTCATCATTCGACAGAACTTCGATCGACCCGGAAGGGATTTTGACCAGACGAACAACGTTTCCGGCCCTGACAAGCAGAACTGAACCGTCTTCGGAAAACTCAAACGACGGTTTGCTTACCATCGCTTCAAGACTTGCGTGTATCGCTCCGGAGGCACTTGCGAGCAAAAGGGTGCGGCCATCTGCGAGAGTAGCGGCAGCGATACGTCCATCCCTTGAAGCGACCACGGAGGTTATCGCCTGAGGTACGTCGATTGCAGGACCGAGTGCTTGGCCAGAACGGATATCGTAGGTCCTGACTTGACGGCGGTCCTGGCTCGCTACGAACAACGTGGTGCTGTCATCGGAGAAGCCGAGTCGGACGGGCTGATCGAAGCCGGTTTCCAGTATCGACGCTTTTTCGCCGCCCTCGAGGTCCCACATCGTCATGTTTGAACCGTCGACTATCGCAGCGTAACGCCCGTCCCGCGTGTGATATGGCGCGGGTTTGTCCCAGCTTTTCCCGGAGCCGCCCGGTGGCAGGATCAGCTCGCGCATCTCCCCTTGCACAAGTGACCAGCGACGCAATGTCGCACCGCTCCAGTGCAGCGCGCTCGACCAGTCGGGCGTCATGACCAGATTCGGGTTGGCGTCGTCGACCCGAATATCTGCCAGAGGACGCCCGGTTTGCGCATCCCAGAAATGGTAGGCGTTCGGCTCTCCATCGATATTGACGGTGTGGATACGCACCAGCGAGCCATCGGGGGATAGCTGCGCATCATAGATCTGCGAGCCATGCGGCAACCCGCGACCGACCGCGCCCTGCCATCCAGCCAGCAGGCGGCGGGCGCTCTGGCTCATCTCTCTATCCGGAGGAATCTCGGTGTCACCCGCAATGCCTATCCGCTCTGCCACCTCGTAGGCGCGGGCAAGGCGCAGCAGGCCGATCCGGTTGCCAGACTCCAGCTCTCGCACGCCACGCTCGACAAGGCTCCGCGCAAGCTCGCGCTGGGTTTCGACCAGTGCCCCCTGAGCGAGCAGGCGTTGCCGTTCAGCATTGATGAATGACATGGTGGCCGCCACCGTAGCTAGCGCCAGCACAGCAATCACGGAAGACACGAGCATTGCCCGCAACTTGCGCCGGCGCAGAATGCTGTGTGCCTGCTCGATCTGATCAAGTGCCACATCAGACGGGCCATTGAACTGGTTCTCGGCCGGCTCGATGATTTCGACGACTCGGTTCGAGATCAGATTGAGCGTTGGATATGCGTGACGTTCGGTGTCAGCAACGCGCTCACCGAACAAAATGGGTATTACTCGCTCACTGCGCGCCGTAAAGATGATCACCTCGTCGCGCACCGGTGCAGAAATCGTCAAAGCCTCGCGGGTCCCGATTACTATCAGCCGCTGGGTGTTTGCCAGCGCCTGGCTCGCCTGATGCTTCCAATCGTCGCCACCAGCGAACTCACTGCGGTCGAGGAAGCAGTCGTAGTTCCGCTGGCGCAGGGCCTCGGCCAGCTTAACGGCGTACTCACCGCCGCTGGCCCAGTGATAGGAGACGAAGAAATCGTATCCCCAGATACGGTTGGCCAGCCTGCGCCACCAGGGAATTGCGGGAAAAGGTCCCAGTCCGGGATTGTTGGCCGTCGACTCCATGCTCCTCCGGTTCAGTGTGTGCCAGCCGATCCGGCCGACGCGGGGACGACTGCGCGGCGGGAGTCGCGTAATGCAAGCATCGGCCGTATTGGGGCAATGGGGTAAACAATACGGTACCCGCGGCTGCTTATTCAAGCGTCCAGTTGCAGGCGGCGGTTGGGGAATATCAGCAAGGCATGGCGATCAGTTCTAGCTGCTATATCTCACCGATATTTGGAATTTTCGTTGAGAGATTGTGCACTGTGCGGAATTTTACGTCCAAGGTGGAGGATGCACAATGAAACCGACAGTACAGGCATTAGGGAGTGCGGTATCGCGCACACAATGGCAAAACGGCGAGGTGAGCCCTTCCACTTTTACTCCGCTGAAAATCCGCAAACGCGGCGGCCGCAGAGTGGTGGTCCGCCCCGATGGCGAAAGCCTGCCGCAAGGCAGCACCAGCACGCCCTTGGATACGCCATTGCTGGTCGCGCTGAGCCGGGCTTTCTACTGGCAGCAATTGATCGACGATGGTGTAGTAGAAAGCGGCGCCGACATCGCCCAGCGCGAAGGCCTGCACCATTCCACGGTAAATGAGCAGATGCGCTTGACGCTGCGGGAGCCTGCCATCGTGCAGTCGATCTTTGCCGGCCAACAACCGCGTTGCATGAGCTTGCGCTGGTTTCAGGTGAATCCACTGCCGGCGGATTGGGTCGCGCAGCGGGAAATTGTCGATAAGTTTGATGTGCAAGCAGACTATGAGCTGTCGATGAGCCGTGCAACTTTGCCTTGGCATTTGATGCACTCACCGCTGAGTAACAAATCACCGCTTTCCAAAGTGCCGCTGAAATTCTTGATAGTGGTTTCTTGGCGGCAGCTCCCACACCAGACGTTAGAGATCAGTCGCTGACGCAAGGTAGCAGGAAGCGCTTCCCAGCGTTCGCGCGCTGGCTCGGTGAACGTAGGCAAACTACTTACCTTACTCGCCACAGTCGTGGCAGGCTCACTTTCTAACAGAAGTTCTGCTGCCTTGGATGCGCTGTTAAGTACGAAAGCAGATAACGACATATTTGAGGCTTTGGCCGCAAGCTGTAGCGACTGCTTTTGCTCGGGTGTCATTTTAAGTTCTATCCGAGTCTTGGTTATCGTTGTGCCGTTCTGCGACATGACATTATCAGCCTTCGGTTTGGGCAAATGATCTTAACCAGGGTTCGAGATGGGCAATATTAAAAGTGCCTGTCTCAAACATCTGAATCATCTCGGTATGTATCATCATAGGCTCGCGTTTTAATCGCCAACCATTGATACGTAAAAACACATCGGCTGCGGCATAAGCAATGCGTTTGTTACCATCGACAAAGGGATGATTGATTGCGAGGCTTTCCAGCAGGGCGGCAGCCTCGGCCACAATGTCCTCGTAATATCCCGTCTGCGGACGGTACAGTGCCGCCTCCAATGCACCGGGGTCACGCACGCCTGGCGCGCCGCCATAGCGCTGCATCAGGATCGTGTGCATACCGAGCACATCGGCCACGGTCAGGTAGTCGTGTGCCATAGATTACTTCGCCAGCTCACGGTAAAGATCATCGAACTCTTCGAGGCTGGAGGCAAAAGCGGCCATCACGTGGCGGCGAGGCCGTTCTTTTTGTTGGCGGTCGATGTAGTCACGCATGGCTTCATCCAGCACCGCTTGAAACTGCCGGCCTTGGCTTTCAGCGATCTGACGCAGCGCGGCCAGCACCTCTGGGGCGGCTTGGGAGGAAAACTTTTCACGGGCAGCGGTAGACATTGCAGGCTCCATCATGATTTATCTTGATGATTCATGATAGATCATGAAGATGCGGATTTCCAGCCGTTTGGGTGTTGTTGAGCTTTATGCTAGGCATAGTGAACTGCATACCCTCGCCCCGCAAAGCCGCATAAATGCTGAGATTCACCCCGAGACTACCCGCAGGTCAAAAGCCGGAAGTGCCGCGCTACCTGGGCTTTAGCGCAAAGAAAAAGGGCCTGGAGAATATCCAGGCCCTTTTAATTGGTGGAGCAAACAGCTCTCGACCGCAACTCAGTCTCCGACCCCGATCTGCCCCGTAACACATTGAAAACAAAGGGCTTCACATAGGAAGCCGAGTCACGCCCCAAGTTCCCGTCGGGGAAGCAATTTTTCTCCCCCGATTTCCAAGCTCCGGACGAGGATGCTGGGTTTGCAACGCGAGCGAATACCAAGAACAATCTCCCAACGAATCTGATTCGATTCCCGAAAACGGGAGTCGAACTGGCCTACCTGCCCGGCAGCTCCTCGCCGCGACTCATGATCTCGATATAGCCCGCATAGCTGAACAGGCGGTTGCGCTTCTGAGCGGTCAGCTCCTTGACGATACCGAGCTGCTCCAGGTGGCCGAGCGCCTTGTTGACCGTGGCCGGGGTGATGCCGGTCTTCTCCACCAGAGAGCCCGAGGTGGCGATGGGATGCTCCATCAGCGCCCGGTGGACCTGCAGGGTCGATGCCGCCGCCCTTCCGAGGCTACTGATCTTGTCGCGATCCCGGCTCGACAGATCGAGAAGTTGCTGCGCCGTTTCCACAGCCTGGGTGGCGGTGACTATGACAGCCTCGGCAAAGAAATCGAGCCAGGCTTCCCAGTCGCCGGTCATGCGCACATTGTTCAGTAACTCGTAGTAATACTGACGATGCGTCTTGAAGTAAAGACTAAGGTAGAGCATCGGCTCCCGCAGCACCTTCTGCTCGCATAGCAGCAGCGCGATCAGCAGACGCCCCAGACGGCCGTTACCGTCCAGAAACGGGTGGATCGTCTCGAACTGCACATGGGCCAGCGCCGCCTTGAGCAGCACCGGGGTCGGCTCCGGCTGGTCATGGAGGAAGAGCTCCAGCTTGCTCATGCACTCCAGTACCTCTTCGGCCGGAGGCGGAACGAAGGCCGCATTGCCCGGCCGGGTGCCGCCGATCCAGTTCTGGCTGCGACGAAACTCCCCCGGGGTCTGATTGCTGCCACGCCCCTTGGTCAGCAGCACACCATGAATCTCGCGGAACAGCCGCAGCGACAGTGGCAGCCCTTCCTCCAGCAGGCGCAGGCCATGGTCAAGGGCCGCAACATAGTTACTAACCTCCCGCACGTCATCCAGCGGGACGCCGGGCTCCTGATCCAGCTCGAACAGCAGCAGATCCGACAGGGATGACTGGGTTCCCTCGATCATGGAGGAGAGCACGGCCTCCTTGCGGACATACATGTACAGGAACAGCGAGGTGTCCGGCAGCAGGGTCGAGACGCTGTCCAGCCGCCCGAGCGCCAGTAGCGCCTGGTCGAACTTGCTGCGCAGCTCCGGCGTCCAGTCGATGGGTGGCCGTGGCGGCAGCGGCGCGGGCACGAAGGCCTGCGCCTTCTCACCCACCGTCGATATAGTCACGTATCTGCCTTGGAGTTCTCGCTTCATCCTGCCTGCCTCGAACCTAAAATAATGTTCGTCTTTATTTTATCTTAACTGCATATCATAAAATAAAGAGCCGGGAAGGAAAAATCAAGCGGATTCCCTGAACGGCCACTTCGATTTCCTCAGACGAGCGTTCGACGTTGCGACGCATATGCTAAAGCAGAAAAAAGTTACAACCACGGCTCCGATTTTTCGGTTGCCGGAAAGCCCCTGGTATCAAGGGGTTTCGGGCCGTTTGCCGGAATGGGCATTCTCCGGAGTTGGGAAGTACCGTTTCAACCCCGCTTCCTTTCGGGGTCACTTTCGGACCTGCGTTTTCTCTGTCCCACCGATAAATCTCTCGAACTCGTCTTGAACCGTTCTTGATGCTCAACCCATTGAAATTTCCGTGTTTCAACGAGAGGCGGCTTCGGCGGAAGGTCGGAAACGCGGGAAATCCGGGTGAATAATTTTTGCAGTTTCGAGGTGAGTCCGATTTGCGTTAGCTCTCAGACCGGCAGAATCGGAGGGTGCGTCGACCTGGCGCAAAACAGTCTCCACCCTCGACTTGCACTGTAAGCTATTGATGTAACATCAGAAATAATGCCTGCCGACATCCGGCGGCGGTTCATGTCAAAGGAAGCGTTTTTCTCCCCCGATTTCCCAGCACCGGACGAGGGTAACGGGTTTGCAGTCCAGTCGGACACCGGAAATCGCCCTCCAACTTCCCCGTCTTAGTGCCTCCCACCGACATCGTTTAGTTGTATTTTCACCCGATCCGTGGCATGGATTGTCGGCTACTTTTCTGCTCGGTTTGCCGGGAGGCCGAAACCGGGTCTTTATTAGGGGTGCGGAAACATATGCACCGTTTAAACCATATTGAAATCAACAGGATATGCATCCAGTGCATTATCGTGGGTTGGGCATGAAATTCAATCTTTTGTGCCCTGCTTCGCAGTGGCATCCCTTCGGGACTCGCCTGCGGCTCGCGTTCCGTTTGCTTAGCAAGGCGTAATGTTCGTTCTTTTCACCTTTCTGGCGCATCGGCTCCTGCCGAAATACGACGTCCGCATGCAGCTGCTGATGTTCCAGATCAAAATGCTGCGCGACCGGATCGACGACCAGCGCATTGTCCCCACCCCGGAGGAGCGGGCCGAGCTGCTGCGGTTGGGAAACGAGATCAACCATGACGTCGCCGATGTCATGCTGGTGGTCAAGTCGCAGACCTACCGGCGCTGGCTGAATCCGAAAGCCAAAACCCGCAGTTCGAAACCGGCCGGACGTCCCGGTACCGCCGAGGATATCGTGGCGCTGATCCTGCGCATGGCGACCGAGAATCGCTCCTGGGGATACAAGCGCATCTTCGGCGAGCTGAAAAAGCTCGGCATCTCCTTCGGGCTGACCACCATCCGCGACATCCTGAAGCGCTCCGCTTGTCCACCGCCGCCCGAGAAGAGCAAGAGCAGGCCCACCCTTCCCTGGTCAAAGTTCGTCAGCGCCCACTTGGAATCACTGGTGGCCTGCGACTTCTTCACCAAACCGGTCTACACCCTGCGCGGCAGGTTCGACGCCTATGTGCTGGTCTTCATCCATCTGGGCAGCCGCCGGGTCTACCTGAGCCAGCCGACCTTCCATCCCGACGAGGTCTGGGTGATGCAGCAGGCGCGGAATGTGACCATGTGGCTCGACGACCACGGCATCGAGGCCCGATACCTGATCCACGACCGCGACACCAAGTTCACCCGCCAGTTCGATGCCTTCTGGAAGGGGGCCGGGGTGCGCTGCATCCGCATCCCGCCGAAAGCGCCACAGGCCAACGCCTTTTGCGAATCCTTCATCGGCACCTGCAAGCATCAGTGCCTGAACCACTTCGTCTGCTTCGGTCTCGGCCAGGTGGCCCACATCAACCGCGTCTGGCTCGATTACTACCACACCCAGCGACCCCACCAGGGCACGGGCAACAACGTCATCTCCGCCGATTTCCGGCGCACATCCGCAGGACCGGTCAAGCGACAGGAGCGACTCGGCGGCATCATCGCCTGGTACGAGCGGGAAGCGGCAAGACCACCTTGCTGCGTCTGCGCATCCGGCAGCTGATCGAGAGCGGCGTTCCCATTGAGAACATCCTCTATCTCGATCTTGTCGACGACCGGCTTTACTGGCTGCGGCACGAAAACCCGGACCTCATCCTGAAGGCCTGGTTCGACCTCCATCCGCAGATGCGCGGCAGTGAGACAGTTCACTGCTTTTTCGATGAGGTGCAGTCGCTCCCGCACTGGCAGCTCTTTATCGACCGCCTGATGCGCACCGAAAAGTGCGATGCCACCGTGGCCGGTTCCCTGTTGCCCTCACCGGATGAGGAAACCGCCAGCCCTCTGACCGGCCGGATCGTCTCCTGGGAGATCTTCCCGCTTTCGTTCCCGGAGTTCCTCGACGGCAAAGGCATCGAGAGCGACGGCCCCTTATCCACCAAGCAGCGGCCGACCATCCAGAAGGCGTTCGAGGACTATTGGCAGGTCGGCGGCTTCCCCGGTATCAACCGGCTCGACCAGCAGCAGCGCATCGCGGCCCATCAAAGGAACTGGAACGCGATCCTCGCCAGCATCATCGGGTACCACAACATCTCCCACCCCCGAGCGGTGATCGATCTGGCCCATTGGCTGGTGGACAACACCGGCTCCTTCTATGCCGTCAGCCACCTGACCGACTACCTCAAATCCCTCGGCCACCGGGTGCGCAAAAGCTCGGTGGTCGATTGGCTCGCCGCATTCGAGGATGCCGGGCTGCTGTTCAGCGTGAACGTCTTTTCCAACTCGCCGACCCGGATCAGCGTCAATCCCCGCAAGGTCTACTGCATCGACCACGCCCTGGCAGCCTCTGTCAGCTCCGGCATTCTCACCAACCGCGACAGCCTGCTGGAGAATCTGGTGTTCACCGCGCTGCGCCGGGTGACGCCGGAAATCTTCTACCACAAGACCAAGACGGGCCGGGAGGTGGACCTTGTCGCGCTGCCGCCGACAGTGCCGGGACAAGAACAAGCCGCCATACTGGCGGTGGCGGAGGGGACTATCGTCACCTGGCGCACCGATGAGACTATCCCCGTGGGCTTCGGCACCATCCAGGTCGTGCTGGTCTGGCGGTTTCTGCTGGAGATGGAACCGTAAACCTACTTGGTCGGTACTTGATCGGTGAGCCGGGGCACGTCGCAAGCCGTGTCGCGAGTTTGTCGCAAGTTTCACCCCCCAAGTTACCCCTCAAGTCAGCCCTCAAGTCAGCCCTCAAGTCAGCCCTCAAGTCAGCCCCCAAGTGGCCGACTTATTCTTCCTCCGGTTTTTCCTCTCCGGCGGATTCGATCTGCTTCACCATGCGGTCGAAATCGCTTTCAAACAACCGGTCCTGCACGATGCGGTATTTTTCGAATTCGCTTTCGGCGTGGGTTTTGGCCAGCTCGGCCGATACCTTTCCCGCGTCCTGCAGAATCTCCCGGTCCCAGAGTTTCAGGAAGCCCGCTCAACCGTTTTTCCCAGTCTTCCATGGTCATCGGGATTTTGCGCATGGCCTGCAGCTCGGCCATGTCGAGGTAGGCGGAGACGATGCGCTGCATCTGGGCCAGCTCGAACTCGGAGAGATAGTTCTTGGCGATGGCGACATCGTATCGATGGATTTTCCCGTGGGGTGCGCCTTCCCAATGGGTCAGGCCCATGTTGTCCTTCCGATGATCGGCACGGTCGACAATCACCTCCGCCGCTGTTTGACCGTGGATGGCGTAGTGCATCTTGTTCTGCACGGCGGCAAAAAACCGCTTGGTGGCCGTGGCGGTCGGGTCGTAATCGAGCGCGGTGGCGTAGATGTCGGTGATCTTCTGGTAGAACTTGCGCTCGGAAAGCCGTATCTCCCGGATTTTTTCCAGTTGGCGCTCGAAGAACTCATCGGTCAGGTTACCGCCGCGTTTGAGGCGTTCCACATCCATGGTCCAGCCCTGGATGGTGTAGTCCTTGACGATCTGGTTGGCCCATTTGCGGAACTGCACCGCGCGCTCGTTTTCGATCTTGAAACCGACGGCGATGATAGCCTGGAGGTTGTAGTGTTCAACCTCGCGCCGAACTTCCCGGCTGCCCTCGGTTTGAACGATTAAGTATTGCTTAACAGTTGCCTCCCTCGTCAGTTCGTTGTCGGCAAAAATGCGTTTCAGGTGCTGGTTGATGGCGGGCACCGAGACATCGTAGAGCGTCGCCATCATCTTCTGGGTCAGCCAGATGTTTTCGTCCTCGTAGCGCATTTCCACGCTGGCTTCCGATCCTCCCCCGGCCGCGACAAAGGTCAGGTATTCGGCTGCCGAGGAGCGAATAATGGCCCCCTCTTTTTTATGGGGCTTCTGTATTTCTTTATCCTTATTCCTTTTCATTCGATCCCTCCCCAGCCTTGGTACCTGTCCCGGGACCAGCGGAGGTATTTCATCAGCTCCCAGTTGATCGATTCGGGATCAAATCGCTCACTGTCAAAGTTGCCCCCGGACCATTCCGTATAGCTTTCATGTTCCTCGTGGTTCGGGTCTTTCAGCGCATTTAAGAATTCAAAGTAACCGGGCACGCCGCCCACATCTTCTGGCGGACAGGCTCGTTGACCATCAAGGCAGGCCAGTTCAATTCTCAGTTCAGGATTGAAATAGCGGCCTTCTTCAAGAACAAGTTCATGCTCCCAGCCGTCTCCGAAATCATACAGATAGCGGAAAGTGCGTCCTTTCTGTTTGATCAGATCCCCGAGACGATACCTGCCACATGCCAGCCCGTCTTCCTTTGATTCCGGATATTCCGTGTATCGTTTATTCCCGATGGTGAACTCGTGAAGATGGCTGTCGGTCCAACCCATGACAATCTGGATGACGTCGTGCAGCCGGTTCAGCGTGATGCTCGCGGGCACTACAAAACGCCGCCAGATTGATAGCTCGATGCCAAGCAGCTGTATTTTCAGCAGATAAAAGCGTTAGCTCATTACTTGCATTCTCCTAAATATTTTTCAAACCTGCGGCACATACGCTCGAAGGCGTTCAATTCTGCCTGGGTCATCTGGTCGTAATGGTCGGGCAGGATACCGTCATCAGCGACCGATTCGCGCAGCTTCCCCAGCGGGTCGTCCTGATACTCCTCGTACAGTGAAACCTCTCGGATGATAGTGCCGCCAAGCGACCAGAGGGGGTCGCGATACTGAGCGAAGGTCTTTCGGGACAATCCCTCGTCATAAAGCAATGGGATGGACTCCTCCTCACCCTATCATTTCGGCGTCGATGCGCCAGAATGGCAGGTGGAAACACAACCATTCAGAGGATGAGGAGAAGCCCACGATGAACATTACACGAGTAGGTGTTGATATCGCAAAATCTGTTTTCCATGTGCATACTGTTGATCGTCACGAAAGCACTCAGTGGCAAGCCAAGCTCAAGGGCAGTCAATGGCTTGAATAATTGTGTGAGCGCGCAGAGCCCGGTGCGGAAGTTGCTATGGAGGCCTGTGCATCGGCGCACCATTGGGGGGTCGGTTTCCTCTGCCGTCACGGCACGCAGCCAGCCGATATAAAGGCTGCGCAGGTCACCCCGCAGCAGTTCCTCCCGCACAGGAGCAAGAAGGGTCATCAAGCCGGGGCCTTCATCAACATAAGCGAAGCGGTCGTAGTCCTCCGTTTCACCGAGGGACCAGATCAACAGCCAGTGCTCCGGCAACTTCTCAAATTCCAGATGCGGGCTGGTACAAAAGGCCTTGAGCGTCTTCTGGTCGATGGCCTCTTTGGGCAGGCGCACCATGAAGATGGCATCCCCCCAGTTGGCGATAAACACATGGACATCGAAAAAATGCCGCATGAAATCGCGCGGATCGGCCTTCAGTCCGCCCCAGCTGTATTCGTTGATGAAACTGACCGGGGTGATTTGCGCCCGGGTTGAAATGCCCCGCAGGTTGTCCATCTCCCGAGCTGTCAAGGGGCGGTCAACGGCAAGAAATTCAAGGTACTGATATTCACTCACGGGTACGCCTCACGCAGATTTTGTGGCCCGAAAGGCGGAGTCGTCAGCCAGATGCAGATAGATGCGACCGCTCAGCTCGCCATTTTCAATAACCGCCCAGCCCCGGCCGCAGACCGGATCGTTCTCTTCCTGCCCGGACCAGGAAAAATCAAAACATGGCGCATTACCGCATTGCTCCACCCGGCCATCGATGTCCCCGGAGACCAGGCCGAACTGAAACCGTCCGGTGCCATCCGAGCCGATGCGGATGTATCCCGGCACCTCCATGTCGACGTAATCCTGATCCCAAACCTCCATCTCGACGATGCGCCATTTTCCGGCAAACGGTTTCATCTGCTTCATAGGATGCCTTTCCGTGACCTCAATCTGGCCAACAAGATGTCACAGCCCTTGTCATAGCCTTGTCACAGCTCAATGTCACAAGCCATGTCGCGAGTTTGTCGCAAGTTATTCATTACCATGCTGCGCCAGCCACTGGCGGCCCTTGTCGGTCAAGCGGTATTTCTGCAAGCGGCTGTTGGGCTTGTCGGGAATGGTCATCTCAATCAGGCCCTCAGCCAGGGCCGGTTTGAGGTAGCGCTCGCGGAAGGATTTGCGGTCCGAAAGGCCCAGGGCGGATTGCAGTGCCTCACGGCCCATCTCGCCCCGGATCGCCGCCAGCAGTTCGCCGACTTGGGGGGTGACTTGAGGGCTGACTTGGGGGGCGGAGCTGGTCACGGTATCCAAAATCATCCGTAGCATGAAGGCGATAAACGGAGCGGAATCGCTCTTTTGGGTGCTTTCCTGAATGGCTTGGTAATACTCGGCTTGGTGCTCGAAGATCAGGGTTTCCACCGGGATGTCGGCGAACAGGGGGTTCCAGCGGGCCAGGATCAGGCTCTGCCACAGCCGCCCCATGCGGCCGTTGCCATCGGCGAAGGGGTGGATGAATTCGAACTCGTAGTGGAAGACCGAACTGGCGATGAGCGGGTGGGCGTCGGTGGCAGCCAGCCAGCCGAACAGGTCGACCATCAGATGCGGCACCCGGTCGGCGCGCGGGGCCATGTGGATCACCTGCTGGCCCGCCATCACCCCCACGCCGCCATGCCGATACAGACCTGCCTCATCAATCAGGCCGGACATCAGAATCCGGTGCGCCTCCAGCAGGTCCTTTTCCGCCTTGGGCTTCCAGGTGTCAAACCGGTCGTAGGCGGCCAGGGCGTTTTTCACCTCCTGCACCTCACGGGGCGGGGCGATCACCTGCTTGCCATCCAGAATCGCGGTGATCTGCGCCTCGCTCAGGGTGTTGCCTTCAATGGCCAGCGAGCCGTGGATGGTGCGGATGCGGTTGATACGCCGCAGCCGCAAGGCTCTCGCCTGGTCGGTGAGCACGGTCAGCCGCCCGATGGCCTCACTGATCGCGGCGACCCGGTTCAGGATCTCGGGAGTGATGGTGTAGGGCGGCTGATAGGCGCTCATAGGCTGACCCTTCACTGGGCGTTTTCGCTCTCGTCCGGCGCATCCTCGCCCTGAACGACGGGCTTGCCGTCCTTCCAGGTCACGGCGTACTGACCCAGTCGCCGTTTCTTCTCCAGCGTCTTGCCGACGGCTTGGCGGAGTTTTTCCAACTGCCGCTGGCCTTCCGGAGATGGCGTGTTTTTTTTCTTGGTGTTCATTGTTTGGCCTCCTCAAGCAGAAGCTGATAGTAGTCGTCATACACTATATCGAGGTCACTGCCGCGCTGTTCGAAGACCAGCACCGGGTTTTCCCCGTCGTTCATGAAACAGGTGCAGCTATCGACCCGATGGCTGAAATCATTCATTAGATGACTCGGGCTACGGGGAAAACGCCGCTCGATATCCGCCGCCAGGATGTTGTGCCCGCCGTGGGCGACCCGTTCGGCGACATGCAGCTTGGACATTTCGACGCTGGGCAGCGCCAGATAGATGAGCTCCACCCGCCAACCGTCGGCACGCAGGCGCTCGACGAGTCGCAGATAGGTTCTGCCCGCCAGGGTAATTTCAAAAGAGAAGTCCTCGCGGGACTCGATGCACTCCTCGATCTCCCGCAGAAAAAGACGGCTGGCAGCCAGCAACTCCCGCTCCAGGGCCAGCGGCGAAAGCCCAGCGGCGATCAGGTCGGCGTTGATGAAATAAGTGCAGCCCGCCACCTGGGGCAGATATTCCAGGGCGAAGGTGATTTTGCCCGCGCCGTTTGGTCCGGCGATGATCCAGCAAATTGGCACTATCTTCTTTCCTTCCATCTCTCCATTGCTGAAATCCCTCGCTGATCACGGCAACTCGGATCAACAACTCCGGGGCAATGGTGTGGAACGGCTGATATTTATTCAGTTCCCTTGCATGCTTGAATTTGCGCACTCTGTATCGTAACGAATCACTTGAAACTTGTCCCGGCAGGCGTGACGCTAATGGTTCACCCAAGCACAGCCACCAACTCCCCAATCACCCACAAATCGTCCGCCTGCTCCTCATTCAAAACAATCGGCTCATAGCCCGGGAGATAGCTGTCCGGCCGAAGAATGATCGACGTGTGCCGCCACGAGCCATCATCCCGACTCTCTTTGGCGCTTTCATAAATCTTGACGGTGTAGTGGCCGCTGGTATCGGTGTCGGCAATCTCCCGGTGCGAAGCCAGGACAACCTTGCCGTTCCGTGAGCCCCCTTTTTCTTCACGGAACAGGCACCATGCGCCGTTCGGGATGCGTCGGTTCATCGACTCCCCAACCACTTGAGCCACAAACAGCCCCTTCCGCGGCCGGAATTCTTCCGGCAGCTCCACCCAGTCGCACCCGTCCATCTGCTGCTCGTCGCTGAAACCTCCGGCGGCGACCTTGAGGTCGTGGATTGGCACACAATTCACATAAGGCCTTGCTTCATCCGAACCAAGCCGGCGAAACGGCAGGTCTACAGCTTCTTCGTGTGAAGGCAGAATCGGTTTCTCGATTATCGACTCTGCTGCCGGCCGAAATTGCATCCGCTCAGTGAAGTACCTGCGCGTTTCGTCATCGACAAAATAGACGTAACACCCTTTCTGACCACGGGTCATGAGGGTACGGTAAGTATTTTTTATGATGGCATCGATCCTTAAAACTCCTCCATCAGGATCTTCCTTGACTAACTTCTTCCACCCCTGGATCGATTTATCCATTTTCGACCGCTCGGCTGGCCGGGTCTCTACTTTACCTTCACGAACAACAAAGTCCGGGCCGACGATGACGCCTATGTAGTCCACCTCTAATCCCTGGCAGGTGTGGATGCACCCCACCTCACTGACAGAGTCGGGCTTGATGATCCACGCCTGTCCGTCCGTTTCCAGATTCCACGTCGCCTTGTAGTCGCCAATCACAATGTCCTTCAGCAGCGAATTCTTCTTGCTGGCCCAGTCCCAGCAGTAACCGGCAACCACTCGCGCTTTGTTGTTCTTCATGTTCTTGGCCTTAATCAGCTCATGCAACTCTGTCGGCGAATCGACGATACGAAAATCGTACTCGCGGGTATCGAGCGTATCGTTGGCCGTTTCCCGTATCTGCAGGGTGTTGTCAAGCCAAGCCAGATAGCCATTGGAACCGTTGCAGCGGAACTGGGATTCCAGACCACCCTCGACGACATCGGCACCTAGCTTTTTTGCCCAAGCACAGATCGACTCCTTGTCGCCGACATCTTTCAGAGTCACTTTCTGGTCTTCATCGATGAAGAAGACACTCAGTCTGCTGGCATTGATGATTTCTTTAATCTGGTTTTCACCCAAGTGATTGAACATGCCGGACTTCTCGTTCAAACGGTGCGCCTCGTCAATAATGAGGCAACCGAACGTATTGGGTGGAACAGCATGGTAAGAGCCGGAGCTGGAGAACATATTGGATATATGCGTCTTGCGAAAATGCCCGGTGAGTTTGGCCTCGTAAACGAGTCGCGGAGCCGAGTTACGGGTAACATACTGGACGACGAATTCCCGTTCCGTGAGCGCCACAAGGAGGTTGATCGCCAAAACCGACTTGCCGGTGCCTGGCCCACCCTCGACGATCAAGACCTTTTTGGTATGCTCCGAAGCCTGCTCTGCCAGTCGTTTTGCCTTCTCGAACACCACTTTCTGGTCGTCGATCAAAACGAATTCCCGGTTTCCTTTGAGCATCGACGCTAGTTCGTCGGCCAGGTTCTTGGAAGGTTTAATCTTCCCGTGTTCGATCCGGTACATGATCCGGGTCGAATCGCCGTATTTGACGTGGGACTTAATGAAGTGCTGGAGTTTCAGGGCATCGTGCTTGAGGAAGATCGGGGCACGTTTGATGTGATCGCTGTAGAAGGGATGGGTGATCACGCCATCGTCATCGTAGTTGTGCAGATAGGCACATGGGAAGAGCCCTATTTGTTCTTCCTGAACGGTCTGGTTAAAATCTTCAAGGAGACGCTTGTAAGACCAGGCTTGGTAGGAGGGATGGAGGACTTCGGCAGAGCCATGCTTGAACCGGGTGATGACGACCGCGTCACTTTGAGTTAATTCCGTCTTCTGCCACTGTTTCAGTTCTACGAGGACGGCCGATTCACGCTGGTCTCTGTCCCTCCCGGTCAGGATAAAGTCGATACGTTTTGAGGTCTGCGGGAGGTGGTACTCGATGGCGACGCCTGCATCATGGGGGATCTCGTCGTCATTGAGCACTCGATCCATATACTGCAGCGAGTGCATCCACGACCCGATTTCTGCTCTACCGGTGCTTCTCCCTGTTGCATTCTGGAATGCGTCAAAGATAATGCCGCCGATGTCATTAGTCATGACATCTTCTTTGAACCTAGCTTTTGTGGCGGAATATACGATCAATGTTGGCCCCTCGGAATGCAGATATTGATCTACAGCTTCGTGTACTTGGTGTTTTTCCCTTTCGCCTTTTCTACAGGATATTTCTTTTCACTCTTCTCGATCTTCCGAAGTAGGGCCTTGGTCAGATCAACCTCAAACCTTTGGGAAAACCGCAGCAAGAAAAAGAGGACATCGGCCAGTTCATCCTCAATATCCCCTTTGACCTGCTGGTTTTCCAGCAACGCCATCGCCTGTTCGTCCGTTTGAAAGCGAAAATGCTCTAACAACTCCGACGCCTCGGTAATAACACCGATAGCCAGATCCTTAGGGCCGTGGAACTGATCCCAGTCGCGGGCTTCGCAGAATACCCGGACAATATCGGCTAAATCCTGTAATGATCGTTGCTTTTCCATATTCAAACTCCTGCCAAAAGAAAACTTTGACCTAGGCGGCCTTCTCACTGAAAACCATTAGGTTAGCTCCCCCTGTTCCTTTTTCTGCACACAAAACTGCTCGAACTGCCGCTGCGCCAGCTTCGAGGGAATGGTTTTGCCGTTCTCCCAACGGTTGACCGTGGCGAAGCTCACCCCGAGGGCGTGGGCCAGTTCCTCCTGGGAGAGCGCCAGCTGCCGCCGCACCTCCTTGACCGTTTCCGGAAAGTTTTCGGGTTGGCGGATCATGGCCATTGGACATCTCCCGCTGATTGGACGAGGCGCAGCAGGCCGGGCGCGACGTTCCACTGGTGGCCGTCGTCGGTGGCGACGCTGATGGTCTTCTTGTTGAGGCGCAGCACCATGCCTTCCAGCACCCGGCCGTCAGGGGCCTGGAAGCCGACCCGGTCGCCCCTGGTGAAGCTGGTCATCAGCGTGGTGGCGCGGGCCTGGGAGATGAGCTTGAGCCGCTCGACAATCAACCGGTTGAGAAAGAGCAGATCCTCTTCGTTCAATCGCTTGATCGCCTCGACGGCGGAGACGCGGTCGATGATCTTGACGCTGCCGGGTTTCATGGCTGCGCCTCCTGTTGATGCAAACGCGTAGCCATCTCAGACATTGACCCGCTCCTGTTCGATAAAGGGGCGCAGCTCCGGCCGCAGGGCCTTTTCGGTGACCAGATCGACCGGGCAGCCGAGCAGGTCCTCCAGGTAGAACTGCACGCCGAAATAGCGTTTGGAGGTGGCCGGGCCGTCGAAGGCCACCAGCACATCGACATCACTGCCGCTGCTCGCCGTATCACGGGCGGTGGAGCCGAACAGGGCCAGCCGGGTCACGCCGAAACGGGCCTGCAACTCCGGCTTGCTGCGGCTCAGCAGGTCAAGGGCACGTTGTCTGTTCATCGCTCAGCCTCCCAAGGCGGATTCATCTTCCGGGCTTTCGCGCACCCGAAACCACCGGGCGCACGAAGGCCATTCAAAACTACCCGACAATATAACATCTGCTATGCGGTGTGCTGCTCAAAATTCGATGGAGTTCCGACAGATTTGAAACCGCTCCGGTACGTAATGCCCATGGGAGCAGACACAAAAAAATCACCCGACGCCCGACACTTTCTCCGTCTCTCCGGTAAGTAAGCGGGGAAGCAATCAGAAATCACAACGAGGAGCGACCGACCATGGACATCAACGACCTGTTTGACGGAATCATGAAGAGTATCAACCAGTTTGCCGAAGGCCGCTCTCGCACGTCCTGTGCTTCGCGGCATTCGAACGTCCCTGTTCATCAGATCGCCGAGCAGCGGTTGCAGGAAAAAATGCAGGAAACCGGACGAGGTCCGGAGAATGGGGGTAAGAATGCGG
Organism: uncultured Gammaproteobacteria bacterium; assembly: GCA_963808975.1. GTDB lineage: Bacteria > Pseudomonadota > Gammaproteobacteria > Pseudomonadales > JAHEGP01 > JAHEGP01. The sequence goes on from CAWEHR010000001.1 coordinate 1,197,184, forward strand.
AGAATTTGGAGCCGAAAGAGACAAAATCGCCGGGAGCGATTTTGGACAGCCGAGGCTGGTCGCGAAGCGACAGGCCACAGGGAAGTGGCCTGCAACCGGGGTGTGACGGATTTGTGCCCCGCTGCCGCGGTGGCATCCCTTCGGGACTCGCCTGCGGCTCGCGCTCCGTTTGCTGCACAAGCCGTAGTCCCGAAAAGGGAGTGATTATGGCGGCAGCGCCGACACCTTGAAAGCTGCGTAAGTCGCTGACAATACGCGGAAAAACAAAACCCGTCCAATAACCGGACGCGGTTAGTGGACGGGTCTGTCTTTTGTTAATGGTGGAGGCGGCGGGAATTATTCGGCACATCCATGTGCCTCACCCCGTTGGGGCTGCCGTCGTGCCGCCGGCATTCGGCAGCGATCCAGTCGCTGCTCGTGAACCCGGGCTTTTAACTCACTTCTGGCTGCTACATCAAAACAAAAAAGCCCCACCCGATTCCTCCGGTGGGGCTTTTTCGTTTTGGTGGAGGCGGC
>CAWEHR010000002.1:0-414007 GCA_963808975.1 uncultured Gammaproteobacteria bacterium
ATATGCCAGGTTTGGCATACAAACCACCACAGTTTCCTACCTGCTTTGGGAAATAGGGATTCTGGGTTTACTGTTGCACATCTGGGTGCTCTGGCTAATTTTCAAGGACGCCAAGTACCTGTCCACAACCGATGGCCGCTGGGGTGCCCTGGGGTTGGGTTGGATGGTGGTCACCATCTTTATTTTCATTGCCCTGGGTTACAAGCGGTTTCTCTTCGGTAACCTGATGGGGTACCTTTTCTGGTTCTATTCGGGGGTGGTTATCGTTTATGCGCAGCGGCTGCGGCTATTGCGGAAAAAACAGCGGCAAAACCGAGAATCGGAGAGTTGAAGGAAAATTATCATTAATACACCAGGGCTTTAGTCGCCAAAAAAAGTGAATGCCTGTCCGTTATTGTTATTACTCTTTCAAAGGGCATATCTCCAGATAACGCCGCTCAACGGCATCCGCAATCCTGGGATAATCCCGGTGACTCTCGACATAGGCCCTGCCGGCTTCTCCCATTGCCTCAGCCCTGTCAGGATTCTTCAGCAGCCACACGATGGCCTCGGCAAACTCTGCTTCATCCCAGGGCACACAGAGGCCGGCAGCGCTTTCCGCAATTACCTTTCGCTGCTCGGGATGATCGTTGGCCACAACAGGCCGGCCCATGGCCATGTACTCCACCAGCTTGGTGGGGGAGGTAGAATTGAGCACCGGAGTGGGGTAGAACGGTGAAACGCAGACGTTGGCCCGGTAGACATACGCCAGTGTCTCCTGATGCTGGAGCTGGCCTACAAAAGCGATATTGCGGGTAATATTGAGCTTCCCGGCCTCGTTTTTCAGTAGGTCGATATCAGAGGAATCGCCACCGCCGACTATATAGAGCGTTGCCGAAGGCATCTGAGCAACCACTTGGGCAAAAGCGCGAATCAAAAAATCCAGCCGCCTGATCTTTTCGAGGGTGCCAATGTAAACCACTGCCAGTGGGTCCAGAACTGGCAAATTCCCCTGGGCGGCAAAATGATCCAGGGGAAACATATCCAGCGCCACGCCCATGGGAACGGGCTGCATTTTGCCATTATCCACCCCGTGTGCCGCCAGGTCGGCCTTCATCTGTTCGCTTTGAACAAATATAAAACGCGCGTGCGGGAGTATGATGCGGTACAGGAGAAAGTGCTGAAAATAGCCGCGAATCCGGTAGATCCACTTGTAGCGTGCAGTGCCATCCCTGGAGGATATGATACTGGCCTCCGGGAATGGGTATGACAGCCAGTAAATGACGGGTATCTTCTTGATGCGCGCCATTGGCAGAGCCAGCAGGGCCGCTAAAAACTTGTCCTTGACCTGGATCGCATCGTAATCATTTTTCTGTGCAAGCCCAATAAGCCGAAAATCATGCGCCAGGGCATACAGGTGCTTCAGCAAGCGATCGACCCTTCTTGTGCCCAGGTTGGTCCTGCCGACCCACGCGCGCCCGCCTGCCCAGGATGTTTCATACGACGTGTTGCAGGGATCTTCTGATTGCAGGAGCCAGTCAATTTTATGCCCTCTACCCACCAACTCCCTTGCAAACAATACTTTTACGTCCACCCGGAACGGGGGAAACAAATCCCTTGATATAAACAGTATTTTCAAACGACGTGCGCTATCAGGGGGATTTATCGCAGGCATAGTCTATTGCTCGGTCAGATAGCGCCTGGCATTCGAATATACCGGCATGCAAATGCGCTCCACTGTTTTGAAGTGCCTGGCAGGCAACTTACTGGCTTTCCCAAGGCTTGTTTTCAGGACCATCTTTTCTATCCCGGGATCATAGGGTAAATCCAGAAACTCGAAGATGCGCGGCATGATACGGCTGGTATCTGTGACCAGTTGGTCGTAATCGACAACAAACAGCCGGGAGCTGGGCCAACGCTGGATGATCTCGTCGAGTTGCAAAACCTTGCCGTTGTAAGCATAGCTTGCGCGTTGCACCGGATTGACCGCCAACACACCGTATTTTTCAAATTGCCTCCCAATATCTGGTGGCAACTGTTCTGTTCCAACGGCGTGAAACAGCTCATTGAGGGCAAAACGCCTCCAGTTGTAGACCATCGAATAGACAACTGACATGGGTGATCTAATTACCCAGACCATTCGATGCTCCCCGGCTAATTGAAAGTACTCCCCCAGGTTTTCGTTCAGGTAGGTCGTTTGAAAGCAGTGCCTGCCCTTGGCGCCGTAACCTACATAGCCACACAGTATTAGTGCAGCCGCCAGCTCGTCGTCCTTGGTAATACCATATTTGGATATCGCTGGGCTATTCGTTACCACCCGGGCAAGCATGGTTGTTCCAGAGCGCTGGCAGCCGGTAACAAGGGCGGAGTTCGGGAAGTCGTCAAGCCTCTTCAGCAACGGCGCTTTCTTTTTACGAACCTTGCGGGCAAACCTCTGCCAGCTATGTATCGGTGGGCCGTACCAGGTAGTGTTCATTGATAGCCTAGCTCGCGATTGAGCTTGCCTGCGCTGGCTTCAAAATAGTCAGCGTCCAGCGTGGACAGGTTTTTCTGCCAGGACGAATCAAACCGAATTTCAGAAGATTGACTGAAGCGCATATCATTGCCGTTGGTGCTATGGTGGACGGTAGCGGCAAAATCGAGCATCCCGGGTTCGTATTGTAGTCCTAAAAACTTGCAGAGCTGCTGGATTTCATGGTCAGGTGCCAGCGCCAGGTCTTCATATTTTATCCGGTGTATATGCTCACGGTTGATGTATTTGTCGAATAGCGGGATCGCTCTTTGATAGTGGTTTTTCCAAGCCCTCACAGATTTATCGCGATCAAATCCCCGTTTAATGTTGGATTGCATAACCCCACGCCCATCTCGGGTAAGCAGAATTACCCTCACCTTTTCCGGTCGGTACCGATAGAGGTTAACCGCCTTCATGTAGGCCTTCGAGGAGTCGACAACGAAATCACAGCCCGTGCGGCCGGCTACCGTCTGATAAAGCAGGAAGTTATTGCGGTTGGCGATTTTTTCTTTGGGAAAAACTTTCGGATAGACATCCAGTGAAAGCTTGAGGTCGACATAGTTGATGCCCTGCTTAACTCTTTCCACAATACGGTTAAGTTTTGTGTGGACGTTCTTATCGACGATTACCCGGGCATTGAAATAGCCGAGATAGAAGTCGTACGGCCGCGACATGATATCCAGGCCAGTGTCAGCGTTGATGCGGGTCGCGATAGACTGCCAAAATTCACATTCCCCCACGTCTTCCCCGCAGGAACAACGCGTGTTAAGCGCGATATTTTTCGGCAAGTGTGATATTTCACCCAGGGAAACAATCCTGGAGTGGCTTCCGAGTAGCAAATCCAGTAGTGTCGAGCCCGAATGGCCCGCGCTGCAAATATATATCAGGGTTGGATCTTGCATGAGTTGCTATGACCGAGGGTGATATTGAAAACATGAAATTACTCTGCCGCAATGCTCTACGGAGTTAAATTTAGCAGTACAACAGCTATTCTAGACTAAATGCAGTGGCGCAGTGACTTCAATAGCAGTGAAAGAAGAATCCCGCGCAGTGCCTGTTTGCTGGTGCGCTGTCGCAGCACCAAGCCCAGGTAACGGCTATAATAATCCATGCAGAGCATCCCGATCTTGGCGTATTTCCGGGGTAGGATTACTATCTATGAATATTCCTTATACGTTTTGTACTAATTCTTTGAGTCATCAACCACACTTTAAGAGTCTGCCCTTTGAAGCCCGCGCCACCCTGTCCTACAGTACCAGTAACACGTTTGTTGGCAAGTTGGCTGATTAAGGATTGATCAGTTAACGAAGGCAATGCAATCTGAAAGGGCTGTGCCGCGGTAAACTATTGATTATGGTGTGCGTACGGCGGCGTCCGCGAGGCCAGAAATGAAAGACAGATTCTTACCAGGATCACTATTGCCGGTAGCGATTGCGCTCTTTATGGCAGCCATGGTCGCAATTCGCGTTCAGGCGGCGGAAATTACACCAAGGCAGTACAATAACTTACCTGTGGTTATTCTGAAGATCGATGACTTGAAATACTATGCGAAAGGTTCTGATGCCGAGCAGTCCTGGGACCGATTCCTGAACTATATCCGCAGCAAAAATCTCAAGGCCAACATTGGCGCCATTGGGGAGCATTTTGACAAGAATACAGACAGTTCTCGCTGGTTTTACCAGGATGTGAAAACCGATTTCCTGAAGGACTCCTCAATCGAGATATTTAATCACAGCTACTGTTACTGTCCGGATACGTTTACTGAAATTTCTCCCTATAGTGTTCAGTACGATACGCTGGATCGTGCGCAAACGGCGATAATCAGCACATTGGGTGTTAGACCTGTTGCCTTCGGGTCAGGGGGTAATAAAAAATCTGCCGATACCATCAAAGTGATGAACCAGCACCCGCAAATGAAGGTGTGGTTTTTTGGTGATGATAATGTCGACAAGAGTAAGGTGATCAACCTTCCAAGAACCTGGCCGCTGAGCAACATCGATACGATTGAATCTACCAGTGTCTTCCTGGAAAATTTTGAGAAGTTCAGAGATCGCCCCAGCATCGTGCTACAGGGTCATGCAGGGAAATGGACTGCCGGGCAGTTCAACAATTTTACGAACGCCATCGATGTGCTATTGAAAAAGTACCCCAAAATAAGGTTCATGACGGTATCAGAGTATTATCAATACTCTGGTGGGCAGGTTGGAACCGACCTAGTTGAAAGTCCGGCTGTTCCGCCATCGGCACCTACAAATTTGATAATTGAATTTGACGAATAATGGGGAGCCTTCCCTGAAAAATCGGCTTAAGGTTTGAGATGCTAAAACACTGCTGTCCCATAAATTGAAACAAAGAAGGCTTAACTCCCGCCCTGTTGATACAATGGATGTGCTAGCAAACATCCTAAAAAAAAGGGGAATTAAGCCTTAGCGCATCGTAACACAGTTCTATCTCAACGCCTCGCTCTGATGGATCGACATGAATTCGAATCCCTGGCCAAAGAACACCATGAAGGCCAGAAGCTTCGGAAAATGACCCGCTGGGGCCAGTTCGTTGCAATGCTCGTCGGTCAGCTTTCCGGCAGGCGAAGCTTGCGTGACATCATCGCCAACCTGGGTGCGCAGCAACACAAGCTTTATCACGCCGGTGTTGGCGAGGTCAGCCGATCCAGTCTGGCGCGCGTCAATGAATCGCAGCCCTATACGCTTTACGAAGCACTCTTTGCCAAGCTTCGTGGGAGATGTCGCAACCATTCACCGCAACACAAATTCCGATTTAAGAATCCGCTCTATTCAATGGACGCTTCGACGATTGAATTGTCCTTGTCGATCTTTTCCTGGGCTGAATTCCGGAAAAAGAAGGGTGCCATCAAGCTACACGGTGGCCTGAACCACGACGGACTCATACCGGCGTTCATGTCGATTACCGAAGGCAAATGCCACGACATTCAGGCGGCGAGAAATATCGATTTACCGCGTGGCAGCATTTTGGCTGTAGACCGTGGCTACAATGATTATGAATGGTTTAACAGCCTGAATGACAAGGATATTTTCTTTGTGACCCGATTGAAGAAGAATGCTAAATACACCGTTGTAGAGCGCAGGAGCTGTATCAAAACGGGCGGATTAACCAGCGATCAGGAAATAAGGCTTACCAGCAAGAAGGGTAGCCTCTACGAAGGTCGTCTGCGTCGCATCGTCTTCATATGCCCTGAGACGGGAAAGCACTATTTCTTCCTGACCAATAACATGAAGCTATCAGCCAGGACGATTGCGGCAATTTACAAAGAGCGCTGGCAGATTGAGTTGTTCTTCACGTGGATCAAACAGAATCTGAAGAGCAAAAGCTTCGTGGGTACGTCGAAAAACGCGGTACTCACTCATATCTGGATTGCCATGTGCGCCTACCTAATAATGGCCTATCTGAAGTTCTCTAGCCGTCTCACATTGGCAGTTTCCGAGATGGTGCGGCTGCTTCAACTGAATCTGTTTGATCGCAGAATTCTGCACGAATTGCTTAGCCCACCAGGCAGACCTGATCCGGATGATGACAGGCAGCTGGTGATGTTATGAAACTGTGGGACAGCAGTGATGCTAAAAATATTGTTTTCAATCGGGGGTTCAGGTTGAGTTGCAGGAATCGCAGCACTCGCCAATAGAGACTTGGCACATGGATAGGGCAGCGCGAGTTTGAGTACTCCGGTAGAGAGAAAAAGCTTGCGATGAGTCTATCGAGCTTAATGAAGTAACTGAATCCGGTGAGGTTGTGGCTTGCTTTGGTGCCTATTCATGGCTTTTGATAGAAACCAGAGTGCTTTCATTTTGAGATCTCCATTATAAACCTATTCTTCAAGCGCCCTACCGTCTAGGCATAGATGGTACCCTTGGTTTTGTCGATTCGCATAGTGGCAGATCAAATCATTTTTCAAATTCCTACCCATTCACCAAGGAATAGTAATAAGCCCAGCAATTCAAGGGAGCAATCGATGAGAATAGCATTTTGCGGCCCTATAGCCGCTCGGGTTGGAGTCGCCAAGGGCGGGGTTGAGTCCGGCACACGGGGAATCATCTCAGAATTACATAAACGGGACTTTCAATTGCATGAATTCCCTTATCCAGCTCCAAATAGACATCGCCACCCGATCATAAAGGGACTTGCCTACCTAATTGGACTGCCGGTACTCTTCCTGCGAGTTATTCTGTCTTCGGGCCAGTTCGATGTCCTACACTTCACTATTCTATACAGGCACTTTATCTATGCAGAGTTTGCTTTGTTACTGGCTGCGAAGCTGTTCAGGCTTCCAGTCCTTCTGCATGTTCGCCCCGGGGACTGGTGGCTGCAATATCAACGGCGATCGGGACTTTATCGAGTTATATTTAGGACAATGGTAAGGCTTAGCGAGAGCGTCGCTGTCGAGAGCTATGATCTATTAGAGCCAATGCGCTTACTCGGCTCTGATCCGATTTACCTTCCGAGCTTCGTTACTGAAAAACCCCATATGCGCCCAGATGATGAATCTCAATGTGACCGGCTCAAACTGGCATATCTTGGTGCCATAAACGATGCGAAGGGCGTTCCCATAGCATTGGAAGCACGACGTCAACTAGAGCGCTGTGGTCTTGAAGCAGTACTCAAAATAGTAGGCGGTGGTGATCCCGGGTACGTTGAAGAAATGCGTAAAGCATATAATGAACCTGAGGTGCAGTGGCTAGGTGAAGTTGCCCATCAAGATGTCCGTCGCTCTATTGGTGATTCCCATTTCTATTTGTTTCCAACGACCTTTATTGGCGAGGGACATTCAAATGCACTCAATGAGTGCATGGCAGAAGGATTGGTGCCGATTGTGAGTGACCATGGAGCGAATGCCAATATTGTCGGAGATGCAGGGATTGTGCTCGATAAAGAATGTAGCGCTAACGACTATGCCCTGGCGATCAGGACAGTGTGGTGTAACGGCCAGTGGCTCAACCGGTCCAGAAAGTGTACGTCAATTATTACTGAAAATTTCTATGCTCCTGCAGTGATGGGTCGACTGATAGATACATACTATGCGATATCAAAGCAGAAATAATTCCTCCAGATACAACATCTTTCGGGCAATAAATATCGGCTATCAGCAGGCATTCAAGCTAGGTTTTGAGGCAGCCAAAGTAAGCAACCGATGAGCATCGATTGAAATATATTTTGACGATGTAATACCGAGGAATTAAGTAAAAGGAATTCATATGAGAATAGCGCTTTTTACAACGGCAATGAAGAATGGAAACCCTATTAAGGACAGTTTGCGTGTTGCCTTTCCAAGAATTTCAAATTCTGTAAAACATGCCAGTTTACTACTACCAGCTAACATACAACGCGCACTTTTAAGTTCCTTCACTCTAGAGAGGCGCTTTCCTTCAGGGCTAGGACTATTAGCTTCCATTCTCAAGCAGAACGGGCATGAAGTGCTATTGTTCGACAGGTTTGTCGACGAAGATGACTGGATGGACGACGCTAACTCCTTCGATTTTGTGGGCGTTCATACCACAACCCCTTGTTTTGATGACGCGATTTATATTGTCGACCGACTAGAGCGTGAGGGATATAAAGGCCGTATTGCGTTTGGGGGTCCACACGCTTCCCTTTATCCAGAAACTGCGCCAGAGCGGGTAGATTACGTGGTAAGGGGAGAGGGGGAATATGTAATAAACCAACTGGTCGAAGGAGTGCTCCCTTCAGGCAGCGTGATTGAGTGTCCACGTATAAATGATCTGGATGAGCTACCGATGGTTGACTACTCCATATTTTTTGATAGGAAGCGAGGCTATGATTTGTCGGTTCCCTTTTTTCCAGGCAAATCGGTTTTCAACCTCTCTACGTCGCGTAGTTGTCCATATAGCTGTACTTTCTGCGCAACGCGTCGAATTTGGGGAACGCTGTGGAGAACGTCGAGTCCGGAAAAAATTGTAAATGAAATGCTGTTCTTGAAAAAAAACTACGCAATCGGAGGCGTCTATTTTCGCGAGGATCTATTTACCACCAAAAAGGCTCGTGTAATGGAGATTTGCAGGCTGATGCGTAAGTACAAAATTGATCTCCCGTGGGCCTGTGAAACGCGAGCGGAAGAAGCTTGCGATAGTAATATGGTCTCGGAAATGGCTGCTAGTGGATGCCGTGGATTCTATATTGGCGCTGAGAGTGGAAGCCAGCGAATGCTAGACTTCTACAACAAAGAAGCGACAGTCGAGCACACGGTCCAAGCTTGCGCCATAGCGAAACGCAATGGCATAAAAGTAGCACTTTCAATTATTGTTGGAGACCCGGCGTGTAACTTCAGTGACCGATATGCAACATGGCAGATGGTGCGTCGTTGCGCCCCCGAATTATTATACTGCAGCGTCTACGATGGCAAACACACATCAGAAGGCAGTAAGGATCAATTTCCAATTCGTGCGTCGCGCGCGGTTATTAAGGCAGATTATCCTAACGGTACGTGGAGCGGACAGCGAGACCGCATTGGTCTTGTGAACTTCAACTGAGTAATGAACGATTCTCATGTTTGGTCTGCGAAAATTAGCTTGGCCCGTTGATTTGGTAAGGTCTGAGCTAAGGTCTGGCGCCGTATAAACAGAAGAACCAGGTGGCGGTGAAGCGCATCACAGATTATTCAGGTCGGTAAACCTCCAATACCTTATCAGTCAATAAGTTTGCCACAAGCCTATTGCCAAGCTCCGTCCAATGTCCATGGCCCTTTTCGGTATATAGCTTTACTTCCGGGCCTCCCTTCGCTGTGAATAAGGTGACTGGAGATACCATGATCGTGCCTTCGAGTAGGGCCAGATTCAGTTCATCGAATGCCGATTTAAACTCAGTACGGTTTGCCCTTCTTGGTACATCGAAAACAAGCAGGTTGGCACCCTGTTGTTCAGCTTCCTTGCTTACGGCCAGAATGAGAAGCTCGTCAAGGTTTTCCATAGCCAATGAATTTTCTGGTGATTGGTTCTTATCCGCCACATTGGCTTGCTTGCTGCGTTGAACTAAAAGTTCTTTTACCCACATGGAGAGCTTCGCCCTTACCAGATTGTATAAATGACTGTTTGCAATAAGCCACTCATAACCTGGAACTTGCATAAGCCTGTCTCGCGTAGCAACACCTGGAAGATATTGGGCATTCCTTTCAATGAGTCTGCCATCTAATACGCCAAAAAGATTTGACCTCAGGTTGTCGGCGGGATCTGTTTGGTGCCACTGCATAATGACAAGATCCGGCTCGAAAACCCGGCCACGCTCTCGAAGTGCAACCAGGTTTTCTGCGGTGCCAAAGCCGGATACTGCAAGATTGATAACCTCAGCGTTGACGCCATGACTGAGCAAATTTTGCTCCAGCAGCCATGCCACGCTGTCTTCCAAATCCACTTCGTAGCCCATAAAAAATGAATCACCCAGCAGGACGATCCTGTAAGTATCCGGACGCTTCCCGGGAAGAAACTCCTTGTCTGCGCGGATTCCCTGGGAGTTGATCCGCATTTCAACATTAACCTCTGGTGTCTTATGGCGATAAACTGCATTTGGGATGTTCATTCTTATCCCATCCGGCCCGGCGGTTACGTAGCGTGGAACCAGAGCCTGGGGATTCATAACCTGCACAAAAATTTCACTAAATACTAATGCGTAAATAGAAAGGACGAGAATCTTCAACCAGCGGTTTTTCATCATTTAGAAATCGAAGTAGATAAATGCGGCAGTGGTCGCAGGTTGCAGAAAAACAATGCAAAGAATGACGAACAACGCGATGTTTAACCTGGCGAATGCAGGTAGGCCCCAGAATACCTCCAGGTTACCCTTGCGTATTTGAATGAACTGAACCAGCAAAAGAGGCCAGACATAGTATGCGATATTGGCCAAACCGGCCCAATCGATACCCCCGGAAAAACTGAACATGTTCTTGGAATAGGACGCAAGAATTTCCATCGTATGGGCCCTGAATATCATCCACCCCACCAGAGTCAGCCCGAACATCACCGCTATAGACGAAAGGTTTAAGCACCGTTGATAAAGCAACTTTGAGTTTGTAGTTGCTGCTGCCAGCAGATTATCGACTGCCAGAATGCGATAGATGATTAGTATTCCCCCGTGGAAAGCCCCCCACAAAATGAATGTCCAGCTTGCGCCGTGCCATAGTCCACCTAGCAGCATGGTCAGGAACAAATTGCGGTAGGTAATCAAAGAGCCTAGTTTGTTACCTCCAAGTGAGATATACAGGTAGTCCCTTAGCCAGGAAGACAGGCTGATATGCCACCGCTGCCAGAACTCCGATGGCGTCCTGGAAATATAGGGTAGATTGAAATTGAGCATCAGCTTGAAGCCGAGAATCCTGGCGCTACCCCGCGCCATATCGCTGTAACCGGAAAAGTCGCAGTAGATCTGAAACGTAAATGCCAATAGACCCAGGAAGAGCTCGAATGAGCTAAGTGTACCGGCGTTCGCAAAGGCATGATCCGCAATAGGGGCAAGATTGTCTGCTATAAAAACCTTTTTGAACATGCCCCATATAAACAAGGTGGCACCGGTTTTCAGGTCTTCCTTCAGGTATACACGGGGCCGCTGAAATTGTGGTAACAGGCTGGCGGCGCGCTCTACAGGGCCGGCGACCAGTTGGGGGAAAAAGGCGACAAAAGCAGCGAGCTGAAGAAGATTGTCGGTGGGCTTTAACTTACCCCTGTAAGCATCAATGGAATAACTCAGGGTTTGGAAGGTATAGAAAGAGATACCTACCGGCAGGACAATCTCGATAGTGACGTAATTAAGCTGGTAGCCGAAAGTAGATACCAGCGAATCAAGTGAATCCGCAAAAAAATTGAAGTATTTGAATACACCCAGTAACCCCAGGTTGACAAAAAGACTGAAGATTACGAATACTTTCTTGCGAGTAGCTTCGTTAAGTCGCTTTTCAACCGCACCCAAAAGCCAGAACGCGATTGCCAGCATAAAGATGTAGGGGAAATATTGGTAAGATTCAGACAGGGTAGGGCCGAGCGATATCAGGCTACCAAGCAGAAGGTACGCAGATGCTTTGAGGAGAGTTTTAGTGGATAAGCTTCTACCAGAGGCACCTATTCCCGCCAAATAATCGACAGCGGTGGAGGCGATTATAAGTGTCAGAAACCGCTCATCCCAGGCCGAATAAAAAATATAGCTCGCAGCAAGTACTACGAAATTCTGTAGAGGAAGACTTTTCCTGGAAAAAAAGTAGAAAAGGCAAAAGAGCGAGAAAAATCCAAAAAATAGCGGCGTCTGAAAAAGCAACTAGACACCTCCTTGTGACAGTATGGTTTCCATTACCGCCTCATCGAGTAAACCGTAAGCCCGCTGGGTGTAGTGCAGTGTGTCGCGGCGTATAGTATTGATCCAGTCATCGCCGCTTTGCCGGAAAACGATCTCGGTATCTATCACAAATACCCTGTTTTCCTTGGTGTACCGGCTGATATGCTGATTCAGCGATTGCACATCGTGCTCGATGCCATTGCCCCATAAGAGCCGCCGTAGTATATCCATTTTATAGGGCGGAGTAATCGTCAGTATTATCAGGCGAGCGTCCGATTCCAGTACTTTGTTTACGATGTGGTCCAGGTTGTCTTTGGTGTCACCCAGGTTTCTTTTCCGCTCTTTCTCAGGCAGAAGTGAGCCGGTAACTACATCATTAATGCCAGCAACCAAGATCACAAATTCAGGTTGCATTGCCAGCACGTCGGTATCCAGCCTGTTTACCATGCTTATAGTGACGTCACCCCTGATACCGGCATTCACTACCGAACCCAGGCTAGATAGCGTATTCAATTTCCAGTTTGCGGCACGGGAATCGCCAAATAGGACGATATCAGCCTGGGGCAAATCATCGTAAAGAGCGCTAGGGTACGGTGGCTCCATTCGGCTGAGCTTTTTATTCGTGTATAACTTCATCGCAAACGCAGCGGCGAGCAAGCCAACCACAAGCAATGCTGCAAATGCGATAGCCAATCTCTTGTGAAGCCAGCTTGAATACGACACTGCGTACCTCTGTTCCTGAACCGGGAAATTATGTACTACCGCAAGATACACGTCCCGCTTTCGATAAGAGTTGCATTTTATGAAGGTCGCGCCGCAAACTCCATATACTTCAAGTGTTGCTCCTACTCGTTGGTTTTTTTGGTGCTATTTTGGTACATCAAATAGTCGGCCTTTTCTGTGACCGGCCCAGTAAGCGGGCAGCGTGGCCTTGTGGGTTGCCTCACAAATTGAGTCATGTTTGACCGCAGAATTTCCCCAGAAATTCGGGTGCGAATCAAGGTGCCAATGTCGACGTCGAATAGCAATGAAGCTATGCTTTCAAACTGTAGGAATGACTCCACTTGGTTTGCTTTGGTAGCCCGGAACACAAAAAAGACTAGTAGATCGTTTTGGCGGTAATTCCTAGGCCAGTTGCGATGATTAGGCAGATATTCCTAAAAAACTTTTGAGATCAGGTGTATATGATTGGGAAAAATGAACCTTTTTCGCCAGTTGTTGTTATTGGCCTACCACGCAGTGGATCTACTCTGGCAACCGCTATATTGAATCAATCATCTACCCATTATGTGCTCAATGATGCCTATTTTCTGCAGGAGATTGACAAAAGCCAAAGCTGGGATGGTTTTGCTACTCCAGACGATGCTCATGCCCTAAGAGCGCAACTTGTAAATAGAATTGTCCTTCGCTCGGCTGTGCACAGCGCCCAAACCATTGCCAACTCATCCCCTATGCCTGAGCAGGCTCTAGAAAATCTTCTTGCTAACCTTGCTGGTGATCGACCAGCGACAGCGAGTTGGGGTGAAATGATGAGCAGTATTCTAGGTCGTGCTGCAGAAGCAGCCGGTAAGGCAGCCTGGGGCTGGAACACACCTCAGGATATCTACCATATCGATCGTATTCTAGAGGCTTTCCCGAATACCAGGTTTATTGTTGTAATGCGTAATCCATTCGATGTTCTGCGATCGTTTCATTATAGACCCAATAAAACAGCTCGAAATCGCTACCATCCCGCAGCCCAGGCTAGAGCGTGGAAAAAGGCGATTGAAATTTTTGAGAAAAAGAAAAGGCAATTTCCAGACCAAATTATGTTGATTCGCTATGAAGATATAGCCAAAAATACTGCTGGTGAAATAGTCAGGATCAACGATTTTATAGGCGCGGATATACCGCATAATCTTGATATTAGTGAGCTGGGGTCAAACTCATCTTTTAGTGCCAACTCGAACCAAGATAAGCAAGCTGGAAATAATATATCAAAGGTGGAGGAGTGGTTGGCAGATATCTTTATCGGCAATGCGAGGAATCGCTATGGTTATACTGAGCCACAAAAAAAATTTTCATCCGACGGTCTGCTTTACCTTCTTTCACAGAGTTCAGCATTTTTAAACTATTACGGGAGAACGGCATTAACTGATAAAAATGTACGAAAACGCATCATGCGCTTTCTTGGTAAATCATGATTTTCATTTTTACTCGTCTAATAAATTGCAACGATTTAGCCCTATCGGGGCTTTCCCATTTTTTTAATCCCCGTTGGGGGGAACACTGCAAGTTGGCTTCGTTGCAGGGCAGGTTAGCCTTCAAAGAACTCGATCCATTCAGTATCCCGGAATTTCTCCTTAAGCTCGGAGTAATTGCTAATCTCTTCTGAAATTCTTCGCTTTGCCTGCTTCTTCGTTGTAGGTTCAATCTTTACCAGCTCTAATCCTAGAAATTTCTGAATGCGATCTATCTCGGCGGTATAATTGCTAGCTAAATCTTCATAATAAACGTCGATCTTATCGTGCGATGAAAACGTACTATCGACTCCCTCCTCCCATTTCTTGGTCATTTCAAACCAACGCGTGAGTTCATCATAATCAAGATAGATCAGGGGTACTGTTGGTTGCTCCAAATTTTCCGAATTTTGGTGGCCTTTGTCTGACCATTTTCCAGTCTGCTGGGCGCGCTTGTTAGATAGATGTGACTGCAGGATGTTGCGTCGCTTATTATGGATGACGAATATTTCTTCATCTTCAGCCAAATAGGGCCAGATGTCTTTAAAATTGCCCTGTTCTGCATGGTAATAGAATATCTTGAACCCGACCGCTTTAACGTAAGAGGGATAATTGCGATACACCCTCGCATCAAGGAAATCTGTAGGCGAGTTAGAAATCGCATTTTGGACATTAGTGGAGTTTATTCCATACCTTGGGTTCCATATAACTTGGCCAGGAATTCTGAATATTTCGCCATACATGATTACCTGGGGGTGACTGGCTAAAGCTGTTCTAAGAAGCGTGGACCCAACACGAGACCTGCCTATGATTACAAATTTTTTATACGATTTTTGAGCGCCAAAGAGCCCTTTATCAAGTCCCGCGTTTACGAGCTCGTAATAGACCTGCCCAAGTTTTTTTCGAAGATTGTGTGGTTTCAACATCCCTGCTATTCCATATTCTCATTGCAGGAGCCCGCCTGCGCATAAACATTCTGGAATCGTATTGCTAGATTATTCTCCATTGCTCAACCTTAAGGTTTGTCAATTTCGCGAGGGCTGCTACGTCGTCTCGATAATAATCGCGTAATTGATTTCTTATGGTATCCGGCATCGGGGCCGCTGGTTTCAAACTTGAATTCCGCATATTTCGATAATAATCAACCACATACTTGGGTAGATAGGCTTTCGATTTCCTGACAAACTGCATCTTTCTCAATGCATTCGAAGCTCGAAACAAGAGCCTGGAAACCGAGCCATCAGGCAGCCCACCCCGGTTGGTATCTACACTATTGGCGGATATTTGAAACCCAGTGTCTACACCAAGAAACGCATATATCCCTGCCATCGTCGCGTCCGGTCGCTCGACTAAATCGTCAAAATTGATAACCAGGATCTGCCCGGCTTCAAAAAGCGCATACCACTCCTTGAGATAGTTATAGTACCGGTATCGCTCTACCCTTCTTTCCGTGGTTGCAAGTGCTATCTCAACGGGCCTTCTTTCGCGACCTGCTCTTGCATCCATTTGATAGGCTGAATATGCACTGTTAACAGGATTTCTCAGGCTAAATATCAGCTTAATATTGGGAAAGGCTGAACGAATTGCCCGGGGAGCGAGCTGGCTTGCAAGGTAATTCGGCGACACTTCACCAATTGCAATTTCCTGGCCTACAGTTGAAAACTCTTCCAGGTATTTATCGAGGGATTTTATCGGGAATGCATGCCCGTTTTCGATACACCATTGGTCTGCTACATCGTAGGCGAAAAACCGTAGCTCCTTTCTCGCCGGGACAAAAACCTGAGGATGCTGCTTAAGATACTGATAAAGAGTCGTCGTGCCAGCCTTGATGGCTCCCGCCACTATGAAATTTGGAGCCTTAGCCGCTGCATTCTTACGCATTGGATTCCCCAGTTTGATATTCACTTTGATGCCGCCAGGACTTGCGTATTGGGGGGCACAAATATCAATAATTCAATACGAATCATGTTGGCGCTTTATTCACCTTATCTACCCTAGCAAAGCACGTTTTGCGGTTCTGTGCTAGATGACCCAGAAAAAAGACTGCGAATAAAGTCGTTTTTAGAAGTTTGCGAAGGGCGGTCTTCGTCCGAAATAACCTGTACCAGTAACGTGCAAAGGCAATGACGTTGGTTTACACCGCTACGTATCCAATGATTGCCATCTACGGGCTACTCTTTAAACTTTCCCTGATGATAAATGCCCCACCTGTACCATGGGGCTATTAATCAAAATCTTTTTGGCACAAAAACCCCGCTATTACTGCGCGATGATATTGGAAGGCGGTGACGGTGGTGCACTTACGGTAACGGCAGACCCAGGCGATACCTCGGCATAGGATGAGTTGGCGCCGCCAACCCGTAGCTCATCGTGAAATAATAGGCGACTGTCTGGTCCAAACCATTTCTGCAGGGTCTTTCCACCCTGGCATGTATAGACCAAATTTCAGATAGGGGCCTTTTGTCGCTTCACCAAAATAGTTTTGACCGGTCTGGTTTATAACTAGCTGACCGTTTACCCAGACTTTTATGAAGCCATTTGTGTCATTTGGGCTCTGTGCACCGGAGAATTTCATATTCATCACAAAATCGTTCCACTGCCCCAGCTTGTAGGGGACAGTTGTAGAAAAGGCTTTAAGGTTGCCAAGATCGCTATTTTTGTTGGGATAAGGGTTGTTTCTAATTTGCCATCCATCTTTGGTGTGCCGCACAGTAAGCGGTAAAATTGGTCTCCAGCTTGCGTTTTCGTAAGCGTAATCATGGAACTGCAAAACTGGCCCTTCCGAGCCTTTTTCACCATAGTCCAGGCGCCAGTTTGCAGGGAGGAATATGCTTATCCCCAGCCAGTACTCTTTACCCTTATCAAAATCCTGTTGTAGTCTTGCCTCAGTTCTATAGTTGGTCTCACTGGTCCTTCTGTTGAGATACGTGCGCATCATGTACTTGCCCGATCTTGGGCTAACGCCTTCCTGAGCCGTGACAATTTCGGGGTTGTTACCGGATTGGTTCAGAAAGGGGTGGCCACCAGCACCGCCAACCCTGCCATCCTCAAAATCGACTTCTTTGAGTATATCTGCGTGACTGGTTATGGAAAAAAGTGAAATAAAGGATAGGGCGATAATGGAACTACGCTTCAGATATGTCATGTCAAGACCTGGAATTCAAAGTTCATTGATTAGTACAACTAGAGTATTGTAGGTTTCACAGCGGGCGGAAGTATGCATGCGCAAATATTTCCGATTTTGTAGCAATTCAAGACTCTATTCACATAAGGTCTGTTGAGTTGCTTACAAAGCTGACCCAGTAATTGCCTGAAAGTTCACCCTGCCTGCAAAATCGGTATCAAAGCTGGGTGGTCAATGCACACAAAAACTGTTTTGAAATATCCGGTCTCTTCAACAAGGTTTCCCTTGAGTGGCTGCCTTGCTCTAGACGCTAAGCGTATGAAGAGAGGCTTCCGGCATTTTTCTGTAACGTTTGTCAGAATGAGCCCAACAAAGGCGCTTCGGCCCCCTAACCCGATGACCATAATTTGTTTCGCCTATTCAATAATGTTCCTAATACACTCAGTCCGACGGTTACAATAATTTCGCTTGTTCTAATTTAAAAAACTGTTCCAGCCAGCAAAAGTACCACCCTTGGGAACGACCACAACGGTAAATCGCATATCCAATGGGTACCACAGGGTAGGATCTTCGCCATTCCATTCCCAGCCATTAAAATTGCTCACGGGGAGGCCGCTGGTGTTCTTTATAGCCACGCCATAACGCTGGCGCGGGTTGGCCCAGTCCATCGGGTTGCCGTTGAGCTTCCACATGCTGTTGATGGTCTGGGACCAGGTCACCACATTACCCGGTGTGCCATCAACGGTTTGTGCTCTCGTGCAAGTCTCCAGGGTAAATGAATACTGCCAGATGCAGAACTGCAAGCGGTTGGTCTGGGCGACTGGCTGGCCGCGAATCTCCGCTCTCAGGTGAAATGTTCCCTCGGCATAATTGATGGGTGTTACCCAGTTACCATTGGCGGAGGCCAGCGGTGGATCATTCCAGGGAAACCCGCGATCCGCCTGTGTCACCACTTCGTTCCAGTCGAACACCAGCAAATTGGTGGCCGCAGAGCTGTCTGTTACAACAATGGTGAAAGATTGCTGGGTAACAGCGTTGTTTTGGTCGCTCACTTCCAGTATGACGGGGTAGGAGCCTGTGGCGACCGGTAACCCGGAAAGCGTGGCACTGCCCTGTCCATTGTCTACCAGGTTCAGCCAACTCGGTAATGTTGGCGCCGTGACGGCCAGAATAGCGTCCGCATCCAGGTCTGTTGCAGTGACATTGTAGGTGTAGGCCTGGTTGACGATAGCTGTAGTGACCGGCGTGCTGGTAAAGGAAGGCAGGTTATTGGCGCTGCCCACCAGGTCGGCTATTTGCTGGGCAGTCAGGGCCTGGTTGTAGACCATCACGTCCGAGATAGCACCGGCCCAGGGCCGAGCGGTCCCATCGAGAGGGTTGCCGCCAATCCACAGTGGAAGGGTATTGTCGGTATCGACATTACCGCTTTTAGCCAGACTATCCAGCAGCGCTCCGTCTTTGTACAGCAACATATTCGAGCCGTCATAGACTGCTGCAAAGTGGACCCATACACCGTTTTGCAGGTCGCCGGATGATGCCACCAGCGTATTGGTAGTGCCATTGGCTTTCAGCCTGAAGCGCAAGCGGGTTTCGCTGCCCGACTCTATCGTGCTGACCATAAAGTAATGATCATCGGTGGCGGTGCCTGAGGCTTTAGAAATAATGCGGCAGTCACGCGCGACACAGTTTGCCAGGTCGTCGGCCCGGAAACGCCCCATTAATGTCAGTGCAGAGCCGGGGACATCGACATTGCCCATGTCTACGTAATCGTCGACCCCATCAAAGACCAGGGTCGTGCCAGCCCAGCTTGGGCCATTGGTCAGTGAGCCGTTGAGGTTATTGCCGGAATTATCAAATACAGTATTTCCGGCGCCCTCATGCATAGGCACCGAGAAGACCAGGCCTGGCGGGAATTCTGTGCTCTCGGTGGTAAATGTTTGGTCTTCGCCAACGGTTGTATTGCCGCTCGCGTCGGTGGCTGTGATCCGATAGTGATAGGGTGACCCTGAAACCAGGTTCACTAGACCGATGTTGTGGTTTAGCGTGAGCCCTGAAGCCTCAACACTCATGCCATAACCGGTATCCGAACCATACTCGACCAGACTGCTGGTGGCCTCGTCAGTCACCCAGGTAATGGTTGCGGTGGTATCGGTGACGGTTGCCTGCACGTTGCTGATGACCGGCGGGGTGGTATCGGCGCCGGCGTTGGTGGTAAAGGTGGTGTCGCTGCCGCTGGCGGTATTACTGCTGGCATCGGTGGAGCTCACCAGGAAGTGATACTCAGTGCCGGGTGTCAGGCTGGTCAGGGTGACGCTGTGGCTGCTGACCAGGGTGGCGCTGCCGGCGTTGCTGCCATAGCTGGTGTCAGTGCCGTAGTCGACGACACTGGAGGCCAGCTCATCGGTAGTCCAGCTGATGGTGGCGGTGGTATCGGTGACCACGGCCTGCACATTGCTGATCACCGGTGCGGTGGTATCGGGCGCTGGCGGGTCTGTGGTGAAGGTGGTGTCGGCCCCGGAGGCGGTGTTGTTGCTACCATCGGTGGAGCTGACCAGGAAGTGATAGAGAACGCCGGGCACCAGGTTGCTCAGGGTGACGCTGTGGCTGCTGACCAGGGTGGCGCTGCCGGCGTTGCTGCCGTAGTTGCTGTCAGTGCCGTAGTCAACAGCGCTGGAAGCGGGTTCATCGGTCTGCCAGGTAATGGTAGCGGTGGTATCGGTGACGGTTGTCTGCACATTGCTGATCACCGGCGCCGTCACATCACCCCCGCCGCTGCCGGGCGGCAGGCCGTCGATGGTAAAGTAATCCACCAGCGCGGTATACGCCGGGTTGGGCCCGGCATTGCCGCCAAATACGCCGGCGGCTGTGACCTCGAGGGCATAGGAGAAAGTGCCGGCCAGGGTCCAGTTGGCGCCGTCATAGGAGTAGTACTGGCTCCACAGGTCGCCCTGGCGGACCACGCGCATGTAGATGGGCGCGCCGCCAAAGATGATGGTGCGAATCTGCTTGGTTGCCGTGCCGTTGGTCAGGGTGGCGGCGTGGACGCGGGTGTTGGTGCCTTCATGGTAGAAATCGAAGCGCAAAAGCCGGTTGTTACTGCCTTCCACCACGATACCCTGGAGCTGGTAACGTAAGGCGACGGCCGAGTCGAACTTGGCCTCCAGCTCGAAGTCGGTGTTGTTGGCGGGCTGGAGAACCCGGGGCGCCTGGTTGGCATTGGTCCACAGGTCGTGGGAGGACCCCTGGGGCACGCTGATGGCAAGCTGTGAGCCGGTCATGGCGTAGTTGCTGTTGCCCACCGGATCGACCCAGTTCCATACGCTGGTATTGAGCGAGGTGTCGTTAAAGGCATCGGAGACAATACCCGAGGGGCTGCTGCTACCGGCATTGGTGGTGAAGGTGCGGTCGGTGTCGACGGCATTGTTGCTGCTGGCATCAGCAGAACTCACCAGGAAGTGATACTGGACGCCGGGTGTCAGGTTGGCCAGGGTGACGCTGTGGCTGGTGACCAGTGCGGGATCACTCTCACTGCTCCCGTAACCGGCGCTGAGGCCATAGTTGACGACACTGGTGGCGGGCTCATCGGTAGTCCAGCTGATGGTGGCGGTGGTGTCGGTGACTACGGCCTGCACATTGCTGATCACCGGCGAGGTCACATCGATGCCACCGGTAGTGGTAAAGGTCGTATCACTGCCGCTGGCAGTATTACTGCTGGCATCGGTGGAACTGACCAGGAAGTGATAGAGACGCCGGGCACCAGGTTGCTCAGGGTGACGCTGTGGCTGCTGACCAGGGTGGCGCTACCGGCGTTGCTGCCGTAGCTGGTGTCAGTGCCGTAGTCGACGACACTGGAGGCCAGCTCATCGGTAGTCCAGCTGATGGTGGCGGTGGTATCGGTGACCACGGCCTGCACATTGCTGATCACCGGGGCGGTGGTGTCAACGACCTGGTTGGTGGTAAAGGTTGCGTCAGTGCCGCTGGCGGTGTTGTTGCTACCATCGGTGGAACTGACCAGGAAGTGATAGTCGGATTCCGGGTGCCAGGTTGCTCAGGGTGACGCTGTGGCTGCTGACCAGGGTGGCGCTACCGGCGTTACTGCCGTAGCTGCTGTCAGTGCCGTAGTCGACGGCACTGGTGGCTGGCTCATCGGTATCCCAGGTGATGGTGGCGGTGGTGTCGGTGACCACGGCCTGCACATTGCTGATCACCGGGGCGGTGCTGTCGCCACCACCGCCGGGCAGGGTGTTGTTCAGGCTGTCGTTAATTTCCTGCGTTGAAAGCGCCCGACTTAATATGGAAATATCGGCAAGCGAACCTTTCCAGGGCCGACTGCCGGCGACTTGAGGGTTGTCACCCAGCCACAACGGAACAGTGCTGTCAGTGGTGATAGCACCTGAAACATCAAGGCTTCCAACGGTTACGCCATCCTTGTAAAGCACCATGCTGGAGCCGTTGTAGACAGCGGCAAAGTGCACCCAGGTATCAACACTTAGATTGCCCGTATTGGCTACCAGGGTTTGGGTGACCCCACCGAGTTTGAGGCGAAAGCGCAGCCGGGTAGTCTGGCCCGTTTTGATGGTGCTGACCATCATATAGTGGTCATCGGTGGCGGTGCCTGTCGCCTTAGACAAAATACGGCAATCTCTGGAGCTACAGTTAGCCAGGTCGTCTGCCCTGAACCATCCCATCAGGGTTAAGGCCGAGCCGGGAACATCGAGATTACCGGTATCGATATAGTCGTTTATCCCATCGAAATTAAGGACATTGCCATTCCAAACGGGGCCATTTTGAAGGCTGCCGTCGTTGCCGTTGCCGGAGGAATCATTGGCAACGTCGCCGCTGCCTTCATCCAGGCTCCAGGAAGCTACCAGGCCAGGTGCGGTGCCAACTGCCTCGTCAGTAGTGAACTGCAGGTTTGTGCCTGAGGTGAGGTTGCCAGTAGCGTCGGCCGACGACAGGCGGTAAAAATACGGTGTGTTGGCAGCGAGGCCTGTAAGGGTAAGGCTGTGGTTAAGCACCAGGGTATTGTCGCTGGCATTGAGCCCAAAGTTGGTATCAATGCCATAGTCGACGATGCTGGTAGCGGGCTCATTAGTCACCCAGGTAATGGTTGCGGTGGTGTCGGTGACGGTTGCCTGCACGTTGCTGATGACCGGCGGGGTGGTATCGGCGCCGGCGTTGGTGGTAAAGGTGGTGTCGCTGCCGCTGGCGGTATTACTGCTGGCATCGGTGGAACTGACCAGGAAGTGATACTCAGTGCCGGGTGTCAGGCTGGTCAGGGTGACGCTGTGGCTGCTGACCAGGGTGGGGTTGCCGGCGTTGCTTCCATAGCTGGTGTCAGTGCCATAGTCGACGACACTGGAGGCCAGCTCATCGGTAGTCCAGCTGATGGTGGCGGTGGTATCGGTGACCACGGCCTGCACATTGCTGATCACCGGTGCGGTGGTATCGGGCGCTGGCGGGTCTGTGGTGAAGGTGGTGTCGGCCCCGGAGGCGGTGTTGTTGCTACCATCGGTGGAGCTGACCAGGAAGTGATAGAGAACGCCGGGCACCAGGTTGCTCAGGGTGACGCTGTGGCTGCTGACCAGGGTGGCGCTGCCGGCGTTGCTGCCGTAGTTGCTGTCAGTGCCGTAGTCAACAGCGCTGGAAGCGGGTTCATCGGTCTGCCAGGTAATGGTAGCGGTGGTATCGGTGACGGTTGTCTGCACATTGCTGATCACCGGCGCCGTCACATCACCCCCGCCGCTGCCGGGCGGCAGGCCGTCGATGGTAAAGTAATCCACCAGCGCGGTATACGCCGGGTTGGGCCCGGCATTGCCGCCAAATACGCCGGCGGCTGTGACCTCGAGGGCATAGGAGAAAGTGCCGGCCAGGGTCCAGTTGGCGCCGTCATAGGAGTAGTACTGGCTCCACAGGTCGCCCTGGCGGACCACGCGCATGTAGATGGGCGCGCCGCCAAAGATGATGGTGCGAATCTGCTTGGTTGCCGTGCCGTTGGTCAGGGTGGCGGCGTGGACGCGGGTGTTGGTGCCTTCATGGTAGAAATCGAAGCGCAAAAGCCGGTTGTTACTGCCTTCCACCACGATACCCTGGAGCTGGTAACGTAAGGCGACGGCCGAGTCGAACTTGGCCTCCAGCTCGAAGTCGGTGTTGTTGGCGGGCTGGAGAACCCGGGGCGCCTGGTTGGCATTGGTCCACAGGTCGTGGGAGGACCCCTGGGGCACGCTGATGGCAAGCTGTGAGCCGGTCATGGCGTAGTTGCTGTTGCCCACCGGATCGACCCAGTTCCATACGCTGGTATTGAGCGAGGTGTCGTTAAAGGCATCGGAGACAATACCCGAGGGGCTGCTGCTACCGGCATTGGTGGTGAAGGTGCGGTCGGTGTCGACGGCATTGTTGCTGCTGGCATCAGCAGAACTCACCAGGAAGTGATACTGGACGCCGGGTGTCAGGTTGGCCAGGGTGACGCTGTGGCTGGTGACCAGTGCGGGATCACTCTCACTGCTCCCGTAACCGGCGCTGAGGCCATAGTTGACGACACTGGTGGCGGGCTCATCGGTAGTCCAGCTGATGGTGGCGGTGGTGTCGGTGACTACGGCCTGCACATTGCTGATCACCGGCGAGGTCACATCGATGCCACCGGTAGTGGTAAAGGTCGTATCACTGCCGCTGGCAGTATTACTGCTGGCATCGGTGGAACTGACCAGGAAGTGATAGAGAATGCCGGGCACCAGGTTGGTCAGGGTGACGCTGTGGCTGCTGACCAGGGTGGCGCTGCCGGCGTTGCTGCCGTAGCTGGTGTCAGTGCCATAGTCGACGACACTGGAGGCCAGCTCATCGGTAGTCCAGCTGATGGTGGCGGTGGTATCGGTGACCACCGCCTGCACATTGCTGATCACCGGGGCGGTGGTGTCGCCCCCGTTACCATCCAATGATGTCACAGTTACATTGCCGAATGTCGCGTCAACGTAGTGAGCCAGCAATAACAACGAGCCATTGTCGTTCGATGCACCCAGTGCCTGGGTTTGCTCGATATCCCATTGGGAAGGCTCTGCCTGGCCCAGTGGCCACATTTTGGTTTTATATAGGCCTTGTCCGCTGGTATCGGTTTCAGCCCGAAGTTTGAATACGTGGGTGGTGCCGACGGAGAAAGCGCGTTGTGAGTCCTGATGGGTAACGATACCGCTCCCGTCGAGCATGAAAAGCCCTGGCTGGGTTTCAAACCTGTTGGTCGGCTTGAACCAGCGGTAGGCGCCCAGGGCACCCAGTGGCCGCCATTCCCAGTTGGGCTTGATAAATGTCACTTGGTGACCTTGCCAGCGCAGCAATACCCCAACGAGAGGCCCACCATTGCAGGGGTTATTAACCAGGTCATCAAAGCAGTTCTGGTCAACGCCGTGGAGCGTGACGGGAACCGTCACTTCATAGTTCTCCCAGGTGATATCACCGATGTTTATCGCCCGGTCATAACCCGTCTGCCGAGTGCGCAGTCCGCTTCCTGTGATTTCCCAGGCACCATCCACAACCTGTACGGCATTTTCGATGTTTGTCACGCCCGACCAGTCGATGGTGTAGGGCAGGGGCCAGGTGTTGCCCGTCAGGTAGTTGATGGAAAGGTTTTCGGTTAGCTGGTTACCCACACTATCGGTGGCTGTGATGGCCAGGTCATTGGCGCCTGACAAGAGGTCCACCAATTCGATATCGGCATTGAAGTCGTTGTCATCCTGCAGCCGGAGCCCGTCGGCTCCCAGGGACAGTGTTCTGGAGTTGCCGCCATTGAGCGAATACTCCAGGGAGGTAATGGCATTGGCGCCGGACACATGGCCGAGAATGTTGGCCCAGCGCTGGGCATCGCTGCCCAGCAGCCCGAATGTCTGGTTGGTGCCATACCAGAGATCCAGGTAGGGGTTGGCGGAGACGGTGATGGTGAAATCTTCGGTTTCAGTTACATTGCCCGCAGCATCGCTGGAGCGCAGTCGAAAGTGGTAGGTGTCGGGAGCCAGGCCATCCACCAGCAGATCATGGCTGGTCGCCAGGGCTGCATTGTCTACCGACGCGCCATAAGCATTGGTGGTGCCGTACTCGATGGTGGCGTTTGCCGCTTCGTCAGTTTCCCATTGCACACTGAACTGGCTGGATCCGGCCAGTTTCTTGATGTCGCGAATGTAGGGGCCGGTGTTATCGACAAGCACCTCACCGTCTTCGGGCTCGATGGGCGTCGCGGTGCTGAACATGTAGTCGATCACCGCCGTGTGCGCAGGCGCACTGGCACCGCCGAAATTGCCGGCAAGTATGCCGGCTGTTGCGGGCACCTTGCTGCTGGTCAGAACCCTCGCGGCGTTCCAGACGATGCCGTCGTAGGAAAAGTAATGGGTCCAGTTATTGCCCTCGCGCTTTACGCGCAGAAAGATCGGGGCGTTGTCGGCGATGACCTTCTCCACCCGGTTGCTGGAGACATTGTTGGTGTACTGAACGGATTGGACGCGGGTTTCAGTGCCGCTGCGGTACACCAGTAGCAGCAGGCTTGAGCCGGCTGTTTCTTCAACCATGATCCCCTGGATTTGTCCTGCCTGCACCGGCGAATCAAATTTTGCTTCCAACTCGAAGTCGGTATTAAAAATGGGCTGCATAACCCGGGCGACGGTATTTTCGGCATTATTGGGAGCATCATGGCTAGTCCCCGCCGGTACGGAGATAAGCAATTGATTTCCACTAATGCTGGCTGAGCTATCGTTCCTGGGATCTACAAGACTCCAGGTGGTGGTGTCGAGCTGGCCGGCACTGAAATCATCGGAAATGAAGCCGGATATGTCCTGGGCGGCGGACAATTGCGGCAGGCACAGGTTGATTAGCCCCAGGAGCAGTGCGCAAGCATAGGGAAACGAAGAAATGGAAAGCCGTGCGCGCTGCATGGCGGGTACCTCCTTTGGGTGGTTACACGAACTCTTTGCGAGACCTGCTTCCGTGCTCTATAGAACTGACCAATAATGGGAAATGTCGGTAGCACAGTTTACCAGATTTTGCATGGCTTTCAGACAAAAAAGTGGGAAGTGTCTGGTAAGAGTGCACTCCGCCTGCGGTATTATTTATGCCGAAAGCGGGATTTGGCGGGAAATTGTGGGAATCTGATGCCCGAATAGAACCAGGAATCGAAAATTTCGCAGTTCGTAAAGAAGCGCCCGACCGGTGCAGGCCGGGCTTACCTGAGGCGGGTATTACAGTGCCAATACTTCGGGTTGCAGCCCCAACCCATTGAGTTGTTTGGTAATTTCAGGCTGGTAGACGGCGTTCATGATAATGACCGCAACCGGAGGATCCTCGAGCAGTTGCTCCGGGCTGATAATCGGCTGTGCCGTGCCCACCATAAAGTGGCCCTGGCGATAAGGATTGATATCAACCACGCGGTCAACCAGGCCATCCCGGTCCACCATGCTCAGAAATGAAACCGCCTTGGAGCCCGAACCCCATAAAACCACGGGCCCGCCTTGGCGTAATTGGGCGAGTTGATGTTGCCAGTGGGCGATTTTCTGGTCATTCCTGCTGGCAAACGTAGCCACCAGTTCGCGTATTCTCTCGAGATCCTGCTCGATGTCGAGAGGGCTCTGTTCAGTGTCGCCAGCCAGTGTGGCTTCAATCGCGAGGTACTGTCCTTCGTAACTGGTATAAAGCTGCTCGATGTCGAATCCAAGGCTACGGAATAAGCGGGCCAGGGAGCCCGGGGTAAAGTAGTTACAGTGTTCGTAGTAAATGTCCTCAAAGGCGCAATGCTCAAGAATTCTAAGTGATTCAGGCACTTGCAGGTAAAACAAGGATGATCCGTCGGGGTGCAGAGAATGCCTGGCGAGGCCGACAAATGATGACGTGTCGGGAATGTGCTCGAGGGTCATCTTGCAGGCCACGAAATCGGCCTGGTGGTCCCGGTATTTTTCCGAGTAAAAGTCCTTGATTACCTCGGCATTGGCAACGCCGTCGAGCACGCCCCGGTTGTAGTCGTAACCTGGGTCAAACCCGAGCCCCTTGTTGCCACCGAGGCGACACAGCAGTTCGAGGAATTCGCCCTTGCCGCAGCCAATCTCGAGCACCGATTTGCCATTGAGTTTATAGCGTTCGATCAGGTCCTCGGCGAGTTCCTGGTGGTATTTGTTGAAGGTGCCGGAGAACCCCTGGGTTTCCTCATAGCGACCTGAATACTCGGTAAGTTCCTGTACGAAGGCCATGTTGCACATGAAGCCGCACTGATCACAGAGCCCAAGCACGATATCGCCGCGGGGGTATTCCCTGGCCTCCTGCTGGTCCTGCATGAGTATGCAGCTGTTAGTGGGAACGCCGCTGAAGGAGTAGAAAGGCTGCATTATTGTGCTGCAGGTGGGGCAAGACATTGCGATGTCTGTGCCTTGCGCCACGGGAGCCTTGACGGTTTTGTCGATAGCTGTCATGTCTGGATTACCTTGGGTTCGGGTACGGGAACAATAAACTGGCCACCGCGACGGCGGTACTCATCCTGCTGCCGGATGATCTCATCAGCAAAGTTCCACGACAGCAGCAGCAAGTAGTCCGGCATGTGCTCCAGAATCCACTCGGCAGGCACGATCGGCAGGTGGTTGCCGGGCATCATCCTGCCGTGTTTGAACTCGTTGCGATCCACGACTACCTGCAGTTGGCGCTTGCCAATGCCAAAATGGCTCATCATGGTGCAGGCTTTGGCCGCCGCGCCGTAACCTGCAATCGTTTTGCCATCGGCGATTAACCCGTCGAGCAGGCTGTTCAGTGATTCGCCGAGTTGTTTCACCCGATTGGCAAACTGCAGGTAGTATTGGGCCTGGTGCATGCCCGCCGCTTCCTCGGCAGCCAGTAAATCGGTGACGGACGGGTCCGGGTCATTCTCTTTGCCGATAAACAGCCGCAGGGAGCCGCCGTGGATTGGGGTACGCAAAATTCGGTTCAAGAACAGTCCGTGGCGCGCCAGTAATTGCTGCAGGGCTTTAACCGAAAAATAGCAAAGGTGCTGGTGGTAGATGGTATCGAACTCACAGTGCTCAATCAGGTCGCCGAGGTAGGGACACTCGATGACTGCTTCCCCGTCTGGCTTCAACAGCAGGGCTATACCTTCGACAAAACCGTTGGTGTCCGCGACATGTGCCAGCACATTATTGCCGTGAATGACGTCTGCTGCTACGCCCTCGGCGGCCAGTTCTTTGGCAAGCTCCAGGGTAAAAAAATCGTTGCGGGTGTTGACGCCGTTTTCCATGGCGCGCTTTGCTGGCCCGGAGGCGGGGTCGATACCCAGTACCGGTACGCCGGCGGCAACGTAATTGCGCAGCAGGTAGCCGTCGTTACTGGCAAGCTCCAGCACCAGGCTGCTTTCGTCAAGTTTCCTGCGGCCCAGAATCTCTTCTACACTGGCACCGAAGTGCTTTAGCAGGGCGGGGGATACCGACGAATAATAGGGGTAGTCCTCACCGAAAAGGATTTCCGGCTTGACCGTTTCCCGGATCTGCACGAGGCTGCACTGGGGGCAAAAGGCGAGTGTCAGCGGGCAGAAAGGCTCTTCTTCCTTCAACCTGGCCTCGGTCATCAGGCGGTCCGCAAGAGGGGTTTCGCCGAGGTCGAGGATATCCTCAAGCTCGCTCGTTCCGCAGGAGCGACAGGTTTCTTCTCGTACGTATAGATCGCTTGGTGCCATCAGCTAATTGTCTCCCGGGCTTTGGTCCAGCGCAGGTCGCGACCAAGCTCGTTGCTGTCGATAAGATGCTTGACATGGGCGATGCGCTTGAAACGCTCCCCTTCGAAATCCTCCAGGGTCAGCCCGACGCGGCAAAAAGTCTCGTAGAGTTCCTCGACTCCCCGGCGCGCTGTCCATTGGGGTTTGAAGCCATGTAGTGTGGTCGCTATGCGATTGCAATCGACACGGTAGCAGCGCAAATCCGGGCCTGCATCCTTGGCAAAGGAGACCTTGCTGTTGGGCACGACTTCGCCGACGATTTGCGCGATTTCCCTGACCTGGTAGTTCTCTGTTGTGAGCCCGACGTTGAATCCCCGGTTGTGTATATGCTCTCTCGGGGCCTCCAGGGTGGCGATATAGGCGCGGGCAATATCTTCGACATGCACTATCGGCCGCCACGGACTGCCGTCACTTTTGAGGTAGACCTCACCGGTGGTGAAGGCCCAGGCGGTGAGGTTGTTCAGCACCAGATCAAACCGAATGCGAGGCGACATGCCATAGGCCGTCGACGCGCGCAGGAACACCGGCGAGAAATTCGCGTCTGCCATCGGTTCCAGCGCTTTCTCTACGTTAACCTTGGACTGCCCATAAGGGGTAACCGGGTTAAACGAGGCGTCTTCGGTAAGAAACTGATCACCGCTGGCACCATAGTTGCTGCAGGACGAGGCAAAAATAAACCGGCTGACACCCACGCTCTTCGCCTTTTTTGCCAATGCAATGGAAGCGTCCTCGTTTATCGCCTTGGTCAGGCCGGGATCGTAGTCACCCAGAGGGTCATTGGATAGCCCGGCGAGGTGGATAATGGCGTCAAAACCCTCCAGGTGCTCTTTCTCGACATCCCTTGTATCGATAGGGATCTCGGGCACCGCGGCAAGGTCTCCGGTATAGGTGCAGGCGCCAAACAGGTCGCTGTCGAGACCGGTAACATCGTGGCCCCGATCCAACAGCATCGGCAGTAGTCGCGACCCGATATAGCCCTTGTGTCCGGTAAGGAGTACTTTCATTTTTAGTTCCAACTTTTCCAGGGTGCTTTATGACTCTCCCAGAGCTGCTCCAGCAAGCGTTTGTCGCGCAGCGTATCCATGCACTGCCAGAAGGAGTCGTGCTTATAGGCCATCAGTTGGCCGTCCAGCGCGAGTTGTTCCATCGGGGCTTTTTCAAACGGTGTTTCGTCACCCTCTATGTAATCGAATACCTCAGGCTCCAGCACGAAGAACGCGCCGTTGATCCAACCTTCACTGGCCTGGGGTTTTTCGTCGAATGAGATCACCCGATTGCCATCGAATTCGATGTGACCAAAGCGGGCCGGGGGGCGGACCGCTGTGACCGTAGCCAGTTTGCCATGGGAGCGGTGAAATTTGACCAGTTCATCAATGTTGATATCTGAAACGCCGTCACCCCAGGTCAGCATGAAAGTCTCGTTATTTACCCAGGGCTTCAAGCGCTTGATGCGACCACCGGTTTGGGTCATCAGCCCGGTATCGACGAGGTCGATCGTCCAGTCCTTGAGTTGGGCTTCCTGGGAGCTGTGGCGGGTAACCTCACCACTGCCTGTTTTGATGGTCAGGTCGGAGGATATTTGCGGGTATTCGACCATCCAACGCTTGATGTAATCACTCTTGTAGCCCAGGGCAATGACAAAATCCGTGTAATGATATTGCGCATAGTGTTTCATGATGTGCCAGAGGATAGGCTTGCCGCCTATTTCGACCATCGGCTTGGGACGGTTTTCGGTCTCTTCCGTGAGCCGAGTGCCAAGCCCACCGGCAAGAATTGCAACTTTCATAGGGTTGTTACCTTTAATCCAGGATTGAGGCGATATCGGGAGTTGGTGCTACGAAGAATAGTCTACGCAACAAGTGTTTAAGCTAAAGATAGCGAACTGGTGATACAACACAAGACGAAAGGGCTCAAAAAGAGGGAGGTTAGTTGCACAAGCGGATATAGCCCTCCACCGCACGAACATGCTGGCCAACATCGGTCGTCTGAATATATGGCTAAACAGGGTTCGGATCCAGTCTTCCCAGCAAATTTTCGCCTATAATCTGTTTTTCGCTCCCGCCTTTGCAGGTAAAACCAAAGGGCGCGGGTCAGTACCGGAATTCGCAATCATCGGAATAAAACCAGGCCGCCGATCAAAAAATGACCTTATCGGCTCGCAAGGTATTGGAGGCACGAAATAATGACAACTGGTAAGCAGGGTTATTGTCTCGCTTGTGGGTCGGGAAACACTACCAAATTGGTGGATATCGCCGATATCCCTGTATATACCAATGTTCCCCAACCAGACCGGGAATCGGCTTTGAGTGTTTCCAAAGGGGATATCAGCCTGGTCTACTGTAATGACTGCACGCATCTTTCCAACCAGCTCTTTGACCCGGCTTTGATCGAATATGCACCCGGATACGAGGCGGCGCTGGATTTTTCACCCAGGTTTCGGGAATACGCAGATCATCTTGCCGCTTCCCTGATCGAGCGTTTCGACTTACGCAACAAAAATGTTATCGAAGTGGCCTGCGGTCGTGGGGAGTTTCTGCGTCGTATTTGTGAACTCGGGCAGAATAGCGGTGTCGGATTTGATCCGAGTTATGTTGGCGACGACGAGGTCGACGATGGCAGAGTGCGGTTCGTGCGGGACTACTACAATGAGAGTTATAGCCATTTTGTGGCTGACTTCTTGTGCTGTCGCCATGCGCTGGAGCATATTCCCCAGCCGCAGGCGTTTGCGAGCAGTCTGAGAAGGGCGCTTGCTGACAGTCAGGGCGCACATGTGTTTATCGAAGTGCCCAATAGTCTTTACACCCTGAAAGACCTCGGCATCTGGGACCTGATATACGAGCATTGTTCCTATTTTTCCAGTGGCTCGCTCGGCAAGCTACTCTCTGCTGCGGGCATGCAGCTTGTCAATCTGGAGGAGGGTTTTGGCGGTCAGTTTCTCGGAGCGGTGGCCAGGCCACTGGCGGATGAGGAAATAGAAAAAGCCCTGGACTTTACGGTGCCTGATATCGGGCAATACGCCACCGCTTTTGCAGCCAATTTCAGCAGCAAGGTTGATGAGTGGTCGCAAACACTCGCGCAGCTCGCTGAAGAGCGCAAGAAAGTGGTGGTGTGGGGGGCTGGCTCCAAGGCGGTTACGTTTCTTAATATATTGAAAAGCAAGGATTTGGTGCAGTATGTGGTAGACATCAACCCACGCAAGAAATCCTTGTTCGTGCCTGGAACCGGCCAGCAGATAATCGAGCCGGCGTCATTGGGTGAGTTACAACCGGACACAGTGATTATCATGAACCCCATTTATCGCGATGAAATTGCAACTATGCTGGGGGGTCTGGGTGTGCAAGCGGATATTCTGGTGGCTTGAACGACTCTAACGGCTGGCTTGTTGTCTAAAAGGCGGGTTTGGCGCAGCGGTTGCCGGGGATAAGCTTGCCAGGGTGTTTCGGCGCTGCAGATTGACTTGTGGCCGGTTTTAGTAAATACTTCGCAAAAATTTTTTTCTGGTTTAAATGGGCTTTTTGTATAAGCAGGCCCTTTGATAACTCAAAAATCCCGGATCAAAGGCCCTTATCGGGCCTCTCCGTAGTAAGTGGTTAACTTGTTTGTGTCGCCGTTTTTGCACACTCAAGGGGCCAATCCTTAAAGGTTCAGTGGCAGATATGCTTCGAACTTGCATATCGATGGATACGTCCGAATAAAGCCAAAGCTTAGGAAGCAGGTTAGGTGCTGCCAATGCATCAAGCCAACAGTTGTTTTTAAAAGTGCACATCGGGGGATGGCGGTCGTTTCATTGAAAGAACGGCCTTTTAAAGCAACATTGTGTTTTCGTCACGAAAGGCAAGCAAGCATCGGCGACGAAATAACGACAGGAAACTTGCGATATGGCTAATGAACGAACAAGTGGGCTGAGTTTGGCGCTCACAAGTAAAAGTAAATACATGGGGGGCTGGCGATTTTCGCTGCAGGAAAGCCTATTCTGGCTCCTTGCTATGGCAGTGATCACTGCCATAGCTGCAACCAGGGTGCAAGCAGATGCCAGCCTGGTTGCATCGTGGCCCATGAATGAAGGCGCGGGGAGTACCGTCAGTGATGCCAGCGGCAATGGCAATGACGGTACGCTGTTTAACGGCCCCACATGGAGTGGTTCCGAGCTGGAATTTGACGGGACCAATGACTACGTTGACGTTGGTAATTTCAGCGTGGCGGGGTCGGCGTTGACGATCACCGGCCGTTTTCGTGCAGACAACTATTCCAACTGTGGATACCAGGATTGTCGCATCGTTTCCAAGGCGACGGGTACCGCAACTGAAGACCACTTTATGATGGTCAGTTCGGTGAAAAAGAATGGTGCGGTTCGGCTGCGCTTCCGCCTGAAGTTGAACGGTTCGACCAAAACCCTCGTAGCCTCCACGGGCAACCTTTCCGGTAACGGTTGGGTGAGTTTTGCCGCCGTATACAACGGTTCCCAAATGTTGTTGTATAAAGACGGTGCGCAGGTTGGCAGCATGGCTGCTTCTGGGTCGATCACCACCAGTAATGCATCGGTGTGGATCGGTGGCAACCCGCCCGCTGCCAGCAGCAGGCCCTGGGACGGTTCGATCGCAGACATCAATGTTTATAATCGGGCGTTATCCGCCTCGGAAATATCTAACGGTGTCAGCAGCAATACCCCGCCGACTTTCAGCAGCACTCCAGTCACAGCGGCGAATGTCGGCGTTGCCTACAACTACAGCGTTGCCGCCTCTGACCCGGATGCTGGAGATGCCGTTACCATACGCGTGGCCAACAAGCCGGGCTGGTTGAACTTCTCCGGCAGCGGCGATACCGCGCAGTTGAGTGGCACGCCCTCCACCAGCGGATCCTATCGGGTAAAACTGGAAGCCGTGGATTTACAGAATGCGGTGGCTACCCAGACGTTCGACATTCAGGTGAGCGGCTCCAGCGGGGGTGATGGCCTGGTGGGCTCCTGGCCGCTGGATGAAGGCACGGGCGGAACGGCTCTTGATGCAAGTGGCAACGGCAACAATGGCAACCTGGTCAACGGTCCTGTCTGGGCTGGCAACGTGCTCAACTTCGATGGCACCAACGATTACGTCAATCTTGGCGGCCTCGATGTGCCGGGGTCGGCAATCACGCTGGCAGGTTGGGTGAAGGCAGATAATTTGGCCAACTGCAGCTCCAAAGACTGTCGTATCGTTTCCAAGGCCAGCGGTACTGGTGAAAACGATCACTATTTTATGGTAAGCCCCATCAAGGTGGGAACACAGACCCGCTTGCGCTTCCGGCTGAAGACCAATGGATCTACCAGCACCTTGGTCGCCACTTCGGGAAATCTGGCCAACAATGTGTGGGCGCACTTCGCAGCCGTCTATGACGGATCAAATATGCGTCTCTACAAAGACGGCAACTTGGTGGGCAGCACGTCGAAAACAGGGCAGATAACGGTCAACAGCAATGTGCCGGTCTGGATAGGCGCTAACCCGACCAATGCCAGCGCACGCCCCTGGGATGGTGCGATCTCTGACGTGATGATCTACGACAAGGCGCTTACCGCCAGCCAGATCGTAGAGCTGATGGGCGATGTCAATAGCCCGCCGTCGTTTACGAGTTCGCCCAAGCTGTCGGCGACCCAGAATCAGGCGTATGCCTACAATGTCGTGGCGACTGATCCCAACGCAGGAGATGTCCTAACCATTTCCGGCGCGACTTTGCCGGGTTGGTTGAAACTGGTCGACAATGGCGGGGGTAGTGCCAGGTTGTCGGGTACTCCCGCAAGCACCGGCACATATTCCGTGGTTTTGGAAGTGGCGGACCAGAATAATGCGGTGGATACCCAGTCTTTCAATATCAGCGTTGGCTCCGGCAGCACCGGCGGTGGTGGATCGGGCGGCTCCGGCGATAACCTGCTGGTGTTTGACTGGAACAAGGTGATAACGGAAGCCGACCGTGGCTTTCCGAAAAATGACCCACCCATGGCGTCGGCCAATGGTAACTGGTTTACACCCATCAACTATGCCGAGGGTACTTTCCACATAAGGGCCCAGATTCGCAGCCAGGCCACGGTCAAGGATAACAACCTGCAGTTCTGTATCTGGCAGTACCAGTTTTCGCTGGAGACCTGTACCAAGCGGGTAAGCGTTCGCGGTACAGCTGGCAATGTCGTTACCTGGTCCCAATCGATTGACAGCATGTGGAAGCTGGGAGGCAACCCTATAGACTGGGCCAACCCACGGCAACGCTATGGTATGGCAATTAAGAACAGCAGCGGCCAGCCTGTCAGCAATTACAACGGTTGGAACTGGAACGGGGAAAACCCGAAGCAGTGGTACCCGCTGGATATGCGGTTTACCGTGGTTGTCGTGCCCAAGGGTGGAACCTTTAGTGGCTGGAACAACTTCCTGAACTAGCGTTAAATCTGCACTATAGATTTGCCTTCCTGGCCAATGACAATTTGTCATTGGCCTTTTTTATTTGTAGCTTCCTAAACTGCAGATGCCTGCGGGGTATTCGTCACGCCAATATCGACTTTTTCGGCAGACTTACTGCGTCTGCCATTCACCTCTAGTGGCCAAGAGATTGAGCTGAAGGGTTGGATCATTGCAATTCCCGGTCCGTATTTTTGTAGGCTAACCAGGGTAATATGCGCTACAATTTTCTAACGTTGCCGCTCCCGGGCACGCACCCTGGCTGGCCACGCCGAACCCGCCATAAAACCTGCTTTGACAAGGTTTGCTGCCTTCGCGGCCGCCATGGATCCCCTGATGCAAGCTTTTGACAGAAATTGGCAGTGTGCCTTTTCATCGGAAGATCACGTAGCCGGTTAATATCACTGGATTTATGGAGTATACACTTGGTTTCTCGTAAGCCGGGTAATGTTAAGAGAGCGGCCGCCGAGGGTACCGCAATCACCGGTCTGGTGATAGTGTTGTTGCGCGTTATCAATTTTGTCGCTGCGCTCTATCTGCTGCGGATTCTGGACCCAAGTGACTTTGGCGTTGTTGCGCTGGCCATGTTAGTGGTTAGTGCATTTAACCTTTTTTCCGATCTTGGCATGGGTCCGGCACTTGTTCACAGTGACCATGATCGCAGAACGGCGGCTTACCAGGCCTTTGTTACTTCGACGCTTTTCTCATCGAGCCTTAGTCTGCTCGTTTATTTTAATGCGCAGTGGCTGGCAAATTTTCTCGATGCACCCGATGTGGCGCCGGTTATCGAATGGATGTCTCTGTACATTGTTGTGGGTTCACTTTCCACGATTCCGTTCTCTTTGCTACGCAAGGAGATGTCGTTCAAGCAAGTTGGTCTTGTTACCTTCGTCTCGGTACTCACGGTCACAATTGTTCAGGTGGTCCTGGCTTTCCTGGGGTTCGGCTTGTGGAGCCTGGTTGCTGGTCAAATTGCCGGTGTAGCCATGCGCGTCTTTGTTAGCTGGTGGCTATGTCCCGGTTGGGACTGGATCAAGCCTGGCCGTTGGGACTGGAAGGTGCACCGGGATCTAATGCGCTTTGGCATTCCGACCACAGGCAGCGGCCTGCTTTCCTATTGCAACACCAATTTTGACGATTGGATAGTCGGTCGTTATCTGGGTACGACGGCACTTGGCTTCTACTCGAAGGCCTACGATCTCACCCACAAGACGACTAACCGGATTGCCCGTAACGTGGTGGGCGTCGTGTTTTTCCCCATGTATGCGAAAATTAGTAGTGACAAGGCCAGGCTATCCCGCGCCTACGTCAAGAGCTTGAGCTTTATTCTGATAATTATGACTCCGCTTGCTTTTGGCACCTTCGTGCTGGTTGGGGACCTTGTCAGGATCCTGTTTGGTGAGAAGTGGCTGCCCATGGTGCCGGTTATGCAAATCTACGCGATCGTGATTTTCATGCGCCCCATATCTGAAAACAGCTCACCCCTGTTTATGTCGCTTGGCAAGCCAAACTATAATCTTCACGCGGGGTTGGTGTTGCTGGTCTGCCTGGTGCCGCTGTCAGTATATTGGCTACCCCATGGCATTGCTGGCGTGGCGTCTGCTGTCGCTGTTGCCCATTTTTTTGGCATGGCATTCAATGTCTACCAGGCAAACAGGCTGTTACCCGGTACCGCAAAACAGAGCGTTGGGCTGATGTTGGTTGCCAGCGTTAATGGCCTGATGATGGCGGTCGCTATGGTTGCGGCCAAATATGCGCTTGTTGACAATAGCGCCGGGGAGCTGGATTTATTGGGGTTAATTCTGGTTTTGCTGGCGGGAGCCGCCTGTTATTGCCTTGCCATATTCGTCACCCAACGCGTGTTCCTGCAGGAGTTGCTGGAACTTGTAGTATCCATGCTACGTCGGCGGACTCGGAGTAAGCGCAACAAGGCCTGAAGCAGTGGGGCGGAACTGCTACATGAGCAACCCCTGTAAAAATACGCTTGGCAGGAACGACAGCAAGGCTCTTGGGTGCATGTTGATGACCTGGCACAAACTATAACCGAGCACTTACCAGCAAGCTTTTAACTATGCGAATTGTTCTCCTGCATTATTCACCAACCGGTGCCAATCCGGTTTACGCAGAGCTTGCGTCAGCATTGCGACTTCGTGGCCACAAGGTGTATGTCGCCTGGGCCGGAGACGATGGGGCACTTGAATTCGTTGGCGGTGATGGCCTGGAGAAGCGCATCGCGGGAATTGCAGCCGTTCCCAAACCGTGGTCGAGGATGCCGCTGCTTGCCACTCTTTTGGCCCGCTGGCAGTTGTTGCGTTTCATCGCCAGGATCAGGCAGGCCCTGGTCGACCTCTCGCCCAATATTGTCCAGATTAACCCCTTATCCATGTCAGAGCTTGTTCCGCCACTCATGCCTGGCGGAATACACTTTGTGCTCGATATACGCCAGATCAACGAGGCAGTAAATCCGCGCCTGGCCACCAGATTGAAGGAAACGACGGCAATTTTTCGAAGGAAATTCTGGGCCAAACATGTCTTTGAAAAAACCTGCTTTTGTCATGCGGAGGCCGCGAAACGAATTCTGGGCAGCGACTGGCAAAAATGGGGAGCGGTAGTGCCGGTAGGGGTTGACCAGGCGTTCATTGATCACCCGGCAAACGAGCGCGGGCGGGGGAAAAACGACCCGGTTTCATTTGTCTATGTAGGTACGCTCAGCCGACTACGGAACCTGGAAAATATTATGCGTGCAGCGAAGCTGCTGTTGCGCCACACAGACAAATTCCGTATCGATTTTATTGGGCCGGATAAATCGAATGGCTACTACTCGGGAGTTATCGAGGAACTGGGAATCGAATCCTGTGTAATGATAAAGCCACCGGTTGCCTACAGCGAAGTTCCCTCGACCCTGGTGGGTTACGATGTTGGGCTGGCGTACACGCCGGATCGACCCACCTGGCACTACCAGCCCACAATTAAGGTACTGGAATACCGGGCGCTGGGTATGCCAATTATCTCTACCGATGTTGCCTCCCACCGGGAAACCGTGGAAAACGGCGTCAACGGGTTATTGTGCGGAGACGGGCCCGAGCAAATCGCAGATGCGATGCGCCGGTTCGTTGAGGATCCTGAATTTCTGCAGCAGATGAGTTGCAGGGCCCACGAAATGCGACGGGGTCGCAGTTGGCTGGATATCGCGGATATGTATGTTGACAACGTATACACAGGCTTAACGGGCAAAATACTATAAAAATTTCTGCCCCGCTGGCACTGCAGGGTCCTCAACCAGTGTGGCTGTCGGCGCCAGGTACAGCCTTGCAGTTCCTTGCGAAGGCCGTTTGCGCCGCCGCTTACTGATTGACTTCAATGACTTTCCCTACCACTTTATGCGTTGCGGGCTGGTTGCCACCGACAGAGCAGGTTTGCAGAATTACAGTATACTTTGCTTAAAAGTTCATCAATGAATGGCTTGGTAGCGGGGCCACAGTTCCCCTGTTAATAGGCGGGATCTGGCAAAGATGCCTGGATTCCCGATAGTGGATGCAACCGTCCAGGTCAAATACCAAGCGACAGTTATTCTGTCTCCTGTTCGCTGGTCAGGGTAGACCCGAAGACATACGGATTCGAATAGAGATTTTTCTATGATCAAAGGCCATTCCTTAATTCCCGCAACGGTTTTTGTCATCCTGCTGTTGCTGGCCTATTTGTTTGTCGATGGCTTTCTGGAACTGGAGTCGCGCTGGTCAAAGCACGAAGAGTATAGCCACGGCTATATGATTCCCCTGGTGGCGCTGTTTCTGTTTTGGCAGAAACTACCCGCTCTGATCCAACTGAACTGGCAACCCGCATGGACTTGCGTGGCGCTCATGCTACTGGCGGTTTTTGGGTGGTTCCTGGGCGAGCTGAGTGCCCTCTACGTCATCGTTCACTATGCCATTATCCTGGCGCTACTGGCTTTGGTGCTGGGCATATTCGGTTGGGCTGGCTTAAAGCTTAGCTGGGCATCCATTGCCTACCTGGCTTTTATGATCCCGCTTCCAAGCTTTATCTATCAGAGCTTGTCGGCAAAATTGCAACTGCTATCTACCGAGTTGGGTGTGTGGTTTATTCGCCTGTTCGATATCAGTGTTTTTGTGGCGGGCAATGTCATCGACCTTGGCGTGTATCAACTGCAAGTGGTCGAGGCCTGCAGTGGCCTGACTTATTTGTTTCCGTTGATGAGCTTTGGCTTTTTGATTGGCTATTTGTACCGGGGTCCTTTGTGGCAGCGCTGGCTGATCTTTATCTCTACCGTCCCCATTACCATCGTGATGAATAGTTTTCGGATCGGTGTCATTGGCATTACGGTCAAGTACTGGGGCATCGACATGGCGGAAGGCTTTCTGCATGCCTTCGAGGGCTGGTTCGTTTTCATGGCCTGCCTGGCGATTTTGTTTTTGGAGGTGTGGATACTCAGCCGATTCATTGACCAGAAGAAGCCGGTTCTTGACCTGCTGGATTTCAGCCACCCGGGCTGGCAGGAGGTCCGCGCTGCATCTCCGGGGGAGAGAAACACAGGGCCAACGCTGATTGCACTTGTGGTGGTTTTGCTGGCGGCACTGCCGTTGTCATTGATGACCAAGGAGCGAGCGGAGCTGGTCCCGGAGCGGAGGGAGTTCGCCTACTTTCCGCTGGTAAAAGAAGACTGGATGGGTCGTGAAACCGCCATCGAGCAGCGCATACTCGACCGGCTCGACCTCACTGACTATATTAAAGCGGACTATCGCAGAAGTAGTGAAGGCTATCCGGTCGAGCTGTACATTGCCTATTACGCTTCACAGCGCAAGGGCTCCTCTATCCACTCGCCCCGGGCTTGTATACCCGGAGGCGGTTGGGAAATTAGCGAACTCGAGCAGCGAGAATTGCATGAATATGGTGGGGGCGATCCGTTGGTGGTTAATCGCCTGGTAATAGCCAAAGGCCAGAGTCGACAGTTGGTGTACTATTGGTTTGCCCAAAGGGGCCGTATCATCACCAATGAGTACCTGGCGAAGTTTTACCTGTTTTGGGATGCAATGAGGCTCAGGCGTTCGGATGGTGCACTGGTCAGGGTGATTACCATGGTTCCAGAGGGGCAATCGCTCGCCGATGCTGACCGGAAGCTCCAGGCATTTATCGATGACTTTTACCCTGAAATCAGGGAATCCATACCCGGCCGTTAAGGCGGCGGATGGCTGCTGTTGATGGTTTGCGGGAAACTTTTGAGCAGGGACTTAACCCTTCATCGATCTGGCATCACGGCGCAGGCAGTGTGCCCGGGACAATCGCTACATCGGTGATGCCCTCAGTATCTCATGGGCGACCGGTGTTCCGGCCCCTGTAGAGTCGCGGGGATAATCGCAGCGAAGCAAATCAACAGATGACCCGTGTATGGTAATCGGCCAACACCGAAACTTTGGGTAGGGAAGACACTCTGACAAAACGGGTAGATCCACAACAGGGCCATATCGATGGCCTGCCAATGCGAGCCTGAGTTCGGATAACGAATCCACTATGAATTTTCTCTACGGTTTGACGGTAGCTTTTTTCCTGACCATCGCGGTCATACCGTTGATTGGTCTATTTGCCCCCAGGCTCGGGCTGGTTGACCAGCCTGTGGGCGGTCGCAAGCTACATAAACAGCCGATCCCCCGTACCGGTGGCTTGGGGATTATCCTTGGCGCCTCAATACCGCTGTTGTTTCTGTTGCCCCTCGACAGCCAACTGGTCAGTCTGCTCCAGAGCTGTTCGGTGGTCATTCTGTTTGGCTTACTCGATGATCGCTATGAACTGAGCTATCAATGGAAGCTTTTCGGTCAAAGCCTGGCTGCTGTCATTGCCATGAGCGGTGGCATCGTATTGTTCGAACTGCCTTTTTGCGGTCTCGAGGCCGCTCCACTGTGGCTCAGTTATCCCGTGACCTTTCTGTTTCTTGTGGGGGTAGTGAATGGGGTCAACTTCTCCGATGGCCTCGATGGGCTGGCCGGCGGGACGTCTATCATGGCACTGTTGCTGGTGCTTATTCTGGCGCTGCAAATCCAGGATTATTCGGTCGCCCTGATCGCCCTCGCTTTTGTCGGCGGAGTGCTTGGATTCCTGCGTTACAATACCTATCCGGCCAAGGTTTTTATGGGCGATGCTGGCAGTCAATTGCTGGGCTTTCTCATTGCCTGCCTGGCGATCATCGTCACCCAGGAGCAGGGCAACGCCTATAACAAGTTTTTACCAGTGCTGCTGTTGGGCATCCCCATCCTTGACCTCCTCCAGGTCATTCCCGTTCGCATCCATAAAAAACTGCCATTGCCGGGCCCGGACAACGAGCACTTTCATCACCAGCTGATCAAAATCGGTTTCCGGCACTATGAAGTTGTAACGGTCATCTACCTGCTACAGGCAGTGCTGATGGCGATGGCGTATTTTTCGCGCTTTGGCTCCGATCTCGAGGTCGTGGCGTCCTATTTGTTATTCGTGGGCACGATTTGCGGTCTGTTGCTGGCAGCGAATGCCACTGGTTGGAAGTTTCGGCAGCGGCAGCGGCAAAACAGTCGTCTCGAAAGGCGCAATCGACTGCTGCGCAAATTGTCGCCCCTGTATCGCTACCTGGCGAAAATCGTCAGCGCAACCATTATCATCTTTCTGGTTTCGTCGGTTTTTGTCATCGGGGATTTTGACCGTTCCCTTGCCAAAGTGGCTTTGGTTATCGCCGTATTCCTGGGTTTGGCCAGTCTCATCCTGGGTGACCGATACACACAATTGACCCGGCTGTCCTGTGGAATTGCCAGCATATTGATTGCTTACCTGTTGTCACAGCAAAGTATTCCCTTACCACAGGAAGTGTTTGTGACCGGGTTACTGGTTTTCCTCACGCTGTTCCTCCTGCTTTCAATTCGCATGACCCGAAAAGCCGACTTTAGTCTTGATACCCAGGATTTGTTATTACTGCTGGCGGTTGTCTTTCTGCCGCTGCTGCCCTTTGAAACCCTCGACACCTATTCGGTGAGTCGGATTGCGTTAACCGCGTTTCTGTTGCTTTACGGCGTAGAGTTTTTGATCAATACAGGCAGAGGCTCGGTGAAGGCAGTGAACGTGGGCTCGATTGGGGCCCTGGCATTGATAGGCATTATCGGGCTCAGTTGATTGCCGGAATATTCAGCGATACCTGCTACTGCAGTTCAAAAGCCAATTCGTTTTCTCGCCCCCCCTTCAGTCATGATAGTTGCACCCCGCGGGACATTTTTCATCCGCGGCCATAGCTACGGCTATGCTCTTGGTCGTAAAATCCTGCACAGCGCACAATCTCTCAACGAAATTCCAAATATCAGTTAGATATGGCGGCTATATCATGGATCTGACCTTATTGTATTGGCACTGGC
Source organism: uncultured Gammaproteobacteria bacterium (assembly GCA_963808975.1). Classification (GTDB taxonomy): domain Bacteria; phylum Pseudomonadota; class Gammaproteobacteria; order Pseudomonadales; family JAHEGP01; genus JAHEGP01. The sequence continues at coordinate 42,667 of CAWEHR010000002.1, forward strand.
TGGTGTTCGGCATGGCGTTAATGATGATCGAGATTGCACTGCCCAGTTTCACCGCCCTGTGGTTTGGCCTGGGGGCAGTGCTGGTTGGTGTGCTGCTTTGGTTGTTCCCGACACTGTCGGTCAGTTGGCAGGTTTTTATCTGGGCGGTGAGCTCCGCCTGCGCGGCGGTGTTCTGGTTTCGCTATTTCAAGCCGCGGGCGGTCAACAAAACCATGGCAGGGCTCTCCCGCGAGGCCATCATAGGAGAGATCGGCCATGTAATTGCGATCCCCCGGGAGCACCAGCGAGGCAAGCTGCGCTTCAGTATTCCGTTGCTCGGGTCAGAGGAGTGGGATTTCATATGCCAGCAGGAAGTTCAGGCAGGCGACCGGGTAGTGGTAGTGGATTTATCGGGTAATACCTTAGTGGTAGCTAAACAATAGTCGAGGGTTTCTCATGGAAAGTCTGGTTCCTGTCATCGTATTTTTTGTCCTGGTCCTGGTAACCATTGCCAAGGGGGTGAGGTTGGTTCCCCAGGGCAGTAAATGGGTGGTGCAGCGGCTCGGCAAGTACTACAAGACCCTCGGCCCCGGCCTCAATATCGTTATACCTTTTATTGATGATGTCGCCTACAAGCTGACCACCAAGGATATCGTGCTCGATATCCCGACACAGGAAGTTATCACCAGGGACAACGCCGTGATACGCGCGAATGCGGTCGCCTACATCAATATTGTCTCGCCGGAAAAGGCCGTGTATGGCATAGAGGATTACACCATTGCTATCCAGACCCTGGTGCAAACGTCACTGCGGTCCATCATCGGCGAAATGGACCTCGACGCCGCCCTCTCGTCCCGCGATCATATCAAGGCCAAACTCAAGGGAATGATCTCCGATGATATCGCCGACTGGGGCATAACCCTGAAAACGGTCGAGATACAGGATATCAATCCGTCGACCACAATGCAGAATGCCATGGAAGAGCAGGCAGCGGCAGAGCGGGCCCGGCGCGCGACAGTGACGCGAGCGGAGGGTGAAAAAGCGGCGGCTATTCTCGAGGCTGATGGTCGCCTGGAGGCATCCCGACGCGATGGTCAGGCCCAGGTGGTTTTGGCCGAAGCCAGCCAGGCCGCGATCCAGAAAGTGACCGAGGCAATTCAACAAAACGAGTTGCCGGTGATGTACTTGCTGGGCGAGCGCTACATCGATTCGATCAAATCCATGTCGAAGTCGAGTAACAGCAAGATGGTGCTGATTCCGGCTGACCTGCCGGCCAGTATCAGGGGCTTGATGGGCAAGGGTTAACCGCCACATCTCACCAAGCGCCCCGAGAGGGATCTCAACCTGCTGCAACAGGGAGCAAACAACCGGGCGCCGAATCGGTAAGATAGGACGGCTGGGTCCTGAACATCGTTATGCTGTTACGCTCAAAGACCTCGCTGCTGGTAATAGCCTGTTAGCGCTTTTGCTCAGAAAAAGCCTTTAATGCATCCGCAATCGACCTATCGTAAGGGTGCTGCTGCGAGGCTTCCTGCAGAACCTCGATGGCCTTTGCCGTATCTCCGCTGCTGTGCAGCGCCACCCCATAAACGTAGCTGTAGCGAGCCGATTCCGGTGCCAGTTCGGCGGCCTTTTGCAGGTAGGGCATGGCTTCCTTGACATGCTTCTCCCGAACCAGCAACAAGCCCATGGCATGGTAGGCCGGGGCTTCTTCCGGGGCATAGGTCATGGCCTGCTGCAATAGCGGCTTGGCTTTGTCCTCGGCCCCCGTGCTGCGGTACAGGTCGGCCAGATTCAACATTGCCGGCAGGTAGCCCGGTGCGAGCTTGAGTGCGTGCCGGTAGGCTGCTTCGGCCTGGGCGATATCGCCCTGCGCGGTTTGAAACAGGCCAATATTGAGTTGGCCGCTGGGGGTATCCGCATTGAAGGCGAGGGTCTGTTGGTATTCCGCAAACAGCTCACCGAGCCCCTTGGCCTGGTCGCTGTCCAGTTGTGAAGGCCTGGTGCCGGCCAGCGCCGCGGCAACTGCCATGCGTACGGCCTTGACCGGATCCCCAGCAATGGGCCCCAGGATCGTGTAGCGCTGGTTGACGGGCAGCGTTTCAAGGGCATTGACCGCGGCAATACGCAGCAGGGGATCGTCCGAATAGAGATGGTCGATTGCCTCGGTTACTGTTTGGGTGCTGGGAAAACGTCCCGTTTCGCGCACCGCGGTGGCTCGAACAATGCGCGACTCGGACGGGTCATTGGCCAGTTTTTGCAGCATCTCGAGGGCTGCAGGATTGTTGCCTCGGGCGATCGCCAGGGTGCTGGCATGCTGGTCTCGCAGGGGTTGGTGGCCGTACCAGTCCAACAAGGCCTGCTTGGCCCAGCTATTGTCTTTATCCTGATGGCAGGTGGTGCAGGCATTGGGGGTACCGAGCAAGCCGCTCAACGCAGGTTGGGGAACCCTGAAACTGTGGTCGCGCCGGGGATCGACCACCATGTAGGTGCGTTCCGGCATGTGGCACTCAACGCATTGGGCGCCCTGTGAACCGGCTTTGTGGTGATGGTGGGTCGGGTTGTCGAAAACTTCGGCATTGTGGCATTGGCTGCAAAGGGCGTTGCCCTCGGCGCGCAGTTGCAGGCTGTGGGGTTGGTGGCAGTTGCTGCAGACCACGCCCTCGGCATGCATCTTGCTCTGCAGGAATGAGCCGTATACATAGACCTCGTCCAGAATCTGGCCATCGGGAAAATACAGGCCCTCAAGCAGCAGGCTCAGGTCATAACTCTCCAGAAAAGCCGCGTCCTCCCGCCGGTGCGCAAGCTCCTGGCGGCGCGAGTGGCAGCCGGCGCAGGATTCAACCTGGCGCTGGGGGCGCAACTCGCTGGTGTTGACCATCGTGGGGCGCTGGTCCGTCATCTGCCAGGTAGCCTGATCGTCAAGGGAAACCAGCAAGCCCTTGTCGGCAATACTCGTTTTACCCGCCGCCCATGCCAGATGCTGGCTGCCGGCACCGTGGCAGGACTCACACCCCACGGTGACCTCAGACCACTCGGTATGGTAAGTGTCTTGCTCGGGGTCATAGTTTTTTCGCAGGTCGGTAGAATGACAGCTCGCGCAGCGACTATTCCAGTTCTGGAAAGCGCCGGTCCAATGCAGGGGGTCGTCGTGGGGAATCGCTTCGTCGGGGTACAAGTGAAACCAGCGCTGCCCACCCTGCTGCTGCGGGCGACTATCCCAGGCCACGCTGAGCGCTTGGTAGCGCCCGTCATCGAAGGCGATCAGGTATTGCTGGAGAGGATAAAAGCCAAAGGTATAGTCGATGGTGAAGGTCTCCATCTTCCCTTTGGCATTGTCGGTCTCGACGGTGAACTTGTCGCCATCCCTCGAGAATTTGCTGGTAACCCCGAAATGGGTATAAGTCGCGTTGTTGAAGTCACCCAGAACGGTCTGTTCGGTGGCGGGCTGCATAGCCTGCCAGTGATGGGATTGCTGCCAACCCTTGTAGGCCTGCTCGTGGCAGCTCGCGCAGCTTTCACTGCCGACGTAGCTTGCGGCGGTGTCGCCGGCATCCGGAGCAGCTTGAGCAAAAGCGCAGAACAATGCAGTAATCAATAGCAGGTAAAGCCGCGACGAGACAGGCGATGTGAACATAGTGTATTGCGGCTCCGATAAACCGTTGCAGTGACAGCCAAAAAACGCCTAGCATAACATTTTTGCCGGTCAACAGTGTCAGGCTGGCCGGAGTGGCAGGGAAAAATCGTTATGGCTACCGTGAGGGTTTTCGCCGGCGCCAATGCAGCCGGTAATCCCTGTGAGATCGTCGCCAGACCGGCGCCGGATGGCGATCGGGCCGGGCCCGGTGGGATTACCCGGTGCTACAGTTGGCGACTGCCGCAGGGTGTGGGCCAGGGTTCGGACCAGCCTCCGCATTATGCCGTGGCTTGTTTTTCTTCCCCCGGGGGCAGTGCGATCCAATGCTGTGGCCACGGTTTGCTTGCTGCCGGGTGGCACTGGTTCAGCCAGGGCGTGCCGGCGCCACTGCATCTGATAATGGGCGGCAGCAGCGTGCAGTGCCATCCCGGGGCGGGCAAGCTGTGGGTGCACTTCGACCGGTTATTCTGCCGGGAGACAAAAGTACCGCATTGGGCAGGGGCGGTATTCGGCAGTAGTCCGTTGTCGGCGGCAACAGCCGGCCCTGACCAGGGATACCTGGTACTGGAGTGGCCGGTTGGCTTCCCGCTGCAGACCCTGCCAGTGCCCTCCCGGGCGTTGGCCTGCCATACGCGCCGGGCTGTAATCGCCTGCTGCCGGACCAGCGATGGGGCAGGGATGATACACTTTCGCTATTTTGCGCCCCAGTACGGTGTGGCGGAAGATACAGCTACCGGGTCGGCAATGCGGATTCTGATGGATTACTGCCAACAGCGTTATCAGCGGGATAGCATCGAGGCGTTCCAATGCTCCGGAGCCGGGGGAGTCATGAGTGCTCGAAGCCACGCTGGCAGGATCGCCGTGGGAGGGCGGGTGGAATGCATGTCGATTTAGTCGAACAACCCTAACCGTGACCTTGAGCGAGCGTTACAGGCACACCAGGCAGCAGTCACTGGCGGCCTGCGAGCCCCTTGTGACCGACGACTTTGGCCTCCAGGCCGAAGCATTCACCAGCCCGCCCAAGTGGCACATAGCGCATACCAGCTGGTTTTTCGATACCTTCTTATTGCAGCAATTCCTGTCCGGTTACCGCCCGCTGGAAGAGGCCTATGCGGTGCTGTTCAACTCCTATTACAACGGAGTTGGGGAGCAGTTTCCAAGGCCCCGGCGCGGCCTACTGTCGCGCCCTACGGTTGCCGAAGTCCTGGCATACCGCCGCTATGTCGACAGCCACATGGAGAATTTACTAGCGCAGCGGCAACATCCCCATCGCCACGAGATTGAACGGCGCTGTCGCCTGGGCATCGAGCATGAGCAGCAACACCAGGAATTGTTCTTCACCGACCTCAAATATTCCCTCTTCTGTAACCCGCTGCTACCGGCCTATGCGCCCGCTTGCGAACGTTCCCCGGGCACAGCGGGCAGCACGGTATGGCAGGCCTTCAGTGGAGGGCTGGCTGAGATCGGTTACGATGGGGCGGATTTTGCCTTTGATAATGAGGCCCCACGCCACAGGGTATACATCGCCCCTTATGAACTCGCCGATCGCCTGGTGAGCAATGCCGAGTATCGACAGTTTATCGACGATGGCGGTTATCGGCGTGCTGAGCTGTGGCTGGCAGACGGCTGGACAGCCCTGCAGGAGTCAAACTGGCAATGCCCGCACTACTGGTTCCAGCGCCAGGGTCAATGGCAGGAATACACCCTGCATGGGGCTCGCGGGCTGGATCCCGCCGAGCCGGTGTGCCATGTCAGCGCCTATGAGGCAGATGCCTATGCTCGCTGGGCGGGTTGCCGACTGCCCACGGAGGCCGAGTGGGAGCATGCCGCTGCCGACCAGCCGGTGCCTGCACGGGGCGTGGCGGAAGGCTGCTACCACCACCCCTGCGCGACCGACGCAAGCAGCGGCCTGAAGCAACTGTACGGCGAGTGCTGGCAATGGACCAGCAGTGCCTATGCGCCGTACCCCGGATTTACTGCGGCTGCCGGTGCTATCGGTGAGTACAACGGCAAATTCATGTGTAACCAATTGGTACTGCGCGGCGGTTCCTGCGTAACTGCCGGGGGACACGTGAGACCCAGCTATCGAAATTTCTTCTATCCGGGCGACCGCTGGCAGTTCAGCGGCATACGGCTGGCAAGGTCCCTTCAGGCCGGGCAGGGTTAGAACAGGGCCGGCAGAGTGGCTTGCCGTTTGCCCGGGGTACGAGGAGAACCTGGCGTCAGCTACGCGACATATCACGGAGGACAACAATGAAAGTTGCTACCCGACAGGGCAATCAAGCGGCTGTCGACACAACCGCCAGCCATGTCAGATTTGAAGACCAGCACCCGGGTCAGCAGGATGCCGGTCGGGAGTTGCGGCGGGGGCTTGCGCAGCCGCAGAAGACTATCAACCCCAAGTTCTTTTATGACGCGGTGGGCTCCGAGCTGTTCGACCAGATAACCCGTCTGCCCGAGTACTATCCATCGCGCACCGAAAAAGCCATCCTGACGACCTACCGGGACCAGATGGCGCATTACTGCGGGCGCGGCAGCGTCATTATCGAGCCGGGGAGCGGCAGTAGTGAAAAAATCCGGCTGCTGCTCGATGCACTACAGCCCTCGGTCTACGTGCCCTTGGATATCTCCGCTGACTTCCTGCAGCAGGCTGCGCAGCGCCTGGGAGAGGAGTTTCCCGCGGTTGAAATCCATGCCATCTGCGCCGATTTTTCCCATAACTGGAGCCTGCCCGTTACCCTGCCTGCGGGTAAGCGGGTGGTGTTTTATCCCGGTTCGACCATCGGTAATCTCGAGCCCGAGGCCGCGGTTACTTTTTTGCAACGCATGCGCCAGTGGGTGGCCCCCGGGGGTGGCGTGCTGCTGGGGGTTGATTTGCACAAATCCAGTGACCTGCTCAATGCCGCGTACAATGATGCAGCAGGCGTGACGGCTCGCTTCAACCTGAATTTGCTGGCACATCTCAACACAGTACTGGGCACACGGTTCGATCCAGCCAAATTCCGGCACAAGGCGTTTTATTGTGAAGTCCGGCAGCGCATAGAGATGCATCTCGTAAGCGTCGAAAAGCAAACAGTGGTCTGCGGTGATGAAACGTTTGCTTTCGAGACCGGGGAAACAATTCACACCGAGAACTCGTACAAGTATACCCCGCAGGGAGTTCGGGATTTGGCGGAGCGAGCCGGGCTCAGCGTGGCGCAGAGCTGGTTGGATGAAGAGGCCTTGTTCAGTGTGCACTATCTGGAAATTACGTGAGCTGTCTACCATCCCCCCGTCGACGGTTCACCTTTCCACGGTCCAACAATTTCGTCAGTGACCCAGCCTCCGTAAAACCCGCCTTGCTGGGATCTGACCTGCTGTCCATCAACTTTGCAGTCGAGCTGCTTCGGATAGAAAGCCAGCCACCCGGCGATGGCAGCAAAGGTGGGTCGGGGCGATTCGTAACTCCAGCCAACCCGCTCCAGCGTGCCCTGGGGGGTGATCAGGCTCCAGTAGCGAGCTTGCCCCTTCCACTCGCAGAAGCTGTTGCCGTGGGCTGGCTGCAAAAGTGTTGTAGTGACGTCAGCCGGGGGAAAGTAGAAGGTGGGCGGGCTGGCGGTCTCGAGAACCCTGAAAGCGCGCCTGCTGTCGACGATGCAGTGATTTGCGTAGAAAATTGTGATGTGGCGCGCGTCTGCTACCAGTGCTGGCGGCCTCGGGTAGTCCCAGACAGATTCCTCGCCCGGCCCCGGCTGCCTGGCAAAGGCCGGCCGCTGCTGGCCGCGGTGGATCCACACGGTAATTGCTCCTCACCTGGATTAAAGTAGCTTGAACCCTGGTTTACGCCGATAAGCCAGGTTCAGACTGCAGTGACTCCCCGGGTCTTTGTATCAAGCGTGGCCAGGAGATCTCTGAACCAGCATACTTGCAGCTACGTAGCCTTTTTTGGATAGCTATTGAATTGCCGGCTGTTTATGCCATGCCATAGGCAGCGGTGTGAAAATCCGCCGGTCGTGACGCGCTGGCAAGGCGGCGCCGGGGTTGCGCTGATGCCTTCGCAAAAAGGACAACGAAATATGCGGATTGGACTATTTCAAGTGGGGTGCGTTTTGGCGCTCGCGGGTGCCAGCACCCAGGTGGCTGTCGCGCAGGGAGCCCGGGGGTTGCCTGAGGACAGTGGCTGGAGCGGTAACGTCAGCGCTGGTGTTACCTACATATCCGCAGCGAGTAATTTTGCCACCGATCGTTACCGGCTTGGTGACGACAGCATCGACTCGCTGGACCAGCAGGCTGACAGGAACGGCGCTTTTGTGGGGTTCCCGCGAATCGAGGTGAACTACACCTTTGCCGAGTCTGGTTGGCAAGTGCACCTGGGCAATGCGGCGCTTGATTTTTACCGCTTTGATCGCGCCAACGTGGCGGGTGTCAGGAAGCAGCTCGACGGGGTTGGACTACTTGGCATCGGCTACGTGTTCAGCGCCCTGCCGGATTACGTCTGGGAGGACCCCTATCGGCTTACAACTGATCGCGAAAAAACCCGGCGTCGCAGTGCGGGCGGCAGGTTTACCTGGGACTACATAGGCGGGACTCCCGTCAGTTTCCGCTACACCCAGCGCCAGATCCGCATAAGCGACGACTTCAGTGGCGCTGAACTTGGCTTGAATCCCCGGGAATTGGAGTCCTTGCAGCGCGATGGCACCCAGCGAGTGGCCGAAGTCAACGTATTCGTGCCGCTGGGGCGGGGTATGGCCTTGCTACCTGCATTGAGCTACATTGGCAACGACCGCGATGGCGCAGCCGTTTCCAACCAGGCTCTCCAGCTCACCATCGTGCTCAGGGCGGCGCTTTGTGAGCGCTTGACGCTGCTGGCAGAAGTACTCGGCGGTAGATTGCAGGCCGACGAGGAGAACCCCATTTTCTCCGAGCGGGAAGAGAATATTCGCTATGGCGCCGCGGTGACCCTGCGCTACGGTCAATTGTTTGGCTACGAGCCACTGTCGTTGATTGTGCGGGCAGGGAGTTATCGCGAGCGCAGTAACATCGATTTCTATGCAGGAGATATCGATAGCATCGGTGCGTTCATTGCTTATGATTTTTAGCCCCGGAGCGGGCTGTTCATTGATTGGCAGAGGGATACAGCGGTTATGGTAGAGCAGCGAGAGTTCGATATCGTCATTTATGGAGCGACCGGGTTTACCGGCCGGCTGGTCGCTGAATATATGCTTCAGCGCTACGGTGCTGACGGCGAGATACGCTGGGCAATGGCCGGCAGAAGCCGGCAAAAGCTTGAGGACGTGCGCGCTGAAATGGGTATCCCCGATACCCTTGCACTGGTGGTGGCAGACGGCAGCGATGTCCAGTCGCTGCGGTCCATGGTGCAGCGCAGCCAGGTCATAGTGACCACCGTCGGGCCCTACGCCCTCTATGGTTCCGAGTTGGTGGCAGCGTGTGCAGGCGCCGGAACCGATTATGTCGACCTCTGCGGCGAGCCCGCCTGGATGCATGAGATGATCCAAGAGCATGCGCAGCAGGCCCAGGACAGCGGTGCGCGCATCGTGTTCTCCTGCGGCTTCGATTCCATTCCCTTTGATCTGGGGGTCTACTTTCTGCAACAGGCGGCGCAAAAGCAGTTTGGTGCACCGGTGCCCCGGGTCCGGGGACGGGTGCGCAGTATGGTGGGAACGTTCTCGGGGGGCACCCTGGCCAGCTTCAGGGCGACCATGGCGGCAGCCGCCAAAGATCCCCAGATCGTCAGCCTGTTGACCAACCCCTTCGCCCTCACGCCGGGGTTCACTGGCCCGGATCAGCCTGCGGGTAACCAGCCCGAATACGATGAAGTGCTGGGGAGTTGGGTAGCCCCGTTTGTGATGGCATCCATCAACACCAAGAACATTCATCGATCCAACCTGCTGTTGCAGCACCAATACGGTGACGATTTTGTCTACGACGAAATGCTGCTCACCGGCCCCGGCGAGCGCGGTGAGACAATGGCAAAGGCCGTGGCAGAAGACAAATCCATGGCCAATGACCCGCGCCAGCCGGGGGAGGGCCCGTCGCAAGAAGAGCGGGAAAACGGCAGCTACGACATCTTGTTTGTCGGAGAAACCGGCGATGGCCGCACCATCCGCGCCAGTGTGCAGGGCGACAGGGATCCCGGCTATGGCTCCACCTCGAAAATGATTGCCGAAAGCGCCGTGTGCCTGGTGAAGAATCCTGACCTGGCGGGGGGTGGTATCTGGACTCCCGCCCCGGCGATGGGCGAGCGGTTGATCGATCGACTGCAGCGCAACGCAGGGCTTAGCTTCCAGTTGGAACCGGCCTGAGCCCGGCGGCTTGCACCGGGGGTAATATCCGGTAAAGTTGCAGTCGGGCTGGTGCATTATTCGGCTAGGGAGGCTGCAGCATGGAAATCAAGGGTATTGCACACATTACGTTAACGGTGAGTAACTTCAGGGCCGCCCGGGAGTTCTACGGACAGCTTTTACCCTACCTGGGTATGACGCCGGTGCTGGATGTGCAGGGTTACTATTACTGTGTCGGCGGTAAGACCGGCATTGCGATCCAGAATACTGCAGAAACCTCCCCCGATGACCGCTTCCAGCAAACCCGTACAGGACTGCACCACTTCTGCCTGCGCATGCAATCCCGGGACGATGTGGATGAATTGCACCGCAAGGCGCTGGATCTGGGTGCCCATGTCGTGCATGCCCCGCGGGAAGACGCCTGGGCTGACGGTTACTACTCGGTGCTGTTCGAAGATCCGGACGGTATCCGCATCGAGGCCAATTTCGTCCCCGGCAAAGGGATATTTGAAAATCGGGGGCAGGTCAATTTTCCCTAACCCGAATAATGCACCAGCACACGCCAACTTATTTATCTCGCCCTGACAGGGGGGTTCACGGCATCGCTGGCTGCGCGCTGTAAGGCATGGCTTGCACAACCGCTGCCAATGACTAGAATGCGCCGATGGATGTCAGTCGAATTCTCGAGTCTCTCAACGACCCCCAGCGCCAGGCCGTGTGTGGTGATAGCGGGCACCAGTTGGTGCTGGCCGGTGCCGGCAGCGGCAAAACCCGGGTGCTGGTGCACCGCATCGCCTGGCTGGTGCAAACCGAGGGCGTCTCTCCCCAGGGCATACTGGCGGTTACCTTCACCAACAAGGCGGCGCGGGAAATGCGCAGCCGCATCGAAGAACTGCTGGGCATTTCGACCCGGGGCATGTGGGTGGGAACGTTTCACGGCCTGGCGCACCGCTTGCTCAAGGCCCATTGGCGTGATGCGGGCCTGCCCCAGGCTTTTCAGATACTCGATGCCGATGACCAGTTGCGGCTGATCAAGCGGGTGATGCGCGCGCTCGCCATCGACGAGAGCAAATGGCCGCCGAAGCAGGCACAGTGGTATATCAACGAACAAAAGGATGAGGGCCGGCGGGCCTCCCATGTCGAGGACTGGGGCGACCCCTTCGGTCGCGTCATGCTGCAGATCTATCGCGCCTACGAGGAGCAGTGTGAGCTCGCGGGGATGGTGGATTTCGGTGAGCTGCTGCTGCGCTCCCATGAACTCTGGCTCAAGCAACCGCACATCCTGCAACACTACCAGCGCCGATTCCGTTTCCTGCTGGTGGATGAGTTCCAGGATACCAATACCATCCAGTACGCCTGGCTGCGGGTGCTGGCGGGGGATCATTGCGCGGTGACCGCCGTGGGCGATGATGACCAGTCGATTTACGGCTGGCGCGGCGCAAAAATCGAGAATATCCAGCAATTCAGCAAGGATTTCAGTGGTGCTGCAGTGGTTCGGCTGGAGCAGAATTACCGCTCAACCTCCACTATCCTCAGCGCGGCCAACGCGGTGATTCAGCACAATACCGAACGCCTCGGCAAAGAGCTATGGACGGAGGGTGACGAGGGTGAGCCAATCGCTCTCTATGCCGGCTTTAACGAAGTCGACGAGGCCAATTTTATCGTCAATCGAATAGAGAGCTGGATTGACGGAGGCCGCCAACGCGCCGAGTGTGCCGTTCTGTATCGCTCCAACGCCCAGTCGCGCAGCCTTGAGGACGCCCTGTTGAGGGCGTCTGTTCCCTATCGCGTCTATGGCGGCCAACGCTTCTATGACCGGATGGAAATTCGCAACGCATTGGCCTATATGCGCCTGCTGCTCAATCGAGACGACGATGCTGCACTCGAGCGAGTCATCAATGTCCCGCCGCGGGGCATTGGCGAAAAAACCCTGCAGCAGCTGCGCCTGTGCGCTCGCGACAAGCAGCTCCCGCTGTGGCAGTCGATCACCCGCTTGCAGCAGGACGGGGAAATGACGAAACGCGCGGCGACTGCACTGGCGCAGTTCACCAATTTGATCGAGCAACTCGAGCGTGACACCCGCGACGCCAGCTTGCACGAACTCACCGACCACGTGATCAGTGCCAGCGGGCTGGTGGAGTATCATCGCAACGAGAAAGGTGAACGCGGCATGGCGCGGGTAGAAAACCTCGAGGAGCTGGTATCGGCAACCCGGGCTTTCGACGCGGATCCTGCAGAAGATGCCGGGGCCCTGCAACAATTTCTCGACAGCGCCGCCCTCGACGCCGGCGAGCGCCAGGCCGACGAGTACGAGGATTCGGTGCAGCTGATGACGCTTCACTCCGCCAAGGGCCTTGAGTTTCCGCTGGTATTCATCGCGGGTATGGAAGAGAACCTGTTTCCCCACCGCATGTCGATTGCCGAACCCGGCAGGCTCGCCGAGGAGCGACGGCTGTGTTATGTCGGTATCACCCGGGCCATGGAAAAACTGAGCCTGAGCTACGCCGAGAGTCGACGGCTGCACGGGATGGAAAATTACAACGCGCCCTCACGGTTTATCCGCGAGATTCCACCTCAATTGATCCAGCAGGTGCGACTGGGTGGAGGCGTCGGTCACCCCGGCGCAGAGCCGGCAACGAGCGCGGTGCCCGCGGCGAACATCGCCCTTGGCCAGCGAGTGCAGCATCCTATTTTCGGCGACGGCACGGTGTTGCACCTCGAGGGCCAGGGCCAGCATGCTCGCATCCAGATCAATTTCGACGAAGAGGGCTCAAAGTGGCTGGTTCTGCAATATGCTCGCCTTGCGCCGATATAGATGCCAAACCATGGTAGCGGAATTGTTAGCCATATGAAGCCAAGCCTGCGCCCCAGTGTCATGCCAGCGATAATCCTGCTGCTGCTCGCCGCACTGGTATTGGTTTTTGGCCTCTGGGTGGGGGAGCGGAGCCAGCACCTGCTGGCACGTAGCGATACCACTGCGACCGCGCAGGGTGAAACGCAGTTTACCTGGAAGATGGTGACAACCTGGCCGCGCAATTTCCCCGGCCTTGGCACCTCGCCCCGACGTCTCGCGCAATGGGTAGAGCAGATGAGCGCGGGTCGCCTGGTGATCGAGGTTTATGGCGCCGGGGAATTGGTGCCGGCCATGGAAGTGTTTGACGCGGTATCCCAGGGCACTGCCCAGATGGGGCATGGCGCCGCCTACTACTGGGGCGGCAAGCTGCCGGTGGCGCCATTTTTTACCACGGTACCCTTCGGTTTCACCGCCCAGGAAATGAATGCGTGGCTTTACCATGGTGGCGGTATGGAACTCTGGCGCAAGGCCTACGAGCCATTCAACCTGGTGCCGCTGGCGGCGGGCAACACCGGGGTCCAGATGGCAGGCTGGTTTAATCGTGAGATTAACGGTATGGATGACATCGTGGGCCTGAAAATGCGAATTCCGGGCCTGGCCGGGAAGGTTTTTGAGCGCGCCGGGGGCACCGCCGTGACCATTGCGGGTGGTGAGATTTATACCTCCCTGCAGACCGGCGTGATCGATGCCACCGAGTGGGTGGGCCCCTACAATGATCGCGCCTTTGGCTTGCATGAAGTGGGCAAGTATTACTACTACCCGGGCTGGCATGAGCCCGGGCCGACCCTGGAGCTCCTGGTCAACAAATCCGCCTGGGAACAGCTACCGGCAGACCTGCAGCAGATCGTGACCGTCGCGGCGCGGGCGGTCAACCAGGATATGCTCGACGAATACACGGCACTCAACAACCAGGCGTTGCGGGAACTGGTAGACAAGCACGGGGTGCAGCTGCGCAAATTGCCCACCGAGGTATTGGCCCGCCTGCAGCAGATTTCGTCCGCGGTGGTGGCTGAAATGGCGGCCGATGATCCCCAGGTTGCCGAGGTATACCGCTCTTACCAGGCGTTTCGCGACAACGTCGAAAGCTACCATCGCATCTCGGAACAGGCCTATCTGGAGGCCAGGCAACAGGGCGCCGGCCAACGGTAGCGGCAAGGGTTCAACCCGGGCCCGTTGTCTTATTTGGTGATCGCCCGGGTGCGGCCGTTATCGTCGATGGCGACAAATATAAATGTGCCCTCGGTGACTTTGGTGACCTCTCGAACACTGGCGTAGGTGGCCCACACCTCGATACCAATTTCCATTGAACTGCGACCCACCGACAACAGTTCGGCGTGACAGCTGACCAGGGCGCCAACCCTCACCGGCACCATAAAACTCATGCGGTCGATCGCTACCGTAGCGACACGACCCCGCGCCCGCTTGCTCGCTGCAACGCCGCCGGCGAGGTCCATCTGTGATACCAGCCAGCCGCCGAAGATATCGCCGTTGGCGTTGGTATCCTTGGGCATGGCGATGGTTTGCAACACCAGTTCGCCGGAGGGTTTGGGGGGAGAGTCGATCATAGCCATAGTCGGAAGTTCCTTGTTATTTTTTGGTTTGAAGATGCCGCTACGGGCCCTGGTAAATCAGCGTCGGCAACCAGGTGGCCAGCTCTGGCCAAACGAAGAGTAACAGCATGAGCGTTAACTGCAACAGGATAAACGGCGTCACACCGCGGTAGATATCGCTGCTTCGCACCGACGCGGGTGCCACCCCCCGCAGGTAAAACAGGGCGAAGCCAAACGGCGGCGTGAGAAAAGACGTCTGCAGGTTGACGGCGATAACAATGCCAAGCCAAACCGGGTCCACCCCCATGGTCAGCAGTATTGGACCCACAATGGGAACCACCACGAAGGTGATTTCAATGAAGTCGAGGATGAAACCAAGCAGGAAGATCACGAGCATCACCAACAGGGTGGCCGTGAGGGCGCCCCCGGGTAGCTGCTCGAACAGGTGGCGGATGAGCGTATCGCCACCAAAACCGCGGAATACCAGGGAAAAAAGCGCTGCTCCGATCAGTATCATGAACACCATGGCCGTAGTCTGCATGCTTTCCTGGCCAACCTGGAACAAGCGGCGGGGGCTCAACTCGCCCTTCATCAGCGCCAGCAGGGTGGCACCGAGGGCGCCGACGGCGGCGGCTTCGGTGGGCGTCGCGGCACCACTGAGAATAGAGCCCAGCACGGTCGTAATGAGTAACAAGGGAGGCAGGATGGCACGCCAGATGGCCGGGGCTTTCGAATCCACCGCAATCGGGGGCATGCTCGCCGGGCGCAACAGGGCGTACGCTGCGATATACAGCATATAAAGTACGATCAGGATAAGGCCCGGAATCAGGGCGCCGATGAACAGGTCGCCCACCGAAACCGTGTCGGGGGTAAAGTTACCCAGCGCCAGTTGCGACTCCTGGTAGCTACTGGAAAGCACGTCACCCAGCAGTACCAGGGCGATGGAGGGCGGAATAATCTGCCCCAGGGTTCCGGTTGCACATATGGTGCCGCAGGCCAGCGCCGGTTGATAACCTCTCTGGAGCATGGTCGGCAACGACATCAATCCCATGGTAACCACGGTTGCCCCCACGATACCGGTGCTGGCCGCCAGCAGGGACCCGACCAGGATGACCGCAATGCTCAGTCCGCCCCGGCGCTGGCCGAACATGGAACCCATCGCCTCCAGCAGCTCCTGGGCTATGCGTGAGCGCTGCAGCATTACACCCATGAGTATGAACAGCGGCACCGCCGTGAGCGTGGTGTTTGCCATGATGCCGAACAGGCGATTGGGCAATGCGCCGAGGAACGCAGGATCGAAGTGCCCCGTCAGGATGCCGATTGCCGCTCCCAGTAATGCGCTGCCGCCCAAAGTGAATGCGACCGGGTAGCCCAGCATCAATAGCAGGCAGACCAGCGCAAACATCACCAAAGCACTGTATTCAGCCATCGACGGACTGATTCCTGGCCGCTGCCTGATCGTCTGGAAGCGTTGCGGTCACCGCGCTACCGAGCAGCGCGAGGCGGCGCAGGATTTCCGCCAGACCCTGTATCAGCAGTGTCGCCGCCAATACCGGGATCAGGGTTTTCAGCAGAAATACGGCGGGTAGACCACCGGGATCGGCGGAAGACTCGCGTATCGACCAGGCGTTTGCAACGTAGGGCAAGCTTACCCAGAAAATGAAGACGCACATGGGCGCCAGCAAAACGATGCTGCCAATGCAGTCGATCCAGGCCTGGGTGCGGGGTGACAAACGCCGGTAAAAAATATCAACCCTGACGTGGGCGTCGCATTGCAGGGTGCAGGCCGCGCCGAGCATGAAAACTGCGGCATGCAGGTAGTTGACCGACTCCTGCAGTGCCTGTGAGCCCCAGTTGAAACCGTAGCGAAGCAGAACCACCAGGCCGGTTGCAAGGGCCATCAGCAGGCAAAGCCCGCTGGCCAGTTTGCCGCAGGCGCTGCCCAACCGGTCGAGGCGCCGGGCAATAAGCAGACTGCGGGGCGTGGTAAGCGTATTCATGCTTGCAGGTCTATCGGTAGTCGTGGGTGCGCTATTGTAACTGAAAGCCCGCGGCCTGCCCGGTTTGTTGCAGTCGACAGCGCCATGGCGCGAGCGGAGCGCCGGCGGCGCGTGGTTGGAGATCATGGACAGTAGGAGGCCATGGACTGCCGCGGGTCCGGTAGGTAGTGTTATAATTCGCCGCCCGGTAGCAAGGTAGACCTGACATTGACCAACCAGACTTCGATTCTCCAGCTTTATGCCGGTACCCGCGGCGATGGTGAACCGGTGGTGGAAAAGGTTGCCGTGCGCCGCAATGGTGACGGCAGTTACTGCCTGCTGCACTCCCCGGCATTTGTGCGTGGCCTGGCAAGCGGTGACAGTTTCGAACTGGTGTCAGAGCGAGCCGGCACGTTCAAGGTGGCGAAGCGAGCCGGTAACCTGGCAGTGCGAGTGTATTGTAAAACCGCGGTGGACGTACTCGATGCAGCCCTGACCCCGCAGGTTACCCAGTTGGACGGGCGCAGGGATATCAAGTCCGGGTACCTGCTGGTGTATTCGATACCCGTAGCGGCGGGATTCGACAGCATCGAGGCGATTTTCGACCGGGCAATCAGCGGCAGCGCCGATGCCAGCTGGAGTTATGGCAATGTTTACGACGAGCATACCGGCGAGCCCATGCAATGGTGGCAGCCGGCGTCGAACCCCAATGAGATTCACCTGAAAAGGAGTTAAATGCCAATGCTCGTGGTTATTTCCCCGGCCAAGACCCTCGATTTCGAAACCGCGCCGATTATTCGCAAGAGTAGCCAGCCCCTGTATCTCGATGAAGCACAGCGACTGGTGGAGCAACTGCAGCAACTGGCGCCCCATCAGCTGTCGTCGTTGATGTCGATCAGCGATAAGCTCGGGCAGCTCAACTATGACCGCTACCAGGCCTGGAGCCGGCCGTTCTCCCTCGACAATGCGAAGCAGGCACTGCTGGCCTTCAAAGGTGATGTCTACACCGGGCTCAATCCCGAACAGTTCAGCCAGGAAGACTTTGCCTTTGCCCAGCGCCATCTCTACATCCTGTCGGGCCTGTATGGCGCCCTGCGACCCCTGGACCTCATCCAGCCCTATCGCCTGGAGATGGGTACCCGGCTGGAAAACCCCAGGGGAGCCAATCTCTATGAATTCTGGGGTGACCGCATAACCGACGGCATCAACAGGGCGGTCAAGATGTCGGGTAGTGAAGTGTTGGTCAACCTCGCGTCCAATGAGTACTTCAAGTCCATCAAGCCCCATGCCCTGCGCTGCGAAGTCATCACCCCGGTATTCAAGGAAAATAAGGGCGGCAAGTACAAGGTCGTCAGCTTTTTGGCGAAAAAAGCGAGGGGTATGATGACTGCCTATATCATTCGTAATCGGCTGGACCTGCCCCAGGATATCAAGGCCTTTGACGAGGCGGACTATGCTTACAACGCCGGGCTTTCAACTGCTCGGGAATGGGTTTTTACCCGCTAAGCATGGATAAACCCTTTTCCCAGGCGTGTGAAAATAACAAGCAGCCAATTCTGGGAGTATTGAGAAACACCTTTGCCGATGTCAGCCAGGTGGTCGAGGTGGGCAGCGGTACTGGCCAGCATGCGCTGTTTTTTGCCCGCAACATGCCCTGGTTGCAATGGCAAACCACTGATCTGCCGCCAAACCATGCAGGCATTCGCAGCTGGTTGCAGCAGGGGCCGGCCAACGCCCTGCCGCCACTGGCGCTGGACGTAATGAGTGACGATTGGCCGGTCGTGAGCATTGAGGCCCTGTTCACCGCCAACACCCTGCACATTATGAGCTGGGAAGCGGTGCAGCGGCTGTTTCGCGGGGCCGGCGAGCGGTTGCTGGCCGGCGGCCTGGTGTGCGTCTATGGGCCCTTCAATTACGCCGGAGCTTACACCAGCGACAGCAATGCAGGTTTCGATGTGTGGTTGCGCGAGCGCGATCCCCACAGCGGCATCCGCGATTTCGAAGCGGTCGATCAGCTGGCGTCCCGGGAGGGACTGGCGCTGGTTGCCGATAACCCCATGCCGGCGAACAATCGTCTGCTGTGTTGGCAACGGTCTTGATTTCAGGCGTCCTGCTGCTGGTCGCCGGCCTGGGGCTCAGCGTCCTGTAGCAGTACCGCATTGAATCCCGCCTGGCGCATGAGGAAGGTGGCCAGTTCGCTGCGCGGCCCGCCTTCGGGGGTGATGTAATAGTGCTTGGCGATGTCGAGTTGATCGAGACGCTCGCGCAATGCCACCAGGGGAATGTTGCGACTGTTTTGCCGATGCCCCCTGCGATACTCCGGGTACAAGCGCACGTCGAGAATAATATTGTGGTCACAGGGTTCGCTCAGGACCCTGGCGATCTTGTCTGAGCGGGTCTTGACAACCAGGGAGTCGCGGATCAGCTGGTTGAACGTCGCCTGGTCGACGCGGCCCAGCACACCGGCGGTTTCCATAAAGATCTCGGCATTGCGGATAGTATTGCCGACCAGCGCCTCCTCACCAAAATAGCTTCCCGGCATCAGGCTGAATTCCTTGCCCTTGTAGGGTCCGCGGGGGTCGGTCCGGACTACCGCAAGGCCCTTTTTTACAATATAAAAATAGTCGCCGTATTCGCCGGCCTTGACCACGGTGGTGCCCGCGCTGTAATTGGTATCTTCTATCTGCGCCAGCAGCAACTGGATATCGCGGGCTGAAACATGATTGACCAGCGGGGAGTGGAGAAATCCGGACATCCAATCGGCATCGAGGTTGGCGTCCTCGACCATGTAGGCACTGTCGAACTGATCATCTGTAGCCGTATCCAACGCATAGTCAGGTGGTGTGGAGCTGACGCCGATGGACTCGAATTCCGCGGCTTTGAAGCGCATTACCCGGCATTTGGTGCGAGCGGTTATCTGGGCATCCGCTCCCGCCATGTCCTGCAGGGGCAGGCTGGCGCGCTTGTCGTCGTGCTCGATGGTGAAGCGCTCGAAAAATGACGAGCGCACCTCGATACTTCCGCGCACCAGGTACTGCAGATAATTATTCTGTTGGTTTTTGCGCAGGATGGTGCCCCCCGCCTCGTAGAAAATGACTTCTGCCCTGGGCAGCATCAATTTTGCCTGGGCTTCAGGCATTTGATTAAAGGGGCTAAACGTTACCAGCTGATCCAGCGTAAGTACGGACATACCATGACACCTGCAGATACTGCGAAAGAGACCTTTACTAAGCATAGGCCGTTGTGCCAGCGGCACCGTGACCCGGAACTGGGTTCGCGCGGGGTTTGGCAGTTCCGCTGAGACCTGCGTCACAGCTCAGGAGGGGATACTCACTGTGCTTGTCGGCCTGGCGGCGACAACTCGCAGTGACGGCGAGCGAGCCTCAAGGGATGTCGGACTTGAACGGCAGCAGGCTCCGGGCCCTGTTGGTATAGTCCCTGACCTGGGGCGTTTCCGCGGCCAGGAAATCTGCGATGGCGGCGCGAAAACCTTCGTGTTGCAGCAGGTGGTGCGACCAGGTCGCAACCGGGATAAAGCCGCGCTGGATCTTGTGCTCACCCTGGGCTCCGGGGTCAAAACGCCGCAAGCCCTGCTCGATGCAGTAGTCGATCCCCTGGTAATAGCAGGCTTCGAAATGGAGGAAATCGCACTCTCTGCTGCAGCCCCAGTAGCGTCCGTAGAGCGTTTCGCTGGAGACAAAGTTCAGCGCCCCGGCAATCCACTGCTGGTCCTGTCGCGCCATGACCAGCAGGATGGAATCGCGCATGGTCCGGCCGATCTCGTCAAAAAACTGCTGTTTCAGGTAGCCGCCGTGGCCGCTGCGTTTGGCGTAGGTTAGTTGGTAAAAAAGGTAGAAGTGATGCCAGAGCTCCGGAGTGATCTCATCGCCGCGAAACCGGTGCAGGGTGATGCCTTGTTCCCGGACCCGCCTGCGCTCCTTGCGCAGCGCCTTGCGCTTGCGTGAGCTGAACTGCGCGAGAAAAGCGTCGAAATTGGCGTAATCGCGGTTGAACCAGTGATACTGCACGCCCAGTCGGGGCAGCAGGCCACAGTTTTCCAGCTGGTTGCCGGTGTTCATATCCGCAAACAGGACATGCCAGCTGCTGGCGCCCAGGCGTTCGATTTCGGTGCCGATGGCGTCGCAGACAGCCCGGTAGCTATCGTCTGGTGCCCAGGGCGCCAGTGCCAGGCGAGGCCCGGTGGCGGGGGTGAATGGAATGGCGCTGAGCAGTTTGGGGTAATACGGGAATCCATGGCGTTGGTAGGCATCGGCCCAACTCCAGTCGAACACGTACTCGCCATAGGAATGCAGCTTGATATACAGCGGCATGACCCCGGCGAGTTCGCCCTGCAGATACAGCAGGGCATGGTGGGGCTGCCATCCGCTAGTGCCGCCTACGCTGGCGCTTCGCTCCAATGCCAGCAGAAAGCGATGCTGCAGGAAGGGGTAGTCACTGCCGGCGATCCCGTCCCACTGTTGCGGTGGGCAGTCGTCGATAGTGGCGATAAACCGAATCTCCATAGGCGCGAGAGACTCAGCGCAACAGGTAGTCGAGGGCGATGCCAACGAATATTGTCGCCCCCACGCGATTGTTGTCGAGGAATGCCTTGAAACAATTGGGGCGCTCGCGCTTGCGGATCAGGTATTGTTGGTGTGCGAATTGCAAGGCGGCGGCTGCCACGCTCAAATAGTAGACCGTGCCAAGTCCGAACTGGCGTCCGGTCAGGAGCAGCAATACGATGACGACGGCCTGCAGGCCGGCAGTGATGGCGCGCTCGTGCCGGCCAAACAGAATGGCGGTGGACTTGACCCCGATGAGGACGTCGTCCTCGCGATCGACCATGGCATAGAAAGTATCGTAAGCGACAGTCCAGGTCAGGTTGGCGAGGTAAACCAGCCACAGGGCCGCCGGGAGCGCATTGCGCTCGGCGGCGAACGCCATCGGGATAGACCAGGAGAAAGCCGCGCCCAGGGCCAACTGTGGCAGGTGTGTGTAGCGCTTCATGAAAGGGTACATCGACGCCAGCATGATCGCCACCAAGGACAGCTTGATGGTCAGCGTGTTGGTCAGTAATACCAGGCCGAAGGCGGCCAGGCCGAGCAGCATGAACAGCACCAGCGCTTCGCGCTCGCTGACGGCTCCTGTCGCCATGGGGCGCTCCCGGGTGCGCTCCACGAAAGGATCGAAATGGCGGTCTGCGTAGTCGTTGATGACGCAGCCGGCGGAGCGCATCAGCAGTGTGCCGAGGGCAAAAATCATCACCAACTGCCATTGCGGTGTGCCATCACTGGCGAGCCACAAGGCCCACAGTACCGGCCACAGCAGCAAGTAGGTGCCGACCGGGCGGTCGAGCCGCATCAGTCGGGCGTAGTGGGGAAGCTGCTGGCGCAGTCGCGCCAGGGTGTCACTGCTATTGAGTAGCCTGTTCATTGCCTTCGAGCCTGGCCGGGGGGTCAGGTGTTCGCGTCAGTAGGTACCAGCGGGATTGCAACCGGGCAGCGAAACGCTGCGGGTGGCCCTAAAAGCGCCTTATCATAGGCCATGGCTGAAAAGCGGGCAAAAATATCTCGCACACCAGCAGCGGCCGCTTATTGACGACAAACCGGGAGCGACGTCCCCACAGCGGAGTCTGCCGCTGCAACCCGGCACTGACCAGCTTGTTCCCCGGCGGCAGCAATGCAACGGCGAATGGGTCCCGCTCCATATTGGGTACCCTGAAAAGCCAGGAGCCCAGCGAGCGATTGCCCAGAGAGCGAAGCAGCCTGTTGCCCCCGATAATGGTGCTTGCCGGAATGACGGAGCGGGCATAGACCCAGGGCTGGCCGCGTACCAGCAGCAATGTTTCGCGCAGCAGTGCCCGCTCGCGACTGGCCATTTCCAATGCGACCCGCTCGCCAGTATTCGGTAGCCCCCAGCAGCTGCGCTGTAATTGCACCCTGAAATCGCCAGCGCCGGCCCGAATCAGGTGTTCGGTGAGAGAGGTTTCATCGAGTAGCCAGGGCCTGACCTGAGCCGGAATGCGCGCTACCACTTCGCGATAGTCGCGCCAGCGCGCCAGCCCGGGCTGGCACTGCCAAGTGCATTGATCGTAGAATACGCGCTGCTTCATAGTGAGGTGGTACTGTCATCCTGTGCTGCCCGCCGGGTTCGACTGGCGGGCGGCAGAATGCGGTAATTTTTGCCAACATGCAAGCCGCTACCGGTTTCAGCAATTTCTATAACACGCCCTGCCTGCGGGCTTTGTTCACGCAGGGCTGACGGGAGATGCACAATGGCAAGATGGGAATGTATTGTTTGCGGCTGGGTGTACGACGAAGCGAAGGGCGACCCTGAAAACGGCGTTCCCGCCGGCACCCCTTGGGCCCAGGTTCCCAGTGACTGGCTGTGCCCCGACTGTGGCGTCGGCAAGGAAGACTTCAGACCGATTCCAGAGCCTGAGGTCGAGGCCGTGCCGCACCACGAGGAGGATTCAAACGGGGTTGATCTGGCGCGGGCGCCATTGGTGGTCATTGGCAGTGGCCTGGCAGGATACGCGGTCGTGAAGGAGTTTCGCAAGCACGACACGGACACTCCCTTGATTGTCATTACCGCAGATGATGGGCGCTCCTACTCGAAACCGATGTTATCGACCGGCTTTACCAAGGGGTACAGCGCCGGTGACCTGGCACAGGTTGATGCCGGCACCCTGGGCAAGCAGTTCAGTGCCAGTGTCTGGACCATGACCCGGGTCAAGTCTATCGATACCGCACGCCAGTTGATCAAGCTGGGGGACACCGAAACCGCCATCCACTACAGCAAACTGGTGCTGGCCGTGGGTGCCGACACCATTACACCGCCGATTGGCGGTGATGCCCAGGATCATGTCTATGCCATCAATGACCTGCTGGACTATACCGACTTTCGTCGTGCGCTGGAGCGCAACAAGGCGAAAAAAGTCGTGTTGATTGGCGCCGGCCTGATCGGCTGTGAGTTCGCCAATGATCTCATCAATGGCGGCTTCGAGGTCGAGGCTGTCGACCCGCTGGGTTACTGCCTGCCGGGCTTGCTGCCCGAGAGTGCGGGCACCGCGGTACAGCGAGCACTGGAGGCCCAGGGAGCCCGCTTTCACTTCGGCGCGCTGGTTACTGCGGTGAACCATGACCCGGATGGCGAGGGTGTGTTGGTTGCTCTCAATAGCGGCGAGGCGCTGCAAGCCGATATGGTGGTATCCGCCGTGGGAGTCAGGCCGCGAACAGCGCTCGCCAAGGCTGCAGGTATTATCTGTAATCGGGGTATCGTCACCAACCGCTTGTTGGAAACCAGTGCTTCCGGTGTCTATGCGTTGGGGGATTGCGCCGAAGTCGAAGGGCATGTCCTGGTGTATGTGGCGCCCCTGATGGCCGCCGCCCGTGCGCTGGGGCAAACCCTGGCGGGCAAGCCGACGCCGGTGGTATATCCTGCCATGCCGGTTACCATAAAGACGCCGTTCTGCCCGGTGGTGGTGAGCCCCCCTCCCACGGGTGCACAGGGTAGTTGGCAGATCCAGCAGGACGGCAATGATGTCGTGGCGGAATTTCGCGCCGCGGATGGCGCGCTGCTGGGGTTTGCCCTGACCGGCGAGGGCATCAAGCAGAAGCTGCGCCTGCAAAAAGAACTGCCGTCGATACTGGCGTGATTCGACCCGGGCCACCGCAACCAGTCCCAAGCAAGAGGTTTCTTCAGCGATGATCAGGAAACTCCATTGGCAAATCCTGATCGCTATTCTGCTTGGCGCCCTCGCCGGCGTTGGCAGCGGCCAGGATGCGCAGCTGCTTGGCATTCGCTTTTACGACATCTTCAGCTTTATGGGCGAGCTGTTCCTGAATGCGCTGAAGATGATCATCGTGCCACTGATCTCGGCTTCCATCATTACCGGTGCAAGTAATCTCGGCGGTGCCAACCTTGGGAGGCTGGGCGGTAAAACCATGGCCTTTTACATGTTTTCCAGTACCGCGGCCATTGTTATCGGCCTGTTGCTGGTAAATGCCCTGAGCCCGGGACTGGTGGATGGCAAGCCCCTGATGAGCGTGCTTGATATCGACGTCGCCAACGATTCCGCGGCCGTCGCCGAGCGTATCGAGGGGCGTGGCGGCAGTGATATCGTCGACGTGTTTATTCGTATGGTGCCTCCCAATGTGGTTGCCGCAGCCGCCGACGGGCAGATGCTGGGACTGATATTTTTCAGTCTGCTGTTCGGGGCAATGATCCAGCGGGTCGAGGATCCCTATCGCAGTACCCTGGTCAATTTCTGGCAGGGCGTGTTTCGGGTGATGATGGAAATGACCATGCTGGTGATGCGCTTTGCGCCGTTGGGGGTATTTGGCCTGGTGGCCAAGACCATGGCGGTCACTGGTTTCGATGTCATGCTGCCGCTGGCGTGGTTTTTCCTGACGGTGGTGCTGGCGCTGGCTATGCATGCCCTCGTGCTGTTGCCGGTGATACTGTTGGCGGTGGGGCGGATCAATCCGCTAAGTCATTTGCGGGTAATGGGCCCGGCATTGCTGACCGCCTTCTCCACCGCATCGAGTTCCGCTACCTTGCCGCTGACCATCGAGTCTGTCGAAAAGGGAGCCGGGGTGTCACAGCGTACCAGTAGCTTCGTGCTGCCACTGGGTGCCACGGTCAACATGGATGGCACGGCGTTATACGAATGTGTTGCCGCGATTTTTCTGGCCCAGGCCTACGGCGTGGATCTCAGTTTTGCCCAGCAGTTCATGATTGTGGTGATAGCGCTGCTGACGTCAATCGGTGTCGCCGGTATACCGGCGGCGAGCCTGGTGGCGATCTCGATTATCCTGGCTGCGGTGGGAGTGCCACTGGAGGGAATCGGCCTGCTCATGGTCACCGATCGGATCCTCGATATGTTGCGGACTGCGGTCAATGTTTTCAGCGACTCCTGTTGTGCCGTGGTCGTTGCCAGTAGCGAGGGGGAGACACTGCTGTATCCCGGCCTCGAAGAGAGCGAAAATCGTGATTAGCGGCGAGTGCCCTGTTCGGTGCCGGGTTCGACTGCTGGCTGGCAGCCTGATGGTCATAATATCGCTGTATTCGTCTACCGCGCTGGCCCTGTCCCCGCAACAGGACGTTGAGCAGTTACTGCGTTACCTTGGGCTGCAGCGTTTTTTTGCCAATGTCGAAAATCTGGCGCAGCGGGAGGCGCAACGCTACGCCAAGGCAAACGCAAATGCCGGGGCCTGGAGAGATGCGGGCCTGGTGGCGGCCGATTTGCAGGCCAGGCTGGATGTGTTGTTGCTGCAGCAATACGAGCCGCAGCAGTACCGCCAGCTGCTTGGCATTTTCTCGCGCCCGGAGTTGGCACCGATTATCCAGTCTTGTCATGGCGAGGGTTTAGAGGATTCCGCTGCACCCCTGGCAAGCTACCAGCAACAATTGCAGCGACAGCCGGCACGCTCCAACCGGGTCAGTCTGGCGCGGGAGCTCGACAAGGCAAGCCGCACCTCGAAGCTGGCGAGCCAGTTGTACAGCAGGGTTGAGCAGCGGATATATCTGCTGTCCCATGCCGAAGACGCACCGGCCGTCCGCTGGGAGGAAGTGTTGGCCGAGCGCGAGGCTGTCTTTCAGTCCGCGACTGAAACCTGGTACCTGTACTGCGGTCGCTATTTCCAGGATGAGCTGTTGCAGGCCCTGATAAACAGTTACCGACAACCCGTCGTTCAGCGATGGTTGGAACAGTACCAGGCTGCGCTGGATAAGGTGCTGCCCGTGGAGTTGGTGCCGTGATCGCGCGCAAAACTCGACTGCCGGTTGTGGGTCTATCAGATTCCAGCGTAGGTATCGCCCTGTGGTATCCAGCGCTGCACCAGGGGTTCGACCCGCTCGGGATACTGCTCGACAATGCGCGCCGCCAGTTCCCTGACCGTGTCGATCAGCGGCTGGTCGCGCAGTAAATCGGCAATGCGAAACTCCATCATCCCGGTTTGCCGGGTACCGAGAACCTCGCCCGGGCCGCGCAGTTCCAGGTCCCGCTCGGCGATAAAAAAGCCGTCGTTGCTTTGGCGCAGTGCCTGGAGTCGCGCCTTGCCGGACTTCGACAATGGCGCCTGGTACAGTAAGACACAGTGGCTCTGCTTACGCCCGCGCCCGACCCTGCCCCTGAGCTGATGAAGTTGGGCCAGTCCCAGGCGCTCCGGATTCTCGATAATCATCAGGCTGGCGTTGGGGACATCGACGCCTACTTCGATCACTGTTGTCGCCACCAGCAGATCAATATCTCCCCGCTTGAAGGCGCTCATTGTCGCCGCTTTTTCCGCCGTTTTCTGCCGCCCGTGAACCAGGCCGATGTTGATGTCCTGCAATGCTGCCTGTAGCAACTGCGCTGTGGCTTCCGCGGCCTGTGCCTGCAGCAGATCCGACTCCTCAACCAGGGTGCAGACCCAGTACGCCTGCTGGCCTGCGCTGCAGGCTGAGTGGACCCGCTGCAGCACCTGCTGGCGTCGGTCACTCGCTATCGCCACTGTGGTCACCGGGGTTCGGCCCGGGGGCAACTCGTCGATAACGGAGCAATCGAGATCTGCATAGGCCGTCATAGCCAGGGTGCGGGGGATCGGTGTAGCGGTCATGACCAGTTGATGCGGCACTGTCCCCGTCTGCGATTTTTGCTGCAGCAGGAGGCGCTGGTGTACCCCAAAGCGATGTTGTTCGTCGACGATATTGAGCCCCAGGCGGGCAAACCTGACATCCTGTTGAAACAGCGCGTGCGTGCCGATGACAATTTGCGCACTGCCTTGGGCAATTTTCTCTAGCTGCTCGCTACGAGCCTTGCCCTTGAGGCGCCCTACCAGCCAGGCGATTTGGTAATCAAGGGGCTCGAACCATTGGCGGAAATTATGCAGGTGCTGTTCGGCCAGTATCTCCGTTGGCGCCATCAGTGCAACCTGGAAGCCGGCGCTGATTCCCTGCAGGGCGGCGAGGGCGGCGACGACCGTCTTGCCCGAACCCACATCGCCCTGGAGCAGGCGCAGCATCGCGACGGGGCGCGTTAGATCCGCGCTGATCTCGGCGCTGACCCGCTGTTGTGCAGCGGTAAGCTCGAATCCGAGCCCGGCTAGAAAACGGGCACTGTCGTCCTGCTTTAGCGGCATTACCGCTGCCTGTTCGCGGTGAATTTGCTGGCGCAGTTGCAGCAGTCCCAGGTGATGGGCCACCAGCTCTTCCAATGCCAGCCGTTGCTGCGCCGGGTGAGCGCCCGCGGTCAGTAAGGCCAGGTCTGCACTGGTGGGGGGCTGATGCAGGTAGCGCAATGCCGCGGCGAGCTCCCAGCCAGCTTCCTGTGCCGGCAGCAGTTCCACCGGTGGGTGTTTCTCCATCAGGGCCAGGGCTTGCGTGGTCAGCTTGCGCCAGCTGGCCTGGTGCAGTCCCTCAGTGCTGGGATAGCAAGGGGTTAATGTGCCGGCAAGCTCCGGCTTGCTGGCGCCGATGCCCTGGTATTCGGGATGGACCAGCTCCAGCCCGGACGGGCCCCTTCGCACCTCGCCATAGCAGCGCAGCCGGACGCCCCTGGTGAGTTGCTGCTTTTGCTGCGGGCTGAAATGAAAAAAGCGCAGGCTTATCAGGCCGCTGCCATCCTCCAGCCGACATACCAGACTGCGGCGGCGACCGAAGACCACATCACAGGCCCGAACCTCGCCCTCGATTACTGCATCGCGACCGGGCTGCAGTCCGGCGATAGGCGTAATACGAGTCCGATCCTGGTAGCGCAGGGGCAGGTGGAAGAGAATATCCTGGACACTGGTCAGCCCGAGCTTATGCAGCTTGTCCTCGAGCTTGGGGCCGACCCCCCTCAGGCTTGCGAGTGGCAGGGTGTTCAGTGCAGTTGCGTTCATGGAGTCTCGCTGTGCCTGGGTTGGCAATCAGGAATCGCGGGGCTGAAGGTCGCTGGCAAGCGATGGCGAGGCATCGGCTGGGGCCGGGCACCAGCCATGCTGCTGGCCTCGACGGCAAGCAGTCGTTGGCACCGAATGTCGGCGCACCCATGCACCCCTTTGGACAGTGCCACCAGGTAGCGTTGCTCGGTGACAGTCATTGGCCTGGAGTACCCCGCTGTTTGCTGAAATGGGTCAGCGCCAGGTAGGCGGCGCCAAAGCCGGCACCGCCAAATATCAGGATATTGGAGCTGGCTCCGGCAAACTCGTAGTGTGGATGATCGGAGAAGAACAAGTGGAGAATGCCATGAAGCACCAGAAAGGCGCTTATGCCCCAGCGCGCTCGCTGGCGCACCGCGGTATCGTTGCTTGCGACCAGTGCCACCAGAACCGCGAACAGGGGGATATGCGCGTACAGAAATACCAGCTGGCCAGTACTGTCTGGCAGTCTGGAAAGCAGCGGCAGTACCCGCCACTCGTGGTTCGACATGGCATCGAGCTCGTGGGTAAACAGCATCCCCAGGCCGAGGAAGAGGGCGCTGGTTTGCAGGCTGGAACGGCTGAAAGCGATTGGCACAGGAGCCCCTTTAGGCGATGGCAAGATGTAGCGACAGGAGCTTGGTTTTATAGCATGCCAGCACCGTTCAATTCCAACCCGGGGGCGGGTATCTTGCCCGGCCGCACCACCGGCTGGCTTGCCGAACCGGCGGTTTTCAGTGCGAACAAGTGACCGGGGCTGGTAAACTTGGCCGCATTGAACGGAGTTGAGGACGACTGATGGAAAAGGATTCGGTATTGATCGTCGGTTGTGGTGATGTCGGCATCGCGACGGCGAGATTGTTGGCCGACAGCGGCTATCATGTCATTGGCTTGCGGCGCAACACCGGCGCATTGCCCGGGTTTATCGAGCCAATGGAGGCCGATATCGTCGATGCTGGCAGTCTTGCACCCCTGCAACACCGGCAGTTCACCTGGGTGTTGGTAACCAGCTCAGCGGGGGAGTTTTCCCAGCAGCGCTACCGCTCTGTCTACGTCAATGGCCTGCAAAATGTTTTGGCGAGTCTGCAGCACAACCCTCCCCGGCACTTACTGCTGGCCTCGAGCACATCGGTCTACCACCAGCAGGATGGCAGTTGGGTTGACGAGTTGTCGACGACGGCGCCCAGCGGGTTTGCAGGCCGCTGTCAGTTACAGGCGGAGGCGTTGGCCATCGCCAGCGATATCCCGGTAACGGTGGTGCGCTTCGCCGGCATCTATGGGCCTGGCCGGGAACGGCTGCTCAGTCGCTTGCGCGAGGGCTACATCGTGGCGGCCGATAACGGTAACTACTCCAACCGCATTCACAGGCGAGACTGTGCCGGTATTCTTGCGCATCTAGTGGCTTTACAGCAGCGTGGTGAGCGCCTGGAGAGCCACTACCTGGCCGTCGACTGTAAGCCGACTCCCTTGCGCGAGGTCTGCGAGTGGCTCGCTCGGAGCATGGGGCTGGACGTCCAGTCCATGAAGCAGGATGCCATACCCACGCGCGGCGGCAACAAGCGTTGCAGTAACCGGCGTTTGTTGCAGAGCGGTTATCGCTTCGTGTATCCGGACTACAAGGCGGGCTTCGCTGCCATGCTCGAGAGCCGCGGTTTTAGTCCAGCACCATGATCGCTTCGATTTCTATACTGACGTTGCGCGGCAGCGACGCCACCCCAACGCAGGCGCGTGCCGGGTAGGGTGGGTCAAAGTACTCGGCCATCACTTCGTTAACTTTCGCAAAATGGGCCAGGTCGGTCATTGAAATATTGAGTTTCACCATGTCGGCGAGGCTGCCACCTGCGGCGACGGCCACCGCCTTCAGGTTATCGAATACCTGCCGGGTTTGTCCCTCGATGTCATCAGCGGCCACCTCCATGGTGCTGGGGTCGAGTGGAATCTGGCCGGACAGCCACACCGTGTTGCCGGCCTGGATGGCCTGGGAGTAGGTGCCGATTGCCGCCGGTGCGGCGTCACTGTGCAGGGCTTTTTTGTTGCTCACGTTTGGAACCTCGTTGATATCTTGGCCTGACGACCTTGCTGACTCCGGCTATGGTGCGAATCCGGCGCATGACACGAGCCAGGTGTACCCGGCTCAGGACCGACAATACCAGCGTGATCGAACTGAAGCTGGGATCTTCCTCGGTGCTTGAGATGTGTTCAATATTCGACTCCATGGCATGTATCTGGTTGGCGATGGTCGCAAAAATGCCGCGCTTGTTCTGCAACACAACGCGAATCTCAACATCGAATTCGCCCTGCACTTCTTCTGCCCACTTCAACTGGACACACTTTTGACGGTTGTCACGGATGTCTGCGATGTTGTTGCAATTATGGCGGTGTACAACCAGCCCCCGGCCCGCACTGATGTGACCGATAATCGGGTCTCCCGGGATAGGGCGGCAACAGCGCGCAAAGATCACCATGACGCCCTCGGTACCGGCGATCACCAGTGGCGTTGACTGGGTATGAACGTCACTGTCGGATTCCCCCTCACCTTCCAGCAGGGCCCGGGCGGTAAGGAACGCGACCCTGTTGCCGAGCCCGATTTCTTCTATGACCTGGTCGAGGGTCGCATGACCACTGCGCTTGAGAAACGATTTCACCTGGCGTTTTTTCAGCCTCTCGAGGCTGCTGTTGAGGCTGCGCAGTGCCTTGTCCAATAGTTCGTGCCCAAGCTCCAGGGATTCCTCCTGGCGCTGGTGTTTGAGATAGTGGCGAATATGCGAGCGTGCTTTACCAGTGACCACGAAATTGAGCCAGGCCGGATTTGGCTTGGCGCCTGCAGAGGTAATGATCTCTACGGTTTGGCCACTCTGCAGGGGCTCGGACAGCGGCGCCAGGTGCCGGTTGATGCGACAGGCCGAACAGTGGTGGCCGAGGTCGGTGTGTACGGCATAGGCAAAATCGACGGCGGTTGCGCCGTTTTGCAGGGCAAGTATCTCGCCCTTTGGAGTGAATACGTAGACCTCGTCGGGGAACAAATCGACCTTGACGTGTTCGATGAATTCAAGTGAATTGCCAGCTCGCTGCTGCATGTCGAGCAAACCCTTGACCCATTGGCGAGCCAACAGGTGCGAGCTTTGCACCGGCTCATCGTTGACGGTTTTGTATAACCAGTGCGCAGCGATGCCGTTGTTTGCCATCTCTTCCATTTCATGGGTACGGATCTGCACCTCGATGTGCACGCCGTGCATTCCGATGACCACTGTATGCAGCGACTGGTAGCCGTTGGACTTGGGTATGGCAATGTAGTCCTTGAATTGTCCGGGCACCGGCTTGTACATACTATGGATCATACCCAGCACCCGGTAACAGCTGTCGACCGAGTCGACCACGATGCGCACTGCAAAAACATCCATGATTTCCGCGAACGATTTCCGTTTCTGGCGCATCTTCTGGTAAATACCGAAAAGATGCTTTTCCCGCCCCATCACCGTAGCCGGCTGGTTTTCATTGGCCAGGCGCTCGATGATCGAGGTCTTGATTTTGTCGACCAGCTCCTTGCGGTTGCCGCGGGCGGCGCGCACAGCGGCCTGTATGCGTCGCGAGCGCATCGGGTGCAGCGCGGCGAAGCCCAGCTCCTCGAACTCCAGGCGCACACTGTTCATACCCAGGCGATTGGCGATAGGAGCGTAAATATCCAGTGTTTCCCGCGCTATGCGGCGGCGCTTTTCGGGGCGCAGCACGCCAAGGGTGCGCATGTTGTGGAGGCGATCGGCCAACTTGACCAGGATGACCCGGATGTCCCGCGCCATGGCCATCGCCATTTTCTGGAAATTCTCTGCCTGGGCCTCGGCCTTGGACTGAAACTCGATCTGGGTCAGTTTACTGACACCATCGACCAGTTCCGCGACGGTTGGGGTAAACTGCTCGGCCAGTGCATGCTTGCCGATGCCGGTATCTTCTATGACATCGTGCAGCAGGGCTGCTACCAGGCTCTGGTGGTCCATTCGCATATCGGCAAGGATGCAGGCAACGGCCAGGGGGTGGGTGACGTAGGGTTCGCCGCTGCGCCTTAACTGCCCGTCATGAGCCTGCTCGGCGTAATAGTAGGCGCGCCGCACCATATCGATTTGCTTCGGCGGCAAATAGACGCTCAATGTTTCCGCGAGGGAGTCAATGTTTTGCACGACCAAACCCTAAATAGTTGCTCACTGTATGCGCCGTAAGCGCCGGGCAAGGTCGCGCCGTATAGTGCCGATACCACTGCCGTGGCACTGGAGATGGGTAGTGCGCGTTAATCCTCTTCCGGTTCGGGCATAATGACAATCGGTATCTCTTCCTGAACCTGCCCGATGAAATCGCTCTCCACCTCGTCGAGGAGGCGTTGGGTGACCAGGCCCTCAGCGATTTCCCTCAAGGCTAGTACGGTCGGTTTGTCGGAATCGATCTGTACCATGGGTTCTTTACCGTAAACGCCGATCTGGCGGGCGCGCTTGGCGGCCACCATCACCAGGCTGAAACGGTTATCCACGTGTTCGAGACAGTCTTCTACGGTAATTCGGGCCATAAAGAATTAACACCTATGCTGGGTATGAAGTCAGAGCGATCGCTCTGATTCTGGCAAAGCCCCCAATGATAACAAACTGGCACAAGTGCGAAAAGCGCTTTCACGCCAGCAATTCGCGGATCAGGTTACTGAAGCGTTGCGACTGGCGCTCCAGTTTGAGGCGCTGGGCACGGAATATGGCCGCCAGTTCATCGAGGGCGGTTGCGAACTCGTCATTAATTACCAGGTAGTCGGCCTCGGCATAGTGGGACATTTCACTCTGGGCCTGGGCCATGCGTGCGGCAATGATGCTTTCATCATCCTGGCCCCGCCCCCTGAGGCGCGTTGCCAGGGTCTGGCGGGAGGGCGGCAGGATGAAGATGGCCACTGTCCCGGGTACCAGTTTGCGCACTTGCTGCGCTCCCTGCCAGTCAATTTCCAGAATGACGTCGGTACCGGATTGCAGGGTTTGTTCTACCCAATGTTGGGAAGTGCCATACCAGTTACCAAATACCTCCGCATGTTCGAGGAAGCCGCCTGCCGCCAGCAGATCCTGAAACTGATCATGATTGACGAAATGGTAATTGATGCCGTCCTGCTCGCCGCTGCGCTTTGGCCGGGTGGTGTGCGAGACCGATACGCTCACCAGCGGGTCGCGCTGCAAAAGCGCTGCCACCAGGCTGGTTTTGCCGGCGCCCGAGGGTGCCGATATCGTGTAAAGGGTGGCGCGGGATGCACTGGTATCAGGTTTTTGATTCAAGGTAGCAATCCAACCAAGAGGCGTTGTCTGGCGAAAAAATTTTCACTGTGGAAGAGGCGAATCGTGCTTGTCCAAATCGATGGCACTTAGTTTACTACAGATTGAGGCCATCGCTTACCCTTGCCCCGGCGATTCCGCGCTGCGCATAGTTCATGGTCGCGGCGTCGCTCTCTGCTTGCCAGGGCAGCGAGGGCGGGCAAAATGGAGGGATGGCATGGCCGGCACGAACAGGCGCGAAGCTATGCAGCAATAGATGTAGCCCGGTTAAAGGCTGAAGCCACCTACCAGGTGTAGCTGGCCTGCAATACTGCAGCGTTGAACCACGCGAAGGTGTAGACAGAGTCATTGTCGGCACCGCCCTCGATGGTGCGGTAGCCGGCGCCCAGCTCCCAGCCGTTTTTAAACTGGCGGCGTAGCGAGAGCGCCAGGTCAATGGCGCGGCCCTGGGGTGCGGCCGCCAGGTCGGCATCCAGCACCAGGCGCCACTGGGGGGTGAACGCGTAGCGGGTTTTCAGGGCAAGCAACGGCACCAAGCCGACATCACTGTCGTCGCTGCTGGTGCCGCCCTGGCTCAGCTCGATCTTCGCGTCCCTGACAAAGAGGGTACCACCCAGCTCGAAACCCCAGCGCTCGGAGTCCACCAGGGTGTAG
Source organism: uncultured Gammaproteobacteria bacterium (assembly GCA_963808975.1). Taxonomy (GTDB): domain Bacteria; phylum Pseudomonadota; class Gammaproteobacteria; order Pseudomonadales; family JAHEGP01; genus JAHEGP01. The sequence goes on from CAWEHR010000002.1 coordinate 76,771, forward strand.
AGGTAGCGCACCCGGTAAGAGTTGAACTTGTAATCGATATCGACGGTTTCACCGGCCCGGTAAGTAGCTCCCGCAAAGCGAACATCCGCATCGAAGGTTCCTTTTTCGCTGTAGGCAAGCGGCGCCAGTACCAGTTGGAACTCGTGGCGCTGCCAGGGCCTCCAGGCGACGGCAACACGCGCCGTCGGATAGGGCCCGTTGCCGAACTCGGCGATGTCGAAGCGGTCACCCGCATCGTCATTGGGAATCTGCACGTCGTTGTGGTCAGCCCATACCGCTCCAGCCTCTATATCGACGCGCCACTGGGCATTGCTGGCGCTGCTGGTGATCATTGCCAAAACTGCCGCGCAGAGGGTGGTTCGATTGCGATTCATCGTCGATGTCCAGTAAGTTGACCAAGTGACCGGGTTACGTTTGAGATTGTTGTTTCGATCATTCTGCCGGCGGGAACTACTCGATATTCTGCACCTGTTCACGCATCTGCTCGATCAGCACCTTGAGTTCCACTGCCGCCAGGGTGGTGTCAGCAGTGAGTGATTTGGAGCTGAGGGTGTTGGCCTCGCGATTGAGCTCCTGCATCAGGAAATCCAGTCTGCGGCCACAGCTCTTGCCCTGGCCGAGAATCCTGCGGACTTCACCGACGTGGGTAGTGAGGCGGTCGAGTTCCTCATCGACATCGGCCTTTTGCAAGGCGTAGACCAACTCCTGCTCGAGGCGATTGTGATCAAGATCGGCGCCAACTTCTTCAAGCTTGGCAACCAGTCGGTGTCGTTGGTTTGCCAGTATTTCTGGCAACCGACTGCGTAGATTGCCGACCTGTACCGCAACCGCGTCCAGCCGTTGACCAATAAAAGCCGCCAACTCTGCGCCCTCGCGCTGCCGGGTGTCGATCAATGCCCCCAGCGCAGCCTCGAAAAGCGAACAGGCAACCGCTCCGATCGTCTGCTTGTCGGCTTCGTGTTGTTGCAGTATCCCTGGCCACTGAAGTAGTTCAAGCGGGTTGATCGGGCCGAGGCTTTGCGCCTTGATTCGCAGTGCAGCATCCATAGCCAGCAGATTCTCCAGCGTCTCGTGGTTCAGGTCCAATCCGGCCCGGGGAGCTGACGCGGGCTGGTATTTGAGGCTGCAGTCGAACTTTCCGCGCGCGCAATGTTGCTTCAGTATGTCCCGCAGGATTGGCTCCAGGAAATTGAATGAGTCGGGGAGCTTAAAGCCGGGTTCAAGGTAACGATGATTGACCGAGCGTATTTCCCAGGCGAGCGAGTAGTCCTCCCGGTGTTGTTCTTTCCTGCTGAATGCGGTCATGCTGCAGATCATGGAGAAATCCCTTGCTGGCGTTGGCCCGGTATTCTAAACGGCCGAAAGCACAACGCAACGCAAAAGCGGGTTGGATTTTTAGCCTGTGGCTGCGCGCACCGCTGTGTATAATACCGGCCCCTCAAAAGTAGCGAAGCAGAAAGGACCCCGATATGGCACCAGCAAGGCCCAGCGGCCGTCGTCCCGAAGAATTGAGACCGATAGCCATAGAGCGCAATTTTACTCGCCACGCGGAAGGTTCGGTGCTGGTGTCATTCGGTGATACCCGGGTGATCTGCACTGCCTCGATAGAGTCCGGCGTGCCGCGCTTTTTAAGGGGAAAGGGCAGAGGCTGGTTGACCGCGGAGTACGGTATGTTGCCGCGGTCGACGGGCAGTCGAATGGACCGGGAGGCCGCGCGGGGCAAGCAAGGCGGTCGAACCGTAGAGATTCAGCGACTGATTGGCCGCTCATTGCGGGCGGCGGTCGACCTTGAAGCGTTGGGGGAATATACGGTAAAGATCGATTGCGATGTGATCCAGGCTGATGGCGGCACGCGGACCGCAGCGATAACCGGGGCCTGTGTTGCCCTGGTGGATGCCATTGGAACGATGCGTGGCAACAAATTGATCACCTCAAACCCCTTGCTGGGAATGGTGGCGGCGGTGTCAGTGGGGGTATACCAGGGCGTGCCGGTGCTCGATCTCGATTATCCTGAGGATTCGAGCGCAGAAACCGATATGAATGTTGTCATGACCGAGCAGGGAGGATTTATCGAGGTTCAGGGCACCGCAGAGAGCACGCCTTTCAGTGCCGAACATCTGAGCGCCATGCTGGCGCTGGCACAACAGGGTATCGAGCAGCTGGTGGCGGCGCAAAAAACGGCACTGGTCAGCTGATGGGGCCGACCTTTTCTGCGGCGGGGGCGTTAGAGTTGCTTTTCCGGACGCCGATAGCGGCAGTTGGACTGACCCGTGGGCCCAGGACCGACACCGATACGGCCAACTCCTGCAGAGCACGCAAGAGCGTACTCTGGAGCCCTCTTCACCTGGTAGCTAGAGGCTTACTTGAGTTCGATGTCATAGTCCATTATGACCGGGCCATGATTGGAGAAGAGCTGGGTTTTGTTGATAGCCCCGTACTCCGTGCTATTGCGCAGCCCGCTTGACAAAATCTGCAGGTCAGTTCGCAGGCCGCCTTTACTGCGGTCGCCATCGGGCCACCAACTGAATTCATCATTATCGTTGGTGATTCGCCTGAAGGCGTCAACGTAGCCCATTTCGCGATACAGCGTGTCCAGCCATTCACGCTCTTCCGGCAGGAACCCGGGCATATCGATAACCGACGCGCTGTCCTGCACATCGGCCTCCCGGTGGGCAATAAACCAACTGCCGCAGATAATGTACTCCCTGCGCTTGTTGCGGATCTTGTTCAGGTGATTTTGCAGCAGCTTGAAAAACTGTGCCTTTGCGGCGAGTTGTTCTGGCTGGCCCGGCTCAGCCATGGGAGCGAGGAGGCTGCCGATGCTGATATTCTCGAAATCGGCCTGGATATAGCGTGCTTCTATGTCGCGATCACCGAATCCGAGGCCGGTCATGATTGCCTTGGGCATCTGGCGCACATAAATGGCTACCCCGTTGACGGAGTTCGGGGAGTCAAAAAAGTAAGGAAAATAGCCGTCTGGGAAGTATTTGTTGTCTTGCAGGTCGTATTCCTGGGCGCGCAAATCCTGCACGCAGATGATATCTGCGTCCTGGTCGACTACCCAGTCGTAAAAGCCCTTGTTGGCCGCATTTTCTATGCCTTCCGCACAGAAGCTGATAATTCTCATGGTGCCCCCTGCTTGTTATAGCGGGTATCATACCCGATGAGCTGTGACGATGGCATTATAATCCAGCGCCCTCGGCGAGTCTTAGTGCCCGTATAGGGAATTACCCAAACACCAGCGTGTGGGCTGGACGCAGAAAGCGTTTGCTACACAAGGAGATAGGAGCAAATGGAGCCATATCAAACAAGTTTTATCAACACTGCGTTGGCCAACGGGGCATTGAAATTTGGCGAATTCCAGCTAAAGTCAGGACGTATCAGCCCCTATTTTTTTAATGCTGGAGAAATGATCTCCGGCGCCGGATTGGCTGCTCTCGGTGCCTGTTACGCTGCCGCGATCAACCGGTCCAGGCTGGAATTTGATATGCTTTTCGGCCCGGCATACAAGGGTATCCCCCTGGGTGCAGCGACTGCAATCGGGCTGGCCACGCACTATCAGCGGGATGTGCCATTTGCGTTTAATCGCAAGGAGGCCAAGCAACACGGCGAGGGTGGAAGCATTGTTGGCGCGCCGCTGGAGGGGCGGGTTTTGATCATCGACGATGTTATTACCGCAGGCACGGCGATCAGGGAGGCCATAGAGATTATAGCCGCTTCGGGGGCACAACCCGTGGGAGTGGTCATCGGTCTCGATCGACAAGAGCGTGGCAAGGGCAGCAGGTCAGCGGTGCAGGAAGTGGTGTCCCAGTATGGGATTGATGTTACGAGCATCGTAGGCCTGGAACATATTGTGGATTTCTTACGAGCGGATGGCAAAGATATTGAATTGTTGCAACGTATTGAAGCCTATCGATCGAGCTATGGCGTTGCGGAGGCTTAGGGCGCGAGTGGCAGGAAAAAGCAGCGCTACCTTGCTCACGCTATTGTTGGCGGCACCGCTGGCTACCAGTGTTGTCGCCGACAAGACTTTTTATCGTTATAAAAATGAGCAGGGCGTCACGGTGCAGTCGGATCGGCTACCACCCGAGGCGGTACCCCGTGGTTATCAGGTAGTCAGTGCAAACGGCGACGTTCTCGAGACTGTATCGCGGGAGCTCAGTGAGAGTGAGCGTATACTCAGGGATGAGCGGGAGGCGCAACGCCAGCGCGAAATCGAGGAGCAGGAAAAAATCCAGAGATGGGACAAATCGCTGGTGCTGCGCTACAGCAATGTGGATGAAATCGAAGCCGCCAAGCAACGTGCCCTCAAGGAATACGACACTCGAATCGGAATCCTCAATGGCAACCTGATGTCGCTCAAGGGTCAGATTGAAGCGGAACAAAACGATGCGGCCAACTATGCCCGGCGTGGCCAGGAAATCCCCCAGGCCCTTGAGGCCCGCCTGGAGGCACTTAAATCTGAAGTACTTTATGCCGAGAGCACCATAGACGAATTGGGTCAGGAAAGGGTTGCTAAGGGCATGCAGTTTGAGCGGGACAAGGAGCGCTTCGAATACCTGATGGAACTCGCGGGCAAGCAGCAGTAGCAGACTGGCGTTTATTCTGCATCCGTCAGGGGTTGCCGAGCAGGGGGTTTACGCTCGAGGGTTATCGGGGCCAGCGCCCGGCTTAGCATTTGCCACTGCTCGTGCCAGCGCTCTGTAGGTCGGTATTGAAACTGCGAGCGCACGAACTGCACGATGCGCCCCTCGGTCACCGCGATCATCAGGTTGGCAGTGGCCGCAACACTGATGGTTTGTATACCCTCTCTAGTCTCAGCTTCCTTGATAACCTGTCTTAACTGCGTTTCGAGGCGTTGATAAAACTGCACGATACGCTGGTGTAGTCGTTCGTTCTCGCCTGTCAGGGCGTCGCCCGTCAATATTCGGGTGATTCCCGGGTTGCGCTCGGCGAAGCTGAGAACCAGACTGAGAATGCGCTCAATGCGCGGGACACAGAATTCCTCCTCCTGAAGAATGCGACCCACGCGACTAAAAATCGTGACCTCGATAAAATCGATCAGGCCCTCGAACATTTTGAATTTGCTGGGGAAGTGCCGGTAAAGAGCGGCTTCTGAAACGCCCACCTCCCGCGCCAGTGATGCGGTGGTGATGCGATCGCCGGGGTTTGCCTCCAGCATGTGCACCAACGCCTCTAGGATTTGCTGTCGTCGGCTGGTTGTTGGTTTTGAGCGCGGCATGGAGTCACGTTGGTTGAGTAATTCAGTATCCTAGCGATATGTGTCCCGACCTGCAATAAGCGTGACTGCCAGGAACTGACCGCCCGCTCTTGCCGATTCGATGCTTGGTTTTTTCTGCCTTTCCCCGCAGTTTGCAACACCTGTCGGGATTCTCGCCAGAAGCTCCGCTGAGGCATTGCCGAATTGATCAGAGTTGCCGTAGAGGTGCTTTAATCGAAATTGCTGATCAGCGTGCCGACCCCCTCGTCGGTGAACACTTCAAGCAGTACCGCGTGAGGAACCCGGCCGTCAATAATATGCGCGGAGCGCACGCCGCCTTTCACGGCTTCGAGGGCACAGGCGATCTTGGGTAACATGCCACCGCTGATAGTGCCGTCTGCAATCAGCTGGTCGACCTCTGCGGTAGTCAAGCCGGTTAAGACCCGTTGGTTTTGATCCATCAACCCAGGCACATTGGTCAGCAGCATCAGCTTTTCTGCATTGAGGACCTCGGCGATCTTGCCGGCAACGATATCGGCATTGATGTTGTAGGAGGCGCCGTCGGGCCCGACCCCGATGGGTGCAATCACCGGGATGAAGTCTCCGCTGACCAGAACGTCGAGTACCTCACGCTCTACATGCTCGACCCGGCCGACATGCCCGATATCGATAATCTCCGGGACCGAGGTTGCCGGTGATGGCCGCTCTATAGTGAGGCGGCTGGCGCTGATCAACTTGCCGTCCTTGCCGGTTATGCCGATGGCTTTACCGCCGTTCTGGTTGATGGTGGCGACGATGCTCTTGTTAACGCTGGCCCCGAGTACCATCTCCACGACATCCATGGTCTCACTGTCGGTAACGCGCATACCGTCGATAAACTCACTCTTGATGTTGAGCTTGGCGAGCAACTGGCCAATTTGCGGGCCTCCGCCGTGCACCACGATCGGGTTCATGCCCACCAGTTTCATCAGCACGATATCACGAGCAAATTGTTGATTGAGCTGGCTGTCGGTCATGGCGTTGCCGCCAAACTTCACGACCATGGTTTTACCGGTAAAGCGCTGGATGTAGGGCAGGGCTTCAGTGAGGACTTTTGCCACGTTCATGGCAGATTCGCGATCTAGGGACATGGTTACCTCGTGTGCCAGCAGAACGACTTCCTGGAGGGCGATGGAATTCGGCGGACAAGTCTATCGAATTATCGGTGGCAGGGCTATCGAGCGCTGGCTTGACTCGCGGGAGTAAGAACCTCCACAGCATACAAGATCCGGCGAGGAAGCCAGCGGGCGTTGCAAGCTGCGACGGGTCGCAGCAAACAGCAGGTGCCGAATCGGCGGTGGGGCAGGGGTTAGTGCGGAATTTGCAATCCAGGCTGGATGATATCGAGCTCTTCCTGAAAGCGGTGAATGATCTGCGCCAGCGCCTCTTCGGAATCGGCTTCAAAACGAAGCACCAGGTGCGGGTTGGTATTGGATGCTCTCAGCAAGCCCCACCCGGCGGGAAAATCGGCGCGAACGCCGTCGATAAGGCTGATCTTGGCATCACCGAAGTCGGCCTGCTCGGCAAAAAGATTGACGATGTCGAACTTGGCATCGTCACCAACCTCGACAAACAGCTCGGGTGTACTGAATGACGTTGGAAACTGTTCTAGCGCCTGGTCGAGATCGGGATTGCTTGTGCTCATGATTTCAATCAGGCGAGCGGCGCTGTAGAGACCATCATCAAAACCAAACCAGCGCTCCTTGAAAAAAATATGGCCGCTGAATTCACCCCCAAGCAAAGCGCCGGTTTCGACCATCTTGTGTTTGACCATGGAATGGCCACTTTTCCACATGATTGGACGCCCGCCATAACTTGCGATGACATCATTCAGGTGGCGGGTGCACTTGACATCGAAAATCACGTCGCAACCCGGGTTGCGAGACACTACATCCTGCGCGAAAAGCATCAGCAGCTTGTCAGCCGGTATCAATTTCCCGCTTGAGCTGACAACCCCGATACGATCCCCATCGCCGTCAAATGCTATCCCCAGGTCGGCACCGTGTTCCTGAACCTGTGCTATCAGGTCGGCAAGGTTCTCTGCCACGGTGGGATCAGGGTGGTGGTTGGGGAATCGGCCGTCCACATCGCAATAAAGTGGTATCACTTCGCAGCCAAGTTCCTCAAACAGCTGGGGAGCCAGCACGCCCGCGGCACCATTGCCACAGTCGACCACCAGTTTTAGAGGCTGCGCGACGGCAATATCGCCCAGTACGTATTCGGTATACTGGGCATTGATGTCTGTGGTGTTGTATGTTCCCCGGCCGGTCAACAGCTTGCGCTGTTCGATTCGATCCCTCAGGCCGGTGATGCCACTGTCGAAAAGTGTTTCGCCAGCGATGACCACCTTGAGGCCATTGTAATTGGCCGGATTATGACTACCGGTAACCATGACACCACTAGCAGTGTTGAGCTGGTAGGTGGCGAAATACAGTATGGGTGTTGGCACCAGTCCCAGATCAATGACATTCGCGCCGCTGTCCTGCAGACCCCTTGCCAATTGTTCGGCAAGTTCTTCACTGCTCAGGCGCCCGTCCCTGGCGATGACTACAGATGTATCGCCTTTCTCCTGGGCTTCGCTGCCAACGGCCATGCCAATTTGATAAACCGCATCGGGGGTCAGGTCTTCGCCAACGATCCCGCGAATATCATAGGCGCGAAAAATTCCGGGGTCGATAGGTTGTGATGGCTTTGGCTGCTGAAGCTCGGGCTCTTCTATTTCCTCTACGTAGTTGTCGACGAGTTCCTTGCTACTGGCTTTGCGGCCCGACATCTTCTCGCCGAGTTCAGCAGTTGCCGCGGCATCGGTAAGGGACGGCTTTCCGGCGACGGGAGGTAACTGGCTGATATCAAAAGCCAAAGTACCAACATCGGTAAGCTGATCGAGCTTCAATGCGGGTGGAAGTGCTCGTTCACCCGCTTTCAGTTGGGTGAGGTACTCCTGTAACGTCCTGAATTCGGTTTCCAGTTGCTCGCGAATCTTGCGATAGACACCAAGTCCACACCCGAGCAGTAACAGGCTCGCTGCCCCAAACAGCAACCACGGCAGGGTGGTAGGGATACGATTAGCTTCCACCAGCTCCGGCGAAGCCTGAAATGCCAATCGCCAGCTCGCATTGCCAGGAAACTCGCGGTAAACCCTGGGCGCCCGGGTTGCGGCTTCTCCACGCTGGTACAGATCAAGGGTTTCATCGTTCAGCACGTGTTGCAGGGTCAATTGGCCGCGCTTTTCACCGAGTCGGGCCATAATGTCGGTAAATGCCTTGCCGTCGATGCTTAATAATAGTGCGCCTTCAACCCCCTCTGCCCCGCCTTCGACAGTCTGGAGCAAGGTGATCACCTGTTGTCCGCTGTCCTTGTATGCCTCGGGTGGCGCTGGCTTGCCCCGAAGGGCGCGAATCAGCATCGCGGTCTCGATGCTGTTGAGGCGATGGCCGGGAAAATCCTGGGCCGCCGTGCCCATTTTGTCCAGAGGCACCAGTTTGAGGCGTGTTGCGTTGGCATAAGTGCTACTGTATTCCGATTCAAGGGTGCGCAGCGCCAGCCTGTTGTCCTCTCGCAGCGCGTTTACGATTGCCGGGCGTTGGGAAAGAAACTGCAGGTAAGCGTTCTGGTCTTCAATAAACTGGGAAAGCGCGGTGACCTGGATATCCACCAGCTCCTGGCTGGCTGTTTCCAACTTATCTTGGCTTGCGCTTCGAGCAATAACAAGATTGAGAACGGCTGTAGCGATCAAGGGTAACGTAAAGGCCAATAGGGCAAACAGCCAGAGTGGCCGCAAAAAAGGGACGGTAGAGCCATCCTTCTTGCTGTTGCCAGCTTTAGAGAGCGCATTTCTTTTCCGCTTTCGCATGTTGGTGCCTGGTTTGGGTAGCGTTTACAAAATTTGTCTTAATGGGCAAGTTTAGTTGACATCTTGTCAAGCGCTATTCAGTTGCTGAGACGTTTCGCAATCTCGCTGATCAGGATTCGGGCTAATCGTTGTTTCGGTGCCTGCTCAAGGGTAAGCGTTTCTTCTGCACTGATGAGGGTGACCTGGTTTTCGTCACTATTGAAGCCGATGCCGGCGTTGGCCACGTCATTGGCAAATATCAGATCCAGCCCCTTGCGCTGCAGCTTCGATCTGGCGTGATCGGCAACGTTTTCGGTTTCCGCGGCGAAACCGACACAAAATGGGCCCGGTTGCAGTGCCGCTACTGCGCTAATGATATCCGGATTGCGCTCAAGCTCGAGCACCATGGTGGTATCGTTTTTCTTGATTTTCTGGCTTGACACATTCTTGGGTCGATAGTCTGCGACCGCCGCAGTCGCGATAAAAATGTCACAGTCGGCTGCGGCGGCCATGCTGGCGGCGTGCATTTCTTCGGCACTGCGCACCTGTACCATATTGACATTTGACGGGGCTGTTAGGGCGACCGGGCCACTGATCAATGTGGTGATGGCGCCAGCTTCAACAGCAGCCTCTGCCAGGGCATAGCCCATCTTACCCGAGCTGTGATTACTGATAAATCGCACAGGGTCAATGGCCTCGCGGGTTGGTCCTGCTGTTACGGTGACCCGCAGGCCCGCCAATGTGCCGGTGGCGAATAAACTCGAGAGGCATTCGGCGAGCTCGTCGGCTTCGAGCATTCGGCCCGGGCCATTGTCGCCACAGGCCTGGGAGCCCTCAGCCGGTCCAAACAGGGTGATGCCTCGATGTAGCAGCAGTTGCACATTGTCCTGGGTGGCCTTGTCCAGCCACATCGCCTGGTTCATGGCTGGAGCGAGGGCCAACGGCGCATTCAGGGCCAGCACCAGCGTGGTCAGCAAGTCGTCACCCCGACCCTGGGCAATTCTTGCGATACAGTCAGCGCTGGCTGGTGCGATTAGCAAGGCATCCGCCCAGCGTGCGAGCTCTATGTGTCCCATGGCGGCTTCTGCCTCGGTATCCAGCAGTGTGGTGTGGACCGTGTTGCCGGACAGTGCCTGCAGGGTCAGGGGAGTAATAAACTGCTGGGCCGCAGCTGTCATGACTACGCGGACCTGAGCGCCGAGTTGTTTCAGGCGTCGCACCAGTTCTGCGGCTTTGTAGGCAGCGATGCCGCCGCTGATACCGATGATGATCCTTTTATTGGCAAGGTTTTGAGTAGGCATTATTTCCGGGTTTACCGCCTGCAGCTGTTGAACGCCTACGATAACATTGCGGTCTGCCTGCGAGAAGGTATCTATGCGCAGCAAATCGCGTCAACGACAACAAGGAGGTTGTTATGGCGATAAAGGATTGGCCCGAGCAAGAGCGACCCCGCGAAAAGCTACTCGCTTCGGGTCCGAACTTCCTGTCTGACGCCGAATTACTCGCCGTCTTCCTCAGGACCGGTATTCGAGGCAAAAGTGCTGTAGATCTGGCGCGGGATTTGCTTTCGGGTTTCGGGGGGTTGCGGCAAATACTGGAAGCTGACCGCGTTACATTGTGTGGTGCTGAAGGTCTGGGGGAGGCCCGCTACGCGCAAATTCAGGCGATGCTGGAGATTGGCCGTCGCCATCTGTTGCAATCCCTGCAGCGGGATAGTGTCTTGACCAGCCCGGAGTGCACTCGCCATTTTCTCATGCGCCAGTTACGCGCCTGTGAGCAGGAAGTGTTTCTTTGCCTGTTCCTTGATAGTCGCCATGCAGTGATCGCCTGCGAGGAGCTATTCCATGGCACGATCGACGGTGCCAGTGTCTACCCGAGGGAGGTGGTAAAGCGGGCGCTGAAACACAATGCTGCGGCACTGATCCTGGCCCACAACCATCCCTCGGGGGTGGCAGAGCCAAGCCAGGCAGACGTGCGGATCACCGGCAGGCTCACAGAAGCGCTGGCACTCGTTGACATCCGGGTGCTGGACCACATGGTTGTCGGCGATGCCGAGGTCGTTTCGCTGGCGGAGCGTGGTCTGCTTTAACGGCGATATCTCACCGATGTTTGGAATTCTCGTCGAGAGATTGTGCGCAGCGCGGAATGTTAGCATCAGGCGCATAGACCTGACTATGGGTGCGCAGGCACATGTCGCGCAGCCTACACGGTGTCCAAACCGAGAGGTGTTTTCGGCCGCAGCGACCGCTAGCGACACTTCAGTGCGCTGGCCAATAGGGTGGCTAGTTTCGCTTGTCACCCTTGCCGTCGAGCAGGTCAAACAGTGAGTCGAGCCCCCTGGTGATTTCCCTGGCTGGGTCCTTGATGCCTTCTTTTACCGTCTCAATTACGCCCTGCCCGGGGCGCACAATAACCCTGGGTTTTTCCAGCGGCCCTTTTACCAGCAGGTAAACCTTGGTGATGTTGCTTGCCGCCGTGCCAACCAGGGGCACCAGTCCGACCACTTTGTCCAGAGTGCCAAGAACTGCCAGTTCGACGTCCACGTCCAGGCTGTTCGAACCAAAATCAACCAGGCCTTTGGCATTGGAATTGAAAGCCGGTGTGAGCAAGTTTGAGCGAGTGATACGCATACCCTGTTGATCAAGTTCCATCACCACTGTCAGGGACTCAAAGCGGATGCCTTTTTGCGCGAGGCCCTCACCCATGGTGCCTTCAATAATGCCCTCGAGGTTAATAACCTCCAGCACGTGGAACATCGTTTTGGTGAGCGGGCCAACCCCGGCCATTCGCCCTGGACCCGCGTCAATATTAACGTTGCCCCGCAGGCTTTCCAGTATACCGCTGCCCCCGGTACCGGCAATTCTGCCGGCGCTGCTAAAGGGGCCGCTGACAGCCGTTGGGTGACCAACGATTGCCGGTAACAATTCCTCGAGGTGAACATCGGCCAATTCGAAATGGGTGTCGAATTCTATCCGCGACAGGTCTTTCAAAATAACCTGGCCGCTGCTATTTGCGGTGCCGCCGGCGATCACTGCCGATAGCTCATGGTCGCGCGCCACCTCCCGGTCATAGTCGATACGAAGCTTCAGGTCGCTGAATTCAAGACCGCGATATGCGCCCTTCACGACATCGCCCGTGATATCCAAAGTGGCGTCACGGAGTAATGCCGGTAGCTGTGTGGTGTTCTGGAAGTCACCTGCAAGTGCGGGTGCCAGGGTGCTCGCATTCTCAGTAGGTCCGATCAGTTGGTCCAGCTTGAGTGTGGGCGAGCTGATGTGGAGCCTTCCCCTCAGTCGGGGGTCCAGGCGCAAATTGCCTGAGACAGAAACGGGCTGTTGGTTCACCCGCAAAGACGTATCCTGAGTCGCGACCTGCTTACCGGCAAGGCGCAGCTGGGTGTTTAGCCTGTCGATCGTGAAATCGCCGGCCTGTAATGCAAGCTGTTTGACGCTCACCGCGCCTTTCAAGCGAGTTTCGCTAACCCGGGATGCGTCGTAAAAAATAGTCACATCGGCATCGACACGACCCTTTGCGGCCAAGGTTTGCAGTGGCGGTATAGCATCGGCAAGCTGGGCTAACTCGAGGTTTGAGGTCACCACCTCCAGGTCGACCAACAGAGCACCCTCGCGGCTACGGCCCAGGGCACCGTCGATGCGAAGAGGTGCACCATTCATGGCACCTTTCACCCCGTCGAATCGCAGGTGCAGGTCCTCTTCACGCTTCAGCTCGACCCGACCCTGCATACTCAGTTGATTTCCTTTGCCGAGGGTGGTCAGCTGTAAATGATTGACCATGACTGAGCCATCTGCTCGCCATTCGTCGGGCCTGGCGCTATCGTAATCCAATTCGAGGGCTACGGTTGCGTCCGCGCTAAGCTCGCTCAGGTGATAAGGTGCTAGTAATTCCCTGACTTGTCCTGCGGAGCTCGCGGCCAATGACAAGGGGCCCGATGCTTTGACGACAAATCGGGGATCATCCAGCAGCGTCGTGCCTTCTACCGTAATCACAGGAAGGCTCAATGGGCCGATTTTGGCCCGGATATCGTTGCTGCTGATGGCCCCGTTCGCTATTGAAAAATGGCCATTAATATTTTCGAAGCGGGGTAGGGTGGTAAATGGTTGTGCTGAGAGCTTTGACAATTCAATCGAGCCTGATAGCGCTTTGAATAAATTCTTTGCGCTGTTTTCCCCGGTGGCTAATTCGAATTCCGGCAGCTGGAGGCCTTTTATGTACACGGTGCCGCCGCCTGCCAGCAAATCCCGAAGCTGGGTCTGGTAATCTTCCAGTTTGAGCCACGGGACCCATGGGCCGGCTGATTCGAGTGGTATCTCCGCGCTCAACGAGACGTCGCTCAATACGGCACGTTGAGCCAGCTTGCCCAGTGTAAGTCTGGCCTCAGCAGCCATACCGTTGACGGCAAGTGTGATGTCGTCGAACTGAATCTGATCATCTTGCGATAGCGCGCTGAATTGCAAGGTCGCGGGAGAGCCATTTAACGGGTCTTGCGAAAGCGCCGGGTCGTGATAGCTGAATTGCCCCAGGTCGATTTGACCGCTGAAGGTGCCGTGGGCGAGAGGCCAGCCTTGATAATCGATCGTGGCGCTTAGCGAGCCACCCAATCGGGCAGCCAATTCATTGGTGAGCCATGGCTGCAGGGCTTCGGTGGCCACTTCATCAAGCGTAGCGGCGATTTCCAGGCTCGGCTTATCAAGGCTGAATTCCGGGGTAAGGCCAAGCAGCGAGCCACGCGCGTTTAGCCGACCCAGAGCCTCAAGCTCTGGTGATGTTTGCCGTAACGCCAGCTCGAAGTTCACAGGGGTTTCCGGCGCCGCCTGAGTGGCTTTGGCCGTGATCTCCTTAAAATGCAGCTTCGGCACCCGGTTGTCGCTGTGTTGGTCAAAATACAGGACCTGGCCATCCTCAATCCGAAGTGACTCCAGCTCCAGAGAATAAGCAGAGGTGCCTTTCCCGTCACTCTGATCGTCGGCCTTGCCGGGTTGGGCGTTGTCATCTGTCGGTGCCAGCTCGAGCACGGCATTCTGCAGCAGGATGTCTCTGATAATCAGGCGCTTTTGGAGCAGTGGGCTGACAGCGATTTTAACAACGACCCTGCCGCAGTCGAGGCTGACGGACGGGGGAAGGGAGCCCTTTATCGACAGCGTTTCAGCTTCAACCCAAATACTGTTGGGCAGGTTGAATCCCCAGCGCAGCGACCCCAGCTGCAATTGCACGCCGAGGGCGTCGCCAACCAGGTTTTCCAGAGGAACCCGGTAGCGATTGAGGTTTAAAAGCTTTGGCAACGCCAGCAGCAACAGCAATACCAGGCTGGTTGCGATTGTCAGGATGAAAAACAAGGCTTTGTGGCGGCCGGTTCTCATAGTATCGGTAAGCTCGAAGCAGTAGCTGGAGATCGTAACATACGCAGCACTGAACAGTCAGTAAAAGCAGTTCTCGCCACTTGTAAGGCCCGGGGTGTTCTGGTAAAGTGCCGCGCTCTTCGAAGCTGGCCCAGGATGAATACGGGCGAACAGCGAGATGAACCCTTTTTGGTAACAAGCAGTTGAGCAACCACCCAAGGTGGAGAGGCCAGAACAATGTCCAGAGTCTGTCAGGTGACCGGCAAGCGACCGGTAACTGGAAACAATGTATCCCATGCGAAAAACCGGACCCGGCGTCGATTTTTACCGAATCTGCAAACCCATCGCTTTTGGGTCGAGTCGGAGCAACGTTTCGTGAAGTTGCGGGTGTCGACCAAGGGAATGCGAATTATCGATAAGTGCGGCATTGATTCGGTGTTGTCCGGCTTGCGCGCAGACGGCGTCAAAGTTTAAGGAGAGAGCATCATGGCCAAAAGCGCCCGAGAAAAAATCAGGTTGATATCGTCAGCCGGCACCGGTCATTTTTACACGACTGACAAAAACAAGCGCAACACGCCCGACAAAATGGTGTTCAAGAAATATGACCCCGTCGTGCGTAAACACGTTGAGTATAAAGAAGGCAAGATCAAGTAACACCGCCAGCCGCGCCCTGGCTTTCAGCTTCTGAGCCGGGCTGCTCGCAGCCGTCTCGGTATAGCTGCAAACTTCCGTTTTCATCTCTTAGCAACTGCCACCCGGGCTTGAGCCAGGTGGTAGAAGCCTGCTCCGCTACCAGCAACGGACCGTTGTAAAGCCCGTTGATCTCCAGCATATCTCTCTGCATAAGTGCGACCGGTTGTTCGATGCCGTGCACGCAAACCCAATGCGCCTGGGGTTTAGTGAAGTTGGCGCGGGGTAGTTTTATGGGAGTAGAGCGTGCGCTGACGGTAGCCCTCAGGTTTACAAGCTCCACCATGAGTCCCATGGCGTGGCCATAGCGACTTCTGTGGGCGCTATGAAAAGCGTCGACCGCGTCGCTGGCGCTCCCCTGCCAAGGCGTATTCAGGGTAAAGGATTGTCCGCAGTAGCGCAGGTCAAGGCTAAAGCAGGTCGTTATTTCCTCGACGGAGACCCCTTCGCTGATCAATTCCCGCCGGCCTGTCTCTGCCAGATCTGACAACGCGCGCTCGATCGCGTCGGCATTGGCTTTCATTAGCGGCTGGGTAAGAGTTCGCGTCAACTGTCTTTGCCGCGGGGCGACAAGCATCCCAAGCGCTGACAACACTCCGGCATGAACCGGGACCAGCGCCCGCCCCAAGCCCAGTTGCTCTGCCAATTCACAAACGTGCAAGCCACCGGCACCCCCGAAACAGCACAGTGTAAAAGCTTCCGGATTATGGCCACGCTCTATAGAGATTGCCCGCAGGGCCCGGCTCATGTGCTCATTGGCAACCCTGACAATTCCCTCGGCAGCGGATTCGGTACTCATACCCATTGCCGTCGCCAGTTTTTCCACCGCCCGCCGCGCGGCTTTGCGATCGAGAAGCATCTGTCCACCGAGGAAATGCTCGGCTTGAAGTCGGCCCAGCACCAGATTGGCATCAGTGACGGTGGCGGCAGTGCCGCCATTGCCATAACAGGCTGGACCGGGGGCTGCTCCCGCGGATTGTGGGCCGACGTGCAGCATGCCGCCCGCGTCGAGGCTGGCAATTGAGCCACCTCCGGCGCCTATGGTTTGCATGTCTACCATGGGGACAGCCACCGGCCAGCGCCCTATGCTGCCCTCATTGGTCAGGCCAATTGATCCATTGAGTAATGCGACATCGGTCGATGTGCCCCCCATGTCAAAGCTGATGAGATGGGTCTTTCCGGCCCGCTCCCCCATGTAGAAAGCGCCGGCCAGGCCGCCGGCCGGGCCTGACAGCAGAAGGTTAACGGCTTTGCTTGCAGCCTGGGCTGCTGCCATCGTTCCGCCGGAAGACTGCATGATGGTTACCGACGATGGCTTTAATGCAGTTCCCAGTCGCTGTAGATAGCCGCTAACCAGTGGCCCCAGCCAGGCATTGAGCCAGGTGGCGATCCCCCGCTCGTACTCCTTGTATTCGGGTAGAATATTGGACGAGCGGGAAATGAACAGGTCACAGGGCAAGGCTTCTTCGATCAGTTTTTCGTATTGTTGGTCCACGTAGGAGTAAAGCAGGTTAATCGCAACGGCCTCGGGTTGAAGGGCAGCTATTTGATGAACCAGCCCTCGCACATCGGCATCGGTCAGTGGCTCCAGAAGCTCGCCAAGGTGGCTAATTCTGCCGCCGGTTTCCAGGCACAGCTCTGCTGGTACTGGCGCCGGCTCCGGCGTCGCTTGCAACTCATACAGCTGGGGTCTTGCCTGGCGGCCGATCGTTAACATGTCGCTGAAGCCGCGGTTGGTTATAAATGCCGTACGCACGCCCTTGCCTTCGAGAGCCGCGTTCGTTGCCACCGTACTACCATGGATCAAAAGCAGTTTGCCAGTCTCGACCGCCAGCTCCAGTTGCAAGGCCTTGAGCCCTTCCAGTATGGCTCGCTCCGGAGCGTCAGGTGTTGAAAGAACTTTATGAACCCGTATTCCGGACGCGTCCAGAAGCACAAAGTCGGTAAATGTCCCGCCCGTATCCACGCCAAGCAGCATCTGTTTTTCCCGGCTATTCAATAGCAGGGTATTTCACGTTCAGTGCCCCACGATGTCAAGCAGACGACTGGTTAAGCATTGCTCTGGGCGATATGCTGTTGCAACTATTGCTACCAAGTCATACTGCCCAGCCCAGTAGAGTCCAGCATGCCGGAGCTTCCAGAAGTAGAGACCACAGTGCGAGGCATCGCCCCGCACGTACGGCAACAGATGATAACCGACGTGATAATTCGTGATGCGAGGCTGAGGTGGCCTGTCGAGGCGCAGCTACCCCTACTCCTGAGAGGACGGGTAGTGCAAGATGTGCGGCGAAGGGGTAAGTATATTTTGCTCAATTGTGGCATTGGGCATTTGCTCGTGCATCTGGGAATGAGTGGTAGCTTGCGGGTGACAAGCGGCGATGCTCCGGTCAAACGTCATGATCACATCGACATCCGTTTTGCGAACGGCATCACGTTACGGTTACATGATCCCAGGCGCTTTGGCGCTGTGCTTTGGACCGAGAATTCTCCAGCAGAGCACAAGCTATTGGCCGGGCTGGGGCCAGAACCGCTCGAAGGCGAATTCGACGCCGACTATCTCTATCAGCGCTCTCGTCATCGAAGTAGTTCAGTGAAAGCGTTCATTATGGACTGCAAGGTAGTTGTGGGGGTTGGCAATATCTACGCCAATGAAGCGCTATTTTTGGCGGGAATTCATCCTTCTCGCGCCGCTGGGCGAATTTCTCTATCACGCTATCAGCGCCTGGTTGATGCGATTAAATTGGTTCTGGCGTCAGCCATAGAGCAGGGCGGGACAACGCTGCGGGACTTTGTCAACGGCAACGGTAAACCCGGCTATTTCAGCCAGCAACTGCGCGTATACGGACGCGGATCGAAGCCTTGCCTGTGCTGCGGCGCGGAGCTCTCGGAAATGCGCTTGGCTCAACGCAGCACGGTTTATTGCAAGTTTTGCCAGCGCTAGGTGGGCAGGCGGGACTAGCGAGTCCCAAAAACTGTGAAAAATGCCCACGGGAGGTCGTGCTTAAGGGTCGTTTAAGGTCTAAGATACTACTAACCGTGTGCCCGGACTGAAGGCCGGGAGTGTCTATCTTTAGGAGAATAACTATGAAGGCAAAGCTAAGGTCGCTTACCACCGCTACGGTATTCGGGCTGTTGTTCAGCTTGCCCCACCTCAGTTTTGCGCAGCAAAGCTACAATGATCGGGCCTACGACCAACCCTATGATTATCGCGATGATGGGCGAGGCAGCCATGAGCGGCAAACATACGAGCGACCATCGGCGGGCGCTATGGCGATCGACCTACTGGTAGCCCGCCCGGCATTGCTGGTTGCCACGGTTGCGGGTACGGCGGTATTTCTTGTTGGGCTGCCATTTTCAGCGATGGGTGGCAATATTCAAGAGTCCGGAGACACACTCGTACGCGGTCCTGCAGAAGCAGCTTTTCGGCGTTGCCTGGGTTGTGTAAATGGCGTCAAGCATGATGTTGAATACGTCGACTACGACAGGACGGCAAATCGCGTCTACGGTTCTGAAAACTACGGCTACTGAAGCCTTATCTGACGGTTGCCTTCAAAAGCTTGAGAGTACTTTCCATAGCTTGACGGTAGCCGGCAACGTTTGATCCCAAGGGATATGTGCAGCGGGGCGCATGTCCCTTTTAGCGTTAGTTTAGCAGGTGGCTCAAGAATTCTCAGCGAGGTATCTGCCTCGTTCAAAGTGGATCTCAAAATTCTCATTCAGGGTATGTAAACTCCGCCCACCAGGCCATTTTTGCCATGCGTCCGCTCCCGCAATTACGGTTTTCAGCAGCCTGTCAGGGCTGATCCCTTCAGGCGTTTATATTTTTCTAGTAGCTGGGCATCTGTTTCTATATGCTTCGGATCCAGCGGTATGCAGTCTACCGGGCAAACCTGTTGGCACTGCGGCTCATCAAAGTGTCCCACGCACTCGGTACATCTTACCGGATCGATGACATATATGAGCTCACCCTGGTAGATAGCTTCGTTCGGGCACTCGGGTTCGCAAACATCGCAATTGATACATTCATCGGTGATTATGAGAGCCATAGCGACAACATACATTTTTGAGCAGTAACGTCTGCTATTGGGGCGAAAATTTCTGTTCCAAGGCTCGTAACACTGCGCCGTGGACGAAGGGCTCGACATCTCCCCCCATGGAGGCGATCTCCCGAACCAGACTTGCAGAGACGTAGGATAAATGATCCGGTGGGGTAAGGAACACCGATTCAAATTGGGGGCTTAGCGCCCGGTTCATATTGGCGAGCTGTAGCTCGTACTCGAAATCGGCGCCCGATCGCAGGCCCCGCAGGACGACGGTGGTTCCGCAGGACGTGACCAATTGAGTCAACAGCCCGGAGAAAGGTCTTATCTCGACGTTGTCGAGGTGTTCGAGTGCCTGCTGACAGAGCGCTGTGCGCTCTTCTAAATCAAATAGCGGGTGTTTTTTTTCGCTGTGCGCAATTGCCACGATCACAGTGCCAAACAATCGTGCTGCTCGCTCGACCAGGTCGACATGGCCATTGGTGATTGGGTCAAAAGTGCCGGGGTATACCACTGCAGTCATATTTTTCTCGTATTGATTAAGTTGGGTTTGGTGTCTTGGCAGAATCGCTGGCAGCATGCTCGGGTCGTTCCTCAGAGTGATGTGCCTGAGCTTGTTGCTGTGCGATCAGGGTCAATCGGTTGCAGCAGTTGGCAGCGCACCTGCCCCGTTTCAATGCTTCGTAACAGCCGCCAGTTGTCAGGCAGGGCGGTTACTCTCGACCTGTCCGTCTCGACATAGATTCGCGCGTTGTGGGCGAGCCAGCCCGCTGCCTCCAACAGGGGTATGGTGTCGGCCAGTAGCCCGGTCTCGAAGGGAGGGTCGAGGAATACCAGGTCGAAAGCCCTCGGGGGTTCCTGCGCCAGCCAGTGGCGGGCATCCGCATGGTGCACCATAACTTCCGAACTGCAGCCCAATGCCCGGGCGTGCTCGCGCAGTGCATTGCAGGCGATGGGTGATAGCTCAATCAAGGTTGCTGATGCAGCGCCACGGCTCACAGCCTCAAGGCCCAGTGCACCGCTACCAGCGAACAGATCGAGGCAATGGGCATCTAACACAAACGGGCTTACCCAGTTGAAAAGAGTCTCTCGTAGTCGGTCGCCTGTCGGCCTCAAGCCTGGAGCGGGCGGGAAGCGTAGCTTGCGACCGCGCCATCGGCCGCCAATGATACGCAATGTGGCTGCAGGGGCTTGTGGTTTACCCGGTACGCGTTTCCTAGCCATTTAAGGGAGCTCAGGTTGGGCCTGACGCCGGCGAAAATGGTAGGATAGCGCACCTTGTCAGTGTAACGGTATCACCAGAAGGAAAAAATTGATCACCATGAGCCAGATCAAGAATGAAGGCAATGCCGACGTTAATGCACCGGCCAACGAAAAGGCTGCGGCAGACAAGCCTGGCCAGCCAGAGGACCCAATTGCTGTCGCAGAGCGAGAATGGGCGGAGCTTTTGGCCGCGGGCGATGGGGTTGGCGGGCAACCGGAGGTCATCCCTTCCCAGCAGTCAGGCGATAGCCAGGAGCAGCCGCAGCTGGATCCGATTGCACTTGCGGAACAGGAATGGGCCAATTTACTGGCAGGTGACGATGGGGCTGCCGTCGCGCCGCCCGCTGGCGATACAGGCAAAACGGCGGAAGCCGCAGGAGGCGGGCTATTCTCGAGGCTGAAAAAGGGCTTAAAGCGCACCGGAAGTGGCTTCGCGGAAGGCATGGGCACTTTTCTGCTCGGCAAGAAGGAAATTGATGATGAGGTCATGGAGGATCTCGAAAACGCTTTGCTGGTTGCCGATGTCGGCATTGAGGCGACTACGGAGATTATCGATAATCTGTCAGCCAGGGTGAAGCGCAAGGAACTGGCTGACGGCGAAGCGGTGGTCGGTGCGTTGAAAGTTGAGCTGGCCAGGCTGTTGGCACCGTCCGAGCAGCCGCTGGCTATCGATTCTGCCCAGAAACCGTTTGTCATTCTGGTCGTTGGCGTCAACGGGGTCGGCAAGACCACCACTATCGGTAAGTTGGCACGCCGTTATCGGGATGAGGGTAAGTCAGTGATGCTGGCTGCAGGTGACACGTTCAGAGCCGCCGCAGTAGAGCAGCTGCAGGCGTGGGGTGAGCGACATAGCGTTCCCGTCATCGCACAGAAAACGGGTTCTGACAGTGCGTCGGTTCTCTACGACGCGCTGCAAGCGGCTACAGCACGTAAAGTCGATGTATTGATAGCAGATACCGCCGGAAGGTTGCACAACAAAGACAACTTGATGGATGAATTGAAGAAAGTCGTCAGGGTGATGGGTAAGTTGAACCCGGGTGCGCCCCACGAGACGCTGTTGGTGCTTGACGCGGGAACTGGCCAGAATGCCCTCAGCCAAGCCAGTACTTTTCAATCGGTGGTAAACGTTAGCGGACTGGCATTGACCAAGCTTGACGGCACGGCCAAAGGCGGCATCATTTTTGCAATTTGCAAACAAACCGGGTTGCCGCTGCGCTTCATTGGGGTGGGTGAAGCGGCCGAGGATCTTCGAACTTTCAATGCCAAAGACTTCGTCGATGCCTTATTCGACAAGCAGCGTTAGAGCTTCTATTTTGAGTGCGGGTGATTATCGCAACATCGCATCAGATCAGGCAACGATGATTCAGTTCGACAACGTTAGCAAACGCTATAGTTCCGGTCATGAAGCCCTGAACCGCCTCAGCTTCAGCGTCAGGCGTGAAGAGATGGTATTCCTTACGGGCCATTCCGGAGCTGGGAAAAGCACACTGCTGAAGCTGATTATGCTTATGGAGAGGCCCAGTGATGGGCAGGTGCTCGTTGATGGTCAGAATCTGAAAAAGCTTGGTCGCCGCCAGGTTCCCTATCATCGACGCCGAGTGGGTGTGGTGTTCCAGAATCATCAATTGCTGTTCGACCGCACCGTATTTGACAATGTTGCACTTCCTCTGCTCATCGCGGGCTATCATCCCCGTGATGCCGGCAGGCGTGTGCGCGCGGCGCTTGACAAGGTTGGCTTGCTGAACAAGGAAAAACAGAACCCGATAAACCTGTCCGGGGGTGAGCAGCAGCGCGTGGGTATAGCGAGGGCGGTAGTGAACAAGCCGCTGGTTTTGTTGGCAGATGAGCCCACCGGTAACCTCGACCCTGAGCTCTCCGCAGAAATTATGCAGTTGTTCAAGCAGTTCAATCAAGTGGGGGTGACAGTGCTCATTGCGACTCATGATCTGGCTCTGGTTGCTCGCATGCCCAATCGTCTGCTGACCTTGCGGGATGGGCAGCTGATCCGCGGGCAGGAGCAGGCCGGGGTGGCCCTTGGCTAAAAAAGTCAGCCAGCGGCAGTGGCGGCCTCGCCGTGAGAGCGGGGCCGTGCAAAGTAAAGCGAGCGTGGTAGATCGACTAGGAGCCTGGCGCTCGCATCATCAGTTGGTGGCTATCGAGAGCTTTCAGCGCCTGCTTGCCCAGCCGCTGGCAAGCGCTCTAACGTGGATGGTGATTGGAATAGCCCTAGCCTTGCCGGCCTCGCTGTTTGTCGCGCTGGACAATCTTCAACAGTTGACTGGGGGCTGGGACAGTGCGGCACGAATCTCAGTTTACTTGCACGAAACGGTTTCTGAAGATGCAGGGCGCCGGCTGGGAGAGAAATTGCTTGAGCAACCCGAAATTAGTGATTCCTCTTATATCTCGAGGGCAGAGGCGCTGGAAGAATTTGCCAGGCTGTCGGGCTTTCGGGCGGTGATCAATGAGCTGCCGGAGAATCCGTTGCCCGCGGTGGTGGTGGTGCAGCCAGACCTCGCACTGGTCTCTGCTGATGCGCTGGGGGTGTTGGTGGAGGAAATCCAGCAGTGGCCTGAAGTGGAGCTGGCCCAAATGGACGTGCAGTGGGTGCAGCGGTTATATCATCTCATGGCATTGGGTAAGCGGGTAACGATCGCTCTTGCGGTGCTATTGGGTGTTGGGGTGCTGTTGGTTACAGGAAACACCATACGCCTCGCCATCGAGGGTCGCCGGGAGGAAATTGAGGTCGTGAAGTTGGTGGGAGGAACGGACGCTTATGTCCGCCGTCCGTTCATTTACACTGGCGTGTGGTATGGGTTTGGTGGTGGCTTGGTCGCTTTGATTGTACTGTTCGGCCTGGTGGCCTGGCTCGATGGCGGAGTAGCGAGTCTGGTGGGGCTTTACGATAGTGAGTTCGAATTACGCGGCCTGGGCGCAATTGGCAGTGGAGTGTTGATGCTTGCAGGCATTGTGCTGGGCTTCGGTGGAGCTTGGTTGGCGGTCAGTCGGCACCTTGGGGCCATTCAGCCACGCTAAACCGTTAATTTTTCAATGGGAATGGGAACTTCTGTATCTTTAGCACTCTAACAAGAAGAGTGCTAAAATAGAAGCGTTTGAAAAGGGGGTTTGTTGTATGAAGAGCGATTTACAGCCTATGGCCATGATGGTTCCAGGTAGTAATGTCAATGCCTACATCCAGACCGTGAATACGGTTCCTGTCCTCTCAGTCGAGGAGGAGCAGGAATTGGCCCAGCGGTTGTACTACCAGCAAGATCTAGACGCTGCCAGGCAGTTGGTGCTGAGTCACCTGCGTTTTGTTGTTCATGTCGCACGCAGCTATACCGGCTACGGACTGCCATTGGCAGACTTGATCCAGGAAGGCAACGTTGGCCTGATGAAGGCGGTAAAGCGGTTCAATCCTGAAAAAGGCGTCCGTTTGGTATCCTTCGCTGTGCACTGGATCAAGGCTGAAATGCACGAGTACATTCTGCGCAACTGGCGTATTGTCAAGGTTGCCACAACCAAAGCCCAACGAAAGTTGTTCTTCAATCTGCGAGGGCAAAAGAAGTCTCTCAACTGGCTATCGAACTCTGAGGCCGAGGCAGTGGCTGAGGATCTGGGTGTGGACGTGGTGGAAGTTCGTCGGATGGAGGGGCGTCTCAGCACCTACGACACCCCCTATGATGGTGCATTAGACGACGATGACAACACAAGTTTCGTGGCTCCGGTCAATTATCTCGAAGATCACAGCGCTGATCCTGCGCGCCAGTTGGAAGCATCCGAGTGGAAGCAGAGCAACGAGGAAAACCTGCATTCAGCGATTGCGGAGCTGGACGAGCGCTCGAGGGATATCCTGGCCAGTCGTTGGCTAGCGGAAAAGAAAGCTACTTTGCATCAGCTGGCGGAAAAGTATGGAGTCTCTGCCGAGCGCGTACGCCAGATCGAGCAAAATGCCATGAAAAAGATGAAGACCAGCATGCAGGCCTAAGCTGACCATATTGCATGATGCGCTGGGAAAATCAGGTTAGCATTCCTTCGTGCTTAGCGCAGTCATCACGGGTCTGATAGAGAGGGGTTTGCCGGTTACCCTCGGCGATCGTAATTTGGCGATGGAGATCGAGTTGATGCGCCGAATACTGCACCACTGTCTAACGCTCAAAGCATGTCAATCCCAATCGCCCAGCATATCGATTTAGTGGAGCCTGAATGAGGATGTGATTTGAGGACGGCAAAATGGGAGGCCCATAGGCATCCAAGTAAAGTTGAATCAAATCAAGCAAATGAGAAATGAGAATTCAACAGCTCACTGTTCGACTTTCTTTTTCTCATTAGCGAAACGCCGCTCTCTGTTCGGTATCATGGTGGCCACTCAGCGACGCGCTCAGCAAAGGGCTACGCAATGCAATTACTGAAGAAATTTGCCTCCAAACTCCCAGCCCAGTGGCAAGATGAATTAAAGCGCATTTACTTTGCCAGAAAGATTCGAAAGGATTCATTTGGCGCGAATGAACCTGAATATAAAATACTTGAGAAGCTCATCAAGCCTGGGGATTGGGTGATCGATATAGGTGCTAATGTGGGACATTACACCCAGCGCTTCTCTACCCTAGTTGGCCCCCAGGGCAGAGTAATCGCTTTTGAGCCGGTGCCCGCGACTTTCGCCTTACTTGCGGCCAATGTGCAATTACTGCAGGAAAAGAACGTTACATTATTCAACACAGCAGTTTCTGATTCGCTCGATATTGTTGGAATGTCAATACCCAAGTTTTCGTCGGGTCTGGGTAATTATTATCAGGCCCAAATCACTCGTGGCAGCAATACACAACTAAATGTTTTAGCAATCGAACTGGATTCTTTGGCGTTCAAGCATTCAATAGCGCTTGTCAAAATTGACGCAGAAGGGCACGAATCTCTCGTAATATCCGGAATGCGGAAACTTATCGAGCTACACCTTCCAACCCTTATTGTTGAGAATCCGGCCGATAAGATTATTGAAGACTTGGAATCGTTGAATTACAAGAGTGAGAAACTCTCGGGCTCACCTAATATTCTTTTCCTACAGCAAGGACAGGAGAAACAACAAGTTACTGCCCGTTTCAGTCATTGCTCATAGATTTTTGCCAGCTTGCCTGAGAAGGCAGGGTCGTTACAATACAAGGCATCCTTATCCCATTTTGACCGGTAATCACGCGAACGAAAATCTCGAGGTTACCAAGCCCTCCAAAGTGTGCTGCGGAAGCAGCTTACAATGTCTGCCTGCAAGGGCCTCACTGTCCAGTCAAATCACGTATGCTTGCGCTTGTAACCGCGCAGGTCTGCCCGACTCAATAGATTACTTTCTCAAGTTTGGAAACGCTCAAACAAGGCGCTTGCACTCCCTCTGGTGAGGGGATTATTCGCTAAATATTGATATTGATCATGTTCAACTCAGCGCAAGGAGTTCAAAATAACGTGGTGAGATATTGGGTAGTCGGGCGAAGCTGTTTGTCGCGTTGCTGTGAGCGACAAGAGATGGAGTAGACAAACAAAGGAGCCCATTATGAGTGTGTCAAGAGTTGCCGTGACTGCCATCCTCATCATCCTGATGGTGGGCTGTATCCACCCCATCGGGATCGTCGGCGAAGGCGATGTGTACTCGGCTACCGGCACGCGCAATTGCTACTACGAAGATTTCCTTGTCGGCGCAGACAGTTGCAGCAAAAACCTGGTGGTATACGACTATAATGAGACATACTTCGCCGTGCCTCGCCGGGGATGGGAGTTCGAGAGCTGGTCGAACTACAGCCACTGTGCGGACAGCGGCAATGCATGCGCATTCAACATACCCGCCGATTTAGTGAAAATATTCGGCTGGGGCCAAACGGTACCGACACTGGTCGCCGTGTTTACTGAAATCGCGCCGCCGCCACCCAAGCCCGTGGCTATGTATAGTTACGAACTAGATGCTGCCGGTGCCCTGTTAAATCCACTGCTGCTGGAAGGTGCGAACCTGCAGCGCAAAACTGTGTACTTTAGCTTTACCGGTGAGTACAGCGCATTGACGTTCTGGTGTTGCAAGGTCGTTGGTGGCACCGAATCACCCATGCCCCCGGTAACAGACGATTCCGCGCCGTTTGTGCTGCGAGTCGATCTCGGGGCGCTGCCTGCCGATAACGGTCTAGCGAGGGAACTACTTGCTCACCTGTTTGATGCAAGCGGCGAGTACCAGGTTCAACTGGCCCACTGGACCCTGGAACCGCCACCCACATCGCCGCTTATCTTTGGCGATGGCGGGACGCATGTTATCGACTATACAGTGCCTAACAGGGTTGTTATCGAAAACTCCACCACTGTAAACGTTCTGGAGGGCGCAAAATTATTGTCCGGTGCAAGCGTTCTGTTTTCTGAGTCGGAACGAGATTCTACGTTGAATGTCTTTGGTGGAGAAATTTTTAGTGAGATTCTTAACCAGGCGAGCCAGGTCAATCTGTACGGCGGCACCAGCGCCAGGATCACACATGTGGGTGATGCCAAGTCCACTGTTTTAGGGGGCGCTGTGGGGACGATTGGATCCGAGTTCGGTGGCACAATTTTAATTGAGGGGGGATCTGTTGCCGGCATCGGAGTTAATAATGTGTCGCTGACCATTTCCGGCGGGGTTATTGGCAGGACCTTTATCGAAGCGAGTACTCTTAAAATTACCGGAGGCACTTTTAACAGCGAAATCAAATTCAATCATCTCGACTGTGAAATTACCGGTGGTGAGTTTTTCGGCCCATGGTTCGGCGGCTCGGTCGGCGATGGCATGTGCGCAATAAAGGGCGGCCAATTCTCTGGAGGTTTTACTTACTACGGTAGCAATTCTGAACCGATCTTTACCTTCTATGGACATCTGGAGGAATCAGTGCCCGAGCTGATAGTTGCAAATCAATACGAATCAGTTATCAGCGGTACTCTCGCTGATGGCAGCGTGCTATCGCAAAAAATTACATGCTTTTTGGATTACTCCGAAAGTTGCGATGGCATCGTGATTATTAGTGATTAGAGTATCTCGGCAATCAAGCAGGTCGCTCGAAGATTCCAAAAGACCGTTCTCGTGCAGTAGGGTTCCGTGGGTCATGCCTTGAATATAAAAACAGCGAGTGAAAAGGCGTCCCATATCGGCCGTTAATGCAACGGCCAGTCATTCTGAGCCGGGTGCCACTGCCGGATACTTTCCGACAGGCCTACTGCATGGTCTGGTAATCAATTTGCCAAAAAGCCTGCCTGATACCAGCACGTTGGACAGTGCTGCGTGAACCTATTCAAATTCGCGAGGTCTGTAGCCATGGACTTAAATGATATCAGCTATACTGATGGTTAGACCTGCTTTTCCTGAATTCCTACATTTTTTGTATATTCGGGGCAGCATACTAAACACGATAAACCGTCCAATACTTTTTGCTCGCCAGTTGTTTTGAGGAGTTTCGAATGCCCGTTAATCGTTATGGAGTGCTTTCAACGGCACTGTTTGCAAGTGTTTTTTCGTTAAATGCCGCGGCATGGGTTGTAAAAATTGATTGTAACGAGGGAGTTAACGGTCAATATGTGCAGCAGTCTTCAGCACTTAATCACTTCTCGGACGCATCCTCTAAAACTCAATACACAACCGAGAAATCTGTAGAAGGTGGTATGGGTTGCAAGCTAAATGTTCGAGGGGGTACATCAGGCTGGGCTGAGTTTGGTGGCCGTAGGATGTTACCCACCAATTTGTATAAAGGCAGTGAGATCTGGGTTAGGGTCCATACTCTATTTCCGACAGATTTTGACTACAATAGTACCAGTCGCGGAAGTAAGCTCAAATTTCTGCGAGTCCACACCAAAAGTGGTGATAGTGGTATCGATGGTTCCTGCGTACCAAAGAATGAGGGCTATAACGACTGGTATATTTATCCAAATACCAAGGTTTTTGGTGATGTTCCGTTCGGTTTTATAAAGGAATGCCATGATAAATGGCGGGAGTTCGGAAGCTTTGATAAAGGGATTTCAATAAAGAAGGGCGTTTGGGAAACTTATGAAATGTATATAAAGCTCGATAATGTATCTTCCGCCCAGGGTGGTGGAGGTATGGTGAGGGTTTGGAAAGATAATGAACTAATGGGCGAATTTAACGATATCCAGACCTTGATGACAGAAAAGAGTTTTGCGGATGCATTCTTACTTTTTACTTACTGGAACGGCAATGCTCCAAAAACCCAGCATATGTATATTGATGATTTGATCATAACCAATGAGAAGCCTTCCTCGGTCGATGAGTTTGGTAATGCCAGAATTGGCACCGGAACAGTCGACTTGGAAAGTCCACCAAAACCGCCTTCCCCAAAGATTCGCATTCAATGAACAATTACTGGAATATGATAAGCTTGCGCTAGCTCGGGCCTGGTAGGAACCGCTATCGATAGCTACCTCGCTGTTAAAATTGCGCGAGTGTCGGCGGCTCAGCGGCAGGACTCAAGATTCCGGTGGTCAGACCAGCACTGTCGGATACAGCATCGCCTACCGCGGTTTTGCATTGCATTCTTGAAGTGAATACCCCGCGAATCAGCGGGTAGTGCAATTCACTGCTGCCTCACGTATTAGAGGTGCGTTGCTGTACTTTTTCATATGAATCCCGCCTGCACCAATCCCGCGGTGGGCTCAAGATCTGGCTCTGGGCCCGACTCAAGTGCTGGCAATATCATTTTTATTGACGTCGCTACTGATGGCATGAGCATTGCCAGGGGTGTTTCAGCTAAAATACTTTAGTGCGACAAATTTTTACCCGTCGCAGGAGATATATTCGCCTGAATGCGGAAGTGGTCTGAGCTAGCCACTTACCGTCAAAAGGCAGATTGGGAAGGGCTAATTGGCTAAACATTTTCTGGTGATCGCCGCTTTCTCGGGTCTTTTAGCTGTGGCTTTGGGTGCCTTTGGTGCCCATGCGCTCAAGGGTAGGCTGCCACCTGACCTGATGACGGTCTATCAAACGGCGGTGCAATATCAGTTTTATCATACCCTGGCTTTACTTGGCGTCGCGGTATTGTTGTTGCAATTTCCGCGGCACTCGCTGTTGGTTGCTGCTGGCGGCTTTTTTTCCCTTGGTTTGGTGCTGTTTTCCGGGAGCCTTTACGCCCTGTCTTTTTCCGGGATTCGCTGGTTGGGGGCCATCACCCCCCTCGGCGGATTCGCATTTATGCTCGGGTGGTTGGCATTGGCGTGGTTTGGCATCAGGCAGACGGCCAGGCTATGAATAGCGAAACGCCCACCCAACGTCGGCCAATTCGAAGCTTTGTGGTGCGGCCCGGCCGCTTGACTGAGGGTCAGCGTAGCGCCATTGAACGAAGTTGGCCGGACCTGGGTCTTGAGGTTGCCGATGGCCCTGTGGACTTGAAGCGGGTTTTCAACAGGCAAGTAGACACGGTGCTGGAGATCGGTTTTGGCATGGGTGCATCTCTGGTGGAGATGGCTGCCAACCAGCCCGAGCTTAATTATATCGGCATCGAGGTGCATCCGCCCGGGGTAGGGAGCTTGTTGCTGGGTTGCGAGAAGCGCGCTCTGGAAAACATACGGGTCTACCGGGAGGATGCAGTGGAAGTGCTAAGAAACTGCATCGCAAATGAGTGCCTGAGTGGTGTGCAGCTTTATTTTCCCGATCCGTGGCCAAAAAAGAGGCACCATAAGCGGCGCATAGTCCAGCCTGAATTCATCGCCCTGGTGGGAGCGAAATTGGTTAGGGGCGGGTTTCTGCATATGGCAACCGATTGGCAACAGTACGCCGAGTACATGCTGGAGGTAATGGCCGGCCGGCCGGAATTCGTGAATAGTGCGGGCGCTGGAAAATACTGTGAGAGGCCCCATTGGCGGCCAAAAACAAAGTTCGAGATGCGGGGAGAACGGCTTGGGCACGGTGTCTGGGATCTTCTGTTCTACAAGTGTTAACAATGGCCACGGCCGCTAGGCCATAAAAGCCTGTAGTATCGAATCAAGAAATCGATTTCCGGTGGCGGTTGTGCAGATTCGATCTTGATCTTCCCGCAACAGGCCACGCTGGCGAAGCTGCTTCAGTGCAGGCGCGATTGTGGCCAGTTTCAATCCGGTTCGTCGGCTGTAGTAGCTGGTGGGGACGCCATCCGACAGGCGTAAAGCATTCATCATGAATTCCACCGGTAGTTGCTCGGGGGTCAGCTGCCGTTTTCCAGCGGTATGACCGTGGTTCGCGGCCATGTAGGCCGAGGGCATGCGGGTTTTCCACTTGCGTTCGATACGATTGGTGCTGACTGTACTCACTTTACTGTGGGCACCAGCGCCAATACCGATATAGTCCCCGAACTGCCAATAGTTGCTATTGTGTTGCGACCGCTGGCAGGGGCGAGCATAGGCTGAGATTTCGTATCTTGCGTAGCCAGCTTGCTGTAGGCAGGCTCGACCCTCGGATTCGATCGATTCCAGCGCCAGCTCTGGCGGCAGCTCTGGCGGCCGCTTGTAGAATTCAGTATTGGGTTCAAGAGTCAATTCGTACCAGGAAACGTGTTCGGGCTGGAGGTCTATAGCCGTCTTCACGTCAGCGAGGGCTTGTGCCGTGTCTTGCTGCGGTAGCCCATACATCAAGTCGAGGTTGATTTGCGCGAAGCCGGCGTCGCGGGCGGCGCGATAAGCCCGCACTGCATCATCGGCGGTATGGATACGCCCCAGTACCCGCAGTTGTCGGGCATCAAAACTCTGCACGCCGATCGAGAGGCGATTGATGCCGGCGGCGTGAAACCCCTTGAAATTCCTGGCGTCGATGGTGCCGGGATTGGCTTCGAGGGTGATTTCAATACTGTCTTTCCAACCTATTAGCTTTTCGCTCGTCTCCAGCAGCGTATTTATCGCTCCGGATGAAAGCAAGCTGGGCGTGCCGCCACCAAAAAAAATCGACCCGAGCTTGCGCTGCTGCACGCCCTCCAGCTCTTGGTTTAGGTCCTCTAACAAGGCTGAGACGTACTCGTTTTCGGGCAGTAATCCGGGGGCGGTGTGAGAGTTGAAATCACAGTAGGGGCATTTGCGCACGCACCAGGGGATGTGAATATAAAGGCTTAGCGGCGGCAGTTCTGTCAGTTGAACGGTTGCTGTACTCACTGCCCAACTGCAGCAGCAAGTTGCCCGAGCTGCGCCATCATGCCCTGCATCGCAACAGCGCGGTGGCTGATCTGGCTTTTTAGCTCAGGGTTCAGTTCAGCGGCGCTGCAATTGTATTGCCGCACCCAGAACAGCGGATCGTACCCAAAGCCGTTGCTACCCCTGGGGGTCATCAGGATTCTACCCTCGAGGCTGCCCTGAAAGATCAACGGGCAGGGGTCGTCGGCATGACGCATAAAAACAAGTGCGCAGTAATAGCGGGCGCCACGCTGTGCCTCTCCCACTCCCTCGAGCTCGGTCAGTAGTTTGCGGTTGTTCGTTTCATCGGTCGCACCTGGACCGCCGTAGCGTGCGGAAAAGATACCCGGTCGACCGTTCAGGGCGTCGACTTCGAGGCCCGAGTCATCCGCCAGTGCCGGTAGGCCTGCGTGTTTGCAGGCATTGCGAGCCTTGATAATGGCATTTTCAACGAATGTGAGTCCGGTCTCTTCGGCGTCAGGCACTTGCAGACGGCTCTGTAATATCACGTTGAACGCCGCCGGAGCGAGCAGGCGGTCAAACTCCCTAAGCTTGCCCTCGTTACTACTGGCCAGAACAATCGTATGCATGGTCGATTACTTCTCGGGAGCGACCCGCCTGTTGAATTGCACCGAAAATGACGGCCTGTTAGGGTCGGGCTGCACTTTTAAATCGAAGTAGTAAACAGCCTCGCTGGTTGCCCGGATTTCGGCGATGTAGTAGACCGCATCTTTTTCTCTGATCTCGCGAAACTCGATGGGCAGGGTGTGGATAAGGTCTGAGCGAGTGCCACTGACCCTGGCCGATTGTGTCCTTACTTCACCGCTACCACCGCGTGTCACGGAAACGTTGAGCACCAGCCGGTCCTTGGAGCGCGTAATGTTGTAACTGGAGGCAATATTCGGTTGTAAAAAACTGGATGGAAAAAGGCTGTGATGAACAGTGTATTCGCCGGCTTTGGTTTCGAATTGTTGCTCTGCCCGGGCAGGGGTGTTTGCCAGCACTGTTGCCAGCAGAAGAGATGCTACGATGGGAAACATTCGGATGGGTGTCACGGATTCACCTACTTGGATATACGGTAAATGGCAGTGAAGCCAAACAGGTTTGGCCACTTGCGGGCGCTGCCTGTCGATTGGCCCTGCGCATTGAGAAAACGTCGATTTATGATATCAATGTTTTTGTCCCGGCACAGTTGTTCGAAATCCCTGATCGTGCAAAAGTGTATGTTTGGCGTGTCGTACCATTGATAAGGCAGGAATTTCGATACCGGCATCTTGCCTTGCGTCGTCAGATAGTAGCGGCAGCGCCAATGACCAAAATTGGGGAAGGCTACGATCCCGGCTTTCCCGATACGCAGCATCTCATCGATAACCAGGTGGGGAAAGTGCACGGCTTGCAGGGTTTGTGTCATTACCACTGTGTCGAAGCTCTGGTCAGTAAAATTAGCCAATCCCTTATCGAGATCCTGCTCCACCACGTTGATTCCATCTGCAACACAGCGCGAGATTGCATGGGGGTCAATCTCGATACCGTAGCCCAGCACTGACTTGTCATCGATCAGCTGGCGCAGCAGGGTCCCGTCGCCGCAGCCAAGGTCCAGCACCCGCTCACCGGGCTTGATCCAGGCCTGAACCAACTCTGTGGGTAAGCGCATTAGGGCTGTCTCCCGAGGTCGCTATGAATGCGGCCCATGTAGTTACTGAAGATCTCCTGGTAGCGCGAATTGGGTAACAGAAAGGCATCGTGGCCCATATTGGAATCGATCTCGGCATAACTAACCGGCTTGCGGGCTGCAAGCAGGGCGTCGACGATTTCCCGCGAGCGCTGGGGTGGAAAGCGCCAGTCGGTGGAGAACGACAAAACCAGAAATTTACATTGAGCCTGGGTGAATGCGGCGACAGGGTCATTGCCGTACTCCCGCGCGAGATCAAAATAGTCCAGCGCCCGGGTCATCAGGATATAAGTATTAGCGTCGAAGCTGGTTGAAAAACGCTCACCCTGATAACGCAGGTAGCTTTGGACCTGAAATTCGATATCCGATTCCTGGCCCAGGGCAAAACTGCCTCGGCGCAATTCGCGGCCAAATTTTTCTCCCATCAAGTCATTGGACAGGTAAGTGATGTGCCCAATCATGCGGGCCA
Organism: uncultured Gammaproteobacteria bacterium; assembly: GCA_963808975.1. Lineage (GTDB taxonomy): Bacteria > Pseudomonadota > Gammaproteobacteria > Pseudomonadales > JAHEGP01 > JAHEGP01. Next base: position 110,484 of record CAWEHR010000002.1, read on the forward strand.
GCGCAAGCCCGTCCAATGGAACACTTTGGTGGCTGAGATAGTTGCCGTCGTTGAAGCCCGGGTCCGACGTTATGGCACGTCGTGCCACTTCGTTAAAGGCCAGATTCTGGGCACTCAACTTGAGTGCGCTCGCAATGGTGATGCAGTGGTCGATCCGGTCGGGATATTCAAGCGCCCAGCGCATAGCCTGCATGCCGCCAAGGCTACCGCCGATGACCGCGGCGAAGCGTCGAATGCCCAGCGCATCGGCGAGCTTTGCCTGGCTGTTGACCCAGTCTCGTACTCTTAACAAGGGAAATCGAGCTCCCCAGCATTGCCCTGTGGCCGGGTTGATGGAGCGGGGGCCGGTGGAGCCGGCACAGCCACCCAGATTGTTGGGACTAACGACAAAAAATTTACGAGTATCGATAGGCTTCCCGGGACCTATGTACAGATCCCACCACCCGGGCTTGCCATCCTCTTCGCTGTGATAGCCAGCGCTGTGGTGGTCGCCGGACAATGCATGGCAAATCAATATCGCATTGGAGCGCTCACTATTGAGCTCACCGTACGTCTCGTAAACCAATTCATAGCTATCCAGCTGCCGACCCGATGCCAGTATCAGTGGCTCGGTAAAGTTCTGCCTTTGGGGTGTTACAAAACCCACCGAATCTGTTGGAGGAGTAAATGGCATTGGTAGTGGTTTCGCTAGTCGCTTAACTGAGCAGGCAGTCTAATGAGGCAGCCCCTGTGAGACAAGCTCAAAGTCTGTCAGCTCCACTCACTGGTATTGTGCCGCGATAATGGCCGCGAGGAGAATACGCCCCGGGCAATCGGTGTGTATTCTACTGGCGGGTTTCAAAGTTCCGGGAGGGCCTGTAACTTGATGCCAGGATAACTCTGGAATGCTTCGCCTTAAATTTGCAAGTACCTGACTTTTCAGAAGAGTGTTTCACATGGCCAGCAGGAGATTGCCAGGCAACCCCGTGGCGACAGCAGCGTGGTTTAACAGAATAGTGAATACGTTGATCAGGATGAAAACCAGGATGGGTGAAAGGTCGAGCCCACCCATGGGTGGGAGTAGCTTGCGCACCGGGGCCATCACGGGCTCATTGATCTGGTGCAACAAAGCCAATGCAGGGTGGTTGCTGCCCGGCGCGATCCAGCTAAAGATAATCGCGACAAGGATGGAAAAAAAGTAGATCTTGACGATCGCTGCCGCGATCCCTATCAGGCTCCATACCAGGGCACTGGCCGGATTAGGAATTGCTCCGCCAAGCAGCAGATAGAGTAGGTTAATGATGATAAACTGGATGATGAGCGCGAGAATGAGGGTTGCGATATCGAGCCCACCCAGCCCCGGAATGATGCGTCGCAAGGGGCGCACCAGTGGGTCAGTGGCCCGAACCACGAACTGGCTGATCGGGTTATAGAAGTCTGCGCGCGCTACCTGCAGCAACAAACGTAACAAGACAACGATCAGGTACAGACTCATGACCGTGTTGATGAGGTACGCGGCAATCTCGACCATGGCGCCCATGTTTGTCTCCGATAGTTATTGCGCCCGCCGCAGCAGGCTGGCTACGATTACCCGGCGCCGCTTGCAACACCTAGAGTAATAATACTGCTTTACGCAGTCGTAAGACCAGCCGCCGAATCAAGCTCAACGGGTTTTTTCTGTATCCAGTTCAGCAGCCAGTTCCACGGATCGATACGCACAGCTTTTCATGGCTTCGGCGAACAAGGGCTTCAATCCTCCTCGCTCAAAGGCTAGAATTGCCTGCTCCGTGGTGCCCCCCGGGGATGTCACCCTGCGGCGTAACTCTGCCGGGCCCACGTCGCTCTGCCGGGCCATGCTCGCTGCTCCAAATGCTGTCTGCAAGGTTAGCTGTTCCGCGACGTTTTGGCTAAGGCCTTGTTTAACTCCCGCCTCTATCATTGCTTCCATCGCCAGAAAAAAATACGCCGGGCCGGAACCTGAAACCGCCGTCACCGCGTGCAATTGGTCTTCGCTGTCGACCCATACGGCAGTGCCTACCGCCTCGAGAATCGACTGTGTCAATTGCTTTTGCTCAGCACTCACCTGCGGGTTGGCAAACAATCCTGCAGCACCGGCTTGCACCAATGCTGGCGTGTTCGGCATGCAGCGTACAATGGGCAAGCTCTGATCGCTCCAATTCTCCAGCGTTCGAAGGTTCACTCCGGCGGCGATAGACAACAGCAACGGTCGACGCCGAAGCAGGATATCGCGCAGCGGCTGCAACACGCCCTGAAGCGCCTGGGGCTTTACCGCGAGGATGACAATTTCCGCAAATTCGATCGCGGCGCCATTGTCCCGGGTTGTGCCAATGCCCATGTCTGCCGCCCGGGACAGGCAGTCCAGGCTAGGGTCTGCCGCCATGATGGAGGAGGGTGCATAGCCCCGTTGCACTAACCCGCCAAACAGAGCGGACGCCATATTTCCAGCACCGATAAAGGCCAGGGATGCTTGCTTCACGTTGCGTTACCTGCATTGAGTCCTTAGGGGGCAGCAGTTTATCTGTTCCGGCCACATTAATTAAGATTGGGGCAACTATTTTGCCGATGCGCCCGGTTTGGACGGTCTTGGGCCGAAAATGGCGGTGCCAATGCGGAGCCAGGTTGCTCCTTCGGTAATGGCGGCCTCCAGGTCATTGGACATCCCCATAGACAGGGTATCAAGGTTGGGAAACTTTAGCTGCAGGCTTTGCAACAGATTTCGCAACTGCCGAAACTGCAGCCGTTGTTCTCCCACATCGGAAGTCGCTCTGGGAATAGTCATCAGCCCCCGTAAGCGCAGCCGATTTAGCGAGGCGACCTCATTTGCCACGGTACAGACTTCGTCTGGGCTGAGCCCGGCCTTGGTGGTCTCTGCCCCTACATTGACTTGCAGGCAGATATTCAGCGGCGGCATGTCGGGATTGCGCTGCTCGCTCAGCCGGCGAGCAACCTTGAGCCGATCCACACTGTGAACCCAGTCAAAACTATTGGCTATTGCGCGGGTTTTATTGGTCTGGATCGGGCCGATGAAATGCCAGCAGATGGGCTCACCACCCAGCGCTGCAATTTTAGCCTGGGCTTCCTGCAGGTAGTTTTCGCCGAAATGGTGTTGGCCGCAGGCCAAAGCGGCCCTTATTTCGCTGACCGGGCGGGTTTTGGAGACTGCAAGCAGTTGAATCTCCTTTTTGTCACGGTGGCAGGCCTGGGCACAGAGTTCAATCCTCCGGTGGACTGCCAGCAGCCGCTCCTCGATATCTGCCATAGGGAAACCCTCCTCGCCACAGCCGTCTTAAAGCAGATTGATGGGCCGACGCAGCATATACCAAACCGGAGCAGCAGGTAGATCAAATTCGTGGTGATGACGTGATTAGCCAGTGCACAGGTGTAATTGCACTATTTTCGCCGTTCAGGTGGGGTTCAGGATTCTGTGCTGCCGTTCAACGCTTTTTACTGGCGCCTTCCTGCGCAATCGTGCAGCTTTGCTATAGTGTCTTTAGTTAGCGAATACCGGGGAAGCGGCCATCCTGCCGGGCCGTTGGCAGTGTGCGGGTGACGAGCCAGAAGTTCTGCACTGGCTGGCGCCTGGCAATCCGGTCGCTGCTTTGAGCGCAGACAATTAGAGCAAAGTTGTCAGCTAGGCGACTTGAGGAATCCTATGGACATAACGGAATTACTGGCGTTTAGCGCCAAGCAGGGTGCTTCCGACCTGCACCTTTCGGCGGGTTTGCCGCCTATGATCCGGGTAGACGGTGATGTGCGTCGTATCAATTTACCGCCGATGGAACATAAGGAAGTGCATCGCCTGATTTATGAAATCATGAACGATCGGCAGCGCAAGGACTATGAAGAATTTCTGGAGACTGACTTCTCCTTTGAAGTTCCCGGGGTCGCTCGATTCCGGGTAAACGCATTTACCCAGAATCGTGGTGGCGGTGCGGTTTTCAGGACCATTCCCTCCAAGGTTCTGACATTGGAAGACCTTGGTATGGGCCAGGTATTTCGGGATATCTCGATGAAGCCCAGAGGGCTGGTGTTGGTAACCGGGCCCACCGGTTCGGGTAAATCCACCAGCCTTGCTGCCATGATGGACTATATCAACGATAACAAATACGATCATGTACTGACCATTGAAGACCCGATAGAGTTTGTTCATGAGAGCAAGAAATGCTTGATAAACCAGCGTGAGGTGCATCGCGACACCCACGGGTTTAACGAGGCCCTGAGATCGGCGTTGAGGGAGGATCCGGACATCATCCTGGTGGGTGAGATGCGCGACCTCGAAACCATACGTCTGGCATTGACGGCGGCGGAGACCGGACACCTGGTATTTGGTACTTTGCACACCACGTCTGCGGCCAAGACTATCGACCGGGTAGTCGACGTATTTCCAGCGCAGGAAAAGTCGATGGTGCGTTCCATGTTGTCGGAGTCGTTGCAGGCTGTGATCTCCCAAACCCTGCTCAAAAAAGTCGGTGGAGGCCGCGTCGCAGCCCATGAGATTATGATTGGCACGCCGGCGATTAGAAACCTGATCAGGGAGGATAAAATCGCCCAGATGTATTCTGCCATTCAGACTGGTGGAGCAATTGGCATGACCACCCTGGACCAGTCCCTGGCCGCTATGGTGCAACGACGCTTGATTACTCGTGACGCTGCACGGGAAAAAGCAAAAATGCCGGAGAACTTCTGAGGCTAACTTTCAGGCAAGGAGTAACGACATGGAAATGGAAAAACTACTGAGGCTTATGGTAGAGAAGACGGCCTCGGATCTGTTCATAACCGCCGGCATGCCTCCGTCTATCAAGGTCCATGGCAAAATAGTTCCAGTTACCAAGGAGGCTCTCACCCCGGAGCAGGCACGGGAAGTCGTTCTCGGGGTAATGAACGACGAGCAGCGCAAGGAGTTTATCGCTACCAAAGAGCTGAATTTTGCGATTTCTGCCCGCGGAGTTGGTCGCTTTCGCGCAAGCGCATTTTACCAGCGGAATCTGGCTGGTATGGTACTTCGCCGTATCGAAACCCGAATCCCCAAGCCAGAAGACTTGCGTTTGCCGGAGATTATCAAAAAGCTGGCTATGACCAAGCGCGGGCTGGTCATTTTTGTTGGAGCAACCGGTACCGGTAAATCTACCTCGCTGGCATCGATGATAGGCTATCGCAATCGCAACTCAACGGGCCACATTATCACTATTGAAGACCCGATCGAATTTATTCATCAGCACGACCGCTGCATCATTTCCCAGCGCGAGGTGGGTATTGACACGGCGTCATTTGGTGCCGCACTGCAAAACACCCTGCGCCAGGCTCCCGATGTCATCCTTATTGGCGAAGTGCGATCCCGCGAGACCATGGAGCACGCTATCGCCTTTGCAGAAACCGGGCATCTGGTGCTTTGTACCCTGCACGCAAACAATGCCAACCAGGCTATAGACCGGATCATTCACTTCTTCCCGGAGGATCGTCACCCGCAGCTGTTCATGGACCTGTCCCTCAATCTTAAGGGGATTGTGGCGCAGCAACTAATTCCCATGCCCGACGGCAAGGGGCGACGGGCTTGTATTGAAGTCATGCTCAACACACCGCTGGCGGCAGACCTGATTCGCAAGGGTGAGGTGCACAAGCTCAAGGAACTGATGAAGCGCTCCCGGGAGCAGGGTATGCAAACCTTTGATCAGGCTCTGTACGATCTGTATGCGGAAGGCAGCGTTACCTACGAGGATGCACTGGCGCATGCAGACTCTTCCAATGATTTGCGCCTGATGATCAAGCTGGGCGCCGACAACAATAGCGCCAGGCTGGGTGCTGCGGCCGATCGCCTGAGCATGGAGCAGGACGATGACGATCAATATCAGATGGGTGGGCGCTTTTAGAGGCGTTGTTGTGATAGCCAGTGTTCGAGAATGACGACGGCGGCGAGACTATCGATTACACCACCCCGTTCGCGCTCTCCCGATCGCCGGGAGAGCTGACTCCTGGCCTCAAAACTACTGAGTCGCTCGTCCTGGAAGTCAACACGTACGCCAAAGCGCCCATTGAGCCTGTTCGCGAAACGGCGTGCGCGGTGCGACATCTCAGACGCAGTGTTATCCATATTTAGTGGCAATCCTACCACGACCAGCCTGGGCCCCCACTCTAGCAACAATGCTTCAATGCTATCCCAGGGTGGACCACCGTCCCGCATTTTGAGGTGGCTCAGTGCCCTGGCGCTGCCGGTGACGGTTTGGCCGACAGCGACTCCCAGGTACTTGCTGCCGTAATCGAATGCGATAATCGTTCCTTTAACCGCAGGTCCCGTCATGGTTGTGATTGCGTCAGAAGCGGCCGTCTCAGGCGTGGCCGGCGCGAGACGTCAGCAGGTCGAGGTCGATGCCGAGAGTTGCAGCCGCCATTGCGGCCTTTCTGTCGAACGGTACGTCGAACAGGATTGACAAGTCCGATGGCAGCGTCAACCAGCAATTATCCCCCAATTCCTCTTCCAGTTGCCCCGCTGCCCAGCCAGCATAACCGAGTGCCATCAGGCTTTTCTGTGGACCGCTGCCGTTAGCCAGCGCAGTAATGATGTCCAGAGAGGTGGTCAGTGCGACATCGGTCGTCACTGCCAGGCTGGAATCCCACCTTTGTTCACCAGCGAGGTGCAGAATGAATCCCCGGTCGGTGTGGACCGGACCACCTGCCAGCACCAGTTGATCGGCGTGACTGGCACCTTCCAGGTCGAGTTGCTCGAAAACGTCAGCCCAACAAATGTCGAGCGGGTGATTAACAATAATCCCCATTGCACCTTCCTCGCTGTGTTCGCAAAGGTAGGTCAGTGAGTTGGCGAAGATCGAACCGCTGAGGCCCGGCATGGCGATCAGGAAGTGATCTTTTAAAGACTGAATTTTCGCTGCGGCTGACATCATTCCCTCCCGTAAAGCCATCAGGAAGTATTTCAACCAGGACGCCCAACTGGGCATGGTCCTGTGAGCTTGGCCTTGGCCAGCCTGGTGCGAGAATGTCGCGGGCAAACACCCTGCTGCACAGAGTTACTATACTCCGAACCTGGCCGCAGTCCAATGGATGGGGATGTCAACTGCGGCTGCTGAGCGTGTTGTTCCGAAATTGCCAGGTACGGATGATTTCAAGAATGTCGGCTTTTTCTCTCAACTCCTCGGGAAATGGGGCAAACGGTGCTGCCAACTTGACCGAGCGAATCGCCGCCTGGTCGAGGATGCTTTTCCCGGAGGTAGCAAGAACATCGATGCGTTTGATGCTTCCATCCGGTAACAGGGCTACGACCAGTCGAACGTCGCCGCTTATTTTTTTGCGTCGAGCTTCTTCAGGGTAATAGCGGTTGCCGACCTTTTCGACCTTTTGTTGCCACTCGAGCTGATAGCGGGCGTCGTCACTCTGTAGAGTGGCCACCGATGTAATCCGATGAACTTTGGGGCGACGGGTGTAGGCCCGCCGCTGTCGATCGAGCCGCGCCTCAAGGCTTTGTATTTGCTGCTCTGGCTCCTCAAAGATTTGCTCTATCTCGGCTTGGCCGTTGGCCTCCGCCTGGCTTGCGAGTTTCGGCGCAGTCATCTGGGCAAGCGAGTCCTGACGACTGATAACGGTGCTTGGAACTAGCTGGGCCATTTGCGGGGGTCGCGCGACGGCTTCAACGGTTTTGCGGATAGTATTATCTTCCAACAGAGCAAGATCATCGGTGGTAAGCTCCTGCTTCTCCTCCAGGGTACCGCTACCCAGCTGATTGTGCTGCGAAAGGAAGTCAGCTTGCTTGGGCGCTTCAAGTGTCCTGTGCGGTGCTAGGGTGATCTCGAGTCTTGGCGGAGTCTGCTTGGCGCTCTCGAGAGCGAACCCTAGCCCGAACAGCAGCACCCCGTGAACCAGTAGCGCCAGTAAACCGGATACACTAATGCGATCGAGGTCACGATCCAAAGGATAGATATGGGCCATAGGAGCTACCTTCGTCCCAGTTTCTTGCTGATACAGTCCATCAACTTACCGCCGATATCAGTTGCGTAAGCCGCGTCAATTTCCCGAATACAGGTTGGGCTGGTAACGTTGATTTCTGTCAGGTAATCGCCAATTACATCAAGCCCGACAAACAAAAGCTGCTTGTCTTTAAGGGTAGGCGCGACCTGTTGACAAATCCAGCGGTCCCGATCGCTTAGCGGGCGCGCTTCACCTTTCCCGCCTGCAGCGAGATTGCCCCTGGTCTCGCCACTGGCCGGGACCCTGGCAAGGCAGTAGGGGATGGGCTCGCCGTCAATCAGCAGGATTCGTTTGTCTCCCTCACTGATTTCGGGGATAAATTTCTGAGTCATTATCGTGCGCTTGCCGAAATCGGTCAGTGTCTCGATGATCACTGATATATTGGGGTCGTCTCCCTTGACGCGAAAAATCATGGTGCCGCCCATCCCATCCAAAGGCTTCATAACAACGTCGTCGTGCTGCCCCAGAAAATGCCGCAGCTGATCCGGGTTACGGCTCACCAACAGAGGAGGTGTGCAGTTTGTGAACTGGGTCGCAAAAATTTTTTCGTTGCAGTCTCTCAGGCTGGAGGGTTTGTTGACCACCAGCACGCCCTGCCTCTCCGCGTTGTCGAGGATGTAGGTGGTGTAGATGTACTCGTTGTCAAATGGTGGGTCTTTACGCATCAACAAAACATCGAAACTTGCCAGCTCGGTTTCCTCGTGCGCCTCGATCTGGTACCAGTTCGCAGGATCGTAGCTTACCGAGCTGAGGCGCTGGGTTCGGCACATGGCTTTGCCAGATTCCAGATATAAATCAGACTGTTGCATGTAGAAAACATCCCAGCCTCTGGTCTTGGCAGCCACCAGCATAGCCAGGGTCGAGTCCTTTTTTACACTGATACTCTCGATCGCGTCCATGATTACGCCAAGTCGGATAGTCATAGCTGTTTTCCTTTCCAAGAGGGGGTATGGAGAGCACTGCCAACGCGGGAGGCGGCCCGTTTGCGCCAGTTCTGGACTTGCTGATTATATCCCCAAACCAGCGCCCAATTTATTCACGGTGGAATTATGCAAAATTCCACAACGAAATCTATAGTTACTCAGGCATGTCAATTACAGCTCAGTGCATACCTGAGCGACCGGCGTCGCCTGCCCATAGGTTGCCGCTGCCGCCATTAAGGGAACGATTCTATGGAAGTCAATTTTGAAAGTCTAAAGGTTATGGTTATTGATGACAGCAAGACCATTCGTCGCACCGCAGAAACATTGCTGAAAAAAGTCGGCTGCACGGTGTTTACTGCGGTGGACGGTTTTGATGCCCTGGCAAAAATTGCAGACAACAGACCCGACATCATTTTTGTCGACATCATGATGCCGCGACTGGATGGTTACCAGACCTGTGCGCTGATCAAGAACAATAGTGAGTTCAAGTCAACACCGGTGATTATGTTGTCAAGCAAAGATGGCCTGTTCGACAAGGCCAAGGGTCGCATTGTGGGTTCAGATCAGTACCTAACGAAACCATTCAGCAAGAATGAACTGCTTGGGGCAATCGAGGCCCATGTGAGTAACCTGGCTGCCTAGGAATCCAGTTTAACCAGCGTTCGAAAGAGAGGTAATTCAAGTGGCACGAATATTGATAGTTGATGACTCCCCAACTGAAACGCATTTGATTCGCGGCATGCTTACCAGCCAGGGCCACGAAGTACTCGAGGCGAGTAGCGGCGAGGAAGGCGTCGCTATCGCTGGTAAAGAACTGCCGGATATGGTGCTGATGGATATCGTCATGCCTGGCTTAAACGGGTTTCAGGCAACGCGGCAGATCAGCAGAGACCAGCGAACTAACCATATTCCTGTGGTGATTGTGACAACCAAGAACCAGGAGACTGATCGGGTTTGGGGAAAGCGACAGGGTGCCCGTGGTTATCTTGTAAAGCCGGTCCAGGAAAACATGTTGTTGGCGACAATAAAGGATGTGTTAAAGCCAGCTAACAATTAGTAGTTCAGCGAGTACCAGGGGCCCTAAATGCATCAACAAAAAGAACCTTTTTCCGTTCTGGTTAATATCGCCAATCGCAGCCTGGCCGCAGCGCGCGGGTTGCCGGAGCAGGTAGAAGCGTCCGATAGCTGGACGGGAGTAGCATTCATCCTTGGTGGCCAGACAATGGTTGCACCGATGGAGGAGGTTGCAGAACTTATGCATGTGCCGGTATGGACTCCCATGCCAGGAGTGAAGAACTGGGTCAAAGGTGTCGCGAACGTGCGCGGGAGGTTGTTGCCCATGGTCGATATTGAAGCCTATTTTGGCGGAGCATCGGCAAGCACTGGCAAGGCTCGGAGGGTTATAGCTGTGGAATGTGAGGGGCTCTTCGTTGGCTTGATCGTTAACGAGATTATCGGCATGCAACACTTTCCAGTGGATACGTTCGTCAAACAGATTCCAAAAGATGCGGAGCCGTTCGTAGAGTACACCACGGGCGCTTACGTTCATGAAAACAAGACCTGGACGGTTTTTAGTCCGTTCAAGTTGGCGAAGGATCGCCGTTTCGTAAATGCTGCCGCCTAGCGTGCAGCATGTCGGGTAAATTTCTTTAACTATAACGGTCTGATAATAGCCAGGGGCTCGGAGTCCAATCGATGAGTGGAAATAACGTAACATCTAAGCTGCCCAATAACAGGGGCGTAACACTACTGGTAGTTCTGCTGATAGGCGCAATCGGTGCTTTTATAACTACTGCCTATATGGTGGTGAGAGATGCCAACTACGATGCGAAGTATCTCGAACTCGCTGGTGATCTGCGAGTCATGATGCAGGAAGTATCCACTGCGTCGCGCCAGGCGATAGCCGGTGATGCGCAGGCCTTTGACGATCTTGAAAATGCTCGCCAGGGTGTCGACAAAACCTTGCAGGCTCTCAATAAGGGAGCCACCGGTCTGCCTTCCCCCAAGGCTATGCTTAATGCCGAAATTACAGAGTTGAACGGCCTGTGGGCGGAAACCAATGATGCTGCGCAAACCGTGGTGGCGAACAGGGAGAGAATCCTGTTCCTGCATGAAGTGGCGCGCAATCTAAACGCATCGATTCCTGAATTACAGCAGGAATATGATTTTGTTGTAGAGATTCTTATAGAGAACGGCGCATCGCCGAACCAGATTGCCATCGCCCAGAAACAGGCATGGCTGGCCGAGCGGATTGCCCGTAACGTTGAGAAGATGTTGCAGGGTACAGCCGACGCGAAGGAAGCTGCCGACATGTTCAACCTCGATGCCAGTATGTTTGGCACCGTGTTGACTGGTATGCGCGAGGGCAACTCGGCAATGAAGATCATGAAGGTGCGCGATACCGAAGCTGCGCAATCGCTTGATCAAATTGCGGAACTGTATGGCTTCGTCAACAACTTTATTGACAAGATATTCCAGGCATCTCCCGACCTCTCCAAGGCTCGAGACGCCGGTAATGTGCTGGTGGACAAAGCTCCCGGAATGCAGGAGGCGACTTCTGTCCTGACCCAGCAGATTGGTGACCTGTCCAGCCAGCGGACCGTCAACGGCAAATTGGTTCTGATTTCAGGTGTTGCGATTATTATTCTGATGGCTTCTCTGGGCTTGCTCGGGTTTATCAATACGCGCAAGCGACTCGCGCTGGAGGAGTCTACCAACGAGCAGAACCAGATTGCCATCCTGCGTTTGCTCGACGAACTGGGCAACCTTGCAGATGGTGACCTCACCACAACTGCAACAGTATCTGAAGACTTTACCGGTGCGATAGCTGACTCGATAAACTTTACCATTGACCAGTTGAGGGTACTGGTATCGCAAATTAACGACACAGCACTGAGGGTAACCTCTGCATCCCAGGAGACACAGTCCACAGCGCTACACCTTGCCGAAGCTGCAGAACATCAGGCCCATGAAATAATGGGTGCGTCAGCGGCGATAAACGAAATGGCAGTTACCATCGACCATGTATCTTCAAACGCCGCAGAGTCGGCACAGGTGGCGGAGAGATCAGTAAAAATTGCTAACACAGGCGCTGAGGTGGTACAGAATACAATACGCGGTATGGATACTATTCGGGAGCAGATTCAAGACACCTCGAAGCGTATCAAGCGACTTGGTGAAAGCTCCCAAGAGATTGGCGATATAGTTTCACTGATCAATGACATCGCTGATCAGACTAATATTCTGTCATTGAATGCGGCGATTCAGGCATCTATGGCTGGAGACGCGGGTCGCGGTTTCGCGGTAGTTGCGGATGAGGTGCAGCGACTGGCGGAACGCGCTTCAGGGGCCACCAAACAGATCGAAGCGCTGGTTAAGACCATTCAGTCAGATACCAACGAAGCAGTCATCTCAATGGAGCAGACAACTGCCGAGGTAGTTCGAGGCGCGCGCCTGGCGCAGGATGCAGGTGTGGCCCTGGAAGAGATTGAAAACGTTTCCACATCTCTGTCTGACTTGATTCAGAATATCTCCAATGCCGCGAGGCAGCAGGCAGCATCGGCTGGCCACGTATCCAGTACCATGAACGTAATACAGGAAATAACTTCCCAGACCTCAGCTGGGACTACGGCTACTGCAGGTTCTATTGGTCGCCTGGCGGAGCTTGCCGGTGATATGCAGAAATCTGTCGCCGGTTTCAAATTGCCCGAGGAGCATCTCGATAGTGATCTGGATATGGCCATGGTTGCGCCGGTCGAAGGTCTCGATGTCTCGTTGAGCAATTCCCACTCGAGTGAATCGTCGGTGGGTTCTGGCGAGCACAAGAAAAAAAAGCAGGAATCCAAAGCAGAGCGACTGGTCTGATCAGTGGTCGGTGTCGCGTCAAGCACGACGGGAGCCAGTAGCACTGATTACTCTGCTCCCAGACTGTCAGACCAGCAACTTGCGCCTTGGCAAACGCTTTTAGAGCAACGCTGGGGTATAGCTTTATCGGTCCCGCCAGCATTGATCCAGCGCGGTTTGGATCGAAGAATGGCTAACATTGGTTGCAGGGATTACGAGAGCTACCTAGCCCAGGTGAGCGATATAAAGGGGGGCGCTTCGGAGTCAGCTGAACTGCTGCATAGCATCACCTGTGGGAAGACCGAGACTTTTTGTGACCAAGCACTGGTCAACCTGGTTGCGCCGTTCCTGGCAGATCGAGTTAGTCGCCCCGGAAACAACGTATTTTCACTTGATCTCTGGAGTGCAGGTTGCGGTAGTGGCGCGGAGGCCTGGACGCTGGCGATGCTGGCACGGGCCACGTTAGAGCGCCACGCTGCCGGGCTGTACTTCGGTGTCATGGGTACAGACATCAGCAGCTTTGCCCTGCGCACAGCCAGGGCGGGTATTTACGCGGAGAGTGAGCTAAGCATCGTCCCACCTGATTATCGGCTGTTTGGGCTGACTTCGATCGACCCCTGCCACGCACGCATTACCGAAGAGTTGGCTGATCGGGTGTGTTTTGTGCAATCCAATCTGATTACGGCAGAGGAGCTGTTGGGAATCGACATGGACGTGATCATTTGCCGCAATGTTCTGCCCCACTACGGTGCGAGAAGCAAACACCGGATACTGGATTGCCTGGTTGACCATCTCAAGCCGGGAGGGTTGCTGCTGGTTGGGCAGGGCGATATGGGAGCTTGGTCCAATGCTGCCGTATGTACTGCAAGCACTGAGACTCTGGAAGCCTGTATCCGCCAATAGAACATCTTAATAAGGTTGAAAAAGCACTATGGCTGAGCGTCGAGATTATGTAGCTCTGGACTGGATCTCGGGAGAGATCGATGAAACGCTGAATCAAGCATGCCGAGCGCTGGAGGCTTATGTCAACGAGCCTGGCGATAACAGCAAGCTGAAAATATGCATGAGCCAGATTAGCCAGGTTCAGGGCACCCTGCATATGGTGGAATTTCATGGAGCATCCCTTTTTGCCCATGAATTGGAGCTATTACTGCAGGCGCTTTTCGATGGAGAGGTCATAGACGAGTTGCAGGCCCAGGAGGCCATCATGGCAGGGCTGCTTTATTTGCCCGGCTTTTTGCAGCAAGTGCGAGCTGCTCGCCAGGACTTACCGGGAATTCTATTACCCCGAATTAATGATATGCGGGCGATTCGCAGTGCAGAACTGATGTCTGAGCTGGCATTTTTCAATCCAGAGATAGCCGTCGGCAGCCAGGCATGCGATGAAAGCGCAGAAATAGAAAAAGGGGCCCTCCAAGCTGAAATCAGTGAGCTAAGAGAGCTTTTCCAAAATGCTTTCGTGGGTATCGTACGAAAAAAGAAGCTCAAGCAGAACTTGCCAAAGTTGAATGCGATATGCCAACGCTTGCAGGTGCTTAGTGCAGGGAAGCCGCATGAGGCGCTTTGGCAAGTCGGAATGGCGATGATTGAGGGTGTGACTGAACATACGATCCACCCAAATGCTGCAATCAAAACTCTGCTGAAGGAAATTGACTGTGAACTAAAAGGTTTGCAGCGGCACGGCTTGCAAGCACTGCTGAAGCCGGTCGCAGGTGAAACCTTGAAGACTTTCTTGTACTACGTTGCGCGCTCAAATGGAAGCTCGCCCCTGATTCAGGAAGTGCAGTCCAGCTACCAGCTAAAAAAGGCACTGCAGCAGGGTGGGCAAGAACAACAATTGGCCGTTGATGCTGAGGCGTTGAGCTCAGTGGTAGATGCGTTGCTGGAAGAACTCGCTGCGATAAAGGATTACCTTGACCTGCATGGCCGCCGCACGGGCCAGGACAATATGGAGATCAGGGACACGCTACCGATTATCAAGCGAGTTGGCGATACCATGGCGGTGTTGGGGTTCGTTGCCCCCCTGGCTACGATACGTGAACAGCAACAGGTATTGGAGCGCATTGCCAACAACGCTGATGTCGATGAATCGGAAGGGCTGCTGAATGTTGCTCAGGCCATCATCGGGGTGGAGCAGGAACTACTGGGTTACCTTGCATGTTCGGGGTTGAATACCGAGTCGGCTGGTGAGCAGCCTCATTTGAGAGCGGCGCGGGAGACCGTTCTAAGAGAGGCTCGCAAGGATCTTGATCTCGTCAAGGACGCAATTATCGACTTCGTCGCGAACCAATGGGACCACTCCAGGCTGGAGCCTTTGCCTGTCAGGTTACACGAGCTTTCAGGGAGTCTGGGTATTGCCGGAATGGAGAGGGCTGCCAGGGTTCTCGAAGCCTGTCAGTGTTACGTCTGGAATCTGCTTGACGGTAAAAAGAAGCCTGACTGGCCGATGCTGGAAAAGTTCGCTGACGCGATCAGTGGCATCGACTACTACCTTGAGCGCACGGCCGATGATGGCGGCGCCGATAACGAGGATATCCTCGATATTGCAGTAGCGAGTGTCGCCGAGTTGGGCTTTGCCATAGACGAACTCGACAACATGGAGTTGGCCCAAAGCTATCCCGTTAGCGAGACTGGTAATGCTGCAGGCAGGGGTAAACCAGCAGCTATTGCCGTTGCATCTGCAGAGGATACTGATCGATTGGAATCTACCCAGGTAGGCCCTTTGGAGGGAAATCTGGACCAATCGGTAGAAAAGCATAACCAGGGTCAGTTGAGTTCTGCTGAGCACGAGGTATTGGCAGGAGCGGCGGCTGAGCCTGTGCAATCGGCAGTCACAGTAAGTGCGCACCAATTCCTGGGACTGGAAGCTGTAACCGAAGAGCCACTGGACGAGGAGATCGCGGAGATTTTCGTTGAGGAGGCAGCGGAGGTGCTGGAAACGATAAGGGCGCACCTGCCACAGTGGTCTTCAAAGCCCGGCGATGGAGCGGCGCTCGGAGAAATTCGTCGCGCTTTTCATACGCTGAAGGGCAGTGGGCGAATGGTCGGAGCGGGCCTGTTGGGCGAGTTGGCGTGGTCCATAGAAAGCCTACTCAATCGTTTGCTTGAGCATACCCTGACGGTACAGGACGATCACCTTGTGCTGGTATCCCGAGCTGTGGATCTGGTTCCGGATATGGTGCATCGATTTGAAAAAGGTCAGCCGGTCAACAAGGCCTTTGTGGATCATGTCATGGCTATGGCGCAAGCCCTGCTGGAACAAGAACCAGTCGATGGTGATCAGCTTGGGACGATTGAGCCGAAGTGGCTGGCTACTGATATTGCCGTTGTAGACGGTCGGCCGTGCACGCCAGAGGCCATCGATGGCGAATTACCCGGGGACGCAGAAAATACCGAATCTCAGGCCGAGGAGGCCAGTGAGCGCGCTGCGCTTATGGAAATCTTTGAAGCCGAGGCCCAGCAACACCTGGCTGCCATGCAAGACTTTATCGTTTCTGTTGAGCAGAGTACGGCGCCCGCGGTGGTCAGCGACTCACTGCAGCGAGCCTTGCACACGCTCAAGGGCTGTACCAGGATGGCGGAAGTGGACGCGTTGGTATGTATCGTAACGCCCCTAGAGCAGTTGGTGAAACAATTGCAGGCCGCTCGCATAGTTGTTGACGACGAAATCGTTTCAGTTATCCGCGACGCAACCCGGTTGGCTTTCATCGGCTTGCAAAGAGTCAGGGAGACTGGCGAATGCGAGGGATTCAGCGAAACTGAGTCCCTGCTGCAAAGGATCTCCCAGCTCAAAGAAACCCGACTTCCGAAGAAGCAAGGCACCGGTGCCGACGCCTCTTACCTCGACCGAGTTGGCGTGTTTATGCTTGAGGCCGCCGATGCGCTTGCAAGAATGCACACGATTGTAGAAACCTGGCGCGAACAACAGTCATTGACAGATGGTGACTGGTTTATCGTTGGCAACTACTCAGCAGAGATTGCCAGTAAAGCCGCCGAGCTTGAAATCATACCGTTGGCGGAGCTGGCAAGTGCCTGCTGCGCGACCGCACAGCGGCTGGCTGAAAGTGAGCCGACAGAGGAAACTGTGGAGGCTTTCGACCAAGCTCTGTCGGAAGCGGAAAGCATGCTCGATAAAATCGCGGCGGATCAAAGTGTTGAAGACCTGGAGCCTGGCTTGCTTCAGTTGCTGGAACAGTTGCAGCCTGCAGACATGCGTTCGGAGCCTGTTGAGTTGCCCACTTCAGGTGAACAGGAATCCGCTACACTGGCTGAGGCCGCAGCGGAAGAGCAGTTGGCCGTTGCAGCAGAAGACGTCGATGACGAGATGGTCGACATGTTCATGGAGGAGGCACGTGACCTTCTCGAGAACATCGACGAAACCATCCAGCAGTGGCAGGAGGATCGTGGTCGTCGTTCCTGCGTCGAGTTGTTGCAGCGCTTGCTCCACACCCTCAAAGGTGGGGCTCGCCTCAGCGGCTTGAAGAGCCTGGGTAACCTGAGCCACAACTTCGAGACCTTTCTCACTGTTGCTGAAGAGCAGGGTGTGGCATTTGATGAGTATTTGTTTAACCACGTTCAGCGGTACCAGGATCAAATTGTCGCCATGGTCGAACAGGTCAGGTCTGGTGAGCCGGTTGCCCAAATCGAAGAGGACTCCGCTGAAGATCTGGCCCTGCTGCTGAGGCCGGTAGAAATGATCGACCTGCCCGCGGAAGACCAGGCCCTGGTTGAGCAGGCGCAGGCCGCGGCGCGCAGTGCCGAAGTAACCCAGGCACAGGTGGCCCAGGAGGCGGTCAAGATTCCCGCTCAGATGCTTGAGCAACTGGTTAACCTGGCCGGTGAAACCAGTATTAATCGCGGCCGGGTTGAAGAGCAGATCAGTGAGGTTATGTTCTCGCTGGCTGAAATGGACGCCACCATCGATCGTATGAAAGAGCAGCTCAGGCGGCTGGATATAGAAACTGAACAGCAACTCATATTCCGCCAGGAGCAGGTCGAGAGCCAGGGGCTGGAGGAGTTCGACCCACTGGAAATGGACCGCTATTCAGTGCTGCAGCAATTGTCGAGATCACTGCAGGAAAGTGCATCCGATATAAAGGAGGTGAAGGGAAGCATCTTCAATAAAGCACGTGACATGGAGACGCTGCTGTTGCAGCAATCCCGCATCAACACAGATCTTCAGGAGGGTCTGATGCGGTCTCGCATGGTTCCATTTACCCGACTCGTGCCCCGTTTACGCCGGATTACTAGACAGGTCAGCCAGGAACTGGGCAAGAACGTCAACCTGGAGTTATTGAATACCGAAGGGGAGATGGATCGAACGATTCTCGAGCGCATGGTGCCCTCGTTCGAGCATATGTTACGCAACGCGGTTGATCATGGGATTGAATCTGAAGCCCAGCGGCGCGAAGCGAAAAAACCTGCCGCAGGGAATATAAGTATAAGTATGGCGCGCGAGGCGGGAGACGTAGTCATAACGCTAGCCGATGACGGCCGCGGTATCAGTCTCGATGCCGTCCGCAGTAAAGCGATAGAGCGCGGCATGCTGGCTGCTGATGCGTCTTTGTCCGATCGCGAAGTATTGCAGTTTATCCTGCAGCCTGGATTTAGTACCGCGCAGGCTGTTACCCAGATATCCGGGCGCGGTGTCGGGCTGGATGTTGTTGCCAGTGAGATCAAGCAAATCGGCGGCTCAGTGGATATCGAATCAAAGCCCGGTCACGGTACCCGCTTCGTTATTCGCCTGCCCTTCACCGTATCAGTTAACCGTGCATTAATGGTAAAAAGCTGTGGTGAAACCTATGCTGTGCCCTTGACCAGTATCGAGGGCATTGTCCGGATAAGCCCGTTTGAGCTCGAGTCTTATTACCAGCCAGACGCACCCCAATTCGAATACGCAGGGCAGTCATACAAATTACGCTACCTGGGTGGCCTGACTCGCAGCCGGGCGAAGCCGGATCTCGACCGCGAAACCATGCCACTGCCAGTGATGCTAGTGCGCAGTGGTGAGCACTCGTTTGCCATTCAGGTGGACAAGTTGCTGGGTAGTCGAGAAATAGTGGTGAAAACCCTGGGTCCACAATTCAGCGCTGTACAGGGATTGTCCGGAGCAACGGTGCTCGGTGATGGTGGCGTGGTGATCATCCTCGACTTGCACGAAATTATTCGCACGGATATTTCCCAGCCACAATTGAACGAGCTACTGGAGCAAGAGGTACAGCCGGAGCAACCGGAGGATGATCGCAATCTTCTGGTGATGGTCGTAGACGACTCGGTAACGGTGCGCAAGGTAACGTCGCGCTTCCTGGAGCGCAACAACATGGATGTATTACTGGCGAAAGACGGTGTCGATGCGATGCAACTGCTGCAGGATCACAAACCGGATGTCATGCTGCTTGATATCGAGATGCCTCGCATGGATGGATTTGAAGTGGCCAGCAGGGTTAAGCACAGCAGCAAACTGAATCAGCTTCCTATCATCATGATTACGTCTCGCTCTGGTGAAAAGCACCGCCAGCGCGCGGAATCTATTGGTGTCGACAAATATCTCGGCAAGCCCTATCAGGAAATTGAGTTGTTGAGCTGCATACAAGAACTGACCAAAAACGGCATTGATGCCAGCAAGCGGAAGCAGATCGCCTAAATACCTGCCGAGCGCGCCATTTGATGCATACAGACCGCCGAATCGGTGAGATATGACGGTTAGATTTTTTTGATTCGACCTTTAGCGGAACGGACTATGATTCGACAACTGATAGATGTTAACAAAGCGGTTGATCTGATTACCATGCTGTTACCGGTGGCAGGGAAAAACCTGCTGCTACCCAATGTTGCGGTTGCCGAAATCATTCAGCTCGGGGATCTGGCTGCAGCGGGCGATAACTCGGCCGGAGTCGTCGGTACTTGTTGCTGGCGTGGCACGCGTATTCCCGTGCTGGATTTCAATTTGATCAATCAGCAGCAGTCGAGCGCGGCCGATTTCGGTTTTAATGCCGCGGTGATTAACGGGGCAACAGAAGGGCTTCCCTTCTACGCCATAGCTACCAAATCGCCGCCGAGGATGATGAGGATAAATCACAAGGAAATCATCGAGATTACGGATGCGTCCCATGGCCCTGCTGATTTGGTGATCGTAGATGCTTGTGGTGAAACGGCGACGATTCCAGACCTGGAATATATCGAGGAGCGGTTGCTGGAAGTCGTGGGGTCAGAACAGGTGACAGTGGCCTAGCTGAGTTAGCCGGACAGGGCCCAACAGAAGCAACTGCCGGCGTTCAGAAATCTCCCCAGATGTACTGGGCCAGAGCCAAAGCAGCGACTGGTACCGTTTCGGTTCGCATCACGCGGGGGCCAAGTGCCGCAACGTTGAAGCCAGCGGTCTTGGCCTGGTCGATTTCGTAATCCGAAAATCCACCTTCCGGGCCCACGAGCAGCATAAGGCTCTGGGCCTCCTCTGTCGCCCAATGCTGCAACTTAAGCCCTGAGCGATCAAACATTAGGCGCAAGCCGTCGGCAGGTGTCTGCAGCCAGCGTCCCAACTCGGTAACCGGGTGAATGTCAGGGACTGTGTTGCGGCCACACTGCTCACAGGCACCGATAGCTACCTGTTGCCAGTGCTGGCGCTTCTTCTCAAGCCGCTGGCTGCTCAGCTTAACGTCACAGAATTTTGAGCCCAGCGGCGTAAGCGCCGAAACGCCGAGCTCCGTTGCTTTTTGCACCGCCCAATCCATGCGGTCGCCCTTGGACATCACAAGGCCCAGGTGAAGCTGCAGCGGCGATTCCGTACCGGTATGAGCGCAGCGTAGTATTCCCAGTGTGACCGTACCGCGCTGGCTACCCTCGATAGCGGCCGCGTATTCGTTGCCGTCACCGTTGAATAGAGTTACCGGGTCTCCTGGCCCGCGACGCAGCACCCGGCTCAAATAGTGCCCGGCTTGTCCCTGTAACCGGATTTGCGATCCCGGTGTCAGGTGTTCTCTGGTATAGATCCTGGGAGTGCGCATCGGGGAACGCGGCTCAGGAGACGTCCGCTTGCATACCCAGGTTACGACAAATACTTAGGGTGGGCTCCGCTTGGTTCATGGTGTAGAAATGCAGGCCGGGTGCACCGGCGGCGAGCAATTTTTCGCACAAGCGAGATACCAACTCGATGCCAAAAGCAACGACTGCCTCTTGATTGCTACCATAGCCCTCGAGCTGTTTGGCAACCCAGCGTGGAATGCTGGCGCCACATCGGGCAGAAAAGCGGGCAAGGTTCTGGTAGTTGATGATGGGCATGATACCGGGATAGATGGGAGCCTTTATTCCCGCGAGTTGGCAGCTTTCCAGAAACCAGCTGTACGCATCGGCGTCGTAAAAATATTGCGTCAGTGCGGAATTTGCGCCGGCATCGATCTTTTGCTTGAGATAGGCGATATCCTCCTCATAGCTTTTGGCCTCGGGGTGCACTTCAGGATAGGCTGCCACTTCAATCTCGAAATGGTCACCGGTATGGCGACGGATAAATCCGACCAGCTCATTTGCATAAACCAGTCTTGCCATGCCCATACCCGACGGCATGTCTCCGCGCAGGGCTACAATGCGCTTGATCCCGTGTTGGCGATAATCTTCCAGTAACGACAACACTGAAGTCTCATCATCGCCGCCAAAGGAGAGGTGCGGTGCAACATCGTATCCGTCATGGTGGATATGCAGTACCGCATTGCGTGTGGTATCCCGGGTGGATCCGCCAGCGCCGTAGGTAACTGAGAAAAACGCTGGATTCAACCGACCCAGCGCTTTGCTGGTCTCGCCCAGCTTGACCATTCCCGCCTCCGTCTTGGGTGGGAAGAACTCAAAACTCAGACGCTTGTTATAGCTCATGGGTAGCCTGTGAATGTAATGCCAGCGGCAATTCTATGTCGAGTTGCCGGGCGAATTGTGTAGTTTGGATGACGCTTGCGACATTTTCTCAGTTGCTGCGCCGCCGCGGAACTAGGCGTTGCCGCAGCGACCGGCCCCCGCAAATCTCGGCAGCCGTGCCAGCACCTGCATCAAGGAGTTAGCTGCTCGCACCCTGCGCCAAATTGTCGGGTAGCCGGGCTTTGCCATTTAATACCGATAAGAATCCGGTTTGAACGGCCCGTCTGCTGGTACACCAATATAGTCCGCCTGCTCCTGGGTGAGCTTCGTTAAAACGCCGCCAAAGCCCTTGACCATGTGACTGGCGACTTCTTCATCCAATTTTTTCGGCAGCACTTCGACCTTGATCGCGGCCGGTTTGAGAGCGTCTTCAAGGCGGGCGAAACTGCGCTCGTAGAGGTAGATTTGCGCCAGCACCTGGTTCGCAAAAGAGCCGTCCATAATCCGCGAGGGGTGCCCGGTTGCATTCCCAAGGTTGACCAGGCGACCTTCAGAAAGCAGCAGTAGGTGGTCTTCTGCACTGTCGCTGCGAAATACCCGATGTACCTGTGGCTTGACTTCTTCCCAACGCCAGTTTTGACGGGTAAAAGCGGTATCGATTTCGTTGTCAAAGTGGCCGATGTTACAGACCACCGCGCCATTCTTCAGAGCGGCCAGCATGTTCTTGTCGCAGACGTTGAGGTTGCCGGTGGTTGTGACTACGATGTCAGTTTTTCCCAGCAGCGCCGTGTTGATACTTTCTTTGGTGCCGTCGTTAATCCCATCTATGTAGGGTGAAACCAGTTCGAAACCGTCCATGCAGGCCTGCATGGCGCAGATCGGGTCGACCTCTGAGACGTTGACGATCATACCTTCCTGGCGCAGTGACTGCGCGGACCCCTTGCCGACATCGCCATAGCCGATAACCAGCGCCTTCTTTCCAGCTAACAAATGATCGGTGGCGCGCTTTATGGCGTCATTCAGGCTGTGGCGACAGCCATACTTATTGTCATTTTTCGATTTGGTTACGGAGTCATTGACATTGATCGCGGGCACTCTCAAGGTGCCCTGCTTGAGCATTTCCTGCAGTCGGTGAACTCCGGTGGTAGTTTCTTCGGTGATGCCGTGCACATTGTCGAGGATGGCCGGGTACTTTTCATGCAGCATGGCGGTGAGATCGCCACCGTCATCCAGCACCATGTTGGCGTCCCAGGGTTTACCGTCCTTAAGAATGGTCTGTTCCAGGCACCAGTCATATTCCTCTTCGGTCTCACCCTTCCACGCAAAAACCGGTGTGCCCTGTGCTGCAATCGCCGCTGCGGCATGGTCCTGGGTAGAGAAAATGTTGCAAGATGACCAACGCACTTCCGCGCCGAGGGATTGCAGGGTTTCTATCAGCACTGCGGTCTGTATCGTCATATGAATGCAGCCGAGGATTTTAGCCCCCTTGAGCGGTTGCCTGGCGCTGTATTCTTCGCGTATTGCCATGAGTGCCGGCATTTCGGATTCAGCGATTTCAATTTCCATTCTGCCCCAGGCAGCGAGGTTGATGTCCGCAACTTTGTAGTCGCTGAGTTTAGGTTCAATTTGGGCGGCGGTTGTCATAGTCACTGTTCTCTCTTTGAATGAATGTAGTATTTAGAGGGCGGCGCGCAGTGCGTCGGCCTTGTCGGTTTTTTCCCAGGTGAAGCTGTCTCCGGTACGACCGAAATGGCCGTAGGCCGCGGTCGGGCGATAAATAGGTCGCTTGAGGTCCAGCATAGCTACCAGGCCCTGGGGTCTGAGCTCGAAGTGCTCACGCACCAGATCGACGATCCTGGCATCGGGTAATTTGCCCGTGCCGAAGCTGTTGACCGAAATGGAAGTCGGCTCAGCAACACCGATGGCATAGGAGACCTGAATCTCGCAGCGATCAGCGAGGCCAGCGGCAACGATGTTCTTGGCGACATAACGCCCTGCATAAGCGGCGGAGCGGTCAACCTTGGAAGGATCCTTGCCGGAGAAAGCGCCGCCT
This sequence comes from uncultured Gammaproteobacteria bacterium, assembly GCA_963808975.1. Taxonomy (GTDB): domain Bacteria; phylum Pseudomonadota; class Gammaproteobacteria; order Pseudomonadales; family JAHEGP01; genus JAHEGP01. Next base: position 134,118 of record CAWEHR010000002.1, read on the forward strand.
CCGTGGCGAGCCATACCGCCATAGGTATCAACAATAATCTTGCGACCGGTCAGGCCGCAGTCGCCAACGGGACCGCCGATAACAAATTTGCCAGTGGGATTGATGTGATAGCGGGTACCGGCATGCAGCCATTTGGCGGGCAGGACATGCTTGATGACAGTCTCCATGATCGCTTCCTGGATATCCTGCTGGGGAATATCAGGGTCGTGTTGGGTAGAGAGCACTACCGCATCGACAGCTACCGGCATGCCATTTTCGTAGCGCAATGTTACCTGGCTCTTGGCGTCCGGGCGCAGCCAGGGAAGGACCCCATCCTTACGCAGACGCGCCTGGCGCTCGACCAGCCGGTGCGAGTAGTAAATGGGTGCTGGCATCAAGACATCGGTTTCGTTGGTAGCGTAGCCAAACATCAAACCCTGGTCGCCCGCACCTTGCTCCTTGTTCTCGCCCTCATCGACCCCCATCGCAATATCGTGGGATTGCTTGCCGATGGCATTCAATACGGCGCAGCTTGCGCCGTCGAAGCCGACATCCGAGCTGTTGTAACCGATGTCGAGGATGACGCCCCGCACCACTTCTTCGAGGTCGACATAGGTATTGGTGGTAACTTCACCGGCAATAATGGCCATACCGGTTTTGACCATGGTTTCCACTGCTACCCGGGCGTTCGGGTCGTCCGCGATAATGGCATCAAGAACGGCATCAGAGATCTGGTCCGCCATCTTGTCGGGGTGACCTTCTGATACCGACTCTGAGGTGAAGATACTGTATTCTGACATTTAGGGTTTCCTGTGTGGTTGACAATGAGGGTTGCTGTTAAAGTGAAGCTATCGGGTGAATTGCCGCAGCTGCACGCTAAATCCGTTACGCTGGGCAAAATACAGGTGCTGGCCGTTGTGCAGGCCCGCCGCCTCAGCCCAGTGGGCAATGTCTTCAGGGTCGAACCCGAGCCAGACATCCCCGCAGGCTTCCCGGGCCCAGGCCTGGTCGTGGCTGCATAATTCTGTAAGGAACAGCGACCCACCAGGGCGTAGTAAAGCGGCTATATCGGCGATAATCTCGGCGGGCGATGGCGTGTGATGCAGCACCATATTGGCAACAACGCAGTCAGGTTGCAGCTTCGCATTGCGAGCCGTTTGGGTGTCGCCGAGTATCAAATCCACATTGTCGAGTCCGCAGCAGCGCTCCCTGGCCAGTGCCAGCATGGTGTCGGAGATATCCAGCCCGGTTACTCGATCAAAGCGGGTTGACAGCTCCCGCAGAAAGGGCCCTTCGCCGGGACCAATCTCCAGGGCTAATCGCCGAGCTGGCAACCCCGCTCCATCAATCAATTGCAGCATGGGTTCAGCGTATTGCTGGTATATTGCAATCAACTCCTGCTGTGCCCGGAAGCGGCCCGCATTTTCCTGAAAAAACTGCCGCGAGGAATTGGCACGTTGCTGGTGTACTTCTGCGATTCGCCGCTTCACTTCGGGGCGCAAAGGCAGGCAGTCCGCGGCACCCATCAGGTTTTCCCAAAGGCCCTGCCACTGGGGAGCCGGTGACTGATGATGGCGGCGATAGAAAATTGAATTGCCCTCGCGTCGGCTGGCAACCAATTCTACCTGAGCCAGTACCTTCAAGTGGTGGCTCATGGCGGGCTGCCGCATACTAAAGATAGTGCACAATTCCTGGACACCAAAGCTTTGCTTGTCCAGAGCTCGCAAGATCTCCAGTCGCAACGGATCCCCGCTGGCCTTGAGCAGGCCAGCGAGTTGATTGATCTCTTGCGTTGGCAGATCGTGAAGCGCGTCGAAGATCGCTGAAGTCGGCATGCACGCAGTTTAGCAGAAGCCATGACTATATCAAAATAAATCGATATAGGTACTATTCCGCTTTCTTCGTTCCGCGTTTACCGGGAAAACCTTCCGACAGCTCCGAGCTGACGAAAGTGCCGTATTTTTTGCTGCCAGTCGCTGCGGCCAAAAGCGGCCCATGGGTTTCTCGCCGGAGCTTGCGCGGGGTTTCCCCCGCGGACATAGTGACGGCTATGCCGTGGAGGTAAAGCCCGCCTAGCGCGCAATCTCTGGTCGAGAAGGCCCGATTGCGGTGGGTTGGTTGGGGCGCTTAGAAGTGGACTCCCTTCATGATGGCCGCCATCGCTAGTTGCTCACTACTCATTTCCAACTTTTTGTTTTTATCCCTGGCATCCTTGATGCCCTTGGCAGCTTCGGAATCGGGAAACATGCGGTAGGAAGTGTTCCAGATAATCTCCATGAATTTGGGAGCGACTGCGTTGGCCACAGCCATGAACAGCCCGGTGGTGGTTGCCACCCGCCTTGGCTTGTTCACCACCGCCTCCACGATCAGGTCCATTGCCTCATCAACGCTGAGCGCAGGGGCATAGTCATAAAGCTTGGTGGGCGCAATCATGGGCGTTCGTACCAACGGCATATTGATGGTGGTGAAATGGACATTGCGGTCGGAAAATTCAGACCCGGCGCAACGCGAGAAAGCGTCCAGGGCTGCTTTGGAGGCGACATAAGCGGAAAACCGTGGTGAACTCCCGAGCACGCCGATCGAGGAAATATTGATAATCTGCCCCTGCTTGCGGCTGCTCATGGTAGGAAGGAAGCCCATGATCAGCCTCAGGGCGCCGAAGTAGTTGAGCTGCATGGTGCGCTCGAAGTCGTGAAAGCGCTCGTAGGATAAGTCGATGGAGCGGCGAATGGAGCGCCCAGCGTTGTTGACGAGTATATCGATATGGCCATGGTCCTGAAGTACCTGGGCGACAAGATTGTCACAGGATTCCATGTCGGCTATGTCGCACTGGTAGATATACGCAGTGCCGCCCTTTGCCTCGATCGCGGTCTTCACCGCTTCAAGATTTTCGAGGGTGCGCGCTGTCATCAGTACGTTGGCGCCGGCGCCTGCCATTTTATGGGCTATGGCCTCGCCGATACCCGATGACCCACCGGTGACCAGCACGACCTTGTCCTTGACATGGCCCTCGAGGCTTTTATCGATAAACAGGTCGGGGTCAAGGTGGCGCTCCCAGTAGTCCCAGATGGTCCACGCATAGGTTGGCAGGCGGGGCACTTCGATGCCGCTACCTTCAAGTGCCCGCCGGGTATCACGGCTGTCGTAGCGGGTTTCATAGTCAAAAAACACACTGGCATCCTCGGGCATGCCGAGGGTTTCAAAGAGAGCGTGCCTGAGGCGCTTGACCGGCGGCAATTTGCCGACGATGGCGCTCAATCCTGGTGGAACAAAGCTGAAAATCTTGCGGTCAAATCGCATCCCAAGCTTGGGTGTATGGCCGGCCTCGGCAAAGATGTTGATCAATTCCCCCATGCTGTAATGGTCTGGATTGGTCAGGTGGAAACATTCGCGGTCGTGGCCCGGAAGGTGCGCCAGGTAATCCATGGCGTCGACCACGTAGTCCACAGGCACGACGTTAGCGAGGCCGGTTTCGATACCTACCAGGGGAAACCAGGGTGGCAGCAGGTTACGCAACTTTTTCAGGCCGCCAAATAGATAGTAGGGGCCATCAATCTTGTCTATTTCACCGGTCTCGGAGTGCCCTATCACTGCACCCGGCCGGTATACCCGCCAGGGAATCAGGCATTCCCGGCGTACAATGCCCTCTGAATCGTGCTTGGTGCGAAAGTAGGGGTGGTCGAGGTTCTTAGCTTCGTCGAACATGTCCTCCTGCCAGGTGCCAGGGTACATGCCGCTGGCAGCAATGGAACTGACATGGTGGAAGCAGCCGGCTTTCAGTTTTTCGGCGCACTGCACGGCATTGCGTGTTCCGTCGACATTCGCCTTTTGCTGGCTTTCGGCATCGGCCTTCATATCGTAGATGGCGGCAAGATGGAAAAAGTGGTCGATTTCCCCTTTTAGTTCTTTCAGGTCACTTTGGCTGATGCCAAGCGCCGGCTCGGTGAGGTCGCCATAGACGGGTTTGATGCGCCGTTTACCGTTGGTGTAGCGGTCCTGCAGGTCTTTTAACTTGTGCTTGGATTCCTCGCGCAGCAACACATAAATCGTGCCTTTTCGATCAATCAGTTTTTGTAGCAGGAATTTGCCGATAAAACCGGTGCCACCGGTGACAAAGTAATTCATAGCCGAACTCCTCAGGTTATTCGAATTCTGTCGATTTGAATGAGTAGCAAAGTGCCTGTTGTTATCCGCCACTAGTGTAACGCTCCCACCCGGCAAAGCAACGGGGTTGGGCCCTGCCTGTTAAGCCCCGTCCCGGTCCGGTGTGTTTTGCCCATCTCCTCTGAGAAAAGCAGGAAAGGGGTTTGCTGTTGCCGGCGGCCTGAGGGAAAATAGCGGCCCTTCGTGCCCGCCATCCCAAACAGGAGTATCAGCAATGCCGTCCCGTTCCGAACTAGCGAACGCAATTCGCGCCCTTGCAATGGACGCTGTGCAGCGAGCTAATAGCGGCCATCCCGGCGCCCCAATGGGGATGGCAGACATTGCCGAGGTGCTCTGGAACGATTTTATGCGCCACAATCCGGCAAACCCCAAATGGGTCAACCGTGACCGTTTCGTGATGTCTAATGGCCATGGCTCGATGCTGGTCTATTCGCTGTTACATCTCACCGGCTATGCGCTGCCCCTGGATGAGTTGAAGAATTTCCGCCAGTTACACTCGAACACACCCGGTCATCCGGAATACGGCTACGCGCCGGGAGTAGAGACCACCACGGGTCCGCTGGGCCAGGGAATATGTAACGGGGTGGGCATGGCCATCGCCGAGAAAACCCTGGCCGCCCATTTCAACCGTCCCAACCATGCCATTATCGACCATTACACCTACGTGTTTCTGGGGGATGGCTGCCTCATGGAGGGCGTCTCCCACGAGGCATGCTCCCTGGCGGGTACCCTCGGCCTGGGCAAGTTGATTTGCTTTTACGATGACAACGGCATTTCTATCGACGGTGAGGTGGAGCACTGGTTCACCGACGATACACCGGCGCGTTTCGAAGCCTACAACTGGCATGTCGTGCCCGCTGTGGACGGCCATGACCCCCAGCAAATCGCAGCGGCCATTGAGCAAGCCCGCGCAGAAACGGGGCGCCCCACACTGATATGCTGCAAAACGATTATCGGCAAGGGATCGCCCAACAAGCAGGGTAAGGAAGTCTCCCATGGGGCACCGCTGGGTAGCGACGAGGTGGCACTGACCCGTGCGGCCCTGGGGTGGTCGTACCCACCATTCGAGATTCCCCAGGAGTACTACGCCCAATGGGACGCTACCGACAGCGGCGAGCAGGCGGAAGCAGCCTGGCGGCACACCTTTGCCAGCTATGAAACCGATCATCCGGAACTTGCCGCCGAGTTGAAGCGCCGCCTTGATGGTGATTTGCCGGCTGGTTTCGCCGCCGCTGCCGATGCCTACATTGCCCAGTGCCAGCAGCAGGGCGACTCCATCGCCAGTCGCAAGGCTTCCCAGAATTGTCTGGATGCCTACGGCCCGCTGCTGCCAGAGTTGCTTGGCGGCTCGGCCGACCTCGCCGGCTCGAACCTGACGTTGTGGCAGGGTGCAAAAGGCATTTCCGGTGACGACCCCGATGGCAACTATATCTACTATGGTGTGCGTGAGTTCGGGATGACCGCGATTATCAACGGTATCGCCCTGCACGGCGGGTTCATTCCCTACGGCGGTACTTTCCTGATTTTTATGGAATACGCGCGCAATGCCCTGCGCATGGCGGCGCTGATGCGACAGCGCAACATACAGGTCTACACCCACGACTCCATCGGCCTGGGCGAGGATGGCCCCACCCACCAGCCGGTGGAACAGATCGCCAATCTGCGCACCACTCCCAATCTTTCAACCTGGCGACCCTGCGATACGGTTGAAACGGCGGTGGCTTGGCGCGCGGCGCTGGAGCGTGCCGACGGGCCCACTGCCCTGGTATTGTCGCGGCAGGGCTTGCCCCACCAGTCGCGCAGCGAGGCGCAGGTGGCGGCGATCGGGCGCGGTGGCTACGTACTGGTGGATTGCGAGGAAACACCTGACGTCATTGTCATCGCCACCGGGTCAGAGGTTGGCATTGCGGTAGAGGCTCAGGCTGAACTGGCGCAGCAGGGTCACCGGGTGCGGGTCGTTTCAATGCCGTGCGCGGATCGCTTTGATGCCCAGGATCAGGCCTGGCGAGAGTCGGTGCTGCCGGGCTCGGTGCGCAAGCGAGTCGCGGTGGAAGCGGGAGCGACCTCACCCTGGTACAAATATGTTGGCCTGGATGGAGTGGTGCTCGGCCTGGATCGTTTTGGTGAATCGGGACCCGGGCCGCAGTTGATGGAGCACTTTGGCTTCACCAGCGCAGCTGTCAAACAGGCGGTCGAGAGCCTGCTGCAGCAGTGACGGGCAATGCTGCGGGAAGCGCGCCGTTGCGCCTGGCCATTAACGGCTATGGCCGCATTGGCCGCGGTGTGCTGCGGGCGCTTTACGAGCGCCGTGGGGACGACCGTTTGCAGGTGGTCGCAATCAACGAGCCCGCCGAAATCCATACGATGGCGCACCTGACGCGCTACGACTCCACCCATGGCCGGTTCCCCGGCAAGGTGGAGGTGGCTGGCGACCAGTTGCAGATCAACGGCGACAGCATAGCCACGCGGCACTTTGAACACGTGGAGGAGCTGGACTGGGCCGAGCTTGGCGTCGATCTGGTGCTGGAGTGCAGCGGTAGCTTCAGCAGCCGCAACGAGGCCGAGCGACACCTGGCGCGTGGCGCCGGTGCCGTGCTGTTTTCCCAGCCCGCGGCGGCAGACGTCGATGCCACCCTGGTGTATGGCTATAACCACCAGCAGCTTGTTGCGTCCGATAGAATCCTCTCGGCTGCATCGTGCAGCACCAATGCAGTGGTTCCCGTGATCGATGCTATCGAGCGCGCGTTTGGTGTAGAGTACGGTGTAATCACTACCATTCACTCCGCGATGAATGACCAGCCCGTGATCGATGCTTACCACCATACGGATCTGCGAAAAACCCGCAGTGCGATGCATTCGATCATCCCCATCGAAACTGGCCTCGCCCGCGGTATCGACCGGGTGATGCCGGCGCTTACCGGGCGTTTTGAGGCGCAGGCGATGCGTGTCCCGACCATGAATGTCTCTGTTATCGACCTCTCCATCGTGTTGCGCCGTGACGTCAGTGTGGGCACTGTCAATGCGGCCCTGCTCAGCGCCAGCCGGGATGGGTATTGCGGGGTATTGGGCTACACTGAAGAGCCACTGGCGTCCTGCGATTTTAACCACGATCGGCATTCTGCTATTGTGGATGCAAGCCAGACCCGGGTCGCCGGAAAACGCCTGGCCAAGATTCTGCTGTGGTTTGACAATGAATGGGGCTATGCCAATAGAATGCTCGATTTGGCTGCCTACTGCCATAGCGTCGGGGTTGGCAGATGACAGGCCCGGCCGGTCCTCGCAGTGGGGCGCGGTAGCAAACCACCGTTGCCCGGGCAGCCCGAACCGGCAGGCGGTAAATCGTGGCTTGAAGCAAAGCTGCGGGTCGCAAGCGGCCCGCGAATCGCAATGATGAAAAACTAAACAGGGAGGCTACATGGCCGTAACCAAGATGTCAGATCTTGATCTGGCAGGGAAAAAAGTGCTGATCCGTCAAGACCTTAATGTGCCGCTCAAGGATGGCAAGGTTGCCAGTGACGCACGCATCAGAGCGTCGCTACCTACAGTGCAACGGGCACTGGAAGCCGGGGCTGCGGTATTACTGATGTCACATCTGGGGCGACCGGCTGAGGGTGCAGGCAGCGAGGAGAACGCGCCTTACAGCCTCCAGCCTGTAGCCGATCACCTGGGGGCGTTGCTGCAGCGATCCGTGCCTCTGGTGAAGGACTATTTGCAGCAACCGGTTGCGGTTGCGCCAGGAGAGGTCGTTCTGCTGGAAAACGTCCGCTTCAATCAGGGCGAGAAGAAAGATGACGAGCAATTGGCCAGGGCGTATGCGGATCTGTGTGATATTTTTGTCATGGACGCCTTTGGCACTGCGCACCGCGCCCAGGCGTCAACCCACGGCGTGGCGCGTTTTGCACAGGTAGCCTGCGCCGGGCCGTTGCTGGCAGCGGAACTGGATAATTTGCGCCGGGCGCTGGCAGACCCGGCGAGACCGATGGTAGCCATCGTCGCGGGATCCAAGGTTTCCACCAAGCTCACCGTGCTGGAGGCTCTGGCTGACAAGGTTGACCAGCTTGTCGTTGGCGGTGGTATCGCCAACACCTTTCTGGCGGCGAAGGGGTTTTGTGTGGGCAAGTCCCTGTGCGAGCATGACCTGATTCCCCAGGCTAAACGCCTGCTGGAGCATTGCCAAATCCCACTGCCGACCGATGTCGTCGTGGCTAGTGAGTTCAGTGAGTCGGCCCAGGCCTCGGTGAAAGCGGTGGAGGATGTGGGGGAGGATGACATGATACTGGACATCGGTCCTGAGTCGGCGCGCGGGCTGGCGGATATTCTAGGCCGCGCCAAAACGATCATCTGGAACGGGCCGATAGGTGTTTTCGAGTTCGACCAGTTTGGCGAGGGCACCCGGGTCATGGCCCAGGCGATTGCGGACTCGGACGGCTTTTCTATTGCCGGTGGGGGCGATACGCTGGCCGCCGTGGACAAGTACGGTATAGCAGACAAGATCTCGTACATATCGACCGGTGGCGGCGCTTTCCTGGAATATGTCGAGGGCAAGGTCCTGCCCGCGGTTGCCATGTTAGAACAGCGGGCTGGCGCGGGGTAACGAGCGCGCGCCGCTATGCCGATCAATATCAACGCCGTTCTGCATCATATTGACAAGCTGGATATGGCACGACTGACCGGCGCCGAACCGGCGGTCCTGCAGTACTTCCGGCACTATGGAATCAATTTTGCAGAAACTGCCGGTGGTGTGCGACAGCATATCGGTCGTTTCCAAAGCGGCCATTTCGACATTGTCTGTCAGCTGTACCTGCGCGAGCGGCCCCGCGGTACCGTTTTCCTGGTTCACGGGTACTTTGACCACGTCGGCCTGTACGCTCCCCTTATCGGCTTCCTGCTGGAAAAAAATTACTCCGTGGTGGCATTCGACCTTCCGGGACACGGACTGTCCAGCGGTGAGGCGGCATCCATTAGCAGCTTTCGCCACTACGATCGGGCGCTGGAAGATTGCATTCGTGCCTGTGACCGCCAGCTTCCCGAGCCCTGGCATATTGTCGGCCAGAGCACCGGCGGGGCTGCGGTCATGAGTTACCTGATGCGCGAGCCGAACCATGAATTTTCCGGGGTTTCCCTGTTGGCGCCCTTGGTTCGTCCGATGCATTGGCGGGTCGGGCGCTGGGCCCATTTCGGGGTGCGTCGTTTTCGCGACCAGTTGCCGCGTAATTTCAAGGCCAACTCCCACGACCCCGAATTCGTGGCGTTTGTCAAAAAACAGGACCCGCTGCAATGTCGCTTCCTGAAAATGCAGTGGGTGAGTGCAATGGACCAATGGTTGAAATGGTTCACCAGTCTGCCGCCCAGTGCCGCCCGACTACAGGCGATCCAGGGGGAAGGCGATACCACGGTGGACTGGCGCTATAACCTTAAGGTGATACAGGAAAAGTTTCCGCAGGCAGAGGTGTTGCGGGTTCAAAAAGCCAAACACCATCTGGTAGGGGAGACCGAAGCGCTCCGATTCCAGGTGTTCTCAGCGATCGACGATTACTTTAGCGGAAGCTCGACATAAATGTGACCAGCGCCTGGCAATCATATAAAAACCTGGGCCTGCAACGTGAAATGGCAGTCGCCCGGGTGACCGTCGGGCTGCCCGTCGATTTCCAGAGCCAGGCGATCCCCCGGCAGCAGGGGTCCCACCCCCGCCGGTGTCCCGGTCAATATGACATCCCCGGGCAACAGGCTAAAATGCTGGACAATCGCTTGTACTAACTCCCTGATCGGGAAAAGCATCTCGCGGGTGTTGCCGGCTTGTCGAGCCTGCTCGTTGACCCACAGGCGAAAGCTGATATTTTGCAGGTCGGTAAATTGATCCGCATCGATAAAGGCGGAGCAGGGGCATGCGCCGTCGAACCCCTTGGCGATCTCCCAGGGGTGACCCTGTTTTTTCAGTCGTTCCTGCACTTCACGCAGAGTCAGATCGAGCCCAATACCTACCCCAATAATGGCTTGCAGCGGATCAATTGAGGCGGATCTATCGAAAGCTTGCCCGACCAGCAAGGCCACCTCGGCCTCGTGGTGAACCGCGCCTTGCCCGGTGGGCAAGCGGAAGCCCGGGCTCAGCGGTACCAGCGCAGTGGGAGGCTTGATAAACAGCAGGGGGGTGGTCGGGACCGGGTTGTCCAACTCCCTGGCATGCGCGGCATAGTTGCGCCCAACACAGACGACCTTCCCAACCGGATGATCGATACGGCTACCATCCCAACGGTGATGCTGGTAACGATTAGTCAAAGATTTTACCCGGATTCATAATCCCATTGGGATCGAACACTTGTTTCAACTGGCGCATCAACTCGATCTCTGCATCGCTGCGGGAGTAGCCCAGGTAGTCTTTTTTGATCAGCCCGACCCCATGCTCGGCGGAGACACTGCCGCGGTAGCGCTGAACAATTTCAAAGACCCCTTTACTCACACCTTCACAGCGTTGCCGAAACTCATCGATGCTCAGGTGCGATGGCTTGAGGATATTGATGTGGGTATTGCCGTCGCCTATATGCCCGTACCAGATGACCTCCCAATCCGGGTATTCAGCCCCAATCAGGGCGTCAACCTCAGCGATGAAAGCCGGCACGCGGGAAACCTGTACCGACAGATCGTTTTTGTAGGGAGTCCAGCGCGAAACAGTTTCAGAGATATCCTCGCGCAAGCGCCACAGCTTGGTAGCCTGCTGCTGGCTTTGGCTGATTGTGCCGTCCAGCACCCAGCCATTTTCAACACAGGATTCGAACAGGCCCATTGCGGTATCCAGCTCAAGCTCGGAATCCGCTTCAAATTCCAGTAGGGCATAGTAGGGGGCTACCGTCTCAAATGGGCGGGCCAGGCCTTGGTGCTCTACGACTTTCTCCAGCGCGGCCTCCGAGAAGAACTCGAATGCGGTTAGGTCCAGCGCACCCTTGAAACTGGCGAGTATATCCATAATAGCGGCAAAGTCCGGTACTCCCAGCACCATAACCCGCAGCGATTTCGGTGGACGGGCCAGCTGCATGGTAGCGGCTACGACCAGTCCCAGCGTGCCTTCAGCGCCAATGAAAAGATGTCGCAGGTCGTAGCCGCAGTTGTTTTTTACCAGGCCCTTGTTGAGTTCCAGCAGCTCGCCGGCCCCGGTAATGACGACGAGCCCAAGCACCCAGTCACGGGTCATGCCATAGCGTATGACCTTGATCCCACCGGCGTTGGTACTGATGTTGCCACCTATCTGGCTGGAACCGGCGGAGGCAAAATCGACGGGGTAGAACAGGCCCTTGGATTCAGCGAAATCCTGCAGTTGCCGGGTGACCACCCCGGCCTGGCATACTACGGTCTCGTCGGTGGCGTTGAAGTCGAGGATCGTATTCATGCGGTCAAAAGCTACCACCACCTCGCCGTTAGTAGCGACGGCCGCTGCGGACAATCCGGTGCGCCCCCCCGACGGGATCAACGCAACGTGATGTTGATTGGCCAGGCGAACAATCGCCTGTACTTCCTCAATGGATCCTGGCAAGACCACCGCGGTTGGGTTTGGCGGATAGAAGCGGGTCCAGTCCTGGCCATAGGTTTCCAGGCTGGCACTATCGGTCAGCACCCTGTCGGCGCCGACGATAGCACGTAAATCGTCGAGGATGTCGGTGGGAACGGATGTTGTCATGGGGCACTGTGCCTGGCAGGCGATTTGCACCTGGCGATTTGCAGATGATCAGGCCGATTATGGTATCATGCGCGCCCGTTTCGGTCTTGCCGGAATGCCGTACACTCCGCTACAGGGCATCCAACCACCATGTCTACAACTCCCTCTGCCACGATAGCTTCCAAGCAGTCCTCATCGACATCGTTTGACAAATCCAGGATACGGTTTTTGCTGCTGGAGGGTGTGCACCAGTCGGCGGTGGATACCTTGCGCGGCGCAGGATATGAAAACATCGATTATCATACCTCGGCCCTCGCCGAAGACGATCTCATGCAACGTATTGCCGACGCACATTTCGTGGGCATTCGTTCCCGCACCCAACTCAGCGCCGGGGTGCTGGCCCGGGCGGAAAAGCTCAACGCCATTGGATGCTTTTGCATTGGCACCAACCAGGTCGACACGGTCGCCGCGCAAAATCGCGGAATTCCGGTGTTTAACGCCCCTTTTTCCAATACCCGCTCGGTCGCTGAGCTGGTGCTGGCCGAGGCGATTTTGCTGCTGCGTCGAGTGGCAGAAAAAAGCGCGCTGGCGCACCGGGGGGTATGGCAGAAATCCGCGGCAGCGTCCCACGAAATACGGGGCAAGGTGCTCGGCATAGTCGGCTATGGTTCGATAGGCTCCCAGCTTTCGGTACTGGCGGAATCGCTGGGTATGCAGGTGGTGTTTTTCGATACGGTAAAAAAGCTGCCGCTGGGCAATGCAAGACAGTTACTATCCCTTGATGCGCTGTTGCGAGAGGCGGATATCGTGAGCCTGCATGTACCGGAGACGCCGGCAACCCGCAACATGATGGCAGCCTCGCAGGTGCGCGGCATGAAGCCGGGGGCAATTTTGATTAATGCCTCGCGGGGCACCGTGGTCGATATTGACGCCCTCGCCGACGCCCTGCATAGCGGTAAGCTGGCGGGCGCGGCAGTGGATGTGTTTCCCTGTGAGCCCAAGTCCAATGACGAGGAGTTCGTTTCACCCCTACGGGGGATCGACAACGTCTTTTTGACGCCGCATATTGGCGGTTCAACCGTCGAGGCGCAGGAGAATATCGGCTACGAGGTTGCCGAGAAGCTGATTCGCTATAGCGACAACGGCACTACCACGTCAGCGGTCAACTTTCCCCAGGTTGCTCTGCCAGAGCACCCCGGCTCCCATCGCCTGCTGCACATACATCGCAATGTCCCCGGGGTGATGAGTGCCATCAACCAGGTATTTTCGCGCAGTGGCGTCAATATCACTGCGCAGTATCTGCAAACCAACGCCGATATCGGCTACGTGGTGATTGACGTCGACAAAGACTACAGTGACCTCGCCCTGAGCGGCCTGCGTGCAATCGAGGCGACCATTCGTACCCGGGTTTTGTTCTAGCCGCCTACTATCTCGCCAGTTCGACTAGCCATACCTCACTGATCTGGCGCTGTTCTAGCTGCCAGCTTCAGGGCTGCGCTGTTGTCGAACCAAAAAAAACCGGCGCAGCTGGTGCTGGGCCGGTTGCGGTCTCTCTGCACCGTCTAGGCGGCGTTAGTGGCCGCCGTGGTTTTGGCGTTTTTGTTCTTGTTGCCGCGCAGCAGCCAGGTGAGTGCCGGCAGCAGGGTCAAGGCACCCACCATATTCCACAGGAACATGAAGGTTAGCATGATACCCATATCGGCCTGGAACTTGATGGGCGAGTAAATCCAGGTGCCAACGCCTATCGCCAGGGTAAAGCCGGTAAAGGCGACCGCAGTACCCGTCGTTTTCAGTGTTCTGAAATAGGCTTCCTGCAACTCATAGCCATGGGCCAGGTACTGATCGAGACGGCTGTAGATATAGATGCCGTAGTCGACACCGATACCAACCCCCAGCGCGATTACCGGCATGGTTGCCACCTTGACCCCAATGCCCAGGCTCGCCATCAAGCCCTGGCCGAGGATGGAAGTCAGCGCCAACGGCAGGATGATACAGGCGACGGTCTTGATCGACTTGAATGTCAGTAGGCAGAGTAGGGTGACTACACCGTACACCCAGGCCAGCATCTGGTACTGCGCCCTGCTGATCACCTGGTTGGTGGCGGCTTCTACCCCGGCGTTCCCGGCTGCCAATTCAAAGCTCATCGACTCGCTGTTGAACTCTTCACCGAATTCCGCGACCGCGTTGGTTACCCTGTTGAGCGTATCGGCCTTGTGATCATCGAGGTAAAGTATCACCGGCGCCATGCTGCAGTCGGTATTCATCAACTCGGTCGGTACCCGTGACAGCGAGTTATTGAGAATGTACTGGTTGCGACTCAGTGAGTACCATCTCGGGTCGCCTTCATTCATTCCCCAGATAACCATCTTCGAAACGTTGACCAGGGATGCGGCTGATTGCACGCCCGGGACGTTTTCCATATAGCCCTGGAAATAATCGATCGCCGCCATGGTTTCGTAGTTGCCGCAGGCTTGCGGTGGCGTTTCCGCCATAACCACCAGGACATCGGTGCTGGTCGAGAAGTTGTCGGTCAGGTACTTGTTGTCCAGGTTATAGCGCGAGTCGGGTCGCAATTCCGGCGCGCCCGGATCGAGGTCACCGATTTTTTGATCCTTGCCGGTATACAGGCCAAGCGCCAGCAGCAGCAGTGACACGACAATCGCGATAACTGCCAGGGGTGGGGCGGCGAAGTTGGATAGCAGCCTCCAGTGGCTAAATTTACTATCCTTTTTGCTATCGAGGTAGTTGAGGCAGTGCTTGCTGATGCCCGTGTAGGACATCAATAGCGGCAGCAATACCAGGTGCGTAAATACCAGAACGGCAACGCCCAGGCTGGCGGCGACCGCCAATTCCTGGATAACCGGAATCTCGATCACTCGCAGGGTGAAAAAGCCGATACCGTCACTGAATAGCGCGACAATTCCCGGAACAAACAAGGTCAGAAACGTCGCCTTGGCGGCGCCAAGTGCGGTATCGCCCTTGAAGACGTTGCGACTGATGCCATTGATAATCTGCACGCCATGACTGATGCCTATGGCAAACACCAGGAAGGGTACCAGCATCGAGTAGGGGTCGAGGCCGTAACCGATGGTGTGGAGCAGGCCCAGTTGCCACACTACCGCTATGGTTGAGCACAGCAGCGGCATCGCGGTGCTCCAGACGTCGCGGGAGTAGATGTAGAGCAGGACCAGGGTGATACAGAAAGCGATACCGAAGAAAATCGCGACCTGGGACGCGCCCTCGATCAGGTCACCGACCACTTTGGCAAAGCCGGTGATGTGTATCACGATATCGTCGGATTGGTATTTCTGTCGTACCTTCTCTTCCAGCGCATCGGATAGCGCCTTGTAGTCGAGCCGTTCACCGGTGGTGGGGTCGGTATCGGACAGTGGTGCCAGCACGATAGCTGCCGAGAAGTCATTGGCTACCAGGCGGCCAACCTGTCCGGAGCGCAGGGTGTTGGCGCGCAATTCCTCGAGGCTTTCCGCTGAGCCGTCGTAGGTATCGGGTATCACCGCGCCGCCGACAAAACCCTCTTCGGTAACCTCACTCCAGCGCACGTTCGGACTCCACAGCGACTGCAGGCCGGAACGATTGACGCCGGGAATGTAGAACACCTCGTCGTTTATCTGGCTGAGTACCTCCTGGAACTCCTTGGTAAAGATATCGCCGCTGCGACTCTCGACGATGATCCGCACGCTATTGCCCAGGGCCTTGAGGTCGTCCAGATGCTGGAAGTACTTTTCGACGTAGGGGTGATCGACCGGAATCATCTTCTCGAAGGAGGCGTCGGGCCTCAGCTTGCTGGCCTGATAGGCGAGAAATACCGTCGCAATTGCAAACAACAGTATCAACGGCGCCCGAAAGCGGAACATAAAGTTGGCGATGGCGCCTTTTACACCATCCAGCATCGCATGCTCAGTGTTATCACTCACAGTGCTTCACCCTTCAGATCGTTAAAGGAATCCAGTTTTATCACGCCACCGGTGCCTACTATCAGCAGTTCTCCGCCTTGCAGCGGAATAATGCCCGCTAGCGAGTTACGCGCCGGATGGAAGCGCTTTTCAAAATCGGTGCTGTTGGGGTCTCCCTTGAGCACAGCCCCGGAGGCGCCTACGAGATAGACATTGCCATTGGCGAGCGTGCTGGCGATGTAAGTACTGGAGCTCTCGGTCTCCAGCACGTTCCAGCTATCGCCGTTATCGGTGCTGTACAAGACATTACCCCGCAGACCATGCACCACAACCTTGCTGTCGCCAAGGGTGAGTACGCCGAACAACGAACCGTCGTAGGGAATGTCCATCCGCTCCCAGGTCTCACCCTGGTCAATGGAACGAAAGGCCATGCCTGCCTCCCCGGCGATGAACAGCGTGCCGTCATCGCCAGCGGTGATCTGGTTGAGGTGCAGCTTGTCGGGGTTGGCGAGTTTTCGGCCTATTCCCTCCCAGGTCTCACCGCCATTGGTGGTCTTCAGGAAAGTGCCGTAGGCACCGACGATGTAACCTTCGGTATCGTTTCTGAACCAGACATCCAGCAGTGGATTGGAAGTGCCCTCCTCCAGTGCCATTTTGGCATCATCGAGTGCAGCTTCCGCTTCCTCCAACGCCCAGGCCAGGTCTTCCTCCAGTTCGGGATCTTCATTGGCATCCGCTTCAGCCTGCAGGCGCTCGATATCGGCCTCCAGAGAGGGAAGCGACTGCTCAAGAATCTGCGCGCCGGTGAGTTGAATCTCCCAGTTCTCGCCAGCGTCTTTGCTGGTCAGGACGACGCCCTCATGGCCGACAGCCCAGCCCTTTTCCGGGCTGGGAAACGACACCGCTGTGAGAGCCAGGGAAACGGGTACACTGGCCTGCTTCCAGGTTTCAGCGCCATCGTCGGAGTAGGTGACCAGGCCCCTGGCACCAACGGCTACTATCCGATCACCCGCATGATCCGCGCCCAGCAACACGGCCTTGCTGGGCTTGCTGTTGGGCAGGGCGGGCAGCATTACGTAGTTTGGCGTGGGGGAGGCTTCAGCTTGTTCTTGTTCCTGGGCCCAGCCGAACTGGCTGCTTATCGCGGCGGCTACCAGGCCGAAAACTAGTTTTCGATAAGTTTTGGTCATGACGTTTCAACACTTATTGAATAGTGGAAAAAAAGGGGCTGTTAAGCCCCTTGGTTGGTGTTGCTGTGCGCGCTTACTTGCCGGCGCGGCGCAGTGCCGCCGGGGTGTAGTCACGCATGGACACGCCCTGGATGTCCCATTTGTACTGTTGGCCCTTCATTTCGTTATCGAGGCCAATCGCCAGGTAGCGGCCAGCAATCAGGTCGTATTGCATCTCCGCAGCCAGCCAGGGCACTTGCTGGGTGTAATGGACGAAGGCATGCCCCTCATGGTGCCGCCACAGATCGCCGCGACCGTCGTAGTTGTCGATAATTGCGATTTGCCAGGTATCCTCATCCACATACAGTGTGCGCTTGCCGTAGATGTGGCGCGCCCCCTCTTTTAACGTGGCTTCAACTACCCACACCCGATGCTTCTCATAACGCGTGTACTCAGGGTTGATGTGTCCAGCCATGAGTATGTCGCTGTACTTCAGGCTGCCGTCCTTCAGCTTGAAGGCGTTGTAGGGAATGTAGATTTCCTTCTTGCCCACCAGTTTCCAGTCGTAGCGGTCCGGCGAGCCGTTCATCATATCGAGGTCGTCTGCGGTGCGCAGATTGTCCGAGCCGGTGCCCGGGCCGTCGTAGGCAACCTCAGGCGCGCGCCGCACCCGCCGCTGGCCGGGATTGTAAACCCAGGCGTTGCGCGGCTCTTTCTTCTGGTCGATGTATTCGTGCACCAGCAGCACATCACCTTCCAGGCGAGCCGGTGCCTTGATGGTCTGCATAAAAGTGAACAGCAGGTTGGGGTTGTCGTTGCCTTCGAGGGAACTGGCAAAACTCAGCTTCTCGGCAAACCACACCGGTACAAAGTCACCGTTGGTCTGTACCGGGGTCTGGGTATACTCACGTTCCACCGAGCAGTCGCAGCGGTAGCGGGTCACGTGGTTCCAGAATACCTCCACGCCCTGCTTGGGAATGGGGAATGGAACGCTGGAGCTCCAGTTGGTGACACCGAAGCCGCCCTCGACCAGCTCGGTAGTGGTGGCGTTTTTCTTGGTCGCCTCATATACCTTGTCGGGGTAGCCCGCGGTGCGGTGGGTAGTGTATACCGGAATCTTGAAGGTCTTTGGATAGCGCTTCAGGGTCGCTATCTGGCCCGCGGTGAGGTTGTCGGCGTATTTCTGGTGGTTCTGCGCGGTAATGGTGAACAGGGGCTTTTCGCTGGCAAAGGGGTCTATCAAGCGCTGGCCGGGCTTGTAGCCGGCCGGGGGCTCCGTCAAACCGCCGGTCCACTCCGGTATGCTGCCGTCGGCATTACCCGCGCGCTCGGCGCCCATGGGTGTCAGTTCGGGGCCGCCGAGCTTGGCGGCCTCTTCGGCGGAAACGGCGGCATAGGCAGCAGAGACCGCAAGGCAGCTGCTGATCATCGCAGGCAGGAATAGCTTGCTGGGTGTTCTCATATTTTTACTCCATCATTACTTATCAAGAATCATTATCAATGGCTATCGTGTCGTGTTACGCCAGTGCCAATGGGTTGGCACCGGCGGCAAAGCTGCTGTAATTAAAAGCTGACCCCAATGCTGGCGGACAGGAAGTCGCGATCGGAAATGACGCTGTAATCGCCGTCAAAGAAAGCGGTATAGCCGATATCAAAGGTGTAGCGGCTGTTGTAGTCACCGGCCAGGCTAACCCCGAAGGCCTTGCTGCCCTGGGTGAAGCCGAAAGGTGAATAGCCCTCCACGTCGTGGCTCCAGGCCAGTTGCGGAGTGAGGTTGACGCCGGCAAACACGTTGCTGTACTTCCATACCCCGCGCAGGCGGTAACCCCAGGCATAATCGGTGTGAAAGCCACGGCCGGTGCAGTTCTCTGCCACACTATTGGGCCTGATACCCAAGGGCGATGGTTCCGCACAGGTTTGGCCGTTTTCCATGGGGTCAAAAGAGCTCTTGCCCCAAATGGGAGAACGACCGTAGTTCTGGTCGTCATCCAGGTCGTGGATATAGTTGCCACCAAATTCGGCGACCACCGAAAAGGAGCCGGCGCCCATCACCTGGAAAAACTGCTTGATCAGGGTGAACTGCAACTGGGTGTAGCCGACCTCATCGTAGCCGTCCACGGTGCCGCGGGCCCCCGCGGCTTCGGCGCGGGCAAGCTGGGTGCTCCAGGGTGCCTGCTGACCGAGGGCGATGGCCTGCAGGGTCTCTGTGGTATTGATATCAAGGGGCATATTGGGGCGGTGACTCACTTCGGCACCGACCGACCAGCCTCCGATATTGGTATTCATGCTCAGGCCGTAGAGCTGGATATCCTCCGGAAACTGGAGCACGTAGGTTGGTTGACCCGCGTCGGCATTGAGAAGGGGAGCACCCAGCAAGGAATCCTGTACCGAGGTGTTGCCCATCACCGCACCCAGGTAGGGCAGGCGGCTGTGGTAGTTGATAAAGTAGAAGCCAAACTCGGTGGAGTTGAGGTTTTCCGCGTAGTACTTGAATGAGACACCGTACTGGCCGGTATCACTGGGCTCCTGGTCGCCATTGGCATTGCGGTAAATTGAGCCAGGAGGGCTGAAGGGGCCAAAACTCACATTGCCGAGCATGTCCTCATCGCGCAGGCTATTAAAAGCGGTAATCGCGTCACAGCCTTCAGTAATCGGGTCTGCGGTCGAAAACAGGGTGCCGCAACTGTCGATTACCGTGCGCTGCCACTCAAACTGGTAGAAGGCCTCCATGGTGAGGTTCTGGGTAAGGCCGACGGAGGCAAAGGCCATGCCCACGGGCAACAGCGCCTCTTTCAACTCGGCACCGGGGCGACGCAGGGCGGTGATGTCTATCGGGTTGATCACGCTGATGCCATTCTGGATAAAGGTGCTCTCACCCCAGTTCACCACCTGGCGGCCGATACGCAGGTCGACGGGCATACTGCCGGCATTGAAGCTGGTGTAGAAATAAAGATCCAGTAAAGCTATGCCGCTGAATTTGTTCAGGTCGGGCATGCCGCTGTCACTGAGGGGCGAGTTGGCCTGGTAGCCGTTGGGGATGTTGCCGTGGTCGACATCCCACTCCTCCAGGGCGTAGTCGTACCAGTACTTGAAGCGGGTGAACAGGCCGACCTGCTTGTAGGACAGGTCGAGGTCGTGCAGGCCCTTGAAAACGAAGGAGAACATATCGCCGTTGCCGTAGTTCAGGTTGCCGTCGTCGGCGGTGCTGGCGGAGGCGACTCCCTGTACGCAGCCGGAACGGAGCCCGGTATCAGCCCCTTCTGGCCAATATTACCCGGAGCGAGAAACCTGTCATCGCGGCTTTCCATGCGCCAGCTGCCACCGAGGCTGATGGTGGAGTTGAAAGCGCCGCGAAAATCACCATCGCCGAAGGTGATGGCCTGGGCGGGTGCCGACATCAGCGCCAGGGAAATACTGGACAGTGCAAATACGGGAACAACCGGCTTATTGCGGATTTTCATCGTTGGCTCGCTCCTCAGGATTGTTGCGAGTAGTTATAGTTTTGGCTGGTTCTTTAACGATCGACAGGCTGGTCAGGAATGGTCAACAGTCTGAACAGGCCGGGATGTTATGGAACGCTTATAATTAGCCCCTCGATTGAAAGCTTACTTCATTGGGTGGCAAAAAAAAACACCTTGTTAAAACTGTTATTGAAACCCCCGGGGGAGACCTATTGACAGATGCTGCTGGTGCAGTGTCAGGGCGTTCTCGCTTGCAGGATTTTGACCCCGTCGCTGCAAGCGAGCAATAAGCGGTCCGCGGGACGCTTGGCGAACAGACCGTTGCAGACAACCCCGTCGATATTGTTGATGGCTTGCTCGATGTTGACGGGTTGGGGAATGGGGAAGTCGTAAATGTCGAGAATAATATTGCCGTTATCGGTGATCACGCCCTCGCGGTAAACCGGGTTGCCCCCCAGCTTCACCAGCTGTCTGGCAACGTAGCTGCGCGCCATGGGGATGACCTCGACGGGCAGCGGGAAGCTGCCCAGGTGGTGCACGAACTTCGACTCGTCGGCAATGCAGATGAACTGCTCCGCCACCGCCGCCACGATTTTTTCCCGGGTCAAGGCTGCGCCGCCACCCTTGATCAGCTGCAGTTGCTCGTTGCACTCGTCGGCGCCATCGAGGTAGAACGGCAGTCGCGTCACTGCATTTAAATCGTAAACCGGGATGCCCTGCTTTTGCAGCCTGGTGGCGGTAGCCTCTGAACTCGCCACGGCGCCATCGAACAGGCTCCTGATTTCGCCCAGGTGGTCGATGAGGTAATTGACGGTGGAGCCGGTGCCCATGCCAAGCACAGTGTCGCGGTCGAGCTGCGGCTTGATGAGCGCCAGGGCGCTGGCCGCCGCCTGCTGTTTCAGTTGATCCTGGGTCATCGCCGTCACCTCCTCGATTTTGCAACCGAGTATACATGATCTATGGCGCCGCGAAGAACAAGCGGCTAACATGGCAGCGCTTTTTCACGCTGTGCCGCAAACAACCATGCCTACCTCCTACATCAAGAAAATACTGAATGCGCGCGTCTACGATGTCGCGGTGGAGACACCGCTCATGCCGATGGCGCAAATGAGCAAGCGGGCCGGCAATACCGTGCTGCTCAAGCGCGAAGACCTGCAGCCGGTGTACTCGTTCAAGATTCGCGGCGCCTACAACAAGATGGCGGGCCTGTCGGAGCAGGCACTGGCCCTGGGCGTGGTGGCGGCGTCGGCGGGCAACCATGCCCAGGGGGTTGCATTGGCGGCGAAAGAGCTGGGCGCTAAGGCGACCATTGTCATGCCGCTGACGACGCCGGCAATCAAGGTGAATGCGGTGCGCGCCCGGGGTGCCCGGGTGATACTGCATGGCGACACCTATGATGAAGCGGCGGCATACGCCCGGCAGTTGGTCGAAGACAAGGGCATGACCTACGTACCACCCTACGACGACCCCGAAATAATCGCCGGGCAGGGCACCGTGGGCATGGAGATATTGCATCAGCACAAGGGACCCATCGATGCCGTGTTCGTCCCGGTTGGCGGCGGCGGGTTGTTGGCGGGGATTGCAGCCTACATTAGTTACGTGCGGCCCGAGGTAAAGGTTATCGGCGTGGAGCCCGAAGACGCTGCCTGTCTTGCCGCGGCGTTGGCCAGCAAGCGCCGGGTGATCCTGCCCGAGGTCGGAATCTTTGCCGATGGTGTGGCGGTCGCGCAGATCGGCAAGGAGACATTCCGGGTAATCCGCGAGACGGTCGATACCGTTATCACCGCGACCACCGATGAGATGTGCGCGGCGATAAAGGACATTTTTGATGACACCCGGTCAATTGCCGAGCCCGCCGGTGCACTGTCGCTGGCGGGGCTGAAGAAGTACGTCGAGCAGAACGATGTCAGGGGCAAGACCCTGGTGGCGATTCACAGTGGTGCCAATATCAACTTTGACCGCCTGCGTTATATTTCCGAGCGCACGGAAATCGGTGAAGGTCGAGAGGCGGTGCTGAGCGTTACCATCGACGAGCGTCCGGGCAGCTTCAAGCAGTTTTGCAGCGTTCTCGGCAAGCGCAGTATCACCGAGTTCAACTACCGCTTTGCCGATCCCGTCGCGGCGCAGATATACGTCGGTGTGCAGATATCCCCTGAGGGCGATGATCGCGAGCAGTTGCTCGGGCTGTTACGAGACAGTGGCTATGCCGTTACCGACCTGACCGACGACGAGGTGGCCAAGCTTCACATTCGGCACATGGTTGGGGGACACGCTCCCCAGGTGGGCGATGAGATCGTGTATCGGTTCGAGTTTCCCGAGCGTCCCGGTGCCCTGATGCAATTTCTGGCCCGGCTGGGACAGAACTGGAACATTTCGATGTTTCACTACCGCAACCATGGTGCGGCCTATGGCCGGGTGCTGGTGGGCCTGCAGGTTCCCTCCGGTGACCGGGGCAAGTTGCGCAAATTCCTGCAGGAGCTCAAGTACCCTTTTCATGAGGAAACTGAAAACCTCGCTTACCGGCAGTTCCTGGGATAAACGGTCCGTTGGGTGGCGGCGTCCGGGTAATTGCACAATTAATGTGCCGGATGGCGAATAAAGTGCTGGAATATTCTACCCAGCTTGACTAATCTCTCAATGGCAGACGAAAAATAGGAATTAAGTCGCATTCCGGGTGTAAATAATTAGAGTTTTTAGCGGGGAAAGATCATGTCAAGAAAGCCTGACGTCCTGGTGATGGCAGTTGTTGTTTTTTTTACCGGGACCTTGCTCACGGCCACAGTACAGGCGCTGATCTAGCAGTAACAGATCGTAAAGCTACCCTCCAGCAGTGGAACAGCCTATACAGCCCTCGCTGAGGCGCTTCGGTGCCTTGGCGGTCTGCTATATATGCGTTGCCGTTTTCTATGCCTGTACCTGTGAGCGTCGCGGCCAGTGACTTGCTCCCCCGCTCGGCGAGCGGGTTTGCCGACCGCGTTGTCCTCGATTGCTTGCGTGTGGTGTGGTGCCTGCCAGTATTGCCGGTAGCGTTTGCCGCTCGCGGCGTACAGGGCGCGGTTAGTCGCAATAGCATCCAGCGGTATATCCCATTGGTTGACAGCCAGGCTCCCGGCGAATTTTTGTAGCTGGTGAGCAGTGCCCACCAGCAGCGGCCTTGTGCCCTGCGGGCGGTTCTTTTTGAACGCAAAGGTTCTATCGTAAAACCCGCCACCCATCCCCAGCCTATTGCCATCGACATCGAAAGCGACCAGGGGCAGCAATACCAGGTCGAGGCATTCGGGCGGGATGAGATTTGACGTTCGTGGGTAGGGCTCCAGGATGCCCAGCCGGTTGTGGTACAGCGGCGTCAGCCCCGGCCGGTAGCGCACAAACTGCAACGCTTGCCCGTTCAGCAGGGGGAGGTAAATGCGCTTGCCGCTGCGCTGTGCGGCATGCAGCAGGGGAATAGGGCTGATCTCGCCATCGTTGGGTAGATAAGCGGCGATACTTGTGGCGCGTCGATAGAAGGGTTGTTTGGCGAGCCGGGTGGCAAGTGCGACCGAGGCACTGTGCTGGGTCTTGCCGTCAAGTGCTCGCCTTTGGGCGCGAAAGTGTTGCCGGAGTTGATGTCGCGGGTTTGGTGACTCGTTGTTCATCGGCTGGAGATAGAGAACCCCGGAGAATCGCTGTCGGCGTCGCCTTGAACCCAAGGTTCAAGGTGGTGGTCCCGGCTATACCTTTAGGCTTTCCGTCTTGCGGACATGCTCACCGGCACTGCATCAGGACCCCCAAGCATAACATTATCGGCTCAAGGACTATTGCCGACGGGCGAAAACCCCAGGGTGTGGAAACAGTATAGCGCAGTGAACTTTCAATAACAGTAAAGAATGCCTTAAAGCCCTGATTGCTGGCAGCGGTGTAACAGGCTGTCGATCGACTGGCCCAGCCTATTGATGCGTTCCTGCTGTTCGGGATCCACCGTCGCGCCGCCCGCGCCACCGCCGTGTAACAGTTCGTTGGTCACGTTGAGTGCCGCCATCACGGCGATGCGGTCGGATCCGATGACTTTCCCGCTGCTGCGGATATTGCGCATCGTGCTGTCGAGATGGCGCGCTGACATCAGCAGCATCCGCTCTTCTTCTTCCGAGCAGGCCACCTGGTAGTCCTTGTCCAGAATCCTGACGCTGACTGTTTTTTTAACGGTGCTCATGACTCCTGCTCCAGGGATTTGAGCCGGGAAATCATATTGTCGACCCGCGAGCGAGCCAGGTCATTTTTCTCTCGGAGTTTAATTCGCTCATCCTGCCATTTCGACTGGCTTGACTTGAGTTGCTGGTTTTCCCGGAAGAGTTCTTCACAAAGCAGGATCAGTTGTTCGACTTTTCTCTCCAGCTCTTCGAGTGACGTTGGTTGCATAGTTGAAGTATTCCCCAGGATTTCATTATTTGATGTTAAGGCAACTCTGATCAATTCGGTAATGCTTCAGCGGAGCCTCTGGCGTTCATTGGCAAGGCGCGCCGCGAAGGTCAAGGCTGGTTGTCCTTGACGAGTGGTGCAAGCGGATGGCCGCCCCCTTGTCCAATGGGCGCCAGAGGCCCGCCCTGCGGGGCTTTGCGTCGCGTTCGTCTACTGCGTTACAGCCGTTTGAAAGGCAACCAGCCTTCCTGCACGACTGCGCCTTGTGGACAAACGCGACGCAAGGCCTGAAGCGTCACCTAATTAATCAGAGGTGCACTAAATATAAGTTGACAGCCTGTGGTGGTCAATGCAACCCACGGTAATTTAAGCAATTTCTTCAGGAAATCGTGCTCGCAAGGTTCACTTGCCGCCATTTGGCATACTCGTCACGAGATTGTGCACTGTGGGGAATCGCCATGACCAGGGCCATGATCGCGGGACGGTCATGGTGCGCAGCTTACAGGCTCCGGCCAGAAACCCAACAGGCGTCGCAAGCGGCAGTGCCAGCTGCCAGGAAATAGCGAGCGCCCAATCGACGGAGCAGGGTGGCCAGGCCAGGGGTCTTGACCAAGCGCGTTGCGACAAAGCGCTGCCCGGCAAGAGTAAAACTGATACCATTGGCCGCGGAAACGCTGGGTGCGAGTATGGATAAGCGCGACGACATTTCGCTGGATGATTTTGACCGTATCGATGACGCAATGGCGGAGTTGGAAGCGGTGGTGTCTGCGTCGGCCTACCATGGCATGGTGTGCGGAAAGTTGATTGGCAACCATGGTGCGATGGGCCCAGACTGGGCGGCGCTGGTGATGGAGTTCATCGGCCTTGCCCCGGACATAAACCCCGGCGCCGAGCTGAGCGTGCTGCTGGACGTGCCCCGGCAGGTCATTGCAGCACTGGATCGAGAGGATTTCAGCTTCCAGTTGCTGCTGCCATCCGACTCTGAGCCCCTGGCGGAGCGCGCCGCTGCACTGGCGCAATGGTGTGAAGGCTTCCTTGCCGGTCTCGCCCTCGCTGGACAGAGCCAGCAGCATTGGGGCAAGTTGCCCGCCGAGCTGGTTGAGGGGTTTGACGATCTGGCAGCAATCGCGCAACTCGGCCCAGCCGACGACGACGCGGAGCGAGACCTGGTCGAACTGGTCGAATACGTACGTCTGGTGGTGCTCTCCGCAAATGCAGAACTGGCTGCAAAGGACAGCGGCGATGTACCCACGCACACAGCCAGGGCATTGTTCCCGGGCAGCAATAAACTCCATTAGCGATTCCTGGCAGGCAGAGGCAGCTCCTGGTCGATTGGTGGCAGCGCCGACGACTGTTTGCAGTGGAAACTGATTGACATAGATACCGGGCAGCAAACTATGACGATATCCAGGCGTGAATTTACTCGCCGCCGAAAAGACCTGATGGCCACCATGGGGGCAAACAGTATTGCGGTCGTGCCGGCGGCCCAGCTACTGGTGCGAAATCGCGACGTCGAATACCCATTTCGGCAGGATAGTGATTTCCATTACCTCAGCGGGTTTGATGAGCCCGATGCGGTACTGGTGTTGTTGCCGGGGCGATCGCAGGGCCAGTATGTCATGTTCTGCCAGGAACGTGACCCTGCCAGGGAGCTTTGGCATGGCTACCGCGCGGGGCCCGAGGGGGTTTGTGAGGACTTCGACGCTGATGATGCGTTTCCGATCAGCGATATCGATGACATCTTGCCCGGTCTCATGGAGGGGCGCGAGCGCATCTATTACGCGATGGGACGAACCCCGGAATTCGATCGTCGCATTATGGGCTGGCTCAATGCTATCCGCAGTAAAGTGCGAAGTGGTGCGCATCCCCCCGGCGAGTTTGTCGACCTCGATCATTTGCTGCACGAGATGCGCCTGCTGAAAAGCCCCGCCGAACTCAAGCTGATGCGCCGCGCTGCCGCAATATCTGCCGCTGCCCATGTGCGGGCAATGCAAGCTTGCCGCCCCGGACTCAACGAATACCATCTCGAGGCGGAGATACAGCATGAATTCGCCACCAACGGCTGTCGCAGCTGGGCCTACCCCCCGATCGTCGGCGCGGGTGACAATGCGTGTATTTTGCATTACACCGACAACAACCGAGCCCTCAGGGATGGTGACCTGGTGCTGATCGATGCCGGTTGTGAGCTGGAGGGCTACGCCTCCGACATCACCCGAACCTTCCCGGTCAACGGGGTGTTCAGCCCAGCCCAGTCGCAGTTGTACCAACTCTGCCTCGATGCCCAGCTGGCAGCCATCGACAGCATCGCGCCCGGTGTGCCCTGGAATACCCCCCATGATGTGGCGGTCAAAGCGCTGACCGACGGCCTGCGCAGGCTCGGCTTGTTAAAGGGGCAGTTGCAGCGCCTCATCGACAAGCAGGCCTACCAGCCTTTTTACATGCACCGTACCGGGCACTGGCTTGGCATGGACGTGCACGATGTGGGTGATTACAAGATAGGCGACCAGTGGCGCGAGCTTGAGCCCGGTATGGTGTTAACCGTGGAACCCGGTCTCTATATCGCTCCGGACAACACCAAAGTCGCAAAAAAGTGGCGGGGTATTGGCATTCGCATTGAGGACGACGTGGTCGTTACCAAAACAGGCTGTGAAATACTGAGCCACGGAGTGCCCAAGCAACTGGACGACATCGAGGCGCTGATGGCCGGGGGGAGGCAAGCGTGAAAGCGCGATACGATGTCGTTATCGCCGGCGGGGGCATGGTGGGCGCCAGCCTTGCACTGGCGCTGGCCCAGGTATTCGCTAACTCCCTCGATATCCTGGTGGTCGAGAGCATCCCGCTGCCGCCGCCGGGAGAGCTTTCCTACCAGCCCAGTTTCGATGCTCGCTCGACGGCCCTGGCGGCTGGCAGCCAGGCGATCTATGCCGGGCTGGGGGTGTGGGCTACGCTGGCACAGCAGGCTTGTCCCATCCACAGCATCCACGTGTCGACGCGCGGGCGGCCGGGCTCTACTGTGATGCGGGCGGGGGATGAGGCACTGCCGGCGCTCGGCTATGTGGTTGAAAACCAATGGTTGGGTCGAGTTTTACTCGATAGCTTGCAGCGCTACCCGCGCCTGCACTGGCGTGCGCCCGCTACCGTGCGCAACGTTAGCATGCCCGGTGATGCCCGTTGCCGGGTAGAGGTGGAACAAAATGGCGAGCGGGCCTATACCGACTGCGAGCTGCTGGTAATTGCCGATGGTGCCTACTCCACCCTGGCCGGCTCGCTGGGTATCGGCTATCGCCAGAACGACTACGGGCACCGGGCAATCATTGCCAATGTAGCCTCTGACAAGCCCCACAATGGCAGGGCCTTCGAGCGCTTTACCGACCAGGGCCCAATGGCGCTGCTGCCGCTGCAGGCCAATGGCGCGAAGTCGCGCAGCGCCCTGGTGTGGACCATGCCTGACAAGCACGCGGCGGCAATCGAAGCTCTGGATGACGAGGCCTTTCTGCAGCAGTTGCAGCAGCGCTTCGGCTACCGCCTGGGTGCTTTTACCAAACTGGGGCAGCGTCATAGCTATCCCCTGCAACTGGTCGAGGCTGTCGAACAAGTGCGCACGGGGGTTGTGGTCATGGGCAACGCCGCCCACTTCCTGCACCCGGTTGCGGGCCAGGGTTTCAATCTGGCGTTGCGCGATGTCGCTCGACTGGTAGAGGTGTTGCGGTCTGCGCGCGCCGCCGGGCAGCGACTCGGGGAGCTATCGGTATTACAGTCCTATCAGCAGGCACAGGCCTGGGATCAGCGCGCAACGACCCTGTTCAGCGATCGGGTGTCTGAGGTGTTTACCTGGTCCCAGCCGCTGGTTGCGGTGGCGCGCGATGTTGGTCTGTCTGCGCTGGATGTGGTGATGCCGGCAAAGTCCTGGTTCCTGCGCCAGGCTGCCGGCCTCGGCGGGCGTGGCGTCAGCTGGTCGCGGGGGGATGCCTGACGTGGGCAGATTCGATGTGGTCATCGTCGGCGGCGGTATCGCGGGCTCCGCTCTGGCGGCGGCAATCGCCCGCAGCGCACTGCAAATAGCCGTGATCGAACCCTCGGCCAGGGCAGCCACGGCGCCGCCCTGTGGCATCGAGCCCGGAGACTTTGATCCGCGTGTCAGTGCTCTCACACCGGCGTCCCAGCGTTTCCTGCGCCATCTCGGGGCCTGGCCCCTGATGGAGGGAATCAAGGTCAGCCCCTACCAGCATATGCACGTGTGGGACGCCGATGGCACCGGCGCCATCGATTTTTCCGCGGCTGACATGCAGCAGCCGTGTCTCGGGCACATCGTCGAAAACAGGGTGACGGTTTGGGCATTGCAGCAGCTGCTGCAGAGTGCCCCCAATGTAGCGCTGCTGAATGGCTCCAGGGTTGCCGAACTGCTGCCCCACGGCCCCACTGGCGATGCTGGCGAGGCAACGGCTTACTCGCTGCTGCTGGATGACGGCAGTCGGCTGGCTGCGGATCTGGTTGTCGCCGCAGATGGCGCGCTGTCGTCAATTAGGCGTTTTGCGGGCTTCAAGACCCGGGAGTGGGATTATGGGCACGTGGCCACCGTCACCACGGTTACCACCGAGCATCCCCACCGGCAAACCGCCTGGCAGCGATTCCTGCCCGAGGGGCCGCTGGCGTTCCTGCCGCTGGCTGGTGCCGGCGAGCGGCATTGTTCCATCGTCTGGTCGGCGGAGCCCCAGCTTGCAGGGCGCATCGCGGCAATGAATGACGCGCAGTTCTGTGATGCCCTCGGGGGTGCTTTCGAGCATCGCCTGGGCCGCATCCTGGATGCCGCGCCGCGCGCCAGCTACCCGCTGCGCCAGCGTCATGCCACCCGTTATTGCAAGCCGGGGCTGGCCCTGGTGGGCGACGCAGCCCACACCATCCATCCGCTTGCGGGCCAGGGAATCAATCTCGGCCTCAAGGATGTCGAGGTTTTATCAGAGGAACTGCTGCGTGCTGCCGAGCAGGGCCTCGAACCCGGCCTGCCGGAGGTTTTGGGTCGGTTCCAGCGGCGCCGCATGGCGGACAACCTTGGAATGATGCTGGTTATGGACGGTTTCAAGCGCCTGTTCAGCCAGCAGCACCTGGGTATTCGCTGGTTGCGAAATTCGGGAATGAGTCAGCTCAATCGAAGCCCTGCAATCAAGCGACGGATCATGCGCCAGGCAATGGGCCTTTAAGCCAGCCTCGACGGTCTTGCTCGTGCGCCACTCCCGGTGGCGGCTGCGCGGGGTTACCGAGGATTTGCAGGCGCTGCGGATTGTGTACTTCAGCGCGTCCAGAGTAAAATTTGGGTTTTATATCGACAGAGCACGCATTGTTCGAAACCGCTTCCTCGACCCAGGCAGGTCAATCGAACGACTCGCAGGTATGAAAGAGCCACCGGCACGCCGGTTCCAATTGGTAAAAGATATAGGTGCATCCATGAGCGAAACTCCGCAAGACCTGAAGTACGCCCCTTCCCATGAGTGGGCTCGACTCGAAGCAGATGGCAGTGTCACCGTTGGCATTTCCGATCACGCCCAGGACGCCCTCGGCGACGTGGTTTTTGTCGAGTTGCCGGAGCTGGGTGCAGTGCTGGTCGCCGGTGCCGAGGCGGCCGTCGTAGAGTCGGTAAAGGCAGCTTCCGATGTCTATGCACCGGTGGGCGGAGAGGTGATTGAGGTCAATCCCGCCCTGGAAGAAGCGCCGGAGACAATCAATGCTGATGCCTACGGCGAAGGCTGGTTTTTCCGCCTGCAGCCTGCGGATATAACTGAACTCGAGAAGCTGCTCGATGCTGCTGCCTATCAGCAGCAATGTGAAGACGAGTAGGCTCGTTGGAATTATCCACACTGCGCTTGAAGCCCGGCTGTGATCGGCGTCTGCGCGGCGGCCATCTCTGGGTTTACAGCAACGAGGTCGACAACGCCCACAATCCGCTGAAAAGTTTCACAGCGGGGGACCCGGTATTGCTGGAAGACAGTCGCGGTAAACCGCTGGCGTTAGCCTATGTCAACCCCAACACGCTGATCTGCGCCCGTATCCTCTCCAGAAACCACCGGCAAGCGGCTGACCAGGGGCTGTTCCAGCGGCGTATCGAATCAGCCCTGCAGTTGCGGCAAAGCCTGTTTCAGCATCCCTACTATCGGTTGATACACGGCGACAGCGATGGGCTGCCCGGTCTCATTGCTGATCGTTATGGTCCGGTGTTGGTGTTGCAGGTAAACACGGCGGGGATGGAGCGGATGCTGGATGCTTTGCTTGCCGCCCTGGAAGCGGTGGTGAAACCCACGGCGATCGTACTGCGCAACGACACGTCCAGTCGCGAGATCGAGGGCCTGGAGAGCTACGTGCGATTGGTGGCAGGCAGCCTCGAGGAGCCGGTGGTGATCACCGAGAACGATACCGATTTTGCCATACCGGTGCTCGATGGCCAGAAAACGGGGTGGTTCTACGATCATCGGCTCAACCGTCATGCGATGCGGCGCCTTGCTGGCGGGGCGCGGGTGCTCGATGTCTGCAGTTACATTGGCGGCTGGGGTATTCAGGCGGCAACTGCCGGCGCCAGCGAAGTGTTGATGCTGGACTCCTCTGCCCGAGCCCTGGAACTCGCCACCGAAAATGCCGAGCGCAACGGCGTCAGCGCGCGCTGCGCGGTGCTCGAGGGTAAGGCCCAGCAGTCGATGCGGGAGTTGTACCAGCAGGGCCGGCGTTTCGATCTGGTGCTGCTGGACCCACCGGCATTCATCAAGCGACGCAAGGATGCCCGCCAGGGCCTGCAGGGCTATCATCGTCTCAACGAACTGGCTATGCGCCTGGTCGAGCCCGGTGGTTACCTGGTGTCGTCGTCCTGCTCGATGCACCTCAGCGAAGAGTCACTGATGGATGTCGTTCGCGCCGGTAGTCGCCAGTTGCAGCGGGATGTTCGGGTTATCGGCCGCGGCTACCAGGGCCCCGATCACCCCGTACATCCGGCCATCGCCGAGACCGCCTACCTCAAAACCCTGTTCTGCCACGTGAGTGCCGGTTAAGCGCCCTGTCTCAACGGTTCGGCAGTTAGCCGTGTGTCATGGCGGCTGGCGAACGTCACCGGCCCTGGGCTTCCAGCAGGCTGATAATCGGCCAGTTCACTCGCTGTGCGTAGTTGTGCAGCTTGTTGTCGGGGTCGACAGCGACCGGATGGGTGACCAGCTTCAGTAGCGGCAGGTCGTTGTGTGAGTCGCTGTAAAAATAGCTGTCACCCTCGAGCGAAAGGTTGTGGTCACGCAGCCAGCTCTCCAGGCGTTTTACCTTGCCTTCCCGGTAGCAGGGCGTTCCCTTTACCTTGCCGGTGAAGCGCTTGCCCTTGATCTCACCCTCGGTGGCAATGACGGTCTCAATGCCCAGGGCCGCGCCAATGGGACCGGTGATGAAGTGGTTGGTGGCGGTTATGATCAACAGGGTATCGCCGGCGATGCTGTGACGGGAAATGAGCTTGTCTGCCTTGGGCAAGCGCATCGGGTTTATTTTCACCGCCATGAATTCCCGGTGCAGGGCATCGATTTCTTCCATGCTGAAGCGGCACATGGGTTGCAGCACGAATTCCTGGTAGGCGATGATGTCCAGGGTCCCGTTCTGGTAGTCGCTGAAAAAAGCGTCGTTGCGCCGACGATAACTGTCACCATCGACGAGGCCCTTGTCCGCTATGAATTCTCCCCACGCATGGTCGCTATCACCGTTGATCAGGGTGTGGTCAAGGTCGAAGATTGCCAGTGCCATATTCAAGTGTCCGCACAGTTAGCAGTCAAGGGTGTTACGGTAGCACAATCGCGGTCCCCGGGATCGATAATTATTGTCTCCGCGGTGTTTGGCGTCTCTGGCAGTTTATGGAACAATAGAGCGGTTAAGCAAACGGTGGGGAACGGCGACGGATATGGTCGATAGCGATGGGTACAGGCCAAATGTTGGCATTGTGCTGGCCAATAATAACGGGCAATTGCTATGGGCGCGTCGCATCGGTCAGGATGCCTGGCAGTTTCCCCAGGGTGGCATCCGCTCGGATGAGACGCCCGAGGAAGCCATGCTGCGCGAGTTGCACGAAGAGATAGGCTTGCAGGCACACCAGGTCGAGGTGATGACATGTACCCGGGGGTGGCTGCACTATCGCCTGCCCGAAAGGTTGGTGCGTCGTCACCGCGAACCGATCTGTATTGGCCAGAAGCAAAAATGGTTTTTGTTGCGAATGCTGGCGACTGACAGCGACGTGTGTTTTCATCGCAACGACAAACCCGAGTTCGATCATTGGCGCTGGGTCAGTTACTGGTATCCGCTTGGGCAGGTAGTCGCCTTCAAGCGCGAGGTATACCGGCGGGCATTGCTGGAGCTGGCGCCACGCCTGCATGGTAGGCGATCTCGCTCTTGATTAAGGATTGCTATGCTTGACTCTCTCCGGCGGATTGTACAGGAGGTCAATTCAGCTCCCAACCTGGGCGCCGCGCTGGATGTGATCGTGGGGCGCGTGTGCGAGGTTATGGGCACCGAAGTGTGCACGGTATACCTCCACGACCCGGTGACAGACCGCTACGTCTTCATGGCGACGGAAGGGCTTAATAAGGAGCAGGCCGGCAAGGTCAGCCTTTCCCGTGACGAGGGCCTGGTTGCGCAGGTCGCCAAGCGCGAGGAGCCTCTCAACCTGGAGGCAGCGGAACAACACCCCAGCTTTCACCTGGTCCCCGGTATTGGCGAGGAGGCCTTCAACTCTTTTCTCGGGGTTCCCATTATCCATCGCCGACGGGTGCTGGGTGTGCTGGTGGTGCAGCAAAAGCAACAGCGCCGTTTTGATGAAAGCGAAGAAGCCTTCATGGTAACGCTTTCTGCCCAGTTGGCCGCGGTTATCGCCCACGCCGAGGCCACCGGCGTCATGTTCCAGGTTGGTGTCGGCGGGGTCAGGGGTACGGCTACTTTCCACGGCATTGCCGGGGCGCCCGGTATCGCCATCGGTGAGTGCCTGGTGGTCAGCGACAGCGCTGACCTGAGCACGGTACCCAGTCGCAGTTGTGCAGATCCCGAGGCCGAGGTGCGCTTCTTCCAGCAGTGCCTGAGTCATGTGCGGGAGGATATCCGCGGGCTCGCCAAAGTCATGGCGTCGCAATTGCGACCGGAAGAAAACGCCCTGTTCGATGTCTACCTGAGTATGCTCGACGACAACACGCTTGGACAGGAAGTCATCGTCCGGATTCGCGAGGGCGAGTGGGCCCAGGGTGCTTTGAGCCAGGTGATGCTGGAGCACGTGCGTACCTTCGAGCGGTTCGAAGATTCCTATCTGCGGGAGCGAGCGGCCGATGTCAAGGATCTCGGTCGGCGGCTGCTGACTTACCTGCAGGAGGCAGCCATCGACGAACGCGAATATCCACAGCATACGGTGCTGGTGGGGGAGGAACTCACTGCTTCGATGTTGGCGGAGATCCCCGAAGGTCGCCTGGTTGGTCTGGTTTCTGTTCGCGGCTCGGTCAACAGCCACCTGTCCATCATGGCGAGGGCGCTGGGCGTACCCACTGTCGTCGGGGCGGTGGATCTGCCTTTCACCCGGCTGGATCATGAAAAGGTGATCGTCGACGGGTTTTCTGGCGATGTCATCTGCAACCCCTTGGCGGAATTGCGCGACCAATACGCGCTGCTGCGTGACCAGGAGCGCCAGTTCAGGGCCGACCTGGAGGCCCTGGGAGACGACCCCTGCGAAACCACCGACGGTCGCCGGGTTACGCTCATGGTCAATACCGGTTTGATCAGCGATGTCGGCCATTCGCTGAAGCAGGGTGCACAGGGCGTGGGACTCTATCGCACCGAGATCCCGTTCCTGATGCGTGACCGCTTTCCCACGGAGGAAGAGCAGCGTCGCATCTACCGGGAGCAACTCGAGGCCTTCCATCCCCTGCCGGTGACCATGCGCACCCTGGACATTGGTGGCGACAAGGCCCTGCCTTACTTTCCCATCTCTGAGGATAATCCTTTCCTCGGCTGGCGCGGAATTCGCGTGACCCTGGACCACCCCGAGATATACCTGGCCCAGGTCAGGGCGATGATGAAATCCTCGGAGGGTCTGGATAACCTGCGCATCATGCTGCCGATGATCAGCAACACGGCGGAGCTCGATGAGTCGCTGGCGTTGCTCTATCGCGCCCACAATGAGTTGCTGGACGAGGGCTTCAAGCCCGCTGTGCCCCAGGTTGGGGTGATGGTCGAGGTGCCCGCAGCGGTGTACCAGGCGCGCGAATTGGCGCGTCACGTCGACTTTCTGTCGGTGGGCAGCAATGACCTCACCCAGTACCTGTTGGCGGTTGATCGCAATAACCCCCGGGTCGCCGACCTCTACCATTCCTACCATCCGGCGGTACTGCACGCGCTCAAGCAGGTGGCCGACGCCGCGCACGCGGAAGGCAAACCGGTGTCTATCTGCGGTGAACTGGCGAGTGACCCGGGCGCTGCCCTGATGCTCATGGCCATGGGCTACGACGTGTTGTCGATGGGCGTCAACAGCCTGGCGCGCAGCAAGTACGTGATTCGACAGGTTTCGACGGCGCAGGCAGGGCAACTGCTGGATCGGGTGCTGGAACTGCACAGCGCTCGCCATATCCAGCAGGTGGTTGACGAGGCGCTGCGGGATTTCGGGGTATCACCCTTGCTGCGGCCGGCGGTCGTACTGTGACTGCCAGCCGCGCTATTGCACCGCCATTTTTTTGCCTTGTTCCTGTTGGCGCCTCACGGGGAAGTCATAACGTACTCGCCCACTGCACGCGCCACTGGCGCCAAACGACTTTTCGATAAAGCTTAAATCCCCCGCCACCGGCACGCTCAGTACCGTGCTTACCCGTGTGCCATATTCCTGCGACAGGATAAATCGCGGCGCCAGCAGTCGCTCGAACTCGAGCCCCACTCCGGTGTCAGGCAAATGGTGGTCTCCGGGCTGCTCTCGACTGCCGAGTATCTCAAGGCAAGTATCCAGCACATCGTCGCCGGACAGGGCCCGCTTGAGGGCGGCCTTACCGGTGACAACCTTGGGCCAGGCCTCGTCGAGGTAACCATTGCTGACGCCATAGATACCCGGCTCCAGAACCCGGTGTGGCCGGTTCTGGTTGGAGCAATAGCAAAGCTCTTCGCCGTCCCATAGCAACAGGTTATAGCCCCCGTAGCGGCCCGCGTCGGGTGCCAGGTCACCGGCGAATTGGCTGGCCTTGGTGCTGCCCAGCAGGAAATGTGTACAGAGCTCCCCCCGGGAGCGCTCCCCGCTGGTGGCACCCGGTTCCCTGAAATTGGTCACCGCCGCGAAGCGGCCGGAGCGCGTGACCCCCAGCCAGGTGCCGCCACCGAGCAGGTCCCGCCCTGCCAGCAATTGCGGTGCCTGCGGCCAGAACCGTGCCGCCTCGGCAGGGCGCTGGTGGTACTCATCACGATTTGCCGCTATCAGCAGTAGGTGATCAACGTGTTGGCGATAGGCAAAGAGGATCAGGCACATGGCAGGGTCGCATCAGTTATTTTCGCTCGCGCCATTGGCAGCGGGGCACAGCTTGACGATAATAACGGGCTTTCCCCATCGGGCAAACACCGGCGGCTAATGTTAGTACTGATTTACCTGGCACTGGGGGCGCTGGCCGGCACGGTAGCGGGACTGTTTGGCGTCGGCGGTGGCCTGATTATCGTGCCCACCCTGATTTACACACTGAGTTGGCAAGGTGTGGATGCTGGGGTGGTCACCCACCTGGCAGTTGGTACTTCGCTGGCCACTATCGTGGTCACATCACTCAGCTCGGTGCGCGCGCACCACAAGCGGGGCGCGGTCGACTGGTCGATCGTGGCGGCACTGACCCCCGGCATTGCGCTGGGCGCGGTGCTGGGGGCAGTGACCGCGAGCTATTTGTCCGGGCCCCAGTTACAGCTGGCGTTTGGAGTTTTCGTGCTGGTCATCGCGGCCCGGCTGGGTCTGGGCCTGTCCACCGCGGGGCAGCGGCAGTTGCCGGGTGCGCCGGGCTTGCTGGCAGCCGGCGGCGTGATTGGTTGGATATCGTCGCTGTTCGGCATTGGTGGCGGCTCGCTGACGGTACCCTTCCTCTCGTGGTGTAATGTGGTAATGCAGCGCGCGGTGGCCTGCTCGGCTGCGTGCGGGTTGCCTATCGCGCTGTTCGGCTCGGTGTCGTATATCTGGCAGGGTTGGGGTACCGGCGCTCTGCCCGCAGGCAGCTCTGGCTACGTTTACTGGCCGGCATTCCTCGGTATCGTGCTGACCAGCACCGTCTTCGCAAGACTGGGTGCCAGCCTCGCTCATCGCCTGCCGGCGCTGCTGCTGCGCCGTATTTTTGCGCTGTTTCTGTTGTTGGTGGGCAGCCAGTTGATCAGCGGCAGCGGGCTGTTGTTTTAGCGCCGTGACGCGTGGTATGACGATGGGCGCATTCGATACCCTCAAGTTTCCAGGTTGGAAGAGATCATGATCCAGTACCCCGAAATAGATCCCATAGCTTTTTCGATAGGGCCACTGCAGGTGCATTGGTACGGTTTGATGTACCTGGTGGGAATCGTGGGGGGTTGGTTCCTGCTCGCGCGGCGATCATCCCGCGCTGATGCGCCGGTCGATCGCAAGCAAGTGGATGACCTGATCTTTTACGTCGCCTGTGGTGTCATCCTCGGTGGGCGAGTGGGCTATGCCCTGTTCTACGGCATGGATCAACTGCTCTCCAACCCGCTCTGGCTGTTTTATATATGGGAGGGCGGCATGTCTTTCCACGGTGGCTTTCTGGGGGTGATGGTGGCGATGTGGCTATACGGTCGCAAGATCGGTCGCCACCCCATGGATTTGCTGGATTTCATCGCTCCCGTGGTGCCTATCGGTTTGGGTATGGGGCGACTCGGCAACTTCATCGGCCAGGAACTCTGGGGTCGAGCCAGCGATGTTCCCTGGGCAATGGTGTTTCCCAAAGACCCCAGTGGTCTTGCACGCCACCCTTCGCAGCTCTACCAGGCATTCTTCGAGGGCCTGGTGCTGTTCCTTATCCTGTACCTGTTTTCGATGAAACCGCGCCCTAGATACGCCGTATCGGGGCTGTTTTTGCTGTTCTACGGCATATTTCGCTTCGGCGTGGAATTCTTTCGCCAGCCCGACGCCCACCTGGGTTTCGACCTGTTTGGTTGGATGAGCCGTGGCCAACTGCTGTCGCTGCCGATGATTGTGGCAGGGTGTGTGCTTTTTTACATTGCCTACCGACAGCCAGCGCCGGGTTCCTCGGCCGTTGTACCCCCGGCGGTAAAGAGCCCAACCCCTAAAAGTGGCAAAGCGCGCAAACGCAAAAAAAGGTAGTGCGAACCAATGATTGCCCCCGTTAGCGCTGTTCCGTGTTATCGATAATTTTCTGCACGAAATAGCGCGGGCGCGCTCGCACATCGACATAGACGCGGCCGATGTATTCACCCAGCAACCCCATGCCGACAAACTGCGCCCCGATGAAAATGAAAAGGATGGCAAACAGCGGGAAGACACCCTCTACCCCCCATTCGGGCCCGTAGAACAAGCGCAAACCGATGAGTACCGCGGCGAACAGGAATCCCAGGATGGCAATGCTGAACCCCATTATGCTCAACAGCCGCAGTGGCGCCGTGGTAATCGATGTCAGCAGGTCAAACTGGAGGTTGACCAGGTCCATCAGCCGGTACTTTGACTCCCCATGTTCGCGCTCGGCGTGCAGCACATCCACTTCACTGGTGTTGCGGCTGAAGCTGTTGGCCAGGATGGGAATGAAAGTACTGCGTTCGTGGCAACTGAGCATGGCGTCGACAATGGAGCGCCGGTACGCCCTGAGCATGCAGCCGTAGTCGCTCATTTCAACCCCGGTAACCCGCTGTGCCACGTAGTTCACCAGCCGGGATGCCTGGCGGCGAAAATAGTTGTCCTGGCGATTGACCCTGATCGTGCCAACGACGTCACAGCCCCTGTCTATTTCGACCAACAGCTTGGGAATCTCCTCTGGTGGGTTCTGCAGGTCGGCGTCGAGGGTGACAACCGCTTCACCCCTGGCGTACTCGAAGCCGGCCATAATGGCCGCGTGCTGGCCATAGTTGCGGTTCAGCAAGATGCCGATAATCGACTGGGGGTGTTGTCCGGCGGCGGCGGTGATCAGCTCTGCCGAACGATCCCGACTACCGTCGTCGACCAACAGTATTTCAACCCGTTTGTCGATGCCCGCCGCCACGTC
This sequence comes from uncultured Gammaproteobacteria bacterium, assembly GCA_963808975.1. GTDB lineage: Bacteria > Pseudomonadota > Gammaproteobacteria > Pseudomonadales > JAHEGP01 > JAHEGP01. Next base: position 173,064 of record CAWEHR010000002.1, read on the forward strand.
AAGCAAGCGCGCAAGCAATTGCGGCAGGTTGTCTTGCTCGTTGTAGACCGGTACCAAAATGGAAATAAATCGGGTTATTCCGCTGTTGTCCTGCAGGGTGATTTCACTCATTGGCGGATTGCCTTGATAGCCTCGATGACACGGTCAACATCACTATCGAGCATCGCCGGAAACAAGGGCAGTGAGCAGATACGCTCACTGTTCCACTCGGTGTGGGCCAGGCCGGCGCTTCGATAGTCGCGCTCACGGTAATATTTTTGCTGGTGGACGGCGCGAAAATGCAGTCCGGTGCCGATACCGAGCTCCTTTAACGCCTCCATAAACCGGTCGCGATCGAGGCCGAAAGTTGCGGCTTCGATGCGGACGATAAACAGGTGCCAGCTATGGGTGATGTCCCATGCCGGATCGGCCAGGGGCGTGATCCCGTCAATATCCGCCAGCGCTCTTCTATACCTCGTGGCCAACACCGTCCGCCTCAGGTTGAAGGCGTCGAGGCGCCGCAATTGGCCAAGCCCGAGGGCTGCCGCCATATCCGGAAGGTTGTATTTATAGCCGGGCTCCAGCACTTCAGCCTGGGGCGAGCGACCCTGGGTGCCGCGGTCAAAGGCGTCGGCACCAAGGCCATGGAACTTCAGGCGCCGCATGCGCACTGCCAGCGCTGCGTTATCGGTGACGATCATGCCACCTTCGCCGCTGGTGATATTCTTAATCGGGTGAAACGAGAAAATCGCGGTGCCGCTACTGCCGATCGGCCGGCCTTTGTAGGCGGTACCGGCGGCATGGGCGGCATCTTCAATCAGGGCGACCGGATAGCGCGACACCAATGACCTGAAGCCGTCGAGGTCTACCGCAGCGCCGGCATAGTGCACCGGGATGATCGCCCTGGTGCGTGGCGTGATTGCAGCCTCTGCGGCTTGCGGCGAGATCATCAGGGTGTCCCGGTCGACATCGACGAACACCGGCGTCGCGCCACAGAGCACTATCATATTCACCGTCGACACCCAGGTCAGCGACGGGGTGATCACCTCGTCACCAGGACCGATATCGAGGGCTCGTAACACCACCTGCATGCCACCGGTTGCCGATGACACGGCAATGCTGTGGGCGCCGCCGCAGTGCTGTCCAAATGCGGTTTCGAGTTCAGCCGCCACCGGACCGGTGGTGATCCAGCCCGAACGCAGCACAGTGGCAACCGCAGCGATATCATCGTCCGATATATCAGGTCTGGAAAAAGGCAAAAATTCCATCGGTGCACCTCGCTTGCCAATCAGCAGGCGCAAGAGCATCTTTTAAGCTGATGTGAAAAGCAAATGAAAAAGCGCTTGTCCACCAAAATTGCATTTTTCGATTCAATATACCGCGCCCTTAAGGTTTCCTTAACCTACTGGCTGGTAAAATTCGCCATTAATTGTGTTTTCGTCATTGCGGTTGCTTTCTTTTGGCAGCGTGAGTGGCCTGCGGTTTAATCGAGAGCAAGCGGTGCAACCGAATCGACCAGAGTTGCCCTGGCATCACAGGCGCCTGTGCCCCGCCTCCACGTGGCCATGTGCCGCCCCAAGAGCTCAATAAATGAAATGAAAGCTGTTGTCTTCGCCTACAACAATATGGGTTACTGCGGTATTGAAGCGCTGTTGCGCAACGGTTTCGAAATCCTCGCCGTATTTACCCACGCCGACGATCCGCAGGAGAATATCTATTTCAAGTCCTGCGCACGGCTTGCGGCCCAGTGCGATATACCCGTGTTCGCACCAGCCGACGTCAACCACCCTTTGTGGCGGGAAAGAATTGCCGCACTGCGGCCCGACGTCCTTTTCTCGTGCTACTACCGCAAGTTAATCAGTGACGAGATTCTCGCTCTGGCTCCGATTGGCGCCTTCAACCTGCATGCTTCGCTGCTGCCACGCTATCGCGGGCGGGCACCCGTCAACTGGGTACTGGTGAAGGGCGAAACGGAAACCGGTGTGACCTTGCACTGTATGACAGCAGCCGCGGATGCGGGTGATATTGTTGCCCAGCACAAGGTGGGCATTACTGCCGACGATACCGCAGCCAGCCTGGGAGACAAGTTGGTGGCCCAGGCCAGCGCACTGCTGGATGAGGTGTTGCCCGGGATTCTTGCCGGAAACGTAACACGGGTAGCCCAGGACGAGAATTTGGCAAGCTACTTCGGTGGCCGCAACGCCGCAGATGGTGAATTGGATTGGCGAAAATCCGCTACCCAGTGCCACAACCTGGTGCGAGCCGTGACCCAACCCTTCCCCGGTGCCTTCAGCTTTGCCGGCGAACGCAAGCTTACTCTATGGCAGACTCGCGCCCAGGCCAGCGATCACGGCGTCGCGCCCGGCACCATCTTATCGACTCGACCGTTTATTGTGGCCTGTGCCGAAGGCGCGCTGGAGGTGCTATTCGGCCAGAGCGAGGGCGGGCTCTATCTCAATGGAACCCAGTTGGCTGATGAATTGGCGCTGGTGGAGGGGATGCGATTGGGGCCCAGGGCGTCGGCCTGCCCCAATACAAAAAGGCGTCGCAAGGTGCTGATCCTCGGGGTCAACGGCTTTATCGGCAATCACCTGACCGAACGCCTGCTGGCGAGCGGCAAGTTTGAAGTGTTTGGCATGGATATCTCCGCCCACGCCATCGAGCGCCTGCTGCACCATGAGGATTTCCACTTCGTCGAAGGCGATATCAGTATTCATGGGGAATGGCTGGAATACCATATCAAGAAGTGTGATGTGATCCTGCCGCTGGTGGCGATCGCCACGCCGATCGAGTATACCCGCAACCCCTTGCGCGTATTCGAGCTGGATTTTGAGGAAAACCTGAATATCATCAAGCTCTGCGTAAAGTATGACAAGCGGGTCGTTTTCCCCTCTACGTCAGAGGTGTACGGCATGTGTGAGGAGCCGTATTTTGATGAGGACAACTCCAAACTGGTGCTGGGGCCGATCAACAAGCAGCGCTGGATCTACTCCGCCAGCAAGCAGTTGCTCGATCGCGTTATCTGGGCTTACGGGGACAAGCAGGGGCTTAAATTCACCCTGTTTCGCCCGTTTAACTGGGTTGGGCCGCGCCTCGACAGCCTCGACTCAGCGCGTATTGGCAGTTCCCGGGCGATTACGCAATTGATTCTCAACCTGGTGGAGGGTACGCCGATAAAGTTGATCGACGGTGGCCAGCAAAAGCGCTGCTTTACCGATGTATCAGAGGGGGTAGAGGCGCTCTATCGTATCATCGACAATCAGGGCGAGCGCTGTGACGGCAAGATCATCAATATTGGCAATCCCGACAACGAGGCCAGCATCGCCGAATTGGCCAGTGTCCTGCTGCAAATATTTGAGGCCCACCCCCTGCGCGATGCATTCCCGCCGTTTGCCGGCTTTCGTAAGATCGAAAGCGCAGCCTACTACGGCGAAGGATACCAGGACGTGCGCCACCGGCGCCCGAGCATACGCAATGCAGGGCGCTACATCGACTGGAAGCCGGTGATCCCGATTGCGCAGAGTGTGGCCGAGACCCTGGACTTTTTCCTCAAGTCGGCGCTGGAATCATCGCGGCAGTGACAGCAGGAGAGCCTCGATTGCAGGTCGGACTGCGCATTGATGTCGACACCCTGCGCGGTACCCGCGAAGGCGTGCCGAGCCTGTTGGCAGCGCTGCAGCGCCACGGTGTTTGCGGGACGTTCTATTTTTCGGTAGGGCCCGACAATATGGGGCGTCACCTGTGGCGCCTGCTGAAGCCGGGCTTCCTGTGGAAAATGCTGCGCTCTAACGCCGCCAGCCTGTATGGCCTGGACATCCTGCTGCGCGGCACCTTCTGGCCTGGCCCCGTTATTGCGGACAAGGCCGGCGCGGCAATCGCGGCCGCCGCCGACGGCGGACATGAGATTGGCTTTCACGCCTGGGATCACCACCGCTGGCAGACCCGGGTGGAGCAGATGACGCCGCAGCAAATGACGGATTCCATCTACCGGGGCTGCCAAGCCCTCGGCAGGCTCACCGGCCACCCGGTGCGCACCACCGCCGTGGCCGGCTGGCGTGCAACTGAAGCGGCCCTGGAAGTCAAGCAGGCGCTTGGCTTTGCCTACAACAGCGACTGCCGTGGCGCAACGCTGTTCGTGCCCGTGGTTGCCGGCCGGGAACTGGCGCCCCAGGTGCCGGTAACCCTGCCGACCTATGACGAGATCATCGGCAGCCACGGAATGACCGACCGCAACTATAATCACGCAGTACTCGATGCCATAAATCCGGCCGGCCTGAACGTTTACACCATCCATGCCGAAGTGGAGGGCATCGCCCGGGCTGAGCTGTTTGATGAACTGCTGCGAGACGCCCGCATGCGGGGAATCGAGTTTGTTCCGCTGCAACGGCTGTTGGAGCATGTAGACGTCAGCGCCTTGCCCCGTGACCGTATCCAGAAGCGCCGGTTGCCGGGCAGGGAGGGGTGGGTCTGCTGGCAGGCAAGCGTCGCCTGAATTGAACACATGAACGTGCCCTGTGGGCGAAGTGGAAAGCCATGACCGATTATTTCTTCGTCGCGATGACCATCGCTTTTACGGTCGCGGGGCAGTATTTCCAGAAGCGTATCGCCCAGCAGTTGTCCGGGCAGCCTATCAACCCCGGCGGGAGTGCTGGTTGGCGTTGGCTGGTTGATACCCGGTTGCTGGCGGCAGTGATGTGCCTGGGTATTGCAATGCTGTTCTGGTTACTTGCCTTGCAGCGCATGGAGGTCAGTGTCGCCTATCCGCTGCTGGCGGCAAACTATATCGCCATGCTGGTGCTCGCGCGCTGGCGTTTTCATGAGCGGGTACCCCCGGTTCGTTGGCTGGGTGTGCTGGTCATTATCGCCGGTATCGCTCTAATCACCGGGACGGGCTCATGATGGGCGTGGTGGCCTGGCGAGAACTTGCGCTGGCGCTGTTGTGTGTGATTCTGGCGAGCGCCGCGCAGCTGAGCCTCAAGCTGGGGGTATCCGTTTTGCCGTTGCTCCAGGCCGACGGCCTACTGGCGATGCGGCAGGTGGAAGCGGTGAGGGCAGCGCTGTTGCTGGTGGTCGGCCTGGCGTGCTATGGCCTGTCTTTGCTGCTGTGGATACGGGTATTGATGCGCCTGCCGCTGAGTGTTGCCTATCCCCTGTTGAGTATCAGCTACGTGCTGGTATACCTGGTGGCAACCTCCTGGCCGGCCTGGGGCGAAACCGCCACCCCGGCTCGCAGTACCGGTGTCGGGCTTATTATCCTGGGCGTGGTATTGGTGTCGCTGCCGGCTAAACGAATCGACCTCTGAACGGGAGTTGCGCCCAATGATCAACGCCGAGTCGGCTGACAGCCCGGCTTTCAACCGCTTGTTCATCCTGTTTTTTGGCGTGCTGTTGGGTCTGGCTGTTGCCAACACCCTGCGTACCCAGGATTTGTGGTTTGCCGACGAGGTGCGGGTGGGTGGCATAGCGATACAAATGGCTGACCGGGAGCTTTATAGCGTTCCCTACCTCGGCGTTGACCCTTTCGTCGAGAAGCCACCGCTGTACTTCATCTCTGCCGCACTCGCCTATCGCTGGTGGGGTGAGCCGGATGATCCCGCGCGGGCGCTGCGCCTGGCTTCGTTGTTTTGGGGGCTGTTGGCAGCGGCTGCCTGCGCTGGCCTGGCGGCTACCCTGGCGCAGCGCTATGGCGGCAGGGGCGAAAGCGGAAATGGCTGGTGCCTGACGGGTCTAACGGCAGCGCTGATTCTGTTTGCCACTCCCGGTTACCTTAAAAATGTGGTGACTATCAGGGTCGATATCGCCCTGGCGTTTTTCTATACCGCCAGCCTGCTGTGTATCTGCCGGTGGGTATTTTTTCAGCGGTTGCGCTGGCTTTACGCCGGGGCATTGATGTTATCGCTGGCTTTTCTCAGCAAGGGCCTCATCGGACCGGCGCTGGTAGCTTGCAGCGCGTTGGCCCTGACCCCCGAAATCCTGCAGCTGGGCACGGGCCACTGGCGGCGCCACGGCTGGCATTATCTGGTCGCATTGGGCGTATTCGTATTGCCGGTGAGCCTGTGGTTGGCGCTGATGTATCAGCACGGTGGCAGTGAGTTGCTGTCATTCTGGTTTTTCGACAACCAGGTTAGTCGCTTCGCCGGCGGCAGTAGCCTGGGACATGAGTCGCCGGGGCAATTCTTCTACTACCTTGGCCCGCTGGCGGAATACCTGGCGCTGTGGTTGCCATTTTTCCTGGCCTGGGTTGTAACAGTGTTGTATCAGGCCAGCGCAAAGCGCAGCATGGCCGGTGAGGACCGGCTCCTGGTGCTGATGGTGTTGTTGCCGCTGTTGCTGTTGTCGGCCGCCAGCACCAAGCGCCCGGTCTATCTAATTCCGCTGCTGCCGCTGTTTGCCGTCGCCCTGGCATTTTACTTTGCCAGGCCCGTTAGTGCGGTGGTGAACAGCGCCGCAAAATGGCTTGGCCTGGCCTGTGTGCTGCTGGCCATGTTTGCGGCGCTGTTGTCTTTGCTGGGGCTGCAACTGGCATCCTCCACAGGCCGTGCGCTGGATGCCCTCAACACGATCCCCGCCCTCGCCATATTGTCGTCCGGGCCTGCCATGCTGTTGCTATTGTGGCGGTTGCGTGCCGGCTACAAAGCATTGGCGCTGGGTACCGCCCTTGTGATGCTACTGCTCAGCTACTCCTACTATCCAGCGAGAAATGACCGGAAGGGGCAGCACCAGATATTGCAGGCCTTCTTCCAGCAGATCAGCCCCGCGCAATTGGACCAGAGCGCTGGATGGAATCTGTCCGAGCCGATGCGTGGCTATATCTATGCGCACCTGCACCGCGGCTTCGAAGTGGTGGACAAAACGCGGTTGTTAAGCATTCTGGGCGGCCGCGATGAGCGCTATGCTTGCGTACTTTACACAGATAGCCCTGAAGCGGGCTTGCCACCCTACCGGGTGCTGGCACAAGTGCCCCAGAGCGCCAATGGGCCAGTTCTTGCGCTGTTGTGCAGCGTCGAGTAACGGCGTGGGGGTGGTCATCGCTTCTCTGTCGAACAGCGTTTACGTATGCAGCTGATGCCTGGCCTAAACGGCTACCGGCGCCGCTATATGGGGCTGGGCCTGGTAATTGATGAGTTCAAAGTCGTCGAATTGGTAGTCGTAGATCGATTCAGGCCGGCGCTTGATTTTAAGTTGCGGCAGGGATCCGGGCACACGGGCCAGCTGGGTTTCTACCTGCTGCCGGTGGTTGGAGTAGATGTGGCTGTCGCCGGTGCAAATGATGATTTCCCCGAGCCCAAGGTCACACTGCTGGGCCAGCATGGTGGTTAGCAATGCCAGGCTGGCGATGTTGTAGGGTAGCCCGAGAAAGCTGTCGCTGCTTCGGATCAGCAGCTGCGCGGACAACCGCCCGCGAGCTACGTAAAACTGGTACAGCAAGTGGCAGGGTGGCAGCGCCATTTTGCCCTGCCTGACATTCTCCTGGGGACTGATCTTTTCGTCGGGCAGGTACTCGACGTTCCAGCCGTGAAACAGTATGCGACGGCTGTCGGGGTTGTGCTTCAGGCAATCGACGACATAGTCGACCTGGTTGATGCTGCGGCCGTCTTTGGTCGGCCATGCGGTCCACTGTTTGCCGTAAATGGGCCCGAGGTCGCCGTCTTCGGTGGCCCACTCGTCCCAAATCGACACGCCGTTCTGGCGCAGCCAGTGGGTGTTGGTATCGCCGTTCAAAAACCAGATCAGTTCATTGACGATGCTCTTGAAGTGCAGCTTCTTGGTGGTAAGCAGGGGAAAACCCTGTTGCAGATCATGCCTGAACTGGCGACCGAATACCGACACCGTGCCAGTGCCGGTGCGGTCGCCTTTTTCAACACCGTTATCGAGGATATCCTGCAGAAGGGTGAGGTACTGTTGCATGTGAAGCGGTCTCCTGGCCTGGTCGCTGGGGCATTTACCGGGCGCCCTGGCGTTGAGCTTTAGGCTGGAATCTAGTAGGTTTGCTCGCGGCGGGAGACTAGCACAAAGGGCCCGTTGGACGAAACCGCTGCCGAGGGTCTGGCGGGACAAATTTACGGCGCGACCAGCGCCTGCGAACCAATGGGAACCGGATGACGATTACACGGACTAAAGCTCATACCTACGCACAACCATCACACTCCAGCGCGATAACAGCTGCATGATGATTTCGATGATAGCGGCGCTGTCGAAAAATGGTGCTATCGGGCGCGACAATGCGCTGCCCTGGCACCTGCCGGAAGACCTCAGGTATTTCAAGAAGATCACGATGGGCAAGCCGCTGCTGATGGGGCGCAAGACCTACGAGTCGATCGGTCGGCCGTTACCCGGCAGAACCAGTATCGTACTCACGCGCCAGCCAGACTTTCGCGTGCCCGGTGTCATTGCGGTTGGCGAACCGGTGCAGGCGCTGGATAAGGCACGACAACTCGGCGCCAGTGAACTGATGGTGATTGGAGGCGAGCAAGTGTACCGGGCCATGCTTCCCCTGGCTCGGCGCCTGTATCTCACACGGCTTGACATGGAGGTGGCGGGGGATGCGTTTTTTCCTCCGTTGGAACTGGGTCAATGGCGCGAGGTCAGCCGCCAGGATATCGCCGCCAGCGGTGATAGCTGTGGCTACAGTTTTGTCGTATTGGAAATGAACGGCTAAGCTGATGGGGTTATTTGCAGCCAAACGCCCTGGGGGTTGGCATTGAAATGATCGCCCTTTTGCTCTTTAATCGTCGCGTCCAGTAAACGATTGGTTGCATCGACGCGGCCGCAGGGTCGGGCGCTTGAAGCTTTTTTGACAGTGCCGGTAGTGAATGTTCAGGCCTGCTACTGGAAAATCACACGGAACAAAAATCATCGACAGCGCCGACGAAAAGGTTCCTTCGCATCGGCAGCGACAGCTTACCTGTTACAGGCTTTTACAATTAGACGACCCAAGGATTACTAGCCCATGAACTCCCATCGGTTACAGACACTCGCCGCAGTCGCGGCATTGTCGCTTGGTAGCTTCGGCTACACGCCCGCCGCCCAGGCGGATAAGCTTGATCAAATATTCCAGGTGGGGCAGGCCAAGACCAAAGAGGCGCAGAGTTCCCAGCAGCGGATCGACGAGCTGGCGGACAGTACCCGGGCTACCCTGCAGGATTACAAGCAGGTATTGAAGCAGAACGAGGGCTTGAAGGTATACATCAGTCGCCTCGACAAGCAGATCGGTGACCAGGGCCGGCGTATCCAGAACCTGGAGGATTCCATAGCACAGGTTACGGTAGTGCAGCGCCAACTTCCTGCCGTGCTAGAGCGGATGATCGAATCACTGGATCAGTTCGTTGCCCTCGATTTTCCCTTTTATGCCGACGAGCGGCAGCAGCGCCTGGACTTCCTGCGTAACAACATGTCGCGCTCAGACCTGACCGTTGCCGAGAAGTTTCGCCAGGTGCTGGAAGCCTACAAGATTGAAACCGAGTACGGTCGCAAGGTCAGTGCCTACAAGGGCAGGGTGGAGATCGAGCCCGGCACCGAGCGTGAGGTGACACTGTTGCAGATCGGCCGTATTGCCCTGATGTACCAGACAACAGACGGTGCTGTTTCCGGCGCGTGGGACCCCGACGCAAAAGCCTGGGTTCAGCTTGATAGTGGCCAGTACAAAAATGCCATACGCCAGGCGATAAGGATTGCCGACAACCAGGCGGCAAAAGACATCCTGACCGTACCCGTTCCTTCCCCGGAGGCCGTAAACTGATGAAAGCAGGCAAACCCTCTATACTGGCTGCGGCCCTTTTCAGTGTTTCGTTTTGCCTGGGTGTTACATCGGTGCAGGCAGAGGATGCGCCCAAGTCCCTCGATCAATTATTGGAGATGGTGCAAAGCGGCAGGTATGCCGATTCCAGGGAAAATAAGGCCCGTGAGGCGCGCTTTCGAGCCGACAAGGCAAATCAGGAAGCGCTGTTGAAAAGGGCCAGGGAGGAGCAGGCCGAACTGGAAAAACTGGCGGCCGAGCGGGAGCAGCAGTTTGAAGACAACGAACAGAATGTTATAGCGGTCACCCAGCGCCTGACCGAGCAGAAGGGTTCGCTGAATGAACTGTTCGGCCACCTGACCACTGCCGCCGGCGACATGGTATCAGTGGTAGAGGCGTCCCCCGTCAGTGCGCAGTATCCGGGCCGGGAGGTGTTTTTTGAAACGCTGATCCAGAAGATCAGCGATTCTGACAAATTGCCGACCATTGAGGAAATCGAAGAGCTCTGGTTTCAGGTCCAACGCGAGATGACCGAATCGGGCCGGGTGGCTCGATTCGATTCGGTGGTTATCAAGCCCAACGGTGATGAAGGCCAGCAGGGCGTGATCCGCGTGGGTAGCTTCAACCTGGTCAGCGAGGAAGGCAATTACCTGAGTTTCAACGATGCCCGGATCGAGGAACTGGCGCGCCAGCCCGACAAGCGCTACCTCAACTGGGCGCAGCAACTGGGCACCGCAAATGATGGCCTCCACCCCTTCGGTATCGACCCCACCGGACCAACCGGCGGTTCGCTGCTGGCAGCGCTGATCGGTACCCCTACGCTGGAGGAGCGGTGGCACCAGGGAGGCTATGTCGGCTATGCGATCACCGCGCTTGGCATCGTTGCGCTGCTGATCGCTATCTGGCGGCTGCTTGCCCTGACCACCATCAGCGGCAAGGTCAGTGCCCAGCTCAAGAAAGACAGGGCCAATACGAATAACCCCCTGGGCCGGGTACTGGCGATCCACGAGGCCAACCCCACCATGGACACGGAAACCCTCGAGCTGAAACTCAACGAGCAGGTGTTGAAGGAGATTCCCCAACTCGAGAGGTTCCAGAATGCGCTCAAGATTATTGCCGCGGTGGCACCGCTGATGGGGCTGCTGGGCACCGTCACCGGCATGATCATCACTTTCCAGGCGATCACGATCTACGGTGCCGGCGATCCCAAGGCGATGGCCAGCGGGATTTCCTCCGCCCTGGTCACCACCGTGCTGGGTTTGTTGGTAGCGATTCCCACCGTTCTGTTGCATACCATGGTGTCCTCCCGCTCCAGGCGGGTGATACAGGTACTGGAGGAGCAGACCAGCGGTATCATTGCTGAGCACACCGAGGCGGAACTGGGTAAATAAAGGTAGCTCGATGGTTTTCACGTTGATGGACTATTACGCCCGCCTGATGCAGTTTATGGATACTGGCGGACCAGTGTTGTGGTTGATTGCCTTTTTGACCTTCGCCATGTGGGTCGCCATATTCGAAAAAATCTGGTACCTGCATTCCGGCTTGAAGCAGGATGTTGCCAGCGCAGTGTCGGCCTGGGAGGCGCGTCCAGAGCATGGCTCCTGGAATGCCGCCAGTATCCGCAAGTTGTTGATATCGCGTATTGCGGTCAAGATCCAGCAGAACCTGGCGATGATCAAGACCATGGTCGCGCTGTGCCCATTGCTCGGACTGCTGGGCACGGTTACCGGGATGATCGACGTATTCAATGTGCTGGCAGTGACCGGTGGCGGCGACGCCAAAGCCATGGCGGGGGGCGTCTCCCGGGCCACCATCCCGACTATGGCCGGCATGGTGGCGGCGTTGTCCGGGGTATTTGCCAGCACCTACATCGAACGCCAGGCGATGAGGGAAACCCGGCATTTGCAGGATCGACTGGCCAAGGATCTGGCCTAGACAGGGGTTCGTATGCGCTACCGCAGATCGATTGCCAATCAGCAGAACGAGGAGAGCAGCCAGCAGATAGACCTGACGCCGATGCTCGATGTCGTGTTTATCATGCTGATTTTTTTTATCGTGACGGCTTCCTTCGTCAAAGAGGCCGGGATCGATGTTGCGCGCCCTGCAGCCGATACACTCGAGAGCATCAAGAACCAGAAAATCTTTGTCGCGATCAGTGCCGAAAATGAAATCTGGATCGACAAGCAGCGGGTGAAGCCGGTGTCGGTGCAGGGAGCGATCGCGCGCTTGCGGGCTGAAAACAGCAAGGGTGCCGTGGTCATTCAGGTCGATGCCGATTCCAATGCCGAGGCCTTTGCCGTCGTTTTTGATGCGGCGCGTGACGCCGGGGTGCCGAAGGAAAAAATTCATGTCGCTACCCTTGAAGACTGATCTGTTATGAGAGCAAGCAAAGCCATCGGTTACTCCATCGGCACGGTACTCGCCGCGGCGGTGACTATCGCCTTGTTCATCCTGATGTATACCCTGATCGTAATCCGCGACATTGATCTCGATGAGGATGCCGACATCAAAATTGCCGATATTCAATTGGGCGAAGTCCGCATTGATGCCCAGGTAAAGGAGCTGAAAGCTGAAAAGCCGGATAATCCCGATGAGCCGCCACCGGTTATGAAGGCGCCCCGGCAAACCAGCACTTTCGATGTCGATACGTCTATCAACGTCAGCTTTGCACCGAAGACCGACGTCAATATCGATATTGGCGGGCTGTCGGTGTCCGACGGTGAATACCTGCCGATAGTCAAGGTGGCCCCGATCTACCCGAGGTCAGCCCAACGCAGGGGTATTCAGGGCTACTGCATCGTCGAGTACACGGTGACCAGGAACGGTTCCATTCGTGACTCCGAGGCCATCGACTGCGACCCGCCGGGCTATTTTGAAAGTGCTTCGGTCAAGGCTTCACTGAAGTTCAAGTACAAGCCCCGGGTGGTCGATGGTGAGCCGACGGAGGTTGTCGGTGTGCGCAACAAGTTTACCTACACCCTGGAACAATAAGGGCGGGAGCGGATACAGGCCTATGGTGACCATAACGAGGAACAAGTGTTTTGCCACCTTGCTTGGTGCCGCGCTGGTGCTGCTGGCCCAGGTGGGCCTGCAGCAGCTGAGCACCAGCCTGGAGCTCGACCTGATATCGGGGGGACTGGCGATGGCGGCCGACAAGGCGCCGGCAGAAAAAACCCGCAAGACGCCGGCACTGCGCAACGAAGTCTATGAACAACTGGCCGAGGCGCAGGAGCTATCCGAGGGCGGTAATGTGGACGAGGCGATAAAAGTACTGGATAAGTTGCGCAATTCCCAGGGCCGCCGCGCCCTGAACAGCTACGAGCTGGCCAATATGTACAACTTCTATGCCTTTGCCTACTACCAACGGGAGCAATACGGCAAAACAATCGATGCCTACATAAAGGTGCTGCAGCAGCCGGACATTCCAGTTGCGATGGAGACCGCGACCTACTATTCCCTGGCCCAGCTTTATTTTGTCACCGAGAATTACGAGCAGGCCATCAGCTACCTGAAAGACTGGTTCAGCATGGCGGAAAACCCGCAGCCCGACGCCTATGTCCTGTTGGCCCAGGCTTATTACCAGACCAGGCAATACGACCCCGCGCTGCGCAATATCGAAAAGGCCATGGCCCTGGCGCAGCAGAATGGCAAGCAGCCCAGGGAAAACTGGTTCCTGCTACAACGAGTGCTGTATTACGACAAGGGTGATATGAAAAAGGTCGCGTCGGTGCTGGAAGAGTTACTGCGCCGATGGCCCAAGAAGGAATACTGGACCCAGGCCTCGGGCATCTACGGTGAATTGAAAAACGAGGGTCGCCAGTTGGCCGCACTCGAGACTGCCTACGTTGCCGGTATGTTGAGTCGGGAGCAGGAGCTACTCAATATGGCGTACCTGTACCTGGGCGCGGACACGCCCTATCGGGCCGCGAAAGTGCTGGAGTCGGCGATTGAGAAGAAACAGATTGCCGCCACTGCGAGAAACTACGAATTGCTGGGCAGTGCCCTGCGCTCCTCGCAGGAGCTGGAGCGGGCCATTCCCGCCATGGCCAAAGCCGCTGAGTTGTCCGACAGCGGCGAGTTGTGGGCCAGGCTGGCTAATATCTACCTCGACAGCGACAATTTTGCCGGGGCAGCAGATGCTGCCCGGACGGCGTTGGGAAAAGGCCAGTTGCGAAGGCCCGACAGCACCCGCATCGTTCTCGGTATGGCCCTTTTTAATCTCAACAAGCTGCCCGAGGCGCGGGAACAGTTTGAACGGGCCGCGAAAGACCAGCGGAGCGAGAAAGTGGCCAGTGACTGGATCAAGTACCTGGACAACGAGGTGCAACGACGCGAATCGTTGCAGGATGGCCTGGGGTAATGGGGGCTCAAAGTCCCGCTCGCTCAGCCCAACTGATCGATATTGCGCACCGCGCCCTTGTCGGCGCTGGTGGTGAGCAGGGCGTAGGCTTGCAGCGCTTTGGAAACCTTGCGTGGCCTGGCCTTGCGTGGCTTCCAGCCGCTGTCGCCCCGGGCGTCTTCGGCCTCACGGCGGCGCTGGAGTTCGGCACTATCCACCAGCACATTGATGCTGCGGGCAGGTATGTCGATCCGAATGCGGTCGCCCTGTTCGATCAAGGCTATGCCGCCGCCGGCGGCGGCCTCGGGGGAGGCGTGGCCGATCGAGAGGCCTGAAGTGCCGCCGGAAAAGCGGCCATCAGTGAGTAGTGCGCAGACCTTGCCGAGCCCCTTGGACTTAAGATAGCTGGTGGGATAGAGCATCTCCTGCATGCCCGGGCCTCCCTTGGGGCCCTCGTAGCGGATGACTACCACATCGCCGGGAGCGACGCGCCCCTCGAGGATATCAGCCACCGCGTCTTCCTGGCTCTCGCAAATATGAGCAGGACCCTCGAACACGAAGATCGACTCATCGACCCCCGACGTTTTCACCACGCAGCCATCTTCCGCGATATTGCCGAACAGCACTGCCAGGCCGCCCTCCTGGCTGTAGGCGGATTCGCCGCTGCGGATACAGCCATTGCTCCGATCTGCATCGAGACTCGGCCAGCGCGTTGACTGGCTGAAGGCCTCGGTCGTGGGAATGCCGCCCGGCCCGGCTTTATAGAACGTCTTTATGGCATCGTCCCGGGTTACCATGATGTCCCACCGGGCAAGGGCGTCAGCCATGGTCGGGCTGTGAACGGTGGGTACGTCGAGGTGCAGCAGCCCCATGCGGCCGAGTTCCCCCAGAATTGCCATGATGCCACCGGCACGATGCACATCCTCCATGTGGTAGAGCGGGCTATTGGGGGCGACCTTGCACAGCTGCGGCACCTTGCGCGACAGACGGTCGATGTCGTTGAGGGTGAAGTCCAGCTCGGCCTCCTGGGCTGCGGCCAACAGGTGGAGGATGGTGTTGGTGGAGCCACCCATGGCGATATCGAGGCTCATGGCATTTTCGAACGCCTTGAAGCCGGCGATGTGGCGGGGCAGCGCGCTGGCGTCATCCTGCTCGTAGTAGCGTCGCGCCAGCTCGACGACGGTGCGGCCGGCTTGCAGGAACAATTGCTCGCGATCGCTGTGGGTGGCCAGCACCGAGCCGTTGCCGGGCAGCGACAGACCGAGCGCTTCGGTCAGGCAGTTCATCGAGTTGGCGGTGAACATGCCGGAACAGGAACCGCAGGTGGGGCAGGCGGAGCGCTCGTACTCCAGTACGTCCTCGTCGCTGGCGTCCTCATCGGCGGCGATGACCATGGCGTCAACCAGGTCGAGCTTGTGTTCTGACAATTTGGTTTTGCCGGCTTCCATGGGACCGCCGGACACGAACACCACCGGGATGTTCAAACGCAGCGCTGCCATCAGCATGCCCGGGGTGATCTTGTCGCAATTCGATATGCATACCAGGGCGTCGGCACAGTGTGCATTGGCCATGTATTCCACCGAGTCGGCGATGACCTCGCGCGAGGGCAGGCTGTAGAGCATGCCGTCGTGCCCCATGGCGATGCCGTCATCGACGGCAATGGTGTTGAATTCCTTGGCCACCCCGCCGGCACGCTCGATTTCGCGACACACCAATTGGCCCAGGTCCTTGAGGTGAACGTGGCCCGGGACAAACTGGGTGAACGAATTGGAGACAGCGATTATGGGTTTCTGGAAGTCGTCGTCCTTCATGCCGGTCGCCCGCCAGAGCGCCCGGGCGCCGGCCATATTGCGTCCGGCTGTCGAGGTGCGGGATCGATACTGTGGCATAGTCATTCCTCTATTGCAGTCAGTGCCGACTGTCGGGTTTAGTTGCGGGCGCCAGCATAGCAAAAACCGGTTTCAAGCGCCTGCTGGATGGCTCAGAGTTGCTTGTAGAATACGCGGGAATTGCGCTGGAAGTTGTAAAGTTCCTGCCTTTTCCCCGGCAGGTCTGCGGTGGTGCCGGCGGCATAGCCCTGCTCCTGGAACCAGTGTGCGGTGCGGGTTGTCAGCACGAACAGGGAGTCGAGCCCCTGGCTGCGGGCCTGTTGCTCGAGGTGGGCCAGCAGGTGCTCGCCCCGGTTGTCGCCGCGGTAGTCGACATGGGTGGCGACACAGGCAATCTCGCCACAGCGTTCGCGGGGAAACGGGTAGAGCGCTGCGCACGCTATGATCATGCCGTCCCGTTCGATGACGGTGAATCGCGATATTTCGGTTTCCAGCAGCTCCCTGGAGCGTCGCACCAGCACACCTTGCTCCTCCAGCGGCTGGATCAACTGCAAAATGCCGCCGACGTCGTCGATGCTGGCATTGCGGATGCTCTCGTAGCTGTCCTGGTAAATCAGGCTGCCACAGCCATCACGGCTGAATAACTCTTTCAGCAGCGCGCCGTCATCCCGGTAGCTGATCAGGTGGCAACGCTCGATACCGGCCTGGCTGGCGTGGATCAGCGCGTCGAGCATCCAGCTTTTTTGATCCGCGGGTAACTGGTCGCTGAGATGGCGGGCCTCGCTCAGGCGCAGCTCACGCACCAACTCGCCCTTGAGCCCGAGGATGCCCGGGGTGTCATCGAACGCTATCAGCTTGTCCGCCTCGAGTTCCGCCGCCACCTGGTGGGCAACATCTTCCATGCTGAGATTGAAGACTTCCCCGGTGGGCGAGTAGCCCAGCGGGCTGATCAGAACCAGGTTGCGCAGGTCGAGTTGGTGCGTGATGTCGTCGGCCTGGATGCGCCTCACTTCCCCCGTGTGTTGGAAATCGACGCCATCGTGAATGCCCAGCGGCCGCGCGATAACGAAGTTGCCGCTGGTCACCCGAATCCGCGCCAGGTGCATCGGTGAATTGGGTAGCCCCATCGACAGCAGCGCCTCGAGCTGGGCTCGCACCGAACCCGAGGCATCCTTGACCGCCTCCAGCGCATCGCTGTCGGTAATTCGTATGCCCTTGTGATAGTGGCTTTGCAGATTCCGCAGGCCGACCCGTGCCTCGATTTGCGGGCGCGCACCATGCACCAGCACCAGCCGCACACCGAGGCTGGAAAGCAGGGCAATATCCTGGATGATCAGGGGAAAATTGCGGTCTTCTATCGCCTCACCGCCAAACATCAGGACAAAGGTTTTGCCCCGATGGGCATTAATGTAGGGCGAGGATCGGCGAAACCAGTTCACGTACTCCAGGGATTCAGTAGGCACTATGGCGTTCCAGCAGGTCGGTAATAAGTGGTTAACTCCGGTGCGGCAGAGCCCACTGGCAGCGCGGCTACTTGCGCCGGGCAGAGGGCTATGGCGGCACCAATCTACAAGCAAAAGCGTTTGATCAGTCCCTGCAATAATTCGACGCACGGTTCAATGGTGTCCAGCGCGATATATTCGTCCGGCTGGTGGGCCTGGTCAATGGATCCCGGTCCCAGGATCAAGGTTTCAAGCCCCAATTGTTGCAGGTAGGGCGCCTCGGTGGCGAAGGCCACTGACTCGGCGCGATGGCCGGTCAATTGCTCGGCGGTTTTAACCAGCGCACTGTCCTCCCGCTCCATGAATGCAGCGACGCCATCGATCAGGCTTTGCAATTCGATATCGATACTGCGCTCCCTGGCGACCTCGGCCAGCAGGGCTCGAATATCCTCGCGCACCCTGTCGTTGCTCATGCCGGGTAACAGGCGGGCATCGAAGTGGAGTTCGCAGTGTGAGCATATCCGGTTGGGGTTGTCGCCACCGTGGATGCAACCGAGATTCAAGGTTGGCACGTGTACCCTGAACCCCGGATTCTGGTGCTCTTTTTGCAGTTGCTGGCGATAAGCGAGCAAGCGCCCCATCACCGCCTGCATCGCCTCCAGGGCACTGTTGCCAAGTGCCGGATCTGATGAGTGTCCGGCCCGGCCCGTTATTTTGACGCTCTCCATCATAATGCTCTTGTGCTGCCGTACCGGGCGCAGAGCGGTGGGCTCGCCGATTACGGCGTAGCGAGCCAGTGGTCTGCCCATGGCCACCAGGGCCTCGGCGCCAGACATCGAGCTCTCCTCGTCCGCAGTCGCCAGGAAGATCAGCGGCGCCTTAAGCGGCTGGTCGATGAATGTCGTCGCGGCGCGGATTGCAATCGGGAAGAAGCCTTTCATGTCGCTGGTGCCGAGGCCGTAGTAGCGTTGGTCCTGCTCGGTTAGTGCCAGCGGGTTGTAGCGCCAGCGATCGTCGTCGTAGGGCACGGTGTCGGTGTGACCCGCCAATACCAGCCCGCCGGGACCTTGTCCCAAAGTGGCTATCAGGTTGGCTTTGTTGGGGAGGCCGGGTATGGTCAGTATTTCTGCGCGAAAACCCAGCCCGGAAAGCCAGCCGGCCAGTTTCTCAACAACCGGCAGATTGCCCTGGTCGAGGGCCGGCTGGGTCGAGCTGACTGATGGAATGGCAATCAGCTCGGATAACATAGTGCGAAAATCGGGCACAGACTGCATGCTGAATGGGTCCTCTATTTTTGCGCCAGCATAGCATAGCCGTGGCATCCTGGCAGTGCGTGCATCATCACTGGCTGCGCCTGCAAACCGCAGCGCCAGCTATCATTTAACAAGTTCCAGCTTGGCAAAGCCGCTGGCAACACCAATAATTCAGAAAAGCTGGTAGAGAGAAGACTATGAAAGATGCTCTTGCGCGCAGGGCTGGCGCCGACCGTCACCTCGATTTGCGTGACCTCCTCGATCAGCTGCTGGCGGCTGGCCGCGTGTTGCCAGTGGATGTGGAGCGCC
This sequence comes from uncultured Gammaproteobacteria bacterium, assembly GCA_963808975.1. Classification (GTDB taxonomy): domain Bacteria; phylum Pseudomonadota; class Gammaproteobacteria; order Pseudomonadales; family JAHEGP01; genus JAHEGP01. The sequence continues at coordinate 191,951 of CAWEHR010000002.1, forward strand.
TCACCCTGTCACCCCGCAGCCGTGAGGATGCAGGCTTGCATCCGGTGACTTATCTCGGCGCCCAGGAATTGCACGACCCCGCGCGGGACAACAAGGCCCATAGCGACGAGACCCTGATGCACTGGCTGGCGGAGGTGACCGGTCAGCCGTACTATCGCATCGACCCCCTCAAGATCAATGTCGCCGCAATTACCGAAGTCATGTCCTTTGCATTCGCCAAGCGCCATCAGATTCTGGCAGTGGAGGTGGACGCCGACGAGGTTGTGATCGCCAGTGCCCAACCCTTCGTCGCCGACTGGCAGTCCGGGCTGGAGCATGTGACGCGCAAACGGGTGGTGCGGGTATTGACGACGCCGGCGGAGCTCAGCCGTTACATGCTGGAGTTTTACGGCCTGGCGCGCTCTATCAGCGGGGCCAGTGCGCCCTCGCGCGGGCGCACCGGAGGCGTACTGTCAAACCTCGAGCAGATGCTCGAGCTGGGCAATCTGCAGGACCCGGATGCTAACGATCAGCACATCGTCAGTATCGTTGACTGGCTGCTGCAGTATGCGTTTGACCAGCGGGCCAGCGACATCCACCTGGAGCCGCGACGGGAAATAGGCCGGGTGCGGTTCCGCATCGATGGGGTTCTCCATGCCATCTACGAACTACCCATCCAGGTCGCGGCGGCGGTGACCAGCCGCATCAAGATTCTCGGCAGGATGGATGTTGCCGAGAAACGCCGTCCCCAGGACGGGCGGCTGAAAACCCTGCGTACGGATGGCAGTGAAATCGAGCTGCGGCTCTCGACCATGCCTACCGCATTCGGTGAAAAGCTGGTGATGCGTATTTTCGATCCGCAGGTACTGGTGAGCGGTTTTCGCGAGCTGGGGTTGGCAGACGAGGACTATCGTCGCTGGAATACCATGGTGGAGAACACCCATGGCATCGTCCTGGTGACGGGTCCAACCGGCTCGGGCAAGACCACCACGCTGTATAGCACCCTGAAGCAGCTGGCGGTGCCCGAGGTCAATGTTTGCTCCATTGAAGATCCCATAGAAATGGTCGAGCCGGCCTTCAACCAGATGCAGGTGCAGCACAACATCGGCCTCGATTTTGCCACTGGGGTGCGCTCCCTGCTGCGCCAGGATCCGGATATCATCATGATCGGCGAGATCCGCGATCTCGAAACCGCCGAAATGGCTATCCAGGCTGCCCTCACAGGACACCTGGTACTGTCGACGCTACATACCAACGATGCGCCCTCGGCGGTAACCCGAATGCTCGAAATCGGCGTGCCACCCTATCTGCTGAAGGCAACCGTGTTGGGGGTCATGGCGCAGAGGTTGGTGCGCAGCCTCTGCCCGCACTGTAAAAAGCCGCAGGCTATCGACAAGGCGGCCTGGCAGCAGCTGGTTCACCCCTGGGCGGTATCCGCGCCTGATCAGGTGATGCATGCCGAGGGTTGCCTGGAGTGTCGCAATACCGGGTACCTGGGGCGCCAGGGGCTGTATGAGATTATGTTGATGAGTGAATCGGTGCAGCAGTCGATCGGCTCCGAAGTGGATGTCGGTGCCATGCGCAAGCAGGCGATGAAGGAAGGTATGCGGACGCTGCGCCTGAGTGGCGCCAGGAAAGTGGCCAGCGGCGAGACCACTATCGAAGAGGTCATGCGCGTGGCTCCGGCGCCGTCCAATCACTGACTTTGGGTGGGCCGTGGCAGGCCGTCGCTTTTGGCAGCAACGGAAAAATCACGTTGCGCCCAACGCGTGGCTTGCAAAGCCAGTCCGACTCTTGACGTGTCCTGCCAGGGCAACCCTGACCGGTCACGCACTACCTCGGCGCTATCCCGGGACGGTCGCCCGCAACGCGACCTGAGCTCGCAGCCGGGCGGCGGACCTGCTGTTTATCAACCGATAAAACTCAGTATACTTGCACATTTGCGGCGGGTTTAAACGCCCCCACCGATATTGCAAGGGCTCGCTATGCTCCGCGTCACACTTCCCGTTGCCACACTGCCTGCTGCACTCCAGGCCGCTTTGCAAACCGCCAGCGAGCGTGTATTCGGCGCCTGGTCCGATGCCGATTTACAGCGGCTCAATGGCTTGTTGGACGCAAGTTATGAGCAGGAGTTGGCGCAGGTGCTTGCCTGCAGCCCCTTTGCGTGCCAACAGTTTGAGCGCCGCCCCGCATTGCTGCTCGACCTGCTGGCCTCGGGTGACCTGCACCGCAGCATGGATGCCAAATACTGGTCCGGGCAGGTGGCAACGCTGACAGCTGAAGCTGATGAAGAGGAGGACCTCGGGGTGGCGATGCGGCGTTTTCGCAATCGCGAACAGTGCCGCATTATCTGGCGTGATTTCAATCGCCGGGCGCAACTGACGGAAACCACAGCCGATCTGTCCGCCCTCGCCGATGCCTGCATCGATGGTGCGCTCAGCTGGCTCTATCGCGATATGTGCGATGATATTGGCACCCCCACCGGTCCCTCCGGCGAAGCCTGCAATATGGTCGTGCTCGGTATGGGCAAGTTGGGAGCCCACGAACTCAACCTGTCGTCAGACGTTGACCTGATCTTCACCTTTGTTGCCGGTGGCGAGACCCGCGGTGGTCGCAGAACCCTGAGTAACCACGACTTTTTCGTTCGCCTTGGGCAGCGCTTGATTCGCCTGTTGGACGCCCATACCGGTGAAGGTTTCGTGTTTCGTGTCGATATGCGGCTGCGTCCCTACGGCGAGAGCGGCGCACTGGCCCTCAGTTTTGGCGCCATGGAAGAGTACTACCATACCCAGGGTCGAGACTGGGAGCGTTACGCGCTGATCAAGGCCCGCGTGGTGGCGGGGGACTTTACCCAGGGAGCGAAACTGCTCGAGATCCTGCGGCCATTCGTCTATCGCCGCTACACCGACTTCAGTGCGATCGAATCCTTGCGCGACATGAAGGAACTCATCCAGCGCGAGGTGCAGCGGGTCGGTAAGCAGGATGATGTCAAGCTCGGTGCCGGTGGTATCCGTGAGATCGAGTTCATAGGCCAGGTTTTCCAGCTCATTCGGGGAGGTCGTGAGCCGAGCTTGCAGGAGCGCTCGCTGCTCAAGGTCCTCAATCACCTTGCCGATCGTCAGTATATGCCGGGCCAGGCAGTGGCCGAGCTGGTGGATGCCTACGTTTTCCTGCGTAATACCGAGCACGCTATCCAAGGGCTGCGTGACCAGCAGACCCAGGCTTTGCCGCGGGATTCGCTGGATCAGCAGCGGGTAGCCCATGTTATGGGTTTTGCGGACTGGGAAACCTTCCGTGGAGCCCTGGACCAGCATCGCAAGCGAGTCGAATTGCATTTCGAAGCGCTGATCGAGCCGGAGGGTACCGCTGCGCAGGTTGACAGCGATGGTGGCGAGTGGCTCGACCTGTGGCTGGGTAAGTGCAGTGAGGCCCACGCGCAGGAATGGTTGCGGCAGCACGGGTATAACGATGTCCAGCAGGTTTGGTCACAGCTATGCACACTGCGTGAGAGCAACAAGGTGCGGCTGATGCAAAAGGTCGGCCGCGAGCGCCTCGATGCCTACATGCCGCTGATGCTGGCAGAAAGTGCATCGACGCCCAGCCCGGATGTGCTGTTTGAGCGGCTTTTGCCGCTGCTGGAGTCAGTTCTGCGGCGCACCAGCTACCTGGTGTTGCTGATGGAAAATGCCGAGGTTAGGGAGCAGCTCAACCTGCTGTGCAGTGCCAGTCCCTGGATCGCCAGCCAGTTGGCGCGACACCCTGTCTTACTGGACGAGCTGCACAATGTCGCCACCCTGTACCGGGTACCCGACAAGGATTTCCTGCGCAATGAATTGCAGGAACAGCTGTTGCGCCTGGAGTGGAGTGATCTCGAGGGGCACATGCAGGCGCTGCGTTATTTCCGTCTCGCCCATGTATTGCGTATTGCCGCGTCCGAAGTGACCGGGCGACTTCCCCTGATGAAGGTAAGCGACTACCTGACCCTCATCGCCGAGGTGATTCTCGAACACGTGCTGGAACTGGCGTGGCGCAATCTGGTCGTGCGCCACGGCCAGCCCGTGCGCACCGACGGCAGCACCTGTGAGCAGCACTTTATCGTTGTCGGGTATGGCAAGCTGGGTGGTATCGAGTTGGGGCATGCCTCTGATCTCGATCTGGTTTTCGTCCACGATGTCGATTCCAGCGAGGCGACTGATGGCCCGAAACCCATCTCCGGCGAGCTGTTTTTCAATCGACTGGGCCAGCGGATCATCCACATACTCACTGCATCAACCACCCTCGGTCCACTGTATGAAGTCGATATGCGGTTGCGACCCTCGGGGGAGGCGGGGCTGCTGGTCACGTCACTGCAGGCTTTCGAGCAATACCAGCGGCAACAGGCCTGGACCTGGGAGCACCAGGCACTGGTGCGGGCCCGGGTAGTGGCCGGCAGCCCGACCGTTGGGGAAGCCTATGACCAGCTGCGACGCGAGATACTGGCACTGCGCCGTGACCGGGGCGAGCTTCAGATCGCGGTGCGGGAGATGCGCCAGAAGATGCGCGACCATTTGTTGCCTGCGACAGCGGAGGCCGGACCCGCCCCCTATTTCGATCTCAAACATGGTAGTGGAGGTATCGTTGATATCGAATTTGTGGTTCAATTTGCGGTTTTGGCTTGGGCGCACGATTATCCCTCCTTGAGTCAGTGGACCGATAACATTCGCATACTCGAGTCTCTGCAGCGGGTTGGCCTGCTGGAGGAAAAAGAATGCCGGGGCCTGATCGAAGCCTACAAGAGTTACCGTGCCCAGGCCCACCGGTTGGCGTTGCAGCAGGAAAAAGGGCGGGTTGATGCCGAAATGTTCGTCGCCGAGCGAGCGCTGGTGACTGACGTGTGGCGCCGCATGATGGAGAACCCGGTCTGAAGCGAAACCGTGCCGGGGTAACTTGGCACAACGGGTTCTGGCGCCGCCGAATCAACGGCGCATTGAGCGCGTGACGCCCCCTTTGCAGCACGGTGGCATGATCGAGGTGATACAGGAGCTTTCACAATGTCTTTCGCTGATCGCGATGGAGTTATCTGGTTGGACGGGGAAATGGTTCCCTGGCGGGACGCCAAGGTACATTTACTGACCCATACACTGCACTACGGCCTGGGTGTTTTCGAGGGGGTCAGGGCCTATCACGCCGACGGCTTGGGCACCTCTATTTTTCGTTTACAGGAGCATACCGAGCGGCTGTTTCGCTCGGCCAAGATCCTCGGCATGGATATGCCCTGGAACCGGGACGAGTTGATGGCGGCGCAAAAAGCCGTTATCCGCGATAACGATTTGCACGAGGCCTATATCCGTCCCATGTGCTTTCTTGGCTCGGAGGGTATGGGCCTGCGCGCAGACGGGCTCAGGACCCACTGCATGATCGCCTCGTGGCACTGGCCCTCCTACATGGATCCCGATGCCATGAACCGGGGTATCGTGGTGCGAACGTCCAGTTACACCCGCCACCATGTCAACATTACCATGACCAAGGCCAAAGCCAATGGTAACTACATCAACTCGATCCTGGCCCTGCGCGAAGCGCTGAATGGCGGGGCTGAAGAGGCACTGTTGTTGGACCCGGAGGGTTATGTGGCCGAGGGCAGCGGGGAAAACTTCTTCCTGGTGCGCGACGGCGTAATCTATACCCCGGAGCTCACTTCCTGCCTCGACGGCATTACCCGTGATGCGGTCATCAAACTGGCTGCGGACCTGGGCTACCGTGTGCTTGAAAAGCGCATTACCCGTGATGAGGTCTATATCGCCGATGAAGCCTTCTTTACCGGCACTGCGGCAGAAGTTCTGCCGATACGGGAGCTGGATGCCCGCTCGATAGGGGCGGGTAGCCGCGGTCCCATCACCGAGCAACTGCAAAAGGCCTTTTTTGAAACCGTGCGTGGGCACAACAAGGAGCGTCTCGACTGGCTGGCCCCGGTAGCCTGATGGTGCCGGTCAGCGACGCGCCCGGTGATGCCGGCGCCGCCGCTGGGTCGCTGGCAGTTGCCGCGACAGCCTGATCCCAAGACCTGATCCGCCGGTCACCGGGGCGGGGTAAACCGATGGATGCAGAAAATAACAGCCACAAGGTGCTGATCGTCGGACCCTCCTGGGTTGGCGATATGGTGATGGCGCAAACACTGTTTAAATTGCTGGCGGCGCAGCATCCGGGTTTGCAACTGGATGTGCTGGCACCGGCTTGGGCAGCCCCGGTACTTGAGCGCATGCCCGAAGTCAGGCGCAGCCTGCATATGCCGGTGGGTCATGGCAAGTTGCAGTTGGGTGCGCGACGCCAACTGGGCCAGCAGTTGCGCCCTGAGGGCTACCGACAATCTATCGTCCTGCCGAATTCCCTGAAGTCTGCGCTGGTGCCCTGGTTTGCGGGTATCGGCGTGCGCACGGGTTGGCGGGGCGAGATGCGTTTCGGTTTGCTCAATGATATCCGTCGCCTCGACCCCGAGCGCTACCCGCTCATGGTGGAGCGCTTTGCGGCACTGGCCCTGCCGCCGGGCGCCGACCTGCCGCGGCCACTGCCCTGGCCGACGTTGGGAATCGATGCTGGCAATCAACAGCAGTTGCGGTCAGCGCTGGGCCTGGATGGCGAGCGGCCCCTGCTGGGCATCTGTCCGGGCGCAGAATTCGGGCCGGCCAAGCAGTGGCCAGCGCGGCATTTTGCCGCGCTGGCAGAGAGCTATATCCAGCGTGGCTGGCAAGTGGTGGCGCTGGGTTCCGCCAACGACAAGGCCAGCGCAACGGCCATAGCAGAGGCACTGCCCCCCGCATCCCGCAGCCATTACGTCGATGCCAGTGGGGCGACGTCACTGGTGGATGCGGTCGATCTGCTCGCCCTGTGCACGGGGGCGGTGTCGAACGACTCCGGACTGATGCATATTGCCGCCGCGGTAGGCTGTCCACTAGTCGCCGTATACGGTTCCACCAGCCCGGGCTTTACCCCACCCCTGGCGCAGCAGGTGGAGATAGCGTCGATCGAACTTTCGTGTAGACCCTGCTTTGAGCGCGAGTGCCCGCTGGGCCATCTCAATTGCCTGGTGCAGCTGGAGCCGGGGCAGGTGCTCGCCCGGCTCGATGGGCTGCTGGCCGGCGCCGGGGCAAAATGATGCGGTTTGCCTTCGCGTTGTTCAAGGTGTTCCCCTATGGCGGCCTGCAAAAAGACATGCTGGCCATTGCCAGCGCCTGCCTCGACCGGGGCCATGAGGTCACCGTCTATTGCCGCGAGTGGCAGGGACCGGTCGCGATTCCAGGGCTGGAGGTTGAGATAATTCCGGTACGAGGACATAGCAATCACCGCCGTGACCAGGCCTTTGCGGAGTCCCTCGCAATGGCGCTGGCGCGGGGGGATTACGCTGCGGTGGTGGGCTTCAATAAAATGCCCGGCCTCGATATTTACTACGCGGCTGACACCTGTTACCTCGCCAAACTGACCGAGGAGCGCAGCTTTTGGTCGCGACTGACCCCGCGATTCAGGCTCTACAGTGCCTTCGAGGCAGCGGTGTTCACCGGCGCCACCCAAATCCTGATGATTTCAGGCAGGGAAATCGGCGTGTTTCGCCACTACTACCAAACGCCCGCAAACCGGTTTCACCTGTTGCCACCGGGTATCCGCCGGGACCGGGTGATGCCGTCGGACTATGTTGAGCAGCGGCGCCGGTTCCGCGAGCACTGGCAGTTGGCACCCGGGCAAAAGCTGGTGCTGATGGTGGGATCCGGGTTTCGTACCAAGGGTCTCGATCGCGCCATCGCTGCCATGGCGGCGCTGCCACCTGGGCAGCGCGAGAGCAGCATCCTATTTGTGGTGGGGCAGGATAATAGTGCTGGCTTCGAGCGACAGGCGCGCCGCGCGGGTATCGCCGACCGGGTTCGCTTCCTGCAGGGGCGGGACGATATACCGGCGTTCCTCTGGGGTGCGGATGTGCTGATTCACCCGGCTCGACGCGAGAACACGGGCACCGTCTTACTCGAGGCAATGGTCGCCGGTTTGCCGGTGCTAACCACTGATGTCTGCGGTTATGCCCATTATGTCGAAGACAACGCGATGGGGGTGGTGCTGCCCTCGCCGTTCGAGCAGGCTGCGCTCAACGCGGGCCTGGCACGGCTCCTGTTCGGCCCTGCTGATAACTGGGTTGAGCGCGGTCGGCGTTTTGCCGCCGAGGCTGACATTTTCAGCATGACTGCAACCGCGGCAGAACTGATTGAAACCCTGGCGGCGCAAGCATGACCCTGTATCTGCGGGACGATTTCCAGCGCGCGTGGCCGGATCCGTTTGCGGCGGTGCAGCGGGTGCAGGGCGAGGTTTATCGCGATAAGGAGGGGCGCACCACCCAGCGCTTTTTGTTCGAGGGCAAGCCCTACTTCCTCAAGCTTCACCGCGGTGTGGGTTGGGCTGAAATCATCAAGAATCTCGCTCAGCTCCGGCTGCCGATACTGGGTGCAAAAAACGAGTGGCTTGCCATTGAGTTTTTGCACCAGCACGGCGTCGACACCATGCACTGCGTCGGCTACGGCAAGCGTGGCCTCAACCCGGCACAGCAATTGTCGTTCCTCATTACCGAAGAGTTGGAAGCGGTGGTCAGCCTAGAGGATTACTGTGCCCGATGGCCGCGGTCGGCACCTGATTACCGCGAGAAGCGCCTGTTGATCGAGGCGGTGGCGCGGGTGGCCGCCATCATGCACGGGCAGGGGATGAATCACCGGGATTTCTACCTCTGCCACTTCCTGATGCCGGTGAGCTGGGATCGAACTTCCGCGCCGCTGCTCTATTTGATCGACCTGCACCGGGCCCAGATCCGCGATCACACACCTCGCCGCTGGCAGGTCAAGGATCTGGGTGCACTCTATTTTTCCGCCCTTGATATTGGTCTCGGGTATCGTGATGTGCTGCGATTCGTGCGCCGCTATACCGGCCTGCCACTGCGCGAGGCGCTGGCCGACCGGCGGTTGTGGTCGCAGGTTTGCGCGCGGGCTGGTAAGCTCTACCGTCGAGATTTTGGTGTCGATCCGAACCTACCGTTGAGCTGAAAGCATGGCACAGACCTTCTCTCTAAATACCCGGCCTGCGGGTGGGACAACAGTGCTGCAGCTATGCCATGGTTATGGCCAGCCCTTCCTGGACGTCGCCCGGCAAACAGTGAGTCTGTTCAACGGCACTAACATCAGCGTCACCACGGTATACCTGGCGGGCGCCGCAAATGAGTCGGTGGCGGATGCCAACGGTGGTGACGAGGTGATTTTTCTCGAATTCAGCTCGCGCCAGATCCGTGGCCTCAAGCGTGCGGCCATCGCCGCGGTAACCGAAATATGTGAGCAGCGCGACATACATTTTGCCGTCGCCCATCGCTACAAACCGCTGTTTGTCGCGAGCCACGTACCCGGCCTGTTCGTGGTCGGGGTGCATCATGCCTTTGGTGATTACCAGCGCTTCATGCGTCGCTGGTACGTGAACCGGCGACGTGAGAATCTCGCCCTGCTCGCGGTATCCGATGCGGTGCGGGACGACGTCCGCAAGAGCTTGCCGCGATGGCCTCACCCGAGTATCCGCACGCTTTACAACCGGGTCGATGTCGAAGCCCTGGAGGCTGCGTTGCTGTCGCGGGAACAAGCCCGGGGACAACTCGGGATCGCCGACGATACATTTGTGTTCAGTAACGTCGGCCGCCTGCATCCGGATAAGGATCAAAAAACCTTGGTGGCAGCGTTTGCGACGGTGGCCGATGAGTTGGACCAGGCGCAACTGCTGATTGTCGGCAAGGGCAGGCTTGAACAGGAGCTGCGGCAACAGATCGAGTCCCTGGGCCTGCAGCAACGGGTGCGGCTCACAGGGCCAATACCCGGGGCGGCGCGATTGTTCAGGGCTTTCGATGCTTTTCTCCTGAGCTCGGATCATGAGCCCTTCGGCATGGTGTTGCTGGAGGCGATGGCCGCCTCGGTGCCCATTGCGGCCAGCGATTGCGGCGGCGCCAGCGAGGTGGTGGGCGATAGTGGAATGCTGTTCCCGCTGGGGGATACGGCAGCCCTGGCCGATTGCATGCGGCATCTCTATCGCCTCGATCAGGTGGCGCGCAAGAAACTGGCTGGGCTAATGCAGCAGCGTTTGCAGCAGCAGTTCTCCCTGCAGGCCGGTGCAGCGACGTTCTGGGGCTTTCCCTTCGTTGCAAGCCGGCTGGGAAATTGCAGGTATGGCGGGACTGACGACGGTTCCGGCGCGACAGCCCAGGCCGGCACCCGTTCTGGTAGCGGCGGAGCGCCTGCCTGATGACGGCACCCCGCATCGTCGTGTTGATACCCTACTTCGGCAGCTGGCCTTTCTGGATGGATTTTTACCTGGAGTCGATGCGCTGGAATCCGGCTATCCACTGGCGCTTTTACACCGACTGTGGCGAACCGGAAAACGCGCCCCCCAACGCCAGCTTCTGCCATTGTTCTTTTGCTGACTACCAGCAGCGCGTGAGTGCGGCGTTGGGCATCGATTTCAAGCCGGCCGGGCCCTACAAACTGTGCGATATCAAGCCGGCCTATGGTCACATTCATGCCGCTGAAATTGCCGACTACGATTACTGGGCATTTGGTGATATCGACATCATCTACGGCGATATCATGGGATTCATCACGCCAGAGATGCTGCGCCATAGCCTGGTTTCCTTCCACAAGCGTCGGGTGAGCGGCCACTTCACCGTGCTGGCCAACACCGCGTTCGCCCGCGAGGCCTTTATGCAGGAGCCAAGCTGGCGCGCCGTATTCGAACGCCCGGAGCATACGGCATTCGATGAAAAAAGCTTTGGTGAGTTGTTTATGCGCCACAAGGATTGGCCGGACTGGTTGCGACGAATGGTTTACTTCCGCAATCCCTACATGCGCTCGGCCAGCTTCAATGAGGCTTACAGCACCAGCTTCGGCCGGGTGGCATGGGAAGACGGTAGCCGCGATTTTCCGCAACGCTGGTACTGGCGCAACGGGGAACTCAGTTGCGATAAAATCACCGCGCGGCACTTTCCCTACCTGCATTTCCTGGAGTGGAAGAAACTGTGGGACCAGCGCCCGACTGGCGAACTGGTTCGAGGCGACAGGGCGCGCCTGGCCGAGGGCTTTGAAATCAGCCGGGAGGGTTTTACCGTGTCGCCGATGGGCGGCCGGGAGGGGGCGTCAGCCCTGCGTTAATCTCGCCAGCCTCTCCAGCTCGCGCCGCAACCCGGCATCCTCCGCGAACGCCGGCCCGCACTGGCCAAGGTAACTGTCAAGCAGGGCGCGTTTGTCGTTTCCTGACAGGTAGTCATGGTCCTCGTCGGGGCGGAACAGGTGGCGGAAGTTGCGTTTGCGCTGGGGCTTTAACAAGGGGAAAGGTTGTCGTGACAGGTCGGCCATATCGATCAGGCCGAGCTCACCGTCGGTAGACCTGACCACGTTGCCCAGGTGAATCGAGCGGAACAGGATGCCGGCATGGTGCAGGTCCGCGATAAATCGGCCAGTTTGACGGTAGTCCGCTGGTGTCGCCAGACCCGCTGCTCCCAATTGACGAAGGGTTTTACCCGGCAGCGGCTGATACAGCACACCGCTTAGCGGGGTTGAGGCGAGTTTGAAACAGACCACATCGCTGACGGTTGGGATATCGAGCTTCTGCAGCGTACGGGCATTTTTCGCGAAGCGCAAATTGTGGGGAAACAAACGCGCGCTGGTAAAGGTCTTGCGCAGTCGAAACAGCTTCATGATTCGGCCGTCGGCGAGAATCATTACCTTTGGGCCCCGGGCATCTTGCTCCAGTACCCTGGCCCCTTGCTGCAAGCGACCGAACTCGGCGTCCGCCATAGTGGTCAGTTTGATGGTGGCACTCCCTCGGCTCTGTCCGCTGTGTTGATGGTTGCGAATGATACCGCGTCTGGGCATGGTTTGCTGTATACTGCTGTTACGATAATTTCCGCCTGGGCGCCCTGTCTTCCCGCGATCTGCAGTTCTGGTCGAGAGCCTGCGCATGCTGCGGGTTTTAGCGACCAGGACCCCAATAGTGGCTACGGCGGCGGTGGTGAGAAATGTCACACAGCGTGCGGGATCTGGCGAGAAGCCCACCCAGCGGTACAAGCTGTGGCGACAGGCAGCAGAAAAATCAGAGCGTCGAGTCGGTGAGATAGGGCGGCCAGCTCCTGCAGGGTGGTTGCGTTGCATTGTTGTGCCAGCGCACAACCTCTGTCGGCCCGGATGGAGGCGACGACAGGTGCAAGCGGCAATGTTTGCGTATACCGTCGGCGGACTGCAGGAGCCACAAGGCCTCGCTGCAGCAGGTGGGGTACAGGAGAATTGTGTTGACCAATCAGGCGGAAGCAAAATCGAGTCCCCCCCTTGATGGCCAATCGGCGGAGGTAATACCCATCGGCTCAGCGGCGCCAAGAGCCGCACTGCGGGTATGTCTGCTGGGCTATCGCAGCGCACCCTATGGCGGAGGCCAGGGCATTTACCTCAAATACCTGAGCAAGGCGCTGGTGGAAGCAGGACACCAGGTTGATGTCATATCCGGAGAGCCCTATCCCCACCTCGACCCGAGGGTCAAGCTGATCAAGCTACCAGGAATGAATATTTACGAAAACGGTCTGGGATCGATTCGGCCGGGTCACCTGGGCAAACTGAGCAACTGGGTAGAGTGGTTTGGCAAGCTCACCGGCGGTTTTGCGGAGCCGCTGGCGTTCGGTATGCGTGTGGATGACTACCTGAAGCGCCATGGCAGCCGCTACGATCTGGTGCACGACAACCAATGCCTGGCCTACGGTATGCTCAATATCCAGCGCCGCCAGGCGCTGGTCAGCACCATACATCACCCGATTACCAGCGACAAAATGATCGCCCTCAATGCCGCTGGCAAATGGTGGCAAAAGCTGTTGATCCGGCGTTGGTATCACTTTCTGACCATGCAAAAGCGGGTGGCCCGAGAGTTGCGCCATGTGGTCACCGTATCGGCCCAATCGCGAAAGGATATCGCGCTGGCCTTCGGTAGGCCGGAAGACAGCATCGAGCTGGTATATAACGGTATCGACACCGAGGTCTTCGCGCCCTTGCCCGGTGTCGAGCGCCAACCGCTCAGGCTGATGGCGACTGCCTCCGCCGATGCGCCGCTTAAAGGGGTGCGCTACCTGGTTGAGGCCCTGGCCCAGTTGCTGGAGCAGTATCCGGGTCTGGAACTGCTGCTGGTCAGCAAGCCCAAGCCCGGTGGCGAGACCGAGCGCCTGATCGCCAAACTGGGTGTGGGTCATGCGATAAGGTTTGTCAGCGGGATCTCGACCGAGGCCCTGGTGCGCTACTATGCCGAGGCAACACTGGTGGTGGTACCGTCGGTGTACGAGGGTTTTGGGCTGCCGGCGGGGGAGGCCATGGCCTGTGGGGTGCCGGTGGTTTCCACCACCGGTGGCGCGCTGGCAGAAGTTGTGGGCGACGCTGGCGTGATGGTGCCAACCCGCAACGCCGCGGCCATCGCGGTTGCGGTTTCGCATTTGCTGGACAACCCGGCGCGACGCGAACAGTTGGGACACGCTGGCCGCGAAAGAATCTTGGAAAAATTTTGCTGGAACGTCAGTGCGCGCCAGATGGCCGGCTACTACCGACGTGTACTTGAGACTTATGAGAACAGTTGACTACAGCCGGCTGGGTTTGCAGCCTGGCGACTACGTGCTGGATCTTGGCTGCGGTGACGGCCGCCATGCCATCACGGCACATATGGATAAAAACGTTCACGTTTTCGGCATCGATCTGAATATCGATGACCTGAAAACCGCCATCGAAAAATTCTCGCCGTTAGCGCCCCACGCATCCGGTGAGGCGGGATTTGCTCTTTCCTGCGCGAATGCCCTGAAGTTACCGTTTGCCGACAATACCTTCGATAAGGTCATTTGCTCTGAAGTGCTTGAGCATATCGAGGACTGGCGCGGGGTGCTGGCCGAAATCGAGCGGGTTTTGAAGCCCGGTGGCGCGTTTTGTGCCAGCGTGCCGCGTTCCTGGCCGGAAAAGATCTGCTGGGCTTTCAGCCGAGAATACCACGATTGTGAGGGCGGGCACCTGCGTATTTTCAATGCCAACGAGTTGCGCCAGGATATTGAATCCTGTGGCTTCCGCTACTACTACCGGCATTGGGCTCACGCCCTGCATTCACCGTTCTGGTGGCTCAAGTGCGCTTTCTGGGACACCCAGGACAGTAATCCAGTTGTCAAGCTATACCATCGGCTGCTGGTTTGGGACATCATCGACCAGCCCTGGCTCACCCAGGCCACTGAGAAAGCCCTCAACCCCGTTATGGGGAAGAGCGTGGTGATGTACTTTTACAAGGAGAAAGCCGCATGAGTGGTTTGTATCTCTCAAGGGGCCTGTTCCCCCAGGATTACCTGCGCCCCACGGTTGATTTTATCCTGCGCAGTCAGGAGGACTCCGGCGCCATTCCCTGGTTTCACGGCGGACACCTCGACCCCTGGGACCATGTGGAGGCGGCGATGGGCCTGAGCATTGGCGGTGAGCACGCCGCTGCGGTTCGCGCTTACCGCTGGCTCCAGCACAATCAACTCGAGGACGGCAGCTGGTGGGCGGCCTATATCCGGGGTGAGCCTGAGAATACCGATCGCAGGGAATCCAATTTTGTCTCCTATATCGCGGTGGGTGTCTGGCACCATTACCTGGTTACGGGCGATGAGTCTTTTTTACGCTCGAATTGGCCCACGGTGGAGAATGCCATCGAGTTCGTGCTGCGCCTCCAGACCGAGCACGGCGACATTCACTGGGCGGTCGACGCCTGCGGCCAACCGCGAGAGGACGCCCTGGTTACCGGCTGCAGCTCCATTTTCAAGAGTCTCGAGTGCGCCCACAATATCGCTGTAACCGTCGGCGAACATCGCCCTCATTGGCTGTCGGCGCGGGCGGCCCTGGGCAATGCGCTGCGCAACAAGCCCGAGCGCTTCGATCGTACCTGGGAAAGCAAGGCGCGCTACTCCATGGATTGGTTCTATCCCGTGCTGTGTGGTGTCTATGCCCCGGCACCGGCGCGGGCCCGCTTGCAGCGACGTTGGGAGGAGTTCGTCGAGGAGGGAATGGGCGTGCGCTGCACCAGCGATGAGCCCTGGGTGACGGTGGCTGAATCCTGTGAATTGACCATGGCACTGCTGGCGACGGGCGACCACGCGCGGGCGGTGAATGTATACAGTTGGTTGCACCAGTGGCGCCATGATGAAGGTGCATTCTGGACCGGCTACCAGTTTATTGAAGATATTATGTGGCCCGATGAACGGCCCACCTGGACTTCTGGGGCGATCCTGCTGGCAGCGGATGCACTCACCGGACACACCCCGGCAGCCCGGCTGTTTACCCGGGTGAACCTGTTACCGCCGCTGCAACAATCCAAGGGTGCAGACCTGCGGTAGCGGCTCGAAAAGGCCTGAAGCCAGCGCCAGTTGGTAGATGGTGTAGGGGGCTTGTCCCCCTTCTGCTGGGTTGGGAAAGAGGTCGTGTATCGCCAGAATTCCGCCGTGCACAACATGTCCGCTCCAGTCGCGGTAGTCCGCCAGGGCGGCCTCGAGGCTGTGCCCCCCGTCGATGAATACCATTCCCAGCGGGGTACGCCAGTCCCGTGCCACCAGGCCCGACGGTGCGACCACCGGTACCACAGTGTCCTCCAGGCCCGCTGCGCGGATATTGCGGCGAAACGTATTGAAACTGTCCATCCGGTCACTGGCGGTATCGAACAGTCCGGGGTCGTGAAACATTTCCCCCGGCTGGTGCTCTTCGGAGCCGGCGTGATGGTCTACCGCATACAGGGTCGTCCCCAGGGTCTGGCAGGCGAGACCGAGGTAGATCGTGGATTTGCCGCAGTAACTGCCGATTTCGAGCACAGGGCCCCGGCTCGCCGCAAGCCTGGCTGCCTCAAATAGCGCCTGGCCCTCATCCTCGGCAAGAAACCCTTTTACCTCGTTTATATCAAGCGGTAGCTTCACCCTGTACATCCCCCGTCGACCTGGCAGCGCCCGCACCATAGCCAATAAGCTGGGCCGGGGCAAACCGGAACTTGTGGTATGATTCCGAGCGTTCCGTAGAATCCAAGTAAACCCGGAGACTGGCTAGACATGCAGTTGAACATGCCGCATTTTGATCGTGCCCAGATACTGGTGGTGGGCGATATCATGTTGGACCGCTATTGGTATGGCGCGACCTCCAGGATTTCTCCCGAGGCGCCGGTACCGGTGGTCAAGGTCGCGCAGATCGAGGATCGTCCGGGTGGTGCCGGGAACGTTGCTTTGAATATCGCGGCGTTGGGCGCAGGGGTGACCCTGGTCGGAATAACCGGCCATGACGATGCCGGCTCAGCCCTGGCAGAGCGCCTGCGGGCGGCCCGGGTCTACTGCGATTTCCGGGTGTCGGACCAGCACCCGACCATTACCAAGCTGCGTGTGATCAGCCGCCAGCAACAGCTGTTACGGCTGGATTTCGAGGATGCGTTCAGCGCCGATGATGCCGGCGCCATGACCGAAATGGCGCTGGCAATGGTTGAGCCGATGGGCGCCGTTATCCTGTCAGACTACGCCAAGGGCGCGTTGGTTGATCCGCAGCCGCTGATTCAACGCGCACGTGCACACAAGGTGCCGGTTTTTGTCGATCCCAAGGGCACCGACTTCAATCGCTACCGCGGGGCCACGCTATTGACGCCCAACCTGCATGAGTTCGAGGCCGTCGTCGGGCATTGCGAGTCGGAGGCAGAGCTGGTTCGCAAGGGCCGACAACTGCTGGCCGACCTGTCGCTGGAAGCATTGCTGGTGACCCGGGGTGAGCAGGGTATGACCTTACTTCGTCCCGATGCGATTGCCCTGCATCTGCCCGCCAGGGCGAAAGAGGTGTTCGATGTGACCGGCGCCGGGGACACGGTGATCTCGGTGCTGGCGGCGAGTGTTGCGGCCGGTGAGTCCTTTGCCAACAGTGTTGCCCTGGCCAACCTGGCGGGTGGCATTGTCGTCGGCAAACTCGGTACAGCAACCGTCAGCGGTCCGGAACTAAGGCGAGCCCTGATGCGCGAGGAAGGTTCCGAGCGCGGCATCATGAGCGAAGAGCAATTGGTCGTGGCGCTACAGGATGCCCGGGCCCACGGCGAGAAAATCGTTTTTACCAACGGCTGTTTCGATATCATTCATGCGGGCCATGTCGGATACCTGGAGCAGGCCCGGGCCCGGGGAGATCGCCTGGTGGTCGCCGTGAATAGTGACGCATCGGTCAGTCGTTTGAAGGGCCCGGGCCGCCCCATCAACCCCGTTGAGCGCCGCATGGCGGTATTGGCTGGGCTGGAGGCTGTCGACTGGGTGGTGAGTTTTGATGACAGCACACCGGAACGACTGCTGTCCCTGCTGCAACCGGACCTTTTGGTCAAGGGCGGCGACTATGGCAAAGAGCAGGTGGTGGGTTGGGAAATCGTAGAGTCCTATGGTGGTGAAGTGGCGGCGTTGGAGTTTCTCGATGACTGCTCGACCACCGCGATTGTCGAGAAGATCAAACAGCGATAGGGCAGACGCCAATGCCGGCCCCCGCACCAGTTAACATACCAATCTGCGGGCACGTTGAATGCGGGTTCTGATTGTAAAGCTGAGTTCCATGGGTGATCTGATCCAGGTGCTGCCCGCGCTGACGGATGCCAGTCGCGCACTGCCCGACGCCAGCTTCGACTGGGTGGTGGATGAAGCCTTCGCTGAAATCCCGGGTTGGCACCCGGCGGTCGCCAATACCATCGTCACCGCGCACCGGCGCTGGCGCAAACAACCGTTACATTACTGGCGCAACGGCGAAGTGCCGCGCTTTCTCACACAACTGCGCTCCACCCGTTACGACCGGGTGGTCGATTCCCAAACCAACATCAAGAGCGCGGTGGTGACCGCGCTGGCGCGGGGTGAGAAATACGGCCCCGATAGTGATTCCGTGCGCGAGTGGGGCGCTCACCTTGCGTATCATCACCGTTTTCCGGTGAACACCAGGCAGCTCGCTATCCGCCGCTGGAGGGAAATGTACTCACGGGCGCTGGATTACCCATTGCCCGACACCCCGATCGATTTTGGCCTGGGCGCCAGACAGTGGCCCGAGCCTGGATTTGCGCCGCCGTCCGAGCCCTACCTGGTCTGTGTTACCAACGCCAGTTGGAGCAATAAGCGCTGGCCCGATAGCCAGTGGAACAGCCTGTTTGCGCTGGCCGGTGATTGCGGTTACCGGGTGTTGCTACCCTGGGGGTCGGTCGTGGAACAGGAGCAGGCCAGGCAACTGGCGGCGCCTTTTGCGCATTGCGAGGTTTTACCCCGACTGCCATTGACGGACCTGGCGTCGCTGATGATGGGCAGCGCGGGTGCCGTGTGCAATGACACCGGACTCGCCCACATAGCAGCCTGCCTCAGTACGCCAATGGTTGCCGTTTACGGGCCCACCGACCCGGGACTCATAGGCGCCTGGGGGCCCTATTCAACGCACATGGTGGCGCAGGGTTACGACTGCATTCCCTGCTACAAGCGACAGTGTAGGGTAGCTGGTTACAGTGGGCCGCAGGCGCAGTGTCTGAAAACGTTAGAGCCGCAGCAGGTGTGGCTGGAGCTGCTTGCACAGCAGGCACGCCGCAATGAGCTTGGAGCACGATAAGCGTTGTTGGCTTACGCGGGGGCTTGTGATGCTGCCAGCGCGGCTTCATAACAGGCGTAGTATTGCTGGTAAATGCGACTCCACGCGAAGCGCTGGACCGCCTGCTGATTGGCGCTGGTCAGGGTTGCCAGATCCGGCCGTTCGCTGTTGTGGTCGATCACCCGGGCCCATTCACTGGCTAGCGGCTGCTCCACGTAAGCCACGTAAAACTCTGGTGGCGGAAATTGCGAGCGATAGGTTTCCAGATTGGCGCACAGGGGCAGCGCATATTGGGCCATGGCTTCAAGCAGTACAATGCCAAAGGCCTCAAATCGAGATGGGTGCAACAACAATCGCGCCCTGGCGAATAGGGCTTTCTTGTTAACACCAATCTGGTAGCCGGCAAAGTAGACGGTGTTGGCCGCAGCATTGGCAGGTGGGGCGGCATCTACAATGGCCAGTTGTTGTGTCCTGGCGCATGCTTCGAGCTCTTCCCGGGTGGCGCCGGAACCGGCAATAACCAAGCCATAGCGATGGCGAGCGGCACTGGCTGCATAGGCGTCTATGGCGAGGTCGTAGCATTTGTCTGCCGACAGCCTGCCGACGCAAAGCAGAATGTCGCGGCTGGATCGGGGCTCGTCACGCAACCATTCATCAGCAATACCATTGGCGACCACTACGCTTTTGAACATGCTGCCGAAGCGCTGTTTAAGAGTGTATTCCATGGCGCTGTTGAGCACGGTTACACAGTAAACCCGCTTGGCAAAACGTTGGTAGGCAGCTATCACTCGTGGCTTTTTATAGCGCTTGTGAAAAACGCCGCCGTGGGAACTAGCCACAATGGGCTGATGCGCGACATTGCCCGCGGTGTATAGGGAGCGGTGGACTTCGTGACAGTGGATCAGGTCGATGTGCCATTGCTGCAAAAACGCAGCAACTTCCCGGTAGGCGGCGCGGTTGGCAATGTACTGGCGCAGGTCAGTGCGCCGTGCTGGCGCCGCAAGCGGGCCGATGTGAATGCCATCAAAAAGCGTGGCTCCGGGTTCCAGAGCCATTTGCTGGCTGCAGTAGAGATAACAGTTGTGACCTTGTTTTTTCAGGCCTCGACACAATTGCTCAATTACCGCCCCGATGCCGCCAATGTGCACTGCATGCTCACTGATAAAAAGCACGTTCATCGATTTGCATGGCCGATCATTAGGGATTAGGTTAGCATTTGCTGCAGACTAAGTGTAACGAATCATACCCTAAGGAGCGTCTGTTGTCTGAGCATGCCAACGATGCGATTGCAGATTACAGCCAAATGCGTATCGTACTCTTGTCCGGCACCCTGCGCTTATCGGGGTCGACCACCTGGATTCTCGGTTTGCAGGGTGCGTTGCGGCAGCTTGGCTGCCCGGTGCTGCACATCGTGGCTGGCGAGCGCAGCCTGGTACCGGTGCCTCCGCAGTACAATATCTGCTATACCGGCCGTGCCCGCAGTGATCCATTGCTGCGGCTGGCCCGAGTTGTGCAACTGCATAAATTGTTTCCGCGCTGGTTCGAGCAACACTCCGATCGAGTGTTGAGTAAACGCATAGCTTCTGTGCTGGAGCAACGGGGCTGGGAGGACCACCTTGACCTGGTGATTAAGGACTTCACTAGCGCTTGCCCTTCATATTTTGATCCTTATAAAGTGCTGTCGGTCATCCACCAGATGCTGTCGCCGGGCTGGCAGGACTCCAAGCTGCACCGCCAGGCGCAACGCGATGATATGTTGGCTGCTGTTTGTGCCACGGTGGCGCAGGAGGTTGGCAAGTTAGGCTTGCAAGTACCCCATGTGCTCTACAATCCGCTAGACTCGGAACAAGTGCGTCAGCAGTCGACAGCGTTTACCGTTGCCGAGGACTTCATCCTGTTTGTTGGCAGCTTGTCCAAGGGCAAAGGCGTCTACGAACTTTTGGATGCCTATGTAATGGCAGACCTGGCGCTACCGCTATGGCTGGTTGGCAGTGGCCAGGAGAAGGCTGGTCTGGAAGCCAGAGCCCGCGAGTTGGGCCTAGTGGGCCGGGTCAAGCTGCTGGGTTACCAGCCTAACCCCTATCCCTACATCGCCAGGGCCAAATTGCTGGTGTTGCCCTCACGTAGCGAATACCGGGGATGGGCAGAAGCAACGCCCTATGTATGTCTGGAGGCCGCTGTACTTGGCACTCAGTTCCTGGTCAGTGACTATGCCGCCGCGGCTGAGTTCTACGAGCCCCGGGTGCGTGT
Source organism: uncultured Gammaproteobacteria bacterium (assembly GCA_963808975.1). GTDB lineage: Bacteria > Pseudomonadota > Gammaproteobacteria > Pseudomonadales > JAHEGP01 > JAHEGP01. Next base: position 212,806 of record CAWEHR010000002.1, read on the forward strand.
AGCTTATGAGCCGGAGGCTGGTTTTACCCGCCGCCTGGCCGATGCGATGCGCAATGCCATCGAGCATCCCGCTGCGCCAGGCATGCTACCGGGAGTACTGAACAAGGTGGCGCCGGAAGTTGCGGCGCGGGCCTATCTTGAGCTGGTTGACTAGACTGAAAGCCGGCATTTGCGCTATTGGTGGCATGGGGCGTTGAGTGGGTCACGCGGGCACCACGGCGTTGCAGGTAGCTACATTGGACGCAAGATGCCGAAGGTTAATAGTGCCTAAAACAATAGCACTGACGGCGTCATGGTCGAATATGAATTTCATATTGGCGCGCACGGGATCCTCCAGTTCACGACTCAGGTGGCCGCTGCCCAGCGCTTTCTTGATCAGGACTCCTTTATTATGGTGCGAGCAGTAGTCGAGCACCGGTTGCTCGTCCCGCTTGTCCAGGTTGTAGGTGACCATGACACAGTCCGAACGTGATGCCGCAAGCAGGCCGCCTTCGACCGTCTTGGTCGACATGCCGAAGGCGCGGATCACGCCGCGCTTTTTTAAATCTCCAAGAACTGCCAAGGGGTCGTGCTGGTGAATGATGGCCGCGTCATCGCCGTTGGAATGCACCAGTACCAGGTCGAGGTAGTCGGTTCTGAGTCGCGCCAGGCTGCGTTCAACACTGGCGCGAACATGCTCTGGGGTGAAATCGTAGCGCGACTCTCCCCGTTCGAACTCCTCTCCCACCTTGGTGCAGATAACCCAGTCAGGGCGCTGCTTGTGGAGTAACTCCCCCAGTCGCTGTTCACTGCTGCCGTAGGCGGGGGCGGTATCGATGAGGTTAATGCCCAGTTCCCGAGCCCTGGCCAGCAGGGCCCTCGCCTGGCGGTCGTCGGGAATGATGAACTGCTTGGGGTATTTGACGCCCTGGTCACGGCCCAGCTTTACCGTGCCAAGCCCCAGTACCGATATCCATATTCCGGTGTTCCCGAGCTGCCGCAGTTCCACTGTCTAACCCCAGACCTGGTCCCACAGCGGGGTGGCAATTGGCGCTTTCGGCAGTGCGGAAAGTCCCTCGAAATGCACAGCGGGCCCGGGTTGAATCTCATCCTGTAACAGCGTGATTACCTGCTGGGCAAGATCCGGTGCCAGGCTCAGTTTGGTGGGCCAGGCAACCACGACGTTTTTCTGGGCATCGACTGCGGTTGCAAACGCGGTGTCGGGTTTGATCAACTGCTCCTGTTTCGGTTCGGCGCGGTTGATCATGGTAGTTGCCCACTGCGCTGTGCTGAAGTCCAGCCAGGGGAATATATCCGCCAGTTCCCGGCGGGCGTGGTCGATCAACCTGTCGCTCGACCATTCGATACTGTCATTGGCCAGGTCGCCGCCAAGGTACCAGACGAGGTCGCCATCCTTGCATGGGTGGGTGGACACGGTCAGGCGTGGCGACGCCGATGTCTGGGCGCCGATGCAATGGCCGTAAAGCCTGTAGGGAAGCTTGTGTTTTACCATAACCTGGTGCAGCGGTCGAATCTGCATTTCCGGCTGCTTGATACCCAGTGCGCCAAGGATTTCGCCGGTGCCTTCGCCGGCTGTGATCACGTAGCGGCGTGCCCGCACCGTAACGCCGTGATCGCAGAGCACGCTCTGGACCCCTTGCTCGCCGGTTCTCCAGTGCAACTGTTCGGTTTTGGCTATCGCCGGCAGGTGCGGGGAAGACAGGTTGTCGAGCAACGAGGGGATATCGAGTACCACATCGACCAGGCGATAGATGGTGCCTTTATACGGCGAATTCGCGAAAGGTCCGGGATAGTCCTCCCGCCGGAGTTTCTCGATCCGGCCACGCAATGATTTGCTGGCAAAAAAGGATACCAGCCTCGAGCCAACACTGCCGGAGGACCAGAGGATAAAGTCGTCCGACAATTTTTTGGTGGCACGCAAGTCGATTTCACCGTTGCCTTCGAGGCACTGTTGCCATACCTGCGGCATCATTTTTATCGACTCGAAAGCACCCGTGAGCGTTCCCGCAAGGGCGTACTTCAGCCCCCCGTGGATCATACCCTGGGACGCAATCGTCTGGCTGCTGCCGAGTGCCGATTTTTCCAGCAGCACTGCCGAGTAGCCGGCACTGCGCAGGCGGTTGAGTAGCCAGAGCCCTGCGATTCCGGCGCCGACGATGGCGATGTCGACCTCAACAGTGTTCTCTTCCCGGGAGTTGAGCATTGGCGCTGCCTCTCGTTTGCAGGCGTAAATCGAGATAGTATACCTTTTGTCTTCCGTTGAAGCTAAAGGGGCCAGTGACAGCGTGCGACTACTCTACACGTCCATATTTTTCCTGCTCCAGCCATTGTTGTTATTGCGCTTGTACTGGCGCTCTTTGCAAGCGCCCGCCTACCGCGAGGGTATTGGTCAGCGCTTCGGTTTCTACTCGCAGCCGATGCAGCAGCAGTCCATCTGGGTGCATGCGGTGTCGGTGGGTGAAACCATCGCCAGCGTGCCCCTGGTGAAGCAACTGGCGATGCTGTATCCCGACGTGCCGATAGTGGTGAGTACCACCACGCCTACCGGTGCTGAGCGGGTCAGGGCGCTGTTGGGTGAATTGGTTAGCCACGTCTACGCGCCCTATGACCTGCCCGGTGTCATGCGGCGTTTTATCAATCATTTCCGGCCCAGGATGCTCATCATTATCGAAACCGAGCTGTGGCCGAACATGATCCACAGTTGCCACCAGGCCGGGATCCCGGTGATACTGGCCAACGCCCGGCTGTCGGAAAAGTCAGCCACCGGTTACCACCGTGTCGAGGGGTTAACCCGGTCGATGCTGGGCCAGCTAAGCGCGGTAGCCGTGCAGACTGACATCGAGGCCCAGCGTTTTGTAGCACTCGGGCTGTCGCCGGAAAATGCCCTGGTAACGGGTAACATCAAGTTCGATATGCAGTTGGACGACACGGCTCGCAGCAAGGCGAGCGTCTGGCGCCGGGCCTGGGGCCGTGGCCGGCTGAGCTGGATAGCTGCGAGTACCCATGAGGGGGAAGATGAAGTCATCCTCCGGGCGCACGTGGCATTGTTGCGGCATAACCCGAAACTGCTGCTGATCCTGGTGCCTCGTCACCCGGAGCGCTTCGACAAGGTGGTGGATCTGGTGGTGCAGGAAGGACTGGTTCCCCATCGGCTCAGTACAGGTAATTCACTGGCCGCTGATACTGGCGTGGTGATCGGCGACACCATGGGCGATTTACTGGGCTTGTTCGGTGCCGCCGATATCGCCTTTGTGGGCGGTAGCCTGATTCCCAGGGGCGGGCACAATTTACTGGAGCCGGCGTTGTGGTCGATGCCGGTTTTGTCCGGGCCCCACCTGTTTAATTTTCAGGAGATCGCCGACCTGATGCTGGAGGCCGGAGCACTGCAGATATGCCCGGGTGCACTGGATCTCGAGAATGCCATTGTCAAACTGTTAGACAAGCCGGCTTACCGCCAGGAGTGGGGTGAGCGTGCTTACCGGGTGGTGGAGCAAAACCGTGGGTCACTGCAGCGCCTGCTGGATGTGATTGACAGCGTCGTCGAGCGGTCGGGCCGGTAAGCACGGTAAGGGCATTATTCGGTGAGAGGCGTGCCTGACAGCGTGGGCGCATCGGGGGGTGTCAGCCAGTTATTCAACTCGTTTACATCGCGCGGGCTGATAATACCGGCCTCTCTTTTCAGCCTTAACATATCGATGACGTACTGGTAGCGGGCATTGGCATAATCGCGTGCTGCGGTAAACAGGTTCTGCTGCACATTCAACACGTCGACGATGTTGCGGGTGCCAACCTCATAGCCCGCCTGGGTCGCCTCGAAGGCGCTTTTGCTGGAGGTAATCGACTGGCGCCTGGCTTTGGTGGTGGCGACGTCAACCGTAGTTTGCAGGTGCAGTGCCCGGGTTGCCTGTACCGTGTTGCGCACGGTGCCGGCATAGACTTCCTGGGCACGATTGTACTGTTCATAGGCCTGGCGCCGGGATGCGCTGATGGCGCCACCGCTGTAGAGGGGCAGGCTCAGGTCCAGTCGCACTGAAGTGCCGTCGAAGTCCTGATTGAAATCATTACGGAACGCATCGGTTTCCCGCTCGATGTCTGTTTGCGAGTCGTCGTAACCGAGCCTGGCGGTCAGCTTGGGTGCATGTTCGTATTTCCTGGCCTTGGCCAGTTCGTTGGCGGCATCCCGGCTGTAGGCGGCCGCCTTGATGGAGTAATTGTTATCCAGGGCAAAACTGACCCACTCTTCCTTGTCCATGGGGTCGGGGTCCATCACCGGGTAGTCTTCCTTGAGTAGCCAGACGTAGTCGTGCTTCTGCCCAGTCAATGTTGACAGCCGCTCCAGGGCCACCCCAAGATCGCCCTCGTCGCTCAGGCGCTGGGCTACCGCCAGGTCATAGACAGCTCGGGATTCGTACACATCGGTGATGGCGATGAGGCCAACGTCGAAGCGTTGCTGGGTCTGCTCCAACTGGCGCTGGTTGGTGCGCTCCTGGGCGCGGGCCACCCTGAGGTTGTCGAGGGCGCGCAGCACATCGAAATAGGCTTCTGCGACGCGAATAATCAAGTCCTGCTGGTCGGCGGCAAACTGGGCCTGGGCCTGGCGCGACAATTCCTTGCCCTCGGTGAAGCCGAACCAGGCGGGCATGTCGAACACCCGCTGGTCGAGGCTGACGCCCCAGGCGGTGGTATCTGCCTGGGTGTCATTGACATTGGGAATCAACAGGTCTCCTGCCGGGAAATCACCCGTGTTGCTCAAGTCCGACGAATTGTAGAACGCTCGCGCATTGACCTGTGGCAGCAGGCCGGCGCGCCCGAGATTTTCGAATTCCAGGCCGGCCTTGTAGTTCGCCTCTGCTGCGCGAATAGTCGGATCATTGCGTAGCGCGAGTTCGTAGATGGTCCGCAAGTTGTCTGCCGCCGTTGCCAGCGAGCATGATGTGAGGATGGTGATACCAATTGCGGCCCGCTTCAAGAGCGTCCCGGTGACCTTGCGCGACATACAGCTACCCTTATCGTTTGTTATAACCACATTGTTGTCTCACAGCAGTGTACCAAAATCGCCTGCAAAAAATCATCGAGAAACTGCTTTCAGTCGAATTGCGGCCCGGCGTCGTATTCTGCTACTGTACCACGGCATGAACAGCCATCTCAGCGTTTACCATGCAGGAGTCAAACCGTTTCAATGCAATCTCACCACAGAAGTCGTCACAAGGTCGATCTGGCAGGTCTGCAGGCGCTCTGCGCCTGCAACTACGTGGCGATAGAAAAGTTGATGCCACAATTGCGTGGCGAGTCTGTGGGCGGCTTTGTGGTTGAAGCGCTCGGCGGCCACGACGTCGCGGTGAGGATCCTGGAGCGTGCCCCCTATACGACCATTATCGACATACAACAGCGAGGCGATGCAGCGAGCCCGGCACCCTCGCCACAGTTCCAGGTGCGGGTCTACCACGATGCGCGCATGGCGGAAGTCGTGGCCTGCCAGGGCCATCGCCATATCAAGCCCCGCTACGATTATCCGAATGCCAAGATGTACCAGCGCGATGAAAAGTTCCAGCTCAACCGCTTTTTTGGGGAGTGGCTGGGCCTTTGCCTGGCCAATGGCCGCTCGGTTCACCGCAACGTATTGCTGAGCTAGCCGTCCAGTCTCACCGCCAGTTGAGCCCAACAGGCATCCCAGGCGACAACGACCACTGGCAAAAATGTAGCGCACCAAAGCGGTGAGGCATGGGGATGGAAGCCTGCTTTCCCAAACCTTGCAGGGGGCAATAGGGCAGGTGCTTCAGTCGCAGGATTTCATGGTGAGCGGGCGCAAAGATTGGCACTATGGCTTGCCGGTCATCAATGCGCTTTGCCACTTCGGCCTTGTAAACGGGGCGAGGGGGCGCAATTGGTAGGTGAGTCACCACCGGTCACTGCAGCGGTGGTTATCCGCTGGGGCAAATTGGACGCCGGCCCCAACGGCGATGCGGGCTCGATGACAATGTCCACTCCATTCATCAGTACGAGGCATAAGAACAGTTTTGCATTTGCAACTCGACCATAGCGGGGGGCCGCTCACCGTCCTTCAGGTAACCGATACTCACATCGGTGCCGTGGCAGATAGCCGGCTTGCGGGCGTCGATACCCGCACCAGCCTTACCCATGTGCTGGACGCCGCCACCCGCAGCGGAAACAGTGACCTGATGTTACTTACCGGCGACCTTTCCGACGATGGCAGTGTCGCTGCCTACCGGGAACTGCTGCGTCAGGTGATGGCCACAGGTATCGAGCACGCATGGTTGCCTGGCAACCACGACGATATCGCCAACATGCAACTGGTGGCCGCCCCCCATATGGCGAGGACCATCGCAGCAGGGCGCTGGGGAATGATCCTGCTGAACTCACAGATCCCCGGCGCGGTCGGTGGCGCGCTGGCAGAGTCTGAATTAAACCGGTTGGAGCGGTTTTTACACAATACCCCTTACCAGTACCTGTTGGTCTGTGTGCATCATCACCCCGTGCCTATCGGCTGTCGTTGGCTCGACCAGCAAACCATCAGCAACGGCGACCGGCTATTGCAGATGCTGGATGGCTGCGCACGGGTGAGAGCGCTGTTGTGGGGGCATGTGCACCAGGAGTTCAATCAGCAACGGCAACACTACCGCCTGCTGGCAACGCCCTCTAGCTGCGTGCAGTTCGCTCCCGGTAGCGAGAAGTTCAAGGTCGATCATGCGCAACCCGGGTACCGGCGCTTGTGGCTGGGTGAGGACGGTTCGGTGCGCACTGAGGTGGGGCGTATTTCCGCTGAACTCTTCGATGCCGACTACGATTGCGGTGGCTATTAGGGGGGCCTGATGCAAGGGCTGAGCCGGCACCAGGCTGAAAATGCGACACACCGGCAAGCAATTTGTCACGCTAAATCCTTGACTAAACCCCTCCAGTTGCCAAAATGCGACCTCCCAACGCGGCGTCGGCCGGGCAGTGCATGGCGCGGCCGGTTCGCTATCCTGGTTACTTTCCATCTTCGACAAGGTCAGTGCAGCCATGAGCCAGTATACGGCACAGAATATTGAAGTACTCACCGGGCTCGACCCAGTGCGCAAGCGACCGGGTATGTATACCGAGACGGCCCGCCCGAATCACCTCGCCCAGGAGGTCATAGATAACAGTGTTGACGAGGCGCTCGCCGGTCATTGCAGTGAAATCCACCTGGTGCTGCACGGCGACGGCTCCGTGAGTGTAAGCGATGATGGACGCGGCATGCCGGTGGACCTGCACCCCGAAATCGGCAAGCCGGGGGTAGAGGTGATCCTGACCACCCTCCATGCCGGCGGTAAGTTCTCCAACGACAATTACCAGTTTTCGGGGGGGTTGCACGGGGTCGGGGTGTCGGTGGTCAATGCCCTCTCCGATACCCTGCGGGTTACCATCAAGCGTGACGGCAATGTCTACGAAATGCGTTTTGCCAACGGTGAGCCGGTGTCCGGGCTGGAGATTGTTGGCAGTTGCAAGAAGCGCGAAACCGGAACAACGGTGCACTTTCTGCCCAATCCCCGGTACTTCGACTCGGCGAAATTCTCGGTCTCCAGGCTCAAGCATACTTTGCGCGCCAAGGCGGTGCTGTGCTCGGGCCTGCGAGTGATCTTCGAGGACGAGAATGGCGGCGACAGGCAGGAATGGTATTTTGAGGATGGCATTACCGACTACCTCAGGGAAGCCACCGCGGGCTACGAGACCCTGCCGGCGCAACCCTTTGTGGGAAGCTTCGCCGGCGGCAATGAAGCGGTCGACTGGGCGGTACAATGGCTGCTGGATGAAGGAGAGGCAACCGCCGAATCCTATGTCAACCTTATCCTCACGACTCAGGGCGGAACCCATGTCAATGGCCTGCGCACCGGCTTGTTGGAAGCGGTGCGGGAGTATTGCGAGTTTCGTAACCTGTTGCCCCGGGGAATCAAGCTGACCCCGGACGATATCTGGGACAAGTGCGCCTATGTATTGTCCGCCAAAATGGCGGACCCGCAGTTCTCCGGCCAGACCAAGGAGCGACTCACGTCCCGTGAGTGCGCGGCTTTCATTTCCGGTGTTGCCAAGGACGCCTTCGGGCTCTGGCTCAACCAACACACGGAGGAGGCCAACCGCCTGGCGGAACTCTTTATCAACAACGCCCAGGGTCGTTTACGGAAAAGCAAAAAGGTTGCACGCAAAAAGGTCACCTCGGGTCCGGCGCTGCCGGGTAAGTTGGCGGATTGCGCCGGTGGCGATATGGAGCGAACCGAGTTGTTTCTGGTGGAGGGTGATTCAGCCGGCGGCTCCGCGAAGCAGGCGCGCAGCCGTGAATACCAGGCGATCCTGCCGTTGCGAGGCAAGATTCTCAACAGTTGGGAAGTGGCGTCGTCCGAGGTGCTGGCATCCCAGGAGATTCATGATATTTCGGTGGCGCTGGGCATCGAGCCCGCAAGCCCTGATCTCAGCGGATTGCGCTATAACAAGATATGTATTCTGGCCGATGCCGACTCTGACGGCCTGCACATCGCCACCCTGCTGTGCGCACTGTTCCTGCGACACTTCCCGCAACTGGTGGTCGAGGGTCATGTCTATGTTTCGATGCCGCCCCTGTATCGGATCGATGTCGGCAAGGACGTTTTCTATGCCCTGGATGAGTCGGAGAAATCGGGTGTGCTGGACCGAATCGCAGCGGAAAAAAAGAAAGGGAAAATCCAGGTGACCCGTTTCAAGGGGCTTGGCGAGATGAATCCCATGCAGCTAAGGGACACCGTTATGAATCCAGACACCCGCCGGTTGATACAGTTGTCGATCAGTGACGCCGACGGTACCCGCGAAGTACTCGATATGCTGTTGTCGAAAAAACGTTCGCCGGATCGTAAAAAGTGGCTGGAGAGCAAGGGTAACCTGGCGGAAGTTTGACCCGGCTGTGACAAGGGCCATACATCTGCCTGTTGGGCCTGAGCTGCCGTCGGTCGGCTCGACGAAAATAAGCGTTTGGTAACTGAAACCAGACCATTTTGGTAGGTCGCATCAGGATGTGTGCAAGCAAACCCAAGGTGGTGCTCACTCGCCAGCTGCCCGAGACCCTGCTGGCGCCGCTGCGGGCGGTGGCTGCGGTGGACGTTTGGCAACAGCCCAGGCAAATAGATCGGTCCCAGCTACTGGCCAGAGCGGCAGACGCCGACGGCCTGCTGTGTATGCTCACCGAACGGATTGATGCTGAGCTGCTGCAGCGCTGTCCCGGACTGAAGGTGGTATCCACCATGTCGGTGGGTATCGATCATATCGACCAGGTAGCCGCCACCCGTCGCGGCATTCCCATTGGGCATACCCCGGGCGTGCTGGTGGAAACCACGGCGGACCTAACCTTCGCCCTGTTGCTGGCTGCGGCGCGGCGGGTGGTTGAGGCTGATAGCTATATTCGCGAACAGTGCTGGCGGGAAGACAATCGCTGGTATCCGGATATGTTGTTGGGGCGTGACCTCAGCGGGTCGACGCTGGGCATCATCGGGCTCGGGGCGATTGGGCAGGCTGTTGCGCGTCGCGCCGGGGCTTTCAATATGCGGGTGGTGGGTTGGACGCCCTCCGGGCGCCGGGTCGCCGGCGTTGCAGCCAGCAGCCTCGATGAGTTGTTGGCGCTGGCTGATTTTATCAGCGTCAATATCGCCCTGGCACCGGCCACGCGGATGCTGCTTGATGCCCGGGCGCTGGCACACATCAAGCACGGCGCGGTTCTGGTCAACACCGCCCGTGGCGGTATCGTCGATGAGGAGGCACTCTGCGAGGCGCTGCGCAGCGGGCGCCTGTTTGCCGCTGGAATCGATGTCTTTGAGCGCGAACCCCTGGCGCCGGACAGCGAACTGCTGACATTGCCGAACGTGGTGTTGACCCCGCACATTGGCAGCGCCACGCGGCGTGCCCGGGAGCAGATGGCGCGCATGGCGGTGGCCAATACGGTGGCGGGCTTGCAGGGCAGGGAACTCCCCCACTGCGCCAACCCCGGGGTGTACGGTTGAGCGGGTTCATCGGCTGGCAAAACCTGGCACAGGGCCGGGGTATTCAGCCCTGTTGCACCACCAGGATCTGCTTGCTGGTGGCATAGGGTTTACTGATGCGGCGCTCGATGGTGCTTGCATTGAATTTTTGTTCGCATAGCTTGCCCAACTCCCAGAAAGGACTGCGTCCGGGGTCGGCAATCAATACCTGCTCCACTCCGGCGCTCATCGCCCTGCCAATCAGTCGATACAGTGGTTTCACCAGTTCATCCCAAAAGCAAATATCTGCACCGATGACGGTGTGCACGCCGATCAGGTCCTGTTTGCGAATCTGGTGAAATTTTTTGCGCTGGAAGTCGATTTCAACCTTGTTGATGCCAGCCTGGGCGGCAAGGAATGGCGCCACGTCGGCATCCGCATCGATGCCGGTAACCTCGGCTCGGAAGCGTTTTGCCAGGTAGATGCCGGTGAGGCCCCAGCCGCAGCCGGCGTCGATCACCCTCGCCCCCTCGGGCAGGGGGTTGGACTTGAGATAATTCATCAGCACGAAGCTCGAGCGCCACACCTTGTTGCCGTGTATCGAGGGCTCATGGCCGTCGCGCCGCAGTTTCTTTACGGCGGGGTGGCTCGACTTCAGGGCCAGCGTGCCAAGGTACCTTACTGCATGGGTGTTGGTGCTTGAGGTGCTCATAGTCGCCTGCTTGGTGATGTAATTCGGTACGCTTTGTCATTTAAATGGCGCGCACCATGCCAGAAAAGCCCTGGTCGACGCAAGATCAAACGCGATGGCTGCATGGCTCCGGGCAGAGGCGCTGGCAGCGGTTGACACGGGCTATCGCCCGGGCGCTGGGTGATCCCGTGTTTGACAATAACCGGCGCTGTTCCTAAAGTGCCGCAGTTCGGGACTGCCTTGCCCGCATGGCGGGTGGCTTGACCATTACTGCAGGTAGATCAATTGGTGAAGCGGACCGCCAAGCGCGCGCACTTTTTCCTCTGGCTTCTGGCGGCGGTGACTGGCTTGGGCAGTGGGGGCGCAATGGCCGCCGAGCGTATTGTCTCAATCAACCTCTGTACCGACCAGCTGCTGCTGTTACTGGCACCCGTCGAGCAAATCAGCTCGGTATCGTTTATGGCAGCCAACCCGCGGTATTCAGCTTACGCGGAACGGGTTGGGGATATTCCGCTGAATCATGCCCGGGTCGAGGAGATCGCGGCTTATGATCCCGACCTGATACTGGCCTATGAATTCTCCGATCACCAGCTGGTTCAGTTGCTGCGTGAACTGGGCTATCGGGTGGAACAGGTGCGGGGGGCACGCTCGCTGGCGGATGTTGCGGCGGTTATTGCCGATACCGCGGTGTTGCTGGAGCAAAGAGCTGCCGGTCGCGAAGTGCTGGCGACGATGAGCCGCGAGCTGGACCCCGGGCGTCCCGTCCCGGCGGGTTCGAGGCCGCTGGCGGTGATCTATGCGCCCAATGGCTACAGCCCCGGTGCGAAAACCTTGCCCGGGGCGGTGCTGGAAGCGGCGGGTTTTGATAACCTTTCGGCTATTTTAGGGAATCAATACGGTGCCCAGATACCGTTGGAACAGCTGTTACGCCATCAGCCGGAGCTTTATATCATCGACGACCAAGAGCAGGATACAAACTCGCTGGCGCAAAAAAAATTACGCCACCCAGCACTGAGAAAAAGTATTGCCGCCAGCACCATGGCTAGCATCGAGGGTCGTCTCTGGTCCTGCCCGACGCCGATGATTGCCCGGGCAGTTGCCGGGTTACGGGACTTGCACTAGTGCACACGGCGCCCCGGTCGTGGCTGCTGCCGTCGCTGCTGGTGGCTATGTTGCTGGCATTTTTGTTGGATCTATTGAGTGGCCCTTATCCTTTAAAACTCGGTGAAGCGTTCTTTACCGCTGCCAGCCAGGGCTCGGTCGATGCGTTGGTGCTGTTCGAGATTCGCCTGCCACGATCTGTATTGGCTGCCCTGGTGGGTGCTTGCCTCGGCCTGGCCGGCGCAGTCATTCAGGGTTTGCTGCGCAACCCCCTGGCGGGTCCGGGGCTGGTTGGGGTGAGCAACTGCGCCGCTCTGGGTGCGGTTGGCATGTTTTATTTCGGTTATGCCGGCCTGGCCTGGTATATGTTGCCCCTGGGTGGCCTGGCAGGGGCCGGCATCGGGGTGATGCTGATTTTTTTCCTGGCCGGCAGGGAGGCCAGTGTGTTGGGTCTCATACTGGCCGGAGTGGCAATCAATGCCGTGGCCTCATCGCTGATATCCCTCGCGCTCAACTTTTCAGAGAACCCGTATGCAATGAGTGAGATCGTCTACTGGTTGCTGGGCTCGGTGGCTGACAGCAGCTTCCGGGATGTCGCCATAGCGTTTCCGTTTATGCTTGCCGGTTGGCTATGCCTGGCCGGTAGCGGCCGCTTTCTCGATGCGCTGAGTTTCGGAGAAGAGGGCGCCCAGAGCATGGGGTTCAGTATCGGGCGCCAGCGTGCACTGGTTATAGCAGGTGTTGCGCTCACAGTGGGAGCCGCGGTTTCGGTAAGCGGCAACGTCGGATTTGTCGGCCTGGTGGTGCCCCACCTGATTCGCCCATTGGTTGGCGCTGAGCCCGGTCGCCTGTTGCTGCCCAGCGCCATCGCGGGGGCTGCAATGGTGTTGTTGGCAGATGCTGCCGTGCAGTGGCTCTCGCCCCAACAGGAGTTGAAGCTGGGTGTGATCACTGCGCTGGTGGGAGGGCCGTTTTTTCTCTGGCTTGTTTACCGCATGAGGCATGAGGTGGTATGAACCACATTGCGGTTGAACAGGCGCGCGTGGTGCGCAACGGTGTGGCCATCGTCGATGGTGTATCGGCGGGGTTGCGGGCCGGCGAAGTACTGGGCCTGATCGGCCCCAATGGCGCGGGTAAATCCACCCTGTTGCGGGCGATGCTGGGGCTGGTGCAACTCGATGCGGGTAGCTGTCATTTGCAGGGCCGGTTGCTGGGGCAATGGTCGATGCGAGAGCGGGCAAGGCGGATGGCCTATTTGCCGCAAAATACCGAGTCCCATTGGCCACTGCTCGCCTCCCGCGTGGTGGCTTTGGGCCGTTTGCCCCACCTTTCATACTGGCAGCGTCCCGGTCCCGAGGACCAGCGGGCTATTGAACGGGCGGTGGAACTGGCCGAGGTTGAGCATTTGCTCGACCGGGTCGTAACGACCCTGTCGGGGGGTGAGCGCATGCGGGTGAATCTCGCGCGGATGCTGGCAACGGGGGCCCCGTCGCTTTTGGCTGACGAGCCCATCGCATCCCTCGACCCCTACCACCAGTTTCACATCATGGAGATTTTTGCCGAGCATGCACGCGGTGGTGGCAGCGTGCTGGTGGTGTTACACGACCTCAATTGCGCCGCCAGGTTCTGTGATCGCCTGCTGTTGCTGGATCATGGCAACAGCGTGATCCAGGGGCCGCCCTGCGACGTGCTGCAGCCGGACATACTGCGCCGGGTGTACGGTATTGACACCCGCTGGATTGATAGCGAAGGCCTGCCCCTGCTTGCCTCCCTGGGCCGACACCGCAGTCACCACTGAGGGTCCGGACGCGGCGCTTAATTGGGGTATAGCAGGGGGTGTTCGAGCTGCTGCAACTGGTCCAACGTTGGCCATTGGCCGGCGTCCAGGGGGTGCAACGCCGACAGCAGCAAGCGAGGCTGGGCGACATAGGGAGTCGCGCCGACGGTGTTGTTGACTGCTATCCAGGTAATCTGCTGCTGGTCGCGCTGGCTGCGAATCTTGAAGCTGTGGGAATAGGGAATACGGGCGCCCCGCAGGGCCCAATCGGCGGGCACATCTGAATATTGCAGCAATTCATGCAGCAGCTTGCTGGCTTGTGGATCCTCGGTTAACAGGACTTCCTGCTGAAGATTGACCAGCAGTGCACAGGCGAGATCCTCCCAGTCCAGCAATTGCTTGCGCAATCCTGACTCGGAAAAATACATGTGGTAGGAGTTTTCGAGGGGTGAGCTGACAGTCTCGTGCAGGTGATCACGATTGAGGTGAACCCAGCCGCGGTTGACCATAAGGATGCGACCACAGGAGTCCGCCACCCAGGCGGGAACCGGGTCGAGATCGCGCAGGCGCATGGCCACGGATTTTCGCAGCCAGCGTTGTTCCGGCGCAGACAGGTCGCTGTCGGCGCGATCCGGGAAAAACCCCGCCGCCGCCAGCAGGTTGCTGGTGTCGCGACTCGAAAGTCCAAAGGCCGCAGCCAACTGGTAAACCAGGCTTTTCCCGGGCTTGGACCGCCCGGTCTCAAGGAAGCTGATATGGCGCGCAGACACCCCCACTTCCAGGGACAGGGCTTCCTGGCTGAAGGAAAACGTGTTGCGCCAGAAGCGCAGCAGGCGACCGAACGGCGGATGTTTTTCCATCGCTAGTAGTGTATCCGTTTTTGCCGGCCCGGGATTGGTGCCAGCTAGCAATTGTCAATTCTGGTCGAAGCGTCGCTTGCGCCGGTAGGGGAAAACATCCACCACCTTGCCATCTTCGATCTGTTGCTTGAGGCCCTGCCAGTATTCGGCCTGGTAAAGAGCGCTGTGGCGACTGTCGAAGGCCTTGCGCGCCTTGGGATTGCCGGAGAAGAACAAGCGGAATTCCTCCGGGAAGACATCAAATGGGCCGACATCGTACCAGGGCTGTGATGCCATCTCCTGCTCTTCGGTTTTGGCCTCGGGAATTTTGCGAAAGTTGCACTCGGTAATGTGGCAGATTTCGTCGTAGTCGTAGAACACCACCCGGCCGTGGCGGGTAACACCAAAATTCTTTAACAGCATGTCGCCCGGGAAAATATTGGCAGCGGCAAGTTGCTTGATCGCGTTGCCGTATTCGTCCATTACATTGACGATTTCCTGGTCGCTGGCACTGCGCAGATAGAGATTAAGCGGTGTCATACGGCGCTCGGTATAGAGGTGCTTGATGGTGAGTTGGCCCTCCCCGATCTCGAGCAGCGAACCGGCTTCCTGCTGCAAGTCTTTTAAGAGTTGCGGATCGAAGCGATCGAGGGGGAGGCGAAAACCGCTGAACTCCTGGGTATCGGCCATGCGGCCGACCCGGTCATGACGCGTTACCAGGCGGTATTTGGCCCTGACAATGTCAGCGGTGACCTCCTTGGGCGGGGTGAATCGGTCCTTGATCAATTTGAAGACGATGTCGTAGGACGGCAGGGTAAACACCGTCATTACCATACCCTTGATGCCGGGTGCCACGACAAACTTGTCGTCCGAGTGACCCAGGTGGTTGACGAAATCGCGGTAGAACTCCGTTTTGGAGTGCTTGCGAAAGCCGAAACTGGCGTACAACTCGTAGATTTTCTTGTGGGGCATGAGGCTGTGGAGGAAGGCCACGATCGCTGCGGGAGTGGGTGCGTCCACCATGAAATAGGCGCGGGTGAAGGAAAAGATAATGCTGACTTCGTCGGGGTCGTGAATCAGTGTGTCGACATACAGGGTGGCGTTGCCGGCATGTAAAATCGGCAGTACAAAGGGAATGGGGGGGTTGTCGGGCACGCAAATCCGGCCCACCAGGTAGGCGCCCTTGTTGCGATAAAACACCGAGTCCATGACATCGACCGTGATATTGTGCAGCGACCCCCGGTACTTGGGGACTATCTCCCGATACACCTCCCGGGCCACATTGCGGACATCCTGGCGCAGATTCTGATAGGGCACGGCGAAGCGGTAATCGTTCAAGATGGTGGTGATAACCTGGCGAAAGTCGGCTGTAACTGGGTAGGTGTTGTACAGCAGGTCGTCGAGATTGGCGGTAGGTCGTTGCCGCGACGATGTGACAAAAGCATAGTCGTTGGTAATCTGCTGGTGGTCGAACACCTTGCAGAATACCGAATTGAAGAAGGTCTCTGCGATTTCAAAATTATTCTGATGCGCGATGAGTGTTTCGTAGTGTCGCTTGATATCCTGCCAAAGAGTGAAGTCGTTAAGTTCGTTGTTGACCATGCTATTGAGCATGGGCATAAGCTTGTCAATCTTGGACTTATAAACCTCCAGACGATCAGCCTGGGCTTGCTGGACGCCGTGCCAGTCTTCCTGCTCGAAGCGGGCTTTTGCTCCCAGGGTAATATTCTGGAAGTCAGCAAACATGGCGTGAAAGCCATTGAGGATAGTGCGAGCTAGTCGATGGGAGCTGGACATGGTGGGCTTTCCCTGTGCAGGAACGTTCCACGCCATCAGGCGCGAAGTAAGCGTGGGAGTTTACACAATCTGTGCTATCGGGAGAATGCCCCTGAGGTAGCGCGACTGGGCCCACGCCGATTGCTTGCTGAGTTGGTCTCCGTCCCGGCAAAAGTTGGCTGTGGTTACGGCGATGCAGTAAGATTTCGTGCAGGCATAATAAAGGGTACAGGTATTTCTATGAATATATCCCGCATGGATCTCAACCTGCTGGTTTACCTGGATGTGTTGTTGACCGAAAGCAATGTCAGCCGGGCAGCGGCGCGCCTGGGCATTACCCAGCCGGCGATGAGCAATGGCCTGCGCCGTCTGCGGGAGCTGTTCGACGATCCCCTGCTGGTGAGAACCAGCGCCGGTATGCAACCGACGGAGCGTGCCGAGGCGCTGCAGCCGGCTATCCGTGAGGCACTGGGAATCATCGAGCAGACCGTCCAACCGCAGGCGAATTTTGACCCCGCGGAGAGCAAGCGGGTGTTTCGCATCATGGCCAGCGACTACGGTGAAGCCACGCTGTTGCCTGCGCTGTTACAACACCTGGGTAAGGTTGCCCCCGGCGTGGCCCTGGATATCCTGACCCCAAGTGATGTCAGCTTTGCCGACCTGGAGCAGGGCCGGGTCGATATGGCGATCAATCGCTTCGACCAGATGCCCAACTCATTTCACCAGAATACCATCTGGCACGATAGCTTCTCCTGCGTGTTCAACCAGCAACACCCGCTGGCTTCAGATTTCAGCCTCGACAGCTATCTAGAGGCTCGCCATATCTGGGTGAGCAAGACCGGCATGGGCCAGGGAGTCGGCATCAACCCCCAGGAGTCCATGCGCCTGGGACGAGTCGATGAAGCCCTCGCCGAATTGGGCCACGAGCGTCATATCGTGGTTTTTACCCGCCACTATGGCGTCGCTGCCATCATCGCACAACAGCCAGACCTGGTGGCGACCTTGCCGACCCGGCTGGCGCAAACCCTGCGCCGTGATGAGTCACTGCACATACGCGAGGCGCCGTTTGCGGCGCCTGCTTTCGAACTGAAGATGATCTGGAGCCCGCTACTGCACCACAATCCCGGGCATCAATGGTTTCGCCGGCTGGTTGTCAGCTGCGCGCGCATGCCCGACGACCTGTAGGCCAGCTGCCGGCGCACGGCTGGGCGAATGCTTTCAATGGTCCGGGAACAGGGTGGGCTTTACCTCGCGGACATTGGCTGCCGCGCTGGCGATGCAATCGCGGCCCGACGCCTTGGCGAAGTACATCGCCTGATCTGCAGCAAGGATTATCTGCTTGGGCGTTTTTAGCTGGTTCGCCGGGGCATGGCCGAAACCAATGCTGACAGTGACCCGGTCGGAACTGTTCGAGCGGGCGTGGGGAATATTGAGCCGCCTGACGGCATGGAGAATGTCACGTCCCAGCTCCAGTGCGCTTTCATCGGTATCCGGCAACAGGACGATAAACTCCTCGCCACCGTAGCGCGCCACCAGGTCGGCCGGGCGATTCACCGTTGCCGCAATGCAGCGGGCGATACGTTCCAGGGTTGCGTCACCCTTTTGGTGTCCATAGTAGTCGTTGTAGGATTTGAAGTAGTCGACGTCGATCATCATCAACGAGAGGGATTTTCTGGAGCGCCGCAGGCGCAGGAATTCCTGCTGCATGCGCTCCTCGAACAGCCTCCGGTTGGCAACGCCGGTGAGGGCATCGGTCTGGGAAAGCTCTCTCAGGCGTTTGTTGGCCTTCGATAATTCCTCGGTCCTGCGGGCAACCAGCAACTCAATATTGTGTGTGCGGTACAGCTGGTTTAGCCAGAGGTAATAGATTACCCCGGTAATGGCGAGACCGGTGAGGAGCGCCCCGAGCGGGACATTGCTGCGCTGTTGTGTGATATAGGCGCGGCTGGGAACGACGTCGATGTCCCAATAGCGGTCGGCACCAGCATCGATCTTGCGATGATAACTATGGTCTCGAGCCAATGGCTCCCGGCTTGGGCTGGTGCTGAAAACTGCCGTGTCAAAGCCGACGTTGGGGGAAGCCGCTATGCGCACCGCCCAATGTTGCAGGTTTTCCTCCATCTCTTGCTTGAAGATAGACTCAATGGCGAAGGTGGCCGACACAAAGCCGGCGAATTCGGATTCCTGGTCGGTGGGGAATGGACGGTAAATGGGATAAAAAGCGGCGAAGCTGAGTGCATCGTCGTGTGCTGGCCAATAGGCCCCGGAGACGTAAATGCCGTCGCTCGCGGCTGCACCGGCGAGCCCGGGGGCTAAGGCAGGCAGGCTGTAGAGGTCGAGTCCTAGGTAGGCGGATGCGATGCGGCTGGTGGGCACAATCGCCACCATCGGCATGTAGTCTGGCGCCTGCGACCGGGGGGTCAGTGTGTTCGCCCTGGCGAGGCTGGCGGAGTCCGCGGCCACATCGAATGCCTTGATGGCGAACCGGGGATAACTATGCTGCAATTGTTGTTCCAGCTCTTGCCGGCCGGTGTCATCAACCTGCCAGTACCACGCTAACGATTTTATAACGGGGTGGCGTCGTTGTACCGGCTCGCACAGTTGGTTGAAGTACTCCGGTTCAGGTCGGTCCAACAGGCCGAGCGCGTTTGCCAGGCCGTGCACGATTTCATAGTGTTGCAACAGCAGGTGCTCGATGGTGACGCTGTGCCGATCGATCTCGCGCCGGAATTGCTGGTCGATTCTTTCTGTCTCCAGGCTGCGAAGGTGCCAGGCCAGCGCGGCGGACAAAAGGATGCCAAGTGCCAGGCACGCATGGGCTATCTTTTTCGACAGGCGGTGCATACACTCTCCGTTTGAGGCGGTTTTGCGTCCGCCGGGGCCCAATCGGGCTCGAGGCCTGTAAGACGAAACTGGGAAAGTCGAGCCCTGGTCGACCGCCTCGCTGGGCATTTTACCAGTCGCCAACAGAAACGATATCAGGGAGAACACGCATGGGCGGATGGCGCATGGCGCTGCTGCTGGGCTTGCTTGCCGGGTTATTTTTTGCCGTGTCGCGCTACGGTGGCCTGCCGGACGAGCCGCGGGCCCAGAGTGCCAGCCGCCGCCTGTTGCAGAGCGGCATCTACGCCGTTGGAGATATTGATTACCACCTGGTCGATACCAGCAGGCCGACGGCGGCCAACGGCGACTTTCCCGGTCTCGATCATCGCGAACTGGATATGAGGATATGGTTTCCCCGGGTCGAAAATGGTCGGGTGGCGCCGGGCAGGCATCCCCTGCTGGTTTACAGTCATGGGTTTGCCGCCAATAAACTGAGTGGTGCTTATCTCGCAAACTACATGGCCCGCCAGGGTTACCTCGTGGTTGCAGCTGATTACCCGTTGACCCGATTCTGTGCCCCCGGCGGCTCTCGTCTGGCGGATGTGGTCAACCAGCCGGGCGATATCAGCTTCCTGCTTGACACCCTGCTCGCCTGGGACAGCGATCCCGATTCGCCGTTTTTCGAGCGCTTGGATCCCTCACGGATAGCCGCTGTGGGCATTTCGCTGGGAGGATTAACCAGCACCCTGACGGCCTATCATCCTCGCTGGCGCGATGATCGCTTGCGGCTCGCGGTCTCGATAGCCGGGCCATCGTCAATGCTTGGGCCCGGTTTCTTCAGTGCTTCAGAGGTGCCGATGCTGGTGGTGGCGACGCCGGGCGATGCGCTGGTGGATTACCAGGCCAACGCCGCCCCGCTGCTGTACAAAGCCCCAAATGTTACCCTGGTGACCTTGGCGGACGGATCCCATAGCGGCTTCAGCGGTCTTTCGCGTTACGCGCGTTGGCTGGACAATCCCGACTCCCTGGTGTGTCCTTATGTTTTGAACCTGCTGGAGCAGCAATCCCTGGCGCAGGGTTGGCAGCAACTACTCGGTAACAGTGAAGAGGGTATTATGGCTGTCGAGGGTATTCACCCCTGCGCGGGTGAGTTGTCCACAGCGATTAATCCCGTGTTGCAGCAGCGCATGACGATACTGGCGGTATCCCAGTTTCTCCAGCAGCACTTTGCGCGCACAGCGCTTGAAGTCGCTTCCGCCAAGCACTTTCTCTACGAGGTGATGCCGCAGGAGTTTTCCGGGGTGACCGTCGAGAACAGCAGCAAGCAGGGGTAGGCACTGATCATGGGCCATGTCGCTCAAATTGAACCGTTCCTGGCGCCACTACTGGTCCTGGCGGCGGTGTTTATTGGCCTGTGGCTGACCGACTACCTGGTGGCCGCGAGAATGCGCCAAACCGACAAGGACCTGCGGCTGATGCGCCAGGGCATCAAGATTGCGCTGGTATTCTCGGGCGTGCTGGCGCTGCTGCTGGTGTTGCCCCTGGACGACGTTACCCAGGGACAGTTGATCACCGTTCTGGGGCTGGTGATCACCGCGGTGCTTACTTTTTCCTCGACGACCTTTGTCGCCAACGCACTGGCGGGTGTCATGCTGCGTACGGTGGAAAATTTCCGCCTCGGTGATTTCCTGCGCATAGCAGAGAACTTTGGCCGCGTCACCGAGCGCGGTTTGCTCCATACCGAGATACAGACCGAGGACGGTGATCTAACCACCCTCCCCAATCTCTACCTGATATCAAACCCCTATACCATCGTTCGCTCATCGGGAACGATAGTATCCGCGACGGTATCGTTGGGATACGACATCCCACGACGCAGCATTGAGGAAGCGCTGATCAGTGCCGCGATCGATGCTGAACTGACCCAGCCCTTTGTCCAGATTGTCGATTTGCAGGATTACTCCGTGGTCTACCGGATCGCCGGCTTCCTGAGCGAGCCCAGGCAATTGCTGAGCGCCCGGTCCAACCTGCGCAAGCATATGTTGGATACGCTGCATGGCCGTGGTATGGAGATCGTTTCTCCGGCGTTTATGAACCAGCGCCGGATGGACGACGCATCGCCCGTTATACCCCCGACCGAGCATCCCGCTTCTGAGTTGGCAGAGGAGTCCATCATTCCTGAAGGCAAGATTTTTGACAAGGCGGAGATGGCCGAGGCCGTGGCAGAGCTGCGTAAGGAGAAACGCATGCTCGAGGAACTGTTGGCGAAGCTGAAGCGCAAGCACAGTGCGCTGACGGATGCGCATCGTCCCCCCGTGGCCATGCGCATCCAGTACACCAGAAACCGCCTCGAAGCGATCAAAAAACTGTTTGAGGATTACAAGAATGAGTCTGCGGAATAAAGCTGGATGTCGATAATTGAGGAGCTTGATAGAGTCCAGCGCTCGGCGATTTGCGTCGCCGATGAGCAGCGGGTGACGGCGGCACTGGATGCGATGGCAGGTGCCATCGAACGGGCCCGTTTGCCGGAGCCGGTGGTGTTACTGTGTGTGATGAACGGCGGCATGATGGTAGCGGCCCAGTTACTCCAGCGGTTGCGCGGCAGAATGAGCCTGGACTACATCCATGCCACCCGCTACCGGCAGCAGTTGCGGGGGGACGCGATTACCTGGAGGGCCCTGCCGGCGGAAGGTTTGCAGGGCAAGGCGGTCATTGTTGTCGATGATATCTTCGACGAGGGCATCACCCTGGGTGCCGTGGTGGATTATTGCCAGGCACAGGGAGCCAGCAGGGTGCTCTCGGCAGTGCTGGTGGACAAGCGCCACGGCCGCAAACGCGGCCACAGGAGCCCGGATGTGGTCGGGCTGACACTGCCCGACCGCTATCTTTTCGGTATGGGGATGGATTACAAGGGTTACCTGCGCAATAGTCGCGCGATTTACGCATTGAGCGACGCCTGAATCTCAAAAAAAGAGCGGTCCAGTGATTTTCAAGCCGTGCACAGAAGCGCGAGGGCTTGTCTCTGTTCACGACATCAGTGCCGGCGAGACGTTATTGCGTGGCACGCTGCGAAGTGGCAGAGCATTGCACAGGCCTGCACGCGCCGGGGCTATTCCCAGCGGGGTACAGTTTCGGCTGAGCTTTTGAGAATCCAGGCCGCGGCGAGGCCGAAGCCGGCGTTGCTGCTTTCGAGCGCCAGGGGGCTTTGCTGGAAACTAGCGCCATTGATATCGTACCAGCGGACAAACCCGCCAACCCACCAGCGCGCGTGTCGGTAGGACAAGCTGGCAAACAGTGCCCATCCGCCATAGCCTGAGTCCGCTGCGTAGGCGGGACGTTGGCTGTTGGCCTGCTCCGGACTGACGCCGTAGTAAAGTTGATTGTACGCTTCGCTATTCCAGTAGATCCCGGCCCAGGCCGACAGCCGCCATGGCCCCGAATAGCGTTGTATGCGAAGTCGGGGATTAACCCGCCAGCCCTCGTAATCGAGATACTGGAGGTTGGACTGGAGCGCTGCTCGCAGGGGAATTTCGATACTGAAAGTGCGGTGACCTGCGGCGTTGCGCAGCAGGGTGTAACGCAGTGCCGGGCCCACTTCGGCAACGAAATCGATATCTTCCATGCCCTGTCGGGCTCTATTTTCTGCGCTATCCACCGGCAAGCTGAAATCGCCACTCAGGTCGATCAGCAGGTCGGCGCGCTCAAAGATTTTACCGCTAATGTTTTCCCGGCTGATCTTGATCGACTCGCCGCGATAGACAAAATAGGGAATGGGGATGGCGCTCTGGATACGCTGGTCCGAGCCGATATACTGCGGTAGTTCCAGTGCTGCCAGGCCGGCACCAAGCTCCCACAGCGGCAGCAGTGGCGGCTCGTCGCCGAGTGAGTGCGGGGCGGGCGCGAGCAATGCCACCAGTATGAGCGGGACGTGGCTCTTCACACGGCAAAACCTGGCGCAGGCACCACGGGATTCAGGGACTTAGCACGGATGTTGCACCAGCTGCCTGAGATAGCGCGCAGGTATCGCCTTGCTTTTGCGTGCTCGCGAGCGTAAACAGCCATAGCCATAGCCATAGCCATAGCCATAGCCATAGCCATAGCCATAGCTACGTCGGAGTGAGCATGTGCGCAAAATCGACGCGAGATCAAGTGGTATCCAGGCAAGCAGTAGTTGTGGCATTTTGTACACGGGTGAAAAGCTCGCGAAATTCCTTTCTACAAGGGCCAGATAAATGTTGGCGTGTGCTGCTGCATTATTCGGGTTAGTTGCGACTTGCGATCGGGGGCGTTCAATGCCAACTCCTGGGTATCGGTTGATGATCTGTCTAGGGTGGCGCAGGCGCTGGTCGATCAGGCCGGGCGACGGGCTATGAAGCATGCGCGGCATGGCGCAGGATACCCCTCAACGGTATGCTTGGGATTACCGGGGTCCAAAAAATTCTGCAGCGAGTGAAACCGCATCCAGGAGGTGCTGCGTTGCTCTGCGGTTGTGGTTCGGGTGCTGTCGATGAGGCGTGGTTCGCTGAAACCGGCGCGATCCAGCCAGTGCAGTAGTTCTTCAGTGCTGGGTATGAACCAGACGTTGCGCATCTGCGCATAGCGCTCCCCCGGCACCAGTACCCGGTGTCTGGGGCCCTCTATCACCAGTGTCTCCAGCACCAGTTCGCCGCCGGGTTTCAGGGCCCTGCGCAATTCCTCCAGATGCTCGAACGGTGAGCGCCTATGGTACAGCACCCCCATGCTGAAAACGGTATCGAAGCGCCCGAGCTCCCGCGGCAGGTCTTCACTGCGCAGTGGCAGGTAGAATACTGCCTGCGAGCCCAGGTACCTTTTTACCGCCAGAAACTGGAACAGGAACTTCTGCGATGGGTCGATTCCCACCACCAGGCGGGCCCCTGCACCGGCCATACGCCAGCAGTGGTAGCCGCTACCACAACCAACATCCAGTACGATCCGACCCCTGAGCGAGCTGATGTGGGGCTCCAGGCGATGCCATTTCCAGTCTGAGCGCCACTCGGTGTCGATAACGACATCGAACAGTTGGTAGGGTCCCTTGCGCCAGGGGTGCAATTGCTGCAGGGCTCCCTCCAGTTGCTGTGCCTCCAGCGCCGTCAGGGCCTGGCTGCGGGATGCCGTGATGGTGTCGGCATCGAGGCAAACGTTCTCGGCTACCAGCGCCGGTAATTGTTGGTAAGCCTGCAGCCATTTGTGATGATCGCCGTGTAGTCGGTCGGTGTAGCGCTGGTCGATCGCCTCCCGGAAGCGGGAGATGTCGGCCTTAAGCGGTGTCGTCTCGAGTGCCCGGTAAAAGTCGTCGAATACGATCATTTGATCGCCAGCCAAGATGCGAAATTGAGGCACTGGAACCAGCAGTAGACCTCCTTGAAACCGGACTTGTGCAGGCGTTCCTTGTGGCTCGCGGCGGTATCGGGCACCAGCACCTGATCAAGCGCTGCCCGTTTCTGCGCGATTTCCAGGTCGCTGTAGCCCATCGCACGCTTGAAATCGTGGTGCAGCGCCTCGAATAGCTGCTGCTGGGCGTTGCCAGGCAAGGCAGTTTTTTCCGACAGTATCAGCGCTCCACCGGGCCTGAGCCCGCGATGAACGTTTTCCAGCAGGCCCAGGCGCTGGGCAGCGGGCACGAACTGCAGGGTAAAGTTGAGGGTTACCATGGAAGCATCACTTATTGGAATCTGCTGGATATCAGCACAGATGATATCGACCCGGGCTCTGGCGCGATCGCGTAGCACATTGTGCCGGCAGCGCTGGAGCATCGCCATCGAATTATCGATGGCCACCAGCTGGCAGCTGGCGGGTACGCGGTGGCGCATTGCGAGGGTGGATGCGCCCAGTGAGCAGCCGAGGTCGTAACAGCGGCTGTCACTTTGGGCAAAGTGAGCGGCGAGTACGCCAATCATGCTCAGGGTGAGGTCGTAGCCGGGCACCGAGCGGCCGATCATGTCGGCGAAGACCCGGGCGACGTGCTCGTCGAAGCGAAAACGCTGCAGTTGTTCCAGTGGCCGGGCGAACAACGTATCGGTGACGGACGACGTGTCGTTCACGGATACACGACGCCCGACTTCAGCCCGGAGGCCAATGCATGTTGCGCCCGCACAGCAGGTGCAGGTGAATATGGAATACGGTCTGGCCCGCTGCGGCGTTGCAATTCATGACAACCCGGTAACCCGCGTCTGCGCAGCCAAGCTGACCGGCGAGTTTGGCCCCGGTCAGCATCATGTGGCCAAGCAGCTGGGTATCCTCGGCCACGGCGTCGTTGAGCGTCGAAATATGTTTTCTGGGGATGACCAGCACGTGATTGGGTGCCTGGGGATTGATGTCACGAAAGGCGATAACCCGGTCGTCTTCATAGACGATATCGGCCGGTATCTCCTTGTTGATGATAGTACAGAACAAGCATGTCATGTCGTGACCTCCCATTGCCACTGATTATATTGGAGCCCGGCCCGCCAATGCCAGTTCAGGCTGACTTTGGGGGTGTCTTGCCGCGCCTTGTCGGGGTGCGCTTGGCCTTGGTTTTGGTTACAGACGTTTTGCTTGTTCTGGTCTTGGCTTTGGCGGCGGTGGTCGTTCTGGCCCTGGGTTTCGCTTTTCGGGTTCCGGTTTTGGCCTTGGCTTTGGTTGTATTGCCGGCTTTGGCCCTGGATGGTTTTTTATCTGCAGTCGCCGGGGTAATTCGAATAAACACGCGTTTGGACATTTTGCCCGCGATTTTGGAAAAGAAATCGCTGACCAGGATTTTCCACCCGTAGCGGTCCCGAAGGGCGGAGTAGGCGTGCTCAATGGCGGCTTCATCGGTGATGATTTCAGCCTTGGCGGCAATCCATTCACCTGACAGCTTGCCTGAAACTGTACAGGGGGCTACCCGCGCCCGGCTGCTGTTGCGCAGGCGCTTGACCTTGCCAGCATCTGCCGAGGAAAAAACCAGTAACTGTTCTCCCTCCTGGGCAAACCAGACAGTCGTGTCCACAATTTTCCCGTTTTTCCGCCAGGTGCCAAGCGCCAGGTACTGGCTATCAGACAAATCGCTAAAGGACATCGTGCAGGCTCCGCATGGGGACGTTGGACTTCCACCACATTATAACACCCTACAGATCACCGCCAGCCGCCATATCGCTCCGATATTTGGACTGCACGCAGGACAGTTGGCTGCGACAGAAAAATACCCCGCTGCGCGCGTAGCCTGGCAGATTTACAGGCCCTGCAAGCTGGGGCGGGCACCCCCGCCCGTTTCTCGTTACTAGCGTCATTGCTTGCCAAGCTGCGCTCGTTGCAGCGTATAATTCGTGACCTGCCGGCGCCGGGCAAGGTTGCCGGGAGCAATTTGGGGGGAGTTGGTTTTTACAGCAGCCACGGCTTGAGTTGGGCAGGCTGTGGGAACTGTCTCGATTCAAGAGTTGTAAAGCTGCTGGCTACCGAAGCCAATAACGCCGCGAAATTTGTCGATGATGGAGTTGGATGTTGAGCCGCTGCGCCAGGATGGTTTTAAACGCTGTGCTTGCCCTGCTGCTTGCGCTGTCTGCCGTGACCGCGGCTGCGCAAAAGACAGACTTGATCACGCTGGTCAATGGTGATCGCATTACCTGCGAGATCAAGGAACTCGACCGCGGGCTGCTGAGGGTCAAAACCGACAGCGCTGGCACTCTCTACATCGAATGGCTGGATATTGAGACCGTGCGCTCTGACAAGTATTTCTTTGTCGAGACGGCAAGCGGAATCCTGGCGTTTGGTTCACTGCGCACAGCAGCGGGTGGCGCCGGTCTCGAGGTTGAGGCCGAGGGCCGAAGTGTGCAAGTCAGGCAGAGCTCGGTGGTAAGTATTGCTCCGGTTGAGGATACTTTCTGGGAGCGCATGAGTGGCGCTGTCAGCCTTGGCTTCAGCTTCAAGAAGGCGAACGACGACGTGCAGCTGAACTTCGGCGCCGGGGTCACCTATCGGTCAGCCATTCACACCTATGGTCTCGATCTCAGCGCATTGGTTTCCAGGCGCAACTCGGAGCCGGCAACCGAGCGCTACGTGGGCAGCTTCTCCCACGAGGGCTATCTGGGGTCAAATTGGACAACCTTGTCCAAGGCCGAGTTTGAGCAGAACACCGAGTTGGACCTGAGGTTGCGGGGGCTGTTGCTGGCGGGTGGCGCTTATCACTTTGTCAACACCAATCGCACGATTTTTGCCGCAGCGGCGGGCCTGGCGCTGAACAACGAAAGCTATTTCACTGTCGACAAGGAGAAGCGTACTTCCCTCGAGGTATTCGCCGGGATGGGTTACGACTTTTTTAAATTCAACACGCCCAAAGCTGATGTGAGTATCCAGTTTACGCTGTTTCCCAGCTTGACTGAATCGGGGCGGTTTCGTACCACTCTGGATAGCAAGATTCGCTGGGAGATCATCCCCGATCTCAACTGGGTTATTACGGTTTACTCCAGCACCGATAATAAGCCACCGGAGTCGGAGGATGGCGGAGACGACGCCAGTGGCAGCGACTACGGCATTATCACTTCGCTGGAATGGACCTATTGAGTACCTGCCCGGCAATTCGATGAGCGCCCCGCGGCAATGCGCGCTGAAGCCGATGGACGCTGCCAGCGGCCTCCTCAGGTAGCGTTCATTGCAATTCGCCCATGCAAGGAGAGAAGGCGGTTGGCCGCGGCAACTGATTGGTCGTGGGGCGTAGCTAAACAGGGCTGGCCTTTGCTATGCTTCGCAGCCCCGAAAAAACCGGCAACAAAACCAATCGACAGAAAAGCCGCGATGCGTGGTTATTTTGGCGAAAACCTACACGAGGCCTGAATCAACGTGGCGACGAGCCTGGAACATATTGAGAATGTTGCACTGCGGCAGTATGCCGAGAAAGCCTACCTGAACTACTCCATGTACGTGATTCTCGACCGGGCGCTGCCGCATATCGGTGATGGTTTGAAGCCGGTGCAACGGCGGATCATTTATGCCATGAGTGAGTTGGGACTGAAAGCCAGCTCCAAGCATAAAAAATCTGCGCGCACCGTCGGCGACGTGATCGGTAAATTCCACCCCCATGGCGACAGCGCTGCCTACGAGGCCATGGTTTTGATGGCCCAGCCCTTCAGTTATCGCTATCCGTTGATCGATGGCCAGGGCAACTGGGGTTCCCCCGATGACCCCAAGTCGTTTGCGGCGATGCGTTATACCGAATCCAGGCTTACGCCGATCGCCGAGCTATTGCTGTCGGAGCTCGCCCAGGGCACCGTCGAATGGATACCCAATTTTGACGGCAGCCTGGAAGAGCCCACGGTACTGCCGGCGAGGGCGCCGCATGTATTGCTCAATGGTACTACCGGCATTGCCGTTGGCATGGCTACCGATATACCGCCCCACAACCTGCGTGAAGTCGTTGCAGCCTGTGTTCACCTGCTGGACTTTCCCCGGGCCAGCGCAGACGAATTGTTTGATCATGTTCCCGGGCCCGATTTTCCGACGGAGGCCGAAATCATTACGCCACCGGAAGATATCCGAAAAATTTATGAGACGGGTCGAGGCAGCCTGAAGATGCGGGCGATTTACCAAAGAGAGCAAGGTGACGTGGTCATCACCGCGTTGCCGCACCAGGTTTCCGGAGCGCGGGTCCTGGAGCAGATCGCCCAGCAGATGCAGGCTAAAAAACTACCGATGGTCGCCGACTTGCGCGACGAGTCTGACCATGAAAATCCGACTCGATTGGTGATTATTCCCCGTTCGAACAGGGTCGATACCGAAGGATTGATGGCGCACCTGTTTGCCACCACAGACCTGGAGCGTAACTACCGGGTCAACCTCAATATTATCGGTATCGACGGTCGGCCCGCGGTCAAGAGCCTTGCAACTATCCTCGGCGAATGGTTGAGTTTTCGCAAGGAGACGGTGCGGCGCAGGCTTAACCATCGCCTGGAAAAAATCCTCAAGCGCCTGCATATTCTGGAAGGCCTGTTGATCGCCTACCTGAATATTGATGAGGTGATTGCCATTATTCGGACAGAGGACAAACCTAAACCGGCACTGATGGCGCGCTTTGGTATCAGCGACATTCAGGCTGACGCGATCCTCGATCTGAAACTGCGCAACCTCGCCAAACTCGAGGAATTTATCATCAGCACGGAGCAGAATGAGCTCACTGAGGAACGCGACACCATAGAAAAGATTCTTGGCTCTGAGGCGCGCATGAAAACCCTGATCAAAAAGGAGTTGATGGCGGTGGCGCAGGAGTACGGTGATGACCGCCGATCGCCGCTGGTGGTGCGCGATGAGTCAAGGGCATTTCGCGAGGACGAGTTGCTCACCGCCGAGCCAGTAACCGTCATCGTGTCGGAGAAAGGCTGGATTCGCTCGGCCAAGGGGCTCGATATCGACCCCACCGCGCTCAGCTACAAGTCTGGCGATGGTTACCGGTTTGCCGCGCGAGGCCGCTCTAACCAAAAGCTGATCATGCTCGATTCGAGCGGCAAGGCCTATACGCTCGCCGCACACACCCTGCCTTCAGCCCGGGGGCAGGGCGAGCCCCTGACGGGGCGTATCAACCCGCCTTCCGGCGCTACCTTTGAGGGCATACTCTTTGGTGATGAAGACCAGCGTTGCCTGTTGGCCACCGACGCGGGCTATGGTTTTGTCGCCCGTCTGGGGGACTTGCAGAGCAAGAATCGTGGGGGCAAGGCAGTGTTGAGTCTGCCCAGGGGCAGCCGCGTAATGCCGCCCATGCGCGTCGTCGACAAGGACAGCGACATTGTTGTAGCAATCAGCAATGAAGGCCGGATGCTGGTGTTTCCCGTTGCTGAGCTACCGGAGCTGTCGCGCGGGAAAGGCAATAAGATAATCAACATACCGGCAGCGCGGGCTGCTGACCGGTCGGAATATGTTGTCGCGGCTGCGGTGCTGAGCGAGGGTGACAGGTTGTTGGTGCATGCTGGGCAGCGCCACCTGAATCTGAAGCGAGCGGATCTCGAGCACTATCGCTCGGAGCGGGGCCGCCGGGGACACAAATTGCCGCGGGGATTCCAGAAAGTGGATGGAGTCGAGGTGGAGCGAAAGCCCTGATTGCAGCCCCACCGGCGGTTAATCAGCCTTTCCGCCTAACCTGTTGCAGCTGCAGCACTGCCCACCGAATTTTCAGCGACTGGGTTTTGTTCTCTTGGCGGGTTATCGTTTTGCAGGTGGTCGGGCTCGTTTTCCTCTATGCCTCCAAAGGCGGTTACTTGAAAATGCCCCGAGTCATCCTGCGATACGGTGACCTTGTCGCAGATGCCAGGATCGCTGAGGGCGCTGCGGCATAACAGCAGGCTATTTTCGCGGGTTGCAAGTTGGTAGGTTTGCTCGCAGAGCTGTTGCCAATGGGCGATATACTCAACCGACTTGTCTGGATCATTAGTTCTGTCTTCCCGTGCGATCGCCATGGAGTAGCCGTGGTCGCCTGCCAGCAGCGATTGCAGGGTCTGGGCCGATTGCAGCGCTCTGGAACAGACGGCGTCGCCAGTAGTGAACAGCAACAGGCAGCCATCCGCGCGCAGGTGCAACTCAGCGTTTTGCCGTTGCGCCAGTTGACGCAGCGCCTGTATCAGGCGGGCCAGGCGCGGTGGTTCCAACGTATCATGCTCTAACCCGGGTATGCGCAGGGCCAGCGCTGCGCGCTGTGTGGCGGGACATTGCGGTATTTTGCATGCCATTTGCTCCAGCGCTTCGCAAATTCTGTCCAACTCCTTAAAGGTGCCCGAGCGGTGGTGTGAGTAGTCTATCCCAAGCTGATCTGATACCAGCTGCAGTGTGGAATGGAAGCGCCGCAGAAATAATTGCATCAGCGCAAAGGCCGCGGTGAAAACCAGAATGCCGAGAAACAGGATTACCGAGGAGGGCAGTAGCGGCGCGGAAGGGCCAACCAGCCCGATTCGAGCATAGCCCACGATAGTATCGTGAATTTGAATAGGGCTGGAAAATTCCCGTACCCCGCTGCTTGTCACCGATGCATAATGGCTTTCTGCCAACACCGAATGCGTTGCGTCTTCAACGCTGGCAAAAGTGATCAACGACTGCCGAGTCAGGTCATTAAGCAGGGCCTGTAATGCCAGGTTGTCCTTGTCGAGGATGTATTCCGTTGCGCCATCGGCCAATTGGCCAGCAATAATACTGCCGCCTTGATCGAGTCGTGATTCCCGGGGAGCCGCTGCCGCGCCGAGGGCGACAACAATGACGACAAGGGCTGCGGACAGTGCGGCGCTTGACAGTGAGAGGCGGGTTCCAATAGTTAGACTTGAAGGCCAGTGCACGATGAGATTCCAAATAATTCTTCAGCGCTACCTTGGTGAGTACGGCGCGTCTGGGGTTACAATAAGCCGCTTGAATTGCAGTCAATTCGTGAGGCAGTTTTGCGTCAAATCATATTGATCAATGTTTCCGGGGCCGATAAGCCAGGCCTGACATCGTCCATAGCCGACATATTGTCCCGCGAGCAAATCCAGATTCTGGATATCGGCCAGGCGGTTATCCACGATACGCTCTCACTGGGCATATTGGTCGAGGTTCCGGCGGGTGCAGAGTCGTCGCCGGTGCTGAAGGATGTGTTGTTTCGAACCCATGAGCTTGGCATGCATGCCAGATTCACCCCTATCGACGAGTCCAGTTACATGGCATGGGTCGCGGGGCAGGGAAAACCGCGGCATATTATAACATTGCTGGCTCGCAAATTGTCTGCCAAACATCTCGCGCGGATTACCTCGATCATCAGTCGTTACAATATGAATATAGACCGTATTGAGCGTCTGTCAGGTCGGGTGCCGTTGGGTGAGTTGCCTCAGGACAGCAAAGCCTGCATTGAAATATCTGCGCGTGGGCCGCTACAAAATCCGGGTCAAATGCGAAGGGAATTGCTGGAGATCGCGGTGCAGATGGATGTGGATATTGCCTATCAGGAAGATAATGTCTTTCGTCGCAACCGCCGCCTGTTTGCTTTCGACATGGACTCAACCCTGATCGCCGCTGAGGTGATTGACGAGCTTGCGGTTGCGGCAGGAGTCGGACCCGAGGTGGCTGCTATTACCGAGCGCGCGATGCGGGGAGAGATAGACTTTGCAGAAAGCTTCACTGCCCGGGTAGCGTTGCTGGAAGGACTCGACGCCACGGTACTTGAGCAGGTCGCCGACCGGCTCCAGTTGAGCGAGGGAGCAGAGCGGCTGGTGTCGACGGTGCGCAAGCTGGGTTACAAAACGGCCATACTCTCGGGGGGTTTTACCTATTTTGGCCAATATCTCCAGCAACGACTGGGGATCGATTACGTGTTTGCCAATGAGCTGGAAATTGTAGATGGAAGGGTGACGGGCAAAGTCAGGGGGCAGATTGTCGACGGCGAGCGCAAGGCACAACTCCTGCGTCAACTTGCGTCACGGGAAAACATCTCACTCGATCAGGTCATAGCGGTGGGTGACGGGGCTAACGATCTTCCCATGTTGTCTATCGCCGGTCTCGGTATCGCGTTTCGGGCGAAGCCGATAGTAAAAGAGTCGGCCAGGCACTCGATATCCACCCTGGGACTTGACGGCATATTATATCTGTTAGGATACTCCGATCGCGAGACATCTGAACAGTTGGCAGGTGAAAATTAGTTGCACGGTTGAGTGTCAGGCGATTTCGGCGAATTCGTAATCCATATCTACAGTGGGCTCCTGCAGATAAGAGCCCTGGATAAAGGCGGCACCGAGTTGCCACAGTGTCGCCAGTGTTGCTGCTGTAGCGACACTGGGCACTATGGTTGCGGCGCCTTCCTGGCTGGCTTCGTTAAGTAATTGCTTGAGCTGGTGGCGGCCCTTCTCGTCAGTCTGGGCGTGCTCAACCACTGTGGGAGAAATTTTTATCATTTGCGGGGCGATATAATCCATCACCTTGGCGCGGTCACGTGCCAGGTCATAGTCCTTCAGGCTGCAGCTACAGCCAAGTTTCTTGAGCGCCAGGAAGAAGCGCTCGGAAAGCTTAAGCGATGTCTCGGCTTCTGTTGTCTCTAGTTGGAACCCCAGGGCCTCAGGCGGTAAGCCCGCAGCGTTCAAGCTCGTTCCCAGCCAGTTAACCAGGTCATGGTCGCGCAGGCAGGCGCTGGAGAGGTTGATGATGATTCGAGTGTCGTTATTGCTGGGGTTACGTTTTTGTGCCAACAAGCGAGTGGCAGAGAAGATTACCCAGCGATCAAAGATCGAGCCCTGCTTGTCGTCATACATGCCGGCTGCCAGATGC
The DNA here is from genome assembly GCA_963808975.1 of uncultured Gammaproteobacteria bacterium. Lineage (GTDB taxonomy): Bacteria > Pseudomonadota > Gammaproteobacteria > Pseudomonadales > JAHEGP01 > JAHEGP01. Next base: position 246,010 of record CAWEHR010000002.1, read on the forward strand.
CGCACATCTACGCTGGACCCGTCGGTATCCTCCAGGGTCGCTGTGACTTCGTAATGTTCGCCGGGCTCTCCGCGCAGGCTCACCATAGGCTGGTACATCAGCTTGAGGCGGCCCTCTTCGAAAAGCTCGTCGAGGTCTATGTCCTTGCTACCCAGTTTGATCGGGGCTGCTGGCGGGTAGTAGACGGTGCACTGGCAATCGCTCTCCCTGTCGATCAACTCGCGAACTCCGGAATACACCTGGCTGACCAGTATTTCCGCGGATTCAGCCGCCTTTTGGTTGATGGGCATGACCGCCGCAGCCAACTCGCAGTGAGAAGATATATTGCCGACTTCCACAATGTGCTGGCGACATGCTGTTATTGTTCCGTCGATCAGCTTTTGTGCCGCCTCGGCATCAGCCTCTGGCAACAACACAACGTAGCCATCGTTGCAGACCTGGGTGCATAGGGAGGCTGTGTCACAGCTTTTCTTGAGGAAGTCAAGAAGCTGGGAGGCAACTTTATCGGCCGCCAGCAAACCTACCGTGGAGCGCAATTCCACCAGGTTTTGCAGTTGCAGGTATGCCAGGCAAGACTGGGTCTTGTTGTTGCGAAACTGCACTACCTGTTGTGCGAGGTCGGCAAACCCCTGGCGAAAATCATGAACGGCTGCGCTTTTAGTGTTGCCAGCGCGAATGACAATTTGGGTGCAATCCTCACCTTCGTAGCTGGCGGGCGAAAAGATCATTTGCAGCGGCAGCTCCGAGCCATCCTGGGCGACCCCGCAGGTATCCAGCTCCACATTGTTGGCCTTGCTCTTGCCGTATTCGCGAAGAAAGGCTTTGAAGGCTTCCTGCCGTTGGCCCGCGATGAGGTCAACCACTGGCATGCAGGCCATTTCCTCGGCATCCTCGTAGCCGAACCTGGTGGCATAGGCGTCGTTTACGTCCACGTGCATGCCGTCGGTAATGTACGCAATTGCATCCTGCGAGCCACCCATCAGCAGCTCATAGCGGGCTTGCAATTCCTCTAGCGTGCCACGTACCTCATTGCTTGCGAGCCGGGCTCGCCGATTGCTGATTTCTCGCAGTGCAGCATGCAGTAGATGCTCGGAGTTTTCTTTTACGATCAGATCCTGTGCGCCGGCTGCTATGGCCTCGGCGAGGGATGGAGTGCTCTCTGTGCCCAGCCATATGACGGGAACATCCGCTTTGTACCTCGTCACTGTCTCGATCAGTTGACCAACTTTACATTCCGTTTGGGAATCATCGCAGATCAGCAGATCCCAGGGTTCCGGCTCCTGCAGTAGTTGCTCCAGCTCCCCCAGTGATGCGATACGCTCGGCACGGGTTGGGAAGCCGCTGTTGCGAAACAGCTTGACGACTTCCTCGGTGTCATTCTGCGAATCATTGAGAATTAATAAGCGAATAATGTCTTTGATTTTCATTGTTGCTTTCCAGTTCTTATGGCCAAGCCGGCCGTTGTTTGACTGCCGGTTCAAGTGTCTGTTGAGGATGTCGATGACGTTTACAGCGACTCCCAGAGCGCATCGAAGCGATCCGCCCTGCTTTTTGTTTCATATTTCTCCTGCCAGGGCTTGTCGACTACTTCCATGTCAAACTGCTTGATAGCTCCGGTTGAACAGATCAGTTTTTTCAATCGCACGGTTAGCGTCCGTCCCTGCTGTACGAGTTGCAATGTTTGCTTTTCCCGAAAGGTCAGGGCAGGCGTGAGCAGGGTTGGCGGTTGCCCTATCAATTTGATTTCGGGAAGCAATAGCACCCTGCGAAAATCGTCACTGCTGTCCTGCCGGCTATTGCTTGCCCGGTTCATGACCCGCGCCGCATAGGGGATCGCGGAGGGGCTAAGCAGTTTGACACCCAGTTGTGGGATTTCCTTGCCATCGCGACGTATCCAGCTGACAATCCCGACGCTCCAGTTGGCGTGGCGGGATTCTCTAACACCGACGATATCGCCGTTGCTCAGGCGGGCGCTGGTGTCCAATGGCCATTGCAGCGCGTAGCCGCCCGCGCTGACATTCACCATTGAGACCTGATAATTCTCGTAGCTCCTTGGCCGTTGGGAGGTGACCGTCTGCCTCTCGAACTGGCGGATATGATTGTCGATGGATTCCACGGCGATATTCGCTGCGCCGGGCTGTGGCCGCAGGGCATCGTTCCACATGTCCCTCTCCTCTCGCTTCAAGCGGGCCTGGTTCCTGAGGAAGGGGTTAGCTTCTTTTTCCAGTTGAAAGGTACTGTGGGTCTTGCCCCTTGTGAACTCCTCGAATTCGGTTTCGTCGGCGCTGAAGTAGTGGAGATTTGACATGCCAACACAGATCAACAGGTGGTCGCTGGTGTCCATGCGCATAAAGGTGCGACGGGTATAGCTGCTCCAGGAGATCATCAGGTGCTTGATAAGATCCCGCGACATGGTTTTATGCTCGCCACCGGCAAGCAGGTGTGCCAGGTGGTGCAACAATTCCTCGACTATCAGAATTCGGCAGTTACCGGTTTGGGCAGGCTCCAGAAAAAGTGCCTGGAAGATGGGTGGTTCGTCGCTATCCAGATTGACCACGATGTGGTCCTCTTCAGCGCAATCGTAGTCGGCCAGCCGCACAAGGTCTACCCATACAGACAGCGAGTCGTAGACCCGCTTGAGGTCTTCCTGGCGCAATTGATTGCTGCGCACGCTGCCCAACAGCAGGGTTTTGTTATAGCATTTTTCAATGCTCAACGGGCAGGCCTGGCCGGTTTCCATGTCCTTGAATTGTCTATCACCCAGGCCGTGGTGTACGGCAAAGCGGTAAAGCTGGTGCAGCTGGCTCCAGACCGATGGGTCGGGCTCGGAATAAATCAGGTAACCGCGGTACACGGTGTAACTCAGGTCGGTTATTGCCCGGTGCAAAGCCTGGGCCATCAAGGCCTGCAGTTTACTTTTGCCGCCGAGTACGCCTGTTTTGCTGTATGCAGCATCCCTCGCAACGATTTGGTAGCCCATGGCAAGCTGTATTTGCATGGTTTGAGACAGCAGGTATATCTGCAGCGCCTGATTCGGCAGTACTATTGGCTGGTTGTGATAATGCACAGCGAGTGAGCCACAAACACTGAACACGAACGGGCGCAGCACTTCCTGGAGTTCGAAACGCAGTCTTGCATCCAATCGGCAGTGGTTTAATTCCTGCAGCGCATTGAATAACTGGCGTGAGGTCTCACCGAGATTTCCCCTCGGCAGCGTACCCACCCAGTTCGCCAGCGCCTGGCTGTCCGCGCAGCAGAAGCGCGGCGCATCCAGGTGTTGGGCGGGAATCTGCAGCGTTGGGTTTTCCTCAGAATCCGTCATGGTTGTCCGATGAAGTGAAATGGTCGCCGTTTGGAAACTTTAGCCCCTGACCAGGGATTCGGCCAACTTATCACCCAATCGGGTTTCAGTTCACAAAAATAGGGGTTTTGTAAGGGTAGGCGGGGTCTTCACGGACCAATTTCGGCACCAGGTAACCCGGCAGGCGCCGTAGCATTTGCTGGTAAATTTTCGAGGATGTGAGCTCGCTCACATTAAAGTGGGCGCTTCCGTTGACGCGATCGAGCAGGTGCAAATAGTAGGGCAGTACATCCATATCATAAAGCGATTCACTGAGTTCGCAGAGTGTGTCTGCATCATCATTGATGCCCTGCAGTAGCACCGACTGGTTGAGCAGGGTAACTCCCGCGCCGCGCAATAAACCGAGACTTTGCTTCACCTCGGTGTTTAGCTCACGGGGGTGATTGCTATGGATCACAATAGCGCATTTGAGTCGGTTGCCCGCCAGCGTCCCCAGTAGGCCCCGGTCCACCCTGGCGGGTAACACGACCGGCAGTCGGCTGTGGATTCGCAGGCGCCGAAGGTGGGGAATCGCGGCAAGCATTTCCAGTAGCTTTGCCAGTCGTGCATTGCCCAAAACCAGCGGGTCGCCGCCACTCAGGATCACTTCACAGATAGAGCGGTCCCGGCGGATATATTCCAGGGCGCTGTTCCATTGGGTTGACGATTGCTGGTGTTGCTCATAGGGAAAATGGCGGCGAAAGCAATAGCGGCAGTGTATTGCGCAGGCACCAGTGGTAATCAGCAGCACGCGGCCACAGTACTTGTGGATAATGCCCCTTGCCACTCCCGATGTCAGTTCCTGGAGCGGGTCATCGCTAAACCCCGAATGCTGTTGTCGCTCCTCTACTCGCGGCAGCACCTGCAACAGGAGCGGATCCTTTGGGTCCTTTGTCGCCATGCGCCGGGCATAGGAAAGGGGTACCCGCAGGGGAAAATCGAGCTCACTGCTGTCCAGCGAGGAGACCTGATGGGGAGCAAGCTCCAGCAGCTTCAGCAACTGGCGAGGGCTGCGCACGGCACTCGCCAATTGTTGTTGCCAGGTTTCAGTCTGCACAAGGTCTGTGGAACCGGTTATCATTGGCGCTTCGACATACAAATGTGTACTTCAGGGGTTAACAATGGCAAGTTATTCTACCAGCGAATTTCGCTCGGGTCTTAAAGTGATGCTGGACGGCGATCCATGTACCATCGTCGAAAACGAGATTGTAAAACCGGGCAAGGGGCAAGCGTTCAATCGGGTCAAGCTGCGCAACCTGAAGACCGGCCGCACCTGGGAGCGAACCTTCAAGTCCGGCGAATCGGTGGAGGGTGCCGACGTAATGGATCAGGGCATGGAGTATCTCTATAGCGACGGCGATTTCTGGTACTTCATGGATCCGGTAAGCTATGAGCAGCACCAGGCTGACAAGGCCGCTGTGGCAGATGCTGCACAGTGGCTGAAGGAGCAGGACCTCTGTGTTGTAACCCTGTATAATGGGTCGCCACTATCGGTAACTCCCCCCAATTTTGTTGAGCTGGAAATCGTAGAAACCGACCCCGGCGTTCGCGGTGACACCGCCTCCGGCGGCAGCAAGCCGGCTCGCTTGGCTACCGGTGCCACGGTCAAGGTGCCGCTTTTTCTGGAGCAGGGAGAAATCATCAAGGTTGATACCCGCAGCGGTGACTACGTTGGCCGGGTGAAAGCCGGCTGAAACCAGGACCGTGCATCACGACTGGACTCCTGGCGCCGATCTGGCGATGCTGCGCCGTCGCGCCGATTTGCTGCAACATACGCGTGGTTTTTTCGCCCAGCGCGATGTGCTGGAGGTAGAGACTCCCTGCCTTGTGCGCAATACTGCTACCGACGTGCACCTCGAGAGTTTCCGCCTCGCCGGTGGCGAATATTTTTTGCAGACTTCTCCCGAGTTTGCCATGAAGCGTTTGCTTGCGGCGGGCAGTGGCGCGATATTCCAGATATGTAAGTGCTTTCGCAGTGCAGAGCTGGGTCGTCGGCACAATCCGGAATTTACCATGCTGGAGTGGTACCGGCCCGGTTTCTCCCTGGATGACTTGATGCAGGAAGTGGCAGCGCTGGTTGAATTGCTGCTGGGCATTACCCACGTTCGCAGTCGCCCTTATGGCGACGTGTTCGAGGAGTGCATCGGGCTTGATCCGCACCGGGTCTCGACAGCTGAGCTGGAGCGTTATAGCCGCCGGGAACTGGATTTGCAGGCAAGCGGTTTGGGGCGCAGTGATTGGCTTGACTTGCTAATGTCGCATCGGGTCGAGCCTGGCCTGACCGGGGCGGTCTTTGTCTACGACTTTCCCTGGGAGCAGGCTAGCCTAAGTCGGGTGCAAACCAATTGCTTGGGCCATCGCGTTGCCCGGCGATTCGAGTTGTTCATCGATGGAATGGAGATTGCCAACGGCTATGATGAGCTGTGTGATGCTGACGAGCTGGAGCAACGCGCGCGTCTTGACAACGCGGAGCGCCAGCAACGCGGCTCGCCCGTAATAGCGCCGGACTCCAAATTGCTGGCGGCTCATCGCGCTGGCTTGCCGGCCAGTTGCGGCGTGGCGATGGGGTTAGATCGGGTGTTGATGCTGGCCGCTGGCTGCGAAAATATTGATGAGGTACTGGCCTTCGCCCAGCCTCGTTTGTGACAGTAGTGACACGGTATTACCGCCCCCGGCTATTCGGTGAACGTCCCCGAGTTGTTCAGTGCCCGCCCGTCCTGCTTGCGATTGCCTGGCCCATGCGCAGAAGGGAACCCTGCCGAAGTTCAGGTAGCCACTGTATCTTGCCCTTCGGGAATAGCAGGATAACCGTGGAGCCCAGTTTGAAGCGCCCCATCTCCTGTCCCCGCTGCAAGCTGACAGCGGGTATTGCAGCCTTGAAATCACGGGTGACGATCTTTCTTAATGGCGGTGCCTCCTGCCCCGACCACACGGTCTCGATGCCAGCTACGATCATGGCGCCAACGAGTACGCAAGCCACTGGTCCCTGGGACGTTTGGAATATGGTAATCAGTCGTTCGTTGCGGGCAAACAATCGCGGCACCCTCGCTGCCGTGGTCTGGTTGACGGAGAACAGGTCTCCCGGCACGTAAGCCGTTTTTTCCAGGTCGCCGTCGCAGGGCATGTGAACCCGATGGTAGTCCCTGGGTGACAGGTAAATGGTGGCAAAGTCGCCGTCGTCGAACAGCGCGGCCAGGCCTGGGTCTCCGCCCAGCAATTCGGTGGTGGAATAGCTCTGTCCCTTGGCCTGAAGAATCCTGCCACTGCGTATCGCCCCAAGCTGGCTGATAGCGCCGTCAGCCGGGCTGGCGATGGCGTGTTCATCGCAGATGGGACGTGTTCCATCGCGCAGGGCGCGAACAAAAAAGGCGTTAAAACTCGGGTATTGGCGCAGGTCCGGCTGCTGCGTATCGCTCATGTCGACCTTGAAGTGGCTGGCAAACATCTTGATAAACGTGTTTTTGACCCAGTCCATGCGACAGTCTGCAATACGCCCCACCAATCGCGATAGCAGGTGCTGGGGAAGCAGGTGCTGAATAATGATGAAAAGCTGTTTCATGGCTGGACCAAGACTGTGTCGAAGCGGGTAGTTTACGTGCCTGCCCTCTCAAACGCTAACCGCAGCGTTTGTGACAGGCACCGGTAATAAGCCGGCCCCGCGTTCAGGCTCGTGCCACCGGCGTGTCGGGATGATTACCCCATTCTCCCCAGGAGCCGTCGTATCCCTTGACACTTGGGTAATCCAGCAGCTTTGCCACAAAGTAGGTGAGGCCGGAGCGATGGTGGCTTTGACAATGGGTCACGATCTGTTTGTCCGGACTTAACCCACGCTGCTCCAGCATCTGCCGTATCTGCGCAAGTGGCAATAGGCGCAGGTTGCGCTCTGTATCCATCAGCTCGGTCCACTCCAGGTTGACCGCACCGGGTATGTGGCCACCGCGTTGGGCCAATACCCGGGTGCCGGCAAATTCCTGCGGCGAGCGGGCGTCCCAAATGGCCAGTGTGCCATCGTCGAGCTGGGCGAGGATATCTTCGAGCCGGGCGATCGGTGCCTCATCGATTGCCTCCAGCTTGAACTGGCTGGGTTGGGGGTTGCCTGCACCCTGCTCGACGGGATATCCCTCCGCCAGCCAGGCCACCTTGCCGCCGTTCAGTAGCGAGTAATGCTGATGGCCGATGCAGTCGAGGGTCCATATCAGGCGACCGGCCCAACCGCCGCCTTCATCGTCCAGTGCGACGACGTGGTGGTGGCCTTGCAGGCCCAGGCTGGAGAAGAGACGAGACAGGGCTTCAATGGTCGGTAACTTGCCACTGGCGGGCTTAACCCCCGACTGCAGTTGTGCCGGCGGCAGGTGAACCGAGCCGGGGATATGTGCCTGCAGGAAATTTTTTTCGCTGCTGCAGTCGATAATCAGGAGCGACTCAGTGCCCAGCAGCGGCTGTAATTGCTCTGGCTCCAATAGCAGTGGCAGACTCATGGTGATCCTCCTCTCGGATCGCGATTGTAAGGTTTTGTCAGTGCTTCTGTCAGCTGGACTCCAGGGATCCCAGCAGGTGGCAGAAACTGGCGTAGCGGCGAGGGTCGACGGCCCCACTGTCAACGGCCCCAAGCAATGCACAGCCGGGGTCGCCCTGGTGGCTGCAGTCACGGAACCTGCAATGGCCGAGAAAGGGGCGGAACTCGCGAAAGCCATAGGCGATGGCGGCAGCGTCCAGATGCCACAAGCCGAAGTCCCGAATCCCTGGGGAATCAATGAGCTGGCCGCCGCCGGGAAAATGAAACAGCCGTGCGCTGGTGGTGGTGTGCCTACCCTTGCCGGTCGCGCTGGAAATTTCGCCGACCCGAATGTTGGCATCGGGTAGTAGTGCGTTGATGATCGAGGATTTTCCGACGCCGGACTGACCGACGAAAACACTGGTGTGGCCGACCAGTAACTGGCGCAGGGTTTCCAGGCCGGTGCGCTGCCGGGTCGAGGTGCTCACCACGCGATAATCGACGGTGCTGTAGGTATCCAGTAAGGGTACGAGATCGCGGCCGGCGCCGGTCTCAAGCAGGTCGACTTTATTCAGTAACAGTACCGGCCTGATGCCCTGGTTTTCGGCAGCAACGAGATAACGATCGATAAGGTAGGCATGGGGCGGCGGGGCGACCGAAATGACCACGATAATATAATCGATGTTGGCCGCCACCGGCCTGAGTTGACCGTGGTTGTCAGGTCGGCAGAGTTCACTGCTGCGGTCAAATCTGGCTACCACTACCCCGGTTGCTTGTCCCGGCCGCCAGGCGACTGTGTCGCCGGTCACCAGCTGCTCCAGGTTCGCTCGCAGGTGGGCGCGCTGGGTGCGGCCCTGCAACTCACCCTCGAGGGCTTCAACTTCCACCTGGCTACCGTAATGCGCCACCACCAGACCCTTCTGCTCAGCGCCGAGTTGGCCGCCCTCCAGTTGTTGCTCCAGCTGCAGTGACTTTTTCTCGGCCCGGAGGGTGCGCTCCTGTTGGATTTTTTTCACACGCCAGCTCTGCCGCCGGGTTAAGCGCCGTTTTGACATACCGTTTCGCAACTGATTGCTGGAGCTGCATTATGCGAGGAGTTGATGACTAAAGCGAATTTCTCAGGATCGGGCACTGTGATATGGTTGCGGCCCGCTGAACGAAAGTAGTTACAGGGGTCAGCTTGATTGTTGGGGTGGCCCCCTGGTCCAAATTTTTGGAGGCAAGCCTATGCACGACGACAGCAACCTGATCTGGATCGACCTGGAAATGACCGGCCTCGACCCTGCGTCGGATGTCATTATCGAGATAGCCACCATTGTGACTAATCCAGGGCTCGAGGTGATCGCGGAGGGGCCAGTGGTCGCAGTGCACCAGACCGAAGATGTGATGGCCGCGATGGACCAATGGAATACGCGACAGCATGGCCTGTCCGGTTTGACCGAACGCGTGCGCACCAGCAAATACAGTGCTGCGGATGCGGAGGCCCGCACCATCGAATTCCTGTCTCAGTATGTGGGGCCCGGCAAATCCCCCATGTGTGGCAACAGCATCTGCCAGGACCGGCGTTTCATGGCTCGCCAGATGCCTGCCCTTGAGCGCTATTTTCATTATCGCAACCTCGATGTAAGCAGTATCAAGGAGCTGGTGAGGCGCTGGCAGCCGGGGTTGATGGCGGGTTTCAGCAAGCAGGGGCTGCACTTGGCATTGCAAGATATCCAGGATTCTATTGCCGAGCTGCGCTACTACAGGGAGACTGTGTTCAAGATCTAGCCGTCCTGCCCTGCCGATTCAGCGCTCCGGGTTTTTCCTGCATCAGCACCGCCCCCCCCTGGGGGCTACTGTTTGATCAGGCGTGCCTTCCGCTCTTGTGCTGCTGTTGCTCCAGCGCCCATTGGATATGTTCCGCCACCAGTGCCGAGCTGCCCGGGAGTCGTTGCGCCAGGGCAGCTATATTGGCCTCCCGGTAGGGTGCGTTACCCAGCGCGATGGCGATATTGCGCTGCCAGCACTGGTAACCGATACGCCGGATGGCCGAGCCCTCCGTGGCCTTGAGGAACTCTGTTTCAGACCACTGGAACAGCGCGAGCAGGTCGCAATCGTCGAGATTATTCCTGGGCGCAAAATCGGGGTGGTCGCTAATTCTGGCGAATCGGTTCCAGGGGCACACCAGTTGGCAATCATCACAGCCGAAAATACGGTTGCCCAGCAGGGGGCGCAGATCGGGCTGGATCACCCCACGGTATTCTATGGTTAGGTAGGAGATGCAGCGCCGCGCGTCGAGTTGGTAGGGCCCGACAAATGCCCCGGTGGGGCAAATATCAAGACACGCCCGGCAACTGCCACAGTGTTCGCTGGGGTAGGGCTCGCTGGGCGGTAACGGCAGGTCAGTGTATATTTCGCCGAGGAAAAACCAGGAACCGCCGTCGCGGCTGATCAGCATGGTGTTTTTGCCGATCCAGCCCTGGCCTGACCTGGTGGCGTAGGCTCGCTCGAGCACCGGCGCACTGTCGACGAATGCGCGGTAGTTGCCGCCTGCCGCGTTCTGGATCCTGCGGGCGAGCTGCGCCAATTTCCTGCGCATCAACTTGTGATAGTCGCGGCCCAGCGCATAGCGTGATACATAGGCTTTTTGCCCTTGCTCCAGCAGCGGCAGCGGCGCGGCTCCGGGTGCCAGGTAATCCATTATTACAGTGATCACCCGTTGTACACCGGGAAGCAGAGCTTCAGGCTGCTGGCGCAAACGGAGGTGGCGTTGCATGTATTCCATTTCGCCGTGGTACCCCTGTTCTAGCCATGCCTGCAGGTGCGCCCCGTGCAGGCCGGGGTCGGCGTCGCTGATCGCCAGCCGCCGGAAGCCAAGCTGAGCGGCCCAGTCGGGAATGCGCCGGGCGAGGTCATTGATTGGAGTAGCGCTATCGGTTTCGCCGGTTTCCTGCATCGCACTTGCCTGCCAGCATTGCTTATAATGGTGCGATTCTAGCAGACTTGTGCCGGCGACAAGTTGCCACCTGAATGGCCAAAGGCGCCCAGCATGGGGGTATAAAAAGCCGTGAAGAATTTTTCGAATCACGCAGGAGGCGAACGGTGACTGTTCCCTATGCTGTCCAATTCAGCAACATTGTCGTTACCGACCTGGCAGAAAGTAGGCAGCAGGTTGCGGACAAGTCACCGAATTCGGCAGCCCGCCAACCAACACCGAGAGTAAGCGAATATGAGCCAAAATGAAGCTAATGCCCTACCCCGTTCTCTCTATCGTGCAAGCAGCGTCAGGGAGTTGGACCGAATCGCCATCGAAGAGCACGCTATACCTGGCTTTGAACTGATGCGACGGGCTGGCCGCGCTGCCTTCAGTGTACTGCAGCATAGCTGGCCGCATGCGCGTCGCATAGCGGTGTTCTGCGGTGCTGGCAATAACGGCGGCGATGGCTTCGTGCTGGCTGCAAGGGCGCTGCAGCATGGCATAGGTGTCGACCTCTACATGCTGGCGGGTGCGCAGCGCTTGCGGGGGGATGCCCGCTCGGCTTACGAATTAGCGCGTGAGGCCGGAGTCGAACCGAAATCCGCTGATGCGATTGACCTCGATGGCGTCGATGTCATTGTTGATGGCCTGTTGGGCACTGGTCTCAGTGGTCCGGTGCGTGGCGCCTACCTGGAGGTCATAGAGCAGTTGAATCAGGCAGCAGCGCCGATTTTCTCCCTCGACATTCCATCCGGCCTGTGCAGTGATACCGGTAGTGTGCTGGGTGCGGCAATTACGGCGAGTCGCACGATCTCTTTCATTGGCCTCAAACAGGGGATGTTCACGGGCGAGGGTCGCGCCCAGAGCGGCGAACTGCACTTTCACGACCTGGCAGTGCCCGCAGACGTGCTGCAAAGGGTGCCCGCCGACTGTCGACGCCTCGATATCGAGGACTTGCGCCGCTGCTTGCCCGCGCGACCGGGCACAGCCCACAAGGGTCACTATGGCCACGTACTGGTCGTCGGTGGTGACCATGGTATGGGCGGTGCCGCGGTGCTTGCAGCTCGGGCGGCCGGGCGCAGCGGTGCTGGCCTGGTATCGCTAGCCACCCGGCCCGAGCATGTCGCGGGGGTTATGGCTCAGGCACCCGAGGTCATGTGCCACGCGGTCCACTCCGGTCAGGAACTGGAGCGACTGCTGGAGCGGCCATCGGTCATCGTGCTGGGGCCGGGCCTGGGGCAGCAACCGTGGGGTGAGCAAATGGTGCAGAAAGCCTGGGCTGCGGGCAAGCCACTGGTCGTTGACGCCGATGCCTTGAATATTATTAGCCAGGGCAGGGTCGTAGCACAGCCCCGGCGGGATGATTGGGTTATAACGCCGCACCCCGGAGAGGCCGCCCGCCTGCTGGGAGTTGGCAGCGCCGAAATCCAGGCCGATCGCTTTGCAGCGTTGGCAGCGCTGCAATCCAGATTTGGTGGCGCAGTGTTGCTCAAAGGCTCGGGATCGTTGACGCTGGATGCACGCAACGAGGTCGCGTTATGCCCCTACGGTAATCCGGGTATGGCCAGCGGCGGCATGGGCGATGTGCTCAGTGGCGTAGTGGGCGGGCTGCTTGCCCAAGGCCTGACTGCGGGCGACAGCGCTGCGATGGCAATGGTGCTGCACGCCCGGGCGGCTGATATGGCGGCCGCTGGCGGCGGTGAGAGAGGCCTGCTGGCGAGCGATCTCTTACCGTGGATAAGACGTCTGGCCAATAGCTGATGGACACCAATTCAATCACCGAGGTGGTGGCAGACGAGTCGGCGATGCTGGCATGCGCGGCGCGCTGGCTACCCCACTTCAGTGCCGGTGGGGTGGTTTACCTCGAGGGAGATCTCGGCGCCGGCAAGACCACATTTGTGCGCGGCCTGCTGCGCGGGCTCGGTTACCATGGTGCGGTCAAGAGTCCAACCTACACCCTGGTAGAGGCCTACGAACTGCCGACCCGAAATGTTTTTCATTTTGACCTCTATCGCCTGCTTGACCCTGAAGAAATCGAGTATCTGGGCGTGAGGGAGTATTTCGCGCCCCCCAACCTGTGCCTTATCGAGTGGCCGCAGCGCGGAGCCGGTTGGCTGCCGGCCCCCGACATTCGCATCAGCATCGAGCCCGAGGGCCTTGGTCGCAAAATTTGCCTGGATCGTGTCACAGTGCAGTAAGGGCCACACTGAAACTCTTGCGCTGATGAGATATTAGTGTAATATTCCAAACTAACCCTCTAATAATTAAGGCGATTTTTTTGGTTACTATTGTGTGAACGGTTATGGCTCGCTTTTGCAGTTACATCAACAGTTTTATACTGGCCGGCGTGCTGTCGGTGGTCGCGTTATTTTCTCCCCCTGCTGCTGCGATAACCGACGTGCAAGGTATACGCCTGTCCAAGGCATCCGAGTACACGCGGCTGGTTTTCGACCTTAGCGGCCCGGTTCGGCATAACATTATTGCCCTGCAAAATCCGTCGCGACTGGTTATTGATATTCCAGACGCGCGCCTGCTGGCATCCCTGGCGCCGGCATCCCTCGCTAATACGGGTATCAAGCACATTCGCAGTGGCGTGCGTGATGGTGATGATTTGCGCATTGTGCTGGATATGCAGGTCGACGCCAAGCCGAGGAGCTTCCTGTTGGGGCGCGACGGCGGCAAGAAGGACCGGCTGGTAGTAGACCTTTATGGCCAGCGCGGGGCGGCGGTAAAAAGCTCAGCATCAAACGTGCCGCAACGGCGCGATATTGTGATCGCCATCGATGCGGGGCACGGCGGCCGGGATCCCGGGGCTATCGGCCCGGGGCGCCTGCGGGAAAAAGATGTGGTGCTCGGAATCGCCCGCCAACTGGAGTCCAAACTGAAGGAGGCAGGCGGCTACCACCCCGTAATGGTGCGCTCCGGAGATCAGTTCATCAGCCTGGAAGACCGCCGCAGTATAGCGCGCAGCAAGCGTGCAGATCTATTCGTGTCAATCCACGCGGATGCGTTCAAAAGTCCCAAGGCCAGCGGAAGCTCGGTATTTGCGCTGTCGCAGCACGGGGCCACATCGACCACAGCGCGCTTTCTGGCTGCCAGTGAAAACAAGGCAGACCAGATTGGCGGGGTGGCACTCAAGGACAAGGATGATGTGTTGGCGGCAGTGCTTTTCGACCTTTCCATGACAGCCAACCTCGACGCCAGCCTGTCAGTGGGGGATTACGTGTTACGCTCTATGTCTGGCGTTTCCCGCTTGCACAAGCCCAGAGTCGAGCAGGCCAATTTTGCGGTGCTACGGTCGCCTGATATCCCCTCCATACTTATTGAAACAGGCTTCATCTCCAATCCCCAGGAGGCTCGCAAGCTGGGCTCCAGAAACTACCAGATCAAGGTGGCGGGGGCGATCTACCGGGGGCTGGTCCACTACTTTGAGTCTAATCCACCGGATGGGACGCTGATAGCCTGGCGCCAGCGCAGTGGCAAGGGCAGGGAATACGTGGTGGCTAGCGGCGATACACTCAGCGAAATTGCCCAGCGCTACAAAGTCAGCCTCGGCAGCTTACGTCGCAGCAACGGCTTGCGCAGCAACACCATCCGCATCGGGCAGAAGCTGCAAATTCCAACATCCTGATCATCTCGTGATTTGAGCAGAGCAAGGTGAGAGCGCCACGATTGCATAAGTGGCGGTTTCACTACCCCCCTGCTTTGCGGTAACCTGTGGGGCCCAAACAGGGGGATACCCGTCGGTTAAAGCCAGTGTAGTCCATGTCTCGCATTCAATTGTTGTCCAGTCAGCTCGCCAACCAGATTGCCGCGGGCGAAGTGGTCGAGAGACCCGCCTCAGTGGTCAAGGAACTCCTCGAGAATAGCCTCGATGCGGGTGCCGCCAGGATCACAGTGGAACTCGATGGTGGTGGTGCCCGTATGATCAGGGTCAGGGATGATGGCAGTGGTATCGCCGCCGAAGACCTGCCACTGGCGCTTAGCCGGCACGCCACCAGCAAGATCAGCGCCATCGAGGATCTGGAGGCTGTGGCCTCGCTGGGGTTTCGCGGCGAGGCATTGGCGAGCATAGCGTCGGTATCGCGGTTGAGCCTTACCAGTAATGCGGGAGCCGGCCCGGGGCACTGCATCGAGGTGTCCGGCCAGCCGGAAGACGTCCAACTCAGGCCTGCCGCTCATCCCCCGGGTAGCACGGTGGAAATCCGGGATCTTTTCTTTAACACTCCCGCACGGCGTAAATTTCTGCGCACCGAAAAAACCGAGTTTGACCACGCCCAGGAGGTCGTCAAGCGGCAGGCGCTGAGCCGCCCGGACGTCAGTTTTGAACTGCGCCACAATGGCAAGGTGATTCATGCACTGCGTGGCGCAGACACGCTGGCTGGGCAGCAGCAGCGTGTGGCCCAGGTCTGTGGGCCGGCGTTCATGGAGCAGGCCCTGCGGATTGAGCAACAGGCGGTCGGCTACCGGCTGTCCGGCTGGGTGGCACTACCGACATTTTCCCGCTCCCAGTCGGACCTGCAGTATTTCTTCGTCAACGGGCGAGTGGTGCGCGACAAGCTGGTAAGTCATGCGGTGCGCCAGGCCTATCGGGATGTGCTCTACCATGGTCGCCATCCGGCCTATGTGCTGTACCTGGAGCTGGACGCATCGGTGGTGGATGTCAATGTGCACCCCACCAAGCATGAGGTGCGTTTTCGCGATGGCCGCTCCGTGCATGATTTCATCTTCCGCTCACTGCATCGTGCCCTTGCCGAAGTGTCTCCACACCATTCAGCGGGCAGCACTGAGGTGCCGCAAGTAGAAACGGCGATCATAGCGGCGCCCCCGCGCCAGCACGGTATGTCGCTTAGCGCGATTGGCGCGCCTGATGTGCGGGAAGAGCTGCAGGTTTACCAGCAGCTTGCGCGGCCTCTGGCGGGCCCAGGCACTCGCCCTCAGGCGCTGTCCCAGGCCCCTCGGCCAGAGCCAGACAGCGATCTCCCACCCCTGGGGTACGCCATAGCCCAGCTAAAAGGCATTTACATCCTTGCTGAGAACGCATCGGGTATGGTTGTCATCGACATGCATGCGGCGCACGAGCGCATCGTCTACGAGCGCATGAAGCAAGCGCGCGCTGGCGAGGGCATCAACACCCAGCCGCTATTGGTGCCCCAAAGCGTCGCTGTCAGTGCGCGGGAAGCGGACTGTGCCGAGCGGCGCTCAAGCTTTTTCGAGTCGCTTGGCTTTACCCTTGAGCGCATCGGCGAGGAATCCCTGGTGATCCGTGAAGTGCCAGCGCTGCTGATCGACAGCGATGTCGGCCAGTTGTTGAGGGACGTACTGTCGGATTTGCTCACCCACGGTACCAGCGACTTGATAGATGCCCATGCCGACGAAATTCTCGCGACCATGGCATGCCACGGCTCGGTGCGTGCCAATCGCCGCCTGAGTATCCCTGAGATGAACGCCTTGCTGCGGGACATGGAGCGCACGGAGCGCAGTGGCCAGTGTAATCATGGCCGGCCCACCTGGGCTGAGCTGAGCATTGCACAAATCGACAAGCTCTTTCTGCGCGGCCGTTGAGCAATTGTGCCGAAACCTCGGTCGGCGCGGGGACCTGTATAACGGTAATGGGCCCCACGGCTTCCGGCAAAACCGATCTCGCTATCGCCCTGGCAGAGCATCTACCCTGCGATATTATCAGTGTCGATTCAGCGCAAATCTATCGTGGAATGAATATCGGCACCGCCAAGCCTGACCCGGCCACGCTGGCCCGGTCGCCGCACCAATTGCTGGATATCCTCGACCCGGCCGAGATCTATTCGGCCTCCCGGTTTCGTCAGGATGCGCTGGCGGCGATGCGGCGAAGTGTTACTGCCGGGCGCACGCCGCTGCTGGTGGGTGGCACCATGCTGTACTTCAAGACGCTGCTGTACGGGATCTCGGAGATGCCGCCGGCGAACCCGCGGGTGCGGGCGAGCATCGAGCACCAGGCGCGCGAGCAGGGCTGGGCCTCGGTACATCAGCGGCTGGCGCTTTGCGATCCGGTTGCTGCCAAACGCATTAACGTGACCGACACCCAGCGATTGCAGCGCGCGCTTGAAGTCTACCTGGTGAGCGGGCGCAGCCTGACTGAATGGCAGCAGGGGCGTGCTTCTGCCAGCGCCCAAAAAAGCGAGGTCTCCCCGCTCGCAACAGACCTTCCGGGCGTCGTCGTGCAACTGGCACTCGCGCCGGTGGACCGGGCTGACTTGCATCGACGCATCGAGCATCGCTTTCGGGCTATGGTCGACGCCGGCCTGGTGGAGGAAGTGCGCGAGCTTTGGCGGCGGGGTGATCTTCATGCCGGATTACCGTCGATGCGAGCGGTTGGCTATCGGCAGGTGGTTGACTACCTCGAGGGCAGGCTCGATCGTGAGCAAATGATAACAGCCGGGATCATTTCGACTCGTCAGTTAGCCAAGCGGCAGCTCACATGGATGCGCAGCTGGCGGCGACTTAACTGGATACAAACGGACGCCACCGGTTCAGTTGCACAAGCGCCCGAGCCTGTGGCCGGCATGACTCCCCTGGAAGCGGCCATTTACTATCTGCGAAAATCAGCGGGTTAGCGTATAATTGAGCCGATTTCAACTTTTTTGAGTACAAGCTCTTGGAAATCGGGGTACAGAGCCTCATAGTAGTTGGAAAGCGTTGCGCGATATAGTCAGGACCGGGAAATCAGCCAGTAGGCACGGGGAAATGCTACATCACTTATCACGAAATCAAGGAGAAACCTAATGTCAAAAGGGCATTCGTTACAAGACCCTTACTTGAACATCCTTCGCAAGGAGCGTGTTCCGGTATCGATTTACCTGGTCAATGGGATAAAGCTTCAAGGTCAGATCGAATCATTCGACCAATTCGTTGTGCTGTTGAAGAACACTGTCAGCCAAATGGTCTACAAGCACGCGATTTCCACAGTAGTACCTTCACGCCCGGTGCGGGTGCCAATGGCTGTGCCGCCTGAAGAGGGAGATGATGAAGGCTAGAGCCGCAGGGGTAGCTGTTGTTATTTGAAAGGCCAGGGGGCGGTGAGCGAGCCGTACTCGTACATATCGACTTTGCTGATGGCGGACAGCGTGAAGATCCAGACGAATTCAGGGAGCTAGCGGCGTCAGCCGGCGCCGATGCGGTCGCTTTTGTCAGTGGCCAGCGCAGGGCTCCCCAGCCGCGATTCTACATTGGTGCCGGCAAGCTGGATGAAGTCAGGCAGCTGTTGAGTAGCACCGAGTCTGAGTTGGTTATTTTCAACCACGCGCTGTCACCAAGTCAGGAGCGGAACCTGGAGCGGGAGCTGCGGTGCAGGGTCCTTGATCGCACCGGCCTGATTCTCGATATCTTTGCCCAGCGGGCACGGACCCACGAGGGTAAATTGCAGGTTGAGTTGGCGCAGTTGCAACATATGTCGACCCGACTGGTGCGCGGCTGGACTCACCTTGAGCGACAAAAAGGCGGTATTGGTCTTCGCGGCCCCGGTGAAACCCAGCTTGAGAGTGATCGGCGCCTGTTGCGGGCACGTATCAAATCCATCGGTGGTCGGCTCGAAAAAGTTCGGTCGCAGCGCAAGCAGGGGCGGCGGGCGAGGTGCAGGGCCGACATTGCGTCGGTGTCACTGGTTGGCTACACCAACGCCGGTAAGTCGACCTTGTTCAACGCGCTGACGGACGCCAGCGTCTACTCTGCAGATCAGCTTTTCGCGACACTCGATCCCACCCTTCGACGCCTGGAGATCGATGGGTTCGGTCCCTTGATTCTGGCAGATACGGTGGGGTTCATTCGCCACTTGCCGCACAAGCTGGTGGAGGCGTTTAGCGCCACGTTGGAGGAAGCCTGTAGTTCTGATCTGTTGCTGCACGTGGTGGATGCGGCAGACGAAAATCGCGGGGAGAATGTCGAGCAAGTGGAGGCGGTTCTGGAAGAGATCGGCGCCGGTGAATCGCCAAGACTGGAGATTTACAACAAAATCGACAGGTTGGCCCATGGGAATCCGCGAATTGATCGGGACGAGGCCGGCAGACCGCAGCGGGTGTGGGTGTCGGCGCATAGCGGAGCCGGGCTTGAACTAATCGGGGTGGCGGTTGCCGAATTACTGGAGTCGGACACGTTGCATCAGTGCCTGCTGCTGGCGCCGGAGCAGGGAAGGCTAAGGGCGAAGCTCTATGCCTCCAGGGCGGTGTTATCAGAATGCGCTGCCGAGGGCGGATCATCCCGGCTTGAAATCAGGGCTTCGAAGGCAGACTTGATGCGCCTTTTGTCCCACGAGGTCGACGATCCCGAGACATTTCTGAAGGCGGGCGCAGCACAGGGTTAGCGCCAGCGAGGGGCTCGGCACAGCGAGTCCCAGAATTGAGGGTTGCAGGGTACTACGAGTCGGCAGAAGTTTGCTAGAATGGCGGGCTTTTAGCGCGATTTGGAATCACTGACGGAGAATAGCATGGCTTGGAATGAACCGGGTGGAAACAAGCCCAAGGACCCTTGGGGCGGTGGCGATCAGGGCCCGCCCGACCTGGAAGAGGCCCTGAAAAAATTCCAGGACAAACTGGGAGGTATTTTTGGCGGTTCCCGGTCCGGATCAGGTTCCGGGTCGAGCTCCGGCGGACGCGGGATTCCAACAAACCTCATAGCGCTGGTGCTCGTCGGTCTGCTGATTTTCTGGGGGGCGATGGGGTTCTACAAGGTGGATGAACAGGAGCGCGGGGTGATTTTGCGACTGGGTCGATACAGTGAAACCGTGGGCCCGGGGTTGCATTGGAATCCACCGTTCATCGATAGTGTCACAAGGGTCATGGTGACAACAGAACGCCAGTACACATCTCGCGGCCTGATGCTGACTCAGGATGAAAACATTGTAGAGCTGCCCCTCACAGTGCAGTACAACATTGCCGATGCCAAGGCGTTTGTGCTGAACGTCAAGGATCCCGAAGTGAGCCTGCAGCACGCCACCGACAGTGCGCTGCGCCACGTGGTGGGCAGTAGTACCCTGGATATGGCTCTCGGCGAAGGGCGACAGTTGATCGGGGACGAGGTCAAGCTGCGTCTGCAGAATTACCTCGACGACTACGGCACCGGGATCCAGATCATCAAAGTGAATATTCAGGAAGGTAAGCCGCCGGCAGCCGTGAAGGAGGCGTTCGACGACGTTGTCAAGGCGAAGGAGGATGAAGAGCGCCTTAAGAATGAGGCCCAGGCATACGCCAACGGGGTAGTGCCGGAGGCAAGAGGTCGCGCCCAGCGCATGATCGAGGAGGCGACAGGCTATCGCGCGCGTGTTGTATCAGAGGCAGAAGGTGATGCGCGTCGGTTCGAGCAGTTGTTGACCGAGTACCAGAAAGCGCCGGAAGTGACCCGGGAAAGGCTATATATAGATGCCATGCAAGATGTGCTGTCGCGCAGTTCCAAGGTGATGGTCGATGTTGAGGGTGGCAACAACATGATGTACCTGCCCCTCGACCAGTTGATGAAGAGAGGGGCTGAGTCGAGTAGTTCCATGGGAGACGAAGAGATGGTTCGTAGAACGGCGGAGGAGGTGATCAACCGCTTGCGGCGACAATCGACTACCACCAGTGCTCGCGGCGGGGAGGGTCGATAATGACAGGCAGAAATCTGGCTTTTGTTTTATTGGGGCTGGTAGCGCTCATGGCGCTTTCCGGATCGATCTACGTGGTTAAAGAGACAGAGCGCGCCGTGGTGCTGCGTTTTGGTAAACTGGCCAATGCTGATGTGGAGCCGGGGATTCACTTCAAGCTGCCCTTTGCGGACGAGGTGCGAAAGTTTGACGCCCGCATTTTAAGCGTTGATGCGCCGTCGGAGAACTACTACACCGTCGAGAAGAAGCGTTTGATCGTTGACTCCTTTGCCAAATGGCGCATCAATAACGTCGAAACCTATTACCGCGCTACCGGGGGCAACGAGCAGGTGGCAAACAGTCGCCTGGCGGCTCGTATCAATGATGGCCTGCGCAACAAGTTTGGTACCCGCACCCTGCATGAAGTGGTGTCCGGGCAACGCGATGAATTGATGCACGAGTTGACAGCCGAACTCAACAAGGCGGTGAGAACGTCTCTCGGCATCGAGGTGGTCGATGTGAGGGTGAAGCGAGTCGACTTGCCCGAGGAAGTTAGCGATTCTGTATTCAACCGCATGGCTGCAGAGCGAGAGAAAAAAGCAAGGGAGTACCGGGCCAAAGGCATGGAGCAGGCTGAGAAAATTCGTGCTGAGGCAGATCGTGAAAAGGTGGTTATAGAGTCAATCGCCTATCGCGACGGTGAAAAATTGCGTGGTGAGGGCGACGCCCAGGCCGCTGCTATCTATGCCCAGGCGTTTAACCAGGATCCGGAATTTTATGCTTTCATGCGCAGTCTGGAAGCGTATCGTCAGAGTTTCTCCGGCAAGCAGGACATGATGGTGATCGAGCCGGATAGTGACTTCTTTCGCTATCTGAGAAAGTCGGACGGAGGATAAATAGCCGGTCACCTGAGTTGCACCAGGGCGGACGCGGGCAGCTCGCGAAAAGCCGTCTCCAGGGCTAAGTGAGCGCAGAGTGTGATAACATCATCGAACCGGGCCTGTGCCCGGTTTTTTGTTTGCTGGCCTCCGGGCGACCTGGCTGTGGCTTCGGTCGTAAAATCTAGCATGGCGCACAATCCCTCGACGGGATTCCGCATCATGGTGGGATAGTGTGTCTGGTGGTGGGCTTTCGGCGCAGGGGTAACTGGGTAAAATGGGAAAAGAGTTGCTGATAGCGCTGTGTCTGGTGCTGGTGATCGAAGGCATCATGCCTTTTGTCAGCCCTTCTCAGTGGCGACAGGCACTGGGTATGCTGATACAACTGGATGATAAAAAAATCAGAACCATGGGACTGGTCAGCATGCTGGTCGGGACCGCTCTGTTATATTTGGTGCATTAGGGCAGAGGACAGTCTCTATGTCTATCGCAGATCGCTGGCTGTTACCTGACGGCGTTGACGAATTGTTACCCGAGGCTGCCGCTCGGGTGGAAGTGCTGCGTCGCCAGTTGCTGGATATGTTCAAGGTCTGGGGCTATGAATTGATCATTCCCTCACTGGTCGAGTATACGGAATCGCTGTTGATTGGCCTGGGGAGCGATATAGAACTCAACAGTTTCAAGGTGACGGACCAGCTCAGTGGCAGGATGATGGCGATCAGGCCCGACATTACACCCCAGGCTGCCCGCATCGACGCACACAGTCTGCGGCGCGAAGGGCCCACCCGGCTCTGCTATGCCGACAGTGTGCTGCATACTCGTCCGCGATCGCTGTTGGCTTCGCGTTCGGCCATTCAAGTTGGCGCCGAGTTGTATGGCGAGGAGGGAGCGGCAGCCGACATTGAAATCATCTGCCTGATGCTGGATACGCTGCAGACTGCAGGACTCGAATCGGTATGCCTTAATCTCGGCCATGTCGGGATTTTTCGCTGTCTTGCCCAGGTCGCCGGGTTCAGCAGGGGTGCTGAAATCGAGCTTTTCGATGCGCTGCAACGCAAGTCCGGGGGCGATATCCGGGCCGCCGCCGTTGGCTCCGGCGACGATGCAGCCGTCGAGTTGCTGGTCGAACTCGCCGGGTTGCATGGAGATGCCGGCATCTTGCAGCGGGCCGCAGCGCTTTTCTCCAATGCGCCATTGCAGGTGCAGGAAGCTTTGCAACATTTGGAATATGTCGCGTCCCAGGTTCGCCGGCGTCACCCCGCAGTGCAATACTACTTCGACCTCGGCGAGTTGCGTGGTTATCATTATCATACCGGGCTGGTATTTGCTGCCTATACTTCCGGTTACGGTGAGTCCATAGCCAATGGCGGACGTTACGACGATATTGGCAGGGTTTTTGGCTCGCGGGCGCGCCCGGCTACCGGCTTCAGCACCGAACTCAAGGCCCTGGCATTGCTTGCCGGCAATGTAGGCGGCGATACCAACGGGCATATTTTTGCCCCTTACTCGGACGATCTGGATTTATGGGCAGCAGTAAACCTGTTGCGCAAGTCGGGCGAGGTCGTCCTTTTTGGGCATCCCGGACAATCACTTCCAGAGGGTTGCGACCGGGAGCTGGTTTTTCAGCATGGCGAATGGCAACTGGATTCCATCAATCGCAGGTGAGGCGTGTAGCGTAGGCAATGAATAAAAATGTGGTGATTTTGGGTACCCAGTGGGGGGACGAGGGCAAGGGCAAGATCGTGGATTTGCTCACCGACCAGGTGGCCGCTGTGGTCAGGTTCCAGGGTGGACACAATGCCGGTCACACCCTCGTTATCGACGGGGTAAAGACCGTTCTTCACCTGATTCCTTCCGGTGTCCTGCGTGAAGGGGTCATGTGCCTCATTGGTAATGGGGTTGTGTTGTCGCCGGAGGCAGTCCTTACTGAGATTCGCCGGCTCGAGGCCAGTGATGTCCCGGTGCGGGAGCGCCTTCGCATTAGCCCCAACTGCCCGTTAATCCTGCCCTTTCACGTCGCGCTCGACCAGGCTCGGGAGGCGGCCCGCGGCAACGAAAAGATCGGTACCACGGGGCGTGGGATCGGGCCGGCCTACGAAGATAAAGTCGCGCGGCGCGGGCTGCGCCTGGTAGATATGTTGCAGCGGGATACCTTCGCCAGCAAGCTCGAGCAGCTCATGGAATATCACAATTTCATGCTCACCGAGTACTATGGCGCTCCTGCGGTGGATTATGAGCAAACCCTGGCGGACTGCCTGGCGATGGCAAGTGAGCTCGAGCCCATGGTGGGAGACGTTACGGCAGCTTTGCATCAGCTTCGCGAGCGCGGCGAGAAGGTATTGTTCGAGGGCGCACAAGGAGCGTTGCTGGATATCGACCATGGCACGTATCCGTTCGTGACCTCATCTAACACCACCGCTGGTAGTGCTTCCACCGGAACCGGATTCGGGCCACTTTACCTCGATTACGTGTTGGGCATCACCAAGGCGTATACCACCCGGGTTGGCAGCGGCCCGTTCCCCACCGAGTTGTTTGATGACACCGGGCGCTTTCTTGCGGAGAAAGGCCACGAATTTGGCTCGACCACAGGGAGGGCTCGCCGCACAGGCTGGTTCGACGCGGTTTCCCTGCGCCAATCGGTGCAGCTCAATTCAATCAGTGGGTTATGTCTCACCAAGCTGGATGTGCTTGACGGGCTCGATACCATACGCATCTGTGTGGCCTACCAAGGTGCCGTAGAACCAGCGTTTGCAGGTGATTTCAGCACCCTTACCCCGGTCTACGAGGACATGCCGGGCTGGTCGGAATCTACCCTGGGAGCGCAAAGCCTGGAACAGCTTCCGGCAAATGCGCGGGCGTATATTGCACGACTCGAGGCACTGGTTGGTGCGCCCATCGCAATCATCTCCACCGGCCCCGACCGCAATGAAACGATTGTCATGCAGGATGTGTTTGCCTGAGTAGCAGTGCGCCGCGGGGGTTGGTCCTTGCCACGCCAGGGTTTTTTGATCCCAGTCATGGCTTTTTGATCGATGGGGGGATTGGGCTTACTCGGGCAGGGCGTAGAGCTGGTTGATGGTATCCTGTAGCAGGAACAGCCTCGCTTCGTGTTCGTCCAGCATGACCTTGATGCGCTGTTGTTCCTTCTGCGCCTGCTCGTCGTTACCGTGGTAGGTTTCGACATATTGCCTGAGTTGCTGGACGCTCTGGTCAGCGGCGGCCAGGGTGGTGCGTTGCTCCCTCGCCAGCTCCTCGGCGTTGTTTTGCACGCGATTCAGGCCATAAGTGAGCACGCCACAGTAGGCCGCCAACAACAATATTGCGCTGCCGAACAGAAAACGCTCTTTACCGGGTTTGGACATCGCTTGATTCACCCCTGTTGAGTTCCCCGGTGGCGGGCACACTGGAGGTACTTTCTATTTCCGCCAGTCTGGCATTGGTTTGCGCCGTTATTTTTTGCCAGCGCAGTTGCTGCGCACGAATGATTTCCCGGCGCTTTTCCTCATTGGTCCTGAGAGTCGTTATGGACCGGGTGTTGCTTGCGACGTTGCCGTTGAGCTGTCTCATGACCAGCGCGATATCGGACTGCTTGGTCTCGAGCGCCTCGAGCCGCGTCCGGGTCTCGTCAATCTGGCGCTGAGAGCTACTGCCATCCTGCTCCAGTCGCTCCAATTCCGCGGTGAGCTGCTGACGTTGTTTTTCGACCCGTTCCATGTCGGTCTGCAGTTGCTGGATGCTGGCCTGCTGGTGATACATGCTGGCATGTACCCGGTCGACTTTCTGTGGTGAGGCACAGGCACTGAGGAATAGCGCCGCGGAGATTGACGCGATTACGCTGATCGAGGAAGACATGAACGAAGTCGTCGCCTTGGTCTTGGCTGTTGTCATCAGAAACATCTCGCTGGTGGACTGCACCCTATGGTATGACGTCCAGTCGAGGCTTAAGCCTGAATATTACCACTTTCACAGGGTAAAAGTAGACTGTTGAGCGGCTTGCACAAGCTTATGGTCGCGGCTTCCATCAATTTTTCCTGTGCCCGCTTGCTTGTGTGGCGCTCCGGTGCAGGGTGAGTCGGCGAAGCTCCCATTCCCTTATATGCGCGGTGAATACTAAGTATAGCTTCCATTTAGTTTAATTATGCTTCGCCAGTCATTAGCATACGCGGGTTGCTAACAAACTGCTGTTTCAGTGATTGGTTCAGCCCTGAACGGCGCCCGAATTTCAACCAAGACGATTCAAAGGATCTACCATGTCAAACTATGAGAAAGAGATCGCTGATTTAGCGGCCGTCGTCAAAGCCAACGGCAGTGCTTGGGATGCGATAAGCCCTGAATACGCCGCGCGGATGCGAATTCAGAATCGTTTCAAGACCGGTTTGGACATCGCCAGGTACACCGCCGGCATTATGCGCCGCGATATGGCCGAGTACGATGCCGACAGCTCCCAGTACACGCAGTCCCTCGGTTGCTGGCACGGGTTCATCGGCCAGCAAAAGATGATTGCGATCAAGAAGCATCACGGCACGACTGACAAGCGCTACCTCTACCTTTCCGGCTGGATGGTAGCGGCCCTGCGTTCGGAGTTCGGCCCGCTGCCTGACCAGTCGATGCATGAGAAGACATCCGTTTCCTCCCTGATCGAGGAACTCTACACCTTCCTGCGGCAGGCGGACGCGCGTGAGCTCGGCGGACTGTTCCGACAGTTGGATGAGGCGCGTGCGGCCGGCGATGCGGCTGCCGAAAAAGCCGCGCAGGATGCCATTGATAACTTCCAAACCCACATCGTGCCGATTGTTGCCGATATCGATGCCGGTTTCGGTAATGCCGAGGCCACCTACCTGCTGGCGAAGAAAATGATCGAGGCCGGGGCATGCTGTATCCAGATCGAAAACCAGGTGTCGGACGAGAAGCAATGTGGTCACCAGGACGGGAAGGTGACCGTTCCCCATGAAGACTTCATCGCCAAGTTGCGCGCGGTTCGCTACGCTTTCCTGGAACTGGGTGTCGATGATGGCGTCATCGTAGCCCGTACCGACTCCCTCGGTGCTGGCCTGACCAAGCAGATTGCCGTCACCAATGAGCCCGGGGACCTGGGCGACAAGTACAACAGTTTCCTCGACGGCGAGTATGTTGACTCCGCTGACGATATCCAGAACGGCGATGTCGTTGTCAAGGCCGATGGCAAGCTGCTCAAGCCCAAGCGCCTGCCGAGCGGGCTATTCCAGTTCAAGCCCGGTACCGGTGAAGACCGCTGCGTGCTCGATTGCATTACCTCGCTGCAGAACGGTGCCGACTTGCTCTGGATTGAAACCGAGAAGCCCCATGTCGGCCAGATCGGCGGCATGGTAAATCGTATTCGGGAAGTCGTTCCCAGCGCCAAACTGGTCTATAACAACAGCCCGTCGTTCAACTGGACAACCAACTTCCGCCAACAGGTCTACGATGCCTGGGTTGAGGAGGGCAGGGACGTCTCCGCCTACGACCGTGACAAGCTGATGAGCGTCGACTACGACCAAACCGATTTGGCCGCCGCCGCTGATGACAGGATTCGCACGTTCCAGGCAGACGCTGCCCGCGAGGCTGGTATTTTCCACCACTTGATCACACTGCCGACCTACCACACTGCGGCGCTGTCAACCGACAACCTTGCCAAGGGATATTTCGGTGAGGAAGGCATGTTGGCCTACGTTGCGGGTGTACAGCGCAAGGAAATCCGCCAGGGTATTGCCTGCGTCAAGCACCAGAATATGGCCGGCTCCGATATGGGCGACGACCATAAAGAGTACTTTTCCGGCGAGGCCGCACTGAAGGCATCCGGCAAAGACAATACCATGAACCAGTTCAGCTGAACTCCGGCTGTTCGTGGTGGCAACAAGGGCTTTCCCGTGGGGGAAGGCCCTTTTTTTTGGCAGCTGCAGGGCTGGCGGCCTTGACTTGGTACCTCAGAAGCGTGCTTGATATAGGTTAATAACAACAGCAGGCCACTATTGCTGGCCTTGATCAAGAGGGGAAATACCATGAGTCCACGCAAATTCTATATGCCAGAGTCCGCTGCCGCCGAATCGGGTGCCGAGCGCCGCGTCGGAGTGGAAATCGAACTATCGGGACTGGGCCTCACCAGCCTGGCGGCAGTGGTGCAAAAGAGCTTGGGTGGCCAGATGATCACGCATTCGGCCTTCGAAATGGACATCAAGGATACTGAGGTTGGCAAGTTTGGTATCGAGATGGACAGCCAGATGATCAAATGGCTCGGCCGCCAGATGCACAAGCGCGATCACCCCCTGAAGGAGCTGGAGCAACGGGCCACCGATACCATGTCATTGCTGGCGATGAGTGTGGTGCCATGCGAGTTGGTGGCGCCGCCAATTCCTGTCTCGGACCTGCCAAAGCTGGATGGGCTGGTGGATGAACTGCGGCAAGCCGGCGCCAAGGGCACCTTAAGCTCTCCCTGGTACGCCTTCGGTGTACACTTCAACCTGGAGCTGCCACGGCTTGACGCGCACACCATCGCCGCCTACATGAAGGCCTTTGCCTGTTTATGTGACTGGTTGATATGGCATGAGGGCGTCGATCTGTCGAGGCGGATTCCACCCTTCATCAAGTTATTTCCAAACGACTATCTCGAAAAGCTGGTAAACCCTGATTACTGGCCCGACCTGGATACGCTGATTGACGATTACCTTGAGTACAACCCTACTCGCAACCGCATTCTCGACATGTTGCCGATGTTCCAGCATCTCGACGCTGCCCGGGTTGACGCGGTCATCGATGACATACTGGTGAAGCCTCGTCCAACATTGCATTACCGGCTGCCCAATTGTGAGATTGATGATCCTGACTGGTCACTGTCCATGCCGTGGAATGACCTGATGCAGGTCGAGTCGCTGGCCAACGATCCCCAGCGCCTCGAGCGCTGGAGTTACCGCCACTGGGTCTATGTGCAGCAACCCATGAAATGGCCGTTTGTCGAGCCGTGGTATAAACAAGTGCAGAAATGTCTCCTAGACCTGTCATAGGGGTTACCGGGCCAGCCAAGCGCTTTCCCCAGGCCTGGTGGATGACGCGGCTGTGCCTGCGGATTTGTGGTGCGGACGCGGTCTACCTGACGCCCGCCAGCGAGTCCCAGCGTCACTTATTGAATGCCGTTATCATTGGTGGTGGTGACGACATCGACCCCGGCCTCTATGGCCACCACGACCCTGGCCTGGCCCGCATCGACCGTGATCGAGATGCTTTTGAGGTGGCCATGATAGAGCATGCGCTGAACACGGACTTGCCGATAGTCGGGATATGTCGCGGCATGCAGCTGCTAAATGTGGTACTTGGTGGTAACCTGCACGGCGACATTCGCGCCATGCGGATTCGCACGTCCAATCGCCGCACACCCCTGCCACTGAAGTTGGCGCACATCGAGCGTGACAGCCTGTTGGGCAGCGTGGTTGGCGAGGGTCTGTTGCGCATCAATAGCCTGCACCACCAGGCTGTGGATCGTCTGGGGGAGACTATGCGCCCTGCGGCCTGGGACGATGACGGTATCGTGCAGGCTATCGAGAGCAGTGATCATCGCCTGCTGATGGGCGTGCAGTGGCACCCGGAGTACCTGCCTTATATCGCCAACCAGCGGCGCCTGTTTCGCCGCCTGGTAACTGATGCCCGAGAGCACCGGCAAGAGCGGCTGCTTTGATTGGCGCTTATGCCTCACTGTTTTTCAGCGCACTGCTGGCAGCTACCTTGCTGCCGTTCTACTCCGAGGTGGTGCTGGTTGGCCTGCTGGCCGCGCATCCCCAGCACTGGCCACAGCTCTGGCTGGCCGCTACACTCGGCAATACGGTTGGTGCCGCTGTCAACTGGTTGCTCGGTCGCTACCTGTTGCACTTTCGGGATCGACGCTGGTTTCCCTTCAACCCCGACAAACTCGGCCCGGCGCAACGCTGGTTCCAACGCTACGGCGTTTGGTCTCTTCTGTTTTCCTGGCTGCCCGTTGGGGGCGATGCGCTAACTTTCATTGCCGGGATGATGCGGGTTCCCTTCGCCGTGTTCTGGACCCTCACCCTGGTTGGCAAGGGAGCACGTTACTTGCTGGTGATCTACCTGGCCGGCCAGTTGCCCATTTTCCAGTAATCGGGCAAAGCCGATGCCTGAGCCGGGCCTTGCCCGATCGCAATCAGGCGCTCGTGATTGTACCGGGCTCACTCAGCGGTTCGCAGTTGGGCTGAAATATGCCCCGGTAGCGCGATGGTATTCTGGATGAGCTGCCAGGGGTAATTAACCAGGTCTTTGGCTGCTGTGTTGCTGACTTTCGGGTTCTGCAGGTCGCCCGCTACTTTTAAAGTGATCGTGGGTTGTTTTTCGTCCCCCACCAGCAAATACCCGAGCACCGGGATTCGGCCTACGCTTTTCCTCGCGCCGGTGATTAAATTGAACGTCATGTCGGTGGTATTTTTGTTCAGGTCGAGGATCCCGGTACCCCTGATGTCGAGCTCGCTGGAGTCGATAGCCATCGATTTCAGATCAATCACACCATGCTTGTAAACCGCCTCCAGGTAGGCCTCACGGGTCGGCAATCCCTGGCGGTGATAATTGGGCGGCTGGAAGGTCAGCAGCCCCGGCAGGGTGTTGACAAATGCCAACATATTATTGAGATGCTTGTAATCCTTGATGATCGTATTCTGAATACGAAGCCCGGCGCGCAGCTCGTCGAAATTGCCATCAGCGCGGAATTCCAGGGTGCCGCCCTCAAAATCGGCCAGCGTCACAAAATCGGTCAGAACCGAGATATCCAGGTCTTTGCCCGCGAAACTGAGATGACCGTCGGCATAGTCAAGCACGGCAATACCGGCACCGTAGTAAAACTTGGCGCTAGCCGCGCCGTTTTTGTAGGTTGCGAAAAACTCGTCAACCGGCGTGCGGCGCATATCGTCAAGCGCTATAAAGCTGTTGCGGGCGTGCAGTTCGACGACCATTGCATTGTCTGGGGAAGCGCTTTGCCGCTTTGGTTTGGCTGGCAGCTTTTCGGGGGCAGCAGCGGGGCCCTTGAGCGCGTTGAGAATGTCGGTCATGGCGGCAATACTAAAGCCAACCCCCTCGGTTTCAACAGCGATTTTATCTCCCCACTTGAGCTTCACATTACGGTTGATATCGATTTGGCCCTGTCCTCCCTCGTAGCTACCTGAAAAACGATAATCCCTGATGCGCCTGTTATCCGGCCCCATGAGGAAGCCTAGCGGAAACCTCAGGTTGCCACGAATGCTATAGGGGGTTCCTCCCGTGGCAGAGCTGATGTGCAGCGCGCCACGACTGATTTCTAGCTGCTGCAGCAGTGGGGACAAGGTGTAGAGTCGGCTGATATCGTCGATATCGGCGGACCAGCTGCCGTTTACACTTTGGGAGAACACCGCCCCCAACCGCGCGACGCCGACTTTGAGCGCCCCCGCGTTATTGGCAACGGTAAGCTCGATAGTGCGCGTCGCGTCGAATAGCGTTGTGCCGGCAATATCCCGCAACACGAGATCGTAGAGCTGAAACGCTCCCTCGCCCGTGGTGAAATTGATACTTCCCTGCAAGCCCGCGCTGGCAAGCTGAGCGATTTCGAAGGCGCTTTTCTGGATAATCAACTCATTGCCGCTGTACTGCATCGCGGTTGGCTGCAGCTGGATATCAATGCCATCCAATAACAAATGAATCGGCGCACTGCTTGTTGCCAGTATTGTGTTGCCCAATTCCAAGGCAATGTGGGTATCGGCGGAGGCCAGAGCCAGTTTGTTGATTTTTAACCTGTCCACGGCGATAGCCAGCCTGGCATACGGTGACCGCGCCTGATACTGGCCGCTGATTCGTGCGCTCACTCCGGGCCCGCTTGTTACGGCAACGTTCTCCAGGCTGCCTGACAAGCTGGCGGGGTCGAAAGACGTCGAAAATGCTTCCACGGTTATTGGCTTGTCACCATACAGCCATTTTGATGGCGGAATGTCGATGCTATCGCCGGCATTACTGAAATGATAGGAGAGCTTTAGCGGCTGCCCGCTGCTGGCAAGCAAGGCCAGTTGCGACTCCGAGCCTTGCCAACGGAATCTGTGAACAGCGATATCCAGCTCACCCTCGTCGGACGCGACGTCGAGTTCACCGGTAATGCCTGCACCCAGCAGCTCTCCCAGGGCCAAATCAAGTCGCTTGAACGTAAGGGTCGTTCTCTCGAGGTCGATGTCGAGTATGGCGACGTCCACCTGTTGCCCGCCAATTTCAAAGACACTCTCGCCCGCTGAAAAACGCCCTTCAGCCCTGACATCGATGGTTTGCAGGTCGATTTGCAGAGTCAGGTCGACATCCGTCAGTCCCTGGAGTTGTTGAACAGGCATGGGAATACCATAGTGCTCCAGCAGGTTGATGACGCCCCCCGATAGCTGGGCGCGGGTGCGCACGTACACCGCAAGAATGACCTTGTTGTCGTTGAAGTCGAGGTCGACGAAGGTATCCCCGGTGTCCTGGCCATAGAAGGTGGCCTCATGCGGCTCGATACGCAAAACACCTCGCTCAAACAACAGCCGGGTTTGTGCCGCCAGCACCGGCTCCAGACCCTGGGCAAACGTGTATCGTGTGTCATCGACCAATGCCTCGGCCCGGAGTGTTTGTAGTAATTGCCCGGGGTCGTCGTAGGGTAGGGCGCCTTCGAATGTTTGCAGGCTAATGTGGCTGGCGCTGAGGTAATCGATGATCCAGGGATCAATGGTGGGGCCCAGTTTAAACAGCCGGGCGACGGGTTCGATATCGCTTATCGGGGCGCCGCCGCGGCCCTGGAAACTGAGCTGTTTTCCATCGGCCTGCAATTGGATATCGAGCGCCAGCGTATCCGCCAGCAGGACATCGAGCTGCGCTTGCAATAGCACGGCGGCGGTATCGATACTGACATCGCCGCTGAGTTGAAGGCCTTGCTCCTCCAGCCGCAGGTGCTCGACATCCAGCAGCAGGTGTTCATCCTCGCTATCGAGCAGAACCAGTACATCAGCGCCCGGGCCCCGCACGGCAAGTTTGCCGGCACCGTCTTCCCGATAGCGGAATTGCGCGGTGAACCCGGCGACCGTGATGGTGTGGATATCGACGGCGCTGAAGAAATATTCCAGATATTTCATGCCGGTAATTACGTGTTTTAAGAGCGCCGGGTCAGGGAGGTCTGCAGGCTCTACCGCATCGTCGCGATCGTTGCCTCCCGTGTCCTTCAGGTGGACGCGGCTGATATCCAATTGCAGTTTTCGGTCCAACTTGAGGTGCAGCTTTTCCAGCTCAAGTTGGGCCAAACTCAGGTGGTTCAGCTCGATGCCGCGCAGCAACAAAAGGCCGCTAAGCGCAATCACAATTGCGGTAACGACGGCTGAGCCGAGCAGGATTTTGGGTGCCAGTCGATGTGGCCACTTCATGGGTTTACTGAAATACCAGGCCTTGGGGGATGTTGCAGGTATATTTTACCCGATACGAAACTGGGGGCAGTATAACGAATAAGCACCGCGCAATCCTCCCCGGGCCGGAGGGCAGTGTGCCCATTGCGTTGCAGCTGCCCGCTCTCTAGGTATTCGGTTGCATGGCTGCCCTGGGCCGGGCCTGTTGCTGGCCAGATTGGCGCAGCTGCGCCCAGGCATGCTTTACGCCAGGTTCTATCCGGGTGTAAGCTTTGGTGAAGGCACAATCGTTGTGAATCGCAGCGACAACTAACAAACTATACCGAGCGCCAAATGGCAGCTTGGGACGGGAGCAGCGCGCGATGGGTGAGTTTTGGCCGGTACTGATTTTTCTCGGGGTTTTCGTCACCCTGATTCTGGTCGGCATGTACAATAAATTTATCAAGTACCGCAACACCATCGAAGAGCAGTGGAGCGGTATAGAGGTTGCCCTGCGTCGGCGCTATAACCTGTTGCCGAACGTGGTCAAGGTGGTTGGTGGCTATGCGGAGCACGAGGCAGGAACCTTATCCAGGGTTACGGCGCAGCGTGTTGACGACACCGATAAAGACCACAGGGCCCAGGAAGAGAGTGAGATTTCCCGTTCCCTCAACCAGATCATGGCGGTCGCGGAAGCCTACCCGGAGCTCCGTGCCAGTGAAAACTATCTTAACCTGCAGGACGCGCTGAACCAGGTTGAGTTGGAGATATTGCAGGCGCGTCGCGGATACAATGCCGCAGTGCGAAAATATAACACCCACGTGCAATCGTTCCCAAGTAACATTATGGCGAAAATGTTCGACTTCAAGAATGCAGAGTACTTCGAGCTGGAGTTGGCAACCCAGCGAGAGATTCCGCCGCTCGAAATATGACATTGCCGCGCAGCGCTATATAGCCCAGGATGAGTTGCGAAGCGGATGCAGCGAGGAGCGCGCGCTGACTGTGGCGCACCGTGCTCAAGCTGCGCCCTGGCGTTGTGAGTCGCAGCGACTGGTAGCAAGAAGTACAGACCGGCGGATTGATTAGCGTTGGCTGACGGCCAGACGACTAAAAGCCCCCGCCTGTGCGGAAACCGCCGCCACCACCACCGCCAAAGCCACCGCCGCCGCCTCCAAAAATACCGCCACCGCCGAGGCCCCCTCCGCCGCCAAAAATGCCGCCGCCGAGTCCGCGCCCACCGATACCGCCACCGCCACGGCTGTAACCACCCCCCCAGACAG
Organism: uncultured Gammaproteobacteria bacterium; assembly: GCA_963808975.1. GTDB lineage: Bacteria > Pseudomonadota > Gammaproteobacteria > Pseudomonadales > JAHEGP01 > JAHEGP01. The sequence goes on from CAWEHR010000002.1 coordinate 279,920, forward strand.
TGCCCCGGCCAAAGCCGCCGGACCCGAAGTGGGGGTTAGAGCGGCCGGCTCTATGGCGCTGCTGTCGGTTTAGCTCATCCCACAGCGAGTCGCTCTTCATCGCGCCATTGAGCACGTTGTTGAGTACCATGCCGATCATCGCACCGTCTGAGTAGGCTGCCGTAGGGTTATCGTAGCGACGCCGCTTGAACTCTTTACGCATATCTTCCAGCTCCTTCAGGCGCTGGTGATGTAATTGCAGCGACTTCTCAACAGCATCGATAGATTTTTTGAGTGCTTGCCTTTCACCCTCGGTGTCGATCATCTGGTTAACGATCATGTCGTCTTCCGGGTAGGGTGTCGCCAGTGCGTCCTCGCGCAGCTGTCGGAGGTCGTCCCGCGACATCTCCGAGCTGAGGTAATCAACGACTGCCTGGTAGCTCTTGTCGCGGCCAACCGCGAAGCGCTGCTTGCGCTCCAGTAATTCGTTGTACTGTGCCTCGCTTTCTTCAATGTGCTTGTCGATATCGTCCAATAACTGTTGCTCGACTTTGAGGGCGTCTTCCAGCGCCACGACGCCATCTTCAACACGAGCCTGCTGGTCTATATCCTTGAGGATCTGGTATTCACTTTCAGCGCGCTGCTTGGAGCGCTCGGCATGTTCGCGCAGCCGCAGCGGGATCTCCCGCAGCCGTGCGTAGTTGGTATGTGCGTCGGTATAACCGATGCGTTTTGCCACCCGGCCGTCCAGCCATCGCGCCAGCGGGTTTGCATGGTATTCGCTAGTGCCGTATTTGCGCTCCCACAAATACATGAAAAGCGTGTCATCGCGGTAAGACTGCCCTTTTTCTTCCTGCTCCTGCTCTCGGCGTGTCGCTTTCTCATCGGCATGGACTGCTATGCGATCTGCCTCCCGGGCCTTTTTCCGTTGCTCCCGGTAGGCGGGATCGTCGTCCAGCCGCTCCTGGGTGCGGGCTTCGCCCTCATCCAGCGCCGTCGCCGCCTGCTCCAGTCTGTCCTCCTGGCTATTGCGTTGGTTTTGCAGGGTCTGTTGCTGCTTTTCATTGCGCGCGATCTGCTGGTCCAGTTCCATGGCTTCCTGTTTGCGCTTTTTAAGCAATGCCATCACGCGGTGTTCAGATTCATCGAAGGCCGACAGTACCGAACCGGAAGCTATGTAATCAACGCGCTGACGCGCCAGCGCCCGCAGGTTTTCCAGCGCCGTTTTGTCGATTTCCAGTCGCTGGTCGCCCAGCGTGGTCAGCTTGTGTTCTGCCTGCTTGATTTTTCCATGCTGTTCTTGCAGGGCGGCTTCAATCGAGCCCAGCGTTTGACGTCCGGATATCATAGGTCACCCTTACCAGTTGGTGATTGCTGCGCCGCTGGTGGGGAACGTGTACTCGGGTTCGAGTTCCCCGCGTTGCTTAACCCCAAAGCGATTGTTCTGAATGATGCCATCGTCCTGCTTGTCGGCTGCGATCTGCTCAAATACCGCCTGGTCGACGCGCACGCCCCACTGGCTTACCCGCGTGGGCTTGCCGGTTTCTTCGTCGATCACCTTAACCCCAACGGGTTGGCCGCTACGGTCGATGGCTTCCACAATCACGTAGTAGTTGCGCGCGCTTTCATTGAGGTTGGGCACTCGCCACACCCCCGAGCGCTCCCCTGGCTTGTTAACGATACGCACGGTGTAAGCCCGCTCCAGGTCGTCACGCAGCTCTGTCATGGCGGCAAGCGCTGCCTCGGCGGCTTCGGTGTCGCCCTTGCGGATCGATGCCTGGGCCTGCAGGAAAAGTGCCCGGGCGCTGTCATTGGCCTGTTCATCGCTGGACACCGCAATAACCTGGTCGCGCATGGCCGTAAGTTGCGATGGCAGTTGCGCCCGGGGGCCGACGACGGCGAAATAGTAGGCGGCAGCGCCGATGGCAAGCGCACCAATCGCCGCCAGAGCCCACTTGCCCCAGCGGTCGCGGGAAACGTAGAGATTGGCGAGTGAGGTGCCCAGGCCCGGTTGCGGTGGGCTGTAGACGAAGCGCTCTTCCTTGAGGGCTTGCACGCCCTCCTCGAGGATGCGATCGGACACCTCGATGCCCTGCGCTGTGTATATCTTGCGCAGGCGCTCCATCATCACCTCGTCGCGTTCATCCGACGCGAGCTCCTTGTCAACCAGCTTACGGCGATGCCGCAGGGTGTCGACCACGTCCATGGCCAGCATTACCTCGTCAAGCGGTTGCTTGGTCAGGTTGCTGCTCGCTTCGTTCATGAAGCATTCACCAGGGCATTACCCTGTTCAGCGAGGCGCGCCATGCGTTGTTTACCTTCCTCAACCGATTGCTGGATTTCCTTGGCGTTTGCCGTGCTCTGCTTGCGCATCTCATCGATGATTTCCAGGGAGTGGGACTGGTAGCTAACAACGGAATCTACCAGTTTTTTCACTGCATCCGCGCGAATGGTAGGGCCGTAGCCGGTTCGCAATGCCGCTTCCTGCACTTTTCCGCCCATATCTGCCAGTACTTCCAGCGACTGGCTGACACCTTCTTTCATTGCCTCGACAGTCTGGGTTGATTCGTGCAGGCCAAACAGCCCGGTGAACGATGCGCTGAGTGCGGTGAGCACGGTTTCATTGGTGCCAAAGAAACTGACCGCCTGCTGGTACACCCGCTCCTTGGCATTGGTGGTCTGTAGCAGCCGGGTCATGACCACTTCCGAGGTGTTGTAGCTGATGGTCAGGTTGTCGGAGAGATCCTTGGCGATCTGGTAGCGCTTTTCCGTATTCTGCAGATCGCGCACCCGCTCATCGCGGGTCATTTCCAGGCGCGCGCGGTCGGCGGCGTCGTCGCCCTGAAACGCGTCAACCTTTGTCATGGCTTCATGGACTGCCGACTTGGCTGCTTCGAGCTTGCCCTCAGCCGTCTTGAGTACTTCCAGCGCCAGAATCTCCGACTCTTTCAGTGCGCCACGGTAGTCGCGGTAGGCTTCGAGGATGCGTTGTTCTCGCACAATCTGGTCCTGGGTTGACGACGTCACATCGAGATAGTTTTCCTTGATTTTGTCGAAGCGGGTTGCGATGTCGCCGCGAGTCACCTTCATCCAGACATTGGATATACGTTCGAAGGTATCCAGTTTGCCGTCGTCGATCTGTTCTACCATTTTCTTGGCGTCATCGCGAATGCTGTTAAAGGAATCGGTAATATCCTGGTAGCGATCCGCAATGTCCATGGCGCCGATTTGCTCCCGCACCACCTCATTGAACAGGGAGGCCTGCGCAAGGGTGCGGGTAATGGCGATGACTCGCTCTTCATCCATGTCGCTGATCTGGTTGAGTAGCGCAACCATGGGGTCATCCTGGGTGTTGGCGGCGTCGGGCATCAGGCCCAGGTCGCGGATGGTGTCCATGGCTTTATCGAGGTACTGCAGTGGGGTGGCGCTCTGGCTCATTGATCCTTCTCCTTGCGTGCTTGGGCCTGCGCTCGGCGTTGCTCGCCGAAATCAACAGGAAAGCAAGTTTTTAGGTTAAGTTTTCTAATCAGTTATGCTAAACCGGCGAACAGTATAAGACCAGAGGTAGTGGAAATCTACAGTTTGGCAACCCAAAAAAACACCGGTTTGGGCATCGCGAATTGAACTTTCCGGCGTGGGAAAACACTAACTATCAAGCTTGCATTTGGTGCCCATTCAGGTCTCGTCCACTAGGTCCCCCGCGGGTTGCTGTGCATAGCGTTGATACCCCTTCGAAAATGGCGGATGGCAACCCATCCGCCTTTTTTTGCTTCAGCAAGTTGCCGATTTCTATATAGTGTTCACGCTAGGTTGGGAATAACTGCTGAAAGGTTGCTGAAATGTTCAATGCCAATGCCAATGCCAATGCCAATGCCAATGCCAATGCCAATGCCAATGCCAGTGAAAGCAAGGGTCGCCCGGCCTGGCTGGGCACCCCTCGCTCGCGCCTCCCGTTGCGGCTGGGGGCGGGTTGGTGAATCCGTCCCGGCACACTGCACTGAAAGCAGCGGTACTGCTGCTGGTGGTGGCGCTGCTGGTAATTGCCTGGATGGGCTATCTTGACACCTATTCGCATGACTATCTTGGGTCTTCCATCAAGAACACCGGTATTCTCTACGGCGTCGTACGTGGCATCAATGCCCTGGTATCGGTCCTGCAGTCATCGGAAGTGAGTGTGATGTTGGTGTCGGTGAACATCGGCGAATTGCTGGACCCCCTGAATGACCTGATCGAGCGCTTCTCGGATGTGTTGGTGGTTGCGCTGGGGGCACTGGTGTTCCAGCAGGTCATGTTGGGTATTGTCTCGCATAATGTATTTAATCTGGTGATGAGCGCACTGGCACTGTTGGTACTTTACTCCAGCCTGGTAAAGCCATTGCCCCTGCATGGCTATCTGTTGCGAGCGTTGTTGTTGTCCCTGTTTCTGCGTTTTGCCCTCGCCGTTACCGTGCTATGCGCGAGCCTGGTGGACGGCTGGTTCCTGCAGCAACCGATGCAGCAACAGACAGAGGTCATGATTGAACTGGAAGGGCAGTTGGCCAGTAGTCGCGATGCCCTCACCGGTGAAGCCGGGATTTCGCTGCAGGATACCGAGCCCGGCCAGCGACTGGCGGCGGCCCAGAATCGGCAGCAGGAGTTGGGCCGGGCCCTGGCCAGTCTTGAACAGGGCATTGTCACGGCGGAGGCGGCGGTCGAGTCCGGCAAGTCTACCCTGCCGTGGTATCTGATGTGGTATTCTGCGGGTTGGCCGGCGGAACTGGTGGCGCAACAGAGGGTCCTGGATGAGTTGCGTCGTGAGCGTCGCCTGTTGCTGGCGCAGTGGTCAGAAACTGATGTCGAGATCGCTCAGACGCGGGAAGAAATGCAGTGCCTGGAGCGCAAGGCGCAGGGTAAAAGCTGCGGTATTCTGGATTGGTTTGGTAGCATCAAGCCCTACGAGCGGTATAAGCAGAGCCTGGCGGCCGTGTCGGAGAGCATGGATCGCTACGTGGAAAACATCATGGATCTTATCGTTGGCCTTCTGTTGCAATCGGTGATACTGCCGCTGCTGTTTTTCTACGTGATTTATCGGGGCGCAGGCCTGCTGTGGCAACTGCCGTTAGACAGGGACTGAGCGCCACACCTCACCGCTGTCACGCTCTGGAGGTTGCCACCTGAGCGGCCAGCTCCGGGATTGGACTGTGCGGCTGGCGCAAGGGGAGGGCGATATCCTAGCGCGACAAACGCAAAGCGATGCCGTGGCGCAAGCGCTCGGGCATATACCCCAGCAGATGCAGTGGCCAGCTGAGACGACGCGGAAACTCCACCATGCTGCGGCGTTTTGCCACGCCCTGGATAATGCGCCCTGCGGCCTGATCGACGCCCATCCTGAAACTGTCAGTTTCGAGGCGCGAAGGGGCAGGAAATCCCGGGCGGACAATGGTGACGGCGATGCCGGAACCGGCAAGATCGACAGCCAGTGACCGTGCGAATGACTCGAGCGCCGCTTTCGATGCAGTGTAGGCTTCAGTGCCTGCAAGCGCTAGCAGGGTTGCCAGGGTGCTGATCACCACGATTCTCGGCTTTGCAGCGCGCTGCAGCATCGGCAGTGCAATGTCGATCGTTGCCACGGCTCCCGAGTAATTGACCTCCATTACCCTGCGTACCAGAGCTCTATCGAAATGTCTCGGGTCGAGGTATTGGCAGGTGCCGGCGTTGACGATCACCATGTCCAGGTTGGATGTAACGATACGCAAGCGCGCGGCGGCGCGCTCCATGCTGGCACTGTCAGTCAGGTCCAGGGCGAGCCGGGTAATGACGCCACCGCTGTCCTCGACCAGTCGTTGCAGCGCGGTTTCATTTCTGGCGCTGGCAATCACATGGTTGCCGGCCGCAGCCAGTTGCAGCGCCAATTGCCTGCCGAGAACTGTGGTAGCGCCGGTCAGCCAAATCGTTTTGCCGGAAATGTGCATTGCTGGGGTGCCCGTTGTCGCGCGGCTGCTCACAGCGCTGGGAAAGTGCAGCTGGGGACGTGATGTACCGCTGATTTTTACGGATGCTTCCTGTTCCTGGATCAAGCCAGGGGGCGCTTATCCAGGGCAGGAGAGTGTCCCATTCAATGCAACTTGCGGTCGATGATCCGGGACGCCGGTGCCAGCGTAAGAACTGCTACGATGGATGAATGCGGTCGATGGGAGTTTTAGGCTAAAATGAGTGCCCCAGCAGAACTTCGCAATGCGGTTACCTCGATAAGGTCCAAATCAATGACCCAAACTGCCTCCGATAGGGAAATGTGGACAGAATTGCTTGCCGGGCTCGGTAAGCGACACGACCGACAGGATTTCATAGCCCTGTTCAATCATTTCGCCCCCCAAATCAAAGCCTATGGTCTGTCGACCCAGGCGACTCCGGGGCTGCACGCGTTCGCGGAGGAGCTGGTGCAGGAGACGATGATACGGGTGTGGCGCCGTGCGTCTACCTTCGATTCCAGCAAGGCCAGCGCGACCACGTGGATTTTTACCATAGCCCGGAATGCGCGGATTGATTTGCTGCGCCGCGGTGCGAAACACAAGTCGGATGTCGATGCAGATGATGTCTGGCTGGAAGCCGAGGCCGACCAGCAGCCAGTGGAGGAATTGGAAGCTGATCGCAACAGGAGACAGATCAGGGAAGCCATCAGCCAGTTGCCGATCGAGCAATCGCAGGTGCTGGCCAAGGTGTATTTGGAAGGAAAGCCCCACAGCGAAGTGGCCAAGGAGCTGAACCTACCTCTGGGCACAGTAAAGTCGCGGGTCAGGTTGGCCCTGAATAAAATGAAGTTGTTGGTTTCTCAGTGAGCAGGTAAATACCATGTTACATCATCATCCGGATACCGAAATATTGACCGATTACGCGGCAGGGTCGCTGGCCTTTGGGCATTCGCTATGTGTAGCAGTCCATCTGGAGAGTTGCGATCAGTGCCAGCTTCGCGCCCGGCAACTGAGCCAGGTGGGTGCGGAGTTGATGAATCAACTTCTTCCAGTGGCAGTGGGAGATGGCTTGCTCGACAGCATTCTCGGCAAACTCGACAGCACCAGGGAAGGGTCAGTGCCTGCTCCCAGGGTGGCACCCATCGAAGGTGTGCCCAGGGCGCTGGGTAAGCTCATTCCCAACGGACTCGACGCCGCCCCCTGGAAGCGCGTGACGGCGAACCTGCAAACGGCCGTCCTCGGGGCCGGGGACGCCGTTAACCAGGTAGCGCTGGTGCGGATAAAGCCGGGCGGCCGAATTCCCGAACACCGGCATGGCGGCACTGAAACGACGGTGGTGTTACGCGGCGGCTTTTCTGATCAGGGCGGGAATTACATTGCCGGGGACTTTGTTACCCTGGGAGAAGATGACAGTCACCAGCCGATTGCTCACCAGAACTCTGACTGCATCTGCCTTACCGCGCAAAACGCGCCGCTTCAATTTACTGGCTTCTGGAGTAAATTGGCCAACCCCTTCATCTCGATTAACCCACAGTAAGCGGTTTTTCGCCATCCCTGCAGCTTGTTGGGGGTGGTTACTGGGAAAGGTCTTCTTCTTCGACCTTAGGTGCATAGAGGGCCGCGGCCGACCGTGCTAGCCTTTGCTGTCGCGTTGCCAGTAAATGATGGCGGGGTTCGGAGGGCCGGCGATGAAACTAGCATCTACTGTTCTGATCTCTTTGGCACTTGCAGGGTGTGGCGATAGCGCCGCTCCTCAGCGCTTTTCGGACTGCCGCGGTATTGCGGAACGAGTTGCTCTGGAGCAAGACAGTCCCGAGTCGGTAATGGCCGCGATGGGCGTTAGCCATGGTGGCGGCGACCGGGAATCCATCGTGTTGGAGCTGGAAGCCCAGCGCGCCGGGTTCATGACGGTGGTGCATGAGCAGCGCATTGCGCTTGGCCTGACCGCCGCTAACCGTTTTGCGCAGCGCTACCTGAAGGCCTATGCGGACTGCCGGGCGATCGACGCCGGCGAATACTGAGCAGTGCCCTCTCCGTGCCGGGCCTCTCAGCGCTCAAGGGGCGCGTCGACGCCGGTACCCAGGTAATTGCGATAGTCCTGCAAAATGACATCATGATCAAAACACAGCGGCTGTGGCAGATCATCTAATGAGAATAGCGCAAGGTCAGCGGCATCGTCGGCCGGGCTTGGTATATCGCAGGTGCTGGCCACATATACCAGGCTCACGGTATGCCCTCGCGTGTCGCGACTGGGGTCGGAGTAGCAGCCCAGCAGCGACAGCAGCCGTACCCGGCAACTGGTCTCTTCAAGCGCCTCTCGCCGCGCAGCGGTGGCGACGGTTTCCCCGACATCGACAAACCCACCAGGGAGCGCCCAGCCCAGCGGGGGATTCTTGCGCCTTATCAGAATGATGCGCTGCGTGCCATCCTGCTCCCGGTGGATAATGGTGTCTGCAGCTAACAGTGGTGTTATGGGTCTTACCATGGGTGGTTTTCCTCCTGATGCCAGGGCTCTGGACCCGATTGCCCCCCGTGGCGACCGTGCGAATGTAAAATCCGCCGTCGGTTGGTCGCAAATTAACCCAGAAACCGTGCAGCGACTCGCAGCTGACCGAAAGATTGCGTCAGAAATTTACCTTTTTTCATTTGCAGATCAAACACATATTGATCATCGAAGCAGTTCTACTGCGGTCTTTAGGATTAAAGCCGCATACTTGTCCCTCGACAGCAATGATTCGGGCGATCGCGTGAGCGTGCCCCGTAGCTTAACAATAAATTCGCAGTATGCGGTAATCGGGGAATCGTTATGGCCGTTACCACAGGGTGGCGCTGGGAACCGGGCTGCACTCGGTCAAGGGTCGATGCGCCGCCCTGCAACGCGCAAGCCAGGTTTGCAAGTGAGTCAGACGACTCGTCGGGTAGTTACTGGCAGCGCGGGCACAGTGAAACGTGAACTTTGCGCATTTTCGACCCCTGGGCAAGGCTATTAAAGCACCGGTGTTCAATGTAGAGTTGGCGGTGGGTGAGCGGTCCGGCTGACCGGAGCGGGCAAACACAGGGCAAATAACACAGGGCAAATAAAAAGTAGGGAGGCGGGATCGTAATGGCAAAGGTAGCGGTGACCTCGACCTGGTGCAACTGGCTGCGGCTGTGCTGCCTGATGATACTGGTCGGCGGTGGGTTGGCGACGAAGGCCCATGCAATCGAGTGGCCCCAGGAGGTCGACGCCAAGGAAGGTACCATCGTGGTCTATCAACCCCAACCCGAAACCCTGAAGGGCAACACCCTGACCGGTCGCAGCGCGATGTCGCTGGAGCTCAAAAATGGCATGGAGCCGATATTTGGCGCCTTTTGGTTCACCGCGCGAATCGATAGCCAGAGCGACGGTGATACCGTTTTGGTGCGCGATGTTAAAGTGACCAAGGTAAGCTGGCCGGACTCCAGGGATGCGGACGAACAGCGGTTTACCCGGGTGGTCGAGGATGCCATTCCCAACGCCGGTTTTACCATCTCCCGCGAGCGACTTGCAGCCAGCCTTGCCTCCGCCGAAATCGAACAACGCAGCCTGGAGCAACTCAGGCATGATCCCCCGAGAATACTCTTCAACGAGCAACTGGCAGTGCTTCTGCTGTTCGATGGCAAGCCCAGGTTCAAGCCGGTGGAAAACAGCTCGTATGAGCGCGCGCTGAATACGCCGATGTTGGTCGCGCGCCACCGCAAGAGTAAAACCTGTTACCTGAGCAGTGGCACCCTGTGGTATCAGGCCAAGGACCCCCTCGGTCCATGGAAAGTGACCAATTCACCACCTTCGGACCTGTTGGCCATCGTGCCCAAGGCGGAAGATGCCGGCACGCCGCCATCAGTGGCGCCCGCTATCGTCGTTGCCACCGAGCCAACGGAACTGGTGGTGTCCGATGGCAGGCCAGAGTGGGAATCGCTGAGCGGTGGCGAGGTATTGTTTGTCAAGAACACCGAGACCCCCTGGTTGCGCGATCTGCCAACCGGCAATATGTATATCCTGCTGTCCGGTCGCTGGTACCGGGCGAAAACGGCAGCGGGGCCCTGGACGTTTGTGCCTGCTGATGAGTTGCCCGCGGGCTTTGCCGAGATCCCGCCGGCGTCCGATATTGGCGGTTTACGCACCTCGGTGGCCGGCACACCCGAGGCAGATGACGCACTGCTCGAGGCCAGTATTCCCCAGACTGCGGCCATCAAGAAAAGCGATGCCAGCCTGGTGGTGGAATATGACGGCAGGCCGAAATTCGAGAAAATATCGGGCACCAGTGTGAGTTATGCAGTCAATACCGGCGCCCAGGTACTTAAAATCAATAACCGGTATTACGCGGCCGACAACGGTGTCTGGTTCACCTCGGGCTCTGCGACCGGCCCATGGGTGGTTGCAGACGAGGTCCCTGAGCAGGAAATCGCGAAAATCCCGCCGAGTTCGCCGGTCTACAACACCACCTATGTACATATCTATGAAACCACACCGCAGGTGGTATACGTGGGTTACACGCCGGGCTATCTATGGTCGTTTCCCCACTATGGCGTGCCGGTGTACGGTACCGGCTGGTACTACCCACCCTACTGGGGGCGCTACTACTACCCGCGCCCGCCAACCTGGGGGCTGCACGTCGGCTACAACCCATGGACCGGCTGGAATTTCGGTGTGAGTTGGAGCAATGGCTTTTTCAGTATGGGCGCCAGCTGGGGCGGCGGCTATGGCTACTATCGCCCCGGGCGGTGCTGTGGTGGTTGGTATGGTGGTGGTTATCGACGGCCGCCCATCGTGATCAACAATACTGGCAACATCAATATAGGCAACACCATCAATATTGGTAATCGCAACCATATTGGCAGGCAGGTCAACAATAGTGTCGCGCTGAACAGGGCGAATATCGGTAACCGTAATCTCTACCAGCGGCCGGAAAATCGAGCCCGTGTAGCTGATGGCAATCTTGCCAGGAGCGACCTGAAGCGGGCGCGCAGTGCCAGTGACCGCGATAACAACGTGTTTGTGGGCAGGGATGGTGAGGTTGCCCGCAAGGTCGGTGAGCAGTGGCAAACCCGGGACAACGGTAAGTGGCAGGCGAATCCCGAGTTGAATAAAAAGGTGAGTCCCCAAACCCGGGATCAATTGCAGCAGCGCGCCCAGCAGGCAACGCCCGAGCAACGCCGACAGGCAGCGGCCAGGGCGGAACAGGCAAAGCTGAGGGCGCAACAGGCGACACCTCAGCAGCGGCAACAAGCGCAACAACAAGTGCAACAACAAGCGCAACAACAAGCGCAGCAGCGGGCGCAGCAAGCCAGTGCCCAGCAGCGCGAGGCCGCTGTGCGCGCGGCGCAACAACGTCAGCAGTACCAGCAGCGCCAACAGCAGCCAAGGCCCACCACCCGGCAGCAGGAATACAATCGCGACTACAGCGCGCGCCAGGCCGGTGCGTTGAGGGAGCAGAATATGCAGCGTCCACAGGGGGGTGGAAATTTCAATCGTGGCGGTGGCAACTTCGACCGCGGTGGCGGTAACTTCAATCGTTGACAGCTTGTTGGCTTCCGCTGGCAGTCTGGCTTCGATTTCATCGCCCTGGCTGGTTGCCTGTCAGGGTTGGGGAGGGGAGCTGGCGTCGGGCCGATTAGTCGTCGTCGCCTGCCAGCGCCTTCAGGTGCGCGCTGACACTTCGTGCCAGGGCGTGCAGGTGATAGCCTCCTTCCAGGCTGGAGACGGCTCTGCCGGCGGCGTGTTTATCGGCAAGCTTCATCAGCTGAATGGTGATCCAGGCGTAGTCGAATTCAAGCAGGTTGAATTGGGCCATGGGATCCTCTCGATGGCCGTCGAAGCCGGCCGAAATCAGGATGAGCTCCGGCGCAAAGCTGTCGATGGCTGGCAACCACGAGGCGGTAATTGCCTCGCGAAAACTCGAGCCATCGGTGCCGGCCGGCAGGGGCGCATTGATGATGTTCGGGACATCGGTGTCGTAACCGGTGTGGGGATAGAAGGGGTGCTGGAAGCTGGAGCAAAACAACACCCTGTCGTCACCGGAAAAAATATCCTCCGTGCCATTGCCGTGATGCACATCGAAATCGACGATGGCGACCCGCTTCAGGCCATGCTCGGCGATGGCATGGGCAGCCGCGACAGCGATGTTGTTGAAAAAGCAGAAACCCATGGCTTTGTTGTGCTCGGCATGATGCCCGGGGGGGCGAACCGCACAAAAAGCCTGGCTGTTGGCGCCGGACATTACCAGGTCAACCGCCAGGGTGTTGGCGCCGGCGGCACGTAACGCCGCATCCAGCGAAAACGGGTTCATCGCGGTATCGCCGTCCAGCCAGGCGAGACCGTCGCTGGGGGAGCGCGCAAATACCTGGTCGATATAGTCTGCATCATGCACCCGCAGCAATTGCTCGCGGCTCGCCAGCGGTGCGTCGTACTGGTTGAGCATCATCATCAGGCCGGACGCGATGAGGCGATCGTTGATGGCATCCAGCCGCGCCGGTTGTTCGGGATGATGGGCTCCCATTGCGTGCTGGTGGCATTGCTGGTGCGTGATGTACGCGAGCGTCATGGAGGCTCCTTGCGATTGGTATTCGGATCAAGGTATCTTAACAGGGAGTGGAAGACAGCGTCTTAAATTTTTCACGTCAGCCCCAGCGCGGCGAAAGCCCGGGTGTCGAGAGTGGCTAGCAGCGAAAGCCTGCGGTAGCGCACAAACTGCCTCAACAGCGTTGGACAATGGATCGCAAGGTTTCTCCGGGAAGTGGTCGCTCATGCAAAAACACTATTTATCCAGCGTATTCGAACCCGCTTCCATCGCCATCATCGGCGCCTCCGAGCTGGAGCGTAGCGTTGGTGAACTGCTGCTCAAGAACATCCAGCAGGGTGGGTTCCAGGGGCCGATCTATCCGGTAAATCCCAAGTACGAGGAGATCGGCGGCCTGCCGTGCTTCCCCAGTGTGAAGAAGATCAAGGGTCACATAGAGCTGGCGATCATCGTCACGCCGGCGCGTGCGGTCCCCAAGGTGCTGCGCGATTGTGGCGAGCAGGGCGTGGCTGCCGCAATTATTGTTAGCGCCGGCTTTGCCGAGGCGGGCAAGCGCGGTAAAGCCCTGCAAAGTGAAATCGTCGATATTGCCCGTTCCTACAATATCCGCATGGTAGGGCCCAACTGCCTCGGAGTGATTCGGCCGGCAATCGGTATGAATGCAACCGTTTCAAAAAGCGAAGCGCGTGAGGGGCGCGTTGCCCTCGTTGCGCAGTCGGGAGCATTGTGCAGCGCCCTGCTGGACTGGGCGGAGAGCAACGGCTTTGGTTTTTCGGCTGTAGCGTCACTGGGCGGAGCCGCAGATGTCGGTTTTGGCGATGTGCTGGAATATCTGGCGATTGACTATCGCACCGACAGCATCCTGCTCTATGTCGAAGGGATTAACAACGCGCGCAGCTTTATAAGCGGCTTGCGGGTCGCGGCGCGCCTGAAGCCGGTCATAGTGGTCAAGGCGGGTCGCAACGAGAGCGCGACCCGGGCCGCCGTTTCCCACACCGGTTCAACGGTGGGGCGGGACAATGTCTTTGATGCAGCAATCCAGCGCGCCGGTGCCGTGCGCGTAAAATCGGTCAACGAGTTGTTTTCAGCGGCCCGCTTACTGGGCTCCGGGGCGCGGGTAAAGGGCGGTCGACTGGCCATTGTCACCAACGGTGGCGGCCCCGGAGTGATGGCGGCTGACCGGGCTGCCGATCTCGGTGTCCCCCTGGCCGAGCTGAGCGAGAAATCGATCGAGCAGTTGAGCGCAGCGCTGCCCGAATACTGGTCGCACGCCGACCCGGTAGACATTCTCGGAGATGCCAACGCCGAACGCTACGGTGAGGCGACCAGAATCGTGCTGGCAGACCCGGGAGTGGACGGCCTGCTGGTGTTGCTGACGCCCCAGGCAATGAATGACCCGGACGCCTGTGCCGAGGCGGTGATCAAGGCGGCGGCGAAATCGGACAAGCCGGTGTTGGCCTCTTGGATGGGTGAGGGCATGGTGGCCCGGGGTCGTTCCCGCTTCCACGTTGCCGGCATCGCCCATTTCAACAGTCCAGAAACCGGGGTCGAGGCATTCGGATACCTCGCCAGTTACCGCGCCAACCAAAAAATACTGCTGGAAACTCCGGCACCTTTGTCACAAAGGCGCTCGCCCGATATCGATAGCGCCCGCCTGATTATCCAAAACGCGCTCTCGGAGCGTCGCAAGGTATTGAGCAGTGTCGAGGCCAAGGCCGTTCTCAGGGCTTTTCGAATACCCATATCCCCGAGCATCAATGTCACCACGCCGGCCGAGGCGCTGGTGGCGGCGCAGACGGTCGGTTTGCCGGTTGCAATGAAGATCAACGCGCCGGATATTCTGCACAAGACCGATGTTGGTGGCGTGCAGTTGAATATTATCGAGGCATCGGGCGTGCGCACGGCATTTCGCGAAATCGTTGAAAATGTCAAGAAGAGCCAGCCTGAAGCAAATATCCTCGGTGTGACGGTGGAGCGGATGCAGGTGCGCCCTCACGCCCGCGAGGTAAGAATTGGTATCAATCATGACGAGGTGTTCGGGCCGGTCATCAGCTTTGGTATTGGTGGTACCGAGGTAGAAATTTTTGCGGACAGCAATATCGCCCTGCCGCCGCTCAATAACTACCTCAGTCTCAGCCTGGTGGAGGGCACCAGGACGGCGCGTTACCTGCGCCAGTTTCGCAACATGCCGGCAGTCAATTTCTCGCAGTTGCTGGAAGTGTTGAAGCGGGTTTCCGAAATCAGCTGTGAACTGCCTGAGATTCAGGAACTGGATATTAACCCACTTTTGATCGATGAAACGGATGCCGTGGTCGCCGATGCGCGTATTGTGGTCGGCTCGCGCCATACCGGCACAGCCCGCTACGGCCACATGGCGATTCACCCGTATCCCCACGAACTGGTGACACACTGGCAGCTCGCCAATGGCACCAACGTGGTGATCAGGCCCATTCGCCCCGAGGATGCCCGGATCGAGCAGGAGTTCGTGCAGAACCTGTCGTCGGAGAGCAAGTATTTCCGTTTCATGCAAACCATGTCGGAGTTGACCCCGGCGCTGCTGGCGCGCTTTACCCAGATCGATTACGACCGTGAAATGGCGCTGGTTGTGGTCGTTAACGAGGGGCAGCCCGATGCGCACTTGCTGGGTGTCGCTCGCTACATTACCAATCCGGATCGCCGCTCCTGCGAATTCGCACTGACTATCGCCGACGGTATGCAGCGCCAGGGCATCGGTCGCGAGCTGATGCGTCGCCTCATGGGCCTCGCCAGGGAGCGCAATATCGATGTCATGGAGGGTGAGGTGCTGAGCAACAACACCAAGATGTTGGCGCTTTGCACCCGCCTCGGGTTTCGTATTGTGCGCACCGAGGACACCGATGTGGTCAATGTGCGTCGCCATCTTAACGACTGACCGCGCTGGCCGTGGATCGCGTTCAAGCACCGCTAGCAGGCCGGGCAGAGCCAGCCTTTGTCCCGTGCAAGACTCGGCTCGAAGCCTAGAGGCCTGAACTGCTGCGACCGGTACCGGGGTCCGGGTATGGCGATCCCCGACCCCTGAAGCGTGTTGCTAGCGCCTCAAGTCCCTGATCTCGCTACCGACTTGCTTCATCCGGGTCGCCGCAAAAAACATCATGCCAGCGATCACCAGGGCTGTAAGACCGATAAGCCAGGACAGTGTGGCGACGCCCGCGCCGGGCCACAGCAATAGCACCAGGCCAACGATGCCTGCGCCAATACCGATAAGGCGCAGGGTCGAGCGGTCGGGATCGATGGGGTCGAGCTGGCGACTGAGGAAAAAGCTGCGGATGCCCGTGTATAGCATCCAGGCACCAAATAATAGCAGCAGGATCTTGGCCGAGCCGGGCCATAACAATAGCACCGCGCCAATCAACAGGCTGACAACCGCCTCGCCCCAATAACTCTGGCCGTTGGCTGCGGAGCGCGCCTGCACTATGCTCAAAATCCCGTCCACGATACAGAATACGCCCACCAGGCGCACCAGCAGTGCCATGCTGGCGCCGGGCCAGAACAGCGCGCAGAGGCCAAGGATGGCAAGTAGCAGGGCCTTTATCATTAACGAGCGGCGAAAATCGCCCAGGCCCTGCTGCACCCCGGAGCGCACCGCACCGGCCACTTGCTTCAACTCTTCCCGTTCCAGCTGTTCGCGGGGATTTGGTTCAATCGGTTCCATCTGCAGCTCCTTCTCGATAGCCATCGTTGTTAGGCAGTTTGCCAGTATTTGCGCTTCAGGGCGACTTTTTCCTGCGCCTTTTCCTGCGCCTGTCCGCCGCTGCGTCGTGTTCGCTGGCGTTCAGCGCCCGGCGCTCAAGGGACCGCTGGCACTGTCACGGTCGACATTTTATAGTAGGGCCGTGGTGCGTGCAGGGCAGCCGAGGAAAGGAGTAGCAACCGTCATGAGTGTTTACAACGTGGTTCCCGTCAGCGTTGCCGATTATCGCCAGCGCGCCCGCTGGCGTTTGCCGCGATTCCTGTTCGATTATATCGATGGTGGCGCCAACGACGAGGCCACTATGGCGAGCAATAGCGCCGACTTCGGGGGTTATCAGCTGAAGCAGCGAGTACTGCGTGACGTTTCGCAAGTCGATACCGCAACCACACTGCTCGGCCAGGCAGTGGCAATGCCGGTGGCGCTGGCGCCCGTCGGTCTGGCGGGTATGATGGCCCGGCGGGGCGAGGTGCAGGCGGCGCGGGCTGCGCAGCGGGCTGGTGTGCCGTTTAGCGCGTCGACCGTGGGAATCTGCCCGGTTGAAGAGATACAGGCAGCGCTGCAGGCGCCTTTCTGGTTCCAGCTTTACATGCTGCGCGACCGGGACTTCGTACTGCAAATGCTTGCCCGCGCCGAGGCCGCCGGCTGCAACACCCTGGTATTCACGGTGGACCTGCCGGTCGCCGGCATGCGGCTGCGGGACTTTCGCAATGGCATGCTCGGTGGCGGCGCCATCGGCAAGCTGTCACAGGTCGCACAGTTGCTCACCAGCCCCCTCTGGTTGTGGGATGTCGCTGTCAAGGGCAAGCCCCATAGTTTCGGTAACCTCAGTGACAAGGTCGCGGATCCTGAAGACCTGCAATCCTATAAGGCCTTCGTCGATTCCCAGTTCGATCCCACGGTCACCTGGGATGATATTCGCTGGTTGCGGGATCACTGGCGGGGCAAGCTGCTGCTGAAGGGTGTGATGGAAGCGGATGATGCCCGGGCCAGCGTCGACAGCGGTGCCGACGGCGTGGTCGTTTCCAACCATGGTGGTCGCCAGCTCGACGGCATTGCCTCGAGCATCAGTAAACTGCCTGCCGTTGCGGACGCGGTGGGGCAGCAAATCGAGGTCTATCTGGATGGCGGCGTGCGCAGCGGCATCGATGTGGTCAAGGCGCTTGCCCTGGGCGCCCGCGGGGTCATGCTGGGCCGCCCCTGGGTGTGGGCGATGGCAGCCCGGGGTGAACAGGGCGTGTTTGATATGCTGGACGTATTTCGGCGTGAAATAACGACGGCGATGGCGCTTGCCGGGGTCAACAGGGTTGATCAATTGAACGCCGAGTTGATTGAATCAGGACATGGCTTCAATTGATGCGAACAGGGGAAGCCGGATTAACGGGGGCTGATTATGCGCAAGACCAGCGAGCTTATCTGGCAGGATGCCCAGCACCAGGTATTGTTCGAGATTCTCGACCAGATCAAACAACCTGGCTCGGATCGTGAGGTCCTGCGCCAGCTCAAAGACTATACCGAGTACCATTTCGCTTTGGAGGAGCAGTATATGCTCCAGCTCGATTTCCCCGGGCGAGAGGCTCATGTCAAGGCCCATGATCGTTTTCGGGAAGAGATACTCCAGTTGCTGAAGGATATCGTGGAGCCCAACGCCCTGGATCGCGATATCATATCAACGTTTCTCACCGAATGGCTGACCCGGCACGTCTTCGGTATCGACAAGGCGCTGGAAGATTTTGTCCTCAAGTCGAAAGCTAAATAGGGGGCTCATGCCTGCGGCCCCAAGATCAAAAACCTGTGAAGGGCACTGCCGGGTGTATCCTTGCAGTTGCGGTATGGTCGGCTAGTCACACCACACGTTTGCAGGCAGAAGCAACCGATTGCCGGAATTCGCTCTTGACCTGCGTTCAACGGGACAACCCGACTTCCCCGGGGACGGCAAAAGGAATGAGAAAATGCAGCATGATGTAACCAGGCCAGTTGCGAGCGTCGATCCGGGTAGCCATTATGACGTGGTGATTGTCGGTGCGGGGATATCCGGAATCGGCGCTGCGCACCACCTGCGGGAGCAATGCCCCAACAAGCGTTTTGTCATCCTCGAGAGCAAGGTTTCCTTTGGCGGCACCTGGCGCCTGCACAGCTATCCGGGCATCCGCTCCGATAGCGACCTGCATACGTTTGGCTATCGATTCAAGCCCTGGTCCGGCAAGCCGATTGCATCCGGTGGCGCCATTCTGGATTACCTGGGGGAGGCGATACACGATGATCGACTGGAGCAGTGCATTCGCTACCGACATGAAGTGGTGAGCGCTGCGTGGGATTCCGCAGCCCAGTCCTGGACCCTGAGCGTGCGCGTTGGCGATGGACCTGAGCGGGTTCAATACCGCTGTAATTTCCTGTGGATGTGCCAGGGCTATTATCGTCACGCCCAGGGCTACACACCCAAGTGGCCGGGCATGGAGGCCTTCAAGGGGCCGATCATCCATCCGCAAACCTGGCCCGAGGGGCTTGATTACGCCGGCAAGCGGGTGCTTGTCATTGGCTCGGGCGCTACCGCTGCAACCCTGATTCCCAATATGGCTGATGATTGCGCCCACATCACCATGTTGCAGCGATCGCCAACCTATTTCTGGACCGGGGAGAATCGCAATGAGTTGGCCGAGCAACTGCGCGAGCTCGATGTACCCGAGGAATGGGTCCATGAAATCGTGCGCCGCAGCCTGCTGAAACAGGCAAAGGATATCCAGGACCTGGCGGCAACTAATCCCGAAATTATCAAGGAGGAACTGTTCAAGGTCATTCGCCAGTACCTGGGTGAGGATTTCGATATGTCCCACTTCACCCCAAGTTACCGTCCCTGGCAGCAGCGCCTGGCATATGTTCCGGATGGCGACCTGTTCGAGGCGATCAAGTCCGGTAAGGTTTCGGTGGTGACCGACCACATCGAGCGCTTCACCCCGGAGGGCATCCTGACACGATCCGGTCGCCTGTTGGAGGCGGACCTGATCATCACCGCTACCGGTTTCAATCTTTGCGTCATGGGTGATGTTGCGTTCTGGGTGGATGGTCGCCCCGTCGACTTCAGCACCACCTATACCTACCGGGGTATCATGAATTCGAATGTACCTAACATGTCAGCTATGTTCGGATATCTGCGCACCAGTTGGACCATGCGGGTCGACCTGGTTGCAGACTTCGTCTGCAGGCTGTTGAATCACATGGACGCCATCGGGGCCGCTGTCTGTACCCCGACACCGCGGCAGCAGATGACGCCGCAGCCGTGGATCGATGAAGAGGAGTTCAATCCCGGTTATATGCAACGCAGCCTGCATTTGATGCCGAGGAGAGGTGACCGTGAGCCCTGGTTCTTCAACACCAACTACTATCTTGAAAAGGACCAACTGCCCAGGGTGAATCTCGATGAGGAGGCGCTGGTCTATGAGCAGCGTGCCCAGCATTAGCATCGGTCGGGTTGTAACCCAGGCTCGCGTCCAGAGGGTTTGCGAGGGATTGTAATCCTGCGGCCTTGGTGTATCCTCAAGGCGATGTCCGCGAGCGCGAACACAGGCATGGCTAAGGGAACAGGCAGGTACATCGTTGTAATATGGCTGGCGCTTGCCCTCGTGGGGCAGACGCTGGGCTCTGTGCTCGTGTCCTGCCCAGGGCTGCAGCCTGAGGGCTCCGGGACTGTCTCCGGCCCCGGCGACCATGGCATGTACGGGATGGATCATTCACACCATGCCGAAGACGCCACGCCCGTCAAAAGTTTCCCCATGGACTGTTGCGGTGATGCGCAATGCCCGATGCTTCACTGCGTGTCATCGCCATCAATGTCCGTTGCCAGTGACCTGAACAGCAGTGTCATCGCCGCGCCCGCCTTCTGGCCGGGTCATCCGCTGGCCTACTCTAGTGCCCCTCCCGACTCTCACTATCACCCTCCCAAGTACCTCTGACGCGGGATAGGTGCGCCCAAAAATCGGGCGCTCGTGACCCGCTGCCTGCAAGCGGTGAGCGATCCAGCTCATATGTATTAATCTTTTGCCCGGTCTGGCGCCGGGCGCACGGGAGGCTATATGTTTACTCTATTGCGATATTCGACGTTGACTGCGGTGGTGGTGGCGCTGTTGTGGGCATCTGGCTGCACAGACCAGCAACCTTCAGCAGTTGCGCAGGTGCACGATGGCAAGACTGACACCAGTATGGATGTCTACAAAACCGAAAGCTGCGAGTGCTGTAACGACTGGATCAAGCATATTCAACAGGTCGGCTTCGCCACCGATATCCACCACCCCGCCAGCCTCGACACAGTAAAACGCGAGCATGGGATAGCGCCACGTTTCCAATCGTGTCACACGGCGATTTCCCGCGCGGGCTACGTCTTCGAGGGCCATGTCCCGGCAAGGTTCATCCAGCAGTTTCTCAACGACCCACCGGCCGATGCCATTGGCCTTGCGGTACCCGGCATGCCGGTGGGTAGCCCCGGGATGGAAATAGGCGACCGCTTTGATCCCTACGCAGTGTTATTGCTGAAGAAAGATGGCAGCAGTGAGATTTACGCCGAGGTGCGCAGCGCCAGCGAGCAATACCCATGAGCCCGGTAGCGCCGAATCCCAGCGGCAGTTGGACTGGGGCGCGGACTATGCTGGGCGTGACCTTGGTAATCGCGCTTGCCGGGCCACCCTGTGCCCTGGCGCAGCGCTCTGTGTCCTTGTCCCAGGCGGTGGCGATCGCGCAGGACAATGATCCGTGGATCGAGGGCAGCCGTCTGCGGGAGCAGGCCGGCCTGGCGCAAAGTGTGGCGGCGGGGCAGCTTCCCGATCCCATGGTATCGCTGGGCTTCGCCAACTTACCGGTAGACAGTTTCGACTTCAACCAGGAGGCGATGACCCAGTTCAAACTCGGTGTAATCCAGCGCTTCCCCCGCGGTAACTCGCGTGTATTGAAACAGCGACAACTGCGGGAGTTGAGTGCCCAGCACCCTTACCGGCGCGAGGACCGGCGCGCCCGGGTACGGGCCTTGGTATCCCAGTTGTGGCTCGACGTTTATCGCTATCGGCAGTCCATTCGCCTTATCGAAAGCGACCGGCACCTGTTTGAGCATCTGGTCGATGTTGCCCAATCGAGTTACCAGAGCGCACTCGGTGGGACCCGTCAACAGGACCTGGTGCGAGCGCAGTTGGAATTGACCCGCCTGGATGACCGGCTGACGACCTTGCAGCAGCAACAGGAAACCGCGAGGGCGGAACTGGATGAATGGCTGGCGGGCATGGTGCCCGCGGACTGGACAGTTACCAATAGCCTCCCGCCGCTGGCCCCGGGCAAGCCGCACTTGATCGGCAGGCCCCTGACCAGCCAGCAAAGCTCGGCACTGTTGCTGCGACATCCCTTGATCAAGGGCCTGGATCAGCAGATCACGGCCAGCAGCACGGGTGTGAGCCTGGCTCGGCAGCAATATAAACCGCAGTGGGGGCTGAATGCCAGCTACGGGTATCGCCAGGACGACCCCCAGGGCATTGAACGCAGCGACTTCCTCTCGATGGGTGTCAGTTTTGACCTGCCACTGTTTACATCCAATCGCCAGGATCAGCAAGTGCAGGCAGAGCTGGCGAGCCAGGAAGCGCTCAAAACCGACAGGGTGCTGGCGCTGCGATCCTTGCAGTCCGGCCTTGACGTCGCCAGCGCGAGGCTGCAGCGTTTGCAGCAGCGCAAGGCTCTCTACGACGAGCGCTTGCTCGAGCAGATTCACGAGCAGGCCGAGGCCTCGTTGACAGCCTACACCCGCGATGATGGCGATTTTGCCGAAGTGGTGCGGGCGCGAATTGCCGAGCTCAACGCCAACATCGATTTCCTCAATATCAAAATCGATCTCCTCAAGACCCTTGCCGAATTACAGTATTTTCTGGCGGCAACCGCGCTGGAGTCGGGGCACAAGCCTGGCCCGGAGGTTAACCCATGACCAATAGCGACCGAAAGAACCTGGCAATGCTGCTGTTGGCAGTCGTTCTAACGGGGATTTTAAGCCACTATCTCACGATGCTGCATTTGGGCACTGCCGACGACACGCAAACCAGCGTCGTCGAGAAAAAGCCGTTGTACTGGGTTGCTCCCATGGACCCGGACTATCGTCGCGACCAACCCGGCAAGTCTCCCATGGGTATGGACTTGATCCCGGTATTCGAGGAGCCGGAGCAAGCCACTGGCAGTCGCCGCGGCACGGTGCTGATATCACCCCAGGTGGTTAACAACCTGGGGGTACGAACTGCTACGGCACAGACGCGTCGGCTGCATTACAACATCAGCAGTGTCGCCTATGTGCAATACGACGAGGACAAGCTGGTACACATTCATCCCCGGGTCGAGGGCTGGATCGAGAAGCTCTATGTCAAGGCCGCGGGGGAGCCGGTGGTCAAGGGCGAGGCGCTCTATTCGCTGTATTCACCACAACTGGTCAACGCCCAGGAAGAATTGCTGCTGGCGCTGAATCGCAATAGCCCCCGGTTGGTCGGTGCCGCCGAGGATCGCCTCAGGTCTCTGCAAATTGGCCCCGCAGTCATCGCGCGCCTCAAGCGTGTGCGCAAGGTGCAACAGACCATGACTTTCTTCGCGCCGCAATCGGGGATCGTGGAGAACCTGAATATTCGGGAAGGATTTTTTGTCAAGCCAGGCACCACCGTGATGTCCGTGGGCGAGCTCAGCGCAGTTTGGGTGGAGGCGCAGATATTTGAGCGCCAGGCGGCCCTGGTAAAACCGGGCCTGCCGGTGACCATGACCCTGGATTACCTCCCTGGCAAACAATGGCAGGGCAAGATCGATTACGTCTATCCCGTACTCGACCCGAAAACGCGGACAGTGAGGGCGAGAGTGCGATTCGATAACGAACAGGGCTTGCTGAAACCGAATATGTTTGCCCGGGTAACCATTCAGGGTGATAGCGGCGACGCTGTCCTTGCGATTCCGCGGGAAGCGGTGATCCGCACGGGCAATCAGGATCGCGTGGTGCTCGCCCTTGGTGAGGGCCGGTACCAGTCCATTGCCGTATCCCTGGGCCGCTTGAGTGACCAGTATATCGAAGTTGTCCAGGGCCTGGAGGCGGGTGACAGGGTGGTTACCTCGGCCCAGTTCCTGCTCGATTCCGAGTCCAGCAAGCGCTCTGATTTCAAGCGCATGGAGGCTGCTGGACCGCCCGGCCCAGGAGGCACGACGCCGCAGCACGGCATGCCGGCAGTGGACCACAGCGCCATTGACCACAGCGAAAGGGATCATTCAGCGCATCATCCGGCCTCGGCCGAGTAGGGATTGATCATGATTGAATTTATCATCCGCTGGTCGCTCGGCAATCGCTTCCTGGTGCTACTGGCGAGCGCAATACTGGCGGGCGCCGGGCTGTATGCATTGCGCCAGACCCCGGTGGACGCCATTCCGGATCTGTCCGACGTCCAGGTAATCATCAAGACATCGTACCCCGGTCAGGCGCCGCAGGTGGTGGAAGATCAGGTTACCTATCCGCTGAGTACCGCAATGCTATCGGTGCCCGGTGCAGTGACGGTGCGGGGGTATTCATTTTTCGGCGATTCCTACGTCTATGTCATCTTCGATGAGCAGACAGATCTGTACTGGGCCAGGAGCCGGGTACTGGAATACCTCAGCCAGGCGGCGCCATCCTTACCCCCGAATGCCCGTCCCCAGTTGGGCCCCGACGCCACCGGTGTCGGCTGGGTGTACCTCTATGCGCTGGTGGACAGAACCGGCAGGCACGACATCAGCCAGTTGCGCTCACTGCAGGACTGGTTCCTGAAATACGAACTGCAGACCGTGGCGGGTGTTTCCGAGGTCGCCGCAATCGGCGGTATGGTAAAGCAGTACCAGGTGACGGTGGATCCGCAAAAACTGCGGGCCTACGATATTCCGTTATCCCATATCCTCAATGCGATTCAGCGCGCTAACCAGGAAGTGGGCGCCTCGGTGGTGGAGATGGCGGAAGCCGAATACATGGTGCGGGCCTCCGGCTATATCCGGGACCAACGAGATATCGCCACGATTCCCCTGGGTATGAACGCGAACGGCACACCGCTGCGATTGCAGGATGTGGCCGACATCAGCCTGGGGCCGCAAATGCGACGGGGTATTGCCGAACTCAACGGTGAGGGCGAAACCGTCGGTGCGGTGGTGATAATGCGAAGCGGTGAAAACGCGCTGGAGACGATCGATGGTGTGGCGGCCAAGCTGAAGGAACTGCAGCGCGGGCTGCCCGAGGGCGTTGAGATCGTCACGGTTTACGATCGCTCCGGGCTCATCAAGCGAGCAGTGGAGAACCTGTGGTACAAACTGCTGCAGGAGTTAGCGGTAGTGGCGCTGGTATGTGTCATCTTCCTGTTTCACCTGCGCTCCTCCCTGGTGGCCATCGTCAGCATGCCCGTGGCTATCCTCACCGCGTTTATCGTGATGCATGCGCAGGGTATCAACGCCAACATCATGTCGTTGGGTGGTATCGCGATCGCCATTGGCGCCATGACCGATGGTGCGATTGTGATGATCGAGAATATGCACAAGCATATGGAGAACACCCGGGTGACGGCGCGAAATCGCTGGCAGCTTGTCGCCGATTCCGCGGTGGAGGTGGGCCCGGCCCTGTTTTTCAGTTTGCTGATCATCACCGTGAGTTTTGTTCCGGTGTTTACCCTGGAAGCCCAGGAAGGCCGGATGTTTTCGCCGCTGGCCTATACCAAGACCTACGCCATGGCGGCGACCGCAGCCCTGGCGATTACCCTGGTGCCGGTACTGATGGGCTACTTTGTGCGTGGCGAGGTCATGCCCCAGCGCAGGAACCCGGTCAACCGGCTGTTGATCGCGGCCTATGTGCCGATACTGGAAAAAGTACTGGCTTTCCCCTGGACCACGGTTGTGCTGGCGCTGGCCGTCCTCGCCACCGGCCTGTGGCCGCTGGGCAGGATAGGTAGCGAATTTATCCCGCCGCTGGACGAGGGCGACCTGATGTACATGCCGACGACTTATCCGGGGATATCGATTGGCAAGGCACGTGAAATCCTGCAGCAAACCGACAAGCTCATCAAGACGGTGCCGGAAGTAAAGACGGTATTCGGCAAAATCGGCCGCGCAGAGACGGCGACAGACCCGGCGCCGCTCACCATGATTGAAACGTTTATCCAGCTCAAGGAGCGCAGCGAATGGCGCGACGGTATGACTGTGGAGGGGTTGAAGCGGGAGTTGGATGCCCTGGTGAAGTTACCGGGACTGACCAATGCCTGGGTGATGCCCATCAAAACCCGAATCGATATGCTCGCGACCGGCATCAAAACCCCGGTAGGTATCAAGATTGCCGGTGACGACCTGGGTGTGGTGCAGGCCATTGGCCGGCAGCTCGAGGCGATTCTCACCAGTGTGCCGGGTACTACCAGCGTTTTTTCCGAGCGGGTTGCAGGCGGGCGCTATATCAATGTGGATATTGATCGTGAACGGGCATCGCGCTTCGGTTTGAGCGTCGCTGATATCCAGCAGGTGTTGGCCTCGGCGGTGGGCGGTATGAATGTGACGCAATCCGTGGAGGGGCGCGAGCGCTACCCGGTCAACGTGCGTTACCCGCAGTCGTATCGCGATTCACCAGAGAGCCTGGAAGTGTTACCTCTGGTCACCGCGAGCGGTCAGCATATCGCGCTGGGAGACGTTGCGCGTGTTTACATTGCAGACGGACCTCCCGGAATCAAGAGTGAAAACTCCCGCATCAACGGCTGGGTTTTCATCGATATCGACAATGTCGATGTGGGAACTTACGTTGAGCGCGCTATGGCTGCGGTCGGCGATAATCTGGAACTGCCCGTTGGCTACGCCATCACCTGGTCCGGGCAATACGAGTACATGCTGCGCGCCAAGCAAAAACTGGGCTATGTGGTTCCCCTGACCCTGGCGATTATCGCTGTGTTGCTGTTCATGAATTTTCGTCGCTTTGCCGAGGTTGCGATGCTGCTGGGCACACTGCCCTTTGCCCTGGTGGGTAGTCTCTGGTTGATGCACTGGCTGGGATTCAATTTCTCGATTGCCGTGGGGGTCGGGTTTATCGCCCTGGCCGGTGTGGCGGTGGAGATAGGCGTTATCATGCTGGTGTATCTCAACCAGGCCTGGGACGGGGCACGGGCCAATGGCGGTAATGACAGGGGGCTGACTATCGGCGAACTCAGGACCGCCGTCATTCGGGGGGCGGGCCTCAGGGCGCGCCCGGTAATCATGACGGCAGCCACGGTGATAGTCGGTTTGCTACCCATACTGCTGGGCTCGGGTACGGGCTCGGAGGTGATGAGCCGCATTGCGGCACCCATGGTGGGTGGGATGATTAGTGCTATGGTGTTGAGCCTGCTGGTATTGCCCGCCGTGTATTTTCTCTGGCGCAGGCACCAGATGGATAACGGTAGCTGACCGGCACCAGTCCCTGCAAATAGCTTGCGCAGCTACAGCAACTGCTTTTAACCCGGTATGCCAATAGCGCTGCCATCGCAACCCGGCGGCCCCTGGCCTGACTACGAACATCGCTAGCTACACTCGTCATAAAGCAGTAACCTGTCGGCCAATGCAGTGGCGTCTGTTTGCGTGCCGTTGGAGCGCAGCAGCGATGCCTGCCCCGGGGCAGTGCTCGCACTGGAGCCGTGCTGCAAGCAATTTGACCCAATGGTGTGGAAGCCGCTGGCAAACACCCGGATAAACCGGTATGACAAAAATAAAAATACATGCACTTTGCACCGCCCTGTTGTTTTTGTATGCCATGTCGGCCACCTCCGCTTTGCGTGCCGGGGATCGCTTCGACGAGCAATCAAGACAGGTGTGGCTCAATTACATTGTAGGTAAGCCGATCTCCGAAAAGTGGTATGTTGAGTACGATTTTGAGGGGGCGAGACAGGTATCGGGGGGCGAGCCCTGGTATTCACTCAATGGCACGGCGCTGGCGGAGTACTACCCCAATGCCTACCTGGACCTGACCGCGGAACTGGCCACTGGTATAACCCGGCAGAATCGCGAGGAAAACACTTTCGAAGCGGCAGCAGCGCTTGGGGTGCGCCTCCACATCGTTAAGCAAATTTTCCTCGATCCTCTAATCGCCAGTCTCGGTCCGGAGCGTTTTTCCGGTAAGCGCTACAACATCGCTGCTCTACTGCGCCTGCAGCGCCGCCAATTCTGGTACTCAAGGGATATTCCCAGGACTGCCGATACACGGTTTCGCTACCGCTTCGAGACCAATTTCGCGCTCAACAAAGCCAGCCTGGTATCCGACGGGGTGTGGAATCTGCTGGCTGATATCGAGTGGTTTTGGCCGCTGTATGATGAGATTCCGGAGCGCTTTGCCACCAAGCGCAGGATTCGATTGGGTTTGGGCTACCGCCACAGTTACCATTGGCGATACGATATTGTACTGATGTCGGACAAGGTCCGGGATACGCTTGATGGTGATGCCACGGTCGATGCCCGCACGGTCGACTTTAGAGTCAAGATGATTTTTTAGCGGCACTCTCAATGGTAATAAAAAAGGTATTACAGATTCTGCTGCTTGGTTATCTGGCGGGGTCGACAGTCTGGGCAGAAACCACCAGCCCAAGCGCTTTTGACCATGGGCGCTGGGGCAGACTGCTGGCGGCCCACGTAATACCGAGCAACGGTGGCCAGGCCACGGTCGTCGATTACCAGGGCATGAAGCTCGATCAGCCGGATCTCGAACAATACCTGAATGCGCTCTCCGCGGTCTCCGGGGTGCAGTTCAATCAGTGGCCGAAAAAGGAGCAGTTGGCGTTTTTGATCAACACCTACAATGCCTTCACCGTAGCGTTGATTCTCAGCGCCTGGCCCGACCTGGAGTCGATCAAGGACCTGGGTAGCATATTCAGGTCGCCCTGGCGCAGGGAGTTCGTGCCGTTACTGGGCGCGACGCGCAGCCTGGACGATATCGAGCACGGCTTGATCCGGGGTTCGGGGCGCTACAATGACCCTCGCATTCACTTTGCGGTGAACTGTGCCAGTATCGGTTGCCCGGCATTGCGCGCTGAAGCCTATGAGGGCAGCAGTCTCGACCGGCAACTGGACGAGCAAACCGCCCTGTTCCTGGCGGATCGCAGTCGCAACCGCGTTGACGCTGATAGCATCAAGCTGTCGTCGATCTTCAAATGGTATCGGGGGGATTTCGAGAAAGGTTGGCGGGGCTTCAACCGCCTGGAGGATTTCCTGCTGGTTCACGCCGATGATCTCGGGCTTTCAACTGCTATGGCGGAAAAATTGGGCGCCGGCGATGCCGATATCGAGTATCTGGATTATGACTGGCGCCTCAACAAGCAATGACAGGGCCGCTTACAGCGGCTGTATCCGCCTGCGTTCCACCGAGGGGTCGATCTACAACATGGATTTCGAGGCCGCGGTATCAGCCTGGCTATGATTCCTGAAATCAAGGGAAAGATATCGTTTCCGAGATCACCTGGCTGAGCGCCACCAGGCCGCCCGAACTCGCGCCATCGGCAGCTTGAGTAGCCCCAGATCTGGCTGGCTTCGGCAACGACCGGCGTCAGTACCCGATGCGACGACATGAGTGACATCTGACTTCCACTTTGTACCACTCGATTGTAGCAGGCAGCGAAATGCGTGCCACATAAGTGGTTGAATATAAAGGAAGTCTTTGAAAATCAAGAGGTTAGGGGGATGGTGCCCAGAGGCGGAATCGAACCACCGACACGGGGATTTTCAATCCCCTGCTCTACCGACTGAGCTATCTGGGCAAGTGCATCGAAACAGGTCGGCTTGTGACCTCGCAGTGTCGATGCAGAAGTGCCTGTACGCACGTGGCGCGTATTAAACCGTTTGCCTTGTTGCTAGTCAAGCCTGCGATGCAATTTCCATTTATTCGTCCGGCGGTACGTAGCCCTCGGCGCGATCGGTCTCTTCATTGTTGAAGAATTTGTCCATTTGCTCGCCCAGATAAGCGCGGGTTTCGGGTTCGCGCACGTTGAGCCTGTGCTCGTTGATCAGCATGGTTTGCAGTGCAAGCCACTCCTTCCAAGCTTTCTGCGACACGTTGTCATAAATGTCCTGGCCCCTGGGCCCTGGGTAGGGGGGGGTGTCCAGGCCATCCATTTGCTGTTGGTATTTCCTGCAAAAAACACTGCGTGACATCGGTCGTCCTCTATCAGGGTTGGTTGGGTAAGCGCGCCATGATCCTCTTGATGGGTGCGGCCAGGCCAATTGCCGGGGGACGACAACGGTTGTACCAAAGCGCCAGGTCATTGGTCATGACGCGCCGTTGGTCAGCTTCGACCCGCAGGTAGGTGGGCTGAATATCGAGATGGTAGTGGCTGAAGCTGTGGCGGTGCTGTGGCCAGCTCTCCGCTGCAAGGATCTCCAGGCCGAGGCTTTGCCGGCAGTAGGACTCGAGCTGGACGTTCGGGTCGACCTCGGGGAATATCCAGAGGCCGCTCCAGATGCCGCTGGGAGGGCGCTTGTGCAGGAGTATCTCGCCGGCCTGGTTTTCTATGATTAGCATGCGGGTGGATTTTACCGGCAGCGCCACGCGGGGTTTCCTGCCGGGGAAACGGTCGATGCTTGCTTGTTGCCGGGCGCTGCAGTCGCTGTGCAGCGGGCAAATACGGCAATCAGGCTTGCTGCGGGTACAGACCGTGGCGCCAAGGTCCATCATGGCCTGCGTGTAGTCCCGCACCCGGTGCCCGGGTGTGTTAGTCTCGGCGTGCTGCCAGAGCTGTTGCGCCACCCGGCCCTGGCCTGGCCAGCCCTCGACGGCATAATAGCGGGCGAGTACTCTTTTCACATTGCCATCGAGAATGGCCGCTCGCTGCTGATAGGCAATCGCGGCAATCGCGCCCGCAGTAGAGCGGCCTATCCCCGGCAGCTTCTGCAGCCGGTCTACCTCGCGGGGAAACTCGCCGCCATATTCCTGTACTACGCGCTGCGCGCTGGTGTGCAGGTTGCGGGCCCTGGAATAGTAGCCAAGCCCGGTCCACAAATGCAGCACCTCGTCGAGTTCTGCGACGGCCAGTTCGGTGACCGTGGGATATCTGCGGGTGAAGCGCTCAAAGTAGGGGATAACCGTTGTTACCTGGGTTTGCTGCAGCATGACCTCCGATAGCCAAACCCGGTAGGGGTTGATGTCCTCCTGCCAGGGCAGGTCCTTTCTTCCGTGCCGTTCAAACCAGCCCAGCACGGCCTGTTGGAATTGTGCCGGTGTCACTTAGCGCAGGAAGCGCTGCAGCGCGTCATTGATTGCGTCCTTGGCACGGGTTTCGATCTCTTTCTCGGCCATTTTTCGCGCGATCTCTTGAATGCCGTCACTGTCGATGTTGCACAGTTTGGATGGCTCGCCCTTGAGCGACCCCTTGCAGCGCACCGGCCAGTAAATGTCCTTGTACCGTTTGTTGACCCTGCAGGCAGGGTCAACCTCTTCGAGTTCACCGATGATCCTTACGCCGATACGGTAATCGACGGTATCATCTGATAGTCCGATATGCCCACTGCCCTTGACGCTGGTATTACTCAGGCCGGCGGTAAAAGCGGTATTGGTGAGGCGACCATTACCAAACGCCAGGTCACCCTTGATATTGTTCAGTCGGGTGTCCTTGTCGAAGCGTTTGCTCAATTGCTCGCGGTTGATCAGCGCTATCGCCTGGCACACTGTCCTATCCAGGCTAAGATTGCGCAGCACGCCGTTGCTGAGGCTGAAGCTCGCAGGGCCTTTAACCGTTTGCTTGAGTGCGTCCGGCTGGTTGCCCAGGGCCGTGAGCGTGCCGTTGAAATCGAGGCGACCCTCTACCCAGTCGATTTCGCTGGTCGCGCTCAGCAGCTGTGCTATCTGTACGTTTGCCAGCGAACCGTCGAAAGTCCAACGGGGTTGCTGCGGGCGAACATCGACCGAGGCGGCAAAATTGGCCGTGCCCTGGTAGAGCGCTGCGGTCAGGCTCGACAGCTTGACGATGCCGTTGTTGGCTTTGGCCTTGATCGCGATGTCAGTCAATTCGGCGCCCGATGCGACCAACTTACCCAGGTTGACCGTCGCGTCAGCATTAAGCTTTTTGATGGTCTCAACCGGCAGGATCGGCAGCGGCGTGACGGCCTGGGCTTTGCCCGCCGGTTTGCCGGCCGATGTGGGTTGGTCCCCGGCAACCGCCACCTGGTAATCGTCGAGGTTGAGCTGGTCTATCTTGAGCTTTACCTGAAGTGCCTGTTGGTCGATAGCCTTGACGGCGACCGTACCACTGACCTGGGTGTTGTCGAGCACGACATTGATATTGTTGAGGCGGACACTGTTGCCGCTGTAGTCAATGTCGCTGGCAAAACGCATCCGGGTGAGTGCCTTGTCGTTGCTGAAGGCAGGCAGGGGTTGTTGCAGCGAGCCCGCCAGGGCCCTGGGGTTGAACGGTTCGCTTTGAATGCTGGCCTTGAGCCTGGGGGTGTCCTGCAGGTCGCTGACGTCGACTCTGCCCGAGAGTTTGAGTTGTTCCAGTTCAATCCCAAGGTTGTGCAGTGATGCAATGCCTTTTTGCAGGTCGACGCGGGCGTCGGTGGCAACGTGGGTTGTGACGGGAATGTTGTTGGTTGGTTCGCCGCTGCTGACAATGGTCGCCCTGGTGCTTTGCAGCTCGAGGATTTGTGCTTGCAGGTCGCCGCTCAGTTGGGTTTCGAAGTCGAATTCCAGGGTTAGCGCCGGTTCGCTGGAGTTTACCTTGAAGGCGATGGTGGCCGGAAAGCTGCCGCCGGACAGGTTGACGCCCTGGCTGTCCAGGCTGAAGTCGCTCAGCTGGTAACTTTGCCTGGTCTTGAGGTCGCGGTAGTTGATTTCGGTGTCCGACACCTGCAGCCGCGAGATCGCCAGGGTCATGGCGCCGGTGTCACGGGTGCCAACGGGCACTGCCGGGGTTTCTGTTTCGCTCACTGCTGTGCCGGGTGTTTTTTCCGGTGCGATGTTTTCCCAGTTGCCGACCCCGTTGGCATCGCGCACCAGGTTCAGGCGCAGGCCATCGAGGGTGATTTCCCCGACATTGATCTGGCCGCTGAACAGCGGCATCAGGTCGACTCCAAGTTCGAGGGAGCCTATGGACGCCAGCGCTTCGGCCTGGTCTTTGGGGGTGAATTGCAGTTGCTCTACTGTCACTCCCAATTGGGGAAACAGCGACAGGCCCAGTGCGCCATCAATCGAAAGTTCACCGCCGGTGGCCTCCTGGACCGCCTCGTTGAGCTCCTGCTTTATCCGGTCCTCGTCGAAAATCGCCAGCAGAATGCCGGCGCCAATGGCGACCATCAGCAGTAATCCAAGCACTATGAATGCCAACCACTTCAGCAGCTTGCCCATCAAGATTCTCCCGTGTTTCGCCAGGGTGCCTATGGTAAGCCAGGGCGAGGCGGATGTCAGATGTTATCCGCGTTCGAATACCCTATAATTGCGCTCTTTTTCGGAGGACAGGCGGGGTGAGTGCTATGGCGGATCGTCGGGCTACGGTTACCAGGGATACCCTGGAAACCCAGATCGTAGTCGAGATCAACCTCGACGGCAGCGGCAGGGCGGAGCTCGCTACCGGCGTCCCGTTCCTGGATCATATGCTCGACCAGATCGCCCGCCACGGCTTGATTGACATGACGATCAAGGCGACGGGCGACTACCATATCGATGACCACCACACGGTGGAGGATATCGGCATAACGTTGGGTCAGGCTGTGGCCGAGGCAGTTGGTGCCAAGCGGGGAATCTACCGCTACGGCCATGCTTACGTGCCCCTCGACGAAGCCCTTTCCAGGGTCGTGATCGATCTCTCGGGTCGCCCCGGGCTGGTCATGAACTGCAACTTTACCCGCGCCCGGGTGGGCAATTTCGATGTCGACCTGTTCAGTGAGTTCTTTCATGGCTTTGTCAACCATGCCCGGGTGACCCTGCATCTGGATAATCTGCGCGGCACCAATACCCACCACCAGGCCGAGACCCTGTTCAAGGCCTTTGGCAGGGCGTTGCGCATGGCCCTCACCCGTGACGAGCGCATGGCCGATGCCATGCCCAGTACCAAGGGCAGCCTATGAAGCACAGCTCGGTCGCTGTTATCGACTACGGCATGGGCAACCTGCACTCCGTCGCCAAGGCGCTGGAGCACGTGCAGCCCGGTGTTGCCGTGCACGTGACCAGTGAGCGTCAACTGATTGCCTCAGCCGACCGCGTGATCTTGCCCGGTGTTGGCGCAATCAGGGATTGCATGGCGGAAATCCGTCGGCTGCAGCTTGATCGCGTGGTGGCAGAAGTGGTCGCCGGTGGCCAGCCGATGCTGGGGATTTGCGTCGGCCTGCAGGCGCTGGTCGAGCACAGCGAAGAAAACGGTGGTGTAGATTGCCTGGGGCTGCTCCCGGGGCGGGTTCGCTTTTTCGGTGAGCACTTGCGTGGCGCAGACCAGCAGCGTTTGAAAGTGCCGCACATGGGTTGGAACGAGGTACACCAGATTGCCCATCCGATGTGGCGTGGTATCCCCCAGGATAGCCGCTTCTACTTTGTGCACAGCTACTACCTGCAGGAAGATGATCCACGGCTGGTGGCTGGTAGCTGCCAGTACGGCGTTGAATTCACTGCGGCGCTGGGTCGGGACAATGTTTTTGCGGTGCAGTTTCACCCAGAGAAAAGCCACACCGCGGGTTTGCAGTTGTTACAGAATTTCCTCAATTGGGACGGCAGCAGCACGTCCGCCTGAACGGGAGCCCAGCTATGTTGATCATTCCCGCCATCGACCTCAAGGATGGCCACTGTGTGCGCCTGCGCCAGGGGCGCATGGACGACTCGACGGTATTTTCGGATGACCCGCTTGCCACGGCCCAGCGCTGGATTGACGCGGGGTGCCGGCGCCTCCACCTGGTCGATCTGAATGGCGCCTTTGCCGGCGAGCCTGTCAACGGAGCGGTAGTGGCAGCTATTGCGGCTGCCTGGCCCGAGTTGCCAATCCAGATTGGCGGGGGCATTCGCTCCCTTGCCACCATCGAGAGCTACCTCGAGGTGGGGGTGAGCTACGTGATTATCGGCACCCGGGCGGTTGAGGAGCCGGCCTTTGTCGCCGAGGCCTGTCGTGAATTTCCCGATCATATTATTGTCGGGCTCGACGCGCGCGATGGGCTGGTGGCGACCGATGGCTGGGCCAGGGTGTCCAGTGTCAAGGCTACCGAGCTAGCCAGGCGGTTCGAGGACGATGGCGTCTCGGCTATTGTCTATACCGATATCAGTCGTGACGGCATGATGCAGGGAGTGAACGTGGATGCCACCCTGGCGCTGGCGAGGTCTGCCAGTATTCCCGTGATTGCCTCGGGGGGAATCACCGATATGGCTGACATCCAGGCGCTGGCCGCGGTCGGGCATGAGGGTATCCTGGGCGCGATAACCGGGCGCGCCATTTACGAAGGTAGTCTCGATGTCGCCGAGGCCCAGGCCTGGTGCGACCGCTTCGCTGAAGAGGAGCGATAGTTATGGGGCTGGCGAAGCGCATCATCCCGTGCCTGGACGTCGACAAGGGCCGGGTGGTAAAAGGCGTGCAATTTGTTGATATCCGCGACGCCGGGGATCCGGTTGAAGTGGCCAAGCGCTACAACGAAGAGGGCGCCGACGAAATCACGTTTCTCGACATCACTGCAAGTCATGAACAGCGGGAAACCATGGTTCATACGGTGCAGAGGATGGCGGCTGAGGTGTTCATTCCCCTGACCGTCGGCGGTGGTATCCGCACAGTCGAGGATATTCGCACTATGCTCAATGCCGGCGCCGACAAGGTGAGCATCAATACGGCGGCTATTCGCAACCCCCAGTTCGTGCGCGAAGCGGCCGAGCGCTTCGGGCGCCAGTGCATTGTGGTTGCCATCGACGCCAAGCGGGTCGCTGACGAGCCACCGCGGTGGGAGATTTTTACCCACGGCGGTCGCGAGCCAACCGGTATCGACGCCGTCGCCTGGGCGCGACAGATGACCGATTACGGTGCCGGGGAAATCCTGCTGACGAGCATGGATCGTGACGGCACCCGGGACGGCTTCGATCTCGAACTCACCCGGGCTATTACTGATGCGGTCGACGTTCCGGTCATCGCCTCGGGTGGGGTGGGGAATTTGCAGCACCTGGTGGACGGCGTCATCAAGGGCGGCGCCGATGCGGTGCTGGCAGCCAGCATCTTTCACTTCGGCGAGCACAGCATTCATGAAGCAAAGGTTTTTATGTCCAGCCAGGGCGTGGAAGTGCGCCTGGGATGACCGCCCTGGTAGACAGTGCTGCTGTGCAGGCCCGGTTAGCGGATTGTCGAAACCGCAACCTGCGCGCCGGTGCTGCTGGCGCGTTTGTGGTCCGCCATGATGTTCAGGCCCTTGAGCAAGCTCAGGGCCTCGTAAAGCTGGTTGTCGCGCGTCTGCAACTCATTGCTCGACGCTGATTTACCGCTCGCGGGCTTTCCGGTCTTGTCATTGCCGTTGCGCAGGTGGCCATTGAGGTCTGCCTCCTTGACAGTGCCCGACGAGGGACCGATTTTCTCCACCTTCGCCCGGTCGACCACAATATCGGGCCGGATGCCGGTGGCCTGGATGGAGCGACCTTTGGGGGTGAAGTAGAGGGCGGTGGTGAGCTTTATGGCCTTGTGATCGGATATGGGCAGAACAGTTTGCACCGAGCCTTTGCCGAAGCTGTCCGTGCCCATAATGATCGCCCGCTTGTGGTCCTGCAGTGCGCCTGCCACGATTTCCGAGGCAGAAGCCGAGCCGCTGTTGATGAGCACGACCACCGGCGAGCCGTTACTCAGGTCGCCGGGCTTGGCGTGGAATTCGAAGCGGGAATCATCGACCCGGCCCTGGGTGTAGACAATCATGCCGCTGTTGAGCAGGGTGTCGACGACCTCCACTGACGACTGCAAGATGCCCCCGGGGTTGTCCCGCAAATCGACAATCAATCCCTTGAGTGCCTGATTGCCCTCCTGCATGCTCCGCAGCGCGCGGGCGGTCTCCTCACCTGTCTGCGCCTGGAACTGGGCGATACGAAGGTAGCCATAGGCGGGCTCGAGCAACTCGCTCTTGACGCTGGCAACCTTGATGACGTCCCGGGTAACCACGACATCGAAGGGGCTACCGGCACCTTCGCGCACTATGGTAAGAGTGACATTGCTGCCACTTGGGCCGCGCATTAGTTCGATGGCCTCGCCCAGTGACATGCCCTGCACGTTGCGCTCGTCGAGCTTGATGATAACGTCACCACTCTCTATGCCGGCGCGCTTCGCCGGGGTGTCGTCGATGGGTGAAATCACCCGCACCAGGCCGTCCTCCATGCCCACTTCAAGCCCGAGGCCGCCAAACTCTCCGCTGGTGTTCACCCGCAAATCACCGAAAGACTCGGCGTCGAGGTAGGCAGAGTGGGGGTCCAGCCCCGACAGCATGCCTCTTATGGCGTTCTCAAGGAGGGTCTTATCATCGACCTCCTCGACATAATTGCGTCGAATGTGGTCGAAAATATCTGTAAACGTACGCAGTTCCTGCAACGGGAGTTGCGCTTTGGGCGGGGGAGCCCGATCGGCACTGGCACCCAGTGCAATCAATAGAAGCAGAGGGAATAACGCCAGGCGGTGGTTGAGGGGTAGACGGGAATGCGTTCGCAAACTCATGGCGAACCTCCACATAATCGTTAATTGTGCTTGATCATATCATACCCTTGTGCTACGTCGCCTGGCTTGTGCGTGAATAATCACGATCGACACCAACTGGTGGGGTTATTCGCCTTGCCGCGGTGGCGAATCTCGAAATAGAGGCCGGGTTCACTGCGGCCGCCGCTGGCGCCGACGGTGGAAATGGGCTCGCCGGTGCCAATCCAGTCGCCGGTTTGCCTTAGCAGGCTCTG
This sequence comes from uncultured Gammaproteobacteria bacterium, assembly GCA_963808975.1. Lineage (GTDB taxonomy): Bacteria > Pseudomonadota > Gammaproteobacteria > Pseudomonadales > JAHEGP01 > JAHEGP01. The sequence goes on from CAWEHR010000002.1 coordinate 316,985, forward strand.
GTTGTGGCCGTAGAGGCTCATATAGCCATCGCCATGGTCGATGATAATGAGTAGACCCTGCCCACCGAACCAGTCCGCAAAAACCACGCGCCCATGGTGTATCGCCCTGACCTGGGTGCCCTGCTCGCTGCGTATCTCGACGCCCTGCCATTTCAGCCCGCCATCCTGGCGCCGACTGCCAAACCGGTTGATCAGTTTGCCGGTTGCGGGCCACTTCATCTTGCCCTTGCGTTTGGCGAAGGGTTGGGCGTCATCGATGGTGGCGAAAGTTCTGCTGACATCCTCAACCGTGGTGAGCAATGCTTCGAGTCGGGCCCGATCCTTTTCGTACTGCTGGAGTTTTGCTTTTTTGCTGGAGATCGTCGCGGCAAGACTGGCCAGGGTTTGTTCCCGGGACCGCTGCTGTCCCGCCAGTTGGTCCTTGCCCCGGGCCAGCTTTTCACCCGCATCCTGCAGCTCCAGTGACTTGGCAACAATGCTGGGCTCCAATGCCCGAAGCTCGGCAATCGTGGCGTTGAAGCGCTCGATCTGCTGCAGGCGGGCCCGGTTGAGATAGTCCACGTAGGTCATGGCGCGGGATATCAGTGCCGGGTCCTCCTGGTTCAGCAATACCTTGAGGGTTTTCTCCTGCCCCAGTTGGTAGGCGCTGCGCAGCTGGGCCGCGATCAGCACCTGCTGGTTCTCACGCCGCTGCTCAAGTTGCAGCTGGCGCTCTCGCAGTTGCTCGAGCTCCTTGGTCAATGTCTTTTGCCGGTTGCCATTGTCTTCGATGGCGAGGCTGAGTTCGCCGATAGCCACTTCGTCGCGTTTCAGCTGATCCTCGAGGGCGCTATGCTTGCCCCGTGCCTGCTTGAGTTCCTTCTGTAATGACGCGATCGCCGCTTGCAATCGTTTGAGGTCTTTGGGACTTGCCGTCTGCTGCGCCCCGGCGCCGAGTGCCACGCACGTCAGGAGTAGCAGGAAGGCCCTTGCGGTCCTGGTGATGAAGCGCGACATTGGCGGGGTTTAGGATTGCATGACCAGGGAGTGTCCGGTCATCTCCTTGGGTTGGGGCAGGTCCAGCAACGCCAGCATGGTGGGTGCCACATCGGGGAGTGTGCCCCCCTCCTGCAGCGTTAGGTCGCGCTGCCCCACGTAGATAAACGGTACCAACTCGGTGGTGTGCTGGGTGTGTCTTATGCCGCCGCCATCAAGCATCTGCTCGCAGTTGCCGTGATCTGCGGTGATTAGCGCCTCCCCGCCAACCGCATCCAGGGCGTCGATGATGTCCCGCAGGCTTCGGTCGATTGCCTCCGCGGCTTTGACTGCGGCGGCGAAGTTGCCGGTGTGGCCAACCATGTCGCCGTTGGCGTAGTTGCAGATGATAACGTCAAAAGCCCGGCTCTCGATGGCATCGACGAGCTTTGCCGTGACCTCGGGTGCACTCATCTCGGGTTGCAGGTCGTAGGTTGCGACCTTGGGTGAATCCACCAGAATACGCTCTTCCCCGGGGTAGAGTTGCTCTCTGCCGCCACTGAAGAAGAATGTCACGTGCGCATATTTTTCTGTCTCGGCGATTCGCAGCTGATGCAAGCCGCGCGCAGACAGGTACTCCCCGAGGGTATTATCGAGACTCTCAGGGGGAAAGGCGCAGGGGGCGACGATGTCATCAGCGTAGTGGGTGGTGGTAACGTAAGCGGACAATTGCGGCTTGCGTTGGCGATCGAAACCGTCGAAGTCCTTATCCAGGAACGCGTGGCTGAGCTCACGGGCGCGGTCTGAGCGGAAGTTCATGAAGATCACGCTGTCGCCATCCGTCACCCAGCCGTCGGGCTCGCCGGCAGCCTGGATGCGGGTCGGCTGGACAAATTCGTCATCCTCGTCCCGGCCATAGGCGGCGGCCAGCGCGTCCGCCGCGTTGTCGGCGCAGAACGGGGTTTCACCCGCGCACAGAAGCCCCCAGGCCTTTTCCACCCGGTCCCAGCGCTGGTCACGATCCATGGCGTAGTAGCGACCCACAATCGAGGCGATGCGGCCGCAGTCGAGCGCAGCCAGCCTGGCATCGATGCGGGCGAGGGATGGAGCCGCACTGCGCGGTGGTGTGTCACGCCCATCCAGGAAAGCGTGCACATGGACTTTTTTACAGCCCCGGCCGGCGGCCAGCTCAATCATGGCCAGGATGTGGTTTTCATGGCTGTGGACGCCGCCGGGGGAGACCAGGCCCAAAACGTGTACGGCCCCATTTTTTTCCATGGCACGGTCGACGGCATCGCAGTAGGCCGGATTGCTGAAGAAGGAGCCATCGGCAATCGCCTTGTCTATGCGAGTGATGTTCTGATAGATGACACGCCCTGCACCCAGGCTCATGTGGCCCACCTCGGAATTTCCCATTTGCCCCTCGGGAAGGCCTACGTCGAGGCCTGAGCCGGAAATCAAGGTCCGGGGCGCGTGCTGCCACAGCCGGTCCCAGGTTGGAGTGGAGGCATGGTAGATGGCGTTGGAGTCAGTTTCCTCGCGATAGCCCCAGCCATCGAGAATAATAAGAACCAGCGGCTTTCTTGGCGTTTTTGCATTCATCAACTGTTTACTGCCGAAGTCATGGATAGCCTGACATTTTAGCCCTTCGGTCTGGTCGGTGCCATAGCTCAGCCCTGTCGCACCTCTGGATAAGCCCGCGGTTGCGCCTTATACTTGCGCATCCCCGGATTCGGCACTTTCACAAAGGGCATCTTCATGGAATTGTTTTTCCAGTTTGTCAGCCAGGAATGGTACTGGTTTGGCCTGCTTTCCTTACTGGCAACCGTACTCATGCTGCATGAGCGACGTAAAGCCGGTCCCCAGGTGAGCCCGGCCCAGTTATCGATGCTGATGAACAATGAAAACGCCATGGTGCTCGATGTGCGTGCCGAAAAGGAATATCGCAAGGGCCACATCGTTGGGGCGATGAACCTGCCCTACGCCCAGATCGACGACCGTATCGATCAGCTCGACAAGCACAAGGAGCGGCCGGTAGTGCTGGTATGCAAGATGGGAACGACCACAGGCAGCGTTGCCAAGCGCCTGCGCGCCAGGGGCTTCGAAAAAGTTTATCGGCTGAATGGTGGCATGATGGAATGGTCGACGTCACACATGCCGGTGGTCAAGAGCTGATGTCGGTGCTTATGTACACCACGGCCTACTGCCCCTACTGCATTCGGGCCCGGCGCCTGCTTGAGGACAAGGGCGTCAGCTACCGCGAAATCCGGGTGGACGGGAAGCCCGCGCTGCGGCAGGAGATGGTTCGATTGAGCGGCCGGCGCACCGTGCCGCAGATATGGATTGGTGAGCATCACGTGGGGGGGTGCACCGAGCTGTATGATCTTGAGCGCCGCCAAAAGCTCGATTCCATGCTGGCCGAGAATACCGCTAGGGCGTCTGGTTAAGGCAAGGCACTACGGTATCAGCGGCGGTTCGCAAATAGGCTTTCGGCACAGCGACCGAAGGCTGCAAAGTAAACGATTCAGACCCTAACGAGGAGTAGTCAATGGCTGATAAGAACCAGGCAGGCGCGCAGACGGAGCAACCCCAATTTGCCCTGCAACGGATTTACGTCAAGGATTTATCGTTCGAAGCACCCCAGGGGCACACAGCATTCCAGAAGCAATGGAGGCCGCAGGTTCAGCTGGACCTGAACACAGGGACCAAGAAGCTGGACGAAAAGAACTACGAAGTGGTCCTGACGTTGACGATTACCGCCAAGCAGGAAGATGAGACTGCGTTCCTGGTGGAAGTACAGCAGGCTGGTATTTTTGGGTGCGATGGCTTCGAGCCGCAGCAGTTGCACCAGGTGCTGAACATCATGTGCCCTAACATTCTCTTTCCCTATGCCCGGGAAACGGTCGATACACTGGTAATCAAGGGTAGCTTCCCTCCGCTCATGGTGGCACCGGTCAATTTTGAGGCGCTTTACCAGCAGGCCCTTGCCAAGCAGGCTGAGGGTAAGGCGGCCAACTAGGCTGGGCGCCCGACTTCACCGGGTCGGCGCACTGGTGCTGCGGGGCCCCATTGTGCCCCGGGGCACACCAGGCGTTTATGGCGATTGGACAGCCCCGCGGAACCCGCATTGCCGCCACGCTTCGTAAGCCACCACCGCAACACTGTTCGATAGGTTGAGAGACCGACTGTTATCCAGCATGGGGATGCGCAGAACCCGGTCGGTGGTCAGCGTGTCGAGTATCGCTGCCGGCAGTCCCCGGGTCTCGGGTCCGAAGGCGATGGCATCTCCCGGTTGATAGCTTACCTGGCTGTAGCAACATTGGCCTTTGGTGCTGGCGGCGAACAGGCGGTCAGGCTGCACTGAACCGAGGAAGCTGTCCCAGTCCCTGTGTTGCGTGACCCGGGTCCATTGGTGATAGTCGAGCCCGGCCCTGCGGCACTGTTTGTCGCTGAGGTCGAAGCCCAGTGGCTGGATCAGGTGCAGGCGCATCCCGGTATTGGCGCAAAGGCGGATGATATTGCCGGTGTTGGGTGGAATTTCGGGCTGGTATAGCACGATTTCAAACATCAGAGATGCCCTGGCTGGTCGCCGGCATCCTCGTCGCCTTCTATATCCAGTCCCAGCTCCTTGATCTTGCGGGTCAGGGTATTTCGGCCCCAGCCGAGCAGGGCGGCGGCATCGCGGCGACGCCCGTGGGTATGGCGCAGGGCGGTCTCTATCATGATTTGCTCGAATGCCGGCACCGCGTTATCGAGTAGCCGCTCGTTACCGGACTTAAGTTGTTGTTCGGCCCAGTCCCGCAGCTGCTGCTGCCAATCGTGGGTAACGCCCAGGGAAGTGTTCTGTTCGCCGAGTTCGGGGGGCAGGTCGGATACCATAATCTCGCGCCCCGATGCCATGACCGTCATCCAGCGGCAGCTGTTCTCGAGCTGCCGCACGTTGCCGGGCCAGTCAAGCTGGGTGAGAAATGCCTCGGCGCTGGGAGTGAGTACCTTGGCCTCCACCTCCAGTTCCTCAGCCGCCTGTTGCAGGAAATGTTGCGCCAGCTTGGGGATGTCTGTCCGCCGCTCCGCCAGTTTGGGAATGTGGATTCGGATGACATTCAGGCGGTGGAACAAGTCTTCGCGAAAACGGTTCTTCTTGACCAGCATCTCCAGGTTCTGGTGGGTAGCCGCAATGATGCGCACATCAACCTTGACTGGCGTGTGACCGCCCACGCGATAGAATTCTCCATCGGCCAGTACCCGCAGTAACCGGGTTTGGGTTTCGGCCGGCATGTCGCCTATCTCGTCGAGAAACAGAGTGCCGCCGTCGGCCTGCTCGAAGCGACCCCGGCGCATGCTCGCCGCTCCGGTGAAGGCCCCCTTCTCGTGGCCGAACAGCTCCGACTCCATCAGGTCGCCGGGTATCGCTGCCATATTCAGGGCGATGAACTGTCCGCTAGAGCGCGGACTATGGCGATGCAGGGCTTTGGCCACCAGCTCCTTGCCAGTGCCGGATTCGCCGTTGATGAGCACCGTTATATTGGAGTGGGAGAGGCGGCCGATAGCACGGAATACCTCTTGCATGGCCGGTGCCTCGCCAATGATCTCGGTGGCGGTGGGCTCGTCCTCCACCTTTTGGCTGGGTGAGCGTTGTTCACTGGCGTGATCGAGGGCGCGCCGGGTCACGGCGACGGCATCATCGATGTCAAAGGGCTTGGGCAGGTATTCGAAGGCGCCCCCCTGGTAAGACGCAACCGCGCTCTCAAGATCGGAATGTGCGGTCATGATGATGATCGGTAGTGCCGGGTGCTCATTGCCAATGGTGTTGAGTAATGCCAGCCCGTCCATACCGGGCATGCGAATGTCACTAATGATGGCGTCTGGCTGCTCCCGGTGCAGGCGCTTGACCGCTGCCTCGCCGCTCTCGAAGCACGAGGTTCGAATGCCGGCCTGGTTGAGCGCCTTTTCCAGCACCCAGCGAATTGACTTATCGTCATCGACTATCCAGACGTATTCAGTGTTGCTCATCGCTCGACTCCAGAGGCAAATAAAGGGTAAATCGGGTTTCCCCCGGCTGGCTGATGCACTCGATCAGGCCCCGGTGCTGGTTGACGATGGATTGGGCGATCGACAATCCAAGGCCGGTGCCCTCTGCGCGCCCGCTTACCATGGGAAAGAAAACGGTTTGCAGGATGTCGGGGGGGATGCCCGGTCCGTTGTCCACTATGTCTACCCGGCACACCAGCCGGTGGCGCTGATCGCCCAGGGTGAATTGCCGCAGTATTCGGGTTTGCAGCTGTATTTCGGGGGTGAAGACGGCGTTGTCCTTGAAGGCCTGCATGGCGTTGCGAACGATATTGAGAATGGCCTGTATCAGCTTGCCCTTGTCGCCAATGAGGTCCGGGATGCTTGGGTCATAGTCCCTGACAAAATTGATGCGCCCGGCGGTTTCTGCATAGATGAGGCTGATAACGCGTTCCAGCACTTCGTGGATACTGACCGGTTTGTGCTCGGGGAGTTTATGGGGGCCGAGTAAGCGATCCACCAGGTTACGCAGGCGGTCGGCTTCGGCAATGATGACATCGGTGTAGTCTTTCAGCTCATCGCTGGGGAGCTCCTTGGCCAGTAGCTGCGCCGCGCCACGCAGTCCACCCAGCGGGTTTTTGATCTCATGCGCCAGGCCGCGAATCACCGCGCGACTGGTTTCCTGGGTGTTGATGATGGAAGCCTCGCGGCTGATTTTCATGAGCCGGTCGAGGGGCTGGAATTCCAGCAGCAGGTAGTCTGCCTCATGCAGTTGCACCGGGGTTACCGTGTAATCAACTGAAATCGACTGGCCACTGGACAGGGCGAGACTGACCTGTCGCTTGGTATAGGGCATACGGGTCTTCAGGGTTTGGGACATCTCCGCCAGCGGCTTGCCATTTTCCATCAGCAGCTGGTCGACGTTCAGTCCCAGTGCCCGATTGCCGCTCAGCTCCAGCAGCATCTCGGCGGCGGAGTTGAGGTACTGTATGCGCAGGTTGGCATCGACCAACATAATGGCCGTCGCCAGGTTATCGAGCAGTGGGTTGTCGTGGTAGTTGGTCGCCATAGGCTTTGGTTTGGAGAACATAGCTCGGTTCATCGGCAAGGCATTTTCGCTAGCTAGCAGGTATGCAAAAAACGAACCAAGATTGTGCAGTTGCGCTGTCGGTGCTGCATTTCCTGCGTCGCGCCCTCGATACAGGCGAGACCCGGGTAAAGCCCGGCTGGCATCTGCTCGAATATGCACCAATATGGTGCATTTGGTGTGGGCTTGCAAGCCCCTGGGTGCGCATTTGGTGGGGGAAAGGCGTGCCAGCATGGTGCAGTCTGCTTGGCAGGCTACTGGAAAACGTACTCGAGGCAGTAGATGCAAGGCAAAAATGGCCGAAACAGCGGAGCTTACCCGCAGTAAATGACCGTTTGTAGCCTATTTTTGACGCGGTAGATGCCGGGCAGAGAGTTTTTCAGCAAGCTGTTAGGGCAGGACAAGGCTGGGCGCCACAAAAGGACTGGTGGGCCAGTGGTTCCGCAATTCCTGCCGTGTGTGCAAGCGCTAAACCCCACCTCCCGGCCATCGTCGCTCCCGGGCGTCCTGCCCCCGCGCCATACCGTACATCCTGAGCATCGGCGCTCCCGGGCGTCCTGCCCCCGCGCCATACCGTACATCCTGAGCATCGGCGCTCCCGGGCGTCCTGCCCCCGCGCCATACCGTACATCCCTGTACATAAAAAACCCGCTGGGTTAGCGGGTTTGGGGTGTTGCCAGGGTTAGTATTCAGACCGAGAAATACATATCGAACTCAACCGGGTGAGTTGTCATATTCAGTTTCTCGATTTCGGCTTCCTTGAGCGCGATGTAAGCGTCGATGCCATCATCGGAGAATACGCCGCCGGCTGTCAGGAAGGCGCGGTCGGCATCCAGCGCGGCCAGGGCCTGCTCTAGGCTGCTGGCAACGGTGGGTATTTCCGCCGCTTCATGCCTTGGCAGGTCGTACAGATCCTTGTCGCGGGGATCGCCGGGGTGAATCTTGTTCTGGACGCCGTCGATACCCGCCATCAGCAATGCTGCAAAAGCCAGGTAGGGGTTGGCAGACGGATCCGGGAAGCGCGCTTCGATACGGCGAGCCTTGGGGTTGGTAACATGGGGTATACGAATGGATGCAGAGCGGTTGCGCGCTGAGTAGGCCAGCATAACCGGTGCCTCGAAGCCCGGTACCAGGCGCTTGTAGGAATTGGTGGAGCCGTTGGTGTAGGCGTTGAGCGCCCGGGCATGCTTGATGATTCCGCCGATAAAGTAGAGCGCGGTTTCCGACAGGCCGGCATAGCCGTCGCCGGCCATCATATTCTTGCCATCCTTGCTGATCGACATGTGAACGTGCATGCCGGAGCCGTTATCGCCCACCAGCGGTTTGGGCATGAAGGTCGCGGTTTTACCGTAGGAGTGGGCGACGTTGTGGACGCAGTATTTGAGGATCTGAACCTCGTCCGCTTTTTTGGTCAGGGTGTTGGCAGTGACGCCAATTTCGCACTGGCCGGCGGTGCCGACTTCGTGGTGATGAACTTCCACGCCCAGCCCCATCGCTTCCATGGCATTACACATGGCGGCGCGCAGGTCGTGCAGGGAGTCAACCGGAGGTACCGGGAAGTAACCGCCCTTGAGGCGGGGGCGGTGGCCTGTATTGCCGCCTTCGATGGTGTGTGACGAGGCCCAGGACGCTTCCTCTGAGTTGATCGAGTAGCCGGCGCCACTGATATCGGCGTGCCACTTTACGTCGTCGAAGACGAAGAATTCAGGTTCCGGCCCGAACAGCGCGCTGTCACCGATCCCGGAGCTCTTGAGGTAGGCTTCGGCACGCTCGGCAATGGAGCGTGGGTCGCGATCGTAGCCCTGCCCGGTCGAGGGCTCCAGAATATCGCAACGCAGATTGACCGTCGGCTCGTCGGTGAACGGGTCGAGTATCGCGGTTTCGTCGTCGGGCATCATGATCATGTCGGATTCGTTGATGCCTTTCCAGCCGCTGATCGACGAGCCATCGAACATCTTGCCGTCCTCGAAGAAGTCTTCGTTAACTTCTGAAGCCGGAATGGTTACGTGCTGTTCTTTACCTTTAGTGTCTGTAAAGCGCAGGTCAACCCAGCGCGCTTCATTCTCTTTGAGCAGTTTCATGGTTCGCTCTGACATTGCACTTCCTCCATCGGGTGTGTGGCTTTCGCCTGGTATAAAAACGGTTACTGTCACGACGGCCGGAGCTTGTCACCGGCATTGCGTGACCAGTATTTAGGCCAGAGACAGCAAAAAACGTGCCATCCCACGGTATGCCTGCGTCCTATGCGGGTTTCCTCGTCCTGCCTGCTTCTGTGCACGGTTTTGAGTCGACAGAATGCCCTATATTGGTGCGAATAGCACCAATGCGGTGCGCGTGCGTTTAGGAAGCACCCCACATTAGTGCGAAGACAGCCAGCTGGCAAGACTTTCCGGGTGCGACCGCCCCCGCAAGGGAGATAGCTGCCCGGACACGGCCTCAAACCCAGCCGAGCTTCTGCAATACACCCAGTTGGTACAGGAAAATGGCAATGACCCCGGCGGGCGCGATAAAGCGGGTGATCACGTACCAGACATTGAACATCAATTCGCCGGTATCCCGCAGTTGCTTGCGCACCGTGTTGCGGCGCATGATCCAGCCGACGAAAATCGCGATCAAGAGGCCGCCCAGCGGCAGCATGATGTTGGCGGTGGCGAAGTCCAGGCTGTCAAATACGCCCGGCACGTAGATGCACGCGGCACCGCCCGCCCAGCCAATCAGCGAGAACACCAGGGTGGACCATACCCGCCGCACTCCCTGGCGCTCCAGCCAGGCAACGCCGGGCTCGATCAATGAGATGGAGGAGCTGAGCGCCGCTATGGATACCAGCAGGAAGAACAATGTGCTGAATAAGACGCCGCCGGGCATGCTGGAGAAGGCCACCGGCAGGGTGGCGAACATAAGCCCCGCGCCCTGGCCGGGCTCAAGCCCATTGGCAAACACCAGCGGGAAGATGGCCATACCGGCGATCAGGGCGATCACCGTATCCAGCAATGCGATGACCAGGGTCGTCTTTGCGACCGAACTGTTATCGGGCATGTAGGCACCGTAGGCCATAATCGCTCCCATACCCAGGCTGAGCGTGAAAAAGGCATGGCCCAGGGCAGTGAGTACCGCCTCCGCCGTAAGCTTGCTGAAATCGAACTGGAACATGAAGTTGATGCCGGCCTCGAAGTCGCCGTTGGTCCAGCTATAACCCAGGAGAACGAGCAACAGGATGAAAAGCATTGGCATCAGGATATCGACCACGGTGCCGATACCGCGGACGACGCCGACAGCGACCACTGAGCCGGTGAGGATGATAAACAGCGTATGCCAGGCAAGTTGCCGGGTGTCGTCGTTGGCCAAAAGCTTGAAGTTTTCCTCGATCGCTGGGGCCTCGAGGTTGGAGTAGGCGCCGCTGGCGCTCTGCCACACGTAATCGAGGGCCCAGCCCGCGACGACACTGTAGAACATCAAAATCATCAGCCCCGCCAACACACCCATAAAGCCTATGAACGACCAGGCAGTGGAGGTCTTCGCGTCCTGCGCTGCGCGCATGGTACTGTGGATAGGGTCGGTCCGGCCGAAGCGGCCAATACTGATCTCGGCAATCATCACCGGTATTCCCACGCCAAGAATGCATGCCAGGTAAACCAGTACGAAGGCGCCGCCACCGTATTCGCCGGTGATGTAGGGGAATTTCCAGATGTTGCCCAGACCTACCGCAGAGCCGGTAGCGGCGAGGATAAAAGTCCAGCGGCTTTTCCAGCCGACAAAATTAGCTTGTTGCATAGGGGGCCTGACATGATTAGCTGGGCGCAATTGTAGCGACAATGAAGCGCTTGGGCTATTGGTGTGGCGGGCGTTTTCACGGCCACCGCCAGATTTCTCCGGGTGAGTAAAAAAGCAACGGTAATGGGCGTTTCGTGTATAATCCCGCCGCTCCGGTGGGCACCGGACCCCTCCAACTGCCCACCGGGCCACTCCCGCGAGCGCTTTTCCCGCAATCCAATCTGCCAGATACCAGATTATGACTATTGAAAAACTACGCAATATCGCGATTATTGCCCACGTCGACCACGGCAAGACCACCCTTGTCGACAAGCTGCTGCAGCAGTCAGGTACCTTGCAGCGCAAGGACTCAGGGCAGGAGCGCATAATGGACTCCAACGACCAGGAGAAGGAGCGCGGAATTACGATTCTGGCGAAGAACACCTCCATCGACTGGGAGGGTTACCGCATCAATATTGTGGACACCCCGGGTCACGCCGATTTCGGTGGTGAGGTAGAGCGGGTGCTGTCGATGGTCGACTCGGTATTGCTGCTGGTTGATGCCGTTGACGGCCCCATGCCCCAGACCCGGTTCGTTACCCAGAAGGCGTTTGACCAGGGCTTGCACCCTATCCTGGTGGTCAACAAGGTGGATCGCGACGGCGCCCGACCGGATTGGGTGATCGACCAGGTATTCGACCTGTTCGATCGGCTCGGCGCGACTGACGAGCAGCTGGACTTTCCGATTATCTATGCCTCGGCGCTCAACGGCATAGCAGGCCTGGATCCAGCCACCATGGGGGAGGATATGAGTGCGCTGTTTGAGATGGTTGTCGAGACCGTGCCGCCGCCCGCTGTCGATGTCGATGGGCCCTTCCAGATGCAGATCAGCGCTCTGGACTACTCCAGTTATGTAGGGGTCATCGGTGTTGGCAGGATCAGCCGTGGCAGGGTCAGGTCCAACATGCAGATCACCGCAATCGACGGTCAAGGCAACACCCGCAACGCCAGGATCCTGGATGTGATGGGTTATCACGGGCTCGAGCGGCGCTCTGTGCCCGAGGCGGCGGCGGGCGATATCGTTTGTATCACCGGAATCGACAAGCTCAATATCTCCGACACACTCTGTGATCCGGCCGTGGTCGAGGCGCTACCGCAGTTAAGTGTCGACGAGCCCACGGTGTCGATGACCTTCCAGGTCAATGATTCACCATTTGCCGGGCGTGAGGGGAAGTACGTTACCAGCCGTAATATTCGCGAACGGCTGGAACGGGAGCTGATCCACAATGTTGCCCTGCGGGTGGAGCAGGGCGACTCTCCTGACAGGTTTATCGTCTCCGGCCGCGGCGAATTGCATCTTTCGGTGCTGATCGAAACGATGCGCCGCGAGGGCTTCGAGCTGGGAGTGTCGCGCCCCGAGGTTATCCGCAAAGAGATTGACGGGGTGATGATGGAGCCCTACGAGCAGTTGGTGATCGATTGTGAGAGCGATCACCAGGGTTCGGTGATGGAAGAGCTGGGCAATCGCAAGGGCGAACTTACCAATATGGTGCCCGACGGCAAGGGCAGGGTGCGGCTGGAGTTTATTGTCCCATCGCGGGGCTTGATTGGGTTTCGCACCCAATTCCTCACCATGACCAGCGGCTCGGGAATCCTCACCCATGTATTTGATCACTATGGTGAGGTGAAGGCCGGTGCCCTGGCAAGCCGCATCAATGGTGTGCTGATCTCGAACGTGAAGGGTAAGACCCTGGCCTATGCTCTGTTCTCGCTGCAGGATCGGGGGCGCCTGATAATCGACCCCAATACCGATGTGTACGAAGGGCAGGTCATAGGCCTGCATTCGCGGGGCAACGATTTGACCGTAAACCCTACCAAGGCCAAGCAGTTGACCAATATCCGTGCGGCGGGAACCGACGAAAACCTGCTGCTGACGCCGCCCATTCGCTTGTCACTGGAGCAGGCGCTGGAGTTTATCGAGGACGACGAGTTGGTTGAAGTCACCCCTGCATCCATCCGCATTCGCAAGCGCTTCCTGGCAGAATCAGACCGGCGGCGCGCTTCCCGCAGCAAAGCCTGAGGTCGGCGCTATGAAGGCACTAATCCAGCGGGTGAGCGAGGCCAGTGTGCACGTCGACCGCCGCTGTGTTGGGGCGATTGATCGCGGGCTTCTGGTGTTGCTGGGTGTTGAGCGAGGGGACGACCGGGCCAGGGCTGAGCGCATGGTCAGCCGCTTGCTGGCGTATCGTGTATTCGCCGATGCGGAGGGAAAAATGAATCTTGGTGTCAGCGATATCCAGGGTGGTGTGTTGCTGGTATCGCAATTCACCCTGGCCGCCGATACCAGCAAGGGCTTGCGCCCGGGTTTCTCGACGGCGGCAATGCCGGATGAGGCTGAACCGCTGTACCAGTTTACGGCCGATGAACTTCGGGCCCGCAATCCCCGATTTGCCAGCGGTATTTTTGGCGCCACCATGCAGGTGCACCTTATCAACGACGGCCCGGTCACATTCCTGCTGCAAACCTAGCAGCCGGTTGGGCTTGGGATGTTTCTATCGCGGCGGCGGGAAACCGGCCGTCCTTTTCGCCATTTACGTGGCATAGGCACCGCTGTTCACCTCAAAATTGCGACCACTGGATTCGCTCTCCCTTCGCCGCGCTGACCACCTGAGATCGCCAGGCTCCTGGCCGCGTTATCCCCTCTTTCGGATGTAACAGCTTGGACTTTGGTCGGTATTGCTTTTTACCCAATTTTATTTGGGGCCCTGGTCAGGGCCTGAAAACCTGTAAAAACAAGTAATTAGAAGCTCAATTCTAATTTTTAGGGTTAGTCTCGGCGCTGGTAAAAGGGAAATAATGTGGTAGAAAATCACGTCCAGTGGCGCTAGCGTAGGTTCGCTCGAACACCGGTTTTATTGAAGGGTTCACCTTGCCAGTGTCTGCCTTGGGGGCGCCACTGCAATAAGTGATGGGGGATTGATGTCCAGTCAGACAGCGGCAGCGATGGGTAGTAGTTCGGAGGCGGGGCATTGGTACCAGCCTGTAAACGACGAAACCACAAAGGTAACGCCGCGCTCGGTAAAGGCGCTGCACAACGAACATATCTACATGTTCAGCTTGCTGGACTCCCTTGCCGAGCAGGTGGGTTTAATCGTCAATGGCAAGGACGCGGATTATGCTCTCCTGCTGGATATCATTGATTACATGCAGAATTTTCCGGATCGTTACCATCACCCCAAGGAAGATCTCATTTATCAGCGAATGGCCTTGCGCGACGAGACCATTGCCGCCGAGGTCGCTGCACTACTGGATGAGCATCGCCTGTTAGTCAGTCTGAGCAACCGGCTTGCCGAGGCCATCGACGATGTCGACATGATGCCGACAGTTTTGAAGAAGGCCCGGGTGGGCGAACTCTGCAATGAATACGAAGCCTGCCTGCGACGCCATATCAACATCGAGGAGTCGAAAATTCTGCCCCGGGCGCTGGAGGTGTTGCGCGAGGAAGATTGGTTCCTGATCGACCAAAACAGCATACCCATCAGTGAAATACCGATCGACAATATGCTCACCGACAATTTTGCCGCGTTACACAGGTTACTTCGCAGCCATGTGGAGAGGGGCGCCAACAACCTGGTTTTGGCCGAATTCCTTGGTAGTCAATCGTTGTTGGAGGTCTTTGGTGCTGTGGGCACAAACCTGACTTACGGTCATCGCGCTTGCAGGAAGGGCTTGAGCCGGGGTCTGCGCGCTTATTTTGCAAGCTTGAAAACCTGGTTGCCGCTGTCAGGCTCAGGGGCACGGAAACTTGAAAATCCAATGCGTAGTGGTTTGCAGGCCTTCTTCGAGGGTGCGGCGCTCGCCGAGCGACCAGAGCGCGATGTGCTGCACCCCCTGTTCCGGGCGTCCAGGCTTTACCTTGCACTCACCGGTGGTCGTGGTCGCGCCGTCCCGAGCAGCGGTGAAGATAAAAACAGCACCGTCGCTGATGATTTGGTGGGTGAGATTGAACTGTTGACTCAAACCCTGCAGTGACCTGGAGAGAGGTGCCAAGTGACTAATTTGAGTCGGCGTCGTCCGTCGTTATTAAACTCAGTACTAGAGATGCGCGCCGCTTTCGAGGCATGCGCCTTACCCTACGCATACCCTTTCCTGCTGCGCCGGCCGCGCGGTGAGGGTAGGCCTGTGCTGTTGATCCCCGGGTTTACCAATAGCGATAACTCGACGTTTTTTGCGCGCGACTACCTCCGGCGCCTGGGCTATGAGGTCTACTGTTGGGGCATGGGACACAATAACGGACTTAAACAGGATACGTTTAAGGCGCTGCAGCAGAGAGTGCAGGAGATTCACCGAACCAGCGGCGAGAAAGTAAGCCTGGTGGGGTGGAGCCTGGGTGGATTTTATGTGCGCGCCCTGGCTAACAGCCAGGCAGATGCGGTGCGCAACATCGTCACCATCGGCACAACGTTTTGTATGCCCACGCCGCGGGCGGTCAACCGCGCGATTACCCGTCTCTACAGTTACCTCAACCCCTATCAAAGAACCGACGAGTTTTTCCTTGGCAGCGAACTCTGGGAGACGACCCCCACAGTGCCCTCCACATCGATTTACAGCAAGGGTGACGGTATTAACGATTGGCAGTATTGCCTGGATGCGCCCGGCTCTCATACCGAAAACGTGCGGGTATTCGGTAGTCATAGCGGCCTCGCGATAAATCCGATGGTGTTCCACGTGCTGGCGAATCGGCTGGCGCAGCAGCCCCAGAACTGGCAACCCTACCCGCAATCGGTGTTGATGCAGGGCCCCCACGTTGCCCCCGCGGCTGTGGGTTGAAATGCCGTTGCTAACAGCGATGCATGGCTTCGTGCCCACGCGAGCCGGGAGCGGTGAATGAGCCTGCAGGCGGCCGCGATTACCCAGATAATGCGTTTGTTCGGTTCGATGATGCTGGGGGCCAGTGATCCCCTGGATATGCGCGAAAAGTTTCACCGGGCGGCAGAGCGAATTCCCCCCGCTCCCCCCGAAGCCACCTTCGAAGAAACCCTCATCGCCGGTAAAATCAAGGCCTATTGGGTGAGCATGCCAGAGGCCGACCACAACAAGGTAGTGATGTACCTGCATGGCGGTGCCTACATGTTTGGGGGAACCGTGGTCACTCACCGGGATCTGGTTTGGCGCCTGGCGAAAGTGGCGCAGTGCCCGATTTTGTCGGTCGATTACCGGCTCGCACCCGAGCAGCCATTCCCCGCCGCGTGGGATGATGCCAATACCGTGTATCGCTGGTTACTGGAGCGCTTTTCATCCCAGAGTATTGCCCTGGCAGGTGACTCCGCGGGGGGCGGCCTTGCCTTTGCCACCATGCTGCGGGCCCGCGATGAGGGATTGGCGCTGCCGGCCGCTGTGGTCGGGCTGTCACCCTGGACCGATCTTGCTTGCACCGGTGAAAGCGTGATTACCAATGCCGACCGTGATGTCATGATTCCGGGACAGCGCATCAAGGAAGCCGCGGCGTTCGTGCTCGGCGACCTGGACCCTACGCACGCCTATGCCTCGCCGCTGTACGGCGACTATACCGACTGCAGTCCCGCCCTGATTCAGGTCGGCAGTTCAGAGGTTCTGCTGGATGATGCCCGCCGGCTGGCCTACAAGATGGAGTCGAGCGGGGTGCCGGTGGTGCTCGATGTATGGAGTAAAATGCCCCATGTGTGGCAGGCGATGGCGGCTATATTACCCGAGGGTAAGGTAGCTATCGACCGCGTCGGTGTGTTTTTGCGCGGTCATATGCGCTCCATACCCCGCCACCGCTAACGAGGGGCTTTGCGTTAGCGTGCATAGCCGCTGGTCGACGGTCCGTTCGAACCACTTTCAGGCCCAGGACCCTCCGGCCAGGCCGGTCGCCATTTTCCGGCATTTGCGCAAGATACGGGTTGGCTTCGGGGCAAAGCTTCGCCAGACTCAAGTGCTGGTCGTCCTATCGCGGCGCCAGTTGGGTTTCTCCGCGGGATATCGTGTATTTTACGGGATAGGGGCTGAAGCTGTGCCCACGGGAGAATGTTCCGCGTGACCCAGCCCGCAGGCGCCGCCGTCAGACAACCACCATACGGAGCGCCCAATGGGCGGGACAGTACGGCCAGACACCAGGGCGGAAGAAGCGGGTGACCAAGGGCATGGACCACGATTATCATCGGGTCGCGGCAGCGATTCAGTACCTCAACGAGCACACCACTCAGCAGCCGTCCCTGGCCGAGGTTGCCAAGCGGATGCATTTGAGTCCCGGCCATGCCCAGCGGATATTTAGTCGTTGGGCGGGCATTAGCCCGAAACAGTTCCTGCAGTTCCTTACTGTCCAGCATGCGAAGCGGGCTCTTGCCCGGAGCCAGAGCCTGCTGGCGCTCTCCCACGGTCTCGGGCTCAGCGGCAGCGGCCGCCTGCATGATCACTTTGTTACCCTCGAGGCGATGACACCGCAGCAGTACCGCACTGGTGGTGATGGCGTGAAACTGTATTACGACCTCACCGATACGCCCTTTGGCCCGGCTTTGATGCTCTCTACCGGTCGCGGCGGTATTTGCCACCTCAGCTTTGTTGGGGCCAGCGCCGACAAGCAAATGCTGGCATTGCGTAAGCAGTGGCCCCAGGCTGACTGGAAGCAAAAACCCGGCCTGGCCCGACAGCACCTGGAACCACTATTCGAGGGCAGTTCCAATCCGGCGCCCATAACTCTGCAAGTTGCGGCCAGCAATTTCCGCCTGCAAGTGTGGCAGGCGTTGCTGCGAGTTCCCGAAGGGGCACTGGTGTCCTACCAGCAGTTGGCTGTTCTCGCCGGCCATGCTTCTGCCGTGCGTGCGGTGGCCACCGCGGTAGCGGCAAATCCGGTGGCCTGGTTGATCCCCTGTCATCGTGTGATTCGCGCCAGCGGGGAGTTTGGTCGCTATCGCTGGTCGGCGCCACGTAAACAGGCCTTGATAGCGTGGGAGTCTGCCCGCACCGCCGAGGCCGAATAGCGGTGATCGACGTCAGGTGCATGCCTGGGTTATGATCTGGATAGCGCCTGAATCGGGCGTTTCCAGACAGGGAGAAAACTGATGACTCGCGCGCTACTGGGGATATTGCTTAGCTTGTCTGTCTCGCTACCGGCGGTCGCCGACGATGCCTGGTATGGCATTGTCAAACGCAAGCCCGACGCTGACTATCAGCAGTGGTTAGTGGGCAGCAAACCGCTGAACCTGGGAGCAGAAACCGCTGTCTCAGCCGATGTGGGACCTTTGGACATTGGCGCCTGTGCGAAAATCATCGGCGCTGATGGTCGTGTCGATGAACTCAGCACCCGGGCGATGAGCCATTGTGATAGAACGGACTACGACGCCTATTTTGCGCAATACCGGGCGATCGCTGACAAGGCGGCAAGCACTGCGGGCGCTACCGGAATGTAGTGCAAACCAACGGTGTGGCTGCTTCACTCTTTGCTGGCGGATGGGGGAGTAGGCTCCACCAGGCGCCCAAATATCAAGCCCAATTCGAACAGTAGCCAGACCGGAATGGCCAGCAGCGTCTGGCTGATGACGTCGGGTGGGGTCAACAACATCCCGGCGATAAAGCAAACGACCACGACATAGGGCCGCTTGGCAGCGAGGGCATCCGCCGTGGTCGCGCCAGCCGCGATAAGTAGCACCGTCGCAACAGGTATTTCGAAGGCAATTCCAAAGGCAAAGAACAGTTTGAGTACGAAGTTGAGGTAGCTGTTGATGTCGGTCATAACCGACACGCCTTCCGGGGTAACGCTGGAGAAAAACGCGAATATCAGTGGGAATACGACGTAGTAGGCAAAGGCCAGCCCGCCGTAAAACAGGACCACACTCGATATCAATATGGGCAGCGCCAGGCGCCGCTCACTGCGATATAGGGCCGGTGCAATGAAGCGCCAGGTCTGGTGAAGGATGTACGGCATCGCGAGGAATACCGCTACCACCATGGTCAACTTGAAAGGAGCGAGGAAGGGCGACGCCACCTCTGTTGCAATCATGGTGGCCCCTTCGGGCAGCAACTCCCGCAACGGTGCCGAAACAAAGGCATAGATATCGTTGGCGAAGTAGAACAGGCCAAGGAATATCACCAGCACCGCCAGCACTGATCGTAGCAGGCGGTCACGCAACTCGGTTAAATGCGCGATCAGCGGCATCGCCTGATCCTGGCTGTCGGTCTCGGGCTCTGTCATGAATTGCGATCGATGGTCTTGCCAGGGCCTTGAGTTGATTGGGATTCGCTTTGGATGCTGCTTTCGAGATCGAACTGCAGGTCCTTCAGACCGGCACGCACCGCATCCAGGTCCTGGTCGAGCTCCCGGCCGGTTTCTTCAAGTTGCTTCAGTATCGACTGATTGTGCAGATCCTGCTTGAGTTCAGTAGCATTCAGCTCTCGCTCCAACTCGCTGCGGACCTCATTAAAACCTTGGCGAATGCGGCTTATCCAGGTGCTCGCCGTGCGCACTGCCCCGGGCAATCGCTCCGGCCCGAGCACTAACAAGCTGATAACTGCCAGCAGCAGCAATTCTGAGAAGCCGATATCGAACACGCGGGGAGCCTACGGCGTCTTCCCGGGTTCGTCGGGTTTGGCGTTTTTTTGCTCGGTCGCCGGCCGGTCGCCGTTATCCTCTTCGCTACTGAGGGACTTGCGAAAGCCCTTGATAGCGCCCCCGAGGTCTGAACCCAGTGTGCGCAAGCGCTTGGTGCCGAACAGCAGCACCACAATCGCCAATATGATCAGAAGTTGCCAGATACTGATGCCACCTAAACCCATGAAACACCTCTACCAATTATGATTTACGTGATAGTTTCTCGTCGATGCCCGACAGCCCGAAACGCCGACTCAACTCGTTGAGTACGCTGTCGGCTGATTCACCAAGCTCCGCCAGCATAATCATGCTATGGAACCACAAGTCTGCAGTTTCGCCCACCAGTTCCGAGTTGTCTCCGCTGGCGCGGGCATCTTTTGCCGCAATGATAGTCTCGACACATTCCTCGCCAACCTTCTCGAGGATCTTGTTCAGCCCTCGTTGATGCAAGCTGGCGACATAGGACTGGTCGGCGTCACCGGCTGCCATACGCTGTTCGATAGTACGTTGCAGTTCAGTAAGCACATTAGTCATCGCGACTTCCGTAGATCGCCTCCGGACTTTTCAGCACTGTGTCGGCTACCTGCCAATCCCCCCCGTCGAAGCGCCGGTAAAAACAACTGCGCCGACCGGTATGACATGCGATTCCACCGATTTGT
Source organism: uncultured Gammaproteobacteria bacterium (assembly GCA_963808975.1). Lineage (GTDB taxonomy): Bacteria > Pseudomonadota > Gammaproteobacteria > Pseudomonadales > JAHEGP01 > JAHEGP01. Next base: position 337,053 of record CAWEHR010000002.1, read on the forward strand.
TCAATCGTCAGCAGCAGCGTATCGCCATCGCAATCGAGCCTCAGCCCCTTGACCTTCTGGCTATGGCCCGAGCTCTCTCCCTTGCGCCAGAGCTGTTGGCGCGAACGCGACCAGTACACAGCCTCACCACTGCTGATGGTGTTGGCCAATGCCTCTCGATTCATCCAGGCCAGCATCAGCACTTCACCACTCTGCCAATCCTGGGCAATGGCGGCGACCAGCCCGTCGGCATTCCACTTTACCCGGTTAAGTGCGCTATCCATATCAAAGTTCACGTTTTCGTCGACACCTGGCGATTATGACATAGTGCTATCGACAGGACTAACGTCGCAGAGCCAGCACCGCCGCCAGGGCCAGCAGCAACAGTGAGGCGGGCGGCAGTTCCCTGACGCCCTGGAGCAGGGCGGGTTGGGCCAGCAGCAAAGCCGCTGCTATCGACAGGACAGCTATCTTGGTGTTGCGACGGCTCTTGCGCTGGGCATCGCGATCCGCGTTTGCCTGTTCCAGTTGCTGCTGTTGCAGGTCGAGCAGGGTCCGGGTTTCGCTGCCCCGGTGCAGGTTGTCCATCACCAGTTCCGGGAGTTGGGGGAGTTGCTCCAGCCACTGGGGCACATGCTGGCGCAATTGATGCACCAGGCCGGTGGGTGCGTAGCGCTCCTTCATCCAGTTGTCGAGATACGGCTTGGCGGTTTGCCACAGGTCGAGGTCGGGGTACAGTTCGCGCCCCAGGCCCTCGATGGCCAACATGGTTTTTTGTAGCAGTACCAGGGAAGGCTGAATTTCCATGTCGAAGCGGCGAGCGGTCTGGAACAGGTAGAGCAGCAGCTGGCCAAAGGAGATCTCGCCGAGGGGCTTTTCGAAAACCGGCTCACAGGTGGAGCGCATGGCTGCCTCGAAGTCTTGTATCCGGGTCTTGGCGGGTACCCAGCCACATTCGACGTGAAGCTGCGCGACCAGGCGGTAGTCGCGATCGAAAATGGCTATCAGGTTGCGGGCAAGGTAGTAGCGATCGAAATCGCTGAGGCTGCCCATGATGGCGCAGTCAATGCCGATATACTGGGGCTTTGATGGATTGGTTTTCGCGATAAAAATATTCCCGGGGTGCATGTCGGCATGGAAAAAATTATCGCGAAACACCTGGGTAAAAAATATCTCCACGCCGCGCTCGGCCAGGGCTTTCATGTCGATTCCCTGTGCCCTGATAGCTGCAATATCCGACACGGGTATGCCGTCGATGCGCTCCATGACCAGCACATCGCGTCGGATGTAGTCCCAGTAGACCTCCGGGATGTAGAGCAGGTCGGACTCGCTGAAATTGCGTCGCAGTACCGATGTGTTCGCCGCCTCGCGCTGCATATCCAGTTCGTCGATGATGGTATGTTCGTAATCCTGCACCACCTCTACCGGTCGCAATCGCCTGCCGTCGGCTGAATAGCGCTGTACCCATTTTGCCAACAGCAGCAGCAGGGCTACATCTTGCCGGATGACGCCCTCGAGATTGGGTCGCACCACCTTTACCACAACCTCTGTACCATCGTGCAGGCGCGCCGCGTGGACCTGGGCGATGGAGGCCGACGCCAGGGGCTCCGGAGAAAAGGCGCTAAAAAGCTGCTCGAGGGGTGTGTTGAGGCTCTTTTCAATAATGGCTATGGCCTTGTCCTGGCCAAAGGGCGGCACTTCGTCCTGGAGCTTTGAAAGTTCCTCAGCGATATCGGGTGCCAGCAGGTCGCGCCTGGTCGATAGCATCTGTCCGAATTTGATATACAGCGGCCCAAGGTCTTCCAGCGCCTCACGGATACGCACCCCGCGCGGCTGCGAGGGCTTGGGCAGTAAGGCCAGCGGTGAGGTCAGCCAGCGCACAGTTGCCGGCAAACGGTTGCGGTCGAGCAGCAGGTCGAGTCTGTGGTGCACCGTAACGGCAAATATCTTGCCGACGCGGGACACGGACTTCAGGCTCACTTGCCCCGCCCCTGTTGCCGCTTCAGCAGCAACTTCGCCAGCCGCTGTTGCTGCTTTGCCAGGCGCGCTTCGGCTCGATCGACACCGACCTCCAGCCGGGATACTGCGGTGTAAAAATCCTGCAACTCATCCTCGGGTGGCAACAATCGCGCCTCTTCGTGCAGGTATTCCTCCGCCTGGCGGTTGATGCTGTCCACCGCATGTTTACCCCAGCGCGCGCCACCGCGCACCAGCCGGCCAAGCTGGTGCGCAGGGATGTCACCTATAACCCCGGCCAGAGCACCTTCCCAGTCGAGATCGAGTCGGTGCAGAATGCGCTGCAGTTGCAACAGCGGTGCGCTGTCACCGCTAAGCTGGATACCGCCATTGATCAGGGTGGACGCCGGATCCCCGGAGCTGACCAATTCGACGAAATCGGGGACACTGCCTATGACATGGCTATCGATGGGTCCGTCATAAAAGCCCCGCAATGCCACGCCCTGCTGTAGCGGCAGCAGGTAAACGTCTACCCCCGTGCCGACCAGCTCAAGCCGGAACACCTTGCCGTCGAGTTGCTGCAATGCCCGCGTGGTGGACAGGTCCAGTTGAAGGGCGCGATTGATTGCTCCCTCCAGTGCGGCGAGGGCGGCAGTGTGCAGGGTCAGGCTCAAGGTTTAAAGCCCCGGTGCAGGGCTACCACTCCGCCGGTCATGTTGTAGAAATCGCAGCGACTGAAACCGGCTTCTATCATCATTTGCTTGAGGCTTTCCTGGTCCGGGTGCATGCGAATGCTCTCTGCCAGATAGCGGTAGCTATCGGCGTCGTTAGCAACCAGTTTTCCCATTACCGGTAAAAACTTGAAAGAATAGGTGTCGTAGATTTTCTCCAGCAGCGGATTGCCGGGCTTGGAAAACTCCAGTACCAGAAGTCGACCGCCAGGTTTCAGCACGCGCAGCATCGATTCGAGGGCCTTGTCCTTGTGGGTCACATTGCGCAGGCCAAACGCGATGGTTATGCAGTCGAAACTATCGTCCGCAAAAGGCAGCGCTTCGGCGTCGCACTGGGTGAAGTCCATATTGGCGATGGCGCCACGATCGGTGAGGCGATCACGCCCTACCGCCAGCATGGACTCATTAATATCCGCCAGCACGACCAGGCCTTCGTCGCCCACAATCCGGCTGAACTTCAGCGCCAGGTCGCCGGTGCCCCCGGCGATATCGAGCACGGAATGGCCGGGGCGAACGCCGCTGACCTCAATGGTGAAGCGTTTCCAGATGCGGTGGATCCCTCCCGACATGAGGTCGTTCATCAGGTCATAGCGTGAGGCCACCGAGTGGAATACACCGGCCACCAGGGATGCCTTGTCATCTTCATCGACCTGGCGGTAACCAAAGTGGGTTGTTTTATCGTTCGCCATGGAAGCCTTCTCTGTGATCAAGACTGCGCTATTGTAGCGGTCTTGGTGAGCGGGCGCATGTCAAAAAAGGAGAGGATGCTGGAGTTTTAGAGTTTCAGTATTTGCAGGGAGGGGTCGCGGCTTTTCCCGGCCTGCTCCAGCCTGGTGAGGTACTGCTGCCAGTTGGCCTGGTATTCTCGCCCGAGGTGGTAGAGGTACTCCCAGGCATAGATGCCGGTATCGTGGTCGTCATCGAAAACGAGCTGTAGCGCATAGTTGCCCACGGGTTCGATGTTGGTGATAGCGACGTCCTTCTTGCCCCATTGCAGAACTTCCTGCCCGCTGCCATGTCCCCTGACCTCGGCGGAGGGTGAAAAAACCCTGAGGTACTCGGCGTCGAGTTCGAGCGTTTCGCCGTTGGCGTAGCCGAGCTCAAGGCAGCGACGAACCCGGTGCAGTACGATGGAGCTTGGTAGTGGCGGCGATTGGCGGTTCATCGTCGGCTACAAGATAAAGCGACTGAGGTCATCATTTTTATGCAGACCATGCAGTTTGTCATCGACGTAGGCGGTATCCACCACGATATGTTCCTCACGTGCTGCCAGGTCTGTGGCATCGAACGATGCATCCTCCAGCAGCCGCTCCAGCACCGTATGCAGGCGACGTGCACCGATATTTTCGGTGCGCTCGTTCACCTCCCAGGCGATCTCCGCAATCCGCAGGATGCCGTCATCGGTAAACTTCAGTTGCAGGCCCTCCGTTGCCATGAGGGCAATATACTGCTCGGTCAAGCTGGCATCGGGTTCCGTCAGTATGCGCTGGAAGTCCCCTGGCGCCAATGCGTCCAGTTCTACCCGTATCGGTAAACGGCCCTGCATCTCCGGGATCAGGTCGGACGGGCGGGTGAGATGAAAGGCGCCGCTGGCGATAAACAGGATGTGGTCCGTTTTCACCATGCCGTAGCGTGTGCTCACGGTGCAGCCCTCGATCAGGGGCAGCAGGTCGCGCTGTACGCCCTCCCTCGAAACATCCGCCGAGCCGGCCTCACCGCGCTTGGCTATCTTGTCGATTTCGTCGAGAAAAACGATGCCGGTCTGTTCCACTGTGGTGACCGCCCGGGCCTTGATATCTTCCTCATTGACCATTTTTAAGGCTTCGTCATCCGCCAGTTTCTTCATGGCGGCCTTTACCGTCATTTTTTGTACGCTGGTACGTTTGCTGGCCATGTTGGAAAACATGTTCTGTAGCTGGCTCGTCATCTCTTCCATGCCGGGTGGGGCCATAATATCGACGCCCATTGGCGTCGCGTTGACCTCGATTTCGATCTCTTTCTCGTCAAGCTCGCGCTGGCGCAATTTCTTACGAAAAATCTGCCGCGTCGAGGATTCCTCTGTCGCTTCCGACTGCCCCCTCGCAGGGGGCAGCAGGGCATCGAGAATCCTCTCCTCGGCGGCGTCCTCGGCGCGGTTGCGTACCTTGAGCATTTCCTGCTCGCGCAGTTGCTTGATGGCTGCGTCCACGAGATCCCTGATGATCGACTCGACATCACGCCCAACATAGCCGACTTCCGTGAACTTTGTTGCCTCGACCTTGATGAAGGGGGCATTGGCCAGTTTTGCCAGGCGCCGGGCAATCTCGGTTTTGCCGACACCGGTCGGGCCAATCATGAGAATGTTCTTGGGCGAAATTTCTGCTCTTAGCGACTCATCCAGTTGCATGCGCCGCCAGCGATTGCGCAGGGCGATAGCGACCGCGCGTTTGGCTTTGTCCTGCCCAATGATGTGTTTATCCAATTCATGGGCTATTTCACGCGGTGTCATTATCACGGTCATACCAGGTCTTGCTCCAGCATCGGGGTGAGGATTCAGCTGCGACTTGGCAGCGTCTCAATGGTTAGGTTGTGATTGGTGTAGACGCAGATATCAGCAGCGATGTTGAGGCTTTTTTCAACGATCTGGCGGGCATCGAGCTCGGTGTTGTCAATCAGTGCACGGGCAGCGGATTGCGCGAACGGGCCACCAGAACCAATGGCGATCAGGCCTTGCTCCGGTTCTATCACATCGCCATTGCCAGATATGATCAGCGAAGTCTCCTCGTCGGCTACCGCCAGCAGTGCCTCCAGCTGGCGGAGTGCCCGCTCGGTGCGCCAGGCTTTGGCCAATTCCACGGCGGCCCTCACCAGGTGTCCCTGGTATTTCTCCAGTTGTCCCTCAAACAGCTCAAACAGGGTAAAGGCATCGGCGGTGCCCCCTGCAAAGCCGGCAATGACCTTGTCATGATAGAGTCGTCTAACCTTGCGCGCATTGCCCTTCATAACCGTGTTGCCCATGCTGACCTGGCCATCGCCGCCGATAACCACCTGGTCATTGCGGCGAATGGAAACGATCGTGGTGCCTCGATATTGCTGCACAGGTCAATCCTCTTCGGGGTAATAGATGGGGACTTGGGGCCGCCAAGCGGGATTTCAAGGTTGCGGGCCGATGCCATACGCACTTTTCAGTCTGCCCCGAAGCCGGCTCTTGGCGATATCTGCGAACGCGGTGCTGCCCTTGCTTACTGGGGCTTGCGCTTGGTTACCAGCGAGTCGATATTTTCCCGGCTGAGTTTGGCCTGGGCACTGGCCAGTTGACTGCGGTTCAGGTAGGGGCCCGACTGTACCCGGTACCAGGATTTCCCCTGGTGCCTTACCTTTTCGATGTTACCTTCAAGGTCTAGTAAAATCAGCTGTATGCGGCGCTTTTCTGCCTCATCACGCTGCTGGAAGGAGCCCGCCTGGAGGTAGTATCGATAACCGTCGTCGTCCCGTTTTTCCTGTTCGCTCGCCTTTTTGTCGTCGGGTTTCTCCTCGGGGCGAGACCTGGCTGGTTGCTGCTCCTGGGAAACCATGACTTCGCGCTCAGGAAGCAAAGTGTAGAAATTGAAGCGGACCGATTCGTCGGGCTCCGGTGGGGCGCTGTGGGCCCGGGACTGGGCGCTGGCGACGTTGGCGTCGCCCGGCAGGCTGGCGAGATGGTAAAGATACCCCAGTAGTAATCCGGTGCCCAGCCCGGCTACCAGCCACAACCAGGGTGGCTGGGTATTGGGGGGCTTGTTGCGCACATTCTTGCGTGTTTTGCCGCCCTTGGATTTGCGCCTGGCAAAGTCCTCGCTCACCTACATATGCTCCGGCGCAGACACGCCCAGCAGCGCCAGGCCGTTGCGGATGACCTGCCCAACGGCAAGGCTCAGCGCCAGGCGGGCAGCACGCAGTGACGGGTCTTCGCAAATGACTTTGTGGTTGTTGTAAAAGCCGTGGAACTCGCCGGCAAGTTCCCGGAGGTAGTTGGCGACCAGGTGAGGCTCACTGCTAGCGCAGGCGCCGCGAACCAAATCGGCATAATCGCCAAGGCGCTTTACCAGGGCTTTCTCGTTGTCATTATCCAGCATTCCCAGGTTATCTAGACCCTGTTGTTGGTTGTAGTCGATGCCCTGTTGTTCCAGCTTCTGCATAACGCTGCAGACCCTGGCGTGGGCGTATTGAATATAGTACACAGGATTGTCGTTGGTTCGTGAGCGCGCGAGGTCAATGTCGAAGGTCAGCTGTGAATTGGGCGCCCGCGCGGCCAGGAAAAACCGGGTTGCATCCTGGCCGACTTCATCGATCAGGTCGCGCAGGGTGACGTAACTGCCGGCGCGCTTGGAAATTTTTACTTCTTCTCCGCCACGGGTCACGGTCACCATCTGGTGTAGCACGTACTCCGGCCACCCCCTTGGAATACCGATATCAAGGGCCTGCAAGCCCGCGCGAACCCGCGTGATGGTACTGTGATGGTCCGCCCCCTGTTCGTTGACGACCCGCTTGAATCCTCGCTGCCATTTGTCGACATGGTAGGCTATATCGGGTACGAAGTAGGTGTAACCTCCCTCCGTCTTGCGCATCACCCGGTCCTTGTCATCGCCGAATTCAGTGCAGCGTAACCAAAGCGCACCATCTTGTTCGTAGCTATAGCCACTGGCCACGAGGGCTTCCACGGTTTGTTCAACCTTGCCGCTGGTATAGAGGCTAGACTCCAGGAAATAGACATCGAACTCGACCCCGAAAGCCCGCAGGTCGTGGTCCTGTTCCCGGCGCAGGTAGGCGACAGCGAAGTGGCGGATGGCATCGAGGTCCTGGGCGTCAGCGGCGCCCACGACGTGCTGGTCCTCGGCGACAATGGCATTGCCGGCCATGTAGGCGGTTGCAACATCGGCGATATACTCACCGCGATAGCCGTCCTCGGGCCAGTGCGGCTGATCGGGCGTTATACCCTTGCAGCGAGCCTGCACCGACAGGGCCAGGTTACTTATCTGCTGGCCCGCGTCGTTGTAGTAGAACTCCCGGGTAGCATCCCAGCCATTGGCTTCCAGCAGTCGACAGATGCAGTCACCCAGTGCGGCGCCCCGGCCGTGGCCCACGTGCAGTGGGCCGGTGGGGTTGGCGGAGACAAACTCCACCTGAACCTTATTGCCCGCCCCGTCGCTATTGCGACCAAAATGAGCGCCACTGTCGAGAATGTCGCCAATGACGGCGTTTGCTGCGGCCTTGGCCAGGAAAAAATTGATAAAGCCTGGGCCGGCGATTTCTGTATTGCTGATCAGCGGGTTCACCGGAATCGCGGCAACGATTGCGGACGCCAATTCGCGGGGCGCAATGCCCGCGCGCTTGGCCAGGGTCATGGCCAGGTTGGAGGCGAGATCGCCATGAGCCGGATCGCGGGTCGTCTCCAGTTGAATCGAAGGCGCAAGATCCGCCGGTATGACGGACCTGGCCTGCAGGTTCTCGACGGCCTGAGAGAGCAACTCTAGGAGGGCTTGTTTCATGGTTACCTGGGGTCTTGGGGTTGGCGGTAAAGCGGCGTATGCACGCCAGCTGGCAAAACCCGGCATTATCCCTCGCCGGAGCGCACTTGCCAACGATCAGATGAAATCTTGTGGGTCGATATCCACGGACCAGCGCAATTGGTAGTCCTGTGCATTTGCCTGCAGCCATGCTACCGCATGCTGCAGGCAGTTGTGTAATTTGCCCCGCTGGGCAGCCTTCAATAGTAGCTGTGAGCGGTATCTGCCAGCGCGACGGGCTATTGGCGGTGGCAGCGGTCCAATCAGGCTAATGCCAGCGTGGGGTTGCAAATAATGTCGCAGTTTTTGCAGTACATCATCTGCCCGGTTCTGGTCGCGGCTATCGCAGCGCACGATGCCCAAATAACCGAATGGCGGCAACTGTAGCTCACGACGTTCCGCCAGTATCTGTTCGCTGACTTGATGGTAGCAGTCCCGAATCAGCAGGTTCAATAGCGGGTGTTGCGGGAAGTGAGTCTGGATAATGACGCTGCCCGGCCGGTCAGCCCTGCCTGCCCTGCCAGCAACCTGGATCAGCATCTGCGCGGTACGTTCCGGGCCACGGAAGTCGGTGCTGCAGAGCCCTGCATCCGCGTCGAGCACTGCAACCAGGGTTACTCTGGGGAAGTGGTGCCCCTTGGCCAGCATCTGGGTACCGACCAGGATAGCGGGTTGGCCGCTGCTAATGCGGGCCAGAAACTTGTCCATCGCCCCCTTGTGTCGGGTGGAGTCCCGATCTATCCGCATGATGGGCGTATCGGTGAACCGTGATTGCAAAAAAGACTCCGAGCGCTCGGTGCCTAGGCCGACGCCAACCAGTCTTGAGCTGCTGCAGGCAGGGCAGGTGTTGGGAAGCTGAGCCTGGGCTTCACAGTGATGGCACTTGAGCACCCGCAGCCGCCGATGCACGACCATGCGCACGTCGCAGTGCTGGCAATTGGCGATCCAGCCGCAGTCGTGACAGATGAGCGCCGGCGCAAATCCGCGGCGGTTGAGAAAAACCAGAACCTGGTTGCCCTGGTCGAGGTTGGTTTGCATTGCCTGCAGCAGCGGTTCGCTAAAGCCCTCGAGCAGGTCTTGTTCGCGCAGGTCCAGCAACTGGTAGGTCGGCGCCCGGGCGCCACCCGCACGTTGTCGCAGCAGTAATGGCCGGTAGCGTCCCAGCTGCGCATTCTGCACGGTTTCCACTGATGGTGTTGCCGAGCCCAATACGATCGGGATGGATTCGAGTTGGGCCCGCTTTACCGCCACATCCCTTGCCGAGTAGCGAAATCCGTCCTGCTGTTTGTAAGAAGTGTCGTGCTCTTCATCGACAACAATCAGTCCCAGGGACTCGAAGGGCGTAAGCACTGCCGAGCGAGTGCCGATAACGACACGGCTAAGGCCGAGCCGTGCCGCTTGCCAGCCACGCAGTCGGTCGCCGTCACTGAGACCGGAGTGCAGCGTTACCACCTGCCCCGGAAATCGCTCCTCAAAGCGTGCCTGAATCTGCGGTGTCAGGCCTATCTCCGGCACCAGCACCAGGGCCTGCTCGCCGCGGTGGAGGGAAGCGGCTATGGCATGCAGGTACACCTCTGTTTTTCCGCTGCCGGTAATGCCCTCCAGCAGACAGGGGGAAAACTGGCCCAGCCCGCGGCAAATATTTGTGACAGCCGCCTGTTGCTCAAGGTTGAGCCGAGGGCCCTGGGTGATCTGCAGAGCTGGCCGCTGCGGCACGATCTCTGCGCGCTCGACCACGCCCTTGGCCACCAGTGCCTGCAGTGCTGTGCGTGACAAGCTATTTAACTCGATGGTGGCTGGCAGAACCTGCTGGTGCTGCAAGAGGTAGGCCAGCGCCTGTTGTTGCCTTGGGGCCCGGGCGAAGGAATCGGGATTGAGGCCCTCGCCCCGCGAGTTAAGCCGCCAGCCGGAGGCAGTGCACATGCTACTCGGCTGGCCTTTGCGCAACGGCGGGGGCAGAGCATGAAACAGCGCGTCTCCCAGGGGATGTAGATAGTAGTTGGAACTCCAGCGGCAGAGTTCCAGCATCTCGGGGCTCAACAATGGCGTTGTGTCGAGCGCATCCTCTGCTCGCTTGAGCTTTTCCAGCGCCAGGTCAGAGCCGCTTTTGATGCCAAGTAGAATACCGGTTACGGTGCGCTTGCCGAACGGTACGCGCAACCGTATCCCCGGCCGCAGCGCCGCCGCTTGCACACCAGCGGGGGGTAAATAGTCGAACAGGCGGCGCAGTGGGGTCGCAAGCGCAATTTCGAGAATAGCTTCGGTCATCGACTGCGGGCTCGGGAAACCAGGCGTTTCAGCTTGGGTGCGGGTTGGGGTGCTGCAACGGCGGCGCCGGGCGCTGTTTCGTCATTAATAGTTCGGGAGAAATAAACCGCTGCGGCATTCTATCACGCGGTTGGGCGCGGGGTGCGACTTGAGGCGCGAGGTGGCGAGCTTGTCACTGCGGTATTTTCTGTTATGATGCGCGGTCCTTCGGGAGCAGGACCTTCCGGGCTATCACCAGGACACGGTGCCGGGCAATGATTCGGTGGCGGTGTCCGCTAGAGACAAGGTGTACATCATGCAGAAAGATATCCATCCAGCTTACAATGAAATAACCGCAACATGTAGCTGCGGGAACACAATACAAACCCGCTCTACCCTGAAGGAGGACATTCATATAGAAGTCTGCTCCTCCTGCCATCCCTTTTATACCGGTAAGCAGAAAGTGTCCGATACCGGTGGTCGTATTGATCGCTTCAACAAGCGCTTTGGCAGGCGCTCGGCCTCTTAATCCATTCGTTTTGGGAGGGGCGGATCACCGCACGGTAGTGCAATGAGCTACCGGGGTCTCGCGGTTGTTCTAGTCCTGTCGGTTTTTTTGGGCTGGCTGTTCGGGGCTACCCGCTCGGTTACTGGTGACGCTGCACCCGCTGGCAATTTCTGCCAGCGGAATGGCCCTGGCGAGGAGGTCGACTGGCGCCATATCCACGACGGCGATACCCTCACCCTTGCCGATGGGCGGAAGGTGCGGGTAATTGGCCTGAATGCGCCTGAAGTTGCCCGTTCAGGGCATGATGGCGACCCCTTTGCCCACCAGGCGACGATCGCAGCGAGGAATTTTCTCCGCAACTCCAGCAAGATCGTGCTTCAGCCCGGCATTGAGCAGAAGGACCGCCACGGGCGCCTGTTGGCCCATGTGTTTCGCCCCGGGGATGGCGCCAGCCTTGCAGCGGAATTGCTGGCTCAAGGTCTCGCCTGGCAGATTGCGGTGCCCCCGAACCTTGGCTATCTCGAATGCAATCGTGCCGCTGAAAACAAGGCGCGCGCGGAAGGCCTCGGACTTTGGTCTCGCCAATACCTGGATTCCGGCCAGTCCACCGCACTGCGCTCGGGTTTCCGGGTTTTGTCCGGTCGCATAGAGCGAGTTGCCTTCAATAAAAGCTGGTGGCTGGAAACCGATGAAGGATTCGTCGTGCGTATTCCCGGTTCCGATCGCAATCGATTCCGGCGGGCAGACATTGAGCGCTTGCCCGGGCTTGTGGTGGAGGTTCGCGGCTGGATGTATCAGCGCTCAGCCAAGCCGCCCTATAGCCCCTGGGTAATGCTGCTGCGTGACCCCTCGGCTCTACAGTTACTGGATTGACCGCCTTCGGGGCAAAGCCGGGGCGCTTGTGGGGCATAGGCGATTTCTATATGCTAGGCCGCCTGTTTTTGCTTCCAATTTTTTCAACCGGATAATCTTCATGAGTGACCTGAAGAAAGCGTCGTTGGATTATCATGCGCTGCCCAAGCCGGGCAAGATTGCCATACAACTGACGACAGCAGCGGAAACGCAGCGGGATTTGGCCCTGGCCTACAGTCCCGGTGTGGCGGCACCGGTGAGAGCGATTGCTGAAAACCCGGATGATGTATATCTGTACACGGCCAAGGGTAATTCGGTGGCGGTGATCTCCGATGGCAGCGCCATCCTCGGGCTTGGCAACCTCGGCCCGCTCGCAAGCAAGCCGGTGATGGAGGGCAAGGTACTGCTATTCAAGCGCTTTGCCGATATCGATGCCATTGATATTGAAGTGAAAACGGACTCAATGAAAGGCTTTATCGATACTGTGGCCAGTATTGCCGATACCTTCGGCGGCATTAACCTCGAGGACATTCGCGCCCCCGAGTGCTTTGAAATAGAGCGCCAACTGGTAGAAATGTGTGATATCCCGGTTTTTCATGATGACCAGCATGGCACTGCCATTGTCACCGCTGCGGGTTTGCTCAATGCGCTTGAGATTCAGGGGAAGGTGCTCGCCGATGTCCGCATCGTGTGCCTCGGCGCGGGCGCTGCGGCGATTGCTTGCATGCGCTTGCTGGTTGAGATGGGTGCGAGGCGGGCCAACATATTCATGTTGGATCGACGTGGCGTCATTTATACCGGGCGAGATGGAGTGAATCAGTACAAGGCCGAGTTTGCCAACGATACTGCCGCGCGCAGTTTGGCGGATGCCTGTAACGGTGCCGATGTGTTTATCGGTCTGTCTGGGGCGAACTTGTTGATGCCAGAGGTGCTCAAGACGATGGCGCCGCGTCCTGTGGTCTTTGCCTGCTCTAACCCTGATCCGGAGATATTGCCAGAGGTAGCGAGGCGGTCAAGGGATGACCTGATTATTGCGACCGGGCGTTCCGATTACCCCAACCAGGTGAACAATGTACTTGGCTTTCCATTTATCTTCCGCGGGGCACTCGACGTTAGAGCCCGGGAAATCAATACTGCTATGAAAGTCGCCGCGGTCAAGGCGCTATGCCAACTAACCCGTGAGCCGGTCCCGCAGTCTGTGCTCGATGTCTGCAATGAAACATCACTCACGTTCGGGCCGGAATACATCATCCCCAAGCCAATGGACCAGCGCCTCCTGGGTTTTGTCAGTGATGCTGTTGCCCGCGCTGCGGTTGAAACAGGGGTGGCGCGCAAGGGTTACCCAGGGCACTATCCTATCCGTTAGCCCCAGGGGGGTAGCTGCCAATGCTCAGGCTCTCTCATTATGCTTCTGCCCAACCGGGGTTGCGCGGCTACTCACTTTAGAGAGCTTGAGAGGGCATAGGGGGCGCTCCGGTGGCAGTAAGGCCAGCTAAGGGTGATGTTGACACGATATTCAGGGCCGGGGCTAGAATAGGTCCTCTTCCAGCAACTCCTCGCCGCCTGCGCTGCCGTTGCCGCCAAAACCCGTATCAGCATATTCGGTGGGCGCGAGCTCCGTCCGAAAAATCTCGAATATAGCGTCTTCCTGGCCGGGTCGTGCCAGCAGTCCGGATAGAGGATCAATCCGCACCATCGTCATCCCGTTGGGCTGCTCCCATTCGCGCAGCGGCTTGCCATTGAGCGCGAAGCCCATATAGTCCATCCATATCGGCAGCGCCGCAGTGCCGCCGTACTCCTTTCTGCCCAGGTATTCGTTCTGATCAAAGCCCAGCCAGACCGTTGTGACGATGTCGCGATTGTAGCCGGAGAACCATGCATCTGTGGGGCCGTTGGTGGTGCCGGTCTTGCCTGCCAGGTCGGCTCGCCCAAGTTCCCTTGCCTTGGTGGCGGTACCTCGGGTGATGACGTCCTTGAGCATGGAGTTCATGAGGTAATGGGTTCTTGGGTCCATCACCCGCTTTGCCAAAACAATGTCGCTATCGTCTGCCTCGCGCGGTCGATCGCAATTGTCGCAGGCGATAGCCGGTTTTGCGGAAAACAGGGTATTGCCTTCAATATCCTGGATCTCTGCCACCACGTAGGGCTTGACCAGGAAGCCCCCATTGGCGAGCACGGCATAGGCGCGAACCAGCTCCATCGGGCTGACTGTCAGGGTGCCCAGCGCCAGTGACAGATCCTTCGGCAGCACGGATGACTTGAAGCCAAAGCGGGTAACATAATCGACGGCGGGCTGTACCCCGATCGAGCGCAATAGCCGGATGGATACCAGATTGCGTGACAGGTAGAGCGCCTTGCGCAAACGCGTAGGGCCGTAAAACCTGCCGCTGGCGTTTACCGGTCGCCAGGTCGCCTCCAGCCGGTCATCCTCAAACACTACGGGCGCATCATTGATGATGCTCGCGGCGGTGAAGCCGTTCTGCAGTGCAGCCGCATAGAGGAAAGGCTTGAAGTTTGAACCGGGCTGGCGTTTTGCCTGGATGACACGATTGAACTTGCTCTGTTTGAAGTCAAGCCCGCCGACCATGGCAAGCACGGCGCCATCGTCGGGTCTCAGCGAAACGAGTGCCCCCTGTGCTTCCGGCACCTGGCCCAGCCTCCATTTACCTTCGTGTTGGTTAATACGAATAACATCCCCAACGGCATGCAGGTCGCCGGCTGACTGCGGGGCCTTGCCCAGACTGTCTTCATTAACCCTGGCCCTGGCCTCAGAGAGTCCGGCATCCCACGCCAGGGCAACGGTATCGCCGTTGGCCAGCAACACCGAGATGCTCCTTTCGTTCACGCTGGTAACAACCGCGGCATGTTGTTCCCCGACCATCGGCAATTCAGCCAGTGCGGCCTGCCAGTCTGCCAGCGGCGGTGTTTCGCCTTGCTCCTTTGCCAGCGGTAGGCGAGCTTCGGGGCCGCGATAGCCATGCCGCTTGTCATATGCCAGCAGGCCCCGCAGGGTTGCTTGATTGGCGCGAGCCTGTAATTTGCTATCGACAGTCGTATATACGCGATAACCATTCGTGTAGGCATCGGATCCGTAGCGGCGCACCATTTGTGCCCTGGCCATCTCTGCGACCCATGGCGCCGAGAGTTCCAGCTTGTCGCTGTGCAAAATGGCCGTGATTGGCGCGCTTTGGGCCAGCTCCAGCTCCTCGGCATCAATGTAACCGAGTTTGTTCATGCGGCTAAGTATCCAGTTGCGGCGCTCCAGGGCCCGTGCCGGGTTGACTAGCGGATTGAAGCTTGATGGTGCTTTGGGTAGACCAGCAATCATCGCCAATTGTGCGAGATCGAGTTGGTCGATACGCTTGCCGTAATAAACTTGAGCAGCAGCACCAATTCCATAGGCGCGGTTGCCCAGATAGATTTTGTTGAAGTAGAGCTCGAGGATTTCCTCTTTGCTCAGTTTTTGATCGATCTGCAGAGCCAGCATTATCTCTGTAAACTTGCGGGTGAACGTTCGCTCGCGGCTGAGGAAATAGTTCTTGGCGACCTGCATGGTAATTGTTGAGCCACCGGAGCGAATGCTACCAGTTGATGCCAGTTCGCCGGTGGCCCGCAGCAGCCCCTTCAGGTCAACACCGTGGTGCTCAAGAAAGGTATCATCTTCCGCCGCGAGTATTGCGTGAATCAAATTGGCCGGTACCTGCTCATAGGTAACCGGAGTTCGCTTTTTCTCACCGAACTCCCCTATTAGTACCCCATCGGACGAGAATACCCGCAGGGGAATTTGCAGTTGAATGTCCTTGAGACTGTCGACAGCCGGCAATTTGGGGCTAAGGTATAGGTAGACGCCAGCGGCTACCATCGCGGCACCGCAGACGAGCACCGCAAGCAGCCAGGCAACAAATTTAAACAGGCTCTTTGATTTGCTCATTGGTTAGTCTTGGTTTGAGGAGAATCGGCTTCACAGTTTCGCAATCAATGTATCTCGGCGGCCATTATAAGCCTATTTTCGTCCGATAATCATTTGCGCTATTGCGGATCGTGATATTTACTTAACTCATCATAAAAGCGCTCTAAGTGGCCGAAAAATAGGATATTCAGCGTGTTTGGACTCTTTGGAAAGAAAAAACCCGCATTGGTGCTCGGTCTCGACATCAGTTCGACGTCGGTGAAATTGCTGGAGCTCAGCAAGTCGGGTGACAGCTATAAGGTGGAAAGCTATGCGGTCGCCTCGCTGCCGCCCAATGCCGTTGTAGAAAAAAATATCAACGATGTGGAGGCGATTGCCGAGTCCATTATCAAGACCGTTGAACTCGCCAGGACCAAGGTGAAGAATGCGGCTCTTGCAGTGGCAGGTTCAGCGGTAATCACCAAGGTCATCGAGATGGATGGCAGCCTTAACGATGACCAGATGGAAGCGCAGATTTCTCTGGAAGCGGACCAGTATATTCCCTACCCCCTGGACGAGGTGGCGATCGACTTCGAGATTATTGGCGAATCAGAGCGCAGTCCGGAGCAGGTGGAAGTGTTGCTGGCAGCTTGCCGTGGCGAAAACGTAGAGCTGCGCTCCGACGCGCTTGAAGCTGCCAATCTGCATGCCAGGATAGTGGATGTCGAGGCATACGCCCTGCAGCGCTCCTACGACCTCATTATCAAACCCCAACTTGGGCTGGACGATGAGCAGGTTGTTGCTGTGGTGGATATTGGCGCGACCATGACGACCTTGAGCGTTTTTAACGACGGGGAAGCCAAGTACACCCGCGAGCAACTATTTGGTGGCAAGCAGCTCACCGAGGAGATTCAAAGGCGCTATGGCTTATCCGTTGAAGAAGCAGGCCTTGCGAAAAAGCAGGGTGGGCTGCCTGACGACTATGAACAGGAAGTACTCGAGCCATTCAAGGAGGCGGTGGTCCAGCAGATAACCCGCTCCCTTCAGTTCTTCTTTTCTTCCAGCCCTTACAACGATGTCGACTTTATTGTCCTCGCTGGCGGTGTGGCCGCCATGCCCGGATTGTGCGAGTTGGTGCAGGAGCGTCTCGGGACACCTGCGGCGGTTGCGAATCCTTTTGCCAACATGGCAGTGGCATCGAAAGTTAATTCGGTGGCCCTGGGCAATGACGCTCCTGCAATGATGATTGCATGTGGCCTGGCGATGAGGAGTTTTGCCTAATGCCTAACATCAATTTACTGCCCTGGCGGGAAGAGCGCCGTAAAACTCTCAAGCAGGAGTTCTTCGCTTTGCTGGGAGTTGTCTCTCTCGGGGCCCTGCTTTGCGTCGGGCTTGCCTGGTTGCTGATGAATTTATCAATTGATAACCAGCGCGACCGGAATGTTTTCTTGCAGAAGCATATCGCCGATCTCGAGTTGCAGGTGAAGGAGATCAAGGAATTGAAAGCACGCCGTGCTGAATTGCTTGAACGCATGAAGATAATCCAGAACCTGCAGGGTAACCGGCCGATAATTACCCGGGTATTCAGCGAGCTGGTGACCTCACTCCCGGATGGCGTTTACTTCACGAACCTGGCATTGAAAGGCAAGCAGCTTAGTATCGAGGGCACTGCCGAGTCTAACAACCGCGTTTCCAGCCTGATGCGCAAACTGGATCAATCAGAGTGGTTTGAGGACCCTAACCTGACCCAGGTTAAAGCCAACCCGGGATACGGCGAACAAGCGAGTGATTTCACCATGTCTGTAAAACTGGTGTTGCCGGGTGTGGAGGACGAGGAAGAGAGCAAGAAGAAAAAAGCCTCCACAAGCAAGCAAAGTCGCAAGTAGCAGGGACAAACGGAGAATATAGCCAATGGCACTAGCTGATACATTTCGGTCCCTGCGAGAAGTCGATTTCAATGACCTCAGCATGGAAAACCTCGGCACCTGGCCGACCCCAATCAAGGTTCTGGTTTGGCTGCTGGCTTTTGCAGCGATCCTGGCTGCCGGCTACTTCATGGTAGTGAAGTCGCAGCAGGAATTACTGGCACAGGAGCAGGCCAGAGAAGTTGATCTTCGGAAGCTCTACGAGCGACGTGCTGAGGAGGCTGCCAACCTGGAAGCCTACCGCATACAGATGGCGGAAATTGAGAAGAATTTCGGAGTACTACTGAGCCAATTGCCGGAGGATACTGAAGTGCCGGGCTTGCTTGACGATATCTCGAACGTCGGCGTGAATAATGGGCTGGTGCTTGATTTTATCGGCCTCAAGCCAGAGCAGCGCAAGGAGTTCTATGTTGAACTGCCGATCACCATTGAAGCGACCGGGACATATCACGACTTCGGGGCATTTGTGAGCGGAGTTTCCTCACTGCCTCGAATAGTCACACTGCACGATTTTAACATCGTGCGCGAAAAACGAAGGGGTAACCAGGCCGGCGAACTGAAAATGGAAGTCCTGGCCAAGACTTATCGCTACAAGGATGATTGATCTGGGGCATGAGGAAATACGGGAATGAATCGTAAAACACTAACATTTACACTCTTTCTGCCCCTGCTTTTATCGGGATGCATCGGAGACGACTATGCAGATATCAAGCAGTTCATGGCAGAGGTAAAGGCGCGGCCGAAAAAACAGATAGAGCCAATACCTATCTATCCGCCATACAAATCTTACACCTACAGCGTCATGGCAAATCGATCGCCCTTTGCCAAGCCAATGGCGATCAGGGAAATCTCGAGGTTGGTTGGACCGGTTAGCACTGTCAAGCCAAATGAGGACCGAACGCGGGAATACCTGGAATCCTTTGCGGTGGAATCGTTGTCCCTGGTGGGGCATATCCAAAAGGGCGGCGTGATGTATGCGCTGGTTAATGACGGGCAAGGTTCAGTTCACCCTGTCACAGTCGGGAATTACCTTGGGCGCAATCACGGTAAGATCGTCGGTTTGACTGAAACTGAAATCAATGTGACCGAAATTGTTCCCGGTGGTGGAGATTCCTGGGTAGAACGCCCGCGGACTATCTCCTTGCAAGAATAAATTAATCAGGTATTGAATCTACGATGGATGTTGTAGCCATGAAAACCAGTGTAATAACAACAGTAACTGAACGATCTAAAATCATGTCGCGGAGTCTTTCGACGCTGCTGATAATGGGTTTGTTGCCAGTGCAGCAAGCACTAGCGGCAGCCATTGACGGTATCGATTTTAATTCGTTACCTGGCGACAAGGTTGAAATCCGTCTCGATTTTGATGAGGCGCCACCGTTGCCGAAATCCTATACCATCGACCAGCCGGCGCGGATTGCGCTGGACCTGCCGGGTGTGGAAAGCAATCTTGACCAAAAGAAACACACGCTCGACTTTAGCAATGCCCAGAGCGTCATGGTGCTGGAGGCGTCCGGCCGCACCCGGGTGATTGTCAATCTGGTTGAAATGACCGGGTATGAAACCCGTGTTGATGGCAATAGCCTTTACATTGTGCTCGGTGATGAGGGAGCTCGTGACTACCTCAAGCCAACACGAGCAGACATCGATACCCAGTTTGTCACCTCAAGCTCAGGCAAACAGATTACCGCCATCGATTTCCAGCGTGGCGAAGAGGGCGAGGGCAAGTTGCTTCTGACCCTCTCTGATTCTGCAGTAGATGTCGACGTCAGCAAGCAGGGTCGCAATATCGCTGTGAATTTTTCAGGGGTGGATATCCCGGAGAACCTGCAACGGCGTTACGATGTTGTTGACTTCGCCACGCCGGTTACCTCTATCAGTGCTGATGAGCGCGACGGCACGGCCACGCTGCTGATCCAGCCCACCGGCGACTACGACTACCTCGCCTACCAGATGGATGAAACCTATGTGGTGAGTGTCCGCCCGCTGGCTGAGGAAGAAATTGAAGCGCGCAAGAGCGAGTTCATGTACACCGGTGAAAAGCTGTCGCTGAACTTCCAGGACATAGAAGTGCGGGCAGTACTCCAGTTGATCGCTGACTTTACCGAGCTCAATCTGGTCGCCAGTGATACCGTGAAAGGCAAAATTACCCTGCGACTGCAAAACGTGCCCTGGGATCAGGCGCTGGACCTGGTACTGAAAACCAAGGGTCTCGACAAGCGCCAGGTGGGCAACGTGCTGATGGTTGCGCCAGCGGCAGAAATAGCAGCCCGCGAACGCCAGGAAATTGAAACCAACAAGCAGTTGCAGGAGTTGGCGCCATTGCAGACTGAGTACATCCGTGTGCTGTACGCCAATGCCGCCGAGCTGTTCTCACTGTTCCAGTCGAGCGCGGCAGGGGATGGCGCTGAGTCTACAGGCAGCATTCTGTCTCCCCGCGGTCAGGTTATCGTCGACGAGCGTACCAACTCATTGCTGGTTACTGAAACCCCGCAAAAAATCGAGGAGGTGCGCCGCCTGCTGCGCCTGATCGATGTGCCGGTTCGCCAGGTAATGATCGAATCAAGAATCGTGGTTGCCAACTCCGACTTTGCCCAGGACCTTGGTATTAAGTGGGGTGGTGCGATAGCCAGTAATGACCAAGACCCCGCGTCAATTGCGTCAGGCTCGCTGACATCCAATGTCATTGCTCGAGAAACCGGAACGCTGGTGTTCCCCGAAGCGTTGGTGGTGGACCTCGGTGTCCAGCAGGCTGGTGCGACTTCCTTCGCTATCGACTATGTTAGCGACCGGCTTAACCTGACTGCAGAACTGTCGGCCCTGGAAAGCAATGGTGAGGGTGAGGTAGTGTCCCAGCCCAAGGTCATCACCGGCGATAAGCAGCAGGCTACCATTAAGTCAGGTCAGCAAGTGCCATACCTGGAGAGTTCATCCAGTGGCCGCACCACGGTCAAGTTCAAGGATGCTGTTTTGAAGCTGGACGTTACCCCCAACATCACTCCTGACGATCGCATTATTATGGATCTTGTCATCAACCAGGATGAGGTCGGTGGGTTTATCAACGGTGAGTTCAACTCACAGATCCCCATCATCGACACCACCGAGTTGGTGACCCAGGTGTTGGTGGACAACGGTGAAACCATTGTGTTGGGCGGCGTATTTCAGCTGCAGGATCTGACGTCGGTAACTAAAACCCCGTTCCTCGGTGACATTCCCTATCTGGGTCGCTTGTTCCGGCGCACGTCGCAGAGTAAAGAGAAGACGGAAACCTTGATCTTTATCACGCCACGTATATTATCCGACAACCTTCTGGACTAATATGCGATGACTGATGTCGAAGCGGGATAATGTGATACTTATAGGCCCCATGGGGGCCGGTAAATCCACCATCGGCCGCCTTCTGGCGGCCGAGTTGCGTCTGCCGTTTGTAGATTCCGACGAGGAAATCGAGCTCCGCTGCGGTGCCGACATCGGCTGGATCTTCGATATGGAAGGCGAGCAGGGCTTTCGCGATCGTGAGACCTGCATGCTGCGGGAATTGGTATTGCGCCAGGGTATCGTTTTGGCAACGGGTGGTGGTGCCATTGAGCGCGCAGAAAATCGTCGCTTACTGGCTGGGCACGGCTTCGTTGTCTACCTGCATACCTCGATTGGGCGCCAAGCCGAGCGCACGGCGCGTGATCGGAAGCGGCCCTTATTGCAAAAACCAAATCCGGCCGCAGTGCTCGAGGAATTGATGCAGCGGCGGGATCCCCTGTATCGCGAAACCGCCGATGTGGTGGTCTCTACAGATACCCGTAACGCCCGTGCAATGGTGCAAGACCTGGCGGCGAAAATTCGCGCCGAAACCTCTCGCTGAATCCTCCGAGGATGTAATCGTGTGACAGCCTTGCGGGGTATAATGCCAAAGTGACGGCTGTCACCAGCGTGCAAGACCCGGCGTGGAACCCAGCAGGCGTGCAAGCTGCAGTGGCATGGTAAATTGTCACTGCGCGCTGCATCCGTGAGGTATGGCGTTTATCCCGGCACCCTAGCGAGGAATTCAGAATGTCAAAACAGCTCACGGTGGAGCTCGGCGAACGCAGCTATCCCATTTACATCGGTCGTGATTTGCTGCAGGCTCGAGAGCTGCTTACCCGCCATATCCGTGGCGGACAGGTTCTGGTTGTCAGCAATGAAACCATAGCGCCTTTGTATCTTGAGCCAGTGCTGGACGCCTGCTGTCACCTGCAAGTCGACAGCTGCATATTGCCCGATGGTGAGCAGTATAAAAATCTGCAAGTCTTGAACCGCATTTTCGATACCCTGCTGGCCCGGCGCCACAACCGAACCACGACTCTGCTGGCCCTCGGGGGCGGCGTGGTGGGAGACATGACAGGCTTTGCTGCGGCTTGTTACCAGCGGGGCGTAGATTTTATCCAACTGCCGACCACGCTTTTGGCGCAGGTAGATTCGTCGGTGGGGGGTAAGACCGCGGTCAACCACGCAGCCGGGAAAAACATGATAGGCGCTTTTTACCAGCCTCGTGCGGTGATAGCGGACATTGCCTCTCTTGCTACCCTGCCTGCCAGGGAGTACTCCGCAGGGTTGGCCGAAGTAGTGAAATACGGCCTGATTGCCGATCGTGAGTTTTTTGAGTGGTTGGAAATTCATACCTCGGCCCTGCTGGAGCGGGACGATGAGGCGATGGCTACGGCCATTTATCGTTCCTGTGTCAACAAGGCCAGTGTGGTGGCGCGAGATGAGCGCGAGGGAGGCGTGAGAGCGATTCTCAACCTCGGGCACACTTTTGGCCACGCCATCGAGACCTTTCAGGGGTACGGGGATTGGTTGCACGGTGAGGCCGTAGCCGCTGGCATGGTGATGGCCGCGGAGCTGTCTGCGCAGATGGGCTGGATCGATCGCGCCACTGTGGCACGTATTGTGCATGTGATTTCATCGATGGGCCTTCCGGTTGCCCCGCCTGCTGGCATGCTATGTGCCGAGTTCCTGAGTTTGATGGCGGTGGACAAGAAAGTGCTGGACGGCCGTTTGCGCTTGGTGGCTCTGAGGGACCTGGGCAGTGCCTTTGTCACCACCGAGCCTGGTGAAGGTGTCGTGTCCAGTGCTATTGAGGCAAGCCGCGAGTACCAGCACTGACACACGCCAGCCAACGGGCGTACTTGCGGGTCTATTTGTGCCGTTAGCGACCTGAGTGTAAAATGTCGATCCTTTTTGGCTGGCAGCTGCTTCCCTGGCCGGTTGATTTCTTTAATCCCTTGATTGTAAATCGATTTGTGAGTTTTCATGAGGAAAGGACTGTATAGCCCCGGTGATTTTAAAGATAACTGCGGGTTTGGCCTGATAGCCCATATAGAAGGCGTGGCAAGCCATGAGTTGCTGGCGACGTCTATCGAATCGCTCACCTGCATGACGCACCGCGGGGGAATCGCCGCGGACGGAAAGACAGGGGATGGTTGTGGCCTTTTGCTGCAGAAACCGGATGGTTTCCTGCGGCAGGTAGCAGAAGAGGCGTTCAGCACGCCGTTGGCTGACCACTATGCGATTGGCCAGGTCTTCCTGAATCCAGATCCGGCCAGAAGTAGAGAGCAAAAAAGCCAGCTGGAGGCGGCACTGGCGGCCCAGGGCCTGACCGTTCCGGGTTGGCGTCTCGTGCCGACGGATCCGGCAGTGCTCGGTCCGATCGCGCTGGAGTCCATGCCCAGGATCGAGCAGGTATTTGTCCAGGCCGAACGTGACCTCTCCGACCAGGAGTTCGAGGTGGCTCTATTTGTCGCCCGGCGCAAGGCTGAACTGGCGGTAGGTGAGGATGAGCACTTCTATATCAGCAGTTTGTCCTGCGCGGTACTCAGCTACAAGGGACTGATGATGCCCGCCGACTTGACGCTGTTCTACCCCGATCTGGCGGATCAGCGGATGGAGACTGCTATCTGCGTGTTTCACCAACGCTTTTCGACCAACACTCTGCCACGCTGGCCGTTAGCCCAGCCGTTCCGCTATCTGGCTCACAATGGTGAGATCAATACCATTACCGGCAATCGCAATTGGGCTGAAGCGCGCACCAGCAAATTCAAGACAAGCTTGCTGCCAGACATCGAAGCGCTATCGCCCCTGGTCAACCGCACCGGTTCCGATTCCTCAAGCCTGGACAATATGCTGGAAGTGTTGCTGGCCGGCGGTATGAATATTAATCGGGCGATCAGTACCCTGGTGCCGCCTGCGTGGCAAAATGTTGACGACCTCGATCCCGATGAGAGGGCATTCTTCGAATACTCGTCCATGCATATGGAGCCCTGGGACGGTCCGGCTGGGATGGTCATGACCGATGGGCGCTATGCGATTTGTATGCTCGATCGCAACGGCTTGCGTCCCGCACGTTATGTAATCACCAAGAATGGGTTTATCACCCTCGCATCGGAAGTCGGCACTTACGATTACCGACCCCAGGACGTGGTGGAGAAGGGCCGCGTTGGGCCAGGGCAGATCTTGTCGGTAGATACGCGAACAGGCTCTGTGCGACACACCCAGGATGTTCGCGATGAGCTCAAGAGCGCCAACCCCTACACGCTGTGGCTAAAGCAGGAGACGATCCGGATCGAGTCGACCCTGCAGGGTGAGGTAGAGCCCGAGCAATTGGCACCGGAGGACTTGCTGCCCTACCAGAAAATGTACAACGTCACCTTTGAGGAGCGTGATCAGGTGCTGCGCCCGTTGACGGAAACGGGCCAGGAAGCCGTTGGTTCCATGGGCGACGACACCCCGATGGCGGTGTTGTCGGAAAAGCAGCGTTCGATATTCGATTATTTCAGGCAACAGTTTGCCCAGGTCACCAACCCGCCGATCGATCCGTTGCGCGAATCGATCGTTATGTCGCTGGAGACCTGTCTCGGAGTCGAGCAGAACGTTTTTGAGGACTCTCCCGAGCACGCGCGAAGGATAATCCTCAACTCACCGGTGCTGTCACCCGGCAAATACGAGCAGCTGTTGAAATTCGAGCACCCGGATTTTCAGAAAGCCTTCATCAGCCTGCTGTACGACCCAAAGGAGAAAAACCTCGAGCAGGCAGTGCTGGACATTGCCTATGCGGCAGAGCAGGCGGCGCGTGAGGGCAAGGCATTGCTGATGTTGTCAGACCGGGGACTGGAGCCGGGTTTGTTGCCGGTTGCCAGCCTGCTGGCCACTGGCGCGGTGCATCACCGGTTGATCGAACGGGGACTGCGTTGTGAGGCGAACCTGGTCATCGAGACCGGTGCGGCGAGGGATTCGCACCAGATTGCCGCGCTTATCGGCTTTGGTGCAACAGCGGTCTATCCCTATCTAAGCTTCAATATCATCAGTGATATGTTGCACAGTGGCGAATTGACCGGCGACGAGGTCAATGCGCATACCCGCTATCGCAAGGGTATCAACAAGGGTTTGATGAAAATCCTGTCAAAGATGGGGATCTCAACCATTGCCTCCTACCGTGGCGCCCAGCTTTTTGAGGCGGTGGGTTTATCCGATGAAGTGGTGCAGCTATGTTTTCCCGGAGTTGCCAGCCGAATCCAGGGGGCTCGCTTCAGTGACCTCGAGCAAGACCAGGCGGAACTTGCGAGGCTGGCGTGGACCAAGCGCAAGCCTCTGGTTCAGGGCGGTATCCTGAAGTATGTGCACGGGGGGGAGTATCATGCCTTCAACCCCGATGTGGTCATGTCCCTGCAGGCTGCGGTGCAAAGCGGCGACTACGGCAAATACAAGGTGTATGCCGATCTGGTCAATCATCGCGCTGCTGCGAGCATTCGTGACCTTTTCAAGCTGGTGCCGGATCGCGCGGCGATTGCGCTGGATGAAGTGGAACCGATCGAGGCGATCACCCGGCGCTTCGACTCTGCCGGCATGTCACTTGGCGCGCTGTCGCCCGAGGCCCACGAGGCATTGGCGGCCGCGATGAACCGGCTGGGCGCAAGATCAAATTCCGGCGAGGGCGGTGAAGACCCCGCCCGCTTCGGTACCGAGCGGATGTCGAAGATCAAGCAGATCGCCTCTGGCCGATTTGGCGTAACCCCCCATTACCTGGTCAACGCTGAGGTGCTGCAGATCAAGGTCGCCCAGGGCGCCAAGCCGGGTGAGGGCGGACAGCTGCCAGGTGGAAAAGTTAACCAACTCATTGCGCGACTGCGGTATTCAGTGCCCGGTGTGACCCTTATATCGCCACCACCCCATCACGACATTTATTCTATTGAGGACCTCGCACAACTTATTTTCGACCTCAAGCAGGTAAACCCCGATGCGCTGGTGTCGGTTAAGCTGGTGGCAGAATCCGGCGTAGGCACGATAGCAGCCGGTGTTGCCAAGGCATACGCCGATTTGATAACCATCTCAGGCTACGATGGCGGGACCGGTGCCAGCCCACTGACATCGATCCGTTATGCGGGCAGCCCCTGGGAGCTGGGCTTGAGTGAGACCCATCAGGCGCTTCGGGCAAACGGTCTGCGTGGCCTGGTGCGAGTGCAAACCGACGGCGGTCTGAAAACGGGGCTGGACGTGATCAAGGCAGCCATTCTGGGGGCCGAGAGCTTCGGGTTCGGTACTGCGCCAATGGTAGCGCTGGGGTGCAAGTACCTGCGAATTTGTCACCTCAACAACTGCGCCACCGGTGTCGCGACACAGGACAGTCGCCTGCGCGACGAGCACTATGTCGGCACTGTTGAAATGGCCATGAACTTCTTCCTGTTCGTGGCACACGAGGCGCGTGAGCTGATGGCCAGCATGGGCGTGCGCAGCCTTGAAGAGTTGATTGGTCGCACTGATTTGTTGCAGGTTATTGAAGGCCGCACCGAAAAGCAGCGCAATCTGGATTTATCCCGGATCCTGTTCAATGACCAGGTTGACCCGTCGCAGCCGCAATTTTGCCAGAGCAAATCCAATGATCCTTTCGACAAGGGCGAGCTCGCAGAACGAATGGTTGCTGACATGCTGCCGGCGATCGAAGGTCTACTCGGCGGTGAGTTTCACTACCGGGTTACCAACTGTGACCGCTCGATCGGGGCGCGACTGTCGGGTGAGATCGCGCGTCGCCACGGCAATAATGGCATGGCCGCAAACCCCCTGGTTCTGCGTCTGGAAGGGACCGCAGGGCAAAGCTTTGGCGTCTGGAACGCCGGCGGTCTGCATATGTATTTGCGAGGTGATGCCAACGACTATGTCGGCAAAGGCATGGCCGGAGGTAAACTGGTCATTGCCCCACCGGAAGGCAGCGAGTTCAAAACCTGGGAAGCCGCCATTGTCGGCAATACCTGCCTCTATGGGGCAACCGGAGGCAAGCTGTTCGCGGCGGGGCGTGCGGGCGAGCGTTTCGCGGTAAGAAACTCGGGGGCCCATGCGGTTGTCGAAGGAGTAGGCGATCACTGTTGTGAATACATGACTGGCGGCTGTGTCACGGTACTCGGCGCCGCGGGTTACAATTTTGGCGCCGGTATGACCGGGGGCTTTGCGTACGTGCTTGACCGGCAGAACAACTTTCACGATCGTTTTAACAGTGAACTGGTCGAGATTTGTCGCATCAGCAAGGAAGAATTTGAAGCCTATCGCCACCACCTGCGCTCAGTGATTGCGGAATACGTTAGTGAAACGGCCAGCAGTTGGGGTCGGGAGATCGTGGAAAACTTTCATGACTATGTACGTCGCTTCTGGTTGGTCAAACCCAAGGCTGCCAACCTCTCGGAATTGATGAACAATACCCGGCGCAGGCCCGAGTAAATGGCGGGCTGAAGCCACGAGTGAGTGGGAGAAATCGATTATGACTGAACGCCTGGACAACAATTTCCAGTTTATCGAGGTGGACCGGCAGGACCCTGCCAAGAAGCCGCTACGCAGTCGCACCCGGCAGTTCGCTGAAATTTACGAGTCGTTCAAGCCGGTCGAGGTCCAGAACCAGGCCCATCGCTGCATCGCTTGTGGCAACCCCTACTGTGAGTGGGAGTGCCCGGTCCACAATTTCATTCCCAATTGGCTGAAGCTCATTTCCGAAGGCAACATTATCGAGGCGGCCGAACTCAGCCACCAGACCAATACGCTGCCCGAGGTGTGTGGGCGGGTTTGCCCGCAGGATAGACTCTGTGAGGGCGCCTGTACCCTCAATGCCGGATTTGGTGCCGTAACCATCGGCTCCGCTGAGAAGTATATTACAGACACTGCCCTGGCAATGGGGTGGCGCCCCAACCTGAGCGATGTCGTTGATACGGGCAAGCGGGTTGCAATCATTGGTGCTGGCCCGGCCGGGCTTGGCTGCGCGGATGTATTGACCCGGGCTGGCGTCAAGCCGGTGGTGTTTGATCGCTATCCTGAAATTGGTGGCCTGTTGACGTTCGGAATCCCGGAATTCAAGCTGGAAAAAAATGTCATGAAACTGCGCCGGGAAATTTTTGAGGGAATGGGCATTGAATTTCGCCTCAACACCGAGGTGGGCACCGACGTCTCCATGGCTCAATTGATGGAGGAATATGACGCCGTTTTCCTTGGCATGGGTACCTATACATCGATGAAAGGGGGTTTCCCGGGCGAAGACCTGCCGGGAGTCCACGATGCGCTGCCCTATCTGATTGCTAACATCAATCGTCTGCACGGTTACGAAAAATCAGCCGATGAATTTATCGATCTGGCCGGTAAGCGCGTGGTGGTTCTGGGCGGCGGTGATACAGCCATGGACTGTAATCGCACCGCGATACGCCAGCGCGCACGTCGGGTGACCTGCGCCTATCGACGCGATGAGGAAAACATGCCGGGCTCACGTCGCGAGGTCAAAAATGCGCGGGAGGAGGGCGTGCGATTCCTGTTCAATCGCCAGCCGGTGGAGATTGTCGGCGACGGCAGGGTCGAAGGCGTCAAGATGGTGAAAACCGAGTTGGGGGAGCCTGATGAGAACGGCAGGCGGCGACCACAGGTCATACCCGGCAGTGAGGAGATACTGGAGGCGGACGCGGTGCTGGTCGCATTTGGCTTTAATCCCAGCCCGCCGCAGTGGCTGGGCGATTTCGATGTACAGGTAAACGATTGGGGTGGCATAGTCGCTGCTGAAAAACAGCGTTACAACTTCCAGACCAGCAACCCGAAGGTTTTTGCCGGGGGGGATATGGTGCGTGGTTCTGACCTGGTGGTAACGGCGATCTGGGAAGGGCGGCAGGCAGCAGAGGGTATTCTCGACTTTCTCGAAGTTTGATCGCCCGTGGCCCTAACCGAACCCTTAAGGAATAACATGACGCAGCTTAAAAACGACCGCTTCCTGCGCGCCCTGTTGCGCCAACCGGTTGACCTGACGCCAGTATGGATGATGCGCCAGGCCGGTCGCTACCTGCCGGAATACCGGGCTACCCGCCAGCAGGCCGGTGATTTTATGGCGCTTTGTAGCAATCCCCAGCTTGCCTGCGAAGTCACCCTGCAGCCCCTGGAGCGCTTTCCGCTGGATGCTGCAATTCTGTTTTCCGACATTCTCACCGTGCCGGATGCTATGGGGCTTGGCCTGTATTTCGCCGAGGGAGAAGGGCCCCGGTTCCGCAAGCCGGTGCAGACTGCCGCGGCCGTGGAGGCACTGGATGTGGTAGATAGCGCCCGGGATCTTGGTTACGTCATGGACGCGGTGAGTCTGATCCGGCGCGAGTTGAACGGTCGGGTGCCACTGATTGGTTTTTCCGGCAGTCCGTGGACGCTGGCCACCTATATGGTCGAGGGGCGCTCAAGCAAGGATTTTCGGCGGGTAAAAACCATGGCCTACGATCAGCCGGAAGTGATGCACTTGCTACTGGAGAAGCTTGCTGTTTCGGTGATCGATTACCTGACCCGGCAAATCGAGGCCGGCGCCCAGGCGGTGCAGATTTTTGATACCTGGGGAGGCGCCCTATCGGCCGCAGCTTACCAGGAATTTTCCCTGGCCTACATGCAGCGCATCGTGGCGGGCCTACCCAGTGAATACGACGGCAACAGAATACCGGTGATCATCTTTACCAAGCAGGGAGGCCAGTGGCTCGAGCGCATTGCCGGCAGCGGTTGCGATGCCGTGGGACTCGACTGGACCACGGATATTGGCGAGGCGCGTGGTCGCGTAGGCGATCGAGTCGCGTTGCAAGGTAATATGGACCCCGCCATGCTACATGCCTCGCCAAAGCGGATTCGCCAGGAGGTGGCGGCAATCCTCGCGTCTTTTGGTCACGGTACCGGGCATGTGTTCAATCTCGGCCATGGCATCACCCCTGAGGTTGAGCCCGAGCACGCACGGGTGTTTATCGAGTCGGTTCACGAATTATCGGCCGCTTATCACGCAGCCTGAGCCAAACCATCGAGGTCCCCGCCAGCTCCCCCGCCCTGTATTGTGACCGACTTGGTATATGCCATAATACGAACGGTCCCTGCTTTAGAGGCATTAGCTCTCCAAGAGGCATGTTCATACTTTTACTGCAGTGGTGGCGCCTGATATTTCCGCCCGGGACGCGCCGTGAATACGCCCATGCAGGCTCTGGCGCCAGATCGCCGGCCGCCGGGTCCAAGCGGCGCACGGTCCCGCTCGAAAATAACCGCTCCGCCGGCTAAATAAGTGCCATCGGCCCTAATATACCTTTTCCAGGCCGGGCGGCCGGCTTTTGAAGCGCCGGTGAACCCACATGTATTGTTCCGGGTGCTGCCTGATCACGCTTTCAAGCTGGCGATTGATGGCGGCAGCGTCGGCTTCGAAATCGGTACCAGTGAAACCCTCGATACGACCAATACACAGCTGGTATTTCCCATTTTCGGTGCGATAGTACCAACAGGCCAGTACCTCGGCACCGGTTTTGGCTGCCATGCGGGTGGGCGCCTTGATCACCGCTGCCGGCACGCCAAAAAAAGGCGCGAACACGGAATGTTTGGCGCCGTAGTCCTGGTCTGGCGGGTACCAGAGCACGCGTTTCCCGGCCAGGCTGCGATAGACCCCACGCATGTCATCCTGGGCGATCGAGCGACCACCGCTCAGGTAGCGTTCGCGGCCCCGGGTCATCAGGTAATTGATGATGGGGTTTTTCTGGCGGCGATAGATGACGTCGAAGGTTACGAAGTGGCCAAACAAGGTACCCGCGATATCCAGCGTGGTGTAGTGTGCCCCCAGCAGCAGCACGGGCTTGCCCTCGGCCTGCGCCTGCGTGATCAGGTCGGCGCCACTGAGTTCGGCCAGCGGTAGCAGGCGCTTGGGTGGCATAAACCAGGCCGCTGAGGTTTCCATCAGCCCCATGCCCTGGGACTCGAAAGTTCGTCGCAGCAAGTCCCTTTGTTGATCTGCACTCAGCTCTGGAAAGCACAGGTGCAGGTTGACCTCGGCAATATGGCGGCGTCTGCGCCCCAGCAGCAGGAACAGCCTCCCGATGAGGCGCCCGAGCCAAAGCTGCCACGAAAACGGCAGTAGCGTGAGCAACTTCAAAAAGCCCACCGCCAGCCAACTGGGCCAGTAGCGTGGATGGTAGAGATTGCCGTTAGTCGACGACACGGTGCTCCCTTTTGATTGCCAATTTTGGGTTATTCTAGGGTAACTCACGGTGATGCGATAGCGCTGCGAAACGCTGCTTCATCTATACTGGGAGTGAAGCCGAAAGGGCCCGATATGCAATTTCGATACACACTACTGGCGGCACTGTTACTACCGGTGATGGCATGGGCCACAGGTACCATCGAGGTTCGTGGTCTGTTCAGGAACGGCGCGGTCATGGTCATCAATGGCGAGCAGCGCCTGCTCAGGGCCGGTCAGACCAGCCCGGAGGGGGTTAAGCTGGTGGCGGCGGATACTCGAAAGGCGGTGATCGAGGTGAATGGGCAGCGCCGGACCATGACATTGAGCAAGCAGATCGCGTCGAACTTCGCACCGGTGGAAAAGAAAACCACGACGGTTCCGCGGACTGCCAATAACCAGTACCTGGTTACCGGCACCATCAACGGGGTCAATACCGAGATGCTGGTGGACACCGGTGCCACGGCGGTGGCGATGAGCAGCGCAACTGCGCAAAGCCTGGGCATCGACTACCGCAACGAAAAAAACAAGGGCGTGGCCCGCACCGCGTCGGGGTTGGTTACCAGTTATCGCGTGCAGCTCGCTGCGGTGAGCGTCGGTGAGATTACCCTGCGCAACGTGACAGCCTTCGTCAATGAGGGTGCTTACCCCCAGGTGGTTTTGCTGGGAATGAGCTTTTTGCGCCATGTCGAGATGCGGGATCGCGGTGGTGTGCTCGTCCTCGAACAGTGAGCCCGGCAACTGTTATCTGGCGGCTTCTGTCAACCGAATCGTCATCACTTTATGACGATGACACGATGGCGCAATTCCACGGTCATTCGATTACCTGCCGCACTGCCTAAGGGCCGCAGCAGGGCAGAAAGGACTTCTCGTTGCAGACGTTGCCCCCCGATGATGACACCCCCTGCGGGTCAGAACGGGTAGCGAAGGAAACGGGCTTTTCACTCGGCAATTCCCCTTGCCTCACCCGTCCGGTAGCAGCTCGAGCGCCAGGATCTGCTTTCTCTGGTCTTCGTGAATTGCATGCCTGTCCATACTCACAGTTGCATTTTATCTGCATACACCGCGTAGACATTTTTGTAGCGACTGCAAAAGCGATGCGATGAATATATCGCATGAACAATTCATGGTGTTTGTTGAGGTAAATCAAGCGTCCGCAGACAAACGCCGGATACCGCTTGTGTTGGTGTGCGAATGCCGATCTACTAAGCCCAATCTTCAGCCTGTCCAGCGGCACCGCGGCATGATCAAAAGCGAAAATTATCGTGGCGATATCTTCGGCGGCATTACCACCGCCGTGGTTGCGTTGCCGCTGGCGCTCGCCTTCGGGGTATCCTCCGGCGCGGGTGCCCTCGCCGGTCTCTACGGTGCAATCTTTGCCGGTGCTTTTGCCGCACTGTTCGGCGGCACCCGGGTGCAGATCACCGGCCCCACCGGCCCGATGACTGTGGTCATGGCGCTGGTCGTAATCCACTTCGAAGGGCAGCTTGCCGCGGCCTTTGCGGTTGTCGTGCTAGCCGGTATCCTGCAAATCCTGTTCGGTATTCTCGGCATCGGCCGTTACATCAAGCTGGTCCCGCAGCCGGTCGTATCCGGGTTCATGAGCGGCATAGGCATCATTATCATTATCCTGCAGCTGCCGCCGCTGCTCGGCGCAACCGACGTTGGCGGTTCCACGCTGACCATACTCGCTGCGCTGCCGCAAATGCTCGCTAACTTCGATGGCGCAGCGCTCGCACTGGGCCTGATGGTGCTCGGCATGATGTTTTTTACACCGGCGAGCGTCAATCGCTACCTGCCGGCGCCCCTGCTGGCACTGTTGATCGGCAGCACCGTCGCGGCCCTGTTATCGCTCGAGATTGCGCGCATTGGCGCGGTTCCGACCGGGGTGCCCGAATTCGCCCTGCCCGCCGTCAGCGTGGACGAGCTTCCCTACATAGTTCGCTTTGCGCTGGTGCTTGCCTTTCTCGGTTCGATCGATTCGCTACTGACGTCAATCGTCGTCGACAGCATGACTCGCAGTACGCACGATTCCAATCGTGAACTCATTGGCCAGGGCATCGGCAATATTGCCAGCGGGCTGTTCGCCGGGTTACCGGGTGCGGGCGCGACCATGCGCACACTGGTGAACGTGCGCGCCGGCGGTAATTCCCCACTCGCCGGTGTTCTACACTCGATTATCCTGTTGTTGATCGTGCTCGGTTTCGGCGCTGCGGTAAGTCACATACCGCTCGCGGTGCTCGCCGGCATCCTGTTAAAGGTCGGCATCGACATCGTCGACTGGCGCTATCTGCGGCGCATCATCAGCGCCCCGCGCGCGGGTGTTGTCATCATGCTGACGACCTTGTTGCTGACCGTGTTGGTCGACCTGATCACCGCCTTCGCTGTCGGGTTCATCATGGCGTCGGTACTGTTCGTCGCGCGCATGGCCGACGCCCAGGTGAAGAACGCGCGCTTCGCCTTCGGCGCCGATCAGCTCGAGGACCTGGAGCCCGAAGAAGCCGAGATCCTGCAGCAGGGCAACGGCCGCATCGTGCTGTTTCACGTCGAGGGCCCACTCAGCTTCGGCTGTGCGCGAGACGTCGCGCGCCTGCTGCAATCGAACATTGAAAAGGATGTGCTCGCTATTGACCTGCGCGCTGTTCCGTTTATCGACAGCTCTGCCTGTGCCGCCCTCGACGAGGTGATCCAGCGCCTCGAGACCGACGGCGATCGGGTCCTGCTATTCGGCGCGCGTGAACCGGTGCGCAAGCTCCTGCAGCAGACCGGCGTGCTGCAACGCCTGGGCGAGGAAAACCTTTTGACCAGCCGCATCGACACACTGCGCCTGGCGCGTTCGATCATCGCGACCGCGCCGCCGCAAGAGGGACTACCCGGATCGCCGCCGACTTCAGCGCCGTAAAAGCGCAAACCAGTGCCAGAAACTAAGCACGGACGCGTGCGATCCGGCGACCCAGGTGATCACCACAGCACGGCTGGCGTGGGGTTCTTTGATGGCTGTGGGCCTGCTTGCGTCGCTGCGGTTGCCATAAATCGTCCGCTATCACCCTCTGGCGCCGGGTCTCCGGTCAAATCGTGGCCAGGCGATCCACCCACCGTTGACTCATCGTGAAGTGCTCCCTCGTTCACGGCCCCAGCAGGAAATAAAACGGGACGTTTTAGAATTGGACAAAGGGGACATTACTGCTTTGGACTGACAGCGGCTTATCGGCATCTCGCAACAGCGGGGTCATGCTGCTAGAATGTCGGCCCTCGCAGGACTGGAGTGCGCCGACCGGTGTCGATCCGCTATATTGAAACAGCCAAACTGCCCACCCCCTGGGCGGTCTTTGATATGCACGGCTTTGAAGAGCTCGAGGACGGCAAGGAGCATTTAGTGCTGACCCTGGGCGACGTTACGGAAGATGGCCCGGTGCTGGTTCGTATTCACTCCGAATGTCTCACCGGCGATGCGCTGTTCAGTATGCGTTGCGATTGTGGATCGCAATTGCAGGCGGCGATGGAGCGGATAGCCGAAGATGGCCGGGGTGCCATTCTCTACCTGCGCCAGGAGGGTCGCGGAATCGGGCTGATGAACAAGATTCGGGCCTACGCACTGCAGGACCAGGGCGCCGATACCGTGGAGGCTAACGAGGAGTTGGGTTTTGACCCCGATATGCGTGATTACAGCATCTGTAAAATCATGCTGGAGCACGCCGGGATCGAGCGCTTGCGACTGCTTACCAATAACCCGCGAAAAGTAAAGGCGTTGCAGCAAATGGGTTTCGAGGTAGTGGAGAGAATCGCCCTGCATACGGGCCAGAATGCCCACAATGCTCGCTATCTGGCCACCAAGGCGGGCAAGCTTGGGCATCTCTTCGGCGAATAGCCATGCGCCTTATGGCATCGCTATCGGGAGGTCTCGGCGAGGAATCGTGCGCTGTCCGGAATCAGCGGCCCAGGCCTCGGCAATCGGTGCTTGGTGTGCACGACTCGACGCAAAACCAGGTATTCAATTGCAGCAAGGAATACAGCGCGCCGAATCGGTGCGCTAGAGCGGAGCTAGCTCTGGCCTGATACTGCCGCGGATTTGGGGCATGCCAACAAGGCCTGGCGACCGGCGATGCTAGTTCTCAGGCCCTCGACACTCAAGCCGACGCTGGCCAGCAGCGCTTCCCTTTTGCCGTGTCCAAGGAACACATCGGGCAGGCCCAAATGCATGATGGGAACGACGATTCCCTGGCTTGCAAGAAATTCACTGACTGCGCTGCCCGCGCCGCCGGCGATGGCGTTGTCCTCCAGGGTGACCAGCAGATCATGGGTGTTGGCCAGGCGCTCTATCAGGTCACCGTCCAGGGGCTTGACGAAACGCATGTCCGCCACCGTAGCCCCCAGGCTTTCCCCGGCCTGCAAAGCGATGTCCAGCAGCGAGCCGAACGACAGGATGGCTACACCAGCGCCCTGAATACAAAGCTGGGCTCGACCGATAGGCAGCGCGGTCATGGTTTTGGCGATCTCGCTGCCCGGTCCCGTGCCCCGGGGGTAGCGCACAGCGGCGGGGCCCTGATGCACGAAGCCGGTATAAAGCATTTGCCGGCACTGGTTCTCGTCGCTGGGAGCCATTATCACCATGTTGGGAACGCAGCGCAGGTAGCTGAGGTCGAAGCTACCCGCATGCGTGGCGCCGTCTTCGCCCACCAAACCTGCGCGGTCGATCGCGAACAGAACGTCGAGATCCTGCAGTGCGACGTCGTGAATCAACTGGTCATAGCCGCGCTGCAGAAACGTACTGTAAATGGCGACGACCGGTTTCTGACCTTCGCAGGCCATGCCCGCTGCCAGGGTGACAGCATGTTGCTCGGCAATTGCGACGTCATGGTAGCGTTGCGGATACTGCCTGGAGAACTCGACCATCCCTGAACCGTCACCCATGGCCGGCGTGATGCCGGTCAGGCGTTCGTCAGTCCTGGCCATATCGCAAAGCCATTGGCCAAACACATCCTGGTACTTGGGTTTTTTAGGTTCCACCGCGGCCGGCTTCGGCGCGCGCGGTTTCGCCTCGATTTTGTTAATCGCGTGATAGCCCACGGGGTCGGCTTCCGCTGGCGCGAAGCCCTTGCCCTTGGTCGTAATGATATGGAGCAACTGTGGACCCTTGAACTCACGCATATTGCGCAGTGTGTGGACCAACTCCATTACATCGTGGCCATCTATGGGGCCGATATAATTCCAGCCCAACTCCTCGAACAGAGTCCCCGGGGCAATCATGCCCTTCATGTACTCCTCGGTTTTGCGGGCGATCTCCCAGCCCTTGGGAATCCTCGCCAGCACGGTTTTGCCGCCCTCACGCAGTCCGGTATAGAACTTGCTGGTCCATAGCCGGGAAAAATAGGTGTTCAGGCCGCCGAGGTTGTGGGAGATGGACATCTGGTTGTCGTTGAGCACGACCAGCATGTCGGCGCTGGTATGGGCGGCGTGGTTGAGGCCCTCGAAGGCCATGCCGGCGGTCATGGCACCATCGCCAATGATGGCTGCTGTTCGGCGCTCGGTGTCGCCCTCTGCAATACCCAGTGCCATGCCGAGGGCAGCGCTGATACTGGTGCTGGAATGGCCCACCCCGAAGGTGTCGTAATCGCTCTCGCTGCGTTTGGTAAAGCCGGACAAGCCCCCCTGCTGGCGCATGGTGAACATCTGCTCGCGACGACCGGTGAGTATCTTGTGTGGATAAGTCTGGTGGCCGACATCCCATACCAGTCGGTCTTCCGGGGTTTGGTAGACATAGTGCAGCGCGACGGTAAGTTCGACGACCCCGAGGCCGGCACCAAAATGCCCGCCCGTCTGGCCGACGCAGTACAGCAGGAACTGACGCAATTCATCTACCAGTAGCGGCAGCGCCTCTTCCGGTAACAAGCGCAAATCCCGGGGCGAGTCGATACGATCCAGATAGGGAGTATCCGGACGCTGGAGGGGGATTTGATCAAACAACTTTGCCATTGCTCGGGTTTACCAGTGTTCTCGCCACTATGGCGGTCGGGTTAAACCTCGCATTCTAACCAAAACTGCGGGTGGAGTCCTGCTCTTAATAAACCCGGTTGACGATGTAATCCGCCAATTGTTGCAGGCGTTGGGCGCCGGGGCCCAACTGTTTCAAGGCATCATGTGCGCCTTGCAGCAGTTGTGCAAGCCTGTCCCGGGAGCCCTCTACGCCCAGTAGGGCCGGGTAGGTCATTTTGCTGTTGGCCAGGTCTGAGCCCTGCTGCTTACCCAGAACCTCGGTGCTGCTTTCAACATCCAGCAGATCATCCTTCACCTGGAAAGCCAGGCCGATATATTGGCCGTAGTGGTCGAGGGCGTCTCTTTGCTCGTCGGTTGCGCCTGCCGCAATTGCGCCCATGGCGATTGCCGCCTGTATCAGAGCCCCGGTTTTGAGGCCATGCATGGTCTCCAGCAGCTCAAGCGCAGGGGGGTGTTGCTCCAGGCTGAGATCAATGAACTGTCCTCCCACCATCCCTCGGCTACCGGCAGCGCTGGCGAGCACCTTGACCAGGGTGATGCGCCGGTCACTGGATAGATCCGGGCAATCTGCAATCAGTTCGAACGCGAGGCATTGCAAGGCGTCACCTGTGAGGATTGCGGTGGCCTCGTCGTAGGCCTTGTGGCAGGTGGGTCGGCCACGGCGCAGGTCATCATTGTCCATTGCCGGCAAATCGTCGTGAACAAGGGAGTAGCAATGCAGGCACTCGATACTGGCGGCGATGTAGTCGAGGTCATTGATGTAGTCGAGGTCATTACTGTTGCTGCAATCGGGCTCGATGGCAGCAGCACTGGCGTAGACCAGCGCGGGGCGGACCCGCTTGCCGCCATTGAGAAGGCTGTAGCCCAGGGCGGAAAACAGTTCACGGGTAAGGGTGGCGCCATTGCCGGGTCGGGAGAGCGTTTGCTGCTGGATGACCTGAGTGAGTGCCCGCTCTGTGCGCTGCTGGCATTGCGTCAGGTATTCCTGAAAGGCCGCGCTCATGTCTCGTCGGTGTTTGCCGTGAAGTCGAGCAACTCTGGATCGCCATTTTTCTGCATCAGGAGTTGCACGCGCTGTTGGGCATCGGTGAGCGCGGCCTGGCACTCGCGGGTCAAAGCTACCCCCTGCTCAAATGCGTTAAGGGAGTCCTCCAGCGACAATTGCCCTTCTTCCAACTGGTGAACGATGGCCTCCAGCGCGCCGAGATTTTTTTCGAAATCGATTTTCTTCTTGCTGCGAGCCATTGACGAGAAGCCCCTATTGCGAGTGCCCAGGGCCGCTATAGTAGTTAAGAGCGGCGTCAGGTTCCACGCTTTTTTCGGGCTCTCGCAGCCAGGGCGGGTTCCGCCGCTGAGGGAATGCAAGGTTGGCGACCTGGAACGAAAGGCGCGGGTAGATCCGTGTGCGCAGTTCCGCGGGCCTCTGCCGGGGAAGCTAGCAGATCTTAAGCTCGGGTCGGCCGGCGCGCGGCCGCTGCTGGGAAAATCGCTCGCGCAGGGCATCCAGGCGAAGCTGGTGTAATACAGCGTCCAGTGCCGCATCACTGGATTGGGTCGGACTTGCCCCCAGGGATCTCACCTGGTCGTGCTGGAAAGCGCGTGCCAATGTGTCTGCATACTCCAGGCGGCGCCTGGCCCCACTGGCGTCGACGAACAATGCCCTGGCCCGACCTTCGCTGCACCAGGCCAGCTTGAGCACGATCGGCCCGCTGCGGGGCCGGTCGCGGAATTGATACCAGTGGCCGGTCTGCAGTTGGTCCAGCAGGTGAAAGCCGTATCCCGGCCGCATTTTGCCCGGGCTGCGCACCGGCGTATCGGTCGCAGCAATTTCCTCAATCAGACGCTGTTGGGCCTGGTTAAGCGATGTCAGCAGGTCGTTCGCCAGCATGCCCTGGTAACCGCTGTCTTCCAGCCCCCGGCGGACGGTGTTGTAAAGTCGTTGTTGGCCGCGTTGGAACTGCACCAGTTGCTGGCGGGGCAACTGCCCCTGCACGCTCAATGCAATGCCCTTGAGCAGGTGCTGGGCCTGAACCCAGTGGCGGCCTTCGCCGTGCTGCAGCAGGACGAAGGCCAGGAAGTCTATGCAACTGCCGCTCAGCTGTTCGTGGATCTCGTAATTTACGCGAAATTGCGACATTACCTCCCGCACCTGCTGTCGGGCGCGGGATCTGGCCAGATCCAGGGTTTCCATCCCCGTTTGCCCCTGGATCTCCCGCTGTTCGCACCGCCCGGCCAGCTGTCGTATGTGCGTGAGGCTCAGGCTGAACGCCTTCAAACCCGCTACGAAGCTGTCTTCCGTGGGGGTTTGATCGCACGCAATCGAGCTGATTGCGTCGCGCATGGCCTCAACCAGGCTTTCGTCTTCTGCCTGGCTCAGCAGCCATAAGCTGCCGGCCTCGAGCATCAGGTCAATCAGTTGGCGCGCGGGGTGCGTGTTCGAGTTGAAAAACCGGTGGCTGCTGATAACCAGCTTGATACAGGGCGCGTGCAGATAGCTCAGCAGCCCACGCAGTTCCATGGGCAGATTGTTGTCGTTGGTCAGCGTCTCGAAAAACCGCGTCAGCAATTCAATGGCGAGCAGCTTATCGGCGTCCAACCCGGTGTTATGCTGGCGGATTCGTGCCAGCAAATATTTGTAATACTGTCTTTTTGTCGATTGCGGGTCGATCAACTGGTCTCGATTGAAATCGACGTGTTCTGCAATCTGGCGTTGTAACAAGCTGCAGGCCTCGAGGTAGAGATGGTCGGGCGATTTGTCCACCTCGCCGATGGCGTTGCGAATGGCCGCCGACAACTTTACCTGGGCCTTGAGCAGGCTAGTGGCCTGCGCCAGTCGTTGTTCACCCTGGGTTGGCGCAGCAGCCTCTGCGGCGGCTGCAGAGGCTTCACCGGGTTTGCCGAGAATCTCGCTGATGCTGCGCTTGGATGGCAGCAGGTTGGGAAGGATCCCGTTGTTGATCAGGTAGTGGTTGATCCTGTAGTAAAAGCGGTCAATTTGCTCTGAGAGTAAACTGCCGAAAATATCGTACAGCGTCAGCCGCAGGCGGGCATCGATATCAGACTGCCGCACAGCGTATTGAAAAGCCAGGCACAGCGCCGCGGGTGCCAACGGGTTATCCCGGTCTTCGCAGCGCGGTCCCCCCCGCAACAGGGCAAGACGCTGGTTTAGTTGGCGCAGGGCAGGTTGCTGTTTGTGCAGGCTGTCCTGGATGACCCGGTTGATTGCTGCAGCATCCTGTTGCCTGCCCAGGCTTGCTGATGCCAGACCTTTGCTGGCGGCCTCTGTCGCCAGTGGCAACAACTCTCTGAAGCTGGCGAAGTTCTGCTGGTTATGACGGCTGATGCTGGTCCCAATCTGCTCCGCCTTGAGCCGCACATCCTGGGCTTGCTGATCGAGACGCTCATCAAGAAGGTGCCAGCATTGCTGCATCAACTGCCGACAAAAGTCCTGGGTCAGTTGCTCGCACTGTTGCAGGTGCTTGTTCGGGTTCAAACTGTGTGTCATTTGCGATTCCGCGAGTCGTGACTCGAGTACCTCCACTGGGGGCCAGTAGTTTAGCAATGCACTGATGAAACTGACCTGACTTTTTCCAGTAGCGAAGAGAATATTATTGCGGTTCTTGCCGACCTAAACGGTCCCTGCGTGCGCCTTTATGATGGCTTTCTGCCAGCAGCATGCTGTGTAGTGAGCCTAATTGTAGCCGAAAAAAGCAGGTTATAATGAGCCGGAATGGTCGTAAAACGGCGGTTGAAGGGCAATGATTCGAAAATGGGCGGGCTATGGCTTGATGGTTCTGGTGCTGTCCGGGTGTGTCTCTACCCGGACCCAAACCTGGCAAGCGGATGAATTTGAGCAGCGACACCAGCACTGGCGCTACTATCGCTGGTCAAGTTCACCGTTGCCTGAGGGTCAAGCCGGTGAAGCCATGGTGGCCATCGACCGGGCGGTGCGAGCACAGCTCGATGCCACCCTGACTGAGCGCGGTTATCAAAGGGACTCAACCCTGGCGCAATTTGCGGTTGATTATCGCATCGGAGGTGATTCTGCGGTGGGTTTGCCCGGGCCCTTGTCCCCCACCGATGAGGCCGAGCGAATCCTGGCGGGCCCCAATGCAGAGTACGAGGTCAGCAGCAGGTTTTACACCCATCGCACCCTGGGCTACCAGGAGTTCGGTCATCTCAAACTCAGTGTTTACGATATTGGCAGCAAGCGCATCGTTTGGCAGAGCAGCGCCAGCAAACTGGTTGACGATCCCGGGGCCAGCCCCGCCCGGCTGGCAACCGAGATGAGTGAGTCCACGAGGAAATTATTGCAGCAGTTCCCCGCCGCGGTGCCGCGTTAGCATCTTGAGCACTGTCGACAGCAGCGCCTAGTCCGGCTGGGATGGGTGTTGCCGGGAAACACCGCAACAACGCTATTGCCAGTATGCAGCGCAGTCCCGTAAGCTTGCCGCAGCAATTACCGGAATCGCTCTACCATTGGAGGCATTATGAAGAAAAACCCGATCCCCGGGCTAGCGACTGGATTATTGGTCTTGGTGTCTGCGCCGCTTGGTGCCGATATCAATAACGGCATGTACATCGGGTTTGGCCTGCAGGATTCTGAGGTCGACGTCTCGCAGATTGACGACAAAGCGACGTCGGCGCACTTTAACCTTGGCTATCGTTACAATCGATTCATGGCCACCGAGTTTGGCATCTACCACCTCGGCGAATTCAGCGACACGGCGGCGGTAGGCCCGGTGGTGGGAAAGGCCGAATATGATGGCTGGGTTACCGGCGTTGCCCTTGTGCCGCGCCTGCCGGTCTGGATCATAGACTTTTATGCCAGGGCGGGCCTGGCTTATTACGATGTCAGCTCTGAAGAGGTGACGTCTGTGGGTGGCAAAAAGGACGACGACAGCGGCTTCAACTTCTATGGTTCGCTGGGGGGCTCCGTCAATATCGGGGCTAACTGGTCGATATACCTGGAGTACTCACGCTTTTATACCGCAGAGTTGGTTGAAAGCGTCGGCTTTGGTGCACGCTATCATTTCTAGTCGTACCCCACCGCTATGGTAGTGCTCGCCGGGAGAGTGCGCGCCCTGCAGATTTTTAAGCTGCCCGCAACTCCAGCCCCTCGCGACTGCCTACAGTTGGGGGTTGTAATCGCCAAGCAACAGGTAGATGGTCCAGCGCGGCTTGTTAACGCCCCGGGTGGGGACCAGTTTGAGATCGACGATTCCGCTGGATGCCTGCCGCTGCCACAGAACCTGCTGGCCTCCTGCTTGTTGGGTGGCGGATTCTTTTTGCATCCACTCGGGCCCAGCGCAGGCTTCGATTCGTTTGGCGGCGCTTGCATATATTTCCCGCGCGGAGGCCTCGTCCGGGGCGGTATAGTTGCATACATAGTTGTATTTGCCTCCCTGCCAGCCCCAGATCTCGCAGCCGCTGCCGACCAGTTGCAGGGTGCTGGTCCAGATGGTGATACGGTCATAGCTGCGCTGCTGGCCGCGGATATCTGCGAATTGAGTCTTGTAGGACTCCAGTATCCGCCCAATGGTGGCGCAGGGGTCCTCGTTTGCACTGGGTTTTGGTGTCTCGCTGGCACAAGCGCTGAGGCAAAGGGCGATCAGGGTCAGAAGCAGTCGGGTTATCATCAAGGTCTATTCCGCTGGCGATAGGGGTTAACGGGTGGTGGTCGGTGTCGCGCCAATGGTGCTATGGGTGGCGGAGTCGGGAGGGAAACCGGCCAGAATACGCG
The DNA here is from genome assembly GCA_963808975.1 of uncultured Gammaproteobacteria bacterium. GTDB lineage: Bacteria > Pseudomonadota > Gammaproteobacteria > Pseudomonadales > JAHEGP01 > JAHEGP01. Next base: position 379,906 of record CAWEHR010000002.1, read on the forward strand.
CCACCACGGCTTCGGTTGCACCGCTCAGCGCCTCGGCATCAGCCTTACCCTTGACTTCAAAGGAGTCACTGCCGCGCCAGATCAGCTTTTCGCTGCCAGCATCCAGTATGTCAATCCGGATAACGTTGTAGAGCAGCATGGACTGACCGATAGGGGCTGAAACGCTGCCGCCGATGGAAGCGCCACCGCGACCGCCATAACTGCCACTGCCCAGGCCAATGGAGACTCTCGAGCTATTGGGTTTTTCCTCTGCGGCCAGGCTGTAACGCACCACCACATCGGCGTTCGCCCGGTTTTCTGCGGTTACTAACCCCCGGGTTTGGAGTTCGGCGTTGATTGCGCTTGCGATGCGGGGGTCCATCAGTGCCTGCTGTTCGTCGACCCCGCTTTCGAGCTGATAGCGCTGCACGCCGGTGAAGTCGTAGCCGGTATCGTAGTCGGTATAAGGTTTACTGCTGCAACCCGCCAGAGCCAGGCAAAAAAACAGGCTTATAAAAGATTGGAGCGACGAAACCCTGATCGGAAGCATAGACACGGAACCTGCAAATGGTGTGTTTGCGCGTATTTAAAGCCTTTCACCGGCGGCTAGCAAGCCTTTACCGGCCTGCCCCGATTCAAGGTACGATCACCGCCGCTCCGTTGAAACGCCCGTAACGCAGATCTTCCAGCGCCTCGTTGGCCTGCTCCAGGGCGTATCGATGTACCTCGGTCTTGATGGGAATGGCCGCGGCCAGCGGCAGGAATTCCTCACCATCCTGTCGAGTCAGGTTGGCCACGGACGTGATCGTGCGCTCGTGCCACAAAATATTGTAGGGAAAAGCCGGAATATCCGACATATGTATACCGCCGCAGACCACGGTGCCACCCTTGCGCAGATGGCTCAGCGCAGTCGGCACGAGATCACCGACCGGCGCAAATATAATCGCCCCGTCGAGTTTTACCGGTGGGGCCTGGTCCGACGCGCCCGCCCATTCGGCGCCGAGGTTCAGGGCGAATTCCTGGGCCGCGGTATCGCCCGGGCTGGTGAAAGCGTATACCTCGCGCCCCTCATGGCGGGCGACCTGGGTGAGAATGTGGGCAGCGGCGCCGAAGCCGTAGAACCCCAGTCTGTTAGCCTGGCCCAGCTTGCGTAGGCAGCGGTAACCGATCAGGCCCGCGCACAACAGTGGTGCCGCTTGCAGGTCGGGAAATTCCTCCGGCACCGAAAAGCAGTAGCGGGCGTCAGCAACGGTGTATTCCGCAAATCCGCCATTGCGCTGGTAGCCGGTGTAAATTGCCTCGTCACAGAGATTCTCCTGTGCTTGCAAGCAAAAATCGCAGTGACCACAACTGCCGCCCAGCCACGGAACGCCGACCCGGTCCCCGGGTTTGAACCCTGTCACAGCCGGTCCCACCTGCTCGACGACACCGATAATCTGATGCCCCGGAATCAGCGGTAACGCAGGCTTATCCAGCTCGCCGTCAAAAACATGCAAATCGGTGCGGCACAGTCCGCAGGCCCTGATGGCAATGAGCACCTGCCCCGAGCCTGCTCGTGGGATTGGCAGATCTACCGGCCTCAAGGGGGTGCCGGGCCGTTCAAGAATCATTGCGCGCATGGTGTTAGCCGTCCTGGGTGACCCGCCATGGTAGTTTGCGATTGTGGTAATATATCAGACTTTTTACCTGGTCTCGGTTGGAGAGGGAAAAGGTTGGAGGGGTGTCGAAATTGCGGGTTTTGTCAGGTCTGGGTGCGCTTCTTGTCGGGCTATGTGTCAATAGCATCGCCCTGGCGCAAAATTCTGAAATCGACGCGTTTGGCGAGCGATTTTCGTTGCGCGCCGGAGTGATGTATTCCAACCAGGATACGCAATTGCGGCTCGACGGCGACAGTGTGCTGGGTATTTCGGTCGACCTTGAAGATTTCTTCGACCTTGATGAGGAATTGAACTCTGTCTTCCAGTTTCTGGGGCGTTGGCGTTTTGCCGACAGACACCGCATCGGCCTGGAGTATTACAGGTTCGACCGTGGCGCGAGATCGGTGCTGCAACAGGACTGGTCCGGTGACAATATCGAAGCCAGCGCCGGGGCCAGCGCTGAAACAACTCTGGATATCGGCATTTGGGATATCAACTATTCCTATTCTTTTCTGCGTGAGAGCAATTACGAATTGTCCGGCACAGTTGGCTTGTTTTTTATGGACGTCAATGTTGTCGTTGATCTGCAGGGCGAACTGGTGGTGGATGGCGTGCCCTCGGTGACGCAGGCATAAGGGATGGCCAGGCAAAGGGATGAGGCGCTGCTGGGTGGCCCCACGTCGCTGGCGGGGGACGTGCTGCGCCTTGGCCAGATTCTGGGCGAGTTCATCACGGGTTTTCGTAAATTCCGGCGGGTTGGCCCGTGCATTACGTTTTTTGGCTCCGCTCGCTTTGATCATCAGAATCCCTACTACCAGCTCGCAAGGGCGACTGCCCGCGAGGCGGGCCGTCGCGGTTTCGCGGTGATGACGGGTGGCGGACCAGGCATTATGGAGGCTGCGAACCGTGGTGCCAAAGACGTCTCGGCGCTGTCCATCGGTTGCAATATACAGTTGCATACCGAGCAGCGCCCCAACCACTATTGTGATACCTCGATCAGTTTCAAGCACTTTTTCGTGCGCAAGGTAATGCTGGTACGCTATTCCCAGGCATTTATCATTTTTCCCGGTGGCTTTGGCACGATGGATGAGATTTTCGAGACCGCGACCCTGGTTCAAACCGGCAAGGTGCGTCGCTTTCCCATTGTATTGCTGGGCTCCGACTACTGGGGCGACCTCATCGACTTTGTGCGTCAGAAAATGGTAACGTGTGGAACCATCGACGCCTCAGACATCGACAGCCTGATCGTAGTGGATGACCCCGCAGAGGCGCTGGACCGCATCATGGCAACGATACCCGCCAGTAGCGTTGTCTAACCCGGTAACACCGGTGGGATGATCCGGGTGAAGGAGCATGGTCGAATGAAGTATTGCCCGGAGTGTGCAGCAGAATTACAGGAAGGGCTGATCAACCAGGCAATCCGCAAGCAATGCTCTGCTGGCTGTGGTTTTGTGCACTGGAACAATCCGGTCCCGGTAGTGGCGGCCATTGTGGAATATAGGGGTCAGGTTCTGCTGGCCCGTAATCGCGCCTGGCCCGAGGGATGGTTTGCGCTGATTACCGGTTTTTTAGAGCAGAACGAGACGCCGGAGTCGGCGGTCCTGAGGGAACTTGAAGAAGAGCTTGGGCTGAGCGGCGACATCGACTCGTTCGTCGGCAACTATCCATTTTTTGAGCAAAACCAGCTGTTGGTGGTGTATCATCTGCGCGCTTTCGGTGAGATCAAGCTCGGCGATGAGATAGCCGAGGTGAAACTGCTGCCAGAGAGTGAGGTCAGGCCCTGGCGCATGGGAACGGGTCCTGCGCTGCGCGACTGGCTGGAGCAGCGCCAACAGGCCGCACTGGAGTAGCGTGGCGCCGACTCGGCGCAGCCGTCGCCAGAGGGCGGTCATTTATTCACTGCAAAGCAACCGCTATAATAGCGTTCCTTGTCGTCTTCCCCGGGTATTCGTGTGTATCACTATTTAGCTGTCGCCCTGCTCGTGTTTGTGTTGTTGCCGTCGCTGGGTTGCTCGAGCTTGATCGCATCCCAGGCCAGCAAACTGGGCGATGACATCTCCAGCGCAATCTACAACAGCAACGACGTGGCCTCAGTGGGGCAGGCGATACCGACCTTTCTGGTGCTGGTAGACAGCATGATCGAGTCCAACCCGGAGGACGCCGACCTGCTCAAGACCGGTGCCAGCCTCAACGACGCCTATGCCGGTGTATTCGTGCCCGAGGCCCAGAGGCGGGGCAAGCTCAGCGCAAAATCCCTCGACTATGCCTGGCGTGCCGTTTGTTCCCGCGAGGAGGAGTATTGCGCCTGGAAGTCAATGGATTTCACCAAGTTCGACAAGGCGGTCGAGCAACTCAAGCGGCGTGACCTGCCCTATGCCTATACCCTCGCGGTGTCCTGGTTGAACTGGATTCGGGCCAACGGTGACAACTGGAGTGCGGTGGCATCGTTGGCCCGTCCCGAGCGAATTTTGCAGCAGGTCGTCGCGCTGGACGACACCTACGAGAATGGCATGGCGCATCTCTACCTCGGGGGCATTGCTACCCTGCTGCCACCGGCGCTGGGCGGCAGGCCGGAGCAGGGGAAGCTGCATTTTGAACGCGCCATAGAGATCTCTGAGGGCAAGAACCTGATGGCCAAGGTGGTCTACGCGCGACAGTACGCCCGCCTGGTATTTGATCAGGAACTCCACAATCAGTTACTCACTGAAGTCCTGGCCGGCGACCCTGATGTGCCTGGCTATGTGTTGATTAATACCGTCGCGCAGGAAGAGGCGACGGCTCTGCTGGCAGAAGAAGCAGAATACTTTTGATTACGAGGTTTCCCCATGAATAGTTTCCGCACCCGGATCAATTGCCAGGTCTGGCTGTTGCTTGCACTCGTGGTTCTGCTGCTGACGGGTGGCCCCGCACGGGCAGCGCAGTTCAAGATTGCCACGCTGTCCCCCGATGGCAGCAGCTGGATGAAGTCGATGCGGGCCGCGGCTGATTCCATCGAGGAGCAAACCGGGGGTAGGGTAACGTTCAAGTTTTACCCCGGCGGTGTCATGGGAAGTGATGAGGCTGTGCTGCGAAAAATCCGCATCGGCCAGCTCCAGGGCGGTGCGGTCCCCGGTGGGGCGATGCTGTCGTTTTATCCCGACGCCCAGGTCTATAACCTGCCGCTTAAATTCCACTCGTTTGCAGAGGTGGACTACGTGCGCGAGCGGATGGACAACAAGATCATCGCCGGTATCGAAGAAAATGGTTTCGTCACCTTCGGGCTTGCCGAGGGTGGATTCGCCTACATCCTGTCCAAGAAATCCATTACCACCATGGAAGAGCTTCGCGCCGGCAAAGTCTGGATACCCAATAACGACCCCGGTGGTTTGCAGGCCGTCAAAACCTTTGGGGTCAATCCCATCCCCCTGAACCTGGCAGATGTGCTGGCGGGGCTGCAGACCGGGCTGGTGGATACCGTCGCCACATCGCCTATTGGCGCCATCGCGCTCCAGTGGCACACCCAGGTACAGACCATGACCAACCTGCCCATGCTGTATTTTTATGCCTTGCTGGCGATAGATAAAAAGGCATTCGGCAAGCTAAGCGACGCCGACCAGGCGGTGGTGAGAGAGGTGATGGGCGCAAGCTTCAAGCAGATCGACCAGCAAAATCGCACCGATAACATTGCCGCTTACAACGCCCTGCTGGAGCAGGGCATCGAGGAGCTCGAGTTATCCGCTGCCGAGCGTGAGCGCTGGTACCAGACCGCGGAAGAAGCCGAAGCCAATATTGCCGACAAAAACATTGTATCTGCGCGCTCCCTGCAGGAACTCAATGGCTACCTGAAGGAATTCCGAACCACCAGTAGCGCCAAGCCCTGACCCGGTGAGTGTGATGTTGCGGTTTCTTCACGGCCTGGAAAACCTGCTGCTGTACCTGCTGGTGGGGTTGTTGCTCGGCCTGTCCCTTTACCAGATCGTGGCGCGCAATGTTTTCGACAGCGGGCTGTACTGGGGTGACCCCTTGCTTCGGGTGTTAGTTTTGTGGCTGGCAATGATCGGTGCGATGCTGGCCAGCCGCGGGGATGGTCACATCAAGATTGACGTCTTGAATCACTACTTGCCGGCGGGCGCGCAGCGCAAGGTGACCCGGGTCAGTTCCGCACTCAGCGCCGCAGTCTGCTTTATTGCCGCCTGGTACGGTTTGCTGTTTGTTGTCGATGAGCGGCAGTACGGCGACATTGCGTTTGCCAACGTTCCGGTGTGGTGGTGCGAGTCGATCATCCCGCTGGGGCTCGGCATTATCGGCTTGCGTTTCCTGCTCCAGGTATGGTCACCGCCCGCGCCCCAGGAAGTGCAGCCATGAGTGCGTTCTTGCTGCTATTGATTATTTTGATGGCGGTGCTTGGGGCGCCGATCTTCGTGGTGATCATGGCGCTGGCGATGTGGGGATTCTACCTGGCGGATATCCCGCTACAGGTGATCACCATCGAGATCTATCGCATCAGCGATACGCCCCTGTTGCTGGCATTGCCGCTCTTTACCCTGGCGGGCTACCTGCTGGCGGAAAGCCGGACCTCCACCCGACTGGTCAACCTCACCCAGGCCCTGCTGGGGTGGATGCCGGGGGGGCTGTCGATCATCGCGTTTGTGACCTGCGCCCTGTTCACGGCGTTTACCGGTGCCAGTGGCGTCACCATAGTCGCGGTCGGGGCGCTGTTGTACCCGGCGCTGAAACAGGTGGGCTACACGGATCGTTTTAGCCTCGGCCTGGTCACCACATCCGGCAGCCTGGGGTTGCTACTGGCGCCGTCCCTGCCGCTGATACTTTACGGCATCATCGCCCAGCAAATGGATGTGGGCGAGTCCTTCACCATTCAGCAATTGTTCCTCGCCGGCATCCTCCCGGCGTTGTTGATGGTGGTGCTGCTGTCGGCATGGAGCCTTTGGCATAACCGCAACCGGCCCATCCAGATGCAGGCCTTCTCCGGCCCGGCGCTGAAGCAGGCATTGCTCGATGCCAAATGGGAGCTGCCATTGCCGCTGCTGGTCATTGGCGGGATATATGGCGGCGTAATTGCGGTCTCGGAAACGGCCGCGGTGATTGCGCTCTATGTGCTGCTGGTCGAAGTGCTGATTTACCGCGAAATCAGCCTCTCGAAGTTGCCGCAGATCCTGTTGAAGTCGATGACCATGGTCGGCGGCATTATCCTGATTCTGGGGGTTTCCCTTGCGCTGACCAATGTGCTGGTGGACGCGCAGGTACCTACCCGTGCTTTCGAATTCATCCAGCAGCACATTCACAGTCGATGGACCTTTTTGATCCTGCTGAATATCTTCCTTTTGCTGCTGGGCGCGATCCTGGATATCTTTGCTGCAATTGTGATCATGGTGCCGATCATCTTGCCGGTTGCGGTGGCCTATGGCATCCACCCGGTACACCTTGGCATTATCTTTCTCGCGAATATGCAAATTGGCTATTTCACGCCCCCGGTGGGGATGAACCTGTTCATTGCGAGCTATCGCTTCAGTCGACCGATAACCGAGCTCTACCGCGCCGCGCTCCCGTTTATGGCGGTATTATTGGTGGCGCTGTTGTTGATAACCTACATCCCCTGGCTGAGCCTGGCGCTGATCTAATGTGCGCCTAAGTAAAACCGTCAGGCTCCTGGCTGGTTACTATGGCGGCTATAAATTCTCCTCGGCAAAAGCTGCCAGCCGGCTGCGCTCAATGCCGTTGACGTGCATCACGCCGGCGTGTTCGAACTGTTTGAAGCGTTCTACCAGGTAGGTAAGGCCCGAGGTCAGCGGGGTAATGTACTTGTTGTCGATCTGGGCGAGGTTGCCCAGTACCACGATCCGGGAGTTGGCGCCGACCCGGGTAATAATCGATTTGAGCTGGAACTGGGTCAGGCCCTGGGCCTCATCGATAATGATAATGGCATTGTTGAACGATCGACCGCGCATGAAATTGAGGGACTTGAACTGGATGTTGGCCTTTTCCTTGACGTAGTCGATACTACCGAATGGCGATTCGTCCCAGCCGTGCAAAATCTCCAGGTTGTCGTCAAAGGCCGCGAGCCAGGGCGCCATCTTCTCTTCTTCTGTACCGGGCAAAAAGCCGATATCCTCGGCCATGGGCGGGGTCGAGCGCGCCACGATCAGTTTGTTAAAGCGCTTCTCCTCGAGAATGGCCTGCAGGGCAAAGGCCAGTGCCAGCAGGGTTTTGCCGGAGCCGGCGGGGCCAGTCATCACAGTGAGGTCTATGGTTTCGAGTTGCAGCAGGTAGATCGCCATGGCCTGCTCCAGGTTTCTCGGGCGCAGGCCCCAGATACTCTGGTGCATCAGCCGGTCATGACTGAGATCGGTCAGCGTGATGCTGTGTTCGTCCAGGGCGCAGACATGCCCCACGAAACCGTGGTCGTCGATCACAAACATATTGATATGGGCGTGGGGCAGGGTGTCACGGGCGATGACATGAAGTGTCGCCGAGCCGCTGGTGCTGGTTTCCACTTTTTTGACGCCACTCCAGAAGCTGCCTGAAATTTTCTCATAACCCTTGGAAAGCAGGTCTATGTCGTCCAGCACCTTGTCCTTGCGGTAGTCTTCCACGTGGTGCAGGCCGGAACCCTTGGCTTTGAGTCGCATATTGATGTCTTTGGTTACCAGCACCACCGTGTGGTCGTGATGGGTGTGCTGCAGCTGCAGTGCGACATTGATGATGCGATTGTCGTTGGCGTGGTCGGTAGTGGTGCACAGGTAGGGTATATCGCTGGCAGCGGCCAGCCTCTGGTCCTGGAAAATGCTCAGGCAGCCTGGCTGTGCTTCGCCGTCGCCAACCAGGGTTGCTATGGGTACGCCGTCCTGGATCTGTTGTGGCGTGGCGTTGGCCATGACCCTGTCGATGGCGCCGATTGCGATTCGCGCCTCCCGGCTGACGTCCTTGTCAGGCCGGTCCTTGATATGATCGAGCTCTTCCAGCACGGTCATGGGGAGCACCACGCGATGCTCCTTGAAAGCGTTCAGCGCCAGCGGGTCATGCAGCAGTACGTTGGTATCGAGCACAAATATCTTGCGGTCGATGGGTTCGCCACGAGGTGGGTACGAGGCCATGGACTTGACGTTACTGACGGGCACGGCGGAATCGGCCGATGACTTCATAGGGTCTTCCTCGGTGGGGTGTTTGATTGTGAAGGGAGCGAATGCCCTGAGCGGGCCAGAAGCGGGTGGTGCAAGAGAGTTGCGATAAGCTGTAGCATCGAAAGGGAGAGTCACCCGAATGCCCGTGCGCGATATACCAATACTGATTGCGGTCGGTGTGTTTGTCAAACCGCGGCCACCGTCCCGGGGAGTGTTACCCCGGTCTGCAACGTGGGACAATAGGGGTTTAAGCGAACGACTGACAAACGAATGTGAAGCATGCATGACAGATTGAGTGCCACCGACAAAGGCCGGTTGTTGCGGCGGGCAAGCTACGCCTCGGTGTTGACCGCGGCAACCCTGATCGCCGTCAAACTGGTGGCCTGGCTGCTGACAGGTTCGGTAAGTATGCTGGCATCACTGGTTGATTCCCTGATGGACAGTTTCGCCTCGCTCATCAACCTGTTTGCAATCCGTTACTCGCTGCAACCACCCGATGCCGAGCACCGCTTCGGTCACGGCAAGGCGGAGGCCCTGGCCGGCCTTGCCCAGTCGGTGTTTATTCTCGGCTCAGCGGTGTTTTTGCTGTTCAGGGCAATTGATCGCCTGCGCAATCCCGAGCCACTGGAAGCGGTGGGAGCCGGGGTCGCGGTGATGGTTTTCGCCATCGCGCTGACGCTGCTGCTACTGGTGTACCAGCGGCGTGTCGTGCGCCAGACCGGCTCTACCGCCATCCGCGCCGACTCGCTGCACTACGCTTCCGACCTGCTGGCTAACTTCAGCGTTATCCTGGCCTTGCTCGCCGCGTCGATTGGCTGGCTGTGGGTCGACCCGGTATTGGCCATCGCGGTGTCGCTGACAATCGCCTACAGCGCCGTTGGTATCGGCTTCGATGCCACCCAGCAGTTGCTGGACCACGAGTTGCCACTGGAGCAAAAGCAAAAAATAGTCGCCATCGCCCTGCGCGACAAGAATGTCCATGGGGTGCATGGCCTGCGCACCCGGCAGTCCGGCCAGGTGCCCATCGTGCAACTGCACCTTGAGCTCGACGACAACCTCCCGTTGATCCTGGCCCACGGCATAGCGGACGGCGTAGAGCAGGGGATACGGGCCGAATTCCCCGGGGCGCATGTGATCGTGCACCAGGATCCCGTCGGTCGCACCGGAGGTTAGCCGTCAAACCGCCCCGCTTTGTCTTTGGTCAGGAATATGACATCGTCACCCACAAATTCCAGTCTCGCCCCCAGCCGGCGCGCCAGCCACTGCAGGGTAGAACGACTGTAAAAGGCGATGTGAGTCGGGTCGCGGATATAGTGCCAGTTGGCAAAGCGATCAGGGTTGATGACCAGTTTGGTCATGATGGCGAGCACTCCTCCCCCGGCAAGTGCCTGCCAGAGCCTGCTGATTTCTTTGTCCGGGTGTGCCAGGTGCTCGACCACCTCGGTGGCGCAGATAAAGTCGAAACTGCCGCACAGCGTGCTGGCGTCGGGAAAGTAATAGCGGTCGTAAAGCGCGACCCGCAGGCCCTTGCCTTCCAGTATGTCTGCCAGCGCCGGGCCGGGGCCGCAGCCAAAATCCAGCCCCCTGCTGCCCGCTGCCATCCGTTCACCCAGTGGTTCTGCCAGGCGCCCCAGGAAGCGTCGGTAACCGGGGTCATCCGGGGTGTTTTGGTGTTTGTCGTATTCGGCTTTTTCAGCATGCGGGTCAAGGTGGTAGCGAGCGGGCACGTAAACCAGGTGGCACCGGGGGCATTGCAGGTAGCAACGCCTGCGATCGACGTGGTACTCGACGCTGTCGCCTGTATGGCAAAGGGGGCAGGTCATTGGATGGCGGGAGCGTCAGGCGTAGTTGAGCCCGGTCACGCCGACGATGACCAGCCCAAGGCATACCAGTTTCAGCGGCGTGACGGAGTCGTTGAACCAGATGATGCCAATGAGCGCGATCAGCGCGGTACCGCTCCCGGCCCAAACCGCATAGGCAAGACTCAGATCGATTTTTTTCAGCGCTATGGTAAAAGCATAAAACGAGAGCCCGTAGAACACGAAAATCAACACGCTGGGTAGCAGGCGACTGAACCCCTCCGACAGTTTCATACTGGTAGTGCCGGCAACTTCCAGAACAATGGAAACGGCGAGGTACAGCCATGCTGGCTGATTCATGGGGAAACCCTTGGTTGAGGTGCTGGGGCGCTCATTGTCAGCTTTGGCGGCCGGTGCGTCTACTGCCTTCATGCGCAACACAGTACAATCGGCGGATTGAGTCGTGATGGGATGCGGGTATGCCCGTTCAGCCTGAAAATTTTGGCTGCTGGCTGGAGTCACTGGCAGCAAACGCAAGCCAGCGCCGCGGACGTTACCTGCTAGTGTTATCTGGCGCGCGCGAGTGGAGCCTGGGTTGGTGTCTCGCCAATCCAGTACTCGATACCCCCGGTACGCTGTGGATCAGCACCGCGAACGTGGAGCACCGATGGCAGCAGTCTCCCGGCACGGCCTTATCCCTGCTGGGCTCAGAGACGTCGAATATCGTCTACGATGCCTGGTCGGGTTTGCACCCCAACGGCTTCGGTGCAGTTGCCGGCACGCTGCGGGCCGGGGGGCTTATGGTTTTGCTGGCGCCGGAACTGGATGCCTGGCCGCATTATGCAGATCCGGATTACCGGCGGATGCGGGTGGAGGGTTTTACCGACCCGCCCGAGCGCCTGTTTTTGCAGCACCTGGGTCAAACCCTACGGCGCGATGGGCACGCCATCATAGTGCGCCAGGGCGCAGCGCTGCCGCCATTGCCAACTACAGAGCCTGCGCCCGCTGAACCATTCGCCGACTCCACCTGTCGCACTAGCGACCAGCTGCAGGCGGTGGAGGCGATTGAGCAGGTGGTTCGCGGACATCGCTGTCGGCCGCTGGTGCTGAGGTCTGACCGGGGCCGTGGCAAGAGTGCCGCACTGGGTATCGCGGCGGCGCGCTTGCTGCAGGCTGAACTCGACACCATCCTCCTTACCGCGCCCCTGGCGAGCAATGTGACTGCGGTATTGCAGCACGCGGCGGATTTGCTCGAGGGGTGCAGGCGGCAGGGCAACACCTTGGTGTGGCGCGATCGCCGCCTGCAGTATGTTCCGCCGGATGAGCTGCTGCGCACGATACCGCCGGCGCGCCTGTTGCTGGTGGACGAGGCGGCGGGGATCCCGCTGCCGCTGCTGAGCCGAATACTGGATCACTATCGGCGGGTGGTATTTACCACCACGGTGCACGGCTACGAGGGCACTGGCCAGGGCTTTGCCATTCGCTTCTCCAGGGAGCTGGAGCGACGGCGACCACAGTGGCGCTCGCTGGTGTTGCAGCAGCCCATTCGCTGGGCTGAAAACGACCCGCTGGAGGCAAGTGTCAACGCGATGCTGCTACTGGGCGCTGAGCCCTCGCCGCCAGGTGACCTCGAGAGCGTGATGATCGACCAGCTCGAGATTGAATGGCTGGACAGGCGCCAGTTGGTGCAACTGCCCGAGTTGCTGTCGCAGCTGGTGGGCTTGCTGGTCAACGCCCATTACCGCACCAGTCCCGACGATGTGCGGATATTGCTTGATGGGCCCAATATTCGCCTGCTGGTGGCACGGTCCGGCACCAGGGTAGCGGGGGTGGTGATGGTCGCGCAGGAGGGCAACTTGCCGGTCGGGCTTGTGGGCTCTATCCGCCAGGGACGCCGCCGACCCCGGGGACACCTGCTGCCGCAGGCCCTGTGGGCGCATAGCGGCAATGCCGAACTGCTGGCCAGGTCGGTATGGCGGGTGGTACGCATCGCGGTGCACCCTGCACTACAGCGACGTGGCCTGGGTCAGCGCATGCTGCGGAAGCTGCGGCAGTCGGCCTTGCAGCAGGGGGTGAATTACCTGGGGTCGAGTTTCGCCTGCAGCAGTGAGCTGGTGCGCTTCTGGCAAAGGGCCGACTATACACCGGTGGCGCTGGGCGTGCGCCGCGATGCCTCCAGCGGCAGTCACGCGCTGATGGTGCTGCAGGGTCTGGCCGCCGGCGAGCAGGACAGCGTAGCGCGGGAGCGGAAGCGCTTTGCCGATACCTTTGCCGCCGCCCTGGGCGCATCGTTGCAACAACTCGAGCCCGATATCGTTGGCGTGCTGTTGCCAGCACTGGAGCCTGCGCCGCATTCCCTGCAGCCCCGCGACCATACCGACCTGAGCGATTTCACCCATGGCGCGAGAACCTATGAGCACTGCCAGTTTGCCCTGCGCAGGGCCGCGCTGAATATTTTAGCCGATGCCAACGCGGTCAATAGCTTGAGCGATTTGCAGCGCAAGGTGCTGGTCACACGGGTGTTGCAACAACACTCTGTGGCGACGGTTGCGCAAGGGCTTCAGTTGCCGGGCAAGTCCGCGGTGCTGGAATGCCTGCGCACTGCCTTTACTGCGTATTACAGTGCAGGCTGTTGACCATACCGGCATGTAGCCACTGCCTATCACCGCAGCCGTGTCCTGTATTTTGCGGCTCGCCGTCGTAGCTCACAGGTTTGTTGGGCTTTTTCCCGCTGCCATGGCGACGGGTTGTGCGACGGGCAGTGGCATTGCGCACCATCGGTCTGCGCGGATTGCACATGACAGTGACGTTTCAATGCCAGGTAAAATTGCCAAAGCCCGTGCTTGGCAGGTGCCGGCAAAGCGCTGATGATAGCCGGGACGAAGCACGGAAGCTTCACCTACCAATGGCCACAGGGAGCGTAGCCGCATGTATCAACGATGTTCTGCCTTACTCAGTATTTGCCTCTTGTCACTTGCCACACCGCCCGCAGTTGGCGGCATTTACAAATGGGTCGATAACCAGGGCACAACCCACTATGCCGACCGGCCGCCGGTTGGTGACAATGCTGTCGAGATAAAGGCAGGGCAGTTGCCGCGCCTGAACGTAGGGCAACCTGCACCGCAAATGGCAGCGCCAAAGGTGCGCAGCAAGCGCGTTCTCCCAAAATCCGTACGCAAGCCCGCAGCCCGCGACAACTGCGACCACTACCGCAGCGCCATCAGCAAGCTGGAACACGCCCTGCGCCAGGGTTATGTGGAGCCCGCCGGTACTCGCATGCGCGAGCGCAAACGTCACTGGAGCGCGTTGCTCTACCGTCATTGTTACTAGCCTGAGGCTATGGGGAAAAGCCGGTGAATGTGTCGTATGTCATGTGAATACCCTTCGCATCACCGCCCGCCAGGTCGTTATCCTGTAGCCATACCAGTGAAACGGGAAGGGGCTATGAACCGGGAGTATCGGAAAACAGTTTTTGCGCTGCTGGCCACGCTTGTGCTGGCCTGTGCCTGCAGCCACCCCATCGAGATTGTCGGTGAGGGTGACGTTCTCTCTGCCAGCGGCAGCAGAAATTGCCTGCTGGAAGACTACCGGTCGGGCCAGGCAAATTGTAGCGAAAACGTGGTGACCGGCAGCTACGACGAAACCTATTACGGTATGCCCCGCAACGGCTGGTATTTCCATCGCTGGGCGAATTACTGCCTCGATGCGCCGCTTAATGAATGCGGCTTCTCCGTGCCCGCAGAGGCCGTGGAGGGCGCCTATGGCCTGACCGTCGATCCCCTTGTCGCCATCTTCCGCAAGCAGGTCAACACGGGTTTCAAGGCCCTGTTTATCGGCCATAGTTTTTTTGCACCGTTTGGCAGTCGTATGCCATTGCATGCAGTAAATACCGGATTTATCGATCACCAGCAGAGCCTTGTCTTTGCCGGTGGCGCAAGCGGTTCGCCCGAGGCGCTCTGGCATAGCGACAGCAGGCGCGCAGCAATCCAGGACATTCTCGACAGCGGTGAGGTGGAGCTTTTAGGCATGACCTACCATCCGCAGTACCCGGGTATGGATGGCTACCGTAACTGGGTTGACTACGCCCTGCAAAACAACCCCGACACCCGGTTTTTCATTGCCCTGCCCTGGGAGCCCTTTCCACAAAACTCCGATGCCAGCACTTACCGGGCCAATTGGCAAGGTCTGCATGCGTCGATCTCTCACTCGATTGTCGATACCCTGCGGGCAGAGTACCCCGGTGTCGATTTCTATTGCATCCCCTACGGTCAGAGCGCCGTCGAATTGAGATCGCTTTTCGCCCGGGGCGTGTTGCCGGATGTTCAGCTGTTGACCGGCAATGCCCAGGAAGCGATTTTCACCGATGCATTGGGCCACGCTGGCAATATACTGGTTGCCCTGGGCGAGTTGGTCTGGTTGCGCGCCATCTATGGTGTGCCGCTGCAGTCCTATGCCTTTGACACCGGCTATACCGCAGACCTCAAGCAACTGGCGGATAGCATCATGGACGCACACGACCCCGCCTATGATGCACCGCGGTGAAGTGGAGCAAGCCGTGGCGCTTCCGGTGCGGGTTGGGTATCGACTTCGAGGGTAAGGCGCACTATGCTGCCCACAGGCTAACGGGGCAGATGCATTGCCCTGGTGGCCGTGTCGGATCCCGATAATACAACAAGGGGTTATCCAATCCATGCCGCGTTCAATCTCGCTTCGATTCGTATCAGCCATTCTTGTTGTCGGGCTGACTGCCTGTTCCGATTCAGACGACGACCTGGACTCAACGCCACCGGCGTCGACCCTGAGTGCGGAGCTGCGGCGCACCGAGTACGGCATCCCCCATATTACCGCCAACGACTGGGCCAGCCTCGGCTACGGGTATGGTTACGCCTACGCTCAGGACAACTTCTGCATTGCCATGCGCGAGATCGTGTCTGCCACCAGCCGCTCGGCCGAGCTGCTGGGTGAGGAAGAGGGCGACGTGGTTTCGGATTTCGTGTTGCGCGCCGTGCTGGGTAGCAAGGAGGAATTCCGCGAGCGCTTGCTGACCGATACCCAGAGCGAAGCCTATCAACTGGGCAGGGGTTTTGCCGCCGGCATGAATCGCTATCTGCAGCATACCGGGCTGGAGAACCTGCCGGTGGGCAGCGCAGGCTGTCGCAATGCAGACTGGGTGTTCGCCATCGATGAAACCGACCTGTGGATGATGATCGCCCGCATTGGCCTGGGTGGCAGCTCTGACCAGGGCGCGATTCGCCAGGCTATTTACGATGCCTCCGGCGAAGTCAGCCCCCAGGCGACCGGTACCGGGCCTTCCGTGGAAGAACTCGAGCACAGCATGCGCCGGCTGGCACCGGAGATGACCGATAACCGGGGTGGCAGTAACGCGCTCGCGGTGGGAGCAGACCTGAGCCAGACCGGAAAAGGTATCCTGCTGGGCAATCCCCACCAGCCATGGAACGGCGCCGGCCGCTGGTACGAGGTGCACCTGACCATTCCGGGAGAGTACGACGTGGCGGGCGCCGCCCTGCAGGGCTTGCCCTGGGTGGGCATCGGTTTCAACAACGCGGTGGCCTGGACCCATACCGTCTCCTTCGCCACCCGCTTCACCCTGTTCGACCTTGAGCTCGATCCAGACGACCGCTTCCGGTATTTTTATGACGGCGACGCACGCGAGATTACCGGCAAGGAGGTTTCCATCCAGGTGAAACGCGCTGACGGCACATTGGAAACCCGCACCCGCACATTCTACAGTTCACACTTCGGCCCCATCGTAAACCTCAAGGCTGTCGACCCGGCGTTAGACGGATGGCCCATGTTCACCGGCAATGTGCTCTCCCTGCGCGATGCCAACCTGCTGACGGACACCCGCGCGGTGGACCAGTACCTGGCCATGGGCAGAGGCACAGTCCATCGGTGAGTTTACCGAGGCCCTGAAGTTAATCGGGATACCCGTATTCCACACCGTGGCGGCCGACCGTTTCGGCGATGCCTTCTACGGCGAGGTCGCGGTAATACCCCACGTAACCCAGCAGCAGCTGGACAACTGCAAGCAGGGCATCGTGCCACAGTTGGTTACCAGCAGCTCCAACAGTGCCATTCTCGCGCTCGACGGCAATCGCTCGGCCTGCAACTGGGGCCAGGACCCGGACACCCCCGCTGGCACCAATATCTACGGCTACGATGCCCGCCCAAAAATCCTCACCAGGGACTACGTGGGCAACAGCAATAACAGCTACTGGCTCAGCGACGCCAACAACCCCCTCACCGGCTTCCCCGTGGTATTCGGCTGGCTGGGCCACGAGAACCAGCAGCAGTTCCTGCGCACCCGCATCGGTCATCTGATGGTGGAAGAGCGGCGCCAGGCCACCGACGGGCTTGACGCGACCCCCGGCTTTACCCTGGAATCGGTAAAGCAGTTCATGTTTCGCAACCGGGTGTACGGCGCCGAGATCAACCTGGCCGGCGTGCAGGCGATCTGCGCAGGCGGGACGCCCCCGGGGATCTCCAGCGAACAACTGGAACGCGCGCGCAGGGCCTGTGCGGTGCTCGCCGGCTGGGACCAGGAAGTCGATACCGACAGTGCCGGTGCCCAGGTGTTCACCGAGTTCTGGCGCAATATCCGCAGCGAACTCAGCGGCAGCTTCTCCAGTGTGGTTGAGAGCGATGACTTCTGGCTGGTGGATTTTGATCCCGCCGACCCCCTGAATACCCCCAGCGGCATCGACACCACGGTAGCGGCCAACCAGGCCCTGGTGATCCAGTCACTCAGCGATGCCGTGCTCGCCCTGGAGGCCGCTGGCGTCGCGCTGGACGCGCCCTGGTCGGTTACCCAGTACTACCCCCGCAATGCGGTGAATGTGCCGATTCACGGTGGCGATCCCAATATGGGCGTGTACGGTGCTATTTCAGTCAACCTCGACCCCGGCGGCTACTTCGATATTCGCGCCGGCAATTCCTACGTGCAGGCCGTCACCTGGGATGACAGCAATTGCCCTGTCGCCGACGCCATCTTGGTGCACTCCCAATCGAGTGACCCCGACTCGGATTTCTACGGTGACCAGACCCAGCTGTACAGCGAAAAGCAGTGGGTACGCTACCCCTACTGCGAAGACGCCATCCAGGCCGCCCAGGTCGGTGAAACAATCGTATTAGAGCAGTAGGGGGTTGTCGCACCGCCCCTGGGCGGGCCTTGAAATACACCTGGCAAGCCCACATAAATAGATCAGGTGGAAGTGGCCGATTTGGGTTATAATGGCTGCTCTTAAACACAACCGATCAAGGGGGCGATCTGGATTCGACGACGGTTACGAAACTCTTGTGTGCATGTCGTGATGGTAGCGAATCACGTTAATCCAAAGCTGCAAACCAACTAGTTGCCAACGACGACAACTACGCTCTAGCGGCCTAAACCCTGCTAGCAGTCACTAACGGATGCTTGTAAACGGAACGTGACTGTCATACAGAACAAGCTAGCGATGAAGCTCGCCTGAGGTCGATTCGCGAAACCCTAATCAGGATCGCCAATTACGTCCTGCCCGTCGGGCTGTATGCGGCTAAATCAATTGACGGAATCTAAACATGTAGAGCGCAGAGCAGAGGACTGACGGACGCGGGTTCAATTCCCGCCGCCTCCACCATTTAGAAAAGACAGACCCGTCCACTAACCGCGTCCGGTTATTGGGCGGGTTTTGTTTTTCTGCATATTGTCAGCGACTTACGTCGCTTTCAGGGTGTCGGCGCTGCCGGCCAAATCACTCCCTTTTCGGGAAACTTGTCATACCCCGCTTCTCTTTCGCCTCAAAATTCTCCGCATTCTTACCCCCATTCTCCGGACCTCGTCCGGTGTCCTGCATTTTTTCCTGCAACCGCTGCTCGGCGATTTCGTCAGCAAACTGGTTGATATTCTTTATGATTCCGTCAAACAGGTCGTTGATGTCCATGGTCGGTCGCTCCTCGTTGTGGGTTCTGCCCTTACTTACCGGAGAGACGGAGAAAGCGTCGGGCGTCGGCTGAATTTTTTTCGTGCTGATCTTCTGGGGCTTACTTACCGGGTGGTCGCGGGATGTGTCGGAAAAAATCCCGCAACTGGCCAGATTTCCTGTTTTCTTCTTGTCTTTATGGGTGTCCAGGGTTATCTTTCTTTATCATTTTTTCACTACGAATCTCTTCAGAACGGTGAGGTCATGGATAAAATCGACAAATGGCTGACCATTGATGAACTGGCGGCTTACATCAAGATGAGCCGGACCAAGCTCTACGGCATGGCCCAGCGCGGCGAGGTTCCCGCCTCCAAGATCGGCACCCAATGGCGTTTTGACCGGGAGGAGATCGATCAGTGGATGAAGGCGCACGCGACCGGAAATGTCGGATCTGACGATAAGGACAAAAAGCAATGAACGGTGAAACCCACAGCCAACTGGCCAATTTCATCTGGTCCATCTGCAATCTGCTGCGCGGCCCCTACAAGCGCAACGAGTACCGCAAGGTCATCCTGCCGCTCACCGTTCTGCGCCGCTTCGACTGCTTGCTTGCGCCGACCCGACAGGCCGCGTCCTTGAAGAGATCCAGTCGCTGAAGACCAAGCCCGAGCGTGTCCAGCAGGCGCTGTTGCAGCAAATCACCGGCTACCGCTTCTACAACCTGTCGCGCATGCAGCTCGACCTTGCCAGGTGAGAAGATCCACTCGCTGCTGGACGACCCCAACCACCTCGCGCCCAACCTAAATAGCTACATCAACGGTTTCTCCCCCAATGTTCGCGCGATCATGGAACGTTCAAATTCGAGCGAACAGATCGCCCACATGGCGGAAAAGAACCTCCTGTTCGAGGTGATCAAGGCCTTTGCCAAGATCGACCTCTCGCCCGAGCGGGTGGACAACATGCAGATGGGCTACGTGTTCGAGGAGCTGATCCGGATCGGGGCGGAACAATCCAACGAGGAGGCCGGGGAGCACTTCACCCCCCGCGAGGTCATCAAGCTGATGGTCAACCTGCTGCTGTCCCCGGAGCAGGATCTGCGCCAAGAGCCACGTGGTCAAGACCATCTACGACCCGGCCTGCGGCACCGGCGGCATGCTGTCGGTGGCCGAGAAGTACATCCGCGACCTCAACCGCGACGCCCACCCGCAGCTCTATCGGCCAGGACTGGAACGACGAAGCCTGGGCGGTCTGCAAGTCCGACATGCTGATCAAGGGCGAGGACGCCGACAACATCATCCTCGGCGACACCTTCACCCGCGATGGCTTCGACCGCGACGCCGACGGCAAGAAGTGGACCTTCGACTACATGCTGGCCAATCCGCCCTTCGGCGTGGAGTGGAAGCAGCAGCAGAAGTACATCGAGCAGGAGGCCGACACCCTCGGCTATGCACGGCCGCTTCGGCGCGGGCACGCCGCGCATCAACGACGGCTCGCTGCTCTTTCTGCAGCACATGATCTCCAAGATGCGGCCCGCCGACAAGACGGCGGCAGCCGCATCGGCATCGTCTTCAACGGCTCGCCGCTCTTCACCGGCGACGCCGGCAGCGGCGAGAGCGAGATCCGCCGCTGGATCATCGAGAACGACTGGCTGGAGGCCATCGTCGCCCTGCCGGACCAGCTCTTCTACAACACCGGCATCTCCACCTACATCTGGGTGCTCACCAACCGCAAGGAGCCAAGCGAGCGCAAGGGCAAGGTGCAGCTCATCGACGCCCGCCACTTCTGGGTGCAGATGGAAAGAGCCTGGGCAACAAGCGCCACCGCATCGGCGACCCGCAGGACAAGGCCAAAGACCCGGACCAGATCGCCGAGATCACCCGCATCTATCGGCAACTTCCAGGACGGCGAGACCCGCAGCTTCACTCGAGGAGACGGCACAGGAGAAGGAACTGCGTGGTCAGCAAGATCTTCGACAACGACGACTTCGGCTTCCACAAGATCACCGTCGAGCGCCCCCTGCGTCTCAACTTCCAGGCCACGCGCGGAGCGCATCGCCCGGCTGGAGGAACGAGACCGCCTTCAAGAACCTCGCAACCAGCAGCAAGAAGAACGAAACCGTCCGCCAGCAGGAGATCGAGGCCGGCAAGGCACGACAGCGAGGAGATCCGCGACCTGCTCACCGCCTTTGCCGAGCCAGCACGGCGGCACCCTGTTCAAGGACCGCAAAGCGTTCCTGCTGGACCTGCGCGAGGTCGACCGGGCAAGCAGACGTCAGCCTCTCCGCCCCCGAGCTCAAGGCCGTGCTCGCCGCCCTCGGCGAACGGGACGAAACCGCCGAGATCTGCCGCGACAAGAAGGGCAAGCCGGAGCCGGACACCGACCTGCGCGACACCGAGACCGTGCCGCTGAAGGAGAGCATCGAGGAGTACTTCCAAGCGCGAGGTGCTGCCCCACGTGCCCGACGCCTGGATCGACGACAGCAAGACCAAGGTCGGCTACGAAATCCCGCTCGAACCGCCACTTCTACCGGTACGAGCCGCCGCGCGAGCTGACCGAGATCGAGGCCGAGATCAAGGGGCTGGAGGGGGAGATTCTCGACCTGCTCCGTGAGGTCACGGCATGATCTTGGATAACTGGTCCACGGAATACACGGAAAGACACGGAAGGGGATATTTTTTCAGTGGATTCCGTGCCTTCCGTGGACAGAAAAAGGGTCTGCGATGAGTATCGACCACCCTGAAAACGAGCTGCTTGGCATCCTGGCCGAGCTGCGCAAGCTCCCCCGCGAAACAGAATGGGCCGAGTTCAAGCACAACAATGCCGACCCGGACGAGATCGGCGAGTACCTCTCCGCTCTGGCCAATTCGGCCGCCCTGACCGGCAAAGTGAGCGCATGGCTTGTCTGGGGCCTGGATAACGACACCCATGAGATCATCGGCACCACATTCAATCCGACAACCGCAAAAGTAGGCAACGAAGAGCTGGAAAGCCGGTTGCTGCGCCTGCTCTCGCCGAAGATCAACTTCCGCTTTTACGGTGTTCAGGCCGAAGGCAAGCCCGTCGTTCTGCTGGAGATCAGCGCGGCCTTCCGTCATCCGGTGCAGTTCAAAGGGACGGAGTTCATCCGCATCGGTTCCTACAAGAAGAAGCTGAAAGACTACCCGGAAAAAGAGCGTGAACTGTGGCGGGTGTTCGACCGTATGCCTTTCGAGAAGGAGATCGCCGCCGAAAACATCGCCGCCGAAGAAGTTCTCAGGCTGCTCGATTATCCCGCCTATTTCGACCTGCTCTCCCTGCCGCTGCCCGAAGGCCGGGACGGCATTCTGTCCGCCCTAGCGGCTGACGACCTGATCGCCCCGGGCAAGGGCGGCAAGTGGCATATCACCAACCTCGGAGCCGTGCTGTTCGCCAAACGGTTAGGCGATTTCCGCACCCTTGCCCGCAAGGCGGTGCGGGTGGTGCTCTACAAGGGCGAAAGCCGGGTGGAGACCGTGCGCGAGCAGGAGGGCAGCAAGGGCTATGCCGCCGGATTCGAAGGGCTGATAGGCTTTGTCACCAACCTGCTGCCCAGCAACGAGGTGATCGGCCAGG
Source organism: uncultured Gammaproteobacteria bacterium (assembly GCA_963808975.1). Taxonomy (GTDB): domain Bacteria; phylum Pseudomonadota; class Gammaproteobacteria; order Pseudomonadales; family JAHEGP01; genus JAHEGP01. The sequence continues at coordinate 401,949 of CAWEHR010000002.1, forward strand.
CCCTGCGCAAGCAGGTGCCCATGTTCCCGGAACTGGCCATCCGCGAGTTGGTGGCCAATGCCATTATCCACCAGGATTTTCACCTGACCGGCACCGGCCCCATGGTGGAGATCTTTTCCCATCGCATGGAGATCACCAACCCCGGCCTGCCGCTGGTGCAGACCGACCGATTTCTCGACAGCCCGCCCCGTTCACGCAACGAGGCGCTGGCTTCCTTCATGCGCCGCATCGGCGTTTGCGAGGAACGCGGCAGCGGCGTGGACAAGGTGGTCTTCCAGACCGAGCTGTATCAGCTTCCCGCCCCACTCTTTGAAACCAGCGACGATCACACCCGCGCCGTTCTCTTTGCCCACCGTGAGTTGAAGGAGATGGACAAGGCCGACCGTATCCGCGCCTGCTACCTGCACGCCTGCCTGCGCTACGTGCAGCGGGACTATATGACCAACACCACCCTGCGGGAACGGTTCGGGATCGACGAGAAGAACAGCGCCGTGGCCTCCCGCTTGATCAAGGAGGCGCTGGATGCCGGTCTGATTGTCCCCTATGACGAAAAGGCCGGGCGCAAATACATGAAATACCTCCCAGGATGGGCCAGATGAGCACGCGAGTTTTATTTGACGGTCATTTGATGGATGGGCCCTTCTCTATGGGGGGTGTCGGCGTTAACTGCCGCAATAACAAGGAGTTAGTCCTGTTGGGTTTATTTGATGGTTGTTTGACTGAGCGGGGCTTCCTGGGCTGGGTCAGGGCGGTGATGGGTCCACGGAAAACACGGAAAGACACGGACGAGGATGCATTTTTCAGTGAGTTCCGTGCCTTCCGTAGACAAAAAAGGGGGCTGGCATGAGGCATCCGGTTTACCACGAATACAAAGAGAGTGGCGTCCAGTGGCTTGGACAGGTGCCGGGGCATTGGGAGGTGAAGCGCGGTCGGTTCGCTATGCGCGTAAATCCACCCGCACCATTACTCCGCAATCTGGAAGAAGACCAAGAGATTTCGTTTGTCCCAATGGATGCCGTGAACGAATACGGCGGTATCCGTCTTGACCAGACACGTGTAAAGGCAGAGGTCGGTGGGGGATACACCGAATTTCAGGATGGAGATGTCGTCATCGCCAAGATCACGCCTTGCTTCGAAAACGGCAAAGGTTCAATCGCGACTGGCCTAGTCAATTCGGCAGCCTACGGAACAACCGAATTGCACGTGCTGCGAGCATCTCAGACTCTTGATTATCGTTTTTTGTTCTACCTCACCATCACAGACGGCTACCGTAAGCTCGGCGAATCGGAAATGTATGGGGCGGGCGGGCAAAAGCGTGTGCCACCGGAATTCTGCAAGGATTTTTTGACACCGTTACCCCCACTCCCCGAACAAACCGCCATCGCCGATTTTCTCGACCGGGAGACGGGGCGGATCGATACGCTGGTGGCGAAGAAGCGGCGGCTGATCGCGCTGCTCAAGGAGAAGCGCGCCACGCTCATCTCCCGCACCGTCACCCGTGGCCTGCCCGCAGACGCCGCCCGCGAATTCGGCCTCGAACCCCACACCCGCTTCAAGGACTCCGGCATCGAATGGCTGGGCCAGGTGCCAGAGGGGTGGGATGTTAGACGGCTGAAAGATGTCGGAAACTTACTTGCTGGGGCAGGTTTTCCACATGAATTCCAAGGCATAGATGATGAGGAGTACCCTTTTTTCAAGGTAGGCGATCTAACAAGCTCCTCGGACGGTAGAAAAATGACCCGTGGCGAGCATTCGATAAGCCGCGAAACTGCTTCGATCTTGAGAGCCAGAATCATCCCACCGGATTCCATAATTTACGCAAAAATTGGTGCAGCTCTTCTATTGAACAGAAGACGAATTACAACCACGCCGTGTTGTATCGATAACAACATGACGGCTTTTGTTCCAAACGCTAAGAAAGTTGACACCGCTTTCGGCTTTTATTGGCTCAGCACTCTCGACTTTGGCGAGTTCACTAACCCAGGTGCAGTACCTTCTCTTAGCGAAGGTTATCAGTCTACTTTGCCTATAACTCTTCCTACGCGCTCCGAACAAACCGCCATCGCCACCTATCTCGACCGCGAAACCGCTAAGATTGACAAATTGGTGGAAAAGGTCGAAGCGGCCATCGCCCGTTTGCAGGAGTACCGCACCGCCCTGATCACCGCTGCCGTGACGGGGAAAATAGACGTTAGAGGCAAGGAGATCGCAAATGCGTAGCCATGCTCTCACCGGCAAGGCCGCTCCTGCGCATCCATGCGCTTGCGGCATTCGTGCTTCCCTGCACATCATCGATGTTCGGGAGGCGGTGGCATGAACGAGTTCACCATCAACAGTTTTGAAGAGTATCTCCGCATCGTTCGCGACGATATAGGTGTCACCGATCAAAAAGGCCAGCGCAAACGTCGCTATTTCCGCGGCCAGACCAAGCGGGCCTTCGAAGGTTATGACCTCAAGCCCTCCATCGGACGCTATGCCCACCTGAACAGTCTGCCGCCCGCCGAGCGCGACCGGCTCGAAAACGAGGTGCTGGAGACCTTCAGCAACCACCTGCTCACCTATGTGAATCACCTGCCGCGCAACGACTGGGAGGCACTGGCCATCGCCCAGCACCACGGCCTGCCGACCCGTTTCATGGACTGGACCACCAACCCTCTGGTGGCGCTCTACTTTGCCTGCCGCGAATCCAAGAAGGACAAGGACGGCAATCCTCACGACAGCGCCGTCTATGTGCTGATCAGCGAACCGCCGCGCTTTAGCGAATTGCGCCGCCAGCAGAAGAACGGCGCGGCCAGCACGGAGGAGCCAGAATCCGCTGCGCCCGTTTCAGGCGACGACGACGGCTACGACGACTTCGGGCTGGATGAAAGTGGCGAAGCGCCGGTGCTCGCGGACGACGAGCTGGACACGGCCACTGCCACCCGGCCGCGCACCCAGATGGAACTTGCCAAAGAAGGTGAGCTGTCACCCTTCGACATCTCCGGCAACGTCATCTACGACCCGCCACACGTCTCGCCGCGCATCCGCGCCCAGGACGGCGTGCTGCTGGCCTGTCATCAACCGATGCAGCCGCTGGAAGAGAAGGACGTGCTGGAGTTGGTGATCAGCCAGGCCGCCCATGACGACATTCGCCGCCGACTGGACCAGTACGGCGTCTTCGACAAACAGCTGTTCCCCGATCTCGACGGCATCGCCAAGTGGCTCAAGTATCGGGTGTTCGAGATCAACGGGATGATCTGAAGGGGAAGCTCCATGAACCAGACCACCGAAAAAGCCTTCGAATCCTACGTGGAAGCAGATGCTGCTGGCCAAGGGCTGGCAGGCCGGCAACGTAAGCGGACTGGGACGGGAGCGGGCGCTGTTCCCGCAGGCGATCATCGCCTTCATCGCACGCTACCCAGCCGCAGCTGTGGGAGGCAGATGCGCAGCCTGCACGGCGGCGCGACTGGAGACGATGCTGCTCACCACCCTGGTCAAGGAACTGGACATCAAGGGCATCGCTGCATGTGCTGCGCCACGGCTTCAAGTTCTACGGCAAGACCTTCCGGCTGGCCTACTTCAAGCCCGCCCACGGCCTGAACGAAGAGGTGCTGGCGCTGTACGCCAAGAACCAGCTCACGGTCACCCGGCAGGTGCCCTGCCATCCGGGCGAGCCACGACACCGTCGATCTGCTGCTTTGCCGTCAACGGCCTGCCGGTGGCCACCTGCGAGCTGAAGAACCCCGGCACCGGCCAGAGCTGGCGCAACGCGGTGCGACAGTACCAGGAGGACCGCGACCCGCGCGCGCCGCTGTTCGAGTTCAAGACAGCGGGCGCTGGTCCACTTCGCCGCCGACCCCGACGAGGTGCACATGACCACCCGGCTGGCCGGAGGCAAGACCATCTTCCTGCCCTTCAATCGCGGCAGCCATCCCGGGCGAGGTGCAGTGCGGCGCGGGCAACCCGCAGCACCCGTCCGGCTACCGCACGCGGCTATTTCTGGGAAGAGGTGCTCCAGCGCGACAGCTTCCTCGACATCCTCGGCCACTTCATGTTCATCGAGAAGAAGGAGGAGAAGGTCGACGACGGCAAGGGCGGCCAGCGGCGCATCACCCGGGAGACGATGATCTTCCCGCGCTACCACCAGCTCGACGCCGTGCGCAAGATTGTCGCGGCCGCCCGCGGCGAGGGGCCGGGGCAGCAACTACCTGATCCAGCACTCGGCCGGCAGCGGCAAGACCAACAGCATCTCCTGGCTCTCGCACCGGCTGGCGAGCCTGCACGATGACGAGCGATCGACAAGGTGTTCGACTGCGTGGTCGTCATCACCGACCGGCGCGTGCTCGACCGCCAGCTGCAGGACGCCATCTACCAGATCGAGCACGCCCAGGGCGTGGTCAAGGCCATCGATCAGGATTCAGCAAGCAACTGGCCGCGGCGCTGATCGACGGCACCAAGATCGTCATCACCACCCTGCAGAAGTTCCCCTTCGTGCTGCGCGGCCTGCTGCATGCCGCCGGGGCGGAGAGCGCAGGAGAAGGCGACCGGCTGAGGAGAAGGCGCAGGCCAAGGCGTGGGAGGCGGAGATCGCGCAAGCGCCGCTACGCGGTGATCGTGGACGAGGCGCACTCCAGCCAGACCGGCGAGACGGCGCGGGAGCTGAAGGCGATTCTCGGGCGCGGATGCCGGCGGAACGACGACGAGGAGCGAGGCGGACTGGGAAGACCGCCTGAACCAGGTGATGGCCTCGCGCGGGCGGCAGCCGAACCTGAGCTTCTTCGCCTTCACCGCCACGCCCAAGGGCAAGACGCTGGAGCTGTTCGGCCGCACCGGAGCCAGCGGCAAGCCGGAGCCCTTCCACCTCTACAGCATGCGCCAGGCGATCGAGGAGGGGTTCATCCTCGACGTGCTGCACGAACTACACCACCTACACGACCTACTACCGGCTGATCAAGGCGGTCGAGGACGACCCCGACCTGCCGAAGAAGAAGGCGGCGCGGGCGCTGGCCAAGTTCATGAGCCTGCACCCGCACAACATCGAGCAGAAGACCGAGGTGATCGTCGAGCACTTCCGCCGCAGCGTGCATGCACCAGCTCGGCGGGCGGGCCAAGGCGATGGTGGTGACCGTCCTCGCGCCTGCACGCGGTGCGCTACAAGCAGGCCTTCGAGCGCTACATCGCCGAGAACGGCTACACGGACATCCGCCCGCTGGTGGCCTTCAGCGGCACGGTGCGCGATCCGGACACCGGCCTGGAATACACCGAGCCGGGGATGAACACCGATGTGGTGAGCGGCAAGCCGATCAGCGAGCAGCAGCTGCCGGAGCGCTTCGCCTCGCCCGACTACCAGGTGCTGCTGGTGGCCAACAAGTACCAGACCGGCTTCGACCAGCCGCTGCTGCGCGCGATGTACGTGGACAAGCGGCTCGACGGCGTGCAGGCGGTGCAGACGCTGTCGCGCCTCAACCGCATGATCCCGGGCAAGGACGACGCCCTTCGTGCTCGATTTCGTCAACGAGGCCGAGGACATCTACCGCGCCTTCAAGCCCTACTACGACACGACCGAGCCTTGCAGGAGAGTTCCGACCCCATCCAAGCTCGAAGCGCTCAAGCACGAGCTGGATCAGGCTGCAGGTCTACCACTGGAGCGAGGTCGAGGCCTTCGCCCAGGTCTTCTACAAGCCGCCGGGCAAGCAAAACGCCGCCGACCACGCCCACATGCAGCGCCATCTGCAACCGGCGGTGGATCGCTTCAAGGCGATGGAGGACGAGGAACAGCGCGGCGAATTCCGCGACAAGCTGAGCGGTTACGTCAAGGTGTACGCGTTTCCTGAGCCAGATCATCCCCTACGCCGACCCCGACCTGGAGATGCTCTACAGCTTCGGCCGGTTCCTGCTGCCGCACCTGCCGCTGGACCGCGACACCAGCGACCGTCAAGCTGGGTGATGAGGTGGCGCCTGCAGTACTACCGCCTGCAACGGGTCTTCTCCGGGGCCATCGAGCTGCGCGAGGGCGAAGGCGCAGTACGGCGTGAAGAGCCCGACGGACGTCGGCACCGGCAAGGCCAAGGACGAGAAGGCGCCGCTTTCGGAGATCATCGAGGTGCTGAACGATCGCTTCGGCACGCAAGTTCACCGAGGAAGACCGGTTGTTCTTCGAGCAGATCAAGGAGAAGGCCGCCAATACACCGAGCAGGTCGTCCAGACTGCGCCAGGCCAATCCCTTCGACAAGTTCCAGCTGGGCATGCGTCAGATGCTGATCGAAGACCTGATGATTCAGCGCATGAGCGAGAACGACAAGATCGTCACGCGCTACATGGATGATAAGGCCTTTGAGGATGCGGCCTTTGCGGTGCTTTCGAAGGTGATTTACGACACCATCCCGGCAACCGATGCGGTGGATTCTGGTGGTGAGCGATGAAAATTTTTCGGCCCCAGTTCACCAACACCAACCGACAGAACTCCGCGATCACCCGCATCAAAGGGGCCTCCGTTGTGTGGAATCGCGTTGAGCTAGGGCACTGCGCGACATGGTTTGCACCATTTCTATTAGCGAGGGAGGCGACATGAAATATCAGCCACCCTACACCATCACCCCGGCAATCGTGAATCTGGTCGCCGAGATTGGTGAAACCATCGGCCGCTACACAGTGCTGGCCGAACAGAACCTGACATCCGCGCCTGCGCCGGGAGAACCGCATCCGCACCATCCAGGCCTCGCTGGCCATCGAGAACAACACGCTCACCCTTGAACAGGTGACCGCCGTGATTGAAGGCAAACGGGTGTTGGGACACCCCCGCGAGATTCAGGAGGTGCGTAACGCCTTTGCGACCTACGAGGCCATGGAGGACTGGGACGCCAGTGTCGAGGAGGATTTGCTGGCGGCGCACGAGTTGTTGATGCGCGGACTGGTGGATGAGACGGGTCGATATCGATCCGGCGGGGTCGGCATCTTCCGGGGAGAACAGCTGGTGCACATGGCTCCTCCTGCTGATCGTGTGCCCAAACTGATGGCGGATCTGCTGGATTGGCTTGCAACTACCCGCGAGCATCCCGTTGGTGGCCAGTTGCATTTTTCACTACGAATTCGAATTCATCCACCCCTTTGCCGACGGCAACGGCCGCATGGGACGGCTGTGGCAAACCCTGATTCTCCGGAACTGGAAGCCGCTGCTGGCTTACCTGCCGGTGGAGACTGTGATCCGTGATCGCCAGGAGGATTATTACCGGGTCCTGGCGGTGGCCGACAGCCAAGCGGATGCCACTCCTTTTGTCGAGTTCATGCTGAGCGCGTTACGCGATGCCGTCCGCGAAGCTGTGATCGACCGACCAAGTAGGCGACCAAGTAACCGACCAAGTAGCGGCATTGATCCGCGCGATTGGGAGCGGCGAACTGGGTAGCAACGATTTGATGCAGGCCTTGGGTTTGTCACACCGTCCTACGTTTCGGAACAACTACCTCAACCCGGCCATGGAAGACGAATGGATCGAACGTACCCAACCCGATTCCCCGCGCAGCCCGACGCAGCGCTACCGGTTGACCGGTAAAGGCCATCGTTGGCTGCAACACCATGCCGACGAGTAGCAGAGGGATACTTGCGACAAACTCGCGACATGGCTTGTGACAATCGGGCCATGGCATATCAGGTCGATGGAGATATTGACAAGAGATGGTATCGGGTGGCGAACAGGACGAACTGCGGCGTCTGCGCGAGGAGAACGCCCGCCTCAAGGAACTGCTGACCCAGTACGGAATCGCCTGGGAAGAACCGACCGCCGCTGCCCCCGTTCCTGCCCCAACGGAATCGGCACCAGCCCCAACCCATTTCACCACCGACGACAAAATCGCCCTGTTCCGCCGTCTGTTCCGGGGGCGGGAGGATGTCTACCCGCAGCGCTGGGAGTCGGCCAAGGGCACATCCGGCTATTCACCGGCCTGTGGTAACGAGTGGAAGCCCGGCATCTGCCACAAGCCTCGGGTGAAATGCGGCGACTGCAACCAGCGCCAATTGCTGCCGGTGACCGATCAGGTGATCTATGATCATTTGGCCGGGAAGCAGACCATCGGCGTCTATCCACTCCTGAGCGATGACAGTTGCTACTTTCTGGCGGCTGACTTCGATGAGGCTGACTGGCGGGAGGATGCCCAGGCTTTCATGCAATCCTGTCGGGAGCTTGGCTTTCCGATGGCGCTGGAGATTTCCCGCTCCGGCAACGGCGCTCACGCCTGGATCTTTTTTGCCGAGCCAGTTCCGGCCCGCGAGGCCCGGCAGCTCGGAGCCGCACTGATCAGCCACACCTGCGACCGCACCCGGCAATTGTCCTTGACCAGCTACGACCGCCTGTTTCCTAACCAGGACACCATGCCCAAGGGCGGCTTCGGCAATCTGATCGCGCTGCCCCTGCAGAAACAGCCGAGGGAATCAGGGCGTAGCGTCTTCGTCGATGAATACCTGCAACCTTATCCCGATCAATGGGCTTTTCTGGCATCCATCCGTCCCATGTCCCGGCGGGACTTGGAAGACGCCATTTTGCGGGCCAGCGGCGGCCGCCATCCCCTGGATGTGGCCTTTGCCGCCGAGGAAGAAGACAGCAAGCCATGGCAGCGTCCTTCACCTGTACCCGCAAGGATTACCGGTCCGCTACCGGAATCACTGAGCCTGGTGCTGGCCAACCAGATTTTCATCGCCAAGGCCGATCTGCCGCAGCCGCTGGCCAACCGCCTGATCCGTCTCGCCGCCTTCCAGAATCCTGAGTTTTACAAGGCCCAGGCCATGCGCCTGCCGGTATGGAACAAGCCGCGCATCATCGGCTGCGCCGAGAATTTTCCCCAGCATATCGGCCTGCCGCGTGGCTGCCTCGATGCGGTGCTCGACCTGTTACAGGAGAACGACATCCGCCCGGAGCTGCAGGACGAACGCTTGGCCGGACGGAAAGGTGACGGCCAAGTTTACCGGCACCTTGCGCAAGGATCAGAAGGCAGCGGTGCGGGAAATGCTCAAACACGAGGTCGGCGTGCTCTGCGCCCCGACGGCCTTCGGCAAGACCGTTACCGCAGCCGCCCTGATCGCCCGGCGCAAGGTCAGCACACTGGTGCTGGTACATCGCACCGAACTGCTGCGCCAGTGGCAGGAGCGGTTGAACGGATTTCTTGAGTTTCCGAAAGTAAACTTAGGCGTCATTGGTGGCGGCAAGAAGAAACCGTCCGGCAAGATCGACATCGCCGTCATGCAGTCCCTGTCACGGAGAGAAGACTTGGGCGAACTGCTCGACCAGTACGGGCAGATCATCATCGACGAATGCCATCACCTGTCGGCGTTTTCCTTCGAGGCAATCCTCAAACAGGCCAAGGCGAAATTCGTGGTGGGCCTGACCGCCACCCCGATACGCCGCGACGGTCATCAGCCGATCATCTTCATGCAGTGCGGGCCGATCCGCCACAGTGCCGCCAGACCGGAAACCGCCCCGGCGCAACTGGAGGTCTGGCCGAAGGTGCTGCCCGCGCCGGAGATCCCGCCGAATTCACCGATTCAGGATGTGTTCCGCATCCTCGCCAACGATGCGACCCGCAACCGTCGCATCGCCGGGGATGTACTGGCCGCCTATCGCGAAGGGCGAAAGGTGCTGGTGCTTACCGAGCGAACGGATCATTTGCCGCTGTTGCAAAAGGCGCTGGGGGATGAGGTCGAGCACTGCTTTGTCCTGCATGGCCGCTTGTCGAAGAAGCAGCGAACGGCGGTGTTGGCAGAACTGGAGGCGTTGAACGAGTCAGCACCGAGGGTGCTACTCGCCACCGGCCGCCTGATTGGCGAGGGCTTCGACCATCCGCCGCTCGACACCCTGGTGCTGGCCATGCCGATATCCTGGAAGGGAACCTTGCAGCAATACGCCGGACGCCTGCACCGGGAGCATGCCGACAAGCAGGATGTGCGCATCTACGATTACGCCGAAACCGATCAGCCCCAGCTCAACCGCATGTGGGACAAACGTCAGCGCGGCTACCGGGCAATGGGGTACGAGATCAGACCGATGGAGACCGTAGTTTTAGGAAACGGCGCGAACCTAAAATAAGACGAGCCGCTATTTTAGGTTCGCGGCTCCATCTCCAGCAGAAACCGCCAGACCGGCACCACCTGGATGGTGCCGAAGCCCACGGGGATGGTCTCATCGGTGTGCCAGGTGACGATGGTCCCCTCCGCCACGGCCAGCTCGACCATGGCTTCAGAGAGGGAACGCACCTCGCTCTGCTTGATACGGGGATCGGCCAATGAGGCGCAGACCTGAACCAGCAGTATGGCTCGATCTTGCCCCGGCGCTAACGGCAGCAGCGCGACAAGATCGACCTCCCGGCCTGTCTTGGTCTTGTGGTAGAAGATTTCCGGCGTCATCCGGCGCAGCGCGGTGAACACCAGATTCTCCAGCAGGCTGTCGCGGTTGGTAAGGATGCCGGAGCTGGTCGAGGTGGCCAGCGCATGGTCGATGCAGTAGACCTTGCGGGGATTGACGCTGATGCGGGTCGGCGAGCTGGAAAAGATGTTCACGCTGAACAACAGCCCGGCATCCTCGAACGCGACGAGCCAATCGACCACCGAGCTTTTGCGCACCCGGTGGCCGAGGGATTTCAGGTAATCGGTCAGGTGACTGACGGCGTAAAAGGAACCGTCGTTGTCCACCAGCCAGTGGGCCAGATCGATCACCGCCCGAGGGTGGGAGATGTTGTGATGCCCGATGATGCTGGCGAGAATCGTGTTCCAGTTGGCCTGATGGGCCTCGATGCGCTGGTCGCGTCGGTTGACACCGGGAAAACCGCCGACCCGCCAGTAATCCTCGAACGCCTTCTGGATGGTCAGCCGCTGCTTGGTGGATAAGGGGCCATCGCTCTCAATCTCTTTGCCGTCGAGGAACTCCCGAAACGAAAGCGGGAAGATCGCCCAGGAGACGATCCGGCCGGTCAGAGGGCTGGCGGTTTCCTCCTCCGGTGAGGGCAGCAAGGAACCGGCAACGGTGACCTCGCACTTTTCGGTGCGCATCAAGCGGTCGATGAAGAGCTGCCAGTGCAAGAGCGTCTGCACCTCATCGAAAAAACAGTGAACCGTACCGCTTCCGCGCTTCTGTGGGTGGATCTCGAAGTACGCCTCCAGGGTAAGGTCCGGGTTTTCGTGCCGCAGCCAGTAAAGCCGGTCGTCGGCCAAGTCGAGATAAAGGATGTTCTCGCGGGGAACACCGTACTCAATCAGCTGCCGAATGCGCTGGCGCAGCAAGGTGGTCTTGCCGCTTCCCTTGACGCCGGTGACCACCGAGACCTTGCCCGGCAGACTGCCAATTACGATACGCCGGGGCAGCAGTTCGCTCGGCGGCTCAAGGCTCTGGTATTCGTGGATGATTCGTTTCAGGCATTCGATCATGACATGGCCCGGTGCTCCCTGTTCGTTTTGGCAACCGGTGTCATTCATGCTTGGCGTGCCGGAAAAAGCAAATGGTTTGTCAAAACGGTGGGCGATTCCATTCGATTCCGTTTTCGGGAACCGAACCGCCGGCCGAAATCATTGCCGGAAGCAATCCCACTTTGCGGAAAACAGGTGCGGATGTTACATAGAGGAAGAGCTGTTTACGCCGCTTCCCGCTCATACCAGGCGACGATGCCGCCGAGGCGTTCATGCCGCTTGACCGGTCCTGTGGATGTGCGGCGGAAATCGGCGGAGATGATGTTGTTGCCGGTGCCCTGGTGGGGACGCTGGGTGTGGTAGTAGTCAAGCCAGACGCGGTTGATGTGCGCCAGCTGGCCGAGGCCGAAGCAGACGAAGTGGTTCAGGCACTGGTGCTTGCAGGTGCCGATGAAGGATTCGCAAAAGGCGTTGGCCTGCGGCGCTTTCGGCGGGATGCGGATGCAGCGCACCCCGGCCCCCTTCCAGAAGGCGTCGAACTGCCGGGTGAATTTGGTGTCGCGGTCGTGGATCAGGTATCGGGCCTCGATGCCGTGGTCGTCGAGCCACATGGTCACATTCCGCGCCTGCTGCATCACCCACACCTCATCGGGATGAAAGGTCGGCTGGCTCATGTAGACCCGGCGGCTGCCGG
>CAWEHR010000003.1:0-48279 GCA_963808975.1 uncultured Gammaproteobacteria bacterium
ACACGGGCAATCCCCAATACGGTGATCAGGCTGTAAATCGGGCTCCAAGGCGCCTCATCGTTGGGAGTTCTTGGTGGGTTAGTGCGCCGGGATTGTCTCGTATGGTATGCCAAGTGGCATTCTGTGCAAGTCAATGAGAGGAAACTACTAGGGCTATTCACGTCACAGCACATTGCTCTCAATCGCCCTCCATAAGCACGAGCCGCTCAGAGGTTGTCTTGCTGCAGTTTCTTTGGAATAGTGCGAGCCATAGCGATCCCAATGCCGATGTGGAGAGCGATGTTTTCCACAACAGTCAAATATGATGTATCTAGACATAATGATTTGACCTGCCCTACCTCAACGCTCGTGGATTACCATGGGAGTTGAGTAAACAACCGGTGGCAGAGCCACCTTGAGGAGGGCAGGCATGAAACAGTCTAACGTAACATCAGTCATTATTGAAAACGCCACCGCACTGGAGAGCGTCCGGCGACGGCAAGGCAACCATTACGCCGCCTATATCGGCATGGACGTACACAAGGATACGATCACCTATGCGGTTGCACTTCCCGGTCGCGCGGGCGCTGGCTATCGAGGTGAAATAGCCCACACGCCAAAGGCGGTTAACAAGTTGATAGAGCGGCTCAGTGTCGAGTTCAATGGCGAGTTACTGCTGTTCTGCTATGAAGCCGGACCCACCGGTTACCACCTGTATCGTCAGCTGATGGCATCGGGTCATGAGTGCCAAGTGGTAGCCCCCTCCCAAATACCGCACAAGCCGGGAGAGCGAATCAAAACAGACCGGCGGGACGCCCTGAAGCTGGCGCAGTATCTTCGCTCAGGCGATCTAACAGCGGTGTGGGTTCCCGATCAGGAACAGGAAGCCATGCGGGATCTGGCCCGGGCACGAGGGGATATGAAAAGCCAGGAGCTCAAGGCCCGACAGCAGCTGAATGGTTTTGTCTTGCGCCACGGCCATAGCTGGCCCTCCAACAAGACTCGCTGGACCCAGGCCCACTATAACTGGCTGGAATCCCTGGTGTTCCCCCATCCGTGGCAACAGGTAGTGCTGCAGGAGTACATTGATGCGGCCAAGTCGGCCACCCGCCGGGTAGCGGGTCTCATGGATCAAATACTCCAGGCACTGCCATCGTGGTCGCTGGCGCCCGTGGTGGATTCCCTGGTGGCTTTACGGGGTATCGACAAGCTGGCAGCCATCACGCTGCTGGCTGAGTTGGGCGACATCAGTCGCTTCGACAGTCCCAAGCAGTTGATGGCTTTCCTCGGCTTGGTACCCAGTGAACACAGTACGGGAAAACGTCGCCGCCAGGGCGCTATTACACTGACAGGCAACACGCATGCCCGCCGAATGCTCGTTGAATCGGCCTGGAGTTATCGCTTCCCGGCGCGGCAGACGATGCATTTAAAACGCAAGGCGGTCAATGCCAGTGATGAGGCCAAAGCCATTGCCTGGCGGGCCCAGAAGCGCCTCTGCGGGCGTTACCGCCGACTGACTGAAGTCGGCAAGAACCAGAAACTGGTGTGCGTGGCGACCGCCCGGGAACTGGTTGGGTTTATCTGGGATATCGTGCGGATCGAAATGGCGCGGTTGCCGGTTCAACACAATGCCCACATCGCATAGGTTCGAGTAGAGCAAACGGTTAAACAAAGGTTAAACAGGAGGGCAAATAGACAGCTTAACTCAGGGCACGGTCAGCCGGTGTGGAGAACCCTTGTTCGGGCTAAATCGGTATCGACAGGGGGATGATCCCCGAAGGGCATTCCCGGTCGATGATCCCTGCTACTAGAGAAAGGCCAGCTCCGCGATGCAGTGAAGTCTGGAGGTAACCAACCCTCGCATATCAGCATGATCCACCATCGCAGTCTGCTGGCCGTGTTCTGAGCTAAGCTGTCTCAACGCCAAACATATGAAAAAACATTGAGCCAACACTGGACAGGTCAAATCATATCAGCCCGGATGTTTCATAAACGGAGTTTTCGGCCTTCTTTTCCCTGAAGCCAGGCCTCACCGATGCAACAAATTTCAATCAGTCGGCAGGACTGCAGTCTTTTTTAGCGCTTTTCAGAGTAAATCTGTCTTGAGGATCGCCACCAAGCGCCCCGTACGACTCGGGCAGGCAGGAGCGACTCTCCCGGGGCAGGAATGACAGTGTCTGGCGAGATACACAGACCAGAAATCAGGATGTATTGCTGAGCGGAGCCTTGGAGCAATACAGTATTTCGGTGACACGATGCAGCAGGTGCTTTACCGGGCAGCTACTGGGCAAGTGCAGCTTGATACGATCCTTGTGCTGAATCACGCGCACGGCGAGTTTGAATAATTTGATGATGACGGTTGAAGGCTGTGCGTTAGCCAGCTCCGTATGGGCCAGCGTCTCGGTTCTCAGTGTATGGTGCAATACATAGGCGGCACAGGCGAAAAAGAGGCGCAGTTGATTGGCCAGAAAGCGCTGGTCTGACGTCCGGTCACTGGCCAGGTCGTTCTTCATCATTTTGATAAAGTTCTCATCCTGACCCCGTGCACAATAGATATCCTGGTAAAGGATATCGGGTGTCGTGGTGTCCAGAGACGTGACGATGAAGCGCGGGTTTTCACCTTGGCTCATCACCTCGGCCTTGAGTACCACGTGAAACGCCTGAGGCCAGGAACCGGCGGTGTAATCGATAGCGTGAAAAGTGCGAGTGCTGTGAGGCTCCAGGCGTTGATGGCGAGCGGCGTTGTGGCAGCGCGTATCATGAGCGGCCTGTGTGGCGACTAGATGCGGGCGTGCCAATCGTTGCAGAACAGCATTGCCGGTGAGCCCGAAGATAAAATCGGTATGCGGGTCATCCACAGCCAGTTGCATCAGCTCGATATTGGCAAAGTGACCGTCGCCACGCAGCAGGATGCGAGTCTCTGGCCAGTGTTGGCGTAATTGTCGTAAGACGCGCTTGACGATGGCGGCGTTCTCCGCGCCGGCGGGTCGCTTGCCGGGGCGCAGGGCCGCGGCGATAAATCGCCCGGAGAGACCTTCGAAAAGAAACAGGGGCAGGTAGCAGTGATGCCCGTAATAGTGATTGTACAAAGCCAGTTCCTGCTGGCCATGCGTGGGGTCTTCCGAGTGATCCATATCGAGAACGATCATCTGCGGAGGCTCGGCATAGCTGGCGATGAACTGGTCGACGAAGGCTTGTGCCATGCGGTACAGGTCACGAGGTGTTACGGCGTTTTCCAGGCGTGAAAAGGTCGGTGCACTGGCCAGGTCCTCATCGGGCTCGAGCGGAGTGCGTCCAACGCCCATCTTGAACAGCGGATCATTGCGCAAACTGTTGGCATCATTGGCGTCAGCATAGCCACAGGCCATCTGGAAAACACGCTGGGACAGCAAATCATCCAGCGAGTGATCGATATACGAGGGGTGACGCTGATCCTTAATCGCGGCACTCAAGCGGGAAATCAGGCCGATCTGATGATCGACTCCGCGTAGCAACAAGGGGCCAAAATCGGAGGACAGTGCGCCCCCGTCGAAGTCGGCACGCACCGTGTAACCATTGAGTGCAGGAAATCGCAATTGCTTTGGCGTAGAATCAGACATGGGCAGACCTTGTTTAGCTTCTTCCGAAGCGTTATTGGAGTAACATCCATTGTATCAATGGGTTAGGCGGGGTCTGCCTCTTTTTATGAATTTTTCGGGCTAGGCTCTTAAAGGTTTTGATTGCCGAATTATGCGACTGCTTCTCAAACTCCAGAGAATAGTGTGGCCTGCTTGGAAAGTCTGTCATACAATTTCGGAATATAGATTTGTCTTATTTACACCGTTAGGTCTTGGAGTCCAATGATTATCCGCCTGTTTCTTTCGACACTATTAGTTACTGTTTTACTACCCTTAAACTCATACGCTTGGGATCTAACTCGGAACTTCAATTCAGGGAAAATAGGTGACAATGCGGATCATGTGCCAGACGGTTTTGATGAGGCGGGCGGGTATAGTTTTTACAGTGATGAGCAGGTGGCGGAGGGTCGCGCTGCGGCTATCCTGAACACTGTAAATGGCAGTCCCGGTTGGGCAAGGTGGGGCGGCGTAATAAAGTTCCCCACGAAGCTCTATGCCGGTGATGAGTTGTGGTTTCAGATATGGCTTTACGTGCCTTCTGATTTTCAGTTAACGACTGACCAAGGAAGCCTAAAATTTATCCGCTTTAAAGGAACGCGAGCAGATGGTGATGGTGATGGAATGATAGACATTCAGTTGCGCGACCAAGGATCAGGAAAAGAAGCGTTCAGAATGCTGAGGGAGGGAGCAATTGATGACGGCTGGATCTATTTTGGTAATTCAAGCGATTTCAAGCGCGACAAGTGGCACAAGTTTAACGTCCATGTGGTGGTAGATCATATCGCGCAAAGCAATGGCGGTAGGAGCTTTGTACGCGTGTGGTTTAACGATGAACTTGTAGTGGATGCCAGATCAATGCGCACGCTGGCGTCTGAAGGCGCCTATCTGGACTACCTATATCTTTTTACCTACTGGAATGGCGGGGCACCAAAAGCGCAGCATTTGTGGGTGGACGACATTCGTATTGCCTCTAAGCAGCCAGAATGGGCAAATAGTTTTCTAGCTGATTCTGATTCCCGCCCACTCCCTCCGGCTGCGAAAGTAACCGTTAGAGCCGGGGGTTGATGAAACCCGGGGAGCCTCAAATAAATGAAGAAAGGGGCATTTTTATATCCTTTTTGATTCCTGCTCTCAATGAAAAGCGTAATATTACTGAATGCATTAATCAGATAAGGTTATGTGTCCCAACAGATGTATCGTATGAGATTATTATTGGCGATCACGGTTCAACTGACGATACAGCAGAGTTAGTTGATGCGGTGGGGGCACAGGTGGTTTCTCAGGTGGGAGGAACTATAGCTTCCCTCAGAAACCACCTTGTGCGTTCAGCGTTGGCAAATATTGTGGTTTTTATAGACGCCGACATCAGGCTTACAGTTGAATGGGGTGAAAATATTGAAGAAGCCTTGGCTATGCTTTCAAAATCCCCACTAACGATTGTTGGGTCCCCTTGTTATCCATCAGATGAAAAGAGTTTGTTGAACAAATTTTGGTTCTATCCGATAGCTAGAATGCCTAAAAAATATATCGGGACTGGGCATATAATCTTTTCGAAAATTGCATTTGATAGGGTTGGGGGCTTTGATCCCACTCTCGCTTCGGGAGAGGATTTCGCATTTTGCAATACAGCGAAGGAAATGGGTTGCCATCTAAAAATAATTCCTGAGCTTACTGTAACGCACTTGGATTATCCAAAAACACTTACAGATTTCGTTAGGCGAGAGATCTGGCATGGTATTGGAGATTTCAATTCAATTGATTCCTTTTTTGGTTCACGAGTCGCTCTTGTCTCAGTTGGATTTACTGTTCTTTGTCTTCTAACAATATTCGCGACTCTTTGCCGCTCAAATTTGCAAGGTTATGTTTTGGGATTGCTTGTATTGGTGCCAACTCTGCTTTCTTTTTATAAATTTCGTGATTTGGGTATGAGCAAGCGAGTTCCTAACATCTTTTTGTGTTCGGTCTACTTGCTATCTAGATCATTTTCATTTTTTTATCGAGGTGCACGTAAGCGCATTTATAGCTCCAAATTGGTAGACAACTAATTGTTGCGATGATGCGCGGTTGGCCAGATTTGCGCACGATAAAGGGGCCCTTAGTCAAGACAGGTCCAGCACCTGCTCGACCAACAACGACAGGCCGGTAATGAACTTGCGGAAATCCACTGGCGCAATACACGGTTCCTCAAGGAAGCCAGGCGTCGCACAAAGGTCGTTGGCGCATTCCCCTGATGGTCACTCTGCACTGATGCTGGTTGCGGCTCGGCTGCGCCATGTGTCCGCAACCAATTGGGGTACGCGGAAGTACATGAACATGGCTCTACTCGAGGAGATGGACAAAGAGGCCGCTTACTCTGCGGCATGACCCAAAACCGGAGCCTCCCCAAACCCAAAAGTGCGAAAGATTATTGACACTACCTGCAATCATTGGCGATCCGACCTTGGCGGATGCCATCCTGGATCGCCTGGTATACAACGCTTACAAGATCAATCTGAGAGGAGAGTCTATGCGAAAACGCAAAGCAAAGTTGACGGGCAACCCAGGTTACGAGTAACAATGAAAACCCCGCGTCGCTACGCTCCGATGGGTGGCAGCTTTGCTCCGGTCCGGGTGGCAGTGGAGTGGTCAACCAATTTGTGACAACCCAGTTAAGCCGCTTTCTTCAATTCCACCATCGCTGATTCGTAATCATTGGGGCTGATGTAGTCCAATGTCGAATGCAGCCGTTGGCTGTTATAAAACATCACAATGTAATCCAGAATATCCCGCTGTGCCTCAGCGCGTGTCTGGTAGTGCTTCCATTGCACTCGTTCTTTCTTCAGGCTGGCAAAGAAACTTTCCGCGACTGCGTTGTCCCAACAATCTCCTTTGCGGCTCATGCTGCCCACAAAGTCATTAGCCTTCAGTAAACGTCGATACGCTTTGCTGGCGTATTGTGAGCCTCTGTCGGAATGGACAATCAAGCCAGCCTCAGGGTGACGTCTCCACAGCGCCATGCGTAGGGCGTCCGTCACCAGCCTGGCCTTCATTCGTGACCCCATGCTCCAGCCCACCACCCGACGGCTGAACAGGTCGATAAACACCGCCAGATACAGCCAGCCTTCCTGCGTCCA
The DNA here is from genome assembly GCA_963808975.1 of uncultured Gammaproteobacteria bacterium. Lineage (GTDB taxonomy): Bacteria > Pseudomonadota > Gammaproteobacteria > Pseudomonadales > JAHEGP01 > JAHEGP01. The sequence continues at coordinate 6,710 of CAWEHR010000003.1, forward strand.
GATGTAGGTGATGTCAGTCACGTACGCCTGATCAGGTCCAGCAGCGGTAAATTCTCGGGCCAACACATTGTCGAATACCGGCTTATTGTGGTTACTGTTGGTCGTCACCTTGTACTTCTTCCTGTAGCGGGCTTTGACACCAGCCTCACGCATCAGTGATCGTGCTTTGCGGCGACCCACCGGGTAACCCAACGCGTTGAGCGCTCGCTTCATCCGCCGCGATCCATAGCTATAATTACTGGCCTCGGCGATCTCTTTGACCGCTGCCAGCATCTCCTGGCGCTCGGGATCTGACTGATCACCTTGGCGCTGGCAATATCGGTAATACGCATTACGACTGACACCCAGTAGTCGACACATCAGGTCAACCGGCCAGGTCTTCTTGTGTTGGGTGATAAACACGTATTTCACCGCGTTTCCTTGGCAAAGAAGACCGTCGCCTTCCTAAGAAACACACTCTATTTCATGCAGAGAAAACCCGAATTCAGCGGCACGCCGATGTAGCCCTTTAACGACACGCTTTCGGTATTGCGTCTCATAATGGTCTGAGCCCGGGTCTTGATAATCCAACCCATAGCGCATGGCGTTATAAAATAAGACGGCGATCTTACGAGCAGTTGCAGTGACTGCCTTGGCCTTTCCTATTCGAGCGGATAATCGGCGGTAAAATGCACCCAATGCCGTATTCGTTCGCCCTACCCCTGTGTGTCAACCTGATCCCATACACTCCCTGTTTGGGATAACATAGATTTCAGGGCCACACAGACTGGATAAAGCCGATGCCAAAATCACCAACAGAACGGCCCGATACACAAGTTACGCCTGAACCGGCAATAGAGAAGCGCACTCGCCGCCAGCTCACGCCTGAGTACAAGTTGCGCATAATCGCAGAAGCCGATACCTGCAAGCACGGGGAGCTTGGCGCCATATTACGCCGCGAAAAGCTCTATAGCAGTCAACTCTCTGAATGGCGGCGAGAATTTGCGGAACATGGCATCGCTGGATTGAGCAAAAGCGCGCCCGGCCCTGCGGCTTCGCGTACAGCAGAACAGCTTCGGATCGAGCAGCTTGAGAAAGAGAACAATCGCCTGAACCGCAAATTGTTGATTGCCAACGACTGCCTGGATTTGCAAAAAAAAGCCTTGTCGATGCTCGATCGACTGAACAATGGGAAAGAAGGATGAATGCCGTACTCGACCAGCGCCCATCCCGGTTGCCTCTGACGCGTGCCTGCGATGCGCTGGGTCTCAATCGCAGCACGGTCTATGCTCACCAGCAGCGCACTGCCAATGATGAGCCACCGCGGCGCTCACGTAAGGATTCAGTGCAGCCACGCGCTCTGAGTGCCCAGGAGCGAGCCGCTGTCGTCGAGACACTGCATAGCGAACCGTACTGTGATCAGCCGCCAGCAGAAGTGTACCAACGCCTGCTCGAGCAGGATCAATACCTGTGCTCGGTCAGTACCATGCACCGCATTCTTCGCAGCTTGAACGAGAACGGCGATCGGCGCCAGCAGCGGCCAGCCCAGCACCATGCGGTTCCGAGGTTGTTAGCCAGCGCCCCGCACGATGTTTGGACATGGGACATTACCAAACTGCCGCTGGTGCGCCGGGGGATCTATTTGTCGCTGTATGTCGTGCTTGTGCATATTCCGGCCCATCGTGAACACCCATTCTGGTTCAACGTGAACACCTATTCCGGCGGAACGTGAACAGCGATTCTGGTTTATCGTGAACACTTTGCCGGTTTTTCCGGAATCGGTGTTCACCATCCCGGAATCACTGTTCACGATGATCCGGAATCTTTCCCAACGCATTGTTTTTCCAATGATTTGCTACCCTCTCCGATTTTTTTGGGGGGGCTATGGCGAGCAAGAGGACCACAATGCGCAAAATACGAGACATTCTTCGATTACGGCTGTCCGGTGGCCTATCCATCCGTGAGATCAGCCGTAGCACCAAGGTCAGCGTCGGGGCTATCCAAAAGCTGCTGAGCAGGGCCAACGAGCTGGGGCTGACCTGGCCTCTGCCAGACCACCTGGACGACAATGGGTTGGCCCAGCTCTTTTACCCTGGCACCGATACGAGCGGTCTCCTCCGCTATCAGATGCCTGATTGGACCGATGTCCACCAGGAACTCAAACGCAAGGGGATGACCAAGCTCCTGCTGTGGGAGGAGTACACCCGGCAGTACCCCAACCGTTGCTACAGCTACTCCCAGTTCTGCGACCGTTATCGGCACTGGCGCACGTTGCAAAAGCGCTCGATGCGACAAGCCCACAAGGCGGGCGAGAAATGCTTTGTGGATTACTGCGGGCCAACGGTACCGATTATCAATGCCGGTACCGGGGAGGTCCGTGATGCCCAGGTGTTCGTCGCCGTGCTGGGTGCGTCCAACTACACCTATGCTGAAGCGACACTCACCCAGGCCTTGCCCGACTGGCTGGGCAGCCATGTCCGGATGCTGGCCTACTTCGGTGGCTGTACCGATATGGTCGTCCCCGATAACCTGCGCAGCGGCGTCAGCAGGGCCTGCCGTTATGATCCTGACCTCAATCCCAGCTACCAGCAATGGGCTGAACACTACGACGTCGCTGTGGTGCCGGCACGGCCCTACAAGCCGAAGGACAAGGCCAAGGCGGAGGTGGGCGTGCAAATTGTTGAGCGCTGGATACTGGCCCGTCTGCGCCACCACAGCTTCTTCTCCCTGGCCGAGCTGAACCAGTGCATCCGGGCCCTGCTGGAAGACCTCAACAACCGGCCCTTCAAGCAATTGCCCGGCTGCCGCCGCTCGGCGTTCGAGCAACTGGATAAGCCGGCCCTGAAGCCACTGCCCACCCAGCCCTACCAGTATGTGGCGATCAAGCCGGTCAAGGTCAATATCGACTACCACGTCCAGTACGACCTGCACTGCTACTCGGTGCCCCATCAATACGTTGGCGAGAAGATCGAGCTCCACGCCGGCGACACGCTGGTAGAAGCCTACTTCCGGCGACAACTGGTCGCCACACACCCACGCAGGCACACGCCGGGATTTAGCACCAACCCGGCACACATGCCCAAGCGCCACCAGGCCCATCAACAGTGGTCCCCGGGACGGTTAAAGCGCTGGGCCGGCGACATCGGTCCGGACACGGGCGCCTGGGTCAGTGGCCAGTTCGACCGGCGGGAGCACCCGGAGCAGGCCTACCGCGTCTGCCTGGGCCTGCTGAACCTCTCCAAGCAATACCCGGCCATCCGGCTCAATGCCGCCTGCCGTATCGCCAACCGGGCCGGCCTTGAACGCGTGAAGCAGGTCAGGGCCATCCTCAAGAGCAACCGGGACCGGTTGCCCGAGCAACTCAGCCTCACTGCTGAACTACCCCAGGACCACGAGAATATCCGCGGCCCTCACAACTTCCACTGAAGGAGATACCGATGACAACAACCATCACACTCACTCGCTTGCGCGACCTCCGCCTGGGCGGCATGGCGCAGGCCCTGGATCGACAACTGGAGCAGGTGGGCACCTACGACGCCTTGCCCTTCCTGGAACGGCTCGGCCTGCTGGTCGAGCAGGAGTGCCTGGAACGAGAGCACCGCAAGCAGGAACGGTTGGTCCGGCAGGCGCGCTTCAAGTTGCGCGCCACGGTGCAGGATATTGACTACCAGCATCCGCGCAATATCAAGCAGGCACAGCTTGCCCGCTTGGCTCAGGGGGAGTGGATCGATCGCGCCCAGAACCTGCTGATTACCGGTCCCTGCGGCAGTGGCAAGACCTACCTGGCGTGCGCACTGGGCCACAACGCCTGCTTGCAAGGGTACAGCGTGCGCTACTACCGTCTGTCGCGGCTGTTGCTGGAGCTGACCCAGGCCAAGGCCGATGGGAGCTACCAGAAACGACTGGTACAGATCGCCAAAACGCAGCTGCTGCTGATCGACGACTGGGGTCTGGAGAAGCTCAATACCGCCCAGCGCAACGACTTGATGGAGATCATGGATGATCGTCACGGCGCCACTTCGACGGTAATGATCAGCCAATTGCCGACGGATCAATGGTACGCCGCCATCGGCGACAACACCCTGGCGGATGCCATTCTCGACAGGCTCATGCACAACGCCCACCGACTGCCGCTAAAGGGCGAGTCGATGAGGAAAATTGTCTTGCCTCCCAATTCCTTGGGACTCGCTTGACCCTGTTTTGTGTTAGTCCGCTGGGTCGTGCGGTCTCCCTGTCGGGATTCTCTCAAACCATTCATTGCGTTGTATAGCCGCAGGGCATTTTGAGCCTGTGTATCCTGTGGACGCGAAGGGCGAGAGTGTGGGCAAGCGGTGGGCAACACGGCTGTGTTGTCCACGGCTTGTCCATACGCCCCGAAGGGCTCGCCCTGGTCCGAAGGACGCGTCCACAAGTGCACAGGCCCGTTCATGCGACTTGCTTGCGCTCTGCGTCTTCACTCATCGCCTCATCGAGCTTCTGTCGCGCTTTCTTCGCCCAGCCCTGCCAGCGTGGCAGTGTGATCGCCACACCCTCGACATAAACATCGCGAGGCGTCACCACGTCACCGCCGGTGGCCGGCTCCAACGCCCAGTGGGGACGAACCGCGTTGTAGCGCTCCCGGAACTGTGCCAGCTTCTCCCGCGCATCGGCCGGTGAATCGTAGAGTTGCCAGTGCACCTCCGCCTCGCGCTTGAGCGTCTGGTGGAAACGCTCCAGCAATCCCAACTGCTGCGGGGTACGGTAGCGGGTACGCACCTGGCGAAACTGCCCCGCTATATGCGCCTGAAAACGTTTCGCCAGAAAACTGCTACCGTTGTCGGTCACCAGAAACGGTATTGTCTCCAGAGGGCCGTGCAGGCGTTCGGCTTCGGCGCGTGCATGGTCGATCGCCGTGTTGATTTCAGGCGCGGCATAGCTCGGTGTCAGGTGCAGCGCCAACAGGTAGCGGCTGTAGTAATCGATGACCGTCACCGCGTACCACCAACCGTGGCCGGGGATATGGATGTAGGTCACATCACTCTGCCACAGTGCGTTAGCGCGGCTCGGTAGCAGTTCATAGAGCTTGGCGCTCTGGTGCAACTCGGCCGAACTCGGCTTGCGCTTCTGGAACAGATCTTCGGCTTTGAACACGGCGTGCACGAACTTCTTGCCGATCTCGTGCCCGGCCCGGCGCATCACGATGGTCAGGCGTTTGTAGCCCCACCACGGATAGCGTTCGGCAAACTCGACCACCAGCGCCTTGCGGGCTTCATCGAGAGCCCTGGGCTTCGGGCCCGGACGTTGCCGATCGCCCTCTCTCGCCTGCTGGCGATAGTACGTCGACGCGGAAAGCTGCAACCCCTCCAGGACTTGTTTTACCCGTATACCGTCGGCCTGTGTCTCGCACTTGATCAGGGCCCGTACCTCCGTGCTCATTGAGACGGGCCCGAGAGCTTTTTTAGGATACGGTTCACCACGGTCAACTCGCCGATGACCTGCTCGCGCGATTCGACCTCGCGCTGCAGCCGATTGACTTCCTTTTGCAGCGCACCATCGCCCGAGTTGCCCTTCAGGCCCTGCTTGCCGGCATCGAGAAAACTATCTCTCCAGCGGTACAGCGACTGTTCACTGACCCCATAGCGCCGCGCGATTTGCTTGGCCGGCTCTTCCCTGCGTAGCAGCGACAACACCGCCTCAACCCGTTGCTCAGCCGACAATCCACTTTTCCTGCCCATAACATTCTCCTCGCCTCAGATGTAACGTAAGCCCCCGGCGAACAACCCTCTTTTCTGGTCATCACTAATCTGACACGGTTCGCTCCTGTGATTACCCGCTGATGCAGGAGATTCCCATGGACAACACGGACACAACTCATTTACCCCAGGCTCGCAAGGATCGGGCGTTCTGGCAAGCGCAGTTTGAGCAGTGGCAAAGTGCCAACCTGTCGAAGGCGGCCTGGTGCCGCCACGAGCAACTGAATGTCACCGCGTTTTATTACTGGTGTCGAATCTTCGAGCAAGATCAGGCCGCTGGCTCGATCAATCATTCACCTGGCACCGGGGCTTCGCCATCATCATTCCTGCCCGTCGCCCTGCAGCACGAGCCGCTGGCCGGTTTTCAGCTCCAGGTGGCCGATGTCACCCTGTCCTGTAGCCATCCGGTCTCCGCGGAGCAATTGCAGGGATGGTTGCAAGCCATTCGACACAGCCGATGATGGATCTGGCCTACCAGACGCGGGTTTACCTGGCACGTGAATCCGTCGATTTCCGCAAGCAGATCGACGGGCTGTCTTTGCATGTGCAGGAAACTCTGGCGCTGGACCCTCTGGCTCCACACCTTTTCGTCTTTCGCAATCGCGGCGGTGACAAACTCAAGGTGCTGTACTGGCACGACAATGGTTTTTGCCTGCTATACAAGCGCCTTGAGCGCGGGCGCTTTTGCTGGCCGCGCACCGAGAGCACTGTCTTTCAGTGCACGTTACGAGACTTGCAGTGGCTGCTCGACGGTCTCGATCTCGAGGCGTTGCAGCCACGTAAAACACTGGCTTTTTCTCGCGTATAGGGGCGCTGCGCCTATCGCTATGGTGTAAAATAGCACCATGCTCAAAACCGAATCTCCCCTTCCTGACGACCCGCAAGAACTGCGCAAATTTTGTGCGCAGTTGCAGTCGCAGCTAGCCGATAACGAGCGCCTGATTGGTGAGCAGGAAGCAAGGATTGGCCTTCAGCAGAAGACCATTACCGAACAGATTGAAGCCCTTCAAGCCAAGCAGGAAACCATTGCCTATCTGCAGGAGCAGTTGGCGCTGTTACGCAGCAAGCGCTACCAGGCGCGGTCAGAGCAACTGAAAGCGCTTCAGGGCCAGTTGTTCGATGAGGCTGAGCTGGAGCAGGCGATCCGCGAGGCCGAGCAAGCGCTCGCCGAAGCACAACAGACTGCCGGCAAGAGGCCCTCGTCAAGCCCGGTGGAGAAGAAGTCCGTTCCCCGTCGCAAGCCACTTCCCGACCATCTCAAGCGCGTCGATGTGCTGATTGATGTCAGCGACGAAGACAAGCAGCTGATGGGCGATGACTGGGAGTTGATCGGCTACCAGACCAGTGAGCAACTGGCCGTGCGGCAGCGAGAATACTACGTCAAGTGCCTGAAGCGGGCCAAGTATGTTCGCAAGCAGGCGGATCAGGGCGATCAATATCCGGCGGGGTCGGAGCCGGGCATCAAGGTAGCACCGCGTGCCCCTGTGATGTTGCCCAAAGCGATTGCCGACAGTTCATTGTTGGCCGATGTCATTACCAGCAAGTTTGTCGACGCCGTATCGTTTTACCGGACCGAGCGCATTCTGAAGCGAGAAGGCATTGAGATCGGCTATTCCACCTTGTGCGAATGGCCGATCCAGTTGGCCGAACGCCTGCAGCCACTGGTGCCGCTGCTCATGGAATACTTGGCAAGCGGTCCACTGTGGCATCTGGATGAAACCACCCTGCAGGTGTTGCGCGAACCTGAGCGCAACGACCGAAGCAAGAGTTATCTGTGGGGTATCCGCGGCGGGCCACCGGACCAACCGGCTATCCTGTTTCACTACCATGAACGGCGCAATTACGACGCACTGAAGGCCTGGCTCGATCCAGCGCTAAAGGGCTTTGCGGGTGTCATCGTGAGCGACGAGCACAAGCCGTACAATCGTCTGGTGGAGGAGTATCCGCAGATTACCGGTCACGGTGGCTGTTGGGCGCACTGCAGGAGAAAATTCTCCGATGCGGCCAAGGGGCGACGGTCGGGCTCGGAGGCCCACAAGGTCTTGCAGCAAATTGCAGTGCTCTACCGACTGGATAACGGTCTGCGGGATCTGAAGGGAGAAGCCAAACGGCAGGCCCGCCAGGAGCTGGTCGTGCCGCAGCTCAACAAAATCCAGGCTACTCTGAACACGTTGGATCGGCAGTTCCCGAGTCAGGGCCTGATGCACACCGCCATTTACTACGCCCTGAACAACTGGCACAAGTTGACTGCGTTTTTGGATCACCCGGTGATGCCGCTGGACAACAACCCTATGGAGCAGGCGATCCGACCCTTCACTCTCGGGCGCCGCAATTGGCTCTTCTCTGGCAGCCCGCGTGGCGCAAATGCCAGCGCGCTACTTTATTCCCTGGTGGAGTCCGCCAAGGCGAATGGCTGGGAGCCCAAGGCCTACCTCATTGCGCTGTTCGAGCGCTATCCCCTGGCCGCATCAGATGATGAGCGTCGCGCCCTGTTGCCGATGTTTTTAAAACCCGGCACATAAGCCGGGTTGGGGCAATCCTGTCGTTGGCCGGGGGCTTACGGGCCTGATGCACACCGCCATTTACTACGCCCTGAACAACTGGCACAAGTTGACTGCGTTTTTGGATCACCCGGTGATGCCGCTGGACAACAACCCTATGGAGCAGGCGATCCGACCCTTCACTCTCGGGCGCCGCAATTGGCTCTTCTCTGGCAGCCCGCGTGGCGCAAATGCCAGCGCGCTACTTTATTCCCTGGTGGAGTCCGCCAAGGCGAATGGCTGGGAGCCCAAGGCCTACCTCATTGCGCTGTTCGAGCGCTATCCCCTGGCCGCATCAGATGATGAGCGTCGCGCCCTGTTGCCGATGTTTTTAAAACCCGGCACATAAGCCGGGTTGGGGCAATCCTGTCGTTGGCCGGGGGCTTACGATGTAACATTACACTGAGTCCCAGAAACTTGGGGCAAGACATCCTTCCGAAAAGTGCCGTTGAAACTAATCCCCGGGGCGATTCAAATTGCGTAGCCCAACAAGTCTATGTCCCTTTCATACAATCGAGTAACCAAATCTACTGACTCATTGTCATAATAGTCCTGCCATCTGACATACGAAGGGATTGCTTTGGAGCCTCGAGAAAAAAATACTTCCTTTACGATTTTTCTCGCCTTTGAACGATGAGGGGTATTGCTAGGCTTCGAATCATTAATATGCGGAAGCTCAGAGGAAGGCATACCAATTTTCTTGGCTATTAAATCAAAATCTTCTTGTAGGTTTTCGAATCGCCCAACGTAGTCTATTAGTAGGCTTCCATTTTCCGAATATATAAAATCCGTCTGAGGCCTGACAAGCCAATGTTTTTCAGAAAAAATATTGTCTTTAAAGTCACCAAACAGAAAGGACTTGAAATCTACTTTATCGCTGAAGCCCAAGTACTTATAGATTGAAACCAATCTGCTCCAAGGGTTCCTAACAAACGCAAACTTAAAGTACTGGTCGAAGAGGTCTTGAGACAAGTACCTCAAATGGACATATTCATCGGCTTTCAAATGTGCAAGGCTTGGAGGCCCCAGTTCTGGCCTATCGTTATGCCTAAGCAACAGCGGTGCGCGCGTCTCCCATTTCAAACCTAACAGATGTAGAAAAACATGCTCGATACTTTGCCCTGCAGTTTTTGGTATGTGAATGAAAATGCACTTATGTTGATGAGATATCATTAATCTGTTCTCCTAAATACAAAATACTCGGTTTCCAAGCAAAGATGTTCTAATGTTCAACGCATACAACTTGGCGTCGTGCAATGATCACTTTAATGGCCTTGAGAAACGCTGTCCCTAAATTTTTTTGAGGGAGAGTTATGACTGTAATCACAACTATATCTTTCTTTAAAGTTGGGGGCGCCCTGCTTTTAAGTTTGCAAGCGTCTGTTTCTCCATGAAGCTAGAGCGCCCAGAGCTTGCTTCCGAAGGTCGGGTATCATCGCCATAGGGACTGCAACAACGAAGCAAGCAATGAGCCCGGTGGCGATCGCACGATATAGCAAGTCAAGCCATACATTGTTAGTCGTTATGATTTCGTTAGAAACGTAAATGCCGGTAAAGGCTATGCCTGTCATCATCATGAAAACACCCAATGATATTCCCATATCGTAGTATTTCCTGGATGCCCTATAAACTAGATAAAACTGCGCAAACTTACCGAGTGCAAGTGCCATTGCCGCACCAACAAAGCCTAGAGGCGGTATTAGAAGCAAATAGAAGACGGTTATAATTGCCGCAGCTACATAGTTGTTCTTGCCGATCCATCCGGTTTTAGAGTGGACAAGTAGACTGAAGTCAAAATAACGAATAAACGACGAAAAAACGATGCCAAGTACAAGGTAGGGAAGCGCTTCGGCTGAGCTGTGGAACGCTTCATCTGACATAAACTGGATTAGCGGAACAGCAAACAGGCATAGCCCCACAGCCCCTATAATCATGAGAGTTGATATAAAATAGAAAACGGCCTGAAAAATCGGTTTTGCGTTACCGCGATTATAGTAATTGAACCTTTCGGTTTGCCAATACTGCATGAAAGGGTCCCATAGCAAAACCACGAGAATCATTGAAAATTTAGAGGCTAGTTCAAACAGTCCAATTTCGTCAAGGGAGCCAAAGATACGTATATAGACTCTATTAGAGGATCCGATATACAGTCCAGCTAATCCACCTACCCAAAGGGGCCAACAGAAAATAATTTGTTGCTTAGCCAGAGTTGGCCGGAAAGCCAAGCCTGTGTTTAGAATAGTATATGCGGCGAGGCCTAGTGAGAATACCAGTGACGATGAGAAGGCACTGATGGCAACGCCCAATACTCCCATTTCCAAGACAACGACGAAGACAATATTTAGTGATAGTTGAATTACCAATTTGGCAAGGCTTATGGCGATTAGCAAGTATGGACGTTGCTGAATCCGCAAATAGATTAGGCCGTAATGCTCCAAAGCGTTAGTCAAAATCTGTACCGAGAACAATCCTACAACCAAGGAGTATTGTTCTGTTCCAAACATACCGTCAGACGCGGGGGAGCGAAGTAAAAAAACGGCAATCATCGCCGCGAAACTAACGGAGGCTGTTATTGCCAACGCCGTTGAAATTACTGCGTTCTGATCTGCTTCTTTCTTTTGTTCGTAAAAGAACTTCGGTAAAGAATTACCAAGCCTAGCGCCGAATACTAACTCGATTAGACTGACAGCGAACACCAAGAGAGCTATTACGCCGTAGTCTGCCGGGGTAAGATAGCGCGTATATATGGGTAGCATAATAAAGCCTACCAACTGCCTTAACACAGCGCCGGTAGCGTAGATGCTTGAGTGCCGAATTAACTGGCTGGCACCGCCTGGCTCGCTAGCCATGGGTGAACTGGACCATTAGATTTAAAGTATTGCTTTTCATGTTGATCTCAATTGGGTAAATGCCTACCTCAGAAATCTAGTAGAGGCACTGGTATGCTGCTCGGGAAAACGTTTCGGTACGATGCGTTCTGTATTTTTTGGTTTGAGATACCTGCTGGCTCAGCGAATACAGGCCTGGCCGTAAACATCTCCTGGGGCGTAATAAGCTACCTCCAAGCCCCTAAGGCGGTGATCTAACGTGGTATAAAATATCTTTATAGCCGCGATCGAGCGGTTTTGTTCAACGCAGCCTTCTTGGCATCGTGTTTATTAGAGCTCAGGTTGGCCAAATAGATAAGTGGTTGCTAGCCTTTTTTAAACAACGGATATGTGGGCCAACAAGCTCTGCTACGCTTCAAGTTGTGCGCGGTAATCCCGGCATCGGACTCTTTCTTGCTCTAAGTTTCTTAAGAAACTTTATGTTACCGCGTTATCCAAACAGTCACCTTTTCGGGTCTTGCTGTCGGCAAATTCTTCGACTTTCAAAAGTAGACAGTAATGCTGCCGGCATACGGCGCGCGTCAACTTAGTTACTCGATGCTCCATGCGAAAAATTTTCCGAGTTCGCAGGCCACGCGACAGAGCGGAAAGCACCCCGTTAAGGGTCAGGGGCTCAATACGGTTCCGCTTAGTAGTTGGGCAGTCGCTCCTCCGGGTCAGGAATCGAAATTTGGCCTCTTTTAAAGTGCTGTTCCAAAGACGTGTTCCCCGACGGCAGCAAGGGAGCTTCCGTGGCTCTTGAGTACCCTGCCATTTGTTAGCTCCGAGCCCTTTGCGGAACAAATATTAACTGGCAACTCTTTTGGTCAGGGGCGGGTTCTGAGAACCCAGCAGACATTCAGCTAATTCGACTTAATCCCTGCTGAATCAGATTCTGTTTGCCTTCGCGCAGTATTTCAGTTATCGGATCTGATGACCTCGTCCGACCTGACAGTCCGACAACGTTTCTTTTACTGGAAACGGTGTATTCCTTGATCGATCACTCTTATTTGGCGGTAATCGATCAACCAGATAGAACGCTTGGATTTGGATACTAAAACGCCAGATCCAGACATAATGGAGTTACCTAGGCATCAATCCCTTTGGGGTTAGTGTTGCCAGTTAAAGTAGCTCTTAGCTGAACCATACTTTTTAATATTGATGTTTTGCCATCGCATATCAACCGGGTTAATGAGAAAAGCGGAACCCATGCAGAGCTTTTAAACATGCGTTCATAGCCGGCTTGATCTAGTTCCTTAAATATATACGCCTCGACTACCAGAATTTCAAAGATACTCAACTCTCGCTTCCAGCGATAAATATCTGTTTCAACTGGTTTACGCGTTATCTTTTCGTGAATGCTTCTTTCCCGCTCCGGTATTAGGCGCTCTGATTGTGTTTGCTGTTCCAACATGCCGGTTTCAAAAGTTTCGCCCAAAAAGTCGCATATTCTGCAAAGTTCAGTTTCCGTATGCAGGACGAGGTCCTCATAACGCACTGTTATAACATGGTTTTTAAACCGTTTCTCAGTCAAGCCGGCGGCAGATTCGAGCGCTTTTTTCCACTCGACCGTGTTGCTATGTAACGATGGGCCATACCAGCCCTTGGCCTGGAACGATTTTGTTACATCGTGACCGTCTCGCACCAAGTGGATGAAGCGGGAGTTCGGATAGACTTCCATGAGTTGAGGAACTATTTCTATGTAAGGTGGTGTTTTGTCGCCCCACCTTGGTTTACTCTCCCTTTTTGCTAAGGTGGAGTAAACTATGTCACAAATGTCCCGAAGTGTTGGAGACGGTAAGGCTTTGATTTTCGATGACATAAACGAAGCGTCTATGTCGAGATCGGGCCAGCGATAATGTGTCGTAATAATGGCTAATACTTCTTCGACTTGCTCGGTTGATAGGCTTTCAGTTAGAGGGAATTGTTCAACCAACGGCAGGAGAAACCAGGTTTCAGGTGGAATGTAGATGTTCGAATGAGAAGCAAGCATTACTCTGAGCAGTGTCGATCCAGACCGCCCTGAACCAACAATAAAGAACGGCGCTGTTGCGCTTTCGCTACTTGTGCTCATATAAATAAATCCGAACGAAAAATGGGTATTCGACCAACACCTTGCTTCATTAATAACGCAATAGTTGTTTAGTTATCCTTCCTGGAATTTTTTCGCGCACAATAGTAAAGCTTAGTTCCCAAAGCATAGCGTAGCAATGATCCATAGTTCATTATACTCAAGAAGGGCCAATTTAGAATTGACTGTAGCGCTGCTTTGACTTCCTTGCCTTTATCTTCATCGCCGCGGTATTGTTGCGCAAGAGCGAGATAGTAACCTGCAATCGCCTTCCGGGCAGCCATTTTTTCCCGAAAACCAATCGCCATTCTGGCATTTTCTTGGGTAATAAGGCGCAAGTCTTCTAAGTTCTTGCGGGCGCGAGACGAACTTATACTTCTGTCGTGCTCTCGATATTTACACAATACTGCAGCGACGTAAGCTACCTTGTACTGGCGGGCAATACGAAGCCACAAATTCCAGTCCTCCCCGAAAACCATACTTTCATCAAAGTAGCCAACTTTTTCAAAACAATCTCGACGCACAACGGCCGAGGATGTACCCACATAATTCTCGGACAACAAATCTTTGAAGCTAATATACTTGCTGCTGAACTTCTCAACTGTATAGTCCTTTCTATGCTCCATGTTTTCCGAACAAAAACAGTAGCCAGAGGCAACGAGACCGATGGTATCATCTTGTAAGAAGCGGCGAATTTGCTGTTCCAGTTTGCTGGGTATCCATATATCGTCAGAATCCAGAAAAGCAATAAATTCTGAATTTGCAGAAGTAATACCATGATTTCGTGCAGCAGCCGGACCGGCGTTGTTCTGATAAATGTAACGCACTGAGGCGGCATAGCGGGCAACTATAGATTTTGTGCTATCAGTCGAGCCGTCGTCAATAACGATAATTTCGTCTGCTTGATACGTTTGATTGATTACGCTCTCAATCGAAGAACTTATGACGTCCTCTCCGTTGAATACCGGGATTATGACGCTTACCGAATGTCTTGCAGGGTTTGTCATAACGTCTTTTGTATGCTCGCAGGAAGGTTTGGATGTCTCTGGGGATAAACTATTATAGGAAACTTTTGTAGCAAGCCCATCGATAGTGACTCTAATTTGCACCTTTTTTCTAAACCCACCTCCGAGGACAGACTTAAGTCAACGTAAGCTGGAAATCTTGTTTCCGTCCCAAAAGGCTACTGAAAAGTAAAGTGGACCCCTCAGTCAAGACAGCATTTCCCGAAAATAAGATATAGCCAGTTTGGGTAACTTCGTTAATCCTGTGTGCCCTGTGGTCGATAGGTTCAAGAGTGTGGGTGAGCGGTGGGCAACGGGGTTTTGTTGTCCATGGCTCATCCATACGGCCCGAAGGGCTTGATCCGATCCGAAGGAATCGTCCACAAGTGCACAGGCCATCAGGCGGCTTGTCCGGTTAGCAGGCCTTGTTGATAAACCTCCAGCGGAGTCGCCCCACCAAAGCTCTGATGCGGCCGTTCCTGGTTGTAGAAATGGAAGTACTTGGCCAGCGATTGTCTCAGCTCGTCTGCAGTCTCGTATTCCTTCAAATAGGTTTCCTCGTACTTCACCGACCGCCATAAGCGCTCTACAAAAATGTTGTCCATGCACCGGCCCTTGCCGTCCATGCTGATCTGGATGCCGTGCTCTTTCAGTACGCCTGTAAACCCCTGGCTGGTGAACTGACTACCCTGGTCACTGTTGAATATCTCCGGTGCAGGGTAAAGCCGTAATGCCCTCTCCAGTGCCGACACGCAAAAGTTCGATTCCATGTTGCTCGACAACTCCCAGGACAGTACCTTACGGCTGTACCAATCCATGATGGCGACCAGGTACACGAAGCCTCCCCGCAGGCGAATGTACGTTATGTCGGTGGCCCAGGCTTGGTTCGGTTGAGTCACCTCAATATTTCTCAGCAAATACGGATACACTTTGTGCGCGTTGGCCGGCTTGCTGGTGTTCGGCGTCGGCGCCACTGACCGCAAGCCCATCAAACGCATCAGCCGTTGCACACGCTTGCGGTTCACTTTGTGGCCTTGCCGGACGCAGGTAGTCCCGCATCTTTCGGCTGCCGTAGAAGGGGCGGCGTGTGTACTCCTCATCAATCAGCGTCATTAGCGCCAGGTTTTCAGCCGACTCACCCTGACCTTCACCCAGCCAGCGATAATAGCTGGCACGCGGCAGGCTCAGCAGTTCACACTGCCGGCCAATGCTAAGTTCGTGATGAGACGGCTCGATCATGGCAGCTTTTTCTCCCGCACTCAGTCGAGATGTCCGGTCTTTTTTTTAAGCCAATCCACTTCCACTTTCAACCGGCCAATCTGGCTGTAGAGTGACTCCCGCTCAGTTTCAAAATCGGCCTCGCGCTTCTGTTTGCCCTTGCCGAACACATCGCTGGAACTCTCCAGCAGTTGCTTCTTCAAGGTGTGAAGTGGTCCAATAGATGTGACCACCCCAGTTAAGTAATAATACACGGAAACTGGAGATGGTACATGACTGCAAGAAAACGTTACCCCAAAGAATTCAAGCTGGATGCGATCAGCTTGGTACTGGAGCAGGGCTATACCCGCGCAGAGGCGGCGCGAAGCCTGGAGATCAATGCCAACATGCTGGGCCGCTGGATCAAGGAGCACGAAGCCGATGAGGGTCAGTCGTTTCGTGGGAATGGCAGGCTGACGGCGGAGCAGTCTGAGATACGCAAGCTCAGGGAAGAGGTGCGACGGTTGAAGATGGAGAAAGACGTTTTAAAAAACCGCTCACGTGCCTTCACCTCCCATCGAGTAGAAACACGGGTTTGCTACACTGGCGCAGTGTCAGGACAATGACCGTTCGCTTTTTGGTGATTTAATCCCGTCAAAAAACCTGGTCTAGGGGAAGCTGCGGACCCAATATTGGTGGCGATAATTGACCCCGTTTAGGAAATTGATTAATCCGAGTCCCCCGCCCGGCACATACTTTGTATTGGGAGAAGACTTATGGCTAAGACTAAGCGGCAGTTAAAAGGCATACCCGTCATTCATCAAGGCGCTGCGGGTATTGATATCGGTGCTCGGTTTCATGTGGCTGCGATTCCTCCTGACGCCTCCATTCTAAGGCAGTGACATGGTGCGAGACTAAACCCGCGCCTGCCACGATAGAAATGGCGATCTCGCGGCAAGCTCACAGACAACTCGGTATATATTATGCTTGCGCTGGGCTTCTGCGTTCATCCGTGCTATTCAGTTCAAAGGCGGACCTTGGTGTCACCAGTTGTTGTTTCCAACAGTAGATTGCGATTCACCGCCCTGTTTGGGATACATTCTGTCACCGGTGAGGCGGCGGATCCGGTGGCGTAACGCGATCAACGCTCAGCGTTTAGTTTCCCTGACAGCGTCCCCGCTCGGCATGGTGTTTGAGCCTTGCCTGAGCCGTGCGATGGCCTCGCGGAATGGTTGGCGGCTCGATTCCTCGAAGTCGTCCGGGTGCGCCTCCATAAACTGGAGTGCCTGCTCGTAGTGGTTGATGGCCTGCTGTGCGTGGCCGCGCGCCTCGTGAACCATCGCGCTGCGAATGATCCAGTCAATCGTCTCAGGGTATTGTAACCTGAGTTCCTGGCAGGCGGCCTCAGCCTCGTCGAGACGTCCTTCATCGAGTAGGTCAACCACGCTGTTGGAGAGTTGATCAATGTCGTCTTCAACCCAGACGAAGCCGCTGCCGGGCGAACCGAGGTATGGCGTGTTCTGTTGTAAACTGCCTGGGTCGACACGCAATACCTGGTCTTTGCCGTTGCTGAGACAGCAGCGCTTGTACTTTTTGCCGCTACCGCAAGGGCACGGTTGATTTCTACCTATCTTCACCATCAGGATCGCCACAACGGCAAGGGCGTCGCCGTTTTCAAAGAACGGTTGTGTTGTGTAGGGTGAGCTGTTTGCCAGTCTGTGATTATATGCCTTTTTTGCCCGCGAATATGCGGGCGCAATTGGCCAGGCCTGTTTCCACCAAGGCTGTCGGGTGAGTGGGGGCAAGTCGATAGCACCCGTATGGATCGGATCGGTGCAACTTCGCTATCCCTGTTCTCTCACCGTCGAGGAGTATGTAAACCAAGAGGCTTGGCGTCAGGCCACGTTGCGACGCTGTCCGCTGCACGTCGGTGGTGGCTGCGGCTTTGCCCGCCACGGCACTTATGAACGCCGTTCCCCGCCCGGCCTGCGGATTGCCCGCTGGTACTGCCCACAGGGCCATTGCACCTTTAGTCTGCTGCCGGACTGTCTGGCGGCGCGGCTCCCGGGCACGCTGGTTGAACTGGAAGCCATCGTTCGCCAGGTGGAGCAGGCCCGTAGCCTGATGGCAGCCTGCGCCGGCTTGCGCCTGGAGATTGAACTGCCCGGGGTGCTGCGCTGGGTGCGACGGCGCGTTCAGGCGGTCCAGACGATCCTGATCATCCTGAAGGGGCTGATGCCGGGGTACTTCCAGACCTGTGAGCCGACCCTCCGGTCCTTTGCCCACCATCTCGGCATCGATCCCGTTCTACCCGCATTACGGCCAATCGCCGCACCCTGGCTGCACGCGCTGTCACCCCCGCTCGGATTGCGCCCCCGGTCCCGGCGTCGCGGTGATTCCCCTGACCGCCACCAACACTCCGTGGGGCCTGATCCGCCGGTGTCGTTGCCGTAGTGTCCTCTCCACAGCACCTTCGCTGTGACTGGAGGAGAACCCATTGATGAACGACACTCAAACCGACCACCGACACGCCGTGGCCCTGTTCCGCTATGGCCTGATTGCCGACCTGGCCCAATTGCCACCGGGCTCGAAGGGCCTGTACGCCCTGATTGACCAGAAAGCCGAGCGCGAGTACACGATCCCGGGCACGACTCGCACCCGGGTAGCGCCGGAGACCCTTCGCGACTGGCTCAAGCGCTACCGCCGCGGTGGCTTTGATGCCCTGCTGCCCAAGCCCCGGGCTGACCGGGGCCGCCCCCGCGCCCTGCCCGCTGCGGTGGCAGATGCCCTGCTCGGCATCAAGGAGGGCAATCCGGCGCTGTCCGTGCAACTGGTCATCCGGGAGGCGCGTGAACTTCCCGAAGTGCCCCCGGAACTGCCCCTGCCGCCGGCCACCGTGCATCGCCTGCTCGCCCGCCACGGCTTGATGGACAAATCCATCGGCGAGCCCAGCGAGGCCGACCGCCGCCGCTTTGCCTTCCAGCGGGCCGGGGAGATGTGGATGAGCGACGTGATGCACGGCCCCACCGTGTGGGTGGGCGGGCGCAAGCGCAAGACCTACCTGATCGCCTTCATTGACGACGCTACCCGGGTGATACCCCACTGCGGCTTTGCCCTGGCGGAGAACACCACCACCTTCCTGCCCGTGCTCCAACAAGCGATTCTCAGAAGAGGGCTCCCGGCGCGGTTATACGTGGATAACGGGAGCAATTACCGCTCGCGTCACCTGTCCCTTGTTTGCGCCAGGCTGGGTATCGCGCTGATCCATTCCCGCCCGTATCAACCCCAGGGCCGGGGCAAGATCGAGCGCTGGTTCAAGACCGTGCGGGCCCAGCTTCTGACCCGTCTGACACCCGAGGATGTCGCCAGCCTGGAAGCCCTGAACCGGCGCCTGCAAATCTGGGTCCAGGGCGAGTACCACCACGCGCCTCACCGCGGCCTGGACGGGCGCACCCCGCTGGAGCAGTGGGCGCAGACTGGCGGTGAAGTCCGTTTCCCCGAGCCCAACCTGGACCTGGATGACCTGTTCCTGTTCGAGACCCAGCGCAAGGTGCAGAAGGACCGCACCGTCAGCCTCCACGGGGTAGTGTACGAGGTCGATGCCGTCCTGGTCGGGGAGAAGGTGACCCTGCGCTACGATCCGTCCGCCCCAACCGGGCGTGCCATCCAGGTGTGGCATGAGGGCAAGACCATCGAGTTGGCCAAACCGGTGCAAACCTACGCCAACTGCTTCGTCAAGCGCCACCGTCCCTCCAGCACCCTGGACGTCGAGGGCCCGGCACCGGTGCCGCCCCCCGGTCTGACCCTGCGGGCGCTGGACGATGACGCCGGGGAGGATCAGTGATGTACTGCAAGCACTTCGCCCTCACCGCCTTCCCCTTTGACCTGACCCCACAACCGGAGGACCTGTTCGCCTCCGCCACCCTGGCCGAGGCCGAACTGCGCCTCAAGCACCTGCTGGAACTGCGGGCCATCGGTCTGGTGACCGGCGAGGCCGGCTCCGGCAAGACCACGGTCTGCCGCAAGGTGGCCGCCGCCCTGCACCCGGGACTCTATCGGGTGTTCTACATCCCCCTGTCCACCGGCAATGTGATGGACATGTACAAGTCGATCGCATGGGAGCTGGGCCTGCCGACCGAGCGCAACCGGGCCTCCGCCTTCCGCGTCATCCGGGCCGAGATCACCCGACTGACCCTGGAGGCGAAACAGCGCCCGGTGTTGATCGTGGACGAGGCCCACCACTTGCGAAACGATGTGCTGGAAGATTTACGGTTGCTCACCAACTACAGCATGGACTCCGAGAACCGCCTGTGCCTGCTACTGGTCGGGCTCACCGAACTGCGCCGCCGCCTGGCTATGGCGGTGCACGAATCGCTGGCCCAGCGCATCGTGGTGCGCTACCACCTGGGCGGGCTCAGCCGGGAAGAGTTGCCGGGCTATCTGAGCCATCGCCTGCGCCTGGCCGGCTGCGAGTTGCCCCTGTTCGAACCTGCCGCCATCGAGGCCTTGTTCCAGGCCACCCAGGGTACCCCGCGGAAGATCAACCGCCTGGCCCACTACGCACTCACCAGCGCCGCCATCGACAAGGCCAAGGTCGTCGCCATCGAGCATGTGCAGGCGGCCCGTGAGGAAGTGGCGCCATGAACTGGCTACGGGAGGACCCCCTCCTGCAACTGCCCACCGACTGGACGCCGGAACAGGCCCTGGCGGTTTACGACTGGCTGACCGACCTCTCGGCGGTGGTCTGGCGGTATTACGAGACACCGATGAGGGATCTGCTGGAGCATGAGCCCGAACGCCACGACCCCGCCCAGCGGGACCTGTTCGACTTCGACGATCCAAACGACTTCTGACCTCACGCTGGCGGCGGGGCCAACCGCCGCAATCCCTGACCGAGCATCAATGCAGGCTACGGAATCGCTTGGACGCGCCATGCCACAATCCTGTGCTTCTGCTGCATTAATCCATCTTCTACAGATATCCCACCGGGGCAAACAATGCGAGAAACCCGGTTGATTCGACTACGGATTAGCTTGAGAAAGAGGTGGTGAAATAATCTGAGCGACAACACCAGTTTGCCTCACATCCCTTTCTCTTTGCGTTGCATCAATTTGCCAGCTTACGAAAAATCACTGCCGCCTGAAGGGCTTCCAAACGCTTACAGATAGGCGCAGTCAAACGCGATTTTGCTCATGTCGCTTCGATAAAGCGCAAATTGTCACAAATTCTCGCGGCAGATTAGACAGGTCGCTGTGCCGGCCTTGACTTGTTCATCGGGTTAAAAGGGTGGTGCTTAAGTTTCAGGCAAGGCTTCTCAATATAAAACCAGGATAGCGTTGCGATAAATACTGTCGCTGCCAGTGCCACCAAACTCCAGAATACGCTACCTGATAGTCCTAAATATATCAGGAAGTTGACGACAGGCATGTGATATATGTAGATGCCATAAGAGAAGTCATTACCCCGGGTGGTCCGCATCGCGAGGTCAGGCTTCGAATAGGCGAAGGAAAACACTAGTGGAACCAACAGGATATAAAAAAGTGGGTTTACATTGTTACCAAAATTCGCATTGTGGCTGGAGGCAAAGTAGCCTACCCCAATATACAGGATAAGCAGGTATACAAACTTACCGGCTAACACTCTGTGGAATAATTCGAAATTCCGCTGAAAAAACATGCCTACCAGAAACATATAAAACCATGGCGCGAAGGATACAGACGCGAGCTTGTAAATAAGGGTCTCATGATAGCTATCGTACAGATAGCTGTAAGTGCGATTGATTGCAAAGAACAGGGCTATAGTAAGGAGCAGCTTGATATTGCCGGCTTTATCCAGTCGCAGCAGTGTATACAGGAGCGGTACTATCACATAGAACTGTAACTCTACAGTAATGGTCCATAGGCTGCCATTTAGCACCCCATCGCCATAGCCTCGCATAAAGTCGGGGTTGTAAAACTGGAGAATGCTTGACTTGGCAAGAAAAAGTTGCAACCAGGCCGAAAAGGGTTCGTTGACGCTAGCCATGTAGCCGCTAAGGAATATCAATACAAACGACAGGCACACCGCCGTAATTAGTCCCGGGTAGACTCTTAGTACCCTGTTTGAAGCATACTCCGCTATTCGCGAGTTAGACTCGAATGAGCGGGTAATAAGGTAGCCACTGACAAAAAAGAAAATCGGGACCCCGGGAAAAATATGCAGTAAGAACAACATGCGATCCCATATGCCGGATGCCTCGACCCCCATGATATGCAGGGCATGCAGAATTGCCACTTGCGATGCTGCAAATAGTCTAATCAGATCAAAATTGTTTTGCCGAAAGCTAGGGCTTGTCTTGGTTGGGTTCATAGCTAGCGTGCTTCGCTCTCAGGAAGATTAGGTTTTGGACGAGATAACTAGTGTCATCAATTGCAGAGAGTAGCGGATGGTAGTTATCCCTATTGGCGGGATAAAAAGACCCGCCGTGCTCATGAGTGGGTAGGGCGTCACCGGCTCAAGCCCTCGACTCAACGAGAGCTGATGCAGCATCGACTTTACTATGCGCTGTGATTTCGCCCGCAACGGAGTTCCTAAGACTCAGGGAAAACATGATCATAAAGTAAGTATACGGATAAAGCGCTACCGACATAAAAAAGGCCCCGACAATGTACAGAACTTGCGCGACATCCAGCCCGATTGTGAATTGGTAAAGCCATGGCTGCTCTTTGTCAAGATTGGAGCCGCGCAGTAGCATGCGGCTTCTTTTGTTGATTCTGAATACGATCAAGTACATCCATAGGTAGGTTATAAGCCCAAGTAGACCCATCTCGCTGGAGGCCTCTATGATCGTGTTGTGGGCGACCTCCTGTTTCTCGCCAAACGAAAAGCCTTCCGGAACCTCGTCCGAGTAATGGGCGTGGAAGTAAGCAGGAAAGCCCTGGAAGCCGACGCCCAACCAAGGGTACTTTTGGGTCATCTCAATGCCTTTTTCCCAGTAAAGTAGCCGCGATACTGAAGTTGAGTCCTCGCCTGCTGATGTAAAACGCGCCTTCTGTTCGTCGGGTAGCAAAAAGTAGCCTCCGTAAATGAAACAACAGGCTATGCACAAATATTTGAAATTTAACTTGCCCTTGACGAGAAAAAAGAAAAAAGTGCCGATCAAAAGAGCAAGCTGAGATGCTCGGGAGCTTGCGGCCAAAACTGTCATGACCGTAGTGACCGGGAAAATATAGTAAATCTTCCTTACATCCTTGTTCCCGATCATGACCGACAGGCTCATGATAGTCAGCATGGCCATGAGCAGCGAGAGTTCCCCCGAGTTTTGAAAGAATCCTGCTGGTCCGGAAATGCCGAAATCCTGAAAACCAAACCCGCGTTGCGCCCATGTTCTGGCACCAAAAAAGGAGATCTTGAATATGCACAAAAAAAACAGTATCAGTATAAGTTTCAGTTTTTTAGTGGAGTTTATGCAGCCGGTAAAGCAGAGCGCCTCCAGTAGCCATATGAAGGGTATATCGACATTCCTAAAAGAGATTGCGGGGTATTCTGAGTAGAAAGCGGATAACAAGCATACTATCGCAAAGGCCAATATGGTGAAGTGTGGAAGTTGGAACTTAAGAGTGCCCTTAGCGGTGGCATACACCAAGCCACTGATAATAAAGAGCTGGGTCCAGGGAATAATATCCAGAAAAGGGAGTATTACATGCGGCCTCAGATACGAAAAAATGATGTATCCGGCGACGATGTAGAATCCCAAATCCTCATTGCGACAATCCTGAAAATACTGCTTAAACTCGAGATAGAGCTTTTTCATAGCGGCTGTGGGTTTCGGTTGCAGTGAGGCTTCCCAAAGGGTACGCCGTTATTAAATTTCAGTGCAGGGGTCTGTTGAGCTTAATGCTGCGTAAATTAAAACGCACTCAAATTGAGCAGCGGATCAGGGTGCCACCGATACTTTTTCAAGGGCTCAATGTCTCGTCCACTTCCGTTTGCAGCATATGCTAAGATCAAAGCTTTATATTTGGTGAGGCCACCGTCGGGCAAACGATAGCCCTGTCCATTAAAGGTTGCACTCGCCTAGCCCCGTGTTCTTCGTGCATCCAGAAGCAATAATTGCAGTCTATTTGTGCTCCGGTAGGCGGAAAGGTCACCGGTCAACGACAATGACGGTTGTATTTGCAATCAAACAGTCCAAAAATACGGCACCGCACAATGCCCGGGTGTCTATATTGTAGTTCGATTGCTTTCAAAGTGAAAAAGAAATATGCAGCCTCTTTAGAGCGCATTGGTCGCAGTTCAGTTATTTTTCTGATGTTAGTAGACAAGTAACCAAGGGAGCCGATAAAAGACGTGGAAAATGTACTGGTTACAGACGGCAATCAGCGCGCGGCGCTAGCGGTTACAAGATCACTTGGCGGCCATGGACTAAGGGTGATTACTGCAGATAGTTGCAGTCCAACGTTGAGTTCCAGATCAAAATATGCAGCTGCGTCTGAAGTTTATTCAGACCCCAACGAATTGGACGCTTTCATCGCGTCGGTAAGGCGAATAGTTGATCAGCATGGTATCCGCACGATTATCCCAATTTCTGAAATTACACTCTTTACTTTGTTGCAACATCGGGAAGCATTGGGAGGTGTTGAAATTCCATTCGACAGTTACGAAAAAATCTCCTTATTATCAGACAAGGCGAGGCTGGTGGAGCTCTGCCAGAAAAACAACATTCCCTGCCCAAAATCAGTGTATTACGAGAGCGGAGAGGCTGCGCTGGCGGCCAGCAGGGATTTCGAATTTCCGGTGGTACTAAAGCCTTACAAGTCCAGGATCTTTTCAGATGGGGCCTGGGTTTCAACAAGCGTGAAATATGCGGCATCTGCGGAACAGTTGCGACAACTCTGTACTACCAACCCAGTGTTCGCAGGATTCCCATTTATGATACAGGAATACATAGAAGGGCGTGGGCAGGGCGTTTTTCTATTGTGTGATCACGGCAAGCCTGTTGCGACATTTTGCCACAAGCGCCTGCGCGAAAAACCGCCCTCGGGGGGAGTGAGTGTTCTTTGCGAAAGCGTTGATCCCCCGGAAGAAATGCTGGCAATTGCCTGCGAGCTGCTTTCATCGGTGGCTTGGCATGGTGTGGCCATGGTCGAGTTTAAGGTTAATGATGAGCGCGGGCCTTTCATTATGGAGGTCAATACCCGATTCTGGGGTTCACTGCAGTTGGCTGTGGATGCCGGAGTCGATTTTCCATATCTTTTGTGGCGAATGTATTCCGGCAAGCCGACGACGCTCATCAGGAATTACAAGAAAGGGCAGCGCCTGCGCTGGCTAATTGGGGATCTCGATCGCCTCTATCTCGTAATCAGATCCCCCGACTTTTCAGTCTCGCAGAAGCTCAGGGAGCTATTGTCCTTTCTCGCGATGTTCCGCAGGCGGCAACGTTTTGAGGTGAATCGCTTGCAGGATATTCGCCCGTTTGGGGAAGAATTGCGTCAGTATTGGGCGAGTTTAATCCGCGGGCGTTAATCTCTACTTTGTCCATTGCGCTTGGCCTTCTCGATTTCGCTTTTGATGCAATAGATAGCCTGGTCGATCCTGTCAAAGCAGCTGCCAAAGTATATGTCAGAACGGCAAATAGGGTCCTGAATGAAGGGGGTGGGAGATAAGGACCATATTCCAAGCAGGGTCAGTTGGATGGGAAGGCCATCTTTATTGTTCGTCGCCAGGGCGTTTTCAATGGCATGGAGATGCGAGGGCTCCACTGCTAGCACCAGATCCCCGGCTTGTAATTCAATGTTATAGATCGAGCGACAGCCGTGAGGTGTTAGATCAATGCCTCGTGAGCTGCCATTTCTAATTGCTTCTGTACTCGCCCCTTTGGTTTCGTCGGCTTCAATGCCATACGAAATACTATCGATGCCAAGAGACTTGGCTTTAGCCTCGCCATAGGCGCTTCTGTTGATATTGCCCAGGCATATAAAGACCAGACGACAGACCTTGCTCCAATCGGGGCTGGAGTAACGCCTGAACGCTCCGAGCCTGTAGAGCAGTCTATAATAAAGTGATTTTACTGTTGCTTGCCGGCCGCCCGTTTTTTCCAATATCATTTTCGCCGCGGAATCCTTTTAGTTAAGCGCTAAAGTTATTATGCGTAAGTGGTGACAGATGCACAGGATTAGCCGTTTCGGACGGTTAACTAGGCTCACGCCAAGTGTTTAAGCGCTAGTTTTCCTTTGCGACGAATTAGGGAGGATTAAACAGCATGTGCTTCCTGAAGTCCGTACTTTCGATGCTCACTCCGCTTATTATATCGGGTTATCCCGAGGCGACAAAGGCGCGGTGTGAGTCATTCTGTATGCAATTTGGCAATAAATAAGTTGGAACACCGCTTTTATCAGGCTCCTGGGTACTAATTTCCACCATTGATGGTCATAAAATGGCATTTTTTTTAAGCTTTGACCTACTGTTTGTTTGCATCTGCCCGGTTTTGCGCGGTTTCTATTTCTCGATCACTAGCGATTATCGCTGTTTGGACACTGAAAACGTGACTATTGTTACGAGGTGGAACTGTAATTTTTAACGCCCGTTGACCCATCGTGAGAAACCAGCGATAAAAATATAACGGCCAGAAAAGCACGGGGCTTCTCTAATGAGCAGGCTACTGAAAAAATTGGGATCGGTTAGTATTTCAATAGAAAAGGCGGCACAAGCATTTCTGGCCAGCCAATGCGGTCTTCGGGACTTAGGGCGGGAAAGACTTCCGGTGGGAAGATCGACATATCCTGGTCCCAAGTTTCTATAGGTGCAGGGAGGTCTATTGGGATGAAAAGGGATTGACGTTTAAAATAATATTTGCGGGCCTATACCCCAGGAATCAGGTGTGCCGGACTTTCTAATAGCCTTTCATGTGCCCGCGAATACAGGGTATGCAGTTGAACCTCTTGAAATTACGTTTTTTGAGGTTGTTTCGCGCTTTCTCGAGCGCCGTGGTTCGAGTGGCAAAGTTCACCTGGGTTACAAGAATTACGACTTTGGCAAGCCCCGCTGGCTGGGAGATAGGGAGGTTCCGCTGCTCGAACTGAGCTATCGGACAATGTCCGACCAGGAAAACGCTAAGCTTGAGCAATACCTCAAGCGACACTCGATCAAGTATGTACTGGCCTTTGATCTGTCGATCGGAACGAGGATTTGCGGTGCTTTTCGCCGCGGAGGGGTTCAATCCATTTTTAGTTACAGAGGTGCTCCAGCAAGTGCAATCAATAGCGGAGTCAAGTTATTGCTAAGGCGAATCCAGGTAATGCTTATACGCAATAAGCCCACGATGAATATTTTCGAATCCTATGGGATGCAGTACACCGGCACCCATGGCAGCGGAATACCGGCGAGCGCCGCGTGTGTCGTGCGGCCCGGAATAGAGCTTGAAGTATTTACCCGGGCCGGCGAGATAGACTACGTTTATCAACAGTTTGATATACCGCGCTCGCGTAAGGTTTTTTTCTACGCGGGGCATATGGAAGAGCGCAAGGGCGTCCATGTCATCATCAAGGCTGCCGCAGAATTGATCAACAAGCGTGGCCGAGATGACCTGCATTTTTTATTGTGCGGTGACCGGCAGGATGAAAAATCGATATTTGACAGTCTTTACAAGGGCACCGCAGCAGAGGGCCACATAAGCTTTGGCGGTTATCGAGGCGACATACCACAATTGCTCGCCGGCAGTTATGCCGGCATCATTGCCTCAACGGGTTGGGATTCCTTCACCTTCACCTCCATGGAAGTTGGTGCCTCCGGGCTTCCACTGATCGTGTCCGACCTCGTCGGGCTCAATGAGGCTGTGGTGGATCAAAAAACGGGCTTGCTTGTCAGGCCTGGGGATCACCTTCAACTTGCAGACAAGGTAGAATATCTTGCAGAAAATGAAGCAGTCAGGGACCAAATGGGTCGATTCGCCTTGGAGCGAGTGCTTGAGGAGTTTACGGTGGAGGCTCAACGGGCGGCGTTGCTCGACGTAATTGAGACCCACGTAACCAGGCGAAGCGGTGGCTGTTGCTGATTGCGTCAAATCGTTCTATCTAATCAGGCTTGTTCATCCTGCACTCGCTTCATCCCTTCCAGTCGCTGGGCGCATCGCCCGGTACACCAGGCGTCAATCTCCAATGTACGTCAACGGATAAAGCCGAATATCTGCTCGATAGTAGTGGCCCAGATCTACCGGAGCCCCAACGATGACCGCGGGGTTTTGCTGGATCGCAGCAAGCGAGGTCTGGTCATTCCATATGTCGCTGAACAGGAAGTAATCCGGTCTGATTTTCTCTATACCCTCGGCCCGGTTGATGATCCAGTTGACATAAAGCGCGGGGATTCTCGACTCTGCGGCAAAAAACGGCGCCCAGTCACCTGCTACTGACTTGCCCGCCGGAACATACCTCTCAAGGTTCGAACGCACAGTTTGTGAGTCGAAGGATGGTGCGGCGAACTTGGTGCCAGTGATTACCATGCTCATTGCCAGGTAGCCGAGGAGCGACGCCACGATACAAGCTTTAAGTTGATCCCCCCTCGGGTAGTTTCTGTTTCGATAAATAAGACCGAGGACTATCAGGGCCAGGACGGGATAGACCCAAAGCATTGTGTCTTTGTTGAGGCCCGCATTTTCCCTGAATAAAGCAGCCACCAGATAGCTGTTCACCACGCTGAGCAGCGACTGGACAATCATCACTACGAGTACAATTATCGAACAACGCTCCACTCTGGATAACGCGTTCCAGGGGCGCAGGGTTTGCTTCTCTGTTTGCTGCCGATAAAACCAGTCGACAATGACCAATATGGCTGCGGGAACAATGGGTACCGAATACCGGGGTGGGTTGTAGCCAAACAGATTGAGTAAAACCGGTGCCAGCACAACGGTAGCGGCCAGGGCCATTCGAAATAAATTGCGGCGCAGTATTTGGGAGTCTGCCGCGATGGTGTGTATGAGGCACAGATAGGCCGTTGTGATCAAAAGTGGCGACAGCTCAGCAATATTGTTCCAGAGTACCACCTGGGGGTGAGCAATTATTTCCGAGACGCCACCGGCGACTCTTCGCATCCAGATACCACGGGCTAGAAAAAGCACCAGCAGCCCCGCCAGTGACAGCAAGCCAACGATTACCAGGCTCCTGCGCGTTCGAAACCTTGCGAAACGTTCATCAAATGCAAAAGCCAGCGCGATCATTGCGCAGGCGGGGGCGACATAGACCAGCCCTGACATCTTTACGGCCAATGCGGCGGTAAGGCCTGCGACAGCGAGTATGGCGATAGCCAGCACGTGTTGATGAGGCTTTACCAGGGTCAGCAGAAACAGGCCAGTGTAGGTGAATAAAATCAGGTCGATTTCAAACAGTGCAACGCGAGAAAAGCTGAACAGGGCCGGATCGACTGCCAGCATGGTGGCCGCCAGCAGAGCCGCCCCGGCGCTAAGGTAACGACTTACCACCGCTACCAGCATTACCAGGAAGCCGCTGAAAACCATCACGCTGACGAGCCGCGCACTGGCAAGCTCCAGCCCCCACGCCTTGAATGCCAGGTAGTAGCTCTGCTGTGTAAAAGGGCTTCCTTTGCTCCAGCCGGGATATCCGTCGTTTGCGTTCCAGTGGGTGTCGCCAAAGAGGATGCGGTTTCTTGCGTCCAGGGTTTTGTAGCCCTCATCAATTTGCAGGCCAACGTCGTGGGGTATGTACCAAGCCGGCGGGTCGGCATCGAGATTGGGCACCCGGACGCCAATAGCGACCAGTGCGACGAGAACCAGCAGAAGCCAGGTACGTTGGCTACTGAGTTTTGTGAAGGCATTGGCTGTGCTTTGGTCAAGCTTTTGCACGCTGGAGGTATTCATAGTGTTTTCGCATTGGGAAGGGAATCGTGTAGCGCCTGGGTCTAAGTATAGGATCTTTGAGTACAAGCAATCGGGTCCCGGGCAGAGACAGGCCGGCTGCTATGGCGTCACCCTGTGGCGGGTGCGCCTCGATTCCACGCTTGAGCGCGGAGTATAGCCAAAACCAGTCGTGGCGAACACGGCTTTTACGCAGTGTCCTCGGTCGCTATAACCTGTGCAGTGCAGGGAACCGGCGCTGAGGATCGGCGACTAGTTAATAACTTCACGGATTTTGTACTCTTTTACTTCCTTTGAGTGAGTAAAGATGATGGTTTCGCCCACCAGGCCGATGGCGATCAATTGAATCCCCAAAACGATGAACAGCGCACTGATCAACAGGAGTGGGCGGTCTGCCGCGCCGACATTGAAAAACAGCCTTTGGATCGTGACCAACAGCAGGCCAAGACCACCAAACAGGGCTGCCCCGGTCCCAATCAAGCCAAAGAAACGCAGGGGCTTCTTGTTGAATTTGGTCAGGAATACGATGGTCAGCAAGTCGAGAAAGCGCCGGATATAGATTCCGGGAGAGTAGATTCGACTGTGGGCGTCTGCTTCTGCCTGCGGAATATTGACCTCATGGACCCTGAACCCCTGACCACTGGCAATAACCGGCAGGAAACGATGCTGGTCGCCGTAGATGTTGAGCTCGATCAGCACATCCTTGCGAACCAGTCGAACACCGCAGCCGAGGTCGCCGAACTCAATGTCGGTCAGCATTCGGATTGTCGAGTTGAAGAGGCCCGCTTGCGCCTGGTTTAAGGCGGAATCGATTCTGGGATAGCGATTGGCGACCACCATGTCATAGTCAGCAATCTGCTCAAAAAGGCTGCCGAGGCAATCCGAGCGTACTTGTTCATAGGGCGGCAGAATGAGTATCAGGTCGCCCCGGGCAGTGCTGGTGCCAACTTCGATGGCGGTTGCCTCGCCAAAGTCTTTGTTGAGCACGAGTATCGAGGTGCCCTGGTCCTCGGCCACCAGGGGTCGCAACTGGGCGGTAATTGCCTCGGAGCTGGGAACCAGTACAAAAATATACTCGAAAGACCTGCCCGTCGCCTCCAGCGCGCGCCTGTATTTCCGGTAGTTGTTGATGGTCTGGTCGTGCCGTTCACAGATGGGAATGATAACGCTGACGTCAATGGCAGTGGTTTCGCTAGTCACTGGATGAGTCCTTATTGGTAGCGGGTTGCGTTGAACTCTCGTTGCCCTGGGTCGCGGGGGCGTCACGGCGATAGAGTGCAAGATTCGAGAGCTGCAGATCACCCTTTTGGTAGGCGAATTCGCACAATAATCCCAGTCCCATCAAGAACAGGGAAAGTGACAGGAAGATAGCGGACATGCTGCTGAAAACAATCGAGGGCTCCTTTAGCGCAAGGCTCGTGGAGGCTTTGTAAAGGTAGAATACGAAGAGAACGAATGGCGCGGCCGCCAATGATGCGAACCAACGTGCTGGATGTTTCATCAGCGATAGGATTGTTTTTATGGTCAGCAGGTCAATCAACACTTTGTAGACTCTGGAGAGGCCATACTTCGACTCACCAAACTGCCGGGCGTGATGTTTGACTTTAACCTGCGCGATTCTGGCGCCGGACAACGATAGCAACGCGGGAATAAATCGGTGCATCTCGTTGTAAAACGGAGTGCTCTTCATCACGCTGGCGCGATAGACTTTGAGTGAGCAGCCATTGTCCTTGATTGGCACGCCGGTAACCTTGCCAATCATCCAGTTAGCTATTCGCGAGGGTATCTTGCGGGTTAGCAATTTATCCTGCCTCTTGTGCCGCCAACCCACCACGATGTCGTATCCCTCTGCCAACTTATCGAGCATCATTGGAATATCGCTTGGGTCGTTTTGCAGGTCCCCATCCATGGTAATGAGAATGTCTCCGCGAGCATGATCGATACCCGCCGCCATGGCAGGCGTTTGGCCATAGTTGCGGCGAAAATCTATAACGCGCAGGCGCCGATCGGTTCTGGCGAGTTCCGCGGCGCGATCAAAAGTACAGTCGGAGCTGCCGTCGTTCACGAATAGCAGCTCGTATTGGTAATCGCGGCTGTTCATAGCCGCGGTGATCGCCTGGTACAGCGGTTTTACACTGTCCTCTTCGTTATAAAGCGGGACAATAACCGAGTGAAGGGCTGCTGGAGTATCCATTGAGGGTCGGCTGCGACTACGGGCGTGAATTTGGGTTGTTTGTCAATGTAAAAAAATCATAGTTCATGGTTTGGCCTTCTACAATCATGGGGCGTTGGGCTGGTTGCAGTGGTTTCGCCCGCAACGCTGGCTGGCCGGTCACTGCGAAAAAAAGCGACTGCGTCGGTAGTTTGCGTCGATCATGTGCAAGTCGCCTACATGATTGAAAGTATGCGTTCCTATTATCCGCGAGTCCCAGTTGGGCTCAATGCTGGACACTGTCTCTTCACAGTAATCGTCAGCAGTGAGTCGCTTTATTTCACTGAGCTTGAAGCCATAGCCATAGCGATGTGAGGAGTTCTGGCCCGGCCTGTAGAGCCCTTCACCATGTCTGAACAGCTTGCCGGCGGGGCGCGCTTTGCGGCAGTCGGAGACTACCGGGTTTTTGGGGTGTGGTTGCCAGTTTTTGCTGAGCAGCTCTTCAGAGCTAAAAATGCAAAGCTCGTCAGCCAGCGACGCCCCCCTGGTTTCGGTAACCGTGGCAAACATCCACCAGCGGTTATCCTGATAGTGAAGGGTGGCGTCGCCAGCGCGAATATCTTCCATCAGGTTCATGGCGAATTCCCAGCGGTGAGGGAACTCAGTACATCTGTAAATCTCAACGGTACGATTGCTCTGGGTTTCAGGAATCATGTAGAAGTCGTTTTCATGCTTGAAAACAAAGGGGTAGGACAAGTGATAGGGGCGCTCCAATACGGGTTGGGGAGCCTTGTAATTGCCGTTCTCATCCATTTCTATTACAGAAATGAAACCCCTGTCGGTGCCGAAGATAAACTCCTCGACAAAAATGTAGTATTGCCCATTTTCCTGGATGATATGTGGGTCGGCATAAAAGCGGTCTTTTGGCGGGAAAATCTTTTTGTAGCGCCACAGTGATGACGAAAAGGTATCCTTTATGTCATACATCAGTATCCACTGGTTGACGTAAAAGTTGTTGTAGTAAAGCTCAATGGTTTTCTCGATGACTTTACTCCACAAGAGTCTGGCCATTTCGTAATTATTCGGCGTAACGTAGAGTCTCTCCGAGTAGATTTCGGGGTGACGGTTGTCGTGTCGGGCTCGCCTGAAAAACTCATCCGCGCCAACGTCATGAAGCTCTTGCATCTTGCGAGTCATGAACGAGAGTGACTTCCATTTGTTACGGCTGCGGTTGTCCTTGACCGACATCGCACTGGTGCTTGAGTAGGAGCGATAAAGCACGATACCGTTGTCGAGGTCTTCATTGAGGATCTGCAGGATTGACCCATTAACGGGCCAGCTTTCCATACTCTCCCAAAGGCCGGGCGGTCCGCCGCGATTAATGCGGTTGTCTCCATGGTGGAAGGACCATACCCCGTATCTTGCAATGGTCAGGATGTCTCCGCGCAGAATACGAAAACCACAGCGAATGAGTATGTCGATTTTGTGGGTATCAATCCTGACTATATCGCTGCTTTGGAAGCGGTCCGACCAGCGGGTCTTGATCGGCTTGCAGCGAAGCACCGGAATATCAGCCAACAACCCTGTCGCGTCCACTTTCGTGCTGGCATCCGGGACCGAGTGCTTGCGCTCAATCAGCAAATAGTAAAGCGTGTCGAGCAGACGCTCCATGGCGATTGAGGGCAAACGCTTGTAGTTTCGACGCAGTTTCTCCACGAAACTACGCTGTGCAATTTTAATGGCGGAGTCGTTGAGAATGACCAGCTTGATTTCCGCATAATCAGACTGCTGAATATTCTCAATCATTTTGTGCTGCCATTCAGACATTCGCTCGATGTCGTCAAGCAGTAATCCGACCCGTAGTTTGGCTTTAGTCATTGAAGTAAGCAGCCCGCTGGCAGCGAGATGGCTACCAATCGTGCGTTAGATTCTTTGCGATGCATGCTTATGCATTGTTGATTGTCAGCGGACAAGGCTTCACCTGAAAGATAATGATTCGCAAAAAAACGTGAACCTAACATGCCATTATAGACAAGATAACCGGCTGCCGGGAATCCCCACGTGCGTTTAGCGGGCCGAAGAAGCTTCCCAGTTTTAATCAGTGGGCCGCCAGCGCTTGTTGGTAGAGGGTTATGTGCTGTTGCGCCATGGTCCGGGAGGAGAGGTGCTGCTCCAGATGTTGCCGGGCCAGCTCGGCCTTGCAGGCAGCGAGCTCGGGTCGTTGGATGATGCATGAGCGTCTCGACAAATTGTTCAGTCCGCTGAGAATCCAGCACATAACCGAACTCACCATGCCCGAGTAAATCAGGCAGGCCGCCTATCTTGTGAGTGACGATCAGCGTCGGCGTTTCATTGCCTCCAGCGCCACCATTGGCAGGCCCTCATGATCCGAGCATATCACCAACAAATCAAGTTCAGCGATGCACTCTTCGGCATTGTCGACGTGACCTGTGAACGCGACCTGTTCTTCGATGCCGAGGTCCATCGCAAGTTGCATGAGTTCTGCCGCAACGGCCCATCGCCGATCACCTTGAACACCGGCTGCCCTGGAGCCGCTGTGGTCGACAGCACCTTCTCCGCAATACGCAGGAACAAATCCACGCGTTTTACCGGCGCCAGTCTACCCACGATTCCAATTGTGAGAGGAGGCAGAAATTTTTCCGTTTGATTGCATGCGACGCCATCTGTATCGATGCCATTGGCAATGACGCAAACCTTTTCCGTGCCGAAGCTCTTTCGCAAACCCGTTGCCAGCGGGCTGGACACCGCGATAATCCTGCTTTGGAGGACTCTGCCCGATAAATAGTCGATGTCGTGAATGAGCCTTTTTGGCAAGTTGAGGGCGCTAAACGAACGCCGCTGGCGCCATGCTGAGTTCGCACGCTGGGTATGCGGTGCCTTGCGCCAACCAGGCTGCCGATAATGTTTTCTTTGGTTCGATGGGTATGAATAATATCGGGTTGGGTTCGCGCAACCCATTGACTAACGGAGACGATTAGCTGTTTGGTGTTCTGGCAGCTTTCATCCAGTACCAAGAGTTCAACGCCAGCGTCGCGAGGTTTCTCAGCCAGTGCCCCCGGGTTCAGGATGACCGCTGATACGCCAACCTGGCTTGATTGCTGCAGCGCGAGTACCAGTGTGTAAAGCGCCTTTTCGGCACCGGCCCACAGGTCGCCTGAGGCAATATGGAGTACTTTCATGAAAGCAGTGAGAACCCGTAAAGGTAAAATATAAGCCGCCGTGTTGCGGGCAACTGGTCAATTTAATGCCATAATTGCAGGTATATTATAGCTGCTATTGGTCGGCGTAGCTGGCTTTCCTTGTGAATCATATGCCGCGAGTATCCCCATGGAACTGGTTTTCTGGCTGTTGGCCGTGGCGACAGCTTACAGCTACTTCATCTATGTCATATTGCTGCAAGTACTGCCCAAGCGCCGTACCTATGCGGCACTGGATGGTGACGGCGGCCTGCCAGGGTAAGCCTGATCATCACCGCCTACAATGAATCGGCCCGTATCGCTGAAAAACTGGAGAACTCGCTGGCCCTGGACTATCCCCGGGAACTGCTGGAGATTATCGTTGCGTCCGATTGCTCGGAGGATGGGACCGACGCCATCGTCAAGAATTTTGCACCGGGCCGCGTAAGGCTGGTCCGCGCCGATGAGCGCAAGGGAAGGAGTATGCTCAATATTGCGCGATTCAACAGGCGGCTGGAGAGATCCTGGTTTTTTGATGTGGCCACCAGCATTTCCACCCGAGGCCATCCACAGCCTGGTGGATTACTTCCGTGACCCGAAGATCGGTGCGGTTTCCAGCGAAGACCATTTTGTTAGTCAGGATGGGGCAGTGGTGGGCGAGGGCGCCTACGTCCGCTATGAGATGTGGTTGCGACGGCTGGAATCCGATTGTGCCGGCCTGGTTGGCCTCAGCGGGTCTTTTTTTGCAGCCCGGGCATCGGTGTGCCAGCAATGGGATATTTACTCGCCCAGCGATTTCAATACTGCCCTCAATTGCGTAAAGCAGGATTTGATTGCCGTAACAGCGCCAGATGTGCAGGGGCACTACAAGGATATCGTTGAGGCCAAGCGTGAGTACCAGCGCAAGGTCAGAACGGTGCTGCGCGGAATCACACCGTGCTTCTGCGCCACCCGGAAGTTTTGAGCTACCGTCGCTTTGGCCGTTTTTCCCTGCAATTGTGGAGTCACAAAGTAATGCGCTGGGCGGTGCCCTGGTTGCTGATAGCACTGCTGTTCGTCTCGTTCCTGCTCTGGAACCATGGTCCTGTCTACCGGTTCGCGCTGCTAGCCCAACTGGGCTTTTACACGGTCGGGCTGCTAGGCTCGCTGATTCCGCCCTTTCGAGAATTTGGCCCGGTTAGAATGATTTATTTCTTCCTGCTGGTAAATATTGCCCTGGCGGAAGCTTTCATCAAGTTGATCAAGGGCGAACGCATTTACGTCTGGAAACCATCTCAGCGGTGAGTTTTTCGAGTCATCCAGCAAACTGCTTGCGGGGCGCTTGTCTCCGGTCGGCGAACCGATAGCGCTGCAAACGAATGCGCCGCCCGGGCGCGGGGGGTGTTCCCTGAACACTATGAGCTGTTGTTGTTGAACAGCGGCACCGCCGCGCTGTCACTGGCGATGACGATCGCAGCGGGCTCTGCCGAGGCTTCGTCGCCCGAGGTGATACTGCCTGCTTATGGCTGCCCCGACCTGCTTGCAGCGGCTTATTATGCCGGGCTGCGGCCGGTATTGGCCGATATTCAGGCCGCTAGCCCCCGCTATCAGCAGGCAGCTTTGGAGACAGCGATTACCGGTGACACGGTCGCGATTGTCGCTGTCAATTTCCTTGGATCGGCGAGGACCTGCTGAAGCCTGCGCTCCCTTTGCGATCGGCGCGGGCTGGTGCTGATCGAGGATGACGCCCAATACCTTCCCCTGGATAGTGAGCCCGCAAGCTATTGTGGTGACCTGGTAATCCATAGCTTTGGCCGGGGGAAGCCGGTGTCCCTGGTTGGCGGCGGCGCGCTGCTGATTCGCCGGCCTGCTCTGTCAGATAGTTCTGCTATGACCGATAGTTCCGCGCGATTGTCGACCGGCTGCCATTGCAGCGCTTGACCGAGCGGGAATGGCGACTCAAAGCGCGGCTTTTCAACCTGATACTGCGGCCGCAGGTGTATCAGCTACTTAGCCTGCTGCCGTTTTTGCGTATCGGTACCACGCGTTACCACCCACTGGAAGGAATTGAGCGCATGGACTCCTGGCGCGAGGCCTATATGCGATGCAATGTGGCATGCTATCGACAGCGTTCGCGCCTGCTACAGCAGCAACTGGATGCCGGGCTGGAGGCGCTCAACACCTCAACTTACATCAATTTACCCCGGTCGCTCCAAAGCCTGGACCGACCCTTGTTGTGGTATCCCTTGCTGTGTAACAGTGAAAAGCAGTGCTCGGCGTTGTACTCCAGCCTTGAACACCACGGTTTGGGGGGCCTCGCGCATGTACCGGCGGGCGCTGCCGCAGATAGAGAACATTCCCCATCCAATCGCTGGCGGGTTCCCGGGCGCGGAGGCCTTTGTGAGCCGTTCGTTGACGCTACCGCTGACCAGTCTGGTGGATCAACGCCGGGCTCGAGCAGGATATTCGAGCTGTTGCGCCGCCATGATTCCCTGGTAAATCGTCAGTCGGGTCTGGGGGCAGTTTTTCCTCGGGTAAAGCCCGAGGCTAACCCCGGACATTGCCAACATCAGTTGCCCTAGAAAGCGCGCAGCTATCGCGTTGCTTTTGCGTGCTCGCGAGCGTAAACGTAGCCATAGCGACGACGGAGTGAGCATGTGCGCAGAATCGACGCGAGATCAAGTGCTATCCAGGCAAACAGCAGTGGTGACATGTTGTACCCGGGTGAAAAACTCGCGATATCCTTTTCTACAAGGGTCAGATAAATAATTTGGCGTGTGCTGGAGCATTATTCGGGCTGAGGTGATTACCGGGCAGGCCCGGTTTAGGTGGCCCGGATTACGGTCGATTCCGGCTCCAATTGCAGGGCTTTTTCAAGCCACTGGATACCCCGTTCAGCATCCCCCCGCGCCAAATAAACCATACCCAGGGTGTCCAGTATAGCGGGATTCCCGGGGCGCTCAGTTGCTGGGCCATTTGCGCCAGTTCCAGCGCTTTGGCAGTGTCATCGCCCGTGTCCAGGTACAGCCAGGCCAGATTGTTGAGCGCAGCGACATTGTCAGGTTCGCCTCCAGCAACTGCTGGTAGAGCGCTATCGCTGCTTGCGGCTCGGGCGACTCCTGGGCCTCGATTGCTTTCACCAGCATAATGGCACTGTCGCCGGGACTTGGTAGCCCAGTCCTTTAAAAACGCTCGCGCCCGCTTCGGGTCGCTTACCTTGAGTTGCCGGTAAACCGCCTGCGACAGCGGCAGGCCTGACTTGTATGTTCCAGGCATCAAGATAGGCGGCCAATGCTCTATCGTGGTCCGTCGGGCTGTATAGGTCCCCCAGTAATTGGTAACCGATGGCGGGGGCAATTTGTATCAGCAGGTCTGCCGCCTCATTGGCCGCGACGGGGTTGCCATCCCGCATCTCGGTTTTGCCGAAGTAACTCCAACAATGACGTTGCATTGGGAAGCTGTGCCAGCCCCCGGAGCAGCTGTTCGCGCGCGAGCGCCAGGTCGTTTGCTGCCGGTTATCCGCTGTGCAACTGCTGGTAGACCTCGAGTGCGACGCCATCCATGTACCGGTTGCCTGGCTGCCGTTGCAAGGCTTCCTCTATCAGGTTGGCAGCAGCTTCCGCCTGCTGGTTGCGCAATTGGTATTGCGCCGTTACCGCGAGCGCCACGCCACTTGCAGGGTCGTCGTCGCTGAGCTGTTGCAGCTTTTGCAGCCCACGGCTGACATCCCCTTGCGCTTCAGTACTGCTGATGCAACCCTTGAGAGCGCCAATTGAGCCCGGAACGATATCGAGTACATGGTTAAAATAATTTTCGGCCCTGCGGTACTCGCGCTGGTTGTATGCGAGCTCCGCCAGTGCCATCCACGCACGGCGTTATCCGGGGCAATTTCAATGGCGCGCTGCAAGTGCTCGGCCGCCTGGGCGGGGTTACCGGCCATGAGATAGGCAACACCCGCGAGTTGCTGGGCGTGACTTTCACCAGGACTGCTGCTGGCTATTTCTTCAGCCAGTGCCAGGGTCTCTTCGATCTTGTCGCTGCGCAGCAGCAGTTGGACAAGTGCTTCCCGTGCCGCCGGATCGAGTGGGTCAATACTGTAGGCAGTTCTTGCCTGGTCGAGGGCCTGGGGCAGTAAACCCTGCCTCTGGTAGAAGGTAAGCAATGCCAGTCGCAGCCGGTTATTCTTTGGCTGCATTTCCAGTGACTTTTCGATATCAGCGATGCCTGCCAGGTCCTGGCGAGCAAGCCTGGCAAGGCCATAGAGACCCAGCAGGATGGGATTATTTCCGCGGGTTTGCAGCTCAGGCTCGAGGATCTCCAGCACCTGGTCAATCTCGTTGAGCTGGAACTTGGCGCTCAGGAGCAGTTCCAGCGCGGCGCTGTTGGCGGTTTCAGGGTCAATGTTGGCCATGAGCATGGTGGCAGCCTCGGACAGATTGCCTGCAGGTCCTCGACGATACCGAGCAGGGTGCCGGCAAAACTGTCGCCACTATCGTCCAGAACCTGCTTCAGAATCTCGCTGTTTTCCTCCGTACAACCTGCCACTCTCAATAAGTTTTATGCTGCGTTCCATCAGTTTTTTATTGGCCGCGTACTCAGGCAGCTGTTCGGCCAGGTCTGCTGATAGCGGGCGGCTTCATCGGTGCGTCCGTGCAGGGTCAAGGCTCGCGCCATCAACTGCAGAGCTTCGACGCGCTCCGGCAACATTATGTCGGTTTCCGGTAGCAGGCCAAGGAGTCCGGTCAAAATACCTTCTGCGCGCTCGTATTTGCCGCGCTGGATGGCTATGTCAGCCTCAAGCAGGTG
This sequence comes from uncultured Gammaproteobacteria bacterium, assembly GCA_963808975.1. Taxonomy (GTDB): domain Bacteria; phylum Pseudomonadota; class Gammaproteobacteria; order Pseudomonadales; family JAHEGP01; genus JAHEGP01. The sequence continues at coordinate 46,077 of CAWEHR010000003.1, forward strand.
TGCCTCGGCGTTGAGCGGTTTCGTTGGGTCAAGCATTGGTTCAAGGGTGGCCAGTGCTGCCCTGGAGTTGCCCTCGAGCAAGCTAATGCGCGCCATTTGAACAAGTGCCCGATCCCTGATAGGTTCATCGGCCGCTTTTTGCAAGGTCGAGCGGGCTCTCTATCCAGCTACCCAGCCCTGCCAGGGCTTGCCCCAGGTAGAGGTGAAAGTAAAGTTGCTGCTGGTTGTCCAGCACGGGGTGTTGCTGCTGAGCAGTAAATCCCTCGCCGAACGATACTTTCTCAGGCCGTTGAGCGCCCTGGCTTTCTCCAATACCAGGGCGGGACGCCCTTATCGCGCCATCGCCGCGGCCTCAACCGCGCTGCGAAGAGATCCGAGTTGGTTATAAAGGGATACCAGCTGCAGGTGGGGGGCCATCTGCTCCGGTGCCGCACGGATTGCATTTTGCGCCTCGATGAGTGCCGCCTTGAATTGCCCCTTATGGCGGTAAACCTGCGCGCTCTTGAGCTGGTCAGGAGCTTGTTCGACACCGGACCGGCCGCACGCTGTCAACAGCACCGTGACAGCAAAGGCAACCAGTGCGCAAGCGCAATGAATCCCGCACGATCTTGGCACTGCGGTCGGTTTGGCCGGGCCATGGGCATAGGTTTCCTCGCTGGGTCGCGGGTCCTGCGACTATTCGGTCTCGAGCTGGATCTCGTATTTCTTTACCAGGTCGTACAGGGTTGGTCGGGTAATACCGAGCAACTTGGCGGCAACGGTGATATTGCCGTCGGCGAAGGCCAGCGCTTTATTGATCGCGCTCTTCTCTGCATCGAAGCGCACTTGCCTGAGGTTGATCGACAGCCCCTCTGATGCAGCAAGGCCGAGATCATCGGCGCTTACCATTTTGTCGTTACACATGATCACCGCGCGGCGGAATCTTGTTTTCCATTTCCCGGATGTTGCCCGGCCACGAGTAAGACTCGATAGCTGCTGCAGCTTCTGGGGTAAACCCTTTCAGTGACTTGGCATGCTCGGCGCAGAATTTTTGAGTAGGTGGCGCGACAGAAGCGTGCGATCGCCGGGCGCTTGCGCAAGGGTGGTATGTTGATGACGATTTCACTGATGCGATAGAACAGGTCCTCGCGGAAAGTCCCCTCTTTCACCATTTCTTCAAGGTGTTTGTTGGTCGCGCAGACAACCCTGACATCGACCGAGATTAATTCCCGGCCCCCGACGCGTTCAATTTCCCGTTCCTGCAGAAAACGCAGTAATTTTGCCTGGAGAGCCGAGGGGCATATCGCCAATTTCATCGAGGAACAGGGTGCCGCCATCGGCAGATTCTATTTTGCCAATCGTTCGCTTGGTGGCACCGGTAAAGGCACCCCGTTCGTAACCGAACAGTTCACTCTCCATCAGGTTCTCGGGCACGGCCGCACAGTTGATGGCGACGAAACGCTTTTCGGCGCGAGGGCTCAAGCGATGGATGGCCTTTGCCAGTACCTCTTTGCCGGTTCCGCTATCCCCAAGCAATAGACAGCTGACAGTGGTGGGCGCAATTTTTTGAAGGGTGGCACAAATGCGGATCATGGCACCGTCTGAAGCAATAATGCCCTTGAGCGGGGACTGCTGTTGCAGTTGCATCCGCCGGTTCTGCTGTTCGAGTTGGTGAATGCGAAAGGCGCGACGGACCAGCAAATCGAGGGTTTCGGTGTTGACCGGCTTTTCGTAGAAATCGTAGGCACCCATGGCGATGGCACGCAGGGCGTTTTCAGTCTCGTGGTGCCCGGTTACCACCAGAACTTTGTTCAGGCGCTATCGCGAGGATCTCGCGAACAGTGGCGAAGCCCTCCTCGACACCCTCCTCATCCGGGGCAGCCCGAGGTCCTGCAGCACAACGCAGCGTTCTTCCCGCCTCACCGCGGCTATGGCGCTGTCCCGGTCCTCTGCCAGCGCGACATCATACTGGTCAAAATGCCAGCGCAACTGGCTCTGCAGGCCGAGGTCATCCTCGACGATCAATAACTTGGGTTTGGCGTCGCTGTTGGGTTTGTCCGGCATAAGAACTAGGCTGCTTCCTGCTTTGATGCGACCAGTGGGATGGTGATACAAATGATGGTGCCAGGGCTTGCTTGAGACCTGCATGTCTCCACCGATAGCTTTGATATATTCCCGGGCCTGATACACGCCTATACCCATGCCTTTGCCCGACTTTGTCGTA
>CAWEHR010000004.1:0-583220 GCA_963808975.1 uncultured Gammaproteobacteria bacterium
ACCGGGTAAAAGCGCCAAGCTTCGATGAACTCAAAGCGCTGGTGCATGCCATCAGTCATCGTGTAGCGCGATTCCTGGAGAAGAGAGGGTTCCTCGAGCGGGATGCCGAGAGCAGCTACTTGGCGCTGGAACCGGATGACGATGATGCCATGGCACAGCTGCAGGGGCATTCGATCACCTACCGCATCGCAGTGGGCCCGCAGCAGGGCAGAAAAGTATTCACGCTTCAGACATTGCCACCTGATGAGGATGACTCAGGCGGCTCAGACCGCGTGGCGAAGGAAGCGGGCTTCTCGCTGCATGCGGGGGTATCGACCGAGATTCACCAGCGCGACAGACTCGAGCGACTTTGCCGCTACATTACGCGGCCGGCGGTGTCAGAGAAGCGTTTGGCAATCACCTCCAACGGAAATGTGCGTTACCAGCTGAAGACACCTTATCGCGACGGCACCACCCACGTTATATTCGAACCGCTGGACTTCATCGCCAAGCTGGCTGCCCTGGTACCGAAGCCGCGCACAAATCTGACGCGTTTTCACGGGGTGTTCGCTCGGGGCGGCCTCCCGCACAACAGCAAGTTTCGATTGCGGGTAACGCCTGCCAAGCGGGGCAGCGGACGCAAGCCTACCGGAGAGAGCTGGCTGGACAAGACGCCGGCGGAGCGCCGCCAGTCGATGACCTGGATGCAGCGGCTCAAGCGGGTATTTGACTGGGCCGCATCCGGATCGACATCGAGACCTGCGAGCGCTGTAAGGGGCAGGTCAAAATCATTGCTTGTATTGAAGAGCGAGTGTCGCACCACCGGGCTGATCGAGAGAATCCTGGCCCACGTGAATGGCAAAGCGCCCTCCGCCGGGACGGCTCTGCGTGCCAGAGGGCCGTGGGCCGCCACGGGCCCGGTTGTTCGACTGACTCCATGACATCTTGATCGTGCTTTGCTGCTCCCTTTGAGGAAGCGGCGGGCTGACTATTGGGTTGAATATGAGAATTGGGCTGAAAGAGGTTGAGCGCTGGTGCTTCGTGGGTGAGTTGGCGGCGGAATGGGTTGGAATGGGTGGGGAAGGGCGCCAGTGATGGCGGTTCAGTAGGTGTAGACTTCAGCGATTGTGCGTTTTATCCTACTTATACTCTGGCTGCACTGCAGCGCGGGTGAGTTAAAGGGCCAATAGCTCATCCGCCTGGCGTCTGCCCACCAGATACATTATCTGCAGCTCAGTAAGATCGGGCTTGATTCGATAGGCATCTTTGAGGGCGGCTTTGGCTCCGGCGATGTCGTCAGCAGCTTTCAACGCGCCGGCGAGGACCACCCGCGGCATGTAGGTACGGTCACCTCTTTGGCACGCCAGCTCCGCCTGCTTGATAGCGCCCGGCAAATCGCCCGATGCACGCAACGCCGTCGACAACACCCCGCCCCATACCGATAGACGGCTGTCGTGGGGGCTCATATCTATGCCATGCTGCAAATGGGCAATGGCTGCGTCCACCCTGCGCAGTGATAAATTCACCGAGCCGAGCGCCACCCATGCCTGGGCATTGCCCGGGTTGAACTCGACAGCCTGCTTCAGAATTGCCCGCGCGCGAGTTGAGTGCCCCAGGTCAGCCAAGGCACAACCTGCAAGCCCCATGACGGACGAGTCCATCGACTCCAACTGCAATGCCCGTTCAGCCGCGGCAAAGGCTTCGTCACGTACTTTGTCCTGCTCGGGCATCAATCCCAACCGGTATCCCAAGCCCAATACCAGGGACAAATAGCTGCCGGCATGCGCAAATTCGGGAGCCTTTTTCCAGCTCTCGCGCAACAAGCCCGAGGCGGTACTGAAGGAGTCGTGATGCCAACCCTGCAAAGCCAATAGGCCACTGGCCTGCAAATACAACTCGAGAGCATTGGGTTTACTGGTCAGAGCGCGCACACTGTCGTACATCGCCCTGTGGAGTTGCGGTTCCAGTTTGGCAACTATTGCCAACACAGCGGGGTCATGGGCTTGGTCCACGCTACCGGGGATGCTAAATTGCTGTGCCCAGCGATTGAATCCGGTTCTGGCGTCACACAAATGCACGGTAATCCGAACGTGATCATCGACGGCCTGGGCGCTACCGGAGAGCACATAATCAGCACCCATCGATTCGTGAACTTCGCGCGCTGTCGCGGCCGCGGCACTACCTGATAGCCTAGTCAGGCGCAGCAAGGGAATACGCGTAAGCACGGTGCTCAGGGCCATCGACAATCCCTGCACAAATGCCAGCATACCGGGCGCAGCGGAAAAGGCCTGGAACTGTTGGATCGCCAACGCCGGGTTAAAGGCGACAGCGTCTGGTTGTGCTGCGGAGATTACAGGCTGGCCGACTGTAGCGGCTCCATTTTCAGTAACAGGCGCATCGTTTGTGTCTGTGGCTACGTCAGCGCAGAAACGAAAGCCGCGCCCGCGCACAGTTTTGATAGTGCCTTGCTGACTGCCATCGTCGCCAATTACCTTGCGCGCATGCTTGATGCACCCAGCCACGGTGGTATCTGATACGACGCGATTTTTCCAGATCGCCTCCATCAATTCATCCACCGCAATGACACGTTGCGGATTTTCAGCCAGATAAACCAGCAAGCTGAATACTTTCGGTTCGACATGCTGGAGTTGCCCGTTGCGGAACAGCTCAAATTGCTCTGTGTCGATTATGACATCTGCGAAAGAAAGCCTCATCGGCCCACAACTCCTTATATCGCTCCGGCCAGAAGATCCCCCGCGAACCGGCTTGGCTGATATCGTATCATATCAACCCGGAGCTTATTGGTGATACCGCTGCCCGGTTGCCATAGACGCAGGCATGGACGATAGCCGAGCTATTGAGCCCTTGGTGGCTACGCTCCCGAAACCGCGAAGCAGGAGGACCTATGAAAAGCCAGGCCGAGATCAAGAAATCCTTTAATCGAGTAGCCAGGGCGCTCGTGAAAAGCCCCAAGCTGGGACGTTCCACCTATGTATCCACAACCCGCATTGAGGGTCTTGCTTGTGACATACAGGAAGGCGACTGGCGTTTTCAGGTGGATATGCCACAGCAAGCGGGTGGACAGGGAGTCGCTCCCACCCCGGGCGCGCTTGGTCGAGCAGCGCTCGGTAGCTGTCTGGCGATAGGCTATATGTTGTGGGCATCCGAAATGGGTGTGGCGATCCAGAATCTGGAGGTGGAATTACAGGCCGATAGTGATGATGCCGGACTCTATGGTACGGCCGACACAGCTCCCGGGTATTCTGAAGTTCGTTACTGCGTGAAAGTCCACAGCCCTGCCACCGAAGAAGAGGTCTTGAAAATGCTGGATGAGGCGGAGCGTCACAGCCCCTGGCTGGATGTGTTTCGCCGGCCAGTGACTTGCAAACGCGAGGTAGTGTACTCCACCAACGCGTGAATTCGTGAGATGGCCGTAAGTTTGGCGCAGCCTTATCGCTGGCGCCACAGTTGGCGTTTTTAACGCGCGAGTTTGTGTTGCTATTCAAACACGGGGCACGGTTAACGGGCCCCGGTTCGGGTAGTTTCTCCATCGTGGCCGACAACATATCAAGCCGCAACGTAATCACCGGTAGTAGCGCTGGCCTTTACCGCCCGGGCTTTCGCAACGGCCTTGGTCAGCGCCGTGATCTGAGGCCGTGACAGCAATCCTTTGTCGAAAGCCATGGCACCCACCAAGACACAAGCCAGGGCAAACGGCACCAGAAAAATAATAGCGATATATACGATTGAAATTTCCATAATAGACTCCTCGTCTTTGGTTGTTATTGTCGCTGCCTTATGCAACCACTGAGGGTCATACTAGGGAAAAGTGGCGCGCTATCCTTGGCGAGCAGCTGCGGAAAACATGGTGATTTCTTGGAGAAATTATGGCTTTGCCGCAATCGCCCTCAAATCAACACCGCAGGTCCCTTTCATTGCTATGTGCTGATTTGGGATTTTCTAGCAAGAGGTTGAACGCCGGTGCTTCGTGGGTGAGTTGGTGGCGAAATGGGCTGGCATCGGTGGGGGAGGGTGCCAGCGGCGGCGGTTCGGTAGAAGTAGACTTCAGCGATTGTGCGTTTTATCCTGCTTATACCCGTGCTCGTCCATCGGGCGTAGGCCTTGCGCACGACCACCGGTCCCATGGAACTGATGTCTTCGAGCAGGGTCTCCGGAGGGCTGAAAGAGGTTGAGCGCTGGTGCTTCGTGGGTGAGTTGGCGGCGGAATGGGTTGGAATGGGTGGGGAAGGGCGCCAGTGATGGCGGTTCAGTAGGTGTAGACTTCAGCGATTGTGCGTTTTATTCTACTTATACTCGATGCGGCATTTTATTTGGGCAAAATACAGGGAGCGACTTTTTACATCAGGAATGTTCTGCGCGAGGCAAAGGCCTTGGCTGAAATCATTCAAAACGATGATGAATCCATTTTGGAAATCGCCGACGCGAGTTTTGGCTAAAGCCATTCGTTTGCATGAACAACCAGGCCGCTGTTGCAGTAACAGGGATAGTACTCAACAGCGGATTTCGTAAATCCGTCAGCACCCTGAATCACTGACCGTGTTTGGCTACCGGCGTAATTTGAGTGTTACTGCCGTCCGCGTAGTCTGCAAGCAGCCGCCTATTGGTCATTAACGATTTCTACCGACTGACAGAAGGTGCCAACGAAATCAGGATACCAACCCTCTGCATAGCAGGTAATTGTTTGCGATAAGGCACTACCGTCAGCCAGCGTGCCGGTTATTTCGGACTGGTACTCGTTTCCCTCGACTTGCACGGTCTCGCTTACCTGCAAATCGCCATGGAAAGTGAACCTGATTGGCGTGTAGATTGAGCCCAGTATTTCCGTATAAAAAAAAGGTTCGCTAAACTGTCCACCTTTGATGTCGCAACTGCGAACAGAATTGCTTGTAATACCGGCTTGAAATTCACCGCCGATGATTTTGCAGCCGACGTTGTCAAACAAGATCTCACCGGTAAATATGCCCCCGGTAATTGTAAGTTCACCCGTCTCACCCTCAGCAAATACTGCTCCGATAGTGCCGCCCGAAATGGATGTGTATCCAATCGACGTGATACTTGCAACAGAGCCACCCTGTATGTTGAGAAGAGCAAGGTAATTTTGACCGCGGATTTCACCGACTGATCCGCCGTAAATATATACTTCGCTTCGCTCTTGCCGAATCCATCCAGCGATGTTGCCACCATAAATGTGCGTCACACTCTGCATGTCCGCTGAAAAACTGCCCTGAACATCGCCACCATAGATATTCAGCGTACCGCCAGCGACCCAAATCCCGGACATTAGCACGGCGCCATCAAGCACATTAACGACGGTGCTCGAATTGGCAACCCAAACCTCTCCCTGTACGGTGTAATCGATGGTATGCGTGCCGCCGTCATCGAACACCACCGGCGACGAGTTCGAGCTCTCCAACGTCCAATATGCCGTATGACCGCTGAAGTCTGTGGCGCTGGTAAACAGGTCGGCATACAGCTCCCGTGTCAAACCGGCATCATCGGGCAGCGCGCCCAGGTCGACGCGAAGCACAAAAGGCGCTGCTATGTCCTCTACTTTTTCGCCATGGGCTTCTTCGCCATCGGCTACTTTGCAACACCAGAAATTGGCGTGATCGTAGTCGCCGGTAAAAGTGAAATAGGCCGCCCTGCGCTGCAGTTGAGCGCCCTCAAGCGGCAATGGATCGATTAACCAGCCAGCATCATCCACGGCATAGCTGTACATCGCGACCGGCTCGGGGGGCGAAGTGATTTTCTCGAATACCGCCACCAGCGGCGCCGCGGTTTCACCCCAAAACTGCCGTACTACACCGGCATCAAGGCTGAAGCTGCATTGATCAACGCTTGATTCATTACCAAAAAAACAATTGTTCCATCGGGTAAATGCCCAGCCCTCTCGGGGCACCGCGTAGTAGGTCTCGTGATACTCCAGCACCACCAGGTTTTTACTGCAGTTTTCTGTACCCGCCAGATACTCTTCGAGGTAGCAGTCGCGTGTGCCTGAAGCCGACAGTACGTCACCCTCACCGACAATCTCGATGGGGTGACTGCAGCCAAGGGCTAAACCGAGAAGTGTTAGCAGCAAAGAAGCTCTTGAAACGTTCATAAAACTGCCTTTGTGGGTATTTCCATTCAACCTTGCCTGTGGCCGGGCCTTAGTCAGTAGGAACGCCATGGCCTGCAGCAAAACGCAATCTTTGCCACATATTCTGAGCCTTTTAGCTTGGGTCAGGGATGATCTTTATCAATATCCGGGTAAATATTGCGTGAATACCAGTATCAGCAAGAATGGATCGCCACCGGCACCGATTTGAACGCCGGGGTTTTACTGCGTGGGTCGGAATCTTTGCCGACGAGAACATTGGCTTCAGGGAAGTAAGCCATCGCGTTGCCCCGTGGCAGATCGAATGCGTAAACAGTCACCCCCGCCATCTCCCCCTGGGGTGATGTGAGTGTGACGCTGCCACCTTCCTGTAAGCCGAGAGCACTGATGTCGTCACGGTTTAGCAGTACCGCCCAGCGCTGGGTAGTGTTGCGATAACTGTCCGCTTCTTCATAGATAATGGTATTGAACTGGCCTTCACTGCGAACCGTCATAAGAGTATAGGGATATTCCGTGGAACGGTTGATTAACGGTAGCGGGCGGGTACAAAAACAAGCGCGTTTGTTGGAGGTTTTAAACTCGGGCTGGTGGAGCAAGCGACCGTGAATGTGGAACTCCCGACGGGCCACATCAATATCGGCAAGCTCCTTCATGCCGGGCACCGTATTGGCAATCGCCTCTCGAATTTTTTTGTGCTGTTTAAACACCGAGAAGTCGATACTTGAATTGGGCAAGAGTTTGGCGGCGAGATCACAGAGAATGACGGTTTCCGGGCGCACATTGTCGAGACGTTTGATACCACCGTCACTCAAGCGGACAAAATTGAACATCGACTCCTGGGTCGTCGGCTGCCATTCCTCATCCCGAGCAGTGACCGGTAAAACAAGAGACTCACCAGCGTCGACACCGTGAACATGCCCCTGGTTCAACGTGGTTGTCATGAACAGCTTAAACGCGATTTTATCGAGGGCTTGCTCCGCCCATTGTGCATCCGGTGTCGCGCCAGCGATTGTGCGTTTTATCCTGCTTATACTCGTGCTCGTCCATCGGGCGTAGGCCTTGCGCACGACCACCGGTCCCATGGAACTGATGTCTTCGAGCAGGGTCTCCGGAGGGCTGAAAGAGGTTGAGCGCTGGTGCTTCGTGGGTGAGTTGGCGGCGGAATGGGTTGGAATGGGTGGGGAAGGGCGCCAGTGATGGCGGTTCAGTAGGTGTAGACTTCAGCGATTGTGCGTTTTATTCTACTTATACTCCCCCTTGAGGTGATCAGCCCGGTCCTGATCGCTGCTTGTCCGGCCATGAACAGGAAGTGAAGGCCGGCGCCGCAAATCAATAGCGGAAGCTGAACTGGCAGGGCTTGAGCTGGCTGCGCGGAAGGAAACCCCAGTTGACGCCGTATTTATAGAGCAAACCCGATGGCTCATTACCGTCACCGCAGGCCAGTTTCAGAATTGGCCCTGGCGTGCGGCTTGAGGCTGTTTGCTTCGCTGTATTGAAGCAGTTTCCTGGCACAGTTGTGGCACAGTAATGGGCTAAACTGTGCCAAAAGCAACATAACTACCATAACCTAAGATGTTGAAATATATATGTTGTTTGCTGTTGGTTATAGTCAGAAAGCGACTGCAACTCCGTGTACGCCGGTTCGATTCCGACCCGCGCCTCCAATTCAAAAATGCAGGTTGGCTACTGTGGTTCACAGAGAACGACCGCAGGAACCGGCGTACTGACGCCGCAACGTGGTTGTCAATTCGATTCCGACCCGCGCCTCCAATTCAAAAATGCAGGTTGGCTACTGTGGTTCACAGAGAACGACCGCAGGAACCGGCGTACTGACGCCGCAACGTGGTTGTCAATTCGATTCCGACCCGCGCCTCCAATTCAAAAATGCAGGTTGGCTACTGTGGTTCACAGAGAACGACCGCAGGAACCGGCGTACTGACGCCGCAACGTGGTTGTCAATTCGATTCCGACCCGCGCCTCCAATTTTTCATGTAATTTCAATAGGTTGCGGCCGTTTTAAAAGTTGCGTTATGAGGCGCCGAAATAACGCGGCTAAAGCGCTGTCCCTCCTGAATATCCAATCGTGTTGAATTTCTTGACTATTTTCCATTCTGGATAGGGGATGGGAGGCATGTCATTTCTTCTCTTCATAGCTGCGTTTGTTTGTGCTTTATGCAAGTCACGCCGGCAATTGACACTGGAAAACCTGGCGCTCCGGCAGCAGCTCGCAATGCTCAAACAATCGGTGAGGCGCCCGCGGGTATCGCCTGTCGACCGCCTGTTTTGGGTTCTGTTCTCGAAGTATGTCGACGGATGGCGAGCCATGTTGCACGCATTGCACCCTGATACCGTTGTGCGCTGGCATCGGCAGGGCTTCGGCTTTTATTGGCGATGGAAGAGTCGAAGCTCTAAGCCGGGGCGACCAGCCATTGGTGCAGGCCTTCGTAAACTCATCCGATAAATGCAGGCTACCAACATGGGCTGGGGTGCACCTCGAATACATGGGGAACTGCTAAAGTTGGGTATAGTTGTCGGTCAAGCCACAGTTTCGAAGTATATGGTGCATCAGCAAAAACCACCTTCGCAGACTTGGCGGACGTTTCTCGAAAATCATGCTGACTATGTGGCCGGGATCGATTTCTTTACCGTCTCGACAGCCACATTCCATTCCCTATGTCTTCATCGTTCTCAGCCATGATCGCCGGCAAGTTGTACATTTCAATGTGACCGAACACCCGACTGGCCAATGGACAGCACAACAACTGGTGGAAGCATTTCCGTTCGATTTCGCTCCACGCTATTTACTGCGTGATCGGGATGCCATCTATGGTTAGGCTGTTCGACGAAGGATTAAGAGCCTGAGTATCGAGGAGGTCGTCTCGGCGCCACGCTCGCCATGGCAAAACCCCTTCGTTGAAAGATTTATTGGATCCTGTTTGGATCACGTCATTGCTCGCAATATTCAACGCAAATAAACAAGATAGCCTACTGATTAGTGATGTTTTTCTGCAAAGTGTCTAGTCGGATCATGCTGCCTTGAGTTCCCCTTAGTGAGTTAAGGGGCTTTGGTGGTCTTCGTGGCACTTGTGAGTTATGATTGAGTTCAGGCTACTGTGTAGAGGGCTCTTTTATGATCAGCAAACCACTTGTTACCCAGTCGGAAAATGTATCGGATCGCAAAGGGTTGGTAACGCATGCTAAACGGCTTATGAAGAAACTTGGTTGGTTGTCGCCAACCGCCTCTTTGGCAAGTAAAGGGGGAAAGGACTTTGGGCGTCGTATTGAAGCTTCCTTGACAGAAATAACCCAAGGACGAGGGGTTATGCGCTTGCAGCTGCGTAAGCGCGATGCTGCGGTCGTCATGAGTGTCGACCATTATGAGGAAGTGGTGCGTATGAAGGTTCTTTATGCCGAACTGATTGAACAGGTAAAGGTACAGGAAATTGCGGAGGAGACCGATGAGTACGAAGCGTTATATCGTCGTATTACCTCGCCTCAATCTCGCAAGGCTGCGGATGGACTCTTTGCCGCGACTTCAGACAGGCTGCGTAAAACCTATCAGCCTGGGGGAACTGAAGGGCGGTGATTTCCGTTATCGCCGGTATTAACGGCGCGGGTAAAAGCTCCATTGCGGGTGCGCATATCCGTAGTGCAGGCGGTGATTACTTTAACCCGGACGAAGTGGCCCGCAGCCTGATGGATGCTGATCGCTCACTTTCTCTGACTGAGGCGAATGCTCATGCTTGGAAAATAGGATTTGAGCAACTATCTCGGGCTATTGACGAAGAGCTGGACTATACCTTCGAAACAACATTGGGTGGAAATTCCATTTGTCAGCTGCTTCATGAAGCGATTGATCAAGGCCGGGAAGTGCGCATATTTTTTTGCGGCCTGGTGTCGCCTGAATTGCACATTGAGCGTGTGGCCGCGCGAGTAGCTAGAGGTGGTCACGATATACCAGAAGCAAAAATTCGAGAGCGCTGGACGGGCGCGATCCATAACATGCTGGGCTTAATACCTCGCTGTGCGGGGGTGCGTGTATTTGACAACTCAGAACCCTCTGACCGTGGTGGTCCGCAGCCAGTTTGCCTGTTCTCTCTTGTGGGGAATACCTTTGATTCGTTGCCCGTTGAGTCAATGCCTGAATGGGCCAAGCCTTTAGCTAGTGCTGCTATCAAGAGGACGCTGAGTTAATCCGCAAGGTTTCTATGGGGCGATCCCTGAGACGAGACCATAACGGTTGGTCCGGTAGGCGCGCTTCAAGTTGCGCGCCACGATGCAGGACATTGACTACCAGCATCCGCGCAATATCAAGCAGGCACAGCTTGCCCGCTTGGCTCAGGGGGAGTGGATCGATCGCGCCCAGAACCTGCTGATTACCGGTCCCTGCGGCAGTGGCAAGACCTACCTGGCGTGCGCACTGGGCCACAACGCCTGCTTGCAAGGGTACAGCGTACGCTACTACCGTCTGTCGCGGCTGTTGCTGGAGCTGACCCAGGCCAAGGCCGATGGGAGCTACCAGAAACGACTGGTGCAGATCGCCAAAACGCAGCTGCTGCTGATCGACGACTGGGGTCTGGAGAAGCTCAATACCGCCCAGCGCAACGACTTGATGGAGATCATGGATGATCGTCACGGCGCCACTTCGACGGTAATGATCAGCCAATTTCCGACGGATCAATGGTACGCCGCCATCGGCGACAACACCCTGGCGGATGCCATTCTCGACAGGCTCCTGCACAACGCCCACTGGCTGCTGCTAAAGGGCGAGTCGATGAGGTAAATCAAAGGAGGAATTGACTGAACGTGAACACCTGGGTTAAAAACCCGGCTACGTGATGCGTTGAGAGATCAGGTGTTCACGTTCGTCCGGAATCGGTGTTCATCTTCGCCGGAATACGCAGTCAACCTCCCCAGCGGGGGAAACTGGCTGGACAAGACGCCCGCCGAGCGCCGCCAGTCGATGACCTGCACCCGAAGGGCATAAAGATGCAGCGGCTCAAGCGGGTGTTCAATTGGGCCGCATCCGGATCGATATCGAGACCTGCGAGCGCTGTAAGGGGCAGGTCAAGATCATTGCCTGCATTGAAGCGGAAGAGCGAGTGTCGCACCACCGGGCTGATCGAGCGGATTCTGGCGCACCTGAAGGGTAAAGAAGCCTTCCATCGATCTGGCGATATTGCCTGAGGGCCGTGGGCCTCCACAGGCCCGGTTGTTCGACTGAATCCATGACACCCTGATCATCTGCTTTGCTGCTCTCGTCGAGGATGCGGCGGGCCTTCTATTGGCTGGATGCCGAGAATTGGGTAGAGTTGGGTTGTAATAGGTTGAAAACCGGTGCTTCGTGGGTGAGTTGGCGGCGAAATGGGCTGAGCGCGGCACCGGGCCTGCTTCCCCGTGCGGAGGTTACGTGCATGGCGTTCGAGATCGGAACTGTGCCACTTCCTTAAATCCTGAATGCGGGGATGGCCGAGCACTGGCTTCACACGCATGGTGATCCGCAAAGCGATGGAGCGGCGGCCATCAATGCTGAATTCCGGGACGCCTTCTATGGCGACCATGACGATTGGAAAGGCATGGTAGCGGGTCAATCGCTTTTGGCAGTGCGCCAGGCTTTGGCTGGACTGGCAAGCGAATAGCCTGGCGCAAACAGGCTGGAATTGATGCTGAATTGGGTGCGGATGACAACCCATACGGACTTGGAGAGAGAATGATGAACGGCGCAGAAGCACTTATTGGCACCCTCGTGAATGCGGGCGTGGACGTCTGTTTTGCCAACCCCGGTACGTCGGAAATGCAGCTGGTCGCCGCGATTGACCAGCAGCCCGGGATGCGCGCAATTCTTGGCCTGTTCGAAGGCGTCGTGACGGGCGCTGCCGATGGCTATGGCCGGATGGCGGACAAGCCGGCGATCACCCTGCTTCACCTTGGCCCGGGTCTCGCAAATGGCCTCGCCAATTTGCACAATGCCAAGCGCGCAGGATCACCGATCATCAATCTGGTAGGCGATCACGCGACCTATCATCTGCAATACAATTCTCCGCTGACCAGCGACTTGGAAGGCGTCGCGCGCCCGATGTCGGACTGGCTCAAAGTGTCCAAGTCAGAACGTGATCTGGCTCAGATCGGCGCTGAGGCTTTTTCGGCGTCGATTAGCTATCCGGGCAAAATCACGACCGTGGTCGTCCCCGCCAACCATGCATGGGATGAAGGCAGCGCGATTGTCGAAGTTGGCCCGGCGCCCGCCACGCAGTCGGTTCCGGCGCAAGCGATCGGCGATACGGCCACAGTATTGCGCGATGCAGAAGGTCCAATCGCGCTGTTCCTGGGCGGACGCGCATTGCGCGAAGGGGCTCTGGAACAAGCTGGTCGGATTGCGACAAAGACTGGTGCCCGGCTGCTCTGCGAAACCTTCCCAGCCCGGCTGCAGCGCGGCGCAGGGCGTGTACCGGTCGAACGCCTGCCCTATTTCGGCGAACAGGCGGAAGAATATCTGAAAGATTTCACGACCATAGTTTTCTGCGGCTGCGAACCGCCGGTGTCCTTCTTTGCCTATCCTGGCAAGCCCAGCTGGCTGTCGCCCGCAGGCGCAAAGCTGATCCGCCTTGCCTCGAAGGAGGAGGAAGCGGAAAGCGCGTTGAAGGCTCTGGCCGATGCGCTCGATGCTCCGGCAAAATCCGCCTTGGTGCAAGAGTCGGTCATTCCGCCTGCACCCGAGGGCACACTCGACCCGGCAAAGATCGGCGCTATCCTGGCCGCGGCGATGCCTGATCAGACCATTGTGGTGGATGAGGCAGCAACTTCTGGTCCGCCGATTTTTCCCGCGACCGAAGGTGCCAAACAGCACGAGTGGATGACCGTCACCGGCGGCTCGATCGGTATGGGATTGCCGCTTGCGACAGGCGCTGCCGTGGCGTGCCCCGATCGCAAGGTCATCGCGCTGCAAGCCGATGGCGGCGGGATGTACACCTGTCAGGCATTGTGGACGATGGCCCGCGAAAACCTCGATGTGACCGTGATCCTGCTCAACAACGGCAGCTACGCGATCCTCAACATCGAACTGGCGCGTGTCGGTGTACAGAACCCCGGCCCCACGGCGCTATCCATGCTCGATCTGCACAATCCTGCGCTCGACTGGGTTTCGATCTCCCAAGGCATGGGCGTTCCTGCGCAAAAGGCGACCACGGTGGCGGAATTCGATGCCGCACTTGCAGAAGCCCTGGCGCATAAGGGACCGCGACTGATCGAGGCGATGATCTGATCCTATACCACTGGGCGCGCACCAGCACGATGTTGGGAGAGAATGACATGACAACCATTGCTGAGCTCAAGGCTCTGTTCGACCGCCAGAAAGCTGCGTTTGCGGCCAATCCCAACCCCTCTCTGAGGCAGCGCGAAGAACGTCTCGATGCGATTACCGGCGCGGTTGTGTCCAACCGGGAGCGTGTTCAGAATGCCCTCCGCGAAGATTTCAGCGCGCACCCCAGCGCCCAAGCCGATTTCGTCGAGATTTTCGGCGTTGCGGGACGGCTGCAATTCGCCAAATCGATGCTGAAAGAATGGACCAAGCCCGATCCGCGTGATCTTGACCCTGCCATGTACGGGGCGAGCCGCGCCTTCGTTACGCCCCAGCCCAAGGGCGTGATCGGCAATATGGTGCCGTGGAATTTCCCCTTCGATATCGGGATCGGTCCGCTCGCGGAAATGCTCGCTGGCGGGAACTCCGTGATCATCAAGCCGTCCGACATGACTCCAGCGTGCAGCACCGTGATGAAGGAAATCCTGCTGGCCGCAATCGACGAGGACATCGTGGCCGTGGTGCCGGGAGACATCGAACTGGCGAAGGCCTTCCCCACCCTGCCGTGGGACCATCTGATGTACACCGGCAATCCCGATGTCGCCCGCACGGTTGCCATGGCCGCGGCGCAAAATCTGGTGCCGCTGACGCTGGAACTGGGCGGCAAATGCCCGGCTTTGTTCACGGAAGGCTCCGTAACGCGCGAGGATGTTTCCAGCGTCCTGCGCACCAAGATGATCAAGAACGGGCAGATGTGCGTCGCGCCGGACTACGTGCTGGCCCCCCGCGCAAAGATCGCAGACTTTGTCGATCATGCCCGGGCCTATGTGGCTGAGATCGCGCCCGACTATGCTGACAGCGATGATGTCACAGGCATCATCGCCGACCGCCACATTGCCCGCATCGAAGGCCTGCTGGAAAGCGTAGGCGCAGACGGCACGGAAATCGTGACCCTTGGCGCGGACAGCCAGACCAATGGCCGCAGGATGCCGCTGCGCCTTGTGATCGATCCTTCGCTAGAATCCGAATTGATGCAGGAGGAGATTTTCGGTCCCGTCTTGCCGATCGTGCCTTACGATACGCTGGAAGAAGCCGTCGGCTATATCGCTCGCAATGAACGACCACTCGGCGTTTATGCCTTCACACAGGACGAGGCGCTCAAAACGCGCCTGCTGTCGGATACCCATTCCGGCGGGGTAACCTTCAATGGCTGCGCTTTCCAGGCAGCGCAGCCTAATATCGGCTTTGGTGGCTCCGGCCTGAGCGGTTACGGTCGGCACCACGGGATCGAAGGCTTTAGGGAGTTCACCAATCCGCGCGGCGTTGTCGACCTCGATCCGGACTCGCTCGCGCTGAATATTGCCCCGCCATACGGCGATGTAGCCACTGCCTTGTTGTCCGCGATCACTGGCGAAGGCCAATAAGATGGGAGAGAAAACAGTGACAAAATTTGATTTCAGACGTTCGATCGAGGCCTGCGCCGCCCATTACGGCGACGATGCTGAAGCCGTGAAAACCTATATGCTCGAAGGACAGCAGCGGGCGCTCTCGCTCGGTAACCGAGGCCCAATCCGGTTCGATGACAATGGCGATCTTCATCCCGATATCATGGAGGCCTATTCGCGGCTGGGTTTCTATGTCTTCGAAGGCGTTCTGGGCGAGCAGGAACTGGCCGACATCGAGCTGGATCTGGAAGAACTGCGCAGCCGCTTCCCTACCGGGCCCGGGTCGCAAGTGGACTCGCAGGGACGCCCGGCGATCACGGCAGATTGCAAGGGTCCTGGCCTCATGTGGAGCAAACCGCTCAGCGATCCGCTGGGCGGGACCGATCTTGCCAGAGGCCGCCACCAGATCAAGCTCAAGGAATTGAAGGCCGCAGACGAGGCCCCCGAAGATGCGCCCTTCATTCTGATGGGATCGCTGCAGTTTTCCGAAGCCGCTCTGCGAACCTACGCCCAACCGGATCTGTTGAGGGTCGCAGCTGCAATAAACGGCGCTGACTTCGTCCCGTTCAACGAAGTCCTGTTCATCAAGGACGCCGGCCTGGGCGCGGCGGTGTCATGGCATCAGGACGGGGATACCCATTGGGACAATCCCGATTTCGACGAGAACATTCACGGCTTCAATTTCATGGCTCAGGCCTATGGCAGCACGCCGGTCAATGGCGTCTGGGTGGTTCCCGGCACGCACAAGCTGGGCAAGCTGGACATCAAGGAAATGGTCAGGGAATCGGGCAGCGAGCGGCTGAAAGATGCAGTGCCGCTGGTCTGCGCTCCGGGTGATGTCGTGATATGCAACCGGCAATTGGTGCATGGTTCGTTCCCCAACAGCGGGTTTGAGCCGCGCCTGACGATCAACTTCGGATTTCACCGCCGGTCTTCAGTGCTCAATGTCGAAGGCGCAGGGATTCACAGCCCCGTGGCCGTCTATGACGATGATCTGATCAAGACCCGTTCGCGCGTGATCGGATATGCCATCGATGCCCGGTCGAAGAAATACCCGGATGAGCGTCCGTTCGAATACCAGCCGTTCGCTGCGTCCGGTGAAACCTATGTCTGGAATGCGGAGGCAAAAGCGGGATTGAAAGACTACAATTTGCTCGACCTCAGCATCTGAGCAACGGGGTTTGGTGTCCTGGTGCGCATCGTGGCGTGAATTGGCTTCGTTGTCCTGAAGCTACCGGTGCCGGTGTAGATGCGCCGGAAACCCGAGCTTTTCAACCGCGTGAGTTGGGAAATGTTGTAGCGTTTCCCTATATCGGAGGCTTGCACCATCGGTATGAGAGAATCGCAGCGTGATGGCTATGGCGACAAATAACCAGAAAAACGGCACGATTACATTTACAGGAGGGACAAGGCAAAATTTGGCAAGGGTAGAGTGGCCTGACCTGGCCAGATGCGGGGTAGAGTCGCGCAAGAATTCCCCTAGAAATGGTTGTTAGAAGGCCAAAAAAAATGAGCAAAAAAACGCCGAAATGATTTTGTAAGTGGTTGATTAATAAGTGTTTATTTGGAGTGGTATACTGCACTTTGGCTTGTTTTTAATTCTGTGGAAAGTAAGCTAACTAGCTGTTTTATAACGTAAAACACGTGCCGAGTACCGCGAACTGCAACTCCGTGTACGCCAGTTCGATTCCGACCCGCGCCTCCGATTCAAAAATGCAGATTGGCTGTTTTGGCTCACAGAGAACGACCGCAGGAACCGGCGTACTGACGCCACAACGTGGTTGCCAGTTCGATTCCGGCCCCGGGCACCACTTATCTGTCTAACCCCGTCTAATAAAGTCTAAAATCACTCTGAAAGCCCCGTAATTGCTGGGATTAGCGTCTAATCCTGTCTTGCCGAGTTTATTGCTATCCAAAATAAATGCTGGTACTGTTGCTGGTATTACGGGTTCAATTTTGGGTGATACCAGCAAATGAACGAGCGTAAGCAAATCACAGGCTACCAACGCCAAAAGCTCACCGATGCCATGGTGCGCAAAGCGCCCGCCAAGGAAAAGGACTATTGGCTGGACGACGGCGCTGCACTGCGCCTACTGGTGAGAAAGAACGGCACCAAATGCTGGCGCTTCAACTACCGCTTTGCAGGTAAGCAGAAAACATTGGCCATGGGTATCTACCCCCAAGTCACCCTCAAACAAGCCCGCACCCAACTCGAAGAAGCCAAAACCAGCATAAAAGCGGGTATCGACCCTTCGTATAAGAAGAAGCAAGATCGCCTGATGAATATGGACCAGGGCGAAGCACTCTTCATGAATATCGCCAAGGAATGGTGTGAACACCAAAGCGGCACCTGGTCCGCCGATCATCGCCAGCGCGTGTGGACACGGCTCGAACAGAACACCCATTTAATTGCCCAGCGGGCCATCACCGATATCAAACCGCAAGACGTAATTTACGTGATCCGCCAAACCGAAAAACGCGGAGCATTGGATGTTGCAGGCAGAGTGCTGCAAGACATCTCCCGCGTATGCAGCTATGCCGTACAAACAGGCCGCCTGGAAGTGAACCCCGCAGCGGAACTCAAAAATATACGCAAAACCCGCAAAGTAGAACACCGCGCATCGCTGGATAACGAAGAGCTACCCAGTTTTTTGCAAGCGCTGGACAGCTACGATGGCCGAGGCCGCAAACTCACCAAATACGCCATTCAATTGCTGGTTTATACGTTTATTCGGCCCGGCGAATTACGCGGCGCACTCTGGGAAGAAATCAGTTTTGAAGAAAAGCTCTGGCGCATTCCCGCCCACAGAATGAAGATGAAAACCGAACACCTGGTACCGCTTTCCAATCAAGCCATTGAACTACTCGAACAACTCCAAGGCATCACCGGGCGTTACCCACTCATCTTCCCCTCAGAAAAACACCGCGAAGAATGCATGAGCGATAACACCATGCGCCGCGCGATTTTCAAACTCGGCTACGACGGCAACGAGCCCGGCAAAAACAAATGCACGCCCCACGGCTTTCGCGCCAACGCCACCAGCATACTCAACGAAGCCGGATTCAACCCCGATGCTGTCGAAAGGCAAATGGCCCACATGGAACGTAACAAAGTGCGCGCGGCTTATATTCACCACGCCCGCTACCTGGATGAGCGCCGGGAGATGATGCAGTGGTGGGCGGATTTTTTGGATGGTTCTAAACAGCAGGGAAAGCTGTTGCCGATCAAGTGGACAAGTAGGGCTATGTGAAGCCTGTCTGTAAACCATCATCCAAGCCAATTTTCGGTTCACATAACGGCTTGGAGCATAATATACTACCCAGTAGTATATTATGCTTAGGTCAAGAGGTGACGTTATGGCTATGGTAAAAAAGAGTATTACAGTGACCGATCAACAAGACAGCTGGATTAAGGCCCAAATTGAAATGGGGCATTATGGCAACGAAAGTGAAGTATTGAGGGAGCTTATACGCGAGCGGCAGCAAAGAGAGCAAGAGTCGTCACGTGAAGTCGAGCTTATTCGCTCGAAACTGATTCAGGCCGAGAAAAGTGGTTTTACGGAACAAAGCTCCAAAGAATTACTGGAAGAAATAAAAAATGGATTAGGGCGTGACAAAATATAAACTTTCTAACGAAGCCAAAATGGACCTGGCTCGCATCTACTGGCGCGGTGTTGAAGAGTTTGGTGAGGCCCAGGCGGAACGTTACTACGAAGCATTTTTTAGCCGGTTCGATGAGATCGCAGAGTCGCCTTTTAAATATCAAGCGGTTGATCATATTCGCGAAGGGTATCGTCGCAGTGTGTGTGGTGTAGATAGTATCTACTATCGACAAATTGACGGTGCTGTTGAAATTATGCGAGTCCTGGGTCGGCAGGAGGCGAGCGAAACGCTATAAACTCTTGATTACGCGGATATAAGCGGTTCTTCTTTCGTATTCGTACGGAAAATTTTCACCCTCGAATTTTCTATAAAATTTTAGGAATGGAACTTTCCGGGCAGCTTTAAGGGGGGTTCTTATAGCGCTTTTTAACCCGAAAAATTCATAAAAAGAGGCAGACCCCGCCTAACCCATTGATACAATGGATGTTACGCCAATAACGCTTCGGAAGAAGCTAAACGAGGTCTGCCCATGTCTGATTCTACGCCAAAGCAATTGCGATTTCCTGCACTCAATGGTTACACGGTGCGTGCCGACTTCGACGGGGGCGCACTGTCCTCCGATTTTGGCCCCTTGTTGCTACGCGGAGTCGATCAACAGATCGGCCTGATTTCCCGCTTGAGTGCCGCGATTAAGGATCAGCGTCACCCCTCGTATATTGATCACTCGCTGGATGATTTGCTGTCCCAGCGTGTTTTCCAGATGGCCTGCGGCTATGCTGACGCCAATGATGCCAACAGTTTGCGCAACGATCCGCTGTTCAAGATGGGCGTTGGACGCACTCCGCTCGAGCCCGATGAGGACCTGGCCAGTGCACCGACCTTTTCACGCCTGGAAAACGCCGTAACACCTCGTGACCTGTACCGCATGGCACAAGCGTTCGTCGACCAGTTCATCGCCAGCTATGCCGAGCCTCCGCAGATGATTGTTCTCGATATGGATCACTCGGAAGACCCCACGCATGGCCAGCAGGAACTGGCTTTGTACAATCACTATTACGGGCATCACTGCTACCTGCCCCTGTCTCTTTTCGAAGGTCTCTCCGGGCGATTTATCGCCGCGGCCCTGCGCCCCGGCAAGCGACCCGCCGGCGCGGAGAACGCCGCCATCGTCAAGCGCGTCTTACGACAATTACGCCAACACTGGCCAGAGACTCGCATCCTGCTGCGTGGCGACGGTCACTTTGCCAATATCGAGCTGATGCAACTGGCTGGGGGTGTGGATGACCCGCATACCGATTTTATCTTCGGGCTCACCAGCAATGCTGTTCTGCAACGATTGGCGCGCCCGCATCTAGTCGCCATACAGGCCGCTCATGATACGCGCTGCCACAACGCCGCTCGCCATCAACGCCTGGAGCCTCACAGCACTCGCACTTTTCACGCTATCGATATTACACCGCCGGTTCCTGGCCTCAGGCGTTTCACGTGGTACTCAAGGCCGAGGTGATGAGCCAAGGTGAAAACCCGCGCTTCATCGTCACGTCTCTGGACACCACGACACCCGATATCCTTTACCAGGATATCTATTGTGCACGGGGTCAGGATGAGAACTTTATCAAAATGATGAAGAACGACCTGGCCAGTGACCGGACGTCAGACCAGCGCTTTCTGGCCAATCAACTGCGCCTCTTTTTCGCCTGTGCCGCCTATGTCTTGCACCATACACTGAGAACCGAGACGCTGGCCCATACGGAGCTGGCTAACGCACAGCCTTCAACCGTCATCATCAAATTATTCAAACTCGCCGTGCGCGTGATTCAGTACAAGGATCGTATCAAGCTGCACTTGCCCAGTAGCTGCCCGGTAAAGCACCTGCTGCATCGTGTCACCGAAATACTGTATTGCTCCAAGGCTCCGCTCAGCAATACATCCTGATTTCTGGTCTGTGTATCTCGCCAGACACTGTCATTCCTGCCCCGGGAGAGTCGCTCCTGCCTGCCCGAGTCGTACGGGGCGCTTGGTGGCGATCCTCAAGACAGATTTACTCTGAAAAGCGCTAAAAAAGACTGCAGTCCTGCCGACTGATTGAAATTTGTCGCATCGGTGAGGCCTGGCTTCAGGGAAAAGCAGGCCTGAAACATCCGGGTTAGTGGTGAAACTTCCGTTTTGGAAGCCAAAAGGTCTGGTGCAACAACAGTGTTGTCGCGCATCTTTGAGAATAAATCAGCGGACGCTGGTGGAAGTAAAAAATATTTTCTTACTTCTTTTTATGTGAAATGAACTGGTATTAATTTTTTGACTTGGACCCGGATTAAAAATCACGAGAACGATTTAGAAAGGAATTGCCTTGTTGAAACTAAATGCTGCTTGTGGCCAGCTACCATCTCCCTCATGGGGAATAGTCTTAAATTTATTGGCACTTTTCGCGCTTGTCAATAACAAATATTCAAGGGGTTGCATATTTTTTCCGCCCGTTAAAATAAATTTTTTAATGCGGAGAAAAAGTATGAAAAAGGTAGTGAAATTTCTATTAGTAATTTGGCCCCTTATTGGAGACATTTCTAGAATAGAGGCTGCAGTAGTCAATACACAAGCCTTGGATAAGGCGATTTCTTATTGTGAAAAAAGCGATGGTTTTGGATCGGGCTATTGCTCAGGAGTGCGCAACACGATTCGAGCAATGCTCCCTTACACAAAGAGTTGGCCAAAATCGTGGGAATGCTTGCCCCGCAAGCTTGATCTAGAAGCAGACCTTCAGGCAATTCACACCGAGCTAAGAAATGTCCATAGCGGACTTGATATAGTTAATCGGGAATTTGGCGGTGATATTGCGGCGGCTAAATTAGCCGTGATTGCCAGGGTCGATAAGTTGCTTGAAAAGTTTGGTCCTAAACACGCTGAAGTTGCAAGCATGGTTGAAAAAGCAAACCTCGTGTTCACAGTGACAAACGAGTTCACAGGCCAAGAGAGCGTTTCAGAAATCATAATGCTCGCCTACCACCAAATCCACAAATGTGAGTAGCTACGCCTCATCGTAAGGCCGATACTAAGAATCCTTGCCTGCCCCCTTACTATTGGCCTTACTCTATTTTTGACACGTTTTGACACAAACAAAGCGCAATTTTCCGTCGCTAACACCTTGTTTCAAAAGAATTAAAAGGCCAGCAACCAAAAGCGTCTCTTTTTAAAAAGCGGGTTAAAATAACAACCTATTTGCGAAATTTTTCAATCGAAACAACATTCCCGGCACCATCATAAGGCGCCTTAACATCAGTATCGGCATGCTTACTATCAACCTTGGAATTCTTGGAAAGCTTGTCCAACAACGAAAACATTGCCTTAGGCGGCCAGATGCAATCTTTCACACCCTTCACTGTGCAAGGCCGGTCTGCCAGCCAGGCTCCGGTACGGTAAGCGCTGATATCTTTGAGAGAGGCGTTGTCGTACCAGAGCATATGCTCAACATCGCCCGCCATTTGATTCATAGTGCCCAGCACAGATCGATTGCAGTCATTATCAAACTGCAAAGGCCGCAAAGCATCCGCAGCCGCTTGCATCTGCGCATCGTCCGCACCGGCTTTCAAAATCGTATTCATAAACCCATCTTCAAAGTGCCAGGCCAGCTCGGCAAAGTCAGATTTACGCAGCTCTTTTAAAAGCACTGGAAAACGCGTGGCATCGTGTACAAACAAAATACAGTTATGCCGCTGCAAGGTAAGTAAGTTTGCATGCCAGCTACCCAAAGGCGAATCATCAGTTGCACGAGCATCGGCATTCACACGTGAGTTGATGAGTATGCCGTTCCCATAAAGGGGGGGCAACTTAGCAAGCAGCTTTTTCGTTGAGTGAATTTTGATCATTTGTCTCAGTACGCTATATCAGTACGCTATAAACGAAGGTATATTTTAAAGCTTTGAGCTTTCCACCACACTCAAGTAATGAAGTAGATCGCATTTTGACCGATATGGCGTGATAAGCCGCATCCTGCGCCCAAATTTAACCCAATCAACTCTGAGCCGCCCAACCCCCACCAAAAGCACCACATTAAGCCTTGAGGCCTGCCCAATATTCCCCTATTGTCTCAGTATTCACACGGTACCCAAACTATGACTGATGAAATATTAACCATCGACGAGGTGGCCGCCTACCTCAAGTTAGCCAAAAAGACAGCGTACCGTCTGGCGTCAGAGGGCAAGCTGCCGGGGTTTAAAGTTGGGGGTAGCTGGCGCTTTAAGCGCGCTGACTTAGAGCGCTGGATTGATAAGCAAGCAGAAAAACCAAATTCTACGAATAATGAGAAGCAGAGTTAATGGATAAATTCTGGAAACAAGTAACCCCCTCCGATTACGCGTGGGAGCAAGAAGCGCTGGACTTCGTTAAAGCAGCGCTGCCCGATCACGAACCCTATCGAGCTTGGGCGAACTTTGAGTTCATTACCAAGGAAGGTTTCGTCAACGAGGTGGACTTACTCGTCCACACCCCAAAGGGGCTGTTTCTAGTCGAGATCAAATCGCACCCAGGAGTCATGAAAGGAGATGCCGGAACCTGGGTTTGGGAATCGCCCGAGGGTAGGCGCAAAGCTTTCGATAACCCATTACTGCTTACAGATCGCAAAGCCAAAAAGCTCGCATCTTTGCTACAAGCTCAGGATGCCGCACGCAAATCCTCCAAAGAACGAATCCCCTTCATTACGCCCGTTATTTTTCTATCTGCGCCTAACATCATCAACAAGTTGGAAGGCAACGGCCGTAAGCAGGTGTATACCCGCAAGAATTTCATCGAAGAAATCACTCGTATTGACGACAGCTGGAAGCACAAAAAGCTGGACAAAGTGTCGGCAAAAACGGTTTCTCAAGCCATGCTACAAGCGGGTATCAAAGAGTCTCTACGCACCCGACGTGTCGGCCAGTTTGACCTCGCCGAGTTGCTGGATGAAACAGACTTGTACCAGGAGTGGCTTGGTCGGCATGTGGATACGCAAGTTACAAGGCGAGTAAGAATCTACCTCACCCAAGGCAAAGCGCCGGACGAAGCCGCAAGGTTGGATAAAGCCGCCCATTTGGAGGCGCAGCTCTTGGAAGGCGTTGATTATCCCGGCATTCTCAAAACCTTGGAGTTTCAGCGGCACGACCACGGCCCAGCGTTGATCTATGAAAACTTCGATGGCTCCCAGCGCCTGGATCACTGGTTGCTCAAGCAAGACGAAGGCAAACGCTTGGATCAATCCATGGCGGTAAGCTTACTTCGCTCTATAGCGGAAACGGTTAAATACGCGCACAGCCAAAAACTTTATCACCGGGCCCTCAGCCCGCAATCCATTTTCATTAAAGAAGAAAACGGCGAGTTCAAAATCAAAATCGCCAATTGGGCCACGGCGCAACGAATCTTTGAGACCGAATCCAAACACATCAGTGCATTCAGCAAACTGACTCGTATGGTACAGGAAGAGTCCGGCCCCTATATGGCACTGGAATCTCATGCCCTGGAAGAAGCTGACGGCATTCAGCTCGATGTCTTCTCGTTGGGCACCATCGCTTACCATTTGTTTACTGGCAAAAAGCCCGCAGCAAATGAGCTTGAGCTGCAAGACAAGCTAGGGAAAGACGGTCTTCAGGTAACAGACGTACTCAATGGTGCCTCATCCTGGGTTTCTTATCTGGTTCAGTACGCGACTCATCCAGACCCGGGCGCCAGGTTGGATTCCGTGCAGGACTTTCTGGACTACCTGACCGAAGTCGAAAACGACATCACCCGCCCAGAGGGGGAAGTCACTCAAAAACCCACGGAAGCGAAGAAAGGCGATACCTTCGAAGGCGGTTACTCCGTTATTAAGCGTCTCGGTCGGGGCGCCTGCTCAGTCGCATTTTTGGTCGAATATCAGGGCCAACATCGTGTACTAAAAATGGCCTTGGACCCAGAGCACAATCGGCGGCTGCATCAGGAGGGA
The DNA here is from genome assembly GCA_963808975.1 of uncultured Gammaproteobacteria bacterium. Classification (GTDB taxonomy): domain Bacteria; phylum Pseudomonadota; class Gammaproteobacteria; order Pseudomonadales; family JAHEGP01; genus JAHEGP01. The sequence continues at coordinate 24,390 of CAWEHR010000004.1, forward strand.
GAAACCCTCAGCGCACTCCGCCATCAAGCCATTGTCGCGCACCACAAAACGTTGGATATCCTCGGTCATACCTGCCTGCTTATCGATTACGCCACAGGCGGCACACTGGCACAGCGCATTCGGCGCACAGGTGCCATTCAGTTGGAGTTATTGGAGCGCTTTGGTGACGACCTGCTCAGCGCCATGGTCCACCTGGAAGACAAAGCCCTAATGCACCGTGACATCAAACCAGACAACATTGGTGTAACCGAGCTAGGCAGCCAGTTGCACCTGGTCTTGTTCGACTTCTCCTTGTCCAATGCAGGTACCGACAACATCAAAGTCGGCACCATGGCCTACATGGACCCGTACATCCGCGATGCCGGCCGCAGGCGTTGGGATGACTATGCCGAACGATTCGCTGCAGCGCTCACGCTTTACGAAATGGCCGCAGGCACCTTGCCCGGGTGGGCGGCCAACCAAGGTCTACCTGTAGATTTGGAGCATGAGCTTCAACTGGACGCTTCAGTATTCGATCCGTCCATTCGCAGCAGCATGGCCAAGTTCTTTCAAAAGGCTTTGGCACGAGACCTCGGCAAACGTTTCGCCACAGCCGCCGATATGCTGCGCGCGTGGCGCCAGGTCTTTCTGCAAGCCTCCAAAGAATCCCGACATCCCACCGTTCATGGCGAGGTGCCCACCTACCCGGTGGAAGAAGCGCAGCAAGACACCCAAATCGGACTGCTGGAACTTAGCCCGCAAGCCTTGGATGCGCTCAGCCGGCGCAACCTCAACACGGTGGCGGATCTGCTTAAACAAAACCGCAGCCAAGTACGCGCATGGCCTGGTGTCGGCATCAAAACCCGTAACGAAGTGTCAGAGTTGATTCGCAAACTGCAGGAGAAATGGCCAAACGAAGTTGCCCAGCCCGTATCCCAGCATGAAGGCGCGCAACAGGCCAGCGTAGACCGCTTGTTCGCCCTTATCTATCCCAAAACACCGGATACTGCCCGACGCAACTTTTTAAATGAATTCTTAGGCAGGCTGGATTCCGAAGCGCCTAAAGGCCATCACAACGTTCACTGGCCCAGCACCACCATGCTGTGTAGTGAGATTAATATGGAGGCAGCCGAGGCCCGGCAAATACTCAACAAGCTCACCACCCAATGGGGCAAACAGTCGGAAATCACCCTCCTGCGGAATGAAATAGTCGAAATTCTCACTGAAAACGGCGGCGTAATGACCGCAATTGAATTGGCTGATGCCGTGCTGCTGCGCAGAGGTTCGGTGGAAGACAACCCCACCCGCTCTCGTAACGCCCAGGCGGTGGTGCGGGCAGCGGTGGAAACCGAAATCAGCAAACAGCAACCGCGCTGGATACTGCGCCGTTTTGGTAACCGTTATGTGATCGCGGATAACCAACAAGAGCAAGGCGAAGACCTCGCCACCTACGCGCAAGACCTCGGCCAGCTGGCCAGCGAATGTGCATTAAAGCAACCTCTGCTTTCGCCCCAGGCGACATTGGATAAAGTCCGTGCAGTGCCCGCTCCGGAAACCTTCACCGGGCTAAGTACCCATCGGTTACTGCGCCTGGCCGCTGCCGCATCCGAGCAAGCCGCACTGTCCAGCCGGGCAGAATTCTACCCCCGGGATATGGAGGCCGTACAGGCGTTGGAGCTGGCGCAAGGTGCTCTCCTGGGAAGCAAGGCACTCACCGTGGCAGAGGTCCAAGCGCGGGTGAAAGGGCGTTACCCGGCTGCCAAACCTTTGCCAGGCAGACCCCACCTGGACGAACTAGTACAAAAACTGGATATGGGCTTTACGTGGGACCCAAATTACGAAACCTTCGATAAAGACGGCAAAAAACAACTGGGTGCTTACTGCTTGCCCATCACCAGCTTCACTGAGTACCAAGCGACGCAAACCAAGTCGTCATTAATGCAACAAGCAGAGTGGGATGGCGAAGCCTGGCAGGACGACAAAGCCATTCGCCAATCCATCAGCAACAGCTTGCGCGATGGCCGTTTTCTTGCGCTGGGTGTGCGCCCAAGGGATATGGAAAAGGCCAAAATTAAACTGTGCTCTAGCTACGGGCTTGTTAGCTTCAGTTTCGACGAATTATTACTTAAGCACTTACACCAACGCTGCGCCTCAATGAAGAACCCACCTAATTGGCAAGTGGTGCTTAAAGCCGATGTTGCCGACCCAAACAGCAAAGATTGGGTAAACCTGCAGAGGTTGGTTCACCAGGTGTTGCCCGCAATTGCCGACGAAATAAAACAATCCGATAAGCCCGTGCTATTAACGGAGCCCGGCCTAATTGCCCGTTACGACCTTATTCACACCTGGCTTAACGAGCTGCGCCAACATCTGGTAAATGCGGGGCATGTACATGCCTTGGTGTTATTAATCGCCGGGGATGCACAGCAACATGCGCCGGTTATTGATGGCGCAACGGTTCCTCTGGAAGCAGGCAACAGCACTTATATTCGGCTGCCCAAAGCCTGGCTTGGCGAAAAGCCAAGTCAACCTTTAGTGCATTAAACATTGGCGTAAAGCAAAGAATAACCACAAGAACCTAATATGATCGATAGACAACAACTATTAAAAGATCTCCAGCGCGAACTGCCAAAGCTGGAAAAAGATATTCTGGCTTACAGCGAGCAGAGTGCGGAGCGCACAGCGCATTTAAAGCAAGAATACGCTAAAGCGAAAGAAGCGGGCCGCACAGCAGAACATTTCGTTTCCTGGCGGGAGGTGCAAATTACGCAAGCCGCGGTTGCTTGGGTACTGACCTGCGTGTTTGTACGTTTTCTGGAAGACAATGGCCTATTGGCACAGCCTGTATTGGCTGGTCCTGTGGAGCGTGAGGGTGGTCAAAATTCTACAAAAAGTCATCCGTTAAAAAACGCCAAAGATCGCATTGAGGCCTATTTTAACGAGCACCCTACTCATGCAGAGCGGGAGTACCTGCTGCACCTATTTGAGCAGTTGGAGCAAATCCCTGTTATTGCGGAACTTCTGGATCACCGTCACAACCCACTTTGGCAAATTCCGGTCTCCGCAGACGGAGCCAAAAGCCTGATCGATTTTTTCCAAAAGATAGATCCAGAAACCGGGCAGATCATTCACGACTTTACAGATCCGAAATGGGATACCCGCTTTTTAGGAGATTTGTACCAGGATCTATCCGAGGCCGTTCGCAAACGTTACGCGCTGCTGCAAACACCGGAGTTTGTCGAAAGTTTTATTCTGGATTACACCTTAGAGCCAGCCATTCTTACTTTTGGTTTGGAGGGGCTGCACTTAATTGATCCTACCTGCGGTTCTGGTCACTTTTTATTAACTACTTTCGAACGTATTTTTGAGCGCTGGCAAAAACGAGAGCCAGGCACTAATAGTCGTGTACTGGCTCAGCGAGCATTAGATGTTGTGCATGGGGTGGACATTAACCCTTATGCGATTGCTATTTGTCGTTTTCGTTTGTTGATGGCAGCGATGAAAAATTGCGATATTGAACTAATAAAGGATGCTCCTGCATTTCGCTTTAACTTGGCGTGTGGTGATTCACTGTTGCATGGGCGCAGGTTTGAGTGGCAGGGGCAAGGTATACAACAAGGGTTGTTGGATGACGAGCTTAAGCATGTATTTGAAACGGAGGACGTTGAAAAGCTAAACAAAATATTGGGGCAGCAATATCATGTTGTGGTCGGAAACCCACCATATATTAGGGCCTCCGAAAAAGCTTCTAACCAAGCCTACAGAAAAAGATTTCTTACTTGTCATAAAAAATATTCGCTGGGAGTTCCATTTACGGAAAGGTTTTTTGACTTGACGTTAAATAGAGAAAATCTCCATGAAGCTGGGTTTGTCGGGATGATAACAACTAATAGCTTTATGAAAAGAGAGTTTGGAATAAAGCTAATTGAGGAGTTTCTACCTAATCGAGATGTTACGCATATCTTGGATACCTCTGGAGCCAAGATACCCGGGCACAGGACTCCCACGTTAATCATGTTTGCTCGAAATAGAAGCCCGACACTAGATTACGTCCGAGTGCTTGAAGGTATTCGAGGTGAACCAACAGAGCCTAAAGATCATTCAAAAGGAAAAGTTTGGACATCGTTGCTAGCTTTGATCAACAAACCAAATGAGGAAGATAGATATTTTTCAAGCGTCGATTTGGCAAGAAATGAATTGGCTAGTCATCCATGGAGCCTTTTGGGAGGTGGTGCAAGGGATGCATTTAAAGCTTTAGGTGAAAACTGTAACGTAAAAATAGGAGATTTAACGGATGAAATTGGGTTTGGATGTATTACAGGTGAAGAAGACTTATACGTCGGAGAGCGACATAACTTTAATGCAGCGAAAATTCCGAAGGAACTAACCAGAATTTTTGTTCAAGGTGATTCTGTAAGGAACTGGCGCATTGATAGCGAAGTTTTATGTATCTTCCCTTACGATCAAGAAACGATACTGCCTAGGCACGATATAAGTGTGAAGAAGTATTTATGGTCTGGGCGAACAAAGCTTAGGCAGAGAATGTACTTTGGAAAAACTCAAGACGAGAGATCGCTAAATTGGTTTGAGTATGGCTATATATCAAGGTCGAAGTGTGCTTCAAAATATTTAATCACTTACCCATTCGTATCGACACATAATCACTTTGTGCTTGATCGAGGTGAAAAAGCCTTCAAGCAAACGGCGCCAGTTATAAAACTTCCTGATGTATTCGATGAAAATGATTATCTGTCATTACAGGGGTTACTCAATAGCTCTATTGCCTGCTTTTGGGCAAGACAGATTTTTTTTCCAAAAGGTGGGTTCTCGAGCGGTAAATGGGAAGAACGGTTAGAGTGGGATGGCACAAAACTAAAGAGATTTCCGATACCAGATTCTGTGATTAGCAAAACAAGTAATTCTAGCTCGTCGCTTACCGACTATCGAGAAATCGTTACTATTAGTTCGAAGATAGACGAACTGGCGAGCAGGCTATCCTCTCTGATGCCGTCTAATAATCTTGGTGCGATTAGCCGTTCAGATTTAGATGAGCTATTTCTATCAAATCGTACAGAAGGTGAAGAAATTTATGGGCAAATGGTTGTCTTGCAAGAAGAACTCGATTGGCATTGCTATCGAGCTTATGGCCTTATAGATAATACACCGGTTTATACAGGAAACCTTCCAAGCATCAAACCCGGTCAGCGAGCTTTCGAAATCAGCTTGCTTCGGGACGATGAGCAGGAAGAAAGTTCCGAGGAGTGGTTTGCTCGTCATAATTACTGCAGAGATAAAGATTTTCCGAAAAACTGGACTAACGAATACATTGAAGTAGTTAATAAACGGTTAGAACTTATAGAAGCAGAACGCTTTATTAAACTTATTGAGAAGCCGGAATACAAGCGGCGCTGGTTTCCAATTTATTGGGAAGAGCTAGAAACCAAGGCGCTTAGGGAGTGGCTTTTAAGTTTTATTGAAGCATGTTTGTCTGGGCAAGGATCTTTGATGCTTACTACTTGTGCTCAACTAATTGACATTGTCGAGGCTGATGACACAGCGAAAAGAGTAGTCTTTTGGTTATCTGGAAAAGAGGATTACGATATGAGATCGGTAGTGCTTTCATTAATTCAGGATCAACATGTTCCTCAGATGGCAGCGTCCCGATTTTCCTCTAAGGCTGTTGAGAAATATAGAGCTTGGCAAGAAGTTTGGGCGAAACAAAGAGAAGAAGACGAAATAGACCGGGAATTTGACGGTCAGGATGTTCTTAGCGTTGTTGAGAAATCTGACCGCACGCTCGATGCAGATCAAGCAAATATTTCAATGGCAAATCAGGAAAAACTAAGAAGAGTTGGAAAGTTTAGTTTACCTCCTCAATATGGGAAAACCGATTATCGTAGCCCCTCGTTTTATTCGATTAGAGAGAAGCTCGATACGCCCAAAGAGCGTTTCTTCTCCCTCCCTGGCTGTGAAAAGGACGGCGATAACACATTAGTGATCGGTTGGGCAGGCTTGAACCATTTGCAGCGCGCTCAAGCCATTGCCGCCTGGTACGAAGACCGCAAAGAAAACGACGGCTGGGAAGCTGGGCGTTTAATGCCGATGTTGGTGGCTATAGACGAATTAATCCCCTGGCTAAAACAATGGCACAACGACATAGACCCAGAATACGGCGAACGCATGGGTGACTTTTATGAAAGCTATTTGTTGGAAGAGTTGCGCCGTTGGGAGTTGACGCGTGAAGAGTTGTTGGATTGGCGCCCACCAGCGGCTACGAAAAGACGACGAAGTTAAATTTAAGTAAAACCAGATAACGATAGTAACGGATACGTTTAAAAGTATAGCGCTTATAAACTGGAAAAATGGCTATGACCTTATTAAAAGACCTGATCACCATACCGGAGAAAGTACAAAGTGGGGATTTTGTACTGAATTTATCCACCGGTTTGGAACCCGCTGCCGTAAAGCAGACTTTAGATCAGTATGTAGTAACACCACAATTGGCACGCGCCTTTGAAGATGCCTTGGGTTTTATTAAATCCACCGTGGAGGGCAACCAAAACCGTCAAAAAGGCGCGTATTTGCACGGCAGTTTTGGTAGCGGTAAATCCCACTTTATGGCCGTGCTGCACTTACTACTGCAAGGCAACGCCGAGGCGAGAGCAATCAATGAGCTGGCGTCTTCGGTTAGTAAGCATGATGACTGGTTGCAAAGTAAAAATATTTTGTTGGTGCCTTATCAGATGATTGGCGCCGCCAGTATTGAAGCCGGTGTGTTGGGTGGTTACGCCAAATACATTCACAAACACCACCCCGAAGCCCCCATACCTGGGTTTTATCTTGCCGACGGAATTATTAAAGATGCTGAAAGCCTACGCGCCAATATGGGCGATGAATCCTTTTTTAAAACACTGAACAAAAACGCTGAAGGCGGCGGGGATGATTCCGGCTGGGGCGATATCGACAGTGGCAGTTGGGAGTTGGATAGCTATAGCTTGGCCATCTCCGCTAACGGTAACCGCTCAGATCGTTCTCGTTTGGTGGGTGATCTGGTGCAAGCCTTTTTCCAATCCGTAACCGAGTCGGCCAAAACCGATGACCAAGGCTTCGTCGATTTTGATGAAGGCTTGCTGATTATGACCGAGCACGCCAAAGCCTTGGGTTACGATGCGGTTATCCTTTTTTTAGACGAACTGATTCTTTGGCTCGCCAGCCGTATTTCAGACGAAAAATTTATCGCTAAAAACATTCAAAAAGTGGTGAAGCTGGTAGAGGCCAGTGAACCCAGAGCCTTGCCAATCGCCAGCTTTATTGCCCGCCAACGCGACTTGCGTGAGTTTGTGGGCGACCAATATACCGGTGCTCAGCAAGATAGCCTAAGTGACGCCTTGAAATATTGGGATGGACGATTTCATACCATTAAGCTGGAAGACAGAAACCTACCGGTGATTGCACAGCGCCGCTTGCTTCGCCCGGTGAGTGAATCTGCAAAAATTCAGGTGGACAGCGCTTTCGAAACCATGGACAGCAAAATGAAGGGGGAAATCTTCAATATTTTGCTGACCAACCAAGGCGACCGAGAACAATTCCGCTCGTTGTATCCTTTCAGTCCCGCACTGGTGCAAGCGCTGGTTGCGCTCTCCACGGCGCTGCAACGCGAACGTACCGCTTTAAAAGTTATGTTGATGTTGCTCGTCCAGCAACGGGATACTTTAGAGTTAGGCAATGTTATTCCCGTTGGGGATTTGTACGATGTCATTGCGTCGGAAACAAAGCCCTTCTCCGATGCGATGCGACAACAATTTGAAAACGCAAAAAACCTGTTTGAGCGTAAGCTGATTCCGCTACTCGAATCCGATCATAACCTTAAGTATGCGGATTTCGATTCCATACCCGAAACCGATTCTGCGAAGCGCGCTTTTAATAATGACCTTCGCCTGATTAAAACGTTATTGCTCTCTGCTTTGGTGCCTGAAGTGGAATGCTTCAAACAGCTCACCGCGAATAAACTTGCGGCGCTAAACCACGGCACTATTAAATCACCCATTCCAGGCAAAGAGGCCAGCATGGTGCTCTCCCGTTGCCGAAAATGGGCTGGTCAGGTGGGCGAGATTAAGATCAGTGATGACACCAACCCCGCCATCGCCTTGCAGTTATCCGGCGTGGATACGGCCAGTATATTGGAGCAAGCCAACTCCTACGATAATGACGGTGCCCGACGTAAGTTGGTAAAGGATATGGTGTTTGCCGCATTGGGCGTGCAAGAAACCGATGATATGTTCCAGGAGACCACGCACAAATTTACTTGGCGTGGCACTACGCGCACAGTTGAAGTGTTGTTTTACAACATTCGTGAAATTACGGACTTTACCCTGTTTGAAGCGCGCGGTGACGACTGGAAAGTGATTGTGGATTTTCCTTTTGATCGAGATAACCACACGGTTTCAGATGATCGGGCGCGCATACAAGAATACGAATCACACAGTAGCCCAACCCGAACTTTGTGTTGGTTGCCTTACTTTTTCAGTCAAACGGCGCAAAAGGATTTGGGCACTTTGGTGCGTTTGGAATATGTATTAAAAACAGATGACCGATTCAGCTCTTTTAGCAAACATTTGAGCCCTGTGGACCGTGGGCAGGCGCGAACTTTACTGGAAAACCAGCGTAGTCAGTTGCGCCAACGCATTAAGGATTATTTGCTGGGCGCCTATGGTGCCAGTGAACGAATTTCTGGCTCATTGGATGATGGTGCAGGAAGTTTAGATTCACAAATAATCTCTCTTGAAGAAGGTTTTAAGCCGCGACTTCCATTTGGCAGCACCTTAGGCAAAGCCTTTGAAAACTTACTGGGGCAAGCACTCGAGCACCAATACCCAGAGCACCCGGAATTTGATTCGGAAATCAAACTCACGGATTTGGGTAAGGTATTTGAACAAATACGCCGAGCCATCTTTGCGCAGAATCATCGCATTGATGTAGAGACACCCTTGCGGCCTTTAATGCGCTCAATCGCACAGCCATTAAAACTGGGGGAAATGCACGAGCGCCATTTTATTTTTAAACCTGATTGGCCAAATCAGCTGACCAGAGAGTTGGCAAAACAGCAGCAGACCGGCGAGGCCATTACAGTTAAGCGCATTCGAGAGGCGATTGACCAACCTAGCCCAAAAGGATTGCCAGAAATTGTTCAGAATTTACTGATTCAAATATTCGCAGAATTTGGTCAGTACGCTTATAGCTTTCATGGCGGTAGCTATGATGTCACCTTGAAAGATATGCCAGACAACCTTGAGCTAATCAAACAGGATTTGGCTGAGCCTGAGCAATGGCAAAAGGGCTCCCATAATGCCGCTGAAATATTTGGTATTACCGTCAGCCCCTTGCGAACCGCCAACAATCAAAACGAGTTGCAAAAGCATATACGCGAGGAAATTCGCAGTTGCTTGCCGAACTGTGAATCCTTGGTTCAACACATCAGTAAGCGACTCGACTGGCTTAAACAGCCTTTAAATGGAAACCGAATTCGTAACGCTCAGTATGCGTTGGAAGTGCTGCGTGAATTGCAAGCCGCTGAGGGCGCTGCTCTGGTAAAGGTACTTGCGGGTATTAAGCCTATAACCAATTTACTGGCCTTGGGCAAAAGCATGACTACGGCGGGTAGCGTTGTGCAAACCATTGAAGACAACAATTGGGAGTTGCTGGAAACGGTATGGAATGGCAATGACCCTGCGGGCAAAGCCATTAAGCAGCGGGTGTGCGAGGCACTGGCAGCTGACGAACTGGTGACTGCGCTGTCGCCAGCGTTCCGACAGGCACAACAGGACGCTACGAGGTTAATCGCCCAAAATACACCGCCCGTTCCGCCAATACCTGAACCAGAGCCGAAGAACCCCAAGGTGCGCGTGATCAAGGAAGATAAACAAACAGGCTTGAACCGAGCAGCTGCTAAGGCAATTTTTGCAGAAATTGAAGGCGCAATGAGTGCCGACGAGACTTTGGAACTGAGTTATCGCATTCTCCATTCCGAAGATTCCGCAGGTGGTAACAGCTGATGAATTATTCAACGAAAGTTGAGTTGGATGAGAGTGCGGCAGATTTATCCAAACTGCCTTCTCCACTGCTGACGCAAATTCAGGCCGTTTTACGCAGAGATCCCAATGCGGACCGAATTGCGATTTTCTGGACAGATACATTAGTGCCGACCGAATATACAGGCCGCCTGGAAGATACGTCGATAAAACTGGTTTATTGCGTATCCGAGTTGGCCATGCGTGAGGCATTAGTGGAGCACGACGGTAATAACTGTCTAGTGTTAGTAGCTCCTTTTGGGGCAACTGACCTTGCGCAAGATGTGTTGGCGAGGCTGTGGCGTAACGAGCCTCAGCGTATAAGCCCTTGGCGAACCCTGGAACAACTTACCCGCGTTCAGTCCATTGATCCGCGCCTACCCAAGCGCTACGGTAAATGGATGGCCGAGGCTTTATTGAGCCGCTACGACCGTTACGAAAAACGCGTTCATTTTGGTGAAGTGTTGGATCAGGAGACCGCCTGGCATGCTTTAGCAGTGGGCTACCTCGGCTTTAATCAAAAACACAGCGATCTCTCCAGCCTATTTCGCTGGTCAATTTTTAACGCAATAAGACAGCAGCCCAGCAATGCGTTACCTGTTGAGATGCAGGAATCTATCGCTGATTGGTTGAGCTTTACGCTGAATGGCTTGGCGCCAGTGGTTGGGCAGTTGATAGTTCGTCAACCTGTTGAGGATCTTCTCGCGATAGGTTTGGTTTGCTCGGTAATTTATCACCCGAATGCCGTCAAGGATGGTGCGCTGACTTTCGAGCAGCAGTTCGCTGCGAATATTAAACTGAAAGAGCGGCAACTGAATGGGATAGATGCCAAGGCTGACTCCCTGGCGAAATTCGGAGAGAAGGCTGCGCTGTTTGTGAAAGATCTGATCACTAGCGAGCCAGATGGGTATCAAAAGGTCAAAAACTCAATCGCCAAAGCAGAGCAGTTATTAGCAAGCGTGGATGCAAGCGATGGTGCGATTTGTTCAAACGTATTGCCAGCGGGCTTTCGCTTACGTTTGATCACCTTTGGCAAGGCGCTTGAGCAAGCCATAAAAAAAGGCGATACGCATCCAGCGCAGTTAGCTTTTAAAGAACTGACGTTGCACGTGCTCGGTACGTTGCCGGGCCAAAGAGACCAAATAGAACGGGCAATAATGGCGTTGCGCCTTGTTCGTTGGCTACTTGCCCCAGAAAAGAATACCGATTGCTCCCAGTTGCTTAAACGATATATGGACAATGGCGGTTTTGTGGATTGGGCGCGAACCCAAATTTGGTTTGGCGATGACGAAGATGCGTTAAGTCAGGTGTACCAACGTTTGGCTGAAAAAATCGGCGATGGACGCGAAGCCGAAAATTTTGCGTTTGGAACCTCACTAGAGTCTATTGCCCGAGGTGATCAACTGCCCGGTCGCCTTTTGTATGTAGAGCAAGCCCTTGAAAAAATCGTCGCACCCATAGCGGAGCAGTCGCCAGTTTTGCTGTTGGTTCTCGATGGCATGAGCCAGGCCGTGTATCGCGAGTTGATAGAAGATTTTGCCAATCACAATTGGGTGGAGCTGCAACGAGAAGACCTAGGTGAGTCGCAAAGCATTGTCTCTGCTTTGCCTTCCATCACTAATGTAAGTCGCTATGCGCTCTTATCCGGAGAGCTTGGCAGCGGCCTTGCGCAAGACGAGAAAAAGAATTTTGCTAATCACGCGCTATTAAAGCGCATCGCTTCCACAAAATTTCCCCCAAAACTGTTTCATAAGCAGGATCTGCAGCAGTCTGGCAGTGGATCACTGAATTCAGAAGTAGGAGCACTCATTGCCGGTACCGAGCATAAGATATTGGCGGCGGTTATTAATGCTGTTGACGACCAGCTCAGTAGTAGTTCTCAGGTTACTTTCAAGTGGCAGTTGGATTCTATTCGTCCGTTAAAGCAAGTTCTGGAGGCAGCTCGAGAGTCCGGGCGCGTTGTAATAGTAACCAGTGACCATGGGCACATTCTTGAGCATGAAACGACTTATTACTCGTCGAGCACAGAATCGGGTGAGAGGTACCACTCGGATACCAAGACGATACGAGAGAAGGAAGTGATTGCAAAAGGTATACGCGTAGTCGGCAAAGACAATACCGCAGTTGTACCTTGGTCTGAGAAAGTCCGTTATAGCAAAAGTAAAAATATGGGCTATCACGGTGGGGCCAGCTTGCAAGAAGTCTCTATACCGCTGGGCGTGTTTTCAAGTTCCGGTACAGAAAACAAATTATCGGGCTGGAAAGAAGTGCCACTCTACCGACCGGATTGGTGGACTATGGATACAGTTTCATTTGTATCTGAAGCACCTCCTCCTGAAATAAAACCGGAGGAAAAGAAAGCGGAAACAAAGACGGCCGCAAAGCGTAAGGCGACAGATGAACGGATTGACGATTTATTTGCTGAGCCAGAAGTGCCTAAACCAGAAGAGCCTAAAATAGTTACTAGCGAGGATTGGGTCGAGCACTTATTCGATTCCCCAGTCTATAAAGATGCTCAGAGTCGTTTGGGGCGAATGGCAATATCAAGTGCGGAGTTGAAAGAGTTCTTGAGACTGCTGAATGCCAATGGCGGGCAGATAATGCAAGCCGTGGTTGTAAGAGAGCTGAAAAAGCCCGAACTCCGCATGAGAGGGTTTTTATCGGCCGCGCAAAGAATTTTGAACGTGGATGGCTACCCCATTTTAAAAGTCGAACGAGATTCTCAAACTATCATGCTTGATGTTCGAGCCCTAAAAACACAGTTTGAATTATGACGATTAGCAAGCAAAGAAGCAGTGACATCATTGATGCTTTAAGGCGCGGCACTGTACCGCAATATGGTTTGGATGCGCTCGCAGTTGGGCTGGACCCACTTGAAAAGGCGTTATCGGAAGAATTAAACAAAGTTGCCGGTGGTGGTTCGGTTTTTAAAGCCGTGCGAGGCGAATACGGCAGCGGTAAAACCTTCGCGTCTCGTTGGCTGCGGGAAAAAGCTCATCGACTGGGCTTTGCTTGTGCAGAGGTGCAAGTATCGGAGACAGAAACACCGCTCCACCGATTGGAAACAGTATATCGACGTTTAATGGAGCGACTTACAACACCGGACAGCGCAACAGGCGCATTCAGAAACATTGTCGAATCTTGGTTCTATACTCTTGAAGAAGATGTGCTATCGCAAGAAAACGTAGACGAGAATGATGTCGAATCATTAGTGAGTGCAACCGATGCACTTATGGAAAAGCGCTTAGGGGAAGTAGTAAGAACCGCGCCGGCTTTTGCATTAACGTTAAGAGCATATCGAAAGGCACTTGTTGAAGGACGGGAAGAAATTGCTGACGGTTTGCTTGCTTGGATGGCTGGGCAACCAAACATTGCGGCCGCCATTAAGCGTTATGCCGATATTAAAGGGGATATCGACCATTTTGGCGCCCTTAGTTTTCTTCAAGGGGTTTTAACGATTTTAAAAGATTCCGGTCATTCCGGGCTACTGCTGGTTTTGGATGAAGTTGAAACTCTACAACGTATGCGTGGCGATGCTCGCGATAAAAGCCTTAACGCTTTGCGACAGTTGATGGACGAAATAGACAGTGGGCGATTCCCTGGCCTTTACTTATTGATTACCGGTACTCCTGCATTTTTCGAAGGGCCGATGGGTGTGCAGAGACTGGCGCCGCTGGCACAACGGTTAGCCGTAGATTTTTCTACAGATAGCCGATTTGATAATCCAAGAGCCGTGCAAATTCGATTAAAAGGTTTTGATTTGTCGTCGCTTGAAGAAGTGGGACAGAAAGTGAGAGATCTGTACGCCAATATTAGTGATACTCCCGAGCGAATCAATACTAAGGCCAATGACACCTACATCGCAGATCTTGCTAAAGCGGTGACAGGAAACCTGGGCGGAAAGATCGGCGTTGCGCCTCGAATCTTTCTAAAGAAATTGGTCGCCGACGTGATGGATAGAATTGACCAACATGAAGATTTCAATCCCAGAGAGCACTATGCTTTGACGATTTCGGATACGGAGCTGAACGCTGTGGAGCGTGCAGCTAAATCAGCCTCAAGTGTGGACGATATTGAGCTGGATTTATGAGTGGATTCGACCGGCTTCACCCCGCCATTCAGCACCACATAGTCAACAGCTTGGGGTGGCCGGGCTTGCGTCCATTACAAGAGGCAACTATTGAGCCAGTCCTCAATGGTGAGCATGCAATCTTGTTAGCCCCCACCGCAGGGGGAAAAACTGAGGCGGCAAGCTTCCCTATATTTTCGCGCATGCTTTCAGAAAATTGGCAGGGCCTCAGTGTTCTTTACATCTGTCCAATTAAAGCGCTATTAAACAATCTTGAGGAACGTCTTAGTTACTACGGCCATTTGCTCGGACGCCGCGTGGGTGTTTGGCATGGGGATATTTCTACCTCAGTAAAAAATAAAATACTGGCTGATCCTCCTGATCTGCTATTAACCACTCCCGAATCTATCGAGGTGATGTTGGTTTCCAACCGGATGGATCACCGACACCTTTTTGAGGGATTGCGTGCAGTTATTATCGATGAAGTACATGCATTTGCAGGAGACGACCGAGGCTGGCATTTGCTAAGCGTGCTGGAACGCTTAAGTTTTTTAACTGGCCGCGAGCTGCAACGGCTCGGGCTCTCCGCCACTGTGGGTAACCCCGAGACGCTCTGTGATTGGTTGGCTGGACATTGTCCATCGCCACGCGGTGTTATAAACCCTCCAGCTCCAAATAATGTCGTTCCCGAAATCCAAGTAGATTGGGTTGGCTCCGTTCGAAATGCTGCAGTCGTCATTTCTCGACTTCATCGAGGGGAAAAGCGATTAGTGTTTGTTGACAGTCGCTCACGAGTAGAAGAGTTGGCTGTGGAACTGAGAAATTTAAGTGTGACGACTTATGTTTCCCATAGCTGCCTAAGCCTGGAAGAACGTCGGATGGCAGAGGAAGCTTTTGCTCAAGGCAGCGATTGTGTGATTGTGGCAACATCGACACTGGAGCTGGGCATTGATGTTGGGGACCTTGACCGGGTTATCCAAATTGATGCGCCTTTTACGGTGTCTTCCTATCTTCAGAGAATTGGACGTACAGGGAGACGAGCTGGTAGCTCAAGAAACTGTTTGTTCCTGGTTACCAAAGAGGATGCATTTCTCAGAGCCATTGCATTACTTCGGCTATGGGAAGCGGGGTACGTAGAACCCATAGAGCCTCCGCCACTGCCTTTACATATTTATTGTCAGCAAGTTATGGCTTTAGTGCTACAAGAGAAAGGTATTGCAGAAGTAGATCTTCCGAAGTGGATTGGCCAAATGCCTGGATTCACTCAGCTTTCAGAGTCAGACCGCTCTAGCCTGGTAAGCTATATGTTAGAGCGCTCCATACTGCACTCCGATAGTGGCATTATTGGCATCGGTGATGCCGGCGATCGAATATTCGGACAAAAGAATTTTCTCGAACTATTTTCTGTTTTCACCAGCCCGCCGATGGTGAAAGTATTTAACGGTAAACAAGAATTAGGTGAGGTTCACCAGCTGACGTTTGCTACAAAAGAGGATGGCCCAACCTGCTTAACACTTGGCGGAAAAAGTTGGATAACCAAGTATGTTGATTGGGCCAGAAAAAAGGCATTTGTTGAACCAACAGACATCAAAGGGCGATCTCAGTGGTTGAGCATGGGCCAACCGTTGCAATTTGCAATGTGCCAATCGATTCAACGAGTTTTGGCATCTGATGACGCCTACTCATGGCTATCTAATCGTGCTGCAGAATTACTTGAAAGCCTAAAGCAAGAATTTGATTGGGTAGAAGATGGCAAGACGCTAATTACCTACACGGAAGACAACGTAACCTGGTGGACATTTGGTGGGAGACTCTTTAATTCAACGGCTTCTCATTTATTTGCCTCGGAATCCGATCAGGTTAAAAGTGATAATTTGGCCGTTGAGTTTATCGGCGTAATTGACCGAGACAATCTTATCAAGCGTATTCGAGGTTTTTTACAAGAGTCATTCGACCAGCTCCCAGCGATACTCGATGAGCGATTTGTTGAAGAGCTTAAATTTTCTGAATGTTTATCTGAAGAGCTTGCGGCTAAGGAATTGAGCTGTCGATTCGATGTTAAAAAAATATTTGATAGCCTCGCCGGAAAAGAACTTCAAACGATAAAAATTGAGAATTAATCTTCCTGTTTCTAATTTCTTTGTTGTAACGAGATCTTTAGTCTGAATGCGATTTTAGTTTTTAATTTCTATTTGAGTATAATGGCGACTAAGATTGTAAATTAGTATATTTGTTCCCCAACCCGTTTTAAATGCTGTGTCTTGCCTCCCAATTCCTTGGGACTCGCTTGACCCTGTTTTGTGTTAGTCCGCTGGGTCGTGCGGTCTCCCTGTCGGGATTCTCTCAAACCATTCATTGCATTGTATAGCCGCAGGGCATTTTGAGCCTGTGTACCCTGTGGGCGCGAAGGGCGAGAGTGTGGGCAAGCGGTGGGCAACACGGCTGTGTTGTCCACGGCTTGCCCATACGCCCCGAAGGGCTCGCCCTGGTCCGAAGGACGCGTCCACAAGTGCACAGACCCGTTCATGCGACTTGCTTGCGCTCTGCATCTTCAGTCATCGCCTCATCGAGCTTCTGTCGCGCTTTCTTCGCCCAGCCCTGCCAGCGTGGCAGTGTGATCGCTACACCCTCAACATAAACATCGCGAGGCGTCACCACGTCACCGCCGTAACCGTTCATTCATTTCAGGCAGTAGTTGACAGTCAATACGCCCGGACTACTTTTTCTTTTTCAGATCGATAACATTTGTTTTGTTGCCAGTATCTTCGATGACCGGCGACAACATCTGTGGCGATACCTTCCAGCGGCGACGGCCGTCGTCAGTAAGCACAGTGACCGTCTTCTGGTTGAACTTGATCAGGGTGCCGACCTGCATGCCGTGTTTGCCGGAATCAAAGCACACTTTGGAGCCCAGATTGAGCTTCATCATGGCGTTGAGCGTATCCGCCGCCTCGAGGTGTTTCAGACGCGCGATGATGCAGTCATTCAGGTCCAGCAGCTCGTCGTATGACAGCTCATCAATATCAATGCTCATGGCATAAATCCGATCGCAGGGGTTTTTGGGCAAACAGGTCCTTCCAAAGCCTTGGCGTCAGTTCCTCGACCTGGCTGGCCGGATGAATAGCCACACGTTGCAGCACGTCCACCAGGTAAGTGGCCGGGTCAATGCCCTGCATTTTACACGTCACGATCAGGCTCTGGATGATGCCCACATGCTCTCCCGCCCAGTTCCGTCCAGCAAAACATCCAGTTTTTGCGACCCATGGGAACAACCCGCAGGGCGCGTTCCGTGTGGTTGTTGTCCATAGACACGACCGGGTCTTCCAGGAACACACGCAGGGCACGCTCCCGATTTTGCATATAGGCTATCGCTTTGGAGAAGGGACTGCTGGGTAGTAACTCCGGCCGCTGCCGTTGCTGGTCAAACCAGGCAAACAGCTGATCAACGATGGGTTTACTGTGCGTCAGCCGGAAGCTGCGCTTTCGTTCATCGACTAGCCGCAAGTCCCTGATCTGCGTTTCTACCTGATACAGGTGGCCGATGCTGTCGAGAACCTGCTTCACCAACTCAGGCTCATCGCCTTCGGCCTCCACAAACTGGCGCCGCCCATGGACCCAGCAATTGGCATGGGTGATCTGTGCGTTCTTCGCCGCATAGCTGCTATATGCCACATAGCCATCACTGACCAGAGTGCCTGAGAAGTGGTTTTTCAGCGTGTTCTCAATATGGGTTCGACCACGGCTCGCGGAGAAGGTGAAGGCAATTTCCTTCTGGTCACCCATGAGGGGCCAGAACCAGGCCTGTTTCATGACACCCTTGCCCTTTTTGTTCTTGGCAGGGCCCGCTCTGATAGGCGTCTCATCCATGGAGAGCACCTGACTCTGGAGGATGTGGGCCAGTTGGGCCTCGGCAATCGGGCGCAGTAATTCAATACTGCGCTGGCAGTGGTTGGTCAGGGTGCCCCGACTCAGCTCAATGCCACTACTCTTCAAGCGCTGGTGCTGCCGGTGCAACGGCAAGTGATAAAGAAATTTGTCCACCAGCATGCCCACCAGAAAGCTGACATCGGCAATACTGTTTTCCAACACATTAAACGCCGCCGGGGTGGTGGTGATTTTGCCGGAGTCCTTGCGCTTCAGTACCGCGCGCTGGTAGCACAACACTTCAAAGGCACTTTGGTGTTGCGCCAGTCGGTGGCTGGTCTTGTAGCCAATAATGTCGTACTGATCGGCATCGGGGCCGCTGAGTTCCGGCGAGTCGAGGGTGATGGTTTTGACCGGCACCTCGGGGCCGAAGCGCAGGCCGCTGTCGGTGACGCAGTCATCATCCCGCTGCTTCTTGCCTTTGCCACGCTCGTAGGTAATCTTCTGCTTCTCGCCCGGCGGCAGCGGTTCGACGGACTCCCCCATCAAGCCGGTGAGCAGAGGTTGGTCAGGATTATCGATCACCCGCTTCTCTGATTTGCTGCCGAACAGTTGCTGTTTGAACCAGGCAAGCTGACGTTTCAGCTGCGCGTTTTCCTCGCTGAGCGCCTGCAACAACACCGAGGAATCGGCGGTATTGGCATCGGTGGAGGCGGCAGTAGACATGGGCTGTATTTTACCAGAGCTCGCCTTACGAGGGGTGAGAATATCGCTTGTACTGGCGGGATTTTTTGATCTCTATGCCGTCGAGTAACAGCTTCAACTGGGTCCAGTTCAGCTGCCGTTTGCCACCTGGCGCACCGCGTACAACAAACTGGCCCTGCTCCAGTCTCTTGGACCAGATACAGTACCCCGAGCGATCGAAGTACAGGATCTTCATCTGGCTCTGGCGCCGGTTGACGAATACGAACAGCTCACCACTGAGCGGGTTGCCCTGGAGCTTATTCTTCACCAGCGCACTCAAGCCGTTATAGGATTTGCGCATATCGGTTGGCTGTGTATAAAGCCAGATACGGACCTGGGACTCAGGGAAGAACATCAGGTGGTGCGCAAACGCAATACGATACCGTCGCCCAACGCCAGCTCGACTTGCCAAGGGTTGTCGCGTTCAGGAGCTGGCGGCGCCGGGGTAGTAGCGAGTGACTCGGTGACATCGATAAAATCGGTGTCGCCGTTGTGTTGGGAAAAAATACTTTGCCAACGGTACAAGCTACTGGTGGCAATTCGATGCTGCTTGCAGAAAGCCGCCTTGGTGAGTCCGCTGTTATTGAAGGCTTCCAGCAGGGTTTTCCACTCGCCCTGGGAGCGCATGACTCGCTTGGCTGGCTTGGGCTTGGGCTTGGGTTGAGGTTGAGGTTGAGGTTGAGGTTGAGGGGACGATGCAGTGGCTGCTTTGGATTCGGTCATAAGATTTCTCCTGTGTTTGAGGAGAAATATAATCGGAATCTACCGGGCAGAATATAACGTCTTAGAATGAACGGTTACTCACCGCCGGTGGCCGGCTCCAACGCCCAGTGGGGGCGGACCGCGTTGTAGCGCTCCCGGAACTGTGCCAGCTTCTCCCGCGCATCGGCCGGTGAATCATAAAGTTGCCAGTACACCTCCTCACGCTTGAGCGTCTGGTGGAAGCGTTCCGGTAATCCCAACTGCTGCGGGGTGCGGTAGCGGGTACGCACCTGGCGAAACTGACCCGCTATGTGCGCCTGAAACCGCTTCGCCAGGAAACTGCTGCCGTTGTCGGTCACCAGAAACGGTATTGTCTCCAGAGGGCCGTGCAGGCGTTCGGCTTCAGCGCGTGCATGGTCGATCGCCGTGTTGATTTCCGGCGCGGCATAGCTCGGTGTCAGGTGCAGTGCCAACAGGTAGCGGCTGTAGTAATCGATGACCGTCACCGCGTACCACCAACCGTGGCCGGGGATATGGATGCAGGTCACATCACTCTGCCACAGTGCGTTAGCGCGGCTCGGTAGCAGTTCATAGAGCTTGGCGCTCTGGTGCAACTCGGCCGAGCTTGGCTTGCGCTTCTGGAACAGATCCTCGGCTTTGAACACGGCGTGCACGAACTTCTTGCCGATCTCGTGCCCGGCCCGGCGCATCACGATGGTCAGGCGTTTGTAGCCCCACCACGGATAGCGTTCGGCAAACTCGACCACCAGCGCCTTGCGGGCTTCATCGAGAGCCCTGGGCTTCGGGCCCGGACGTTGCCGATCGCCCTCTCTCGCCTGCTGGCGATAGTACGTCGACGCGGAAAGCTGCAACCTCTCCAGGACTTGTTTTACCCGTATACCGTCGGCCTGTGTCTCGCACTTGATCAGGGCCCGTACCTCCGTGCTCATTGAGACGGGCCCGAGAGCTTTTTTAAGATACGGTTCACCACGGTCAACTCGCCGATCACCTGCTCGCGCGATTCGACCTCGCGCTGCAGCCGATTGACTTCCTTTTGCAGCGCACCATCGCCCGATTTGCCCTTCAGGCCCTGCTTGCCGGCATCGAGAAAATCTTCTCTCCAGCGGTACAGCGACTGTTCACTGACCCCATAGCGCCGCGCGATTTGCTTGGCCGGCTCTTCCCTGCGTAGCAACGACAACACCGCCTCAAGCCGTTGCTCAGCCGACAATCCACTCTTCCTGCCCATAACATTCTCCTCGCCTCAGATGTAACATTACACTGAGTCCCAGGAACTTGGGGCAAGACAGCTGGTATCCATCCAAAACTGAAAACCACCGAACCCAGCTAAATCAATGCCTTAACCCACTAATTCAAGTATCAATGCCCCCACTAATTCAAGTCCGACCCGCGCCTCCGATTCAAAAATGCAGATTGGCTGTTTTGGCTCACAGAGAACGACCGCAGGAACCGGCGTACTGACGCCACAACGTGGTTGCCACAAAGAGTCGCCGAAACTTGGTTGCCGAAACGTGGTTGCCGAAACCTGGTTGCCACAACGTGGTTGCCAAATCAATTCCGGCCCGCATCTCTGTAGAATCAAAAAAGGCTACGGCGTTTTCGTTATTGCATCTCCTTGCTCTGTGGCGCAACTGTGGTGCACGTGGAGCGGATGTGGCCAATCACGCTGCGTGTGAATATGCAGATGTCTGATCAATTGTTAGCGGGCATTGCGGCAGGCGGAAGATTTCTCCGCCGCGATGCCTCACCGGGTGGATAATTGTTAGCCAGGTAATCCAGTATGGTGTTTTCTGTGGCAGGCTCTAGCTGCCATAAACCCTGAGTTTTCTGCATCCAGCGAATCATCGACAGCCATGTTTCCCGGTCTCCACGCTGCCAGGTAATAAACTGGGCGGAATGGCAAATGGTGCAATTTGTTTTCACCGTATCCCAGCCGGGCGCAATTATCAGGCCTGTTTCCGGGTCAGTTTCGACCGCTGCTGCTGCCGTCGGTAGCGCAAGCATGGCTACCGCTCCCATCACGGCAATCTTTGCCGCGAGGGTTTGATAAATAGATTTCGACATTGGATTCCCTCCCTTCTAAGCGACCTGCACCGCGATGCGATGACAGGCGTTGTTCAGGTAACCCTTGGGGTTCCACCCCGGCAGAATAACCGGTTGCGCTTTGCCATCGCTGTCAGTTGCTCTCGCCCAGACCTCGTAGTAACCCTTTTGCGGGAACTTGAGACTGGCGGACCATTTTTGCCAGGCCAGTCGATTGACAGGCTTTTCCAGCTTCGCCCGCTGCCAGGTGGCTCCAAAATCAATCGATACATCCATGTCTTTAACCATAAGGTCGCCGGCCCAGGCCTTCCCGCGGAAATTAAATGTTTCACCCAATGGGTGGCTCACTCCACTTTTGGGAAAGGTGATGAGGGATTTGACAGGCATGGATTCAATAATACACATGTCTTCATCGGCCACCTGGGTTCCTGGTGCAACCGGCTCACAGGGTGTGCGATAGGCCTGGCCGGTCATCTTTTGCCCGTCGTGAACTGTGTTGCGAACGACGATTTTCTTCAGCCATTTACCCGATGTGGAGGCAGGCCAGCCGGCGGTAACCAACCGCAGCGGGTATCCATTCTGATGGGGGATGTCCTCGCCATTGAAGGCCCACGCAATAAGCGACTCATTTTCCAGGGCCTTTGACATGGGCACACCACGGGATATAGCCTCTTTATCCGGGTCGCCGCTTAAATGGATATCAGCCCCATAGTATCCGATATAGACAGCATCATCTTTGATACCACAGGCATCCAGTACATCCTTCACCCTCACTCCAGTCCATTTGGCGCACCCCACAGCGCCGGTAGACCATTGGTTGCCCTTGGCCGGGGGGTTGAACTCGCTGCGACCGTTGCCGCCGCACTCCAGGGTGAGTGCATAGGTGTAAGTTTTAAATTGCTTCTTAAGTTCTGCGACGGTAAATGTTTGGGGCTTCTCACAGGATTCACCACCGATTTCCAGGGTCCACTTGTTCGGGTCGCCAATTGAATCGAGTTCCGGGGGTAAACCGTTGTTACGTACGAAGAAATACTTGGCTGGCGTGAAATCGTCGTCCAGCAAATGTGCAGGTGTCTCGGCGTTGATGGGGCGGTCATTCAATACCCGTAAGCCATCCTTGCCCTCAATGGTAAACGGCTTGGTTTCATTGGCTATTGCCGCGGGTATCAAGCCTGCCGGCATAAAGCGGGCAAAGGGTATCGCGTTGCCCACCACTGCCGTCATCGCAAGCAGGCCGGAATTTTTCAGAAATCCCCGCCTTGAAACCGGGTCTGCTTCCCGGCCCCACAATCGCTTGTCGGCTGCTATCGGGTCCTGTGCATAGAGTTGATTGATTCCTATTTCATTTTTATCTTCAGCCATGCTCGACTCCTTCCTGTAAGCGCGCTAACTTGGACACACGTTAAGTCCGGTTATTGGCCAATAAAAACATAAAACAAGGTAGAAAAACAGGGGCAGAGACTAAAATTCGAGGCGGTGGTGAGGACCTTTTGGCGTGTTGACGCGAGCAAAGACTCGCCAAAGCGTACAATCCATGGCCACAAAAACAAAATGTTCCTGTGAGCTCGTTGTGGCCATGTGCTGACAACCTGGTTTGGCTAACTGGACGATTGAAAAGGTTTTTTTAGATTTGTTCATTCATTATTGTTTGCGTGTAGTTAAGATTTTTGCCGGCCTTTTCGGTTGTCATGACTCAACTGAATGAGCCTTCCTTATTGCGTGGGGTGGGGCGGCCCTGTGCACAGATGGTGGCGAGGCAACTGCCGTCGCGCAGCGATCGTATAGACTGTAGTCGGAACATTGGGGTTTCGGCAGGGGTTATTCAACGGGAGAATACGCTTGGGCAACAGACCGCTGAGCAGCTTAAAGATTCTGGACTTTTCTACCTTGTTGCCTGGCCCCTATGCCACGCTCATGCTGGCCGATATGGGCGCCGAGGTGTTGCGGGTTGAGTCGCCGACCCGGCAGGACATGGTGCGCAGCATGCCGCCACTGGTGGACGGTGAGTCGGCAGCGCATCACCACCTCAATCGCAATAAACGCTCACTCGCGCTTGATCTCAAACAAGCCGAGGCGGTTGCGATAATAAAAAGGCTGGTGCTGGAATACGATATTGTCATCGAACAGTTTCGCCCCGGCGTGATGCTTCGCCTGGGTTTGGATTATGAAACCCTGCGCGAGATTAACCCACGTTTGATTTACTGTTCCATCAGCGGTTATGGCCAAACCGGGCCTTATCGCCTGCGGGCCGGTCACGACCTGAACTACGTGGCCACAGCTGGCGTCAGTTCCTACACCGGTCGATCCGATTCGGGCCCGCTACCGCTTGGGATTCAGTTGGCCGATATTGCCGGTGGTAGCCATCACGCCATCATGGGTATTCTCGCGGCTGAAATCCAGCGCCGCGACAGTGGTTTGGGACAATACCTGGATATCAGCATGACCGACGCTGCCTTCGCCATTAACGCCATGGCCGGAGCCGGGGCGCTGGCCGCTGGTGTCGACCCCCAACCGGAGCAGGAATGGTTGAATGGTGGCAGCTTCTATGATTGCTACCGCTGTAAGGATGGGCGCTTCCTGTCGATTGGTGGCCTGGAGCCGCCATTTGTCGAAGCGCTGTCAAAGGCCCTCGACGAACCGGCGCTACTGGAGTTGGTAGATTTGCACAATAGCGACTTGCAGCGGCGTCTGAAGCCGCTGCTGGTCAAGCTGATCGCGCAGCGGGATTGCAGCGACTGGTGCCATTTGTTTGCCCGGCTGGATTGCTGTGTGGAGCCGGTGTTGAGTATCAATGAGGCGGCCGATCACGACCAGTTGCAGGCACGGGGAATGGTGATTCGCTATGAACTGGCGAAGGGTACCAGCATTCGCCAGGCTGCCTGCCCGATAAGGTTTTCGGGATCAGCGCAACCGGCTCCCCGGCCGGCCCCGGCGACCGGTGCCCATAGCAGGGAAATACTGGTGAGCCTGGGGTACGACGACAAGGCCATAGAGGCCCTGCTGGCGGCGGGTCCTTAACTGCCTGGCCCTGCCATGTTTTCCCGAGTCGGATGCAAGAAACCCCTAGGGGCCATGATCAACACGATGGCCCGTGGTCGGGAGTGCCGGAATCGGGACGGTGCACCCGAGCACGACCTGGCTGGCTAGATCACGCTTACCGTCACCGTGCCTGAAGGCTTGCTGCTCAGGCCTGATTTGTCGACCGCAACCATATTCAGATAGTACTTGCCCTTGACCAGGCCGGAAATCGTGTAGCTGGTGGCCTTGGGGTCGGTAACTACGAACACAGCGGTTTTGCCACCGGCGGTAGGAGAGGCATAGATCTCGTAGCGGGCCAATTCGCTTAGCGGCAGGGTCTCGCCGGTTGATCGCGTGGACGGTACTTCCCAACTGATTTTGATCGAACCGGTAGTGTCTGTTCCGCCATCGGGTGTCGGCTCTGTGCTGCTATCAGCAACGGTGCTTTCAGGCCCGGAAGCGCCACTGGAGACCTCCCCATCGCCGCTGGGTCCGGCGGCGTAATTCTGCTGGATCTCAGCGCTATCGATGGCGCGATTGTAGATTGCCACCAGTTTTATTTGCCCGGCGAAGGGTCGGTCACCACTCGCCTCGTTACCAATAGTGAGCCTATGATTGGTGTACCAGTTACTGTAATCCCCGCGGCTGCTTACCTGGGCGGACTGCAGGTTGCCATTCAGGTACAGGCGCTCGGTAGTGCCGTCGTAGGTGTGCACGACGTGTACCCATTGGGTGCGCAGCGGGCTGTTTTTCGTGATCAGGTGCGGCTTGTCAACACTCTTGCCGGTATGACGCAGGCGCACATGCACTTCATCGGTTTCCTGCCCGAGCAGGTAGTTGCGCTGGGTCGGGCTCGCCGCGATCGAGATAAACCGGGTGGGGCCCCGTTGGCTGACATTTGACGGCTTGACCCAGGCCTCGAAGCTACTGGCATTACTCGATCGCAGGGCGTTGATAACCTTGCTGGCGGCTGTGGTCGTACCAATTTTCCCGCCGCTCATGATAACGCCGCTTTCGGTCTTGCTCCAGGTGACAGCACCTGAAACCTGCAGGTTCAAGGGGCTGCCGTAGCCCGATTGGTCGGTAACGGTTGAGCCACTGCCCTCGTTAAAGTTGTACAGCGCGAGGAGGCCGGATGTGGCTCGGCTTACGGTGTTGAGCGGCGTGGTGAAAGTGATGGCGGCGCTCGCCGATTTGTTGCCTGCGGCGTCATAGGCCTTAACCGAGTAGCGATAGCTGGTGTCTGCGCTTGGGCTGGCATCGACATAGCGGGTACCGTTGGGATTGCCGATGCGGATACCGTCACGATACACCTCGTAGCCGGTTACCGCCTGGTCATCCAGTGACTCCACCCAGGTCAGTTCTACCGAGGTCGCGCTCAGACTTCTGGCACTCAGACTCCCCGGTACTGAAGGGGGTGTCGTGTCCGGCACTGAAGACGTGGTGGTCCCGGCGTCATAATTCTGCTTGACCTCAGATCCAACCAGGGCTCGGTCGTAGATGGCGACTAACTCCACGGTACCGGCAAACGGGCGATTGTTCGTGCTCTCGTTGCCGATGCTCAGCAGATGGCCGGTATACCAGCCACTGTAAGCACCCGTGCGGGCAACCGTGGCGGACTGCAGAGCGCCATTGATATAGAGCCGCTCGACGCTGCCGTCGTAAGTATGAACAATATGGGTACGACTGGTGCTCAGGGGCGCGTTGCTGGTTATCAGGTGCGGTTTGTCGTCGCTCTTGCCAGTATGTCGCAGGCGCGCATGAATGTTTTTTGATTCCTGGCCCAATAGGAAATTGCGCTGGTAGGGGTCCTTGGCCAGGGCTATGAGCCGGCTGGGGCCACCCTGGCTGGTGTTCGACGGTTTGACCCAGATTTCGAAACTGCTGCTGTTGCTGTTGCGCAGGGCATTGATGACCTTGCTGGCCGGGCCGCTGGTACCGACACGGCCGCCGCTGAAATCCACACCGTTACCACTGCCATTCCAGCTTACCGCCCCGTAAAGATTGAGATTCATGGGGCTACCGTAGCCGGACATGTCGGCGACTGTGGTGCCCTTACCTTCGCTGAAGGGGTATAGAGCGATCAAGCCGGTGGCGGTTCTCGCCGGGTTGACCTGTGCGGTGGCGCCTAGCGCCACCAGAGCCAGCAGCAGGCCACTGATCCACAAAAACAACCTGGTGTGTGACATCCGTGGTGTTGATTTCAAGATGTCTTGTCCCGAAGACACCTGGCGCAGGCAGCGTGCGCCGGTGGCAGAAGCGGCTCTCATTTTTCCCCCTGTTTCGTTGTTTTCGATTTGTCATTGATAAACAAAGCTCACTCATGCCGGGCATTCTGGCAATTAATGCAGGCGGCCCATTGCATTTTTACAGCTTATCGAGAGGCTTGTTTGTTTTGCTGAGTACGACGGGCTACCCAAACGCTGCCCGTCTGTGGTTCCTTGGACTGCGCTTGCGTGAAAAGTTTCATTTCGGGCCAATTTTTTTTAATCTTTTCAATCGACAGCAGGGTTTCGCCCCAGGCATGGTCTCGGTAGAACCCTTCAGTCGATGGCCTGTTGCACATAGTGAGTTAGCAGCCTGGCGATACTGAGCAGGCTGCTGATGTGGGTGCGCTCGTAGCCATGGGTGGCATCGGTGCCGAAGGTGATCAGTGCATGGCGAATATCGTGCCCGGCGACGATGGCGGAATTGGCATCGGAGTAGTAGTAGCGAAAAACATCGGTCTGGTGCTCGATTCCATGGTCACGGCACAATTGCCGGAGAGAGCGGGTCAGGTGGCGGTCGAAGGGGCCACTGGTGTCCTGCGCGCACAGGGTGACGCCGTGTTCCCGGGCATTCTGGCCGGGTGCCACGGGGCCGATATCTATGCCGACAAATTCGGCTACCGAGGTCGCCAGCGATGCTCCGGCACCGGTACCGACCTCTTCGGTGACGGTAAACAGCGCGTAGATGTCGGTTGCGGGCCGTATCTTGTTTGCCACGATTGCCTTCAGGCAAGCCAGCAGTGCACTGGCACCGGCCTTGTTGTCGAGGTGGCGGGCGCTGATATAGCCCGATGTATCCCACTCAGGGTCACTGTCAAAGGCAACGAAATCTCCCTCCTGTACTCCCAGTTCCACAAGTTGCTGCTGGTTATCTACCAGGGCATTGAGACGCAGTTCGACCTGGTCCCAGCCCACGGGAAGTTTATCGATCTGCTCGTTGAACGCGTGGCCGGAGGCCAGTAGCGGCAATACTTGCCCACGAAACGCACCTCGTTGGGTAAACAGTGTGACCCGGCCGCCCTCTGCAAAGCGGCTCGACCAGCTGCCTATGGGTTTCAGCGCGAGCCTGCCATTGGGCTTGAGTCGGGCAACATTCGCGCCGATGGTGTCAAGGTGGTTGGCGATGGCTTTCGATGGGCTGCTCTCATGCCCATCCAGGCGAGCGCAAATGGTTCCGCGCCGGGTGAGCTCGAAAGGTATCCCGAGTTCTGTCAGACGCATACAGACGTAACGCACGATTTCGTCGGTAAAGCCGGTGGGGCAGGGGATCGCCAACATCTCCAGCAGGCAGCGGCGCAGATAACCCTCATCGATTGCCAGCATCGATGTCATTGCTCGCTACCATCTTCACTACCGTCGTCACTGCCATCCTCGTTAGTACGGGTGCGATTCAGGACCTGGGCGATGTCAATTGACGTCTGCGGTTTGTCGGGGAGGGTATCGCTGTCAATCTGGTGGCTAAATCTGCTGACGGTAGTGACCGAGGGGTCGGAAACGAAGGTCGGTTCACTAACCATATAGGCGACCAACAGTTTGGCCATGTTGATCAGGCTGTGCAGGTGGGTTCGCTCGATACTGTGTGAGGCATCACCGGCATAGGTTACCACAGCTGTACGCACATCATGACCGGCGGCAAGAGCGGACGCGGCATCGCTGTGTGAACCGCCGAGAACCTTGCGCTGGTGGGGGATGTTGTTGAGCTGGGCTATCTGCTGCAAGTGTGCGGTGAAGTGATAATCGTAGGGGCCGTTGGCGTCGCTGGCAGCGATGGTAACGCGTTTGAAAGGCGACTTGTTAATGGCGGGTATCGACGCGAAGTCCACCGTGAGTAGCTCGCTGACCTCGGGTAAGATGGCGCTGCCAACCCCCGTGCCTATTGATTCGGTGACCGTGAAAAGAAAGTAGATATCGCTGGGCAACTGCAGATTTTCGGCGATGACATGCTCCAGCGCGACGAGCACGGCGGCGGCACCCGCCTTGTTGTCGATATTTCGGCCCACGATAAAACCGTTTTCCAGAACTTCCGGGCTGCTATCGAGGTCGATGAAATCGCCGATCTCAATACCCAGGGCCTTGACGTCAGCCTCGTTGTAAACCTGCTCGTCAAGGCGCAGTTCAATGTGGTCCCAGTCGATCGGCAGTTCCTCTGCCCCCTCGTCCCGGCTGGTTCCCCAGGTCATGGAGGCCAGCAGCGTACCCCGGAATTGGCGACGCTCGCTAAACAATGTGACCCGCACTCCCTCGGCATAGCGGCTGCTCCAGTAGCCGATGGGTGCGACTTCCAGGCGCCCATCGGGCCTGATCCGTTTTACCATCGCACCGATGGAATCCACGTGACTGACGACGGCGCGGGCCATGTCGCTGCCCCCTGCACCGGGTAGTCGCGCGCGGATGGTGCCGCGGCGGGTAATCTGGTACTCGACGCCGAGTTCTTCCAGTACCGTGGCGATATAGCGTATCACCTCATCGGTGAACCCACAGGGACTGGGTATAGCCAGTAGCTCCAACACCAACTGGCGCAAACGCCCGGCATCGATCATTTGTCATCTCCCTCTTTGTCGTCGCGCACACTGATGGAAAGCGGGAACAGCAGGTCGAGGAAACGCTGGGCAGTGGGCTGTGGCTCATGGTTCGCCAGACCGGCACGCTCATTGGCTTCGATGATCACATAATCCTCCTGGCTCGGATCCGTGACCATAAAATCCAGCCCCACGACCGGAATCTCCAATTGCCGCGACGCCGCTTCAGCAGCAGCCACCAGTTTGGGATGTAGCTGCGGAGTCACATCGTGGATGGTGCCGCCGGTATGCAGGTTTGCGGTCTTGCGCACGGGAATGACCTGTCCGGAACTCGGCACCGATTCGAGGGTGAGTTGCTGCGAGGCCAGATAAGCTTCGGTCTGGTGGTCGATGGGGATGCTACTCTCGCCTCCGGTTGCGGCCCTTCGCCGCCGGCTCTGCTTCTCTATCAGGGTTGCAACCGAATGGACGCCATCACCGATAATCTGGGGGGGTCTGCGCACGGCTGCAGCGACCACTTCGTAGCCGATGACGACGATGCGCAGATCCTGGCCCGGGTGACACGATTCCAGCAAAATGCGTTCGCCAAACTGGCGGGCGGTGATCAATGCCTGATCGAGCTCGTGCTCGGTGCTCACCCCGACGGTAATACCTTTGCCCTGCTCACCAACCGCGGGTTTAACGACCAGTTCACGGTGCTCATCCAGGAATGCCATATTCGCATCCTGCTGCGCTGCAAGGCGGAACGCGGGGGTATTCAGCCCCGCGCGGCGCAGGCAGCGATGGGTCACGTACTTGTCCTGGCAACGGCTCATCGCCACGGCTGAAGTGAAATCGGACAAGGATTCCCGGCAGTTGACTTTTTTACCGCCCCTGACCAGCCGGAAGTAGCCTTCCTGGGCATCAAGTAACTCGACCGTAATGCCTCTGGAACGTGCTTCGTCGATAATTATCTTGGCATAGGGATTGAGCTCCTCTTCCAGTTCCGGGCCGAGAAAAAGGGTCTCGTTAAACGCGTTCTTGTTTTTCAGCGAGAATGTATAGACCTGGCGAAAGCCAAGCTTTTTATACAGGGCCTTGGCCTGCACATTGTCATGTAGAACCGAGAGATCGAGATGCTTGCACTTGACCCTGTAGAAGTAATCTGCCAGTGCGCCCATCAGTTGCTCGCCGACGCCGGGTCGCGCGGCCTGGGGGTCGACGGTAAGACACCACAGACTGCTGCCGCCGGAGGGGTCGTTGAACAGTTCGACATGATCGATACCGGTGACCGTGCCAACGATTTCACCGGTCACCTGGTCCTCTGCCACCAGGCAGATAAGCACTCGGGAGTCGCGTTGTGACCACAGGTAATCGGGATCGGTGGGCACCATGTCACGCTGCAGGTACAGCTCATTGATACGCTTGGCATCTTCCAGCCTCTCCAGTCTGCGTACCTTTAGATCAGTGGTAGGTTTCGGCTTATGCCGTAGCGGAAGATCCAGCCGAAACGTATCCGAGGGATCCAGAAATAGCTGTTGCGGGGCGCTGGTGAGTGCCACGTGAGGGTCTGCGACGTACATGGCGATATCGCGCTTGCCCGGTGACTCGTTCAGCAATTCGGCTGCAATGTCCTTGGGGTCAGAGTAGGTATGACCCATGATAACCCGCCCCCAGCCACAATACACCGAAGCCTGCTGAACGATCTCATGGCCTCCGCTGGCCTGCTTCGCAACCGTATCGAGGTGGTGATACGACGGTGGTTGATCGACAAAGCGATGCTCGCCTGAATCCTTTTTCTCTGCCATGGTTTAAATTCCATGCGATTGGAGCCAGAGCTCCAGTAAGCCCAGCTGCCAGAGCTTGGAGCCCCGCAGCGGGGTGATATGATCTTCCGGTGCTTGTAACAGCTGATCGATATAGCTGCGATCGAACAGGCCGCGTTGTCTTGAGGGATGGCTGAGCAAGGCGTCACTCACGAACTCAAGAACCTCTCCGCGCAGGTACTTGAGTGCGGGCACAGGAAAATAGCCTTTCGGGCGGTCGATAACCGCGGCGGGTATTACCGCGCGGGACGCTTCTTTCAAAATGTGCTTGCCACCGCCATGCAGCTTGTGCCGGGCTGGAATCCTGGCGGCAAACTCAACCAGCTTGTGATCCAGGAACGGTACTCGCGCCTCCAGACCCCAGGCCATGGTCATGTTGTCCACTCTCTTGACCGGATCATCCACCAGCATAACAGTTGTATCGAGGCGCAGGGCCTTGTCGACGGGGTCATCGGCTCCCGGCGTGGCAAAGTGCTGGCGGACATAATCGCCGGCATGATCCTGCTGCTGGAAACGCTGCCCGACGGCACGCTGGTATTCGTCATAGTCGCGATCAAAAAAAGCCTTGCGGTAGCTCTCGAACGGATTAACAGAGCCCACCATTGGCGGATACCAGTGATAGCCCCCAAAAACCTCGTCTGCGCCCTGACCACTTTGTACTGCCTTGCAACTCATTGAGACCTCGCGGGAGAGCAGGTAAAAACCGATACAGTCGTGGCTCACCATCGGCTCGGCCATGGCGTGAATGGCGTCCGGCAAATGATCCAGCAGCTCCGTGGAGGCGACACGAATTTTGTGATGCTGGGTGCCAAAGGTCGATGCGACAAGGTCGGAGTACTGGAATTCGTCGCCCGGTTCGTCGTCGATCGCTTCAAAGCCAACGGAGTAGGTCAGCAAACCGCTGGTGCCGCTCTCAGCCATGAGCCCAACCAGCAGGCTGGAATCCACGCCCCCTGACAGCAAAACCCCTACATCGACGGACGCCAACTGGCGAATGCGCACCGCCCGCCTGAGCTCGTCAAGAAGGCTGTCGCGCCAATCCTCGAAGCTGCGCTGCTCGTCGTCGCTGTCGCGGGCGTAGTCGATTCGCCAGTAGTTTTTGTGCATTACGTTGCCATCTTTGCCGACGCGCATGGTGCAACCCGGCGCAAGTTTGCGAATGGCGCTCAGCATGGTGTGGGGCGAGGGTACAACCGAGTGGAAGTTGAGGTAATAGTTCAACGCTATCGGGTCGATGGAGCGGTCGATGTCACCCGCCGCCAGCAGCGCTGGCAGGCTAGATGCAAAGCGCAGGCGGTGCGGATCGCTGGTGTAATACAGGGGTTTGATCCCCAGGCGGTCCCTTGCGATGAAGGTGCTGCCGCTGTCCCGCTCCCAGATAGCGAATGCGAACATGCCTTCGAAGCGCTGCAGGCATTGTTCACCCCAGGCATGGTAAGCCTTGAGGATAACTTCGGTGTCACCACCGGAGAAAAAACTGTAGCCCAGTTGCCGCAATTCGTCGCGCAGGCTGGGGTAGTTATAAATCGCGCCATTGAAAACGATACCCAGGCCCATTTGCGGATCGAACATGGGTTGCTGGGAACTGTCCGACTGGTCCATGATGCGAAGTCGCCGGTGACCGAACCCTCGGCAACCCTGCACCACCAAACCACTATCGTCAGGTCCCCTTGGGGCGAGTGTTTCGGTGATGCGATCAAGGCCGGCGATATCCACTGGCGCGCCATCGAAGCGCAGCTCTCCGCTAATTCCACACATATAAAGATCCTGGGTAATAAAGGGAATGACGGCCGCCGTTTTTGCCAAAACTAACCAGCAGTCGGTGGACCGGGGTTGGACCGGCAAACGAAACCCGGCTGTTGCTAAAGATTTCCCGCGCCCGAATGCCGGGCGGCGACGTAATCTCAGGGGCGGTTGGGGTGATTGCCACTTCTATCGAGTGCCAGTGCTTGTCCTTGCACGCTGCCGGGAGAGCGCTGGGACGGCCAGGGAGGAAAAGAAACATATGCAGCAGTAGACTAACAAAACAGCCTCGCTGGCACAAGCCGGGGCAGCCGGGGCGGGCCCAGGGCTGCGCTGCAATAGAGCGCTTGCCTGGCCAGGCAAGCGCAGTGGTGTCACCCGTTTTATCAACAAGCAGTTACTGGCATACGGCAGTTCCCCGGCGCCGGCAGTCAACCGTGCCGTCGGCGCCACCTGACCTACTTGGCCAGGCGTTCCTTATTGCTCCAGTTTTTCTTCACTGGCTGGTCGGGTTCGTCGTTGTCGGCCTGTTCGACGCCCGGGCAAGGGAATACATCTGCCAGTCGATCATTGATCAGCGCGCTGGCGTGGCTTGCCCCCGCGTTGGCACTGCGCAAAGTATTCATTGCCAGCTCTTGCAACGTGGAACTCGAGATATCGTCGGGTAGGCAGGCGAGCTGACCCGTGGCTCGTCCGGCGTCGACGGCGCCGGAAATATAGCCGTCGCAATAGCGGCTTGCGGATGGTGATTCCTGCTGGCATTCCTGCAGTAACTGGACCGGTGTCATGGCAGCGGCCGCCAGGGGCAAGGTAGCTGTCATAGAGAGGATGCAGAGGCTTGCAGTCAGGCTGTTTAATTGCATGGAGGTCTCCTTTTCAAGGTTGCTAAATTTGCGCTTCGCTTGTCGCGAGCAGGTGGCCAAGCCCCATTCGTGTAGATCGCGCCGGGAAAGCGCCGCAGCGAAGGATCACCCGATCAATGCCCTAACGGCGCGACCTGTAATCGTTGGCGAGGGCTTGCTGCGGACCCCTCGGATACATGGCTGGCCTGGTTTGGGTCGGCGGCAAGAATAACACCTTTGCCCGGGCTCTGGCTTGTTCGCAGCTTGAGTTCAGGAAGCTGCGTTTCCCGGCATTGCAGCCGTCGCTGAAATCCGAACCGCTATTTGCCATCGCCATGGGCTGTTTGATGTTTTGGCCAGAGGCTTGGTATATCATTGCAGCGGGCAGTCATGCGTCGCCAGATAGCGTCAAACAAAGGCTTCAACAACGATGCGTTCAATCGCAACACCGGGATATCGCTTTACCATGAGTGTACTTGTTGCGCTGTCAGCCCTGTTGCTATGGAGCGACGCAGTCAATACCTGGTTATTTCACTGGCTCAACGGTTTTGCGGCGCCGAGCACAGCGATGCTCTGGTTGAATATAACCAACCTGGGTGATGGGCTCCTGGCGACGGGGATAGGCATCGCCGTGTTCTCGCGTCTGCCCCGCAATCTCGCGGTGGTTTTTCTCAACATTCTGGTGGTGGGCTTGCTGGTGAAACTGGGCAAATTCGGCGCCCACATCTTCTCCCCTGGCTGGTTAGATTTGCGGCCGGTGGCCAGCCTGGGTCTCGACGCGGTTAATCTGTTGGGACCTGACCAGGATAGTTACAGTTTTCCCTCGGGCCACAGCGCGGCGGCCGCAGCGCTGGCTACCATCGTCTGCCTGAAAGTGCCCTCGCGAACGATGCGCACCCTGGTAATCCTCGCGGCAGTGTTGGTGGCACTGTCCAGAGTGGTGATCGGTGTGCACTGGCCTGCAGACGTTGCTGTCGGTGCCCTGCTGGGTGTTGTCGCGTCGGTTACCAGCGTCTGGCTGGTCGACAAGGTATTTGCCGCGCCTGACTACCACGCTCGGGTGGGCATTTATTTGTTTGCTGTCGTTGTCAGCCTGACCTTATATCAAAATGAAACCGCTTTTGACGGCTACCCGGGGGTGGATTTCGTCGAGCACCTGGTTGCGACAATCGCTCTTGTTCTCTGTATTTTCCGCCTGATTGAAACAACCTATCGCCGTTTTCGGCTGAGCACTAAAATCAAGGAACTGAGCCGCAACGAGTTGGTGGTATCCTTTGTCAAGTTCGGAGCGGTGGGTGCCAGCGGCTTTCTTGTCGATGTCAGTTTCTTCACCCTGCTGCACAGCTACTTTGGCCTCGCTGGCGAGTTTGCCAGGGGTATTGCCTATTGGATAGCGGCAACCTGGAACTGGTTTATGAACCGGTCCTTTACTTTTGCCGAGGCAGAAAAGGTCGATCGGGCCGGGCAGTGGACGAAATACCTGCTTATGTGCCTGGTCAGTTTTTTCCCCAATTGGGGTACCTTTACCGTTTTGACCAATGGTAGCGAGTTCTTCGCGCGCAACAACCAGCTGGCATTGGTCGCAGGCGTTGCCGCGGGCATGATATTCAATTTCCTGGGGGCGCGGTTTATCATTTTTCGGCACCAGATGAGCAAGGAGCAGGCATGAAAGTCGATACCATGCGGACCATAGACCGCTATGCTGGCGTGCCTATCTGCTTTGTGCTGGCGATTTGTTACCGGGTCGTGTCCTGGTTTTTCCCGCCCCGTTCTGTGCCCGTCAAGAACGCGTTGTTTATAGAGCTATCGGAGATGGGCAGTGCCATCATCGCCGACCCCGCCATGCGAAAATTGCGTGATAACGCGGGAGCCCAGCTCTATTTCGTTATTTTCGAAGGCAACGCCGTGAGCTTGTCACTGCTGAACACGGTGCCGGACAGCAATATTTTCCGCATCCGCGACGACAACCTGTTGACGTTCGCTGTTGATGTTGTGAAATTCCTGAGCTGGTGTCGCCGGCGCGGTATCGATACCGTTATCGATCTGGAGCTGTTCTCGCGGGCAACCTCGATTCTTACCGCGCTCTGTGGCGCGTCTAACCGGGTTGGTTTTCACCGAGGCCATGAAGAGGGGCTATACCGGGGCAGCTTCCTGACCCATCCGGTGACCTACAACTGCCATATCCACGTGGCCAAAAACTTTATGTCGCTCATTGAAGCATTGCTGCGCTCGCAGTCTGAGGCGCCCTATAACAAACACTTCGTCAGCGATGCTGATATCACGCTGGCGCGTGCCGATATCGATGAGCAGCAGCGGCAAGCCGTCAGGGCGAGGGTAAAGGAGCTTTACCCATTGTACGCCGGTGATCGCCACCGACTGCTACTCGTCAATGCCAATGCCAGCGATTTGTTGCCCCAGCGGCGCTGGATGCCGGAGCGTTTCGCCAGCGTAATCCGTCAGCTGTTGCAGCAATTCCCGGATCTGTTGGTCATCCTGACCGGCGCACCCAGCGAACGCGGCCAGGCAGAGGATATCAGTCAACTGGTTGGCGATTCGCGCTGTATTAACAGTGCGGGATTTTTCCAGTTTGATGAGCTATTGGCCCTTTATTCGGTTGCCGCAGTGATGCTTAGCAACGATTCCGGGCCGCCGCATTTTGCATCGGTTACGGCGCTGAAGACCTTTGTCATTTTTGGTCCGGAGACCCCCGCCCTCTATGGCTCCCTGGGTAACTCCGAGCCTATCTATGCGGGGCTGGCTTGCTCGCCCTGCGTCAGTGCCGGCAACCACCGCAAAACCAGTTGTACCGATAACCAGTGTTTGCGTGTGATCAGTGCAGAACAGGTCGCCAGTCGCCTCAGCGGCTTTTTGAATAGCATCCCCAGCTCGCCAGCTTGAAGCCCGAGGGGCTTTGGGGTAGAGTACCGCCGCTTTGCGGCCGACCTCGCTCCCTGTTCACCACGGCGGGCGTCGTGCAAAGCGGGCGTTCAACCTGGAGCGCTCCTCCACCGCCTCGGTGGCGAAATTGGTAGACGCAAGGGATTTAAAATCCCTCGACAGGTAACTGTCGTGCCGGTTCGATTCCGGCCCGAGGCACCATTTACCGGCATTGCGTGTCATCCCGGACACTGCCCGTCAGTTGCGCCTGGCCTTCTTCTGCGCACTGTGGACGACAAACTTCCTGTCCCTGAATTGCTCGGTGTAGCCGCCGAACACACGCTTCAATTTGGATTGGTAGTCCAGGTGGGCGTTGCCAACGACCCAAAGCTGTCCCCCCGGCCGCAAGCGCCGATGGCTTTGCTTGAACATACGCCACGCGATATGGTCGCCGATGGCGTTGCCCTGGTGAAAGGGCGGGTTGCAAATTACCAGGTCGGGCGGAACCAGGCTGAGCCCATCGAAACAATCGTTGGCGTAGAAATCTGCCCGTGCCGGGTGCTGGTGCGCGTTTTTCTGAGCCGCTTCCCAGTTATCCCGGGCAGAGGCAATTGCCATGTAAGACTCATCGATGAAGCTCAGTCGCGCGCGAGGTTGCGCGCGGTTCGCAGCAATCCCTAGCACGCCGTTGCCACAACCGAGGTCGACGATATGACTCGATTCAGGGAGTTTGTGGGTTACTGCCAGCAGGGCACGGGCCCCGATGTCGAGCTGCGTCCGGGAAAATACGTTGGCATGGTTGCGCAGCAGGATACCGGCTTCCTGCCAGCGATAGTTGTCGGGGTAGGGTGATTCCGGAGTGCTGCCGGCCAGTACTCGATTGAGTTCCGGCAAGATCAAGCGTGCCTTTTTCCTCGCCAGTGAAGTGACGGTGGTGCCGAGGTAATCCTCGAATAGCCCGAGTGTGCTGCGATGGATAGACTTCACCATGCCCGCTGCAGCAACAATCGAGTCACTGCCGAGATGTCCCGCCAGGCCGGCAAGTTGATGCTCGAGCAGCGCCAGGGTTTTGGGTATCTTGATCAGCACCCGATTGAATTGGCCGGTGAGCCGCTCGGTAGAAGGGAGGCAATGTGGCGGGGTTTCGATGCCGTTGCGTTTACAGTTAGCCAGTGTGGCGCGATGGGTCACAACCGAGTCACCCCAACTCACGCAGTGCCACCGGGCCAGCGCGGTCGCCAGGGCCCCGAACTGGTCGTTAATCAACAGCACGCGGTTGCTGCTTGCGTCCCCAAGCAGGCCCTCGCTGGCGACATGATGCAGCAGGTATTCGTCCGCGGCATCCCAGGCCTGCAGGGTTTCATGCTGCCCCGGTGGGTGTCGCTGCAGCTGATAGGAGCCCATCGCAGTTGTGAATCGCATGCTTCAACCCTTTTCAAAGGCGATTTTGGCTGTTGGCCTGCGGCCCGGGGTGCAGGCGAGGAGCCACTCTGTGTCAACGCTCTCACCTGCCGGTTGCGCTATAGTACAGTATTTGCGTTGAGCAGCGTTCGCGATGGTGGCGGTGTTCTGCGGTGGACAGACACGGGACCCGGGTGCAAGCTGGTCGGGAACCACGCGGGCGATCGACAGTCTACCTTCCCGGGTAGTTGGGTAAAGAAATGGCGACAGGCCTGGAGATGGTGATGGGTAAAAGCGAAGGTGGCGGCAATCTGCGTGGCGCCAGCGTATTGGCGTGCATCTGCCGGCCGCGGAGGCAGGGGCGACCGAGGCAGTTATCCGCTGTGATGCTGGCGCTGTGGTTGGCCTCGGGCTGCAGTGATCACGAAAAACCACTGGCTGCTACCAGCGAGCAAGACGCAGGCGCGTTGGTGCAGCAACCCGTCGAATCTAAGAAAGAGGAACTTCCCGCAGACAAGCCGGCGGCGATTGCGAATGAGCCGGAAGCTATGCACTCGACAGCGGAGGCTGAAGGCACGACTGAACTCGATACCGACGCTGGCAGGATAGCCCTCCCGGTTGATGGCGTGGCTGATGAAAATAAGACCGGTAGCCGGGGCGATGACCTGGTCGATGCCCCACCGGGAAATGCTGGCGCTGGGCAAGTGCTGGATCTCGGGTATAAGCCGGATCCGGCTGCCGCTGGCGGGGGGCTGCAGGCAACGACCGCAGATGGCAGCAGAAAGCTGCTGCCCGATCTGTTTGGCAAAAAGGTGTCTGACGACGGCGTCAGCGTTTCCGGTGGTCTGTTGCTTGACGGCGAGCAGGAGAGGGTTCGCGACTCGCTACATGGGGCGGAAGTGTCGGTCGAGATCAAGACGCGATAGCGTGCTTAGATCATCATATAAGTACAGTTAAAACAAAGGGATACTAGCGGTTTGCAAGGCAATACATTTGCGGTTTGGCGCCGCGATTTCGTTTTAATACCACGGCATTAATCATTAGCGTCATCACCAGCAGTGCCCGCTAGCCCTATTGGGGCGGAAAGCTGTCGAGGATGGCTGGAACGACCTCGCGGATAATCTGGTTGCGTTTGTCCAGGCTCATATCCCCGGGCTTGGGAAGGCGGCCCTCGGCAACGCCGCGCCAGACCACTTCGCGTGTTTGCGCGTCGATGATATCGATAAGCACTGTGCCCTCCTTGTAATAGACGGGGCCGGGATTACCCAGGTTTACGCCCAGGGCCATACTGGTGCCATAGGTGCCGGTGGCGACGCCGCCATGAACCCCGGGTTGGTTGTAATAGGCATTCATGTCCATCTTGTCGTCTGCTGACAATCGATAATTCACCAGGAATTCGGCTCCGTCGTCGTTGACAAGAGTCATGCCCTTGCGGCGCAGTGCAGCATTTGCTGCCTCTCGCATCAATTTATCGGACGAGTTGTAGCTGCGGTATTCCGCTGTTCTGGAGGGGTTGACATCGTCAAACCAGCGATAGGTTTGGTAGCCGGAAAAATCGGTACCCTCGAAATAGTCGGTATCGATAGTAACCGGATTTGCACAGCCCCACAGGGTGGTGATTACACAGGCCATCATCAGAAAAGCAATTTTGTTCAAGGCAGGCTCCCGGGCTGAGTTAAGTGGGGTAGTGTAAAGCAGCGCAGGAAGATTGGAAGGCCCCAGCCATCACAGCGAAAAATCAGGGTTTGATTGTCCCGGACCGGTGCTGCAGCTTCTGCGGGCTGCGACGGCCATAAGTCAGGTATAATTGCCCGCTAGTTTCCAATTGCGGTGTGAATTTACTATGACTACAAGCTCACCTAGCGGACTTCCCTCCGCCTTGAACCTATTGAATGACAGTATTGGGTTGGCCCGGGCTGGCCTGCGCGGCGCGCTCCGGGTGGGCCAGACGGTGGGCGTGCTCTCGCCACGCCTGGTGAAACTGCTTCTTCAGCGCCGCAAGCCGGCCGCCCGGGATGTGCGTGAGGTATTCGAGGAAATGGGCGTCACCTATATAAAACTGGGGCAACTGATCGCCAGTTCGCCCTCGTTTTTTCCCCGTGAGTATGTCGAGGAGTTCCAGGGCTGCCTCGACCAAACGACACCGATTCCTTTTGATCAGGTTCTCGCGGTGATGGAGGACGACCTGGAGTTGCCGATAGACGAGATATTCCAGTCCATCGACCCCAAACCGCTGGCGTCGGCATCCATTGCCCAGGTCCATGCCGCGACTTTGCTCAGTGGCGAAGATGTAGTGGTCAAG
This sequence comes from uncultured Gammaproteobacteria bacterium, assembly GCA_963808975.1. GTDB lineage: Bacteria > Pseudomonadota > Gammaproteobacteria > Pseudomonadales > JAHEGP01 > JAHEGP01. The sequence goes on from CAWEHR010000004.1 coordinate 64,653, forward strand.
GTACAAAAACCCGGGATAGAGAACATCCTGACCACGGATATGAACTTTCTGTTCCTGTCATCCCGCTTGCTCGAAATCGCATCGCCGGGGCTGAGCAAGGAATCGGTATCCGGCATTGTCTCTGAACTGTATGCCTCGATGCTCGATGAGTGCGATTTTATCAAGGAGAGGAAAAACCTGGAGGAATTTGCCCGCTTCCTGCAGCGCACGGGCAACACAGATGTTATTGTGCCACGGCCCTATCCCAAAGCCTCAAGCAAGAAAGTGCTGACGATGGAGCGCTTCCATGGAGTGGCGCTGACCGACTACGACAACCTGAAACAGTATACCAACGATCCGGCGAAGGTATTGATTACAGGTCTCAACACCTGGTTTTCCAGCCTGATGGACTGCGATTTCTTTCATGCCGACCTCCACAGCGGCAATATCATGCTGCTGGAGGACGGGCGTTTGGGATTTATCGATTTTGGCCTGGTTGGACACATCGATCCAAGTGCCTGGGAGGCGATGTTCAGCCTGCTGGATGGTCTGAGTTCCGAAAATTACCCGCAGATTGCGGAGTCCATGCTGGGCGTTGGCATGACCAGCCATGATGTTGACACAGTTGCCCTGAGTCGTGATATCGAACAGCTTTTCAAGCGCAGCGAAGCTGTCGTGCCCCGGGCATTTTCGGACGAAATTGGCGATGATATCAATCAGCTGTTGCTGGAATTGGCGGACTTGGGGAAATCGTACGGAATTCGCTTTCCGCGTTCATTCACACTGCTGTTGAAGCAGTTCCTTTATTTTGACCGCTACGTACAATTGTTGGCGCCGGGAATGGATCTGTTCAATGATGAGCGAATTGCGTTGAAGGGGTATTGAAGTTGGGTGTCAAACCGCAGTGATAGGCGATTACTCGTCGAAACAAACCTGCCCCTGCAGCACCTGATGGACCCAGCGACGATACTTGTCGACGAAGCGGTTGGTATCCCAGGCCTCTGATATCGCCGCATCGTTGAACACCAGTTTTTCCTCGCCGCTGATGTAACCCTTGCGCCACAGGCCTCTAAGGTAGTTGCGTAATATAAGGGCAACTTCTTCCTCGCTTCTGCACAACTGGGTTTGTGCCAATATGACGCCATCCTGCTTGATCCAGAATGGCAGCCGGGGCCCGGTGCGCGCTACCTCGATGTGTAAGTAAGCTGACATCTTGCAACCTCGAACTGTTCGTTTGCGTGGCGGGAGAAAAATCACAAGCAGCGCCTGCGCTGCCCCGGAGCTGATTCGAAAACTGCCAGGGCTTGACCCGCCTGCTCTGCCATGGCCCGGTATACGGCTGTTGGTCGAGCCACGACCAAGACCCGTCGGCACTGCTCCCCAGAGGCCATGGTGCCCGGGATAGCTGAGGGGTGCAAGCATCTGTCCTGCGAAATTTGGGTTTATCGTCAGCGGTATTTATGCTGTGTGGCGCAGCTTGACTGCGACCCGGGCATCGCATCCCCGACCGGCAACGATTGGGTTTCGTAAAAACCCCTTGCTGCTACTGAACTCTTGCTGTGTGGCGACAGGTGCTGCGGCGGTATTGCGCTGGAGCATACAAAAAGCGCAGGCTGTCGAGTACAATAAGTTCCGAACCACTGCGCAATCCGCTGCAAGCTCGGCCGAGCCCGGGGGGGCGGCGGATCGATTGGCGCTGTACCAATTCAACCCGTGAAAAATACAGGGATTATCATGGCAACGAAAAATGCCTTTTACGCTCAATCCGGCGGTGTCACCGCGGTCATCAACGCATCTGCCTGCGGCCTGCTTGAAGCCGCACGGGAGCACAAGCGCGAGATTGGGAAGGTCTATGCGGGCAAAAATGGCATTATCGGCGCCCTGCGTGAGGAGTTGATCGATACTTCGAAGGAGAGCCCCAGTGCCATTGCCAGCCTGCGATATACGCCGGCCGGGGCTTTCGGATCCTGTCGCTATAAGCTGAAAAGCCTTGAGCAAAACAGGGCGGAGTACGAGCGGCTGATAGAGGTGTTCAAGGCGCACAATATTGGCTATTTCTTTTACAACGGCGGTGGGGATTCCGCCGATACCTGCCTAAAGGTCTCACAGTTGTCAGCGCAAATGGGTTTCCCGATCCAGGCTATCCATATCCCCAAGACAGTGGACAACGACCTGCCATTCACCGACAACTGCCCGGGCTTTGGCTCGGTGGCAAAGTATGTGGCGGTATCGACCCAGGAAGCGGGGCTGGATGTTGCGTCGATGTGTGAAACCTCAACCAAGGTGTTCATTCTCGAGGTGATGGGCCGCCATGCGGGCTGGATTGCCGCTGCGGGGGGCCTGGCAGCCACGGCCGAGGGAGAGCCACCGCATATTATCCTGTTCCCCGAAGTGCCTTTTAACGAGGTCAAATTTCTGAGTAAGGTTAAGCAATGCGTGAAGAAATACGGCTACTGCGTGATAGTGGCATCGGAGGGGACACTGAACGCAGACGGTAGCTTGTTGGCCGATGCCGGTACCACCGACGCCTTTGGGCACACGCAACTGGGCGGTGTAGCACCGACCCTGGCAGGTATCGTAAAGGAGGAACTTGGCTTCAAGTACCATTGGGCACTGGCGGACTACCTGCAGCGTTCCGCCCGGCACATCGCATCGGCGACGGACGTTGAACAGGCCTATGCGGTGGGCAGGGCAGCCCTGGAATACGCGCTGGCGGGCAAGAACGCGGTCATGGTGACGATAGAGCGCGGCAAGGGTAAAAAGTACTCGTGGTCACTGGGCGAAGCACCGCTTGAAAAAGTGGCGAACGTTGAGCAAAAGATGCCGCGCAATTTTATCAGCCGCGATGGCATGAATATTACCGACCGGGCCCGGGATTACCTGTCGCCGCTGATTGCCGGAGAAGACTATCCGCCCTTCCGCAATGGATTACCCCAGGTAACAAAACTGAAAAAAATCATGGTAGAGAAAAAGCTGAAAAAGAGTTTCACGGTCTAGCGACGGCACATCACACCGCATACTGATACGCCATGCCAGAGGAGCTCAGGGCAACCATCATGGAGCACTTGGTGCTGGCCGGTTAGGACCTGAATAACGTTTCCAGGCCTCTCAATGCGACCACCCGGAGCGTATACGCTCCGGGCGAGCTTGGGCCGGGACAGGGTGTGATGGTCGACCTTGACGGACAGAACACTACTTTCAGTATGAAGGGGTGCGCTTGCATCCAGCGACCAAATAGAGGCCCCAACACAAGTGGCCCTACTCTGATTGCCAGTCGCACTGAAACACAGAGAAGGTCGTGAGACTGTAAAGCCTGGAGGCGCTGGTCCCCTGGGCGCTAGGCTTGCTGGATTGTGGCGGCTAATGCCCCCGGCGGGCTTCCATGCGCTTCAGCATGCTACTCATGAAGCGGCGATAGAGATCCATACCCAGGTATTTGTCCTCCACACCCTTGTCCACGTTGGGGTTGTCGTTTACTTCAATAACACAGCCCTTGCCGTCCTTCTCCTTGAGGTCTACCCCGTAGAGACTGTCGCCAATGGGCCTGGTAGCCTTTAACGCGGTTTCGATGACGGAGAGTGGCACATCGGCAATGGGCAGGGTCTCGAATCCCCCCGAGTGCGTGCGATTGCCGTGGCGATAGATCTGCCAGTGATCCTTGACCATAAAATACCTGCAGGCAAACAGCGGCTGGTTGTCCAGCACGCCGACGCGCCAGTCGAATTCGGTATACAGGTATTCCTGTGCCAGCAGCAGAGTGGAGTGGCGAAACAGTTTCTTGCAGGTTTCCGCCAACTGGGCCGCATCCCTGGCCTTCTCCACACCCCTGGAAAAAGCCCCGTCGGGGATTTTGACGACAATCGGGAAGCCAAGAATTTTATCCAGTTCAAGCAACTGGGCCGGTTGGTCCCTGTAGAGCACCACCGTGCGGGGTGCGGCTACCTTGTGAATCCTGAACAAGTCCGCCAGGTAGATTTTGTTGGTGCATCGCAGGATTGAGTTGCTGTCATCAATGGTCACAAGGCCCTCATTTTCGGCCTTCTTGGCGAAGCGATAGGTGTAGTGATCTATGTTGGTGGTGGTGCGAATGAACAGGCCGTCGTATTCCGGCAACCGCAGGTAGTCCCGCTGGCGGATGACATCGCAATCGATTCCCATCTCCTTGCCCGCCCTGATAAAGCGCTTCAGGGCCCCCTTGTCGGAGGGGGGCAAGGCCTCATTCGGGTCACACAGAATCGCCAGGTCGTAGCGCGCGGCCTTTTTCTTTCGTCCCTTGCGCCAGACCTTACGGCTGAATATATCCAGAGCGGTGGCGAATTCGTCCGCCTGCTCTTCATTCAGTTGCCTGGGCGACCTCGATTTGAGACTGGCTATCTCCCAGCGTTTGCGACAGCGCAGTGTGATCTCAAGAATAGGGCAGGGAAAGGTTTCGAACAGTTTTTTCGCCAGGTTCTCGAAACGGCTTTCACGGGTTTGCCCAAAGAAACTGTGCAGCACGACAGGCCTATCCGGGTCCGACTCCTGCAGGAATCTGTAAACATCTTCACCAAAATCATCGATGTGAATGCGGTAAAGTGCCCGTCTGCTCAGGTCGTTGAGGGTGCGCACCGAAGGTATGACATGGTGGCCGCGGGCCTCAGCCAGCAGGGAGCAATAGTAGCCTTCTGACAGGTAGTCGAAGTTGCGGCATAGGTTGATGATGCGGGTTCGCGGAGCGGTGTGAAGATGGTTGCCGTTCATGTAATCGGTGAAGCTGATCACCTGGTCACTGGGGTAATAGGGCGCCCAGTCCTTCAGGCTGTGGATGACGATGAGGGTTTGTGACATGGAAATGGACCCTGGCGTTGAGATCGTGCACGGGAGTGAGAAGGAAGGCGCCAACAAGTATTTTACACCATTGTCTGGCAGTCAATGGTGCCCCGGGATATATTTCGGTGAGCAAATTTGGAGTAACCATGGCACCCTTTCCCACTAACGATTTTGTCATTGGCGGCCTGTTCTGTGTAGCCGGAACAACTATACCGTCCAGGCCGAGGGGCACCCCATGAGCAGGATACGCAAAGCCCTGGCGACGGACATCGATGAACTGCTGCGACTGGAGTGCCTGGCGTTCCAGAGCGACCGGTTGAGCCGTCGCAGCTTCAAACGCTGGTTGCGGCACTCGGGTTGTATCTTCCTGGCGAGGGAGGAAAGTGGCGCCCTCGGCGGCTATGTGCTGGTTATCCTGCGTCGCGGTACACGCCTCGCCAGGCTATACTCGCTGGCGGTTGACCCCGCGTACCGGGGGAAGGGTATTGCGGTTCAGCTGATGGAGCGTGCGGAACAGGCTGCCCGGGATGCCGGGGCGCTTTACATGCGCCTGGAAGTCGCCGGCAACAATGCCGCGGCCATCAGTCTCTACCGCAAGCTCGGTTATAGGCAGTTTGGCCTTTACCAGGGTTATTACGAGGACCATAGCGATGCCCTGCGGATGGAGAAGTGTATCCATCGCCTGGAACCTGCCAATGACAATCGGGCGATTCCCTGGATACCGCAGACCACCCCGTTTACCTGTGGACCCGCGTCCCTGATGATGGCGATGAACGGCCTGGATCCCAGCTATTCTCCCAGCCCCCTCGAAGAGGTGGAGATCTGGCGCGAGGCCACGACCATATTCATGACATCGGGTCACGGCGGCTGCCACCCGGTGGGACTTGCGCTGGCGGCCGCAGCCCGCGGCTTCGATGCCGAGGTCTGGGTCAACAAAAAGGGTCCGCTGTTTATTGAGGGTGTTCGCGATCCCAATAAGAAGCGGGTGATGAGCCTGGTACACGAGTCGTTCATCTGCCAGGCACAGAAGCAAAAAGTGCCGATACGTTATGCGGACATAGACCAGGCGGGACTGGCGGCCTGTTATGCCAGGGGCGAGAATGTATTGATTCTAATATCCACCTACCGGCTTGATAATCGCAAGGCGCCCCACTGGGTAGTGCTGAGCGGCTATGATGAAAACTGCCTGTATTTTCACGACCCGGACCTGAAAGTCGGTCCGCACCTCACTATCGCAGACGAAAACAGGGATTCCATAGAGTGCCAGCATTTGCCGATCGCGCGGGCCGACTTCGCTTCCATGAGCTTGTTTGGCTCCAGCCGCTTGCGTACCGCTGTGATCCTGCGCAAACACCGATGAGCGCAACACCCAAGTGCAACGAAGGATAAGTTCGATGCCGGAAAATAACGCAAGGTACCTCAATCTCGTGCGCGAGCTCTCCGACCGTATCGTCGAGGCCCAGCGGCCCATCCGCATTCTCGACGGCATCAAGTGGTGCGACAGCGTGCGTGACGATTTTTTTGCCGCCGGCTGCAGCAAGCTGCCGGCGGTCGATACCGCCTACTACCGGTGCAAAAACCCTCTGGAGTTCGACCCCAACGAGGTCCGGGGCGTATTCCACCAGATCGACCGGGATATCGCCCGCAAGCTGGGCCAGTTAAGCCCGTTGGCGACAATCATGCGGCGCATCTGCCGGGAGTACCAGACTGTCGTGCGCATGCTGGAAGCCAGGGGTACGCCCGATTTTGGCGTGTACTCGGAAGAATTGTACGGCTCGGCCTCTGACGTGTTCCACGCAGGGGACCCCACGCTCGCAGACCTGGGAACAACCATGGAGGAGACCCTGATAAACCTCCTTAAAAACCGGTCGATGGTTGAGGCTGAAAAAGATATCACCGCCGAAGACGCGGTGGGAATGCTCAACCAACGACTGCTTGACGCCTTTCCGGATGCCGGGATCAGGGTGGTGTTGAATGACCAGATGACCGCTGATGCCGCTGCCGGGTCGGACTACCTGAAAATTCGCAGCGATGCCATGTTCAACTCGCTGGATATCGACGTGCTGGAGGTGCACGAGGGCTGGGTACACCTGGGCACCACGCTCAATGGCATGGCCCAGCCCTGGTGCACCTTTCTCGGCAAGGGGCCGCCGTCCTCCACTACCACGCAGGAAGGGCTCGCGGTGTTGACTGAAATTCTCACCATGCGATCGAGCCCGTCGCGCCTGTATCGACTGGTCAACCGGGTGCGCGCGGTTACCCTGGCCGAGGAGGGCGCGGATTTTGTCGAGGTTTTCAATTACCTGCGCGGCAACGAAATGTCGGATGATGACAGCTACTCGATAGCTGTCAGGGTCTTTCGCGGCAGTACTCCGAGTGGCCGCCCCTTCACCAAGGACCTGGCCTACATGCGGGGCTTTATCCAGACCTACAATTTTATGCGCCTGGCCATGAGTGAAGGACGGCTGGATAACCTGCCGGTTCTGTTCTGCGGCAAGGTGACACTGGAGGACGTGAAAACCTACCGCTTACTGATGGATGAGGGTGTGTTGGTGGCTCCCAGGTTTCTGCCGCCCCACTTCGCGGACATGAGGGGGTTGGCCTCCTGGATGAGTTTTTCGCGTTTCATTTCCAGCCTGAGTTTCGACCAGTTGCAGGCTGACTACAGCGCCCTGCTGTAAGCGCCCGGGACGGGCAGTCGTTGGCCCGCCCACGGTGGTTCCCGGAATCGGCAACTGCCGAGAATATCGCCGCCCGTTCATATCTACCTGACCGGCCGATAGGTATGCCCGGATATTGCACCAGTTGCCTGAGATAGCGCGCCGATATCGCGTCGCCTTTGCGTGCTCGCGAGCGTAAACGTAGCCATAGCTACGTCGGAGCGAGCATGTGCGCAAAATCGACGCGAGATCAAGTGGTATCCAGGCAAGCAGCAGAGGTGGCATTTTGTACCCGGGTGAAAAAACTCGCGATGTCCTTTTCTGCAAGTGCCAGATCAATGTTGGCGTGTGCTGGTGCATTATTCGGGCTAGGGCAACTTTGATTAATTCGGTGATGCTTCAGCGGAGCGTCGATAGCCGGTACTCAAGCTTTCTTGTCGAGCGTGATGCGTTTTCTGGCAGTGCTGCTTTGGGGAGAGTTGTGGATCGGTTGTTCGCAGTGTGGGCAGATGATTCTGCGCTTGATATGGCGGGTCGCTGTATTGAAAATCAGGGCGGCATCCTCATGGCTGAGGCCCAGGTCCATGCGCAACTGCTCCAGTTCCTTCTGCTCCGAATCGCTCACATCGCCATCCTGCAGGTACTCCGACAACTTTGTTTTGTATTCGCGCCGGCTCCGGTGCACGTAATCGGAAAAGGCCGACGCGAGAATGCCGGCCGGCAAGGCCACCATTCCCATGCCGATAACCGTGATACAGCCGCCAAAAAATTTCCCCATGGGGGTAATCGGGGTCACATCGCCATAGCCCACGGTGGTCAGGGTAGCCATCGCCCACCACATGGAATCGGGGATGCTGCCGAATGCGTCGGGCTGGACTTGATGCTCGATCAGGTAGATACCGCTCGAAGCGAGCATGAGCATCACCAACAGAATAAACAGTGCCGCAAACAGGGAACTTGCTTCCTCCTTCAGTACTGACAGCAGGATGTTCATGGCGCCCGAGTAGCGAGTGAGCTTGAAAATACGCAGTAGCCTTACAACTCGCAGGAATCGCAGGTCGATACTGACAAAGAACGCCAGGTAGAAAGGCAGGATCGCCAGCAGGTCGATGAGCGCCATCGGCGAGCGCAGGTATTTCAGCCTTGCCTGCCCACTGCGCTGGCCGTCGGCCCCCCGCACATCCGGGGCGGTCCAGAGGCGCAGCAGGTATTCGATGGTGAAAATTGCAACCGAGAACACTTCAAACCAATAGAATTGCTGATAGTACAGGCTACCGTAGCGCGGCACGGATTCCAGCACGATTGCAATAGCGTTCAGCACGATCAGGACGATCAGGAAAATATCGACCGAGCGGCCGAGAAAGTCGTGCTCTCGGTGGGGTTGAAGAAGGTCGGCGATTCGCTGTCGTAGCGCTAGGGCCATCGTGACTCCATTATTAGCGGGGCCCGGCATAGTTGTTTTTTGGGGCGGTGGGGTCGTCATTCTGTATGCAAGGAATGCCTGGGCAACCAGTTCTCACGAGTATTCGCTGAGGCCCAGGGTCAATGCTTTCCGGCTTGGGTTATCGTTCTGCCGCCGGGCAAATCGCCCGGGTGAAATGATCATTCCCAACCTCACCACCGCGCGGGCTATTGTCCCTTAGTTTAGGACAATGCCCACGTGTTGTTAGTCTGTCGCCACAATACCAATTTGCCGGGAATTTTCAAATTTTATTGGCTTGCCCCGGGGGAGCGTTTTCGCCGCTCGGGCTAGGTGGGCCCCAGGGGTATGCCGAGAAACAACCAGGCCCCCAACAGAGCCGTCCAGCCCAACAACAGGGCCAGGGAATAGGGAAGCATCATCGCAATGATGGTACCGATACCGGCATTGGGCTGGTAGCGCTGGGCAAAAGCTACCACGATGCCAAAGTAGGGCATCAGCGGGGTGATGATATTGGTACTGCTGTCACCAATTCGATAAGCCGCTTGCACCGCTTCCGGGGCCACGCCGTAAAGCAGTAGCATGGGAACGAACACCGGCGCGATAACACTCCACTTCGCCGAGGCACTGCCAATGAGCAGATTGATCCCCGCCGCCAGTGGCACAAAAAGCAGCAGTGCCAGCGTGCTATTCAGTTGGCTCGCCTGCAACAACTCCGCGCCTTTGATTGCCGTGATCAAACCGAGCCTGGTCCAGTCAAAATAACTGACAAATTGAGCGGCGAAAAACATCAGTACCAGGTAAGCAGCCATCATTTGCATCGCGTGTTCCATGCTCTCGATGATGTCCTTGCCGCCATTGAAGCGGCCACTGGCAAGTCCGAAAACACTGCCGGCGAGGGCGAAGTAGAGGGCAATGATGCTGACAATTCCTGTTATTAAAGGGCCGCCGAGGACACTCCCCCCCTCGCCCCTTAGCCAGCCATCCTCCGGCACCAGCGCCAGCGCCAGCAGCAGCAAAAATAGCGCACTGGCGGCCGCGACATAAGCCAGCGCTTTGCGGTCATGCATTTCCAACTGATCGGGGCCGGGCTCGGCCACCACGGAATCGGGTTGCTCCGGCAGGCGTGCGATAGTGATTCTTTCGGTAATCTGTGCCACCAGCCATGCGATAAACACAGTCGATGCCGCCATAAAGTAGTAATTCGCGGCCGGACTCACATCGGCCGAGCTGTCGACCAGGCGCGCAGCCTCGGTGGTAATACCGGCCAGCATGGCATCCACTGGCCCGATGGCAAGATTCGCGCTGTAACCGGCTGATACACCGGCAAAGGCGGTCGCAATGCCTGCCAGCGGGGGTCGACCGGAAGCCGCAAAAAGCGCTGCGGCCAGCGGTATCAATACGACATAGCCGGAATCGGCGGCGAGGCTTGATAGCACCCCCGCCAGTGCCACGAACCAGCTCAGTGCGGCGGGCGCAGCAGTATTGACCAGTCCTCGCAGTAGTGCGCTCAGCAGACCTGATTTTTCCGCAATGCCAATTCCCAGCATGGCGACCAGTACCGTGCCCACCGGTGCGAAACCGGTAAAGTTGCCCACCGCCTCAGTGAGGATGCGTTGCAAGCCTTCCCGCGATACCAGGTTGAATACCACCACCGGTTCGCCGCTGACCGGGTGAGTTGTACTTAAACCGGTCATGGAGAGTAGCCACGAAAGGAAAATTACCAGCAGACTCAGGTAGACGAACAGCAGGGTAGGGTGTGGAACCCGGTTGCCGAGCCTTTCCACCCGGTCGAGCCAGGTGCTTGCGCTGTTGCTCATATGTGCTCGGGCTTCCCTGTGTCAATGAAGGCTAATTCTTAAATGGCTTATGCTGAGTCTTGTGGCAACGCAGTTTACTGATAGCGATAGCGCAGAGCAAAGCTGCGATACCGCGCGGCTGCCGGCGCTCCCGAAGAACGCCCGGAGCCTGGAGCCTGCGCACCGTGCGACATTTTTCTCCTGCGGCCATCCCCTGGTCGTAAAATTCGGCACGGAGCGCGATTACCTGACGTAAACTGCAAATATCGATGGGCCATGGCGGCTTGAATCCAGGCTATTTGCCCTGTAGGTTGGTCACTTATGCCCGATTACGCCAGCATCCTCAACGCCATTGTCGATGGCTCGATAGAAAACTCGAAGCTGTCGTCTGCGGCCGCTCGCTCCCTGGATGCCCCGCGGCTATTGCATTGGGAGCCCGGCACAGCGCGGGCGAGCTGGCGGCTGGATCCGAAATACCTCAACAGTCGCGGCCAGCTGTTTGGGGGTTACTATGCAGTGCTGGCAGATTTTGCCCTCGCGTACGCCGCGATGACGGTGTTGGAGCAGGATGAAGAATATTTTACCCAGGATCTGGCAGTCTCATTTTACAAGCCGGTAGCCAGCGGCACGCTATACTTCGCCGCCGAGGTACTGACTCGAACACGCTCGCGAGTCTGTGTCCAATGCCGGGTGTTGGACGAGTCTGACACTATTCTCGCGCACGCATCCGCGACCCAGCATGTTCGCCGTAGCGTTGGCAAAAAGCCAGCTAACGAATGAGCTCACGCAGCGATAACTTGCCACTGCCACTGCGGTGGGTCAGTTGTGCCAGTAGCAGCTCTGCGGTTGCCAATGCATCGATCAGTGCGTTGTGACCGGGGTAGTCCGGCAGGCTGTAGCGGGTGCGACAGGCACCAAGACGCAGGCCGTTTTTCTGTGGCACGGTGCCTTGTCGGCGCATTCTGCGTTGTTCCATCTGCAGCGTATCGACAAACGGCAGCAGTAGCGGTGCGTTGTACAACTGGCAACTGATCTGGTTGAGGAAAGACATATCCAGCATGGCGTGATGGAAGACCAGTATGCGGCTGCGAGCCACCTGCAAAAAACGTTCCATCATCGCTTCCCTGCTTATTCCCGCCACCAGCTCGCAGTCGCGCAATTGGTGGATTGTTGCGCTTTGGCCAACACCCCGCTCGCTGCATAGCAGGTAGTGCTCTGCGGTATTGAGCTTGATGCTCGCACTCGCAATCACAACCCAGCCGATACTCAACATTTCTCCCTCCGCTGCAGACAGCGCCGAGGTTTCAGTGTCGGCTACCAAAAACTCCAGCTTGCGCCAGTCCGTGCCACCGGAGGGATAATCCCCCGACCAGCACTTGGCAAGGGCAGGGCTCCGGGACTTGCGCCGGTACCAGGCCCTTTTCAATTTCAAACCCATCATTGAGCGAAGCCAGCCCTGAATTTCAAGCGCACCGCTGTTTGCGCGTCATCGACAATAGTGAAGGCATCCCGCAATTGTTCTTTCGCCAGCTTCGGCAGGTCTTTAGGGCTACACAGGTTGGTGGTCTTCTCGCCACGGGAGACCTGCTTGGCCTGGGATTTGATGCGAAGCTGCATGATAAAGTGCAATGCATCCTGCAGGTTGCGGCTATCGTTTATCGTCAACACCTTGTTACTTGCCAGCTCCTTGAGGCGCTCGTCGGTATTTACAGCCGTTATTTTGTGGGCGAGGGCGTGAATGCGCACGATATCGACAATGGGGATCACGCCGCGTTTTTTCAGGTCCAGGGTGTCCCGATGTTCACCGTTACGCTCGACCAGGAAGCGCCTGAATATTCCCAGGGGCGCCGGCGCATCGAGCACGTTGGCGGCCAGGGCAGCGAGGAAAATGCCGTTGCGCGAGACTCTATCCAGCATGTATTCCTGTAACTGGCGACACAACTCGACATCGCCATAGACCGCCCGCAGATCGAAAAAGATGCTGACTCGCATCACCGCGCCCGGAGTGGGCGAGTTCGTCCAGCGATCGACGGTGCGCTTCCAACCGTTCAAGGTCTGGCGCCATTCGTCGGTCGTGGCCATCACTTCGCCGGGACAGTAGACATAGCCGCAGGCATCCAGGCCATCGCAAATGGCGTGAGCCATGTTTTCGAACCAGGGCTTGTCCTCGTCCTTGAGATCGTTGGCTATCAGCAAGCCGTTATCCTGGTCGGCGTTGATCAGTTGTTCGCCCCGCGCCTGGGAGCCGAACCCGAGCCAACAGAATGAGACCGGTGCCGGCCCGGCTTGCTGCATGTACAGTTCTATCAGGCGGGCGGTGACCGCATCGCTGATGGCGGTAAGAATATGCCCCACCTGGTTTGCCCGCACACCCGCATTGACCCATTGCACCAACAGGTTGGGCATGTTCTTGACTACCGCCCTCAGCCCCTCGATGTCTTTCTGTCGGGATACATGTTGCACCAGGTAAACCGGGTCATCCTGGCGTGCTAGCATCATATCTGATGTGGTGATGATCCCGACCAGCTTGCCATCGTCGATGATGGGAAGGTGGTGGTAACCCTGCTGGGTCATAAACAATGTGGCGTCGAATACCGTTGAGTGGGATTCAATACCCTGGGGGTTACTGGTCATCACCCGGGAGATTGCCTGGTCCGGGGGCAGGTCGGTGGCCAGTACCCGCATTCGCAGGTCACGATCGGTGACGATCCCGCGGACATGGGCGCCATCCATGACGATGGCGGAGGACACCCGGCGCTCGCTCATCGCCCTCGCAACCTGGGCAATGGTATCGGTGTGCTCCACGGTAAGCACATTCTTGCTCATGAGCGATTCGATCTGGCGCATCATGCTGCTGGGGTCTGGCTCATGCCGCGCAGCCCTTCGCAGTCGCCGGCTGCGCTGGCTGGTAAAGAAGCGATCGATGTGCCGGTGCTTGCTGCGCAGTACCTGGTAGTGCTCGTTTTGCAGCAGGTAAATCAGGCAATCCTCGATGACGGTCGCGGTGACGTGTTCCTCCTTGTTCATGCCGGCAAGGTTAAAGCTCTCGCCCTCACCGAGTCGATCCAGCAACAGATTCTCGCCATCGCGCAGCTCAATAGCCCCGCTCCTGACTATCCTCAGCCCATCCTCGTCCCTGTCGAGGTCGAACACATAGCCCTGTTTGTAATAGGTGATCTCCAATTGGGTGACGATTTTGGCGAAGTCACTCATTGGCAGGTCGTTGAACGGCAGGCAGTCACGCAGAAAATCCGCAACAATATTCAGTTCCGGGCTGTCTATCCCGGGGGCAGGGCTGGTCTCGTTCATCTGTGCTGCGGTCTCCTGCTTAAGGTCTATTAGATGAGGGCAAGGGGCGGCTCTTGTTGCTGACAGTAAGGAGTCATTCCCCGCCAGCCCCGCGAAAATCTTTTTCAAAGCTGGTTTCATAGACCAGGAAAGCGGTACTCGTGTCTCCGTAATACATCGATTCGCCAGATGCCATCACCAGGCGGATACGAGCCGTGTCCGTGCCGGGCTGACTCAGGGTGATAGACCATTCGGTGCCTTGTTGATCCTGCATTTTCATTGCCCTGGGTTCACCGGGTTGCTCGGGGTTGTCGACCATGGCAAGCCTCACCCCTTGCAGTGGAAACGCCGACTTCAGGCTCAGGTTCAGGTAGTTATCGTCCAGATGCTTGACCGTCATATCAGCAGTGAAATCCGCGTTTTTCAGGCCGCAGCGGCCACTGTTGTAGCGACAATTGGGCTTCTCCGCCAGTTGGTATGATGCGCCTGGCAGCGCTTTGTGGGGTTTTTCACTGACGATGTAGTCGGTGGCAAAGTAGCCAATGATTGCGAGAATCGGGGTAATGATCAGTGCCGCTATAATGTGCTTGTTTTTGAACATAGTGTGATTCGCATGCCTAGTAGAGTTGTCGGGATCCGCCTTTCATGCGAGCCGCTGTGTCGATTTCAACGCAGCTTGATCTACCTGGCAGAAAACCAGGGATTTGTTGCCCAGCTTCAGGGCATTCGCCGAAGCCCCATAATACGGATCTCTAGAAATAAAAAAAGGCTCCTTGCGGAGCCTTGGATCAAAAAGCGATCAGCAGTCGCTGGTTATCAGTGGTCGTGGGCTTCAGCGACGCCCTTGGGCATGCGGAAGGCTTCCACCATGTGCTGGATTTCAATCGGCGGGGGTGCGGTCATCTTCGACACCACGATAGCCACCGCGAAGTTTACCAGCGCCCCGATTGCACCAAACGCGTTGGGCTCCACATTGAAGAACCAGTTGGGTTTCATGTCACCGAGGAACTCGGTGCCCGGAACAAACATGATGCCCTTATGCTGGAATACGTAGAGCAGGGTAACGGTGATACCCGCGAGCATACCGGCTATGGCACCTTGCTTGTTCATGGTCTTGCCGAAGATACCCATCATCAGCGCCGGGAAGATCGAGGACGCCGCCAGCCCAAACGCCAGAGCCACCGTTCCGGCTGCGAAATCCGGTGGATTCAAGCCGAGGTACCCGGCCACGGCAATAGCGCCTGCCATCGATATTCGACTTGCCATCAGTTCCGCGCCCTCGCTCATATTGGGCGTGAAGACCCCCTTCAGCAGGTCGTGGGAAACAGCGGAGGAAATCGCCAGTAGCAACCCGGCGGCGGTAGACAGCGCCGCTGCCAGGCCACCGGCGGCAACCAGGGCGATAACCCAGTTGGGTAAGCCGGCAATCGAGGGGTTGGCCAGCACCATGATGTCGCGGTCAATCTTGACCATTTCATTGGTGTCTGGATCCGCTGCGTACTGAATCAGGCCATCACCGTTCTTGTCTTCAAATTCCAGCAGGCCGGTTGTTTCCCAGGCCTTGAACCACTCAGGCCGATCTTCGTAGGCCAGGTACTGGCCGGGGCTGGGTTCTATGGTGGTCATCAGGTTCAGTCGGGCCATGGCCGCCACCGCGGGGGCAGTGGTATACAGAATGGCGATGAACACCAGCGCCCAACCCGCAGAAGTCCGCGCGTCAGCCACCTTGGGAACCGTGAAGAAGCGAATGATAACGTGGGGCAGGCCCGCGGTACCAACCATCAGCGACATGGTATAGACAAACATATTGAAGTAACTGATTTGAACCTGGGTTGTGTATTGCGCGAACCCGAGTTCCGTAACCACCTGGTCGAGCCTGTCCAACAGGTAAGTGTCAGTGCCTGCCATGGTGCTGCCGAGTCCGAGCTGGGGGATCGGGTTGCCGGTAAGGTTCAGGGAAATAAAGACAGCCGGGATGGTGTAGGCAAATATCAGCACGCAGTACTGGGCGATCTGGGTATAGGTTATACCCTTCATCCCGCCGACCACGGCATAGACGAAGACGATTGCCATACCCACATACAGGCCGGTGTCATAGTCGACCACCAGGAAGCGCGAGAACGCCACGCCGACCCCTTTCATCTGGCCGATTACATAAGTGACCGAGATGATGATGAGGCATAACACCGCAACGATACGCGCGGTGCGGGAGTAGTAGCGGTCGCCGATGAACTCGGGCACCGTGAACTTGCCGTGCTTGCGCAAGTACGGAGCGAGAAGCATCGCCAGCAACACGTAGCCACCGGTCCAGCCCATCAGGAACACCGAGCCACCATAGCCCATAAAGGCGATCAGGCCCGCCATTGATATGAAAGATGCCGCTGACATCCAGTCGGCAGCGGTGGCCATGCCGTTGGCAACCGGATGAATCCCGCCGCCCGCAACATAGAACTCCTTGGTAGAGCCGGCACGCGCCCAGATGGCGATGCCGATATAGAGGGCGAAGGTCGCGCCCACTATAATAAACGTCATTGTTCGTAGATCCATGATTATTCCCCTTATTATTCGTCGTGGACGCCGAATTCACGGTCGAGGGCTGCCATTCGCTTCGCATAGATAAAGATCAGGGCAACAAACACGTACATAGCTCCTTGCTGGGCAAACCAGAAACCCAGTTTGTAGCCGCCCAGTTGAATATTGTTTAGCGGTTCGACCAGAATTATCCCGAAACCGAAACTGACGACAAACCACACTATCATAAGGGTTATCATCAGCCGCACGTTGCGAGCCCAGTACGCTTTCGCGTCGCTTTCACTTTTAAACGCCATGTCTTACACCTCCTCTGGTGCTTTTATATTCTTTGAGCCAGCAAGCAAGGAAACAGCTTGCCAGCTCGTAAACTGCTAGACCTAAGTCGCAGCAGTTTGGTTAGAAGCCGTACTTCACAGAAAACTGGAAGCGACTGAGATCACCATCGCGGCCGTCCTCAAGTTCCTTGGTAGCGTAGATGAACTCGCCACCGAGCATGAGGGCCGGGGTGGGCACGTACTGCAGGTTGACGTGAGCAGATTGGTAGGTCTTGGCATAGCCACCCACCAGCGGAACGTCGCTGGCATCGGGGTTGTCGGCTTCAGCCATGGAGAATGAAAAGTTGCTGCGCCAATGGTCGCTCCAGAGGTGGCGATAGGCGATGAAGCCGCCGTACTGGTCGAAGGTCTCGATGTCGCCATTGGCGTCGATGTAACCATCGTTGAAGGCGTTTAGACCCATGTAGCGCCCCAGGGCATTGCCGTAGTTGAACATAAAGCGGATGTCGTCGCGGCCGATCATCCACTTACCGGCAAGGCTCAGGCCGTAGCCGAATTCCGTGTCGTCGCTGTCCTGGGTATTGCCGCCGTTACCACGGCTGTCGTAGCTCAACTCGCGACCGATCGCGGCCAGCGACCAGCCCAGATTACCCATCGTGCCGTTATAGCGCAGGACGATATCGGGCATCACTTCAGAGTCCGACTGGATGTCGCCCAGTTTGGCTGGTTCGGCGGGAGCGAAGGGAGTTTCGGGTTTGGGAGGGACAATGGTGTTGAGGCGCGTGTAAGGGTTTTCCAGCGCAAAATCGAAGCCGCCGGTGCTCCAGCGAATCATCGGCTGGCGGTTGAAGAGCGTGCCCACCGGCCCGACGAAGTCCTGCAGGTCGGGCAGGGCGCCGACGTTGAAGAAGGTCGACCAGGTCTGGCCCGCCAGAAGCGAACTGTTATCGTTGTATTGCCACTTGACGAAGGCGTGTCGCAGGCGCGACGCCTGGGAGTTGGATATACGCTCATCGCCCTGGCCACTGAGGATGAAGTCGAGTTCGATCCGGGTTGAAATGTTGCCGACATCGGTGTCGGTACTGGTGGTGAAGAAGAAGCGCGAGGTCTTGGCGTGGAAATTGGTCGACTGGAAGTCGTCACTGGATACGTTCGGATCGGCGTTTTCAACCGGGATCAGGCTTGGCACCAGGAAATCCTCGATCAGGCTGTTACCGGGCTTGCCTTCGCTGTAATCGCTGTAAATAGCGTCGAGTTGGATAAAACCACCGTAGGTGAACTGGGTGCCCTTCTTCTCAGGGCGCACTTCCTCAATCTGCTGTTTATTGACCGCGACGTTCTCACTGGTGGTGGTCACATCCCGCTTGAGCTGGTTGAGCTCGGCCTCCAGGGCCTTGATGCGTTCGGCATTGATAGCCGCTTCGGTCGCCGCGTCGGCCATAACGTTCGAGCCAAGCAGCACCATGGGAGCGATGGCAATTGCCGCGTAAATTGGATTCCTTTTGATTGTCATTGTGTACCCCTCCAAGGATTATTTTTGACCCCTGCAGTTTTAATCCTTCACGCCCGGCAAAAGTATTAGCCATTAGTCTATAGGCTGAATTTTTTCGACCAATGTCTAATGGGAACCCACTGCACCAAAACTAACATGGAAAGCCATTCGATCGATCGGTCCGGAATAACAGGGAATGAAAGAACAACAGTTATACCCGGTAACAGCGGCGCTGGGGCAGGATTCCCTGATTGATAATCGGCAGTACCGCGCCATGTACCAGCTTTCAATCGAGCAGGCTGTTCGCTTCTGGGCCGAACAGGCCCATTGTATCGACTGGATCAAGCCGTTCTCCGAGGTGCGCGATTACAGTTTCGACCCGGCCGATCTGCATATCAACTGGTACCGCGACGGTTACCTTAATGTAAGCGCCAATTGCCTGGATCGTCATCTGGTCGCAATGGGTGACAAGACGGCGCTCATCTGGGAGCCCGATGACCCCGACGAAAGTCACCGGCAGGTCAGCTATCGCGAGCTGTATACTGCGGTCTGTCAGTGTGCCAACGGCCTGCTGGAGCTGGGTGTGGCGAAAGGGGATATCGTCACGCTCTACTTGCCACTGTTACCCGAAACCGTTATCGCAATGCTCGCCTGCGCCCGTATTGGGGCGGTGCACTGCGTTGTGTTCGGCGGGTTCTCGGCGGAAGCGCTGGCCGATCGCATCGAGGACTGCCGATCCCGCTGGGTCATCACGGCGGATCATAGCTTGCGCGCCGGTCAGCAAATCGCCTTGAAAGACAACGTCGACCTCGCCCTGGGCCGCAGTGCCAGTGACTGTGTTGACAAGGTGATTGTCATCCGTCGCAGTGGCCTCGACATAAGCTGGAACCCACAGCGCGATATCTGGTTTAGCGATATGCTCGCCGGCCAGCCCGAGCATTGCCCGGCTGCGGTGATGGCAGCGGAAGATCCTTTGTTCGTATTGTATACCGCCGGGTCTGCAAACAAGCCACGGGGGCTGCTGCATAGCTGTGGCGGCTACCTGGTGTACGCGGCGATAACCCACCGCTACGTCTTTGATTGCCAGCCCGGCGATATCTACTGGTGTACGGCTGACATCGGCTGGATCACCGGGCACAGTTACGTGGTATACGGCCCGCTCGCTAACGGTGCCACCACGCTGTTACACGAGGGGGTGCCCGATTACCCGGATATCGGTCGTTGGTCACAACTGATCGACAAGTTCAAGGTCAGTATTTTCTATACCGTGCCCACGGTGATCCGCAGCTTGATGGTTCATGGCGATGCTGCGGTAGCGGGAACGGACCGTGGCAGTTTGCGATTGCTTGGCTCGGTAGGCGAGCCGATCAACCCGGAGGCATGGCATTGGTTTTACCACGTGTTCGGCCGGGCTCATTGTCCGGTGATCGATACCTGGTGGCAAACCGAGACCGGTGGCATCATGATCGCTCCCCTCCCGGGAGCAACGGCGCTAAAACCGGGCTCCGCCACCTTGCCATTTTTTGGAATCGAGCCGGCGCTTTTCGATCACGCTGGCAACCGGGTGGAGGGCGCCGGTGAGGGCAACCTGGTGATTCATGGCAGTTGGCCCGGCCAGGCGCGCGGCATCCTGGGAGACCCCGGGGGTTTCTATGACGCGTATTTTTCGCAATGCCCGGGGCACTACTTTACCGGTGACGCCGCGCGCCGGGACGACGAAGGCTACTACTGGATAACGGGCCGGGTCGATGAGGTGATCAATGTCGCCGGCCATCGATTGAGTAGTTCCGAAATCGAAAAGGTATTGGTATCCCACAGCAGCGTACTGGAGGCGGCTGTCGTTGCTTATCCCCATGCGATCAAAGGGCAGGGCTTGTATGTTTTCGTCACCCTGTGTGCTGACCAGATCGCGGATGAGCGCTGCAGGCGCGACCTCGTTGACTGGCTCCGCCTGCAGATAGGCGGCATCGCCAAGCCTGATGTGATCCAGTGGGCACCGTCGCTGCCAAAGACTCGCTCCGGTGAGGTGGTGCGGCGGGTGCTGCGCAAAATCGCCTATGATGACTGCGACCACCTGGGTGATGTTTCCAATCTGGCGGAGCCGGAAGCCCTGCAGCAACTGATCGCCAATCGGGTGAGACCATCGTCGCCGGGAGCCTGATGCGCCAACTGTACGTCTCCGCCTGGACCAGTTGAGGCTACCCTTACCGGGTTGAGTCCTTTCCTTCCCCTACTTGCTTCCAGCCCGGTGCCCACACTGCATGGTAGCTGCGCTTGCGCCGATTGGGGGCGATGGTCATAATAAGGCCCGTGTATGCTTTAAACATGTCGCGGGTCGCGGTGCCAGATAACAAGGCCATGAGTCAATAACAATAGGAGTCGTTGCATGTCGGGTCTACCCGATACTATCTTGATTGCCGATGACCACCCCCTGTTTCGCTCTGCTTTGAAGCAAACGATTGCTGCGATTTACCCGGAATCGAATATTCTTGAAGCAGCTGATATACCGGCAGTCCAACAGTACCTGGCCGAGGTTCAGCAGATGGACCTGGTATTGCTCGACCTGCACATGCCGGGCGCTCATGGCTTTAGTGCGCTGGCATTCGTCACCGGCCACCACGGCAGCTGCCCGGTTATCATGGTGTCAGCCAATACTCACCCGGAAACGATACGTCGTGCCCTCGACTATGGCGCCGCCGGCTTCCTGTCAAAATCAGCCCCTGTGGAACTGATGCAAAGCACCATTGCCAGGGTTATGGCAGGGGAGATCGTAGCGCCGGATGTCGTGAATCAGGCAAGGCGGGGCGCCGATATCAACTCGCTGGACGTATCTGACGCAGTGGCTAGCCTGACGCCCCAGCAATTCAGGGTGGCCTCCATGTTGGTAGAGGGACTGCTCAACAAGCAGATTGCCTACGAGTTGGACGTCACGGAGGCAACCATCAAGGCCCACATGACCGAGATTTTCAAGAAGCTGGGGGTGCATTCCCGTACCCAGGCGGTGCTGGCGCTCAATAGCCTGGCGCTGGAACTGCCGGTGGAACTGGTGGCGCCACCGCCACTGTAGTTGGATTTCCGGCGTCGCACTGATTCGGTGCCGTATCGCGGCTATCTATTGGCTATTGGCACTGTCCGCCACGGCCAGAATGATGGCCCGGAGTCGGCCGGGGTTGACCGGTTTTGCCATGAATTTGTACCCTGCGGTCCTGACTTTGGCCCTGATCTGGGCACTGTCATCAGCACTGATAATAATTGCGGGCACTGGCTTGGCGCGGCCCTGGTTAAGGCTCGCCAGTACGTCCAGGCCGTTTTCCGAAGCGCTCAGATGGTAGTCCGCAAGCACTATGGATGGAGTCTGTGCCCGCCATTGGGCTAAGGCGCCTCTGCCGTCGGTCGCAACCCGGGTTGCACAACCCCAGGCCCCCAGTAACTGCTCCATGCCCTCGAGAATTTCAATTTCATTGTCGATGCACAGGGCCTGCAGGCCCTCAAGTCTGGTGCTGCTGGGCCGCTCCTGGCCCTCGCTGCCGTGTGCTTCCGGTCTGCCCAGAGGGACGGTGATGCTAAACATGGTACCGCGGCCGGGTTTTGAGCGAAGGTCGACGGGGTGCCCCAGCATCTCTGCGCAGCGCTTTACAATCGCGAGGCCAAGCCCAAGCCCCTGGTCGCCAGCGCTGCCCGCTCGCTGCAGGCGCTCAAACTCGGTAAATATGCGCGCATGCTCACTGTCCGGGATACCCGGACCGGTATCCCAAACCTCGATGCGAATGCTGTCGGGCAATCGTCGGCACCCCAGCAATACTTTGCCGCTGTTGGTGTAACGAATGGCGTTGGAGAGGAAGTTTTGCAGGATTCGCCGCAACAGGTGAGGATCCGAGTAAAGCCATACCCGGCTTGGGCGGCTGATAAATGGGAGCTGCTTGACCGCAGCCATCATCTTGAACTCGCGGCTCAGGTTTTCGATAAACTCGGCTGCGCAGAAGTTGACGCGCTGGGGTTGCTGCTTGCCGGAGTCGAGCCTGGCGATTTCCCGCAGTGCAGTGATCAGCTCCTCGGCGCTTGCCAGCGAGCTGTCTATGCTGTCGACAATCCGGTTGAGGGTCGGGTCAGGTATCTCCTGGTGGCGGGCTTTCAGGGCCTCGGTAAACAAGCGTGCTGCATTGATGGGCTGCAGCAAGTCATGGCTGGTTGCAGACATAAATCGCGATTTGCTGGCATGTGCTTCACGCAGCTTGGCCTCGGCCTGGGCCCGCAGGCGATTCTCTGTACGCAGGCGGGTGTTGGTTTCAGTCAACACTCGGCTGCCTTTCTCAAGTCGTTGCTCCAGCGCACCCCGGGCCTCCTCGATCTGGCGGAGCATGTCCTTGTATTCTGATATATCGGTATAGGTGGTGACGAAACCCCCATGAGGCATGGGATTACCACGAATGTCGATTACGCTGCCGTTGGGTAGGACACGCTCGAGTCGATAGGGACTGCCAGCGCGCAGCAGCAGCAGCCGCTTGGCGATCTCTTCCGGTTGGTTATTGTGCTCGCCAAGCAATCCACGTTCGGCGTTGTATTGGTAGACGCGCTCAATGGGGCAGCCGATGTAGAGAAAGCGTTCCGGGAAGTCAAAGACTTCCTCATAGCTTTTGTTCCAGGCAACGAGGTTGAGGTCCCGGTCGACCACGCTGATGCCCTGGCTAACGGTTTCCACCGTCGTTTGCAGTAGCTCGCGGTTGAACTCATTGAGACGGCTCGCATCGGTAACCATGCCGGCCAGGTCTCGGTACTCCAACTGCTGGCTCTCCTCGAGTTGCAGCACCGCCCTGTGGGCGGAAGCCGCACCGATGTTTGCCGCCAGCAAGGACTCGATTCGAGATACCACGAACTGCGGCGCCCGGTCACTCGGCAACAAACGCTGCTCGTACAGGGCTTCAAACTCCTGCCACAACTGGGTTGACATGCTGTCGCCCAAAAATGGCGGCAAGAGGGCGCGTAACTGGCCTACCCGGATGGGGCTGCGGTAGAAGTCCAGCTGCAAGGAGTCGGTACTGTCTTGCTGGGCATCAAGAAAAAGATTGGCCTGGCGGCGGTCGCTCGCATCTCTGCGCACCATGATCGACACTGCAATAAAAAGGGAAGTATTCAGCAGCAGGCTCCAGAAGGTCGCCACGGCCAGTTGGTTATCGCTCTGGATGCCAAATAGCCCCGTTGGTCTGAGCCAGCCGATACCCAGCGGGCCAGCCTCGATCAGCGGGTGCCGGGCGTCAAGCAGGGAAGGCAGCAGGGCGCAGTAAAACCATAAGAACGTCCCTGTCAGCATCCCCGCAATAACACCAACGGCATGGGCACCGCGCCAGTATATGCCAATCAGCAGGGCTGGCCCGAGCTGGGCTGCAGCCAGAAACGACAAAAAGCCGATGGCCGCGAGGCCGCTGAAGTCATCCAGCGCGCGACCGGCCAACCAGGCTAGTAAGAAAATGGAGGCGATACTGAGCTGGCGTATTCGTCGCAGGCTGTCCCCGAGGCGCACCAGGCCGACGGTAGAGTCCCTGGTGAAACGAATCATCGCCGGGGCTACCAGCTCATTGGTTATCATTATCGCGAGGCTTACAGTCGCAACGATAACCATGCCGGTAGCAGCCGATATCCCGCCAATATAGGCTGCTGTAGTGATCACATTCTGTTCCAGTACCAACGGCATCAGCTGAACGTAAGTATCCGGATTGACTGAGCCACCCGCAAACATATGGTTTCCGGCGAGGCTGATGGGAATCACCAGTACCATAAATGCCAGCAGATAGAGTGGGAACAACCTTCGGGCCCACTTGGTATCGCCCTCGTGCTGGTATTCGACGACCGTTACGTGAAACTGCCGTGGCAGGCAGATGATGGCCAGCATGCTGATGAGTAACTGTGCAAAGAAGTCCGGATTCAGCTCGATGCGGGACAGGGGCTCGGCCACCAGGGCCAGCTCCTGGTAGCTGAGGCGGCTGAACAAGTAGGTGATTGCAAGTGCTGCCACCATAAAGAATGCGATCAGCTTGACCAGGGATTCAACAGCAACGGCGGCCATAACCCCCCGGTGGCGTTCGCGACTGTCCAGTCTTCGTGTGCCGAACAATAAGGTGAACAGGGTCATGATGACGGCAGCGAACAGAGCACTGTCTCTGGAGGGCACGGCGGAAAAGCCGGTGTAGTTGGTAACGATATGCCAGGCCTGGGACAGGGCCTTCAACTGCAGGGCGATGTAGGGCAAGACTGCGGCAGTGGCTACCAGGGTCACCAGCGCAGCAAGCCCCTGGCGTTTGCCGTAGCGGGAGCCAATGAAGTCGGCGATTGAAGTGACTCGTTGTCGCGATCCGATATCCAGCAGGCGCTTGATGACCGGCCAGCCAAGCAGGTATAGCAGGATGGGCCCCAGGTAGATGGGGATGTGGCTCCATGGGGAGTAGGATGCACTGCCAACGGCGCCGTAGAAGGTCCATGAACTGCAGTACACAGACAGCGACAGTGCGTAAATCATCGGGTGCAGCTTTTCGCTCAGCGCGGGTTTGTAGTCTGCATACCATGCCAACAGAAACAGCAGGCAGACATAGAGTAGAGCGAGGCTGAGTAGTGTCGATTCCCCGATCATGGGTGAAATTGTTCCCTCGTTACTGTCTTGGTCCGGTACCGGGTGATAACCCACCAGTGCGCCGTGGCTTGGCCCGCTATTTATAACAGGATTTCTCTGTCGGCGCCTACCCGGGACCACGGTTCGTGTATTCCAGCTACTGCGTTGCCCCGCCAATGTTATTCCGACTGCGTTTTGCGTGTCGCGAGGGCCGCAAGGCGGTTGTAACCGGTAATTTCTTTAGAAATGCTACGCAGTCTACAGCTTTGTCGTATGCGAATTGCACATCTGTGAAATAGTGCTAATTTTTTTTCGAAGGGAGTACTGGGGAACAGGTAAATCCGTGATTAACAGGATGGCGACATAATAGTGAAATATGCTGTTTTCTTTTTACTGGTGACACTGGGGCTGGCGCCAATAGCATCAGCCGCAAAGTCGGAGCAGATGCAATTAACCGGCATCGCCGAGTACTCGGAGCTGCGCCGGCCCTATTACATAGGAGCGCTATACCTCGACAAAAGCGTGATCAGCGCCGGTCAGGTATTGTCGAGTTGGGGGCGGCGCCGGATGGAAATGCGCATCACCGCTGAACGCTGGACCCCGCGGCGCTTCTCATCACAATGGACCCAGGCCCTGATTCTCAACGCCGATTCGGCACAATTACAAAAGTTTGACGACGCTTTTGTGAGCTTCAACAACCTGCCCCGGGGGGCACTGCGTCGCGGTGATCATCTGGTTGTGGAGAGCGACAAAAAGGGGCGCACCCGGGTGAGTCTGAATGGCACAGAGATGTTCGCAGAGAACACACCCGGCTTTTTTGAAGTGCTGCTTTCAACCTGGATTGGTGACAAACCACCGTCGACGGAATTCAAGAACGCCATTCTAAGCACTGTCGAACAGTCCTTGATGGCGAAATACCGGGCGTTACAGCCCAGCGACAAGCGCACCCTTGCGGTCGCCACCTGGCCGGACGGTGGCGCCGTAGAGGATGCGGCGGAGGCCGAAGAAGTTGCGTTTCAGGAGGCGACGATTGCTACCGCGCAAGCATCACGGAACACAACGCAGCCGGGAAGCGACACGCAAGCAGTGACAGCTGCGCCTGCCGCTGTTGTCGCGCCCCCAGCGAGTGTTGCAGAATCGGTGGCAACAAAACCGGCGCTCACAAGGCCCGTCACCCCCAAGACAGAAGCTGTTTCAATGCCAGTTGCCGCGGCCAACCGGAATGACAGGCTGGTAAAAGAGATAGCTGTAACGGATGCTGCCACGCAAGCCGCGCCCCCGAAGAATGCCCCGCCAGTGGCGGGCCGGGCGAAAGTGGTGGCGTTGGCTCCTTCCAGTCGTAGCATGCCATTGGCGGCGGACGAGCCGGCCATAGATCCCGCGATATTTCGCTTGCAGCAGGAAACCCTGCTGAAGCTTTATCGCAGTTCGATTATCAAGCGTGCTTTGCGACAGGTTAAGTATCCCAAATCCTCTGTCAGGCGCGGTCATGAGGGCACTGTATTGCTGGAACTTACGGTTGATCGCAGCGGCAAAATGGTGTCGCTGGAGACCTCCAGCAAAACCCGCTACAAAAAACTCAACAAGGCGGCTATCGCTGCCGTTTATGATGCGGGATCCCTGCCCGCGGTACCGGCGGGGCTGGAGGGGAACAACATCACCGTTTCAATCCCGGTGACGTTCACCCTGCAATAAACGCGGGCAGGGCTGCTTGCCCCCCCGTACCCGTTGCCGCGAGCGCGGGTCCCCACAGGTCGACCATCGAGACATTCTTTGCTTACCGGAGGCGATGGTTCTCCAATCATCAGCCCCGATACTTGCAACCCCCCGAGTTGTCTATGCTATCGTTAGCCGATAGCGAGGTCCCAAAGCCAGGCCCCTTGACCACGCACTCTACAATAACAGGTATCAGGTAATGGCAAAGAGTGATGTAGGCAAAACCACTGTTGCGGCAGAGCATGTCTTCGAGGCGCCCTGGGAGCGGGCCTTCAATACCGTTTATACACCCTTCGAGGAGTTCATCCATCGCCAATCGACCAGCGGCCTGTTGTTGCTGAGTTGTGCGGTCATTGCTCTGGTCATTGCCAATTCACCGCTCAGTGAAGGCTATCAGCATATATTGCACACCAAACTGTCGATAAAACTGGGGTCGCAAACGCTGTCAATGTCGCTGCATCATTGGATCAATGATGGCCTCATGACGTTGTTCTTTTTTCTCGTAGGGCTTGAACTCAAGCGCGAATTCCTGGTGGGTGAACTGTCTGAATTCAGCCTGGCGATCTTGCCTGCGATTGCCGCTATTGGCGGCATGGTGGTACCCGCACTGTTTTATTACATGGTGAATCCCAGCGGGCATGAGGCCATGGGCTGGGGTATCCCCATGGCAACCGATATAGCGTTTGCCGTCAGCATCCTTGCGCTGCTGGGCAGTCGCGTGCCGAAGTCACTGTTGATGTTTCTGGTAGCGCTGGCCATTGTGGACGACCTGGGTGCGATTATCGTTATCGCGGTTTTTTATACTCAGGAACTCAATCTGTTGGGGCTGGCAGCGGCTGGGCTGATGGTTTTTCTGTTGGTGTTCACCAATTTTTTTGGGGTGCGCAAGCCCACGCCCTATATGGTGCTGGGGGTACTGCTATGGTTGGCACTTTATACATCGGGTATCCACGCTACCTTGGCCGGCGTTATTACTGCCTTTGCTATACCTGCCCGGCCCAAGTACGACCCGGTGGGGTTCAGCGCGCACGTGAAAACCCTCATCCGGCGATTTGATGGTAGCTATCGCCCCGGCAGCAACATCTACCAAAATGACCAGCTCAGGGCCTGTGTGCATTCTCTCGAAAAGGGCTGCAAGATGGTGCAGGCGCCGCTGCAACGGATAGAGCATGGTCTGCATATACCGGTAACCTACATCGTCATACCACTGTTTGCACTGGCTAATGCCGGGATGCCCCTGTCGGTGTTCGAGGCGGGTGACGAGGGCTTCAGTTCAGTCACTATCGGTGTGGTAGTCGGGCTGGTTGCGGGCAAGACAGTCGGCATTGCCGGCTCGGTCTGGTTGGCCTGGAAAGCTGGCATAGGCAAACTACCCAGCGGCTGCGGGATGCGCCATATTGTTGGCGTCGCGCTGCTGGGTGGCATCGGCTTTACCATGTCGATCTTCATTGCGGAACTTGCTTTTGCCAATTCGCCCCAGGACTTGCTCTATGCAAAGGCCGGGGTCCTGGCGGGATCGTTGATTGCCGGGATTCTGGGCGCGTCCATTCTTTACTGGTTCGGGCCAGATCCGCAGCGTGCAACAGAGTCCAATAAGTAGTTTTTGTATTGCGTGCCTGATTCCCCGGGGATACGCGATCGAGCGTTCGGCCGGGTAAAATCGATTTGGGAGCGATTGGGGTGCATAAAAAGGCCGCTCAGCAATGAGCGGCCTTTTCGTTTGATTGATTATTGGTGAGATATTGCCTTTGTAGTAAGTACTTTTAGGTTTAGGCCCGGTCTTCCAGTTTGACGTAGTCGCGCTGCTCGTGACCGATGTAGAGCTGTCGTGGTCGACCAATCCGGTAGCTGTTACTGATCATTTCATTCCAGTGGACGATCCATCCTATTGTGCGACCGAGGGCAAAAATAACGGTAAACATGCTGGTGGGAATGCCGATCGCCTTGAGGATGATGCCCGAATAGAAGTCGACGTTCGGGTACAGTTTGCGCTCGATGAAATAGGGATCCTCAAGGGCAATTTTTTCGAGGCGGCGAGCAATTTTCAGCAGCGGGTCGTTTTCCAGGCCCAACTCTGTAAGGACCTCATCAGCGGCTTCTTTCAGCACGGTGGCGCGGGGATCGAAGTTCTTGTAGACACGGTGGCCGAATCCCATCAACTTGAACGGATCGTCCTTGTCCTTGGCGCGGGCAACGAATTCTTCAATGCGGGACTCGTCTCCAATATTTGAGAGCATAGCCAGTACCGCTTCATTGGCACCCCCATGGGAGGGCCCCCACAGGGCGGCGATTCCGGCCGAAATGCAGGCAAAGGGGTTTGCTCCGGTCGAGCCCGCCAGGCGCACCGTTGATGTCGATGCATTTTGCTCGTGATCCGCATGCAGCAGGAAAATGCGATCCATGGCCCGTGCCAGTACCGGGCTCACTTTGTAATCCTCGCAGGGGTTGCCGAACATCATGTAGAGGAAATTTTCGGCGTAGTCGAGGTCGTTGCGTGGGTACATGAAGGGTTGGCCCTTGGTGTACTTGTAGGTCATCGCCGCGAGGGTTGGCATTTTGGCGACCAATCGATGAGCGCTGATTATCCGGTGCTCCAGATCGGAAATGTCCGTTGCGTCGTGATAGAAAGCCGACAGGGCGCCCACCACGCCGCACATAATGGCCATGGGGTGTGCATCGCGACGAAACCCACGAAAGAAGGTGTTCACCTGGTCATTGACCATAGTATGGTTGCGTATGATCGACTCGAATGTCTCGGCCTGTTCAGCGTTGGGCAACTCTCCGTGCAGCAGTAAGTAGCATACTTCCAGATAGTGAGAATGCTCGGCAAGTTGCTCGATGGGATAGCCACGGTGCAGTAACACGCCCTTGCCGCCATCGATGAAGGTGATGGTAGATTTACAGGCTGCGGTGGAGGTGAAGCCGGGGTCATAGGTGAACACGCCGCTGCTGACCAACTTGCCGACGTCGACCACAGCCGGTCCCAGCGTTCCTTCATAGACAGGAAGTTCAAGTGTTTTATCGATTCCGTCGATGGTGAGCGTGGCTTTACGATCAGTCATTACTGGGCTCCTATCCATTGTGCTGTGGCCGTCATCTGAGGTGACGGCGTCAGGCTGGAGGGTCAACTATAAGGTGTCGAATAAGTTTGTCAATTGAGGTGGATTAAACAAATGGTGTAAAGGCGGCGCTGGGATACTGGACTTTAGTCTAACAGCCTTTTGGGGGATTGTGAGGATCCACTGGGAATCCCTATTTATGTAGTGTTTTATAGATGTTTTGACCACCCCGTGCATTCCGGTTCCTGCAGCCCCGGTGCGTTGTATTTCAACCGCCATCTGTCTATAATTTTGCGCTCTTCACGATTGCGCATCCCCGCTGCAAGTAGCACCGCTATTAAAGACCGCCTCGGGGTCGGGCAAAGACAACTCAACCGCCCGTAATGCCAGGGCCACAAAAAGTGTGATTATGCCGTGAAAGATAAAAGACCTGTAAACCTCGATATCGGTACCATGCGATTACCCATAACGGCCTGGGCGTCTATAGCGCATCGCGCCTCCGGTGCCATCCTCATAGTCGGTGTTGGCGTGTTGCTGTGGTTCTTGCAGCAGTCGCTGTCGTCACCCGAGGGCTTCGAGGCGGCCCGATCCGTCTTTCAGTCTGCCTTCGCCAAGCTCATTTTGTGGGGCGTCACCGCGGCGTTGATCTATCACTCCTGTGCCGGAGTAAAGCATCTCATAATGGATATGGGTGTGGGTGAAACCATGGAGGGCGGCATCTTGGGGTCCAAGGTGGTGTTTGCGGTGTCGGCGGTATTGATCATTTTTGCGGGGATCTGGATATGGTAACAGCAGTTACGAATTTTGGTCGCAGTGGGCTCTCTGATTGGCTGGTACAGCGGGTCAGCGCTGTCATACTGCTGGCCTACAGCGTATTTATAGCCTGGTACTTGCTTACCAACCCCGATCTCGATTACCTGCAGTGGAAGGCTCTGTTTGCCAGTACGCCAATGCGAATCTTCAGCATGGCGGCCTTGCTGTCGACCGTGGCGCATGCCTGGATAGGTTTGTGGTCGATAAGTACAGACTACATGACCGAACGTATGATGGGTGACAAGGGCAACATAATTCGCTGGGTGGTGCAGTTGGGTGGCGTCCTGCTGCTGTTTACCTACTTCGTTTGGGGTATTCAGGTTCTCTGGAGTTAAGAAAGCATGGCTAGTCTTCGCACAATATCATTTGATGCAGTCGTAGTTGGTGGCGGTGGCGCGGGCATGCGTGCAGCATTGCAGATGGCGCAATCCGGCTACAAAACGGCGGTAATCTCCAAGGTGTTCCCGACGCGCTCGCACACCGTGTCCGCACAGGGCGGCATCACCTGTGCCATCGCCAGCGATGATCCCAATGACGACTGGCGTTGGCATATGTATGACACCGTCAAGGGTTCTGACTACATTGGTGACCAGGATGCGATAGAGTACATGTGCAGCGTCGGTCCCCAGGCGGTTTTCGAACTTGACCATATGGGGCTACCGTTCTCGCGAACGGAATCCGGGCGTATTTACCAGCGACCCTTCGGTGGCCAATCCAAGGATTACGGCAAAGGGGGCCAGGCTGCACGTACCTGTGCCGCGGCCGATCGCACCGGGCACGCGTTGCTGCATACGCTTTACCAAAGCAACCTGAAAAACCAGACCACCTTCCTCAATGAATGGTACGCGGTGGACCTGGTGAAAAACCAGGACGGGGCAATTGTAGGGGTCGTCGCAATTTGCATGGAAAGCGGGGAGGTAGTCAATATCCAGTCGAAAGCGACCGTGCTGGCGACCGGCGGGGCAGGCCGCATCTACGCCTCCACGACTAACGCCCACATTAATACCGGCGACGGTATCGGCATGGCGCTGCGGGCCGGGATTCCCGTCCAGGATATGGAAATGTGGCAGTTCCACCCGACCGGCATCTACGGCGCCGGAACCCTGGTAACCGAAGGATGTCGGGGTGAGGGGGGATATCTTATCAACAAGGATGGTGAGCGCTTTATGGAGCGCTATGCTCCCAACGCCAAGGACCTTGCGGGCAGGGATGTTGTGGCCCGGTCGATGGTGCTCGAAATACTTGAGGGGCGCGGCTGTGGTCCGGAGGGGGACCACGTATTCCTGAAGCTGGACCACCTGGGTGAAGAAATCCTGCACAGCCGCTTACCCGGTATCTGTGAACTGTCCGAGACTTTCGCCCATGTCGATCCGGTCAAGCAGCCGATCCCGGTGGTGCCGACCTGTCACTATATGATGGGCGGAATCCCGACCAACGTAGACGGTCAGGCCCTGACCCAGGATGAGGACGGCAACGACGTCGTGATCGCGGGGCTCTATGCCTGTGGTGAGGCCGCGTGCGTGTCTGTTCATGGCGCCAATCGCCTGGGCGGTAACTCCTTGCTTGACCTGGTAGTGTTCGGCCGCGCCGCCGGCCTCTACATCGAAAAAGCGCTGCGAGAGGGGATCGACCTGCGTGCGGCCTCGGATGACGATATCGACCAGGCCATGGCGAGGCTGAATCGCCTCAATAACAGCGATAGCGGTGAAACCACCGCAGGGCTGCGCAAGGAATTGCAAAACATCATGCAGAACCACTTTGGTGTGTTCCGTCGCGGAGACTTCATGGAAGAAGGTATCAAGAAACTGACGGAGCTTCGGCCTCGCATCGACAATATCCGCCTCGAAGACAAGTCTGATGCCTTTAATACCGCCCGGATCGAAGCGCTTGAACTGCAGAACCTGATGGAGGTTGCTGAAGCTACCGCGATTGCCGCAAACACACGCACCGAGTCACGGGGAGCCCACGCCCGTGAGGATTACGATAGTCGCGACGATGAAAACTGGCTCTGTCATTCGATGTTTTTTCCGGGGGAGAAGCGTATCGGCAAGCGCAGCGTCAATTTTACGCCGCGTACGGTGCCAACCTTTGAACCCAAGGCTCGGGTGTATTAGCGCCCAGGATTGTGCCCCCGGGGCGCAGTGGATCGGGGGGCAGGGAGCTGTGGTAAGCTGCTTGCCCCGAAAGGCCTGCTCTCCGGCGCCCGCCCTGTCACCTGAGCCATTGGAGGGCGCTGGGCGTACACTCTAGTTACAGTTGGAATGAAGGTTTCAATGGTGAAAGCGCAGACGTCGCCAACGCGTCATGCTAGTTGAGAGGTCCTACCATGCTACAAGTGAGTGTTTATCGCTACAACCCGGCAACTGATGCTGAACCCTATATGCAGGATTACCAGTTCGAAACCGAGGGCAAGGACCTGATGGTGCTGGACGTGCTGGAACAGCTAAAGGCCAAGGACACGAGCCTGGCGTTTCGTCGGTCCTGCCGAGAGGGGGTCTGCGGCTCTGACGGTCTTAACATCAATGGCAAGAACGGGCTGGCCTGCATCACTCCCTTGTCGTCCACAGTCAAGAACAACAAGCTGGTAGTGCGGCCCCTGCCGGGTTTGCCGGTGGTGCGCGACCTGGTGGTCGATATGAGCTTGTTTTACCAGCAGTACGAAAAGGTCAAGCCCTACCTCATCAATAATGAGCCAGCGCCAGCGATTGAGCGATTGCAATCACCTGAGGACCGCGCCAAGCTGGATGGCCTGTATGAATGTATTCTGTGCGCCTGCTGCTCGACTGCCTGCCCGTCCTTCTGGTGGAATCCAGATCGGTTTATTGGCCCCTCGGGTTTATTGCAGGCCTGGCGCTTCCTTGCCGACAGTCGTGATACCGCGCAGGCCGAGCGCTTGTCAGACCTCGACGACCCGTTCAGTGTATTTCGCTGTCATGGTATCCAGAATTGCGTTAACGTTTGCCCGAAGGGATTGAACCCGACGCGTGCGATCGGGCATATTCGCGGTATGTTGCTGAAAAACGCAACCTGAGGACGCCAGGCTTCAAACGGGTACCGGTAACAAGCTTTAACGGTTAGACAATAAGTTTAAATGCGGTTTTTCGGTTTATAACGCCTGGGGTGTGGTCCTATCGACAACAGCGATGGGGGCGGCGGCCCCGGGGGCCACGAACGCGACAAGCCCTTTCCAATTTGGACTAGAGGTTGGCCTCCATGCAAAAAGACAATATGGAGTTGTTATGGGGCAGCTCCCATATATTCGGTGGCAACGCTGCCTATGTGGAAGAGCTTTATGAAGAGTACCTGCGAGACCCCAACGCCGTCGACGTCGAGTGGCGCGATTACTTCGACAAACTGCCCCGGGTCAATGGCTACTCTGCGCGGGACATCCCCCATTCCCAGATAGTCGAGCAGTTTGCACAACTCGGTCGTCGGCGGATGACCGACCCGCAGGCGGAGGAGAGCCTCAGCACCAACTACGAGCGCAAACAGGTCCACGTTGTCGAACTGATAGACGCCTACCGGCAACGCGGGCACCAGCAGGCCAAGCTCGATCCCCTGGGACTGCTGCAGCGCGAACCGGTGCCCGATCTCGAGTTGCATTTTTACGGGCTTACCGGGGCCGATGTCGACACGATATTCCAGACCGGAACGCTCAGTATCGGAGAATCGTCGGCGACGCTCGGGAAAATTGTCGAGGCGCTCGAAAAGACCTACTGTGGCACGGTGGGCGCCGAATTCACACACATCGTATCCACCGACGAGCGGGTCTGGATCCAGAGCAGGATGGAGGCGGTGCGCTCGGCCCCGGACTGGGGCAAGGAGATCAAAATCCACCTCCTCGAGCGTTTGACCGCCGCTGAGGGCTTGGAGAAATACCTCGGTTCCAAGTACCCCGGCACCAAACGCTTCGGCCTGGAGGGAGGGGAGAGCCTGATTCCGTTGATGGACGAACTGATCCAGAGGGCGGGCTCCTACGAGGCGCGCGAGTTGGTAATCGGCATGGCCCACCGCGGTCGCCTCAATGTACTCGTCAATATATTCGGCAAGAACCCCGCTGAACTGTTCGACGAGTTTGAAGGCAAGGCCATCTACCACGGCTCGGCTGACGTTAAATACCACCAGGGCTTCTCCTCCAACGTTATGACATCGGGTGGCGAGGTTCATCTGGCGCTGGCGTTCAACCCCTCGCACCTCGAAATCGTTGGGCCCGTGGTAGAGGGTTCAGTGCGGGCACGCCAGGATCGGCGAAATGATGAAGACCGCGACCAGGTGATTCCGGTGGTGGTGCACGGTGACGCAGCTTTCGCCGGCCAGGGCGTGGTGATGGAAACCTTCCAGATGTCGCAGACCCGTGCCTATGGGACGGGGGGTACGGTGCACATAGTGGTCAATAACCAGGTTGGGTTTACCACCAGTGTGCGCGAAGATGCGCGTTCCACCGAATACTGCACCGATATCGCCAAGATGGTGCAGGCGCCGATCTTTCACGTCAATGGTGACGATCCCGAGGCGGTTTTGTTCGTTACCCAGATGGCCCTGGATTATCGCCAGGAATTCAAGCGCGATGTCGTTCTCGATCTGATGTGCTACCGGCGTCGCGGCCATAACGAGGCCGATGAGCCCTCCGGCACCCAGCCTCTCATGTACCGCAAGATCCGCAAGCAGCCGACCACCCGGGAGCTGTATGCTGCCAAGTTGACTCGCGAGGGTATCATCACGCCTGAGCTGGACGAGCAGATGATGGTCGATTACCGGAATCTGCTGGAGACTGGACAGCACGTCGTAAAAAGTCTGGTGAAGAAACCCAACAAGGAATTATTCGTACACTGGGAGCCCTACCTGGGACACAACTGGGATATGCCCGTCGATACGCGATTCGACCTGCGTCGTTTGCGGGATCTGATGCAGCGGGTGAACGAAGCCCCTGAAGACTTCCAGGTCCAGGCCCAGGTTGCGAAGATTCTCGAGGATCGTCGCAAAATGACCGCCGGAGCAACTCCGATCAACTGGGGCTATGCCGAGGTCGCTGCCTACGCAACACTGCTGGACGAGGGCTATGCGGTGCGCCTGGTAGGACAAGACGTCGGCCGCGGCACATTCTCCCATCGCCATGCTGTTCTGCACAACCAGCGCGATGCGTCGATCTACGTATCACTGCAGAATCTGTCCGCAAAACAACCTCGCTTCACTATTCATGATTCGCTGCTGTCAGAGGAGGCAGCGCTGGCTTTTGAATACGGCTATTCCACAACCACTCCTAGCACCCTGGATATATGGGAAGCCCAGTTCGGAGATTTTGCCAATGGTGCGCAGGTGGTTATCGACCAGTTCATCACCAGCGGTGAACACAAGTGGCAGCGACTTTGTGGTTTGGTAATGTTGCTGCCCCACGGCTACGAGGGGCAGGGGCCCGAGCATTCTTCGGCTCGGCTTGAGCGTTTCATGCAGCTTTGTGCGGAGCACAACATCCAGGTTTGCATTCCGACGACTCCGGCCCAGGTGTTCCATATGCTCAGGCGGCAGGTCATTCGCCCGATGCGCAAGCCGCTCATTGTGATGAGTCCGAAGAGCCTGCTGCGTCACAAGCAGGCCGTGTCGGACCTTGAGGAACTGGCTTCCGGTAAGTTTTACAATGTGATCGACGAGGTGGATGACATTGATCCTGAGCGCGTTCGTCGCCTGGTCATGTGCAGCGGCAAGGTCTATTACGATCTGCGCGATGCGCGTCGCGCGGCGGCCCTGGATGATGTAGCGATTATTCGTCTGGAGCAGATGTATCCTTTCCCCGAGTTCGAATTGTGGGAAGTACTGGCCCCCTACACCAGGTTGACCGACGTTATCTGGTGCCAGGAAGAGCCGCAGAACCAGGGTTGCTGGTACAGTAGCCAGCACCATTTCAAACGCATTGTTTACGAGCACAACCCGAACCTGAAACTCGCCTACGCGGGGCGCGAGGCGTCTGCCTCTCCAGCGGCAGGGTACATGGCATTGCACATACAACAACAGGAAAAACTAATAAAGGAAGCGCTGGGTATTGAATCCTGAGCCCCAAGGTTCATCCACCCGTCACAGCTTCCCAGACTGAAGGAACTATCATGGCAATCGAAATCAAAGCCCCATCCTTTCCCGAATCGGTGGCTGACGGCACCATAGCAAGCTGGCATAAGCAGGTTGGTGAGTCAGTGCGCCGCGACGAGCTTTTGGTTGAAATCGAAACTGACAAGATCGTGCTGGAAATTGTCGCGGTTGAAAGCGGAACTCTCACCGAGATTATCCGTGATGTGGGTGACACCGTAGAGAGTAATGAATTGCTCGGGATGCTGGAACCCGGAGCCGCTGCCGCAGACACCGCTGAGCCAGCTGTGTCCGAGGCCACGCCGCCGGAGCCCGCCGCCGCGAGCGGTGATGAGCCGCGCTTGAGCCCGGCTGCACGCAAGATAATCGAGGAACAAAAACTCGATGTGTCGACCATCGCGGGTACCGGCAAGGGTGGCATGATTACCAAGGAAGATGCGGTGGGGGCCACAGCAAAGGTCAAGGACAAACCGAAGCCTGTTGCCAAGCCCGAGGCCATTACTCCTCTGGCGCCCCCTGTGGACAGCGCCACGGGGCGAGTGGAAAAGCGTGTGCCAATGACCCGGATGCGGGCAAGAATCGCCGAACGACTGCTCGATGCCAAGCAGAGCACGGCCATGTTGACCACCTTCAACGAGGTTAACATGCAGCCTGTTATGGACCTGCGTAAGCACTTCCAGGATTCATTCACCAAAAGGCATGGGATAAAGCTCGGTTTCATGGGTCTCTTCGTGCGGGCGGCGACTGAAGCATTGAAGCGTTTTCCTATTGTCAATGCCTCCATCGACGACAACGATGTGGTCTATCACGGCTATCAGGATATCGGGATAGCGGTCTCCACAGACAAGGGCCTGGTTGTGCCCATCCTGCGGGATACCGATCAAATGGGTATTGCTGATATCGAGAAAAAAATCGCGGAATACGGTCTCAAGGCCCGTGAGGGCAAGCTGGCAATAGAGGATATGCAGGGCGGCACCTTTACCATCACCAACGGTGGCATTTATGGATCCCTGATGTCGACACCAATTCTCAACCCGCCCCAGGCGGCAATTTTGGGAATGCATACGATCAAGCCCCGCCCGGTTGCGGAGGATGGCCAGGTCGTTATAAGGCCGATGATGAATCTGGCGCTGTCCTACGATCACCGCTTGATTGACGGCAAAGACTCCGTCCAGTTTTTGGTGGCGATCAAGGGCCTGCTCGAGGAACCTGCGCGCATACTGCTCGATGTGTAGCGGGCAGCCCTGGCTCGGCTGGAGCCCGTTCCTCGGTAATCCGCAAACATGACACAGGCAGCCGGCCGGGTAATGGGTTTGTGCCCTGCCCGGGGTGCGGGGCCTGCCCAACCGGTAGATGAATGCTGGTAAAAAGAAGGTTCTGCCCAGCCACTCGCGGGTGCCCACCAGGCCTGCGCAGGTGGGGCAAGGCGAATTCAAAAATTCAGGAGAGGGTAAATGTCGGAACAATACGATGTGGTAATCATCGGGGCAGGCCCGGGTGGGTATGTCGCAGCGATTCGCGCTGCGCAACTGGGTCTGAACACGGCCCTTATTGAGAAATGGCACGACGACAAGGGTGCCCCGGTGCTGGGCGGCACCTGTCTCAATGTGGGTTGTATTCCCTCCAAGGCGCTGCTGGACAGCAGCCACAAGTTCCTCGAGGCTTCAGCAGAGTTCGATGTGCACGGCATCGGGGTGGGTGATGTATCGATCGATGTGCCGGCCATGCTCAAGCGCAAGGAGAAGGTGGTCAAGCAGCTCACAGGTGGTGTGGCAGGTTTGCTCAAAGCCAACGGCGTAAAAGTGATTACGGGCCAGGGGCGACTGCTTGCCGGAAAGCGGGTAGAAGTCGCGGGCAACGATGGCAGCGAGCAGACCGTGCAGGGCGAGAACATCATTATCGCTACCGGCTCGCTGCCGGTGGAGATTCCCCCGGCGCCGCTGCACAGCGATATCGTGGTCGATTCAACCGGTGCCCTGGAAATCGATAAGGTCCCTGCGCGGCTTGGCGTTGTGGGTGCCGGGGTTATCGGCCTGGAACTGGGCAGCGTGTGGAATCGCCTGGGTTCCGAGGTTGTTGTACTCGAAGCGCTGGATGACTTTCTGCCCGCTGCCGACAACCAGATTGCCAGGGAAACCGGCAAGATCATGAAAAAACAGGGCCTCGATATACGACTCGGCGCCCGTGTGCTGTCGAGTGAGGTCGACGCCAAGAAGCACAAGGTTACCGTAACTTACAGCGATAGCGATGGCGAGCATCAGGAAGTGTTCGACAACCTGATCGTCTCTGTCGGTCGCAAACCCAACACCGAGGGACTGCTGTCGCAGGACTGTGGGGTGGGGCTTGACGAGCGTGGTTTCATTTTCGTCAATGACTTTTGCCAGACCGAGGCGCCTGGGGTATACGCCATCGGTGATATCGTTCGCGGGCCCATGCTGGCGCACAAGGCATCCGAGGAGGGTGTCATGGTTGCGGAGCGCATTGCAGGTAAAGCACCGCAACTGAATTACAACTGCATTCCCTCGATCATCTACACCCACCCTGAAATTGCCTGGGTCGGCAAAACCGAAGAGCAGCTCAAGGCCGAGGGCCAGCCGTACAAGACCGGCGCTTTCCCATTTGCCGCCAGCGGCAGGGCGCTGGCGGCCAACGATACAGCAGGGATGGTCAAGCTGATCGCCCACGCCGAGACCGATCGCATTCTCGGTTGCCACATCATTGGTTCGGCGGCTGCTGACCTGGTGCAGCAAATGGTGATTGCAATGGAGTTCGGCGGCAGCGCAGAGGACATCGGCTTGATAGTGTTTGGCCACCCGACCTTGTCGGAAGCGGTGCACGAGGCCGCACTGGCTGTGGGCGGGCATGCGATCCATGTGGCCAACCGCAAGCCACGTAAGTAGGGCAATCGCACTGAGAAATCGACACAGGCCGGGTTGAAGGCGGGTTTTGGCGAAAGAAACACCAGAAATATTGCGTCAACCCGGCATTTTCAGCACAATTAGGGCCCGTTTTGCACAGGAAGTGGCCCCACTGACAGGGAGCCACATAAAAAGAACTCTTAAACTGACCATGGAATCGACACATGAATCTGCATGAGTACCAGGGGAAACAACTGTTTGCCGAGTACGGCTTACCGGTATCGAAGGGCTTTGCTTGTGAGACACCTGAGGAGGCCGCCCAGGCCGCTGATGTTATCGGCGGCGACCGCTGGGTAGTCAAGGCGCAGGTTCATGCCGGCGGCCGCGGTAAGGCCGGTGGTGTCAAGCTGGTAAAATCCAAGGACGATATCCGCGCGTTCGCCAAACAGTGGTTGGGTAAAAACCTGGTGACGTACCAAACGGATGAAAGCGGCCAGCCGGTGAGCAAGGTGCTGGTCGAGGCCTGTACCGATATAGACCAGGAGCTCTACCTCGGGGCTGTTATCGACCGATCCACGCGTCGTGTGGTGTTCATGGCATCCACCGAGGGTGGTGTCGAGATTGAGAAGGTCGCCCATGAAACGCCTGAGAAAATCCTCAAGGCAATTATCGATCCGCTGACCGGAGCCCAGCCCTACCAGGGCCGTGAGCTGGCTTTCAAGCTTGGGTTACAGGGTAATCAGGTTAAGCAGTTTGTCCACATCTTCCTGCAATTGGCACGATTGTTCCATGATCGTGACCTGGCCTTGCTGGAAATCAACCCGCTTGTGATTACCGAGCAGGGCGATTTGCACTGTCTCGATGCAAAGATCAATATCGACGGTAATGCGCTCTACCGACAGCAACAGATTCGTGAGATGCACGACCCGTCCCAGGACGATGCCCGGGAGGCCCATGCGGCCCAGTGGGAGCTGAACTATGTGGCCCTGGATGGCAGCATCGGCTGCATGGTAAACGGTGCCGGCCTGGCGATGGGCACCATGGATATCATCAAATTGCACGGTGGCGAACCGGCCAATTTTCTCGATGTTGGTGGCGGCGCAACCAAGGAGCGGGTAACGGAGGCGTTCAAGATCATTCTCTCCGACGCCAATGTGAAAGCGGTGCTGGTGAACATTTTTGGCGGCATCGTGCGTTGTGACCTGATCGCTGAGGGTATTATCGGCGCTGTAGAGGAAGTGGGTGTCAAAGTACCGGTGGTCGTGCGGCTTGAGGGTAACAATGCTGAGATCGGTGCGAGGCTACTGGAGGAAAGTGGATTGAATATCATTGCTGCGACCAGCCTTAGTCAGGCTGCACAGCGGGTCGTGGCGGCTGCGGAGGGTGTAAAATGAGTATTCTGATCAACAAGGATACCAAGGTTATCTGCCAGGGCTTCACTGGCTCACAGGGCACTATGCACTCCGAGCAGGCGATCGAATACGGCACCCAGATGGTAGGCGGCGTGACCCCGGGGAAGGGT
This sequence comes from uncultured Gammaproteobacteria bacterium, assembly GCA_963808975.1. Classification (GTDB taxonomy): domain Bacteria; phylum Pseudomonadota; class Gammaproteobacteria; order Pseudomonadales; family JAHEGP01; genus JAHEGP01. The sequence goes on from CAWEHR010000004.1 coordinate 105,554, forward strand.
GGCCAGACTCACCTTGGGCTGCCCGTTTTCAATACCGTTCAGGATGCAGTAGAGGAGACCGGCGCAGACGCGACGGTTATCTATGTACCGGCGCCTTTTTGCAAGGATTCCATCCTCGAGGCAGCTAACGGCGGTGTCAAGCTGATCGTTTGTATCACCGAGGGCATTCCAACCCTCGATATGCTCGAGTGCAAGGTTGCTTGCGACGCCCTCGGCGTTCGCCTCGTCGGACCGAATTGCCCGGGTGTTATCACTCCCGGTGAGTGCAAGATAGGCATCATGCCGGGGCACATTCACCTGCCTGGCAAGGTGGGCATCGTTTCGCGTTCGGGTACCTTGACCTACGAGGCGGTGAAGCAGACTACCGACACTGGCTTCGGTCAGTCAACCTGTGTAGGCATCGGTGGCGATCCCATTCCCGGGTCCAATTTTACCGATATCCTCGCCCTGTTCGAGCAGGACCCCCAAACCGAGGCCATCGTGATGATCGGTGAGATTGGCGGTACTGCGGAAGAGGAAGCAGCGGCGTATATCAAGCAAAACGTCTCCAAGCCGGTCGTCTCCTACATTGCCGGTGTCACTGCTCCGGCCGGCAAGCGAATGGGCCATGCAGGCGCCATTATTGCAGGCGGCAAGGGCACCGCGGCAGAAAAATTTGCCGCGTTGGAGGATGCAGGCGTCAAGACCGTGCGTAGCCTGGCTGATATCGGTGCCGGACTGGCCGAAATTACCGGTTGGACAATTACCGGCTCCTGAGCAGAGTAAGTAGAAAACAGGGGGCATCCGCTGGATGCCCCTTTTTTTATGCGAGAAAAACGATTCAGTCTTGAAAACCCCGTAATACTCCCCATCTAAACCCCCAACATCGGAACAACGCGCACACTGGCTTGGCGGGCGCGGGATAGTCGTATCCGTTAGTAGTGGTAGCAAGCATTTGATTAACTCAGGAGCAACAGGTATGAGCGAAACATCCGCCCGGGAGACCCGCGGTTTTCAGACAGAAGCGAAGCAGTTACTGCATCTGATGATCCACTCCCTGTACAGTAACAGGGAAATCTTTTTGCGAGAGCTGATTTCAAACGCCGCTGATGCCAGCGATAAATTGCGATTTGAAGCGCTTTCCAATCCCTCACTTTACGAAAACGATCCTGACCTGGCTATTGCCATCGAATTTGACGGTGAAGCGAAGACAATCACGATCAGTGACAATGGCATTGGTATGAGCCGGGATGAAGCCATCGAGCACCTGGGTACCATCGCCAAGTCTGGCACTGCTGAATTTCTCAACAGCCTGAGCGGGGAGCAGCAAAAAGACTCTCAGTTGATCGGCCAGTTCGGCGTCGGTTTCTATTCTGCCTTTATCGTAGCTGACAAGGTCCGGGTAGAAACCCGCCGCGCTGGATTGCCGGCGGACCAGGGTGTCGCCTGGGAATCCCAGGGCGAGGCCGAATTCAGTGTAGAGCCATTGGTGAAAGAGGACCGGGGCACCCGCATCATCCTGACCCTGAAGCCCGATGCGGCAGAGTTTGCCGACGCTTGGCGTATTCGCAGTATCGTCAAGAAATACTCCGATCATATCGCTATACCGGTGAAGATGGTCAAGCAGAGCCCGCCTGTGGCCGCCGATGACGAGAGCGCTAGCGAAGACGACAAGCCGGTTGAGTTTGAGTCGGTCAATGATGCAACCGCATTGTGGACACGCCCACGGGCAGAAATCAGCGATGAGGAGTACAAGGCATTCTACAAGCACGTGTCCCACGACTTTCAGGATCCGCTGGTCTGGTCCCAGAACAAGGTTGAGGGAAAACTGGAATACACCAGCCTGCTTTATATCCCAGAGCACGCACCGTTTGACCTATGGCAGCGTGATGCCAATCGTGGCCTCAAGCTGTATGTGCAGCGAACCTTTATCATGGATGACGCAGAGCAGTTTCTGCCGCTCTACCTGCGTTTCGTCAAGGGCGTCGTCGATTCCAATGACCTGTCCCTGAACGTGTCGCGGGAAATCCTGCAGCAGGATCCTGCTGTCGACAGCATGAAGAGCGCACTGACCAAGCGGGTGCTGGACATGCTGACGAAACTGGCCAACAACGAGCCGGAGAAATACCAGGCTTTCTGGAAGGAGTTTGGCCAGGTGCTGAAGGAAGGGCCGGCGGAGGACTTCAACAACCGCCAGAAGGTAGCGGCGCTGCTGCGTTTCGCGACGACCCACAACAATGTCGCAGAACAGAACCAGTCACTGGACCAGTACCTCGAGCGCATGCCGGAGGGGCAGGACAAGATCTACTATGTTGCCGCCGAGAACTTCAATACCGCCAGCAGCAGCCCCCACCTGGAAGTCTTTCGCAAGAAGGGCATTGAGGTGTTGTTGCTGTCCGACCGCGTTGACGAATGGTTGATTGGCCACCTGAACGAGTACAAGGATAAGCCGTTCCAGGACGTCGCCCGTGGCACGCTGGATCTTGGCAAGCTGGATAGCGCGGAGGACCAGGAACAGCAGAAGAAGCTGGCCGAGGAAAACCAGTCGCTGGTGGAGCGGGTCAAGGGCGTGCTGTCCGAGGATGTCGAGGACGTGCGCATCACCACCCGCTTGACCGACTCGCCTGCCTGTCTGGTGGTAACCGAGAACGATATGGGACCACAAATGCGGCGCATCCTGGAAGCAGCCGGCCAGGCGCTGCCTGATACCAAGCCGGTGTTTGAGTTGAACCCGCAGCACCCGCTGGTTCAAAAGCTCGATCACGAAGCCGACGAAGACCGCTTTGCGGAATTGAGTAAAGTGCTGTTTGGGCAGGCCCAACTCGCCAGTGGCGGGCAACTGGAAGATCCGGCGGCTTATGTCCACCGGCTCAACAAACTGTTGCTCGAACTATCGAGCTAAGAGATATAACGGCTAACCCCTCCCCGCACCATAAGCCGCCCGTTAGCGGGCGGCGATACCTCCCCTTGATACGTTCTGATACACTGCAGCAGCTAACGACCCGCCATTATTCCCGGTGCGGAATGTGGCATGCGGTGGCGTATGCGCCCGGTGTTTTATGGTCTCCGCGTAGTGGACGTAACAAAAACAATAAGCTTTGCGTGGCCTTCTAGGATCAGTCCAGAACCACCTTTCTCACTGTGTAAGGGAGTCAGCTGTCATGCGGGATCAAATTATTACAGTCATTGGCGGCGGCAGCTTCGGCACTGCCATCGCAAACCTGATGGCGGAGAACGGGCATCACACCTGCCTTTGGCTGCGCAATGAGGAGCGGGCACAGGAGATCAATGAACGGCATGTCAACAGTGCCTATCTTCCCGATCTTACCCTGCATCAGAACATGCGGGCCTCTACCAGCTTCGAGGATGCCATAGCGCCCGCCGAGATTGTATTCATGTCGGTACCCAGTAGTTCCTGCCGGCAGGTGGCCCGTGATATGGCGCCGTTTGTCAGGCCCGGTACCATGCTGATAAGTACAACCAAGGGTATCGAGGCCGGCACCTATAAATTGATGAGCCAGGTGCTGCAGGAGGAAATCGCGGGGACGCGCCTGGGGGTGATGAGCGGGCCGAACCTGGCTGGCGAGATCGCCCAGCGCCAATTGACTGGTACCGTCATCGCCAGTGATGATGCCGAACTGTGCGGCCACATCCAAAAGATCATGCACAGTGACTATTTTCGCTGCTATTCCGGCAGTGATTGCTTCGGAGTGGAACTGGGGGGCGCTCTCAAGAACATCTATGCGATCATTTCAGGCATGGCGGCGGCGCTGGGCCTGGGGCAGAATACCATCGGTTTACTGCTGACCCGGGGACTGGCGGAAATGAGCCGTTTTGCGGTCGAGATGGGAGCCAATCCCCTGACGTTTATCGGACTCGCCGGGGTCGGCGACCTGATCGTCACCTGTATGTCACCCTTGAGCCGTAACTATCGGGTTGGGTATGCACTTGGTGAAGGTAAGGACCTGCACCAGATCGTTGCCGAGTTGGGACAGGTGGCAGAGGGTGTCAACACGCTGAAGCTGGTCAAGCAGCGGGCGGACCAAATGCAAATCGATATGCCTTTGGTCCAGAGCCTGTATGGCGTCATCTATGAAGGACTCTCCATAGGGGACGCGGTCAGCTCGATGATGTCAAGGGAACAGAATCGTGATGTCGAGTTCGTGTTCGAGCATGAGTGAGCGCCGGTGCCTGTACTTGATGCGCCACGCCGAGGCTGAGAATTTCACCGGCGCCGATGCCCAGCGCAGTTTGACCCCGAACGGCTTCGAACAGGCGCGAGCGATGGGCCGGTGGCTGGCGCAGCAGGGTGTGGCCATCGATACAGTCTGTTACAGCCCTTATCTTCGAGCCAGGCAAACCTGCGAAACGGTTTGCCAATTTCTGGGCTCGCCATCTTTGCTCGAATTCGCTGATCTTTTGCCCTCCGCCAGGCTCGAAAGCTTGCTGCAACGATGGGATAAAACGTATCTTCCCAATCACGAACTGCCGACCCAGGCGCTCTGGGTGACACACCAGCCGCTGGTTGGCAAACTTTGCAGTTATCTTGTTGAGGGATCGGTGGATCAGGGATACCCGTTTGCGCCGGCGAGTGTTGTGCTGCTGACGTACCAGTACATCGGGCCGGGATGCGCGTCAAAGGTGTGGGGGCAGGATGTTTATGATCTTCTTTAGACTGCCCGATGGCGCGGCAGGTAGCCAATGAAGCCGGCCAGAAAATGCTAGCGACTGCCACGCAAATGCCACAGGAGGTCTGTGCATCCGCCAACGGTCGCAGTATTTGCGGACTGCGCTGGTGCCATGACCCCAGCGCGCTGCCGACCCTGGCGCTTCATGGCTGGTTGGATAACGCCGCAAGTTTTTCCCCCCTGGGAGCGCGCCTGAGGGGGTTAGATGTATGGGCCATGGACCTTCCCGGCCATGGCTTGAGTGATCATCGTCCTCCACCCGGTAGTTACAATCTCTGGGACGATCTGCTCGATATCCTGGCGCTTGCCGATACCCTGGGCTGGGAGCGTTTCAATTTGCTGGGCCACTCCCGCGGGGCTTTGATTTCAACGCTACTGGCTGCCACGATGCCGGAGCGCATAGCCCGGATGGTGCTGCTGGACGCTGTCTGGCCGCAACCGGTGCCACCAGCGCAGGCGCCGGCCGTATTGCGAAAGTATCTGCTTGACCAGCGCAGCTGCACAGGCAGGCAATTGCCCCGCTATGCGAGTGTTGCCGAGGCGATCGCGGCTCGGCAAAAAGCCACCGGTCTAAGTGCTGCAACCGCTGGCCTGCTGGTGGAACGAGGAGTGAGGGTTGCAGACGACGGCAGCGTCAGCTGGCGCAGCGATCCCCGGCTTACCCTGGGTTCGGCATTCAAGTTGAGTAGGGAGCATAGCGAGGCTTTCTTTGCAGCAATCGCAGCGCCGACGCTGATCCTGCTGGCTGAGGAGGGCTATGCCAGTATTGACGGGGTGCAACAACTGCTGCAGCAGCTTGACACGTTCGACTATCGGGTACTTCCCGGCAGCCACCATTTCCACGCCGACAATCCGGCGCTCCTCGCTCCGCTGGTGTCAGGGTTTCTCACCGCGAGCTGAGCGGGTGTGGCCCTGCCAGACAGCCAGCGAAAGTTCGCCCTGGCCTGGCCGCAGACCGGAGGGGTTAACGAATCAGCGCCAGAAATTCATTGCGGGTGTCGGTATTGGTGCGAAAGACGCCGCGCATGGCAGACGTCACCATTGACGAGTTCTGTTTCTCCACACCGCGCATCATCATACACATATGGTGTGCTTCAATGACCACCGCCACGCCTGCGGCGCCGGTGATGGATTCAATCGTCGCTGAAATCTGGGTGGTGAGATTTTCCTGGATCTGCAGCCTGCGCGCATACATGTCGACGATTCGCGCGATTTTCGACAAGCCCACCACCATGCCATTGGGCATGTAAGCGACATGGCACTTGCCGACGAAAGGCAACAGATGGTGCTCGCACAGTGAATACAACTCGATGTCCTTTACCAGCACCATCTCCCGGGCATCCGATGGAAAGAGTGCGCCATTGACAAGGGTTTCGGCAGACTGTTGATAGCCTCGGGTGAGAAACCTGAAGGCTTTCGCCGCCCGCTGTGGGGTCTTTTCCAGGCCGGGCCTGCTGAGGTCTTCTCCCAGGCTTTCAATGATCGTCGCAAACGCTTTGTCCATCGGTCTATCCAGTCTTCCCTCGGTCGAGCATGGAATGTTAGCAGAAAGTTGCCTGGGGTGGGGAAGTCGCCAAAAAGACTTGTCCCCCCGGATCGCGCAGTTATCATAAGCCCTCAGTTTTACTGACAGGTCAAATTATGAAAAACCGTCAGCAGGTCATCGAGACCCTGCACACGGTGCGGGACTATGTGCGCTGGGGTACCAGCCTGATGGCGCGTCACCAGGTGTTCTTTGGCCACGGCACGGACAATGCCTGGGATGAGTCGCTATTCCTGGTGCAGGCTGCACTGGATTTGCCAGAGCCGATCACTGCCCAGATTATGGATAGCCGCTTGTTAAAGGAGGAGAGGGCAAAGATTGTCGACTGGCTGTCATTGCGAGTCGAGCAGCGCTTGCCGCTGCCTTACATAAGCGGGCGTGCCTGGTTTGCCGGTTTGTCCTTTGCAGTCGATCGCCGCGTAATCATACCGCGATCGCCCATTGCCGAGCTGATCGAGCAGCAGTTTGCGCCCTGGTATCCTGGTGCGGGGATCGAATCGGTGCTGGACCTGTGCTGCGGCAGTGGCTGCATAGGCATTGCCTGTGCAGCCTATTTGCCGGATGCGCGGGTCGACCTGCTTGACATCAGCGCCCCAGCACTGGAACTGGCGCGGGATAATATAAGCCTGCACCAGCTGGAGGACCGGGTAACACCGATACAGTCGGATCTGTTTGCCGGGTTGGCAGGCCGCAAAGTGCGTTACGATGTGATTGTCAGTAATCCTCCCTATGTCGATTCGGCGGATCTGGCGTCGATGCCTGCAGAGTTCCGCCATGAGCCCGGCATCGCCCTCGCGGCAGGCGAGGACGGGCTCGAACTCGCGCATCGCATCCTGCGCGATGCCCCCAACTATCTCAATGCGGACGGCCTGCTTGTGCTTGAGGTTGGCAACAGTGCAGAGGCGTTAGAGCAATACTACTGCGATGTGCCCTTTACCTGGGTCGATTTCGAGCACGGCGGCGATGGCGTGCTCGCCATCAGTGCGCAGGAACTGCGGGCCTACTGCAAGTATTTTTAGCGTATAATGCGCGGTTGATTTTCAGGAGCGGCTTTTTATGTCCGGCAATACCATAGGCAAGCTTTTCAGTGTGACCAGCTTTGGTGAGAGCCATGGCCCCGCCATTGGCTGTATCGTCGATGGCTGTCCTCCCGGCGTGCCCCTGAATGAAGCGGACCTGCAATACGACCTCAATCGGCGCAAGCCAGGCAGTTCACGATATACCACCCAGCGGCGGGAAGCAGACGAAATCCAGATACTGTCGGGCGTCTTCGAGGGAGTTACCACCGGCACCCCCATCGGCCTGATGATCAGGAACACTGACCAGCGCTCCAAGGATTACAGCAATATAAAGGACAGCTATCGGCCCAACCATGCCGACTACACCTATATGCAGAAGTACGGCATTCGCGATTATCGCGGCGGCGGACGCTCGTCGGCGCGGGAGACGGCAATGCGGGTCGCGGCGGGGGCCATTGCAAAGAAAGTGCTGTACCGACAGTGCGGGGTGCGCGTGCGCGGTTATATGTCGCAGCTCGGACCCATCGAATTGGCACTGAAAGACTGGGACAGCGTCGAGCAGAATGCATTTTTTTGCCCCGACCCGGATCGCGTGCCTGAACTCGAGGCCTACATGCAGGCGCTGATAAAGGAAGGCAATTCGGTCGGAGCCAGAATCAGCGTAGTAGCCGAAAACGTGCCCCCGGGTTGGGGGGAACCGGTGTTTGACCGCCTCGATGCCGACCTCGCCCATGCCTTGATGAGCATCAACGCAGTCAAAGGCGTGGAGTTCGGCGCTGGTTTTGCCGCGGTAGCGCAAAAGGGTACAGAGCATCGTGACGAAATGACACCCGAGGGCTTTCTCAGTAATCACTCCGGTGGAGTGCTCGGAGGCATCTCCAGCGGCCAGCACATCATCGCGCATATCGCCTTGAAACCCACATCGAGCATGCGCTTGCCGGGTCGCAGTATTAACAGCCGCGGCGAGTCGATAGAAGTGGTCACCACCGGTCGCCATGACCCCTGCGTCGGTATTCGTGCAACACCGATTGCAGAGGCGATGATGGCAATCGTGCTGCTCGACCATTGCCTGCGCCATCGCGGCCAGAATGCCGGGGTCACATCTGGGCTGCCGGTAATCCCCGCAGAGGTCAGCTAATTGGTCTGGCGCCAGGCCGACATACCCTACTGGCGCTTGTCTGCGGTCTACTTCTTCTACTTTGCATTACTGGGGGCATGGCTCCCCTATTGGAGCCTGTTCCTGCAGGAGGAAGGCTTGAACGCCTGGGCGATCGGGGTGCTGTCCTCTATCATGATGGCGACCAAGATTATTGCGCCGAGTGTTTGGGGCTGGTTGGGTGACCGCCGTGGCCGGCGACTGGGCATTATCCGCTGGGGCAATTTATTGGCTCTGCTGGCATTCCTGCTGATTTTTCACAGTCACGACTTCGGCGTATTGGTCCTGGTGGTTGCCGCCTTCAGTTTTTTCTGGAATGCAGTACTGCCACAGTTCGAGGTCGTGACCCTTGGGTTTCTGCGCCAGCGTCCTGAACAATACAGCCTGGTGCGCCTCTGGGGGTCAGTCGGGTTTATCCTCGCCGTGGTATTGCTGGGTTGGTGGTTTGATCACTTCTCGATGCAGACCTTGCCGTCTATCCTGGCACTGCTGCTGTTCGCGATCTGGTTCAGCAGCCTGTTGCTCAAGGATTCAACTGCCAGTGCTATTGAGGGCCGGACCCCGGGCTTGTGGCGGACACTGCGCCAGCCTGGACTGCTGGCTTTTATTGTCGTGGCCCTGCTGCTGCAGTTCTCGCATGGCCCCTATTACACGTTTTACAGTATCTATCTGGAGCAGCTTGGCTACAGTCGAACGGCGACCGGCGTAATGTGGTCGCTTGGGGTGCTGGCAGAGGTGTTGCTGTTTGTCGTCGTTCACCGTGCTTTGCTGCGCTGGCCGATCAAGTCGATCCTGATGCTGAGCCTGTTGCTGTCAGCGCTGCGTTGGTATCTGATCGGTTTTCACGCGGGCAATTTCGCCGTGTTGGTTATCGCTCAGCTATTACACGCGGCCAGCTTTGGCAGTTCCCATGCCGTTGCCATCGAGTATATTCGACGCTTTTTCCGTAACGGCCACCAGGGGCAGGGCCAGGCGTTGTACAGCGGCATCGGTTTTGGCGCTGGGGGGGCGCTCGGTGCGCTGGCAAGTGGGCTATTGTGGGAGCGCGGGGCCGAATGGGCTTTTGCGGTAGCGGCTGCTTCCTGTTTGCTTGCAGCATTGCTGGGAGGTCTTTTCCTGCGGCCACTGCCGGCTTGCCGGTCACCCCTGGCTTGATTGCCCCCGATCGGCGGGAAGCGGGACAAGCGCAGCAGGCTGCCGCGGCATCAGCAAGAATGCAGAGTGCCGACTTCGAGATATAGTGGCTGGCGTCGATGGTGTGTAAGGGCAGGGCAAGTGGAGAGCAAGTGGAGAAGGTAATGGCGCTGCGCCGCAATGTAAGAACACTAATCCTGGCTCTGGCCGCCACCGCTGTGTTTGCCTGGTCGGCTATCCAGTACTTCGATGTCGCGCCCGCCGACCTGTATAGCATGCTCTGGATGAGCCTGGGGTTGGTTGGCCTTGCGATGCTGCTGGCTGCCCTGGTGCTGGCAATCAGGGCTTTGTTCAGGATTCGTCGTTGAGTTCGAGATGAATATCGATATCGAGATGCTCGGCCGCTTCCTCTATGAGTTCCTGCAACCGGGCGCGTTTGGGCTCGGCCGGTAAATCGATGTCGATGGTCGCGGCGAAGAGCGGAATCCCAGCCATGGGAGCGCTTTGGACTTCGCTGGTCAACTCCTGGATATTGATGTCCAGCGTTGCTAGAGACGCCGATATGTCATGCACGATTCCGGGTCGATCGTTGCCCAGGATCGTGAGCCTTGCGACGCCGCGCCCGCTTGCGGATATTTCACTGATACTGCGCTCGGCTACCACGGTAAGCCCGGCGTCGGCCAGGCTGGCGAGATCATGCAGCAGTGGTTCGACATTGTTATCATCGATGGCAACGCTGACGATACCGGCAAATTTTCCCGCCATCTGCGCGAGGCGGCTTTCCAGCCAGTTGCCACGGTGCTCGGCCACCTTTTCAGAAATGCGCTCAACCAGGCCGGCCTTGTCGTCGCCGACAAAGGTAAAAACAATCTTCTGCATCCGCGGTGCTCCGTCTCGATGTTTGCAGCGTAGCCTAGCAAGAAACGGCTGCCCACGCTACGCAAAGCAGGCATGGAGAGGATGCTTTTCAGGAGGGCGAGGATGTTACAATGGTGAGGTCTAAAACAAAGTCGAGTTATAAATAACTGTGGCCTGACAAGGCCTATGGAGGAAACTGCAACGATGTCTGGACTACGGTTTATTATTGGTGTTGTGCTGTTCGCGTGGCTTGGTTCGGCCGCGGTGGCTGATACACCGGAGGTGTGGATAGACGTTCGCTCGGTCGAGGAATACAGCAGCGGGCATATATCGGGACATCCCAATATCCCGCACCAGGAAATCGCCGCGCGTATCAGTGAAGTGACTACCGATAAGGATGCGCCGATACGGCTCTATTGTCGGTCCGGCCGACGTTCAGGTATTGCCGAGGAAACGCTGCAACAACTGGGATATACCAATGTCAGCAATGCCGGAGGCATCGATGACGTTCGCCAGGAACTGGCGGCTGCCGCCGAGGAGGAGTGCAGTGAGGCCGGCGCGTGTTAGCCAGGAAGGAGTACTGCGCCGAAGCCCGGGCTATTTGCCAAGGCAGGCCTGGTAGGCTTTGACGGTATCGGCAAGGCCACGCTCGATACAGTCGACGGTAAAGGCATGGCCGATACTGACTTCCCGGAGTGCAGGTAGTGACCTGGCAAACTGTGCGAGGTTATCGAGATTGAGGTCGTGCCCGGCGTTGACGCCAAGACCGATACTGTCGGCAAATTGGGCGGCATCGCGGTAGCGGCCAAGAACAACTTCGTGATTCCCCAGCTCGTGTGCCGCAGCATACGGCCCGGTGTACAGTTCGATGCGGTCAGCACCGAGTTCCCGGGCCCGGCGAATCTGGTGCTCTACGGGGTCCATGAACAGGCTTACCCGAATGCCCCGATCGGCCAGTTGCTCGATTATCGGCCCCAGGCGCTCAGCATCTTTCTCAAGGTCGAAGCCATGGTCCGATGTCAGTTGGGCATTGCTGTCCGGCACCAAGGTGCATTGCGCGGGCGCAATCGAGGTGACGATGGCCATAAACCCGGGATAGTCCATAACCCCGGGGCGCTCGCTGGCCATCGGTGGCGCAAAAGGATTTCCCTCGATATTGAATTCGACGCTCAACATGGCCGCCAGGTCGTAACAGTCCTGCACCCGGATATGTCTCTGGTCCGGTCGCGGGTGCACGGTTATACCGTCGGCGCCAGCGTCGATACACATCTGCGCGTGCCGTGTGACCGAGGGATACCCGGTGTCACGCGAGTTGCGAAGTAGTGCGACCTTGTTGAGGTTGATACTCAGGTCTGTCATTGCGCTTTGCGAAAAGCCCGGGTGATGATGATCGGTTCCAGTGGCACATCCCGGTAGCCATTGACCTCCCCGGTGGGTTGCAACGCCATTGCATCGACGGTTTCCATACCGTCGATGACCCTACCAAATACCGCATAACCCGGGTTGCTTTTAGTCCAATCGAGGGGTGCGTTCGCGCGCAGGTTGATAAAAAATTGTGAGGTGGCACTGTTGGGGTTGTTGGTGCGCGCCATGGCAATCGTGCCACGTTCGTTGCGCAGGCGGTTGTCGGCTTCGTTGACGATGGGGGCGGCAGTTGCCCTGGGCTGCATCCGCGGATCGAAACCACCGCCCTGTGCCATGAAGTTGGCAATGACCCGGTGAAAAATGGTGCCATCGTAAAAACCGCGCTCAACATAGGAGAGGAAATTGCTGACGGTTACAGGCGCTTTCTCCGGGTATAGCTCGATGCTGATATCGCCCAGACTGGTTTGCATAATCACGACGGGTTGCACCGCCTGATCGTCCTGCGCATGGATTGCTCCGGATGAAAACAATAGGTTGACCAGCAGGCCCAGTGAGAGAAAGCGAAATATATTCATAGTGTCAGCGCCATTCGTCGCGTTTGCGTTTGGGAGTGATTCGAGGAATGAGCAGCGCGAGCAGCGCGCCGAAACCAACGGCGAAAACGCCATTGATAAACCATTCGCGGTTGGAAACATCCTCCAGTCGGGCATTTTCGCCCTTGAGGACATCTATCTCATGCTGCAGCAACTGGTTGGATTCCATCAATTTCTTGTTGTTGCGGTCGAGGGAGATGGCGTCGGCGGAAATCTCCGATATGTGGGTCAATTCCGCCCGGGCCTCGCTGCTGGTGGCAACAGCCGTTTCCAGCTGTTGACTCAGTTGTGCCCCCTGCGACTGCAACTCTGCAACCTGGGCCTCCAGGATTTCATTTTCGCTGGTCAGCTGCTCGATCCGGGTCTGCACCTCGAGCAACTGCTCGCGCCCCGACGGCTCCTCCATCAAGTAGGTGTTGTTGACCCAGCCGCGTGTACCATCTTCGGTCCTGATCTGGGTGAACCCGGCTTTTCTGTCCACTTTAAGGACAGTGACCTTGGTGCCTGGCTCGAGCATTTTGATGACACGGTAGCGGTTACTGTTGCCCGAGCGCAGATCAAGGGGAAGTTGATCTGAAAGCCATCGGGTTTGCGCCGCCACTGCGTCAAGGCTTGTCAGTGGCAGCAGAAGCCACAAGCCGCACAGTAGAAAGATTTTCACAATCGGACTCCGTTGGTAGTCATTCAAATTGGCTGAACAGGACCAGTCGCTCAATAGTATTCAATCGCGCGGACCAAGCAAACGACGCTCTGGCGAAAACTGGAAAAATGCCTAACCCTTTGCCAGCGGGCTTGCGCGGATCAGGGCAATACCTTTTTAAATGGCTTGACCTGCACCCGCTGGTAGACACCGCCAGCCACATAGGGGTCTGCATCGGCCCATTGACGTGCTGCGTCGATGTCTTCGAATTGGGCGATCACCAGGCTGCCGGTAAAGCCGGCATTCCCGGGTTCCTCATTGTCGATGGCAGGGTGCGGTCCCGCCAGCAGAAGCCGGCCTTCGTCCTTGAGTTGCTGCAGTCGCGCGAGATGGCGAGGTCTTGCGGCGAGGCGCAACTCAAGGCTGTCGGCAACGTCCTCACTGATAATGGCGTAATACATGGGGTCTCTCGGGTTAATCAACCGTTGTTACTGACATCTTCCTCTTTGAGGTGCGGGGCCAGCATGGCGACGGTCACCAGCGACAGGGCAACGGTAAAGCCCAGCGCGCTGTAGAGTTTATAGCTGACCCAGAATTCCTCACTGTACTGGTACGCGACGTACAGGTTGAGGGCGCCGACAAGGAAGAAATAACCCGACCAGACGTAATTCAGGCGGGTCCATACATTATAGGGAACCTGCAATTGGCTACCCAGGGTACGGGCGATCAGGTTTTTCTCGCCGATGAACTGGCTGCCCAGAAAAACCAGCCCCATCGCCCAGTTAAAAATGGTCGGTTTCCATTGGATGAAAAGTTCGTTGCGCAATAAAATTGTCGCGCCCCCAAAAACCAGTACCGCAATGAGCAGCCACAGCTGCCGCTTTTCAAGTTTACCGGTGGTGAGCCGGGCAATCGCAACCTGCGCCAGGGTAGCCAGCATCAGCACCGCCGTCGCCGTGTAGATGCCGTCGAACCGGTAGTCGATCGGCCCGAACTGGAGATGCGTGCCATCCGCCTTGTAAACGGCGAAAAACAGCAATATTGGCACCAACTCGATAAGTTGTTTCATGCAGGCCTGGTTCCGATGTAAAACAGGGACACAAGTATACTGCAACTGGCTCCCTGTGAAACCCGTTGTGGACGATTCCCCGCTGGTGCGGGCAGGGAGTGCTCGCAGCGCTTGCGATGGCCACGTCTGAGCGCTGATAATCGGGCAACAGGTGCCCGGATAGCGGAAACGAGTCTATGAACGCCGATTTACACTGCCACAGCACAGCTTCGGACGGTGAGTTGTCGCCGCGAGAATTGTATGCGCAGGCGACTGATGCCGGCGTCGAACTGCTGGCACTGACCGACCATGACACCGTCGCCGGGTTGGTTGAGCTGCGCGCCGCCCTGCGGCTGGAGCCGACGGGAAGCTGCCGGCTCATCAGCGGCGTTGAGCTATCCACCGTATGGAACAAGTGCAGTGTGCACGTGGTGGGCCTCGACATCGATGAAACCGCAGAACCGATGCAGCAGGCGTTGGCGAAACAGTCGCAGATCCGTTTCAGCAGGGCGCGCATGATCGCCGACCAACTCGGGCGGATGGGTATAACCGGCGCCTTCGATGGCGCCCTCGCGCTGGCCCGGGGGGCTCCGCCCTGCCGTCCGCACTTTGCCGCCTGGCTGGTGCAGCACGGTGTCTGCCAGTCCAGCGGGCAGGCATTTGACCGCTATTTGAGCAACCGCAAAATGGCGGGGATCAATCATTGCTGGCCCGCGCTTGAAGAGGCGGTCGCGTGGATCGTGGATGCCGGTGGTGTAGCAGTTCTGGCCCACCCGGAGAATTACAGTCTCACCCGCACCAAGCTGCGCAGGCTGAACACTGACTTCGTTGCCGCCGGGGGGCGGGGGATCGAACTGGCGGCGCGGGGGAGAACCCCCGCGGTGGCGGCATCGATAGAGCAACTGTGCCGTGAATATGGGCTGGCGGCGTCGGTTGGTAGCGACTATCATGGCGCCCACATGAGCTGGAAGCGCCTGGGTAGTACTCCCAGCATTCCGGCAGATATCATCCCGGTTTGGGACTTGTTTCAGTGAACACCGCAGCAAAAGCTTCCGCGCCGGGGTTGGCGGTCGGCGCAGCGAAGTTTGCATTGCAGAATCGAGTAGCAGATGAGCCAGTTCTTCCAGATTCACCCCGAGAACCCCCAACAGCGGTTGATCCAGCAAGCGAGCGAGATCGTTCGCAAGGGCGGTGTTATCGCCTACCCCACTGACTCCACCTATGCTCTGGGTTGCCGCATGGGCGACAAGGACGCCCTGGAGCGGATTCGTCGCATCCGCCAGCTCGACGCCAGGCACAATTTTACCCTGATGTGTAAGGACCTGTCCGAGATTGCGACCTACGCCAAGGTCAGCAACCAGGCCTACCGCTCGCTCAAAGCCCACTCCCCCGGCCCCTACACTTTTATTCTGGCCGCGACCAATGAAGTCCCCCGCCGCATTCTCCACCGCAAACGACGTACCGTCGGTATTCGGGTGCCCGACAATGCCATCGCCCTGGCCTTGTTGCAGGAGCTCGACGAGCCGCTACTGAGCGTCACCCTGCGCATGCCGGGGGACGAGTACCCGCTGATGGATCCCAGGGAAATACGCGACATGCTCCAGAGCCGGGTTGAACTGGTTATCGATGGCGGCTTCTGCGGTATCGAAGCGACAACCGTCGTTGACCTGCTGGAAGACGTTCCCCAAGTGGTGCGAGAGGGCAGGGGCAGTATCGACGATTTCGTGGCATAATGACGACCTTTCCACCATATATTGTTACAATCGGCGGTCGACGACAAATTCCGGCCCGGGCAGACCCCCACTAAAATGACGACAATGGCTGACTCTGAACAACAGGCCGCGGTGGCTATTGGCCCGCAACAGCCGGCGCAGGAATCCCCTGTGGTGGCTCCGGAGGCCGTGCTGACAGGAAAGCTCGAACAACTTCGCCAGAGCATGGGCGCGCAGCAAGAAGAGATGCCGTTCGCCATCGTCCGGGGCGAGGCGATTACGGAGCTACCCAAAGATCTCTACATACCGCCCGCTGCGCTCGAGGTTTTTATCGCCACCTTCGAGGGGCCGCTGGATTTGTTGCTGTACCTGATCAAGCGCCAGAATATCGATATCCTCGAAATCAATGTCGCCGAAATCACGGTGCAGTATATTTCTTACATCGAACTGATGGATGCCATGCGCTTTGAGCTGGCTGCGGAATACCTGGTCATGGCGGCGATGCTGGCGGAGATCAAATCCCGAATGCTGTTGCCCCGCAGCAGTGGCGACGACAGTGAGGACGAGGAAGACCCCAGGGCGCAGCTGATTCGGCGGCTGCAGGAATACGAGCGCTTCAAGACCGCTGCCGAGGATATCGACCAGCTGCCGCGCATGGAGCGGGAGCTGTTCGGCGCCCATGCTGAATTACCCGACCAGGGCATTCCCGCGGCTGAGCCCGAGGTGGATCTCAAGGAAATCCTGCTGGCACTGGGCGAGGTAATGCACCGCGCCGAGATGTTCACCAGCCACCACGTTGAACGCGAACTGCTCTCTACCCGGGAGCGAATGTCGATGGTGCTCGACGCCCTGCGAGACCAGCAATTCGTTCCCTTCGTGGCGCTGTTTAGCGCAGAGGAAGGCAGGCTGGGAGTGGTTGTCACCTTTCTCGCCGTGATGGAATTGATCAAGGAATCCCTGGTCGAGCTGGTGCAGACTGAAGCCTTTGGCCCTATCCATGTAAAAGCGAAAGTGGTATGACATTCGAACCGGAAAAGCTCAGGCAAATCATTGAAGGTGCGCTGTTGGCCGCAGGCAAGCCATTGCCCGTAAAGCGACTGGCGGAATTATTCGACGATTCAGAGCCGCGGCCGGGGCGGGACGAGATCGAAGCCGCGCTGGACGATCTCGCCAATGACTGTGCTGGCCGCGGCTTCGAGATTGTCGAGGTGGCCAGTGGCTATCGTATTCAGGTCAGGGAGTCCCTGGCGCCCTGGGTGAGCCGCTTGTGGGAGGAGAAGCCCCAGCGTTATTCCCGGGCGCTACTTGAGACGCTGGCGCTGGTGGCCTATCGCCAGCCCATCACGCGTGGTGAGATCGAGGAGATCAGGGGCGTCGCGGTAAGCACCAACATAATGCGCACTCTGCTCGAGCGGGACTGGGTGCGGGTAGTGGGGCATCGGGAGGTGCCCGGCAGGCCCGCCATGTACGCAACCACCCGGGGTTTCCTGGATTATTTCAATTTAAAGGACTTGGACCAGTTGCCCAGCCTGGCAGCGATTCGCGATCTTGACAGTATCAGCACTGAGTTGGGGCTTGCCGTCGAACCCGGGGTAGCGCCTCTGGCGGCCTCCAGCCAGGACGACGGGCCGAGGCCGGAAACTGCGCTGAATGATCCCGATGCCCCCGCACAAGTGCAGGAAGTTAGCGGTGCACCTGATCTGCAGGCGGGCTCACAGGCATCGACTGCAGCCGCCAGCGAACCCGGGCAACTGCCCCGCAGCAATGTGGTGGAGTTACCTGGTTCATGACGCGGGTGCCTGCCGGTGACGAAAAGCTGCAGAAGATACTCGCCTCCCTGGGGCTGGGGTCGCGCCGGGAAATGGAGCGCTGGATCGAGGCCGGCCGGGTCAAGGTCAATGGCAGGCGTGCCACCCTTGGTGATCGGGTAAGTCACAGTGATAAAATTGTCGTCGATGGCAAAGCCCTCGATCGGGCACAGGCAGCCAGGCGCCGGCGCCGGGTGCTGGCCTATAACAAGCCCGAGGGTGAGGTAGCGACGCGCAGTGACCCCGAGGGCCGGCCCACAGTGTTCGATCGCCTGCCGCCGTTGCACAACGAGCGCTGGGTGATGGTCGGCAGGCTGGATATCAACACCAGCGGTCTGCTGCTGTTTACTAACGACGGCGAGTTGGCTAACAAGCTGATGCATCCATCAACCCAGGTCGAGCGCGAATATGCCTGCCGCATCTTAGGCGAGGTGGACGATGCCATGCTCCAGCGCTTGCAGCAGGGTGTGCTGCTGGATGATGGTATGGCGCGCTTCGCTGCGATCAGGGTGCAAGGCGGGCGTGGTGCGAATCGCTGGTTTACCGTTACGGTCCGGGAAGGGCGTAATCGGGAGGTGCGACGCCTGTGGGAGTCACAGGAAGTGACCGTGAGCAGGCTCAAGCGAATTCGTTATGGTAACGTCGCTATACCGAGCCTGCTCAGGCCCGGTGATTGGCTGGACCTGGGCAAGACTGACGTCGACATCCTGTGCCGCTTGGTTGATATTGCTCCCCAGCGGGAACAGCCGCTGACGCAGCAGGAACGCCAGGACTACCGGCGCCAACTGGAAAAGTTGCGCCAGCGTGGTCCAACGCGCTCACGCCGCCACTAAACTGCACTTCTCGCCCCGATCACATTCAGGCCTGGGCATCGAGGGCTTGACCATGGACCCCCATGCTGTCCGGCCCCATGAGATACAGGTAGGCTGGCAACAGCTGCTCGGGTGACGGGTTGGTCTCAGGGTTTTCCGCCGGATAGGCCTGACGCCGCATGGCGGTATCCGTCGCGCCGGGATTGAGGCTGTTGACGCGAATATTTGACGTCGCCTCAACCTCATCCGCCAGTACCTGCATCAGCCCCTCGATACCAAATTTCGACACCGCGTAGGGTCCCCAATAAGCCCTGGCATGGCGGCCCACGCCGGAGGAGGTGAAAATGACCGATGCATCCTCCGATGCGCTCAACAGTGGCAGCAGGGCGCGGGTGAGCATGAACGGTGCATTGAGGTTGACCGTCATTACCTCGTGCCACTTGTCGGGGTCGGTGGATGCAATCGGAGTGCGAGGCCCCAGCATCGCCGCATTGTGGAGCAGGCCGTCGAGACGGCCGAACTCATCGTCCAGCCGAAAGGCCATATCTTCATAATCCTTGAATACCGCGCCGCCAAAGTGGATGGGGTAGATCGCCGGCTGCGGCTTGCCCGCGTCGACAATCTGGTCATATACCGATTCCAGTTTGGCAATTGTCTTGCCGGCGAGAATGACGGTTGCACCATGATTTGCGAAACCCAGCGCCGCGGCTTTACCGATACCATCGCCGGCGCCGGTGACCAGGATGACTCTTCCCTCGAGAAGGTTTGCCTGAGGACGGTAATTGAGCAGTGTCATAGTGATATTCCCATGCGTTCGCGGATAAAACTCTCCAGTTGCCCGACCGATGCAGCGACCTGGTTGGCGCCCCAGCTCTCGGGCGGATCTTCGGCGCTCACGTAGCCGTAGCCCGCTGCGATGGTCGGCATGCCCGCGTTGATCCCGGCCTCGATATCCCGACGGTGGTCGCCAATGTAAATGGCGTCTTTCGGCTCACAGCCAATCACTGCGCAGGCAGCATGTATCGGTTCGGCATGGGGTTTGCGGTGCGCGACATGGTCGGGACAGATGGCGGTAGCGCAGCGCTGCGCCAGTTCCAGGTCATGCAGGATGGCGTCGGTATACAGCGCGGGCTTGTTGGTGACTATACCCCAGGCCAGTTTGCGGGCCTCCAGCAGGTCCAGCAGTTGCGACATGCCCTCGAACAGGCGGGTGTCCACGCTCAGTCGTCGCCGGTATTGGTCCAGCAGTTCTTCGAGCAGTGGCGAAAATTGCGGATGCTGGTCGCCAATATTGAAACCGAGTTGCACCAGGGCGCGGGCGCCGTTGGACACATTCCGGCGAATTGCCTCGAAAGGTAATGGCGTCCTGCCGTGGCGCTGCAACATGGTATTGAGAACCACCGCAAAGTCCGGGGCCGTGTCCAGCAAGGTGCCGTCCAGATCAAACAAAACGGCCTGTAATTGTCGGGACATGGCTAATCGGCCCGGCTTGCGTGGGCGAGGTAATTGACGTCGACGTTGCCACCAAGTCGATAGCTGCGGGTTAACGGGTTGTATTGCAGACCGCTGAGATCATGCAGCGACAGGCCGGCCGCCCTCAGCCAGCTTGCCAGCTCCGATGGCAGGATGAACCGGGTATAGTCGTGGGTTCCCCGCGGCAGCAGCCGCAACATGTATTCAGCGCCAAGGATGGCAAATAGCCAGGCTTTCGGATTGCGGCTGATGGTCGATAAAAAAACGTGGCCGCCGGGTTTCACCAGCGTCGCCAGCGCAGAGATGACCGATGAGGGGTCGGGCACATGTTCGAGCATTTCCAGGCAGGTAACCACATCGAACTCGCCGGGGTGTTGTTGTGCGAAGTCTTCTGCGGTGGCTTTGTGATAATCGATATCGAGGCCCGACTCCAGCAGGTGGATGCGGGCCACTGCCAGCGGGCCCTCACCCATGTCGATGCCGCTTACAGCGGCGCCGCGTTGCGCCATCGCCTCGCTCAGGAGGCCGCCGCCACAGCCCACATCCAGCACCCGCTTACCAGCCAGTGGGGCTCGCTGGTCGATGTAGTTTACCCGCAGTGGATTGATATCGTGCAGGGGCTTGAACTCACTCTCTCGATCCCACCAGCGACTGGCAAGTTCCTCGAATTTCGCGACCTCGTGGGGGTCGACATTGGTATGGCCTGGGTTGTTCATGGATTAACTGGAGGCTCCGGTGATTTTGTCTGACCAGGCGCTTGCCCGGGCATGGATTGACTCGGTATCGAGGGTTTTGAATTGGCCGTCTTCCAACAGTGCCTTGCCGCCGACCCAGACATGACTGACCTTATCCGACAGTTGGTTGAAAACCAGTTGGGACAGCGGGCTGTAGATCGGCTGCAGGCGCACTGCGCTCATATCGATCGCTGCGATATCTGCCATTTTTCCGGGCTCCAGTGATCCCAGGCTGTGCTCTAGCCCGAGAGCCCTGGCGCCGTTGATGGTCGCCAGCTCGAGCGCCTTGAACGCCGGCAGCGCGGCGGCGTCTGTGGCCTCGACTTTGGCCAGCAGCGCTGCGGTGCGCATCTCGCCGAGCAGGTCGAGGTCGTTGTTACTGGCGGCGCTGTCGGTTCCCAGGGCAATATTTACTCCGGCGCCGGCGAGTTCGTTCAGCGGGCAGATGCCGCTGGCCAGTTTGAGATTCGATTCCGGGCAGTGCACCACATGGCTGGCGGTGAGGGCGAGATCGGCGATGTCGTCCCCGTCAAGATGGCAGGCATGAACGCACTGCATGCGAGGATTGAGTAGCCCGACGTTTTTCAACATGCGCAGCGGGCGATCGCCGTGCCGGGCGACGGCATCGCTGACCTCCTGTGCGGTCTCGTGAACGTGCATCTGGACACAGGCCTGCAGCTCCTCGGATAACATCGCAATGCGCTCGAGCTGCGCAGGTGCAATGGTATAGGGAGCATGGGGGCCAAACGCAATCTGTACCAGGGCACTGTTCTTGTACTGATCGAATAGCTCTATACCCATACTGATGTAGTGATCAGGGCCACTGCCCCAGACGGTTGCAAAATCCAGGATTGGAAACGCGTATTGCGCGCGGATGCCGGCCTTGCGACTGGCCTCGGCGGCGGCCTCCGGGAAAAAGTACATGTCGCTGAAGCAGGTGGTGCCGCAGAGTAACATTTCGGCTATGGCGAGTTCGACTCCGTCGCGTACAAATTCCGCATTGACCCAGCGTTGCTCGGCCGGCCAGATGTCCTGCTGCAGCCACTGCTGCAGTGGTTTATCGTTGGCGATGCCTCTGAACAGGCTCATGGCAGCATGGCCGTGGGCATTGACCAGCCCGGGAATCAGCAGATGTCGGCCCAGCTCAACTGTCCGCAGCGCAGTGAACCGCTGCAGGGCTTCGCTGCGAGAGCAAATGGCGGTAATGCGATCATCGGTGATTGCAATAGCGTGGTCTGGCAGCACAACATTGGCGGGGACGACTGGAATGACCCAGCGTGCGAACAGCAATGAATCGACTTTCTGTCGGCCTGGATCAGGCATCGAAATTCCCTGGTTTTTGGCAGCGAGAAACGGATCGGGTAAGTATACCGATTATCAGCGGTGGGCACAGTGCCAAGGGCTCGTTCTAACTGCAGTTTTATCTTGAATAAGCGCGACCGGGTGTCGGAATTCGCGGGCGTATTTGCTATGATTGCGGGCTTTGTCGTGCTTGTCGGGTGGGTCGTATAATGAACGCCGGATGTGCACACTTCCTCAAGTATAAAGTCAAGGGGTGTCAGCGCCTAATATGGTTGAAATAGCCAAAGAAGTATCGCCGGTCAGCATCGAAGACGAGCTGAAACAGTCGTACCTTGATTATGCCATGAGCGTCATTGTCGGTCGCGCCCTGCCCGATGTACGCGATGGCCTGAAACCGGTGCATAGGCGTGTGCTTTTCGCCATGAGCGAGCTGAAAAACGACTGGAACAAGCCCTATAAAAAGTCCGCCAGGGTGGTCGGTGACGTTATCGGTAAGTACCATCCCCACGGCGACTCGGCGGTTTATGACACCATCGTGCGCATGGCACAGCCCTTTTCCCTGCGCTATATGCTGGTCGATGGGCAGGGTAACTTCGGTTCCATCGATGGGGACTCCGCGGCGGCGATGCGCTATACCGAGATACGCATGGCCAGGATCGCCCATGAGATGCTGGCGGATCTCGACAAGGAGACCGTCGACTTCGTGCCCAACTACGACGGCACCGAGCAAATCCCCGACGTGCTGCCGACCCGGGTGCCGAATCTGCTGGTCAATGGCTCGTCCGGCATAGCGGTGGGCATGGCCACCAATATTCCCCCCCACAATCTCGATGAGGTGGTGCGAGGCTGTCTAAGCCTGATCGAGAACCCTGACATTACCATTGACGAATTGATGGAAATTATCCCCGGGCCTGATTTTCCCACCGGTGCAATCGTCAACGGCAGGGCGGGTATCGTGCAGGCCTATCGAACCGGTCGGGGTCGCATCTATGTGCGCTCCAAAGCCGAGGTATTGCAGGACGCCGCGGGCAAGCGGGAAATTATCGTTATCAGTGAACTGCCCTACCAGGTCAATAAGGCGCGCCTGATCGAAAAAATCGCTGACCTTGTCAAAGAGAAACGGATCGAGGGTATCAGCGAGCTACGCGACGAGAGCGACAAGGACGGCCTGCGAGTGGTCATCGAGTTGCGTCGCGGCGAAGTGGGCGAGGTCATCCTTAACAATCTCTACGCCCAGACCCAGATGGAAAACGTCTTCGGGATCAATGTGGTAGCGCTGGTGGATGGTCAGCCACGTACCCTCAACCTGAAGCAACTGCTCGAAGCTTTCCTGCGCCACCGTCGCGAGGTCGTTACCCGGCGAACCGTCTACCTGTTGCGCAAGGCGAGGGAGCGGGGTCACATCCTCGAAGGCCTGGCGATCGCACTGGCGAATATCGACCCGGTGATCGAGTTGATTAAATCCTCGCCCAGCCCGGCTGAAGCCCGGGAGCGCCTGATTGCCAAACCGTGGTCGCCGGGGGACGTACTGGTAATGCTGGAGCGCAGCGGCGATACCGCGTGCAGGCCAGAAGACCTGGCTGACCAATACGGTTTACGGGACGGGCTCTACCATCTCTCACCGGCCCAGGCCCAGGCAATTCTGGACCTGCGGCTGCATCGCCTGACCGGCATGGAGCACGAGAAACTGCTGGCGGAGTATTCGGAAAAGCTCGCACAAATCGTCGAGTACCTCGATATACTCGGCAATTCCAGCAAGCTGATGGCGGTGATTACCGAAGAACTTGAGGCCGTTAAGGAAGAGTTTGGCGATCCGCGTCGCACGGAAATCGTCAGTTCGCGGCATGATCTCACGGTGGAGGACCTGATCACCGAAGAAGATCGCGTGGTAACCATTTCACGCGGTGGCTACGCCAAAAGCCAGCCGCTGGCAGACTACCAGGCACAGCGTCGCGGTGGTTCGGGTAAATCGGCTACGGCGGTCAAGGAAGAAGATTTTGTCGAGCATCTGCTGATTGCCAACACCCATACCGTGATCCTGTGCTTCAGTAATGCTGGCAAGGTCTACTGGCTCAAGGTCTTCCAGATTCCGGTTGCCAGTCGTATTGCCCGTGGCCGCCCCCTGGTCAACCTGCTACCCCTGGAGGAGGGCGAGCGCATCACCTCGATCCTGCCGGTCGAGGATTACGGCGCCAAACAATTCGTATTCATGGCCACTGCCCAGGGTACCGTCAAGAAGACCCCGCTGGACGCCTTTTCACGGCCTCGCAGTGCCGGCTTGCGGGCTCTGGATCTGGACGAAGGGGATCACCTGGTGGGAACTGCGATTACCGACGGCAGTTGTGACATCATGCTGTTCAGTTCAAACGGCAAGTGCATGCGCTTCAAGGAATCCGATGTGCGCGCGATGAGCAGGACTGCCAAGGGCGTTCGCGGAATCCGCCTTGCCGCTGGCAGCCGCGTCATCTCGCTGCTAATTCCCCAGGCCGGCAAGCATATTCTCACCGCAAGCCAGAATGGCTTTGGCAAGCGCACGGAAGTGGCGGATTTCCCCCTCAAGGGCCGGGGCGGGCAGGGCGTGATCGCGCAGCAATGCAGCGATCGCAACGGCGCCCTGGTGGGTGCCATACAGGTGGACTGTGGTGAGGAAATGATGTTGATCAGCGACCAGGGCAAGTTGGTCCGAACACGGGTGGATGAAGTCTCACAGAGTGGTCGCAATACCCAGGGCGTAACCCTGATCCGGCTCAAGGATGGCGAGCAACTGGTCGGTATCGAGCGCATCGACGAGTCCGGTGATGACGATATCGACTACCAAAACGAGGTCGCTCAAAGTGATCCAGGTGAAGTCGGCTCCGTTTCCGATGCGATTGATGACGCTGGCCCTGGAAAGCCTGCCGATGCCGACGAAGAGTAGCCTTTCTATCCCCGAACCACAATTTGCATGAGGTCGTTGATGACACGCAAGTATAATTTCTGTGCTGGTCCCGCAGCACTTCCCGAGGCGGTGCTGCAGCAGGCACAGCAGGAAATAACCGATTGGCAGGGCCGCGGTCTGTCAGTGATGGAAATGAGTCACCGCAGCACTGAATTCGTGGGCATTGCGCAGCAGGCGGAAGCCGACTTTCGCGAACTATTGAATATCGGTGAGGATTATGCCGTGCTGTTTCTGCAGGGCGGTGCGAGTACCCAGTTTGCCGCGGTACCGCTGAACCTATCTGCCGAAGATGCCGTGGTGGACTACGTCAATACCGGCGAGTGGTCGAAGAAAGCGATCAAGGAGGCGCGCCGGTACGCTGACGTCAATGTGGTGGCAAGTGGTGAGGCGAGCAATTTCAGCGCGATTCCGGCCTTTTCCGATTGGCAGCTGAGCGCCCGAGCGTCCTATCTGCACTACACGCCCAACGAGACCATTGGTGGTGTCGAGTTTGACTGGATTCCCGAGGTCAGCGCGCCGCTGGTGGCCGACATGTCTTCGACGATTTTGTCGCGGCCGCTGGATGTGAGCCGCTTCGGTGTGATTTATGCAGGAGCCCAGAAGAACATTGGCCCGGCGGGTTTGACTCTGGTCATCGCGCGACGCGACCTGCTGGGATCGTCGCGTGGGATCACCCCCGCCATGCTCGACTACGAGATACAGGCGAATGCCGATTCCATGTATAACACCCCTCCCACCTATGCCTGGTACCTTGCCGGCCTGGTGTTCGCCTGGTTGAAGCAGCAGGGCGGCCTTACGGCGATGGAGCGGGTCAATCGCCGCAAGGCAGAGAAACTCTATACTGCCATCGACACCAGCGACTTCTACAGTAACCCGGTCGCCGTGAGCGATCGATCGTTGATGAATGTACCGTTTACCCTGAGCGACAGTGCACTGGACAAACTGTTCCTGCAGCAGTCGGAAGAGGCGGGATTGCTGAATCTCAAAGGGCACCGGTCAGTCGGCGGGATGCGTGCGAGCATTTACAATGCGGTGACTGAGGAAGCGGTGGACAGCTTAATCGCTTTCATGCGTGACTTCGAGCAACGAAACGCCTGACATCATGAGCGAAGCGGCGAGCCTTGAAGCACTGCGTCAACAGATCGATGAGCTCGATCAAAAAATCCAGCAGCTGATCAACCAGCGAGCCGAGTGCGCGCAGCAGGTTGCCAAGGTCAAGCAGCGTGAGTTTGCGACCGGAGAATCGGATTACTGTTCGGAGGAAGGCCCCACCTTCTATCGCCCCGAGAGAGAAGCCCAGGTCCTGCGCAAGGTCATGGAGCGCAACGCCGGGCCTCTGGACGAGACAGCAATGGCGCATATCTTTCGCGAGATCATGTCGGCGTGCCTGGCGCTGGAGCGGCCATTGCAGGTGGCCTATCTCGGCCCGGAGGGTACCTTTACCCAGGGCGCCGCGCTCAAGCATTTCGGCCATGCGGTGATCAATCGCCCGCAACAAACCATTGCCAACGTTTTTGCCCAGGTAGAATCCGGGGAATGCAGTTATGGTGTGGTCCCGGTCGAGAACTCCACCGAAGGCATGGTCAGCCACACCCTGGACCACTTCATCCATTCGCCATTGAAAATCTGTGGAGAGGTGGAGCTGCGCATTCAGTTACATTTACTGGCGGCCCCTGCGGCGGACATCACCGGTATTCGCTGTATTTGCGCCCATCAGCAGGCCCTTGCGCAGTGCCGGCACTGGCTGGATCGAAATTGGCCGGGGGTCGACCGGGTTGCGGTCAGCAGTAATGGCGAGGCGGCGCGAATGGCAGCCGCTGATGCCAGTGTCGTCGCGGTGGCGGGGGATATGGCGGCAGAGCTGTACCACCTCAAACGGCTCGCTACCAACATTGAAGATTACACGGATAACACCACCCGGTTCCTGATCATCGGCAGGGAGGCGGTGCCCCCGAGCGGGGGAGACAAGACCTCCATCATCGTGTCGAGCCGCAACCAGCCGGGGGCCCTGTTTCACCTGTTGGAACCCTTCGAGCGCGAGGGTGTTGGGTTAACGCGCATCGACACCAGGCCCTCGCGGACCGAGACCTGGGCCTATGTTTTTTTCATGGAGTTCGAGGGGCATCAGCAGGAGCCCCACATCCGGCGCATTATCAAGGCGCTGGAAGAGCAGTCGGTGTCGTTAAAATTGCTCGGGTCCTACCCCAGAGCTGTGATTTAGCCGCGCCCAAAGCCCAAAGCCCAAAGCCCAGGACTGGACGATGTCAGAACGCTATAGCTACAGACGATTGGTGATTCTCGGGCTTGGCCTTATGGGGGGCTCACTGGCCCTGGGCTTGCGCCAGCGAGGCCTGGTGGATCACGTCGTCGCCTGGGGCCGAAGCGAGCCCTCCCTGCGCAGGGGCTTGGAGCTGGGTTGTATCGACAGCTTTACCCTGGATCTAGCGGAGGCGTTACGGGGAGCGGACACGGTGGTGCTTGCAACGCCGACCTTGATCGCCGAGCAGGTGATGGCCCGGTTGCCCGGCTTACTGGAGCCGTCCAGCGTGCTCACCGATGTTGCCAGTGTCAAGGGCAACCTGTTGCGCAAGGCCAGGGAGTTATGGGGGCGCGAGCCATCGAACCTGGTGCTGGGACACCCGATTGCCGGGTCGGAAGAGAGCGGTGTGGATGCGGCCCGGGCAGGTCTGTTTGAGCAACATCGCGTCATACTGACCCCGACGCGACACACCGACCCCGGCGCACTCGCGGTGGTTGAGCAGATGTGGCAGGCCGTTGGCGCGGAAGTGGTTCAGATGGATGTTGCCCGCCACGACAAGGTGCTGGCGGCGACCAGTCACCTTCCCCATATTCTCGCATACAGCCTGGTCGACCTGCTTGCAAGCCAGGATCGCCAACAGGATATATTTCGTTTCGCCGCGGGCGGGTTTCGGGATTTCACCCGAATAGCATCCAGTGACCCGCAGATGTGGCACGATATCAGTCTTGCCAATCGTGAAGCCCTGCTGGACATGATCGACCAATTCGCCGGGCAATTACAGCAATTGCGTGAAGCCATTGCGGATAGGGACAGCGATCAAATAATGGCCCTTTACAGTAAGGCCAAGAGCGCCCGCGACCGATTCGCCGAACTGTTGCAAGCCCGCCAGTCGAGCAGCGGGTAATGCGGTGCGATGGCGACAGAGGGTAAATACCAACCAGCCAACAGGATGCAAAAGACCGTGTTGAGATATCGCGTAAAGGCCGGCGGTGTGATCACTGGAAAATGCCGGGTTCCCGGTGACAAATCCATATCCCATCGTTCAATTATGCTTGCCGCGATCGCTTCCGGTGAAACTCGGATAAGCGGTTTTCTAGAGGGTGAAGACGCCCTGGCAACGCTCAATGCCTTTCGCAGTATGGGGGTACAGATCACCGGCCCCGCTGCGGGCGAGGTGGTGGTACAGGGTGTCGGCATGCGCGGGCTGCGCGCGCCGCAGGGGGCTCTTTACCTGGGCAACTCCGGCACCTCCATGCGCCTGCTGGCGGGTTTGCTGGCGGGCCAGGATTTTGATGTGGAACTGGTCGGTGACGCTTCCCTCTCGCGCCGCCCCATGGAGCGTGTGGCAGTGCCATTGCGGGCTATGGGAGCCGCCGTCGAAACGGGTGAGGGTGGCCTGCCGCCGCTGAAAATACGCGGCGGACAGCGGTTGACGGCGATCGATTACGTGATGCCGGTGGCCAGCGCCCAGGTCAAGTCCTGTGTTCTGTTGGCCGGGCTCTATGCTCAGGGTGAGACCTCTGTAACCGAGCCGGCCCCCACCCGTGACCACACTGAACGCATGCTGAGGGGCTTTTCCTATCCGGTGCAGGTCGAGGGCGCCACCGCGCGACTGGCGGGGGGCGGCAGCTTGACAGCCTGCGATATCGAAGTTCCGGCGGACATCTCGTCAGCGGCGTTTTTTATGGTGGCTGCGAGCATTGCCCCAGGTTCGGATCTGCTGCTGGAGCATGTCGGAATGAACCCGTCGCGCACCGGGGTGATCGATATCCTGCGGCTCATGGGCGCCGATATTGCCGTGCAAAATGAAATGATCGTCGGTGGGGAGCCGGTGGCAGATCTTCGTGTCCGCTCGGCGCCGTTGCATGGAATTGAAATCCCGCCGGCGTTGGTGCCCCTGGCCATCGATGAATTTCCGGTCCTGTTCGTCGCGGCGGCCTGCGCTGCGGGCCGAACCACGCTGCACGGTGCAGAAGAACTGCGGGTCAAGGAGAGCGACCGGATCCAGGTGATGGCTGATGGGCTGGAGCAGCTCGGCGTCGACGCTGTGCCCCTGGCGGATGGCATAGTCATCAACGGCAGTGCTATTGGCGCTGGCCGGGTTGGCAGTCATGGTGACCATCGAATCGCCATGGCCTTCGCGGTGGCCGCATTGCGGGCAGGCGGGGAGGTCATCATCGACGACTGCGCGAACGTGGCAACGTCTTTCCCCGGTTTCGTCGAATTGGCCAATCGTTGCGGTATGCAGGTTTCACCAGAGGAGGTGCCACATGACCAGTGACCAGTTAGTTCCGGTAATTACCGTCGACGGGCCGAGCGGCTCGGGTAAGGGTACCATCAGTCAGTTACTGGCCCGGCATCTGCAGTGGAATTTCCTCGATAGTGGCGCGCTTTATCGCTTGGTGGCGCTCGATGCCTCCCGCCAGGGCGTCGGCCCGGACCAGGAAGGCGCGCTGGCGCAGCTCGCGGCGGGCCTGGAAGTTTCATTCGAACCCTCTGCTGCGCTGGAGGCGGTGGTCTGGCTTCGGGGTGAAGACGTCAGTCGGGCGATCCGGGAGGAGGCGATAGGGGTCATGGCATCAAGGGTGGCGGCACATCCTGCGGTGCGGGAAGCTTTGTTGTCGCGCCAGCGTGAGTTTGCTGAAGCACCCGGGCTTGTTGCAGACGGACGTGATATGGGCACGGTGGTTTTCCCGGATGCGATGCTGAAGGTATTTCTCACTGCTTCTGCCGAGGAGCGAGCAGCCCGACGTTACAAGCAGTTGAAAGCCAAGGGAGAAGATGTTAGTCTCGCCCCGCTTTTGGCGGACATCAAGTCCCGGGACGAGCGTGACAGCCAGAGGAGTGCATCGCCGCTGAAGCCAGCGCCGGATGCAATGGTGCTGGACAGCACCCAATTGACCATAGAACAAGTCAACCAGCGCATCCTGGCTGAAGCCGGTGTGCGGGGGTTGTTTTGATTTTTCGGCGCTGTCCAGGACCTGCTAAAACGGGAAACTACCAGCTAGTCGCCAGCTTGTGCTGGACGGTTTCGATTACTCACTAACCCACACAGGCTGGTTGTGTGGAACAAGAGCGAAAGCTCTTGCAATGACATTTAAAGGTAACGCGACTTATGAGCGAAAGCTTTGCTGATCTATTTGAAGAGAGCCTGAAAACCATCGATATGAAGCCGGGGTCGATTGTCACCGGCATCGTGGTTGACGTGGACGACGACTGGGTTACTGTCCATGCGGGCCTCAAGTCCGAGGGTGTGATCCCCCGGGACCAGTTCGTAAACGATGCCGGTGAATCGGATATCAATATCGGAGATGAAGTCCAGGTCGCTCTGGAGGCAGTAGAAGACGGCTTCGGTGAAACCCGGCTCTCACGCGAGAAGGCCAAGCGCGCCGAGTCCTGGATTGAATTGGAAAAAGCCCATGAAGCTGACGAAGTCGTCAAGGGTGTGATTAGCGGCAAGGTCAAGGGTGGCTTTACCGTTGATGTCAACACGATTCGAGCCTTCCTTCCCGGTTCGCTGGTCGATGTGCGGCCGGTTCGCGAGACAACCCATCTCGAAGGCAAGGAGCTTGAATTCAAGGTCATCAAGCTGGATCGCAAGCGCAATAACGTGGTCGTAAGCCGTCGCGCAGTGCTGGAAAAAGCTAACAGTGCAGAGCGCGAGCAACTGCTGGCGAATCTGGCCGAAGGTGTTGTGGTCAAGGGTATTGTCAAGAATCTCACCGATTACGGTGCGTTCGTCGATCTCGGTGGCGTTGACGGGCTGTTGCACATAACCGATATGGCCTGGAAGCGAATCAAGCACCCCAGCGAGATTGTCAACGTCGGTGATGAGATCGATGTCCGGGTATTGAAATTCGACCGCGAGCGCAATCGCGTGTCCCTCGGTCTGAAGCAACTGGGTGAAGATCCCTGGGTCGAGATCAAGAATCGTTACCCCGAGGGTAGTCGTATCAAGGCAGTTGTGACCAATCTCACTGACTACGGCTGTTTTGCCGAAATCGAAGAGGGTGTCGAGGGCCTGGTACACGTTTCAGAGATGGACTGGACTAACAAGAACATCCATCCTTCCAAGGTTATCCAGGTGGGTGAAGAAGTCGAGGTTATGGTGCTGGATATCGACGAGGAGCGTCGGCGTATTTCCCTGGGCATCAAACAGTGCATGGACAACCCCTGGGATACCTTTGGCCAGACCAATGCCAAGGGCGACAAGGTCAAGGGCGTCATCAAGTCTATTACCGACTTTGGTATTTTCATCGGCCTCGACGGCAATATCGACGGCCTGGTGCATTTGTCTGATATCTCCTGGCAGGAGAGCGGTGAAGAAGCCGTGCGTCGTTACAAGAAGGGTGACGAGATCGAAACCGTTATTCTCGCCATCGACCCCGAGCGTGAACGCATCTCGCTGGGCATCAAGCAACTGGATAGCGACCCTTTTACCGACTATATCGCCGAGAATGACAAGGGCGCTATCGTTAAAGGCACGGTGAAGGAAGTTGATGCGAAAGCAGCGATCGTTACCCTCAGCGACGAGGTGGAGGGTGTTCTCAAGGCCTCGGAAATCAGCCGCGATAAGGTTGAAGATGCGCGCAATGTGCTGAAGGAAGGTGACGAGGTGGAAGTCAAGGTCATCAACGTCGATCGCAAAAACCGCACGATGAACCTCTCTATCAAAGCGAAAGACATGGCCGACGAGAAGGAGGCGATCCAGACTTTGCGCAAGCGTGAAGACAAGGTTGCACCTGCCACCCTGGGCGACTTGATCAAGGCTGAGATGGAAAACCGCGACCAGGAAGGCTGATAGTTCAAGCTTCTGTAACAAGGGTTTCCAGCAATGGCGCTTCAACTACTTGGGTAGTCGGGCGCCTTTTTGCTATTATGACGAGTAGTTTTGCGGTCTTTGGTGCGGTTCAGCGGCATACGGCGGAGTGGTAATGACGAAGTCAGAACTAATTGAACGGATAGCGGCCAAACAGACGCAATTGCCCCTGAAGGATGTGGAATTGGCGGTGAAGAAAATTCTAGATTATATGGCCCAGTCGCTGGCTGCCGGGGAGCGCATCGAGATTCGTGGCTTCGGTAGTTTCTCGTTGCACTACAGGGCGCCGCGCAGGGGCCGCAACCCCAAGACTGGCGAGACGGTGCAGCTGGAAGGTAAATATGTACCTCATTTCAAGCCCGGCAAGGAAATGAGGGAGAGGGTGAACGATCGACTTCGAGGGCAGTCGTCACAGGCTTCTCGTTAATCGGGCGCTTTTAGAACATGAGCCGCAGAGCGGCATGGCCTCAGGCCATGCCGCTTTTTTGTGCACGGGACTTTCTCAGGACGGTCTCCCGGATCGCATAAGAGCAGAACGTGGCGTCGCTACAACTAGCGGCAGGCGCAGTTTAAAGTGCCTCACTGATGTTCCTGCGTACAATCGTAATAAAGCTGTCGTAGATTTGGTACCATTGCGGAACTGGAGGCTGGGTTCCAGCAGGCCTGGCTCAGGTCAGGGCGATTTTCTTCTACCACCGGTAACCGGTTTCGGAGATCTCATGAAATTTATTACGAGCTTTCTCACAGTTTTGTTGGTGCTGGCGCTGCTTGTTTTCGGTGTCGTTTTCGCGTTGGCCAATGCAACGAGCCTGAAAGTAGACTTGCTGGCTGCAGAAGTGACGGCCAGTGTTGCTACCTGGTTGATAGGCACCTTTGCGCTGGGGGGTATTCTTGGTTTGCTGGCGGGGATGGGTGTTTTCGTCAAGCTCAAGACGGGCCAGGCTCGCAGTGCCCGCAAGATAAAGCATTACGAACAGGAAATCGAACATATTCAGGCGGCGGCGAGGGAATAGGCTTTCGTGTCAGATACTGGTTTTTTTTTACTGGTATTTGTCGCTATTGGCATTGGGTGGTTGCTAGGGCGATTCGGTGGCCATAAGGGACACCGAACAAGCTTCGAAAAAGTCCCTCCCGGAGTTTATCAGGGGCTCAACTACCTGCTGAGTGAGAAAACAGACCAGGGTATCGAGGCCTTTGTCGAGGCGCTTGAAGTCAACGACTCGACCCTCGACACTCACGTGGCTCTTGGCAATCTTATGCGCAGTCGCGGCGAAGTCGACAAGGCCATTCGTATCCACCTGAATTTGCTCGGGCATCCGGGATTGACCGAGCAGCAACAAAACAATGCGCACCTCGAGCTTGCGAGGGATTACCAGCATGCGGGGGTGTTGGATCGGGCTGAAAGTCTACTGCAGGATCTCGTCCAGCAATCGCCGGGCTTGCGCAGTAAAGCCCTGACCTTGCTGACTGACATTTATGACGAGGAAAAAGACTGGGAGCAGGCGGTTGCCGCTGGCGAGAAGATATTGCCGGATCAAAGTCCTGCAGGGGCGCCCGGTAATGGCAAGGCGCAGAACAGTATGGCGACTCGGCTCGCTTACTACTGCTGTGAACTTGCCAGCAAGGCTCTGGCGACGGGCGATGGCAGCGCGGCGGTGGCCCAAATCAAGCGAGCACAACAGTTTGACTCCCAGTGTGTGCGAGCGGGCTTGCTAGAGGCCGAAATTCTTGAACAGCAGGAAAAATGGCGACGCTCGATTCAGGTGCTGCAGGGTATCGCCGAGAGAAACCCGGCGTTTATTGCCGTGGTGTTGCCAGCGCTGCAGCGTAACTACAGCAGCGCGGGAGAATTGCCAGGCCTGTATCGTTACCTGGAGAACTTTCTGGCTCGTCGCAAATCTACCGCTGCTGTGCTTTGTCTGGTTGATGCACTTTATGAGCGGGGCGATGTGGACCGTGCCGGGCAACTGCTGGCGAGCGAGTTGCAGCAGCATCCGACCCTTCTGGGCATGAAGCGGCTGCTCGAGATCAGCCTCGAGTCGTCGGTTGAAGACGCGCGCCGGAATCTACTGGGGCTGCAGGATGTCGCCCGGCAGGCGCGCGAGCACAAACCGGCTTATCGCTGTGATCACTGTGGCTTTTCTGGGCGCCAGTTGCACTGGCAGTGTCCCAACTGTAAAGGCTGGGGCTGTGTTGCGCCCATACTCGGTATCGACGGTGATTGATGCAATGGTACCAAGGGCCGGTGGTTGAGTTCACCTGTTAATCGGATTATGCCAATGACACGATCTCCCATTATTGTCGCCCTCGACTATCCCGATGAAGCGTCTGCCCTGGCGATGGCTCGTTGCCTGTCTCCAGAGCTTTGTCGAGTAAAAGTCGGCAAGGAACTGTTTACCGCAGCCGGACCTTCGCTGGTGGAGCAGTTGACCTCGCTTGGATACGATGTGTTTCTCGACCTCAAGTTCCATGACATCCCCAATACGGTTGCCGGGGCAGTGCGCGCAGCGGCAAATCTTGGTGTTTGGATGGTCAACGTGCATGCCAGCGGTGGTGGGCGCATGATGGCTGCTGCCCGCGCCAGCCTTGCAGGGATGTCCTCGCCTCCGCTATTGATCGCGGTAACGGTCTTAACCAGTATGGGGGCTGAGGATCTGGCGCAGGTAGGGGTGACAGTAGATCCAACCCGGCAGGTGGCTCACCTCGCACGATTGAGCCGGGACGCGGGGATGGATGGCGTGGTTTGCTCGGCACGGGAGTGCGAGATGCTGCGCAAACAACTCGGTGACGACTTTGTGCTGGTGACCCCCGGTATTCGTCCCGCGGACGTTAGTGACGACGACCAGCGCCGGGTTTTGACACCGGCGCAAGCATTGGCAAGTGGCAGCAACTACCTGGTGATCGGGCGCCCGGTTACCCGTAGCGAGGATCCGTGTGCCACACTGGCTGCAATAATTACGCATTTAGAACTGTAGTGCGGCGCTGGTTTTGCCTTATAGTACTTTCGTGCACAGGAAGTGCATCAACTCAAACACGAAAAGGAGCTTCGTCATGTCTTATCTCAATCCCCAACTTTCGCGCCTGTTGTCTGCCATTGGTCTGGTTTGCGCGCTTTCGACGCCGCTAAACGCGCTGGCAGAGAGCGCCCATGTGGCGCCGGTCAATATCAACACAGCCAGCGCTCAAAACCTGGCCGATGCCCTCAGCGGTATCGGTGAGTCCCGCGCCCGGGATATCGTTGAGTACCGGAAGAACCATGGGCCCTTCGAAAAGCCGGAAGACCTGGCGAAGGTCAAGGGTGTCGGCCAATCCACGATAGAAAAAAACCTTGAGCGAATCCAGGTGAAATAGCTGATGTAGCGGGGGGTAAAGCCCCCGCATCTTTGCAAAATTTAGCGCTGCATGTACCGACATCAAGCGTATTGGCCTATGGTATCCTTTAGCTAATCAATCGAGGGTTCACCGGATGGCTTTTATCGATATCTTCAACGGCGATGCCGATGGTATCTGCGCGCTAATCCAGCTTCGCCTGGCTGACCCCAGGGGCAGTCGCCTGGTCACGGGGGTCAAGCGCAATATTGCCCTGCTGGGCAGCGCAGCTATCGAAGCAGGGGATGAACTCACCGTTCTTGATATATCACTCGACAAAAACCGCGAGCCGCTATGCCGGGCGCTGGAGGCGGGCGCGCACTGCCTTTACGTAGACCACCATTTTGCCGGTGACATCCCAGATCATCCGAACTTGCAGACCATCATCAACACTGCCCCGGATGTATGTACCAGTATTCTGGTCAACGGGCATTTGCAGGGCGCTTTCACCGGGTGGGCCGTGGTG
The DNA here is from genome assembly GCA_963808975.1 of uncultured Gammaproteobacteria bacterium. GTDB lineage: Bacteria > Pseudomonadota > Gammaproteobacteria > Pseudomonadales > JAHEGP01 > JAHEGP01. The sequence goes on from CAWEHR010000004.1 coordinate 141,270, forward strand.
GGAGCCTTTGGTGACAATCTCAACGACAGTGCCAGCCTTTTAGCGAGGCCACTGGGTCTTGCAAGCGACACATTGCAGCGATTAAAACAGCTCGGTATCTATATTAATTACAACGGCTATGGTGCCAGCGAAGCGGACCTGCATTTTCCCCCTGCTGAGCTCTATCGTTTGCTCAGCGTTCACGCCAACCCGGTAGACTTTATCCATGATGACAGTGCCAGCTTCAACAAGCTTGAGCAGGGCTATCTGGAGGATATGGAGCGGGCCGCCGCTGTGCAGGCTGAGTCGGCGGACTCCCATGTCGCGCTGTACATGCTGCCCAATGCCCCCTGGGCACGACGAGTGAGCGGCGTATTCAGCAATGAGTTGGCCAACGGATTCCCGGACCGCGCCCATGCCGTGTTGACGCTGATCTCGGACGACATCTACCTGGTTAGTGTCCGGGCGCCGCTGAACAACAAGACGGGCGCAGATGAGGTGTGTCGCCAGTTCGCCACCGGTGGCGGGCGCAAGGCTGCGGCGGGCATCAATGAACTCGCCGGGGATGATATACCGCGCTTGCTTGAAGTCATGCGTAAATATTATGGGCGGGCCGCTTGAGGTAGTATTGTCCTTCGTCCGTTCACTCCGCTAGAATCGCCGCGAGTTGTCACCCCCTCCCCCCCGCCAGCCCGGGTGAACCCGGGCGCAACCATGATTTTTGGAGATCCACTGTGAGTCCCGACGCCTGGATAACACTGTTTACTATTCTAAGCTGCCTGGGCGCCCTGTCCCTGACACGCCTGCCGGCTGATGTGATCCTGTTGGGGGGCGTCGGTACCCTGATGCTGCTGGATGTGCTCACCGTAAAAAGTGCCCTGGTTGGTTTTTCCAATGAAGGCGTTGCAACCGTGGGTGTGCTCTACGTGGTCGCTCACGCACTGTCCGCAACGGGGGCCGTCGAATGGATGTCCTCCGGAATACTTGGAAGGCCGCGTTCACTGCGGATGGCGCAGTTTCGCCTCATGGCGCCGGTGGTTATTTTCAGCTCGTTTGTGAACAACACCCCGGTAGTGGCAATGATGGTACCGGTGATTACCGATTGGTCGCGAAGGCTCGGCTTTCCGGCTTCACAATTGATGATGCCACTGTCATTCGCCGCCATCATCGGTGGCATTTGCACCCTGATTGGCACCAGCACAAACCTGATAGTCAACGGCATGTTGCAGCAGTTGGAGCAGGATGTCGACCTGGGCCTGTTCGATCTGGTGTGGATTGGTATTCCCTGTTCGATTGCGGTTATGGCTTTCATTATGCTGACCAGCAGGCGCCTGCTGCCTTTCAAGCAGGGGGCTGCCATCAGTTTCGAGGATACACGCCAATATAGTGTCGAGATGATTGTGGAGCCGGACAGCCCCATTGCCGGGCGCTCCATCGAAGATGCGGGCCTGCGTCATCTGCCCGGACTGTATCTTGCGGAGATCGTTCGCGGTGGGCGAGTCATTGGCCGGGTCAGCCCCTCGGTGCACCTGCAGGCCCAGGATCGGCTGGTATTTGTCGGTAATGTCGACACCGTCGTTGAACTGAAAAAAATCACGGGCCTGGTGTCTGCAGAAAACCAGGTCTTCAAGCTCGACCAGGGGGGTGGTGAGCGTAGCCTGGTGGAAGTGGTCATCGGGCCCGATTTCCCGCTGCTGGGCAAGAGCGTGCGAGAGGGTAACTTTCGTAAATATTATGGCGCTGTAATTATCGCGGTCTGCCGCGATGGTAAGCAGATCAAGAAAAGAATCGGCGATGTGGAATTGAAACCCGGGGACACCGTTCTGCTGGAAACCAATAGCGAGTTCGTGCGCAAGCAACGCTTCTCGCGGGATTTCCTGGTGGTCAGTCCGGTTGCCGACTTCCAGCCGGCGAGAAACAGCAAACGCTTGGTTGCTGTCGCCATTATGCTGTTGATGGTGGTGTCTGCCGCCAGCGGCCTGCTGTCAATGTTTAAAGCTGCCATGGTGGCAGGTGGCTTGATGATTGTTACAGGCTGTTGCACTATGAACGGGGCACGGCGAAGCATCAGTTGGCAGGTACTGGCGGCTATCGCGGCGTCCCTGGGTCTTGGCAAGGCGATGGAGGAGAGTGGGCTTGCAGCACTGATCGCCAACTTCCTGGTGGACAGTGCCGCGGGTTCTGCGCTTGCCACCATGCTGGTTTTGTTTTTTGTGACTGCTGTTTTTTCGGCCCTTATTACCAATGCTGCCGCAGCGGTATTGATGTTTCCAATTGCTGTTGCTGCCAGTCACGATCTGGGTGTAAGTGTGGTACCGTACGCGGTAACTTTGATGGTGGCCGCGTCGGCGAGCTTTTCAACGCCGATAGGCTATCAGACCAACATGATGGTCTGGGGCCCGGGGGAGTACCGCTTTGTCGACTTCCTCAAGCTTGGTGTCCCGCTCACCATCCTGGTGGGAGCGGTAACAATGGTCGTGGTGCCATTGGTCTGGCCGTTTTAGCAGGCTGCTATAAAACGTATTCGAGGCAGCAGATGCAAGGCAAAATGGTTGATAAAGTGGAGTTTGCACGCAGTAATCGAGCATTTTGAGGCCATTTTTAACGCGGCGGATACCACGCAGAGAGTTCCTCGGCAACTGTTAGATTCGAACCGCAACGATTGCGCTTGCAACAACCGGGAGGGAGTCGGCGACCGTGGAGAAGCAACCTGGCCATACAGTGGGCAACGCTGCCAGCGTTAGCCGCGGCCCAGCCTGGCTGGACGTTTTGCAGGGCGCCAGTGGCTTGCTGCTGGTGTTGTTCATGTGGGCGCACATGTTATTTGTGTCCAGCATATTGCTGGGTGTGGACGCGATGTACGCCGTTGCCCGCATGTTCGAGGGCGAGTTTATATTCGGCAAACCCTACCCCCTGCTGGTTTCCGCTGCGGTCGCTTTCATATTCCTTATCTTCGTGGTGCATGCGCTCGTTGCTATCCGCAAGATGCCGGCGAGTTATCGCGAATATCGCCAATACCTGCGCCACGCATCAATCTTTAAGCATAGTGAAACGCGGTTGTGGCTGGTTCAGGTGATTACCGGGTGGGTGCTTATGCTGCTGGCCTGTGCCCACCTTTACCAAATGTTGGTCAACCCGGGGGACATCGGCCCCTACGCTTCGGCGGATCGGGTCTGGAGTGGGCGGTGGTGGCCACTGTACCTGGTCTTGCTGGTCAGTGTTGAAATACATGGCGGCATTGGCTTGTATCGGCTGGCTTTAAAGTGGGGTTGGGTAAACCCCCGCAATGGCGCTGCCGGGCGCGAGCAGTTGCGCAGGGTCAAATGGGCAATTACGGGCTTTTTTCTCGCACTCGGACTGCTAACGCTGGCAGCCTACATGAAACTGGGATACGAGCATCGGCATGACGTGGGTGAGCGCTACGTACCCCAGCAGCAGGCGGAGTAAACTATGGAAGTAATACACACCGATGTGTTGGTCGTGGGCGGCGGGCTGGCAGGCCTGCGCGTAGCGATTGCTGCCAAGCGCCGGGGATATGAGGCCATAGTACTCAGCCTGGTGCCGCCCAAGCGTTCCCACTCCGCGGCAGCCCAGGGTGGAATGCAGGCGAGCCTTGCCAATTGCGTGAAGGGGCATGGCGATAACGAAGACGTGCATTTCGCCGACACGGTGCGCGGCAGTGATTGGGGTGCTGACCAGCGAGTCGTGCGGATGTTTGTCAACACCGCACCGAAAGCCGTGCGGGAAATGGCTGCCTGGGGCGTGCCCTGGAATCGCGTGGAGCGCGGCGTGCGGACCGCAATAATCAATGGCAAGAGTGTCGAACTCAACGAAAGTGATGCCGCCCACGGTTTGATCGACGCCCGTGATTTCGGCGGCACCCGGAAGTGGCGTACCAGTTATGTCTCCGACGGCACCGGCCACTCCATGCTCTACACCATGAGCGATCAGGCCATTGCCGACCAAATCCCGGCTCACGAGCGTACCGAGGCCATTGCCCTGATCCACGATGGCTCCCGTTGTTACGGTGCCATCGTGCGCCACCTCGTGAGCGGAAAATTGATTGCCTACGTCGCCAAAGCGACCTGTATTGCGACTGGTGGGTTCGGTCGCATCTACCGGGTGAGTACCAACGCGGTTATCAATGAAGGCATCGGTACTGCCATTGCGCTGGAAACAGGCGTTGCCGGCCTGGGAAATATGGAGGCCGTCCAGTTTCATCCCACCGGCATTTTCCCGGCGGGCATTCTCGTCACTGAGGGATGCCGGGGTGATGGCGGATTGCTGCTTGATCGCAATGAGCATCGGTTTATGCCCGACTACGAGCCAGAGAAAGCTGAACTCGCCTCGCGTGACGTGGTGTCACGGCGCATGGAACAACACATTGCAGCCGGGCACGGGGCCAGTTCGCGCTTTGGCGAGCACCTCTGGTTGGATATTCGCTTGCTGGGCAAAAAGCACATCGATACCAAGCTGCGTGAAGTGAAGGAAATTTGCCAGCACTTCCTCGGGATCGATCCGGCGCGCCAACTGATCGCCGTGCGCCCAGCGCAACACTATTCGATGGGCGGTATTCGCACTGACTACCGCGGTGAAAGCCCGAGCCTGAAGGGCCTGTTCTCTGCTGGCGAGGCCGCATGCTGGGATATGCACGGATTTAACCGGCTAGGCGGGAATTCGGTGGCTGAGACAGTAGTCGCCGGCATGCTGGTGGGGGAATACATAGCCGATTTTTGCGACGGCAGCGACAGTGATTGCCACTTTTCCAGCGCCTTGATCGAGCAGTCCTTGAAGCAGCAGGAGCGTTATCTTGGCGGACTTTGTGATGAACAGGGGCAAGAAAACGCCTTTGAGTTGATGCGGCAGATGCAGCAAACAATGACTGACAAGGTGGGTATTTTTCGAGATGGGGAGAGGCTCTCACAGGCTGTCTCCGATTTGCAGGCATTGATGATTCGCAGTCGGCGCATCGGAATCCGCAGTCAGCACCGGGGAACCAACCCGGAGTTGGTGACTGCCTACAGGGTGCAAAAGATGCTCAAGCTGGCATTGTGTGTCGCGCTGGGAGCCCTGCGGCGTGAGGAGAGCCGGGGTGCTCACTTCCGCGAGGACTTTCCCCTGCGCAACGATCGCGATTGGCTGGTGCGCACCCTAGCCACCTGGCCCGATGCTGAATCGACGCAACCCACGCTGGATTACGAGGCCTTGTCTGTGATGGCAATGGAAATGCCGCCAGGATGGCGCGGCTACGGCGAAAAAAACCATATCGACCATCCGGATACGGCCGTGCGCCAGGCCCAGGTTGATGACGTGTTACAGCGTGGCGACCTGCCTGATCGCTTTGCGCGGCAAGAGACGCTCATGCCCTATCTGGATTGCCTGCCGCCGAAGTACCGTGGGCGCAACCAACGCCTGGGAGAAGAGGATTCATGAGTGAACTGATAGCCACTACTACCGCAGCGGGACGCCGGATACGCCTGCACATCCTGCGCCATAACCCCCAGGATCCGGAAAGCCAACCGCGGATGCAGACCTTCGAGCTGGAAGAAGCCGACGGCATGACCCTGTTTATTGCGCTGACAGAGATTCGCGAGGCCCAGGATCCGTCGCTGGCTTTCGACTTTGTTTGCCGGGCCGGTATCTGCGGCAGTTGCGCCATGCTTATCAATGGGAAGCCCGCCCTTGCCTGCTGCGCGTTAACCCGGGAGCTACCAGACGATATAACCCTCAACCCGCTGCCGGTGTTCAAGCTGATAGCCGATTTGTCGGTGGATACGGGCGAGTGGATGCGAGACATGAGCGAGCGCCTGCAAACCTGGGTTCAGGGTAACGAACTGGAGCGCGATCTCGATATTTTTGAGCAGCCGATGGATCCTCAGTTGGCCCGCGATATCTACGAGCTGGAGCGTTGTATCGAGTGTGGCTGTTGCGTTGCTGCGTGTGGCACGGCGCATATGCGGCCAGGTTTCGTTGGCGCTGTTGGCCTGAACAAGATTGCCCGCTTTCGCCTCGACCCGAGAGATGAGCGGGACGATGCAGCCATGTACCAATTGGTCGGCAACGATGAGGGGGTGTTTGGCTGCATGACCCTGTTGGGCTGCGAAGACATGTGCCCGAAGCAATTGCCGCTGGCGACACAGATTGCCTTCTTGCGTCGCAAAATGGCGCGACAGGGGTTGAAAAAGCAGCCGGGCAAGTGACATCCGGGTCGGTTCTTGCCCCACAGGCAGGACAGGGGTTCGCATGCCCTTAAGTGGCACAACGGCATGGTGCCCATTATGGCTTGTCGCGATCGGACAGTGCCGGGTCAGGTGGTACGAAAATACCAGTCGTACTCGAATGCAGGAATAATGTTGCTGTACATCTGCCACTCACAGCGCTTCAGCGCAGCGTAAACATCACAGAATTGTTCCCCCAGGTAATTGCGGCAGAACCTGCTGTTGGCGAAACGCTCGATAGCCGCGTGCCAAGTTGCGGGAATTGAAGCATCCAATTGATTATGCGCGTTGCCTGTTATTGCAGGCGGCGGCACGGTTTTTCTTGCAAGCCCGTCGAGGATGCCGGCGACGATACCGGCGGTTGTCAGATAGGGATTGGCATCGGCTCCACCCAGTCGGTGTTCGATGCGGGTGTTGTCGGGTTTGGAGCCCGGAATGCGCACCGCTACGGTGCGGTTGTTAAAGCCCCAGCCCGGCGCCATCGGGACGTAGCCACCGCCCTGGTAGCGGTGGTAGCTGTTGCCGTGGGGAGCAAACAGCAACAAGCAGTCGTTCATGCTTGCCAGCAGGCCGCCCACCGCATATTGCAGCAAATCGCTGTCGGGACCCGCACGAAAAATGTTGCTGCCGTTGTTATCCAGCAGGCTGATATGTACGTGCAAACCGCTGCTGGCCAGGTGGCTGTAGGGCTTGGCCATAAAGCTGGCGTCATAGCCGTGGCGTGTTGCGACACCCTTGATAAGGCGCTTGAGCAATAGCGCATGGTCGCAGGCAAGCAGCGGGTCAGCGACATGCTGCAAGTTGATTTCGAATTGCCCCGGCGCGTATTCGGCAACTGCTGTGGTGGCGGGAATTCCCTGGCGCGCGGCAATAGAAGTAATGTCATCGACCAGCGCCTGGTAGTCATCCAGCTCGATCAGGCCGTATACCTGGGTATCGTTGTCGCGCACACCGGTGACTGGAGACAGGGGCGGTTGTGGCCTGCGGTTGGCATCGCGCTCTCGGTCACAAAGATAAAATTCCAGTTCAATGGCGACCACGGCGGTTAGCCCGCGCTCCGAGAGTCTGCTGACCAACTGGCGCAAAACCTCGCGGGGGTCGAAGGGCAGGGCGGCCCCGGTGTCATCCTGCATTGCAACCATCAGTTGCGCCATGGGTCTGTGTTGCCAGGAACTGACGCAGAGAGTATCGTCGACGGGTGAGCAGACCATGTCGCGATCACCGGTCTCCAGTACCAGACCGGTTTCCGCCGCGCAGTCGCCGGTAATCTGGGTGGCAAACAGAGAAATAGGCATGACGAACTCACCACTGTAAACCTTGGCGAGGCTCGTTGCCCCCAGTCGCTTGCCGCGCAACACCCCATTGATGTCCGGGATCATAATATCGACAAAGGCGGTATCCGGGTGCTCAAGGAGGAATTGCTTGGCGATATCAGACAATGTGTGGTCACCCGTTATGGATTGCATGGCAGGTGGAGCGAAACAATGCGATTATGCCACTATGGACCATGGTGTAAAGCAAAGGCAACTCTTATTGATTTGGTGTCACCGCAGGCTACCGCTGAGGTAGTGTCCTGTGGTCAAAAGTGGGTGAAGCCTTTGAACGCTTTGCTTATGTTGAAAAAAGTGAATACAGGTTGTACTTTAGAGCGCGTTGAGCGTGTGTTCCAAATGCAATTTGTGCCCGGCAATCTCCTGTAAGGATATTTTCCATGTCAATGGAGTCGATAGAGAACTGGTTTCGTGAGCGCGGTATAACCGAAGTTGAATGCCTTGTGCCGGATATCACCGGCAACGCGCGGGGCAAGATAATTCCCTCGGCGCGTTTCTTTCGCGAAGAGGGCATGCGATTACCGGAGAGCATCTTCGTTCAAACTGTCAACGGCGATTGGCCGGACGAATTTCACAAAATAATAGATCCCCGCGAATACGACATGGTGCTCAAACCGGATTTCAAGTCGGTGCGGGTGGTACCCTGGGTAAAAGACCCGACGGCGCAGGTTATTTGCGGGCTGGATGAACTACACCCGGACCCATTGCTACCGCGTAGCATTTTGCAGCGAGTCCTGCGGCTGTACAGCGATAAGGGCTGGTCCCCGGTAATCGCCCCGGAAGTCGAATTTTATCTGATCCAGCGCAATACGGACCCCGACATTCCGCTGCGCCCCCCGGTGGGTCGCTCCGGTCGTTCTGAAACCGCGCGCCAGTCCTACAGTATCGATGCGGTCAATGAGTTCGATCCCCTGTTCGAGGATATGTACGATTTCTGCGACTCCATGGAACTGGACCTGGACACGCTAATTCACGAGGCCGGCGCTGCCCAGATGGAAGTCAACTTCATTCATGGCGACGCCCTGAATCTTGCCGACCAGGTGTTCTTTTACAAGCGCACCATGCGCGAGGCCGCCCTGCGGCACGATGTCTATGCGACCTTTATGGCCAAACCGATGGAGGCGGAGCCCGGCAGTTCCATGCATATCCACCAGAGTCTGGTAGATCAGGAGACTGGCGCCAATATTTTCGTTGGCAAGGATGGCAAACCGAACAAGGTGTTCCTGAGCTACATCGCCGGCATCCAGAAATATGCGCCTGCCGCGTCGGCACTGTTTGCTCCCAACGTCAATTCGTATCGCCGCTTCGCCCGTGACCATTCCGCGCCTATCAATGTGCACTGGGGTTTCGATAATCGCACATGCGGCTTGAGGGTCCCTATCGACAAGCCCGAAAATACGCGTCTGGAGAATCGCTTTGCCGGGGCTGATGCCAACCCCTACCTGGTATTCGCGGTGTCGCTGGCCTGTGGCTACCTCGGTATCATGGAGAACCTGACGCCCACCGATCCGCTGACAACATCCGCTTACGATTCGCCGTTTGCCCTGCCGCGCAGCCTGAGCCAGGCTCTCGAAATGCTGGACGACAGTGACCCGATCAAGGATATACTGGGCGAGCGTTTCATCTCGGCTTACGCGTCGATCAAGCGCAAGGAGTATGAAACCTTCTTCAAGGTGATCAGTTCCTGGGAGCGGGAATTCCTGTTGCTAAACGTTTGATATCAAGAAGGGGCAATATGGGCTCATCCCGGCAGCACTCCACTGCGCAATGGCAGGCACTGGATCGCAATCACTTCCTCCACCCTTTCACCGACCTGACTCGACTCAATGCCGGTGCCAGCCGCATCATCACCCGGGCAGAGGGGGTCTATCTGTGGGACAGCGACGACAATCGTCTGCTCGACGGCTTCGCCGGCTTGTGGTGTGTGAATATGGGTTACGGTCGCACCGAGCTGGCCGCCGCCGCCACCAAACAAATGCAGCAATTGCCTTACTACAACAGCTTTTTCAATACCGCGACTCCTCCTGCGCTGGAGTTGGCCGAGTTGCTCGCCGAAGTTTCTGCACCACAGTTCAATTATTCTTTTTTCACCGGCTCGGGCTCTGAGGCCAACGATACCATTGTGCGCATGGTGCGCCGTTTCTGGGAGCTTGAGGGGCAGCCGGGGCGTGTCAACATTATCGCTCGCCACAATGCCTACCACGGCAGCACGATGGCCGGGGCGAGCCTCGGGGGCATGGACTACATGCACAAGCAGGGTGGCCTGCCGATACCCAATATTCATCACATCATGCAGCCCTATTGGTACGAGCTGGGGGGCGAGCTCAGTCACGAGGAATTTGGCCAGCGCGCCGCCGCCGAACTGGAGCACAAGATACTCGAACTCGGCGCTGACACGGTGGCGGCTTTTATCGGCGAGCCCATCCAGGGCGCGGGCGGCGTTATCATTCCACCCTCCGGCTATTGGCCCGCGGTGGAGGCGATCTGCAGGAAATACGATGTGCTGTTGATTGCCGATGAAGTCATTTGCGGGTTTGGGCGAACCGGCCGTTGGTTCGGCTCGGAAACGTTTGGCTTCGAGCCTGACTTGATGGCAGTTGCCAAGGGCATGTCGTCGGGTTATCTGCCGATCGGAGCGGTAATGGTTTCCGACCGTGTTGCCGATAGCCTGATAAAAAAGGGGGGTGATTTTGCCCATGGCTATACCTATTCCGGTCATCCGGTTTGCGCGGCGGTGGCGGTTGCCAACATCAGGCTGATGCGCGACGAGGGGATCATCGAAACCGTCGCCAACGACATCGGCCCTTACTTCCAGCAGCGGCTCGCTGAACTGGCGGAGCATCCCCTGGTGGGTGAAACCCGGGGAATTGGCATGATTGGTGCATTGGAGTTGGTGGCAGATAAACCTAGCCGCCGCTTTTTCCAGCCACGCGGGGATATGGGTACCTTGTGCCGGGATTACGCCCTCGCAAACGGCTTGATTTTACGTGCGACCAAGGACACTATGCTGTTTTCGCCCCCGTTGGTCATGGACAGGGCGCAAATAGACGAAATGATCAGTTTGACCCGGCTGAGCCTCGATCAGGTCGCTGCCTCACAAGGCATCACCTGATCCGCTTGCACCGTAATGTCGCATCACTCTCCAGGGAGCGCACCTTCCATGGCATTGCCTGAAACCAGGGCCAAAGATAAAAAGGTCCAGCTGCAGATTTGCGGCGTCAGTAAAGACTTCGACGGTACCCTTGCCGTCAACAATGTCGATCTTGACATCTATCAGGGAGAGATATTCGCCCTGCTGGGTGCTTCCGGTTGCGGCAAAACGACGTTGCTGCGTATGTTGGCCGGGTTCGAGAAGCCCAGCGCCGGATCTATTCTGCTCGAGGGGCAGGACATGGCCAAACTGCCGCCGTATCAGCGGCCGATGAATATGATGTTCCAGTCCTATGCCTTGTTCCCTCACATGACGGTAGAAAAAAATATTGCGTTCGGCCTCAAGCAGGACCGCTTGCCCAGGCAGCAGATTGAGGACAAGGTCGCAGAGGTACTCGGGCTGGTGCAGATGGAAGCCTACGCCAAGCGCAAGCCGCACCAGCTTTCGGGTGGTCAGCAGCAGCGCGTAGCGCTGGCAAGGAGCCTGGCGAAGTCACCCAAGCTGTTGTTGCTGGATGAGCCCATGGGAGCGCTGGACAAAAAACTGCGTACCCGCATGCAGCTCGAGATCGTCAACATCCTGGATAAGGTCGGCGTAACCTGCGTCATGGTAACCCATGATCAGGAAGAGGCTATGACCATGGCGGACAGGGTGGGCATCATGAACGCCGGCGTGTTGAGTCAGGTCGGCAGCCCCATGGAAGTCTACGAGCGCCCCAACAGCCGTATGACCGCTGAGTTTATCGGCTCAGTAAACCTGTTCGAGGGCGAGCTGGTGGTCGATGAGGTCGACTACGTCGAAATTGCCAGCGACAGCCTCGAGAGCACTATTTATGTGGCGCACGGTATCGTTGGGTCCAGGGGCATGGCGCTGGCGGTGGCGATACGGCCGGAGAAAATCCAGGTCAGTCGCTCGGAGCCAGAGCAGGTTCACAACAAGGCACGGGGGGTCGTGGAGGATATAGCCTATATGGGCAGCCACTCCGTTTTTCATATACGCCTCCCCTCCGGCTTCAAGGTCCTGGCGTCGGTCGCAAACTCCAATCGCCAGTTGGCGAGTGACGAAGAGCAGCGCATTACCTGGGAAGACGAAGTGTTCGTTAGTTGGTCTGACAGTTGCCCGGTGGTGCTCTACTCATGAAGCCACCCACAGAGCGGAGCAACTGGCGACCGGGCAAGTCGCTGGTTATTGCGGTGCCCTACATCTGGTTGCTGCTGTTTTTCCTCGCGCCCTTTGCCATCGTTTTCAAAATCAGCTTTGCCGAAAGCCAGTTGGCGCAACCCCCGTTCACCAACCTGGTGGAGTGGGCAGACGACATGCTGACCCTCAGCCTGAACCTGTTCAACTACAAGGATCTCGTCGAATACGACCTCTACCTTAAGGGTTACCTGACATCTATCAAGATCGCATTCTTCTCGACGGTATTCTGCCTGCTGTTGGGCTACCCTATTGCCTACGTCATTTCGCGCATGCCGCCACACACCCGCAACGTCTGCCTGATGCTGGTGATCATGCCGTCGTGGACGTCGTTCCTGGTTCGTATTTACGCCTGGATGGGTATTCTGAAGGGCAATGGCCTGCTGAATAATCTGTTACTGGGCCTTGGGGTGATCGATCAGCCGCTGGCGATCATGCATACGCCTACGGCAGTATATATCGGTATTGTTTATGCCTACCTGCCGTTCATGGTGCTACCGATATACGCCAATCTCGTTAAACATGAGCACAGCCTGTTGGAAGCATCTGCCGATCTGGGCGCCAAACCCTGGACCAGTTTCCTGCGAATTACCCTGCCCTTGAGTCTCGGTGGTGTTATCGCCGGGTCGATGCTGGTGTTCATTCCTGCGGTGGGTGAGTTCGTCATTCCCGAGTTACTGGGTGGACCCAACTCGATCATGATCGGCAAGTTGCTGTGGGCGGAGTTTTTCAATGCCAGGAACTGGCCGGGTGCCGCCGCGGTCGCTGTGGTGATGCTGCTGCTGCTGGTGCTTCCGCTGACGCTGTTCCATCGCTATCAGGCCAGGGATCTGGAGGGTAAGTAGGATGCATAGTAGCTGGCAAAAAGTGCTGTCCTGGGGCATCCTGTTTTTTGGTTTTGCCTTTCTCTATGTGCCCATCATCGTGCTGATCGTCTATTCCTTTAATGAAAGCCGTCTGGTAACCGTTTGGTCGGGCTTTTCGCTGAAGTGGTATGGCGAGTTGTTCAATGATCGCCAGATGATGAAGGCCGTGGGTGTGAGCCTGCGCATAGCGTTTATGAGTGCCACCTCTGCCGTGGTACTGGGTACCATGGCGGCGCTGATCATGGTTCGATTTGGTGGTTTCAGGGGCAAGACCCTTTTTACCAGTATGATTACGGCGCCGCTGGTTATGCCTGAGGTCATCACTGGCCTTTCATTATTGCTGTTATTTGTCAGTCTTGACCAGTTTATCGGTTGGCCGGGCGGGCGCGGTATGACCACGATCTGGATCGCTCACACCACGTTTTGTATGGCCTATGTCACCGTAGTGGTGAATTCGCGATTGCGGGAAATGGACCAGTCGCTGGAGGAGGCGGCACTCGACCTTGGCGCCAATCGCCTCAAGGTTTTTTTCCTGATTACCCTGCCGATAGTCTCACCGGCCCTCGTCGCCGGCTGGCTACTGGCTTTTACCCTGTCACTGGACGACCTGGTCATCGCGAGTTTCGTGTCTGGTCCCGGCTCCACCACCCTGCCAATGGAGGTTTTCTCCAGCGTTCGCATGGGCGTTAGCCCCAAGGTCAATGCACTGTCGGCACTGCTGGTAACCGGGATCGCATCACTCACCTTCGTCGGCTGGTGGTTCATGCGGCGCCAGGAACACAAGCGGCTGGCGGATCTGCAGGCGGCGAAGCGGCAGCAAGAAATGACTTGACATTGCGTCCCGCCTGCATGTCCCGATGCAGGAGAGGGCAACCGTATTCGGGAACTCCTGTGCAACCACTGAGGGATTACTATGAAAACTATTGCATCACTCATCGCTGCAGCCTCCCTGGCATTATCGGGGGCAAGTCTGGCTGAAGAAGAGAAAATACTGAACGTCTACAACTGGTCCGACTATATTGCCGAGGACACGCTGGAGAAATTTACTGCCGAAACCGGTATCAAAGTCACCTACGATGTGTTCGATGACAACGGTGTGCTGGAAGCCAAGTTGCTCTCGGGTAAAACCGGCTATGACATCGTTGTACCATCGTCCGCATTCCTGGCACGGCAGATAAAAGCAGGGGTGTTTCAGCCAATTGATCGGTCGAAAATTCCCAACTACAAGAACCTCGACCCGAAATTGATGAAAAAGCTCGAAAATGCCGACCCCGGCAACCAGTACTCTATCCCCTACCTCTGGGGTACCACCGGGCTTGGAATCAACGTCAACGCGGTCAAAAAAGCACTGGGTGACGATGCCCCCATCGACAGTTGGGATCTGCTGTTCGACCCCAAGTATGTGTCCAAGCTGAAGTCTTGCGGTGTGACCATGCTGGATGCCCCGGACGAAGTTATTCCTGCCACGCTAAACTACCTCGGAGAGGATCCGAATTCGCTGGATGCCGCCTTGATGCAGGGCAAGGTTAAGGACAAGTTGCTTGAGATCAGGCCATTTGTTCGCTATTTCCACTCATCGCAATATATCAACGGCCTGGCTAACGGTGATATCTGCCTGGCACTGGGCTGGTCCGGTGACGTGATCCAGGCCGCGGAACGGGCGGAAGAGGCAGAAAACGGTGTTGAGATTGTCTACGTAATCCCCAAGGAAGGCGCCGGCATGTGGTTTGATATGCTGGCTATTCCCAAGGATGCGGACCATCCTGAAAATGCCCACAAATTCCTCAGTTTCCTGCTGCGCCCGGAGATCATGGCAGATATCACCAATTACGTGTGGTACCCCAATGCCGTGCCGCCCTCCAAGGAGTTTATCGACGAAGAAATTCTGGAGGATGCGACTGTTTACCCCACGCCTGAGGTTGAAGAAAAGCTCTACACCTTTGTAGTGACGCCGCCCAAGATTGATCGTGTGCAAACGCGAATCTGGACCGGGGTAAAATCTGCCAGGTAAGGGGATGTCCCGGGAGAGCCAGGTGTGGCTCTCCCTTGCCCCAGGGCAACCGAAGGATGCTCAACCTGCACTTCTCCGCAGCCCGAAGCGTAAAATTGAATCCGGAGTCAACCATCGCCCGGGTTTAATTACAAGCCAAGGCGATCCCGCAGCCCATAGTAGAACATGGCAGCCACCAGGCCGGGCCAGCGCAGCAGTGTGCCCCCCGGAAAGGTGGGAATGGGTACCTGTGCCATGACATCGAAACCCTCGGCATCACCGGACAGAGCCTCCGCAATCAGCTTGCCAGCATAACTTGCGAGTACCACGCCGTGGCCAGAATAGCCCTGGGCAAAGAAAATGTTTTTGCCGGTGATTCGGCCAAAGTGGGGCATTCGATTCATGGTGACGGCCAGTGTGCCGCCCCAGCCATAATCGATTCTGCAGCCAGCCAACTGGGGATAGATCTCGAGCATGTATTTGCGCACGAATCGCTTGATGTCAGCGGGGAAACGCGGTGTGTAATTTTCGCCACCGCCGAACAGCAGGCGCTTGTCTGCGGATAGCCGCCAGTAGTTAACCACAAAGCGGGTGTCATGAAACGCGTAATCCAGGCTGCTTACCGAGTTGGCCAAAGGGTCGCTCAGTGGTTCGGTAGCCAGAATGTAATTATTAATCGGCATTATCCTGCCTGCCACAGCCGGCTCCAGTTTTTCCAGGTAGCCGTTGCACCCCAGAACCAGGTAGCGTGAGGTGACTGTCCCGCGATCTGTCACCACCCGGCAGCCGTTGCTGCTGCCCTGGTAGGATTGCACGGGTGAGTGCTCGAAGATCTCCGCCCCGGCTGCGCTTGCTGCCACCGCGAGACCGAGATTGTAATTGAGCGGATGAACGTGACCACTGCGACGGTCCACCATGCCGCCGAAACACGACGGTGTCTCCAGCAGCTCAGAAACCCTGTGAGCTGGCAGGTAATCAATAAAGTCAGCATCGTATTGCTGTTGTAGGTGCGCAGCGTATTGCTGGTACCACGGCTCCTCGTCGCGGCGCCGACATAACGTTGCAATGCCGTCCTTCCAGTCGCAGGCAATATCATGCTTTTCTATCCTGTGTTTCATTTCCGCCAGGGCGGCCTGGTTGAGGTCCCAGTGTCGATGCGCAGTGTGTTTACCGTATTTTTTCTCGAGCTCTTGCTGGTCCTGGCGCGGCATGCCTCCCGCCTGTCCACCATTGCGGCCACTGGCTCCCCAGCCGATGTGGTGGGCTTCAAGCAGAACCACCTTGAAACCTTTTTCCGCGAGGTTGAGGGCGCTGCTGACGCCGGTAAATCCGCCACCGACAATGCATACATCGCAGTTGATTTCCTGCTGCAGGCGCGGCCATTGCTGCTGATAGCGAGCTGTATCGAGGTAGTACGATTGAGGGTGGAGGCTCTGTTTAGTGGCGAACATGGCGAATAAACGGATTGTTGGAGGAGCACGTTATAGTGATTGAATTGTGCCGCCAAGGCCAGTTGTTTATAGGGCTTGGCCGTTGTGGTTTGCTGGCCGCGGGCTTATTCAAGCCGTCCAGTCTGGCCAATGCACAGGTCGCAGCGTTGCCACTTGAGTTCCCCGGGCTTGCTACTTCTCCCTGATGTACTCATATAATACCTGATCCAGGCTCAGCCCCGCATGGCGGCTTTGCCGCAGTTTATCAAGCAGGGTAGGCCGGCTGTCGCTTGCGCCAGCAGTCTGCGTCGAGAGCCGTTCGCGCCCGCCAGGGAAAGTTGCCGGAAATTCATGCTGGCCGGTCGCCAGCAAGTCACTAATAAGCTGTTTGAGTTCCTGCGCCGTGAGTAAGCCCTGGTCGATCAGTTCATCGGCGAGGGCGGGGGTTTGCAGGAATCGTTGCTTGTCGTCCAGGCTCACCTGGCCGGGAGAACGCTCTGGCCGGGACGATGGGGCGGCCGTCCGTTGCGGAATATGTTCCCCAGCCAGCCTGGCAAGCTTCCCACAGGTGGGGACGGCCAGCTCCCACTGGGCTTCCAGGGCAGTGGCCAGATCGAAGAAGCCCTTGCATGAGGGGTCTCCCTTGTCGTAGAGGGCTACCGGGTACTGCAGTGCGGCGCTGTTGCGAATATTGTCATCGTAGGCAATGTGGCCGCAGTAATGGAGGTCGATCTCCAGATACTTCCTTACTGCAGAGCCGAATTTTTCGAAAATCTGTTTTGCCTGGCCTGGTCCCTTACTGCGATTGACAACCACATGCATGGGTTTCCTTCTTGCCGAAAACTCGAGGTGGCTAAGCAGCGCGAAGCTTTCACCAAGGCAGCGTGATTGCGGTGCCAGCACTATCAGCAAGCCGTCAGCGATAGCTAACCATGGTGCAGAGTCGTTGCTGGCCGTGGTGTCAATCAACACCAGGTCGAAGCTTTGCTCCCAATTCCGCAACTGTTGCAACAACTGCCGATGCTGGGAGCCCTGCAGCGATTCAACTTGGGCGTAATAGCCACCGTCGTGCAGCAGGTTGATACCGCCTGGTCCAGAGCGCACAGCATCGCGCATATTGCAGTCTTGCCGGGCAACGTTGAGCAAAGTGTAATCCGCGCTGATACCGAGTTGGTGATGGACGTTACCGATACCGGAATCCGTATCAAGGATACAGACCCGCTTACCACCGATGGCTAATGCGATGGCGAGGTTGATGCTCAGGCTGGATTTACCCACGTCGTTGATGCCACTGCACACGACCAGGAAGCGCGTGTTGGGGTTTGGCTCAGGGACCGGGGTATTGGTCCGGCTGAGGTCACTGCTCATAGGTTTGCCTGCCTGTGGGCGAGCTTGTCAAAGTGACTGAGCCTACGGGTAAGCGGGGGTGAATAAAACGGCAAAGTAGTGCCGGATAGCGTGAATAATGTGGCCAGACTCAGCTGTGCAAGCTGCTGTTAATCCAAGAAAATATTCTCTCTTCCCGACCGGGAATCAAGAGCTGGCGCTCCATGGTTCGCCGAACATGCACCGGCCGGGGACTGCAGCTGCAGGATCCCGGCAAGCAATCCGTACACCCCGGAGGTAACATGATTGAGAAGCAAAGCCAGCGGTACCGAAGGTTGATGTACCCGCTCGCATGGCCCCCGGAATAACGGCCGTGCAGGCGATGGGCGATCGAGCAGTGAATTCAGGCCAGTACACCTTGCTGGATTTACCGACCACCAGTCAGACGTTGCTGGCGGTGCTGGAGCTCTGCCAGCGTCCGGCTTCTACCGATGAGCAGTTGGCGCGCAGTATTCAGCTCGACCCGTTACTGAGTGCTTCGCTACTGGCATTGTCCGCAGGTCAGTTGGTAATTGGTCATGCCACAGTGCCCATCGCGGAGCAGATGGTTGGCTGTCTTGGCAAGCCGGCTGTGCAGGCAGTCACGCTTGAAATGGCGTGGCGGCTTTGCCGCCACCCACAGGCGCCCATGCGCCAGGCATTTAGCGAACGTCTTTGGCATCGCACGGTGGTGACGGCAAAACTTGCCAGCGCTTTTGCCATTCTCAGCGGTTACGGCAATCCCCCGGAAGCCTACCTGGTTGGGCTGTTACAGGGCCTCGGTCCACTCCGGGTTGCGGCCGCCGCGGTGGGCAGCGAGCTGATGTCACTCGAAAGCGATGAGCAGGCGTTACAATCAGTTAGTCGACAGCTATTTACCGAGGGGCACAGTGCCTGGGCCAGCCAACTGATCAGGCAATGGGGCCTGCCGGGGTTCCTCGCAGATGCCTTGCGCTACCAGGACCACGATCATGACGCCGTTGCTGATGCACACCTGCTGATACGAATTTCGAACCTGGTGGCCAGGCTTGCGAGTGCTGACCGCCAGCAGGTGAATTTGGGGCTGGAGATGGCCCGGCGCTGGTTTGGGGTTGAGCCAGAGCTGGGACGGGAAATAGTGAACCGGGCGCAGACCGAAACCCGGCAGGTCGCGGTGGAGCTCTCCCTGCAGGAAAGCGGTGAATACTCCCCGCAACCGTTACTCGCCCTGAGTGACATGGTCGGCGACCTGCTCCAGATCCAAACCCTGGTCGCAGTGGTGAGCGCAGAAGAGTCTGCCGGGGTTGAGCCTGGCCGTGTATTTAGCCGAGTGCTGACACAGGCAATCGGGTGCAAGCAGTATCGAATACTGTCGTACGATGCCGCTGCTCACCAGTTGGTCGGCTTTACCGATGGCCGCGATGCGCTGCATCCCGGGGATGAGGGCGCTGATTGGCGTATTGCCCTTAGGCCGGCGCGCAGTGCGATGGCGATGGCCTTTGATCAGAACAAGGCGAGGCTGCTGGGCAGTGCGAGCAAGCCCCACAGCGTGGCAGATGAGCAGATGCTTGGCATGTTGGGCGAGGCCGCAGCAATATGCCTGCCGCTGATGGTCGCCCCCGAACGTGGGTTGCTGGTTGTGGCGGGTGGCAGCCAGGGGCAAATGCAGGAACTGTCGAATCGAACTTGCTACCTGCAGCGGTTATGCACGATTCTCGCCCGCACGCTCCATGCCGAACCTCAACCAAGCGCAAGTCTGGCGGAGCGGGAGTCCCAGGAAAGCGCTGATCGCAGCGTGCGGGAGATGACGCATGAGCTCAGCAACCCTCTCACCGTTGCCAGTAATTACCTGGCAATCCTCGAACACAAGCTGTTGCAGGCAGGGTTGCACTACGACGAATTGGCCATTGTCGGCGAGGAGCTGCAGCGCGCCAACCTTCTGCTTGAGGGGTGGCAGGGTCCCACCAGATCGGGTTCACGGGTGGGCAAAGTCGATGTCAACAGGACGCTCGCCCGCCTGGTTCATGTGTATCGCGCTACCGCACTGGAACCTCGGAATATAAGCCTGGCACTGGAACTGGATGAGCAGCAAGCCCTGGCTGACGTTGACGAAGTCGCATTGCAGCAGATATTGCGCAACTTGATCGGCAATGCGATCGAGGCGGTGAGCGATGGTGGCCACATTCTGGTGAAAACCAGTGCGGAAGTCTTTATGGACAGCGGTGAATACGTTGAAATATTGCTGCTCGATGATGGCCCCGGCCTGCCCGCTGATGTGCGCGGGAATATTTTCAAGCCGGTCCAATCCACCAAGGGTAGCGACCATGCTGGGCTCGGCCTGAGTATCGTCAAGTCACTGATAGAT
Organism: uncultured Gammaproteobacteria bacterium; assembly: GCA_963808975.1. Lineage (GTDB taxonomy): Bacteria > Pseudomonadota > Gammaproteobacteria > Pseudomonadales > JAHEGP01 > JAHEGP01. Next base: position 161,141 of record CAWEHR010000004.1, read on the forward strand.
AAGGAGAATGGCAGCATCGCCTTTCGTAGCAGTGCGCAGGGCACTCGCTTTCAGGTATATTTACCCAAGTGAGTTTACGCGCTCGGAGCGGCGCCTGCCCAAATCAGGCAGAGTTGCACGGCGCCAGCGGCGTGAATTGCCTTGGATGTTCACTCGGGAAGACAGCGAATGGATGCTGAACTGGCTCAAGCCAGAATACTACTGGTAGACGACGATGCTCGGATGCGACAGAGTCTCCAGGACCTGCTGCAGCTACACCAGTGCCAGCCAGTGCTGGCGGCAACTGGCAGCTACGCGATAGATGCGCTGCGACGCGGCCCGTTTGACCTGGTGCTGCTCGACATGCTCATGCCAGAGCTGGACGGCTACGACGTGCTGAGATTCATTGAAGAGAACCGCATAGACAGCCTGGTAATAGTCATCAGCGGTGACTCTGGGTTTGAGGCTGTGAGTACTGCACTCAAGCACGGCGCTTACGATTACGTCAAAAAGCCCTATACGTCGCAGGAATTACTGGCCACGCTTAACAATGCGTTGCGCAAAATACACCTGCAACGGGAAATCCAGGCGATGCAGCAGCAACTCGTGCAATCGGAGCAGCTGCATCGCTTTATCGTCAACAAATCCCCGGACCTGATATTCATTCTCGACCATGCTTGCCATGTGAGTTTCATCAACGATCGGGCCGAGGCACTGCTGAATTTCTCCCCTGATTCCGTGACTGGCGTGCATATAACGGAGCTGATCGACCCGGAGGACTGCGACCAGGCCAGATTGTTTTTCGAACGGGTGATTCAGGAGGGTGACCAACTAGCCACATCCGAGCTGTGCTTCAGGAGCAATGGGCTCTATGCCCGCAAGCACTACTTTGAAGTTACCGTGAGCTCCTCGAATAACCCGCAACAAGGCATCCCGGGTTTCAAACAGGGAGAGTTGATGCTCTATGGCAGTGCGCGGGACATTACCGACCGCAAGGAGGCAGCCGACTACATCAATTTTCAGGCCTATCACGATTTGCTGACACGACTGCCCAATCGCGTCCTCTTCAAGGACCGGCTGTCGGTCACCATATTCAAGGCAACCCGCAACAATAGCCAGTTTGCCGTAATGTTTCTCGATCTTGATCGTTTCAAGGTGGTTAATGATACCCTTGGGCACACCTTGGGCGATCGCCTGCTGCAGTCCGTGGCTCAGCGTCTGCTTGAGTGCATGCGCAGCAGCGATACCCTGTCACGGTTTGGCGGTGATGAATTTATTCTGTTGTTTCCTGAAGTCACCAGTATTGAAGGTGTTGAGCAGATCGCGGAAAAATTCATTCACGCGCTGAAGCAGCCGTTCTATATCAAGGGGCATGAAATCTATATCGGCTGCAGTATTGGTATCGCAATGTTTCCCGCAGACGGCGAGGACATGGAAACGCTGATCCAGAACGCTGATGTCGCCATGTACAACGCCAAGAGTAGCGGGCGCGACAGTTACTGCCTGTTTTCCCCCGATATGAACCGATCACCGGCAAATCGCCTGAGTCTTGAGCGGGACATTCGCCGGGCGATAAGCGATAGTGAACTGAGCCTCTACTACCAGCCACAGGTTGATATCCAGACCGGCGCTATCAGCGCTGTCGAAGTGCTGGTCCGTTGGCAACACCCCGAACGAGGCCTGATGTACCCTGCCGAGTTTATCTCGGTCGCGGAGGAAATCAGGCTGATCCTGGAGCTTGACAAGTGGGTGTTGCGCAATGCCTGTCGAGCAGTCAAGTCATGGTTTCCCAATAGTCTCCCCCGCATCAAGCTTGCGGTGAACCTGTCGCCGCTGCTGGTTGAGCAGGAAGACTTTGTGGATTTCGTGCTGGCTACCCTGGCGGAGGAGAATTTCCCGGCCCAGTGGCTCGAATTGGAAATCACCGAGAGCGTGTTGCTAAGGGACCAGGAACATATCACCCGCAAGCTGGAGCAACTCAGTGCTGAAGGTATTAGCCTGGCGTTGGATGATTTTGGCACCGGCTATTCATCCCTGAGCTATTTGCACCAGTATCCCATCGATACCCTGAAAATTGACCAAAGCTTTATCGGCGCGGTCGCAAAGGGGAGCAATACCAGCCTGGTGGAGGCTATTGTGGCGATGGCAAAGGGACTGCGCATGAATATTGTGGCCGAAGGGGTGGAGAACAGTCACCAACTGGAATATCTCACGGGGCTGGGGTGTCGCTACCTCCAGGGGTGGCTGTTTGGCAAGGCCCACCCCGAGCGGGATATTGTCAAGCTGCTGGATCACAGTCCGGAGCAATTGCGGGCACATGCCCTGCGGGTGGCGCACTGACCCGTTTTCACGCTGGCACCTGAGCTACTGCCTCCCGTCATCAAGGCCTTTATGATCCCAGCAGCCGGGCGGTCCAGGTTTATTCGAGGACGTCTTTTTCAATAACCTGTTAGAATGTCGCATTTTCAATCGACGGGGTATTGGCATGAGCTGGTGGAAGTCAAGACGGATCCGGTTTCTCGCGGGCACTATCGCACTGTTCCTGGGCCTGTTCCTGATTCTTCGGGCAATATTCTATTTAGGCTTTTCCGAGGTTGGGAATTCGATACATCCTGACACCGACACCCTGTTCAAAACCCTCTATATCGGTTTCAAATTCGATCTGCGGTTGGCGATATTGCTGGTGCTGCCCGTGTTTGTCATGGCCTATCTGCCTCGCTACAACCTGGTGAATTGCCGCTGGATGCGTAACATTGCACGGGTGTACTTGACAGTAGCGGTGGTGGCTGTGCTGGGCTTTTACATCCTCGATTTTGGCCACTACGCCTACCTCGGGGTCCGAGTCAATTCAACCGTTATGCGATTCGCCGAGGATGCCGGTATCTCCGCCGTAATGGTCTGGCAGAGCTATCCCGTCATCTGGATAGCGCTCGCCTGGCTAATCACGGCTGTGGTATTTGTCTGGCTTGTCATCAAGCTCGAACAAAAAACCCTGCAGCAACCCGGTGCAGCGATAAGCCGCAGGCAACTGACGTTCGGTACCGCTTGTGTGGTGGTGCTGATGATAGGCGGGCTGCTCGGTCGATTTGTCAATTTCAACATTTTTAACCCGGTGCCCTTGCGTTGGAATCATGCGTTTTTTTCCGGCAACTCGGCGGTCGCGGCCCTGGGCGTCAATCCCGTACTGTTTTTTTTCGACACCTTCGAGCAGCGAGAAATCCCCCATGACCTGGAGCAGGTGAAGAAATATTACCAGACGATAGCGGATTACCTGGGGGTCGTAGACCGGGACCCCGAGGCCCTGAATTACGATCGCTTGATTCCTCCCCAGCCCCACCGAATCGACTACGAACGTCAACCAAATGTCATTTTCGTGATGCTTGAGTCACTGGGCGCCTCGCGATTGGGTGCTTACGGTAACCCCCTGAAGCCGACGCCGACGCCCAACCTCGATCACATTGCAGAGAATGGTTGGTTTTTTAAGAATTTTTATGTGCCAGTGTCAGGCACGGCGAAAACCGTATTCGCCAGTATCACCGGTCTGCCTGATGTGTCGTCGGTGGAGACTGCGACCCGAAACCCCCTGATTGCTGAACAGAGAGTGGTGCTCAACGCCCTCACCGACTATCGCAAGTTCTATTTTATTGGCGGCAGTGCTGGTTGGGCCAATATGAGTGCCGTCATCAACCAGAGTATCAAGGATGTTAAACTGTTTGAGGAGGGTCACTGGGACGCGCCGATTGTCGATGTGTGGGGTATCTCAGACCTCAGCCTGTTTCGCGGTGTCGACAGGATTCTCGCCGGTTTACCCAATGACAAGCCGTTCTTTGCCTATGTCCAGACCGCGGGAAACCATCGTCCGTTCACGGTGCCGGAGGACAACGACGGCTTCGAGTCCAGGCCGGAGGATGCTGAGTTACTGGACAAGGCCGGTTTTCGCAGTGTAGAGCAATACAACGCGGTGCGTTTGCTCGACTTCAACGTCGGTCGGCTGTTGGATATGGCCAGGGAGGGCGGTTATTACGACAATACAATTTTCGTATTTTTTGGCGATCACAATAACCGCATAACCAGCACGCCCTTCATGGCTCCCTTCTACGAGGCCCTCGACCTCGATGGCCTGCATGTTCCCCATATGATTTATGCGCCCGGCCTGTTGCCACCGCGGGTTATAGAGGACGCCACCAGCCTGGTGGACGTATTTCCTACCATAGCGGGCCTGTTAGGGCTGGAATATCTCAATACCACAATGGGGCGCGATATCAACATACCCGCGCCAGAGGGAGAAAGGGTGGTGTTTACCCAGACCGCGGATAAGCGCTTTCCAGTGATTGGTGCGGTGAGCAAGAACCGTATGCTGCGGATGAATTACGACGGTAGTGACGCCAAGCTGCACGATCTGAATTCATCAACCCCTGTGGTTGATATTTCGAGCCAGGAGCCGGACCGATTCCAGCAGATGCAGGATATCGCCAGGGGCATATACGAAACCACCAAGTTCCAGTTCTACCACAATACCGTGGGTGAAGCCCAGCGCCGGGAAAATTAGCGTTCATGCAACTTGGTGGGTGGGACCAGCTGGTGCTGTTGATATACATGGCGACCATGCTGTTGATGGGGTTTTATTTTTCCCGGCGCAACGGCTCCACCGAGGAGTACTTTCTGGGAGGCAGGCGGTTTTCAGGCTGGGTCATCGGTCTCAGTCTTGTAGGTACCTCGATCAGCTCCATCACCTTCATCGCCTATCCCGGCGATGCCTACAAAACCTCATGGCTACGCTTTCTGCCCAACCTGATGTTACCGCTGGCCGTGGTGATCGCGGCGTGGCTTTTTCTGCCTCGTTTCCGGGAGGGCAGGGCGACCAGTGCCTACGAATTTTTGGAGCATCGGTTTGGCCCCTCTATTCGCGTTTACGGCGCGCTGACGTTTATCCTGGCGCAATTGGTTCGGGTGAGCACCATCCTCTATTTGCTTGCGCTATTGATTCAGCAGGTGGTGGGCATCGAGCCGGTAGCGGCGATCTGGGTAGCAGGGGTTTTCGTTGCCGTATACACCGTTGTCGGCGGTTTTGACGCCGTGGTCTGGACCGATGTGATGCAAACCCTGGTGTTGCTGCTGGGGGGTATTTTTTGCCTCTACGTAATCGTCGACCTGCTGCCGGGTGGGCTCGCCACCATCTGGGAGCGCGCGATTGCAGATGGCAAGTTGTCCCTGGCGGAATACAGTAACGGAGAACTGGTGCCGGTTGGCTGGGGTTTTTCCCTGTCCGAAAAAACCGCGTCCATGATGCTACTGCTGGGCCTCAGCACCTGGCTTACCGAATACAGCAGTAACCAGAACACGGTGCAGCGCTTTTGTGCCGCTCGCAGCACCCGGGAAGCCCGTCGCAGTTTGCTGGTTCTCACTCTCAGCAGTTTGCCGATATGGGCGTTTTATATGTTCCTCGGCACCAGCCTTTACGTCTTCTTTCAATACTTCCCCACTGAAGTATCTGTTGAGATACTCGATGGAAGCCGCAAGGCTGAAGAGATTCTGCCCTATTTCGTAACACACTACCTGCCGGATGGTTTGCTGGGATTGGTGATCGCCGCGGCGCTTGCCGCGGCTATGTCCTCCCTCGATTCGAGTATCAACTCGGTGACCACCGTGGCGGTATCCGACATCTATCGCCGACACCTGGTGACCAACAGAGGTGATCGCCACTATCTTCTGGTGGCCTGGATTATTGCAGTGCTGGTTTCCGTGGTGATGGTTCTTGGAGCGCTTGTCATCATGCGGGCCGAAACCAGTACCTTGCAGGATACGGCCACAATACTGGTGTCGCTGTTTGGTGGCGGTCTGTTGGGCCTTTACCTGTACGGTTTTGTGACCCGCCATGGCGACAGCCGGGCTGTCTGGGCCGGTGTCATCGTAACCATGTTGTTCACCGCCTGGAGCGTGCTCGCCAGCCGTGAACTCGTTCCGGAATTCCTGCAACTGCCCTTTGATCTTTATTACACGGGCATCATCGCAAACCTGTTGATGTTCACCACCATCGCCCTTGCTGCAAGGCTGTTTCCCCCCCGGGTCACTGCGGGTGCCGCCTTCCCTCCGTAGCCCGGGTCGCACCGCATTACGCGATTCGGGATAGTGTGCCCACAAGGGCAGTGAGATTGGAGTGAGGTCTGGGGGCGGCGGCTGCAAGCCACGCAGAGGGGCCCGATCGCAGCCCATTCGCCAGCTAGCCCGGCACGCTTGTGCCTTCGACGCTCAGGGTACAATCCGGCGTTTGCGTCCCGGTCGGGGCGCGAGTTTGATAATGGCATACACGGTGAGCCAGGGGTCGAGCAGGTAGTCCCACAGGTTTTCCGACTCCAGCAGCCGCAGGCCAAAAGCCAGCAGGGCGGCACTAATGGCAAGAGCCGTTAAGTATTGCTTTCGCACCAGAGCCGCCACGACCACCAGTGCGGCGAGTAGAGGCAGGGCCAAACCGAAGCCCAGTCGGTAAGGGTCCCACTGGCCTATTCCCAGGCCCGCTGGATAGAGCATCACGGCGGCGACCAAAACCAGCAGCAGTGTGCTGCGGGTTTGTGGCCATGGCAGCGGTGGCAGGTCGCCAACCCGACGCCAGGCAGCGGCTAGCAGCAACACCAGCGTCGTGATCGAAAGGTCGCCGGTTATCGCACGCAGCGCAGCCACCGGTCGAGTGCCGGTAAACGGTATTACCAGCACGACAGCGATAGCGATCAGTAACGCCAATCGCAGCGCCACGCCCTGCCTGTTACCCGGCAGCAAAATCCGCCGCGGCAACAGCATAAAACCTATCAGCGCGAAGCTCAGAACGGCGTAGCTGCCTGTAGTCATAACAGGGTTTCCAGCCAGGCCTGGTTGAATTGCAGGTGCTTGATAAAGCTTTTGTTCCAGGTATAAACCAGGTGAAAAACGCCGTCCTGGCCGCGAATCATAAAAGGATAGTCGTAGACAAAGCGGCACATGTCATCATCACAGATGCGCTTGTCGAGGCGTTGACTATAACTTTGCCAACGGGCGTCGGATGCGGGCCCGCCACTGTCGATAAAGTCTTTTGCGATCATCGGTGTGTACTCTGTTCGCGGTAGTTTCGCACCGTCAGAGAGCTCATCGCCCTCCAGTCGCGCAAGTAGCTTCCAGCTTTCACCTTCGTCGATGGAGCGCAACAGGCCCAGGCGGTGGCGGCCGTCCTCCAGATCATTCATTGCTGCGAGTAGTGAACCGTCATCGAGCCGCAGGGCGGTGAGGGCTGAGTTGGGATTGGCCTGCTGCGATTTGTGTGGTTCCGGCCAACTCTGGCCGCCGTCTACCGTTCGACTCAGTAGCGCTCGCTTCGGTGCCGACCCCGCGTAGCGCATGAGCGCTACGGCCTGGTCTTCGGTGGCGGCAACCACCACCGGCTGCAGCGAATGCGTACCGTGACTGATCCGCACCTTGTCGAATACCCGACCCTCGGCATCCAGGCGCAACAACTCAGCAAACTTACCCAGGAATTCATGGTATACCGGCAAACCCATACTGCCATCCCGGTAATACACCGGCGCGCCTTTGACCAGAGTGCTGATATTGGCAAACGGACTGGTGATCAAGCGGGCCGGGGTAGTCCAGTTGGCGCCGCCGTCGGTGGAATAGCTCGCATTGATGGCGCTGCCGGCCCAGCCACCGACCGACACCGACACATAGAACAGCCAAAGTTTGCCATCGGGCGCCTGACTGACCACGGGGTTACCCAGCTTGCGAATGGTACGCCCCGTGGCCTGATGGGTGCTGCTGCGGGATGCCAGGACCTGGTTTTCGCCCCACTGCTGCGTGGCTGGATCGAAATAGGCGCCGTAGATGTTGACATCGCTCGCGCCCTCGCGGCTTCCGCCGAACCAGACCGTCAGCAGGCGGCCGTCAGTGAGTTCGGTCACCGAGGCCGCGTGGACGAACAGGTCGGTGGCGGCAGAGGCAAAGTCACTGCGAAATACCGGCGTCTCGCCAAGGTCTGCATCGCTATGGTTGGCAAGTTGCAGGCGCCAGTCGGTGGCGTCGGGCCGCTGCAGCCAGATGATGGCGAGGGCTGGCACCAGTAGCAACAATGGCAGCAACCTGAGGATCGGGAGAGGGGCTGGAATCATCTCGCTAGTTTACCAGCTATGCGCACAATTGTGCTGGTATAAAATTATCGTCGCGACGAAACCCGACTATTTCTGGAGCAGTGCAAGTTCGTGGGCCGTGCCGGTAAGTCAGTGGAAGTCGCGCGATACACTGTTCAGGCCCTGGAGGCTATGCGTGTAATCCTGCAATTCACCGGCGATTATGTGGATAACGCCGTGCTGGCATTCGAGCACGCCTTTTACCAGCAGCAGCTTTGCTGCCAGCAGCGCCTGGCGAAAGTGTTGCTGTACACTCTTCCAGATCACAACATTGACATTGCCGGTCTCATCCTCAAGGGTGAGAAATACCACGCCCGACGCGGTTCCGGGACGTTGTCGACCGCTGACGACTCCGGCGATGCGCACGAAGCGGCCGTGGTTGAGCTCGGCCAGGTCCAGTGCCCGCTTGCACTGACTGAAGGGCAATTGCTGGCGTAGCAGCGCCATCGGGTGCAGCTTGACGCTGAGCCCGGTGCTGTCGTAGTCGGCTAGCATATCTTCTATATCGCGGGGAGGCTGCAGCACGATGTTGTCGTCCAGTGCATCGGCAGAGCTGGTTTCTAACGGACTCAGGAGTGGTCGGTAGTCCTGCATCGCCTGCTGCTGCCAGTGGGCCTGATGACGGTTTTTGCTGAGTCGGGGCAGGGCGTTGGCACTGATCAGGGCCTCCATGTCTCCCCGATTGAGGACGGCCCGTTGCGCCAGATCCTGGATATTGGTGAATCCCGCCCGGTCGCGCGCAGCCAGCAGTCGCTCTGCGCCCTGGCGGCTGAGCTTGTTGACCAGTCGCAAGCCAAGGCGCAATGCCGGCTGGGTTTCGCCAAGGGTTCCAGCTCGGGCTACGCCCTCCAGGCTGTGATCCCAAAAGCTGTGGTCGATATCAACAGGACGCACTTCGATAGCATGCCGCTGGGCATCCTGTACCAGTTGAGAGGGGCTGTAGAAACCCATTGGCTGGCTGTTGAGCAGGCCGCAGTAAAACGCCGCGGGATAGTGGCATTTCAGCCAGGCGGAAACATAGACCAGCAGGGCAAAGCTGGCTGCGTGGGACTCCGGAAAACCATATTCGCCAAACCCCTGCATCTGCCGGAACAGGCGCTCGGCAAAGTCGCTGCTGTGGCCGCGCTCGAGCATGCCTTTGATGAGCTTGTCCTTGAAGCCAACAAGATTGCCATTGTGACCCCAACTGGCCATTGCCCGACGCAGCTGGTCTGCCTCGCCGCCACTGAAGCCTGCCGCGACCATTGCCAGCTTGATAACCTGCTCCTGGAAAATAGGGACTCCCAGGGTTCGCTCCAGTACTGACCTGACATCGTCATTGGGGTAACTGACCGGCTCGATGCCCTGACGACGCTTGAGGTAAGGGTGCACCATGTCGCCCTGGATCGGCCCCGGGCGGACGATGGCGACTTCAATCACCAGGTCATAAAAAGTGCGCGGTTTCAGCCGTGGCAGCATTGCCATCTGGGCCCGTGATTCGACCTGGAATACGCCCACGCTGTCGGCCTGGCACAGCATGTTGTAGGTTTTCGGATCCTCTACCGGAATGGCTGCCATATGAATCGGTGTGTCATGGTGTTGTTCAATCAGGTCAAAGCTCTTGCGGATGGCACTGAGCATTCCCAGCGCCAGCACATCGACCTTGAGCAGGCCAAGTGCGGCGATATCTTCCTTGTCCCACTGAATGATCGTGCGCTCGGGCATGCTGGCATTTTCTACCGGCACCAGGGTGCTGATGGGACTGCGGGTGATCACGAATCCGCCGACATGCTGCGACAGGTGGCGGGGAAAGCCGAGAATTGCGCGCACCAGTTGCATGAATAGTTGTGCTGTCGTGCCCGTTCCGATAGCTGCTTCCCGGAAACGCTGCTGCAGGTCACGGGGGCGGTCCCACCAGGCCAGTGATCGAGCCAGTTGGTTTACAAACAAGGGCGATAAGCCCAGTGCCTTGCCGACATCGCGAATGGCGCTGCGGGTGCGGTAGGTGATTACCGTTGCTGCCAGCGCGGCGTGTTCCCGGGTGTATTTGCGGTAAATGTACTGAATGACCTCTTCCCGCCGCTCGTGTTCGAAATCGACGTCAATATCCGGTGGTTCGTTGCGTTCCCTGGAGATAAAGCGCTCAAACAATAGCTGGGTTTGCTCGGGAGAAACCTCGGTAATGAACAGGCAGTAGCACACCACCGAGTTGGCTGCCGAGCCACGACCCTGGCAGAGAATTCCCCGGCTGCGGGCGAAGTGGACAATGTCGAACACCGTGAGGAAAAAATATTCGTACTGCAGTTGCTCGATCAATGCCAACTCGCTGCTGATCTGGCGCCGGGTGTCGGGAGCAATGCCCCTGGGCCAGCGTTTATGGGCGCCATCCCAGCAGAGCTGTGCCAACCAACTGCTGGCGGTCATGCCCTCGGGAACCAGCTCCCGGGGATACTCATAGCGCAGCTCGTCGAGGCTGAAGTGGCAGCGATCAGCTATACGGCAGGTCTCTGCCAGTAACGCGGCCGGGTAGACCCCGGCGAGGGTCTGCAGGGGGCGCAAATGGTTTTCGGCATTACCCTGCAGGCGGGTGCCGAGTTGTTCGAGGGAGCAGTTGAGGCGAATGGCGCTGAGTACATCCTGGAGTGACTTACGCTGGGCGCTGTGCATGAGTACATTGGAGCAGGCAACCAGGGGGATAGCCAGGGAGCGAGACAGTTGCTGCATCTGCTGGCAGTAGGTTTCCTCGCCTGCGCGCAGGCTTCGCTGCAGGCCAATCCACAGCCTGTCACCAAAGCAGGACTGCAACCATTGGCCTTGCTGCAGGCTTTGCCCACCATTGTCGCATGGCAACCAGATCACCAGTATTTGCTGCAGGCCGCGCTCGATGTCCCGTGGCCTGACCCGGTAGTGCCCCTTGGCGGCCCTGCGTCGCGCCCGGGTGATCAGGTGGGACAATTCACCATAAGCATGTCGGTTGGGTACGAGCAATACCAACTGCAGGCCATCCTCTAGCGTGAACTCGCTGCCGATGAGTAACTTGATCCGGCACTGTCGGGCTGCAACATGGGCCTTGACGATACCGGCTAGGGAGCACTCATCGGTTATGGCAATGGCCCGGTAGCCCAGATCAGCCGCCCGTGTCACCAGCTCTGCCGGGTGGGATGCACCCCGCAGGAAAGTGAAATTGCTCAGACAGTGCAATTCCGCATAAGACATCCCGTAATCCTCAAGCTGTATATATATACAGTATAAGCGCTGCCCGGGTAAGATTGTAGTCCTGGTTTTCAGGGGCCGCGAGATTTCTACAATCGCTCATTCCATTATCAAAAAGTTCCCTGATAACTATCCGTTATATGACTAAGCAAGTGTTATTTGGCACACTACAACGACGTGTTAGGGCCGGGTGGGCCGGAAATGAGTGACGGATGGAGTTTCATATTGGAGGATGAGCGGATGAAGTTGGCGCAAATGATACGGCGTATTCTCATCGTAATGCTGCTACCCGCAGTGGCCTATGCTGCCGGTAAGTTCCAGCCTGGTGAGGAGCCCCGGGTGTCTTATTCCGGGGTCCGGGAGATGGTGAGCAGCCAGGGAACGCTATCGATGAAGGAGTACTTCGCACCGCAGAAGCAGCGCATGGAAATGACCAGTCCGACCGGCGATGTGGTACTGATCAACCGGCGCGATAAAAATAGTGCCTATATGTTGATGCCGGGTATGAATATGTTCATGGAGATTCCCAGCCAGCAATTTCACCAGCAAACCGGTAGTCATACTAAAGTCATTGAAAACAATAGAGTAGGGCGGGAAACCCTGGACGGCTACGAGGTAGACAAGTATAAAAGTATCGTGGAGGGTGCCGACGGCGTGCGCGGTGAAGGGTATTACTGGGTCACGGATGACGGTATCGCACTGAAAATGGATGTCGACCTGGTCCGGGGCGGTAAAAAAGAGCACATGGTAATGCGGCTGAAGCAGCTGAAAATCGGCGCACAACCAGCGTCGCTGTTCGAGGTGCCACCAGGCTACCAGGCCATGCCGGCGATGAACAAGGACATGCTATCGTCAATGATGGGCTCGGCCGCGGTGGCGGGTGATCAAGAGCAAGCCCAAGGCAAGGACGACGGGGATGACCTGTCCGGTATAAAATCCGTGCTTGAGGAAGCGAGCGACGTAAAGTCGCTGTTTAAGAAGTTGTTCTAAGCGTTCCCTGTCTTTGTCGCTATAACCCTGGTCAAGCCGGTGGCGGATAGCCGGGTACAATTTGATTCTGGGGCAAGAGCAATGAATGAGACGCGTCTCGATGATATCGAAGCCAAGCTGGCCCACCAGGAGCTGGCATTAAGTGACCTCAACGAGGTGATTTATCGTCAGCAGCAGCAACTGGACCAACTGGAAAATCGTTGCCAGCAACTGCTGGATAGGCTTCAGCAACTGGAGCAGGACGGTGAGGCGTCTGCTGAGGCACCGCCACCCCACTATTGATGCTGGGAGGTAAGTGGGGAAAGTTCGCGGTTCACTGTTATTGGGGAGCGCTGATCCGATGCTGTAACGAGCGCCCAGGGGTGGGCCTCAGCGTTGCTTCAAATAGAGGATTTCCCCTTCGTATACCTCGGGGCCGCACTCCGATTCGCGGTCCTCGTAACGGTAGCGACGCCCGAAAAACTGGCTGTATTTTCTCGGTACTTCGGCTTCACAGATGTGAACCGCAACTTCGTCCGTTGGGATACAGGGAATAAACCTGCCGTCGGTATATAAAATCCGCACCCGCACAGTACAGTTTTGCTCTGCCCAGCGCGACGGCGTCATCCCTGGTTGCGGCGGGGTCTGGCTGGCGGGCTGCAATGGCGGTGGGGGGGGAGGGGGTGCCGGCACGGTATTTACCGGGCCGGGAGCCGTGGTTTCAGCACCTGCCGGGGCCCGGTCCGGGTTGTCGCTGTAATGCACCTGGCCATCTTTATCGACCCACTTGTAGATCTCTGCGATCCCAGTGTGGCAGACCAGCATTAACAGTGCCGCCGTGACAACGCGTATCACGCTGCTCTTCCCCTGAGCTGTCTCCCCGGAGTAGACAAGCCGAGTTCCTGCTGAAGCGGCTCGACTAAGCACTCGCCAGGGAGGGCCGGTGCCAGCTCAGGGTTGTTGCGCAGCCAGCCATTTGGCCGACTCCTGCCACACGTTTGATTGCGCCTTGCTGCCCAGTATGACACCCATATGTCCGCCAGGCGCCATTTTGAACGTTTTATCGCTGGAGCCAACGATTTCCAGGATCTGCTTGGCCATGTCTGCAGGGACGATGTTGTCTTTCTCGCCGGCAAAAGCCAACAGCGGTACTTTCACCTTGCCGAGTTCGACAACCTTACCCCGCAGCTCGATCTCGCCACTGGCGAACTTGTTGTCGACAAGCGCTTCGACGGTCATATCGCGAATCACGCCGGCCGGGTATAACTCGAAATTATCCAGGTAGTCAGCCGTGGTGGAATGCTTTTCCACAAACTCGCGATCAGCAAGACCGGTCAACAAATCCCAGTAGGTGGTGACACTGGAGATGGGGTCCGTCAGCTTGAAGGCCAGAGACGTGGTCCAGGCGGGCATCTGCATCACCGCCGGGTCAATCTTATTGAGCCGAAAATCGCTGAAGTTACGAATAAGTTTCGCCGGGCCCTCCAGGACCTGGCCAATCGCGGCGAGTGCCCCGCCGGCGCGCATATCGATGGGGCTGGCCACCGTCACGATGTTGCGAACGTGGCGATCTTGTGTTTGCGCCTGGTACATCAGGCTGAGCAATCCTCCCATGCACCAGCCCATCATCGATACGTCCTTGCTACCCGAGTGCTCTCGTATCGCTGCTAACGCCGTGTTCATCATCTCATAGGAGTAGCTGCGCAGATCGAGCGCCGCATGTTTCTTTTTGGGTTTGCCCCAGTCCACCATGTAGGTTTTGAAACCGGCAGCAGCCATGTAACGCACCAGGCTGCGCTGTGGCATGAGATCGAAGGTTTCGGTAGTAGCGCCCAACGGCGGAACCAGCACCAGGGGTATCTGGTATTGATCACGCTTGATCGGCATCGCGCTGCCGTCGGCCAGTTCAATTTCTTTCTCGCCCGGGAGGCCGTAGTAGCGCACGGCCATCGGGTCGCCATCATAGACCAGTTCATACCAGGTACGCCCGGATTTAATCAGGGTGTCTCGGCGAAACAGCCAGTCCATGCCATTGGCGGCGGTTTTTGTCAGGCGCTGGTTGGCGGCCAGGGCGCTCTTCAGGGCCAGGTTGGCCAGGCTGGTTTCGCTCATTTCTCTACCCTCTCGATGGCGATCGCTTCAAGGTCGTTAAGGGCCTTACCCATGTAAACAGCAAGGCGTTGCAGGTGTGGCAGGGTTTCCCGTGCACCAGTGAGACCAACGTTGATGGTGTCGGCATACCTGGCGAACGCAATTGAAAGCGCACTGTACTGCAGCAGCAGCGATGTCGGATAAAGGGCTTCCAATCTGGCGCCATTGAAATACTGAGTCTCCTCAGGCCCCGGTACCGATTCGATTCCAACGTTGTAGAGTGTTGGCACCAGCCTCCCTACCACTGCCAACTGGCCTGCCACGATCGGCATTGTCGACATCAAGGCGTAGGCATCAGCGGCATCGATCGGCATCGCGCCCAATTGTTCCTCTGCCTCGCTGACGGACTCCCGTATAGCTTCCAGCCGCTCCATGGGGTCGGCGATATCCGTTCCCAGCCCAACCCGCAGCCCGACAATGGCCGCAGACCCCCCGCTGGTGTCCGCGTCCTTGATATTGACCGGCACCAGGCCAACCAGGGAATTCAGTGGCAATGCATTGTATTCCTTGAAGAATCGGCGCAGGGAGGTGCCGGTGAGATAGGCGAGAATCTCGTTGACCGTGCTTCCGGTCGCCGCAGCAACGCGTTTTATGCGGGCCAGATCGTACTGCTGGGTAGCTATCCGGCGTTGGCAGCTGATGGATCGATTGAGGGTGGATCGCGGGGCTTTCAAGGGCAGCAGAGACTCGCCCGATGCCAGTGGCGCGGCCATCCGCCGTGCAATTGCCCCCAGGGCTGTGCCCACTGACAGTGTCGCCCGACCGGCTTGTGCAACCAGTTCGGCAAACGGGTCTTCGCTCCCGGAAGGCGCTTCTTTCGCCCCCGACGCCATGCCGGGCAACGCCCAAAGTGGAGGCATATGGCGGTTTTTGGGACTGGGTGACAACATCTGGCTCAAGACCGGAACGGCATTGGTGCTTGCTATCAGCGAGTGATGCAATTTCGCGTAGATAGCGAAGCGATCATTCTCCAGGCCCTCGATCACGTAGAACTCCCACAGCGGTCGACTGCGGTCCAGCGGGCTGCTGTGCAATTGCGACATCATAATGCCCAATTCACGCTCCCCGCCGGGCGAGGGCAGGGCCACGTGGCGGAAATGATAGTCAAGTTCAAACTCCGAGTCCTCGACCATTCGCGGCAACGGCCCGGGGCGACGGCCATTGCTCAGGCGGTGATTCCAGGGGGCGGCCAGCTCGGTGCAATCGCGCATCTCGGCGACCATTTCGCTCAGGTATTCCTTGCCCGCCTTGGCCGGCAAGCTGAATATGGCGAGAGCACCAACATGCATGGGGGTTTCGGGTGACTCCATCAGAAGCCAGCGAGCGTCAAGGGGGTTCATTCGTTTGGACATAAAAGAAAATTCCCGTGTTTTTGTTTTAGTTTCGTCTTACCGTGCCCCTTCAGCGATTTTGCAACCTGACCGTTGGAGCTTATTTTTTTATTGGTTGTGATCTTATCACTTTCTTGAGCGTTGTCGCGGATTTGCTCTAATTTTTTGTCATGTGTTGATCTGCGAAATCGAGAAAGCGTTGCCAGTCGTAGAGCTTGATCTCATGATCGCCGTCGCGGACATGATAGCCGATGCCACCGCTGACAGGTGTGTTGGGTGGTGGCATCACTGCGGCCCCAATACCTGTTTTGCCCAGAAGTTGGTACACCACACTGGCATAGAGCCCGCTTTCAAACTCACCCTGGGGGTCGGCATGGGCATCATTGGCAGCGCTGGCTATGTACACCGGACGCGGGGCTATCAGGGCGATGAGCTGGTGCTGGTCGACGGGAAGGAGACTGACATTGTTGGCATATTGTTTGGCGTTGTCGGCAAACCAGTAGCCGTATTTGCTGGTGATGCGGCCGACGCTTTCCTTACCGATAGCAATACCCACCCGGCGCGACAATGAGGCGCCGAGGGTACCCGATGCGTTGCTTATCACCATGGCGAAGCGCGGATCCTGGGCGCCGGCCCAGAGCGCAGTTTTCCCAAGCCTGGAGAAGCCCATTACGGCTACCCGGTCGCCATCAATATCCGTGTCGCTGCGCAGGTAATCCATGGCGCGGCTGAGTCCCCAGGCCCAGGCACCAATCGCCCCCCACTGGTCCGCGGCGGGGGCTTTCTGGCCGTCGGTAAAGAACAGCGGTATCACGCTCTGGCTCAGGCCGTCTGTGCTGTCGGGGTAAAGGTCGCCGTAGTAGACTGTCGCCAGCCCATAGCCCCGCGCCAGCAGCGCCTCCACCGGCCAACGCCAGGCACGCTTGCCGCGGTCCTGTTCCGACGGTTTGCCGTCGGCGGTATCCACCGGGCTTTGCGGCAACAGGATGGCGGGGTCCGGGTGGATCGAGTGATTGCCGTGATAGTTGAGCCCCAGGAATACCGGGCTCGGCCCGTTCACCAGCTTGGGCAGGTACAGAAGCAGGTCGAGACTGGCTGTCCCCAGTTCATTGCTGAAGTGCACGCGCACCTGTTTGCGCGTGGCGATACCGCCGAGCGCATTGTTGTCGGTTTCGATCGTGGTATAGCGGGTGGCGATGCTCGCGGCGGGCGTTTTGCCGTATATTTGGGTGGCAAACAGTTGCAGGACTTCGGGTCTGCGCTGATCGTGCCACTGCTGCGCACTGAGGATTGCTGTGCCATCTTCTGCCAGCAGGGGCTGCGGCAAACCATAGGGGTCATCGATCAACATGGCCTGGCCGGAAGTATTGCCGCCGGTGCTCCCTGCGTCACCGTCGCTCACCGCTTTAACGATGCCGAGCAGAGCGGACTCCGGACCCCGGTTGGTCACGCCGGGCCAGCTGCGGTCGAAATAATTCCCGTATCCTACGCGAAGTTCGGCATCTGTCGGGGGAGCGTTAAAATAGAGAACGGTGGAATAGGGTACTTTGTGGGTGGCCAGGTAACCGCCCACGGTGCCGTTCAGCACGCGCCGGTCATTGCCTAGTTGAATCCAGGGGTCGGTAATATAGTCATCGTCACTGGCACCTCCCGCAAGGTCCACCCTCGCGGTAACCGCGAGGCGGCCGTCACTGCCTGGTGCCAGCTTGACGCTCACCACTGCTTCGTCCCTGGTGTTGGGCGCTGTATCCAGTGCAGACCAGGTGTATTCGGTACCATGCAGTATCGCCCCTGCGCCGCCACCAATTACAGGGTCTGCGCCATTGGGTGTGGCATCGGCATTGTCGCCGATGCCATCACCATCTGAATCGGCGCTCTCGGCCGGGTTCAGGGGAAACGCGTCCCTACCGTCGGCGACCCCGTCGTTGTCATCATCACTGTCGCAGGCGTCGCCCAGGGCGTCCTTGTCGGTGTTGAGCTGGCTCGGGTTGGCCGCGGTGGTGCAGTTGTCATCGCCGTCGGCTATGCCGTCTCCATCGGCATCGGGAAAGCCATCACTGGCACCCGCTGAGGCGCCAGTGGCATCGATGGTGCCGGCGATGGCGGACTCCGGCCCCTTGTTGGTCAGGTGGGGCCAGCTGCGGTCGTGGTAGTCCTGGTAGCCAACCCGCAGTTCCGTGGGCACCGACGGCAGGTCGAAATAGACCACTGTGCTGTAGGGTACCTGTCGAGTCGCCAGACGACCGCCCACCGTACCATCGAAAAGCAGGCGCCGCTGGCTGCCGAGTTGTACCCATGGCTCGATGATATAGTCGTCGTCGGTGGGGCCATCGGCCAGATTGATGCTTGCGTTGACGGCAAGTCTGCCGTCCGCAGTGTCGAGCGCCCGCAGGTGGATGCTGACCTCATCCCTGAAATTCGGCCCGGCCTGCAGGGAATTCCAGGTATATTCCAGGTTGACGGCGCCGTCACTTTCACCGTAGGGGGTTGCGTCACCTGTCGTGATGACCCCCGCAGCGAAGGATTCCGGGCCCTTGCCGGTATCGTTGGGCCAGGTTGCATCGAAGTAGTTCTGGTAACCGACAAGTAATGATGCATCGCCCGGAGGCTGGTCGAAGTAGACAACCGTGGTGTACGGCACTTTCTGCTCTGCCCCCTGGCCGCCAATCCTGCCCCGGAACAGCAGCTGTCGCTGGGTGCCGACCTGCACCCAGGGGTCGACCATATAATCGTTGTCGTAGTCGTGACCATCCAGATCCACCGTGGCGTTAACGGCGATGCGCCCGTCAGCAGTGTTGCCGGTGACGACCCTGATGCGCGCTTCATCCCTGCTATTGGGTCCGGTGACGAGTGAGGACCAACTGAAGCTGGCAGCCGCGGCGCTGGTTACCGTGCCTCCCAGCACAGCGAGCACTGCCAGGCTGTTGGCGACGCCTTGCTGAATGTGCTCAAAGTTACTCTTTATTATGCCTCTGCCATCCATGAGACTTTCCCCCTCACCGGCGTGCCGTTTTACAATACCACGGTTGGCGCGCATTCTTCTACATTGTGGATGGCAACCATGGGTGTCGCGGGTGTGCGATTACTGACATCCGGTGCCAGGAGGCAAGTCCCCAAGACGCGACCAGCCATAGCCAGGCGCGCTCTACGGGACCGCTCGTTTTTTGCCCCCACTTACCCAGGCGTTTGATACCTCCGCGGTTTAAAGCAATAATCCCGCCACCAATCCATTCATCGAGAGGGTAAAAACCATGCGTTACACGGTTGCATCAGACAAACCGGTTGAACAATTACTGGATGATCTTCAGGTGGCGGTGAGCGCGCATAATTTCGGCGTCCTCAACGTTCACGACCTGCGCCAGACCCTGAAAAACAAAGGCCATGACCTGCCCCAGGCCTGTTACATTCTCGATGTATGTAATCCGCAACAGGCTATCAAGGTGCTCAACCAGGATATGGGCATGAACGTCGCTCTACCGTGCAGGATTTCGGTGTACGAAGATGGCACGCACAGCAAGATCGCCATGATCAAGCCCGGCGCCATGTTGTCGGCGCTGAGCGATTCCGCCGAGCTGGCCGCCGTGGCCCGGGAAGTGGAGGCGACCATGCTGGCAATTATTGACGACGCGAAATAGCCTGCGGCAAACGCAGGCAATGAACGGGCCCGCCCCGTTCGCAGCGGCGCGGCCCAGGGGCGTATACCCCGTATTCAATCCGGTGGCTGGGCTGGATTCTTGTCGTCTCCGCCAGCTGTAGCGTCCGCTTTCGCGTCATTCTCAGCTTTCGCGTCATCCCCCGCTTTCGCGTCTCGAGCCGATTTTTTATCGCCAAGTTTCTTGAAAAACGGTATACGATTGGTAACAGTCGACATTTGATCGACGGCGTCGCCCAGCCCCGACAGTTTGTCCATGGTGTCGCGTATTCCGACCAGTTCATCGACATCTTCTGCGATGCGAAAGATTACGATATAGAGCTCGATCATGGCGCGGATAATCGAGGCAATAACCAAAAAACTGAAAGGCGCGGCGACAAAAAGGTAGAGAAGGCCGCGAAAGATATGGCCGGCGATAAAGGTCTCCGCGACGAAATACAGCATTGCCCCGGCGATGCCCACCAGTAAGGTTCCGTACACCATGGGCAGCATCTGGTAAATAAAATATTTCTCGAAGCTGAAATCCAGCAGCCCTTTCCAGTATTGAACAATCCATGCAAGATGCCAGTTGGCGCTTTTTTCAATATCTTCTTTCATGGTCTTGTGGTTCCCTCGGATTTTTGTGTAACAGGGCCGTGATTAAAACAGAGCCCCGGCGATTGTCCAGCGATTGTTTTGGTGGTCAGGATTGACTTCCCTGCCGATGGGGGGACAATCCATGCCCACAGTCGTCAAACTTGCCGGGGAAGGACCCATGGATAACTCTGATCAGATCAGTTACTGGAATGGCGAGGCGGGGCAGCGCTGGGCCGAACGCGACGATACCATGGCACGCTTGCTGGCTCCGCTGGCGGACGCCCTGCTGGACCACGCCCGGGTGGAGGGGGCGCTTAATGCCCTGGATATCGGCTGCGGTGGTGGCAGCCAGTCCATGGTTCTGGCGCAGCGTTTGGGCAACGGTGCGCGTGTGCTGGGGGTTGATATATCGAAGCCCATGCTGGAGGTCGCCCGGCGCAAGGCCGATGCCGCACCCGACAACCTTGCCAGGCTTGATTTTCTCCTCGCGGACGCGGCCAACCATGACTTCGAGCCGAACAGCTTCGACCTGCTTTTTTCACGCTTCGGCGTGATGTTTTTTGCTGACCCGGTGGCGGCGTTCGCGAATTTGCGACAGGCCGTGCGGCCGCAGGGCAGGCTGGTGTTTTGTTGTTGGCAGAGTCTGGCGGATAACGACTGGGTTCGAATACCGCTGCTGGCGGCATTGCAGCATTTGCCGCCGCCGCCAAGCCCTGACCCCCATGAGCCTGGCCCCTTCGCCTTCGCAGATCCTGAACGGCTGCGGCATATTCTTGATGCCAGTGGATTCAGCGATATCGCGATCGAAGCCTATCGCCCGGATATCAGCTTTGGTGAATCGGAATCGCTGCTCCACAGTGCCCGTGAGATCACCTTGCTGGGGCCGGTTGCACGGCTGTTGCAGGATCAGCCGGAAGAGACACTGGAGCGGGTGATCGAGTCGGTTGCCGAGGCGCTGGAACCTTTTTACCAACGGGGAGAGGTCAGCCTGCCGGGTGCTGCCTGGTTCGTCACCGCCCGGGTGGGTTGATAGTTTACTGCCACGGGACAGCTTATGCCCATGATGGAAGGCCTGCCGTTACAACTCGATCTGGAGGGCGCCAATAACTTCCGCGACCTGGGTGGCTATCCATTGGAGCGGGGACGGGTTTTCAGGCGCGGGCTCGTCTATCGTTCGGACCATCTCGCTAATCTCACCGCTGCTGACCAGCGACTGCTGGCCCGGCTTGAGCTCAAAACCGTTATCGACCTGCGTCGACAATCCGAGCGGGAAGCGCGGCCGGACCGGCTGGAAGATCCCGCTATCCGCCAGATCTGGCTGCCGGTTCGGGCCGAGGGCGCCGACGTCAATAAGCTACGCAAGGGCCTGGAGTCGGGCAGTGTCGAGGCGGATGATGCCCACGACTTCCTGGTTCAGGCCAATATCGAGTTTGTTCGCCTCTATGCGGGCGCTTACCGTGATTTTTTCCAACTGCTGCTCGACCCCACCAATTACCCGCTGGTGTTTCACTGCAGCGCCGGCAAGGACAGGGCAGGGTTTGCCGCTGCCATGACCCTGCTGGCCGTTGGTGCCTCCCTCGAAACCGTGTTTTTCGATTACCTGGCCACCAATCACTGCACGGCCCGGTATGTGAATGGCCTGATCGATGGGCTGAGCGATATGCCCATGATCGGCCGCTTGCAGGCACCGCCCGATGCTATAAGGGCGTTGATGCAGGCACGTAACGAATACCTGCAAGCCGCTTTCGCTACCATTGCCAGCGACTACGGATCTATTGAGGCATTTCTCGGGGCCAAGCTGGATCTTGGGTCGGACAACCGCCAACGTCTGCAAGGGATGCTGTGCAAATAGCTTCTGGCCGCGATTTTTTTGCTCCTTTTTGGCGCAAATCAGGGCCAAATATTTTTTGAAAAGGCTTGCAATCGGAAAAAAATCGGCGATGGATCGACAATCTTTATTCACAATTGATAGAAAGTCTCTCAGCAGTGGTAAGAACTAGGCCATTTAGCGCATTTATCCCATATTATGCGTTAATAAAGCTCTGTAACTATTTGAATATAAAGGAAATAAAAGCTATTGAGTAAAAAATGAACAAACTGTTGCCAGCGTATAACTTTCGCGGGTTTAGGACATTTTCACAGAGTTTATCCACGGAGATATCCACAGTTTCTGTGGATATCCTTATAACCAGGTATATGGCTTATTCTCTCTTTTATGTCTTTCCAGTATAAGTCTGGGCTCCGCCAGCCAGCATGCGTTATATGTATGTTAATAAAATATCGGCTGACCATGCAGAGCTGCCTGGCCGCGGCTTGCGGGGCTGTATACCGGCGCGCCCGGGGCTATAATCGCGGGCACCCCCTCGGAAAACCGGGTGGCCCCAACGGCATGATGCTTTTTTAACGGCCGTGTGCAGGTGCCGGATGTTTTTTTGGCATACCAATGATCGGAGCATTTATGTCCAAGCACCAGGAACACATTGTTTGCATTAAATCGAGCCTCGTCGCCAATCGCCGCGACGGGCTTGTGGAATATGAGTTAAAAGCCTCAGATCTGATGCTTGGGCAGCGCGCGGTGCTCGAACATGACCAGGAGTTCAGGCAGGTGCTGCCGATCTCAGTTTTTACCCACCAGGGCAGGGTGTGGGCTTATGAACGGACGAGTAAAGGCGGGGAGTCGCGGTTGCACAACAAGGTCGCAGTTGCCGTCGGCGGGCACTGGGACCTTGCCGATCTGGTCATCGAAGGTGGCTGCATCAACCTCGATCGGTCCCTGCAGCGGGCAGTTGAGCGGGAGTTGGAAGAAGAAGTGAAAATAACCGCCAATATCGTTGCTACTCGCCAGCTGGACCAGAAGATATGCGCCGATGGCACTGAAGTGGACAAGGTACACCTTGGAATCGTCTGGGTGCATGAACTCGACGGAGAGGGCATACACCCCGTGGAGGAGCAGCTACACGAAATCGGCTTCGTAAAGCCCGAGGCACTGCTGTCAGATCAATACAACTCGGAAGGCTGGGCGGAGATTATCTGCGAATGCTTGCTCGCAGGTCGCTGAAGTGTGTCGGCTCAGTGCAGCAGGCCAAACAGCTTGCGTTGATATTCCGTCGCCAGGGGGTCGCCATTGCCCAGGGCGGCGATGATGTCGAGCAACAACTTCCTGGTAGTGCCGTCGCTATGCTCCCTGTCCCGCTGGAGTACCGAAAACAACAACTCCAGGGCCTGCTTATGATGTTGTTCCTGGTTGAACTGCACCGCCAGCTGGCACACCAGTTCCAGATTGTCCGGGTCCTCCGCCAGCTTTGCCTGCAGGGCTTCAATTTCGGGTGAGTGTCCTGCCTCCCGGGCCAGGTGCAACTGCGCCCGGAGTTGCTCGTAGGATTGGTCCTGATCGACCATTGGTACCGCGTTCAGTACCTGCTCGGCATCATCCAGCCGCTTGAGTTGCAGGAATACCTGTGCCAGTAGCAGCCCTATGTCGCTGCGCTGGCGGGAATCGCCGTAGGCCTGACGCAACAGTGGCAGGGCGCTATTGAGTTCACCGGCTGCAATCATCTCGCGGGCCTTGTCGAACTGCGTGTCCCAGGGTTTGGGCAGGTACTTTTCCAGAATGGCGCGAATCTCGGACTCAGGCCGGGCGCCGCTGAAGCCGTCGACGGGCTGCCCCTCCTTGATGACCATCACCGTGGGAAGGTTGCGAACCCCCAACTGGCTGGCGAGCATTTGTTGCTCGTCGGCGTTGACCTTGGCAAGCAGGAACGCGCCGGCAAACTCGTGCGCCAGTTTCTCGAGCAGGGGCATCAGGGTTTTACAGGGCTGGCACCAGTCTGCCCAGAAGTCGACCACCACAGGGCGGTTAAAGGACTCCTCGATCAGCAGTTTCTGGGCGTTGCTTTCGTTGATATCAACGATGTAGTCATTCATCTGCGCTCTCCGCAAAACACATCAGCAAGTGGTGGCATTGCCTCTGCCGGCCTCAGTTTGCCCACAGGGCGACGGGCTTTTCTTTGGGCCGGTATTGTATGCAAAGTGCAGGCGCTTTGGTATTGCCACTGACGGCCATGGACGCCAGCATGATTCAGAACGCATGCGATAAGCGGCTCACTTCTTTACCAGCCCAACCGCGAACAGTAGCAAAGCGGCACCCACCGTCGCAGTCAGGAGATGGCTGAGGAAGCCACCGGTATCGACCCCGACGATATCGTTTATCGATCCACCAATCACTGCCCCGACAATACCCACCAGGGTGTTGCCCACCAGCCCGAACCCATGGTTGTTCAGCAGCCTACTCGCCAGCCAGCCGGCCAGCGCACCGATAACAAGAAATGCGACGATTCCGATATTCTGTTCCACCTGGTGTTGCCCCCTGTGCCGATAGTCACGCGCGCAAATGATCATCACTCTCTCGTTGCGCGCTGCTCGCCTGATTCTAACCGTTAAAGTTCAGTGGCTATTGAATCGACGCTTGCGATGGTAGTATGTTCACTGGTCCAGGTCCACGTGTCTGCGTCGAAACCCGCTGCGCTGCAAGGGGCCCCGCGGGTTTTTGCAGCGCTGCAGTAGAGGTCATGACGTCGAGTTGTTCGGTCGCTTTGATTAGCCAATGGTTCGGTGAGAACAGCTGATGGCCCCCAACAAGATCAAGAATATGTCGACTTCGGCGCTGGCGCGTCATCTCGGTTTACCGTCGTTGGAGCTCTTCAATCTGCTGCGGGAGCTTGGCTGGATAAAGCGTGGTGCCGGGGGCTGGCTTCTGACCGGTAAAGGCGAGTTCGAGGGCGGCAGCTACGTGCAGAGCGAACGCTATGGTCGCTATATCGTCTGGCCGGAGGCGGTACTGGAACATGCCCGCCTGCAAAATGCCAGTGCTGAGGTTGTTATCAGCGCCTCGAGTATTGGTCGCGCGTGCAACGTTTCGGGTCGTTACATCAATCATGTACTACATGAATTGGGCTGGATATCTCCCGGCGTCAAGGGCTGGCGTATCTCGGCAGCCGGCAAGGCCCTGGGCGGCGTCGAGATTGAAAACGAAGAAACCAGTATTCCATTTGTAAAGTGGCCACCCGATATTATCGGCAACCAGCGCCTCCAGGCCGCGTTGATAAACAGCTATGGTGCTATTGGCTCCTCTGGTGCCCCGGGGCAGCTTGCCGAGGGCGACCTTTTTGCCACGCAGCGGGTGCAGCCCTGTCATGGAATCGATGGCCATGGGTTTGACCAACTGGAAATGGCAGCTATCTGCAACTGGCTGTATTTCGCCGGCTTGACCCACGCTTGTGGACGCCGGCTTCCCGGCGAGACTCCACTGCGCGCCGACTTTTATTTGCCCGGTGGCAATGTATATATTGAATACTGGGGGGAGCAGGGTAACGGTGCCCTGCTGAGCGAAAAATTTGACAAGAAAGCGGTGCTGGAGCAGCAGGGACTGGTGTTACTGGAGATCACCGACAAGGATATCGAACACCTGGACGAGATACTCGCGCGGGAGCTCCTGCGCCATGGTATCCCCGTCTATTGACCAGCACCCGGGCGGGCCTTGAGCGCAGCATCTGCCCCGCACGCATTGTACTCACCCATAATCCAACGAGGAAGCCCCTGAATCATGTCTAACCCGCCCAAGCATCACCCATTCCTGGTTGGTCTTTTAGTCGCTACGAGCATTGCCAGCGTCGCGCTGTTCCTTGGTTTCTGGCAGGCGATCTTCTGGGCCGCAGTGTTTGGTATTCTGTTTCGGCCGGTCTACCTGCGACTCGTAGAGCGCTGCAAGGGGCGCCGGTCGCTAGCCGCAGCCGTCACCGTTATCCTGATATTTTTTACCGTGCTTCTACCCGGCATCCTGGTGGCCTCGGTAGTGGCATCCGAGGCGGCCGGCGTGTACTCGCGCTTCCAGTCCGGCGAGATTGACCTCAATGTGCTGTTCGACTGGTTCAACGCGCAATTGCCGTACGTGAGCGAGTGGGCCGCCGGCTACGGCATAAGCCTGGGTGACGTACCCAGCAAGTTGTCAGCGATGGCGGTGAAGGGGAGCCAGTACATCGGTTCACTGGCGTTGAGCGCGGGGCAGAACCTCACCTCTTTCGTTATCAAGTTTTTCCTGATGCTCTATCTGCTGTTCTTCGTATTGCGGGACGGTGACAAAATGTTGCGGTTCCTGCATGCCGCCATACCGCTGCCGGACACAATGGAAAAAAGGCTGTTCGACAAGTTTGCCGAGGTGTCGCGTGCGACGATTAAGGGCACTCTGCTCATTGGCCTCTTCCAGGGCTTCCTGGGTGGGCTTATATTTCTGATCCTGGGAATCAGCGGAGCCGTGTTCTGGGGCGCGGTGATGACGATTCTGTCGGTATTGCCAGCGGTGGGCTCGGGCCTGGTGTGGGGCCCTGCCGCGATCTACCTGTTTGCCACCGGCGCTATCACCAAGGGTGTTGCTCTGGTGTTGTTCGGGGTTTTCCTGATTGGGCTTGCCGATAACGTGCTGCGGCCGATACTGGTGGGGCGGGACACCCGAATGCCCGATTATCTGGTGCTGTTTTCCACCCTCGGTGGTCTCGGTTTGTTCGGCATCACGGGTTTCGTTCTCGGGCCCATTATCGTGGCGCTGTTCCTGGCGGTGGTGCAGATATATCTCGAGGAC
The DNA here is from genome assembly GCA_963808975.1 of uncultured Gammaproteobacteria bacterium. GTDB lineage: Bacteria > Pseudomonadota > Gammaproteobacteria > Pseudomonadales > JAHEGP01 > JAHEGP01. The sequence goes on from CAWEHR010000004.1 coordinate 187,772, forward strand.
CCGGTGGTGGAATAAACAGTCACATCCACTATCATGCTTTACCATTTTCAGCGGGCGAATACTGCCTGTGCGCTCACACTGTTCCGATCCTCGCCAGCTTGCTCACAACCCCTCGATGGTGGAGCCTGCGGTCTTGGTGCACACAAAAGCTGCAGTCAACCGGCTGGGCACCGACCTGGAACTATCTGGAGCCATCAGGTAGCACGGTGTTGAAGGCGTACTATAGTCTTTTCCTTCGCACCGGGTCGAAACCGGTATGGTTACACCTCCTGCCTTCCCGCCGATTGCATATTGGAACAAACCGATATGGCGCTGCCGGTTTATTTAATGCAGAATTGCGCGCCCTAAACCAGCGAACCATACAGAAGCATGATTACCGGGCCAGGCCCCAGGAATGACCGAGATGACCAAGATGAGCGACCAGACAAGTACAACTTGGAGTGCCAGCCAATCAGCCGAAATGTATGCGGTTGAGGGTTGGGGCAATGATTATTTCGGAGTGTCTAGCGAGGGTCTGGTCACCGTTCGTACCAAGCACACCGAAGTTCCGTTGATGGATATAGTAGAGGGCATGGTTGAGCGTGATCTGCACATGCCGGTGCTGTTGCGTATCGAGAATTTTCTGGATGCACAACTGTTTCGTCTAAACACCGCCTTTCGCAATGCCATCGCCAAATTGAACTACAAGGGTGAGTATCGCGGCGTGTATCCCATCAAGGTGAATCAGCAGGCGCAGGTAGTCGAGGAAATTGCAGCCTTCGGTTCGCGGTTCAAGCATGGGCTTGAAGTGGGAAGCAAACCGGAAATGATAGCTGCGCTAGCCATGCTCGAAGAGCATGACAGTCTCATAATATGTAACGGCTATAAAGACCAGGAGTTTATTGAACTGGGGCTGCAAGCGATCAAACAGGGAATGCAGTGCTTTTTCGTTATCGAGACCCCAGCGGAGTTGGGCATCATAATCGATCGTAGCAGGGCGTTGGGAATAGAGCCGCGAATAGGAGTGCGCGCCAAAATGGCGTCTAAGGTAAGCGGTCACTGGCACTCCACCAGCGGCGATCGCAGTGTTTTCGGTCTCACCAGCACGCAATTGATAGTGGTTATAGAAACACTGCGGCGTGAGTCGATGTTGCATTGTTTGCAACTTCTACATTGCCACCTGAGTTCGCAGATTCCTGCCCTGCAGGAAATTCGCAACGGTGTTACAGAGGCCTGTCGATTCTACATTGATCTGGTACGCGAGGGCGCCGCACTGACTCATATTGATCTGGGTGGCGGTTTAGCGGTTGACTACACCGGTGCGCAGAGCAGTGGTACGCTGAGCCGTAACTATGATCTAGAGGAATATTGCGAAGCCATTGTAGACACCATAAACACCACGCTTAATCCGGCAGACATTGCGCACCCCATCATAGTAACAGAGTCGGGTCGTGCGACGGTTGCCTACTCTTCGATACTGCTTTTCAATATCCTGGACAGCACGAGCTTTGCGCCAGTTCCTGTCGCCCACCACGAAGTCGCCGAGCATCCTATGCTCAATAGCATGCGCGAGATTCTCACCAACATTGAACCACGACGATTGTCGGAGTGCTTTACTGAGGCGCATTTTTATCGACGCGGAGTAAGGGAGTTGTTCAAGCACGGCTATGTTGATTTGCGTGCGCGTGCAGTTGCCGAGAATCTGTTTCTGGAAATCCTGCAGCGTATCGCCGACATGGTGGATACGCTTGATCATGTTCCCGAAGAACTGTTGGGCTTACGCTTGTCGCTGGCCGATATTTACTATGGTAATTTCAGTTTATTCCAATCACTGCCCGATGTTTGGGCGATTGACCAGCTGTTTCCTGTAATGCCAATTCACCGATTGGATGAAAAGCCCAGCCGGCAGGCGGTGATTGCTGATATTACCTGTGATTGCGATGGCAAGATCGATAAGTTTATCGCCATGGACGGAGTCAACTCCACGCTGCCAGTACACGATCTGATCGAAGGCGAAGCGTATTATATAGGCGTGTTTCTGGTTGGTGCCTACCAGGAAACATTGGGGGATTTACACAACTTATTCGGCGACACCAACGTTGTCAGCGTCCGACTTGAACCAGGCGGTAAATTTCATTTCGTGAAAGAAATTCACGGCGATACGATTGCCGATGTGTTGTCTTACGTGGAGTACGACCCGCGCGAAATGTTGCGTCGTTACCGCAGTAGCGCGGAGCGAGCAGTTCGAGAAGGCCGTATCAGCGCCAATGATCGCCAGCAAATGATTAAGCGGTTTTCCGACAGCTTGCAGGGCTACACCTATTACGAAGGGGAAGCCTGATCCTGACAAGCCGGGGGCCCCGTTACGATAGCCTGGAAACCCCCGGCCGCATGGCACAGGTCTTGCGCCGTGAGTGATTTGTTGCTCAGGCGGCAGTTGACTCCGAGGTCGCGGGCGCGCATTTCCTGCTGAATATCCGAGCCGAGTCCCGGCGCTGCGCCGTGTACTGTGAGGCTCCCGCCTGGTGCCAGCGCGGCGTGCACAGGTCGGTGATAGCCCAGGTGCGCCTGCGTCAGCCTGCGGTAATCGCGCGAAGTGTTCGGGAACTGCAAGCGCCAATCTTGACCCTCACCTCCAAGCTTGGTCGGCTAGCTGCAAAAAAAAGGCAGCCCGCGGGCTGCCATGCCTATTGGCGATAGGGGGCCTAATCGTCGCCGAACTCGCGCACCAGTTGGTTTATGGTCTCCTTGCCATCGCCAAATATCATGCGGGTGTTTTCCTTGAAAAACAGCGGGTTGTCGATGCCTGCGAAGCCCGACGCCATGGACCGCTTGAGCACGAAAACCGTGCGCGCAAGATCGACGTTGATCACCGGCATACCGTAGATGGGGCTGCCTTCCATCTCCCGGGCGGCGGGGTTTACCACGTCATTGGCGCCGATGACAATCGCCACGTCCACGTTTTCCATGCGCGGGTTGATGTCATCCATCTCCAGCAGCAGATCATAGGGCACGTCTGCTTCAGCCAGCAATACGTTCATGTGACCTGGCATCCGGCCGGCAACGGGGTGGATACCATAAATGACTTCAGTGCCGTTGGCTTCCAGCAGCTCCTGTAACTCTTTAACCGAATGTTGAGCCTGTGCAACGGCCATCCCGTAGCCCGGAACGATGGCAACGGTGGATGCGGCTTCCAGCACGTAAAAAGCGTCAGCGGCGCTGATGGGCTTGACTTCACCCTCGATCACCATGGCCTCCGACTTGACATCGCTGAACCCCGAGAAAAGGACATGGGCGAGGGAGCGGTTCATTGCCTTGCACATAATGTTGGTCAGGATCATCCCGCTGGCACCCACCAGCGAGCCCGCAACGATAAGAATGTTGTTATTGATGGCAAAGCCCGCGGCGCAGGCGGCCAGACCGGAGTAGCTGTTGAGCAGTGAGATCACCACGGGCATATCGGCACCACCGATGGGTATTACTGCCAGCACACCCAGGGTGATCGCCAGCAGAACCGCCAGAAAGAGCCAGAATCCGGTGTCGGGGTAGTTAACGAAAAGGATGCCACACAGCACAATGGCCGCAATAATCCCTGAATTGACCACTCGCTGACCAGAGAAAGTAATCGGTTTGCCGTTGAGACGCTCACTCAGTTTGCCCCAGGCCACCAGACTGCCGGTAAAAGTGACACCACCGATCAGGATCGACAGGTAAATGGTGATCAGGATAAATGTGTTGAGGTGGCTATCGCTGAGGGCTGCCCAACCAACCAGCAGACTGGCGATACCGCCAAAGCCGTTGAACAGTGCCACCATCTCCGGCATGCCGGTCATTTCGACCTTGCGCGCGGCGTAGGTGCCAATACCGGACCCGATGATAATCCCGACGATGATCCAGCCGTAACTGAGGATTGATTGGTCGAGCAGGGTAACGACAACAGCAATCAGCATACCAACTGCAGAGAGCTGGTTGCCCTTTCTGGCGGTTGAGGGATGGCCGAGTAGCTTCAGGCCATAGATGAACAGGACCGCGGCAACGATATAAGCAAGGTTAATGAGCAGAGTTGTTTGCATTACTTACCACCTACTTTCTTTTTAAACATTGCCAGCATGCGATCCGTCACCATGTAGCCGCCAACCACATTGATGGTGGCGAAAATAACGGCAAGCGTGCCCAGGAAGGTAGTGAGTTCGGTGCGTTCGGCACCGGCGGCAACCAGCGCTCCCACCAGCGTGATACCGGATATGGCATTGGAGCCGGACATCAGCGGCGTGTGCAGCGTTGCGGGCACTTTGCGGATCAGTTCGAACCCCAGGAATATGGAGAGGACCAGGACGAATAACAGATAAATGGTTTCCACAGTGAACTCTCCCTAGGCGTAATGGTTGCGGATGGTTTCATTGACCACGTCGCCCTGATGGGTGATGACGCAGCCCTGGATGATGTCATCCTCGAAATCGAGATTGAGCTGTTTTTGCTCTTCATCCCAGTAATCGATGAGCAGGTTGTAGAGGTTATTGGCGTACATCTCGCTGGCGTCCCGGCAGACTTCATTGGGCCAGTTGCCGGTACCGATCACAGAGACGCCGTTGATATCGACATCCTTGCCCGGCTCCGAGCCCTCGACGTTGCCGCCGGTCTCTGCCGCCATATCGACCACGACACTGCCCGGGCGCATGCCCTCGACCATCTCGCGGCTCACCAGCACCGGCGGTTTGCGACCGAAAACCTGGGCCGTCGTAATCACGATATCCGACTCGGCGATCTCCCTGGCCTGGCCTTCTTTCTGCTTTTGAAGCTGTTCCGGGGTCAATTCCTGAGCGTATCCGTCCTTGGTCTGACCCGTCTGGCCAAGGTCTATCTTGAGAAACTTGCCGCCGAGGGATTCCACCTGTTCCGCCACGACCGGGCGGGTATCGAAGGCGGTTACCTTGGCGCCCAGGCGCTTTGCGGTGGCTATTGCCTGCAGGCCCGCTACACCAGCACCAATTATAAAAACCTTGGCGGGCTTGATGGTGCCGGCCGGGGTCATCATCATGGGCAAGATGCGATTGAGCTTATTGGCTGCCTTCATCACCATGACGTAGCCAGCCAGGTTAGCCTGGGAACTGAGCGCATCCATTTTTTGCGAGCGCGTGGTACGGGGGATCATTTCCATGCTGATGGCGGAGACCTTGCGCGCTCTCAAGGCTTCTACCAACTCCCTCTCATTGAATGGGTCGAGGTAGCTGATATGGGTTGATCCTTCCTTGAGCAGAGGGATCTCATCCAGGGACGGCTTGTGGATTCGCACCACCACGTCGGCTGCAGCGAGCATTGCGCTGCGGTCGTTTGCGATGGTGGCGCCTGCTTCTGTGTAGTCGGCATCGCTGAAACCCGAGTGCATGCCGGCGCCGGCCTCGACCTGAACCTGGGCTCCGGCACGAACCAGTTTTTTGACGGCGGTGGGTGTCATTGGCACCCTGTGTTCGCCGGGACGGGTCTCTTTTGGTACGGCTAGTAGACTCATAGTGGCCTTCACTTATTAGCAGGTTTTAGCGGTTGACGGGGTCGCATACGACCGGCGTACTGTCTTGCTTCTCCGGGGCGACAACATCCCGCCAGAAAAAAGTAGCGAGTATGACCGCAGCTCGTCATGACTGCAAGAGCTGTTCGATTGCCCTGGCCAGGTCCAGGTCCCTCTGGGTCAGCCCCCCCGACTCGTGGGTTGTCAGCCGGATATCAACCCGGTTCCAGACGTTGGACCATTCGGGGTGGTGATCGCGACATTCACAGGCCAGGGCCACCCGGGTCATGAACCCGAAAGCCGCCGAGAAGTCAGCGAATTGGAAGTGTTTCTCAATGCCTTTGTTGCGGTACTCCCAGCCCTCGAGGTCTGCCAGGGCGGCATCGAGTTGTTGTTGGGTAAGAATGCCTGGTGGCGTGTGCGACATGGTTTTTATCGTCAATTGTGTTGTGGATCGCGCACTAGAATGACTCCGCATTCCAGGTGTGGCGTGTAGGGAAACTGGTCGAAGAACGCCAGTGCCGTTACCCGGTGAGTTTGCCCCAGCACGTCCAGATTTTGCAAGAGCGTCTCAGGGTTGCAGGAAATATACACAATCTGTGGCACCCGGCCAACCAGCGCCAGGGTGGCCGGGTCGAGTCCGGCGCGGGGGGGGTCGACCAGCACGGTACGCAGGTCGTAGCTTTGCAGGTCGAGGTCGCGCAGGCGGCGAAACGGACGCACGCCATCTATCGCGGCCGTAAAGTCCTCGCTCGACATGCGCAACAATGTGATGTTGTCGATGCCATTGGCGGCCATATTGGCCCTGGCGCAGGCGACGGCTTGCTTCGAAATTTCGGTAGCCAGCACCCGTCGAAAGCGGGTCGCCAGAGGTAGGGTAAAGTTGCCGATGCCGCAGTAAAGTTCCAGTAAATCGCCGCTGCACCCAGCGGTTTGCTCAAGCGCCCATGCGATCATGCATCGGTTTACCCCGGCATTCGGCTGGGTGAATACGCCTTCAGCCTGGCGGTAGCTGAATTTTCGCCCGTTTACCTCAAGCTCTTCCGTGACGTAATCCCTGCCCAGGACTACTTTATGTTTGCGGCTTCGCCCTATAATCTGCACCGCCAGTGTTTGCTGCAGTTGCAGGGCCGCTTCCTGCCAGTGCTGGTCGAGCTTTTTATGGTAGATCAGGCTGAGCAGGGTGTCGCCGTTTCCCGTGCTGAGGAACTCGACCTGGAACAAGCGGTGGCGCAGGATGTCACTGGCTTCAAGCAGTGACTTGAGTTTGCCCATGCGCTCGCTGATGGGCCGGCAGGCGACCGGGAATTGCTCGATTACGTGGGGCTGCCCCGGGGCCTTGAACATTACGAAGTCGATCTTGTCACCACTGTGCCACATGCGAAATTCGGCGCGCATTCGGTAGTGCTGCGGTGCAGACGTAACCACGGTCGCCTCGCCGCTAAAGCGGGATGCAAAAGCGGGCAGGGTGCGGGCCAGTTTCTGTTGAAGAACAGCGCTGTAGTTTTGTGGCTGGAATTCGCTTAGGGGCATAGTGTAATCTTGCGGTCGGAAAATTTTGCCGTCGGGCCTTTTCCCTGACTATCATCGGTAAGGCAGCATTAGTAGCATCCCGGGCGGGCGCCAGTTTACCCGTCTGCAATCGATAAACCGAGGGAATCTTCAAGCATGAGTATTTTGGTAACCGGCGGCGCCGGATACATAGGCAGTCATACCTGCGTCGAACTCGTCGAGCAGGGGTATGAGGTTATCATCGTCGATAATCTGGTCAATAGCAGCGAGGAGGCAGTCAGGCGCATAACCACCATTACCGGTCGAGAGCCCCTGTTCTACCGGGTAGACATTCGCGACCGCGAGGGTCTGGAGGCTATCTTTGGCGCCCACAGGATTGACGCGGTCATTCATTTTGCCGGGCTCAAGGCGGTGGGGGAGTCGGTATCTCAGCCCCTGCATTACTACCAGAACAATATCGCCGGCACCCTGACCCTGTGTGAGGTCATGCAGTCGCATGGGGTTTTCAACATGGTGTTCAGTTCCTCCGCCACAGTGTATGGCGATCCCGCTTCGGTGCCAATTATCGAGGATTTTCCCCTCTCAGCCACTAACCCGTACGGCCAGTCCAAGTTATTCGTAGAGCAGATACTGCGAGATGCCTACATCGCCGACCATCGTTGGAATGCGATCCTGTTGCGCTACTTCAATCCGGTCGGCGCACACCAGAGCGGGCTTATTGGCGAGGATCCCCAGGGTATTCCGAATAATCTGGTACCCTACATCTCTCAGGTTGCAGTGGGCAAACTTGAAAAATTGGCGGTGTTCGGTGCTGATTATCCAACGCCGGACGGCACTGGTGTGCGGGATTACATTCACGTGGTGGACCTGGCAAAAGGCCACCTCAAGGCGCTGGAAAAAATCGCGGAGAATCCTGGAGTAGTTCCCTATAATCTCGGCACTGGCCGCGGGTATTCAGTACTGGAAATGATCGCCGGGTTCGAGCGTGTTAGCGGGCGCAGCGTGCCCTATGAAATCGTCGCCCGGCGCCCGGGCGATATAGCCGAGTGTTACGCCGATCCCGCAACCGCTGCCAATGAGCTGTGCTGGCGCGCCGAGTTCGACCTCGAGCGAATGCTGGAAGACAGTTGGCGTTGGCAGAGTCAGAACCCGGCGGGATATCGCTGACAGGCTGCATCGTCGGTGAGGGATCGCGCCCGCCCAATATTACAAAAAGCATCATATATATCTCCCAAGGTGTTGTTATATAAAAGATATATATTCCAGAAATCACTTTAATATGATGCCGTTCTGGTTTCTGCTGGCGGTTTCGGGCAACAAAAAAGGCCTTACCCTAAGGTAAAGCCTTTGAAAGATTTTTTAAGCTATTGAATTATAATAGAAATACTAGCGGTAACTGCACTGCTGTCGAATGTATTTCGCCAGTGCCCAGTAGGCTTGCTGCTTGTCGATAAACGGGCCCCGTTCGGTTTCATCGCGTGTGTGAAAGTACCACTGCGCCTTTTTCTTGTAGACCCTTTCTTTGCTGCGGGGAGACTGTAGTTGTAGGTTTGCGTGTGCCAAGTGGGTATGCCTTCAAGGTTTGCTTAGATTTTATAGTAGTGCCGCTCGTTGTCGGTCGCAAAACTCAAACCTCACAGGCGTGAACGGTTTCTCGATTCCCAGAGCATTTTTGCCTTAGCAAAGGCGTTAGTCTGGTCGAGTTCCGGTTGCAATGTTTGTGCAGCGATCGCCAGTGTGCCGAGGACTGCCTGGTGGCCATATGCATTAAAATCTATATCTTTCCATAGCTTAATCAGGGGTTCTAATGCAGGTTGTGAAGTCCTGGTGCCGCGGCCTGTTATCAGGCGTGGCCAGGTAGTCTGCTGCAGGCGTCCAGCATGTACGCTCAGCAGTTGGCAAATGGCATCGGGTTTGCGTTCGATTTCACCGCCCTCCCCCTTGAAAACCGCCGCGGCCGGTTGCTGCAGAAGTTGCAATGCGCGTTGGTGTATCTCGCCATAGCGGGGGTGAAAAATGCTGTGAATGCTGGCCGCTGCACTGGTTGGGTTGAGCAATCTCGCCATACTGTTCGCCACGGATCGCAGTCCGAGCACAGGCTTCAATTCCAGTAACTGCTGCATACCCGGTGAAAAACAGGCGATGGGCATGAAGGCAAAGTGGGTGCTGTCCAGGCCGCTCGCCACTTCATCCCAGTTCCTGCAAATGCCGATGCCAAGTCCCTGCAATGCGCTCTCCGTATAGAGTCTTCCCGGGGTGTGGCCGCTGGTTCCGTGCATAAAAACACGGACGCCGCTGTCGGCGAGTGCAAGCGCGGCGAGCAAAAACCAGGGATGATGCTGGCGTTTGCCGGCATAGGATGACCAGTCGAGGTGGGCCGCGATTTGTCCGGCAGGGGGTGCGCAGGACTCGCGCACAGCGCTAACGAATCCGGCCAATTCCTCCGGACTTTCCTCCTTGACCCGCAACAGCATCAAAAAGGCACCCAGTTGCATCGGCTCAACCTGTTTGCGGATAATCATCCGCATCGCAGTACGAGCCTCATCAAAATCGAGTGAGCGTGTGCCGGTTTTACCGCGACCAAGAATGCGGATGAACGGGGCAAAGGGATGTTGTTCTTGAGGTGAAATCGACATAAGGTAGGTAAGATACTAATAAAAAAGGGAAAGAATAGTTAAAGTAAATTCTACTATAGGCAGTTGTCAGGTTTGGGTAGGCCGGCGATCTTACTGATTCGCTTGGCAGGGCTGCCAGGAAACAGGCTCATCAGGTAAATGCTGGTGCCCTTATCGCTACCGAGGTGCAAGCGAATATACTTGACCAGCGGTCGCATGGCTGGTGACAGCTTGTACTGGCGGTAGAAGCTCCGGGTAAGCTCGATCACCTCCCAGTGATCAGCGGTCAGGGCAATGTCCTCTGCCAGCGCCAGCTGCTCTGCAACGCTTTGGTTCCAGTCATCGAGGTTTTGCAGGAACCCTTCAGGGTCGAGGGGGACCATGTTAAAACCAGCTCTGCATCTTGTCGCACTGGCAGCACAGCGCCACCAGGGCGGGATAGTCGATAAGCTTGAGTTGCGACGAATGCCTGCCCGCGAGTCCGCGCACACGCAGGTCGTGCTCCAGCGCGACGATCTGTTTGCAAGCCGACGCCCGCAGGCTGCACCACGCGGCAGAGCCGCTCACCCCGTTGCAGACACCGTCCTCGAGCAAAACGATAATATCCTCCTCGCGGGCAAATCGCAGGCAAAGCTGCAGTGCCTGGTGGGGTGCGGCTTTATTAACGGTGTGGAGAATCACGCTCAGAAACTCATGATCTTTGCGCAGCCTGAAAAAAGCTCGCTGGCCTGGTGGGTGTCAATGATTATTGCCCCGGGTAGCAGTTCGGTCGCCGCGAGACCGCGTTCTTCCATCGACTGCTGGTCGATGAAAATATCGTCCACATCATACAGCGGCAGGGCCTTCAGGCTGTCGCTCAGGGGTTTACCGTCGCCCGTGAAGTCGCCCTGATCCGGCAGCAACTGGTAGACGCCGTCGCCGCAGAACAACAGGCTAAGGTGCTGGCCGAACAGGGCAGTGGCAAGAATGGCGTCAAGGGCCTCCCGCGCATTGACCCGACGCGAGGGAGCATAACTACAGACAGCGAGTACCCGTTTTACCATGTCAGTCGCCAAAGCCCATATCAGTCGCCAAAGGTTATGCAGCGGTCAGCCTTGAGCAGTCCGTCTGCGTACTGGCCAAGACCGGACAAACCGAAGCCCGGCGCCAGGTTGGCGCAGCCGCCGTGACGAGTCGCCTCCTGCTGGTCAAATACGCCGCGGCGTTTGGCCGCCGATATACATACCACCAGATCCAGTTTCTCGCGCTGTTCGAGCTCAGACCACAGCTTGCTCAAATGCGCTTCATCCTGGGGCGGGCGTTCGTTGCCAGCGCCATTGTAAATTCCGTCATGGTAAAAAAACACCCGGTAGATACTGTGGCCGGCGGCCAGCACCGAGCAGGTGAAACGGTAGGCGCTCCAGGCTGCCTGGCCTTGATGGGGGGCGCCGTAGACGACGACAAAAAACTGCATCGGGGTTTTTTGAACTCGCATGGTTGGCTAACCGGCTTTTGCACAAAAGACACTTGATGAACACCTTTGCAAAATACCGAATTTGGCGGGCAAAGCCCAGTCTTTCTGTGTGGGGGCGACGTGAGTTGGTGTCTGTTGGGGAGAGGAAAAAAATCCCCGCTCGCGGCGGGGATTGTTGGATTGCGCTCCAGGGCGAATCTAATCGTCCATAATGCCCAGTAATGCGAGCAGGTTGACGAATATGTTGTACACACTCAGGTACAGGCCCACCGTCGCACGGATGTAGTTGGTTTCTCCACCGTGAATAATGTTACTGGTGTCGAACAGTATCAGACCAGACATTATCAGGATGATGGCCGCGGAGGTCGCGAGGTAAAGCCCGGGTATCGCCAGGAAGATATTGGCGATACTGGCGATAACGGCGACCACCAGGCCGACCAGCAGGAACCCGCCCATGAAGGAGAAGTCCTTGCGCGACACCAGGGCGTACCCCGACAGCGTGAAGAAGACAATCGCGGTTCCGCCCAGTGCCTGCATCACCAGCTGTGGTCCGTTGGGCATCGACAGGTAGAAGCTCAACATCGGCCCCAGTGAGGCCCCCAGCAGGCCGGTGAAGGCAAACACCCAGACCAAGCCCTTGGCGCTATCGGCATTGCGATGCACCATGAACATCGCGCCGAAGGCCGCCAGCATACACACCAGCGAAGCGCCCCTGCCAATGCCTACTGCCATCGACGCGGCGGCTGTCACTGCGCTGAAGGCCAGGGTCATAGCCAGCAGCATGTAGGTATTCTTTAGAACATTGTTGATCTCAACAGCGGGCCTGTCGGCGGCGATGCTGCTGTTCATCAAGCGTTTGTCCTGCATTGTGTTCCTCCATCAATTCCCAGTCGGTCGGACAGTGAGTCCACTGCCTCCGGTCAATAGTATGGGCGCGGTGGCCCGGTTTCAAGCATAATCGGCTTTTCTATTAGGCATCGACTCCCTTTGGCAGTTCCATCTTTGTGCCCCTCCATCGGCATAGACCGCCCTGGTGTAGGGTTATTACGTGTCGGCGCGCGTAGGCGCATTTTCCTGCAGTATCTACGCAGCAGCAGTTCGATTGGACGTATCAGCTGTCGCCCGGCGCACAAATGTATCCCGTAGCAACCCGCCCTGGGAATTCGGGTATATCCAGGCCGTGTTGTTGCGAGAACCGAGTATTCAGCGCCCCGCCGCGGCACAAGTGGGGCCGGGGTGGGGCGCTTGTCGATCGCAGTCAGCTGTAGCGATAGGGGCGTCCCGCCCTTTGCATATCGGCGTTGTACTGTTTGAAGATATCCACCACCTTTTTCTTGGTCGCCGATTGGGAGGCGATATCATCCCAGAATTTGATCGCGGCCGACTCAACCTGCGCCCATTCTGCGTCGGGAATAGTCGTGAGTTTCATCTTGGTGCCATTCACTCGCAGTGAGGCTTCGCCACCCCAATACCACCACTGGCGGTAATAATGGGAGCTGTCCATGGCGAGAGCCAGCAATTCCTTCAGCCGCTCGGGCAGTTTGTTGTACTGGTCCATGTTGGCAAAGAAGGAGCCCGCCCAGGCGCCGGAAATATTATTGGTGAGGAAATAGTTGGTCACATCGGCCCAACCGACGGTGTAGTCCTCGGTGATGCCTGACCAGGCGACGCCGTCCAGCTCTCCGGTTTGTACCGCAACTTCGATATCCTCCCAGGGCAGGGTTACCGGGACGACACCAAATTGCTTGAGGAAACGGCCCGCGGTCGGGAAGGTGAATACCCGCTTGCCTTTCAGGTCCTGCAGGCTGTTGATAGGGTCCTTGGTGGCAAAGTGGCAGGGGTCCCAGGCTCCGGCAGACAAATGTTTTACTCCCAGCTTGGAGTACTCGGCGTCCCATATTTCGGCGAGGCCGTATTGGTTGAACAGTACCGGCACATCCAGTGAGTAGCGACTGGCAAACGGAAAGTAGCCACCGAACACGGCGACCTCGGTTGGCGATGCCATCGAGTCGTCGTCGGACTGCACTGCATCGATGGTCCCCTTTTGCATGGCCCGAAACAGCTCTCCGGTTGGTACGAGCTGGTCGGCGTAAAACAGCTCGATCTGCATGTCAGAGCCCGCCACCTTGTTGAAGGAGTCGATGGCGGGCTTGACGACGTGCTCCGCCAGCGCCCCCCCGGCATAGGTTTGCATACGCCACTTGATCGTCGACTTGCTGGCGGCATGCACCGCGGGCGCCCCTAAAGTTGCCAGTCCTGCTGCGCCGGTCAGGCCAAGGCCCGCTTTGGTCAAGAACTTCCGTCTGTTGGTCATACTAACCTCCGTACGTTTCAGATTCGGGAAACAGCTGGCGCCGCTTTCCCACGGTTTCCCCATTTGCCTGGGGAATTTTTTCTTACCTGTCGTAGACAGACTCCGGTAGCCACAGGGCCAGTTGCGGAAACAGCATTACCAGTGCCAAGGCCAGCACCATGACCAGGACAAACGGGATAATGGATGCGTAAATGTCTTGCAAGCCAATCTCGGGTGGTGCCATTGCGCGCATCAGAAACAGGTTGTAGCCAAACGGCGGTGTCATGTAGGCAATCTGGGTAGTGATGGTATACAGCACCCCGTACCACACCAGGTCGAATTCCAGCGCTCTTACCAGCGGAACGTAAAGCGGTGCCACGATCACCAGCATCGCGGTATCATCAAGGAAGGTGCCCATTACCAGGAACGATAGCTGCATCAGGATCAGGATGGTCCATGGGCTCAATCCCAGCTGATCGGTAAACAGGTTGTCGATGGCTTTTACCGCTCCCAGTCCATCGAACACGGCGCCGAATCCCATCGCCGCCAGAATGATCCACATAAACATGCAAGAGATCGCCAGTGTCTGGCGGACTGAAACATCGAACACCTGCCTGTTCATGCGCCCCTTGAGCACTGCAGCCAGGAAAGCGGTCATGGCGCCGATGGCGGAGCTCTCGACCAAACTGGTCCAGCCGTTGATGAAAGGCACCATCATGGCGGCAAAGATGGCAAGCGGCAGAATGCCGGCCCGCAGCAGGCGCAACTTCTCGGCCAGCGGAACATTGCGCTCTTCTTCATCCAGGGGCGGCCCCAGCTGGGGCTGCAGCGCACAGCGAATGGCAATGTACAGAATAAACATCGCGGCCATGATCAGACCGGGGATCACACCAGCGAGCCACAACTGACCCACCGGCTGGCGAGCGATCATGGCATACAGCACCAGCACCACCGAGGGCGGGACCAGAATGCCGAGCGAGGACCCGGCCTGGATGACACCGGTGACCATGCGTTTGTCGTAGCCGCGCCGCAGCAGTTCCGGTAGCGCTATGGTTGCGCCAATGGCCATTCCCGCCACCGACAAGCCGTTCATGGCAGACACCAGCACCATCAGGCCGATAGTGCCTATCGCCAGCCCGCCATTGATGGAACCCATCCAGACATGGAACATTTTGTAGAGGTCGTCGGCGATCCTGGATTCGGAGAGCACATATCCCATGAAGATAAACATCGGCAGTGTCAGCAGGGGATACCACTTCATCAATTTCATGGCGGCAGAAAAGGGCAGGTCGGAACCGCCGGTTCCCCAGAGTGACAGGGCGGCGATGGCAGCCACTGCACCAATCGCAGCAAACACCCGCTGCCCGGTCATCAGCATCAACATCATTGACGAGAACATCAGCAGCGCGATCATTTCATAGGACATTAAAGTTCTATCCCCTTGATTTTCGCGATGTCTTTGAACAACTCCGAGATCGCCTGTAACAGCATCAGGGAGAAGCCGATACAGGTGATCAGCTTTATCGGCCACATATAGGGCTGCCAGGCAGAGTAACTGCGCTCGTCGTACTCCAGCGCATAGCGGGTACTGTCGATGGCGCCATACAGCAGCACCCCAAGATAGAAAACCAGGAAGAGGACGGTGAACGCATCGAACCAGGCTTTTCTGCGATCAGACCAGGTGCCATAGAGCAGGTCCATTCTCACGTTTGAGCCCAGTTGCAGGGAGTAGGGGCCGCCGAGAATGTAATAGGCGACCATCGCGAACTGTGCCATCTCCAGGGTCCAGAGCGACGGCACGAAAAAGGTCTTGGAGATGGAAGACCACAACAAGATGCCGATCATGACGAAGATGCCGTACATCACCACACGGCCGATGCGGTAGTTGATTCCATCGACAACGCTTACATAGCGACTCATGAACCGTGACAAGCTAACCTCCCTGACTGACTCGCCATGTTGGCAATTGTCTGTTCCGGCGCTGAATCAATCGCCGGCAGTTTGCGCCTGGCGGCGACCTCGAAAAGAGGCCCCATACTGTGTTTTTATCGCCGCTAAAGCCACCGCAAATTCGTTATTGATTGTTGTCCTGGATGGTGAGCGCCAGCGTTTTTATCATGTCTGCGTGTGAGGGAGATATCAGCATAAAAGTCGCCAGGGCGGATGTCCATCATTATCCACGCCGATCATCATCCAAGTCGATCAGCCGACCCACAGGCTGCGCCGGTGACAGCTTAGGCGGAAGCCCGCCATTTTCCGACTCCCGGGGCCGGTGGGTGCATGACCCGCGCCGGGGTGGATAGTGGATAGAGATGCCGGCTCACGCGAGCCCTGCCGTTGGCCCCGAGAGATCGCCGTGCTCACAAGCTTTTGAAATGTAGCGATTTGGGTCGCGTCAGGTTGTGGTAGGCAATCACCGACAAGCTGCCACCCCGGCCGGTATCCTTGCAGCCGGTCCAGCATAGCGCCGGGTCGAGGTAATCGCAGCGATTCATAAACACCGTGCCGGTTTGCAGGCGTTCGGCAATCGTGGTGGCGCGCTCGCGGCTGTGGGTCCAGAGAGAAGCCGTCAGTCCGAAATCGCTGTCGTTCATCAGTGCGACGGCCTCATCGTCACTGCTTACCTTCATGATGCCCACCACGGGGCCAAAAGACTCCTCGCGCATCACGCGCATGGTGTGGTCGACGTCCACCAGTATCTGCGGCATGAGATAGGTTCCGCCGTCCGCTGGAAAATCGTCCGGGTCGATAAGGGCCCTGGCCCCGGCCGCGACAGCTTCCGCCACCTGTGCCCTCACTGCATTGGCGAAGC
The DNA here is from genome assembly GCA_963808975.1 of uncultured Gammaproteobacteria bacterium. Classification (GTDB taxonomy): domain Bacteria; phylum Pseudomonadota; class Gammaproteobacteria; order Pseudomonadales; family JAHEGP01; genus JAHEGP01. The sequence continues at coordinate 203,942 of CAWEHR010000004.1, forward strand.
GCAGGTTGGCCATCGGGCCGAGGGTTGTCTCAGGGTCCAGGGGGTTGCCCAGGCGATATGCACTGACAATGTCGACCGCTGCCGCGACGAACTCATCGTAGTGTGATTCACAGACATAAATCCTTTCAATGCCGCAACAGCATTGGCCTGCATTGTACATGGCGCCATCGACAAGACTCTCCACCGCCGCTTCAAGGTTGGCGTCTTCCATTACATAGGCCGGGTCCTTGCCACCCAGTTCGGTACCCACGGCAGTGAAAGTGCCGGCGGCGGCACGCTCCATGGCGCGACCCCCGGCAACCGAGCCGGTAAAATTGACGAAGCCGAAGCAGCCCGAGGCGATCAGCTCTGCCGTTGTCGGATGGTCAAGAACTACCGACTGGAATACCTCCGGCGGCACACCCGCCGCGTGCAACGCGCTTGCCAGGCGCTCACCCACCAGCAGGGTTTGCGAGGCGTGTTTGAGGACTACCGAGTTGCCGGCTATCAGCGCCGGCACCACGGTATTGATGGCGGTCATGAAGGGGTAGTTCCAGGGCGCGACCACCAGCACAACCCCCAGCGGCTCGCGCAGGATGCGGCGCTCGAAGGCGGCGCTGCTCTCGATACGGATCGGCGCCAGTGCTTCAGCGGCGATACTCGCCATATAGTTTGAGCGCTCTTCGACGCCACCGAATTCGCCGCCGTAGCGCACGGGCCTGCCCATCTGCCAGGCCAGCTCGATGACGATTTCGTCGTTCATTGCGCCCAGCATCGCAATGCCCTCGAGCACCCGGTCGATGCGCTGTTGCAGCGGTAGCTTGCTCCAGGCGCTTTGTGCCCGCTGCGCTCTGGTGGCGGCCTGGGTCGCCTCGGTTACTGTCAGGGGCGTGCGCTCGGCATACACCGAGCCGTCGATAGGGGATATGCATTGGATTGTTGCAATCATGTAGTAAGCTCCCGGGCGGCGGCTGATTTTTACCAGAGTTTTTGTTGCCTGCCTGGTGCATGCCGAGCGGCAGGTGTGTCAAGCATACCCTGGCAGGCGATAAAGTCGACCATTGAAGGTCAGGAAGATGGTCGCCCCCGCCAGCCAGAAACGCATGAGTTAAGTGCCATTGTCACTAAATCCTGTCTCTCATGGAACAGGCGAGGGGATGCAGGAGTCGGTAATGCCTTACTCGTCGCTATCCGCTTTTGCTCCCGGGTTTGCATCGCCGTAGTGTGGCTCACGCTTTTCTAAAAAGGCACTTACTGCTTCGTTCCATTCGGCAGATCCCACGAACTGACGGGTATAGCCTGCCTCGGTGGCGTATTTCTCGGCGAGGCGGGCGTTGAGGTTGATATTCATCGCTTGCTTGAAGAAGCGCAGCGCCGTGGGTGGTCGCTGGCACAGTTCCCTGGCTATTGTCATCGCCCCGTCGAACACCTGGTCTGCGGGTAGCACGCTGTGGACGCCGCCGTACCGTTGCACCTGGCGCGCACTGATCGAGCCCCCGCTCAGTGCCAGATGGCGAGCCACCTTCTCCGGTACCATCAGCGCCAGGAAAGCGGACGCGCCGATAACGCCCACCTTGATTTCGGGGATACCGAACAGGGCTTCATCAGCCGCCACGATCACGTCTGCGCAGGCCGCGATAGCCATGCCGGCGCCCAGCGCATGGCCGTGAATAGCGGCCACGACGGGTAGTTCGCAGTTGTAGACCGCACCGATCCCGTCACTGACCTCCTGGGCATAGGCCGCTGCCGCGTCCGCGGTGATCATGCCCCGGAACTCGCCGACGTCGTTGCCGGGGCAGAAGTAGGGGCCCCGGGCTCGCAGCACTGCAACCCGCGCACCGGCGCGCGCACCCAGCGCGTTGAAAACCTCGCCCAGTTCCCGGTAGGTTTGCCTGACCATTGAATTGATGGGAGGCCGGTCCAGCGTCACCACGACAATGTGTTCCCGTTGTTCTATCGAGAAGGCAGTCATTGGGCTTTTTCCGTAACGATTACTGTTGGTTTGGGGGCTGCGCTTTGTCAGCAGAGTTTACCATACGCTGGTTTTGGATAGGGTTGCGTCGGCCGCCTGGCGTAATACCGGTTGGATTGAAAGCGGGTAAGTTAGGGCAACTCTGATCAATTCGGTAATGCTTCAGCGGAGCCTCTGGCGTTCATTGGCTTAGCTTGAATAATGCACCCGATATTTGGAATTCTCGTTGAGAGATTGTGCACTGAGCGGGATTTTCCGACCGTGGGCATAGCTGTAGCTGTTTCCGCTTGCCATCGCCAGCGTATGGCGCATAGAACGCCGCCAGGTCCAACTTCTCCACCACGTCGCTGATGAAGTAGGCTAAATGCCCATCGGGCAACCACTCCCGCAGGCTGGGTGCCAGCAGCAGATCCTGGTCGGGAACATAAGGCCGAAGGTCTTGGGCATCGAAGTTCCCCTCAGAATTAATCGCCTCTAGTAAGCCAAACTTCTGTTTCTACGGCGCAGACTCCTGGCTGCACCAAGTCGGAGCGGCTCGTTCCGCACTGGGGCGAAGTTTTTCTCCAACTACCCTCAGTTGGCGCAATTTCCTTGTTCTACCAGCGTCTCTGCTCCTCACATCGGGCAAGGTGCTGCAATCGGCTGGGCTGGGGAGCCTAGTGGCTCGGCGAAACGCGATTATTTCAAATGTGGCATGACTCTTGCTATGTGAATCTTGCGATTAGTTACTTTAGGTAACAAATGTCCTTGCCGGTCTCGCTTTGTAAGATCGCTTCGCAAGACAGCGTAGCGTTTTTCGCCGCGCCATCCCGCGCTACTGCAACCCGGGTTGGCAGGTAACAAACTTCCAGGGGTACAGATGATAGCTTCACGTGTTGTAACACAAAGGCTCATGGTGACAGTTCTCGCAAATTGGAGGCTTTGCCTGGGTTTGGTCAGCCTGATTATTCTTAACGGTGCTTCCCTTGCCGCTGCCGAGGTCGGCGAGCCTGAAAAGGATGAGCTCAAGTTCGGCTTTATCAAGCTGACCGACATGGCACCGCTGGCTGTCGCCTACGAAAACGGTTACTTCGAGGACGAGGGGCTATATGTCACTCTGGAGGCGCAGGCGAATTGGAAGGTGCTGCTCGATGGGGTGATCGACGGCCAGCTTGATGGTGCACACATGCTGGCCGGCCAGCCCTTGGCCGCCACCATCGGCTATGGCACCAAGGCGCATATCGTCACGCCGTTTTCGATGGACCTGAACGGTAATGGGATTACCGTTTCCAGCGAGGTCTGGAAACAGATGAAACCCAACATTCCGCATGAGAACGGCAAACCCGTGCACCCAATTCGTGCCGACTATCTCAAGCCGGTTGTCGACCAGTATCGGGCGCAGGGAAAGGCCTTCAAAATGGGCATGGTGTTTCCGGTGTCTACCCACAATTACGAGTTGCGCTACTGGTTGGCTGCCGGTGGTATACACCCCGGCTATTATGCGCCGCATAAGGGAGACACCCTGGGCCAGATACAGGCGGACGCGCTGCTGTCGGTAACGCCGCCGCCGCAGATGCCGGCAACCCTGGAGGCCGGTACCATCCACGGTTATTGCGTAGGCGAGCCGTGGAACCAACAGGCGGTGTTCAAGGGCATTGGGGTGCCGGTAATAACCGATTACGAGATTTGGAAAAACAACCCGGAAAAAGTGTTCGGCATGACCGCCGAGTTTACCGAGCAGTACCCCAATACCACGGTACGAATAGTGAAGGCCTTGCTGCGGGCGGCGCGATGGCTGGATGAGAACGACAACGCCAATCGCCCCGCGGCGGTGAAGCTGCTGTCGCGGTCTGAATATGTGGGTGCCGATTACGATGTTATCGCCAACTCCATGACCGGGACTTTCGAGTACGAGCGCGGGGACAAGCGCGAGATCCCGGATTTCAATGTGTTTTTTCGCTACTTCGCAACCTATCCGTACTATTCCGACGCGGTTTGGTACCTGACCCAAATGCGCCGCTGGGGGCAGATTGCCCAAAGCAAGACAGACGACTGGTATCTGGAGGTCGCCAAAAGTGTTTATCGGGCGGATATCTACCAGCGCGCAGCATCAGCCCTGATCGAGGAAGAACTGTTTACCGCCGATGAATTCCCCGAGTTTGCCGTCGAGACCGGTATCCGCCCGCCGCAGACAGAATTTATCGACGGCATCACCTTTGATGGCAGCAAACCTAACGCCTATATCGAGCAATTTCCGATTGGCCTGAAAGGCGATCAAGCACTCTGATTCGCCAAGCGTGTGAGCAGGCGCGCACGATGTGCGCGTACCACGGTCTCGAAAGGGAGCATAAATATGTCAGGTAGTCTGGCGCTAGAGACAGAACTGGACAGCAAGCCGGTTTCGGCAATGCTGATTATCAAATCCGTACTGGTGAAAATTGGCCACAACGTGTTGCTGCCTGTGATGGGTATCCTGCTGTTTCTGTTGTTCTGGCAATTCAGCGCCAATCGTATCGAAACGTCACTGGGTCAGTTCCCGGGACCGATACAGGTGGTTGAACAGGGCAAAAATCTGGTAGCCGAGCATATCGAGGCGCGGGAAAAAGAAGACCGGTTTTATGAGCGCCAGCAGCTACGCAACGAGAAGAAACTGGCAGCCGATCCCCAGGCCACTATAAAGTGGCGCAAGTACACCGGTAGCACGACATTCTTCGATCAGATACAGACCAGCCTGCTGACGGTGGCCGCCGGGTTCTTCCTCGCCAACATTATTGCCATACCGCTGGGGATCATCTGTGGTCTCAGCGCCAATATCTACCGTGCCGTGAACCCGATTATACAGTTGCTCAAGCCGGTCTCGCCCTTGGCGTGGCTGCCCCTGGTGACGATGGTAGTCAGCGCCACCTACACCGCCAGTGACCCGCTGGTCGACAAGTCCTTTGTCAACTCTGCGATAACGGTTGCACTATGTTGCATATGGCCGACTCTCATCAACACCACGGTCGGGGTCGCAGGTATCGATAAGGACCTGGTCAACGTGAGCAAGGTAATGGCGTTGTCACCCGCAGTGTACGTGCGCAAGATCGTGCTGCCCTCATCTATACCGATGATATTTACCGGCCTGCGTTTGTCGCTGGCAATCGGCTGGATGGTACTTATTGCAGCCGAGATGCTGGCGCAGAATCCAGGCCTGGGGAAATTCGTCTGGGATGAATTTCAGAACGGCAGCTCGAATTCGATGGGGCGAATCATGGTGGCCGTACTGACCATCGGCTTCATCGGCTTCATGCTCGACAAACTGATGCTCACCCTGCAGAGAAAAGTGAGCTGGGATAAGCAGGCAACTTTGCGTTAATGAGGAAACTCCTACTATGAGCAGCAATTATCTCGAGTTGAGCGGTGTTGGAATTGAGTTTCAAACCAACGGGCAAAAATTCCGGGCATTGAAGAATGTCAATCTGAAGATTGGCGAGGGCGATTTCATTACGCTTATCGGCCATTCCGGTTGTGGAAAATCGACGGTACTGAACATCATTGCCGGCCTGCATCGTGCCACCGAGGGCGGGGCAATTCTGCAGGGCAGGGAGGTTAGCGAGCCCGGCCCGGAGCGAGCCGTGGTGTTTCAGAATCACTCGCTGATGCCGTGGCTTACGGTCTACGACAATGTCGCCCTTGCGGTGGACCAGGTATTTCGTAAAACACGATCCAGGACTGAGCGTCGCGAGTGGGTGGAACACAACCTGCGGCTGGTGAACATGGAGTCTGCGATGAAAAAACTTCCCGGCGAAATCTCGGGGGGAATGAAGCAGCGTGTCGGAATTGCCAGGGCGCTGGCAATGCAGCCCAAGGTGCTGTTGATGGATGAGCCCTTCGGTGCCCTGGACGCGCTGACCCGCGCGCAGCTCCAGGATTCTCTGATGCGCATTCATGCCGACCTGCGCTGTACCGTGGTTATGATCACCCACGATGTCGACGAGGCAGTGTTGTTGTCGGATCGTATTGTGATGATGACCAATGGGCCGGCAGCGACCATTGGGGACGTTCTTCCGGTCTTGCTCGAGCGACCCCGCGACCGTCTGGGCCTGGCAGAAGACAGGGAGTTTGTCCATTTGCGCCAGCAGGTACTGCAATTTCTCTACGCCAAGCACAGTAATGCTGATGCCGGAACTAGGGAGATTGAAAACCAGGCTGGCGATGCGAAGCCAGCGGGTGATGCGCTGCTGAAAGATCCGGCCCACGCAAGCCCCGGTGATTCGACGGCTGCCGCAATGGTGCCTCCGAATCGCATCGAAGCGGCCTGACGGGTCTGGCTGGAGCCGACGTTATGACTGAACGACTCGTTATTATTGGCGCCGGAATGGCGTGTGCCTATCTGTTACAGCAGTTGGCGCGCCAGCCCCACAGCTACTCTATTACCGTAGTGGGTGATGAACCGGAGATGTGCTACAACCGAGTATTGCTCTCGAAGTTGCTGGCGGGGGAGAGCGCCGAAACGGATCTTGCAATGTTGCCGGCTGAAGCTGCCCGGCGACCGGAGTTCATTACCGCCTGCCGGATTGTGTCGGTGGATCTGGCGATGCAGCGCCTGGGCACGGAGGATGGTCGGCATTTGCACTACGACCGCCTGGTTTTTGCCACCGGAGCCGGAGCTGCCTTGCCGACGCTACCCGGCATGCAGGCCAGCAACGTCGGCGCATTCCGCAACCTTGCCGATGCCCGATCGCTGCAGCACTTCGCCGGCGACGAGAGACACGTGCTGGTGGTGGGTGCCGGCCTGCTTGGCCTAGAAGCCGCCCATGGCCTGGTGCGGCTTGGCTGCGACGTTACCGTGCTGCACCGGCGTGATCACATCATGAACCGCCAACTCGACCGCCGCGGCGGCCAGTACCTGCAGGCTGCTCTCGAGCGCCAGGGTATTCGCTTCGTGCTGGGCGACGCCATACGCGAACTGCTGGTTAAAGGCAATACACTCAGCGCCGTGCGCTTGCAGAGCGACCGTCGTATTGCCACCGATCGGCTGGTATTCGCCACCGGCATTATCCCATCGACCGCCCTGGCCAGGGGCGCTGGCCTGCAATGCGACAGGGGTATCGTCGTCGATGCCTATCTGCGTACCAGTGTGCCGGGCGTCTACGCACTCGGTGAGTGCTGCCAGTTCCAGCATCACTGTTTTGGTCTGGTTGCTCCTATTCGAATGCAGGCGGAAGTGCTGGCCCGGGAGTTGCTTGCCGTTGGTGGTGAGGGATTCAGCAACCGGCGCTACCCTACCCAGCTCAAGGTGTCTGGTGTTGACATCTTTTCTGCCGGCACCATCGACAATATCGATGCTGGGGAAAACCTGGTGCTGGAAGACGCCGCTGCCGGGGTTTATCGCCGGCTGGTAATCAGCGATCGGCGGTTGGTTGGGGCGGTACTGGTGGGAGATAAGCGCGGTGGGAACTGGTACGACGAATTGATTCGCTCGGGCGCTGACATATCGGCCATGCGGCCGGCTTTGATGTTCGGCAAGGAGCTGTGCAATACGCTGCAAACCAATCGGCAAGCGGCCTGAATCAGAGCATCATCCAAAGAACTCGGAGGAAATGCATGAGTACCAAAAGAATCGTCGTCATTGGTAACGGCATGGTCGGTCACCACTTTGTGAAGTCTCTGGTGGAGACAAAAGCCGACTGCGCCATTACTGTGATTGGTGAGGAACCGCGACCCGCCTACGATCGGGTTCACCTATCTGATGTCTTCGCCGGTCGCGAGCCCGGTGAACTGTCGTTGGTCAGCCGCGAGACTTACAAGAAGTGGCTGGTCGATGCGCACTTTGGCGATCCGGTATCCGGCATCGACAGGGAGGCGAAGCAGGTTACAACCCGGGCGGGGAAAACCTTCGGTTACGACAAACTGGTACTGGCCACCGGCTCCTATCCGTTTGTGCCGCCGGTCGCGGGAGCGGACCACAAGCGTTGCATGACCTATCGCACCATAGACGATCTCGGGGAGATCAAGTCGAAAGCCGCGGGCAGCCGGGTGGGTGCGGTGGTCGGTGGCGGCCTCCTCGGTCTGGAGTGCGCCAATGCACTCAAGAACCTGGGCCTGCAAACCCATGTAGTGGAGTTTGCGCCCGGTTTGATGGGCGTGCAGCTGGACGAGGGCGGCTCCCGCATGCTGCGGCGCAAGGTCGAGGGCCTGGACGTAATCGTGCACACCGGCAAAAACACGCGGAATATAGGCCCGGGCTCGGAGCGCGCCCTGCGCATGGATTTTGCCGATGAAACCCATCTCGAGACCGACATGGTGGTGTTCTCTGCCGGTATTCGTCCCCGGGATGATCTGGCCCGCGCCTGTAAGCTTGAGGTCGGTGAGCGTGGTGGCATCGTTATCGACTATCGTTGCAAAACCAGCGATACCGACATTTTCGCGATTGGAGAGTGCGCACTGTTCGGCGGCAGGATTTTTGGCCTGGTAGCGCCGGGCTATCGCATGGCTGAAGCCGTTGTCCAACAATTGGCGGGCGAGGACGGTGTGTTCAGCGGTGCAGACATGAGCACCAAGCTGAAACTGTTAGGTGTCGACGTTGGCTCGATTGGAGATACCCACGGTCGCACCCCGGGGTCTATTGCCTACGTATTCAGCGACGAACGCGAGGAGTACTACCAGCGGCTGGTGACCACGGCCGACGGCAAACAATTGCTCGGTGCGGTGCTGGTCGGGAATTGCGAGCAATACGATACCTTGCTCCAGTATCACCTTAATGCCATTGAGCTGCCGGCTGAGCCATTGTCGCTCATCCTGCCCGCCGCCGGTGAGACGCCAACCCTGGGTATGGCGGCGCTGCCGAATACGGCGACGATTTGTTCCTGCCATAACGTCACCAAGGGCGATCTCCTGTCTGCCATGGACGAGGGCTGTTGTTCATTTGCCGACGTCAAGGAAGCCACCGCGGCAAGCACGGGATGCGGCGGCTGTGCGGCTATGGTGAAGAATCTGGTCGACGAGGAGTTGACCCGTCGCGGGGTAGTAGTAGACCACAGTATTTGCGAGCACTTCCCCTATACCCGGCAGGAGTTGTTTCACCTTGCACGGGTCGGTGAGGTACGCAGCTTCGACGCAATGATCTCGGCACATGGCAAGGGTATGGGTTGCGATATCTGCAAGCCGGCGATCGCCTCCATTATGGCTTCGCTCTGGAACGATCACGTGCTGGCAAAACCCCATGTCGGTCTGCAGGACACTAACGATACCTTCCTGGCGAACATGCAGAAAGACGGGACCTACTCGGTGGTTCCCAGGGTCGCCGGCGGAGAGATAACCCCCAACAAACTGATCGTTTTAGGGGAGGTGGCGAAGAAGTACAACTTGTATACCAAGATAACCGGCGGCCAGCGCATCGACCTGTTCGGCGCGCGCGTCGGCCAGCTCCCCGCTATCTGGGCCGAACTGGTGGCCGCTGGATTCGAGACCGGACATGCCTATGGCAAGGCGCTGCGGACCATAAAATCCTGCGTGGGCAGTAGCTGGTGCCGCTACGGAGTGCAGGACAGCGTCGGCATGGCCATCTTCCTCGAGAACCGCTACAAGGGCCTGCGCGCACCCCACAAACTGAAATCGGCGGTTTCCGGTTGCACGCGGGAATGCGCCGAAGCGCAGTCCAAGGATTTTGGCGTGATTGCCACCGAGAACGGGTGGAATCTTTATGTCTGTGGCAACGGCGGAATGAAACCACGGCATGCAGATCTGTTCGCCACCGATCTTGATGATGAAACCCTGGTGAGCTACATCGATCGGTTCCTGATGTTCTACATACGCACCGGCGAGCGCCTGCAAAGGACCTCGGTGTGGATGGAAAACCTCGAGGGCGGGATCGACTATCTGCGCGCCGTGGTGATAGACGACAAGCTCGGTATTGCGGCAGAACTCGAAGCGCAGATGGCCCACGTTGTCGGTACTTACGAATGTGAGTGGAAGGCGGTGCTGGAAGACCCCGTGAAGCTAAAACGATTCCGGCAGTTCGTTAATTCCGACAAGCAGGACAATGGGGTGGTTTTCGTGCGCGAGCGAGACCAGGTGCGACCGGCGCGAGCGGAGGAACGTTTGCGCCTGGTTGAGCTGGCGGATTAACCAAACCGCTCGCGGCGAAATTTACATGCCGAGATATAGGAGTAGCAACAATGACAGCACTAGCGCTGCGTGAATGGGAAATAGCCTGCAACTCAGGTGATCTTGTAGAGGGCTCCGGGGTGTGTGCCCTGGTCAAGGGGATACAGGTAGCGATTTTTTACCTGCCGGAACTGGATAACCCGGTCTTCGCCCTCGACAACCATGACCCGATAGGCGGGGCAAACGTGTTGTCCCGTGGCATTGTCGGCGATCTCGGGGGAGAGTTGGTCATAGCCTCACCACTCTACAAACAGCATTTCAATCTTCGCACGGGTGCCTGTGTCGAGCGGGATGATGTCGCGGTACCGGTTTACAGGGCTCGCCTGGTCGGGGATAAGGTGCTGATCGCGTTGCCCGCATGAGCGACCGTAAAACCACTTGTCCCTATTGTGGCGTCGGCTGTGGCGTCGTCGCCAGTACGGGTGAAGATGGGAAAATCAGCGTTACCGGCGATGTCGATCACCCAGCGAACCTGGGGCGTCTTTGTGTCAAGGGTGCGACCCTCGGTGAAACCCTGGGAAGGTCCGGGCGGCTGCTGCGGCCCCGTTTTCGCGGCAACGACCTTAGCTGGGATGCGGCGTTTGAAAAGATAGCCCAAACGTTGCGCGCGGTATTGGATGAGAGTGGCCCGGAGGCCATCGCCTGTTACCTGTCCGGCCAACTGTTGACCGAGGACTACTATGTCGCCAACAAGTTGATGAAGGGGTTTCTCGGCAGTGCCAACGTCGATACCAATTCCCGGCTCTGTATGGCTTCGGCGGTTGCGGCCCATAAACGTGCATTCGGGGCCGATCTCGTGCCCTGCAGTTATACCGACCTGGAAGCGGCGCAACTGGTGGTGATGGTCGGCTCGAATGCGGCCTGGGCTCACCCGGTTGTGTATCAGCGCATTGGTGAGTCGGCGCGCAGAAATCCCCGCAAGCGCATCGTGGTCATCGATCCCCGGGCTACCGCCAGCTGCGATATTGCCGATCTCCACCTGCCCATCGCCCCGGGTAGTGACGCCTTCCTCTTTGTCGGCCTGTTACAGTGGTTGGTGCAATGTGAGGCGATCGACCGCGATTACATCGACAGACACTGCGAGGGCTTTGACGCAATCCTGGCATTGCTGGGATCCTTTGACCTGAAGGCGGTATCGGCGCAGACCGGTCTGGAGCCGGATCTACTGATGCAGTTTTACCAGTGGTTTGCCCAGATCGAAGAAACTGTCACGATGTTCTCCCAGGGCGTTAACCAGTCGGCCACGGGTACCGACAAATGTAATGCCATCATTAATTGTCACCTTGCGACCGGGCGCATCGGCAAGCCCGGCAGCGGGCCGTTTTCGATTACCGGCCAGCCCAACGCCATGGGGGGGCGCGAAGTGGGGGGCATGGCCAATCAACTGGCTGCTCATATGGATTACTCTCCCGCCACTATTGACCGGGTGCAGCGCTTCTGGGATGCGCCAGCGATGGCTGCGGCGCCCGGTCTCAAGGCAGTCGATATGTTCGAGGCCGCGGCGACGGGCAAGATTCGGGTGCTGTGGATTATGGCGACCAATCCCGCCGTCAGCCTGCCTGACAGCCGCCGGGTGCGTCAGGCGCTTGCTAACTGTGAATTCGTGATCGTCTCAGACTGCGTTGCCGATACTGATACCGCCGCCCTGGCAGACCTGTTGCTACCCGCTTTGGGGTGGGGTGAGAAAGACGGCACGGTGACCAATTCCGAGCGCTGTATTTCACGCCAGCGAGCACTTTTACCCCCGCCGGGGGAAGCCCGTGCCGACTGGTGGATCATTACCCAGGTGGCCCACCGGCTCGGCTTTGGCAGCCACTTCAATTACCAGTGTGTTGCCGATATTTTCACCGAACACGCAAAGCTGTCGGCCTTCGAAAACAATGGCTCGAGGGATTTTGATATCGGCGGGCTGGCAAGGCTGAGCCCTGCGCAGTACGACGATCTGGAGCCGGTTTGCTGGCCCGTAAGTGAGTCGGTGGGGCAGATGCGGGTCTTGTCCCAAGGAGTATTTTTTACCCCCTCCGGCAAAGCACGCATGGTGCCGGTCACAGCGCAGGCGACATCAGCGGATCACTGGCACGCCGGTGCCCTGTTGCTCAACAGTGGCCGGCTGCGAGATCAGTGGCACACCATGACACGTACCGGTGGCGTCCCCAATTTGATGCGACATCGGGATTTCTTCAGTATCGGGGTCAATCCCGATGATGCGAAGAGCCGCGGCCTGGCGGCTGGTGACCTGATTGAGTTACGTAATCCCCTGGGTGCTGTCCGGGGACTGCTGCGGCTTGACCCGGAGCTCGCTGCGGGGCAGGTGTTTGCACCCATCCATTGGAGCAACCAGTTCTCGGGGCGGGCCGTCGTTAGTCAACTTTTTGCCGCAATAACTGATCCAATTTCCGGCCAGCCCCAGTCGAAATTCGCCTGGGTATCCATGAACCGGGTGGCGACCAGCGCCTGGGCTTTGGTGCTCAGCCGTGAGTGCTTTGCGCCCGGTGAATGCGCTTACTGGTCACGAGTTGCGGTAGACGGCGGTCATCTCGCACTGGTGGCGTTGGATGAGGGAGCGGCTTTGGAAAACACTCTCGCACCTTTTTTGCAGCGCAAGGAACTGCGGCTCATTCGCTACGATGACGTATCATTGCGCGACCACCGTTGCCTGGGATTTAAGGAACGCCAGGCTGAGACCACTGCACCCAGCATGCAGCTGGAGTTTGCTTCATTTGCCCGTCAGCGCAGGAATTCCCTGCCCTCGCGTGATTGGCTGGCCGGGCTGTTCAGCAGGGAAATGCCCAGGCAACCGGCGAGCCTGCTGGCGGCGACTGAAACCGAGGCTGAAGACACCGGTGAAATGGTCTGCACCTGTTGGGAGGTCGCCGAAGGGCAGATCAAAAAGGCGATTGCAGCAGGTGCTATCTCGGTGGAAATGCTCGGCGGCGAACTGCGCTGCGGTACCGAGTGCGGCTCGTGTGTACCAGAATTGAAGCGCCTGCTTGTGGCATCCACCCTGGCCAGGCCGTCCCCGGTAACCGCTGGTTAGTCCGAGTGGTGCAATATCCGGGTTAGGATCGACATTTTCCTGGTGCGCGCTTATCCTCAGCGGGGCAATGCACGGGGTCTGGAGATGGCGATGACGGTCACGACGCGCAAAACCTTTTGTAGAATCTGCGAGGCTTTTTGCGGGCTCACAGTCGACGTTGAGGTGTGTACCGGCGGCCCGGTCGCCGGGGACGTTAGCAGTGCTCGGGAAGTAACCAGGGAAACTATCGTGGCGGTCAAGGCTGATCCTGGGCACCCGGTATCCCGGGGGTTCGCCTGTATCAAGGGAACCAGTTTCGCTGGTATCCACCACGATCCCGAGCGCTTGAACTATCCCATGAAGCGAGTGGACGGTGGCTTCGAGCGAATCAGTTGGGAGCAAGCCATCGCTGAGATTGCTTCCAGGGTTCGCAGCCTGAAGAAAAACCACGGTGCCAATGCCCTGGCCCACTATACCGGCAACCCGAGTTATTCGAACTACAAGAGCATCCTCCTGAGCGAGGACTTCGTGAAGTGCCTTGGCTCCAAGAATCTTTTCTCCTCCCACTCTATCGACCTCAACAACAAGTTCCAGGTATCTGCGGCTATGTACGGCGTCGAGTTGATACAGCCGATTCCTGATCTGCAACATACCGAGTTTTTTCTCTGCCTGGGGAGCAACCCGGTGGTCAGCCAGATGTCGGTGCTCAGTGTTATCAATCCGCTGGCGAAACTGCGGGCCATTGAGGCTCGCGGCGGCAAGGTCGTTATCGTTGACCCGCGCCGCACCGAGACCGCTGCGAGGGTGGGCGAACATCTTTTCATCCGCCCCGGTACCGATGCATTTCTGCTATTGGCCATGTTGCATGTGCTGCATTACGAACTCGATTTTTGCCATCCCTCGGTGGAGACTTACGCCACGGGTGCCGAGCAGATGCTCGCTGCAGTGAAGCCCTGGGCACCCGAGCGGGTAGCCCGGTTGACCGGAATCAGCGCGCCGGAAATCCGTCGACTCTGCGATGACTATGTCAATGCCCGGGGCGCAGCAATTTACATGTCCACCGGTGTCAACATGGGGCCTTTCGGATCGATTGCCTTCTGGCTGGTGCAGGGTATCAACTATCTGTCGGGCAACCTCGACAGGCAGGGTGGCTTGCTGGTGCCCGAGGGCGCGGTCGATTGGCAGCATTTGGCACAGCGACTGGTGGCGGGAAACACCGGTGCCGCGACCTCGGTCAACGGCTGGCCCCAGGTGGCGGGTTGTTTTCCCGTCGCGGCCCTGCCCGAGGAGATTCTGCAGGACGGGCCCGACAGGATTCGCGGGCTTTTTATATCGGCGGGAAACCCCATGCACTCCACGCCCCACCCCGACTGGCAGCGTGCCCTGGAGCAACTCGACCTGGTCGTGTGTGTGGATATCTACAAGAATGAAACCGCAGACCTGGCGGCGGATTACCTGCTACCCGCGACGGATATGCTGGAGCGATCGGATTTTCCGCTCTCGCATATGCCTTATCAACTGGAGCCCTGGGCCCAGTTCACCCAGCCGGTGGTCAGGCCACAATTTGAGCGCCGGGAGGAGTGGCGTATATTTTCCGATCTGCTGATGGCGAGCGGAGCGCCCCTGTTGTCAGACAAACCCCTGGCAATTCTCGCCCGGGCCAACCGCCTGTTGCGGCGGATGCCGGGCAAGCCGGAACTCGATGCGGACAAGCTGTTGGCCCTGCTGTTGAAGTTGGGCGGCAAGGTCAGCCTGAAACAGCTGTTAAAGCAGCCCGAGGGCATTCGCCTGCCGGCCAACGAGGCGGGGACATTTCTCGGCAAGCGACTGAAGCAGAAGATCAACCTGGCGCCCGCGCGTATTCTGGATGACCTGCCCAGGCTGGAGCGCTACGAGACCGGGATTCTGCAGCAGGATGACACCGCGGCTGGGCGCGGGCTCTACCTCATCGGTCGCCGCAGCCGAAAATCCCACAACAGCTGGATGCACCACAACAAGCGCATTCGCCAGCCCGACTCCAACCGTGCGTATCTTCACCCCGATGATGCCAGCATGCGTGAACTGCTGGATGGGGACTGGGTGACCATCGGCCATGACGGCCGGTGGATAGCACTACCCGTGGCCATCACCGCGGATGTCATGACCGGTGTCGTCGCGGTGCCCCATGGCTGGGGTCATCCGGGCGGCGAGCCGCAGCACGATAAAGGCAAGGGCCAGAACATCAATCGCATTATTCCAGGCGGCTTCGAGCATATGGAGCCGGTGAGCGGCCAGTCGATCATGCTCGCGCATCGGGTGACGGTAGAGAAACTGGCGACGTCGGGGATGAGGCCTAGCGGTCGTCCCTAATCACCGTGCACACCACCGTCCGCTCCGCGCGGGGCCCATCAAATTCGCACAAAAAGATATTCTGCCAGGTCGACAGCCCCAGCCTGCCGTTGATTACCGGAATGGTCTCCGAGGGGCCGACCAGGCCGGCCTTCAAATGCGCGTCGCCGTTGCCGTCCTGCCGGTCGTGCAGCCAGACGCCCTTGGGGATGATTTTGCGCAGAAAATCGACGACGTCGGTTTGCACGCTATCATCCCAGTTCTCCTGGATCATCACCGCCGCCGTGGCACCCTGCACGTAAACCGATACCAGCCCATTTGCAACGCCACTGTCATCGACGATCTGCGCTACGCGACTGGTAATATCCACCAGCACGTCGCGGCTGGGGGTCGATAGTCTGATCATGCCTCTCACTGCTGAACCTCACCATCGCGATTACTGGCCCGTTTAGGGCTTAGCCAGCACGGAGTCGAACAAAGCGCTACTTTTCATACCGTTTCAACGCCGTCTCTTGTAATCTACAGCTGACCAATAACATAGATATCATTCTAAAGTGGAGACAGACGCAATGGCAAAAACAGTTTTTATTACCGGCGCATCCTCGGGGCTGGGCAAGGGTATGGCCTACGAGATGGCATCACGGGGCTATAACGTTGCGCTGGCAGCCCGGCGCTCGCTTGAGGAGATGGCAAAAGATATTGCTGACAAGCACGGATTGGTTGCCAAGGCCTATGCACTGGATGTCACCGATGCCGATGCCGTATACCGCTGCCTGCAGCAGGTGGCAGAAGAGTTTTACAGCCTGGATATCGTGATCGCCAATGCCGGGATTGCAGACAACGAGTACATCGGCAGCGGTAATTTCGCAACCGTTAAGGCTATCATCGACACCAATGTGCTGGGCCTGATGGCCACGGTTGAAAGTGCGCTGCCGATTCTGCGGCAACAGGGTAATGGCCAAATCGTCGGCCTCAGTTCGGTGGCGGGTGAGCGGGGTATGCCCGGGATGTCTGCCTATTGCGCCTCTAAAAGCGCCGTGACCACCTATATGCAAGCGCTGCGTGCTGAGACCTATAACGAAAATATCGATGTCACCCTGCTCGCGCCCGGTTTCATCGCGACGCCCCTCAACGAGGGCATGAAGCGCCGACCCTTTGTCGTCGATCTTGAAACCGGGGTGCGGGCGTTGTGCGACAAAATTGAGCGCAAGACGTCTTTTTCGTTTGTCCCGGTGTGGCCATGGATCATTATCGGACGCGTTCTGCGGTACGTGCCAACGCGGTTCCTGGCCGCGCGCAAGCGCTGAAGGCGCTAGCGGAACTTGAGCTGATGCGTCACTATCAATACCAGGTGTTATTCGTTTGCATGGGCAACATCTGCCGCTCCCCGGCGGGGGAGGCTGTCTTCCTGCAACACCTCGATCAGTCGACGCTAGCCGATCGGGTCGTCGTCGACTCGGCGGGCACGATCGGTTACCACCAAAACAGCCCGGCCGATGCCCGCATGCGCCACCATGCCGGCCTGCGAGGCTACCAATTGCACAGTCGCGCCCGCAGGGTGACAGACGCGGATTTTCACCGCTTCGACCTTATTGTCGCGATGGATAGGGACAACCTGGCGGACCTCGAGCAGCGCAGGCCGGCAGATGCGAGCTGTGAGCTGCGCTTGTTCGGTGATTTTGTCGACCGTCTCGGGCCGATCGAGGATGTTCCCGATCCATACTACGGCGGTGATGAAGGCTTTGAGCGGGTTCTCGATTTGCTCGAGGACGGCGTGGGCGGATTGCTCGACCACGTTGCCTCCCGATTGGCGGACAAGGGCTGAGGCCTTGTGGTGGACCTCGCTGTCGTTGCCGAAGCGATTACCGGTGCCACCCGGACCCGGTTTGAGCTGCAGCACAGCGAGCGACGCGGTGGTGGCAGCATCAATAATGCCTGGGTGCTCCTTGGCACGGATGGACGCCGCTATTTTGTCAAGGCGAATCAAAGCCCTGACGCACCTTCCATGTTCACCTGCGAAGCCGAGGCGCTAGCTGCTCTTGCCCGGGCCGGTGCCATACGCGTGCCGCTGACAATATGCCAGGGTGAAGCATCCGGCGTGGCTTTCCTGGTGCTGGAGTATTTAGCCTTGACCCGTCAGGGCAATTTTGCAGAAATGGGCAGGTCGCTGGCAAAACTGCACGCAGCCACCAGTCAATATTTTGGCTGGCATGGGGATAATTACATAGGCACGACGCCGCAGAAGAACCCGCCAAGTGCCGATTGGATCGAATTTTTTCGCGATCAGCGCCTGGCATTGCAGATCGATCTGGCGCGAAGCGGCGGTTTGGCACTGCCGCAAGCCGACCACTTGCTCGACAAGCTGCAACAGCTTTTTGATGGCTATCATCCGCAACCCTCGCTGCTGCACGGCGACCTGTGGGGCGGCAACGCCGGGTTTTTACAGGGCAGCGGCGAGCCGGTGCTGTTCGACCCCGCCTGTTATTACGGCGACCGTGAATGCGACCTGGCTTTCACGCAAATGTTTGGCGGCTTTGCCCCCGAGTTCAGCGAGGCGTACCGCGCGCAGTGGCCATTGGCCAACGGTTTTGAGCGGCGCAAACGGCTCTACAACCTCTACCACGAGTTGAATCACTTCAATTTATTTGGCGGCAGCTATGGCAGCCAGGCCCGCGCCACCATCTCCGAGCTGTGCAGACAGCTTTGACGGCATTTCACAGGTAACAAAGACCGGCTGCTCTTTGATCTGGATCAAGGTCCTGGCATTTTACTCTCCCCGCAGCGCCTCAAGCGCGCAACCATTCGACCAATGGCCAATAGCTCCCTGCGGCGGAGCGATGCTAGCGTCGGATTTATATAACAATGACGATTGTCAATTGGGTGCGGGACCAGGTTATCCCGCCGCGTTTTTCCAGTTCACTTCTGTCGCTCACGAACCAGTCCACGACGGAGAGTCCGTTATGAGTTCACCCGCTACCTTCTACGATGTCTTTCGTCAGCAGGGCATCAGCAGGCGATCGTTCAACAAGTTTTGCGCGCTCACGGCGGCTTCGCTGGGCTTGAGCCCGGCCTTTGCGCCGAAGATTGCACATGCCATGGAGACCAAGCGCCGCACACCGGTTATATGGCTCAACGGTCTTGAGTGCACCTGCTGTTCCGAGAGCTTCATTCGCTCGGGGCACCCCCTGGTGTCGGATGTGGTGCTGTCGATGCTGTCGCTGGACTATTCCCACGTACTCATGGCCGCCGCGGGTCACCAGGCCGAGGCGGCGCTGGAAGAAACCCGGCGCGAGCACTCGGGGGAATACATCCTCGCGGTGGAGGGCAACCCGCCCCTCAATGAAGACGGCATGTTTTGCATAATTGGAGGCCGGCCCTTCATCGACCAATTGCGGGAGATGGCTGCCGGGGCCAAGGCGATTGTAGCCTGGGGTTCCTGTGCGTCGAATGGCTGTGTGCAGGCGGCGCGACCGAACCCGACCCAGGCGACACCCATTCACAAGGTGATCAAGGACAAGCCCATTATCAAGGTGCCGGGCTGCCCGCCAATTGCCGAAGTCATGACCGGTGTGCTCACCTACATGCTCACGTTCGACCGCCTGCCGCCGCTGGATCGCCTGGGGCGGCCCAGGATGTTCTACGGTCAGCGCATTCACGACAAGTGCTACCGTCGGCCCCATTTTGACGCCGGCCAGTTTGCTGAGGCCTGGGACGATGAAAACTCCCGCAAAGGCTATTGCCTTTACAAGATGGGTTGTCGCGGGCCCACCACCTACAACGCCTGCTCAACCGTGCGCTGGAATGACGGGGTTTCGTTTCCCATCCAGTCCGGCCATGGCTGCATAGGTTGCTCGGAAGAAAACTTCTGGGATAACGGGCCATTTTACGATCGCCTGGCAAAGGTGCATACGCCACTGGGTGTCGAGTCCAACGCCGACAAACTGGGCCTGGGTGCCCTGGGTGTGATTGGCGCCGGTGTTGCGGCCCACGCTGCGGCGTCGGCCTTACAGCGGGCCCGATCTTCAGACACCACCCATGAATCCGGTTCAGGAGAATAAAGCATGGCAATCCAGACTCCCAATGGCTTTTCCCTGGATAACTCCGGCCAGCGCATCGTGGTCGACCCGGTAACGCGGATCGAGGGTCACCTGCGCATAGAGGTCAACATCGACGAGAGCAATGTTATCCGCAACGCGGTATCCACCGGCACCATGTGGCGCGGCCTGGAAGTTATACTGAAGGGGCGTGATCCCCGCGACGCCTGGGCCTTTACCCAGCGTATCTGCGGCGTCTGTACCGGCACCCACGCCCTGACATCGGTGCGCGCGGTGGAAGACGCGCTGGACATCCAGATTCCCGAAAATGCCAATATCATTCGCAACCTGATGCAACTGGCGCTCCAGGTGCATGATCACCTGGTGCACTTTTACCACCTGCATGCCCTGGACTGGGTGGATGTGGTATCGGCGCTCTCCGCCGACCCCCGGGCGACCAGTGAACTGGCGCAGTCGATATCCAGCTGGCCCAAGTCTTCCCCCGGCTATTTTCGCGACCTGCAGACCCGGCTGAAAAAGTTTGTCGAGTCCGGTCAACTGGGCCTGTTTCGCAATGGCTACTGGGGCCATGCGGCCTACAAGCTGCCCGCCGAAGCTAACCTGATGGCGGTTGCCCACTACCTTGAAGCGCTGGATTTTCAAAAGGAAATCAAGAAAATCCATACCGTATTCGGGGGCAAGAATCCCCACCCCAATTGGTTGGTGGGCGGCGTGCCCTGTCCGATCAATGTATCCGACACCGGGGCGGTGGGTGCCATCAACATCGAGCGCCTCAGCCTGGTAAAGAATATCATCGACCAGAGCCGCCAGTTCGTTGACCAGGTCTACCTGCCCGACCTCATGGCGATCGCCTCTTTTTACAAGGACTGGGGTTTTGGCGGCGGCCTGTCCAGTACCAATGTCATGTCCTACGGCGACATCCCCGACTATGCCAACGACTACAGCGCCGGCAACCTGCTGCTGCCCCGGGGTGCAATCATCAACGGTAATCTCAACGAGGTGCACGAGGTGGACCTGCGGGATAGCGAGGAGATTCAGGAGTTTGTCAGTCACTCCTGGTATCGCTACGCTGACGACGATATCGGCCTGCATCCCTGGGACGGGGTAACCGAACCGAACTTCGATCCCGGCGCCAATTTCAAGGGCACCAAGACCCGTATCGACTCGCTGGATGAAAGTGCCAAGTATTCCTGGATCAAAAGCCCGCGCTGGAAGGGCCACGCTATGGAAGTCGGCCCACTGGCGCGCTATATCATCGGTTATGCTACCAATAACCCCGAGTTCAAGGAGCCGACCGAGAAACTGCTTACTGATCTGGACCTGCCAGTGGGCGCGCTGTTTTCGACGCTGGGGCGCACAGCAGCGCGGGGGCTGGAGTGTAGCTGGGCAGCCGAGAAGCTGCAGTATTTCTACGGCCGCCTGATCGACAATATTCGCGCCGGCGATACCGCTACCGCCAATATCGAGCGCTGGGAACCCGCCACCTGGCCGGGTGATGTCAAAGGCGTGGGCTTTACCGAGGCGCCGCGGGGGGCTCTGGGCCACTGGATCCATATCAAGGACACCCGCATCGAGAATTACCAGGCCGTGGTGCCCACCACCTGGAATGCCGGCCCGCGGGATGCCCAGGGTAATATAGGCGCCTATGAGGCCGCGTTGCTGGATACCCCGGTAGATAACGCCGAGCAGCCCCTGGAGATCCTGCGCACCATCCACTCCTTCGATCCCTGCCTGGCTTGTTCGACGCATGTGATGAGCCCAGAGGGTGAAGAACTCGTCAACGTCAAGGTCCGCTAGGAGGCAATCATGGCCAAGAAGCAAGGGCTATTGCATTC
The DNA here is from genome assembly GCA_963808975.1 of uncultured Gammaproteobacteria bacterium. Classification (GTDB taxonomy): domain Bacteria; phylum Pseudomonadota; class Gammaproteobacteria; order Pseudomonadales; family JAHEGP01; genus JAHEGP01. The sequence goes on from CAWEHR010000004.1 coordinate 225,254, forward strand.
GCTGGTGCATCATGCCACCGAGGCGCAGTCGCCGGCCGCCAAGATATATGTCTACGAGGCGCCAGTGCGAATGTGGCACTGGCTCAATGCACTCTGTATCGTGCTGCTCTGCGTGACCGGCTACCTGATCGGCAAGCCGCTGCCTTCGGTGCCCGGCGAGGCGTCATTCAATTACGCTTTTGGCTATGTGCGCATGATTCATTTCGGTGCCGGCCAGGTACTCGCCGTGGCCTTGTTATACCGGATCGTATGGGCCTTCCTGGGTAATCATCATGCCCACCAGCTCTTTCTACCGCCCGTATGGAGTCTGCAATGGTGGGGGGAAGTCTGGCATGAGGTGCGCTGGTACGCATTCCTCGAAAAGACACCGAAGAAATATGTAGGCCACAACCCGCTGGCGCAACTCGCGATGTTTGGCATGTTTCTGCTGCCACTGTTATTGAGTATTTTTACCGGCTTCGCGCTCTATTCCGAGGGAGCCGGCATCGACAGCGCCTGGTATTCGGCCTTTGGCTGGGTATTCGCAGTGTTGGGCGACAGCTTCACCGTGCATACCATTCACCGCATCAGTATGTGGGTCATCGTGTGCTTTGCGGTGATCCACATCTACGTCGCCATTCGTGAAGACATCATGAGCCGCCAGAGCCTGGTCTCCACCATGATTTCCGGCTGGCGCTACTTCAAGGACGACAAGGAATGAGCGCTGACCGCAAGGCCCTGGTGCTAGGGGTCGGCAATATACTCTGGGCGGACGAGGGGTTTGGCGTGCGTTGTGTCGAGTCATTCGCCCGCACCTGGCAAGCCACCGATAATCTGGTGGTTGCCGATGGCGGCACCCAGGGCTTGTACCTGGTGGATTTGTTGCGGGAGTACGACCCGGTGGTGATTTTCGACGCAGTCGATTTTGGCGATAGCCCGGGGACGCTGCGCGTGGTCGAGAATGACGATATCCCGGCTTTTGTCGGCGCCCACAAGATGAGCCTGCACCAGGCGGGGCTGCAGGATGTGATCGCCTGTGCCAAGCTGCTCGGGGGTTGCGCCTCCAACATGCTGCTGGTGGGTGTGCAACCCGAGGAACTGGACGATTACGGCGGCAGCCTGCGCCCCCTGGTGCGAGGGGTTATCCCCCGGGCGCTGGCCATTGCCAGGCACTACCTGGCGGGTCACGGCATCGAGCTGCTAACGCGCACGCAGGACCAGACCACAGCGGATGTGATTACCCGGGGCCTCGACCTGGAAAACTACGAGTCGGGCCGCCCGGACGACTCCCAGGCGTGCCGCTACGGCGATGAACGCATCCTCAACCGGACCCCGCAGAGCTGATATGTGCATGGGCGTACCCCTGCGGGTTGAGTCGCTGGTATCACCCACGGCCGTAGTGGCTAGCAGTATCGAGGCCGCAGCGCAGCCACGCCTGGTGGATACCTCGCTGCTGGATCAGAGGCCGGCTATTGGCGACTGGCTGCTGGTGCACGTGAATGTCGCAATCCGGGCCATGTCGGCCGAGGAGGCGAGGCGGGTCGGGGATGCCCTGCAGGCGGTCTCTGCCGCTGCTGCTGGCCAGCCTTTCGAGCACCTTCTCGGCGACCTGCTCGATCGCGAGCCTGAACTGCCAGCGCATTTGCGGGCCGATCCACCAGCGGTGGGAGACAATGCATAGTCCTGCGATTACAGACATGTTGGAGCGCGGCTTGCTGCAGCGCCTGGAGGCCGGCAACCTCGACGACTTTCTCGCCGGCGAGGGCCTGCGGGTGTTGTTCTTCGCCGGCGATAACAGCCGCCGCGGCGACGCCCAGGATGTGGCGGTGGCGCTACGTGAAGTGCTGAAGGACTACCCCGAAAAGGTGGCTGCCGGGCTGGTGCAGCAAGCGGACGAGAGCGCGCTGCAAGCGCGCTTTCGGGTGCTCGCCTTTCCCAGCCTGGCCCTGGTGCTGGAGGGCGAGACACTGGAGGTCATTCCCCGGGTGCGGGACTGGAGTGATTACGCACAGGCGTTTCGACGCTATCTCGGGAATGCCGCAGGGCCGTCAACGGTGGAGAACCAAACGTGAGCAAATCTGATCTAATCCCCAGTGTCGAGTTGCAAGAATCGCGCCAGAATCCCATGATCTGGGAGGGCGAAGAGCAGGCCCAGGGCGTCTTCCTGGACACCGGGGACGCCCTCGACCTGCTGGGCACACCGGCGCTGCAACTGCCGCCGCAGCCGCGCCTGCCCCTGGACTTTGCACCCAACGCAATGCTCCGTAAAACCCTCGCCAGGATCAGCGCAGCGCTGCACAGCGGCGCAGGCGATGGCGAGTACGGTCAGTGTATCGAGATTACCGCCCTTGATCGCCTGTCGCGGCAGGCTTTACTGGAAATGCTCGGCGAAGGCGAGGTATCAGGTTCGCTGGCGCTGGACGGAGTCAGTTATTCCGTGACCGAATCGGTGCTGCCCGGTTTGTGGCGAGTGGCGGGTTCCGACGGCGGCGAATGGCTCGAAGTGGGCTCGGTGCCGGCCATTGTGACTGCGGCCTCCTCAAGCCTGCGCCGCGCACCGATTGCGTTGCCTTCAGCGGCACCGGGGGTAATGAACGGCCTGGCGGTACTGGCAGAAATCAATGAACACGCCGCCAACTGGGATGAAAAGGTACGCGATAATCGCGTACTGAACTTTACCCTGCTGCCCATGAGTCCCGCGGACCAGCAGTTGCTGATCGATGGACTGGGGAGGGCCGACCTGGCACTGGAGTCCGGCGGTTTTGGCAATTGCCGGATAATGGCCACTACGGTGCGCCATGTGTGGGCGGTGCAATACGTTAACGCCATGGGCAACACCATCCTCGACACTATCGAGGTGGGCCGTATCCCCGACGCCGCGGTCGCTGCGAGCCAGGATATCGAAGACTCCGCTCTGCGCTTTGACGAAATCCTGGATACCTGCCTGTCATGAGCGGTTTCGAGGGCTCTTTCCTGGGTAACGGCGATCGTATCGCAGGCTCCACCCGGCTGGAGTGCGGAGTCTGCTGGTGGATTTATGATCCCGCTGTCGGCGATGAGACCTGGCAGATACCGGCGGGCACCGGCTTCGCTGAACTGCCGGATCACTGGCGCTGCCCGAACTGTGACAACCCGCGTGAACAATTTATGGTGCTGGAGGTTGCCGGCCCGCCGCCGGGTGATCGGGTTCGGCCTGGCCGCGGCGCCGGGCTGGAAGAAATCCGCCAGGTGGAAGATCGCCTGAAGCAGGCCTATGCAACCATTGACGGGCGCATGCGCAGCCTGCCGGTGTACAACACCAGACTCGATATCCAGGTCGTTGGCATGCGCCGTTGGAGCGAGGGCCTGCTCGGGGTGGTGGCCACGCCCTGGTGTATGAATATCGTGCTGGTACCGCCTGCGGATACACCGCGCCGCATGGAGGGTACGACGCGAAACCTCGCATTTCCGGCGGGTAGTTACACCTTCATAGCCGGGCAATTGCCCGGGCTAGGCGCGCTGGAGAACTGCTCGCTGTTTTCCCCAATGGACGATTTCGACGACCCGGCTGTTGTGGGGCTGGTTGCGGAGCACGCCATCAATGGCCTGTTCGAGGTGCCCCGGTTCGACACCAAAGGCGCCGCCATGGGGCGGCGCGAATTTCTACGCGGCGGGAGGGGCGGCGGTGACCGGGCAGGGCGCTGATAGCGTCACGCCCGGCATTCGGATCGACGTCGGCCCCGCCGGCGTAACAGTTCAACAGCAGCGCCCGGCGCTGGTGTCCTCCCTTACCGGCATGGCGGCCCCGGCCGCATTGCGACTGGTGCCGTTGATGCTGCCGGTGTGTGGTCGCGCCCAGGCGGTAGCGGCGCGGCGCGCGGTGGCCGCCGCCCAGGGCGATATCCGCCCCAGTTTCCAGGACCCAATAGAATTGTTGCTCTGGCGCGAGCAGGCGTTTGCCGCTGCCTGGCGCTACTGTGTGGACTGGCCGGACCTCCTCGGCGAAGCCCGGCGCATGACTGAATTGGCGGCCGTTCGCGGCGCGACTAACGACCCGGAGTGCGGTCAGCGCCTGGCGCAGATGATCGCCGGCGTAGACCGGGTGGAAAACGTTGACCAACTACTCGACTGGGTCCGCAGTAGCGATACCGTCGCCGCCGGGCTCGCCGTACTTGCGCTGGAAGCCGGCGACGAAAGCCACGGCGACAACTGCTTGGCGGGTGACGCGATGGTGGAGACTGCGGCAGCGGCGTTTTCGCGCCGGCCATTCAACCCGCTGTCGCCCTGGGATACCCCGCTAGAGGTGGGGCCACTGGCGATGGCGCGGGATCCGCTGATAGCAACGCTGCAGGCGCAGTTGGGCAGTTCGACCGCCAGCCGCATACTCGCCCAGGTACTCGACACGCGGGTGATCTGTCGCCAGTTGGCGGGGACAGGCGCCGGCGCTGAAGGCGAAGTTAACGGCTGGCTGCTCGAAGCGGGTATTGGCATGGGGCGGGCTGTCACCTCCCGTGGGCCCGTGTTTCATCGGGTGGCCTTGCAAGGTGGCAACGGTGACAGGGTCGCAGACTGGCGGGTACTGGCCCCCACTGACTGGCATTTTGCCCTCCGTGGGCCAGTTGTTGCCGGGCTCGAGCAAACACGAAACGCTGAACGCATGCGCCTGCTGGTGACCAGTTACGACCCCTGCGCGCCCTGGAGCCTGCATTGCAACCAAGCTGGGGGCTAGCATTGTGCACGAGATGTCATTATGCAATAGTCTGGTCGAACTGATTCGCGACCAGCAGCGCCAACGCGGCTTCGAGCGGGTCACCCGGGTATTCGTCGAGGTCGGGGTACTGGGGCATGTCGATGCCCACGCCCTTGAATTTGCCTTCGACGTGGTGACTCCCGGTTCACCGGCCGCGGGCGCCCACTTGGTGATCAAGGAAATAGCCGGGGCGGGCTGGTGTATGGACTGCTCGAAAACGGTCGCTGTGGTAAAGCGAGGTGATGGCTGCCCCGACTGCGGCGGTTTCAGTATCATCGTCGAGCAGGGTGATGAGTTGCGGTTGAAGGAACTGGAGGTGGTGTGATGTGTGGAGTTTGTGGCTGTTCGGACGGCGAGACCCGGGTAGAGGAGGCCGTGGCGGAGCAGCGGCACCACGACCATGGTGACCACCAGCACGACACCCCGGTATTGCGTGACGACCCGGCCCAGCGCGCTCACCTGGTGAGTGTCGAGCAGGATATCCTCGCCAAGAACGACTCCCTGGCCGCTCACAACCGCCAGCACTTCAACAGCCATCGGGTGCTGGCGCTGAACCTGGTGTCGTCACCGGGAGCGGGGAAAACAGCTTTACTGGTCGCCACCTTGCAGCGGCTGTTGCCGGAGACCACGGTTGCGGTCATCGAGGGCGACCAGGAAACGGTAGCGGATGCCGAGCGGATTCGGGCCACCGGCGCGCCGGCCCTGCAGGTTAACACTGGCAAGGGCTGCCACCTGGATGCCGATATGATCGACCAGGCCTTCAAGCAGTTGCATTTTCATGACGGTATCCTGTTTATCGAGAACGTCGGCAACCTGGTGTGCCCGGCAGGATTCGACCTTGGCGAGGCCCACAAGGTGGTGATCGCCTCGGTCACCGAGGGCGAAGACAAGCCCCTCAAATATCCCAATATGTTTGCCGCCTCCAGCCTGATGCTGGTGTCGAAGGTGGATCTGCTGCCGCACCTGGATTTTGACGTCGACCTGCTGATCGCCAACGCCCGCCGGGTCAACCCATCGATAGCGGTAATCCAGATATCGGCAACCAGCGGTGAAGGCATGGAACGCTGGCTGCGCTGGCTCGACGGCGCGGCCAAGATGGCCGGGGCGAGCGCCTGAGCAATGGCCGGGGTCGGCGGTTCCCTGGCAGTTTCGCCGCAGCGGGAGCGTCGCCGCATTCGAGTTCGTGGCCTGGTGCAGGGGGTGGGATTTCGCCCCCATGTGTATCGCTGCGCCCGGCGTTTCGCAGTGGCAGGCTTTGTCGCCAATGGGCCCGAGGGCGTTTTGATCGAGGCGGAGGGTGACAGCCTGGATGCCTTTGTCAGTGCCCTGCGGGCAGAACTACCCCCCCTGGCTCGCATCGACAGCCTGTTGCAAGCACCCCTGGAACCCCGCGGCGAGGCGTGCTTTCGTATTGCCGCAACCCGCCCCGGTGCCGCTGCCGGCGCCGCCATTCCCGCCGATACCGCCATCTGTGACGCCTGCCTGCAGGAACTGTTCGACCCTGGCAACCGCCGCTACCTGCACCCCTTTATTGCCTGCTGTGACTGCGGCCCGCGCTATACCATGAGTCGTGCCTTACCCTATGACCGCGACACCACCAGCATGGCCGACTTCAAGCTCTGTCCTGCGTGTGAGCGTGAATATACCGACCCGGCCAGCCGTCGTTTCCACGCCGAGCCGGTCGCCTGCCACGCTTGCGGGCCGCGCTTGTCACTACCCATCAGTGAAGTGGGCGCTGCTATCGCAGTCGGTGAGATCGTCGCCATCAAAGGCATCGGCGGGTACCACCTAGCCTGTGACGCCCGTAACCCCGGCGCGGTCGAGGCACTGCGACAGCGCAAACACCGTGACGGCAAGCCTTTTGCGGTGATGGTGCTCAATGCCGCCAGCGCCGCCGGCTGGGCGCAATTGGGCGAGCAGGGCAGCCACCTGCTGCAGAGCCCGGAGCGGCCGGTGGTGATCCTGCCGGTACACGGTGACGCCGGGGGACTGGGTTCTGCGGTGTCCCGGGGACTGGGTTCCCTGGGCCTGATGTTGCCCTGCAGCGGTATCCATTACCTGCTGTTTCACCACCTGCTGGGTTGCCCGCCGGGTAGCGAGTGGTTGCAGCAGCCCAATGATCTCGCCCTGGTGATGACCAGCGCCAACCTCAGTGGTGACCCGCTGATTATCGATGCGGCGGACGCCGAGCAAAATCTGGCAACAATTGCCGACCGGATTCTGCACCATGATCGCGAGATTGCCATCCGGGCGGATGACTCGGTGTTGCGCCTGGTTGGCGACCGGCCGGTGCTGGTGCGCCGCGCCCGGGGCTATGCGCCACAGACTATTGCCCTGGCCAACGCCGGGCCTTCGGTACTGGCCCTGGGGGCCCACCTGAAATCCAGTGTCGCCATGACCCGGGGCGACCAGGCCTATCTTTCTGCCCACGTGGGTAACCTCGATACCCCGGCGGCAGTGGCTTTTCATGCACGCACGGTGGAGGCCCTGCAGGCGATGTTACAGGCGCAACCCCAGCGCCTGGCCTGCGATTTAAATCCCGACTATGCCTCCAGCCGGCTGGCGCAGCAACTGAGTGAGCGATGGCGGTTGCCCCTGGTGCGGGTGCAGCACCATCATGCCCATGGCGCCGCGGTACTGGCCGAACACCGGTTCGAGGGCGATGCCCTGGCGCTGGTACTGGACGGTCACGGCCAGGGTGATAACGGTGAATCCTGGGGCGGAGAGCTATTGCACTTGCAGGGTGCCGGGTTCCGGCGGCTGGGGCATTTTGCCCCGCTGCCCCTGCCCGGCGGTGATCGGGCGGCGCGGGAACCCTGGCGCGTCGCGGCGGGAATACTGCATCAGTTGGGCAGGGCAGGCGAGATAACCGGGCGCTTTGCCGACCAGCCACTGGCGCCGGCAATTGCCCAGATGCTCGCCAGCGGTGGTGTGGCCACCACCACATCAGCCGGGCGGCTGTTCGATGCGGCTACAGCCCTGCTGGGAGTCTGCCGGCGCGCGAGTTACGAGGGAGAGCCGCCCATGCTGCTGGAGGCTTTGGTGCGCCAGCCCCGATCGCTGTCGGCTGGTTACTCAATAAACCGCGGTGTGCTGGATTTCAGCGGCTTGTTGGCCAAGCTGGCGGACTGTGAATCGGCGGCATTGGGCGCTGACTATCTGCATGGTACCTTGCTGCAGGCTCTGCAGGAATGGGTGCTGGACGCCGCTCAGCGCACGGGCATCGACACGGTGGCCCTGGCCGGCGGCTGCTTTCTTAATGCGTATCTGGCAACTACCCTGCCGCGGCGGCTTCAACAGCAGGGCCTGCGAGTGCTCACGGCCCGTTGCCTGCCCCCCAATGATGGCGCAATATGTCTGGGGCAGGCTTGGGTGGCCCAGCGTTCAACACTCAACTGTTAGCAAGCGAGCAATTACTATGTGCCTGGCAATCCCCGTGCAGATAACTGAACTCGTCGATTCAAATCGGGCGCTGGCCTCCGCCGGCGGCATCGTCCGCGAGATCGACACCACTTTGGTGGATGGTTTACAGGTGGGGGACTACGTCATTTTGCACGTCGGTTACGCCTTGTCGAAACTGGATGAGGCCGAGGCTCGGCAGACCCTGCAACTAATGGCCGATATCGGCGTGACGGCAGCGAGTACAGGGGCAAACCAGCCATGAAATACATCGATGAGTTCCGCGACGGCGAGCGCGCCCGGGGCCTGGCCGCTGCGCTGCGCAATGCGGTGGAGCCGGATAGGCACTATCGCCTGATGGAGTTTTGTGGTGGCCACACCCATGCCGTATTTCGCTACGGCGTGCCCGACCTGTTGCCGCCGAATATCGAACTCATTCACGGCCCGGGGTGCCCGGTTTGCGTGCTCCCCACCGGGCGGCTGGACATGGCCATCCGGCTGGTGCTGGAACACCCGGAGGTTATTCTAGCCAGCTACGGCGATATGCTGCGGGTGCCGGGCAGCGGGCGCCGCACCCTGCTGCAGGCCAAGGCCGACGGCGCCGATGTGCGCATGGTCTACTCGGTGAGCGATGCCCTGCAACTGGCCCGCAGCAACCCCCAGCGCCAGGTGGTGTTTTTCGGTATCGGGTTCGAGACTACCACGCCGCCGACGGCCCTCGCTATTGTCGAGGCCGAGCGTGACGGCCTGGATAACTTCTCGGTGTTTTGCAACCATGTACTGACCCCCGCTGCCATGGGCGCGATTCTCGATGTCGACCCGCAGTCAGACGACACGGTTGCCATCGACGGCCTTATCGGCCCATCCCACGTCAGCGTTATTATCGGTTCCGACTCCTACCGTTTTTGCGCCGACCAGCACCGCAAACCCCTGGTCATCGCCGGCTTCGAACCGCTGGATGTATTGCAATCCATCCTCATGTTGGTGCGCCAGCTCAACGAAGGCCGTGCCGAGGTTGAAAACCAATACACCCGCGCAGTAACCCCCGGGGGCAACCGCAAGGCGCAGGAAGCGGTGGCAAAGGTGCTGGTGCTGCGTCCCAGCTTCGAATGGCGGGGCCTCGGCGAGATAGGGAAATCCGCATTGGGCATCCGCGAGGTCTACAGGAAGTACGACGCCGAGGCGCGCTTTGCAATGGCCTACCAGGCGGCCCAGGACACCAAGGGCTGTGAGTGCCCGGCAGTGTTGCGTGGCGCCAAAAAGCCCACCGACTGCAAACTGTTTGCCTCCGCCTGCACTCCCGAGTCGCCACTGGGCTCGTGCATGGTATCCGACGAGGGCGCCTGTGCCGCCTACTTTACCTACGGCCGCTTCCGGGCAGATGCACAGCAGCGCCAGGCAGCCCAACGTGCTGCGCTCAAGCAACGTCGGCAGTTGTGATGACCGCGGCAAACGATTTCGAGGCGGGTCGGCGCCAGGCCCGCGCCCTGGATATTGCCGGGGGGCGGGTAGAACTCAAGCACGGCGCCGGCGGGCGGGCGATGGCGGATCTCATTGAGTTACTGTTTCGCAGCGCCTTCGACAACTCCCTGTTGAACCAGGCCAACGACCAGGCCTTGTTTACGGTGGAGGCCGGGCGCATGGTCATGACCACCGACTCATTCGTGATATCGCCGCTGTTTTTCCCCGGAGGCAATATTGGCAGTCTGGCGGTGCACGGTACCGTCAACGATCTGGCCATGGGGGGAGCCATTCCACTGTACCTCACCGCGAGCTTTATTCTCGAGGAAGGTTTTCCACTGCGCGAGCTGGCCGCTATCGTCGATGCCATGGCCCTGGCTGCCCGCGAAGCCGGCGTGCAAATTGTCACCGGCGATACCAAGGTGGTGGAGCGAGGCAAGGGCGATGGCATCTTCATCAACACGGCGGGCATCGGCCGGGTGCTGGACGGCGTCAATGTCTCGTCCGAGCTGGCTCGGCCCGGCGATGCGGTGCTGATGTCAGGTACCATCGGCGACCACGGGGTGGCGATCATGTCCCAGCGCCAGGGCTTGAAGTTCGACACCGCGCTGCAATCGGACTCAGCCAGCCTCAACCACTTGGTGATGCGCATGGCTAAGGTCGGCGGCGAAAGCCTGCGGGTGCTGCGCGACCCGACCCGGGGCGGTGTCGCCGCGACCCTGAACGAAGTTGCCGCGCAATCGGCGGTGGGCATTTGCCTGCAGGAGAGCCGACTGCCGGTGCGCGACGAAGTGCGCGGCGCCTGCGAACTGCTGGGCCTCGATCCTTTGAATGTCGCTAACGAGGGCAAGCTGATCGCGATTGTCGATGCCGCCAACGCACAGACACTGCTGCAGGCCATGCGCCGCGACCCCTGCGGTGTCGATGCTGCAATTATCGGCGAGGTGACGGAAGATCCACTGCGCCTGGTGCGCCTGGTGACCGGCATCGGCGGAGAACGGGTTATCGACTGGCTGCACGGCGAGCAATTGCCACGTATTTGCTGACGCCGTTTTTTTAACATTCGGTACTCGTCGCCCGTGGGTATCTCAAGGGCGGGGCAAGCCCATAACGGTTCCAGACCGACGGCTATCCGCGCCGCCATACTGCCTGCCGGTCGCCGGGTCGACGATGATGGCCTGCACGGAGCCCTGTTCGTCCTGGTTGTTGACGGTATGCCCGAGCGCCCGCAATCCCTCCAGTACTGACTGCGGGAAGCCGCTTTCCATGAAGAGTGCGCCGCCGGAGGTGTGAAAGCGCGGCGCATCAATAGCGTGCTGCACCGACATGCCATGATCGATCAGGTTGACGGTCATATTGACCACCGTATTGATGATGGTGGAGCCACCGGGGGAACCATAGGCCGCCACCAACTGGCCATCGTCGAACACCATTACCGGCGCCATGCTGCTGCGCGGCCTTTTCCCTGGAGCGATATCATTGGCCCCTGGGTTGTAGGCCCTGTTATCGGCATTGGCCGTGGGTACGGCATTGAAGTCGGTCAACTCATTATTCAGCAGAAAGCCATAACCCGGCACCGTGATACCGCTACCCCAGGTGCTTTCTATGGTGGAGGTATAGGTCACCACGTTGCCGCTGCGGTCGATCACGGTAAAGTGGGTGGTGTTGATGCCGCCGGGTTCGTCGGCTGCACTGGCAATGGTGGCGTTGGTGGTGGCAAATCCCGGATCGAAATTGCGCGGGTCCCCCGGCTCCGGGTCGTCCATGCGGCTGTCGACCTTTATCTGGGCGCAACGGGGTGCCAGGTACCCCGGGTCTGTCAAACCCACCAGCGGCAGTCGCACGAAGTCGTTATCGCCCATCCAGACACGGCGACTGCTGAAGGCAAGCCGCATCGCCTCAGCCATAACGTGCACGGTATTGCGCGTGCCGAAGCCAAACCCCGCGGCGGTGTCTCCCATGGGGAATTGCTCGATACACTGTAGTATCTGGCTGACGGTATAGCCGCCAGAAGAGGGCGCCGGCATGCCGAGCAGGGTCAGGTCGCGGTAAGCCGTTACCGTGGGGTTTCTCTCGACGACGCCGGCAGCCATGTAAGCGGCAAGATCCTGCAGCGACATGCGACCCGCCCCCTGGGGGCCGACCTGCGGGCGATAGCGAGTTTGCGCCTGCACCATGGCCCGGGCAATTTCCCCGCGATAGAAAACCTCCACACCCTGCTCGGCAATCAGGCGCAGGGTTTTTGCCAAATCAGCTTGCACCAGTTTGAAACCCTCGGGCAGCGGGCCGCCACCCGGGGTACGGAAAATCGCCGCGGTCTCGGGCCAGTGCGCCACGCGATCGCTGCGGGTGAGTTTTGCCAGTCGCTGGTCGATGTTGAATCCATTCTCTGCCAGCGCTATCGCGGGTTGCAGTGCCTGGGCCAGGGTCAGCGTGCCATAGCGTTCCAGCGATGCCGCCACGCCCAGCAGCGTGCCCGGCACTCCCACCGCGATGCCACTGGTCGCCCGCTGGTCAAAACTACCGATTGTGTCGGTGTTGGAATCCTCGCAATTGGGGTCGCACTTGAGGAACATGGTTGGGGAGGCGGCGGCGGGGGCCTTTTCGCGGGAATCGATGAAGAAAGAGCGGTCTTGTGCCGCCAGGTGAATGCCCATGAACCCGCCGCCGCCAATGCCCGACGACGGCGGCTCGACCACGTTCAGCACAAACTGAATCACAGCTGCCGCATCGACCGCATTGCCCCCGGCTTCCAATACTTTTAACCCAGCCTCAGCCGCCAGCGGGTGAGGGGTGCTGACCACACCCTGGCTGAAACCGCCTTGCTCGGCGAATACCGCCACCAGGGGCGCCACGGTTTTGCCCCAGTTCTGTTGCACTGTGTCAGCCTTAACTTTGAAAGTGCACGCATTGTTGCTGGCGTCGGTGCAGTAGTTCTTCCAATGATCGAATTCCCAGCCTGCGTGGGGCTCGGCAAAATAGGTTTCTGAATAAGCGCCCACAACGAGATTCTTCCTGCATGTGTCCTTGCCCGCCTCGAAATCAACCAGCGAGCAGTTGCGGGCGCCACTGGCGGAGCGCACGTCGCCTTTGCCCTGTATTTCTATGGGGTGACTGCAGCCGAACAGTGCAAGTAAAAAAATAATCAGGCCGGGCAGGGCGAAAGGAGGCTTCATGATTGGTCGCTGCATTTAAAGAGGTAAAGTTCGCGGGAATGCGATTGGTCGGTTCTTTTCGGGTGCATGCCTGGCTACCGGCATTGCTAGTGGTCAGGGAGTGATCATACGGAATCCCGCAATCTCCAACCATCCTGTACAGTCACTTTCTGGATAATTACCGCGTATTGGCCCGGCGACCTGTCCAGGCTGCTGCTGCAGTGGGCAGGTGCTCTCGTGTTCTATGGATCGACAGTAATATCACCGTCCGGGCAAGGTTTATCATCCGTGGTGCCGTGGGCCCACTTGCAGTGTGGTCAGTACCCTGCTCGACGGCGCCTAGCGGGACTTTCGTAAAACTCCCGCCTGTCCGGTTGTAGGCTGAAGTCATTCGGCGTGAAACGACATTTCCAGCCTATTGCAGGGTTTTCCCCTGGCTGCCCATTGCCTTCGCCATTTCCTGGTGTGCTTCATCGGTGCGCCCCAGACGTTCCAGCACCCGGGCCAACTCCTGGTGGGCTGCCGCGCTTGGCTGGTTTTGCACGAGCAGGCGATAAATGGATGCCGCTTGCTCCAGCTTGCCCTGCTGTACGAGGACGGTTCCAAGCTGGTCGTAGGCGGCAGCATTTTTCGGGTCCACTTCGATGGCCCTCTGCAAATTGGCGATTCCTTCATCGACACGACCTTGCTGTACCAGGACGATGCCGAGCCCCGTATAGGCCTGGGTGCTTGGTTTGCTGGCAATCACCTTGCGCAAGTGGCCTTCGGCTTCCTTGTACTCTTCGCCTCGCACCAGGAAGGCTGCCAGATTGAAGTGTGCTGCGGTTGACTCCGGGTCCAGCGCGAGGGACTTGCGATACATGTCGGCTGCCTCGTGGGGCAGGCCCTGGCGTTCCAGCACAAAACCCAGGTCGTTGTAGATTGCCGGCTGCGGCTCGATAGCCAGCGACTCACGGTAATGGGCTTCCGCCAGTTCAAGTTCGCCGATGTCGATGGAGGCAAGCGCCATGTTGTTGTGGGACTTCCAGTGCTGCGGATCCACTGCCAGCGCTTTTTCCAGCGCTATCACAGCTTCTTCACTCTTGCCCTGTTGGAACAAGGCAAAGCCCATGGCGTTCAGCAGTTCAACGTTCTCGGGTTCCACTTCCAGCCCGCGCTGGTAGATACGCACGGCACCCGGGTAATTGCCGGTGCGCTCGTTGGCTATGCCCGCGCGCAGGAATGAGTAGGCATCGAGGAAACTCTCAGTAATCTGTGCGATCGAGTCGGCAGGCAGCGGCACGAACTCGGGAATATTGGCAGCACGATCATTGCCGGTGAAGCGGTCCAGTACCACCGGGGGAGTAGACCGTCCCTCCTCGTCGATATGGGTGAGGAAAAGCTGGGTGTAGGGCGTATTGGCTTTGGAAGAGAACACCAGCCAACGGCTGTTGGACGAGAAACTGTGCCAGGAGTTCATGCGTGGCGTGTTGGCGCGCAGGCGCCGGGCCTCGCCCCCTTCGGCCGGAATAATGAACAGCTCGCTATCGGGCATCAGCAACATGTAATTCTCGGCCTGGGTGAATACGATCCACTTGCCGTCCGGGGAAAACTTGGCGAAGAAGTTGCTCTTGTCGTTGTGGGAGGCGCCGGCAATCGGTTCGGCATTGCCCCCACGGCCCTCGTTGAAGGGCACCCGATACAAATCGAATTTATAAGGCTGCTCGTCTTCGATGAACTCCGGCACGTCCTTTTCGTCCAGCAGAATTCTATCCGTTTTGGCAATCGCTTCACTTTGGTAGACCTTGGTCCGGGCAAATACGATTGACTTGCCGTCGGGGCTCCAGGTTGGGTTGCTCTGCACGTAAGCAGGGTCGTCGGCGCCCGGCAGGGGTTTGTAAGTGCCCTCCAACGTGTCATAGACCACCAGGATGCCCTTGATTGGGAAAAACAGCTGGGAAAACTCGATACCCGGTGTCGCAACGAACACGGCCCTGTCCTTGACGGTGCTGATTACGTAGCGACCATCAGGAGAAACCTGGGAGAGCAGGCCAAAGGTGGACTCGCCATCATCGCGCTTATAGTCGCTCCAGGTGATGATCTTCTCGTCGTTCAGCACCATCTGCTCTTCAGTCCTAAGGATGGCGTAGCCGCCTTTATCGTTACCGTAGTCGACATCGAGACCGAGGACGCCGCCGTCCCCGGAGAATGAATGGCAGTTGCCGCAGACGGGCAAGTCCTCGAGGACGATGGGCGGGCGCTCTTCAGAGTCGATGCTGCCAAAGCGCCAGCGGATTCGCGAGGGGTCCTGCACTGCGCTGATGAAGGGAAGGGGTACTTCGCGATAGAAGATCGAATCCCCGACCGGGTCGCTTGAGGTGCGAATGCGAATCGTCGCCGCTGAGTTGGCATTCCCCTCTGGTCCGAGGCCGACGATCGCCACTTCTGCGTCCTGCTCGGTGGAGCGCCGCTTGATCTCGGCCCAGTCCGCCTCTGAAGGGCGCCAGCTTGGCTCCGTTGAACTGAACTGGCGCAACTCCTGGTCGCCATTGAAGCGCAGCAGGATTTGCCAGTGTTCGACGTCGCTGGTCTGGTCAAGCCAGCTAAACGTCGGTGCAACGATTTCCGGGGGGAACAGGGTTTCGTCCAGGGGGTAGCTGATTTCAAGCTGGCCCGCCGGCGCCGAGGGAAACGCCAGGTGTTGTGACGGCGAGGATTGAGGGTCGCAGGCAATCAAGGCCCACACAGTCAATAGGAGCAAGGCCCTGACCGGGGCTGCGTTTAATGGCAAATGGATGGCGGATCGATCTTGCTGTTGCTGGCCTGACACGTCGACAGTATGTCCTGTAATTGTTTTAAAAATCATGGGGTTGGGCGTACAAGAGGAAACCATTCCAGGTTGCGGGTACCGCAAGCCCATGAGTTTGGTGCATAGTGCATTCTAAGTCAATTGGACCCGGGCGCGTGGACCCGGGCGCGGCAGCGATTCGTTTGCTGGATGGGCAATGTGTAAGCCCTGTGCAGCGCAAGTAATTGACACACCGTGTGCAGAAGTGTAAAAGATTCCTAAATGGGATCGAGCTCAAGGTACCCAGCGTATATCAACAACCTGCAATGAAGCCGGGAGATAATAATGATCATGCGGTATTTCAGTAGTTTTTGCGCTATTGCTCTATTTGTAACCGCCACCGTGGCACAGGCCAAAGTACATCGTGTATTTCCAGGTGAGTCTATTCAGGGCGCTATTGACGCCGCGTTACCTGGTGACACTATTCTTGTAGAGCCCGGGATATATAACGAAGATGCAAGTAGCCGGTACGGCCTGCGTATCTCCACCGATAATCTGCGCCTGATAGGTAAGGTGAGGGAGGGGCAGGGTGATGCGGGCAAGGTAATCCTGACCCCCAAAAACCCCCAGGTCGGTGAATATTTGAATGATGATCTGGAGCAAACCGGGGTCTATGCGGCGCCTGCGGAGTGCTCGCCCGAGGCTGATGTGGGTGACGTGTTTTGCGAAGCCAACCGGGTAAAGGGCTTCTACATTCGTGGCTTCACCGTGAAGGGCTACGAGTGGAATGGGATCCAGACCCGTTTTGTGAATGACTTCAAGATCATCCGCAACGAAGCGGGAAACCTTGGTCGTAACGGCATCTATCCGACCATCTCAGCCAACGGTCTGGTTCAGGACAACGTCGCCTACGGCACGCTGGACACCTCGATGTGGGTGGCGGCCTCCGAGAACGTTCGGGTTATCGGCAATGATCTCTCCGGGAGCCCAATCGGCCTCGAGATCAACGTGTCGGTCGATATCGAGGTGAAGCAAAACGACATCTACAACAACACCGTCGGTGTCGCCATGTTCCACCCGAACTCGGCCGGCAACCTGCCGCGCCCGGACATGGGCAATTGGGTGGTCGAGCAAAACAACGTGTATGACAACAATCTCCCGAATCCCGCGCCTCCGGAGAGCTTCCAGGGCGCCCTGCCGCCGGGCATCGGTATCTTGTTGCTGGGCGTCTACGACAACGTGGTGGCAAAGAACACGGTGGAGAACAACGGCTTCGTCGGCATCGGGATGCTTGGATGGTGCTCCGCAACCAGCGTGATTCCTAAATTCAACTGCGTTGAAAAGCCGCCTGTGATCGACGGTGTACTTTACGATCCTTCCGTGAATAATAATTTGGTCGCCCAGAACAAGGTAAGCGGCAATGGCCAGAACCCACCTGGATCCGCCCTCGATTTCCTGGCCGCGGACCTCACCTACTTCTCTGTCCCGGACGCTGGCGAGTCGTCGTCTGGCAACTGTTTCAAGAAGAACGGGCCGGAGGGATACACCTTCGTCTCTTCAGAGCCCGATGGCGAGTTGCCCACCGACGGTTGTTAGTAACCGTTATGGGTTGAGTTAAAGGCAATAACCCCAAGAGCGGCCCGGTGTTCCCGGGCCGCTCGCTGTTTAAAGGATCATAGTGTCTGCCCACCCCCTTGTTGAAACCTTCGAAATTGGCGGTTGCACGTTAACGCTGCGTACCGTCGAGGGCCCCGACGCCCATGAGTTCTTTTTTCACTGTCGTCCCCCGGCGAACCTGTCCGCTGCAGGCGAGCAGGCAGAAGCGGTCTATGGTGCAATCAACGAGGTGCTGCAAGCGAAGGGCGGGAGTATCGCTGCAATCGTATCCGAGATGGTGTTCCTGAGAGACCTGCCGGCGAATATAGGAGCCGTGCGCGGGGCGCGGGAGCGTGTGTTGGCGGTTTGTGGATTGCAGGATGGCACGCCGCCTGCCATCACCGAGATCGAGCAGCCGCCCCTTGATGAGCGGGCTTGCCTGGAGATTCTTGGGCAGGCGGTTCTGCCCGGCGAATCGACCATAAGTTTCGCCTCTATCAAGGCAACGCCAGACTGCGGCTGTAACGAGTGTGCCCGCACCCATGCCTTGCGCATGCAGCTCGACGATGAGACCCGGGTGCTCGCGGGCGGCTTGTGTGGTGCTGGCGGCAACGCGTATGAGCAAACCCGCAGCATGTTCGAGCTCGCCGAGGGCCTGCTGCAACAGGCGGGGCTTGAGTTCGCCGATGTGGTGCGCACCTGGATTCATCTGCGGGAGATGGACCGCGACTACGGCGACCTGAATCGCGCGCGCCGCGAGTTCTTCGCCGCACGGGGCATCGAGCCCGTCCCGGCGAGTACAGCCATCGGCGGCGGGCCGGTCTCTGCGAGACACGATCTGTGCCTGGGTTTCTATGCGCTGAAGCGATCTGGCCCGCTAGAACGAAGAGTGATGACCTCGCCCACACTAAATGAAGCCCCGGAGTACGGTGCAGACTTTGTCCGCGGTATGGCGGTAATGGAATCGAACAAGAACGCGCTTTACGTCTCCGGCACGGCGAGTGTGGATGAGGCGGGCAGAACCGCCCATGTCGGCGACTTCGCTGCACAGGTGGATCGCATGCTGGTCAATCTTGCCGCCCTGTTGGCAGGGCAGGGCGCTACTTTCTCAGATGTCGTTGCCGCCATCATCTATGTCAAGTATCCGGCAGACGCACGGATGGGCCTGCAGGCCAAATTGCTGGAAGCTGGCTTCACCGGCTTCCCTGCTGTTTTACTCGAGGCGGATGTATGTCGCCCCGATCTCTTGTGTGAAACAGAGTTGATCGCCGTCGTGCCGAAATCCGAGCTGCACTAGGGCGCGAAGCCGATTGTGGGTACGCGCGATTTCAACGCATTGCTGACGATTTGTATCCAGTCATTCGCCGGTGGGGTATCTCAGGGTAGTTCGCGATCCGATGATAGTCTTCAGTGTGCCCAGGCAGGCAACTATCGGGTAGACTGCACGATAACAGACGAACCCTGGCGGAGCAGGGAATGCCATCCTCGACTTCTGCAGCAAGATTTCAACTCTACTACTGGCCGATCCCGTTCAGGGGCTGTTTCGTCAGTTATCTCTTCGCGTTTCGTGGCGTGGGGTTGCTTGTTGAATCGAGGCCGGATGAGATTCAGAGCCTGATCAGCCGGGACCCGGGGGAGCAGGCCGTGCCTTTTATGGGCCCGCCGATGCTGCGTGATCTTGAAGCAGGGCGCACCTTGAGCCAGATGCCGGCCATTGTCTGGTATGTTGCTGGCGAGCTCGACCTCATGCCGGACGATCCATTCGATGCGGCGATGAACATGAAGGTCCTGATGGACTGCAACGACGTGCTGATGGAGATCTGTCGATACAACGGTTCGCTGATGTGGTCGCGCAAAGAATGGACTCAGTTTCGGACGCAGCGCCTGCCGCGCTGGCTGCATATATTCGAGCAATCCCTGAAACGTGGCTTTGTCGGAAAAACCCAGGTCAGTTTCGCCGACCTGGGAGTGTTTGCATTGTTCGGTAATATGATGCGGTGCCTCCCTGAGCTCGAGGCGGACATTCTCGCCCACGCCCCGGGCATCTGCGCGCTGTGCCGGAAAATTGGCTCTCAGCCGTCACTTGCAGAGTATGTCGCAGAAGAAGAGCGAACATATGGCAAGGTTTACTGTGGGGGGCAAATCGAAAAATCAATTCGCAAGATGTTGGCGCAGGATGCAGAGCAGTCATAGGTATCCCCATGTCGCCAAAGCCTGCAAGGTGCCTTAAGTCCGTCTTTTTTTGTGGGTTTGCTCAGCCGCTAACAGCTAACTTAGCCTTTACGACAACACCCCTGGCAGATGCCATTCTCGACAGGCTTATGCACAACGTCCACCGGCTGCCGCTCGGTTACAGAAGGTTTTGGATATAAAAAAATAATGGGAAGTCCCAGAGACAACCAGGGGATTACATAGAAATGAACATCATAGTGCTTTGCAGCTTTGGATTTACTAGAGGAGTTGGACTATCCGGTGAGCAGTGGGGAAAATTTTTAGTCGTACTGCAAGGCGTACCACTGAAGATGTTTTATTTGAATAGTTTGTATAAATCAAGCAGTCAAGTAGGGAAATGGCGGAGGGGCAGGGATTCGAACCCTGGATAGGGATAAACCTATGCCGGTTTTCAAGACCGGTGCATTCAACCGCTCTGCCACCCCTCCGTCGAAGGCGCATTATACTAGGGAATTTTTAAGTCACAACACGCGGCTGCCAATTTTTTGGCGCGGCCATCGCGCTGATTACGGCAGTCAAGCAAACCGCACCGCCTGCGAATTTCGCGCGGGCGATGCGGCTGCATGACAATGGCTTAATAGCGGCCTTTATGACTCCGAGCCGGAAGAACCCACCGCCACATTGCGCGCCACGCGGGGATCGTTGGTCGCCCTTGGCTGCGGTCCGCGTTGGGGTATCACCGGCTGGGCGGGGGGCAGGCCCTCCATCGGAACCGGTCTTTCGGTAAGGATTTCAAGCTCTGTTTGAGGTTTGGGGTTATCCCTCGGGTCATTGGCTGCTCTCCCCGCCGGACGGGCGGGCATTGCTGGCTCGTCTGCTGGTTTGGGTGCCGCCGGCGCCTGCCCGGTTTTCACCGCTGCGGCAGCTTCCGGGCTGGAGGCGAGCGCGTTAGGGGCTTGGGCGATGTCAGCGGTGTTCGCATCCTGCCCCTCCGCCCGCTGTACTGTTGACCCCGCCACAACAGGCACAGTGACCGCTTCGGGTTCGCTGTCGGTGCTTGCATTGGCGTGTCTGGCGGTGCCGGGTGCATCTGCCACTGCAGACTCCAAGGGGGTATTATCGGCTTGAATACTCGCTTCCTGCAGCCTGGACTCTGCCGAGACTTCGCCCGGCGTGCTGGTGCTGGCAATTGAAGCTGCTTGTTCCGCAGGTATGGCCAGCTCGGCTTCCGATTCGACCTTTTCTCGATTAGCGGCAGAGTCGCTGCGGTTGCCGCCACGCCTTCGCTCCTGGGGGCCGCGGGCTTTTTGATCGCGGGGACGACGTTTTGCCTTTGGAGGCCGCGGTGCGCTGTTGCTGCTCTGGTCTTCCGCTGTGTCTTCAACGCTAGTGGCGGCGTTGTCCTGCTCGAGGATTTCTCCCGACTCGCTTTTTCCCCTTTGCTTGTTCCGGGCAGGCGCTGCACTGGCCTCGTTGGCACCGCTTTCTGATTGCTGGCGGGTGCGATTCTGGCTGCCGTTCCTGGTTGAACTCCTGCGCTGACGCTGACCAGCCTGGCGCCGGTTTGTGTCTCTGTTGCGCTGGTCGCTTGAGGAGGCGGTGGCTTCTTCTTTTTGCTGCTGTGTGGGCTCAGGCTCGGCCGGCGTCGCCGGTGCCGTCGGCGTGCCAAACAGAACTGAGCCGATACGTCGCAGGAAACCGGGTGGTTTGCCTGGCGCTGCCTTGGGCACGGCTTGTGGCACGGGCTGTTGCGCAGTGGGCGGTGCTTTGACGGGAGCGGGTGCTGTCGGTGTAACGGCTTGCACCGCTGCCTGCTCAATTTTTGCCGGTGCGGCGCTGGCTGAAGAATCCAGAATGCCGGTTTCGTCTACCCCCTCTAGTTCGATCTCGTGACTGTGTTGCTTGGCGGTTACGAGTGAATCGTCGTCACGCAGGCGCTGCACATCGAAGTGGGGTGTTTCCATATTGGGGTTGGGAATGACCAGCACGCGGATATCATTCACTCGTTCGATTTCCGCTATGGCCTGGCGCTTCTCGTTCAGCAAGTAGGTCGCCACTTCCATGGGGGCGATAGTGCGGATTTCGGCGCTGCGCTCTTTGTTGGACTCTTCCTGTACCAGCCGCAGGATGGACAAGGCCAGTGATTTGGTATCCCTGATGGTGCCCTGGCCGTTACATCTCGGACATACGATGGCGCTGGTTTCACCGAGTGAGGGTCGCAGGCGCTGGCGAGACATCTCAAGCAGGCCGAAGCGCGAGATACGGCTAACCTGAACCCGGGCCCGATCCGGCTCCAGGGCGTCGCGCATCCGGTTCTCTACCTCCCGTTGGTTGCGGTTGCTGAGCATATCGATAAAGTCGATGACGATCAGGCCACCCATGTCCCGCAGCCGCAGTTGGCGGGCAATTTCTTCAGCAGCCTCGAGATTAGTATTGAGGGCGGTTTCTTCTATATCACCGCCCCGGGTCGCCCGCGCCGAATTGATGTCGATCGAGACCAGCGCTTCGGTCGGGTCGATGACGATTGAACCGCCGGAGGGGAGTTGCACTTCGCGCTGGAATGCCGTCTCGATTTGCGACTCGATCTGGTAGCGGTTGAAAAGGGGGATGTCGTCCTGATAAAGCTTGATTCGTGTCTTGAAGTGCGGCATCACCTGGGAGACGAAGGCAATTGCTTCCGAGTAGGCCGCTTCATGGTCGATCAGCACTTCGCCGATATCCTGGCGCAGGTAATCCCGGATAGCGCGGATGATAACGTTGCTCTCCTGCAATATCAGGAAGGACGCCGTACGCTCATCTGCTGCTCTTTGAATCGACTCCCAGAGTTGGCAGAGGTATTCGAGGTCCCACTGCAATTCCTCGCCGCTGCGGCCGATGCCGGCGGTTCGGACGATAACGCCCATGCCGTCGGGTATTGACAGGGAGCCCAGCGCCTGGCGCAGTTGGTCCCGCTCTTCGCCCTCGATGCGGCGCGAGATGCCACCGGCGCGGGGGTTGTTGGGCATCAAGACCAGATAGCGACCGGCTAGGGAAATGAAGGTTGTGAGGGCGGCACCCTTGTTGCCGCGCTCTTCCTTATCGACCTGAACGATAACCTCGGTGCCTTCTTTTACCAGCTCGCGGATTTTCGGGCGGCCGCCGTCGGCGGGTTTTCTGCCCTGGCTGAAATATTCCCTGGAGATTTCCTTCAGCGGCAGGAAGCCATGACGGTCGGCGCCAAAATCGACAAAGGCAGCCTCAAGACTGGGTTCAACGCGGGTGATTTTGGCCTTGTAGATGTTGGCCTTTTTGGACGCGCGACTGCGGTTTTCAATATCCAGGTCGTACAGGCGCTGCCCGTCGACCATCGCTACACGCAACTCTTCAGGTTGAGTTGCATTAATCAGCATTCTTTTCATGTTGTCCTACATTCACTGTCAAAATGCGAATGCAGCTTCACGCGGCGGTGCCGTTGACCCAATAACGAACGGCCGCTGTCACGGCTGTTCTGCAGCGCTCCCGGGCCAGTGAGCACGGAGAGCTTGCCTATTGTCTGACCTTGTTGGTATTGACTCTGCCCCGTGTAGGGAGCGAATCGTTAAGCAAAAAGGGTGTCTTACCCGCTGGTAAGAAGTCATCGGTTAATGGGGCAATGCCGTAGCTGCTGCCTGTGAGAGCAGGTGCTTAACAGGCTTGCCAAAAATGACAACTCACCAGAATATCACGACCAACCGCAACTGAATCTGCGTCGCTGTTGTTTAAATGACCCCGCCTCAGCAAGGGCCTTCCTAAATTCTCGAGCACTAGGGCAATCTTTGCCGTGGTGTCTGCACAAATGGCCACTGTTTATTGGCGGCTGTGCCTCTATGCCGGCGGGTCCTGGAGCCTTCTTACTCGATCGCGCCCTGACTTGATGAAACAAGCCTGATTTCCGACAACGACCGACAATATAACAGCAAACATTAGAGGATTCAAATACTTACGAAGCTGGTATCATTATGCGATGAGATATCAAGGGGAACATGATTTTAGTCGGGTATCGGCTATCACGGTCGATGCGGATTTCGCGGGCCAAAGGCTGGACAACTACCTGCTGGCCCTGCTGAAAGGGGTGCCGAGGTCGCGGGTGTACCGTATCATCCGTAAGGGGGAGGTTCGCATCAACCGCAGGCGGGCCCAGGCGCAATACAAGCTCCAGGCGGGGGACGTCATTCGCGTGCCGCCCATTCGCATTGCGGACTCCGCTGGCGATGAGGTGAGTGTCAGCGGCGGTTTGCAACAAAGCTTGCTGCAGGCGGTCCTGTACGAAGACGATTCGCTACTGGTAATCGACAAGCCTGCGGGACTCGCCGTGCATGGTGGCAGCGGCCTGGATCTTGGCCTTATAGAGGCGCTGAGGGTTGCGCGAGCCGATGCTGGCCTGGAATTGATGCACCGGCTCGACCGGGAGACGTCGGGCTGTCTGCTCATTACCAAGAAGCGTGGCGCCCTGCGCCAGTTGCACAGTGATCTTCGGGCCGGACAGATAGACAAAATCTACACCGCGCTGGCTTTAGGTAGGTGGCCCGCCCGCTTTGACGACGTTCGCGCGCCCCTGCTAAAGAACCAACTCAGCTCCGGTGAGAGAATGGTGGTGGTCTCGAAGGAGGGTAAGAGTTGCCACACCCGGTTTCGGGTATGCGAGCAATTTAACGGGGCAACGCTGCTGGAAGCTATCCCGGTAACCGGCCGCACCCACCAGATACGGGTGCATGCGCGATTTGCGGGTTGTCCCCTGGCGGGTGACAGCAAATACGGAGACGATGACAGCAACAAGGCCTTCAGGGCTCTCGGCCTGCGTCGACTGTTTTTGCATGCCAGTCGACTGGGTTTTGTTTCCCCCGCCAGCGGAAACCGGGTTGAAGTCACTGCCAAACTGCCTCAGGATCTGGAGGATTTTTTGTCCCGGCTGAGCCACGATGCTGCACGGTGACGGTGACGGTGACGGCGAACGGCTGCTGATGATCGTAATATTGGACTGGGATGGCACGCTGGTAGATTCCGCGGGACAAATCGTGGCTACCATGCAGGCCGCCGCACGCACCTGTAAACTGCCGGCCCGTAACGAGGGCGAAATTCAGCATATTATCGGGCTGGGTTTGCCCGAGGCCATCCGGTCGTTATATCCGGAGCTGGATTCCGTTCAGGTAGATGCCCTGCGCGAGGCTTATATCAGCTGCTACCACGATGCGGCAATGGCTCCCGCCCCGCTCTTTCCCGGTGTGACCAACACCCTGCGCGCCTTGCTCGAAAATGGTATTCAGCTTGCAATCGCCACCGGTAAGAGTCGCCGCGGGCTGGATCGCGAGTTGCGGGTACGGCGACTCGAGGGCCTGTTTCTGGCCACGCGCTGTGCTGACGAATCCGCGTCCAAGCCGGATCCCCTGATGCTGCACCAAATATTGCAGCAGGTTGGCAAAACGCCGGACCAGGCGGTCATGGTGGGCGATACGGTATTCGATATGGAAATGGCTCGGCGGGCGAATATGAAGAGAATCGCGGTTACCTATGGAGCTCACCCGAAATCTGCGTTGGCGGGTTCCGCTCCAGATTTGCTAGTTGATGATTTCTCAACCATTCTTGATTGGATCGTCAAGCCCTGTCCTGATTTCACAATAGAGCTTTGTTAATAGCGTCAATCCTGATGCCGCCACGATCCCTTTCCACCATGGCGCTGGTCATGGTCAGCAGAATTGATATTCCGGGAGGTCTCCGATGGACGATCCTATAGGTAGTGAGAAAAATCAAGCGGCTGTCGATAAGCACTGGCAGTTGCTGGAAAAAGTCGTGCTGGAGTCGGTGCGGGAGCAGCGTTTAGCCCGGCGCTGGAACCTGGTATTCAAAGGCTTTTTCCTTCTGTATCTGGCGGCAGGCTTGTTATTGTTGAGGCCTTTCTGGTCTTCCTGGAGCCTGGGGGCCAAACCTCACGTAGCGGTGGTGCAGGTGTCCGGGGTGATATCCGAGCGGGAAAAGGCCAGCGCCCCGGCGCTGATTCGTGGCCTCAAGCAGGCGTTTGAAAGCGACGCCCTCGCCGTTGTGCTGGCCATCAACAGTCCCGGCGGCAGCCCGGTACAGGCAGACCAGGTGTTTCGCGAAATCAGGCGGCTGAGGGGTGAAATGGATAAACCCGTTTACGCCGTGATTAACGATATCGGCGCTTCGGGAGCTTACTACATTGCGGCAGCGGCGGATGAAATCTATGCGGACAAGGCAAGCCTGGTGGGGTCTATCGGGGTTATCAGTGCCGGGTTCGGCTTTGTCGACATTCTCGACAAACTCGGCCTGGAGCGTCGGGTCTTTACTGCCGGGGAACACAAGGCCATGCTGGACGCGTTTGCTCCCCTGAAGCCCGATGAGACCGAATTCTGGCAGAGCGTGATGAAGCAAACACACCAGCAGTTTGTAGACCGGGTGAAGCAGGGGCGTGGCGAGCGCCTGGCCACGGACGAAAAAATATTCAGCGGCTTGATCTGGTCAGGTGAGCAGGCCCTGGAGTTGGGCCTGATCGATGGCTTCAGCAGCGTACGGGAACTGGCGAGGGATCGCTTCGATACCGAGGAGTTGATCGACTACACACCGCGAAGGCCGCCCCTGGAGCGCCTGCTGGCGAGTTTTGGCGGTGCTGTGTCGCAGACATTGTTCGATGCGGTGAGCCAACATACCGCCACCCTGCGCTAGCCCTCCTAGCCCTCCTAGCCCCGGCCGCCGGGGCTCGCTACTTCGCTCTCACCCAGCAACAAGGGATTGACGCCCCGTCGGCGCAGCCAGGTCGCCAGGGTTATCAGGGGGAGTCCGACCAGCGTGTTGGGGTCCTTGCCCTGCAGCGCCTCGAAAAGGTTGATGCCCAGGCCCTCCGCTTTGAACGATCCGGCACAGTCAAAGGGCTCTTCCATGCGCAGATAGGCCTCGATCTCCCGCTCTGATAGAGTCCTGAACGACACCCGGTAGGGCTCGCAGCCGATATCGTACTCATCGGTGCTGGTGTCCAGCAGGCAAAGCCCGGTGTAGAAAGTCACGGATTTCCCGCTGCAGCGGCGCAGCTGGTCCCGGGCCCGGTCGAAGTTACCCGGCTTGCCAAGGATTTCGCTACCCAGGCAGGCGACCTGGTCCGCGCCAATAATCAGCGCCCTACTAAAGGCAGGTGCAAGCCGTCGCGCTTTGGCCAAGGCAAGGCGTTTAACCAGTTCTGCTGCCGTCTCGCCAGCTTCAGGGCTCTCATCAATAGCGGGGTCTTCACTGCGGAAGACCGGCAGCAGCCGCTTCAATAACCGGCGCCGATAGGGCGAAGATGAAGCCAGCACAAGCGTTGGTTGCATGCTTTTCTCGTAATCCGGTTTGGCCGTGCCCAGAGGTGGTAAGTCGCCCCTGTTTTCATGGTAGAGGCCCTGCTAATACTGACCTGCAGGAATTTTGGCCCTGTCCTTGGGCGTCGCGTCAGTTTCTTTTGACAGGGGTGATAACTGTCACTATGATTGCGCGCCATGTCAACAAGCCAGCTGCCCCGTCAGGCAGATATTCGTAAACTAGCGTCCTCGGGTACCGTGTTGGAAGGCTCGATCGAACTGGCGGGCCTGGGGCGCGTCGCGCTGGCGCTGGCAGAAGACACGGGGGTCGCCACCTACCGCCTTGCATTCGGCGTGTCGGAGGAAGATATTTTCACGATTGAGGGCGCCCTGGAGGCCGTTGTTCGGGTGCAGTGCCAGCGCTGTCTCGAGGTTATGGACTTGCCCCTGTCGTCCCGGTTTCTGCTCGGGGCGGTGTGGGATGATGAACGGGCCAGCGCGTTGCCAAAACGAATGGAGCCGTTACTGGTAGCGGAAGGCGCGGTGGACACATTGGCGATCATCGAGGATGAGCTGCTGCTGTGTCTGCCGTTTGTTGCCTATCACGCGCCAGATGCGTGTTCCCGAAAAGTGGGGTATCGCACCCGGGAAGTGCACTCCGAGGTGGCTGAGCAACCGAAGCACAATCCGTTTGATGCCCTTGCGGCACTGAAAAATCCGAAAGAATGAATTGGAGGTAAGCCGTAATGGCGGTACAAAAGAGTCGTAAAACCCGATCCCGGCGCGGCATGCGTCGTGCCCACGATGCACTAAGCTGTGCTGCATTGTCAGTCGACGAAACCAGTGGCGAAGTGCATCTTCGCCACCATGTGAGCAAAGACGGCTTTTACCGCGGTCGCAAGGTCGTTAACACGGACAGCGGCGAGTAAAATCGGTTGTCACTGCCGTTACGCATCGCCATTGATGCTATGGGGGGAGATTTTGGCCCCCGGGTGACGGTCCCCGCCGCCTTCGCGGCTCTGGCCAGGCACCCCCGACTGGAAGTGACGTTGTTCGGGCGCGAGTCTGATATCGAGCCGCATTTGGCCGAAGGCGAGGCGCGGCTGCGACAGCGGTTACATCTGTGCCACTGCGATCAAGTGGTAGGCATGGGCGATAGGCCCAGCCAGGCGCTGCGTGGCAAGAAAAGTTCATCCATGCGCCGGGCTATTGACAGCCTTAAGTCCCATGACGCCCAAGCCTGTGTCAGTGCTGGCAACACCGGGGCGCTCATGGCGATAGGTTGCTATGTGCTGAAGACCTCGCCCGGCATCGACCGCCCCGCGATCTGTATCTCCATGCCCACGCAATCCGGTGATGGGCGCACGTACCTTCTTGATCTTGGCGCCAACGCCGACAATTGCTCAGAGCACTTGCACCAGTTCGCCCTGATGGGTTCAGTCACGTCACAGGTGCTAGAAGGGGTGGCCGAGCCCCGTGTTGCGCTGCTCAATATCGGTCACGAAGAAATAAAGGGCAATGAGTTGGTAAAGTTTGCTGCGCAACTGATCGGCGATGACCCGCGCCTGCGCTACGCCGGCTATATTGAGGCCGACCGCTTGCTTGATGGAGACGCCGACGTGATAGTCTGCGATGGATTTGTCGGCAACGTCGCTCTTAAGGCGGCTGAGGGCACCGCGCGTTTGATTGCTTTTAGAGCCCAGCATGTTTTTAATAGAAACATTTACACCCGCGCGCTCGGGTGGCTGGTCAAACCGCTGCTGCAGCGAGTGAAAGAGGACGTTAATCCAGATTCATATAACGGCGCCTACTTTCTGGGCCTGCAGGGAATACTGGTGAAGAGCCATGGGGCCGCATCTGTTGCGGGCTTTCAACAGGCGATAGAGAGCGCGATTGTGCAGATTGAAAACCGGCTGGTGGAGCGACTCGACGGTGCCCTGGAAATGATGGCGGACTGAATCAGGTTGTGCGGTCTGGATGGAAAAATTCGGTGCTTATCGCTCAAATTAGTGCTTCCAAATAAAGCGATAACGTTACCAATCGATCAGGAAATACAGTGATGACTCAATCCAAGCTGACTTTTGTATTCCCTGGGCAGGGCTCGCAGAAAGTGGGCATGCTGGCGGCTATGGCGGCCGAGCAACCCCTGGTAGAGCAGACCTTTGCGGAGGCTTCCGAAGAGCTGGGCTACGATCTCTGGCGTTTGGTGCAGCAGGGCCCCCAGGGAGAATTGAACCTCACCGAGCGCACCCAGCCCATGTTACTGACAGCGGGGGTAGCGCTGTGGCGTGTCTGGCAGCAGCGGGGAGGCGGGGAGGCCGCGATGATGGCCGGCCACAGCCTGGGGGAATTTACCGCATTGGTCTGTGCCGGCAGCCTGGCATTTGGCGATGCAGTAAAGCTGGTGCAGCAACGTGGCGCTTTCATGCAGTCTGCCGTTCCGGTCGGTGTCGGGGCCATGGCGGCAATAATTGGCCTGGATGATGAGGCGATTAACACGGCCTGCGCTGAGGCGTCGCAGGGTCAGGTGGTGGCAGCGGTCAATTACAATTCCCCGGGCCAGGTGGTTATAGCCGGGCACGCGGCAGCGGTCGAGCGCGCGGTTGAAGCTTGCAAGGCTGCCGGTGCCAGAAGAGCTATGCCGTTGCCGGTTAGCGCGCCTTTCCATACCGACCTGATGCGGCCGGCTGGCGAGAAATTGGCTGTAGCCATCGAGGCCATCACTGTAAAGCCGCCGCGCATCCCGGTGATTCATAACGTCAACGCGAGTACAGAAAATGACCCCGGCCAGATCAAGGCCTTGCTGGTAGAGCAAATCTATAGCCCGGTAAGATGGGTTGAGTGTGTGCAGGCGTTGTGCGCGGGCGGCGCGGGGTTGGCGGTAGAGTGCGGCCCGGGTAACGTACTCGGCGGCCTCATCAGGCGCATTGACAAATCAGTCGCCGTGGCAGGACTGGAAGACCCCGCGGGACTTGACAAGGCACTGGCCAGTGCCGCCGCGTTGACGGGCTGAAAAATAATCGAAGCGGGAGTACGCTATGGGTTTGCAGGGGAAAGTGGCTCTGGTCACCGGTGCCAGCAGGGGAATTGGAGCGGCTATTGCCGCACAACTGGGCGAGCAGGGGGCCACTGTTGTAGGTACTGCTACATCAGCTGAGGGTGCTGAAGCGATTACCGAGACTTTCAAGCAAAAGGGTATAACCGGGCGGGGCATGGCGCTCAACGTCACCGATGCCGAGTCAGTGGCGGAGGTACTCAAGACCATTGTGAATGACTTTGGCGCGATCAGTATCCTGGTGAACAACGCCGGTATAACCCGTGACAATTTGCTCCTGCGGATGAAAGATGACGAGTGGGAAGACGTTATCAATACCAACCTCAATGCCATCTACAGGTTATCCAAGGCGTGCTTGCGTGGCATGGCAAAATCCCGCTGGGGTAGAATCATCAATATCTCGTCGGTGGTAGGGTCCATGGGCAATGCGGGCCAGGCGAATTATTCCGCAACCAAGGCGGGTGTCGAGGGCTTTTCCCGGGCCCTTGCGCGGGAGATTGGCAGTCGCGGTGTCACCGTCAATGCGGTGGCGCCAGGCTTCATCGATACCGATATGACTCGAGAGTTGCCCGAGGCCCAGCGCGAGGCCCTGCTGTCTCAGATTGCGGTGGGCCGATTGGGCCAACCGGAAGAAATTGCCGCGGTCGTTGGCTTCCTGGCAAGTGACGCCGCAGCTTACATCACCGGTGAAACCATTCACGTCAATGGCGGCATGTATATGGGGTGAAGCATTAGTGCATTGCAAAAGTTGCCAACAGGCGATAAATTTGCACTTCCGTTGATCCATTTGGTGTTAAACGCTATGGGGTTTCGCGGTAACATTCACCGGTATTCGGCATGTGGGGTGCTTAGGGCATTGCTGAGGGTACCACTGAAGAGCAACACACGGTGTGGCATTGGCCGCACCCAATATCAGGACTTTAGAAGGAGTCAATAAGAATCATGAGTAGCATAGAAGAGCGCGTAAAAAAGATCGTTGCGGAACAATTGGGCGTGAAAGAAGGTGATATTCAGAACTCTGCTTCTTTCGTAGAAGATCTGGGCGCTGATTCTCTGGATACCGTTGAATTGGTCATGGCTCTGGAAGAAGAGTTCGAGACAGAAATCCCTGACGAAGAAGCCGAAGCGATCACCACCGTGCAGCTGGCTATTGATTACATTGAGTCACACCAGGCGTAGCCAAACCCGCTGACAAGGATCGACCCGGGAAGCCGTTTCTATACTGATAGGGCGGCTTTTTTTGTGCCCCGGACTACAATCGCCGGGGCGTCTGCTCCTCGGCATGGCAAAGGGAGGACATGTGAATAGACGCAGGGTAGTGGTGACTGGGCTGGGGGTGGTGTCGCCCCTTGGGTGCACAGTTGAATCCGCCTGGCAGGGGATTGTTTCCGGGAGAAGTGGTATCGGCCCGATCGAGAGTTTCGATGCGACGTCGTACACGACGCGTTTTGGTGGAGCGGTGCGCGACCTGGATATGTCAGCCTATATGCAGCCGAAGGACTCCCGCAAAATGGATCCGTTTATCCAGTATGGGGTTGCTGCGGGCATTCAGGCAATCGAAGCTTCGGGATTGCAGACCACGGAACAAAATGCCCATCGTATTGGAGCCGCAATCGGTTCCGGCATCGGAGGTATCAGTTCGATAGAGCAGTGCCGCGATATTATCATCGAGCGCGGCCCGCGCAGGGTGTCACCTTTTTTTGTCCCCGGCTCGATCATCAACATGATTGCCGGCCACCTATCGATTAAATACGGTTACGCGGGTCCCAATCTTGCACTGGCAACAGCCTGCACCACCGGAACCCACTGTATAGGTCTTGCGGCGCGCCTGATCGCATATGGCGATGCTGATGCCATGGTGGCTGGCGGTTCTGAAATGGCGACCACGCCGGTTGGTCTCGGGGGCTTTACGGCGGCGCGGGCCCTGTCGACCCGCAATGAAAGTCCCGAAGCGGCGAGCCGACCCTGGGATAAGGATCGCGATGGTTTTGTCTTGAGCGACGGGGCGGCTATGTTGGTCCTGGAAGAGTATGAACTTGCACGCCAACGCGGTGCGACGATGTATGCGGAAGTGCTGGGTTTTGGTATGAGTGGGGATGCCTACCACATGACATCCCCGCCAGAAGACGGTGCAGGTGCGGCGCTGGCGATGGAGAATGCTATTCGCGACGCTGCTATCGATACCGCTGAAATCGATTACATCAATGCCCACGGCACCAGCACAATTGCCGGGGATGTCGCGGAAGTGCGGGCAATCAGGCGAGCATTGGGTGGCGCCGCCGAGACGGTCGCGGTAAGTTCCACCAAGTCGATGATTGGTCACATGCTGGGAGCGGCTGGGGCCGTTGAGGCCGTCTTCAGTGTGCTTGCCATACGGGATCAAGTTGCTCCGCCGACCATCAACCTCGATGCGCCCGATGCCGAATGTGACCTCAACCTCGTGCCCCATACGGCGCAACAGCGCAAGGTCGATGTGGTGCTATCCAACTCCTTCGGGTTTGGTGGGACCAACGGCTCACTGCTTTTTAAAAGGGTTTAGTCGCTCTTGCACAGTGCCGCTGCCGCTAGCACCAGCCCCTTGATTTGTTTGGTCAATGGCGAACTCGGAAGCCAGATAGCAGCGACCGATCGGGGCCTGGCTTACGGTGATGGCCTGTTCGAGACGATTCGGGTGGCGCGTGGCAGCCCGGTGTTGCTCGAATTTCATTTGCAGCGGCTTCTCGATGGTTTGCAGCGCCTGCGGATAGGAGTCGCGTTGACCGCGGTTCGGCAGCACGTTTTGCGCCTGCTGGGACTTGCCGGACAACGGCAATTGCATGACGGCATTATCAAGCTGATCGTGACCCGAGGCGACGCTGGCCGAGGGTTCAGCCCTGATCCTGATTCCGATGCTACCATCGTATGCAGCTGGTTTACGTTACCCGATTGTTCGGCCGACATATTTATTGAAGGGGTAGAGCTCTTCACCTGCCAGACCCGGCTCGCCCACCGCCCGCAGCTGGCCGGATTGAAACACCTGAACTGTCTCGACTATGTAATGGCCAGCCTGGAACTGCGAGAGCGCGCTGGTTGTGAAGGCCTGCTGCTGGACCAGGGCGGCGCAATGATAGAAGCGATTACGGCGAACCTTTTTTTGGTGTCCCGGGGTGAACTGCTGACTCCAGCTTTAAATCGCTGTGGAGTAGCGGGTACCATGCGCCGCTGGATTAGCGAAGTTGCGGCGCCAGACCTGGGCCTGGCGGTTATCGAACGCGATTTGTCGCTGGGTTGCCTGCAGGAGTGCGAAGAACTATTTATCTGTAACAGTGTTCGCGGTGTGGTTCCGGTGTCCCGTTTCGAGGGTTGCCACTGGCGTCGGGGTCGCGTAACCGCTGAACTGCAAACCCGGACAATGAACTTGTTTGATGCTTAAAAAACTATCGTTAATTCTCTTGCTCTTGTTTTTGGTCGCTGGCGTGGGTATCACCGTTGGATGGCAGCGTTTCGACGCGTATCTCGACCAACCGATTGCCAGCCTGGAGCAGACGATCGATATCCAGGTGGCGCCGGGTAGCTCCGTGACCCGGGTCGTCTACCAGTTGGCGGACAAGGGCCTGCTAGAGCAACCCAGATTGCTGATCTACTATTTGCGGGTAACGGAGCAGCTCTCCCTGCAGGCTGGCGAGTATCAGCTCTCGCCGGGCATGACACCCCGGCAAATACTGCAGAAGCTGGGTCGGGGCGATGTGAAATATTATCAGGTCACCCTGGTCGAGGGCTGGACAATCGAACAGGCGCTGACTCATTTGCACAGCCAGGAAGCTCTGCTGCAACAGCTCGATGCTGGTGCCCTCGGCGAATTTCTGTTGCAAATCGACAAGACCCCGCCGAGTACCTCCCCAGAGGGTTTGTTTTTCCCTGATACCTACCGTTTCACCCGAGGCACGAGCGATGCCAAGCTGCTGACCAGAGCCTATCGCATCATGCAGCAAAAGCTTGCAGCGGCCTGGGCCTCGCGAGTCGAGGGCTTGCCTCTGGACAGTCCCTACCAGGCTCTTATACTGGCGTCCATTGTCGAAAAGGAAACGGCCGTCGACAGTGAGCGTGAGGAGATTGCAGGCGTCTTCATCAATCGGCTGAACAAGGGTATGCGCCTGCAGACCGACCCTACTGTCATCTACGCTCTCGGCGACAATTACGACGGCAACATCACCCGCAAGGATTTGCAGGTGGACTCGCCTTTCAATACTTACCGTATAGCGGGCTTGCCGCCCACGCCTATAGCTCTCCCGTCGCAACGCTCGATCGAAGCGGTGCTCAAGCCGGCGACCACCCAGAACCTTTATTTTGTGGCCCGGGGTGACGGAAGCCACACGTTCTCGGCCACACTGGAACAGCACAACAAGGCGGTTCAGCAGTACCAGATCAAGAACCGGGCAAAAAATTACCGCTCGGTGCCGGCAGCGCCCTCCTCAAGTGAGGACGACACGAGTGACTGAAAGCAGGGGCTTGTTTATTACCGTTGAGGGCGGTGAAGGTGTCGGGAAAACAACCAATCTGGCGTTTATTGCCGATTTTCTGCGCTCCAATGGCATTGACCTGGTGCAAACGCGGGAGCCGGGTGGGACGCCGTTGGCCGAGCAGATAAGGGCGCTGTTGCTCGAGGCCAGAGACGAGCCAGTTGCCCCGATGGCGGAGCTATTGCTGATGTTTGCAGCGCGCGCCCAACACCTGGAGCAGGTCATACAACCGGCATTGGAGGTGGGGCGGTGGGTGCTCTGCGATCGCTTTACCGATGCCACCTATGCATATCAGGGGGGGGGACGGCAGCTCGACTTGCCTGTCATCGCTGAGCTTGAGCAACTGGTACAGGGTGATTTTCGCCCCGATGTGACGCTATTGCTGGACCTGCCGGTTTCCCAGGGGCTGGCGCGAGCCGGTGCCAGGGGCGAACTCGACCGCTTCGAGCAAGAGCAGTTGGCCTTTTTCGAGCGGGTCCGTGGCGTATACCTGCAGCGAGCGCAGGGTGTTCCCCGGCAGTTCCGCGTGATCGATGCGTCAGGCTCACTCGGGCAGGTGCAGGCAAACATTGGAGACGTGCTGACCCAGGTGCTGCGGGATGCGGGTGTACGGTTATGACCGATGGGGTATTGCCCTGGCAGCTGGCGAACCGGGATCACGTGCTGGGCCTGTATCAACGCCATCAACTGCCCCATGCACTGCTGCTTCATGGCCTTGAGGGCACCGGTATCAGGCGCTTTGCTCGTGCGATAGCACAAACCGTCCTCTGTTCGGTGGAAGGAGCGGGCGCGCCCTGTGGCAAGTGCCACAGTTGCCAGCTTGGCAACGCCGGAAATCATCCCGACCTGTTGCAGCTGGCGCCCGAGAAAGACGGCGGCCCAATCAAGGTTGGCCAGGTGCGGGAAGTGGTCAGCTTCGGCCAGGCATCTGCCCAGCAAGGGGGCTATCGGGTGGTTATTGTCTGCCCGGCAGAGGCGATGAACGCAAGTGCCGCCAACTCCCTGTTGAAAACCCTGGAGGAGCCGGGCGACAACACTCTGTTGTTATTGATTTCGTATGCCGTGGCAACCGTGTTACCCACAGTGCGCTCCCGTTGTCAGAAGTTGGCGATGGCGGTGCCGGGCGCGGACCAGGCGAAGCAGTGGCTCCAGCACCACCTGTCAGATCCGGCGCGGCTGACACTGTTGCACAGCTTTGCACCGCGACAGCCCTTGTACGGCAAGCGACTGGAGCTCCAGGTGAGTGATATGGAGGCGGTTGCCAGGAGTCTGCCCGCGCTGGTTGAGGGTACTGCGGACGCGCTGACCGCCGCCAGTGTCTGGGCATCTGTGGAGCCCGGCCAGCTATTGCAATGGTTGTACCAGTGGTTGAGCGCAGCGTGTCTTGCCGATCTGGAGAGAGGCGATGCAGGTCCGGTGGCAGTTCGAATACGCGATGCATGGCAACAACACGGTACCCT
This sequence comes from uncultured Gammaproteobacteria bacterium, assembly GCA_963808975.1. Taxonomy (GTDB): domain Bacteria; phylum Pseudomonadota; class Gammaproteobacteria; order Pseudomonadales; family JAHEGP01; genus JAHEGP01. The sequence goes on from CAWEHR010000004.1 coordinate 260,827, forward strand.
GGTGCAACTTCTCGATAGGGTCGACGAAGTGGTATCGCTGCGGCGAATGGTGGCTTCCGGTGCCAACCCCAACAAGCAGTTGATGCTGGAAGATCTCGCGCTAAAGCTGGCGCCGGGTCGCTCCGGTGCTTGACCCTGGCGCTCCGGTGATGGTTAAAATATTACGGTAATAGTTGGCTAATCGGGTTGGCAGAAGCTACCATTATTTCTTGCAGCATGGTGAAGAAAGCGCGAATGCGTTACCCACCAAAGTGCAGAGTCCGGCAAACTAACAGGGATTATCGGGAAGCGCGCATGAACAACCCGGGTTTAAAACAAGGCAGTGCAAAAAGTGGCATACTGTCGCTCACCATCAAGGATAAAGCCGTTTTATACGCGGCCTACATGCCTTTTCTCAAGTACGGTGGGCTGTTTATTCCGACCAATAAGCTCTACAGGATGGGGGACGAAGTCTTCATGCTGTTGAGCCTTATGGATGAGCCCGAGAAAATCCCGGTAGCGGGCAAGGTGGTATGGATTACTCCCCAGGGCGCCCAGGCTAATCGCACTGCCGGGATCGGCGTGGAATTTAGTGAACACGATGACACCGCAACCCGCAAAATTGAAACGTATCTCGCCGGCTCACTCGACTCGGACAAGCCAACCCACACCATGTAAGGTACCCGGTCGCAGTTGCCCCGGGGGGCCGCTTCCTCACCAGCTGGCTGTAGCCTGATAATGCAACCCTTGTTGGTGGATTCGCATTGCCATCTCGACCAGCTGGACCTTGCCAGCTGCGGTGGCAGCGTTGCGGCTGCCCTCCTCAGGGCCCGTGCCGCCGGGGTCGGGCGGGTGCTGTGTATTGCCCTCAATCCAGATAACATTCCAGCGGTACTGCGATTGGCCGGGGAATTTTCCTCGGTCTCAGCCACAGTGGGTGTGCATCCACTGCATGTGCCGGAATACGCCGTTGATGTCGGTCAACTGCGTGCCTGGGCACAAGACCCACAAGTCGTTGCTATCGGTGAGACCGGGCTTGACTACTTCTATGATCCGGCCTCCATAAATGCCCAGCGGGCAAGCTTTGCGCTACACCTGGAGCTTGCGGCCGAACTCGGGTTGCCAGTAGTGGTTCATACCCGGGAGGCGAGGGAGGATACCCTCGAACTGATCCGGCAGTATGGCTCAACCGAGCACGGTGGTGTATTGCATTGCTTCACTGAAAGTTGGGAGATGGCGCGCCAGGCTATGGATTTGAATTACTCGATTTCGATCTCTGGCATCGTCACCTTTGCCAAGGCGGAAAATCTGCGCGACATCGTGCGCAAATTGCCCTTGGACAGGCTGCTGGTTGAGACCGATTCTCCCTATCTGGCGCCGGTGCCGCATCGAGGTCAGTCTAACCAACCAGCCTACCTGATTCGCGTTGCCCAGGCCGTAGCTGAAATTAAGGGGCTTTCGCTGGGCCAGGTCGTGGTAGCGACCACCAGCAATTACCAGCGTCTGTTCGGTGGTGCCGGAGACATCGGGTGACAAAGGGCGCGGCGGATAGCTTCCTGTCCGGGGTAGTCGAAGGGTTTTATGGCCGCAGCTGGACATGGCAGGAGCGGTGCTCCTGTGTGAGCTTTTTACGTGAAAACGGGCTGAATGCGTATATCTACGCTCCCAAGGCGGATGCCAATTTGCGCCGTGACTGGGATCAGCCCTGGGTCTCCAGGGACTTTGAAAACCTGCTGGTCCTGGCGGAACACTGCCGCAGCAGCCAGATTCAATGGGGCGTTGGGCTCTCGCCGCTGAATGCTTATATCGATTATGGCCCGCGCATCCTGGCGCGCCTCAAGCCAAAGCTTACCGCGATAGCGCAACTGCGTCCCGATATTCTCTGTATTCTGTTCGACGATATGCGCGGTGACGTGCCCGACCTTGCTCACTTGCAGGCGCGGATGGTGGCTGACATTGCAGCGCACAGTAATGCATCACGTATCATTGTCTGCCCCACTTACTACAGTGACGATCCCGTTCTTGAGCGCGTTTTCGGCGCCATGCCGGAGGGCTACTGGCAGCAATTAGGTAGCGAGCTGGATTCATCAATTGACTTCTTCTGGACCGGGGAAAAGGTCTGCTCCGGGCGTTTCAGCCGCGACACGCTGGCGGCTATCTCCGTGGCGATGCAGCGAGCACCGGTATTGTGGGACAATTACCCGGTCAATGATGGCGCGAAGATGAGTCGTCGCCTTAACTTGCGGCCGTTTTGTGAGCGCCCGCCGGATATGTGGACATGGTGCCGAGGCCATCTGGCAAATCCCATGAACCAGGCCTACCTGTCTCGCCTCGCCCTGTCTACCATGCCCGCGTGTCGGGCACCGGCGGCGGCTTTTGAACAAGCCGTCGGGCGCCTGGCTCCGCCGGCGCTGGCAAGGTTGCTGGCGCGGGACCTGGGTCTTTTTAACGACGATGGACTGGATGCGATCGACGCTGTACACAAGCAGCGCCTGGAACTGGAATATGGGGCTTTTGACCATCCGCTAGCCATGGAAGTCCTCGGTTGGTTACAGGGCGAATACCGATTTGATCCTGCTTGCTTGACCGAGTAGCAGGGTAGATACGTCTGCATCCACACAGCAGCGGGGGAGTCAATGAAAACACTGGCAGCTACTGACGTAGGACCCTGGCTTGAGCAGGAAATCGCACAGGCAGGATTGGATTCCAGCATTGCATCCCACACAATAAGTTGCCTGGTTGAGCTCGAGTGCCATTGGCTTGCTGAAAGCGCGGTGGCGCGCTTCGAGCTGCATGTCAGCCTGCAGCGCCGGGCCGCTGGACTGGTCCCGGAAGCGGTTTCGTTACGACCTGCGGATTCTGCTGGAGCGCAGGGCTCCCGCTTTTCCCTCTCTAGTCCTATTCGGCTCGAGCGGGTTTACATTCCCAAGCCCTGGGGGCAGGAGATCTGGTATACCGGGGTAGAGCGGCGCGGGGTCTGTGGTTTGGCACCGGATTCCGGTGCCTCCGTCCCGCTGCCCTGGCTGCTGGAACCACTGGCGCCCTGGTTGGCGGGCGGTCACCGGGAGCTGGTGCTGCTGAAGATACTCGACCCGCTGCCAGCCCCGGTCTGGGGCGATCTCTATTTTGAACTGCACGAGGAGAAACGTGAGGTTTACGTGGTAACGCATGTGGATGCGACAGCGTGGCCAGATGGCACCGGGGCGATTCGGTTCGGCTTCGACGCCGGGCGACGGGCAAGTTATCCCAGTGATGCCGACTTCAAAAAGGCTTATCGAGCCGCCGTAGCGGCCTACGAAAGGGTGAGGCGCAAGATCGATGCACAGTTGGATAGCCGGCGCAGGGAAGTGGGGATCACACTGGATACTCCAGTGCCGCCACAGCAATTGATTGCGTGGCAAGAGACTTTGGATGCTGAACTGTTGCGGGAGGAGCAATTACTCAGGGGCGAAATGGAGGCGTTTACCTGCTTCAAGCCGCTGCGGGTTGGCGACGTGGTCAAGGTGCCCTGCTACACGCCTCACGCGTTGCAGCACGGGGTAAGGACCGTGGAATTCCAGACCCCGGTATACGAGCGGAAAATCTTGTCTTTTGCGCAGAAAGTCCTGACCCAGCAGCACTGGGATACCGATGATGGAGTAGCACTGATGGCGCTGGATCCTCCAGCGGAAGAACCGTTCTCGGTTTGCTACCGGGATGCCCACGTGCTGGTCGAGAGAATTGTCGATTTTGCTGATTTCGAGGTCCAGCGCTGGGTATTGCAGGCCGGAGCCAGCCACCGGCTCGACCTGGATGGAAGCTACGCGCTGGTCATGGCGGTGGCCGGTGAGGTGGCCGTGGGAGAGTGTCGATTACTGCCAGAGCAGGCTTGCCTGGTACCTGGGACGATGAGCGCAACCGTTCTGAGCCAGAGGGGCGACGTGGGCGCTACCGTGCTCGTGGCACGGCCCGCCTGAAAGGGCTTTATCCACTGTTGAATGGGGCCTAACATTGTGGCAGAATGCAGCGCTTGCCGTTGCTGACCCATTACCGAAATTGACCCAAACAATATTTTATATCAAAGAGATATCAGCGCATTCTAAGAAAATACGTTAGGGTGTTCTCTACTTCTATCGGAGCGTTTTAGTCAGCAAGCGCGGGTGTGGTGAAATTGGTATACACGCCAGATTTAGGTTCTGGTGCCGCAAGGCGTGGGAGTTCGAGTCTCCCCACCCGCACCATTCATTGGCTTTGATAACATCGCAGCCAGCCGGCAGGGTCCGCTGGCTACAGGTTTTGAATTCGAGGTATTTACATGCAGGTTTCCATTGAAACAACGACGGGTCTGGAGCGCAGGCTGACTATTGGCGTGCCCGCCGAGAGAATTGAGCAGGAGATCGACAAGCGCTTAAAAAAGGCTGCGGGAACTGTCCGCATCGATGGGTTCCGGCCTGGTAAAGTACCCATGAAGGTGATCCGCCAGCGCTTCGGCAGCGGCGTGCGCCAGGAAGTCGTGGGTGAAGTCATGAGCCAGACTTTCTACGAAGCCGTTATGAAAGAAGAGTTGCAGCCGGCCGGCCAGCCGAAAATCGAGCCCAAGGAGATGGGTCCCGGGAAGGATCTGAAGTACGTCGCTACCTTCGAAATATACCCCGAAATCAGCCTTGCCGACCTGACCCGCATTAGGGTCAACAAGGCGGTAGCGGAAGTGGCCGACGCCGATGTGGATCGCATGATTGAGATGTTCCGCAAACAGCAGGGCACATACGAAGTGGTGGAACAGGCGGCCGCCAAAGATAATGAAGTTAATATCGACTATCGCGGGACCCGCGATGGTGAGCCCTTCGAAGGTGGAAGCGCGGAGGGCACTGATCTGGTGCTGGGCTCCGGTCGTATGATTCCAGGATTTGAGGAGGGTCTGATCGGTTTGAGCACGGGGGATGAGAAGACGCTACAGTTGCAGTTTCCCGATGACTATCACAACGATGACCTCAAGGGTGCGGCGGTCGAGTTTCAGGTTCGGGTGAATGCCGTCAAGGAGCACCGCCTCGCTGAGCTGAACGAGGATTTCTTTGCTCGCTACGGGGTAGCGGAGGGTGGTGAAGAGGAGTTCCGCCAGCAAGTTGTTGACAACATGCGCCGCGAGCTCAAAAAGGCGGTGACCACCAAGGTCAAGCAGCAAGTGATGGATCAGCTGATAGCGTTGCACGATGTGCAGTTGCCGTCAGCCCTGGTGCAGGGAGAGATCGAAGTTCTGCGCAAGCAGATGTTGCAGCAATTCGGCGAGGCTGCGGCTCAGTTCGACGCCTCTGTGTTACCGGACGATATGTTCAAGGAGCAGGCCGAAAGACGGGTGGCATTGGGCTTGATACTCGGGGAGTTGATCAGGGCCGAGGCGTTGAAGGCCCAACCTGACAAGGTTCGGGCGATGGTCGAAGAAATCGCGGCGACGTACCAGGACCCGACAGAGGTCGTCAACTACTATTACGGCAATGAGGAACTGCTCCGATCAGTGGAGTCGGCAGTACTCGAAGACGAGGCAGTGGACAAGATCTTGGCGATGGCCAAGGTCGAGGAACAGCCTCAAACTTACGAGGAGGCCGTTGCGCCCCAGGCGCCTGGCGGCAAAGACGCCCCTGAAGACGTCGTCGAGCAGGAGCAGGATGCGGGCCAGTCGTAGCAGGATTGTGGCGCGACCGTAACCCGCTTTGACATGGCGCAGGGCCGGCGAAACCTCTGGCCGTTACTTATGTTCAAGGGACTACCGTGACCGTTCCTTACTTTGGAGAAAAAAGTGATTAGACCCGCTGGCTATACCGCACTAGAAGAGAAGAATCTTGGATTGATTCCCATGGTGGTGGAGCAATCAGCCCGTGGAGAACGCTCCTACGATATCTACTCGCGCTTGTTGAAGGAAAGGGTCGTGTTCATCGTCGGTCCCATCGAAGATCACATGGCAAACCTGGTCGTGGCTCAATTGTTGTTCCTAGAGTCGGAGAACCCGGACAAGGACATCCATCTTTATATCAACTCCCCGGGTGGCTCCGTGACTGCGGGCCTCGCCATCTATGACACGATGCAGTTCATCAAGCCTGACATCAGCACCATGTGCATAGGCCAGGCAGCCAGCATGGGCGCCTTTTTGCTCGGTGGCGGTACTAAGGGCAAGCGCTATGCGTTGCCCAATGCGCGCACCATGATCCACCAGCCAAGTGGCGGGGCACAGGGTCAGGCAACCGATATCGACATTGCCGCGCGGGAGATATTGATCATCCGTGAAAAACTTAACCAACTCATGGCTGAGCATACCGGACAGGACATAGAGACGATTCGTCGCGATACTGAGCGTGACAACTTTATGGACGCGAAGAGGTCCAAGGAGTACGGCTTGATCGATGCGGTTCTGGATCATCGTGTGGGCTGAGCTTTTGGCGATTAATTTGCAAGCTTGGGAAAAGGGGCTTGCAAAACGAGGCAAAAATCTCCATCTTTAAGATTCAATGGTAAATGCAGAGGTATAGGGTGCATGGTTGACGACACGCGAGGCGGCGAAGACAAGGGGAAGCTCTTGTACTGCTCATTTTGCGGTAAGAGCCAGCATGAGGTGAGGAAACTTATCGCCGGTCCCTCTGTGTTTATTTGTGATGAATGCGTGGATCTTTGCAACGATATTATTCGCGAAGAAGTACAGGAGAGCAGCTCGGAGGGGGCTCGGGAAACCCTGCCGACGCCTCAGGAAATCAGCAAAATCCTGGACGATTATGTGATAGGACAGACCCGGGCCAAGAAGGTGTTGGCGGTTGCGGTTTACAACCATTACAAGCGCCTGCGATACGAGGAGAAGTCCAAGGGAAAAGCCAAGGGCGACAGCCTCGTCGAACTGGGGAAAAGTAACATTCTTCTTGTTGGTCCTACCGGCAGCGGCAAGACACTGCTAGCGGAAACCCTTGCAAGATTGCTCGATGTACCGTTTACGATTGCGGATGCGACTACGCTGACAGAGGCGGGGTATGTTGGGGAGGATGTCGAGAACATTATCCAAAAATTACTGCAAAAGTGCGATTACGATGTCGAGCGTGCCCAAATGGGCATCGTGTATATAGACGAGATCGACAAGATTTCCCGCAAATCTGACAACCCTTCGATCACCCGCGACGTGTCGGGGGAGGGGGTTCAGCAGGCGCTGCTGAAGCTGATAGAGGGAACCGTTGCCTCTGTTCCGCCCCAGGGGGGGCGCAAGCACCCCCAGCAGGAATTCCTGCAGGTCGATACATCCAACATCCTGTTTATCTGCGGTGGAGCATTTGCCGGGCTCGAAAAAGTGATTCGCGATCGATCCGAGAAGGGCGGCATCGGTTTCGGCGCCGAGGTGAAGAGTAAGGACAACAGCAAGAACATCGGAGAAGTGCTGCACGATCTGGAGCCCGAAGATCTCGTGCGCTACGGGTTGATTCCTGAATTTGTTGGCCGCCTGCCGGTGATAGCGACTCTGGAGGAGCTTGACGAAGAGGCGTTGGTGCGGATTCTTACCGAGCCCCGCAACGCCCTCACCAAGCAGTACGCCAAGTTGTTCGACATGGAAGATGTTGAAGTCGATTTTCGCGAGGACGGCTTGCGAGCCATCGCCGTTAAAGCCATGGAGCGAAAGACCGGGGCAAGAGGGTTGCGATCGATCCTCGAGTCGGTGTTACTGGATTCCATGTACCGCATCCCCTCGGAAGAAAACGTCAGCAAAGTGGTTATCGATGAATCGGTCATCAAGGGCGATTCTGAACCCTTTATAGTCTACGAGACCCAGGAAACAGCTGCCCGAGCTGCTCCCGAAGAGTAACTTGCACCGGCCCTCGCGAAGCGGGGGGTCCGGCTTTTGCTCCCGGCCGCGCAGAGCGGCCTTGAATTATGCTCCCAAGGCCCCATCTCAGGCGAATGTAGAGAATGCTCTTGCAGCGCGATCAAGCATTGCATGATGCATTGATAAACGGAGTCCTTTGTGGAGAAACCCCCTCTGAAAAATTCAGTTGAAAATCTCGAGTTACCGCTGTTGCCGCTGCGCGACGTGGTTGTTTACCCGCATATGGTGATTCCGCTTTTTGTCGGTCGTGAAAAATCGATCCAAGCACTGGAAAAAGCCATGGGCGGCGGCAAGCAGGTACTCCTCGTTGCCCAGAAAAGTGCATCCGATGATGACCCGGATGTCGACGGCTTTTATCGCCTCGGTACGGTATCCACTGTGCTCCAATTGCTGAAATTGCCGGACGGCACGGTAAAGGTGTTGGTGGAAGGTGGCTTCCGTGCCGCGATCGAGAGCGTCAACGACGATCAAGGTTTTTTCAACGCTACTGCGAGGCGTCTTTATGCCAATCCACCGGATGAAAAAGAAGAGGAAGCGCTGGTTGGCTCGGTGCTCGAGCAGTTCGAGCGTTATGTCAATTTAAGCAAGAAAGTTCCGCCGGAAGTGCTGACCTCGCTCAACGGTATCGAGGAGATTGGTCGCCTGGCGGATACCATTGCTGCGCACATGTCGCTGAGCATTGAAAAAAAGCAGGAAATTCTTGAACTTCCGGATATCACCGAGCGCGTAGACATGCTGATGGCGCTGCTGGGTGGTGAGATCGACTTGCACCAGGTGGAAAAGAAAATTCGTGGTCGAGTCAAAAGCCAAATGGAAAAAAGCCAGCGCGAGTATTACTTGAATGAGCAAATGAAAGCCATTCAAAGTGAACTCGGCGATATGGAAGAAACACCTAATGAACTCGAACTGCTGGAGAAGAAAATTGAGCAGGCGGGTATGCCCAGGGAAGCCAAAGATAAGACCCGCGCAGAGCTGGCCAAACTTAAAATGATGTCCCCGATGTCCGCGGAAGCCTCGGTGGTTAGAAGCTATATCGACTGGATGGTGGGTGTTCCCTGGAAGAAGCGCAGTAAAACCCGTATCGATCTCAAGAGGGCACAAGATGTTCTTGATCGCGACCACTACGGCTTGGAGGAGGTCAAGGACCGTATCCTGGAGTATCTGGCCGTGCAGCAGCGAGTGAGGAAACTCAACGGTCCGGTGCTTTGTCTTGTGGGTCCTCCGGGAGTTGGCAAAACCTCCCTGGGAGAGTCGATAGCCCGAGCAACCAACAGAAAATTCGTGCGTATGGCCCTTGGCGGCGTGCGTGACGAGGCTGAAATTCGGGGACACCGGCGCACCTACATTGGTTCGTTACCCGGGAAAGTTGTGCAAAAGATGACCAAGGTGGGGGTCAAGAACCCACTGTTCCTGCTCGACGAGATTGACAAGATGGGAATGGATCACAGGGGGGACCCTGCCAGCGCGATGCTGGAGGTGCTGGATCCTGAGCAAAATAAATCGTTCAATGATCACTATCTTGAGGTCGATTACGACTTGTCCGAGGTGATGTTTCTCTGCACGGCGAATTCCATGAATATTCCGCCCGCCCTGCTGGACCGGCTCGAGATTATTCGCATTCCAGGCTACACAGAAGTAGAGAAGCTGCGGATCGCACAAAAGTACCTTTTACCCAAGCAGATTGGGCGCAATGGCATCAAGGCGGACGAGCTTGAATTGTCCGATCAGTCGATCGAGGAAATAATCCGTTACTACACCCGTGAAGCGGGTGTTAGAGGCCTTGAGCGGGAGATAGCCAAAATCTGTCGCAAGGTTGTCAAAGAGGTTATTCAGCAGGTTGTCGATGTGCCGGTGGTGGTTGATGCCGAGAAAATAGAGCACTACCTTGGTGTCAGGAAATTCAAGTTTGGGCTTGCCGAAGAGGAAAACCAGATTGGGCAGGTAATCGGGCTGGCCTGGACCCAGGTCGGTGGTGATCTGTTGACCATCGAGGCTTCTGCGGTGGTTGGCAAGGGGCGCCAGGTGAAGACCGGCTCCCTGGGCGATGTGATGCAGGAGTCTATTCAGGCGGCCACCACCGTGGTCAGAAGCCGGTCTCAGGCGCTGGGAATCCCGGCGAACTTTCATGAGAAAACCGACGTTCATATCCATGTTCCGGAAGGGGCAACCCCCAAGGACGGCCCGAGTGCCGGTATAGCGATGTGCACGGCAATGGTCTCTGTGTTGACGGGCATCCCGGTCAAGGGTAACGTCGCGATGACGGGGGAGATTACCCTGCGCGGCCAGGTCTTGCCCATTGGAGGCCTTAAGGAAAAACTGCTGGCTGCGCATCGCGGTAAAATACGGACCGTTATCATACCCGAAGAGAATGTGCGAGACCTGCGGGATATTCCTGAAGACATAAAAAAGGATCTCGATATCAAGCCGGTGAAGTGGATCGATGAGGTGCTGAAGATTGCGCTTGAGCATATGCCCGAGGCCATTCCCGATGAGGAATACCTGGCCGGGATGGAAAAGAATATCGACGCTTCAACCGAGGCCGGATCTCGCATCAATACTCACTGAATTAAGGGGCTAGCGCCCGTCAACGTTCTTGACCCGTGACGATGCGATTGGTATAAAGGCGCCAGTATTTCAATGACTCGTTTTTATTATACCCGCCTGTTACTCATCACCAGTAATTGCCAGGGTCGCTTGAAAATCTGTTTTTAATAAGGGGACTAATTGTGAATAAATCTGAACTCATAGATTCCATTGCGGAATCGGCGGACCTCTCAAAGGCGTCTGCCACTCGGGCGCTTGACGCGGCTCTGGATGGTATTGTCAAAGCGCTGAAATCCGGCGACCAGGTCGTGCTCATCGGTTTTGGAACTTTTTCGGTGAAAGATCGCGCGGCGCGTACTGGACGTAACCCGCAAACGGGAGCCCCGATTGAAATTGCGGCGGCAAAGATTCCCGGCTTCAAAGCAGGGAAGGCTCTGAAGGACGCGGTCAACTAATTTTCGATAGAGACTTTTTATTCAGTATACGTCAGTACTGACAGGGCAAGAAGCGCATCACATCAGGTGCGCTTTTTTTTTGAACCAACAGCAATCGGGAGTTTTCGATGCTGCAACAAATCCGGTCTAATCTCCAGGGCATTGTCGCACGGGTTGTCATTGGCCTTATCACCATTCCATTCGTCCTCTGGGGCGTGGACGCATTTTTTCTGGATTCGGGCAACCCTGACGTTGCCAAAGTTAATGGCATTACCATATCCGAGATTGAACTCAATCAGCAGGTCTACCGGCAACGTCAACAGCTGCTGGCTCGCATGGGTGACGATGTTGACGCATCACAGATAGATGAGGCTGCATTGCGCGGCCCGGTATTGGATCAACTTGTTCAGCAACGCATGCTTGAATCGGCTGCGCGAGACAACGACCTGTTGATACCCGAGCAGTTGGTCGACCAGATGATATTGGAGCAGCCGGAGTTCCAGCAGGACGGCGCTTTCTCGCCACAACGATTCGATGCTCTCGTGCGGGGAAACGGCATGACGCCTGCCCAATACAAGGAGGCGATGAAAAAGCAATTGCTGGTGAATCAATTTCTCAGCGGACTTGCCGCGACGGAGTTCGTCACTGACGTCGACCTCGAGTTGGCTGCCAGCATATCCACCCAGAAGCGTGATGTATCGTATGCGCTAATGACAATGGAACAGGCAGAGGAAAAGGTGGCGGTCGATCCTGCGGAGGTGAAGCAATACTATGATGAGCATCCGCAGGAGTTTACCACCGAAGAAAAAGTTTCGGTGCAGTACATTCATTTGCGACTGGAAGACTATTATCCGGAGCTCGAGGAGAGTGAAATTCGGGAAGTCTACAATGCCAGTATCGCTGAAAGCGATGGCGGTACCCGGCGCCGGGCGGCGCATATCCTGATTGCAGCTGACCAGGGGGAATCCGACGAAGAAATTCGCCAGCAGTTGGAGGCGATTGCAGGGCGTATTGCTGCCGGTGAGCCTTTCAGCGATCTGGCGCGGGAGCGATCTGACGATATAGGCTCCAGGGAAGCCGGTGGTGATCTCGGTTACTCTGACGGTACCGCCTTTCCGAAAGCTTTCGAGAAGGTCCTGGGCGAGCTCGAGGTTGGTGAGATATCAGCGCCCGTCAAAACCGATTCTGGCTGGCATCTCGTGAAGTTACTGGAAGTGGAGGAGGCTGATGTTGCCGACTATGCGTCGCGTCGCGACGAGATCGTGCAAACGTTGCAAGTTGAGAAAGCGGAACCCCTCTACGCGATAAAACTGGAGGAGTTGAAAGATATCAGTTTCAATGCTGCTGACCTCGATTCGGTGGCCGGGCAATTGGCCCTGCAGACAGAGACGTCAGCGCTGTTCAGTCGCAGCGGCACTAGCGAGGGCATTTTTGCAGACAGCCGGGTTGTTGCAGAAGCCTTCAGTAAGGTCGTTCTCGATCAGGGCGCCAATAGCGAAGTGGTGGAGCTGTCGCCTTCTGAGGCGGTGGTCCTTCGCACCGCCGAGCGTGAGCCAGCGGCGCCGATCCCCTTTGCCGATGTGGAGCAGCAACTGGGCGAACGCCTGCATCGCGAGAAAGCAACAGACTATATGGTGCAGCAGGCCGAAGAAATGCTGGAGGCCGTGAGGGCAGGGCAGCAACTCGCTGAACTGGCAAAGGGTCGCGGGCTGGAGTTCCGAGAGTTCAGTGACATCAGCCGGGATAATATAAACGAGTTGCCGATGGAGATCGCGGAGGCGGCTTTTAGATTGAGCCCGCCGGAGAGCGGCAGCGCCAATTTCGTGATTCGACCTCTGGCTGACGGCCAGGTGGCGCTGGTTGCGGTCAATAAGGTGGTCCCCGGCTCACTGGCAGATCTCGATACCGGCAGGCAGCAGGGCATGAAACGTTTGCTGGCCCGTTATCGCTCAGAGCGGCTGCTGGAGAGCTATCGAAATTCATTGCAGGAATCCGCCGATATTGAGCGGCTGTAAGCTCGCGTACCGTGCGGGCTGGCGGGTAGCCTTGCAGCAGGGGGCGGGGGCGACTGTCCGCCAGTTGGTTTAAGCACACGGCTGTTACGGCGTTGCGTATTCACAGAGGAATTGGACATCGTGTATAAGGTGAGGACCTACAACCAGATTTCGGTAAAGGGGCTGGAACAACTACCCCGAGAGAGCTACGAGGTGGCCAGCGAGATTACCAACCCCGATGGCATTATGTTGCGAAGTTACAAACTGGCGATTGACGAAGTGGGGTCTACGGTCAAGGCCATCGCCCGCGCGGGGGCAGGGGTTAACAATATTCCCCTCGCTGCGTGTACCGAGCGCGGAATTCCGGTTTTTAACGCTCCGGGGGCGAACGCCAATGCGGTCAAGGAACTGGTAATCGCAGGGTTGCTGCTGGGCTCCAGAGGTATCGTTGAAGGTATTGACTACGCTCGCACCCTGTCGGGTATGCACGATTACAAGGCCATGAGTGCGTTGCTTGAGAAGGAGAAGAAGCAGTTCAAGGGCAACGAGTTGGCGGGCAAGGTACTGGGGGTTGTCGGTCTCGGTGCTATTGGATCAAGGGTTGCTCAGACTGCTCTGCTACTGGGCATGGAGGTAGTCGGTTTCGATCCCGCGTTGTCTGTTGATGCGGCCTGGCGACTACCCAGCGACGTCAAGAAAATGGAAAACCTGACAGCGCTGTTCGCACGCTCTAACTATGTGTCTCTGCACCTGCCGGCGCTCGACTCTACTCGCAATCTGGTGAGCAAAGATGCCTTGAGATCCTTCCGCGACCAGGCGGTGCTGCTCAATTTTGCCCGTGATGAAATCGTTGACGTCAGCGCCGTCAAAGACGCCCTGCAGAGTGGCAAATTGCGCAAGTATATCTCCGACTTCCCGCATCCGGAGTTGTTGCAAGTTCCGGGTAATATCTGCATGCCCCACATCGGTGCAAGCACTGACGAGGCTGAAGATAACTGCGCGATAATGGTTGCCCGCCAGCTAAGGGATTTCCTCGAAAATGGTAATATCGTCAATTCGGTGAACTTTCCCAGCCTGCAATTGGAGCGCAACGGCGGCTCAAGGCTGGCCATTACCAACTACAACGTGCCCAAGATGTTGGGCCATGTCACGTCGGTATTGGCGGACGCAAATATCAACGTTATCGACCTGCTCAACAAGAGTCGAGGTGACATCGCCTATAACCTGCTTGATATAGAGACCGCCCCTTCACCGGATGTCGTTGCCAAGCTCGGCGCCGTGCAAGGTGTTATCAACGTGCGTTTGTTGTAGAGGTGAAGGCCGATGGACTCTGTAGAGCGTATGCTGAAGCAAATCGGCAGCACCGGTAACCGGCCACCACTGGATTCCTGGAACCCGCCTCTCAGCGGTCGCATCGATATCCGTATCGACACCAATGGTAAATGGTTTCATGATGGCACTGAGATCAAGCGTTTTGAGCTGGTAAAACTATTTGCGTCCATCCTTCGCCACGAGGATGATTGCGGCTTCGTTCTGGTAACGCCGGTAGAGAAGTGGCAGGTTGAAGTAGAGGGCGCACCATTTATAGCCGTCGCTATGGCGACACGGTCGCAGGGTGATTCGCAGGAGCTTCGGTTTGTCACCAATGTCGGGGAAGAGGTCTGTGTCGATGCCCAGCACCGCCTGGTGGTCGACAATGCTGATGCCAACCCCACTCCTTTTGTCCAGATACGACCCGGTCTAACGGCAATGCTCAGCCGGCCGGTCTATTATCAATTGGTCGATGTGGCTGTGGAGCGTGAAGGGCGAACCGGGGTCTGGAGTTGTGGTGAATTTTTCGCCATTGACTAGACACTAGACAGCCGCCATATCTCACCGATTCGGCGCCACCCATACCATCTAAAGCCGCTTAAAAGCCCGCTTGGTTTCTCGCCCCCCCTTCAGTCATGACGATTGCACCCTGTGCGTAGTTTTCTTCCGCGGCCATAGCTACGGCTATGCCCTTGGTCGAAAAGTCCCGCACAGTGCTCAATCTCTCAACGAGAATTCCAAATCTCGGAGAGATATGGCGTAGGCTCTGTCTCTCCACCCTCGAAGCCATGGGAGTGTAACTGTTGATGATTGAGCCTAGAAACCGCAGTTGGGCAGGGAATTATCGGGAAATCCCCGGGCGTCGGAATGCCGCATCACTGGCAAGGCATCGCTCGCCGGCAATGGCCGTAGCCCTTGCCCAGAGTGATAACGACGCCCTGCCGCTTTGGGATTTTTCGAGAAGCCGTGCAGCGACTCGCAGCTCACCCAAAAAGTGCGTCAGAAATTTGCCTTCTTCATCTGCCTATCAAAAACATATTGATCATCGAAGCGTTCGACTGCGGTTTTTAGGTTGAACCAACGTAATAACCGGTCAGGCACGACAGCCGTACCCCGGGGGCCGAGCAGGTGGCGCGGTGCAGCCCGGGATCACATATTGGGGTAGGTCGGCCCGCCCATACCTTCCGGTGTCACCCAGACAATATTCTGCGCCGGGTCTTTGATGTCGCAGGTTTTGCAGTGTACACAGTTCTGGGCGTTGATCTGGAAGCGCTTGCCACCGTCTGCACTATCCACCACCTCGTAAACCCCGGCAGGGCAGTAGCGCTGAGCCGGCTCATCGTACATTGGCAGGTTTTTATCGATGGGGATGGAGGGGTTTTTCAAGGTCAAATGGCAGAGCTGATCTTCCTCATGGTTGGTGTTGGACAGAAACACCGATGACAGGCGGTCGAAAGTGATTTTGTTGTCGGGCTTGGGGTAGATTATGGGCTTGCTTTGTGAGGCGAGTTTGAGCGTCGCGTAGTCTGGAACACTGTCTCGTAGCGTGAATGGCATCTTGCCGCGAAAAATATTCTGGTCTATCCACACCATACCGGCACCCAGAAGGCCACCAAACTTGTGCATATAGCCAGAAAAGTTTCGCGTGGTATACAGCTCTTCCTGCAGCCAGGACTGCTCAAATTTTTCGGCATAGCTGTCGAGTGTGACAGGTGCATTATCACCGAGAGCCATAGCCTCTACAACTGCTTCGGCCGCCAGCATGCCGCTCTTCATGGCCGTGTGATTACCCTTGATTTTCACGCTGTTAAGTGTCCCGGCGTCGCAGCCTATTATCAGCCCGCCCGGGAATTGCATTTTGATCAACGAGTTCAGGCCGCCTTTAGCGATAGCCCGCGCACCGTATGAGAGCCGCTCACCGCCTTCCAGATACTTCAGCGTTTCAGGATGTTTTTTCCAGCGCTGGAATTCCTCGAATGGGCTGAGGTAGGGGTTTGAGTAATTCAGATCGGTGATAAACCCGAGGTAAACCTGGCAGTCCTCGGCGTGATACAGGAAGGCACCGCCACTTGCGCCACTCTCCGTCAGTGGCCAGCCAAGACCATGCACCACCAGTCCGGGCGAATGTTTCTCGGCGGGGATTTTCCAGATTTCCTTTATGCCGAGCCCGTAATGCTGTGGGTCTTTCCCGTCATCGAGGTTGAATCTTGCAATTAACTGCTTGCCAAGATTGCCGCGGCAACCCTCGGCGAATAAAGTGTATTTTGCGTGCAACTCCATGCCGGGCATGTAGCTGTCCTTGTGCTCGCCCGTTGCCGACACACCCATATCACCCGTGGCAACCCCCTTGACCCGACCATCGTCGTGGTACAGTACTTCCGCCGCAGCGAACCCGGGATAGATTTCAACCCCCAGGGATTCCGCTTGTTCGGCAAGCCAGCGACACACATTCGCCATGGATACAATATAATTGCCATCATTGTGGGTGGGCTTGGGGATCAGGAAATGGGGCAGCTGCCTGGCCGCGGTTTCGCTCGTGTAGTAAAAGAATTGGTCTTCATTGACCGCTGTCTTGAGCGGAGCCCCCATATCCTTCCAGTTAGGGAACAACTCGTTCATAGCGCGCGGCTCAAGCACTGCACCGGAAAGAATGTGCGCTCCGACCTCGGAGCCTTTTTCGACCACGCAAACGCTGATTTCCTGCTGATTTTGTGCAGCTAACTGCATGATGCGGCAGGCGGCAGATAAACCGGAAGGGCCAGCGCCCACCACCACAACATCAAACTCCATGGCTTCGCGTTCCAAAGGGTAATCTCCTCGTCTTAAAGCTGTGAAAACCGGGCGTCTACAAATAGCGAGGCGAACAATCGCGACGCCCGCACGCATTCAGTAGACTGTGACTGCCGAATATTATACCGGTAGCGGAGCATGGTAGCCAATTCGCAATTTCTTGCCAGCGCAGCTTCGACGAGCGTGCAAATACGCGTCTCAAGACGGCGGGAGTGGCCATTATGTTCGCGTCCATGCCCCGTTCAAGTGGATGCCAACTCTTGACCTAAACCGTTTTTAAGGTCACCATGGTCGACCGTTTTTTTAATCGCTCCAATCGAATTCGCCAGGTGCGTCGACGTTGTGGTTTGTTCCACGCGTCGCCAACCGCCGGGGTTGCGAGAAGGATGCGGCAATATGTCTTTTTTCAGTCAAGAGTGAATGCATGATGAAAGTACTCGTTGCGGTTAAGAGAGTTGTAGATTACAACGTCAAGGTGCGCGCCAAGTCCGATGGGTCGGCGGTTGATCTCGCCAATGTAAAAATGGCCATTAACCCTTTCTGTGAAATTGCGGTGGAAGAAGCCGTGCGGCTGAAAGAAAAGGGCGTGGCAACGGAGGTGGTCGTTGTTTCAATCGGGCCCAAAGCTTGCCAGGAGCAGATTCGCACTGCCCTCGCTCTGGGTGCCGACCGGGGTATCCAGGTGGAGGTCGACGGTGACTTGCAGCCATTGGCTATCGCCAAGTTACTCAATGGCGTCGTTGCCAAGGAGCAACCTGACCTGATAATCCTTGGCAAGCAGTCGATTGATGGCGACAACAACCAGACCGGGCAGATGCTCGCAGCGCTGGGATCTATGGGGCAGGGGACGTTTGCCTCCGAGATTGTAGTTGAGGACGGTAAAATTAAAGTGACTCGCGAAGTCGATGCCGGTTTGCAGACCCTGGCCATTACTACGCCGGCGGTTGTGACCGCCGACCTGCGATTGAACGAGCCACGTTACGCGTCGCTGCCGAATATCATGAAGGCCAAGAAAAAGCAGCTGGATGTCTTTTCACCTGCAGATCTGGGTATTGAGGTCTCCGGCAATATCAAAACCCTGAAGGTCGAGCCGCCGGCAGAGCGCCAGGCTGGAATCAAGGTTGAGTCGGTTGAGCAACTGGTAGACAAACTGAAAAATGAAGCGAAGGTGATCTGATGAGCATTCTCGTTGTAGCGGAGCACGATAACCAAACCTTGAATGCGGCAACGCGCAATACTGTCACTGCCGCCAGCCAGATAGGAGGGGACATAACAGTATTGGTGGCGGGCCAGAATTGTGGTGCTGTGGGAGAGCAAGCAGCAGCGGTGGATGGCGTGAGCAAGGTTCTGGTTGCCGACAATGAAGCATATGGTCACCAGCTTGCCGAAAACGTTGCTCTGCTGGTAGCGGAACTGGGCAAGGACTACAGCCATGTGTTGGCACCAGCGACCACCAACGGCAAAAACTACATGCCCCGGGTGGCTGCCCTGCTTGATGTTGACCAGATTTCCGACATTATCGGGGTTGAGTCAGCGGACACCTTCAAGCGCCCGATATACGCGGGCAACGTTATCGCCACGGTGCAATCCGGCGATGCGATCAAGGTAATAACCGTACGTGGTACTGCATTTGATGGGGCGGCCGCAGAGGGCGGCAGCGCCGCGGTAGAGTCCGTTGATGCAGCGCACAATGCGGGTGTGTCCGAGTTTGTTGGTGAGGAGTTGGCGAAGTCTGATCGCCCGGATCTGACCGCTGCCAGCGTTGTTATTTCCGGCGGTCGCGGTATGCAAAACGGTGAAAACTTCGAGATGCTCTACAAGGTGGCAGACAAGCTTGGGGCCGCGGTTGGTGCGTCCCGTGCGGCCGTCGACGCCGGTTTCGTACCCAATGATATGCAGGTAGGCCAAACCGGTAAGATTGTCGCGCCAGACCTGTACATCGCTGTCGGTATTTCGGGCGCAATTCAGCATCTGGCGGGTATGAAAGACAGCAAGGTCATCGTCGCAATCAACAAGGATGAAGACGCACCGATCTTCCAGGTTGCAGACTACGGTCTTGTTGCAGACCTTTTTGAGGCAGTTCCGCAGCTTGATCAGCAGTTGTAAAGTGACGTGTTAGCGAATGCAGCCGGCTTTGAGCCGGCTTTTTTGTGGGCGGAATCCGCTGTGTCGTTCAATCGCGTCGCAACTTGTCAGAAACGGCGATGGGCGAGGGCAGGTTCAACACAACGACATAGCTGGACGCAATAAAGGTAATGATTGCCGCGGCCTGGATCAGGTGCGATCCCTCCTTGCTAAGCAAGCCCTGGGCTACGGCGAGATAGGCGATGAGCAGCGCGAATTCACTGATTTGTCCCAGCCGAATCCCGAGATCCCAGGCTAACACCCGTTTTTCACTCAAGCCCCGCAGCAAAAATCGAAAGACGACGGGTTTGCCCACCAGCATCAGGGCCGCCAGCAAGGCTGCGGGCAACCATATTGACGGCAGCATCGCGAGGTCAAAGCTGGCTCCGACTGAAAAAAAGAACATGATGAGGAAGAAGTCGCGCAGTGGTCGCAGGCTGGTGGCAATGAATTGCGATATTGGGCTGGTTGCGATGGTGACGCCGGCGATAAAAGCACCTATTTCCGATGATAAACCGAGCCAGTGGCTCAACTCAGCCATGCCCAGGCACCAGCCGATAGCGAGCAGGAAGATATATTCCTGGAAACGGTCAAAGCGGGTTATCAGTGGCAATACTATATGGCGTACGATCAGATAGGCGACCGCAATGAGCAGCGGCAGAGCGGCGATCACGCGGGCGAACGCCCATACATCGAATTCGCCATCGCCTCCGCTCAGCAGGGCCAGCAGCACGAAGATGGCGAGCAAATCCTGCACCAGCAAAATGCCTATCATCAGCTCGCCGATATGGCGGTGGTGGAGAACGGTGGTAGGCAGCAATTTGATGCCGATGATGGTGCTTGAGAACATCATGGCGGCACCAATGATAAGGGCCTCCGTCAGGCCGAAACCAAATAGCAGGGCAATAGTGAAGCCGGTGATGTTGAACAACGCCGAACTCAGCAGTGTCACCAGCGAGGCTTTGCGTATCACCGCCAGTAAGGCCTGGGGCTGCATATCCAGCCCCAGCAGGAACAGCAGGAACAATATGCCAACATGGGCGATATCTGAAAGGAGGCGCATATCGCTTACCCAGCCCAGCCCGAATGGCCCGACGATAGCGCCCAGGCATATATAGGCGATCAGCAGTGGCTGCCTGGCATAGAGTGAGACGGACGCCAGCAGGGCAGCGCCGCTAAATATGATGAAAAATGAGAAAGTAAGTGAGACTTCCATTGCCTTGGGTGCCCCGGTCTGATTCGCGATTGCAAGCCAGTGCCGCATGCAAGGCGATTCCGGCAATCACAAAAGAACTGATGCGCCAGTCTACCATAGGGGTATCACCCTCGAGGCGGTGGTCACTGGTTCATCGACGGCGAAACAGGGGCTCAGGTTGGTCGGCGGCTGCCTGGTAGCTTTCGCTGAATGGCTTGAGGGCAGCCAGGGCTGCTTCCGGATCTTGGTCTGCACGCAGCGCAAAGGCGTCAAAGCCGCAGCGTTTCAGGTAGTAAAGCTGGTCTGGCAGGATGTCGCCTATGGCACGCAACTCGCCCTGGAATCGGTAGCGCTCGCGCAGCAGGCGAGCCAGTGAGTAGCCACGTCCATCAGTGAAAACCGGGAAGTTGACAGCAATGACGTCGATTCTGGAGAGATCGCGAACAATGCCCTCGATATCGCCGTCGCCGTCAATCCAAATGCCCACACTGCCTTTTCCGGGGAGCTCCTGTTGCCGCTGCGGCCAGTCAGTGGCGGCCACCAGCAACTTACCGGCATCGCCCGGTATAGCAGCGCCGGGCGCAAGTTGGGTCCAATCGTCCTCGACCACACGCTCCTGTTTAATCAGCCGTGGCATAAACACACTCCTTGAAAGGTTCAATTCCTACCCGGCGGTAAGTTTCCAGGAAGGACTCGTCTGCAACGCGCAGCTCGATGAAGGTCTCAAGTATCGCCGCTATGACGTCCGGAACCTGTTGCGGCTCGAAGGCCGGCCCTAGTATTTTCCCCAGTGAAGCATCTTTACCGGCATTGCCGCCCAGCGACACCTGGTAGTATTCACGGCCTTTCTTGTCGACCCCCAAAATCCCGATGTGGCCCACGTGGTGGTGACTGCAGGCGTTCATGCAGCCGGAAATGTTCAGGTCGAGTTTACCGAGGTCGTAGACGTAGTCCATGTCATCAAAACGCCGCTGGATCGCTTCTGCGATGGGGATCGACTTGGCATTCGCCAGCGAGCAGTAGTCGCCCCCAGGACAGCAGATGATGTCGCTAAGGTAGCCGACGTTGGGGGTCGCCAGGCCAAGCGCACGGGCCCTGCTCCAGAGATCGAACAGGTCGCTTTTGCGGACGTCCGCGAGCACCATGTTTTGCTGGTGGGTGGTGCGAATCTCACCCATTGACCACGCGTCGGCCATATCGGCAATGGCGTCCATTTGCACATCACTGATGTCTCCCGGTGCGACCCCGGTAGATTTCAGCGAAATATTGACGATAGCGTATCCCGCCACCCGGTGGGCGGCCACATTGCGCTTGAGCCAATTGCCAAACTCCGGGGTCGCCCTGGCCTGACGCTGCAATTCTGTTTCGGCGGCAAGGGGGTCGATTTGCTGGTAGTCGGGGGGAGAAAAACTGGCCCTGGCCCTGGCAATCGCCTCGGTGGTCAGTGTTGTTGGGCCGTCTTTCAAGTGTGCCCACTCTGCGTTGACCTGGTCGCGAAACTGTTCGACCCCCATCGCGCGCACCAGAATCTTGATCCGGGCCTTGTACTTGTTGTCTCGCCGGCCGTAGCGGTTGTAGATCCTGAGAATTGCCTCAAGATAGCTCAGCAGGTGTTGCTGCGGAAGGTTTTCGTGAATCACGGAGCCAATCACCGGGGTGCGCCCGAGACCTCCGCCAACCAGGACTTTAAAGGCGTTCTCGCCATTAGCGGACGCAACCAGTTCCAGGCCGATATCATGCAGGTAGGTGGCTGCACGATCGCTAGTGGTGCCGCATATCGCGATCTTGAACTTGCGCGGCAGATAGGCGAATTCCGGATGAAAAGTCGCCCACTGCCTGACGATCTCGCACCAGGGCCGAGGGTCTTCGAGTTCGTCCCCAGCCACGCCGGCGTACTCATCGGTGGTGACGTTACGAATGCAGTTGCCACTGGTCTGGATTGCGTGCATCTGCACCTTGGCGAGATCCGCAAGAATGTCTGGCACGTCCTCCAGTCGCGGCCAGTTGTACTGGATATTCTGGCGGGTGCTGACGTGAGCGAAGCCCTTGTCGTAGTGGCGGGCAATATATGCCAACTGGCGCAGTTGCCTGGAAGAAAGCATGCCGTAGGGTACACTGACCCGCAGCATGGGCGCCAGCCTTTGCACGTAAAGTCCATTTTGCAGCCGCAGCGGCAGGAATTCTGCCTCGCTGAGCTCGCCGTTCAGGTATCGTTCGGTCTGCCCCCGAAACTGCTCAACTCGCTGGTCGAGCATTCTCTGGTCAATTGCGTCGTAGACATACATGCTTGTTGCAACCTTGAAAGTTGTAGTGACAGGCTGTTCAGGGCCTGCATGGGTGGAGAACGTAACGCGGCCGGATTGCCGCTTCGCTGTTGCGGATCGGAAAATACCAGAATCCACCATGCAAGCAAATTATTGATTGCTTATATGGTTATAACGCGATTCCATGCCAATCAGGCGGGTGCTTGATGCTTGTTACACTAATGTCAATTGGGGCATAATGCGCGCCCATCAAAACAGACGCGTGGATTTTACTATGAATACTGGAGCCAATGAGACCGAGATGAGCAAACCAGCAACCCGGTACAATGACTCTGCCGCCGACGCTTTCGCCGCAATCGCATTACTGACTATCGTCGTAGCCACCGCAATATTCTGGGTCGCTGGGCAGTAAGTAACAGCGAGCCGAACGCCGCTACGTGTTACCGCCTGTCGCTGTCCAGCCCGGGCACACCCACGAGGCGCTCAGTGATGTCCGCCGCTTACCCGGCGTTTTCCAGCACCGTCCTCACAATCATGGTGACTGCCGCGATAAACAGGACGGTAAAGACAATGCCCGTGACGATGAATATGATGGGCTTCCCATGCTGAAAATCGCGCTCCCTGTTTTTCTTGCTTTGTACCCCAAAACCAGCCGCTAGCACACTGGTAACCACCTGCAGCCAACCGGGACTCTTTTGCTCGGAGGCGGGGCGTTCGATATCCTGTGTTTCTGGCGTGTTCCGGCCGGCGTTGTCATCCACCAGTTGGATACTCCTCAAACTGGAAAAAAGGGGAAAGGTGCCGTATCGCGCCGGGAGTTCTGACAAGCCGCAAGCGAGCTTTTTTTGCTGTGGCGACTGATCTCCGACCCTGGCCCGGGGGATTATACTACAGACTCGCACCGCAACTCACGCCATCGGGCCAACAGTGCCACGGGCAACACGCGCCTGGGCTGGCAGGTGCCCCGGACTCGGCGTTCAGGTCTGCATTTTGCGCGACCGGCTTACTCCGGGTCGTAGCCCAGATTGGGCCTCAGCCAGTTCTCCAATTCGGGAACCGATAGTTTGCGCCGCCTCGCCATGTCCTCAACCTGCTCGCGGGTGATTTTTCCCACCGCAAAGTAGCGCGCTTCTGGGTGTGCATAGTAAAACCCGCTGACCGATGAGGCGGGATTCATGGCGAAATGCTCGGTGAGCTCCACATCAATCTTGGAACGCGCCTGCAACAGTTCGAACAGGGTGGTCTTTTCGCTGTGATCAGGGCAGGAGGGGTAGCCTGGCGCCGGTCGAATGCCACGGTATTTCTCTCGAATCAGCTCCTCGTTGCTCAGCGCTTCGCCCGAAGCATAGCCCCAGTAGTGCCTGCGAACCTGGCGGTGAAGCTGTTCTGCCAGGGATTCGACCAGGCGGTCCGCCAGTGCTTTCAGCAGGATGCTATCGTAGTCATTATGTTCCTTCTGCCAACTCGCTGCGAGTTGTTCAACACCATGTCCGGCGCTCACCACAAAGCCGCCGATATAATCCGCCGCACCACCGACTGGCGCAATGAAATCCGACAAGCAAAAATTGGGGCCAGCGATCGGCTTTTCGGTTTGCTGGCGCAGGTGATAGAGGCGCGCTATTTCCTGCTGGCGCTGCTCATCACGGTAGACAACGACGTCGTCCCCATCCCTCGCCGCGGGCCAGAAGCCCAGTACCGCCTTGGCATGCACCAGCTTTTCCTCGATGATGCGTCTGAGCATGGCCTGAGCATCGCTGTACAGGTTGCGCGCGGCCTCGCCCACCTTTTCATCCTCCAGTATTGCTGGGAACTTGCCCGCAAGCTCCCAGGAGATGAAAAACGGCGTCCAGTCGATGGTTTCGACAAGATCCTCGAGCGCTATGTCGTCGATAAGCTTGATACCCAGAAAGGAGGGGCGAGGCGGAATATAGTTTGCCCAGTCGAACGCGGGCGCATTACTCCTGGCCGCCTCGAGTGCCAGCAGGCGGGTTTTCGCCCTGCGCCGCGCGGTGCGGTCCCGCACCTGTTCGTATTCTTCACGCCGGGCGCTGATAAACGCATCGCGATGCTCCTCGCTGATCAAAGTCGTGGCAACCGAAACGCTGCGGGATGCATCCGGTACGTAAACCGCCTGGCTGGCCTGGTAAACCGGGTCGATCTTGACCGCGGTATGCGCTTTGGAGGTCGTGGCGCCGCCGATCATCAGCGGTATCGACATACCCTGGCGCTGCATTTCCCTGGCAACATGCACCATTTCGTCCAGCGAGGGTGTTATCAACCCGCTGAGCCCAATGATATCGACGTTGTGTTCCCTTGCCTGCTGCAGGATCGTCTCAGCGGGTACCATGACACCAAGGTCGATAACCTCGAAGTTATTGCATTGCAGCACGACCCCGACAATGTTCTTGCCGATATCGTGTACATCGCCTTTTACCGTCGCCATCAGCACCTTGCCGTTGGCCGAGGTCAATCCGCTCGCCTGTTTGGCGCTTTCAATGTAGGGAGTGAGGTAAGCGACGGCCTGCTTCATGACCCGAGCCGACTTGACCACCTGGGGGAGAAACATCTTGCCCTGGCCGAACAGGTCTCCCACTACGTTCATGCCGTCCATGAGCGGGCCCTCGATAACGTCGATAGGCTGCCTGGCTTGCTGTCGCGCTAGCTCCGTGTCCTCTTCAATGAAGCTGGTAATACCTTTGACCAGGGCGTGCTCCAGCCGCTTGATCACGGGCCACTCACGCCATTCAAGCTGTTTTTTCTCGTCCTTCTGTTCTCCCTGGTAACGGGCCGCCAGGTCGAGCATGCGCTCGGTGGCATCCGCGCGCCGATTGAGAATGATGTCTTCGACTGCTTCCTTTAACTCCGGTTCGATGTCCTCGTAAATAGCGAGTTGCCCGGCATTGACGATACCCATACTGAGACCGGCGCGGATGGCATGGTAGAGGAACACCGCATGGATGGCCTCGCGTACCGCATTGTTGCCACGGAAGGAGAACGAGACATTGCTGATACCCCCGGATATCAATGCGCCGGGCAGGTTCTGGCGTATGTAGCGGCAACTCTCGATAAAGTCGACACCATAGTTGTTATGCTCTTCGATCCCCGTGGCGACCGCAAAAACATTGGGGTCGAAAATGATATCTTCCGGCTGCATGCCTACCTGTTCGACCAATATGCGATAGGCACGCTGCACGATTTCCCTGCGGCGCTCGATTGAATCTGCCTGGCCTTGTTCATCAAACGCCATCACCACCACTGCGGCGCCGTAGGCAAGGCACTTGTGGGCTCGTTCGATAAATTCGTCCTCGCCCTCCTTCAGGCTTATCGAGTTGACGATGGGTTTGCCCTGGATGCATTTCAGCCCAGCCTCGATCACCTCCCACTTGGAAGAGTCGACCATGATTGGTACCCGGGAAATATCCGGTTCGGAAGCGACCAGGTTGAGGAAAGTCACCATGGCCCGAGCCGAGTCGAGCATCCCCTCGTCCATATTAATGTCAATAATCTGCGCGCCATTCTCTACCTGCTCCAGGGCAACCTGCAGCGCGGTGTCGTAGTCTTCTTCCAGGATAAGTCGCTTGAAGCGCGCCGAGCCGGTGATATTGCAGCGCTCCCCGACATTGACGAAAAGCGATTCGCTGGTGATGTTGAAGGGCTCGAGTCCACTGAGGCGACAAGCGCTTGGCAACTGGGGGACGGCCCTTGGGGGGCACCCTTCGATACGCCTGGCGATAGCTTTGATGTGGGCCGGGGTACTGCCACAGCAACCGCCGATGATATTGACCAGGCCGTCGTCCGCAAAACCGCCGAGCACGTCAGCCATTTCCTCCGGGGTTTCGTCGTACTCGCCAAATTCATTGGGCAGACCCGCATTCGGGTGCGCCGAGACCAGGGTATCCGCGCAGCGGGCAAGCTCCTCGATATGGGGGCGCAGCTTGTCGGCACCGAGGGCGCAGTTGAGGCCGATACTGGTGGGGCGCGAGTGGCGCAGTGAGTTCCAGAACGCCTCGGGAGTCTGGCCCGAAAGGGTACGGCCAGACTCATCGGGCAGGGTGCCGGAAATCATCAACGGCAGCTCCAGGCCATGTTCCGAGAAATAACGGCGACAGGCAAAAACAGCAGCCTTGGCATTGAGGGTATCAAACGCCGTTTCGATCATCACCAGATCGACGCCTCCCTCAATCAGGCCACTCAGGGAATTGCTGTAGTCCTCAACCAATTGGTCAAAGGTAATATCACGGTGGCCGGGGTCCTCGACCCGCCGGGAGATGCTGGCGCTCTTTCCCGTAGGGCCGATAACACCCGCTACGAATCGCGGTTTTTCCGGGTTGGCAGCGGTGGCCTCATCGGCGACCTGGCGAGCAATGCGGGCGGCGGCGAGATTGAGTTCGTGGGCCAGCTCACTGAGCTCGTAATCCTCCTGCGAGGAGCGAGTCGAGTTAAAGGTGTTGGTTTCTATAATGTCTGCGCCGGCCTCCAGGTAAGCGCGATGAATATCGGCGATGAGCTGCGGTTGGGTGAGGCTCAGCAGGTCATTGTTGCCCTTGAGGTCCCGGTGAAAGTCTCGAAACCGGTCCCCGCGGTAGTCTGCCTCGGTCAGGCCGTGAGTCTGGATCATGCTGCCCATGGCACCATCTAACAACAGTATGCGTTGCTCTAATTGTTGCCGAAATAAAGTGCTAGCCTGGTTTGCCTGATTCATGCTGATTCCGTGAGGGTAATAAATGTTGAGGATAAGAAAAGCTGGGGTGAGCGATAAGCAAAAACACCCGGTATTCTAGCAGAAACTGCACTGGTAGGTTAGCTGCGGCCGTAATAACCTACCAAAACACTCGGAATTATCTTATGATGGCGCTTCAATCGAGGAAGTACTTGTATGGTCAATATCACGATTACTGAGTCCGCCCAACAGTATCTTGCTGAGTTGTTGAACAAGCAGGAATCCGAGGTGCTTGGCGTGAGGATGTTCGTCAACGCACCAGGCACACCCGGGGCCGAAACCTGCATTGCTTATTGCCGCGACGCCGATGCGACCGAAGACGATGAGCAAGTGCAGTACCCGGCCTTCACCGCCTATTTCGAAAAACGCAGTGTGCCTTTCCTGGATGAGGCCACGGTGGATTACGCGGCAGACAAGTTTGGAGGCCAGCTCACTATCAAGGCCCCCAATTCGAAGATGCCACGGGTGGGTGACGATAGTCCACTGGAAGACAGGGTCAATTATATTCTCTACAACGAGATCAACCCGTCCCTCGCCGCGCATGGTGGCGAGGTCAGCCTCACGGAAATTACCGAAGACCACTATGCCATTCTGCAATTTGGGGGTGGCTGTCAGGGCTGCGGTATGGTGGATGCGACCTTGAAGCAGGGCGTCGAGAAGACGCTGCTTGAGCAGTTGCCCGAGCTTGCCGGGGTGCGTGACATCACCGACCATTCAAACCGCGACAACGCCTACTTCCGGTAGCCGGGAATAGCGACCGCCGACCTTGCAGGCAGTCGCAGCAGGAGATCGGTGTGCTGCCCCGCTGTATTGGGGTGCAGCCCGGGTGCCGCCCCTTCAGCTGGCGCTGCGCCCGGCCAGCACCGGCGCCAGCCTGCTCGCTGACTCGCGCAAGGTGGCGGCGGTGGTGTCCCAATCTATACAGGCGTCCGTTATCGACACCCCGTATTTAAGCTCTGAAAGCTGCTCCGGAATGGCCTGGTTGCCAGCGCCGAGGTTACTTTCGATCATGACGCCGACGATGGACTGATTGCCCTCCAGGATTTGATTGGTCACGTTCTCCATTACCAGCGGCTGCAGCTCATAGTTTTTGTTGGAATTGGCGTGACTGCAATCGACCATTATATTGCGGCGCAGCTTAGCCTTTTCCAGTGCCTGTTCGCACAGTTTGATGTGCACTGAGTCATAGTTCGGGCCGCCGGAGCCGCCGCGCAGCACCACATGTGCGTACGGGTTGCCGCTGGTGTGAATGACCGACACCTGCCCCTGGCCATTGATTCCCAGAAATCGATGGGGCCGGGATACCGAATTGAGTGCATTGATTGCGACCACCAGACCGCCATCAGTTCCATTCTTGAATCCCACTGCAGACGAAAGCCCGCTGGCCATTTCGCGATGAGTCTGGGATTCAGTGGTTCGAGCACCAATCGCTGACCAGCTGATCAGGTCCTGGAGGTACTGGGGCGAAATCGGGTCCAGTGCCTCGGTTGATGTCGGCAACCCGAGGCGGGTGATATCCAGCAACAGCTTGCGGCCAATATGCAGACCTTCCTCGATCTTGAACGAGTCGTTGATATGGGGATCGTTGATCAGGCCTTTCCAGCCCACGGTGGTGCGGGGTTTTTCGAAATAGACCCGCATAACGATGTAGATCGTGTCTTTCAGCTCTTCGGCGAGGTCACGCAGGCGCTCGGCATACTCCATGGCAGCGTCGACATCGTGGATCGAGCAGGGGCCCACCACCGCAAACAGACGCGGGTCCTTGCGATCCAGAATATCCCGGATCACGCGCCGGCTGCTGGTTACGGTATCAAGAGAGCTGTCGCAAAGTGGTAACTCGCCCTTCAGCTCATTGGGCGTTATCAGGACTTGCTGTGATTTTACGTTGAGGTTTTCTACAACTTCATGTGCCATAAAGCGTCATTGACCGATTAAAGTGGGGTAGCTGGAGAGCGACAAACAAAACCGCATAGTGTAATGGTATTTGTACCGATTCGCGAGACCCTATTTCGACAACCCCTATTTCGACGACCCTATTTCGACGGTCCCTATTTCGACAGTTGGATTTTGCCAACAGTTGGCGTTGTCGGGTTGGCGTTGTCGGGTTGGCATTGTGGTGCAGGGCCCTGTGGCAGCTTCAGGGGCTCATCAGCAATACCTTGAATCCCTGGCCTCGATAGATTTCCTGAACTGACTTGAAAACTTCCAGCGCCGGGGTCTCGATACCTATGAACTGGTTGACGACGAAGAAGGCGCGTCCGGACGGTAATAATCGTCGGCGCGCATTTTTAAGGAATTTGGCGGTGAGGCCGCGACTGGTGTCGAAGCCGAGGTGAAATGGCGGGTTGCACACCACGGTATCAAAGTGCTGATCGATGTGCCCGGCGCAGTCATCGGCAAGTACTTCCCCGGCAATTCCGTGGGCAATGAAGTTCTGGCGGCAGGCATTGACAGCCGCGATGTTATTGTCGGTGGCCAGGATATGGCTGGCGCCCAGGCACGCCAGCATCACACTGAGATAGCCGTAACCGCAGCCCAGATCAAGCACGGTGTTGATTCGCGCTGCCTCGCTGCCGGCGAGATGGTTGCGGATCGCCGCCACCAGCAGGCTACTGCCGCGATCTATTTTCTGCCAACCATAGATCCCCGGCTTGCTGTAAAGCGTCAACTCCTGCACGTTTTGCTGGATAAGGCGGATACGGGCGTAATCATTGTCATCCAGGCGCTTGCCTGAAACCGGGCGGCAAGTAAAGCTGGCAGCACGATAGGCTCCGTCGCCCCGCTCGATGCTGGAGCGGCCGCCCAGGTAGTTGCCCGCGTGCTTGCAGTAGCTGTTGATGCCTTCCTGTTTGTGGCCAATCAATGTGAGTTCGCCGTCGGTGGTGAGCAGGCCCGGGGCGGCGTTGATAATGTGATTGACCACCGCTTTTTCCTTGGAAATGCGATAGACGAGCCCCGAGAAAGCGGCATCTGCATAGCGGCCGGTATCGAAGTCACTAAGGTCTACTGTGGCGCCGTGTCGTTCCAGGCCGGCAGCAACATCGTAGCGGTTGCTGAGGTATCGTACGGCGGCGCTGACCGGCGGGTTGTCCAGGGCGGCGAGTTGCTCGTCGGCAATTACCAGCAACGGCTTCACGGACGGCTGTTGCAGGTGACGTTGCACCCGTTCCAGCACCAGCCTTATGGCGGGATCAGCAGGCATCGCTAGATAGCTTTAATTTCAGTAGGGGTGAGAGCCCGAAACTCACCGGGTAGCAGGGTTTCATCGAGACGGATGTCTCCCACGGCGCTGCGGTGCAGCCGGGTTACGGCGTTACCAACCGCCGCAAACATTCGCTTGACCTGGTGATAGCGACCCTCGCTGATAAAAAGTGTTGCCTGGTGCGAGCCTGTCAATTCTAACCGGGCAGGGCGAGTTAGCCGGTTTTCGGGGAGCAGTGTTACGCCACGTGTCAGGCGCTCGACCGCCTCGGCTGAGATGGCTTGCGCGGTGGTGACACGGTATTCCTTGATGCATTGCTGGCGCGGACTGGTCAGCCGGTGATTCCACTGGCCATCGTCGGTCAGCAAGACCAGCCCGGTGGTATCGATATCGAGCCTTCCGGCGATTTGCAGTTTCTCCCGCGCCTCAAGCGTCAGCAGGTCTATAACGGTAGTGTGATGGGAGTCACGGGCGGCACAGATCACGCCAGCGGGTTTGTGCAGCATGAAATAGCGCAAACCCACTGCTCGCAGGGCATTGCCATCGAGCATAACCCTGCTGTTGGCTCCAAGCTGGAGTTGGTGCGCGCGGGCGACGCTTGCGTCTATTGTCACCCGTCCTTCTCGGATGCACTGGCGAGCCTGCTTGCGCGATAGCTCGGTGACGCTCGCGATATATTTATCAAGGCGCATGTGGGGCTCTCCACGATTAATTGCCGAGGATATGGCACCGCCCTCGCTAGTTTGGTCCGAGGCCCTATAGTAAGCTGGCCCTGCCAGAGGGGCAATGATCGTGGGGGCTTGCCTAACCCGAATCGTGCCGCATCGACTCAAGGAAAGACAAGTATCATGATGCAAAAAATCTTCATACTGACGGGTGCCGGGATCTCGGCGGAGTCCGGCTTACAGACCTTTCGCGGTGAGGGGGGGCTTTGGCGAACCTTTCGCGCAGAGCAACTTGCCACGCCCGAAGCCTTTGGCGCGAATCCGGAACTGGTGCTGGACTTCTATAATGAGCGCCGTCGGCAGCTATTGTCGCCTGCGATAAAACCCAATGCGGCCCATCGCGCCCTGGCCCAGCTCGAATCAGTCTATGGGGGGGCGCTCACCCTGGTAACCCAGAATGTCGACGACCTGCATGAGAGGGGCGGCAGCCAGCGGGTGATTCATATGCACGGCGAGCTGCTTCGCATGCGCTGCGATGCTTGTGGCCACGCCGTAGAACAGCGAGGTGATTTTTTTCCGGCCGATACCTGTGCCCGCTGTAATACGCTTGGTCAACTGCGGCCAGATGTCGTCTGGTTTGGAGAAATGCCGCGGCATATGTCCCGGATCATGGCGGCATTGGAGCAGTGCGACACATTTATTGCTGTTGGGACATCGGGTAACGTTTATCCCGCAGCGGGTTTTGTCGAGGTTGCAAGGCGATCGGGAGCCCACGCAATTGAGATCAACCCCGAACTAACACCGCAACCCAATGGCTTCAGCGAGCATCGCCGTGGACCGGCGGGTGCGCTTTTGCCACTGTTGGTCGATGAGTTGATAGCTGTGGCGGGCGCGCGCGAGTAAATGCTCCTCCTGTGGTAGATCGTTAGCAACTCGCAATGGCCGGAGTAATTATCGTTTCGTCGAAAAACTATTGATGATGAAAAGCTAATTGAGTATCTTCATGCCCATGCAAAAATGGAGGAAAGCACTATAAAACCAGCACAAAATGCCTATGCCGTGGCTGAAATCGAGGACCAGCACAGTGAGTTATTGCAACTGCGTACGGTCCTGAGGGACGAAATACCGCATTATACCAGGCTTGCTCCCTGGAAAAGCTATACAGCCCTGGCAGGACAATGGCTGCAGATAGCGGTCCTGGTCGCCCTCGCATTGATATCCGATCACTGGCTGGTATGGCTGCTGGCAATCGTTCTCATCGCAGGTCGACAGCATGCGTTGGGTGTTCTCGGGCACGACGCCTCCCACTGCCGCCTGTCGAGGAAGCGCGAAGTTAACGATTTTGTGGGCGATGTTTTTTGTTGGTTGCCTTTGTTTTTTTGCCACAGTCGCTATGCCCACGAGCATATCCTGCACCACAAGTTTGTTAACACCGGGCGCGACCCCTACCTGCAGGACTTTAACACTTTTGCTATTTGGGACTGGCCCAAGTCCCCCCGGCAGGCGGCTGTTACCTGGTTACGCATGCTATGCGGGTTCGAGGCAAAGGCAATGCTAGCACCCGGGAAGCGAATGTCTGTGCTCGGCAAGACACCAACGCTCACCTCCGCGGAGAAAGTGCGGGCCGGGATATTTTACTCTGGTGTTGCCTTGTTTCTCACAATGGCTGATGCCTGGCTGGCATTCCTGATCCTCTGGGTGCTGCCATTGATTACCCTGAGTGCGCTGTTCGTGCACTGGCGCACGGTGGCGGAGCATCTGGGGCTATCCGGCCCGGAGGATGTATCGGCCACGCGCCATGTAGACGCCAACTTTTTTGAGCGATTGACCGTTGCACCTCTGGCGGTAAATTACCACCTGGACCATCATCTGTTTCCAGGCGTGCCCTTTTACAACTTACCGCAGTTGCACCAACGACTTTTGCGGGAGCCATTATACTGTCGCAACGCTATTATCAAAGACGGCTATTTCGGGCGTAACAGTGTCTACTCCGATGTGGTCGTGGCAAAGCATGCTGCCCAACGGGCATCAGCGTCGGTCATCAAGCGGTGAGTGCAGCAGGCAACTATCAAGCATGGGTTGCCAGCAAATGTGCGAGACTCGAGGAATAGTCGTAAAAGTGTGGGCTTTAATGAAAATATCCCCTTCAGGTGCTTGTCTAAATCCTGCCCGATGGGTTATAAACAAAAGGGTTATAACTGGTACCATAGTTTTAAAAACGAAGGTGCTATGTTTGTAGTCTGGCGCGTTCATAGTGCAGCGAGCCCGGGTGTGGGGCAAATATACTGATGTCCATTACCCGTGCCACAGTTTCCAGTTCCGAGAGCTCATTTGGTTTTGCCCGCATGGGGCGTGATGATGACGCAAAAAATTGGTTGCCACGGAAAGCACTGGCGTTAGTAGAAAAGGAAGCGGCGAGTGTGCGGCTTTCTGGCAAGGTTTTATCGCTTAGTTAGCGTTTGGGAGATTGGCCGCCTTGGCCCTGAACGTCTCCTGGGATTAAAAATCACTCAAGGATGAAGCGTTCTACCCGTTTGTTGAGACGGGTCACGTGCTGCGTTGCGCTGACCGATCGGGTGAGAAGCACACAGTACCCTGGGAGTTTACTTCGCCAGGGTGCATATTTACCGGCACGGATTTGGATTTTTGTTGAGTCTACCGGGTTACCGGCAGTTTGTAGGGGCGAAAATATGGGGCAATTTGTTAAAGGCCAAACGCAATTGCTGCGTTATCCGGAGCGATCGCCGCAACAGGCTGCGACAGAATGTCTTGGGCGCTCCGATAAAGAACAGCAGCCGCATCAGTTCGATGCCAGCGATTTGCTGGTGTCTTACCTCGCCTCCATTGGTGTCGACTATGTTTTTGGTGTGCCAGGGGGCGCCATAGAGCCTCTTTACAATGCGCTGGCCCGAAGCGAGCGAAGCGGGGGTGTGCGGGCCATTGTTGCTCGCCATGAAACCGGAGCGGCGTTCATGGCACACGGGTACCACCGTAATAGTGGCAAACTCGGTGTTTGCTGCGCCACCACCGGGCCGGGTACCACCAACCTCATTACCGGAGTAGCTTCCGCCTTTGAAAACAGCGTTCCGCTGCTGGTCATCACGGCGCAGACCTCACTGAGCAATTTTGGGCGCAAGGCATTGCAGGAGTCCTCGGACACGGGCGTCAACACCGTGGGCATGTTTCAGTTTTGCACTTGCTATAACACCATGGTGAGCCATGTCGACCAGTTCGAGCAAAAGCTGATTACGGCCATAATGACCGCGATAAGCAATAGTTGCCCGGTTCATCTAAGTGTTCCATTGGATATCCTTCGCGGCCCACTAACGATTAACGCACCCAGTTACGATGCCCAGGCTCTTTTGCGCGCCCCGCACATGCAGGACGAGACCGCCGTGCAGCAACTGTGTGATCAATTGGAAGCGTCCTCGGGCACCGTATTTGTGCTTGGTGAAGGCTGTTACGAGGCTATCGCGCTGATACTTCGCGTGGCATTCAAGCTTGATGCGCGGATCGTTACTACTCCGGACGGCAAGGGACTGATCAGTTCATACCACCCACTTTACTCCGGTGTTATCGGGTTTGGCGGCCATGAGAGCGCAAGGCAGGCATTGCTGGACGCGGGCGTCGATACAGTGGTAGCCGTAGGAACCTGCCTGGGTGAGTTTTCCAGTAATGGATGGGATTTTCACGCCCTGCTGAACGATCGGCTGGTTCATGTCGAGCCCCTCGCCAATAATTTCACCCGGTCTCCCATGGCGAAACTGCATGTTCGCGGCAGGCTGGTTTCGATATTCGAGAGCATATTGACCCGCCTTGATGCAAGTGCTTATGAAACGACTGGCGTAAATCACTTGCGTGTGCAGCCTGGCGAATTGCCGCAGGGGAAATTTAAGGGAGCGATCGATCCGCTGAAATTTGAGGATACGCCCGGCTGGGAAAATGCCCTGGTAAAACCCCAGTGGCTGATGACCTACCTGACCCGCTTATTTCCTCCCAGTACTCGTTATCTCGCAGACACCGGCAACAGTTTAGGGTGGGCTATCCATTACCTGAACCCCTTCGATCGGAGAGTATTGGAGCGTCGCCATGAGGCAAGAGGTCTGTCCAGGTCGGCCCGGGGCGAGTCAGGCCGGCGCAGCAGTGTGGGGGGCTTGTTCCAGGCGACACTGGAGTTCGTTTCAATGGGTTGGGCCATTGGTGCTGCGGTGGGTGCGGCACTGGCGGCTCCCCGGCAGATTACCGTGTGCATCACCGGCGATGGCAGCATGTTGATGAGTGGCCAGGAAATGACAGTCGCTCAACAGCACAGCTTACCGGTTGTGTTTTTGGTATTGAATGATGCAGCCCTGGGCATGGTGAAGCACGGCCAGATTCTCAATGGGGCAGAGCGAATAGGTTATGAACTGCCGGAGGTCGATTTTGCCGCCGTGGCCAAAGCCATGGGGATACGAAGTTTCCGGATTCGCTGCCCACAGGATTTGCTGGATTTGAGCATCGACGATATTCATCATGAAGGCGGCCCAACCCTGCTCGATATCTGTATCGACCGCGATGAGGTGCCGCCTATGGATCTGAGAACCTCCATGCTGGGCTTATGATGTGATTGCCTGGCTGGTCTCTAACCTCGGGCCCGTTAACTTGAATCCCCCTGCTCGCCGGGATTACTGGCGGTCTACGGTGGCGTGATCTACAAGCCTGGCCTACTATTTTACTAGCGCTTTCAAGACTCTAATACTAGTGATCCCACAAAAAATTCCTTGCTATAGCGTTGAGAGAAATGCCAGCCTGGCGTAGCAAACTGAAAAAAAAGAAGTTGCTGTCAATGGGAAGAATTGGGCGGAATCAGGGCACTGGGATTGTGTCGCATTTCATGGGGTAACCTGCCTTCAGGCCGCATCGTATGATTAGTTCAGTTCGTTATCACTGCCTTTGGTTGGCTTTGTTACTGCCGTTCGCCGGCAAAAGCATGGCCGATGAGGAAGACCTGTTGTTGTCATTCGGTGATGAGGATTTTGTCAGTATCGCCACTGGCCAACAGCAGGCCATTGCGGATGCCCCGGCGGTCGCCACCGTGATTACCGCCAGTGAAATAGCGGCGATGGGTGCCGCCAATCTCGACCAGGTCCTGGCAACCGTGCCGGGCCTGCACGTGTCAATTTCTTCGTATCGCTTCTCGCCAATTTACTCGATGCGGGGTATTCATACCGACAGAAATCCCCAGGTGCTCATGTTGGTGAATGGCACACCGATTACCCAGAATTATTTCGGCGATCGTGGTGCCAAGAATACCTTGCCAGTGAGCAATATCGCGCGGGTTGAAGTGATTCGCGGGCCCGGATCTGCTATTTACGGCGCGGATGCCTTTGCCGGCGTTATCAACGTTATCACCAAAACCAGCGCCCAGGTGAACGGAACGCAGCTCGGTGCTCGCATCGGCTCCTTCGATACCCGCGAGCTCTGGTTGCTGAACGGTAGCAAAGTGGGAGAGGTGGAACTGGCTTTTTCAATGAACCTGTTCCGCACAGATGGAGACAGTGGTCGGATAATCGAAGCCGATGCGCAATCCACGTTCGATAGTGTGATTGCGCCGCTCACAGGTATCGCAGTGTCCCTTGCGCCCTCCCAGGCGGACACGGACGAAGAACGAGCTGACATTCGGGCAGACATCAGCTGGAGAAACTGGACGTTTTCCGTGTGGAACTGGCGACAGCGGGGAGGCGTGGGCCCCGGGCTTGCACTGGCGCTGGACCCCGCTGGAGAGTCGGAGGCGAACAACTATCTCCTCGACCTGGGTTACGCCAACCGCGATAGCTTTGAGAAATGGGAGTATGAAGCCAGGTTAAGCTATATGGACATCAATACCCGGTCGAAGCAGTCTCTGTTCCCGGCGGGGGCACTGATCCCCCTGACCAGCGAAGGCAATGTCAGAGCCAACGTCGATGCAGCTAACCCGGGTCGTTTCGGCTTATTCACGGAAGGTATGTTGGGCAACCCTGAAGTCTACGAGGAGCACACGCGCTTCGACACTTCGGCTTTTTTTACCGGCTTTGATCACCATAGCATCCGCATTGCAGCAGGCGTCAGCTATGCCGAATTGCGGGGTGAGGAAACCAAAAACTACGGCCCGCCCGCGTTACTCGAAGAAGAGCCGGTTGATTCAGGTCCCTTTCCAATATTCGAGGAAGTGGGGGGAGAACTGACGTCGGTTACCGGAACCCAATACAACTTCATCACCGACGAGAGCCGAACGGTTTATTACGCCTCACTGCAGGACGAATGGTCGCTGGCTGCAGATTGGAACCTCACCCTGGGCGTTCGATATGATCATTACTCCGATTTTGGTTCCACCGTCAACCCACGGGCCGCTGTGGTATGGAATACCCGTCGGGATCTCACTACTAAATTTCTCTACGGACGTGCGTTCAGGGCACCGTCTTTTGCTGAGCTTTTCATTATCAACAACCCCGTAAGCCTTGGTAACGAGGAGCTCGACCCGGAGACAATCAATACCTTTGAGGTGGCTTTCGATTACCGCCCGACCTTCGACCTGCGCACAGGGCTTAACGTCTACTACTACGAAATTGACGATTCGATTCAGTACAGGGTCGAGCGCGGTGTTGAGGACGCGCGCAAAGCGGAAAACACCGGCGGTCAGACGGGCTATGGTTTTGAGCTTGAAGCCTCCTGGCGACTGACTCCCAGCCTTTCCCTGCAGGCCTATTATGCCTTGCAGAGGTCGAGCTTCGATGATGAGGGCTCGAGCGGCAGCGAGCCCGTCGCCAATGCACCCCAACACCAGTTATACGCCGATCTGCGATGGAATTTCGCCTATGACTGGGAGTTGAGCGGGCAGGCCAAATGGGTCTCTGGCCGCAAGCGTGAGCCCGGTGACCCGCGCTCGGAGATAGATGACTATACGCTAGCGTCGCTGGTGCTTCGGCGCACCAATATCATAAACCATATGGATGTTTCACTGGTGGTCAATAACGTTTTCGATATCGAGCCCTACGAACCGAGTCCGGGGGTGGCTGATATACCCGGTGGGTCATTGGTGCCCAACGATTTCCCGCTGGCCGGCAGGGCCATTTACGGTACTATCGGATATCGCTTCTGATGGCAGGGACCAGGGCGCCGGATACGCCGGCGGTAAAAGCGCGGGGCGATGTTTTTTGTTCCAAGGTCAGCACCCGGGTTTGCCAGGAAATTACAGGCCCGGATAACCCCTTCCTGGCAGAAAGGATACTCTGGCATGGCTACGATGTGCTTGATTTGATGGAGCGCAGGAGCCTGGTGGAGGTAATCTTTTGCCTGTTGAAGGGTGAGCTTCCAAGTCCCGGGCAGGCGCAGCAATTGCAGCAAATATTGATCCTGCTGGCCAATCCCGGCCCCCGCCACGCGGGTGTCCGGGCGGTGATGAGCGCCAGTGTCTCGAAGACAGAGCCGCTGCATTTTTTGCCCATCGGGCTTGCGCTAATGGGAGGGGAACAACTTGGCGCCGCCGAAGTTCGCGCCGCTATGAAATTCTTGCGCAGGAATCTGCGCCATAATCCGTGTGCTCGCGCTACAGAGCTCGGGGAAGCGCTCAGCGTGCAACCGCGGCAAGAGGGGGAAAACGTTGCCCCCGCACCCGGTTTTGGTAGCTGCTTTGGTGGTGTCGATCACTTCGCGGGTGCGGCAGCAGCCCGCCTGCATAAATCGTTTCCCGAGAATGCAGCATTGGCCTGGGGTATGGACTTCGCCGCAGGTTTGGAGAGTGTAAATGCCGGCTGGCGCGTGACCGGCCTTGCCGCTGCCGTGTTTGCCGAACTGGGATTCACGCCCAATGTGGGGGGCTGCCTGTTTCAACTGGCTTCCAGTCCCGGTCTGTTGGCGCATGGCATCGAGTTGACCGGTAAAGCTTTGACCGATATGCCTTTCGTCAGCGATAGCCGCTATCACTATGAGCGGCCTGAGTCCAATGACTGACATGGCTGCGGTGGAATACTGGGACAGGCGCCGTGCCCGAATCTTTTCGCGCAAAGGGGGGTGGGTATTGGGCAAGGGCGTCTCCAGTCATGGTTACTCTATGCTCGATGAACTGGTTGGCAGGGCAAGTTTCTTCCAGGTTTTGGTGCTCAACGTCACCGGCACGCTGCCTGAAAAGCGGCTGTCCGACTGGATGGAGAGTGCCTTTATCTGCCTGAGTTGGCCCGATGCCAGGATCTGGTGCAACCAGATCGGGGCGTTCGGTGGTGACGCCCGGGTGCTTCCCTCGGCGGCGATCTGTGCGGGCGTGATGGCCAGCGATTCCCGCATGTATGGGCCGGGTACGGTGCTTGAAACCTGCGACTTCATCGCCGCCGCCGCCAGCTCGCTGCAGGGCGGACATTCGGTAGCGGACTTCATCGACGGTGCCGCCAAACGCAAAGGGAAAATCATCGTTCCCGGTTTTATGCGACCGATAGCTACCGGGGATGAGCGGGTGGCGGCAATGCGGCGCGTGGCAGCAAATCTTGGCTTTGAGGATGGACCGCACCTGGCCGCCGCTTACCAAATCGAGGAATACCTTGCTGAAAATCACGCAGAACATTTGAACCTTGCGGGCTACATGAGCGCCTTTCTGCTCGATCAGGGCATGACTCCGCACCAGGGTTACATCGTGTTCAGCCTTTGCGTAAATGGTGGCGTCCACGCCTGCTACGAAGAGAGCTACAGTAAGCCGTCGGGCTCTTTTTTGCCCCTTCGGTGTGGCGATATCAACTATATCGGCGTTAAGGAGCGCCCTGTTCCCCATGACTGACCGGGTGGTGTCAACCATGTTGCTGTTCGGCTGTACGCTGGGTAAGGCGCTGCGTTGAGATTTGCGTTCCTGCGGACACTATCGCTATTCAGCGCCGCTACGATGCTGGCGCTGTCCTGTAGTCTCCAGCTTCTTTGGTTTGCACTTCCGGTATCGGCCCGGGCCGATGTGACCGACGATATCCTGGTGCTCTATCCTGATGTACCGGATCCCTACATCCGGGTTTTTACCGATATCATCGACGGGATCCGCTCCACCCACCCGGGTTCAGTGAACGATCGCGTACTGTCCCGCACCGCCCGGCTGGATGATGTGGTCGCCATTCTGGATAGCACACAGCTTAATACGGTAGTCGCGCTGGGCAATCAGGCGATGGATATGGTGCAACAATTGCCAGCGGATTACGTTAGCGTAAGCAGCGCGATACTGGCTGCGCCAGTGAACGTTGCGCCGGATTTTACCGCCATTACCCTCGCGCCCGACCCTGACGAACTGTTTCGTGAACTGGTGTCGCTTGCACCCCACATCAAGACCGTGCACGTCAGCTACCAGCAGGTTCTTCACGGGCGCTTGATGGAGCGCGCCAAGGCTGTGGCTGCTTCCCATGGCCTTAAGCTGGAAGCACATCGGTTTGAAGTGCTGTCTGAGTCTGCAAACTGGTACCGGGGCATTTTTAAAACCCTGGACCCGAAAACCGAAAGCGTGTGGCTGTTGCAGGGCGATATCGCCCTGAGAGAGCGTTCGGTGCTTTACCATGTGTTGAAGGCGGCCTGGAACCGAAAATTGCTGGTTTTTTCCAGTAATCCTTCCTATGTTTCAAAGGGTGTCTTATTCTCGCTTTATCCAGACAATCAGGGGCTTGGCAGGTCTATAGCCAGGGCGCTCGCGGCCAAGCGCAACGGTGACAATATCGGCATACAACACACGCGAGATCTGCTGATTGCCCTTAATATTCGCACGGCAGAGCACTTGGGATTGACTATATCTCGCGCCAGGCTTAGGGATATAGATGTGATTTTTCCAAGACAGTAGGCTAGCGGCCAAAGGTAAACACGACGCATGCTCAAGAACATCAGTTTCAGAAACCAGCTAGGCATTATTTTCAGCCTTGGCATGCTTTTACTGGCACTGGTCTGCAGCATAGTCATATCCGAGCTTACCAGCCATAAACTGCGCGAGCGGCTTGTCGGTGAGGGCCTTAAACTCACGGAAACCTTTACCGAGCAAAGTACGCTGGCTCTACTTTACAGCAGCGAAGATAGCGCGATGGAAGCTGCCGCTGTGATCAAGGCATTTCCGGATATTGAGGCGGTTGAAATAAGGGACGTCGGTGATCGCGTTTTATACAGTGATATTCCCACCGATTTATCCCGGGTGAGTTATTCCCCGCAATTAGCCCTTTTCCGGGAAACGGCGGACGCCTGGTATTTTGATTCCCCTGTTTATAGTGGCACGGCAGCCGATTCACCCTTTACCAAACTTAGTGTCGACCCGGAATTGATCGGGCATGTCAGGGTGAAAATGACAAAAGCGACGCTTAACAACATGGAGAGCAGTATCTTTCGCTACAATCTGCTCGTTTCGATGTCCCTGGCCTCCATTTTGTTGCTGGTGTTGCTCACGGTCACGGGGCGCGTGACCCGCCCCCTGCAGAACCTTGCCAAAACGATGCGCAGGGCCGAGCAGGGCGAAAACGCTATTCGAGCGGAACTGCGGGGCACCAGTGACATCCGTGATATGGAAGGTGCCTTCAATACAATGATGGATGTGTTGGACGGTAGGGAGGAGGCGCTCAAGCTGGCGCGCGACCAGGCGCTGGAATCGGCCAGGGCCAAGGGTGAGTTTGCCGCCAATGTCAGCCATGAACTGCGTACGCCAATGAACGGAGTGCTGGGCATGCTGGACCTGCTCAGCGATATGCGTCTCGGTGAAAAGCAAAAGGAGTTTGTTGGCATAGCCCGCAGTTCCGCTGAGTCCCTCCTGAGTTTGATCGATGACTTACTTGATTTTTCCAAGAATGAAGCGGGAAAGGCACAATTGTCGCTCCGCGAGTTTGACCTGTATGAATGCCTGGAGCAAATCGTGGTACTGCTGGGTTCACAGGCCCAGCGCAAGAACATTGATCTTGCCTATGTTGCGGCTGCACAAATTCCGGAGAGGCTGGTTGGCGATAGCGACAGGGTGCGCCAGGTTCTGGTCAATCTGGCGGGCAATGCGATCAAGTTTACAGAGCGGGGGTCGGTGGGTATTGAAGTGTCCGTGCTGGACATGAATGCTGAAAATGTCGACTTGCGATTTGAAGTCTGGGATACGGGGATAGGAATCAGCGCGGACCAACAGGAACGCATTTTCGAAGTGTTTTCCCAGGGGGATGAATCCACTACCCGAAAGTTCGGGGGCACCGGCCTGGGTCTCGCTATATCACGCCAATTGGTGCAGCTGATGGG
Source organism: uncultured Gammaproteobacteria bacterium (assembly GCA_963808975.1). Lineage (GTDB taxonomy): Bacteria > Pseudomonadota > Gammaproteobacteria > Pseudomonadales > JAHEGP01 > JAHEGP01. Next base: position 303,109 of record CAWEHR010000004.1, read on the forward strand.
CGGTGACATGGGTGTAGAAAGTCGGTTCGGGGAAGGCAGCCGTTTCTGGTTTACGCTACCGTTGATGCGCCAGGGTGGCCAGGAGATGCCGTGCAAGTCGATGCGCTTACAGTCCAGTCACGGGCGTGTGTTGATTATTGACAGCAATACCCTGGTGCAGCGCAGCATAGGGAGTATGCTCGATCGCGACGATATAGCCTGGGAAGCGGCATCAGCTTTTGATGAGGCCCAGGCCAAGCTGGTCGACGCCTCTTCCCAGCAACCGTTCACCCTTGTGCTGCTGGACGAAACGATCGATGGTGGCCGTGGTTTAGAAATGCTGCGCTACATCCGCAGCATGCCGGTCCTGCGCCAGGCCGGTGTGATTTTTGTACAGCGTCATGACTCAACCGCCGATTCGACATGCGAAAACTACGCCAGCGCAATGCTGGTCAAACCGGTTTTGCGCAATCATCTGGTTAGCTGCATCAACGAAATACAGAAGAGCGGTGATGCCGGCTCCAGCCACCGCAAGCTGCTGGAGCCCTCATCCATAATGTTTCGTGGCAGTCGGCTGCTGGTGGTGGAAGACGACAAGGCCAACCAGCAGGTTGCACTGGCGATGCTGGAGCGCATGGGCTGTCAGGCGGACGTAGTCAACAATGGCAAGGAGTGCCTGGCTCAAATTGCCCGGGCCAGCTACGACCTGGTGTTGATGGACTGCCACATGCCCGAATTGGACGGCTACAAAGCAACCGCAATAATCAGGGAATACGAAGCCGAGGATAATCACGTTCCGATTATTGCCATGACCGCCAACGTTACCGAGGGTGAAAGTGAGCGCTGTCTCTCGGTGGGAATGGACGATTACCTCGCCAAGCCGCTCAGCAGGGAGGCGCTGAAGGAGAAGCTGCTCCGATGGCTCGACGCCTCAGCGCCGACGGATGAGGAAACCTGGGATCATATCGATGGCTTTGAGCCCGAGGAGATCGTCGTCGGCGGTCAGGACCTGGGAGATAGAACTGAAATCGTGGACATCCAGGTACTGCGCAATCTCGAGGCCCAGCTCGGGCCGGCGGTGGAGAAAGTAATTGCGGCCATCGTGGAGGATCTGCCACTCTACCTTGAAGCCCTGGAGCAGGCGCTGGCTGAACGCGACACCATCAAACTGGCGGTTATCGCCCACACCATAAAGGGTAGCGCGAGCAACGTAGGGGCTGTTCGCCTGGTTGAGATTAGCCAGCAGCTGGAATCCCAGGCGCGCAGGGATGAACTGGACGGTGCGGACAAAAAGGTCGGTGAGGTGTGTGCAGCGAGCCATGCTCTGGTCGCATGGTTGAAGCAGGGAGACTTTTCTGAAGAATCCGTGGGTATGGCGGCTGCGCCTGCTGGCGAGCTTGTGGCCAGGGGCGATCTCGATAGCGGCTATTCAGGCCAGCCAAGAATCCTTATCGTTGACGATGATCGTGGCTCCAGGATGGCGATGGCGGAAGTGCTGCGCAATGAAGGTTATTGGGTCGAGGAGGCGAATAACGGCGAGCAGGCGCTAAGCCAGTGCGAAGAGCAGGCTCCCGACCTGGTGCTGATGGATGCTGTGATGCCGAAAATGGATGGCTTCACAGCTTGTGCATTACTGCAAAACCTGTCGCAAACCCGCAAGGTACCGGTTCTTATAATCACGGCGCTCAATGACGAGGCCTCCATCAACAAGGCCTTTGCCTCGGGTGCGACTGATTACATCGCCAAACCTGTAAATTTCTGGGTGCTGAGCAAGCGTATTACCCACCTGGTGCAGGCCCATCACGCCGAGCGTCACGTACATCAGCTCGCGTATAAGGACACCCTTACCGGGCTCCCCAATCGCGTTATGTTCAACGAACACTTTGGCGAGGCGCTGGCGCGGCCCAGGCCGGAGAACAGCAGGCTCGCCCTCATGTTTCTTGACCTCGACCGCTTTAAGCTGGTTAACGATACCCTGGGGCATGAAACCGGTGACCTTCTTCTCAAGTATTTTTCCGAGCGGGTCCAGGGGAGTCTGCGCAAGGAAGACATGGTGGCCCGATTTGGTGGCGATGAGTTCACTATTCTGCTCGACCGGGTCAAGTCCCCAGAGGCCGTGGCCAATGTGGCGGAAAAGATTCATCAACAACTGTCCCGGCCGTTCGTATTCATGGGCAAGGAGATGTACGTCAGTACCAGTATCGGCATCGCCATGTTTCCCGATCACGGCGAGGATATCGGCACCTTGCTGAAAAGTGCAGACATGGCAATGTACCGGGCAAAGAAACTGGGAGACCGCTATCAGTTTTACGAGAGCCAGATGGAGGCAGACGTCAGCCGGCGATTGCAATTGGAAAACGATTTGCGCGGGGCCCTCGAGCGCGGTGAGTTTGTCATTTTTTACCAGCCCCAGGAGGACCTCAAAACCGGAAAGGTCACCGCGATGGAAGCCCTGATACGGTGGGAGCATCCCGAGCGGGGGCTGGTTGGGCCAGATGAATTTATCTACCTGGCGGAGGAAACAGGGCAGATCCTGCCTATCGGCGAATGGGTATTGCGGCAAGTTTGCGAGCAGTTACAGGACTGGCGCAAGCGTGGTTTCAAAATGATGTGTGCGTCGGTCAATTTATCCGGCAAGCAGATTATCAACCCGGGCCTGGTCGATACCATCGCATTGATACTCCGGGAGACAGGGTTGCCGGCTCAATATCTTGAGCTCGAGATCACCGAGAGCACGATAATGGAGGAGCCAGAACAGGTGATCGCCACGCTCGCCGGACTCAGGGCAATGGGGCTGAGTCTCGCGATAGACGATTTCGGGACCGGTTATTCCTCACTCAATTATCTCAAGCGTTTCCCAGTCGATGTAATCAAGATAGATCGCTCGTTCGTGGTCGACATCGTTACCAAGCAAGTCGATGCTGACATAGTCAAAACTATCATCGACCTTGCCCACGTGCTCAACGTCAGCGTTGTCGCCGAGGGCGTAGAAACAGAGTTGCAGCGAGCCTTCCTCAAGAAACAGGGTTGCGATATCGCACAGGGCTATTATTTGAGTCGACCTATACCGGTTGAAAAAATCGAAGAAACCTATCTCAGTAGTACCAACCAACTCGACCACCGATCCGGAACCTGAACAGACCCCGCAACGGGGTTACAGTCTTTTTATCGTTCCTGCCGCGTCTCCTGCCAAAAGTGGCACGCCACATCGTGGTTATTGCCAGCCGTCTCCATTTCGGGTGCCACCTGGCGACATTTTTCGCGCGCAATTGGGCAGCGGGGGTGGAAGCGGCAGGCGGTGGGTGGATGGATGGGCGAGGGCGGCTCTCCTGGCAGGAGTTCTCGTGCGACGGCAAGACCCGGTGACGGTTTTGGAATCGAATCGATAAGCGAGCGCGTGTAGGGATGGCGGGGCTGCAGATAAAGGCTTCTGGCATCGGCGACCTCGACAATATTTCCCAGGTACATTACTGCGATGCGGTGTGAGATATGCTTTACCACCGCCAGGTCATGGGAGATAAACAATAGCGCAATATTCAGCTCGCGTTGCAGTTCCAATAGCAGATTCAGGATTTGCGACTGGATTGAAACGTCCAGTGCGGAAACCGGCTCATCGCAGATGATCAAGCGCGGGTCGAGAGCAATGGCGCGGGCGATACCGATGCGTTGGCGTTGCCCCCCCGAAAATTCATGTGGGTAGCGACTCAGTGCATTGGCAGATAATCCAACGCGCTCTGCCAACTGGGCAACCTTCTGCCTGCGGCTGGCGCTGTCCCCCAGTCGATGGATAATGAGGGGCTCCTCGATAATTTCCCCTACCGTGTGGCGAGGATTCAGCGATTCCATCGGATCCTGGAATATGATCTGTATATCCTTGCGCAGTTCTTTCATCGCACTGGCGGACAGTGTGTGCAGGGGTTGGCCCTGAAACCAGATTTCGCCGTCAAACCGGCCAATCAAGCGCAGCAGGGTTTTGCCGATGGTGCTCTTCCCGCAGCCCGACTCACCTACCAGGCCCAGGGTTTCTCCAGGGTAGATATCGAATGACACATCATCCACGGCGTGAACTTCGGCCACGGTGCGGCGAAATACCCCACCGCGTATCGGAAAGTGTTTGCCCAACTGTCGGACTTGCAGCAGTGCGTCGTTCATTTAGCTCAACTCCTGCCAGTAGTGACAGGCAACCTGATGGCCGCTGGCAACGGTTTGCATGGCGGGCTGCTCGGACTGGCACCGCTCCCGCGCATGGCTGCACCGACCGGCGAAGCGACAGCCCGGCCCGAGTTGATCAATTGGCGGCACGACGCCCGGGATGGTCTTCAACCTGGTGCGCGGTTCGCCGTCGAGGCGCGGGATCGATCCGAGCAGACCTGCAGTGTAGGGATGGGCCGGTCGGGCAAACAATTGATTCACCGTCGCATGTTCCGCAACCCGCCCGGCATACATGACCAGGATGCGGTCACAGGTTTCGGCGATGACGCCGAGATCGTGGGTAATCAGCATAACAGCCATCCCGTGTCGATCCCGCAGCGTTTTTATCAAATCCAAAATCTGCGCCTGTATTGTCACGTCCAGTGCCGTTGTGGGCTCATCGGCAATCAGCAACGCCGGCTTCAGTGCGAGGGCTATCGCAATCATTACCCGCTGGCGCATACCCCCGGACAGTTGATGGGGATACTCGTTGAGCCGCTTATCGGGTGAGGGGATTCCTACCTCCACAAGCAATTCGGCAGCCCTTTTGCTACGGTCATAGCTCGACATCCCGGGGCAGTGCAGCAAAAAAGGCTGCTGTAACTGTTTGCCGATTTTTTGTACCGGGTTGAGCGCAGTCATGGGCTCCTGGAATATCATGGCTATTTGCCTGCCCCGAATCGAGTGCATCGCCGCCGGTGTGGCATTTACCAGATCCTGCCCCTGAAACAAAACCCGGCCACCGTCAATGCGACCGGAGGGCTGTGGCAGCAGGCGCATGATAGAGAGCGCAGTGATGCTCTTGCCGCAGCCTGATTCGCCGACGATTCCCAGCGTCTCACCACTGTCGACCTGCAGGTCGATGCCATCCAGTACCTGAACCCGGCCTGTTTCTGTGGCAAAGCTGGTACGCAGTTGGCTAAGCTCTAGAATGCTCATGGAAGACGCCAGCGAGTATCTTCAATGAAAACGGGGTTCAGCTTGTCACCACTGCGTCGCGCCTGTTTAACACGCTGTTTTTCCTCCGGCTCGATCCAGAACAGCCCGCCGGTTGATCCAAAGGGTGAGAACAGGGCGCTGGAAGTACGCGTGCCGTGAAACGCCGGTAACGCTATCCAGCGCCAGAAAGCCTCGCGGGTATAGGGCACCTTGAAGGTGGGAATCACCGAGCCAATATCGTGAACCTGTTGCTCCAGTTCCCGCGCCAATTTGACTCGTGTGGCTTTGTCAGTGGCCGCACGGTAGGCGGTAATAGTTTCGTCCATCAGCGGGTCGTCGGTGTTGGTGATGTTATTGGTCTGCGGAATATGCGCATTGTCTGAATGAAAAAACTGCCAATATCGCGGTGCCAGGCCACCACCGGACCAACCCATCCAGGCAACCTGGTGCTTTTTCTCGAGTATCTGCTTGAAGCCCGCTGAAGCATCCAGCAATTGCAGCTTCAATTCAATGCCGGCCTTGAGAGCTTCTTCCTTCAACACCACCAGGCGTGGGGTATGGGACGGATTGACATAGGTGACGCGGACTGAAAAACGCTCGCCGCTCTTGCGTCGAATACCATCCGGTCCCCGCTGATTCCAGCCAGCCGCGCTGAAATAGTGTTCCGCTTTGTCCAAATCGAACTCCCGGGCGCGGATGCTTGTGTTGGAGTAGTCGCCGTAGCCTTCGTTCATGGTTTGCAGACGAGCATAGTCGCCGCGCAGCACGCTGCGCAATATCTTGTCGATATTCATCGCGTGGGCGAAGCCGTATCGCACGTTGCGATCCGCGAACAGCGGGTCGTCTTCGTTAAGGAATATGCCGTTGGCGGGCTGCGGTACCTCATTGTAAAAAACGATCTTGCCGATATAACCGTTGTCGTACATTTTTCCCCTGGCTTTCTTGTGCCAGAACGACGGCATCACCAGTCCGAAAGTATCCAACTCACCTTTCACGAAGTGCTGGTAGGCGATATTGATATCGCGAATGACTTTGACCCGAACTTCGTCGGGGTTGAAGCGGTAGCGATTATAGCGCTTGTCATTGGCCCACCAGTTCTGCTTGCGGCAAAACTCGATGTACTTGCCTTTGCGAATCTTGCATATTTTGTAGGGGCCGGTGTTGGGTTCAATCTTCCAGTTGTAGTCACGGACCCACTGCTCATTAAGGGTATGGAAGTGGGCAGGGGTGGGGCTTATCCCATACTCGAATAGCAATTCCTCCCTTGGTTTTACCGTCGCTCCCCTGATGGCGATGGTGTGATCGTCGTACTTGATCACCTGCTGGATTACGTTGGTGAAGTGATTGGTATACCAGGGCGCTACAATGTACTTGGAGCGCATGAAGGTAAGCGTATAGAGATAATCGTCGGCGGTCACCGGCCTGCCATCGGACCAGCGCGCCTCGGGGTCGAGTCGGTAATAGACGGTTTTGCCATCGGCATCAAACGCCCAGTGAGTGGCCAGTTCGGGGATCGGATTCAGGGTTGTTGGGTGAATGCCAACCAGAGACAGGTTATTAGCTCGCATATAACCCGCAAATCCGCCATTGGAGTCGGGGCCCACCAGCCGCAGCGTCAGGGGAAAACTCAACATAAAGGTGCGAAAACGCCCGCCCCGGTTGGCCTCTGGAGCGGCGAAGATGGGGTCATCCAGATTGGTCTGCCATTGCAAATTGCCAGGCAAGTCTCGCGCATCTGCGAGACCTGCCGTGCAGAAATGCAGCAACACGGCAGCCAGTAGACCCTTAAGGTAACGCATACTATTCATAGAAACTGAATTTTCTTGGGTCAAAAGCTTCGCGGATTGCTTCCCCGACATAGGTCACCAGCATCAGCACCACCGTCATCGCCAGCACCACCGCGCCGGCTATCCAAACCGACTCCAGATTGTCTGTTCCCTGCTTCAATAACTCGCCCCAACTCGGGGTGGGTGGTGGCAGCCCAAAACCCAGGTAGTCGAGGGCGGTCAGTGCCGTGATTCCAGAGGCTACTGAAAAGGGTACGAAGGTGACGATTGTGGAAACCGTATTGGGCAGGATATGGCGAAAAACGATGCGTGAATTGGAAGCCCCCATTGCGCGCGCTGCCATCACGTAATCCCGCGCTATCTCCTTGTAGGTCGCTGTGCGCATGTACCAGGTCATACTTGTCCAGCCAAAAATGATCATGATACCCAGCAGCGTCCAAAAGCCCGGGGGTACGATCGACGCAACAATCATGATCACGTAAAGAAACGGGATGTTAGACCAGATCTCTATGACGCGCTGGAAGATAAGGTCGAATGCTCCGCCCCAGAATCCCATCAGGCAGCCAAGGGTAACCCCGATCAGGTAGTTACAGGCCAGCAGAATGAGGGAGAACCAGATGGCAATGCGAAAACCATAAACCAGGCGGGCTGCGATATCCCTGCCGGTGGTGTCGGTTCCCAGGTAGTGGCGCTGGGAGAGCGAGGGCGCGTAGGGCGGAAATTCGTCGACGCGCAGGTCTGTCTCCAGCGGGCTGTAGGGAACCAGTGGCATAATCACCCGATTGCCGGCGGGGTTGGTTGCAAAACGTTGCTGCAAGTCACGGTAGTTCGTCTCGTAGTCGTAATCCAACCCAAACACGCGGCCCGGGATGATCGCGCCATAGGTTGGAAAATACCACTTGCCCTCGTACTGCACCAGAAGTGCGCGATTGTTGATGAATAGCTCCGCGAAACAGCTGAACAGGATCAACACGGCGAGGATGATTGCCGACCAGTATCCGCGGCGAATAGCTCGAAAGCGTTGCCATCGCTTTACGGTGATCGGATTCAAACGCAATAAGGACATTGTCACTCTCCAAAGCGGATGCGAGGATCAACCAGAGCAACGCAAATATCGGAGAGAATATTGCCAATCAAGAAGAGCAGGGACGAAATTACGAGAATGCCCATAACGATAGGGTAGTCCCGCTCGACGATAGATTCGAAGCCCAGCAAACCAATCCCGTCAATATTGAAAATGGTTTCAATGAGGAACGAGCCCCCCAGCAGCAAGGAAATGTTGTTGCCAAAAGATGTGGCAATCGGGATCAGGCTGTTACGCAGTGCGTGATGTCTTACCGCACCGGCGAAGCTCTCGCCCTTGGCGATCGCGGTGCGCACATAATCGGCGGAAAGGTTATCCATCAGCGTATTCTTCATCATGAAAGTGGTCACCGCGAAACTGCCTGCTGTATAGGCGGTTAGCGGCAGCACCGCATGCCACAGCACGTCGCGGACCTTCTCCCAAAAGGTGAAATCCTCGAAGTCGTCACTAACAAAACCGCCGAGCGGAAACCAGTCGAGCCAGGAAGCGAAAACCACAATGAGAGCGATGCCGATGACATAGCTTGGCACTGCGTAACCGAAAAACACCGCCCCTGAACTGATGTGGTCAAAACGCGAGCCATGCCGTGTCGCTTTGGCGATACCCAGTGGGATGCAAACTGCATAGGTGATGACAAGGGTCGCGATGCCATAAAAGCTGGAAATAGGGAATCGCTCGGCAATGATGTCCCACACGGGATCCTGGTAGCGGGTGGATATGCCGAGGTCGAGCCTGAGCACCTTCCCCAGCCAGGTAACATAGGCTGGTAAGGTGGGTTGGTCGAAACCGTAGTAGGCCTGCAATTCCGCCAGTTGCTCATCGGACAGTGTGCTGCCGCTGCGGGTGTCGGTCTGAGTGGTGGCAGCGTCACCACCGGCCAGCATCGCGTCGGTCATCATGCGCTCTATCGGACCGCCCGGCACAACCCGGGTAATGGCAAAAACCAGCAACGTAATGCCGATAAAGGTCGGAATGACCAACAACAGTCGGCGAATAAAGTAGGCGGTCATAGTGGCCTTGCTACTTGTAAGGGAAAATATCGGAAGTTGCTGATGTAAGCGTCGTCAACTAGCACCGTTGCTGTGTGGTCAGCGCCCATCGCCACCCGTGCACGTGGGTGCGGAAAACTGTGGACCGTAGCCGCCAGGGATACCGGAAACAGCGCAGTACGACAGCCTTACGATGCCAGCTTTCGCCTCAATCAAGCATTAGCTCGAGCCCGAGTATACAGCCTCCCTGGCTGGACGCCGGGATCCGGATTGGGTCTACCCTTTGACCTGCCCTGGTGGCTACTTTGGGATGGGCCGAATGGTACCATAGCGATGTCTAGTTTGCCTTGGTCACATCGATGTAGAGCGTCAGGTTTTGGCCGGGCCGGAGATATTCCGGCCGATCCAGCGGGTTCCACTGGAGAATGTCCTTGAGTCGAACATTGAAGCGCGACGCGATCCGCGCCAGTGAGTCCCCTCTGCGCACGGTGTATCCGACTTTACGCACTTGTTCGGTTAGCGACGCGGCCAACGACGGGTTGTCGGTCCATAGAGTCAACTGCATACCGGGGTGGATGGCATCATTGGACGAACGGTGGTTCCAGCGTGCCAGGTCCTCCACGGATACCTGGTATTGCTGCGCTATCTTCCACATCGAATCCCCGGCGCGTACCTGGTATTCGATGCGCTGGCGACCCGCAGCTGCCACGCTGTCGATGGCATCGACCCTGGCGGGTACTCGCTGTGCAGCCGATACGGGTTTGGGAATAAGCAAACGCTGGCCGGGGAGGATAGTATTGCTGCCCAGTTGATTGGCCCGTTTTATCGCATCAACGCTGGTCCCGTGGCGCGTTGCTATCAGGCCCAGGTTGTCGCCAGATTTGACGCTGTAATGGCCCCAATTGGCCCTGTCTGCTTGTGCGAGCTGGTCCAGCTTGAGGGAAAATTCGTCAGCCCGCGTGGCTGGCAACAACAGCTCAAATGGACCCTTGGGGTCGCTAGCCGAACGATTAAAACCTGGGTTCAAGCGGTACAAATCTTCGACGCTGATACGGGCGAGTCGGGCAGCTGCGTTGAGATCGAGCTGGCCGTCAATGGCCACCGGGTGGAAATACGGCTCATTGGGAACGGGTCTCAGGCGCACATTGTACGCATCGGGCGTGGAGACAATTTTGGCTACCGCCAGCAGGCGAGGCACGTAAGCGCGGGTCTCTTTGGGTAATTGCAGCGACCAGAAATCAGTGGGCTTGCCCTGCTTACGATTTCGTCGAATGGCGCGATCGACGTTACCCTGGCCGGCATTATAGGCAGCCATGGCGAGTTCCCAATCGCCCTTGTAGCGCTTGTTCAATTCACTCAGGTACTGAATCGCTGCGCGGGTTGACTCGCGTATATCCCTGCGCCCGTCGTACCACCAGTTTTGCTTCAGGCCGTACATTTTCCCCGTATTGGGAATGAACTGCCAAATCCCCGATGCCCGCCCACTTGAATAGGCGAACGGATCGTAGGCACTTTCGACGATCGGCAGCAGAGCCAGCTCCGTTGGAATATTATTGCGCTCCAGTTCATCCACCACATAGTAAAGATAGAGGCTCGCCCTGTTGACGATGCGGTCGACGTAGGACTGGTGGGTGGCAAACCAGTTGAGCTGGGCCTGGACCCGTGGCTGGTTGCTATCGTGATCCAACTGAAAACCGGCTCTAACCCGTGCCCATAAGTCCTCGTGGCCCGCGTGTGTCCACGCCAGCGCCGAAGGGTTTTCAGGCTCACATTGCAGAGGTTGGGTCGGTTGCGACCATACCGGGGCGGCCGCTGGGCTGAGGGTCGTAACTGAGGTGGGCGCCGGTGTAGCCTCTGCTGGCGTTTTGTGTGCTTCGTCGGCAGCCAGCGTCGGCGAGTGATGTTCGTAAATCGGGGTCGTACTGCAGGCGCTGGTGATAGCGACGGTCAAGGCTACAAGGGCAGGCCTTGCTGCCGCGCAGACTGCCTTGCGGGATGCTTTGTTGTTGTTCTTTGTGCCTGCTTGCAATGTTTCGTCTCCCGCGATGTCTGTCCTGGCGATAGCAGCGTAAAGTCTAGAAATGTCAAAGTGACCGGTCAAGGCGTTGCCGTCAGGATGAGTACTGGGTTGTCATCTCAGCCTTGCAGCAGGTGCCAAAACCGCCATTATGCTTTGCCGGGCGCTGATTTGCCATATCTGGCGACGCTTCTTCGAGCGCTATCCTGCGACGTGCCGGCAACCCGTCGAGCGGCCGCCTCTCGCCACCGCTGCCAGTAACTACCGTCGAGCGATGTTGTACTGTGCGGGGTTTTACCGCCAGGAGCTCCTAGAAACTGTTCTTCCATGCCCTGATTTGGGCAAACACAGATTCTGCATCGCCCAGGGGCTGTCCCGCATGTGCCGTCGCAGCAGCTTCTACTGCGGGCTGGTCGCAACGCAAGAAGGGATTGGTTTGCAATTCTTCCGCGAGAGACGAGGGCACGGTGGGTTGACCTTGCTCGCGCCGGGCGCGATCGCGGCTGATGCGATGCTTTATGGCGGGTTCCCCAGGCTCCACAGCGGCAGCAAAGTTCAGGTTGGCCAACGTGTATTCGTGGGCACAAAAAACCCGGGTGTTGGGGGGCAGTGCTGCCAATTGTTGTAGCGATGCGTACATCATGGGTGGCGTGCCTTCGAATACCCGCCCGCAACCTGCCGCAAACAGGGTGTCGCCGCAGAAAAGCAGGGGCTCTGGCCTGGCGTCGGGGGCATAGTATGCAATGTGATCAAGGGTGTGACCCGGCACTTCAAGCACGCGAAAGCGAACCCCCAGTACGTCTACGCTGTCGCCTTTGCCAAGACGGGTTTGAACGCCCTTTATCGCCTGATTGGCAGGTCCAACGACCCTGGGCTGATAGCGAGCAACCAGTTCCTCGACTCCGCCTGTATGATCGAAGTGGTGATGGGTGATGAGAATGCCAAGCAATGGCCGGGCGATACGTTCAATGGCTGCAACGACGACAGCCGCATCTCCGGGGTCGACTACCCAGGCGCCAGATGCATCGTGGAGTAACCAGATATAATTGTCGCTGAATGCCGCTATGGGCTCGATTTTAAGCATATTATCGCGTGATGATCTTGAATTCGGGGTTGGAGTCGCTCTATTGTAACCTATCGCTTCGCCACAGTTTCATGGTTGTGAGACAAAATTGCTCGCCCACCGCTATGATCCCTATGAAAGCTACGAATGAAGCAAGGCGACAGGCAGGGCGTTGAACCGGGAGAAGTTCATTATGTCGTACCCTGATCACGATGAGTTCTACGATTATCGACCTGCGCTCGAGGAATGGTTTGATTCGGACCTCGGCAAAATATTGTTGCAGCGGGAAATGGCACTGCTGGACCAGCGCCTCGAGCAGTTGTTTGGCTATTATCTGTTGCAGATGAGCGCCCTGGTGCACCGTGACCTGACGCTCGCAAGCAAGATTCGCCACCGTTTCCAGCTCGCTGCCGGCATCGACTTGCCAGGCCGTAGCGGGGCCGTCGCCCATTTTGAGGCCCTGCCCCTGGAGAGCGACAGTATGGATGTGGTCCTGCTCCACCATGTGCTGGAGTTCAGTCGTCATCCGCACCGCATCCTGCGCGAGGCTCACCGGGTTTTGATGCCGCGCGGGCACCTGTTGATAGTTTGTATAAATCCCTGGAGCCTTTTCGGTTTGCGCACGCGACTGCTGGCCGGATACCGGGACAGCCCCTGGCGTGGGCACATGATCAGTTCACATCGCATGATGGACTGGCTGTCACTGCTGGATATGCGAGTTACCGATATCCATCACTCCTTTCACCATCTGCCATTGCAAACACCGAGGATGCTGGGGAAAATGTCGCGCTTGTGGGATTATGCAGAGCGCTATTCTCTGCCTTTTGGCGGGGTTTACCTGATCGAAGCCCGCAAGCAAAAAGTGGGCCTGACCCCGCTGAAGCCGCGCTGGCGCGTCTGGAGGCCCGAGCTGGTTCCGGTTGGCGCTGCCCGAAGCGGCCTGGGGCCGTCGAAAACGCCACGTAGGTAGTTATGCAAACCATTGAAATATATACGGATGGCGCCTGTAAAGGGAACCCGGGACCAGGCGGCTGGGGTGCTTTGTTGCGCTTCGGTCAGCACGAGAAAGCACTGTTTGGCGGCGAGTCGCCGACTACCAATAACCGCATGGAGTTATTGGCGGCCATCAAGGCGCTGGAGGCGCTGAAGCGGCCGAGCCAGGTCGACCTGTATACGGATTCGCAGTACCTTCGCAAGGGGATAACCGAATGGCTGGCCAACTGGAAGGCGCGGGGCTGGCGTACCGCGGCCAAGAAACCGGTCAAGAATGAGGACTTATGGCGTGCTCTCGACCAGGCTGTAGCACACCACAAGATCAATTGGCACTGGGTGAAGGGTCACAGCGGCCACCCCGGCAACGATCGCGCGGATGAGCTGGCCAATGAAGGCATCAGGCAAATGGGACAGAGAGCGACATGAGGCAAATTGTACTTGATACCGAGACCACCGGGCTGGAACCCGAGCAGGGGCATCGCATCATCGAAATCGGGTGTGTGGAGATGGTCAATCGCCGCCTGACCGGTCGAACCTACCATCAGTACATCAACCCCCGCCGGGAAATTGACGCAGGTGCGATCGAGGTGCACGGCATTACCAACGAGTTCCTGGCGGACAAACCCGAATTCCGGGCGATCGCCGCCGAATTCCTGGAGTTCGTTGTCGGTGCGGAGTTGATTATCCACAATGCGCCGTTTGACCTGGGCTTTATCAACCACGAGTTGAAGCTGTACAGCAATGAATACAAACCGATAGAGCAGCATTGCGGGGTCATCGATACCCTGGTCATGGCGCGCCAAATGCATCCAGGGCGCCGCAATAATCTCGATGCGCTGTGCGGGCGTTATTTTGTCGATAACACCCAGCGCGATCTCCATGGGGCGCTGCTCGACGCCGAGATATTGGCAGATGTGTATCTGGCGATGACGTCGGGTCAAACCGACCTGGCGTTGGGCGGACAGGGAGAAATGGCCAACAAGGCCGCTCCGGCGATCGAGGAACGGCTGGCGCTCTCGACAGAGCGGCCGGCCCTGCCGGTAATCCGGGCCAGCGCCGAGGAACAGGCCGCTCATGAAGCCATGCTGGCTTTGATAGATGCCAAAAGCGAGGGCAACTGTGTCTGGAAGATCGAACAACCCGCCGCGCCCTGAGCCAGTTGGCCACTTGCCGCCGTTTACCGTCAGCGCATAGAGCAGGTTGCGGCTGAAGGCGTAAACCTGTGCCTCCGTCATGAAATAGATGACTACTGCCACCATAAAAATTAACAGCGTCATCCTCAGGGTCCAGTGCAAAAGCGCGAAGACCTGTTGAATTTGTGAAGTGTGTCTCTACGTCTGTATTCCCGAAGACGCTGGCGGGGTGAAACCATAGCCAGCCTGACAGCGCCATCTATACTTTGGCAGGAAAATAACGGGCCTTACTAAAAGGTGGTCCAAGGGCGACAGGGAGCAACAGATAGTGCCTTTCCTACTACCGATCAACATGCAGTCAGCGATGCTGGTGCGTGAAGAGCTGCAAAAGAGCCTGGCTACTGCCCGGCAATACGTCGATGCGTGGATCTGTGATCCCTCGACCGCCAGTTTGATGGACAAAGCCATCACAGAGCTGCACCAGGTCAGGGGTATACTGCGAGTGGTTGAATTTCGCGGCGCGATCGAGCTTTCGACCGCATTATTGCAATGTTGCAAGGCAATGTCGGCTGGCAGCCTGCAGCGTGGGGAAATCAACTCTACCGTATTGCTCGACTCCTTTGCCAGTCTTGAGCGTTATGTCGAGAACTGCACCAGGCAGCAGCAGCTCAACCCGTTGCTGGTCGCTGAGTCGCTCAATCGACTTCGCGCGAGGCTGCGTCAGCCGTCATTGCTGGAGCAGGAATTGCTCGGCTTCAAACCCGGCAAGGTCCCGGAGCTCGCAGCCGCCGAGGACTATGCCCTTGCTGATGAGGAATTAGCCAAGGCCAGGCGCCTGCTGCATATGTACCAGGTGGGGCTGCTGGCAGTGCTTCGCGACAAGAATGTACCGTCCAACCTGCATCTGATGGAGCGCTCCATAAATCGCCTGCGCCATGACTTCCTGGATCTCGCGAATGAAGAATGGTGGCTCCTGGTCAGTGCAGTGCTGCAGCGCTTGAGATCGAGTGCATTGCGCCTGACCCGCGCTCGTAAACGCATGCTGGCGCTGGTCGACGGCTATTTGCGCCAGCGCTGTAAAGCGGATAGAGCGGAGCCCACCGAGCTACTGCCACTGCACCGCGATGCATTGCTCTGCCTGCTGCTGCTGGCAGGCGACGATACCCCGCTGCGCAATGGCATTTGCCGCCAGTACGGCCTGCCCGCGGCGGAGTTTGATGATGCCGCGCTGGGAGCTATGGAGCAGGCGCTGGGCGAATCCTCAGCCGTCGCTTTGAATGCCGTTTCCCAGGATGTGAGCGACCAGGTCGAGGCGCTGAAGGTGTTGTTGGAGTCAAAGCGTGACGACATGTCAGCAGAACTCGTCGCCGATGCGGCTGGCCACCTGCAGTCGATTGGTGATGCACTGGCCGGTGCGGGTTTTATACGCCTCAAAGGCGTACTGGTCGACAAGGCCTTTACTGTCAATCAGAGTGTGGCAGCCGGGGTGACCAGTGAAGATGCAGTGCAGTCTGTTGCCGAAGCCCTGATGTTGGTAGAAAACACCTTGAGGAACCCGGACTGTTTTGACGATCGCGCGATGGCCGGTGAACAAGAGGGCATCCAGGGCTCCCAATTGTTGGCCCGCGAGCTGCTCGAAGAGGCAACCGGGGTCGTTATCAATGAGAGTAAATCTGCAATAAGCCTCGCCAAGCGTGGGATAACTGCCTACCTTGATTCTGGCTTCGACGCCGTTCACATTGCCAATGTCGGCTCCAGCTTGAGCATGGTGGTGGGCGCATTCCAGATCCTTGGGCATGAGCGGGCAGCCTCAGTGCTGCGCCAGTGTATCGCTCATCTGGACCATTGTGGTGTGCGTGGGGTTTCCGACCAGTCCCGGGGAGAGATCGAGACGCTGGCAGATGCACTGATAAGTCTCGAATACTACCTTGATGAGTTGTCGATGTCCGATCGCGAAAACGGTGATTTACTGTCGCTTGCGGAACAGAGTGTGTCGGAGCTTTCAGACGCCGCATAATAGGGATGGGGGTTTTTGTGGTTAGCTTGCTGTTACCATTACTTGCAACATGTATCGGAGTAGTTCTCGGCTTCTTCGGTTTACGCCTGGTGGGGCACCTGCAATGGTTCGGGGCATGGGCAAGGGGTATGGCGGCTTTCAGCCTGCTTGCAGCCGCAGTGGCAACTGGCCTTTTCGCGTATGACCTGTTGGCTTATAAGGAATCCAGGCACCATCAGGTGATCGGGCATATCAGCTTCGAGCAATTGGGAGACCGAAGTTTCGAGGCGTTGCTGGTCGATGGCGAGGGAAACGAGGCGCGCTACGCACTCAGCGGCGACCAATGGCAAATTGATGTTCGAATGCTGCAATGGGTCGATGGAATCCCGGCCCGGCCGCTATACCGCATGGATCAACTCAGTGGTCGTTACCTCAGTCTTGAGGAGCAGCAAAACGCAACGAAATCAGTCTATGATGTCAGTGCTGCCGCGGGTGTGGTTGATGCCTGGGAGAGCATCCGCAGCTACCGTTTTCTGTTCCCATTTATCAACGCGCGTTATACCAGCGCTTCCTACCTGCCGATGGTCGATGGTGCCATCTATTCCATTGCACTGGGTCAACATGGTTTAATTGCCCTTCCGCTAAATGAAGCGGCGACGGTTGCGCTTGGTCGCTAAGCACGTTCAACTCGGCGCTTCGTCCTTAACTACCCTTTAACACGCCATTTCTGCGGTTCCCCCACGGGTGTCGGCGGAGGCATCATCACAATGAGCTGGAGTACGTAGTGGTTGAATTTGCGGCCGATTATGGCCTTTTCCTGTTGAAAGCATTGACTATCGTTGCAGCCATCGCCGTCATAATCGGCGTTGCGGCGGCGGCCGGCAGTCGCGGCCAAAGGCCTGAGCGGGGCCACATTGAAGTACAACATGTGAATGACCGTTATGACAACATGGCGCAAAGCCTGCACCAGGTTGTGCTGGATCCCCCCGAACTGAAACTGCAGCAGAAGCAAAAGAAGGCGGCGGATAAACAGTCACAGGCGCAGAAAAAGAAAGCTCTCAAGCTCAAGGTCGGCAAAGGGGATACAGCGGTCGACGACACCCGGCGTCGTATTTACGTCATGGATTTTGACGGCGACATCAAGGCGAGCGCAGTTGCCGAGTTGCGTGAGGAGATTACCGCGGTACTTACCGTTGCCCGCAGCTGCGACGAGGTTGTCGTCAAACTGGAGAGCGGTGGCGGTATGGTACACTCCTACGGGCTGGCTGCTTCGCAGCTGGACCGCCTGCGAGACAAGGATGTGCCATTAACGGTCTGCATCGATAAGGTGGCCGCCAGCGGTGGTTACATGATGGCGTGTATCGGCAACAAAATTATAGGAGCGCCTTTTGCCATGATTGGCTCGGTGGGCGTGGTTGCGCAGATTCCAAACTTTCACCGCGTTTTGAAGAAACATGACGTCGACTATGAGCTGCTGACTGCCGGCGAATACAAGCGTACCCTGACCATTTTTGGTGAGAACACCCAGAAAGGTCGAGAGAAATTTATTGAAGATCTCGAGCAGACCCATGAGTTGTTCAAACAGTTTGTCGCCCAGCACCGGCCGGCAGTCGATATCGATGCCATCGCCACTGGTGAGGTCTGGCTGGGTAGCCGGGCCGTGCAGTTGCAACTCATAGACGAATTGGGTACCAGCGACCAGTATCTGATGGACCAGCGCGACTGTGCTGATATCTATCAGGTCAAATATGTCGCCAAGAAGAGCTGGCAGGAGAAACTCGGGCTTGCCGCTGAGGGCGCAGTAGGCACAGCTGCAGAGCGGGTATGGCAGGGACTGCAACAGACGCGTTTTTTTTCATAGGTTCGGAAGAGTCACCATAAAATGGAATGCGAGGGGATATCTCATGAATGACTACAGAGCACTATTAATCAGCGAAAGTGACGGCAACTTCAGTACCGAACTTACCCGTCGCCGGCTTGAAGAGCTGCCGTCGGGCGAGGTTCTCATTCGGGTTCGCTACTCTTCCATCAATTACAAGGACGCGCTGTCGTCGATCGGGAACAAGGGGGTGACCCGCAGCTTTCCCCACACACCCGGCATTGATGCGGCGGGGGAGGTGGCCGAATCGTCGGTGGCCGATTTCCAGCAGGGTGATCCGGTGGTGGTGTTTGGCTACGACCTGGGCATGAATACCGCGGGCGGGCTGGCCGAATACATCCGGGTACCGGCCACCTGGGTTTTGCCGCTGCCCCAGGGTTTGGATGCTCGCACGGCGATGAGCTATGGAACCGCCGGCATTACCGCTGCCCTGAGCGTCATGAAACTGGAAAAGCTTGGCTTGAAGCCACCGGCGGAGGTTCTTGTCACCGGAGCGACCGGCGGCGTGGGAACCATGAGCGTACTGTTCCTGGGTGCCTGCGGCTACAAGGTAAGCGCTGTCAGCGGCAATAAGCAGGCGGCGGCTTTGCTGGAATCCCTTGGCGTTACCGCGATCTTGCCGCGGGAGACTTTTTCAGAGCCGGAGAAGAAGCCGCTGCTGAAGCCACAGTTTGACGCGGCTATAGACTGTGTCGGCGGGGTTACCCTTGCCAATGTGTTGAAAGTGATTCGCCACAGTGGTGCCGTGGCATGCAGCGGACTGGTCCAGTCCACCGATCTGCCCACCAGTGTCTTCCCGTTTATCTTGCGCGGCGTCAGCCTGCTGGGCATCGATTCAGTGGAAGTGGCGCTGGAGCAAAAGCGCGCCGCCTGGAACTGGATCGCCGAGCACCACCGTGCCGACAAACTGGCGCCATTGGTGCAGGAGATTTCCCTGGAGCAGGCGCCGCAGGCACTGCAGGACCTGCTCGCCGGGAAAATCCAGGGGCGTTGCCTGGTGAAGATCGATTCCTGAGAGAGGGCTCGGCGAAAAAACACCGGGCGTCTAATCTGCGGTAAATGATACCAGCGAATACCTGACGCCTGATCGGCTTATCGTTTCCCGGTGACCATGCCCTGGGGTGCAATCATACCCTGGGGGCCGATCGAGCCGTTCGGCAGGTATTCGTCGTAGTCGGGAAGCAGTGGCGGCTCCTGATTCCAGTCAACGCGGTTACGATCGCGGTAGGTCTTTTGCACTTCGCGCATGAAATCGTAGCGCTGCTGTGTCACATCGGCGACCTGCATCTCGTCCTTGAGAATGACGGGGTGGATAAATACCATCAGGTTGGTTTTTTGTTTTAGCTTGCCTTTGGAGCGGAACAAGTAGCCCAGAATCGGTATGTCCCCCAATAGTGGCGTCTTCTGCACCAGCTCCGATTCTTCGTCGCTGATCAATCCCCCAAGCACCAGGATTTCCCCGTCGCGAATCAGGGCATTAGTGAGAATCTGGCGTTTATTCGTCACCAGGTCGACGGCTGAGGAGGAGGCGTCATTGTTGATGCGCTCGGTGGTTTGCTCGATCTTGAGGGTTACCGAGTCGCCCCGGTTGATGCGAGGCGTGATCTTCAAGGTGGTGCCTATGTCCTGGCGTTGGACCGTGGTAAAGGGGTTGTCGGTCTGGGATGCCGCGCCGGTGGATTGGCCGGTGACAAAAGGTACGTTCTGGCCCACCAGCAACGATGCTTCTTCATTGTCCAGCGCCACCACGCTGGGAGTCGAAATCACGTTTGAGCGGGTCTTGGATGATAATGCCCGAAAGACAGCGCGCAGATCGCCGTCCTTGATATAACCAAAGCTCAGTCCTGCGCCGGGAATGACATCGATGATTTCTCCATCGCTGTCGGTGATCGGGTTACCGATGCCCAGTGAACCGGTGGTGTTGTTTGCGGCGAAACCGCCGGTATTGGCCTCATCGGCAAGGTCTGCGGTAATCCAGCTGATCCCCAGCTCGCGGCCATCATCTTCCATCACGTCGACAATCAGTGCCTCCACCAGTACCTGGGCACGGCGAATATCCAGTTGCTTGATCACTCGCTTGAGCCGCGCCTGAATGGCCGGTGGCGCGTTGATGACCAGGGCGTTGGCAGCCTTGCTCGCCTCTACGCTGGCGGGTGAAGCGTTCTCCATCGATTCTTCGTTGATATGATCGAGGGTGCCGCGTAACACGGGCACCAGTTCTTCCGCATCCACGTAGTGGAGGTAGACCACCTGGGTTCCCGCCGTGGCTTCCACCGGTTTGTCCAGCTGCCGTACCAGTTTGCTGACCTTCGCGCGCTGGTAGCTGTTGCCAGCGAGCAGTATGGCGTTGCCCCGCGGATCCACCGACATTGATACCGCCAGTCCCGATTGCTTGAGTTCTTCACTCATCAAGCCGGACACCGATTTCAGGACTTCAAAAGCATCCGCATGTTTTAGCGTTACGAGGTCGAATGAAGAATCACCGCTCTGGTCGATTTGCCGGCTTAGGCGGCGTATACGCTCGATATTGTCGCCGCGGTCCGACACAATTAACGCATTGGTCTGGGGGTAGGCTGTGATGACCCCGGCCTCGCTCATCAG
Source organism: uncultured Gammaproteobacteria bacterium (assembly GCA_963808975.1). GTDB lineage: Bacteria > Pseudomonadota > Gammaproteobacteria > Pseudomonadales > JAHEGP01 > JAHEGP01. The sequence goes on from CAWEHR010000004.1 coordinate 323,760, forward strand.
CGGCTTGAGCTGTTGACTCAGCTCCTGTGCCGGAACATGTTGTAAACGTATGATGCTGACCTTGATGTCACCGGCGAGCCCCAAGTCGCCATTTCCTGCCGATTGCGAGGCTTTGGGTGCCGGCAACACCTTGACCGACTGGCCAGAGCTCACCGCCGCGTACCCATTGAGCTCAAGTACCTGCAAAAACATTTGCCAGGCCTCGTCGAGGCTTACCGGCTCGGCCGAGACCACCGTCGCCAGGCCCTTGACATCGCGGTGAACCACAAAGTTCTTGCCGCTTTTGTCTGCCATCCACTGGATCAGGGCACGAATTTCCGCATCCTGCATGTTCATGGTGATGTTGCGCTCGCCCTGGGCCAGTGCCGGCCCCGATAGACTGGCGAATGACAATACCACTGTCATTACTATGGGTTTCAGGTAATTCAATGCAGACTCCTTCAGGGGCGGCTAAGTGCGCGTTGGCGCAACATTTCGAGGCGCTGTCTAACGATTTCTCGACGATTGCTTGCGGTGTCCTCCGCAACGTTCATGGTGGGTTCTGTCAGCGGTGGGATGTTCTGTTGAGGCCTGGGCCCGGCGCTTACATTGGGGAAGCGAAGTGTTTCAAGACGACCGTTGAGGTTGATCACCACGTGGTCGGGATGCACCTCGGTCAGGGTGGCGCCACCGGGCATTGCTTGGTTCGCTTTATACAGCTTGGCGTTGTTATCACTGGCGAGAATGATGGCGCTGCCACTAGCTGGCTCCGCTCCCGTAAACACGCCCTGTAGGACCCACTGCAGGCGGGTTGAGGGTAACGCGTCACTTTCAGCGACAGGTGCGGGACTAACCTTGCCGAACAGATCCGCCTGGCTTATCAGATTCAGATCGGGCATGGTTTGTTGCTGGGTGGGGGACGATGCGCTGGCGTATTCGCTCTGGTGCAGCATAACCCGGCTGATGGGCCAGGCGATCGCTGCCAGGCTGAGTATTGTCGCCGAGACTATCGCCACCTGGGTAATCCCGGTTAATCCAAATCTTTCTCCCAGGCCCGACAGGGTGTCGCTGTGGCCCATCTCGTATTCCCCCAAAGCACATGAAGTTCACATTTTTAAAACATTATAGTTGGAGACTCCGGGCGCGATTGCAGATTCATTAACGGTGTCCCCATAGTGTGCTACGGTTCATGTATTGATAAAAAATACCAAAAATAACGCCTGAATCGGTTTGTTGTGAGGTCTGTTTCAAGAGTGCGAGAGGGTGCTGAATTGCAAGCAAATCCAGAAGCGATGGTCGGTGAATCCGCAGATTTAATCCACGAATTCCGGCCCGATCAGTCAGAGCGCCTACCCTATGGGTTTGCCCGGCGCTACGGCGTATTCCTGGCAGAAGACGAGCAGATGCGTCTGACCCTGTTCTTCCGGGAGGGTCTGCTGGCAGAGGCTCTGGGTGAGGTTCGCAGGTTTATCGCGACTCCCTTTGTCTGCCGGATGCTGGAGCCCGGCGACTTCGACCGGGCGATGGGGGAGTATTACGAAAGCAAATCCGGGGACGCAATGCAGGCGGCAGAGGACCTTGGCGAGGATATCGACCTGGCTGCCCTTGCCAACAGCTTGCCGGAAACGGCTGACCTCTTAGAGCAACAGGATGACGCTCCAGTTATCAGGCTGATTAACGCCATCCTCGCTGAAGCGGTCAAGCAAAATGCGTCGGACGTGCACATTGAAACCTACGAAAAACGCCTTGCAGTGCGCGCCAGGGTAGATGGCATGCTGCAGGAAATCCTGCACCCCCGGCGCGAGCTGGCCCCCCTGCTGGTGTCACGGATCAAGGTAATGGCAAAGTTGGACATCGCCGAGAAGCGTGTACCCCAGGATGGCCGTATCAGCCTGCGCGTCGGAGGTCGCGAAGTGGACGTGAGGGTATCGACCATGCCCTCGAGCGCCGGTGAGCGGGTAGTTTTGCGCCTGCTGGACAAGCAAGCGGGCCGCTTGCAGTTGGATAGCCTCGGCCTGGCTCCCTCCGACTTGCAAAAGCTCGGCGAGGTCCTGGCCAAACCCCATGGAATCGTACTCGTTACCGGTCCCACCGGGTCTGGTAAAACCACGACTCTCTACGCGTCGCTCAGCGAAATCAACAATGCCACCCGCAACATTCTCACGGTTGAGGATCCCATCGAGTATAACCTCGACGGCATCGGCCAGACCCAGGTCAACACCAAGACAGACATGACTTTTGCCCGTGGCCTGCGGGCTATCCTGCGCCAGGACCCGGACGTTGTAATGGTGGGGGAGATTCGAGACCTGGAAACCGCGGAAATTGCGGTGCAGGCCAGCCTGACCGGACATATGGTGCTGTCGACCCTGCACACCAACACCGCGGTGGGCGCAATTACTCGACTTGAAGACATGGGGGTTGAGCCATTTCTATTGGCTTCAAGCTTGGTGGCGGTTATTGCCCAGCGCCTGGTGCGGACCCTGTGTCCTGACTGCAAGCTTGCCTACGAACCCGATGCGACCGAATCCAGGTTGTTGGGTCTGGATCCCTCGGAGCAGGCGCCGCAACTGTTTCGTGCGACAGGTTGTGACAAGTGTAACCAGCAAGGTTATCGCGGCAGAATCGGTATCTATGAGCTGGTGAAAGTCGATGACGCGATGAGGCGTATGATTCACGACCGGTGTGCTGAATCAGAAATAATGCAGCATGTTCGTGAGCGCGCCAGCGGCATTCGCGAGGACGGTTTCCGGCGGGTAAAGTCAGGGATCACGACTATCGAAGAAGTGCTCAGGGTTACCCAGGAGGATTAGGCCGTTGGCAGCATTTACCTATGCTGCGCTGGACCAGCGTGGCAAATCCCTCAAGGGTCTGATCGAGGCGGAGAGCAAGCGGCAGGCGCGACAGCAATTGCGGGACAAGGGCTTGACGCCGTTGAGCGTTGACGAGAACGCAACTTGCGAAGCCAATACCGGCGCAAGGGGTGTGCGCCTGGGTAGCAGGATCAGTGTCGCAGACCTGGCTGCATTCACGCGCCAGATGGCGATCGTGCTGCAAGCGGGGATACCGCTCGAGGAGGCACTTTCAGCGGTGGGCCGGCAGACATCACAGGCTAAACTGCGCGCTATCATCCTTGGAGTCAGGGCGGGGGTACTCGAGGGCCGCAGCCTGGCGCAAAGCCTGAGCGCCTGGCCGAATGCTTTTTCCGACCTTTACTGTGCTACGGTGGGAGCGGGAGAGCAGGCCGGGCACCTTGATATCGTGATGGAGCAACTGGCTGACCATACCCAGCGCAGCCACGCCAATGTGCAGCGAACTCGATTAGCCCTGATCTACCCGGTGCTGCTGTTCGTGATGTCGATGGCGATAGTCGCGGTGTTAATGGTTTTTGTGGTGCCGGATATCGTGGAGGTCTACGTTTCACAGGGCCAATCTCTCCCGGTACTCACCCGTTTTTTGATCGATGTCAGCGAATTCATGCGCAATCAGGGCGCATATTTGCTGATTGGCGTTGTCATACTAATAGGTTCGGTGCAATACGCACTGATGAAGCCGGTGTTGCGCCGTCGCTGGCATCGAGGCATTTTGCGGTTACCTCTGCTGGGGTCCCTGGTGCAGCGATTCAATGCGGCCAGGTTCGCCGGCACCATGAGCATCCTGTCCAGCGGGGGAGTGCCACTGGTAGAGGCGATAAGAATTGCGGGTGATGTGCTCGGCAACGTTTACGTGCGTGACAAGGTCAGGGACATTGGCCAGCAGGTCGAAGAAGGCTGCAGCTTGCATCAGGCGCTGGAAAATAGTGGGCAGTTTCCGCCACTGATGATTCACATGATTGCCAGCGGCGAGTCAGCAGGCGAGCTTGACGCCATGTTGGGCAGGGTGGCAAATAACCAGCAACAGGAACTGGATAACCTGGTGTCAACGTTGGTGAGCTTATTTGAACCGGCGACATTGCTTATCATGGGAGGGGTAGTACTGGTGATCGTGGTTGCGATTTTGCAACCCATATTGAGCCTTAATCAATTGATCTAGGAAGGGTGAATTTTTATGCGACATTATCGAAAGAAACAGAAGGGCTTTACGCTGATCGAGATCATGGTGGTGGTTGTTATCATCGGGATTTTGATTGGCCTGGTTGCCCCCAACATAGTAGGCAATGTCGATGAGGCGCGGGTAACCGCGGCAAAAGCCGATATCAGTACCCTGGTGGACGCCCTCGAACGTTACTATATGGACAACAGCACTTACCCCACGACGGACCAGGGGCTAGGGGCGCTTGTTGAGAAGCCAAGCGCGGCACCAGAGCCAAAAAACTGGCGGGCGCAGGGCTATATCAAGCGAAAGAAAATGCTCCAGGATCCCTGGGGGAATGAATACCGCTACCTGAGCCCGGGTGCTAGCGGTCCCTACGATCTTTACAGCCTCGGTGCCGACGGCCAGGAGGGAGGTGACGGCGTTCAGGCTGATATCGGCCAATGGGATCTCTAGGTTCTTTCAGCCGGGGGTTTACCCTGCTGGAGTTGATGCTGGTCATGGTGGTGCTCGGTGTCCTTCTCTCGCTGGCGGCAGTGGTTCTTCCGGACCGCAATTCCGCGCTGCTGGCGAACGAAACTGCGCGTCTGGTAAAAGTGCTCGATACGTTGCAGTTGGAGGCCATGCTGCAACACACGCAGACCGGACTGTTGCTCGATGACGCCGGTTACCGCAGCAGCATACTCAACCTTCAGAACCTGGAGTGGGCTGAAAGTAATGCGGCCATCCTCGATGCCCATGGCCTGCAAAGCAACGGATTGCAGTTGACCCTGGTGGAGCCAGCGGCAACGGCACCTGGTGACGACCAACACGCCATCGTTTTTGACGCTTCCGGTGTGAGCGATCCCTTCAAGCTTCGGCTGGTGCACAGTAGCGGCATCAGTTCCACGCTTGCCAGCGATGGCATCCAGAAGGTGCTTGTGCAGTGAGCCAGCGCGGGTTTACCCTGATGGAAATCCTGGTGGCGCTTGCCATCTTCGGGATACTGGCCACCGCTTTTTTGGGGCAGTCGTCCCAGCAGCTGGCGGGTTCCAGCCGTGCTCAACTGCAGCTGCTTGGTGATGTGCTTGCGGAAAACGAGCTCAATCGTATTCTCGCGCGCAAAAACTGGACCGAGCCTGGCCTGATTAGCTACCCGCTCACTTATGGTTCCGCCGAATTCGAAGTGATCATCGACACGCGAACCACCTCGTTTCCCCTATTGCGCAGGATTGAAGTGGCGGTGCTCGACCAAAGCCAGCAGCCACATGCTGAGCTATCTCGCCTGGTTGCATTTCGAGGCCAGCATTAGTGATGGCGCCAGGCAGGGCCGGGTTCAAGCATCGTGGGGCGCTGAGTTATCAAAGCGGGTTTACCCTTATTGAACTGATGGTCGGCCTGGCCATTTTCGCCCTGCTGGGGTCTGCCTGTTACCAGTTTCTCAGCAGCATGAACCGCAGCCAGGGTAGCCTGCAGGCAGCGACAGATCGCAGAGAGAGCCTTGCAAAAGCGCTCATCGTCATCGACCAGGATATGCGCCAGCTTATTCCCCGCAGTGTGCGCAGCTTGGGCTCCGAAGCCAGGTCGCCCGCTGTGGATGGAAGGCACTCGGGTCGTCTCGAGTTCAGCCGAACGGGTTTTCCACAACGTAACTCTGTGCACGTTGTTGGGGCGCGCCGCATCAGCTACCTTATCGAATCCGAACAGGATGGCCCGACCCTCTACCGCGAAGTATACGCAGCGCTTGACCGGGTGCAGGCTACACCGGCGTACCGCCAGGCCTTGTTGCAAGGTGTCGCTGAGCTCAGTTTTCGGTTTATGAATGATGACGGTCAATGGGTCTCCCAGTGGCCGCCGGAGGGCGAAAAAGAGGATCAGGCTCCCGTCGACGGTCTCGCCGAGTTGCCCCGGGGAATCGAGTTATCCATCGACCTGTCCAGTGGCCAAACCATCCAACGATTTGTCAACTTACGATGAAACCGCTTCGAAAGCAGCAGGGAGTTGCTCTGCTAACTGTTTTGCTAGTTTTTGGTCTGGCGAGCTTCCTGGCCCGGGACATGTTGCTGACAGGGTTCACTGAAACCCAGAACAGCATGGCACTGAGAGATTCGCGGCAAGCCTACTATTTTGCTCTTGGTGGCGAGGCTTATGCCCGAGAGTTGTTGTGGCGCGATCGCGACCAGGACCTTAAAGAGCAACGCGAAGTCGACAGTAACAGTGATGCCTGGTCCAGCGATGAGCTGTCGTTCACCCTGGATGAAGGGCATTTGCAGATTCATATCACCGACCTGCACAGTCGCTTCAATCTTGGCAATTTGCGCTTGGAAAGCGGTGCAGTTGATGCGGTGGCAGTGGCCCAGCTGCGGCGCCTGCTGAATCGCCTGGGGGTTGAGCAGGACCTTGCCTACCGCTTTGCAGACTGGGTCGACGATGACCGCCAGGTTGGCAGCCGGGGAGCTGAGGACGAGGCTTACATGGAATCGAGTATTCCCATGCTGGCTGCCAATGTCGGGTTCGCTGATATCGCTGAGATTAATGCCGTGGCGGAAGTCAACGAGCAACAGTTCCTTGATTTGGCGATGCATCTGACGACTTTACCGGAACGGACTAAACTGAATGTAAACACCATCAGCAGCGAGGTTTTGTCTTCGTTGGCTGAGCAGATTAACGAGAGTGGGGTCGCGGCCTTGGCCAGTCGGCAAGCGATTAAGAGTTACGAAAACGTATCCGAGGCAATGAGCGAAAGTGGGCTTGTCGGCGCCAGCCTGGAGCCTTTCCTTACCACCGCTTCGGACTACTTCGAGGTTGAGGTGATCGCGGTTTACCACGATCGCAGCGCTCGTCTGCGTAGTGTCATTTATCGTGAGCGCGATAGCGGGGAAACCCGCGTGCTCTATCGTTCACAGCAAAACAGTTTGAAGGCGATTTAAATGTACGACTACCTGGTAATCCGGTTGCGTGGTGGTAATGTCTGCACAGACACAATCGTCGATTGGATGTTCATCAGCTTGCAGGGAGAGTCCTCCGAAGCCCATGCGGATAGCCTGCGGGAAGTGGGGGAGCGTTACGGAGCGCTCAGCCAAAAGCCGGTCGTGGTGGTGTTGGCACCGGCCCGCAACGTGCTGCTTTCGGCGGCGGAAGTGCCTGTTGGGCAGCATCGGTATGCGAAGCAGGCAATGCCTTTTCTGGTTGAGGAAAAGCTCGCTGAGGATATCGAGGATGTGCATATCGCGATCGGGCCAGTTTTCAAAACCGAACCGGTGCCGGTAGCGGTAGTGCGCCACTTTGATGTCATTAACTGGCTGGACGCGCTGTACAGCGTAGGCTTACCGACCGCATGGCTGGTACCCGAGCATCTGGCAATTCCCTGGCAATCGGGTCGTGTCACGGTTTACCTGGAAGAGGAATGCAGTCTCATTCGGGATGGGGCATGGCACGGCCTTGGCTGCGATGTCGAAAACACTGAACTGGCGGTTTCCCTGCTGGCGCAGCAGTCTCGGGGAGCGACTTCGACATTGCCCCCGCAGATTGATATTGCTTACAGCGACACTCCCGAGGCAAGGGACATAGCAGAGCGCCTGCGCGGCCGTCTCCAGGACAGAGTCGGGAATGCAATCAAGCTGGTAGGCTACCGTGAGTCCTCTCTTGAGGTTTTGGCAAGAACCCAGGTGAAGGCACTGGGAGACGCGATCAACCTGCTGCAGGGTGGTTACGCTTCCAAATCCGTCGGCTTTTGGGGTGGCTTTAGCCCTATGCGCGTAGCCGGGACCTTTGCCGCATGTGTAGCGCTGCATCTTGTACTGACGCTGGGTACCGGTTTCTGGTTTGATTGGCGTGCAGGCAAACTGGAGACTGATGGCAGGGCGCTTTACAGCGAGTGGTTTCCCCAGGCCCAGAGAGTCTTCAATCCTCGGCGCCAGCTGCAAAGCAAGCTGGCGAGCAGTGATGGAGCGGGTAGCGAATTACTACTGTCCTATATAGGCGCGGTCGCCGACGACTGGCAGCGTGCAGAAGGCAAGCTGAAGCTGCAGGCCATTGAATACGATGGACAGGCGCGCAGCATGTCACTGCAGCTACAATCGGCAGCCGCTGACCAAATGGGCAACTTACAGCAACAGCTGCAGGACCGGGGTTTTCCTGCGAAGTTACAATCGGTGGCGCAGCGGGGAGATAGTGTGACTGGTCGGCTGAAACTTGGAGGCACGCGCTGATGTTGGCTCTCAAAGATCATATCGAGCGCCTGGAAATTCGGCTGCTGGAATCCACTTTTGGCCAGCGTTGCCTGGCATGGTACCGTCGCCTGCCCGACCGCGATCAACTTCTTTTCAACCTGCTGATGGGACTGGCTTTGGCCGCGCTAGTAATTGTTGGCGCAGTGCTGCCATCGGCGCGCTATGCCCTGGAATCGGTGAGCGATTACCAGGACGCCAGGGACGATATCGAATGGTTGCGAGCCAACGAAAAAGCGGCCTTGGCGATCGCCAGTGCCGACTCCAGGCCCGTTGATGCCAACACCCTGTTGTCGACCGCGGTGGCATCTGCCAAAGAGTTTGGTATCAAGTTTCGTCGCTACGAGCCAACCGCAGATGGCGATTTGCGAATATGGCTGGAGAAGGTGCCTTTCGACGATCTGCTGGGCTGGATACAGGCTATAGCTGGCCGCCATCAACTCAACGTAGACAGTATCACCGTGAGCCCCGAGTCCAACAGTGGCCTGGTCAATGCGCGGATGGAAGTCAAGGGATGAAACCTGCTTCAGACCAACGTTTTTACCACTATTTTGGGCTTAACGGCTCCCCGTTTTCAATTGCCCCCGACCCTCACTACCTATTCCTCGGCGAAAAGCACCAGGAGGCGCTTGCCCACCTGTTTTACGGCATTGGCAATGAGGGCGGGTTTATCGTGCTCACCGGCGAGGTAGGCACCGGTAAGACAACGATTTGTCGAACCATCCTTCAGCAGATGCCCGACAATACCGACGTTGCATACATAGTGAACCCACGCCTTGACGCCAATGAACTGCTCCAGAGCATCTGTGACGAGTTGGGTCTGTTTTATGACGCGGAAGAGCGCACCAATAAGGTCATGCTGGACATTCTTACCAAGTTCCTCCTCGCCAGCCATAGTCGTGGTCGCCACGCCCTGCTGATCATCGATGAGGCGCAGAATCTTTCGGTCGATGTGCTCGAGCAGATACGCTTGCTGACCAATCTTGAGACCAACGAAAAGAAACTGCTGCAACTTGTTCTCATAGGCCAGCCGGAATTGGCCGATTTGCTGGCATCAAGAGAGTTGCGTCAACTCTCCCAGAGGGTGACCGCGCGCTACCACCTTGAGACACTTAACCGTACCGAAACCGCGAGCTATATCGGGCATCGGCTGAAAGTGGCTGGATTCCAGGGGCCGCTATTTACCGCCGCGGCATTGCGCAGCGTCTATCGCTGCACGGGGGGAGTGCCACGCCTTATCAATGTGCTTTGTGAGCGCTGCATGCTGGGGGCTTATGTAACTGAAACACGGCACATCGATGCGGCGGTAGTCAAGCGAGCGGATCGAGAGCTGAAAGACCCTGAGCGCAAAGGCAGGCGATTGCGCCGGCAGTTGGGTAACCTCGGGGCCTGGAAGCTGGCGATGCCCGGCCTGGCACTTCTGACCCTAGGGCTGGGCAGCTATCTCGGGATGGCTGCAATCCAGCCGGCTGCGCAACAGCAACCGGATAACTCGACCGCAGGCAGCTCCCCTGGAAACGATGGGACTGAATTATCCCCGGTCAACCCTGCTGTGATCGAACAGGGCCGGCCTGAAGCCCTTGCAACTGGCAGCATCTCCGGGGATATGTCTTTCCCGGAACAACGAGAAACGGCGCTACGCCAGTTGGCGGCGCGCTGGAATATCCCTGTCGCAGAGGATGACATGGTCTGCGAGGTGATACTGGCTCATGGTTTATCCTGTCTCGAGTTGGACCTTGAGCGCGACAAACTGGTGCAGTTGGGACTACCCGGCGTGGTTGAGCACACAGCAGCAGCTGAGCCGAAGGTTACCTTGTTACAAACCACGAGCGACCTGGCCCGACTGCAAGCGGGAGCCGATACCAGTTATCGGCTGGTGTTGCTGTGGCGTTCGCCGCCGCCAACGGCTAATTCCTGGCCCTATGAGCAGGGCGACAGTCACGATGGCGTGGCGTGGCTGCAAAGGCGCCTGAACTGGTACCAGGGAAAGAAATACCAGTGGCTTGCCCGCGACACTGAACTTTCAGAAGGCCCGGTGCTTGATCGTTTTGACTGGCTGCAGCGCCAGCCACATCATCTGAATCCTGGCGATGGCTATGAGCGGTTTGGCAACAACCTGCACTCCGGTCTCGTGGACCTGCAGCGCCAGTTGGGCTGGAAGCCGACCGGGGAGGGAGATCTGCTGACCCTGGTCAAGCTCGATACAATCACCAACGCCAGGGCTCCCACACTGGCTCATTCAGGGTAAGCGCAAGTGTCTTACATACTCGATGCATTAAAAAAGTCCGATAGCGAACGCCAGCAACGTCAGGGTCCAACGCTGACAACAGTGCAGTCGCCGCATTTTTTTTCCCAGGGTCGATCTCGCTCCTCGTTGCCATTGTTACTGGGTAGCATGTTTGCCGTTCCCCTTGTTATCGCCATTGGTTGCTACCAGATGGGGTACCTGACATGGCAACTGCCGCCTGGGGAGCCTGCTTCCCAGTCGCTGCAGGATCCTGTCCTCGAAAGCCACTTGGTCGATGCTGGACCTGCTGCCGAGCCGCTGCCGGAATCGCCAGTCACGCCCGCCGGGGAGGATGGCGGCGTGGAATCGGCGCTGTCCGAGTCCAGTCGTGGTTTCGATCTTGCCGCCGGCCCGGACTCATCCATTGAGGTTTCCTCGCCTGCGATCCCCGAGCTCTGGCAATTACCCGCGTCCCTGCGCGAGGGCATTCCCCAGCTCGATTTCTCGCTGCATGTGTATTCGACCCGGATCGACCAACGCAGTATCATTATCAACAATCGCATGATGCGCGAAGGAGAGTCCGTGACTCCCCAGCTGACTTTGAGCGCGATAACGCCGGATGGGGTTGTCATGCGTTACAGGAGCGCGTATTTTCGTGTCGGTATCGTCGATAGCTGGTAAGGAGCAAACGTCCATTGCGGCGCAAAACCAAGATAATTTGTACTATAGGGCCCGCCAGTAGTTCCTACGATATGCTGGAAAAACTTTATCAAGCCGGAATGAATGTTGTCCGGCTGAACATGTCCCACGGCGATCACGATTCCCACCGAAAAGTCATCAAAGCCATCAAGACCCTCAACCGGAAGGTCAACTACACAATCCCCGTGTTGCTGGATACCCAGGGGCCGGAAATCAGGACAGGCCACCGGGCGGTCGACCTGAATCTCAAGCAAGGCGATCAGATATCCGTGGTTGTACGCGGCGCCGACGATGTCGAGGAAAGCTCCATACACATCGATTACGAGGACCTGATCGAAGCGGTCAAAATCGGTGATCGAATCACCGTGGATAATGGCCTGATCAATCTCGAGGTCCTGTCCAAGGAGCATTTCATGATGCGCTGCAGGGTTGTCGATGGCGGTCTGTTGAAGGGCAAACGCCATGTCAACCTGCCGGGTATTCGCGTCAATCTGCCAGCGATCACTGAAAAAGACAGGGGGGATATCCTCTTCGGGATGGAACAGGAGGTGGATTACATTGCCCTGTCTTTCGTTCGCAGCGTCGATGATATTCGCGAGCTGAAATCACTGCTGGGTGAGAAGGCGAAAAAGATCAAGATTATTGCCAAGATCGAGGATCAGGAGGGAGTCAATAACCTGAGCGCGATCATTGCGGAGGCGGACGGCGTTATGGTTGCCCGGGGTGACCTTGGGGTTGAAGTGCCGTTTTACGAGCTGCCGAACATCCAGCGCCGCATGGTTCGTGAGTGTGCCGCAGCAGGCAAGCGAGTGATCGTAGCGACCCATTTACTCGAGTCCATGATCGAAAACCCCATGCCGACGCGGGCGGAAGTGACGGACGTTGCCAACGCAATCAATGAGGAAGTGGATGCGGTGATGTTGTCCGGTGAAACCACTATTGGCAAATACCCGGTAAAATGTGTCGAAAACCTGGACAAGATTGCCCGCAGCGTTGAACCCGATGGCGGCCTCGGGTTTGCCGATAAACTCAGCCAGGACAACCAGAAGCAGAATATCGCTTCCAGCGCCGTGCACTTGGCCGATACCATGAAGGTGAAGGCGATTGTCGTCATCACCCGAAAAGGGCGCATGGCGAACTATGTTGCCAATTGTCACCCGCGCGAGGCGATCATTTTCGGATTCAGCAACGAAAGTCGCACCCGTCGTCAATTGGCGCTATGCCGTGGCGTTTACGGCCACCGCATTCATTTCAGCCATGAGCCCGAAAAGACCCTGGCTACCGCATTTGCGGTGCTGCTCAACAAGGAAGGTTTTTCCCCCGGCGACAGTGTGGTGGTGATATCGGATGTCCTCGCTGGTACCGGCACTGACGCCATTCAAGTCCGCCAATTGAAAACCGCCGAACTGGAGCCGGAAGCGGGCGAATAATCGATCGCCGGAAAACGTACAGGAGGCCGTGGGCGAGCTTTGACTGCGGCCCACCGGAACCACCGATGGGCTCGCCGGCAACCGGCTACAGCGGGGTGAACTTGAATTTCTGTCCGCCGATGGACGCTTCGTACATCAGGCCGCCCTTGGCCTGTATAAAGGTCGCCATGCCCTTGGAATATCCCGCACTGGCCTGAGTGCCACTGTTGGGGCCGGCGCTGGCTCCGGCGGTACTGCCGCTCCCGGTGCTCGCAGTCGCCTGCACGCCCGAGGTGACCGCTACCGCCGAGGCTGTAGCGTCGAATGCAAAGTTGCCACTGGTGAACTCATCGTAGGCGCGTTTGTCCTGGAAGAAGATGATCTGGCTCAGGGCCTGGCCACCAACCTGCAAGCCGAAGGACAATTGGGTAAGCGTTGCGAAACCCGTTACCTTGCCGCCGCGATACACCTGGCCTTTACCATGGGCACCGCCGACACCAAACCCGCCTTTGCCAACGGTTGGAAATATTGCATAACCGTAGGCTGTTTCGAAAAAGCTGGCGGCTTCCGGCGCCTGCTTGAACTTGCTGATTGTTGCCGAGTAATCCTCAACTTTTTTGTCATCGCTGGCTGCGTGGCCAAGCCCGCTGATCAGGAGCAAAATCAGAGCCGGCAGAATAGTTTTGTACGTCACGTAGAGATCCTCTTTGGTATTGCAAAATGGCGTTTAAAATACTCGGTGTTCGCCCGGTATACAAGGGGCAGTTCCTGGTGCCTGGTAGCTGCAATCGATTGCTCCTACCGCAAGGGCCTTGGCGCAAGGCCGCCGCGCATTTTGCTGTTCAGAGGGTCAGCAGCTGGGGCGGCGAAAATCCCAGGCTTCCCAGCCAGTTCGCCAGCTCGGCAGTGTGTTGCATGGGAGAGCTGCAGGCGAAACGATGTTCGCTCACGACCGGTAACTCCTGCAGCGGGAAGATTGGCTGCAGTAACTGCTGAACGCGCCGAGCAATGGCATGGCCGGAATCCACCCAGTGTATCGGCCTGCCATAGGCCCGCTGCAACTCCGGAACCAGCAGGGGAAAATGGGTGCAGGCAAGAACCACAGTGTCGATTTCGCCGGCTCTCGGGTGCCCGTGAAAAGGAGCCAGAATCCCCTCTATGCGGCTGCTGGGAGCCGGATGCCCCATTAGCTTTGCCTCAGCTATTGCGGCGAGCTCGTCACTGCCCACCGATACGATCTCACAGTGATTGGCGAACTGGTCAATTAGCTCGCTGGTGTACTGTCGCAAAACGGTGCCCGGGGTTGCTAGCAAACCGATCACACCGGATTCACTGGCGCTCGCTGCAGGCTTTACCGCCGGGACCACGCCAACAATGGGGGTTTTGATCCGTGAACGCAGCTGTGGCAGCACCAGGGTACTCGCGGTGTTGCATGCCAGTACGATGATATCGGGGCGAAAGCGTTCCTCCAGTTTCGATATTTGCTCCATGACCCTGGCCAGAAGCTCCTGCTCGGAGCGGCTGCCATAGGGGAAGAATGCGTTGTCCGCGTAAAAGATCAACTCTACCTGGGGGGTCAGTTCGCGTATCTCCCGCGCCACGGTCAGACCGCCCAGGCCGGAGTCGAATACCAGCGCTCTGGGCGCAGCTTGGCTCATTGCTCGTACCTGTATGCCCTTTTTGGGGCGCCTATTATCGACCAGTTATGACGGCGCGCAACCCCGTCTTGTAATTCCCCTGCGGTACATTACCATGCCCGCTGCCCGGTCCCGCCCGCGACACCAGCCGACCGGCGGCAATACAACGCACTCAGGAGTCAGCGAACATGCGTATCATCACGATCAACACCAACGGTATTCGCGCTGCCGGTAAAAAGGGTTTTTTTGCGTGGCTGGATGAGCAGAATGCAGATATCGTCTGCGTCCAGGAAACCAAGGCCCAGGAGCACCAGCTGGAGCAAGATATGCATTTCCCGGATGGATTCCACAGTTACTATTTCGACGCCCAGAAGAAGGGGTATAGCGGCACCGCCATCTACAGTCGGGTTGAACCGAGTGACGTGGTGTTTGGCCTGGGTTGGGACCCCTGCGACAGTGAAGGCCGGTGGCTGCAGGCGGACTATCCCGGTTTGAGCGTGATATCCCTCTACATGCCCTCGGGGTCTTCGAGCCCCGAGCGGCAACAGGTCAAGTACGAATTCATGGACAGATTGCTACCGCACCTGCAAACACTGCGCAAGCAAGCACGGGAATTCATCATCTGCGCCGACTGGAATATTTGCCACAAGGAGATCGACCTGAAGAACTGGAAAGCCAACCAGAAGAACTCCGGCTTTCTGCCGCCCGAGCGTGCCTGGCTGGACCGTCTTTACGACGAGCTGGGCTACGTTGATGCCTTTCGCCTGGTCAACCCACAACCCGATCAGTACACCTGGTGGTCGAATCGAGGCCAGGCCTGGGCGAAGAATGTGGGATGGCGGCTGGACTACCAGGTGATCACCCCGGGGCTCGCCGCCTGCGTTCGCAGTGCAAGTATTTATAAAGAGCAGCGGTTTTCTGACCATGCACCGCTGATTATGGAATACGACCTGTAATCATGCTGTAATAGCGCCCGCTTGGCTTAGGCCAACCACGACGAAACGAGGAACCGACATGTCATTTTTCATTGCTTCTGCCCACGCCCAGGCTCAGGGCGCTCCCAATCCCCAGGACCAGTGGTTTTCCATGGGATTCCTGATTTTGATGTTCGCGGTATTTTACTTCATTGCGATTCGCCCCCAGCGCAAGCGACAAAAAGAGCATGCTGCCATGGTCGCCGCGCTACAGAAAGGCGACGAGGTCGTTACCACCAGCGGAATCCTCGGCAAGGTGGTGCGCATTGACGACGACTACGTGGCGTTGAAAGTTGCTGACAATGTCGAACTGAAATTTCAGAAAATGGCCGTACACGCGGTTTTGCCCAAGGGTTCCATCAAGGCTGTCTGACAGCGATGACCGGCTACGTGCGGGCTTGCCGCGAACAGCCTCCCAGCGATCATTCGGGAGCTGCACTTGATGAGTCCTGATTATCCTCCCCGGATTGAGTTGGCGCGCACGCCGACCCCACTGCATTTACTGGAGCGTTTTTCCCGCGAACTCGGCGGGCCCAGGATCTGGGTCAAGCGCGACGACCTCACTGGCTTTGGCCTGAGCGGAAATAAAGTCCGAAAGCTGGAATTCTGCATTGCTGATGCCATTGACAAGGGCTGTGACACGCTGCTGACCTGTGGTGGCGTGCAATCCAATCACTGTCGCGCCACCGCCGTCGCGGCCCGCCAACTCGGGCTCGACGTGCATTTGGTGCTGCGTACCGACGAGGCACCAACGCGAGATGGAAACCTGTTTATCGATCAGCTGTTGGGCGCGAACATATCGTACGTAAGCAAAGCCCAGTACGCGGCTGGCATCGCACCGATTTACGAGAGCCTTATTGCCGATTACGCCGACAGGGGCCGCAAGGTCTATCCCATGCCGGTTGGCGCCAGCGACGAGGTTGGGCTGTGGGGTTACCTGGCGGCCAGTGAAGAGTTGGCCGGAGATTTTTTTCGCCTGGGTATCACGCCGCAACACATAGTCTGCGCGACCGGTTCTGGTGGAACCCAGGGCGGCCTTACGCTGGGCGCGAAGCTACTGGGTTTGTCCGCCAGGGTATGGGGTGTCGCCGTCTGTGACGATGCTGCCTATTTTGAGCAGAAGATCGGTCAGGACATCGAGGCCTGGCGGATTCGTTATCCCGATAGCGGTGGCGCTAGTATCGGGCCCGGTGATATTAAGGTCGCCATCGCTACGATCGATGGCTATGTGGGGCCGGGCTACGGCCGGGCGACAGCAGAAATATTCAACCTTATCAGCCACCTGGCCCGGCTCGAGGGTTTGCTGTTGGACCCGGTCTATACCGGTAAGGCCTTCTACGGCATGGTGGAGGAAATTCGTGGCACAAAGCGCTTCGCCGGTGCCGAAGATATCGTGTTTATCCACACAGGCGGCTTTTTCGCCAGTTATGCCCAGCGCCAGCACTTCGAGTTGAGTGACGACTCCGTCATCCTTTGAAGAACCTGGTCACGCTCACTCCCAACCATCATTCAGGTTAACCATGCAATCCTTATCTGACTTAATCTCTGTTATCAACGGTTTCCTCTGGGGACCGCCCATGCTGTTGCTGATCCTTGGCACCGGGCTGTTTCTGACAGTTGGTTTGCGGTTTATGACGCTGCGGAAGATCGGCTTTGCATTTCGCCAGTTGTATCGCGGCAGGCGCGGTGAGGTGGGGGCGGGGGACATCTCGCCCTTCAATGCACTGATGACGTCGCTGTCAGCAACCGTGGGCACGGGCAACATCGCCGGCGTTGCCACCGCGATAGCGCTGGGCGGACCGGGGGCATTGTTCTGGATGTGGTGCACGGCTTTGGTTGGCATGGCAACCAAGTATGCCGAAGCCGTGCTGGCGGTTCGGTTTCGCGAGACCGACGAGCAGGGGCGTCACGTGGGTGGCCCCATGTATTACATCAAGAACGGGTTGGGCAAGAAGTGGCTCTGGCTGGGAACGGCCTTCGCCCTGTTCGGGGGCCTGGCAGGCTTTGGTATCGGCAACATGGTGCAGGCGAATTCTGTGGCTGATGTGTTGTTCGAGAGTTATCAACTGCCTCGTATGGCGACCGGCATCGCCATGGCCGTCCTGGCCGGGTTGGTCATTATTGGTGGGATCAAGCGCATTGCAACGGTGGTCGGCAAACTGGTCCCCTTCATGGCCCTTGCCTATCTTTTGGCGGGGTTTTGGGTTGTTATCGCTAACCTGCCGGCGGTTCCGGCGACCATCGCACTGGTCGTAGAGTCTGCATTTACGGGGCATGCGGCCGGAGGCGGTTTTGCCGGCGCGAGCATTTGGATGGCCATACGCTGGGGGGTTGCGCGGGGAGTGTTCTCCAACGAGGCAGGGCTCGGCAGCGCGCCCATTGCCCATGCCGCGGCGCAGACCCGTAATCCTGTGCAACAGGGTACCATCGCCATGCTGGGTACTTTTATCGATACCCTGGTGCTGTGTTCAGTCACCGGCCTGGCAATCCTGCTGACCGGTGTCTGGGATAGTGGTGGCACTGGTGCACCGTTGGCGGCGGCCGCCTTCGAACAGGGGATGCCCCTTGGCCGTCATGTGGTCAGTATCGGGCTGGCGGTATTTGCCTTCACCACCATCCTCGGCTGGAGCTACTACAGTGAGCGCTGCCTTGAGTTCCTGTTCGGGGTGAAAATTATCTGGCCGTTTCGGATCCTTTGGATTCTGGTGATACCGCTTGGAGCCCTCTGGAAGTTGGGCCTGGTCTGGGGTGTCGCGGATATGCTCAATGGCTTGATGGCAATACCCAACCTGATTGCATTGTTGCTGCTCAGTCCGGTGGTCTTTCGACTCACGCGCACCTATTTTTCAAGTGCGGGCGGTGGCGCCGATTCCAGGTAATGATAATTGACCCGCTGGCTGACCCCGGTGAGCAACTCATAGGCGATGGTATCGGCGTATGTGGCAATCTCATTTACCGGCAGGCCTTCGCCCCACAGCACCACCTCGTCGCCGGGGCGGGCGTCGGGGTGAGCGGCGAGATCAACGGTAACAGTATCCATGGAGACGCGCCCCGCAAGGGGCGCCCGGCGACCATTCAGCAGCACCGGCGTGCCGTTGCGGGCGTGGCGAGGGTAACCGTCGCCATAACCCACTGCGACGGTGCCAATACGGGTTGCGCGCACACTGTGCCAGGTGTGGTTGTAGCCAACCCCTTCGTTGGGTCCTATGTCACGCACCGCCAGCAGTCTGGAGCGCAGTGTCATAACGGGTAACAGGGCGGGCGCGGCACTTTCGCCGAGAGGATTGGCGCCGTAGAGCATGATGCCGGGACGAACCCAATTCCTTTGTGCAGCATGATGGCGGATGATCGCCGCCGAGTTGGCAATGCTGCGCGGGGCCTCGATCCCTGAGGTTGAGCGGTCGAAGCACTGCAGCTGCTGATCTGTGATAGCGTTATCAGGACTTTCAGCACTGGCAAAATGACTCATTAATATCACTTCGCTTACCCCAGGTGCCTCCTGCAACTGCCGGCAGAGTGCTGCGGCCTCCCCGGGGGACACACCAAGGCGATGCATCCCGGTGTCGATCTTGAGCCACACGCGCAGTGCCGGTTGGAAAGGGTGGTGCGCAATCAATTGTGCCGTGGCCTCGTCGTGCACGACGGGTTCGATGGCCTGGCTGGCGCAGAGGTGCAACTGCTCGAGGTCGGGGCGCGAACTCAAGACCAGCAAGCGCTGGGTGATACCGCGTTGACGCAATGCCATCGCCTCCTCGATTCTCGCCAGGGCCAGAACCCCGACCTTCGGTGCCAGTGCCTGGGCAATCGGCAGTAAACCGTGTCCGTAGGCATTGGCCTTGATAACGGCGACGATCCCACTGTGGGGTGCGAGTGCGCGAACGACATCGAGATTGTGGCGCAGGGCTGCAAGATTGATGACGGCTTCTGTCAAAGCGACGAATCCTTGGGCTGCCGAGTCGATTGGCGGCATTGTCGGGGTCCAGCGAGGGCAAGTATAACCACCGCTGCAAGCCGTTGGGAGCCATATTTTCGAGCAGCGCAATCGCAGCCCCGGGTGGCCTGAATGTTGCGGCATTCTGCGATTGCTGGTTGGCAGATATAGGTATTTCAGGCGTGGCGCAGGTGGTCGACAATCCTATACACTTTGGGCGGGGCGGGATCTGGCTCGCCAGCCTTGCTAGAGGAACCTGCTATGCCTGAAACGCTAAGTAACAAGCTGGTCGTGGCAATCTCTTCCCGCGCACTTTTCAATCTTGACGAGAGTCATAAGGTGTTCGAGGAGGAGGGGCTGGAGGCCTACCGCCAGTATCAGATTGAGCGGGAGGAAACCATCCTGCCCAAGGGGGACGCCTATAACTTTGTTGAAAAGTTGTTGCATATCAACAGCCTCCTCAACGAGCGCCGGGTAGAGATAATCTTACTGTCCAGGAACAGCGCTGACACCGGGCTGCGGGTGTTCAACTCGGTGCAGCACTACGGCCTGGCAATCAGTCGTGCGGCGTTCAGTGGTGGCCAGAGCCCGTATCGATACGCCAACGCCTTTGGTAGCCACCTGTTTCTCTCGACCCACGCCGATGATGTGCGCCAGGCACTCGACAAGGGTATCGCCGCGGCGACATTGTTACCGTCCCCGGCGGCGGTGAGCCGGGCTGACGAGCTACGGGTGGCGTTCGACGGTGATGCAGTCATTTTCTCTGATGAGGCGGAGCAGATATACCAGCGCAGGGGCCTTGAAGCCTTCACCCTCAACGAACAGTCTGCGGCCAGGCAGCCGCTTAGCGGTGGCCCCTTCAAGGGCTTCCTGTTCGCACTGCAGCAAATTCAGATGGAGTTTGGCGCCTCTGACTGTCCCATTCGCACGGCTCTGGTGACCGCACGCTCCGCACCCGCCCATGAGCGCGTCATACGAACACTGCGCGCGTGGGATATTCGCATCGATGAGTCGCTGTTCCTCGGCGGCCTGGATAAGGCGGAGTTTCTGGAGGCCTTCGGCGCCGATGTGTTTTTTGACGACCAACTTGGCCACTGTGACTCCGCCAGCGGGCGGGTTGCGACCGGTCATGTGCCCCATGGGGTTTCCAATCGCGGCCCGGAGAGCGCTTGAGTTCGCAGGCCGGTGTTGCACAGTTAAAATGAGTGTCACTTTATACGAAATGGTTATAAACTGATCCTGATTCAACAAGAATCATTCTAATTAAAATAACAGTAAAACGATCGCAAGCGTCCTTACTCGATGGATCAACGGGGACCCAGGATGAAATTACAGCAGTTACGCTACATTTGGGAAGTCGCTCACCACGACCTCAATGTGTCAGCGACGGCGCAAAGCCTTTATACCTCGCAACCCGGGATCAGCAAGCAGATTCGACTGCTCGAGGATGAGCTGGGTGTCGAGGTCTTCGCCCGCAGTGGCAAGCACCTGACGCGGGTGACGCCAGCAGGTGAGGCGATACTGAAGACCGCGGGTGAGATCCTGCGCAAGGCCGAAAGCATCAAGCAGTTGGCGCAGGAGTTCAGCAACGAACAGAAAGGCAGCCTCAGCTTGGCGACCACCCACACCCAGGCTCGCTATGCCCTGCCGCCGACCATCCAGACGTTTATCCAGCGCTATCCGGAAGTCTCGCTGCACATGCACCAGGGAACACCCATGCAAATCAGCGAAATGGCCGCCGATGGCACCGTGGACTTCGCCATTGCCACCGAGGCGCTGGAACTATTCAGCGACCTGGTGATGATGCCTTGCTACCGCTGGAACCGTTGTATCGTGGTCCCCCGCGACCATGCGTTGGCCCAACTGCCAGAACTCACCCTGGAGGCGGTGGCCGAGTATCCCATCGTGACCTATGTCTTTGGGTTTACCGGGCGCTCGCGGCTGGACGAAGCCTTCATGAAGCGCGGTCTGGCAGCCAAGGTGGTCTTCACGGCCGCTGACGCCGATGTCATCAAGACCTACGTCAGGTTGGGGCTGGGTATCGGTATTGTCGCGAGGTTGGCATTCGACGAAGCCAACGACCGGGACCTGGTCGCCCTGGATGCCAGTCACCTGTTCGCCCCAAGTGTCACCAAAATAGGGTTTCGCAGGGGCACTTTTCTGCGCGGTTTCATGTACGATTTCATCGAACTGTTCGCGCCACATCTTACCCGGGAGGTGGTAGAGGAAGCCTATCAACTCCATACCCGTCAGGAGATGGATGAGTTGTTCAAGGATATCGAACTGCCACTGCTGTAGACATGGGGTACAGCGACACCGTCGACCTGGCCAGCCCCTAAGAGTGAAAGCCGGCTTGCGCCCGTCCCGGCGGGTCTGTAAAGTGCCCGGCTTGTCGATTGGGTAAGTAACGGAGTTTACAAGTGGAACTGGCCTGCCTGGACCTGGAAGGGGTGCTGATCCCGGAAATCTGGATCGAATTTGCCGAGCGTACCGGCATCGATGAGTTGCGGGCAACCACTCGCGACATCCCAGTGTACGATACCCTGATGAAGCAGCGCCTGCGCCTGCTGGCCGAGAACAATCTGGGCCTCGCCGATATCCAGGCGGTAATCGCTCAATTGAGTCCGTTGCCGGGTGCCGCCGAGTTCCTCGACTGGCTGCGAGAACGCTTCCAGGTGCTCATTCTCTCGGATACCTTTTATGAGTTTGCCATGCCCCTGATGCGTCAGTTGGGTTATCCGACCCTGCTTTGCCATCGTTTGAGAGTTGACGATAAAGGTAGGGTGGTCGACTATGAATTGCGCCAGAAAGATCCCAAGCGACAGTCTGTCATCGCCCTGCACAGCCTCTATTACCGGGTAATTGCAGCGGGCGATTCGTACAACGACACGACCATGCTGGCAGAGGCCGATGCTGGTATCCTGTTCATGGCCCCGCAAAATGTCATTGACGAGTTTCCCCAATTCCCGGCGGTGCACAGCTACCATGATTTGAAAGCGGCCTTCGCCAGCGCCAGCAAGCGATCGATCGTGGTCTGATTTCGCCTGCTGTTCAGGCGTTCAGTTGTTTCAGCGCCCGCAGCAATATCGCTATCTTGTTCAGGCTCTCCTCGTATTCCTGCTGGGGGTTGGAATCGGCAACGATTCCGCTTCCGCCCCAGCAGTGAACCCTGTCGTCGTCCATCACCAGGCTGCGGATGGCAATGTTGCTGTCAAGGCGGCCATGATTGCTGTAGTAGAACACTGAGCCGCAATAGGCTGACCGGGAAACCGGCTCGAGAGTATTGATGATATCCATGGCGCGGATTTTGGGGGCGCCGGTAATGGAGCCACCGGGAAAGGCGCTGCGCAATGCCTCGAGAGGTGTTACTTCGCTGCGCAGTTCACCGTGGATGGTGCTCACCAGATGATGCACGTTGGCATAGGATTCCAGGGCAAACAGCTTGTCGGCGGCTATGCTTCCCGGGCGGCATGATCGGCCCAGGTCATTGCGCAACAGGTCAACGATCATCAGGTTTTCTGCCCGATCCTTGGCCGAGTGGAGCAGTTCCCTGGCGTAGCGTTCATCGATTGTAACCGGCTCGCCCCGTGGGCGGGTCCCCTTGATCGGGCTGGTGCTGATGCGTCGATTGTCGATACAGATGAAGCGCTCGGGTGAATGGCTCAGCAAGCAGCCGAATCCGGTATTGATAAAGGCTGAGAAGGGCGCCGGCAGGTGATCTCTCAGGTGGCGGTAGGCTCCCCAGGGGTGGCCGCTGTAGGTTGCCGTGAAGTGCTGTGCCAGGTTGACCTGATAGCAATCGCCGGCAAGAATCAGGCGCTGAATGCGGGCGACGGACTGCCGATACTGTTTTGCATTGCTACTTGCGGCCCAGTCACTTTGCAGGCGAAACTCGGGCTGCGTCGGTGATCCCTGGTCCAGTGACGCGAGCCAGAGGCGGCCTGATTGCATTGACGCAGGACCGTCAGCAACCAGCCAGGCCTGGCGCCTGGCGATGTTCTGGACCAATGCCCAGGGGTAGTAACCCAGCCACGCAACCGGGAAGGGTGAGGGACAGGGAGGTGCGGGGCTGAGTCGTTCGAGGCTGCGACTGAGGTCGTAGCCGAGGTAACCCAGCACGCCGCCGTAAAACGGTAAATCAACATTTTCAGGCGGCGCCAGGGGGCGATGCATCCGCTGGATATGGGTAAAGATATCGCGCTGGTTTTCGCTCGCGCCCTCGATAATGTAACTGCCATCAGCAGCAACGGCTTCGATACGGGCGCTATGAGTGGGGCGGCTGGCGATGATCTCATAGTTGGCGCGCTCAAAAGTTGCGTTTCCGCTGTCGATCCAGATTGCTCCGGGTTCTGCAGCAATACGGCTGAATCGCCGCTCAGCGTCGCGATAGCCTACGGCCTGAATGCTCGCGGCAGTAACAGCCTGCTCGTGGTGATGGGCGCGCATCGGCAGCGGTGACCAAAATAAATGAGGCTCAATTCTACCTTTGTGGAATGCGGGTCGCCAGTGTTGCCAAGCTATTGAATTAGCTGATTATAAATTGACATATTGAAGCGAAAATATTATGGTCAACCGCCATTTTCAAGTCCCTGAATCGCAGTCGAACAGCAGTATGCTCCAGCAACCCGTAGTGAGCAGTTAGAAAGCTGCCGGCGGTGAATTTACTCGCAAAAACCGGGGTAAGACTGCAGTGATTCCCAAGGCTGGATAGCCAATCCGGCTATTGCTAATGCAGTGCCCACGAAGGAAACGACAACACTATGAGCAAGCTCACACCTTCCCTCACCAATCCCTTCGCAGTCGAAGAACAGGTGGATTTCAAGATTCCCGGTCAGATCGCCTACGATCCAGGCGTGTATGAAGATACGCTGCACAAGAGTTATCATCTGCGCCAGCGCCCCTACACCGCTGCCGGCGTCAAGAATATCCAGCGTCAGCACCAGAAAAACCGCATGACGATCTGGGAGCGGATCAAGGTTCTCACCAATAAAGAACCAACCATCTTGTTCCAGAACTGGGGGCCAAACCTCGATGGCGCCTCACTGGTCACCGCCATTGTCAATATCGGCGGTCGCGATGTTGCGCTCTACGGCCACGATTTTACCCTGCGCGCCGGGTCGATGGATGCCACCAACGGCAAGAAACTGGCCCGGCTATTCGAGTTGGCAGGAAAACGCAAGATTCCTCTGGTGGGTTTGAATGATTCTGCGGGTGCTTTCGTGCCCGCGGGGGTTGGCGGTCTCGATGGTTACTCAGAGGCATTTACCGCCCTGCGCAGGATCAGCGGTGTCGTACCGTCGATCATGTGTATGTTCGGTTTCAATGCTGGCGGTGGCGCTTATCTGCCGCGACAGGGGAGTTTCGTTATCCAGCCCAAGGCCACTTTTTTCGGTCTTACCGGGGCGGGTGTCGTGAAATCGGTACTTGGCGAGGATGTCACTCCCGAGGAACTGGGCGGGCCTGGTGTCCATTCGCAGTCCGGGGTGACTGACTTTGTGGTGGAAGATGAAGTCTCGGCGCTGCAAAAGGTAAAGGAAATCCTTAATTATCTTCCGGACCACAACAGCGTCAGTCCTCGCTTCCAGCCCACCTCGGATCCGGTTGACAGGTTAACCTGGGATGTCGAACTGCTGTTGAAAAAGGCGTTTAACTCTCCAACCGGCTTCAATACACCTTTTGATGCCAGCATTATTATCCAGCAGATCTGCGATCATGGTGATTACTTCGAAGTACAGCCCGACCGGGCGCGCAATACAGTTACCGCGTTTGGCCGGCTCGGGGGCCACGTGGTGGGTTTCGTCGCTAACAACTCAGCGGTGGCTTCCGGGCAAATCGACATAGACGCCGCTTACAAGAACGCCCGCTTCATTCGCTTTTGCAACATTTACAATATCCCCATGGTTTTCATGGAAGACACTACCGGGTTCAAACCCGGCAGTGAGCAGGAAGCTAACGGAATCGTACAGGCGGGGCGGGCGATGCTCGACTCTACCGTTGATCTGCGCACACCGCGTTTCCTGGTGATCATCCGCAATGCCTTTGGTGGCGCTTATGCCTCCTACAATAACTATGCAACGGGGGCAGACCTGGTGTTGGCTCTGCCCACCACCAGAGCCGCGGTTATGGGTCCCGCGGGTATGGAGTTCGTTTACAAGTCGGAACTGAAAAAGGTCCGTGACTCGGCCAAGACGCAGGTCGTCGCCGAGGCCGTCCAGAAGTTACTGAAGCAGGGGATGACTGAAGCTGAGGCCAAAAGTGCAGCAGAGCAGAGCGCCAGGCAGTGGGTCAGGGAACAGGAAGCCATTCTGGTCAAGCGCTACGAGGAAGAGCTAATGAACCCCAACGAGGCCCTCAGTCTTGGTTCCATATCCCAGATTGTGATGCCCAGTGAGATGCGCAAAGTGTTGGTGGAGAATGTCGAGTTTCATCTGCGCCACTATACCCCGACGCCCTTGTCCGGCGTTCAGCGCGAGTTTCACTAATCCCCCGACCGAACAGCTTTCCAGAAGGAATACAACGTGAGCAATAATTGGTACCTCTACAACCCGTTAATTCATCGTGATCGGCAGTTGGGCAAAAGCAGTAGCCAATGGGTTGCCGGTTTCAGCTGCGAAGATCTGAAGCCGCTGATTATTTGTCGTGGACCGATCCGCAAGGAGGCGATGGAAGTCTTCGATGAAATGGGTATCGACAGCTACGGAATCCTGATATCCGAGAAAGACTCGATTACCTACAGCAATGCGCTGGCTCCCGAGCTGCGAATGCACACAGACCCCAATCGAGTACACCGTGTACCGGACTACACCGGAGCGACCAAGGAAGAGCGCCTGCATCGCATTCAGCAAATCATAGCGATCGCCCATGATAATGGCTACAACAGCATTTTCGCTGGCTATGGTTTTATGGCTGAAGACGAGGAGATGGTGCGCTCGATGGAAGAGGCCGGGCTGAACTTCATCGGCCCCTGTTCCACCACCCAACGTGCCGCCGGCCTCAAGGATGAAGCCAAGCGCACCGCGCTTAAAGTCGGGGTATCGGTAACGCCGGGTGTGGATAACGCCAGCGCCCTGACCTTGCTGAAAAAGCATCCCGACGAGGCTGCGCTGAAGAAGCTGCTAAAGAGCCACAAACTCAAGGTTGCCGCAGATACCTGGAAGAATTCCGAACTGAGCCTGGAAGACAAGGCGGATGCGGTGCTGGCAGCCTCCTACAGTGCCGGTATCGACCTGTACACGGTGGAGGAGTTGGCCGAGATGCTGCAGGCCAGGGTCGCCGAGATGTTCACGGAGCATCCCGGTAACCGGATTCGTCTCAAGGCGATCTCCGGTGGTGGCGGAAAAGGCCAGCGCATTCTTGCAGCGCCTGGTTCCTTCTCCGGAAAACCCAGGCAACAGATCGACAAGGCCGTGGCGAAGATCCCGGAGCTGGTTCGTGAGATTCTCGCCGAGGTGAAGTGCAACGGCGTGGGTGATAACAAAAACATACTGGCTGAAATGAATATCGAAACAACCCGTCACCAGGAGATACAGGTGGTGGGTAATGGCGACTGGTGCATCACCATGGGTGGGCGCGATTGCTCCCTGCAGATGCATGAGCAAAAGTTGCTCGAGGTTTCAATCACCGTTGAGGAACTGGCGGCGGCTATCGCGGTTGCCCAGGAGGCGGGGGACAAGGAGGCGGTGAGTTCACTACAGCGCGACCTGGAGATCCTGGAAAAGATGGAAGCCGAGGGCAGCCGATTCGGCGCTGCGGTTGGTCTGGACTCCGTTGCTACCTTTGAATGTATCGTTGACGGCAAAAGTCATTTCTTCATGGAGATGAATACCCGTATACAGGTGGAGCACCGGGTTACCGAGTTGTGCTACGCCCTGAAATTCACCAATCCTCAGAATCCGGCAGACTATTTTGTAGTGGAATCACTGGTTGAAGTCATGGTTCTGCTTGCCCGCCACGGCAAAAACCTGCCGCTGCCCGAGCGCGTGCGTCGCCACAACGCATCGGTCGAGGCGCGCCTCAATGCAACCAACGAAGCGCTGCAGCCCCACGCCGGTGGTATTATCAAAAAATGGTCCGATGCGGTGGAAGGTGAGATTCGCGACGATCAGGGCATCAGCATGCACAATCCCGATACTGATGTGTTCATGGACTATCATCTGGCCGGCGCCTATGACTCCAACATTGCACTGCTCCTGACTATCGGTGACGATCGGCTCGATACCTACAAGAAGATGGCGCAGATACTCTGCGCCACTCAGCTGCGTGGGGCCAATCTGTGCACCAACCTCGAGTTTCACTACGGCCTGGTAAACTGGTTTATTGGCCAGAATATCAATGCACGTCCAACAACTGGCTTTGTCGTTCCCTACCTGACGGCTGTCGGCCAGTTGAAAGAAAAGGCTGACAGCCTGGATGTCGGCTATACCTACAATAAAGTCAAGCAGTCCCTGGTGGATACTTGCCAGGGCGACCCCAAAGCATCCGCTGCCATGGCCGAGATCCTCGAACTGAAGGAGTCGCTGCTGCAGCGGCCGGTCAATGCGCTGTTCAACAGCCCCCATTTGTTTTCCGGCTGGCTAAGTGCGAACCGTCAATGCTTCAAGGTTGATGGTGGTCGGGTTGACTGGCTTGAAAACCCGGTAAAACTGCTTGATCGAACTTATAAGTACCTTAATATGGGCTTTGTGGAGGGCGCACCAGCGCTCTACCAGATCTGGTCAAACGACAACAAGATTCTGCAGGACGCGGTTGCCTTCTATGCTGCGTTGGAAGAGGCCACTGGCGTTAGCGATTGGCACGAACTACAGGAAATGCTGCAGGCAAAGAAGGCCCCCAGCGGTGTGAAACTTTCCTGGAGTAAGGTGCAGGCCGCGCATAGCGGTTACCAGGCAGGTAACGAGTTGTTGGCGCTGTTACCCTACGTTGCCGACCAGGTAAGGTTTTTTGACCTGCATGCCAATCCCGACCTGACAATTACTATCCCGGCGGCGCTGACGGACAAGGAATTGCAGTCTCGAATGACCAAGGTGCTGGCGCCGCCGCCGGTAGCCAAATCCGACGAGATAGTCGCCGCATCCGGGGGCATGTTTTATCCCCGCGAAGCGCCCGGCATGGATGTATTCGTCAAGCCCGGTGACCATTTCGAAGAAGGGGATCCTCTCTACATCGTCGAAGTAATGAAAATGTTCAACAAGGTCTATGCTCCCTTCGCCGGGCGTATCGAAACCGCCCTGGTAGAGGGGGATGGGGTTATTATCAAGAAAGGCCAGCCGCTGTTCAAAGTGATTCCTGATGAAGAAATCGTGTTTGAGACAGACGATGAGCGATTGGCGCGAAGGGCGGCGGCAACTGCAGAATTTCTGGCGTACCTGGACTAATTCAAACCATTGGCCGCGGCGACGGTGCCCCGTGTGGTGCCCCGTGGCCAAAGCCGTATATAGCTAAAGGGGGTGACATCATGATCACAGCATTGGACCATATCGCGATTGCCGTGCCCGACCTGGAGGCTGCAATAAAGCGCTTCATGGACGACTTCGGCATCGAGTTCGAGGGCAGGGAAGACGTCGAGTCAGCGAAGACCAGTACTGCTTTCTTCCAGATTCCCGGCACCAGTATTGAGCTTGTTCACCCCTTGCGCGGTGAGGGTCCTGTCGCCAAATACCTGGAAAAAAAGGGGGGTGGGATTCACCACCTGTGTTTTCGCAGTGACGACATTGACGCCGATGTGAAAAGGTTGAAAGCCAAAGGCTATCAGTTTCTGACGGATTCCCCCTATCCCGGAGCCCATGATTGCCGTGTTATTTTCATCCACCCCAAGTCCTGCGACGGTGTCTTGATTGAATTGAACCAGATGCCTGAAGATCACTGACAGGGGCATCGCGCCGGCTTGCCTGGTCTGCGAGAGAGCACCGGATTTGCAGGGCAAGACCTGCAGAATACAAGCGAAGAGGTTGCAGTTATGCCAGATAAAGAGAAGTCGCCAGCCAGTTCCGGGCTTGATCAGTGGCAAGCATTGGCAGCAAAGCAGTTGAAAGGCCGCAGTCTCGAGGATCTGGTGTGGCATACGGCGGAAGGAATCGACGTGAAACCGCTGTACACCCGGGAGGATCTGCAGGATCTCCCGCACATCGATAGCCTCCCCGGCCTGGAGCCCTTCGTGCGCGGGCCGCAGGCTACCATGTATGCGGGTAGGCCGTGGACGATTCGGCAGTACGCCGGATTCTCTACCGCAGAGGAATCCAACAGTTTCTACCGCAAGGCGTTGGCGGCTGGGGGGCAGGGCGTATCGGTTGCTTTCGACCTGGCTACCCACCGCGGTTATGATTCCGACCATCCCCGGGTCATGGGCGATGTCGGCAAGGCCGGCGTTGCCATTGACTCCGTTGAGGACATGAAAGTTCTGTTCGACGGCATCCCCCTGGACAAAGTTTCGGTGTCTATGACAATGAACGGGGCGGTGCTACCGGTGCTGGCTGGTTATATTGTCGCTGCCGAGGAGCAGGGTGTCGGCCAGGATAAGCTGTCAGGCACCATCCAGAACGATATTCTCAAAGAGTTCATGGTGCGCAATACTTATATCTACCCGCCGGCGCCATCAATGCGCATTATCGGCGATATTATCGCCTATTGTTCCACTTCCATGCCCCGTTTTAATACGATATCGATATCCGGTTACCACATACAGGAAGCCGGCGCCGACGCGGCGCTGGAACTGGCGTATACCCTGGCAGACGGCAAGGAATATATTCGCACAGCGATTGCCGCCGGCCTGGAAATAGACCAGTTCGCCCCACGCCTGTCTTTCTTCTTTGGCATTGGCATGAACTTTTACATGGAGGTGGCCAAGTTGCGGGCAGCGCGCCTGCTGTGGTCGCGTATAGTCTCCGAATTCAAACCCGGCAATGAGCGATCGAAGATGTTGCGCACCCACTGCCAGACGTCGGGTTGGTCGCTGACCGAGCAGGACCCCTACAATAATGTGGTGAGAACCACTATCGAAGCGATGGCCGCGGTGTTTGGTGGCACCCAGTCACTGCACACCAATTCTTTCGACGAGGCGATAGCCCTGCCGACCGAGTTCTCCTCGCGCATTGCTCGCAATACCCAACTGGTGATCCAGGAGGAAACTGGCATTACCAAAGTGGTCGACCCCTGGGGTGGTTCCTATTTTATGGAATCCCTCACCGCGGAAATAGCCGACAAGGCCTGGGAATTGATCAGCGAGGTAGAAGAGCGCGGCGGTATGGCAAAGGCGGTTGAGTCGGGCCTGCCGAAGCTTCGTATCGAAGAAGCGGCAGCGCGCAAGCAAGCGCGGATCGATCGCGGAGAAGATGTGATCGTGGGGGTGAACAAGTATGAGCTCGACCAGGAAGATGATATCGAGATCCTGGAGATCGACAATCATGCAGTGCGCGATGCCCAGATCAAGCAATTAGAGGATATCAGGGCCCAGCGTGACCAGGATGCAGTGGCAGCAGCCCTGGCGGCCATCGAGGAGTGTGCGTCCGGGGGCGAGGGCAATCTACTCGAACTCGCCATTGCGGCGACGCGGCTGCGGGCAACGGTGGGTGAGATATCAACGGCCATGGAAAACGTCTGGGGTCGCTACAAAGCGAACTCACAAACAGTTTCTGGTGTTTACAGTAGCGCCTACGCGGGAGATAGCAACTGGATGGCACTGCAGCAGGATATCGATACGTTTGTAGCCGCGCACGGGCGTCGACCGCGCATGCTGATCTGCAAAATGGGTCAGGACGGGCACGATCGCGGCGCCAAGGTGGTGGCTACGGCGTATGCCGATGTCGGCTTTGACATTGATTTGTCGCCAATGTTTTCTACACCTGAGGAAGTTGCCAAGCAAGCAATAGAGAACGATGTGCATGTGGTAGGCGTCTCCTCCCTGGCTGCTGGCCACAAGACATTGGTACCT
This sequence comes from uncultured Gammaproteobacteria bacterium, assembly GCA_963808975.1. Taxonomy (GTDB): domain Bacteria; phylum Pseudomonadota; class Gammaproteobacteria; order Pseudomonadales; family JAHEGP01; genus JAHEGP01. The sequence continues at coordinate 354,779 of CAWEHR010000004.1, forward strand.
GCTCTGGTGGCAGCGCTCAGGGAACAGGGGGGTGATGATATCGTCGTCATCGCCGGTGGCGTTATACCGCGACAGGATTATGATTTTCTCTACCAAGCTGGGGTGAAATGTGTGTTCGGCCCCGGAACTCCCATACTCGAATCCGCCCGCTCAGTGTTGCAGGCGGTGAACGAAACTCGCGCCGGTTGATTGGGCAGGGCCGTGCCAGTCGACTCCGCATCGTTGCGCCAGGGCAATCGTCGTGCGCTGGCGAAGGCTATTACGCTGGTAGAGAGCAGCCTCCCGTCTCATCGCGAGCGGGCCCAGGAATTGCTCGAGGAGTTACTGCCGACAACCGGCAATAGCATTCGCGTTGGTATCAGCGGCGTACCCGGTGTCGGCAAGTCAACGTTTATTGAAGCATTTGGCCTGTTACTGATTTCCCTTGGCAAGAAAGTCGCGGTGCTGGCCGTAGACCCGAGTTCACCGATTCACGGCGGCAGTATTCTCGGGGACAAGACCCGCATGGAGCAGCTCTCGCGCCTGGACCAAGCCTTTATTCGGCCTTCGCCAGCCGGGGGAGCCCTGGGCGGCGTGGCACAGAAAACCCGTGAAACCATGTTGCTGTGTGAAGCTGCCGGCTACGATGTCATTCTTGTCGAAACAGTCGGTGTGGGGCAGTCCGAGTTTGAGGTCGCTGCGATGGTCGACTTCTTCCTGGTGTTGATGATCCCCAATGCCGGTGATGAGTTGCAGGGCATCAAGAAGGGAATCATGGAGATGGTCGACGGCCTGGTGATCAACAAGGCCGACGGCGAAAGTACCCAACTCGCCAGCATGTCCCAGCGCCACTACCAGAATGCCCTCCATCTGGTGCAACCCTCCGAGATCTGGTCGCCACGGGTGCTGACCTGTTCAGCGCTCGAGAACAGGGGCCTGCAGGACGTGTGGGAGATGATTGATGAATACTGTCAAAAAGCGCTGGAGAGCGATTATTTTTTTCAAAAGCGGGCGCGGCAGAATATTGACTGGATGAACAAGCTGGTTTTAGAAGAGTTGCAAAATAGACTGCGCAACAATCCGGCCATTGGTAAGCTGTTACCGGGTCTGGAGCATAAAGTGCGGGAAGGCCAGGTCACGCCCTATTTGGCAGCGAGGCAAATTCTGGACCTGTACTAGCGGTTCTATCATGCTGGGCCGGGCCGGCGCCGTGCATTTCTATGCCTGTCGCGTTTGTTCAACCTGTGCCTGGTTTCTCTCCAGGTTTAACTGTGGTGCGGCCTTTTAGCCTCGCCACAGTTAGCCTGCCGTGCCCTTGTCCACAACCTCCCGTAACGTAAGCCGAGTGAGTGCCAAGCACAGCCCGATAGCGGTTAGCTGGTTGTGGCTAGAATTGGTAATCCACGCCCAGTGATAGCAAGCCAATCCATTGGTCGTAATCTACGTCCAGTTGCTCCACCGTAAAGAAATACGTGTCGTAATTGAGATTGAGCGCCACGCCATGCAAGAAGTCCGGCGACCAACGTCCGCCGACTCCCAGTAGGTAGGTGCCTCCTTCGTCGCGCGCATTGTCCTGGTTGGAGAAGGACTGATCCAGTTTCATGATGCCGCCGCCGGCTTTCGCACGTAGCTGCCATTGCTCGCCCAAAGGTAGAATACCCACGGCAGCGAGATAGAAAGCTTCAAAGCTGTCGTCGGTGTTGTTACTGTTGCTGGTGGCCTTGTACTCTCCAAGGTTGACATAGCCCCCCTCAACACCGAGGTGTCGGCTTATGCGGTAGCCGCCGAAGAGGCTCCAGCCAATATCGCTGTCGTCGAGGTTATAGCCATCGAGTTTGCCATCATCCGAGTACCAGGTAGCCCCGACGTTGGCACCAAGATATACACCTGCAGTGTGATCGCCGTGCTCACCGGATTGGTGAGCGGTATCAGTGTATTCTTCGGAATCCATGTGCTCCGACGCGGTGGCAAGGCCCACGTAGCCACACAGTGCCAGGGAGACTGCAAATACTGCTGGTGTTTTAATAGCCATTTTTTTCTCCTTTACGTCGATGCGAGCTCCGGGGCGCCCCCCAGGCCCACCAGGTGCTGGCAAGTGCTTATCGGGCTTATTAACTGCGATTTATCATTCTCTGTCAAACCTGCGTTTTTTCGGCTGACTCCACGGTTTGCATGATAAGCGTGTTTATCGTCATCGGGCCGACGCCTCCGGGTACCGGTGTATAGGCCGAGACGCGGCTTTCAAGGCGCCCGAGTTCAATGTCACCGACGCCGCCGGGATGATACCCCGCATCCACTACCACCGCGGCGTCCTTGATCCATTCAGCCTTGATGAATTCCGGACGGCCCACTGCGCCGACCACGATATCTGCCTGCCGTACCAGCTTGTCAAGATCACGGGTGCGAGAGTGACAAATAGTCACGGTGGCATTTGCCTGCAACAGCATCATTGCCATGGGCTTGCCCAATATAGGGCTGCGCCCAATGACCACCGCATGCTGGCCCTCGAGCAGGATCTCATAGTGACGCAGGAGCCGCATAATACCCATGGGGGTGGCGCAACCATAGGCTTCTTCACCCATGCTCATGCGACCGAAGCCCAGGCAGGTGACGCCATCAACATCTTTTGCCAGGGCAATTTCATCGAAGCACGCGCGCTCGTCTATATGCGCCGGTACGGGGTGCTGCAGCAGAATGCCATGCACATCGGCGTTGGCATTGAGACCGTCGATAGTTGCCAGCAACTCGGCGGTGGTGGTGCTGGCCGGCAACTCTAAAGCCATCGACTCCATGCCGATACGGCGACAGGCGTTGCCCTTCATTTTCACATAGGTAGCGGAGGCGGGGTCATCGCCAACCAGGATGGTCGCCAGAATGGGTGCCTTGCCTTTGGACTTCTCTTTCAAACTGGCTACACGAACGGCGAGCTGCGCCTCGCAATCTAGAGCCAGTTGCTTGCCGTCAAGCACTGTGGGTGACATGGATTTCCTCGCCTGACCTGGGGTTCGATAGTTTATTGTCGCATGGCCGGGGCTGGGCGCAAAGAGGGTGGCGCCGCTATTCATTGCAGAGTAGGCGCTTGGAGGATGGGGTGGCCGACGGGTCTTGAACCCGCGACCTCAGGAGTCACAATCCTGTGCTCTACCAGCTGAGCTACGGCCACCACAAGTTGGAGCAAGGTCGACGATCGTCATCCACGCTCCGCTTTCAGACTTTCCGGCCTGCACAACCGCACGGTAAGTTGCTGGGAAATTGGTCGGGGTAGAGAGATTCGAACTCCCGACATCCTGCTCCCAAAGCAGGCGCGCTACCAGACTGCGCTATACCCCGATTTTTTAAGCAGCTCCTCGAAGTGTGCTCCCCGAAAAGTGGTCGGCATCATACTGATTAGGCCGGTGCAGGTCAATGCCCATTCGTTGCCGGCCAGGAGATTTCCACTGTGTCGGCTCAGGCAGGGCCTACCATCTGATCTTCAAAGGAATTGTCGTTTACTTCTGGAGTTTGCATACAGGTATTGTGCAGCGCGAAGACCATCAGTACAGCGCTGGCTACCAGGTAGGCCAGCGACCAGGCTGCAACGGTGTCGGGTAGGGCGTCCCTGCCGGCTGACAGGGCCAGGGCCACCAGCATCCAACGCAGGAACTCCAGGCGTAGCAAGCCAGCTTTGCGCTGCAGCGCCGCCCCCATGATGAAAAACGTGAAGCAAAGAAGCAGCACGTAAACCCAGCCGTATATCATGGGAAGTGAGCCCAGCAAGGCTTCATAGGTAACCACCATTGGCAGGCAGAGAGCGAAATGGGCGGCGATTAACCAACTCGCGGTCGGGCCAGGGTTGACGTCGTACTTGACGAAGTGGTTCAGGTCGCTCTTCTCAAGCGGATAGCGCGCAACCACATCGGCCGGCCGCCACCCGGTTGGAGACCACCATATTTTTAATTTGTCGGAGCGATTTCGGGTATGCCAGGCATCGCAGATCATCTGCCAATAGATTTGCAGATTTGCCCACAGCGGATTCCAGCTGTGCAGTACGGTACGCACACCATAAACTGCAGGTAGGCTGTCATCTTCTTCCTTGAACGTACCGAATATGCGATCCCAGATAATCAACAGCCCCCCGTGATTCTTGTCGATGTATTCCGGGTTCTGGCCGTGGTGCACCCGGTGATTGGATGGCGAGATAAAGAGCCACTCGAAGGGCCCGAGCTTGGGTATGAACCGGGTGTGAATCCAGAACTGGTATATCAGGTGCGCCGAAGCGATGGTTACGAACATGCTCGACGGCATACCGAGAAAAAAGCAGGGCAGGTAGAACACCCAACTCAGTAAAAATGAAGAACTGGTCTGACGCAGTGCGGTTGACAGGTTGTACTCCTCGCTCTGGTGGTGCACCACATGCGAGGCCCAGAACAGCTGCTTCTCGTGGCTGATGCGGTGAAACCAGTAATAACAAAAGTCATATAGCAGGATCCCGCCAATCCACGCCCACACTGAGCTGGAATTCCAGCGCCAAATGTCGGTGCCCTGTTCGACGAGGCTGAAAATGCGCCCGCCGATGTCCAGCAAAACCAGCTTGGTCGAGGTGCTTAGCACTCCCAGCATCAGGCTGTTGACGGAGTCACTGATTCGATAGGTATTGTTGCGCGTGTACCAACCCCAGCCGATTTCCAGCAGTATGAGTAGGATGAAAAAGGGAATTGCGTAGGGAACCAAATCCATAATTGATAGAGCCTGAAACTCGGCGTTGTCATACGTTAGCTATGGGTAACGCTACCGGAAAAGTCTTCTTCTGCCAAGCTTGATGGGGATTGTTTTATGCCGTTCCCCCGGGCAACTGAGCACTGGCAAAAGGCACTATGAGTTGCTTTTAGACACGCCGCCACTGTTCGCCAAATGCTTGTATGTTATGACAGCGGCCATATAATGCGACCTTGTCCAGCGCCCGTAGCTCAGCTGGATAGAGCAACGGCCTTCTAAGCCGTGGGTCGCAGGTTCGAATCCTGCCGGGCGTGCCAAAACCCGAATGCCTGCCCTTCGGGGCGGGCATTCGGGTTTTGTATGATCGGACGGTGAGAGCCTGCCGGTTCGACAAAGTCGCCACCGGGCGACTTTGCGACGAGGCGCATCGCGCCGCAGCCCCGCAGGGGTCGTTACAGCCCTCAGGCTGAAACGATCCATCCTGCCTGAACACTGCACCATGCCTGGCCCGGGAGGCGGGCATTCGGGTTTTGTATGATCGGACGGTGAGAGCCTGCCGGTTCGACAAAGTCGCCACCGGGCGACTTTGCGACGAGGCGCATCGCGCCGCAGCCCCGCAGGGGTCGTTACAGCCCTCAGGCTGAAACGATCCATCCTGCCTGAACACTGCACCATGCCTGGCCCGGGAGGCGGGCATTCGGGTTTTGTATGATCGGACGGTGAGAGCCTGCCGGTTCGACAAAGTCGCCACCGGGCGACTTTGCGACGAGGCGCATCGCGCCGCAGCCCCGCAGGGGTCGTTACAGCCCTCAGGCTGAAACGATCCATCCTGCCTGAACACTGCACCATGCCTGGCCCGGGAGGCGGGCATTCGGGTTTTGTATGATCGGACGGTGAGAGCCTGCCGGTTCGACAAAGTCGCCACCGGGCGACTTTGCGACGAGGCGCATCGCGCCGCAGCCCCGCAGGGGTCGTTACAGCCCTCAGGCTGAAACGATCCATCCTGTCGAGTAGGAACAACAAAATCGCGTTTTTTCCGGGGAAGAATGGTTTTATCAGCAACTGACCGAAGTCACTCCTGATGACCGCCATGCTGTCATCCCATTTCCTTATGGCTAGCCCAAGGTTTTCAGCCGCGACAACACCGTGTTAACCATCAGATCTTGATCAGTTTTTTCTGAAGATCTGATTTTTCTTTCCAATGGACTTCCATCAACACGCTCGATCATTTCCTCCATACTGGCTTCGGTTTTATCTACAGCGGAAGCCACGGTCGATAAAGTGGCTCGGGTATCTCGCAGCGTTGCTAACTGTGCTGCTACAGTATTTTCATACTGAGACGGTGCTGCCGAATGGGAAGTGACAATCTGCGATTGAAGAATTTTGACTTCACGGCTGTGTTCCCGGATTTCGTTTTTAAGTTTACGCAGGGTGATCTCCTCTGCATGAATGCGTTGGCTCACTTTTAGATGACGCTGGCTTAGTTCGTTGGCAAGCGCCTGTTGGGCCGCGATGTCTGTTGCTGCTATCAGCAGCAAATCCTCATTGCGCTCCTTGGCAGGTATTTTTTGTATTTCGTCCTCATGCTGTTGTGCCCTGGCTTTTGCACTGGCGATTTCGTGCTCAAGATCCTTACGACCGGCTATCATGGCCGCGAGGCCCAGTTTGCGCTGGGCCAGGAGGTTTTGTGCGTCAACGATCTCCTGCCGGTAGATACGAACCGCGTTGGCATCGGTGACTTTTTCTGCAGTTTCGCGCATGTTGGCGCGAAAGAGTGTTTGCAGCTTGGTCAATATAGTCATGTCAGTTGCTCCTAATCGATATCCATGTCGCGAATTATTTTGGAGGTGCGGGCTTCTGAAATTTTGTTGTGAAGTCGTTCGGCCTCGTGTTTGTCGCGAATGGTCTTGGACATCGTGATTGTGGAGAAGACCAGGAACAAAGTACTGATAAGAAAATAACCCTTGATGACCATTTCCCCTGGCAACATATAGATGCCGAGCAGGGTTGACCCTATGGCCAGTGCGAAAGCAACTTTTACGAAGAAGTCCCAGGATGACGAACTGCTGTTCAACTCATAAGTTTCCATTGTCATTACCTCTTTTTTTGGGTGCTTTGATGAATCGAGAATCGCTTCGGGAAAGGATTATTGGGGAGCGGGCAATCTGCGGCAATCGCCATCGTCAAAGTGGCGTATCGCAGTACCCGGCGTACTGGGCGTTGCTACCGAACGGGTAGCAGTGAGTCTAATCGAGGCGTAGTGAGGCGAATTTCCGGTAGTGCCAGTCCCGCAGGGCAAGGACAACTGTGTAGCCCTGGCGCCTTGCAAAGGGTAGGGTGCTGTCTTCCTGGTTGAGCTGATCGAACTCCCGGGCAAAGCGATCCATCTTGCGACGCAGCTCGGCATTGGAGCTTTCGCATAACATACCGTTGAGTACGATCAACTCATGATCTTCTCGCTCAAAGCGGGCGGAGAAAAAATCTTGCTGGAGCGCCCGCAGGAAGACACGTTGAATAGGGCCGTTGGGCAGCCAACTGAAATTGGGCGCCACTAGCAATTTAATCCGGTTGTTGGCCTGCAGTTCTATGATTCGCAGCCGATCGAGCCTGGCCAGTTTCTGCACCAACTGGTGGGGCTTAAAAACATAAAACTCGATAATATTGTCGTAGCTCCAGCCATTCAGTACACAGACAGCGACCAGCAGAAGCGCCATATCTTCGGCTATTTCGCGCTCCTGCTCCACTGTAAGCGTTCGCAGTCTATCCTGGCGTCGCTCCATCATTTTGACAAGCTCTGAAAACTCGATGCCGCTTAACGAGCATATCTGGTCGAGCTCGGTGAGGCTAAATTCCTGGCGAGAAAATTTGCGTTTGACTGATGACTCGGAGATTCCCAGGGCTGTTGCTACACTGGCATAGGTGAGTTGAGATGACTTGAGTGCTGCCTTGAGCGCCGCTACCAGGGCTGCCACCTGAGCCAATGTGCCACCTCACGAAAAATGTGTTGTTATTGGATGCCAAAAGCGGCGAAAGTTACGACGTTTGGCTGTATGGTAGCTGCCGACAAAAATATTCGCCAGCGCGAGCATATCGGTTTAAGGGCAGGGAGTTATCGATGTCGTTAAAGCAGAGGGGTTTCATTCCGTATACACTGGTGGCGTTTCTCAATGCTTTTGTCGATCTTGGACACAAGATTGTCATCCAGAATACGATCTTCAAGACCTACGATGGCCAGCAGCAGGTGGTGCTCACCGCGATCGTTAATGGTCTTATATTGCTGCCCTTTATACTGCTGTTTTCGCCCAGTGGTTACCTCGCTGATCGATTTGCCAAACATCGAATCATTCGCTATTCGGCACTTGTCGCAGTTATTGCGACGCTGCTGATAACCTTTTGTTACTACCAGGGCTGGTTCTGGGCATCGTTCGGCCTGACCTTTGCGCTGGCCATACAAAGTGCGATCTACAGTCCGGCGAAATACGGCTATATCAAGGAGCTCGTGGGCAATGAAAACCTGGCGGCAGCCAATGGGCGCGTGCAGGCTGTTACCATCGCCGGTATTTTGCTGGGAACTTTCGTATTTTCGATTCTCTTTGAAAAGCTGCTCGCCGGGCAGGTGCAAAATACTACCGCCGCTATTATGGGCCTGGTTGCACCGATTGGCTGGGTGCTCGTTGCACTGTCATTGGTGGAGTGGCTCATTACTTCACTGCTGCCCGCCCGCCAGACTACCCGAACCGAGGAAGTTTTCCGCCTGGGCCCGTACCTGCGGTTGCAGTATCTTGGCCGCAACCTGAAGGTTTTGTGGCGCAATAACACCATCTGGCTGTCGATCATCGGCCTGGCCACTTTTTGGGCGGTATCCCAGGTCATGCTTGCGGCTTTTCCTGCATTTGCCAAGGACACGCTGGCTATCACCAACACGGTTGTTATCCAGGGGATCCTGGCCTGCTCCGGCATCGGTATTATCATCGGCTCTCTCATTGCCGGCAAAGCCTCCCAGAACTATATCGAGACCGGCTTGATTCCAATTGGCGCGTTGGGAATTGCAATTGGCATCGCCTCGCTGCCGGCGCTTGGAAGCCCCTACAGCATGGCCTTCGCATTTGTTCTGGTCGGCGTGATGGGGGGTATGTTTATCGTGCCGTTGAATGCACTGATCCAGTTTCACGCGACGGAAAAGCAGATCGGTACCGTCCTTGCGGGTAATAATTGGATCCAGAACGTGGCGATGCTGGGCGCGCTTATGCTAACGGTGGTATTCGCGCTGCTGGGGATCGATAGCATTGGGTTGTTCTATATACTCACCGCCGTCGCCATCGTTGGCACGGGATATACTGTTCGCAAGCTACCGCATTCGCTGGTTCGCATCATTGCTATGGGGGTTCTGAAACGCCGCTACCACGTGGAGGTTATCGGCTTCGAAAATATCCCACGGGCGGGTCCAACACTGTTGCTGGGCAATCATATCTCGTGGATTGACTGGGCGCTGGTCCAGATTGCCTGCCCAAGGCCCCTGCGCTTCGTGATGTTAGATCGAATCTACAATACCTGGTATCTCAAGCCGTTTTTCAAGGCGTTTGGCGCAGTTCCCATCGCTGCTGGCCGCAGCCAGGACGCGTTGCAGGAAATCAACCGCTTGTTGCAAGCCGGCGAGTGCGTTTGCCTTTTTCCGGAGGGCGCGATCAGCCGTAATGGTCAATTGGGCAAGTTTCACAGTGGTTACGAACGCACCGTCGATGGCGTTGAGGATGGCGCGATAGTGCCTTTCTACCTGCGGGGCTTATGGGGTAGTAGCTTTTCCCGGGCCGATGAAGGTTTACGCAGGTCGCGCACGCCGGAAAGCCGCCGCGATCTGATAGTGGCTTTTGGACCACGTTTGCCGCTGGCGACGAATACCAAGGACTTGAAACAACAGGTATTCGAGCTTTCCGAGGACGCGTGGCACTCTTACAGTGGTCACCTGAAGCCGATACCCATGGCCTGGCTTCGCACCGCGAGACGTCACCCCTGGACGACCAGTTGCGACGATCATTCGGGAGTTCGGTTGAACAATCTGGATCTGGTAACGAGGGTTGTCGCACTCAGTGGTGCGATGCGGCTGGGGCATTCGGCTTCCCATGTTGGGGTCCTGCTACCCGCAGGCGCTGATGCCATCGCGACAACCCTCGCTGTTATGCTCCGGGGGCATGCAGTGGTCCACCTCGATACCAGGGATGGACTCGAGGGCTTGCGCTCTGCCGCGGAACTCGCAGCCGTCCAGCAGGTGTTTACCACACGGGAATACTTGCAGGCCCTGGCCGATGCCGACCTCGATGCATTCTCTCAGCTTGTCGATATCAACTTCGTCGATGACATCCGCAACACTGCGCCAGCCTGGCGATCATTGATGGCCCGCGTACTTTTCCTCCTGCTTCCTGTCAGCGGATTCTATGCCTTCTATGGTCGCCGCCCAACGATTGATGACAATGCAGCGATCGTTGTGAGCCCCCAGCGAAACGGCCATGAGCGCCGAGCCGTAGCGCTGACGCATCGCAATATTATGGTGAATATTAAACAGGTCGCCGATGTGCTCAATACGCAACTGGATGACGTTATGCTGTTTCAGCGCCCGCCATCTGACGCGCTGGGGCTGACAACCCAATCCCTGCTGCCACTTGTGGAGGGAATACCGGTGGCCTGCCATGCCGATCCCGGCGACACGCTGGGTGTCGCCAAGACGATTGCGCGCAAGAAGGTCACTATACTATTTGCCCGTGCTGGCCTGCTTGAAAGCCTGGCGGCTGATCAGTCAGTACACCCATTGATGCTGGATTCTCTGCGCCTGGTAGTTGCGGGTTTCGAGACATTGAACGAAAAGATGAGAATCGACTTTGAGCTCAAATTCGGCAAGAAAATCTATCCCGGGTTTGGCGCTCCCGAGACTGCGCCCTTCGCCAGCGTCAATATACCCGACGCCATCAACCCGGGTGATTGGAAAGTCCAGCAGGGAAGCGTCACCGGCTCCATGGGAATGCCCTTGCCGGGTTCCAGTTTTCGCATCGTCGATCCCGCGAGCCAGGAAACCCTGCCGCTTGGCAGTGAGGGCCTGGTGTTGTTCTCGGGTGACCAGCTAACACCGGGCTACCTGGGCGATGATGCGGCCACTCGGGAAGTCATCACTGAGATTGATGGGCAGCGTTGGTTTCAATGTGGTTTCAAGGGTTACCTCACCGAGGAGGGATTTCTGGTTATCACCACCCCCGCTTAGCCTGAGTGGAAGTGACGTCGTCGTTAGCACTTAGAAGGTAGATTAAAGGTATCCGCGGCTTGATGGCTGGCGTGATTGACGAGGCGATGGCTTCCCGAACTTCTGGTTGGTTTTTGACGGCGACCATCGCTGAGCGCCCCATATCAGCAGCTTTTTCCACGACGGTGCACTACAATATCGAAAGCATAATCACTTTCAAAAAGCGGGTTAAACACGCATGGTGAAAGCATAAAGGGGAGGCTATGCGGTTTACTGTTATTTTTTTGGCACTGATCTATTCGAAGGTGGCCCTGGGGCAGTTTTTTGATGGCAAGAACCTGCTACTGATGTGCACCTCACAGGAGCAATCATTTGCACATGGAGGATGCGTGGGGTTTATCGCTGGCGTGTCAGACACGCTGAAAGCCACTGAAAACCGTCGCGGTATGAAAGAGCGTATTTGTGTTCCCGGTGCCGTGACAACACTGCAATTGAAGGATCAGGTGGTTAAGTACCTGAACCTGGTCCCGCAGTTTCATGATTACGTCGCGAGTTTTCTGGTAGAGATGGCCTTGCGCTCGGCCTACCCTTGCCACGCCCCCGGTCTGGCCCGCAAGTCCTCGGGCGGCAGCGCGACAGACAGCTAACCGTATCTCGACAATGCGGCGCCCTGAGGCTGGCAGGTGCGTTTTTGCCCGACACACCGGGGTGGGAAACACCTCGACACTACAATAAATCTGGGTTGAACTGTTTTCCAGCAAGCGAGCTTTGTGGCAAGCTAGGGAATTTACGACCCGCATAAGGAGCCGTTGGTATGCAACCACTACCGCATTTCTACAAGGTGGCCAGTGAGGCTACCGCCGATAGTCCAGTAAAGCTTCAGAGCGAAGGTGTTGTCGACTTGTTATCGACTGCGCCCAGGGAGTTCGGCGGTAGCGGAGCGGAATGGAGCCCGGAGGGGCTGCTGGTAGCATCAGTTGCCGATTGCTTCATTATGACTTTCAAGGCGTTGGCCCGGGCATCCAAGCTGGACTGGGAAGACATTGCCTGCGATACCGTTGGCAAGCTCGACAGGATTGACAAGGTGACCCAGTTTGTCCAGTACGACTTGATGGTGTCTCTGAATCTACCAAGCGGCGCTAACCGTGCGCTGGCAGAGCGGTTACTGCAAAAGTCCAAAGATGTGTGCCTGATTACCAACTCGCTGAAGGGCGAGTGCCTGCTGGAAATGGAAGTTATTGGCGGGGTGTAGATTGCTGTATGCGTTGATTATCGCAAAGCTGGCGGATCCAGCAGTAATTGGTAGTCGCGTTGTAGTGAGCCACTGGGCCAACTCAACTGCAAGGTAAAGCCAACAAAGGGTTCGTTCACCGGGTCTTCCGTGGTAAGGGAGATGTTGCGTTTGGATCCGGTGCCGCCTATTGACGCCTTGATCGAGCGCGCCTCGGGCCCTGACAGGCCCGACAATTCGATCTTCATCTGTTCTTTGCTCCACTCACCGGCATCTGTAACCGGTATGGCAGCTTTCAGCGGCTGGCCAAGGCCGGAATGCTGGTGCACTTCTCCCAGGCCCACGGCCAAGGCCTGTTGGGCAGCGAAAAACAGCAGTGCGGTAGCGACACGGTTTCTGATCATCAAGGCATCCTTCAGCGACTGTTGCGAGTGTCTTCAGATGATAATAGCATCCGTCCGGTCGACGTTGGTACTCAACACCTGGTTTTTGCGGGGTGTTACCGGATTAATTGTTATTCTAGCCCGCCGGGTGGGGCGGCTGCCAATAGCACTTCTGGCTTACAAGGGTCTATAGTGGTTTGTTGACTATCATCTCCTGGTCTACGTAGTTTGTTCTGAGCCACCAGCCAAGGGCATTGGATGCATACTGGCAACGGCGGCGGTCATTCCCCCGACGGCGACAATGGATTCGAGCGGCTAAACGGCGCAGATCACGGCGTTCAGCTGACGTTCTACGATCCTGAAATATGTTTGTATTCATGGCCGCAATCTAACAAAAAGCGGCAGTATATTCCTGCTAAATCCTGACGTTTTCGAGCCTCGCTTTTTGCCCTGACTTGATGTGGTGTCAGGACGTTCGGCTTGACTTTCCCCGGGCGCGGGGGGGCCGAAGCCGCGGTTTCGTTTGGACTGAAAGTCCTAGATCAATGCGCGCTATTGCTTTGTGGCGAGGCACGGCCCAACGGGTAACCGCGCAGCAGCACGAATCATTTACTGGAGAAAGACCGGCACTGAAGTCAGGTTGCACTTCATTGAGGTATTGCGTAGTTTGGAATTATTCGCGACCAGGCGCGCTACCCACTGCAGGCCGCGGGGCTTTTTACCGGGATACCATCTTATTCACAGGGCCGAACCCCACCATGAGCGAGCTGCAGTACCCCTTTACCGAACCACCGGCCTTCGGTAATACGCTGGAAATCTCACCCGGTGTGCACTGGTTGAGGATGCCCCTGCCCATTGCCCTGGACCATATCAACCTGTATCTCGTAGATGCCGGCGATGGTTGGTACATTATCGACACCGGTATCAAATCGGATGAGGTGCGCCGGAATTGGCTTCAGGTTTTCGATAACTGCCTTCAGGGGCGCCCGGTGATTGGCATCGTAGCGACCCATATGCATCCCGATCATATCGGTCAGGCGGGGTGGCTGGAGCAATACTGGCAGGCGCCACTGTACATGACTTTGGGGGAGTACTATAGCGGACGCGTTTTTTGCTCCGGCCCAAGTGAATCAATACCTCGACTGGTGGAGCAATTTTATCGCCGTGCCGGTTTCGATAGCGAGGCTATAGTAAGAATTCGTCAGGGTATACAAGGCTTCAGCCGGGTGGTGGAACCTTTACCCGGCGCCTATGTGCGCATTCAGGACCGGCAGATACTCAAGTGGGGTGACCGCGAACTGCAGGTGGTGGTCGGCAGCGGGCACTCACCCGAACATGCCTGTCTGCTCGATGTCGGTAATGGACTGTTGTTTTCCGGAGATCAGATTATCGCCAACATCAGCGCCAATGTCAGTGTCACGGCGGTAGAGCCTGAGGGCAACCCGCTGCAGCACTGGCTGGATTCACACCGGCGAATGTTGGCCTTGCCTGGCGACCTGCTGGTACTGCCTGCACACGGCTTACCTTTCAGGGGGGTGAGAACCCGCTTGCGCCAATTGATCGAGCATCATGAGGATCACCTGGAAGCGCTCGAAGAGGCCTGCCTTGAGCCCCGCACAGCCATGTCCCTGCTGCCGGTGCTTTTCAAGCGCAAGTTGCGCGAGCGCGAAACGATGCTGGCACTTGGCGAATGCATCGCTCACTTGCACTTGCTGCTGGCGCGCAACCGGGTCGAGCGCTTGTTGCTTGATGGTGTATACCATTACCGCTCGCTGGATGCTTCGGTTGCCGATCGTGTGGGACGGGTGCTTCATGTCAGAGATGATGAGCCCATACTGGTCTGAATGCCCACGCAACGCACTGTGTTTATTGAAAAATCCGCACGACGCCCTGCATGAAATCTGGCCCGCTCTGCTTTGCGGGTATATGCACGCGGCTTGTGTCAGTTGCCCGCTAAGGCTAAAGTGTGGCCCGTTGACAGGCATGGCCTGCGGCCCGGGTTTGGTAACAACATCCGGCGAGGGTTAAACCAGTGGGCAGGACATCGCAGGTGGAATATTGGCAGCAACAGAGAGAGTCGGGCAGGGTATGGCTAGCGGGTTAACACATCTGGACGCCAGTGGCAGTGCCAATATGGTGGATGTCAGTGAAAAGCCGAGCACCGTTCGAGAGGCTTCTGCTGAAGCGTACGTGCGAATGCGACCAGAAACCCTGGCACTTATCTCCTCAGGCGGGCACGAAAAAGGTGATGTCTTATCGGTAGCGAGAATAGCCGGTATCCAGGCGGCTAAAAAATGCGCCGACCTGATACCCCTTTGCCATCCCTTGATGCTCAGTTCGGTGAAACTCGACCTATCTATCGACAGCGCGGCAAATTGTGTTCGCATTGTTGCCAGGTGCAAACTCAGCGGCCAGACCGGGGTCGAAATGGAGGCACTGACCGCCGCCAGCATTGCTGCCCTTACGATTTACGATATGTGCAAGGCAGTGGATCGGGGCATGGAGATTACAGGGCTGCGGGTTCTGCACAAGAAGGGCGGGAAGTCGGGCGAGTGGCCCGTGTCGGTGGAGTCGTAGTCAATGGTCACAGTGCGGTTCTTTGCCAGCTTTCGGGAAAAGCTGAACACACGACAGCTCCAGGTGGCGCTACCCGAGGCGGAGTGCAGGGTGGCGGATTTGCTCGCACAATTAACCGCCACCGGCGGTGAGCCATGGGCTGAGGTCCTGGGTAGCGATAACCTCGTGGTCGCGGTCAACCAGGTTGTCTGCGATCGGGCAAAGGTTATAAGGGCGGGCGACGAAGTTGCATTTTACCCGCCCGTTACTGGCGGCTAGGGCAGTCCAATTACACATGGGGTACGTAAGGATTTGCGGTTGATAAGGGTCGCTCGGCTGCGCTTCCTCGCAATCCATCAAAGGTAGAGTATGGAATCCCCCAGTGAGTGGGTAACCATCCAGGAAAAGGATTTTTCCATCGAACAGTTAGAGGCTGACTTGTTACAGGCGGCCGGTGTCGGGGCGGGAGCTTCGGTGGCCTTTACCGGCTACGTGCGCGACGCCAACACTGGTGATGACGTGTTAGCAATGGAACTGGAGCACTATCCGGGCATGACGGAAAAATCGATTGCAGCCATTATCGACGAGGCCTTTGAGCGTTGGTCATTGCTGGGGGCAAAGGTGGTCCACAGGGTGGGGAGATTGCAGCCGGGGGAGCGAATTGTGTATGTCGGTGTAGCCGCCGCGCACAGGCGGGAGGCTTTTGCGGCCTGTGAATTCATAATGGATTACCTGAAAACACGGGCGCCGTTCTGGAAAAAGGAATCGACCTGTGACGGTGAGCGTTGGGTTGAAGCCCGGTCCAGCGATACCGCCGCGGCCCAACGCTGGTAGCCGACGGTAATGCCTGCCCGGCCAGGATCACTTGATTATAATTTATTAGGGAACACTAAATGGCGATTGACTCCCGAGAACTACGAGACGTGCTCGGTCATTTTTCAACCGGCGTTTGTGTGGCAACCGCCATCGATCCAACCAATAACGCTATTGGCATGACAGTCAATTCCTTCGCATCGGTCTCGTTGGAGCCGCCATTGGTGCTCTGGTGTATCCAGAAAGACTGCGATCGCTTTCCCACCTACAACGGCGCCGACGGGTTCGGCATCAGTGTCCTTGGAGAGCAGCACGAGGAACTGTCCAACCGTTATGCGCAGAGAGAGCAGTATGAATTGGTTCCCGGCAGCTATCGCATCGGCCACAGCGGGCAGGCTCTGCTCAATGACAGCATCGCCGATTTCGGCTGCGTAATCACCCAGAGAATCGATGGCGGAGACCACATCATTTTTCTTGGTGAGGTAGTAGAAATGGAGCATAGCCCGGGTGCCCGTCCATTGGTTTTCTTTGGCGGTGAATACCGTCAGTTGCGCTAGCCATGAAATATTGTTCACTGTGCGGCAACCCGGTGGTGGCCAGGGTGCCGGCAGACGACAATCGAACACGCTTCGTCTGTGATCATTGCAACACGGTGCATTATCAGAATCCACGTATTGTGGTGGGCTGTCTGCCGGTGCATGAAGACCGGATACTGTTGTGCCGGCGAGCGATCGAGCCCCGCCGTGGTTACTGGACATTGCCCGCCGGCTTTATGGAGAATGGCGAAACCAGCATTCAGGGTGCGCAAAGGGAGACGATGGAAGAGGCGTGCGCTACGGCAACGGGGCTGGAACTCTACACCCTGTTCGACCTGCCCCATATTTCCCAGGTCTATATGTTCTATCGAGCAGTCCTGGAACAGGGTAAGTACGGTGTGGGTAGCGAGTCCCTGGATGCCGGCCTGTTCCACCACGACGAGATTCCCTGGGACGAAATGGCCTTTCCGGTGGTAACACGAACCCTGCAATATTTTATCGATGACTGGGAGCACGGGAATTTCCCGGTTCGCAACGAGGTGATCGATTTTCCCTGGGGCAGGCGTTCCGGAGCCGGCAAGAAAAATTGACAAAGCTATAAGACCATGCCCGCAGATGGCGAGGGAGTGGCCGTTGGCTTTATGCTGTAACGCGATAGATTGACGAAAGCGTGAATGAGCTGCTTTGCCCACTCAAAATAACCGTGCAGGACATTCATGCAACCGATGTTTGCTTCGATAACCGAATTGGCACGGGGTGCGTTTCCCTGGCTGGTATTGGCAGCGCCTTATGCGCTGGTAGCGTTGATCGTTGCCATGGTAACGGCATTGGCCTGGCAACGCCGGGTACGAATACAACTGCAGCAGCAATTGCAGCGCGCGGAACAGAGCCTGGAAGAGATGGCGAGCGAGCAGAAGTCACTGTACCAGGCAGCGGCCCAGGGCCATGAGGCGCTGAAGCAACTGGACCGCCAGGAGGAGTTTGCATTCGAGCTACAAGCTCGATTGGATGACTTTCGCGATGCCCTCGCCGGTGAGCGCATCAAGTGCTCTCGACTGGAAGAGGCGCTGCAGCAGGAGCGCTCGCAGCATCAGAAACATCTTGAACTGCAGGAACAGGAGCGAGCGAGAATGGGCCTGGAGTTCGAGAATCTCGCCAACCGGATATTTGAGGAAAAAACCGAGAAATTCAACCGCCTGAGTGGTAACACTCTGGACCAGACGCTAACGCCGCTGCGACAACAGTTGAGTGACTTCAGGTCCCGTGTCGAGCAGGTATACGACACCGAAACACGCGACCGGCTGTCGTTATTGCACCAGATTGGCGAACTGAAAACGCTTAACCAGCGGCTTAGCGATGACGCGATCAAGCTCACCAGTGCGCTAAAAGGTGACAACAAGGCGCAGGGCAATTGGGGCGAGGTTATCCTCGAGCGGCTGCTGGAAGACTCCGGTTTGCGCAAGGGGCATGAATACGAAACTCAAGTTGCACTGCGTTCCGATGCGGGCCGGCGTCGTAACCCCGATGTCGTGGTGAGATTGCCGGATAACCGCGACATTATCATTGACGCCAAGGTTTCGCTACTGGACTACGAACGTTACTACCACGCCGTGGATGATCAGCAAAAGTTGGCGCATTTACGGGGCCATGTCGCAAGTTTGAAAAACCATATCCAGGGCCTGAGCGTAAAGTCTTACCAGGATCTCGAGGGAATTCGCACCCTCGATTTCGTGCTTATTTTTATACCGATCGAAACAGCCTTCATGCTGGCATTCGAGCACGAACCCGATCTGTTCAAGCAAGCCTATGAGAAGAATGTCATCCTTGTCAGCCCGACCACGCTACTGGCCACCCTGAGGACGATCCAGGGCATCTGGCGATATGAGCGCCAGAACCGCAATGCCGAGGAGATCGCGCTGCAGGCGGGTCGGGTCCACGATCAGGTGGTACGAGTGGCCGAAGCGCTGGAAGACGTTGGCAAGCATATTGGCAGGGCTCAGCAGAGCTGGCAGATGACCAACGAGCGGCTGCGAACCGGCCGTGGCAATCTTCTCATGACCGCCGACAAGCTGGAGCAACTCGGAGCGAAAACGCGCAAACAGCTGCCACGTGACAATATTGATGGCGACGGCGGCTAGTAACATTCAACCCATCCTATGTGATAAGGAGTCTACAACATGGCATTACCCACCATCGGCAACATGGCACCAGCCTTCACTTTGCTCGATCAAAATGGCGACAAGGTCTCCCTTAAGCAGTTTCGCGATAAGAAAAACGTCGTCGTCTATTTCTATCCACGCGCCATGACCCCGGGCTGTACCGTGCAGGCGTGCGGCATCCGGGACAGCCAGCGTGTCCTGGAGGACCTGGATACGGTAGTGCTTGGCATCAGCCCGGATCCAGTGAAAAAACTGGCAAAGTTCGTCGAGAAAGAAGGTCTCAACTTCAGGCTATTGTCCGATGAAGATCACGCAGTCGCAGAGAAGTACGGCGTCTGGGGCCTGAAAAAATTTATGGGCAGGGAGTCGATGGGAATCCTCAGGACCAGCTTTATCGTCGGCAAGGACGGGCGGCTGAAACACATCATGGAGAAGGTCAAGACCAAGTCCCATCACGATGATGTGGTCGCTACTATCCAGGAAAACCTCTAGCCATGGCGTTTTATCCGCAACGAATATAAAGATTCGGCGATGCGCCAAGGGCGGCACTTAGCTGTCAAATTCAGGGATTCTTTTGGAGCCGGGCGGGGAGGGCGACGTCAAACAAACTGTTGCGACATCAAGGCCCACGGTGGGGCTATGCAGAGACAGGTCGCCGCAGTTGAGCCGCCACACCAGCCGCGCAGGAGAAGGGTACTGCGTACTCCAGGCTCCTGTACCCGGCCGGGGCAGTTCGTGGCGGGGCTCAGAGCCCTGTGTCCCCAGGGCCCGGGACATCAGGACAGTACAATATTCTTGTTAGGCTTGTAGGGATTGCTGTGGGTGAAGCCACTTTTACCGGTATTGATTTGCTGGATCTCGCCACCGTTCTTGAGGAACGCTGCCACTTCGTCTTCGATCTGGTCTCGGGTCTTTTCAGCTTTTGGTGCTTTAACGGGATTAGCTCTACGCAAGGGAATACCTCCTTATAGGATGCATGGGAATCGACGGAAAGGTCCGCATCATAACACAATTGCTGGCGGAAGTCCCGTCGAGCCGCACTGCGGCGGTCGCGCCCTCGATGGTTCGGTGATCGATGGAAGATGTGGCTGGGCCCGGGCCGCGGGCAGAAGACTCAGAACAAAGTAGGCATTCTGAAGCGCCCCAAGAGGCGGCGCAAGGCCATATTCCTGTCGGCGGGGGCTGTACGGGGGGCGTTTACCAGCAGCACCGTGATGTTATCGCGTCCCCCCCTGGCGAGAGCCGCTTGCAGCAACTGCCGGGTACCGTCCTCTGCAGATCCCGTGCCGGCGAGTATTTTGCTGATCAGGTCATCGCCGAGTTCCCCACTGAGGCCATCACTGCACAGTAAAATGCTTTGGCCGGGGGCCCACCGTCGAGATAGCGTTGCCACCGTGGGGGAGGGGTCCAGTGGCGCCCCGACCGACTGGGTAATGATGTTGCGCTGAGGGTGGTCGTTGGCCTCGCATTCTGAAATGACACCGGCGTCGATCATTTCCTGAACCATGGAGTGATCCCGGGTCAATCGCTGCAGGTGTTTTAAGTTCCAGAGGTATGCCCGGCTGTCGCCAACCCAGGCGATTTCATAATCCTGTTCTCGACTCAACAGCGCAACAACGGTGGTTCCCATACCCGGACTGCCGTCGTCATGAGCGCGACATACAGCCCGATGTGCCAGGGTGATGGCCTCGGTCAATGTCGCCTGGTCGGCGATGGCCTCAGAGATAGTGTGCACCGCGATGGCGCTGGCAACCTCCCCGGACTGCTGGCCTCCCATGCCATCAGCCACCAGCCATAAGCCCAGTTCAGGGCGAGCGATATAGCTATCTTCGTTGTTGTTGCGTACGCGACCCACATGGGTTGCAGCACTGAATGACAAACTCGACATGGTTGATTCGAAACTGGTTGGGGGCGCGTTATCGTCTATATATGGCTGACCTTGCCACTGGTTTATTATCTCAGTTAGTGAGCATCGCTGTCATCACCAGTGTAGCCGTTGACGTGATAGTTAGAGCGCATATGCTTCGTCTCTGTGGCACATTAGACATACCTGAGGTGGCGATGAGTGACATGCAGGGTTTTTGGTGCCCGCGGAGTGACCAACGATGGAAATGGATGAAATGGCAGATAAACCCGACTGCATATTTTGCGGCGTCATCGCAGGGCACGTGCCCGCTCATATCGTTGATGAGGATGAGAACTGCGTAACCTTCATGGACGTCTTTCCTGCAGCGCCGGGTCATACGCTCATCGTAACCCGGCAGCGGTAGCGGGTGAACCCCGCGGGCCCTGGCGCAACTGGCGGCGAGGCTCAGGCAGCACCTGGCACAAGGGTAGCTGCTGCCTGACGCATCCAGGAGGATCACCCTGTGTCGGGGCGCGACTAAGTCCAAAAAATCCGATGTCAGTTGCCGCTGGCCCTGGGAACCCGGGCTGCGTTGGGGGTGATGCTCTCGAACTCGGGGAGAACCACAGGCTCGGGCTTGTCCTTCGGCGACTGGTAATAGCTTTGTTGACTGTCGCGGGTAGTGTCGTAGCGCTCGCGGCTCACGCGACTGGCGCTCTCGGCGTCGGCGAGAATGGTAGGGCGAATAAACACCATCAGGTTGCGCCGGAGCTTCTCGGTCTGGGTGGTCTTGAACAGTTTGCCAACCAGCGGGATATCGCCCAGTAGCGGTACTTTCTTGACGGTGGTCTGGTCGGTGGTATCGATCAGGCCACCGAGCACCAGCACGTCCTGGTCGCGCACTAGCACCTTGGTTTTCACGCTGCGCTTGTTGGTAACGATATCCGTGGCTTCCGAGGAGGCGCTCGCCGACACGTTTTCCACTTCCTGGATCACATCCAGGGTGATGGCGTCACCTTCATTGATCTGGGGCGTGACCTTCAGCGTGATGCCGATATCCTTGCGCTCAACTGTGGTAAACGGATTTTCAGTGGTTGCGGCGGCGCCAGTGGACTGTCCGGTTATCAGCGGAATATTCTGTCCAACCAGAATCTCTGCTTCCTGGTTGTCCAGGGTCACTATGGAGGGGCGTGAAAGAATATTGGCGTCGACGTTAACGGCCACGGCTTTCAGCAGCAGGCGCAGGTCGCCGGCTTCCATAAAGCCAAGGCTCAGGCCCTGCCCCAGAATGGCATTGCCATCGGTATCCATGGTGACAAGTCCAAAGTTGGAGGAGGCGACTACGCCGCTGGTGGTGTCGGTAAAAGCGGTTTTCCACTGTACGCCAATTTCCCGGGCGAAGTCGTCACTAACCTCGACGATGATGGCATCGACCAGAACCTGTTTGCGGCGAAAGTCGGTTTGCTCTATAACCTTGGCTATTTCCTCGATATAGCTGGCAGGGCCGTTGACCACTATTGCGTTAGCGGCTTCCAGGGCCTCGATGCTCACCTGGCTTGCAACGCTGGTCTTGCCTTCCTGTTGTTGGATGTTCTGGGTCACGCCACGCAGCACCGGCAGCAACTCCGCCGCGGTCAGGTAATGAAGATAGAAAACCCGCGTATTGCCGTTGGCACTCTGGGGTTTGTCCAGGGAATTTGCCACCTGTCGAAGCTGGCGCCGCAGGGCCGGACTGCCGCTCACCAGAAGGGTATTGGAGCGCTCATCCGCGGCGATTGCCAGGCGTTGTTTGTCTTTGTCGAACAGACCCTGCAAAACATCTTTCAGTGATCCGGCAGGCGCACTTTGCAGGGGGATGATGTCGAACTCCATGCTGCCCTGGGAGTCGATATGCTCCGCCAGCTTGGCCAGCCGTTTGACGTTGTCCCGTGCGTCGATGAGCAATAAGGTATCGGGGGTTGCAGCGGCGATATGCCCCGATGGTGGCACCAGCGGCTTCAGCTGAACCAATAAATCCTTCGCCGGCACATTCTGCAGGCGCACCACGTAACTGGCCATGTCGATTTCAGTTTCGCTGTCCAGCACGCTGGCCAGGTCAACGGGCAGTGTCTTGGCGCGTATATCCGGTACGATCCTCACCACACCATTGCTCTGTACCGCGGAGAAGCCGTAAACCCGCATTGCCTCGACTACCACGTCATAGGCATCGTCGATACTCAGGGGCTCCTTGGCGAAGATCGTCATGTTGCCATTGACCCTGGGGTCGATAATGAATTTCTTGCCGGTCATGTTGCCGAGCCAATGCACGACCGCCCGGATATTCGCATCGCGCATATTTAGCGTTACGGTATTGTCAACCACAGTGTCTGTGGGCGCGGACACGGTTTTCCCCAGGCAAATCGGGGCCTGCAGTACCACTGCCATCAACGATGCCAGCAGCAACCCCGGGCCCGGCTCAGACCTGCAAAATCGTGGGCTGCCCGGTTTGTCCAAAAATGCGAATTTAGTCAATCAGGTATGTGATCTGTTTGTATGTTTATTCGGAAATTACCGGCGCGCCGCAGCCTGCAATACTCACAACAAGAATAGACTAAAGGGTAATCAGTAGGTCGCTTTCATTGTGTGAACCCGGTCTCATCACGACGCCCGCACGACAGGTTTTTGCGGGCCGCAGGCCATTATTCGCTGTGCTATGATTCTCCCAATGTACCCGGACCTCCCCTTCATGCAAGATCAGCAAGACCTCGCCCTGATTATCGAATCGCATGTGCCGCTGGTTGCACTGGAAACCCACGATGAGCACCAGGCCGAGCAGTTGCTGGCAAGGGTCGCTCTCAAGACCGGGCGCGACCTGTTGCGCTGGTCGGTGACAGAAGGCTTGGGTAATGCCTTGCTGAAACCGGGGTCACCGAACGCCGAGGCGATTGACGATCCCATCGAACTGCTGCGGGCGATCAAGCGACACAAGGCACCCGCTATATTCCTGCTGTTCGACTTTCATCCCTACCTGCATGGGCGGCCCGATATTATTCGCCATATCAAGGATATCGCGCTGGCGTACCAGCGGCTTTCCCATACTTTGGTGTTCGTCAGCCATGCGCTGGAGTTGCCAGCTGAAATTCGCCGCTTTTCCGCGAGTTTTGATATCAGTCCCCCGGATGCCGCACAGCTCGCAGCGGTTTTGCGCGAAGAAATTCGCGCCTGGATGAGCGAGCATGGCGGGCAACGTCCCCAGGTAGACCCCGCCGCTCTACAGGCCTTGCTGGACAGCCTCCGCTGCGTGACTTTGCTGGATGCCCGTCGACTGCTGCGTGCGGCGATTCGCGACGACGGAGCCATTAACCGGCTCGATATTCAAAGAGCACACAGGGCTCGATTTGAGTTGCTGGGTAACGACGCCTTGCTGAACTTCGAACCCGAACTGGAGCAGCTGGATTCAGTGGCTGGTCTGGAGCACCTGAAACGATGGCTGGAAAACCGGCGTGCGGCCTTCCTGGACGATAGCCTCGTGCCCGTCGGTGATCGCCCCCGGGGCATTATGCTAACCGGCGTCCAGGGCAGCGGCAAAAGCTTTGCCGCCAAGGCGGTCGCCGGTTCCTGGAATACACCCCTGTTACGACTCGATATGGCGGCCCTGTACAACAAATATATCGGTGAAACCGAAAAGAACCTGCGCCGCTGCCTGCGCCAGGCTGAACAGATGGCACCCTGTATCCTGTGGCTGGACGAAGTGGAAAAGGGCATTGCCAGCGCCGGTGAGGATGAATCCAGCGGCACCTCGCGGCGCATTCTCGGAACGCTTCTCACCTGGTTGGCAGAGCGCAAGAGCGCGGTATTCCTGGTGCTGACCGCCAATGACATCCACCGCCTGCCAGCCGAATTGCTGCGCAAGGGCAGGCTGGATGAAATCTTCTTCGTTGACCTGCCGAGCGAATCCGTGCGCGAACACATATTTCGTCTGCACCTTCAGCGCCGTAATTGCAATGCGGATCACTTCGACCTGAAGCTGTTGGCCGCACGTAGCCAGGACTTTTCCGGTGCCGAGATCGAGCAGGCGGTGGTCGCCGCCATCCACATTGCCAGGGCGCGGGAGCTTCCGGTAACAACTGAACACCTGCTCGAGGAGTTGGGCTGCACCCGGCCACTGGCGGTGACCATGGCGGAACAAGTCACGGCGCTGCGCCAGTGGGCGCAGGGCAGAACGGCAATAGCCTGATTCGATGCTTGTCTTCTGGCGGGGTTAGCCTGGGCCTGTTAACGCGGGATGGGCAGGGGCTCGAGACCTGCCCAATCATGGTTATCGCTCGCTTGTCAGCCTCACCCAAAACCGCTTAAATTGCCTGTAAACCACTTACCACGCTGCGGGTGCTACCGATGTCGCTTCACCACGGCGCTGCCGCACACCCTGTTTCGCTGGCAGCGGGCCGCAAAAGTCACACTGGCAGTGACGTGCGGGATACCGGTACTGGGTGGCATTGATGCCCAAGTCGGTCTACTGGGTTCCCCACACGCATTGGGATCGCGAATGGTACCGCGGTTTCCAGGCTTTTCGCGCACGCCTTGTCGATTGTGTCGATGCCGTGCTCGAGCAATTGGCAGCCGAACCCGAATTCGCTTTTCTCCTGGATGGCCAAACTGTCGTGGTGGAAGACTACCTGGAGATTCGCCCCCACAGAGAGGCCGCGTTCCGTGCCGCCGTCAGCCAGGGGCGGCTTGCCATCGGGCCGTGGTACGTCCAGCCCGACTCATTGCTGCCGGGGGGTGAAGCGCACATTCGCAACCTGGCCATGGGTCGCAGGGTAGGCGCGAGGATGGGGCCGGTTGCGGACATTGCCTACACGCCGGACTCGTTTGGCCACCCGGCACAATTTCCCCAGTTGTTCTGCGGTTTCGGCCTGCGCGCTTTTGTCTACTGGCGCGGTAACGGCAATGAATTGCGGGAGTTGCCCAATGAATACCGCTGGCGTGCTGCCGATGGCAGTGCGGTAACGGCCTGCCTGTTATCCCGCGGCTACAACAATGGGGCTTTCCTGCCCACGGACACGGACAAGGCAATCAGGGTGTTGAAGATTGTCTACCTCGAGGCCACGGAAAACACCGAGCAACAGTCGGTGCTGATTATGAATGGCGTTGACCATGCACCGCCGCACCCGGACGCTATGGCACTGGCCCGGGGGCTCGCCGACGCCCTCGACACCGAAGTTCGAGTAGGACTGCTGAACAGCTTTGTCGATGCCATCAAAGAGCCATTGCCCGAGTACCGTGGAAGTTTAATTGGCGCAAAACTGGCGAATCTGCTGCCGGGGGTCTGGTCGACGAGGATGCCCCTCAAACTGGCAAACCGCCGAATTGAAACCACACTGCAAACCCTTGCGGAACCGCTCGCCGTGCTGGCCATACAGTGCGGCCTGGAGGACGAACGTGCCTCGCTGCGGGCGGCCTGGAAAGCCTTGCTGAAGAATCAGGCGCACGACTCCATCGGTGGCTGCTCCGTCGACCGCGTACATCGGCAGATGTGGGCGCGTTACCGTGACGCGGCCGCCCTTGCACAAGAGACGGCCACTCGCATTATGGAGCGCCTGGCGGGCCAGCGGCTCACACGACAGACGCCGGTGACGCAGCCCTTTGTGATCGCGATTTTCAATCCATCGCCGTACCGGCGATCGGGGTATGCCAGGCTGAAACTCGATGCCCATCCCTCCCTGGTAGCCACCGCCGATGGCGCAATGTACCACCCGGTGCTCGCTGCGAATTCGCCTGAGGGCGGCTATAGCGCCGATGGCGTCAGCGTGGCCTTTATTCCCGTGGCGAGTGACGGCCGCTTTTTTTATGACCAGCGCCAGTTGGCCTACGACCTGGAGATACCCGTCACCGATGTGCCCGCCTACGGCTACAAGCGCGTGGTGCTGGAGCGGGCGGCGCATGCCGAGGTGGTTACGGATGAGGGGCGGGAAATTGGCAATCGCCACATGCGGCTGGCGCTCAATACCGATGGCAGCATAGATCTGGAAATCGGCGATCACCGCTACAGTGGCTTGTTCGGGATCGAGGATCGCGGTGATCGTGGTGACAGTTACGATGCCGACATATTGCCCGACGACCAGCGCTGCGAGCTGCTGCATTGCAGTCATCGACGACGGGTGCATGAGAACGGTACGCAGGTCGTCGAAGTCGAGCGACTCTATCGCGTGCCCCGGGAGCTAGACCAGAGCCGCCGGGCTCGCAGCGTTGAAACCACCGTGGTGCGATTGTACACAGACTATGTTCTCTATCCGCTTAGCGACGAGCTGCGCGTTGCGGTGCGCCTGCACAATACCGCCAGGGACCACCGCCTGCGACTCTTGTTTCCGGCCGCTGGCGCGAATTCGGAGCTTGCCTACGCCAGCACTTTCGATGTGATGCGCGGGAGCTCCCGGGCTCCGGATGACAGCAATTGGCTGCAGGCAGCACCATCGGGTTTTGTCCACCAGGGCTGGGTTTTCCTCAATGGCCTGAGTGTGGTCGTCCCCGGGTTGCCAGAGGCGCAGGTGCTGCACGACGACACCCTGGCGATTACCCTGGTTCGCAGCATTGGTTGGTTATCGCGGCATGATCTTAAAACCCGCGCCGGCCCGGCGGGCCCGGTGATTCCGGTCGATGAGGCCCAATGCCTCGAAACGATCACAGCAGAGGTGGTGCTGTTTGCCGGGCTCGACCCGATCAAGGCACAACAGGCCGAGGTGCCACTGTGCGCCGTGTTTGCCGGTGATGAGCCCCAGTTGGCGCCGGACCGCGACATGCTGAGCCTGCGTAGCAACGCCCTGCTCGTTAGTGCATTCAAGCCGGCGGAAGAGGGCAACGATTACATCTTGAGGTTGCTGAACCCGGGTGCTGACATAGCCCGGGGCCAGGTTTCGGTGGGGTTTGATTTGGCGGCCGTGCAGCGGGTCAGGTTGGACGAACGACCCGAGCCGGAACCACTTGCGCTCAGCGATCCAAGGCAGTTTTCAGTCGATGTGCAGGCGCACCAGCTCCTTACATTGCGCCTGTCACCGGGATAGGGTGTTGCGCAATTCCCTTCACTGGTCATGGGTATATAATGGCGGCCCATCGGAATCGATTAGATTGAACCCCATGAACAATGCCACCGTCAGTGTCTTGCGAGCCCGCGATCTGTGCAAGGTCTACCAGATGGGTGAGGTCACCGTGCATGCG
The DNA here is from genome assembly GCA_963808975.1 of uncultured Gammaproteobacteria bacterium. GTDB lineage: Bacteria > Pseudomonadota > Gammaproteobacteria > Pseudomonadales > JAHEGP01 > JAHEGP01. Next base: position 382,400 of record CAWEHR010000004.1, read on the forward strand.
CTGCGCAATGTCGATATCGACCTGTACGCAGGCGAGTTGCTGGTATTGCTGGGGGCGTCTGGCAGCGGCAAGTCGACACTGCTGAATATTCTTGGCGGCCTGGATGTCGCCAGCAGCGGCAGCCTGTATTACCACGAGCGCTGTCTGCACACGCTTGACGGTGACGGCCTCACTGAATACCGGCGCGCCCACGTCGGCTTCGTATTCCAGTTTTACAACCTCATCCCCAGCCTCACCGCACGGGAAAACGTGCTGCTGGTGACCGATATCGCAAAGAGTCCGATGCCCGCCGAGGAGGCTCTGCAACTGGTGGGGCTGGGTGATCGCATGGACCATTTCCCATCGCAGCTATCGGGGGGGGAGCAGCAGCGGGTTGCGATCGCCCGGGGCGTGGCGAAGCGGCCCGATGTGCTGCTGTGCGACGAACCCACCGGGGCCCTGGACGCCCAGACTGGCAAACTGGTGCTGTCGGTGCTGGACCAGGTGAATCGCGAGACCGGCACTACCACGGCGATCATTACCCACAATGCGGCAATCGGTGTGCTCGGCGACACCGTGGTGCGCATGAGTAGTGGCGAAATCGTTGAACGAACCGTCAACAGTTCCCGGGCCAATATCCAGGATATCGAGTGGTAACCCAATGCCAGGCGTACTAACTCGCAAATTATTGCGCGAGCTGTGGCAGCTGAAAGGCCAGATGCTGTCGATCGCGCTGGTGGTTGCCACCGGCATCATGACCGTAATGACCATGCGTGGCAGTTACGATACCCTGATAGAAGCCCAGCAAAGCTACTATCGCGAATCCCGGTTTGCAGATATCTGGGCGCCGCTGAAGCGGGCCCCCGATGCCGTGCTGCCACGAATAGCGGCGCTACCGGGGGTCGCTGCCGTGGATACCCGGGTGACCTTCTTTGCAACCCTCGACCTGGAGGGCCTGGATGCGCCCGCGCAGGGCCAATTTGTATCCTTGCCGCCGCATGGTCGCTCCGTGCTCAACGATATTCGAATCCGCAGCGGCCGCTATCTTTCCGATGCGGCCGACGAGGTACTGATCAGCGAAAACTTCGCCCTGGCGCGTGCGCTCGGGCCCGGCGACACGCTGCGCGCGATCATCAACGGCAGGGCCCGGGAACTGGATATCGTCGGCATTGCGATTTCGCCGGAGCATACCTACGCGGTGCCACCGGGTGCGCTGTATCCCGACGATGAGCGTTATGGTGTGTTGTGGATGAGCCGCGATGTACTCGGTCCCGCCTACGATATGGACGGTGCCTTTAATGAGGTGACTATCGCGCTTGCCGATGACGCCAATCCGCGCCAGGTCATCGCCCAGTTGAACCAGGTACTGGACCGCTATGGCGGGCTCGGCGCCTATACTCGGGAAAACCAGTCCTCGCACATTATCCTGCAGGCAGAGCTGGACCAGAATCGCATCATGGGAACTGCCATCCCCGCTATTTTCCTGGCGGTTGCCGCGTTTCTGCTGAACCTGGTGCTGGGCCGCCTGATCAATACCCAGCGCACGGAGATCGCGGTACTGAAGGCGTTTGGTTTTCGCACCACCGAAGTTGGCGGGCACTACCTGCTCTATGCGGTCGCCGCGGTCGCCGTTGGAACAGTGCTGGGCACCTTGCTCGGCCTGCGACTCGGCGACGCCTACATCAGCCTGTACGGCAAGTACTTTGATTTTCCCAACCTGCAATACCAGCTCAAGCCCGGCTTGCTATTGATAGCCGTTGCCATCAGCGCTCTCGCCGCGACCGCCGGCGCGCTGATGGCAGTGCGCAGTGCAGTATCGCTGCCGCCGGCAGAGGCGATGCGTCCGGAGCCCCCGGCCCGGTTCCACTCAGGATGGCTGGACCACATCAAAGTTACCGCATTGCTGCCGTCATCGATGCGGATGATTCTGCGCAACCTGCAGCGCAAGCCGATTCATAGTTTGCTGTCTGCTATCGGCATCGCTTTTTCGGTAGCGATCGTGGTGGTCGGCCTGTTCATGCTCGATGGTGTCACCTTTATGATGCAGCAGCAGTTTGACAAGATCCAGCGCGAAGATCTGATGCTGACCTTTAACGAACCCCTGGATGAAGCGATCTACTATGACCTGCAGCAGCTCGACGGCGTCACCCGGGTAGAGATGTTTCGCGCGGTACCGGCACGGCTGAGATCCGGCCACCGGCAGCGAGAGGTGAGCATTCAGGGTATGTTGCCGGATGGACACCTGCGAAAAATTGTCGCCAGCAGTGGCGAAACCTATCCGCTGCCCGCCCAGGGCCTGGTGTTGAGCCAACGGCTGGCGCGCAAGCTGCGCGTGAGCAAAGGCGATCGAATCGGCATTGAGGTGCTCGAGGGCAGGCGGGCGGCACGGCACGATTTACTGGTGAGTGGTGTGGTGGAAGATTTCATGGGGCTGTCAGCCTATATGAACCAGGATGTTCTGGCGCAACTGGTGGCAGGCCCCCGGCTCGCGTCCGGCGCCTATTTGTCGGTAGATGCCGCTGCGCGCAGCGCTATCAACAAAAAGCTGAAACAACTCCCGGCGGTCGCCGGCGTTACCTCGCCGGCCGGGATGCTGGCGCAATTCGAAAGCCAGTTGGCCGATAGCCTCTACATTGCGATTGGTTTTTTCGTCGGTTTCGCCAGTGTGATTGCCGTGGGCGTCATTTACAATGGAGCCAGAATCTCGTTGTCGGAGCGTGGCAGGGAGTTGGCCAGCCTGCGGGTAATGGGGTTTCGCCGCCGTGAGGCCGCTGCTTTGCTGCTCGGGGAGCAGGCCCTGCTGACCCTGGTGGCGATTCCCCTGGGATGGCTTATCGGTTACGGTCTGGCTTTCGGCGTGGCCGCTTCATTGCAGAACGATGTCTATCGGGTGCCCTTTATCATTTCCAACCAGACCTATGCCGTTTCGGCACTGATTACCATCCTCGCGGCAGTGGCCAGCGGTTTGATTGTGCGTCATCGAGTGGATCATCTCGATTTGATTGCTGTTTTGAAAACACGAGAGTAAACACCGAGACTGAAACCCGTGGAGAAAACGAGCAAAAACAAGACCCTACTCGCTGTTATCGCCACCGCGGCACTGTTGTTTGCGGCCTTGTTGCTGCAGCCCGATGTGGTCGAGGTGGACAGTTTCACCGTCGATCGCGGCACACTGGTGGTGACGGTGCAGGAGCAGGGCAAGACTCGTTCGCGCTACCGTTATGCAGTGAGCGCGCCGGTAACCGGTCGCCTGTTGCGTAGCGGATACCTTGTGGGTGACACGGTCGAGGCGGGCGACATCCTGGCAAGGATAGCGCCGCCGCCGCAGGACCCCCGGGAGGGCTCGATGGCCAGGTCCGCCGTGAAGGCAGCCGAGGCGCGCCAGCGCGAGGCCGCTGCTCGCCTCGAGGAAGCTCTCAGCAATTTCCAGCGCGCCACCAAGGAATCCCGACGCCGCAACGATTTGTACGAGCGCCAGCTCATTGGCATTGAGGTGCGAGACCTCTATGCCCAGACTGCGGTCGCCGCCGGGGCGCGCCTCGACAGCGCCCGCGCTACTCTTGCCGCTGCAAATGCCGAGCTCGAGGCTTCACGGGCGCGGCTGCTGGGCATCGACGCAAACAGCGACAGTGAAGCGGTGGTTGCCATTCCCGCACCGGTGTCCGGGACCCTGCTTAAAATACATGAGGAAAGTGAGCGAGTCCTGCCCGCAGGGAGCCCGCTGTTCGAATTGGGCGAGGATGACACCCTGGAAATCGTCATCGATCTGTTGACCGAGGAGGCTATGAATGTGCACCCCGGCGCGCCCGTCACCATCACTGGCTGGGGTGGCAATAAACCGCTGGAGGGCATCGTGCGGTATGTCGAGCCCGGGGCCTTTACCAAGATCTCAACGCTGGGGGTCGAAGAGCAGCGCGTCAACGTGATTGGCGATATTATCGACCCACCCCCGGGCCTTGGCGCGGAATACCGGGTGGAAGCGGCCATTCAGACCTGGTCCGGTGACAACGTGTTAAAAATCCCGCTGGGTGCGGTTTTTCGGCGCCAGGGTGGCTGGCATACCTTTGTGATCGACAAGGGGGTTGCCCGCCTGCGCCCTTTGCAGTTGGGGCAGCGTAGCAGCGAATATGCCGAGGTGCTGGCAGGGGTGGAGGAGGGAGGGCAGGTGATTCTGTATCCCTCCGACCTGATCGACGAGGGCGTCAAGGTGCGTGCCATCAAGCAGCAGAATGTCGCGGGGCAACGGTGAATCCCCTGCTGGCGTTCTACCGGGGCAACGCTGCCGACAGTCATGGGCGTTACGTCCGGCAAATTCTGCAGCACGACGACCAATGGCTGGAATCCACCCACAACTTTATCCAGTGGCTGTTTCCAAACCGCGCGCCAAGCGGAGTGGCGCCCGAGGCGCCGGTAATAACTGACGAAGTTAAAGCGGCTTTCCTGCAGGAGCCGGGCTTGCGTAATCAACTGCATGAGTGCCTGGCGCGGATGCTGGCCTTTTACGGTCTCACCAGGGCAGGTGAGGCCATCGTCAAGGGCGGTAATTGGGAACAGCGCAAGCCCAATTGGTTTCTACACGATACGCATAACAACCTGCGGATCACCCGTATACTGAAATGCCTTTGCGAACTGGGTCTGGCCGATGAGGCGCAGGCACTGTTGCAGGCGCTCCTGGCCCTGCGGGCAAGCGAGCCGGATTGCGGGATTGGGACAACTGCCTATACGTTCTGGGTATCCGCCCTCGACCGGAGCGGTATTGGCCGGGATTAGACTAGCAACAGCCGCCCTATCTCACCGCTTCGGCACCCTGTATTTTTTGCCATTCTGTCTAGCTGTCGACGAGAATTGCAGCGACCGCTGAGATCGGGCGGTTTGCCGGCTACTCCCGGAACCATTACGTTCGGACAGGTTTGCCAGGACGGCTCGTCGTCAACCGCTCAACGGGTCCCGCTCGACCACATACGACAGCCGCACGCCGGCATACCTGGCAACGGCAGACTGCATATTGAGCAGGGTTTTCTTCACCGACAACGCCGCCGCGCGATTGGCCAGCCACACTGGCAGTTGACCCCCCGGGTTGCCGTAGACTTGATAAGTGACCTCGATCCAGCCGCCCGGTCTGGGTTCCAGCTTCCAGTGGCCGCCAAAATCCGGAACCCGGACGTACTCACTTTTTGCGGCAATAAAGTCCGGCGCATTGTGGATGCTGATGACGATAGTTTTGGTGACGGGGTGTTGGCGGTAGTCGAAGCGCACCACGGTGTCACGATCCTGTATGGGCCAGGGCGCATCGACCACGCCGTAGACCCAGGCAGTTTCATAACCCTGTGTCTCCAGTATTTCGGCGCCACCACTGCGATAAACCCAATACTCATTGAAGCGGGCATCGCGCAGCAGGGCGACGGCGGCGCTCAGCGACGATTGGATGCTGGTGACGCCGCGGATTTCCTGCAGCGGCGAGCCATGGTGCGGGCGCCGCTGGAGCAAAACATTCTGTTCTTCACCCAGGGTTTCCCAGCCTGCACCCTCGGCAGGCGCCAGCACGGGGAGACACATAAGGCATAGGGCCAGCAAGCGAAAAAAACCGAGTCCGGCTCTGCCTGGGGTACAGGTCTGGTAGTGGTTTCGACTTCGCAATTGTCTGTCCTGACTTCAAGAAGAACTGCTGCAATTATCCACGAACATTTTCGATCACTGGTTGAACTGACTGCAATTCTAACCGCGATGCCGGCCACACTGGCAGGACTAAAAACGATAGTAAACCTCGACCATGTGGTTATCGGCCCCGACGGTATCTGAGCCGTTCATCCCGGCATCGGAATAGTGCAGGAAGCGGTAACCGATGCCCCATCGTTTATATACCGGCACCGCGATGCCGACGGTCAGGGCAAACTGGAACGGCCCGCCAAAATTCTGGGTACCGAAGCGCGCCCGGCTCAGATACGCTAAACCCACGCCCATATCAACGATAAAGCGTTCGTCTTCGCTGCCGATTGTCAACTCGGGTATCACCGATGCGACCAGGCCGCTGTCACCACCGCCTCGCAAAATTCCGGCGCTGCTCATCAGGCGCGAACCCAGGCGCCATCGGGATCCAAAATCGCGCTGCCAGGGAAGCCTGAGATTGACTGCCAGATCGTACTCCTCGAACTCCTCCGGCTGGGGGTCGCCGAGGGTCGTCGCATTGGATAAAGTCGCGCGCAGACCAAGACTCTGCAGGCCCGTCTCAGCCGCGAGGCAAACCCCGGATACGAGCAGGCACCATAGCGACAACAGCACCGGTAGCCACCGCCGGTGCCCACGAAACGTCGCTGCCGAACTCCGGGAGCGAATGCTTTGCTTGTTCGCATGGTCCATCGAATCCCCCTCGGCGCAACTTTATGTGAAGGCTAACGCCGAGTTCAATGCCCAATATACGCGAAAGGGCCCCACAGGGCCCTTTTCATTACATGAAGTCATCTATTGCTTGCTCCGTTGCTCCAGTGTCTTGCGGTTTTTATTGGTCAGCTCCCAATGGCCTTAGCGAACTGCACTTGCAAATGTTGATAGCGTCCAATATTGCTGTCGCCGCTTGCTCTACCTGAAAATAACTGCTTTGCAAGCGACTCCAAAGCCTCCGCTGCGGCGATACCCAATGGGCCATGGTTGGCCTGATGTACCCCTGAGATATTCTGTTATTCAGCGCTTCCGATGATGCCTTGATCGGCGATAATTGATGCGCCGGCTCCGGCATGATGCGCTCTGCTCACTTGCAGGTCTTACACCCTTCCGCTGATAGGAAGACTTTCCACCCACTGTATATTAAAATTCGGTATTGTTGGTTGATGGCCTGAGTTGATGATCTATCGGTTCGATGAGTTCAGCGTTAACACCGACACGCTTGAGTGCCATCGCGCCGGTGTGGTGGTGAGCCTCGAGGCGCAGGTATTTTCCCTGTTACTGGTTTTTATCGAGCACCGCGAGCGGGTGTTGTCCAAGGATACACTGGTCGAACTGGTATGGCATGGCAGGCCGGTTTCGGATACTGCAGTGACCAGTCGAATCAAGTCTTTGCGCAAGGCTCTGGGGGACGACGGCCGTGCCCAGCGCTATATACGAACGATCCATGGCCGTGGTTACCGGTTCGTTGGTGAGATACAGGACCAGCCACCAGCGCGGGTGGTGGCCGCTGATGATCCGGGTTCAGTGGCAGGGGAGGGCGAGCCAAAGCCGCTCCTTCCCAGCGAGCGACCGGCGATCCTGATCCTGCCCTTCGTTGGGCTCAACCAACAGCCGGACCTGCCAATGCTTGCCGAGGGCTTTGCCCACGATTTGACGCTTGGCCTGTCGCGGTTGCATTGGCTGCGGGTCATTTCGCGGATGACGGCGTTTCAGTTTTCCAATAGCCCTCAAAGCCGCGCGACGATTGCCGAGAGAACCGGTGCGCGCTACTGCCTGTCGGGCAGCATTGAGCGCATTGGTGACTCTCTGGCACTGCAGGTAGAGCTTGGCGACCTGGACACCGAGGCCGTGCTGTGGATGGACAGGCTGCACGGGCGGCTGGGGGATCTGCACCAAATCCGGGCGGATATCTGCGACCGGGCGGCCAGCGCTCTGGAAATGAGGATTTCGGCACTGGAAGCACAGCGCGCGAGGGTGCGCTCACCCGAAAACCTCGATGCCTGGTCCAACTACCATCTTGGTATTGATCATATGTATCGCTTTACCGCCAATGACAACGCACGGGCATTGGGGTATTTCCAGCAGGCGACGAAACTTGAGCCTGGCTTCGCGCGGGCCCACGCGGGGCATTCCTTCGCCAGTTTTCAGAACGCTTTCAATCAATACGATGGCATAGACGTGAAGGCGTCAACGCTGGAGGCGCGGCGCAGCGCTGAGCGCAGTGTCGAGTTGGATCACCTCGACCCACTGGCCAATTTTGTCATGGGGCGTTACTACTGGCTGGAATCCGGTCCTGCGGCAAGCATTCCCTGGATGGAGCGGTCTTTGGCGGTCAATCCCAACTTTGCCCAGGGTTACTACTCACACGGGCTGGCGTCTGTGATGGCCGGCAATCCGGATGTTGTGCTGGAAGATTCCACCCAGGCACTGGCAATCAGCCCCCTCGATCCTTTTCTTTTCGGTTTTCATGGTATCCGTGCGCTCCACTATATCGCCAGTGGTGATTACGCCAACGCCGCTACCTGGGCAGTGAGCGCGGCAAACCAACCCGGTGCAGTATCTGTTATGGCCCTGATCGCGGCGGCGGCGACGGCACTGCATGGCGACGAAGCGGAGGCCCGGCGCTGGGTTGCAAGGGCTGAGGTGCGCAAGCCCGGAATCTCTGTGGCCTTTTTCTTCCAGGCGCTGCCGTTTTGCGCAGGCGAAACCCGCGAGCGGATATCTCGGGCACTGGAATCCAGTGGATTGCCCGTGAGTTAAAAATCCACAGTTTCTCCACGCCTTCTCCAATTAACCGGAGGTGTTTTCCGGCAGTCTGTATTGCAGGTTGAAGCCTTCAGAGTTAACAGGAGATGAGTGATGGATGCGACAAAAGCTTTTACAGGGGGATGCGGAATTCGCCACCATCAATCGAGTGGCCCAGCCCCCCTTCAACACTGTTCTCGAGGTGCGCAAGTGAAACGCACAGGTGCATCAGTCGAGCAAGCCAGGGCACCTGTGCTGGCGCTGCACGGTACCGCCAGCGAGGGCAGGCAATGGCGATCGCTGCAAATAGCGTTGGCGAAAGAACGCGAGGTGATTGCCCCCGATCTTCCCGGCTATGGTTCCCTTGCCGATGCGCCATTGGCAACAGCGCCTGGCCTGGATACGCGACTGGCGGATCTGCACCGCGACCTTGAAGCCGCGCCGGGCCCTGTGCACATTATCGGGCATTCCTTCGGCGGCGCCCTGGGGCTGCGCCTGGCCGCGCTGATTCCACACAAGGTATGCAGTGTCTGTGTGTACGAGCCGACGTCGCTGCAAGTACTCGCGGTATCTGGACAACAGCGGGATCTTGCTTTCTTGGCTGAGTTTCGGCAACTGGCGAGCATCACCTCACGGGCCAGCGCCCTGGTCGCAATGGAAACTTTTCTCGACTACTGGATGGGGCCTGATAGCTGGCGACTGCTGGACCATGACGCCCGTGCCAGGCTGGCAACTATGGCACCGATAGTCGCCAGGGACTTTATGGACGCACTGGCGGATTCGGGAACAGGGAACGAGAGTGGCTTTTACGCGGGCCCGACACAAGTCATTTTCGGCGGAGCAACGATACCTTCATCAAGACGTATTGCCGAGCTTTTGTCAGAGCAAATGCCCGGGGCGGGCCTGAGGCAACTGCACGGGCTGGGGCATATGGGGCCCCTATCCGCAAGCGGGACGTTCAACAGCGCCTGTCGAGCGTTCATCGACAGCGTTGAAGAGGGCAGGGCTGCTTCCTGCAGCAAAACACCGTAGCCCTGAAATGTAACCCTGTCCTATTGCCAAAGCGGGAGCGAAGCGGGCAATCATCTCGACCCGCTCCGGGTTTGTCGGAGGTTAATTATCTTGACGGGATTTTTCAATCCAAAGTAACGCTGCTTGGCGTTGCGCGTTTGGCGCCTATCGGGGTCGCGCCCTTACTTGTGGTTCGTGGTGGCAATTGGGGCTGTAGATGATACTGGCGTCAACAATGGTGCCGCGGGATAGTTTCAGTCCGTTTTGCTGAGGGTATTGCTTGACCGGGTGAAAGAGTATTGACCGGCGACACTGGCTATAGCCTTTCTGAACGATTATTGAAATTCGTCAGCATAACCACTAATATAATAGGTCATTGAGAAGCCCAAATACGCATTATTTCCCAAGCATTTTGACCAAGTGATCGAACACATTTGCTCGAGTTGTTTGCGCAGGTCTTGCTTTTTGCGTTTTTACAGGGGCATGGAGATTCACCGTGTACAGGGATCGTATTGTGAATACTATGAAAAGCGTTTTTTTGTTCGGCCTCCTGTCGACCGTCTACGCATGTAGCCACCCTATCGAGATAGTCGGTGAGGGTGATGTTCTGTCGGCCACGGGTACCCGCACTTGTTTGCTTGAAGATTTCCAGGCAAAAAAGGAAAACTGCACAAGGAATATTGTGCATGGCGAGTACACCGAGACCTACTATGCAGAGCCAAGAGACGGCTGGCAGTTTGACCAATGGCTTAACTATTGCACGGATGCGGTCAATAATGAATGTGCATTCAATATTCCCTCGGATGCTGTACAGAAGAACTGGGGCGCTACATTACCTCCGCTAGTCGCGGTGTTTAAGCGGATTCCGCTCACCATTGCTGAACCTGCATCTGAGCCGTCGCCAGTTCCCGAACTACCTGATACGCAATCTGCCCCAGTAGCAATATACAGTTATTACCTGGACCGGGATGGCAGGCTGATAAACCCTTTGCCGCTAGAGAACGCAAGGCTGCAGAGAAGAACGACACACTTCGGCGTCACGGGCGAGTACCAGCGAATCAGTTTCAGGTGCTGCGAGGTTGCAGATGACGATGCAGTGCACGCGCCCAAAGTCGATGTGCCCGCTCCAACCAAAATATTGACAGTCGATCTGGCAGCACTTCCAAACAACCACAGGCAGCGGCTAGAGCTTCATGCCGATTTGTTTTATCAAGATGGCACTATTGCCAGCAACTCATCCTATTGGTTTCTGGAGTCCAAAGAAACCGACCCGCTCGTTAGCAGGATGAAGATGTCTGCTCTCATTGATAGTTCGAAAGCACCCAGTATACCCGTTGATAGCAGGTATAACGCAGCGAGCAACTATTACCGCCGTGACCGGGCGCAAACCCAGGTGCTGCACTTGGCCTTGGGTGAAACCAGCGTTGCCGACTCCCCGGGTAGTGGTAGCTATACGGCTCTGGTGGGCATGAGTGGGAATGACTGGGTGAGCGGCGAGGTCGACGGTGGTAGTGCCATTCTCAATCCGGTCGCCAGTTCCACGACCGTGTTAGCGGAAGGCCAGACACAACTCGTGCTGCAGGGCCCGGACGTCGTTGAGGATGCGGTAATAACGGCCTGGCGCACACAGAACAGTGCCTGGCTGGATGGCCGCAACCAGAACCACGGTGGTGACACCGGCGCGTCGTCCGGTTTGGGGTTGGATCCCCGGGATGCGTATGAATTGTATGGCGACGCCCGGGACGCCCAGCAGAAGATGCTGCTGCGCTTCGACCTGAGCGATATTCCCGCAGGTGCCACCATTGATAGCGCCGTACTCGGTGTCTACAACAGCTACTCCGATGGCTATGATATGCCCATTTACCGGGTGAAAAAGGACTGGTACGAAGGTGAGGGTAACTACTGGGATTTGTATCCGACCAGTGCCGCCGGGGTAACCTACCTTTATCCCGACAAGAGCAATACCGCCATAACATGGGGTGCTGAGGGGTTACTGGCTGGCACGGACTACGATAGCACGGCCGCTGGCACCATTCATTTTGGTGGTAGTGCACCCGCTATGCGAAGCAGCACAGAGCTCGCGGCATTGGTCCAGGGCTGGGTTGATGGCGACTACGCCAATTTCGGAATACTGGTTGCGATGACCCCCTCGGGGAACAGCCTCTACGGCATCGCCAACTGGATTCCGACGTCTGAAAATGCAGTAGTGGCAAATCGGCCCAGGCTGACCGTCACCTATAGCGACTCTTCTCCCCCGGACCCGAGCGTGCCGGGCGTTGCGATTGATCCGAGTCCTTCCGATAGTGGGACTGGCACGTCGGTGACAGTGGATCTGGAGTGGACCGCGGGGAGCGATGCCACTAGTCACGATGTCTATTTCGGGACCTCGCCCCCGGGTGTCTTTCAAGGAAATCAAACCGGCACGACCTTTGATCCGGGCCCGCTGGAGCCCAATACAACGTATTACTGGCGCATAGACGAGGTCAATGATGCGGGAACCACAACGGGCATGGTCTGGAGTTTTACCACCGGGTTGCCGGGGGGCCAGACACAACTCGTGCTGCAGGGCCCGGACGTCGTCGAGGATGCGGTAATAACGGCCTGGCGCACACAGAACAGTGCCTGGCTGGATGGCCGCAACCAGAACCACGGTGGTGACACCGGCGCGTCGTCCGGTTTGGGGTTGGATCCCCGGGATGCGTATGAATTGTATGGCGACGCCCGGGACGCCCAGCAGAAGATGCTGCTGCGCTTCGACCTGAGCGATATTCCCGCAGGTGCCACCATTGATAGCGCCGTACTCGGTGTCTACAACAGCTACTCCGATGGCTATGATATGCCCATTTACCGGGTGAAAAAGGACTGGTACGAAGGTGAGGGTAACTACTGGGATTTGTATCCGACCAGTGCCGCCGGGGTAACCTACCTTTATCCCGACAAGAGCAATACCGCCATAACATGGGGTGCTGAGGGGTTACTGGCTGGCACGGACTACGATAGCACGGCCGCTGGCACCATTCATTTTGGTGGTAGTGCACCCGCTATGCGAAGCAGCACAGAGCTCGCGGCATTGGTCCAGGGCTGGGTTGATGGCGACTACGCCAATTTCGGAATACTGGTTGCGATGACCCCCTCGGGGAACAGTCTCTACGGCATCGCCAACTGGATTCCGACGTCTGAAAATGCAGTAGTGGCAAATCGGCCCAGGCTGACCGTCACCTATAGCGACTCTTCTCTCCCGGACCCGAGCGTGCCGGGCGTTGCGATTGATCCGAGTCCTTCCGATAGCGGGACTGGCACGTCGGTGACAGTGGATCTGGAGTGGACCGCGGGGAGCGATGCCACTAGTCACGATGTCTATTTCGGGACCTCGCCCCCGGGTGTCTTTCAAGGAAATCAAACCGGCACGACCTTTGATCCGGGCCCGCTGGAGCCCAATACAACGTATTACTGGCGCATCGACGAGGTCAATGATGCGGGAACCACAACGGGCACGGTCTGGAGTTTTACCACCGGGCTCGAGGCGGGGGTGGACAAGAGCGGCTGGATCCTCGGCAGTGAGGTTTGGAGCGGCGTCATAAATATCGTAGGCGATACGACCATTTCGGGAGCAAACACCGTCGTCACCGTTTTGCCCGGGACCCGAATCATCTACAAAGGGGACTACATACTAAAAAGTGCAGACAGGAGTCGTCTTTTGATGAACGCCAGCGCGGAGTCTCCGATTGTCGTCGATGCGCAAGCCACCAGTGGCAAGTTACAGATCAGAGGTGGTCAGGGCGAGATCCGCTTCTGTCGACTGCTGAATATCAGCGTGTCTGCGACTTACCCGTTGCTGGAGCCACCCCTGCTGGTTTTTGAGGATAACATCAACCTGGGGAGTTTTTACTCAGGGCAGCAAGCAGCGATCATCAAGCGAAACTACTTTGGTATCTACGGCGACTTTGTTCCGGGAACCGTGCCGTCGCCCTTTACCGGTTCCGCTGAGGGCTCGGAGCTTACTGACAACGTATTCAATGGGGGCGCCTGGGTCGCGCAATCTCCCCAAAGTACCGTGCGTGGCAACGTCTTTGTCTCCGAATACGTTCCTGAGGGAGAAATCCAGAACGATTACTCCCACGAGCATGTGCTGGGTATGGGAACGAACTGCGTGTTCGAGCGGAATATCTTCGTCGGCAAGAGCTATGGAGCGATGATGGCGATCGGCTCCAATTATGGCAGTTACTGTTTGGTCCGGAACAATACCATTGACATGCGTGGCGCGGGAGTTGGGATCTACTTTCATCTCACCGCGTCCCCCGTCGTCGGCATGGAGGTTAGAAACAATCTTTTTCTGCGGGCGACGACCGGCATCAATGATGAGCAAAAACAGACCAATTCGATTGCGTATACAGATTACAATCTGTTTTCGGAGGTTGATGATCGTTACTTCCAGGTCTGGATGAGTGACAAGGAAGAGGGCGATGACGGGTACGGTCTGCATGATGTGGAGGTTGATAGTCCGGCAGAAGTAATTGTCAATCCCGCCGCCGGCTATCCTTTCCCGTACAGCCAGGCCGAGATCATCACTGGCAATGTAACGCCAACGGATATGTTGCAGCTCTACCGGCGCGCCTATGCCCTCACTTCGAGTTCCCCGGCCATCAATGCCGGATCACCGGCCGATGCGAGCGATCCGGAGGTAACGGATGGGCAGTGTGATATTGGGGCCTTGGAATATCAGGTCCCAGAGACGACGATGCTGAATCAGTGAAGATGACGCCCTGGAACAGAGCCGGCGCGGCATTTTGCGGGTGATATCGCGCCGGAAAATGCATCGCGGCCACACCGCATGTCGGGCAGCCCCAAAAAAATGGCAAGCACTACTGGATCATTGCGAATCAAGCGGTCTCAGCCAGCGTAGAAATACAGGATACGAAATACGGGACACCCATCATTCTGTAACCAAATTCCACGCGACTGCACTGGCTTCCATTGCCACGGACTGGCACTTCACTGACGGATGATATGTGGGTGCCCTGTATTGCTGGTTACCATCGGGCCCCATTACCCGAAATTGCCTGAATAACCCGCTGCATTATCCCCGCAGCAGAAATGCCAAGGCCTCCGGCCACCAGGGGGCAGATGTGTCCAGGTCAAGAGTGTTATGGCCCGCGCCCGCCTGCTCGCGCAGCCACTTGGGGCCGCGGTAACTGTCGTGCAACTTGCGGCCCAGGGCAGGGGGAATGATCTCGTCGCTGCCGGCGATGAGGAAGGCTACCGGCCCAGCGTAGCCGCCAAGGGCCTTTTGGGAGTCATAGTGCTCGCTGAGCAGCGCTCGAACTGGCAGCAGGGCGTAATGGTGGCTTGCCACGTCTGGCAGATTGGTAAATGGGGTGACCAGCAGCAGGCCGGCGACATGCGCCGGGAAAGTGCTGGCGAGCCAGGCTGCAACACCGCTGCCCAGCGATTCTCCCACCAGATAGAGCGGGCGCCGGTCCTCCTGGAACAGTGCCTCAAGGGCGTCGGTGGCTGCCTGCTTTAAGTTTGATTCCGAAGGGGAGCCAGGGCGGGCGCCGTAGCCTGGGTATTCGAACAGGTAGACCTCCCACTCGTCACCCTGGGCGAGAAACCCGGCGGCAAAGTATTGCCGGTACAGTGCGTGGCCGGCATTGCCGTGGAGAACCACCACGCGGCGTGCCCCCTTGCCTGCGGGGCGCGTGCGCCAGCCAATCAACTGGCCGCTGCCATCCCGCCAGTCCTGCAGGCCGATCCTCGCGGCAGTCCTCAGCAGGTAATCCTCGTCTGCGACTTCCGGGTAGTAGATAAGCTTGCGTTGCAATGCGGCTAACACGAGAATTCCTCCCATCATCAAGATCAGGGCACCGGCAAGCCGTTTCGAGAACCGGTGCCAACGGCTGGCCAAGCGCATCAAACCTTCCCCATCACCGCAAGGACCGATTCCCCGGTACGCGGCTTGCACTGATTCAGCGGTCGCTCACTCCCCTTCGAGCCCACTAAGCAATACAGGAAGCCCATCCATTTGCAACCAATTTGTCTGCGAATGCAATGGATACCCTTGGCGAGGGGCGGCACTTCACTGACGGATAACATGTGGGTGTCCTGAATTGCTGAATTGCTGAATTGCGCGCTGTATTGTGGAGTCTCCTGTATTGTGTTGTTCTGACGCTGTTTTGTGGATTCTGGTTGTGTTGGCCCAGCCGATATGTAATGCTTTTTCGCTCGCACGGGTTCTGGTAATGAAAAAAATCGAGGTATGGATAGTCCAGTTTGCCAATACCAATCGGAGGAACCAACATGTCCAAGTCAATTACTGACCATTGTCTTGAGAATAATAAGAGTTATTCGGATGGGCAATCCGTGCATGACTCATCGCATCCCGGTAAGCAGCCGATACTACCGGCTAAACGCTTGGCTGTCGTCGCATGCATGGACGCACGAATTGATGTCGAAGATCTGCTGGGGCTGAATACAGGGGATGCACACATTATTCGAAATGCTGGTGGGGTAGTTACCGAGGATACGATTCGCTGTTTGATAATCTCGCACCACTTGTTAAACACCGATGAGATTATTCTAATACATCATACTCGCTGTGGCATGCTCGCTTTTACCGACGATCTTTTGAAAGCTGGCCTGGAAGGAGATGAGGCGGCGGCAAATCTACTCGCTCAGGCTACAGGTCGCCCGTTCGCAAGTTGTAAGGCTTCGTCAGCGATGCCATCGGCATTCCATGCGTTTCGTGGTCAAATCGAACCGCTGGATTCTCCTCGCGATGAAAACAATATGGCACGCCTGGAGTGGGATGTGAGACGCGGCATGTCCGCTATACTGAATCATCCCTGGATTCCCACCAGTGGGCCCGATGCGATAACAATAAGAGGATTCATCTACGACGTGGATACCGGGAAACTCGATGAAGTGAATTACCCCGGCGACATGGGTTCTATAGGCTGAAATACAGAATGTAGCTTTTCACGCGTCGAGCCGGTTATTACCTGCTCTACTCAAACCGTCACGCACTGCTTGCTAAACTGGCGCACTGGCCAAAGTCAAACATACCAAGTCAGCTCCAATCATAACGACAAAAACATCAAATGGGCAATTTGTGTTGTCCTGCTTAACAGCGACCATTATGCTGTATATATACAGAACAAGGAGCGTGCAATGGCTCGGCCATTTATTCAATCCATTCGCGATCATTTGCATGCAAGGCAGTACAGCAAGCGGACCGAGCAGACCTATATTTACTGGATAGCCGATTACATACGCTTCCACAAAATGCGTCACCCCGCCGAGCTGAACGAAACCGATATTGTTGCCTACCTTGAGTATCTGGCGCTGCATCGCAATGACACCCTCCACCCAAAAAACGGCTCTCAATTCACTGATGTACCTGTACCGGAAAGTGTTCGGCAACAGCACTATTGATATTGGGGAATTCAAACAGGCTACGCAGGCGCGCAAGCTGCCTGTAGTGCTAAATCGCAGCGAAGTTCGCTCACTGTTGCAACAATTACCAGGGCAGTACCGGCTATGCGCCGAGTTGATGTATGGCTCCGGCTTGCGGGTAATGGAGGTTTGCCGGCCGCGGGTTAAAGATATCGACCTGGATCGGCTGGCGATTGCGGTCCGTGAGGGTAAGGGCAATAAGCAGCGCATCACTACCCTGGCTGAATCCTGCGTTGTCCGGTAGCAGCGCCAATTGCAGCAGGTGGCTTTGTTTTGGGAAGAAGACAATGCCGAATCCGACTGGCGCGGTGTCTATTTGCCCTTTGCGCTGGAACGCGGCGCGGATATTCGCACCGTTCAGGAACAGTTGGGCCACTGTGATGTTCGCACCACCGAAATCTATACCCATTTACTCAATCGCTCTGGTCGCGCGGTACGCAGCCCGCTGGCAGATCTGTAGTTGGTTTACGGATCCCCATCAGATTGCCGTGACTCGTGACGCCCTTCAATTTGCAACCGGTTTGCCCACAACTGCACCAAGTACCATTTCTACTGGGTTGCACTTTACGGTCAGATAATTTACTGGCTTTCCTGTGCTGCTTGGGCGAGGAGTAAAGCGCTGGTGGCGAAATGGGCTGGCTGTGAGGGGTAGGGGGGCCTGCAACGCAGGTTCAACCTGCCATAGCTCACTGGAGTGCATCGATGAATAGGGACCGCCGAATCGGTGAGCTATGGCGGTTACATAGTCGTAGACAGCACGCGTTTGTGTGTTTTACTTATACTTCACGCAGGTGGCGCTTCAATCGCGGAGCCCAGGATTGGTTATTCAAAGGGGCGTACATGCGCGCGACCATCACCCAGGCCTGGTTGAGTGACAAGCTCCAGCATGAGGGTAACCCTCTGGCCGCTGCTTCCGGCCGATGCTCTGGAGCACTACCGGCGTGGCGCACCAGACAGCGAGGACTTTGAAGCGGAGCTTCGCTCAATGTTCGCCCCTGCGCCCGATGAACCGCTGCCCGCGCTGGATATCTTCGCCGAAGTGCTGGAATACGAAACACCGCCGGGCACGTATTTCGATGCCTACGATATCCTCATAATCAGCCGGCAGTCCTTGGAGAGCCTGGCGCGCCACCGCCCCCAATCCAGCTTCGAAGTCAGCCGCTTTCGGCCCAATATACTGGTCGATATACCCGGCGCCGACTCCTATTACCCGGAGGAATCCTGGGCAGGGAAGCGGGTCGCCATCGGTGATGTCGTGCTGGAAGTAGTGGGTGAGTGCCCGCGCTGCGCGATGACCACCCATGGCTTTTTAACGACCTGCCTCGCCCGGATATTGCACCAGCTACCTGAGATAGCGCGTAGCTTTTGCGTGCTCGCGAGCGTAAACGTAGCCATAGCTACGTCGCAGTGAGCATGTGCGCAAAATCGACGCGAGATCAAGTGGTATCCAGGCAAACAGCAGTGGTGACATGTTGTACCCGGGTGAAAAACTCGCGATATCCTTTTCTACACGGGCCAAATAAATAAGTTGGCGTGTGCTGGTGCATTATTCGGGCTGAAGACCCCGGCATCATGCGTGCCCTGGTGCAGGCAAATGGTGGCAACCTGGGAGTTTACGCCCGGGTTATAGCAACGGGCGAAATTTCCCGCGGGGACGTGTTTTCAGTACTCCCGTGAGGGCTCGCGTGCTCTGCATCTTTATGTGGATGACCGGTCCATTGGCAAGCGGATACCCAAGCGGAGGATCTGCAAATGTTCCAACTATTGATCTAAGTCGACTTTCCTGTGGCTGGTCAATCCCATCCCTTGATTGTCCGGTTTCCCTGGTGCAATATCCCGAGTAGGTCATTCCCAAATATTGGCGTAAAGCGTGGGGCATTGCGGATAGCCGCCGGCCACAAGGCTGCAGTAACGTCTGGATGATTCAAATGCCACAATTAATTAGGGAGAGAACACAATGAGCGCAAACCAGGCTGGGACTGAACAGTCGGAAGCTAATAATGCAGAGCTACCAGCAACCGAAAAACCGACGCGTAAAAAGAAGGCTGCCGTTAAGGCTAGTCCGGCGAAGAAACCGGCGGAAAAAGAATCGGTGATATCCGAGAAGACCGTTGAGGAAATGGTCGAATCAATGAAAGAGATCTTCAAGGTGCAGCTGGGGGTGTACGGAACGATTTCTGACGAGGTCAATCAGCGCCTGGAGAAAATTCGCGCGGAAACGCCAAAGAAGTGGCGTAAATTGGAAAAGCGTGGAGAAAAGGTGCAGAAGGATCTGGAAAAAGCCCAGAAAGACCTGAAGAAGAAGCTCGAGAAAGCGCAGAAGGAACTGCAACGTGGCCTCGAAAAGGCGCAGAAAGACATCCAGAAGAAATTCAAGGATATCAATGCTTGATGGACTCTGAGCCATGGAATGTATAGCCCGGCCACGTGTCGGGCTTTTTGTTAGTGCAATCCAGCCGGGTTCAATATATGCGCATAATGTATATTATGTTAAATAGGATATTTACCTGGCCTTTGAGCATTATGCAGTTACCATGTCGCCTGTCTTGTCCCCCAGACCGCCCGGGTTTATTCGATCTTGAAACAATTGATTGCTACGGCATTACTTGGTCCTATCCTCTTTGCCCAGGGACGCGCCGTGCGCGCAAACACGCCGAGCCTGCCAGAACCTCCCGGTCAGCGATCGGGATACCATGGTTCTGGCCCAACTCTCAGGCTGTTGGTATTGGGCGATTCGTCGGCCGCGGGTGTCGGTGCCGACCATCAGTCACGGGCGCTGCTCGGTCAACTGCTGCGCCACCTGGGCAGTAGCTATCGCGTTGAATACCGCCTGGAAGCACAAACCGGTGCTCGCACTGCCGATGCGCTGCGCTGGCTGGATGCCATCGCGCCACAGGCTTTCGATGTGGTGTTCACTGCACTGGGCGTCAACGATGTTACGGCGATGCGCAGCGCGCGGCAATTTATGCGCGAACAAGCCCGCCTCCTCCTCTCGTTGAAACGCCATTTTTCCGACCCATTGGTGGTCATGTCCGGTTTACCGCCGATGCAGCACTTTCCGGTTTTGCCCCAGCCCTTGCGTAGTTTCCTGGGTGGTCGTGCAGCGGCTTTCAGCAATGCCGCAGCCCGGGTGGCGGCAGAGCACGGCGCGGTGCATCTACCGTTCGACTTTCCCTTCAATCTGTCGGCGATGGCCACAGACGGCTTTCACCCGGGGCCTGGCGCCTATGCGATATGGGGAGAAGCTGGCGCCCAAACTGTCGTACGGTCGCTGGCCTCCGTGGCGGAATATAAATCATAAAATACATAAATATAATTATGTAACTATATGAAATATATATTGTATATGGATGTATTCCACCCGGCATCAACGCCCGTCCAGGTGCTCCACGTTTTCGCCGGCCAGCGTATTGCCCTGCAGGCTGTAAGCGCGGCCAAAGCCCTTGATAAAACGCCCGGCGGTTGGCACCAGGCGGAATAATTTGAAATCCTGCAGTTGGGTCAACTGGGCAGGAAACTCGCCAAAGCGCTCCACCAGGGTGTCAATGCCAGTATGCCAGTCGGCGGTGTCACGTTGGATCAGCTCTGCCCTTACCGAGTAATTCACCCGTAGGCGGGCAAACAGGTTCTCGGCGGTCGCTTCATCCTCAATGATTAGTACCGAGGCCCGCGGGTCTCGCTGCAGGTTTACGCCGTGGCTTGCAAGTTCGCTGAGCAGCACGTAGAGGCAATTGTCGCCAACGCCAAAGGGAGCGTAAGACGCATGGGGGGCACCGTCGGCGTCAAGGCTCGCCAACTGCAGGTTTTTGCGCGCCTGGATGAAGTCCATCACCTCCGCGTTGAGGCGCGACTGCATGGCCTGGTTTTTCATTTCGCACCCCGATCGGTCATATCGATACCGACGACTTCGCCCTCACTACCCATGAGTTGGGCCAGGGCGTAGACATCGCGCCCGGCGCCGCTACCCAGGTCTAGTATCCGGCAACCGCGCAGTTCGCTGGGGCACACCAGGCCACAGCCGTAGTAGCGAGATGTGACATCGGGGTGAATATTGGCCAGCAGTGGCACGAGCCAGGCCGGTACCCGGTCGAGGTCACAGCAGGCGTCGGTTTTGAGATCGGCGGACGTTTGTAATTGCTTGCCGCAGTAGTCTTTGACGGCGTCGTGCATGAAGGTGCTCCTGTGTTTGTCAAGCCGGTTGCGGGGCTCCGCCCTAAAGAATGAAGCAAGCGCTGCGCCGGGACGCCGGTCAGGCATCGATATCCTGGCCGAGTGCCGCGTGAACAAGGCCGCCATCGACGGTCAGCGTGTCCCCTACCACGTAGTCGCCTGCCCGGCTTGCCAGGAAAATCGCCGCCCCGGCCAAATCCTCGGCATTGCCAATTCGCCCCAGCGGTATTTTGTTGCCCACCTCATCCGGGGCATCCCGCGCTGCGCGATTCATGTCAGACGCAAAGGCGCCGGGAGCGATCGAGGTGACAATGATGTTGTCTTTGACCAGCCGCGCTGCCAAACGTTTCGTGAGATAAATGAGCCCGGCCTTCGAGGCGTGGTAGCTATAGGTCTCCCAGGGGTTGAGGCGCTGTCCGTCTACCGAGGTGATATTGATCACCTTGGCCGGATGCCCGCTGGCGCCGCCAGCTATCAGTTCGCGATGAAGCGCCTGCACCAGGAAAAAGGGCGACTTCAGGTTGAGGTCCATTACCTTATCCCAACCCTTTTCGGGAAATTGCTCGAAGGGCTCCCCCCAGGCGGCTCCCGCGTTATTGACGAGGATGTCGAGCTTATGTTCCCGCTCGCGAAAAGTCTGCGCCAGCGCACGCACGCCGGTAACGGAGGATACGTCCTGGGGCAACGAGTGACAATTTGGCCCCAGTTCCCGGGCTGTCGCTTCGCAATCGGCGGCTTTGCGAGCGCTGATATACACGGTAGCGCCCTGGGCGATATAGGCTTCGGCAATGACCTTGCCAAGGTTGCGCGAGCCTCCGGTGACCAGGGCGACACGTCCCTCCAATGAGAACAGCTTACTGGTATCCAATGGTTAATCTCCGCATCAGGGGTTGGTGTTCTAACGTAATGTGTATGGTGTTACAGAAGATGAATGCCCTTGCGCTGGCAAGTTAAAGCTGCCCGGCATGAAAGCGAATATGCTCTTCGATGAATGTTGCGATAAAAAAGTAGCTGTGGTCGTAGCCGGCCTGCATGCGGATATCGATGGCGTAGCCGGCTTCCTCGCAGGCCCGTGCCAGCAAATCGGTCTTTAATTGCGCTTCAAGAAAGCCGTCCGCATCGCCCTGGTCGACGCGCATGGGTAGCACCACCGGGTTGCCCCGCAGCAGCTCGGTGGTATCGTGTTCGCGCCACTGGCTCTGGTCGCTGCCCAGGTAATGGCCGAACGCCTTTTGGCCCCAGGGGCACTGCATCGGCGCACAGATCGGTGAAAACGCCGAGGCCGAGCGATAGCGCTGCGGGTTTTTCAGGGCAATGGTAAGCGCGCCGTGGCCGCCCATGGAATGGCCAAAGATTGCCGCCCTTGCAGTGTCCAGGGGAAAGTTCTGCGCCAGCAATTCCGGCAACTCAGACACCACATAGTCATACATCCGATAGTGACGGCTCCAGGGCGGTTGGCTGGCATTGAGATAAAAGCCGGCGCCGAGGCCGAAATCCCAGTCCCCCGCCGGATCATCCGGTACCTCGTCGCCACGCGGGCTGGTGTCGGGGCAAACGATGGCCAGACCGTATTGTGCGGCCCAGCGCTGGGCGCCTGCCTTGTTGACAAAGTTCTCGTCGGTACAGGTGAGCCCCGACAACCAATACAGCACCGGTACCGAGTGCTGTTCAGCTTGCGGTGGCAGGTAAACGGAAAACGTCATGGTGCAGTTCAGGGTTGTTGAGTGATGACTGAACCGCAGCTGCTGGCCGCCGAAGCACTTGTTGGCGGCGATCTGCTCCAGTTTGAAGCGCTTGCCAGCCTTGCTCATCAGTACAGCACCACAGAGCGAATGCTTTGCCCGGCATGCATCAGGTCGAAGGCAGTGTTGATGTCTTCCAGGGGCATGGTATGGGTAATCAGCTCGTCGATTTTGATTTTGCCCTCCATGTACCAGTCGACGATGCGCGGCACATCGGTGCGCCCCCGGGCGCCGCCAAAGGCCGTGCCGCGCCAGGAGCGACCGGTGACGAGTTGAAAAGGACGGGTTGAGATCTCCTGGCCGGCACCGGCTACCCCCACAATACAGCTCTGTCCCCAGCCCTTGTGACAGCACTCCAGGGCCTGGCGCATCACCTCGACGTTACCGATGCACTCGAAACTGTAATCCACCCCTCCCCCGGTCAACTGGATTATGTGGTCCACCACGTTGTCGACGTCTCGGGGGTTGATGAAATCGGTCATCCCAAATTGCTGTGCCAGGTCAACCCGGGCGGGGTTGATATCGATACCGATGATGCGGGTTGCACCCACCATGCGCGCGCCCTGAATCACGTTGAGCCCGATACCGCCGAGCCCGAACACCGCTACCGTCGAACCGGGTTCGACCTTCATGGTAAAGGCGACAGCCCCGATCCCGGTAGTAACCCCGCAGCCGATGTAACACACTTTATCGAAGGGCGCGTCCTCGCGGATCTTTGCCACCGCGATTTCCGGTAGCACGGTGAAATTAGAAAACGTCGAGCAACCCATGTAGTGCAGCAGGGGTTTTCCATCCAGGGAAAAACGGCTGCTGCCGTCGGGCATTACGCCCTGCCCCTGGGTGCTGCGGATCGCCTGGCACAGATTGGTTTTGGGATTGAGGCAAAAATCGCATTCCCGGCACTCAGCGGTGTAGAGGGGGATGACATGGTCGCCGGGTTTCACGCTTTTTACGCCAGCCCCTACCTCGCGCACAATGCCCGCTCCCTCATGCCCGAGGATGGCCGGAAAAGCCCCTTCCGGATCGTCGCCCGACAGGGTAAAGGCATCGGTATGGCAAACCCCCGTCGCCATGATTTCGACCAGGACTTCACCGGCCCGGGGGCCCTCCAACTGAACCTCTGCAATTTCCAGGGGTTTGCCTGCTTCGAAAGCAACCGCTGCACGTGTTAGCATTTGTCGTCTCCTTTGTGCCGGGTTCTTGGGGCCAGTCAATTTTTCCGGGGGCAGTCAGTACAGTGCTGAAGCATCCCGTGAGCGGCAAATTAGCATGGGGGCCGGCGTAGTTAAAGCCCGCGCTATTGTCATTGCGCTTCAGCCTGGGCAAACCGGGTAGCGCTTTATAAGCGTTGTCAGCGAGACCCTGCAAAGCCGGTGGTCCAAAGCGCTTACTTGCCGGGTATAAGTGGTATCTAATGTTGCCGCCCGGAAACCACCGGTGGTGCCAACCCCAGCAGGAGTTTTTGAACAATGATAGCTTTGAATGAACAGTGTTCGGTAGAGCGCCCCGCCGCTGAAGTCTTTGCCTACGCGTGCGAATTCGCCAATTGTGCGCAGTGGGACGCGACCGCAATCAGTTCGGAAAAAATCGGTGACGGGCCAACCGGCGTCGGCACTGAATACGACGTGGTGTGCGCCATGCCGGTGGGTACCATCTCCCTGCGCTACCGGGTGTTGAAGTGGCAACCCCATGAGCAGGTGGTGCTCGAAGGCGTTTGCCCGCTGTTCACCGTTACCGACACCATCACCGTGAGCGAAAATGGTAACCGCACACTACTGGATTACACGGCGGAGTTTGTCTTCAAACCGGCCCTTCGACCCTTCGAGTCGCTGTTCAAACCCGGCATGGTGCGCATGGGCGCTACGTCTGTGGGTGGCTTGCAGCAAGCGCTGGAGGACAGGTTTGAGGCGCCGACTATCAGCACCGAGGCGCGACTGGCAGACAAACTGATTCTGCCCGGCGTTGCGCGCTTCAGCAAGCTCGGTTACCTGAGGAGTAAAAAGCAATGGCGTCCGGTGTCGGCCAACATGCGCGGCAAGCATATTGTGCTCACCGGGGCTACCTCCGGTATCGGGCTGGCTGCGGCAAGGGAGCTGGCCAACATGGGCGCCGGCCTGACCCTGGTAGCGCGGGATCAAACCCGCGGTGACAAACTGGTCGAGGAGCTGGCCGCCGAGACCGGCAACACCGATATCAGCCTGCAGGTGGCAGACATGGCGCAGATGGCCCAGGTCCAGCAACTGGTAGCGCGCCTGTTGGAGGACGGCAGGCCGGTGGATGTGTTGGTCAACAATGCCGGCGCGCTGTTCAACCCGCGCCAGGAAACCAGTGAAGGGCTGGAGAAAAGCTTCGCCCTGCTGTTGCTGGGGCCCTATCTACTGACCGAGGGGTTGCTGCCTTTGCTGCAAAAGAGTGAAGACCCGCGGGTAGTCAATGTGGTGTCAGGAGGCATGTACTCCCAGAAGCTGGACGTCGGCAAGCTGCAAAGCGAAGGCCCCAACTACTCCGGCAGTGTCGCCTATGCCCGGGCCAAGCGTGGCCTCATGGTGAAGACCGAGCAGTGGGCCGAGGATTGGGACCAATTCGGCATCTGTGTCAACGCCATGCATCCCGGCTGGGCAGACACCCCGGGTGTTGAAACCGCCCTGCCCGCTTTTCACAAAATCACCAAGCGTATTCTGCGCACGCCCGAGCAGGGAGCCGACACCATTGTGTGGTTGGCGACTGCCCGGGAGGCAGGGCTCGTAAGCGGCAAGCTGTTTCTCGATCGTGAGCCGCACACCACCCACCTGGTCAAGTCGACCCGCGAAAACTCGGCGGAACGCGCGAAACTGGCGGCATACCTCGCCGAGGCGGCAAAGCCGTTTACCCCTGAAGGCATCGCAGCCCAAAGCCATGCAGCCTGAGCAGGGCCAGCGCGTCCTGGTGGTCATCGCCCACGGTAGTCGCAGTGAGGCAGCCAACGAGGAATTCAGGGGGGTGTTGGCCAGGTTGGATGGAAGCAAACTCGGCTATTCACACATCGAGGCAGCCTTTCTCGAGGCTGCCCCCCCTCCCTGCCCGCGGTAGTGGAATGCCTGGCCCAAGGCGATGCCAGTGCCATCGACATTTATCCGTTGTTTTTCAACTGCGGTCGGCATGTGGCCAAAGACATCCCAACCCTCGTCTCCCAGTTGCAACACCAGTACCCGGGCGTGAAACTCAGCTTGCTGCCCTACTTTGGCAGCTTTGAAGGCTTGGCTGCTACTATGGCAAACCATATTGCAGAGTCGACCAGCCGCGCCACCTGATGGGTTGTGAAGGCGCCGGTCGGGCCGGCGAGGCACACGTTCGTAATGCGGCACTTCTACAGGAGGCACCTGATGGCTCTTGGCCGGTTCAAACCGGCTGAATGCCGCGAAAAGTTGTTTGGCGGCTTCCGCATCCCCGGTGGGCGGGGTATAGGCGCACTTTCTCCAGCCTATTTTACCGGCTCCACTTCAGGAAAGGTCCAGCTGCCGTCGAGGGCCTCCGGGCCGGGCTTGTACAGGCGCACGACGTAATTCCAACCCTCCATGATCGGCAGGCAGTTCTCCCGCCCGTCGTCACAGCCGCCGAGATGAACCGTCATCGTGCTCCGTTCAGCTCTTGTATTTTTAAGGCGCGTACCAAATCGGGCTCGTGTTTGCCCGTTCCTGGCTGACCATCCGGAGGAAGCGGCGGCGGAGAAAACACAGACTGCCGGGATGGCCGCAGCTGCGAATGAGCTCGTCAGCTAGCAGGCACGACATCCGGAAACGTCCATTCGCCGTTAAGAATCTCCTCCCGGGGCTGATACATGCGCACGGCGTAGTTCCACCCCGGCGTGATGGGGAGGCAGTTCGCCCGGCCGTCGTCGCAGCCGCCGAAGCGAATCGTGTAAGACCCGTCGTCATCGGGCTTTGCCGAGAAATTGTTGTAGCTGTTGACGCCCAGGTCGTTGGCCTCGAGGTAACCATCGGCGTTGTAGACAGTGATGGACCAGAACGCATCCACCGGCACGTCCTTCACAGTGACGGTATAGGGCGTTTTACCATCATTCATGTCCACAGTTTCCAGCTCGTAATAGGCGGCTGTACGCGGCAAACCGCCCCAACCGGCGGCAGCGCCGATCAGGTAATCAACAGGCCGTACCTCTTCCTTGCTACCAAACGCGTAGGTGGAATCAAAGCCAAGCGTGGCGAGATCGCTGAGGGACTTGCGCGCCTTGGCCAGGTTGTCGAGATCCCATTCCGGTGTTTCCAACGGCCCGCCACCACCACCGCTAAATTTTATTTTGTCCTGGGCCGCGTGGGCTTTAGCCAGATCATCTGGATCGCCCGCGTCATAAAAGGTGCGCACGGTCAGCAAGGCGAAGCGCGTGCCGACCTTGTCCGCGGTCAGTTCATAGGTGCCCGGCTCCGACTCCACGAACATGTAGTGGTCCTGGTTGACCACATGCATGGACATATAGCGGCCACCTACCTCGGGTAAGGTGATGGTCGCGGGCTTCGACATATCCAGTACGATCCCGGAGTACAGCGTGTCCTGGTTCATGCGGATCACGGGCTGGTTGTCCGGCGTGGTCGGTTCGCGCAGATGGGTGAACTCGCCAATGCCGGCGCCCACCATTTCCATGTTGGCGCGGATCATATGGTCCGATTCGGCGCGCACGTAATTCGCTACGGTGACTGGTTCGGCGGCCTGCACTGTTGTTAGCGCAAGCAGGGCCGCCGACGCCGGGAGAAGTGATACGATTCTGATTTGCTGCGATATTTTTAGGTTTCTCATTGTATTGTCTCCTGTTGCCCCGGCCATATCCTCGCCTCACGGCAGTGCCGTGAGGCGCACCGGCGTCTGCCCTACATGTGACCCTGCACCAGCGAGGTCGGCGGAATGACCACCCCCCGGGCCGGCTCGTAGCGGTCGAACACACTGAGCACCCAGGCCGCCTCGGCCGGGTCACCCGATGCCACAGTGATCTCCCCGCCCTCGATTAACTCGTCGATGGGCGCTGCACTGAGGTAGACCTTCGCCCAGGCCTCGGGGGACAGTATTTGGTGAAGAACTGCATCTTCACTCCCAGAACCGTCATTTCCTCACCATCTTCCACCGGCTTATTTACCGGCAGGTAGGCCAATGTGAAATCCTCAGGCAAGGTCGTCGGCACCACCCAGGCATCCGGCCCGTTGTTGGGCATGAAGGTATTGAACTGGATCAACCCCCGTGCCGTGAGTTAAGGCCCGATTTCCGGGTAGTAGGAGGGAAATCCGGCTGCCTTTGCGTTTGCTGCGACCACGGCGTTGAGGTTCGGGTGGCCGATGATGATCAGGTCGTCCTGCCCTTCTGCCAGCACCCCGGCGCCGAACGCGGTATGGGAGTGGCCGTAGATGATGGCCCGGATCGGCTTGTCGCTGACCGTGCGAATGGCTTTGAGCAGGAGTTCGCCATCGTGCCTGGTGTCACCCGTATCAAAGGCGATCAGGCCCTCGTCGGTATCGATAATGGAGATAGGCGCCAGGCCGTAGCCGCCGAACACCCAGATGCCGTCGGCGGGCTGCTCGATGGTGGGCTCGACCCAAGCCACCTCGCTGATACCGTCGAGAATGCGCTTGTTGGCGATCGCGCCATTGGGCGCCTCCACCAGCTCGACCGGGCCACCCATGTAGGGCGTGGTGGGTAAAACCGGTTCCACGGCCTGCAAGTGTGTGACGCCGGCCGTCAGGGCGACGGCTGTCGAAACCAAAGTGAGTCCTAATTTTTTCATGCCTGTACCTCGATGAGTTTGCTACTTAACACTGAACTCGGTAGTGGCAAACTATTTGATATAGTCAACTATTGACCTTATCATGCATATCTGCATGGAACAAGAGTGACCGAAACTTGAATGACAACGACTCGATTCAGGACAGCACAGGCTTTTGGGTAACACGGCTCGCCCGGTCCATGGAGCAGGATTTTGAAAAGCGCCTGCAGGCAATAGGAATCACGCGTGGTGCCTACGCCGTGCTCAGTGCTATTCATCACGACAAAAAGGTGACGCCCGCAGCGCTTGCCAATTTTCTGGGCGTGGACGGCGCAGCCGTCACCCGACACCTCGATCGCATTGAAAAACAAGGGCTGATTCAGCGAAAGCCCAGTGCAACGGACCGCCGCTCAATTACCATCGGCTTGACCCCACAAGGCGTTCGGAGCGTCCGTCGGGGCCGTGCCGACTCGAAGGCAACGAATAAGAAGTTTACCGAAGGCCTGACGATGGAAGACGTCGACCATCTCCAGTGCGCTATCCGAAAAATGTTGGCCAATGCCGACCAGGCCATAACTGACATCTGACAAAAGAAATACCGAGGCAACGATATAATGATCGAAACGATTCGACACGCGCTCATCGTTCTCGGGATCCTGGCCGCATCCCTGGCTGCTGCTCTGCCCGGGGTGCGTTATCGCTGCTGATCCGACAGACTCCTAAGAAGACGAACAGGCTATTCGGTGGATAACTGTTATGCACACCAACAAGTCAACACGCCAGACCCTTTTGTGCCTGTCGACAGCCTGGTTGCTACTGGGCGTCAATGTCATTTCAGCCCAGGAACTGGCGCCGCGCGCCTACTGGCCGGCGCCGGCGGGCACGAATGTCCTTTTCCTGGGCTATTAGCGAAACACGGGTGATATCGTCATTGACCCATCGCTACCACTTACCGGAGTCGAATCCGAAATTGACTACCTGATGGTCGGCTACCAGCGCTTTTTCAGCCTGTTCGGGCGCACGGCGGCGCTTCAATTCAGCCTGCCCTACGCCGACGGCTCGACCGCGGGGATCCTGGAAGACGAATTTCGTCAACGGACTACCGTCGGCTTGACCGATGCACGACTGCGGTTGATGGTCAACCTGCTCGGTGCGCCAACAATGGATGTCGCTGGATTCCAGGCGCTGCGCAAAGATCCGCAACCCATCATCGGCGCCAGTCTCCTGGTGCAGGCGCCAACCGGCGGCTACGACGGCGACCGGCTGATCAATCTCGGCACCAATCGTTGGGCAATTAAACCGGCGATCGGCATGATCTTACCCCTGCATCCGACCTGGCTGTTCGAGGTCGAAGTCGGTGCCTGGCTGTTCGGCGACAACGACGACTTCCTCGGCGAAACTCGCGAGCAGGAGCCGATTGTCTCCACCGAGGTTCACCTGATCAAGCGGATCCGGCCGGGCTTCTGGGCCTCGCTCGATGCCAACTACTACACGGGCGGCGAGACGCGCATCGGCGCCGAGGTCAGAGACGATCTGCAGCGAAACGCCCGCGCAGGATTCACCCTCGTCTTTCCAATCCAGGGGCGCCACGCGATTCGAGCCGGATTCAGTACCGGCGTCGCTACCCGTTCCGGCGGCGACTTCGAGATGTACTCGCTGAACTGGGCATACGCGTGGTAAATCGCCTGCAGAGTCAGACGCTGGGGTTTCGCTTGACAGCCGCCACCGCCTGCTCACCTTCCTTGACGGCCTTTTTCGCGGCGCTTCCCAGGCTGATGAGGGCCATGCCACTGAACAGCAGATTGATACCGAACAAAACGCCGATAGCGATCGCCCCCGCCAGGGGAAATTGACCCCAGATCAACACACCCAGCACAATCGAGAGAATGCCGCTGATGATAGTAATGACCCACCCCTTGGCGGGCCTTAACTGCCAGGCCATCATGATTTCGCAAACTCCGACAGTAAAGAGGTAGAGCGCGAGGAGCATGATCATTGTGCCCACCGCAACCAGGGGGTGCGTCGCCATGTAGATACCTGCGACGACACCCAAAGCACCCATCACGTAGGGCCACACTTGATGCCCCGCCTTGAACGCATACACCAGCCGGGCAACTCCGCTTATGGCCACCAGTACGCCCACGGCAAGGCTGACTGAAACGCCGGTCATTACAGGCGTCAGCAGGGCGAGGATGCCGAGAACGACGAACAGCACGCCCAGGGCTATGGTCCAGCCGGAATTCTGCTTGATGTGCTCCCAGATTTGCGAGCCGATGGCCTGCAGCTGCGGATTCTGCAGTTTGATTTTTTCGAGTTCATTGGACATTGGACCTACTCCCCTGTTATTTCCCGGGCCAGTTGCGCCTGAACGACACCTGGCAGCTTCGAGGCCATCTTATGCCGTACTGGGTACGTCCGGCAATGCCTCCCAACACACACTACCCAAAGTGCAGTTCTACAACTGCCCCTCCGGCACCACAATCGATAGCAACCCGGTGCTGAAACGTGTCCAGAAACCGGTGTCGGGTTCCGTGTCAACAATGACTTCACGGCCATTCTCGTCCAGCGTGAGCCATTGCATGTCGCCGGAGTCATCCAGCAATACCCGGTAACTTTTTTCGAGTGCTTTGCTATCGAATGCCCGCGCTATTTCCGTCGCGTAAAACGGGCTCTCGAAGTAGACGCCGCACTCGGTGTTCAGCGAGGCAGACCGGCCGTCGAGATTGAAAGAGCCGATAAAGACATAGCGGTCATCGAACGCAAAATACTTGCCGTGCAGGCTGGCCTTTTCGGAGCCCGCCCACTCACCGGTGAGTTGATCTTGCTTGCGCTGAGCGCTTTTATCGGCCTTGAATTCATAGAGCTCCACTCCACCGGCAACAAGGTCTTCCCGATAGCGCATGTAACCGGCATGCACCAGCGACACATCGTTAGCGGCGAGAGAGTTGGTCAGAATTTTTACCCTGACGCCTTCATCCACCCAGTCGACCAGCTTCTGGGTGAATTTCTTGCCCGGCACGAAATAGGGGGAAACGATAAGCAACTCATCCTCTGCATTGTCCATTGCCTCCAGCAGTTTCGGCGCCACATGTGTTTTTCGGGTCACCTGTTTGGCTTCGACCTTGCCCGGCTGGTCATAAACCAACACCCATTGGCCCCACTCGAAATCGTATTGGTCGAGGGGCGCTGCTTGTTCAGATTCCAGCCGCTTGATCTCCTCGCCATAAGCCGAGGCCCGGGCTTGTTCCAACGCTGCGTCCAGTTGATTCCTCAGGTCGGCTAAATCATTGGGGTTTACCGGCTGATCATAGGCAAACGCCGCCAGCGGATACACCCACTGGCTATTCCAGTAAAGGTCGAACATAGCGGATATCTCGCCCACCACCGGGCCGATCGCAAGTGCGTCGAGGTCACTGAAACCGACATCATCGGCGGCATCGAAATACTCGTCGCCAATGTTTCGACCCCCGAAAATGCTGGCGCTATTGTCTGCGGTGAGGGTCTTGTTATGCATTCGGTGATTGACCCGGGCGGTGTCGCCGAGAAAATCCAGGCCCCGCCGCTCGCGGTGGGCAAACGGGTTGTAGAGCCGTATCTCGATATTCGGGTGTGCATCGATAGTGCGAAGCAACTGATCCTTGCCCGCGGTATCGAGGTCGTCAAGCAGAAGTCGAACCCGCACACCACGATCCGCCGCCTGCATCAGCGCTGCATGAAGCGCGTTGCCGGTGAGATCGTTGTGCCAAATATAATATTGGACGTCGAGGGTGTACTCCGCGCTTTGCGACCAGGTATATCCTGGCGGCGAAAGCCCGGATGCCCTCATCCAGGGCGAGAAACCCGGACTTTCCGGGATAGTCTGCAACCATGGGGTTTACGCGTCGCGCCATGACCGTGTCTTTCGAAGCTTCGATAGAATAGGAGGGTGTTTTGCTGAAATCCTCAGGCAAGCTCGCACAACCGGCCAGGGTAAGCAGCGCCATCAGGGTAACTAGCAATTTGCGTGGCGGTCTGGAGCACAGCCAAAGAGTTCGTTGCCCGGGCGCTGCTGGGTTGCTGGGGTTCATAGGATCTCCTGTTTGTAGTATTCGCGCCGAGCCTTACCCGTGTGCAACACCCTGGAGGAAAAAGGGTCCGGGATGCTGACCGCGTACCATTCGGAATACTGGGAATAAGCTTGCTACCGGGGCCCCGGCTCAATACCCGCCACGACGACGACGCGTCAGGTCGGGCATTTTGCCTCAATTGACGCTTCCTAGTCACGTGTCTCTTTTGCAGCGGCAAACGCATCGATGGCCCGCTGTCGCCCAAACTTGAGATCCACGATCGGGGCCGGGTAATCCGGCGCCAGCCCTGCGCGAACCAGGGGTGCGGGCAAATGGATATCCTTACCGTCAACGGCGGCCAACTCGGGCACATAGCGACGAATGAAGTCGCCATTGGGGTCGAATCGCTGGCTCTGGGTTACCGGGTTGAATATCCTGAAGTAGGGCGCCGCGTCAGTGCCGGTTGAGGCCGCCCATTGCCAGCCCCCATTGTTCGACGCCAGGTGCCCGTCTACCAGGTGCTGCATAAAAAAGCGCTCTCCCAGACGCCAGTCCAGCAACAGTTGCTTCGACAGAAACATCGCGACCACCATTCTCAGCCGATTGTGCATCCAGCCGGTTGCCAGCAACTGGCGCATGGCCGCGTCGACAATCGGTATGCCGGTGCGCCCGTTGCACCAGGCTGCAAAGTCATGCTCGTCGTCCCGCCAGGCGACGGCCTCGGTCTCGCGTTTGAACGCGCGGTTTATACTCACAACGGGAAAGCAGTCGAGAATATGGATATAAAAGTCCCGCCATATCAATTCGCTGATCCAGCAGTCGATGCCCTCCTGGCCCCCGCTCAGGCGGCCGCTGTTGGCGCTCATCGCCTCATGCAAACACCTGCGGGGCGACAGCACACCGGCTGCCAGCCATGGCGAGATGATGCTGGTGCCGTTCAGGCCGGGCATATCGCGATCGCGCTTGTAATCCTCGATACGCTCATCGCAGAAGTTGCGCAGGCGCTGCAGTGCTGCCGCCTCGCCAGCAGGCCAGAGTTTGTCGACGACTTCCCCGGCGGGCACTGGCACTGGATCAGCTATAGCGGTTGCCGCCCGTTCGCGCCGGGCAGGTGCAGGCTGCAGGCCGGGGCGCTGGGCGCGCCAGTTTTCCATCCAGCGCTTTTTGAACGGTGTATAAACGGTGTAGGGTTTACCGGTCTGGGTAGCCAGCCCCGGCGGCAACATGGGCTGGTCGTGAAAAAACTGCACCGTGCAGCCCGAGGTCGTCACCTGCTCCAGCACTGCCTGGTCGCGCTGCTTTTCGTTCCAACCGTACTCACGATTGGCGTAAATCGCGTCGATCGCGTATTCCTTAATCAGCTCTTGCAATACCCCTGGCACCCCACTGAAATCTTCTGTCTCGCGGTAAAGCAGTGGAATGTTGAGGTCACCCAGGGCGCGCTGAAGTTGCTCGACGTTACGCAGCATAAAGCGTTGTCGTATTGGCGCCATGTCATGTTCCAGCCACTGCTGCGGCGTGGCGATAAAAACACCGATCACGCTGGCGCCGCTATCTTCACAGGCACGGTGCAGGGCGGTGTTGTCGGCAACTCTCAAGTCCTGGCGAAACCAGACCAAGTGGGTGGGATGACAGGAACTTTCAAGCATGGAGTATCAGCCTTTTCATTGGTAGTCGCTGGTCTCGCTCGTTCACCGCTAGGGCACCCAGTGGCTGTTCCCAAGGGTTCAACCGAGTCGAGATGTCAGGCGGGGCTTACGAGTTTGCAGCGTCCCCAGATCAGCGGGCCCTGCCAAACACCCGGGTGACATGTAACTGCAATCCACTGCAATCCAATACCCCTACCCCCGCGTAAACGTCTCGTCTCCAAAATCAGCAGGACAATAGATATGCAAGGTTCTCAGGCACTCGAGCACACACTCGTTCGCAACGCCATCCCGCGGGACGCTGAAAAAGTGCAGCGGGCCCTCATTCGCCATAACCTGGAAACGCCATTGTCGGATACGGCCCTCAGTCGTGATGAGAAGTATACCCGCATCAAGGCGGCGATGACCGAGGTGGTTGAGGTATTAGGGCTCGATCTGGCCGACGATAGTCTGGTTGAAACACCCCACCGCATTGCGAAAATGTATGTCGATGAAATTTTTTCCGGCCTTGACTACGCCAGGTTCCCGCGCAATTCCATCATTGAAAACAAGATGGGCGCGGACGAGATGGTCAAGGTTTCCGATATCAGCGTCGTGAGTACCTGCGAACATCACTTCGTCACCATTGATGGCAGCGCTAGGGTGGCCTATCTCCCCGGCGAAAAAATTATAGGCCTGTCAAAGATAAACCGGATCGTGCGCTTTTTTGCCCAGCGCCCCCAGGTGCAGGAACGCCTGACCCGCCAGGTGCTGGTGGCCCTGCAGACACTGCTGGAAACCGATGACGTTGCCGTGGCGATCGACGCCACTCACTACTGCGTCAAGGCCCGGGGAGTGATGGACGCGAGTTCCATTACCTCCACATCGGCATTGGGCGGGCAGTTCAAGCACGATAATCGCCTGCGCCGGGAGTTCTTCGGTTACCGGGCTGCTTGACCGCCATGGTACGGACTACAAAGGCAATAATTCACCAATAGATCTTTTCATGCTTTTGTTTTAGCGGAGGGCGCGGCTATTTACGCCCGGGGCGCGCAATGAGTACGCCCCTGTAGGCTCGGGGGCCGGGGCGCCGGCTGCCGGGTTCATCCGGGGCAACAGTCCCGCTCGAAAATATCCGTCCCGCCAGCCATAAGCTTGCCGCCAATACGCCTAATCGAGGCTAATAGGGGTTATCTGGATCGAGGTTAAAGGTTTCCAGCATCCACTCGAAGTAGAGGCCACTGGAGAGGAAATCCAGATAGATCTCGTTGATCAGGGCCACCATTTTTCTAACGCCGTAGTCAATGTCCCCATCCAGCAGCGACGCGGTCACCGATAGCTGACCGCCGCGGTTGAAGCACTTGAGTGCCATCTTGTTTTTGTCGCAACGTCGATGGTCAGGAAGGCCGTCGTCACGCCGAGCTTCCAGCCAGGCCTTGAACTCGCGGTGCATGGGAGAATTGGGGGTAACATTGGGCAGCACGCAAACAACCCGCAGGCGCTGCGCAGCGGCGTCATAAATCCACTCGAAGCGCTGTGAGCGGTGCCAATGCATCAGGAAGGTTGCTTTCTTCCTGGTCTGGCCTTGACGACTGAAACCCTGGAATATGCCGCGCCGGGCATATCCTTCCAATATATCGCCAACCCGGGCGGCGGCGTTGGTTTCGGCGCCGCTCGTCAATGTGCGACCGCACCCACTCCAGGCTCGGCATTGAGGGAGATTCCGGGGGGATAATCCCGCGGTGAGGTGAATTCCTTGATGGCCTGGCAATTGATCAGGGTCGAGACCTTCTCATCACGGGCTCGCTTGTACGCTCGCGCCAGTGAAGCGCGAAAATCCTCCACATTATTGACGTAGTCCCCCGCGGCACCCAGACCCTGGGCCATCAGGTCGTAGCGCAGGTGCTCCTGGAACAGGTACATATGCATGGAACGGGCTGAACGCGCCGCGTTGGGCCAGACGCCCCAGGCATTGTTGTTGTAGACGATCGTGATGGTTGGCAGTTTGTACTTGGCGGCGGTGTCCAGTTCCATCAGGCTGTAGGCAACGCCAGCGTCGCTGGTCACGCAGATGGTGGGGGCACCCTCATAGCCCTGCTGCGGCCCCACGCCGCGCTGCACCGCTGCGCTGACACCCATCATCATCGACATGTCAGGCCCTATCGCCCCGTACTGATAAGCGGGTACTACCATTTGCGCGGGCCGCCGCGCCCGCAGGTAACGCCCCGCATAGAGTCCGATAGTCCATCCGCCACCACCGGATACCACGGCCATGCGGTCGTCGGCACCGGTGTCGATGAAGCGCTGGGTTTCCCTGCTGATGACTGCGGGGTGCAACATGTTGGTGTCGGCGCCGTACTTCAGGCCCAGTTGATAGACTTCTTCGATCTGGGTTTCGAAGGCTTGTTGTGCCTTGCCGATTTCCGCCGTCCAGGCGTCCCGCTTGCGTTTCTTCACCCCTTCGGCGAGAGCTTCGAGAAATGCGGTTTCGTCACTGACGATTCCCAGCTCAAGCGGCCAGTTGCGTCCCAGGTCCTCCTGTTCCGGGTGCACCCGAATGGCCTTGATTTCCGGGTTAAAGCGGTATTCACCCGGGCTGGGCATGCAATACTGGCCTACAAAAACAACCAGGTCGGCGCTGAGCAGCGCATCGGGGGCGGCATTCAGGCACAGGGGGTGGTCATCGGGAAAGCAGCCCCGGGTCGGACCGGAAGTCGCTACCCCCAACTGATTGCGCTCGGCCACCCGCATCAACGCGTCCCAGCCCTGGCGCTGGAACACGCCCTGCCCGGCTACCAGCAGCGGCCGCTCAGCTTTTTCGATCATGGCGACGGCCTTGGCGACTTCCGCGGGCGCGGGGTAACTGCGGGATTCCGAACGGTACTGGCTCTTGTCGTAATAATCCTTGATATCGGCCGGGTCCTTGAACTGGGCGCGGGCGACCTCAGCCGGGAAATCCAGGTGCACGGGACCTGGCACCCCTGATTTCAGGGCGCGAAAGGCGTAGCCACCGTACTCCCAGACCCTGGACGGGTCGATCAGGCGCTTGCCGTACTTCTTGATGCCCTCGGTGGTGGGTTGTTGCATCGCGTGCTGGATAAAGGCCTCGCGGTCTTCACCGGCCAGGGTCATGTTGCTCGCAAGCACCAGCAGCGGTGTCCGTGCGGCATTGGCTGCGGCGATGTTCATGATCATGTTGGTAAAGCCGGGGCCCTCGGTGCCAGAGGTGGCAGCGACCCGACCGGTGGCACGGGAGAAGCCATCAGCCATCGAACACATCGCGCCCTCGCTGCGGCCGCCGTAGGCGGGTATGCCCGCTGCCGCCAGCGCGTTGATCACGGTATAGTTACCCGGGCAGCAAAACAGCGCGGCCAAATCCTCCTGCTTGCACAGTTGCGCAAAGACCTGCGCGCCACTCATACCGCGTCCCTCAAACTTTCCCGGAGCCGGGTCCTCGGCCAGGGACTGGGTGAAGGCCTCTGCGATATTGATGGATGGCAGTTTCACATCGGCAATGGAGGTGGTTTGTGCGCCCAATACCTGCCCTGCCGATCCGGCTGCAACCGCGCCACCCAGCCCCAGTGCAGACTTGCGCAGAAAGTCGCGTCGGGAGTCGCCCCCGGCGGCCTCACTTTGGCTGTCGTTCGATGTTGAGTCCGGTTTTTTCATACTGTTCTCCTTAGCCTGCAGCTTGTGGCCGGGCGATTCGGCGGGCGCGGTATCTGAGGTATGTGTTTACTCGAAGGCGTTACGTTGCTCATCCGTCCACAGGCTGCGGATGAAGTTGACCAGGTTCCAGATGCCGTCATCCTTTATCTGTGAACTCCAGGGTGGCATGCCAACGCCGGCCCCGTTTTTGATGCTGGTGAAAATATCCTGTTGTGTGCTGCCGTTGTAGTACTCATCGGGTTCGGTCAGGTTGGTCGCATCGGAGATAACATCCATCTGCGCGCGTCCATCCTTGCCGTGACACTCGGTACAGTACTGCTGGTATAACTGGGCGCCGGCAGCAATCGACTCTTCTGAGTACGCCACCGGGTTGGCCAGCGCGGGCGCCGAAAACCCTATGCCCAGGGCGATGAGGCTGACCCTGGAAAAAGATTGGCAGTGGTTTCTGGTTTTCGTTCGCATCACAGTTGTCTCCCGTTAAAACCGATGGTGATTGATTATACAAGCTTGAGCAACAGTAAATTACTGGAGTGTTCTTTATCTTGCGTCGGTTTGCAACCGCAGGCCAGTGCGGGTCAAGTGGCGCCGGCTCCTTCGTCGCCGGGCTTTTCCGCTGCTGCTTCCGCCTTCTTTGGCTTCGCTGTTACCACCTTTGATTTTGTTTTTCCTGCCGTTTGGGCTTTAGCCTTTTTGGTTTTCGTTTTGGGCTTAGTTCCTTTCCCCGAGCTGGATCCGCTTTTTTCCGATCCTTGTTTGGCGGCCGGCTTTGCAACCTTGACGCCGCGTGAGGGCGCTCGCTTCCCTTTGCCAATAATGCCTGCCGCCTCTTCCAGTTCAACCAGGGAATCCTCCATGTAATCGATCAGGCGCTGCACCTGGGGCACCGAGTGGCGGCATGCGACAATGCCAAAATCAAGGTTTTCGGCATTGCTCACCAGGGTGATGTTGACGGCAAAGCCATCGAACGGTACCGATACCGGATAGATACCATCGAGACGCGCACCGTTCCAGTACATGGTTCGCCTGGGCCCGGGAACGTTGGAAATGACGGTACTGAAAGCAGGAAATCGACTGGCCAGCCCGGTCATGCTGGCGATCAGGGCCGGTGCCTGGGTAACGGCGGAGTAGACCTCAATCTCGCGCCTGTTCATACCCTTGAATTGCTCCTTTGCGGCCTGCATCGACTCCTGGATAACGCGCATGCGCTTGTTCGGATCACGCTGGTTGGTACCCAGGTCCGCGGTCAAAAAAGCGACGGCATTGGCGGATTCTGTATCGTCGCTGTCGCGCAGGGATATCGGTGCCATGGCTTTGAGAGATTGTTTCGGCAACTCCCCGAGTTCCAGCAAATGCCGACGCAGCGAACCGGCACACATCGCCAACACGGCATCATTCAGGGTGCCGCCGTTGAAAGCCTTGCCCACAGCCCTGACGCGCTCGAAGGGCCAGGACTGCGCCACGAAACGACGCGCGCCGGTAATGTGCGTGTTATAGGGTGTCTTGGGAATATTGTGCCATGGCACGGCGAGGTTGCCGCCCCTTCCCAGCCAGACGCTTGCGTTTTGCCGCAGTGCTTTGGCGACGTTGACGGTACCACCGACCTGGCTCTTGACAACGTCGAGCACCGCTTTGATCTCGTGCTCCTTGGGCTCGACTGGACGCTTTTTCTTGTTGTCCAACTGCTTTTTGAAGTCTTCGTAAGCCTCCATGGAAAACGGCGAGTACTTGATTCGTGCCTTCGGGTTGGGCGACATCATGCTATTGGTCAATTGCATCGAGCCGACACCGTCAATCGCGCAATGATGCGCCTTCATATAGGTTGCGAACTGGCGATTCTCCAACCCTTCGATCAGGTGTAATTCCCACAATGGGCGGGTTCGGTCCATCAGCGTGCCGTGGAGGCGGGAAACCAGGGCAAACAGCTCGCGGTAGCGACCTGGCTTGGGGAGCGCCGAGCGACGGATATGGTAGTCCATATCCAGCGCTTCGTCCTTCACCCAGTGGATGGGCCCCAGCGTGCCCAGCGGGCCCATCTTCAACTTGTCTCCGAACGGCCGACGGAGCTCCCCGTGCCAAACCAACTGCTCGCTGAGGCTTTGCAGAAACTCGGCGTCATCAACTCCATCGGGCAGCGTGAACAGATTGACGCCTCCCACGTGCATGGGCGTCCTGCTTGATTCATTGAGCAGGAAGAAAGCGTCTGTTAGGGGCATCTTGCGCATGGGTAGACTCCGGCAGGCCTCACTGTCTTATAGAGCGCAGGATACAGGCTCGCCCATAGGGGATCAATCGTTGGCTCGAGCACTCGATACCCTGCGATAGCGGAGGCGCACCGCACAGCAAAGTCGTTATCCGGTGACGTCGTTCGCTGCCTGTGCCTTGCCCGCGGTCCAGGGTAGAAGGCTGTATCCCCGCTGATCCAACAACAGCGTGGGCGCGTACGACCACCAAATAGCTAAGGAATAAGACATGCTGCGCTTGCTGCTCGTCGCTACACTTTCCATTTCACTGCTGTCAGGAGCCGACGTGTCACGCGCCGACAAAATCGAAGAGCCCACTTATAGTGTTGTCGCCCGTCTTGGTGACGATATCGAGATTCGCCACTACGACGCCCTGGTGCAGGCCGTGGTCGAGCTCCCTGACAGTCAACATACCAACCAGGGCTTTCGTCGACTTGCGGGGTTCATCTTTGGCGGTAACGAAACCGGGCAGGAGATCGCGATGACTGCGCCGGTGCAGGAAACCCTGTTCGTCGACAAGCCAACGATGGCTTTCACGATGCCATCCCACCTGCAGCTCGACGAGCTGCCGCAGCCCAACGATACGGGGATCCGCATCGAGCCGGTGGCTGCAAGAACCACTGCGGTCATCCGCTTTTCCGGATGGGCGACTGCAGGCAAAGTAGAGAAAATGGCGGAAAAACTCAACACCGCATTGCAGCAAAACAATGTTCCCCCCCGGGGCACCCCCATGCTTGCCCAGTACAACCCGCCTTGGACCTTGCCCTTCAATCGGCGCAATGAGGTTCAAGTCGTCGTTGACTGGGCTGCTGCTGACCAGGGCCGCAGGGACGCAGGGGCATCTGCGGCGAGCGGTCGGTTGAATCAGCAAGCACGCCGATTATCCCCCTAGAGGTTACCAATGAAACGTCTAACCCTGGCCCTAGCGCTTTGTACTCTCAGTCCGCTGGCGATGGCTAACTGCCCTGCTTATCTTGACCAAACGCTGCGCAAGCTGCATTCCCAGGAGTCTGTGAACCTGTGTGAAAGCTTTGCCGGCAAACCGATGTTGATCGTCAATACCGCCAGCCATTGCGGTTTTACGCCGCAGTTCAAAGGGCTGGAGGAGTTGCATCAGGAATACCGTGACAAGGGCCTGGTCGTATTGGGCTTCTCCAGCAACGACTTCAACCAGGAAGCCAGCGATGAGGCGAGTGCCGCCAAGGTCTGCTTCGTCAACAACGGGGTGAGTTTCACCATGATTGCCCCCACCCATGTGCGTGGCGACAAGGCCAATGCGGTATTCCGTCAACTGGGAGCCGCCACGTCCCCACCCTCCTGGAATTTCAACAAGTACCTGGTGGACAAGGACGGCAATGTGGTCGAACACTTCAGCAGCCGGGTGTCGCCCCAGAGTGAGGAACTGCGCTCGGCGATAGAGGAACTGCTTTAACCGTTGTCTTTGCGGGAGCCGTAGCGACGGCTAGTCAGCGCGGAGCAAAACGGGTCGCCAGATCGTGCAGGACGGGCGCGCAGTCCAGCGACAGCTTGAGTGTTGCGAGGGGGTCAGCGCGTGTAACCCCCCGGTTGATGACCACCAGGGGTTTGCCGAGTTGCTGCGCCAGGCGGCAGAAGCGAAAGCCGGAAAAGACCTTCATCGAGGAGCCGGCGACGACCACCGCGTCGGCCCGCTCAATGCCGGCGGTGACGGTCGCAACCCGGGAGCGGCGGACACTGCCACCGAAAAAAACCACGTCGGGCATGAGCACGCCGCCGCAAGCGGGGCAGTCGGGCACTGCGAATCCTTCCAACTGTGCCGCGTCCACATCGGCATCCCCGTCCGGGCGCGACTCTGCGATATGGGCACTGAATGACGGGTTCATGATCTGCAGGCGCCGTTGTAGCTCAGCGCGCGATCCCAAGCGCGCGCACTGGCGGCAGCGTATCCGATCCAGGCGCCCATGCAGGTCGATCACACGCCGCTGGCCGGCGAGCTGGTGCAGGCGGTCGACATTTTGGGTCACCAGCATCGAAATCCTGCCCATGCCCTCCAGGCTGCTGAGGGCCTGGTGAGCCAAATTCGGCCTGGCGTCGGCA
The DNA here is from genome assembly GCA_963808975.1 of uncultured Gammaproteobacteria bacterium. GTDB lineage: Bacteria > Pseudomonadota > Gammaproteobacteria > Pseudomonadales > JAHEGP01 > JAHEGP01. The sequence continues at coordinate 424,559 of CAWEHR010000004.1, forward strand.
ACCAGGGGCCAACCCACCATGCTGCGCGCCCAGTACCGGCGCCGGGTATGTGCGGAGTTAATAAAATCCTGGTGCTGAATGGGGTCAGTGCGCAGCCAGGCCCCACTATCATCACGATAGGTTGGGATGCCGGAGGCGGCGGAAATGCCGGCGCCGGTGATTACCAGCCAGCGCCGGGCTGGACCCAGCGTCGCTGCCAGCCGATCACACTGTTGCTGGATATCCAGACCGCTAGCCGCAGTACCTGGGCCGAGGGGATGACGGTCGACCAGCTCGAATGCCATGGCGACCGGCTCAGGTCGCGCTGGGTTGGAGGCGACTGGGTTCCTGATCGGGCTTGGCATAGGCCATACGTCGCAAGGGTTGTGGCAGATGGTAGCTGTCCAGCCCGCTGAGTGCCACCGTGCCCGCCCGGGCGATATCCACGCTGCCGTCGCTGCCGACACACTCATCCGGCACGGTCACCAGGGTTATTTGCCCGATGACCAGATGCGTGCCATTGATAGCCATGCGCTGGTGCTCACGCAGTGTCAGCCCCAGCCTGATGCTCGCCTCGGCGACGAAGGGTGCGTTGAACCCGGGCTGCCAGTAAGGTGTGAGACCGGTCGCGGCGAACTCGGATACCTGTTTGGGGTAGCGGGCGGCCGTTTGGTGTGCCGCATCGATAAAACTTTGCTTGACGTGGTTGACGGTGTAAACGCCGGTAGAGAGGATATTACTGAGGGTATGACGCTCCGCCTCATCGGGGCGGATAATGAGCAACATTAGCGGCGGGTGGGCACCCAGGTGAACGGCGGAACTCATGATGGCAAGGTTGGTGTGGCCGTCACTGTCTGCGGTGCCGATCAGGTTAGCCGACTTGAATCCTCCCAGCGAGTTGATAAAACTCGCTCGATAACGTTTTTCCATTTGGTCCAGTTCGGCACTGCTCAGCAGCATGGGTGATTTCTCCTTGTCAATTTACCAGGGTAACTCGGTGCCGTCCCAGGACCAAAAACGGCCACTGTCGGCAGGCTCGAGCTTGTCGATGACGGCAAGCATGTAGTCGGCGCTTTGCCGCGGACTGAACAATTTGTGCGCCGCCACGTTGCTGCTAAATGGCGCAGAGAGCCGTGTGGCTGTGGTGCCGGGATGCAGTGCCGCTACCACGGTCTGCGGCAGGGTTCTCCGCCACTCGATACTGAGGGTCTTCAGCGCCATATTGAGCGCTGCTTTCGAGCTGCGGTAGCTCACCCATCCACCGAGCCGGTTTTCCTCGATGGAGCCGACCCGGGCCGACACTGTCGCGAACACTGCCCTGGGGCTGTTCTTCAGCAATGCCTCGGTATGCTTTGCGAGCAGTAAAGTGGGGAGCGTGTTATTGCGAATATTGCGCGCAAAGAATTCGGGGTCGAACCGCTTCATGGTCCGCTCCGGCTGGCCGGTATCATCGTGCAGCATACCGGCGGCGTTGATCAGGTAGTCCAGGGGGCCTTCGATACTGGCAGTGAGCGCCGCCACCGACTGCTCGTCGGAGAGGTCCGCTTGATGCCAGTGCACCTTGGGGTGCTGCAGCGTGGGCTTTGTGCGGAAGTAACTGGCATGCACAATCGATACCGAGTCCCGCTCGACGAGCGCCTTCACTATGGCGTCGCCAATGCCGCCGCCGGCGCCGAGCAGTAACGCCTTCATGGCCTGGTCGGGCCATACAGCCGTCGGTAGCGGACTTTGGCCCAGAACCGGTAGGCGCCATCGGCCAGGGTTTTCACTAGGGGCCACTGCAGGACGCGCCACAGCCCGGCGAAGCGCGTGTGCTGCCAGGCTGCGACATTGGCATCGAGTCCGCTAATCAGCGAGCCGTCAGCAGTGCGCAGGTGGAGACTTCGCAATAGCTCCTCCCGGGGCGGCAGTTCTGGATCATCCCGCAGCCGGTGAATATCCTGTAATTCCAGCGTGCTGGCGGCGCAGCGGCGCAGTTTGCCCATCTCGGCAGTGCAAAGCGGGCAGTTGCCGTCGTAATACAAAACGTCTTTTGGCTGATCCATGGTAAGGCACTGTTATTGGCTGCGGTTCGGGTAATCTGCGTAAGCTTACGCTGGCGCAGCCCGGCTGGATCAAGCCCCGACTGACGGCGCGCGCCAAAAAAGCCGAGTGGCGCGCTGATCTGTGGTTGCGACCCGCGCGTAGAGAAGGGTCACTTACGCTCAGGACCAGCGCCATGGAAAAAATTCACCGGGTTGGACAAAACGGCAACGACGCCAACGTGTCGACCACTGGTACCGCCCCGCGGGATCCATCCGAGCACCGCCTGCCGTGTCGGGGCTGCACCGCCGACTGCGAACTATTCTCAAGCTGTGATGGGCGGCCCTGGCGAATGAGCGTGACACGAAATCACTGACACCTGTTGTAGGGAAGCACCCTACCTGGCTCAGCTGGCCAGTTCCACGTAACCTGTCTCGCCACCAACGGTGGTTGCAATCGAATTTGCCTGAATATGACGTGCTGTTAGGCCTGAGTATCACCCCGGCCCTTGAGTCGCTCGGCAATCGCTGAGAAGGGCTTGGTCAGCAGCAGTACCACGGCACCTGCGCCGATTCCGAAGAACGTATTCAGAACCAGGGGGGTAATGGTGCCAAAGAACGGCCCAACCACGTCGATACCGGTTACCGTCCGGGCTATGGCTTCGAAGCTCGCACCAATGTCGTGCATGCCGTGAACCAGGATCCCTCCACCGACGAGAAACATGGCCAGGGTGCCGACATAGGTCAATGCCTTCATCAAAAAGGGAGCAAAATTAAGCAGCCGCAACCCGAACCAGCGCAGGCTGGTGTGCATCGCCCCCGTCCCTTTCATTTGCGACAGGTAAAGCCCCGCATCATCCAGTTTGACGATGCCGGCAACGGCCCCGTAAACGCCGACGGTCATCAGGATGGCGACTCCCGTGAGTACCGCCAATTGCACTGAAAAGGCGCTATCTGCGACGATGCCGAGGGTAATGACAATGATTTCAATGGACAGTATGAAGTCGGTCCTGATGGCTCCGGCAACTTTTTTCTTTTCGTACTCCACCGGGTCCAGCATCGGCTTGGTGAGCATCTCCCTTCGATGCTCGGCTTCTTGCTGTTTTTCTTCCGGGTTCTGCCAGAACTCATGGACTATCTTTTCGAAGCCCTCATAGCACAGGTATAGCCCGCCCAGCATCAACACCGGGGTAATCGCCCACGGCGCAAAGGCTGCGGCCAGTAAAGCGGCCGGCACCAGAATCATCTTGTTGCGCAGGGAGCCCTTGGCCACCGCCCACACCACTGGCAGTTCCCGGTCCGCCTTGACCCCGGTAACCTGCTCCGCATTGACGGCAAGGTCGTCGCCGAGCACGCCCGCGGTTTTCTTGGCCGCAATATTAGTCATCGTCGCAACATCATCGAGCAGTGCGGCAATGTCGTCCATTAATAGAAGTAAGCTGCCTCCAGCCATGGTCTGTTTTCCTTATATTATTAGTATCTGCATTTCGCAGCTCACTGCCAGGTGAGCCAGGCCTGTTCCGCCATGCTCGATCGAAGGGTTGCTCTCCCCCTGCGGCACGCGGCTTAAAATACCTTGAGCCGTATTTTTGCACTTTATTGCCTGGGGTGTAAGGCGTCAGCGGGATAATTTCCCGATTACGGGTGCAAATAGGCAGAATACTGACGACATGGAGTTGACAACCGAGTATATCGGAATTGGTGCCGGTGGAGCTTGCGACTGGGTGCCCGCGGGAGTATGGCAGCGGCATTTGCGACCCTGGGGGCCAAAACCCCCATGCGCATTGGTGGACCCAGCGGCGCGAAACGAAAAAACAGAGCGCCGAATCGGTAGGATATGGCGACGCGTGATAGTGGGTATAGCGCAAAAAAACCGGCCAAGCCTTGATCATGCAACACAGCAACAATAGACTCGGGTCCTTTAAGGAATGATCAGCCGACAAAGGTGTATCGTCACATGACCGAGAGAACTCGCATTGGTGGCCTGCAGGTAGCCAACTCGCTTTACCAATTCATCGAGCAGGAATGCGCACCGGGAACGGGAATCGAGCCGACCGACTTTTGGCGTGAACTTGAGTCTATCGTCAACGACCTTGCTCCGGTAAACCGGGAACTGCTGGCGCTGCGCGATGACCTGCAGCAGCGGATAGATGATTGGCATCGGCTGCACAGGGGTAAGGCGATAGACCCTGTCGCCTACAAGACATTCCTGCAGGATATCGGCTACCTGCTGCCGGCATGCGACGACTTCGTCATCGGCACGGAAAATGTCGATACCGAGATAGCCGAGCAGGCTGGCCCGCAATTGGTGGTACCGGTAAAGAACGCCCGCTTCGCCCTGAATGCTGCCAACGCGCGCTGGGGTAGCCTGTACGATGCTCTCTACGGCACCGACGCCATCCCGGAAGCCGATGGCGCCGAGAAAAGCGCTGCTTACAACCCGATTCGGGGCGCCAGGGTTATCGTTTTTGCCCGGGAGCTTCTCGATCAGGCCGCGCCCTTGAGCCAGGGCAGTCACGCCAGCGCCGTGCACTACAGCGTGATTGAGGGCCAACTGGAAGTGAAACTCGCCGACGGATCCCTGGCGCAATTGCAGCAGCCGGAGAAATTCCGCGGTTACCAGGGCGATGCGTCGAGCCCCTCCGCCGTTCTATTGCGCAACAATGGCCTGCACATAGAAATCCAGATCGATCCTGAAAACCCCATTGGCAAGACCGATGCTGCCGGCGTCAAGGACCTGCTGATAGAGGCGGCGATCACTACCATTATGGATTGCGAAGATTCGGTTGCAGCCGTGGACGATGTCGACAAGGTTGAGGTCTACCGCAATTGGCTGGGATTGATGCAGGGCACCTTGCAGGACACCTTCGACAAGGGTGGTAAAACCATGACCCGGGCGCTCAACCCCGATCGCCACTACACCGCCGGTGACGGTGGCGAGGTGCGCCTGCACGGCCGCAGCTTGCTGTTTGTGCGCAATGTGGGCCACCTGATGACCAATGATGCGGTGCTGGACCAGAACGGTAACGAGATACCCGAGGGTATTCTCGATGGCATGGTAACCACACTGGCCGCGATTCATGACCTGAAGCGTGACAACGCTGCCGGGGGCACCAAGGGCAACAGCCGCACGGGCTCGGTCTATATCGTCAAGCCGAAAATGCACGGCCCTGACGAAGTGCGTTTTACCTGCAGGTTGTTCGCCCGCATCGAAGCCGCCCTTGCCCTGCCCAAAAATACCCTCAAGGTCGGGATCATGGATGAGGAGCGCCGCACCACGATCAACCTGAAGGACTGTATTAAAGCCGCCAGGGACCGCATCGTATTTATCAATACCGGTTTCCTCGACCGCACGGGCGATGAAATCCATACCAGTATGCTGGCGGGGCCCTTTGTGCCCAAAACAGAAATGAAGCAGCAACCGTGGATTCATGCCTACGAAGACTCAAATGTCGATATCGGGCTCGCCTGCGGGTTACAGGGCAAGGCGCAGATTGGCAAGGGCATGTGGGCCATGCCGGATGAAATGGCGGCGATGCTCGAGCAAAAAATCGCCCATCCCCTGGCCGGCGCCAATACCGCGTGGGTGCCGTCGCCCAATGGCGCTACTTTACACAGTCTTCACTACCACCGGGTGAACGTATTCGAGCGCCAGGATGAGCTCAAGCAGCGCCAGCCAGCGAGCGTCGACACTATATTGACCATCCCGTTGCAGCCCGCCGGGGAGATCCTCAGCGCCGCCAAAATCGCCGCCGAGCTGGAAAATAACGCCCAGGGCATCCTCGGCTACGTGGTGCGGTGGATTAACCAGGGGGTGGGTTGTTCCAAGGTTCCGGACATCAACCACATCGGCCTGATGGAAGATCGCGCCACCTTGCGGATTTCGAGCCAGCACATTGCGAACTGGTTGGAGCACGGCATCTGCACCGAGGAGCAGGTAGAGAACACCCTGCGCCGCATGGCACTGGTGGTCGATGAGCAAAACGCGGGTGACCCGGGCTATACGCCGATGGCGCCCTCCTTCGACGGCCTCGCTTTTGCCGCGGCCAGGGACCTGATTTTCAAAGGCAAGGAGCAGCCCAACGGTTACACCGAGCCATTGTTACACGCCTATCGACGAAAACTAAAAGCGCAGTTGCCGGGTTGAGTATGTCGTGCCGCATGGCCTGTGAGAGTTGCCGGCGCCGGCCGGGCCCACGTGAATCGAGCGCGATAGTCGTCCAATAACAAGAAAAGCCATTCCGGGGCAGTCGTGTGAGCTTGTCGAAAACGCCGTTGGAAATGTTTTACCATTGGGAGGCTAACGCTCCCAACGACATCTTTTTGCGCCAGGCCAGCAACTCGCATTGGCATGAATACACCTGGCGGCAGGTCGCCCAACAGGTGCGCTGCCTGGCGTCATTCCTGGCCGAGCAGGGCTACCCGGCGGGCAGCCGTATTGGACTGTTGTCTGCCAACAGCGTTGACTGGTTTGTAGCTGACCTGGCGATCATGCTCGCAGGGCATGTCAGCGTGCCGCTGTATCCAGGGCAGGATGTGGTGACGGGACGCTATATTCTTGAGCACAGCGAAGCACAAATGGTCTTGCTGGGCCCTTTCAAGCTGGCGGTCGACGCCGACTCGATGATTCCGTCGAACGTTGTGCGGGTGGCCATGCGCGGTTGCGATGTATCCTGCTGCTTTCGGCTAACCGATATTATTGCGGGCTACGCTCCCTGTGTCGGGTCACCCATTCCTGCCAGGGATGCGCTGCTTACCCTGCTTTACACTGCCGGCACCAGCGGGCGCCCCAAGGGCGTAATGCACACGCACGGCAATGTGGCAGCACTGATGCCGCGTATGATGAGCCTGATGAAACAATGGTTTAACCAGCGCGAACGTGGGCGCTTCTACTCCTACCTGCCGCTGGCTCACGCCACCGAGCGAATCCTGATCGAAATGCTGGCACTCTACACCAACCCCACAGTGTCGTTCTCCGAGGGGCCGGAAGCACTGCCCGATGAACTGCGCTCGGTTAAACCCACACTGTTTTTCTCGGTGCCACCGCTGTGGATGCGTTTCAAGCACGTCATCGACGCCCATTTCCCGCCGCCGGTGCAAGCGACTTTCGGCGACCAAGAGAAGGCCTTCGTGCGGGCGCACCTGGGGCTCGACCAGGCCGGGATGGTTTTAACGGGGTCTGCTCCCACCCCGAACAATGTGCAGCAGTGGTTTCTCGACATGGGAGTCGTGTTGCGCGACTGCTACATCATGGCCGAGAATCTTGACGCTGCCAGTTATACCGATGGGACTCCCGAGCCCGGCTGCGTGGGCAAGCCCGCCGAGGGTGTCGCCGTGACAATCACCGATGAAGGCGAGATCTGTTTCAAGAGTAACAGCCTCATGAAGGGCTATTACAGGGAGCCTGAAAAGAGCTCCGGGGTGCTGGTGGATGGCTGGTACCACAGCGGCGATAGGGGACGCTTCGATAACAACGGCAACCTCTGGATCACCGGGCGCATCGACGAGGCATTCGAAACGTCCGACGGTGACTGTATCAGGCCCGCGGAACTCGAAAAGCGCTTTGACGCGGTACCTGATATTGCCCAGATGATGGTGTGTGGGCACGGCAGGGAGCAGCCGGTTATGCTGCTCACCTTAACCGAACAGGCGCGGGTGAAAAAGCGCGCTGCGCTGATACTGGAATTGGAACGAACTCTCGACGAGGTCAATGCCGAATTGCCCGCGCAGGCTCGCATCGCTCGACTGTTTGTCACCCGCGATCAGTGGTCGATCGAGAATAGGCTGCTGACCCCCGCCATGACCCTCAAACGCCGCGAAATCGAGGGGCGCTATAGCGGGTTGATCGACGCCGGCTGCGATGCGGGCCGAATTGTTTTCGAATAGCAATCCCCTGGTCTGGAATGTAGTCCATACTGCAAATTCCCGTAGCCCCGGCCTTGACAGGTGACCCCCGTGGTGGAATCGATATGAATGACTTTCTGTTAGAGCACAAGCTGCTGGCGTCAGTGGTGCTGGTGGTCTTGATCATGCTCGTGCGCTGGTTGTTGCTGCGGCATCTGGCGCGCTTGCCCCGCGATGAAGACGCCGTACCCCAGCGTTGGATAAACTCGGTAAAGAATCTCAGCAACCTTTTTATTGCCCTCGGGCTGGTGATTATCTGGCTGAGCGAGTTGCGGTATGCGGCATTGTCGATAGCCGCTTTCGCCGTGGCTTTTGTGGTTGCGACGCGGGAATTTATCCAGTGCTTCCTCGGTTTCATTTACCAGACCGGCGCAAGGCTGTTCGTGGTGGGCGACTGGATCCGGATTGGGGATGTGTGCGGCCAGGTGGAAGGCAGCGACTGGCTCTGCACTACCCTGCTGGAAATCGAAACGAAAACGCAAAGCTATGGCTATACCGGCAAGAGTGTTGTCGTTCCCAATAACCAATTTATCAACGGCCCCGTGCAAAATCTCAATTTTATGCGGCGCTACGTAGCGCACTCTTTCACCATCACAAGGCCGCCAAATGAAGGGGATCTGTTTGTTGCCAGGGATTACCTGATGCAACGGGCCGTGGCGCGATGCGAACCCTTCAGGGAGGTCGCAGCGCGCTACAGCAGCCTGATCGAAAAGCGACTCGGGGTGCACACTGTCGGCCCCGATGCCAGGGTGCGTATAGGGACCAATAGCACCGGCCACAATGTGATGACTGTGACGGTTTTTTGCCCAACCCAGGAAGCGGTTGCTATAGAACAAGAACTGACCAGGGACTTCATGGCATATTGGTACGGCCTGCTGGCCACTAAAGACCAGTCGGCCCAAAACCGGGAGCAGGGCCAGTCGTCGGAGTAACTTGGCTTGCCTCAGCATAGCAACGGGCGTCTATAGCGCAGCCCTTGCGCTGCGCATCGTGGCATAATGACTACCGATGTGCTGTATGCAGCATGCAGACCAATCCAGAATGAGCCCACGTTATGCAACGCGAGAAGCCAGGCGACGAACTACCCCAGGGCCTGCAGTTGATGCCCATGGACGAGAAGTTTCGCAACGACCCGTACGCGATTCTGCGGAATTTGCGTGAACGCGCGCCGGTGCACCGTGACCAACAGCTCGGTCGCTATGTTTGTACCCGGCACGACGATGTCAAAGAGGTGCTGCGAGACAAGGGCTTTTTTACCGACCCGCGCAAAGCCAACCCGGGGACGTTTTCCCGTGAGGTGCTGATTCACACCCTTGGCGCTGACGGTGAACCTTCCATGCTGTTCATGGATGAACCTGAGCACCGCAGGATAAGGGGCCTGGTCAGCGGCCCCTTCAAGCGCCCGGCGGTGGAGAAATGGCGGCCCCATATCCGCAGTATCATAGGGCGCGTGCTGGATGCTATCGATGGCCCTGAGTTCGATCTAATCGAGGCGTTTGCCGGCCCCGTGCCGACGGTAGTCATTGCCGAAATGCTCGGCGTCGACCCGGATCGCCACGACCAGTTCAAGCGCTGGTCCGACCTGGTGGTACAAATTGGCTTCAACCCCTTCCCCTCCCCGCAGCAAAAACTCGCTGGCGATGAGGCTACCGAGGCCCTGCAAGCCTTGTTCATGGCTGAAATAGAATCCCGGGGCGACCAGCCGGGGGATGATTTATTGGGCGCACTGATCGGTTCGGAAGAATCCGGCGATAAGCTCTCTGCCCATGAAATCACCCTGCAATGCTTGCTATTGCTGGTGGCCGGCAACGTAACCACCACAGACCTCATCGGCAACGCGGTAAAAGCCCTGCTGGATCACCCCCGGGAGCTTGCCAGGCTGCGTGCCAACCCCGGGCTGATCGAAAACGCGGTAGAGGAAGCGTTGCGCTACGATTCCCCGGTGATCAGTTCGGGGCGCATTCCCAATCGGGATATCGAGCTGGCGGGCTGTCCGATAGCCAGGGGCGAATCGGTGAACCTGTCCCTCGCTGGCGCAAACCGCGACCCTGCGGTCTACCCCAATCCGGACAGTTTCGACATCAGCCGCGACGATACCCACCACCAGGCGTTCGGCGGTGGCCGCCACCTATGCCTCGGTGCGCATTTGGCGCGGGTTGAAGCCCAGGAGGCACTGCTGGCGCTGCTGGATCGCTATCCCGTTTTACGACATAGCGAAAAGGGCTTTGTTTATCACTCGATACCTTCATTTCGGGGCATGAGCGAGTTTTGGGTAAGCACAAAGCGGTAGCGGCATATTGGGCGCGACCCTGAACGCGGTCAAACAGGATCGGGGAAGTAACCGGCACAATACAAACCCGGTTTGAATGAGCGCCCGGGTGACAGCCGCCGCCGTCAGCCGCCGTTCACGCCAGGCTGAAGTTCAGGGCGCCGCCTTCCAGGGCCGCCACCTGCACAGCCCTGCCTACCGGATCACCAGCCAGAATCTCTGCAACGGTAGCATTGTCGCCGGCGGCGTTGGTCGCTACAAAATGTTCACCCTGCGCGGTTGCGGCCAGGATAAGTGCCTGCACCGGCTCACCCCGGCGATAGCTCACCACATGACTGATAATGGCCCCATGCTCGGGCGCGGCTGCGATGGGGCGACGGGGAATGGCACTGGTGTCGACCCTGGTCTCGACGCTGCCCCACTCGATGCTGGATGGTTGGCAGGAGTACAGTCCTGCCGCGCACTTTGACACTATGCCGCCCCAGGCTGCCACCAAGCCATGGGTATCAGGTTGCGCTCGCAGTCGGCTGACCATCTCGGCCAGGCCGTGCATGCTGTAGTTGTTCCCTGGCCCGCCAAAATAGGGCAGCCCGCCTGTTAGCGTCAGCGCCCGGCTACCGTCTGAGGGTAGCCCCAGCACCTCCGCCACCATCGACACCGCACAGGGAAAGCAACTGTAAAGGTCAATGGGTCCGACATCGGCTATGGTCACGCCCGCCTGGGAGAAAACCCGTTCCAGCACCGGTTGCGCGACCCCGGAGCGGGCCGGGTCTTCCCGCTCGCTGAGGTTGACATCGACCCCGTCGGCCAGTCCGTGCAGGAATACCCAGTGCCGGGTGGGGATGCCCAGTTCGCGTGCGGCGGCCACACTGCACATCAGCACGGCGGCGCCCTGGTTGACCCCGTCCTGGGCAATCATACGCTTGGTGTACATCTGGTTGACCAGCTCGGCCCCGAGGATTTCCGCCTCGTCGGGTGCATTGGCAAATTGGGCGTAGGGATTGCTGTCGGCAACCGAGGCAAAGGATGCCAGCAGCCGGGCGTTCGCCTCCCGCTGCTGCCAGGCGGACAGCCCGGCGGCGGAGGCGCGGGCCTGTTCGATGAGCGCGTAATAGGTCATCGGCGCGAACATGCCGTTAGCGACTTCCTGGTGGGTGACGAACAGGTCACCCCAGCCGCGATCTTCCAGGGCAGGCCCGCTCCCGGGCGGCTCGCTCCAGTCCAGTTTTTGGCCGGCTCGCTCGGCGCTGCGCTGGTTGCGAATGGCCTCGGCACCGGCCAGCAGCACCATGGCCCGCTCTCCCCGGGCGATATCTGCAGCAAACTCGATCACCCGGCTCTGGGGTTCGTTGCCGCCGACCTGGGTGTAAATACAGTGCCGGGGCTGGGCATCGACAGCGCGCGCCACTGACAGCGGCGGGTTGTCACTGCGCCCGAAGGGACAGGGCGGAATCCCCATGGAATCTGTGAACAGGCGGGTGACACAAATCGTGTCTATTGCCCCGGCAATGGCAGAGGCCGGGTTATCGCCTCCCGCGTGGGCCAGCGCACGACGCGCGGCCTCGCCGGCAAGCTCCATTGGGGAGGTGCTACCGGCATCGCGTTCGACGACCTGGCCAGATCCCACCAGGATGGGGGTGTTGCCTGCCAGGTTTGCGTAGCGTTTTTCATCATCGACCATACCGATTACGCGCTCCCTCACGCTGCGTCAGCTTGCTTCAGGAGGCCCTGACCAAACGCCGGGCCAAGTCCCTGCGGGACAGCTATTTGTCATAGCTGCAGCAGACCAATGCGCAAGAAAAATAATCCACATCGTCCTCGAAGTCTACTTCCATCGGCACTCTGTTGCCGGTACGTCGCCGCCAAGTCGTCACTAAGTTGCCGCTACCCCCTGCCCCACCAATCCCGACCTATGTCTCTTAGTGCTGGCTCAGTGGTCCTGCAGAATGAGTAACTGTCGCTGTTGATCAATTCTAAACTCGAAGCGGCTCAACACATTCATTCCCAAAACGCCATCGACCCCGGGTTCCGGGTAGTCGATAACGACCCACTCGATCCCATGCAGTTCATGGCGGTCGATGGCCACGCTGTCGGCCAGATACACCGGCGACGCCACCGTGCCGCCGGCGGTGGATAGCCGGGCTTGCCCCTGGTAGTGAAGCCCGGCGACCTCGACGATTCGATCGGCTGCAGTGCGCGACAGGGCCGACACCGATGCACCGGTATCGATCATCAAGCGCACCGGCCTGCCGTTGAGCAACGCATCCACCAGGTAGTGCGCACCCCGCTTCTGCAGCGGGATACCCGCGATGCCGGCCGCCCGATCGTCGATGGCCTTGCGCACCCCGTCAAATCGCCGTTGCAGTGTTGGGGAAGGTGTAACATAGGCCAGCTCACTCTCGGCCAGCGCGAAATCACCCAGGGTGAGGTAGAGTTCCGCCAGGCGTAAATGGTAGCTGGCGCTGTCGGGCTGCCACTGCAGGGCGTGCGCATACAGGGCGATTAAATCCTGCCAGCGCTGTGCCTTGCTCAGGAGCGTGTCGGTCTCTTCGAGGAACACTTTGAGCCTTCGCTCGGCCCGCTTGCTGTTGCCGGGGTCGGTGCCATAGAAATTGGCACCATAATAGGCATCGATGGCGCAGGCGTAGTCACCCAGGTGAGAGCAAGCCGCGGCTTGGTAGATCAGGGTGGGAAAATCGTTGTACCAGGTGTTGCGAAAGACGTCGGTCACTGCAATTAGCGTGGCGTAGTCCCCCGATTGCAGAAGGCCCCTGAGAAATTGGATGTAGGCCCGCTCCAGGGCAGCGAACAGCGCCGGATCGCCGTCTTCGCCGGCCTCGTAGAGATCTACCGCCGCCTCGTAGGCGCCGTCTTCCAGCAGGCTTAGAAAACGTTTTACCGGATCCTGCTCGCCCTCGATGGGCCCGGGCTCGATGGCGCGCTTGCCCGGTTGGGGCGCGGCGCTCTGCGACATCGCGACTGTAGTTGCCGGGTCACCGGCCTGCTGTTGGCGCCCGAGATAATGGGCACAAAGGCCTACGGCCAGACTTACGGCGATAATCCAGATGAGTTTTCGCATGGCTACAGCCTACCAGCGGCAATCAACGATGGCTCAACCCAATGTTGCATCGCAATAAGCCCTTATCTCACGGGTTCGATGCAATAAACTGTTCGAGCATCGCTACCAGTGTCTGCGGTGCGTCTTCCTGACAAAAGTGCCCCACTCCTGGCAACTCAACCACCGGCGCGTTGGGAAACAGCAGGCGAAAATCCGCAATAGCCCACGCAGGATCAATACCACGGTCTTCCATGCCGTAGGCCAGCGCTGCCGGAATAGCCTTTAGCGCATCGATGTTGCGGCCAGTATAAACCTATTTTGGTCTCCACCTGCACCAGTGCGCAGGCGCCTCGCAAGGGTATTGCGCTTTAGCTTCGATTAGCCTGATGCGATCGATGCTGTTGCCACTACTATCCAAACCGAATCCATTAATTTTTGCCGGGACGGTGGACAGGCCAATTTCTGCTTGTCAGCGAAGCGAGCCATTAGTAGCAGGCGAGCGAACCCTCGGGTAAGTTCCAGGTACAATGTATCGTGTCAATGCGCTGCGGTTGACCCGCATCTTCATAGACCCTATATTCGAGCGATAAAAAGCAAACAGGTCGCCCAAAACGCCATGAATACAGAGAAAGTCGTCTTCGCATTTTTTATCCTGCTCGCAATGACCTTGAACTTCGGCTTCGTCCTTGGTGACATCGACAACCCGGACCACCACAACGTGTACGAACTCTTTGCCGCGCTGGTAGTCAGTTTGGTGGCAACGATCATGAAGTTCGGCGACCGAACCCACATTGGCGCCGTGTTGCTGGCCACCAGCCTGGTGGCAGACCTGCAATTGATCGCTGCCGCTGTTGTCTGGGCATTTGCCAGTCATTTTGCAGAAGCAGGATTGAGCCCGTTAATGATGGCCAGTATCGTCTCCCTCTCTGCCGGCGCCCTGATTGCGAATATTACCTCAGTGATCCTGCTGATACTGGAAACCATGATGGTCCGGCACTAGCAGGTCTTGACCGGGCATGACTTTATCGGGCAGGGGGGGCACTCCAGCAGTAGATAGTACTCCCGACACAGGAGCTTCGGTGAAAGGCTGATCTATCTGCCAGAGGCGTATTGATCTTGTCGGGAGCAAACGCTGTGCCTGTTCCTGCTTTTCTTCAACCCAAGAATTGCCAGATTGGGACATAATGCAACAAGAGCACGTCATCTATTTGTTTCTGCGGCGCCTGAGGTTGCCGATGATCACAATCGTCGTGGTCTATTCGATCTCTATACTTGGCTTCGTCCTGATTCCCGGCATGGATGACCAGGGCAACCCCTGGCGTATGGATTTTTTTCACGCCTTTTATTTTGTCAGTTTCATGGGCACCACCATCGGCTTTGGCGAAATCCCCTACCCCTTCACCACGGCCCAGCGTTTCTGGACCGTCTATACGATATATGCCACGGTGATCGGATGGCTTTACAGCATTACCAAGATCCTCGCCCTGTTCCAGGAACAAAGCTTCATCCGCCTGCTCAAGCATAACAAATTCGGCCGCAGGGTAAGGGCTCTTCGCAACCCGTTTTATCTCGTTTGTGGATACGGGGTTACCGGCAACCGACTGGTGCATCGACTCTACGACGAAGGTATCCAACCGGTGGTAATCGATAAAGACCAGCGGGTTATCGAAGCGATGGAGACCGACCAGATTGGCCTGGGCGTACCCGCGATCTGTGGCGATGCAGCAGACCCCAGCCTGCTCAATACCGCGGGCTTGCGGCTGAAAAACTGTGCCTGTGTCATTGCGCTGACCGACGACGACCACACCAATCTGGCGGTATCCATCGACAGCAAACTGGTGTTCCCCGAGCGCAAGGTGATCAGCCGTACCGAATCGCCCGGGACCACCGCGAATCTCGCCTCGTTTGGCACCGACCACATCATCGATCCCTTTTTCATATTCGCTGAGCACTTCGTCGACTCCATCACCCGCCCCTACCGCTTCATCGTCAAGGACCTGATTTTCAATCCTCACCACAAGGTGCTTCCCTCGCCGCACCAGATGACCGAGGGACACTGGGTGGTATGCGGCTATGGGCGGTTTGGCAAGGCGCTGGAAGAATCCTGCAAGGACCAGCGCATCTCGATGACCTTTATCGACCCTGACCCGGCCCTGCACAATGCGCCGGCCGGCACCCTGGAGGAAGTCGGTACAGAGGCCGAAACGCTGAAGCTCGCCGGCATCATGGAATCGGTCGGTATCATTGCCGGCACCAACGACGATGCCGACAACCTGTCGATAATCATCACCGCGCGCCAATTGAAGCCCGACCTGATCACCGTTGCACGGCAGAATCTCGCCGCCAACAAACCGGTGTTCAGGGCAGCGAACATCAATATGATAATGGAGCCCGGGCGCATCATTGCCGATGAAATCTTCGTTCTGATCAAAACCCCGCTAATGATCGAGTTTGTCGGGTTGCTGCGGCTGCAGGACGAGACCTGGACCCGTGATTTGTTGCAGCGGATCAGTGCGACCATCGAAGACCGTTCGCTGGACACCTGGACAGTAGACATCAATGCCGAGAGCGCGCCAGCGATTTACGACGCGTTGCAGCGAAAACGCCTGGTGCGAACGGGGTTCCTGTGCTGTGACCCCCGCAACCGCGAGCGGGCATTGGCGGTCTTGCCGCTGATGATCAAGCGCAATGACGAGTACATACTGCTGCCGGAGCCCGAGGTTCGGCTGGAACTCGGCGACCAGGTGCTCATGGCCGGGAAAGCCAGCGCCCAAGTTTTTATGTGCTGGATCACCGACAACCAGAATGTACTGCGTTACGTGCGCTCGGGGCTCGAGGCACCCGGCGGCGCCCTGTGGCGTTGGCTGGGCGGACTCCGGCGCCGGCGCCGCTCATCGCCGCCCGATCGCCCCTCCGAGACCAAACCTATTATCGACTAGCGTTTTGCAACAGGTCCCTTGCCACGTGGGTAATCTGGATTTCGTCGGTGCCACCGTAAATTTGCAGAATTTTTGCGTCTCTGGCCAGTTGCTCGACCCGGTATTCGCTCATGTAGCCATTACCACCGTGTATCTGCACCGCCTCCATCGCCACATCAACGGCGGCTCTCGCGGCGTACAGCTTCATCGCCGATGCCTCGGCCAGGGTCTGCTGTTGCCCGCTGGCTGCCAACTCGATATTGCGAAACAGCATGTTCTGCAGGTTCACCCTGGCGACTTCCATATTGGCCAGCTTGAGCTGAATCAACTGGAACTGACCAATCGCCTGGCCGAATTGCACGCGTTCATTGGCATACTTGACCGACAACTCGAGGCAGCGCTCGACAATACCCAGGGCCATGGCAACCACCCCGGAGCGCTCGGCAGAAAATGTCGACTTGGCCCCGGAGCGCGCGGAAACCGACTCCGTTTCGCCGATCAGGCGCTCCGGCCCCACGGCGACGTCCTGCAGAAACAACTCCCCGGTGGGTGAGGAGTGAATACCCATCTTGCGAAACGGCTTGCTCTGGGTGAAACCGTCCATACCGCTGTCGAGAATAAAGCTGAGAATCCTGCGTTGGCGGGGGTCGACGCCGGGCTCGTCCAATTTGCAGATAAACACGATGGTGTCTGCGTAGGGCCCGTTAGTAATATAAGTTTTGTTGCCGTTGAGTAAATAGCCGCCACTGCCATCGCGCTTACAGGTGGATTTCATGCCACCGAACGCATCGGAGCCGGAATTTGGTTCGGTAATTGCCCAGGCGCCGATCTTCTCCATGGTCAGCACCGGCAGTGCCCACCGCTCTTTCTGTGCCCGGGTGCCGCGGGACATGATGGCAGCGCTGGTAAGACCCATGCTCACCCCCATGGCGGTGACCATACCCGGACAGTAGCGCGACAGCTCGACAATGGGTATGGCGCGCATCGCCGCGGCATCCAGCCGCTGGGCGAACCGCTCGGGCGTGACCTGCGCAGCTTCGGGCTCCTTAGCCTTATTCTCCCTGTCCAAGGCGCTGGCGAACTGGCTGCGTGCCAGCTCGTCAATGCCAAAAGTTTTCACAAATTTGCGCAGTACGTCGTAGGGCGGGGT
Organism: uncultured Gammaproteobacteria bacterium; assembly: GCA_963808975.1. GTDB lineage: Bacteria > Pseudomonadota > Gammaproteobacteria > Pseudomonadales > JAHEGP01 > JAHEGP01. The sequence goes on from CAWEHR010000004.1 coordinate 441,858, forward strand.
GTCACCGTGCTCCAGTTGGTCAATGATGGGTTCGATTTCGGTCTCGCAGAAACCGCGCACGGCATCCCGCAACATCAGGTGTGTTTCGCTCCACTGGATCATGCATCAAGCTCTCGTTGCCAAGGAATGGTTGTTATGGTGTTATAGGGATTGTGCAGGGTCTGTGGCAATGTCGCAATCACTGCAGCTTTGTGCACAACATCGTCAGTTGAGGATTACCAGTGTCACAGACCGGAGATGTCCCTGCTGCCACTTCGCCCCAGGTAGCCTTGTTTGTGACCTGCCTGGTTGACCTGTTCCGGCCCTCGGTCGGTTTTGCCGCCCTCGATTTGTTACAGCGCGCCGGTTGCGAGGTTGTGGTCCCGCCGAGCCAGAGTTGTTGTGGCCAGCCCGGCTACAATGCCGGTGATTTCCCCGCCAGTAAAACGGTCGCCCGGCAGTTCATCACAAACTTTGAAGGCTATGAGTACGTGGTTGCACCCTCCGGCTCCTGTATAGGGATGGCGAAACACCACTATCCGAAGTTGTTGTCCGATGATCCCCAATGGGAGGCCCGCGCGCTGCAGCTGGCCAAGCGCTGCTTTGAGCTGACCAGCTTCCTGGTGGATGTCATGAAGCTTGATCCGGCACAGCTTGCGGGCATCGCCGAGCCTGTAACGGTTTGCTACCACGACAGCTGTGCCGGCCTGCGCGAATTGGGCGTCAAGCAGCAGCCGCGGTCGCTGTTGGCCGGCGTCAAGTCGGTCGAGCTCAGGGAGATGCAGGATACCGAGGTCTGTTGCGGATTCGGCGGTACCTTCTGCGCAAAGTTGCCCGATATTTCCCGCGAAATGGTGGATGCCAAACTGGCGAACGCCGAGGCCACCGGCGCCCGGTTGCTGCTTGGGGGAGATATGGGCTGTCTCCTGAATATTGCCGGACGCGCCAGCCGGGAAAATAAAAAACTTCAAGTTCGCCATGTCGCCGAAGTGCTGGCGGGCGAGTTGAGCCAACCGCCAATTGGTCGTGGAGACGAAACGTGAAGCTGGCGAGCCAGGATTTTATCGCCCGCTCCCGCGAGGGTATCAACAACGCGGATCTGCAATCTTCATTGGGGGTATTGAGTGCCGGCATCCCGGGCAAGCGCCAACTGGCGATAGACGCCATGGGCAATTTTGAGGAGCAGCGCCGCTACGCCCGTCAAATGAAGGACCACGCGCTGGGGAACATGGGAGCTTATCTCGAACAGTTCGAAGCGGCGGTAGTGGCCAATGGCGGCCAGGTACACTGGGCTGAAACTCCGGAAGCATTCAATCGCATCATTACCGATATATGCGTGGCAGCAAATGCCAGGCGGGTGGTGAAAGGCAAGTCCATGGTTACCGAGGAGACCGGCCTCAATGATGCCCTCGTTGCGGCGGGCATGGATTTACTGGAGACGGATCTCGCCGAATACATCATCCAGATAGCCCATGAGCAACCCAGCCATATCGTCGTACCAGCCATTCACAAGACGATCGATCAAGTTCGGGCGTTGTTTCTCAAGCATCACGACCTGGGCGAGCGCGCACTGGCTGACCCGACAGCCATCGTAACCGAGGCGCGCGAGGTACTGCGCAGGCGGTTTGGCGAGGCCGACATTGGTATCGTCGGCGCCAATGCGCTAATCGCCGAGACCGGAAGCACCCTGTTGGTGACCAACGAGGGCAATGGTGACCTTTGCAGCACATTGCCCAAAGTACAGATTGTTGCGACCAGTATCGAAAAGGTCCTGCCGACCCTGGACGATGCCAGCTCACTGCTGCGCCTGCTCACTCGCAGCGCCACCGGGCAGGCAATCACCTGCTATACCAGCTTCTTCACTGGCCCCCGGCGAAGCGAAGACATCGATGGCCCGGACGAGTTCCACGTGGTGTTGCTCGACAATGGCCGGTCGCAGATGCTGACCGGCGAATACCGCGAAATGCTGCGCTGCATACGCTGCGGTTCCTGCCTCAACCACTGCCCGATTTATACCCATGTGGGAGGACACGCCTACGGGTGGGTGTATCCCGGCCCGATGGGTTCGGTGCTGACACCATTGATGCAGGGCCTTGAAAATGCGAAGGACCTGCCTAACGCTTGCACCACCTGCGGGCGTTGTCAGCAGACCTGCCCCATGGATATTCCGCTGCCAGACATGTTGCGGCAATTGAGAGCCCAGGCGACCCGGCAGAAGCTGAACCCCCGGCGCTGGCGCTGGGGTATTCGGGCCTACATGCGCTTTCTTGCCCACCCCGCTCTCTACCGCTGGGCTTCCCGACTCACAATGCCCCTGATGGCAAAACTGGCAGGTAAAAAAGGCTATTTCAGGTCGCTGTTGCTGGCTAACGGCTGGACTGCTGTACGCGATTTTCCGGCGCCCCAGGGGCAAACGTTTCTCACCCAGTGGCAGCGGAAGAACCGAGGGCAGGAGTTGAACGAATGAATGGTGATCGCGAGCGAATTCTGCTGCGATTGCAGCGAGCCCGATGCGATGTTCCCGCTCCGACGGCAAGGCGACCGTATCCGGCTTCGGCCACCGAGCCGCGTGCCGGCTTGATCGAGCAAATGCGAAAAACCCACATCGATGTTGCCGAGCTTGCGACGATCGGGGATGTTACCGCCTGGGTGGCAACGTACGTCCGGGGCCAACAAGTGCCATCACGGCTTGTCGGTGGTGCAGCCCTGGCCCGGTTGCCATGGCAAGTTGCCGGTCTTCAGTTCGAGCAGCGAGCGGCGGTCGCGACCGATGCCCTGGCGATCAGTCAAGCAACATGCGGCATTGCCGAGAGCGGCACGGCAATGCTGCAGTCGGGGCCGGACAACCCCAGCTCACTGAATTTTCTGCCCGACCACCATATCATTGTGTTGAATGCGAATACTATTGTCAGCCGGTGGGAAGATGCGTGGCAGCGCTGTCGCGAGCTGTGGCAGGAGAAGATGCCCCGGGCTGTTCACGCGGTATCCGGGCCGTCGAGCACGGCGGATGTCGGCCTGATCCAGGTCTTTGGAGCCCACGGTCCGCGCAATCTGACGGTGTTGGTAGTCGGATAACACTCGACTTAGTGCGGGTAACCCATCGCTACCAGCGGCCCATATCCACCAGCACCTGTTTCAACAGGGAAGGCTTATCGGTCATCAGGCCGTCTACCCCCAACTCCACCAGACGGCGCATCTCGTCTGGGTCATCAATCGTCCAGACATGAACCTGCATTCCCTGGCTGTGGCAGGCCTGTACGAAGCCCCGGGTCACCACGGGAATGCCGGCATGCTTGACCGGGACCTGGGCGCAGTGTGCCCTGGAACGCGTCGGCAGGCGAAATTCCCGGGCCTTCATTGCCAGTACACCGAGCGGCCCCATCGAGGTGCAAACCTTGAGCCTGCTCTGGATGATGGCGCTGCGCACCCTGCCCAGGCGGCGATCGGAAAACGAACCAATACACACCCGGTCCCAACAGTTCATGCGGTCTAGCAGGTCGAGGGTCGGCTCAAGAGCCGCCCAGTGCTTGATGTCGAGGTTAAACCGGGTGTCGGCAAATGTCTCCAGCAGTTCGGCGAGTTCTACAATCGGTTCGCTGCCGGCAACCCGGGCCGAACGGACCACAGACCATGGCAGGGCCTGAATCAGGCCCTCGCCATCGCAGACCCGGTCGAGACGGTCATCGTGGAAGGCCAGCAAGCGCCCGTCAGCGGTGATATGCACGTCGGTTTCAATATAACGGTAGCCAATATCGACCGCCGCAGTAAATGCGCGCATGGTGTTCTCGGGGTGTTCCTCGGCCCCGCCCCGATGGGCAAAGGCCAACACACCCGGGTGTTCCAGATAGGGGTGCAAGTCGTTTTTCATGAGGGCATTATAACATGTGGTCTCTGCGGGCAGTCAGGCGGCACCGCCCGGGGGAACTGCGAGAGTTAAGGCAATTAGGTAACTGACGGCTGCTTGAAGAAGCTGGGCCTTACCCGTGCACCACTCTTACTGCTATTAATATCGAATGATGGTGCATTAAAAAGGCCTCCGAGGAGGCCTTTTGGCTGGTACTTTTTGCTGGTACTACTTGCTGGTACTACGTGTTACGGATTGCCCGGAGGCGCGGTCAGTTTTTCCAAGACCTGGTCCAGCGAGAAACTGGCTGCTTTCTGCCGCGGTGGGTAATCCTTGAAGGTCATCAGGAATTGCCCCACATAGTCCTGTGCCGGCACCAGCAGATAGGCACGATCAATGAGCCAATCGTAATAGGTGTTGGAAGTCTTCTGGGCGCGCTCGTAGGGGTCACGCCGCAGGTTGAAAATTAGCGGCACCCGCAGCGGTACAAAAGGTTCTGCCCAGGCTTGCAGGGTGGCCTCCACCCGTTGCTCCATGAAGATCATCTTCCAGTTGTTGTAGCGCAGTGCGGTGAGGTCGCCGTCATCAGAGAAATAGAAGATCTCCCTGCGATCGGTCTCCTTGGTTTCGCCGGTCAGGAACGGCAGGAAGTTGTAGCCGTCGAGGTGCACCTTGTAGTTGCGGCCGATGGCCTTATGCCCCTTCAGCAATTTCTGCTTGACATCGGGTTCTCCAGCCGCCGCCAGGAAAGTAGGCAACCAGTCCATATGGTGCATGATTTCGTTGGAAATAGCCCCAGCCTTGATCTTTCCGGGCCAGCGCACCATGGCAGGCACGCGCCAGCCCCCCTCCCAGTTGGTGTTTTTCTCACCACGGAACGGGGTCATCGCCGCGTCTGGCCAGGTGTTCATATGCGGGCCGTTGTCGGTGGAGTAAAATACGATGGTATTGTCGGCGATCTTCAAATCGTCCAACTGTTTCAGGAACAGCCCGATGTGTTCGTCGTGCTCCACCATCCCGCAGGTGTACTCGTCCGCCCTGGGGTATTGCTCTTTGCAGCGTGCCATTTTCTCGTCGCTAACGTGGGTACGGAAATGCATCCGCGTACCGCTCCACCAGACGAAGAAGGGCTTTTTGTCCTTCACTGCCTTGTCGATAAACTTCAGGGCTTTTGCAGCAGTGTCATCATCCACGGTCTCCATGCGCTTCTTGGTGAGGGGACCGGTATCCTCGATCTTGCCATCGGCAAATGAATGAATAACGCCACGTGGCCCATAGCGCTTCCTGAACGCAGGGTCTTTGGGATAGTCGGCATTTTCTGGCTCTTCCTCTGCGTTCAAGTGATAGAGGTTGCCGTAGAATTCGTCGAAGCCATGGTTGGTAGGCAACATGTCGTCGCGGTCACCGAGGTGATTCTTGCCAAACTGCCCGGTAACGTAACCGTGATTCTTCAGCAGGCCGGCAATGGTCGGATCCTCGGGTTGCATACCCAACTCGGCCCCGGGCAGGCCCACCTTGCTCAGGCCGGTGCGAAATACCGACTGCCCCATAATGAAGGACGACCGGCCCGCGGTGCAGCTTTGCTCTCCATAGTAATCCGTAAAGATCATGCCCTCGTTGGCGATGCGGTCGATGTTGGGCGTCTGGTAACCCATCATTCCCATGGTGTAGGCACTGATATTTGACTGGCCTACATCATCGCCCCAGATGACGAGAATATTCGGTTTTTGAGCTGCAAATACTGATGCCGAGCCAACCATGGCCAGCAATACCATGGCAGCTCTGAGCCCTGCAAGGCCCGGAATCCAACTTCGTTTAGACATAGCTTCACCTTCTTACGACGTTATGGTTATCAGGATTGGTCGAAGCGTGAGAATAAAATTATTGGAGCCGAAAGTCTACTCTTTGCGCTTACAGAATCGCGGGGCAGGCCATGCCTGCTCCTGGCGCCCGGCATTCTATTTGTTCAGCCGCTTGTCTACCGCCTTGAAAAGTGCGGTATAGGCCTTGGCTCCGTTGCAATTACCTGCAAAGGTCGCAACCGGAGCACGTTGAACCCCCATCTTTTCGATATCGCTGGAGAACGGTATTTCATTGGGCAGCACATTCTTGTACTGCCTGGAAATACGCTTGATAGTCTCTCGATGCAGCTTCTTCTGCCGCTGTACCATGGAAAAGAACGGCAGCAGCTTCTTCTTTTTGTAGTTGTGCTGGTCAAAAAACCGATATAACTGGGCCAGGGTGCGCTCCGAAAGTGTGGTCGGTATCACCGGCACGAGGATGACATCGGAACACTTGAATACACTCTCGGACAGCAGGGAGATATTGGGCGGACAGTCGAGCAAAACGACGTCGTAATCAGAACCCACTGCCTTGAGTGCTTTCTTCAGCCGGGACCGACTGTTGCGCATCCGCGAGAGAAAGATGTCGAAGTCGCGAAAGCTCAGATTGGCGGGTAGCAGGTCCAGCCCGTCGTAGTCGCTGGCGCGGATTGCGGAGGTGAAGCGTTTAACGTCGGAAAAAAACGCCTGGTCCTGCAGCTTTTTCGAAGGCTTTACCCGAAAGTAAAAGCTCGAGGCACCCTGCGGATCCAGATCGCAAAGCAGCGTGCGATGACCGGCCCTGGCGAAAGCATAGGCGAGATTAACCGAACTTGCGGTTTTGCCCACGCCGCCCTTATTACTGTAACTGGCTATTATTTTCATTCGACCCCACTTTGTTGTTCGCGCCCTTCACATATATTTTTTATAGTCTGGCGAGTACTGTCGCTGTTGAAAGCCTCGAAACTACCCATGACCAGGGCCCGCTCCTTGAGTTGCATTTGATGCTTCAACACGATCAACGCGCCGATCGCCTCTATCATCTTGGGGCTGACCTGCCTGCCGCTCGCCAATTGCTCATCGAGAAAAGCCTGCAGCGCCAACTGCTGTGATGAGTAGTCGTTGAAGCGCCCCAGGTTGTCCTGCAGCGACTTCAGGGACTTTATCAGCAGGCGCACCTGCTTTTGCTCTAGCAACGGGCTGAAGAAGTCGAGAAGATAGCGCAACTTCTTACATTGCAAACGCAGTTGGTGTACTTCTTCGTCGGGCGTGTCGTCATGAATTTTGGAGGCTGTGCGACATACCTTTTTGTAGCGCCGGGCAATGAGGTGACACCCATAGTCCAGGACATTATCGTCGGCGCGATCGCCAGCGGCCATACTGTCATCGTCACCCTCGAACAGTTGCTGCAGGGCGGCTATTTCCTGTTTGTAGGCCGCCGAACGCAGGTGCGCCGACAGCTGGCGGCATTGCTGGGTTCGCTCGCGCTGAAAAGAGGCAAATATGTCATCAACCCCGGGATGCATGGACTCTGGCAGCATGGTGTAGTAGCTGGCCTGGTCGAGCAGGTATACATCGAGATCCCGCAGCCGGTTGGTAATTCTCATTAGCGCAGAAAATCGCTGTTTCAGTTGCTGCTCGGTGGCTTCGTCCCAAACACCCTTGAACAATGAGATCAATGACCGCACCCGGCGCAAGCTAACCCGGTAATCGTGGAGGAATTCCGTGTCGAGGTCATCAATGACGCCCTGCTCGTTCTCGCGGGCAACAGCAAGGAATGTACTGACGATGCGCCTGGCCGCAACCTGCGCACTCAGATCTGCCGCCAGGTCAACGTCCGGGTTGTTACGATAGCCGCTGTCGCGATAACCCAGTTGCTGCAACAGCATCGCTGGCATGGCGTCCTCCTTGGCGCCGAGTTCCAGCAGTTGTTGGTGAACCAGTTTGAAGGCCTTGTCATAGCCCCGCAGTGGGTTGAGTTCGATCCAGTTGGCCTGCACCCCCGCCGCGGACCCGACCTCCAGCAGGGTCAGCCGGGCACAGGTCTTCTGGTCATCGTCCAGTAAACCGGCATTGCAGTGTCGCAGGGTGTAGTCTGCAACCGGCATCAGGCTGCGCAATTCTTCCACTCCGTCCAGCGCCTTGCGCAAATCGGCCGGAACCATATCCAGTGTTATGCCCGTTTGCTTGCGCGCCATTGGTGCTACCAACAGGCCCTGTTGGTCGAGCAGAAACAGCTCACGGGGGGATTGCAGGAGAACCTGGTTGCGCCCTAGCAATTGATTATCAAAGTTGTCCAGCGCAGCAACCGCTACCGGGCTGTCGGAGCTTACTTCCAGTTGGTAGGGCTCGGGGAGTTGCAGTTGCTGGAAGATTTCCGGCCCGGAGCAGATAAAGTGTGTGGCCTTGATTTGGGTCATAGCTGCCTTGTCGAATTGGGTCGGCGGCAATCGTGGTGCACGATGGCCGCCGCGGATTTCTACAATAACCGTCCTGGACAAATTGCGCCACAGCCCTGTGCAACCGCGGCGCCTGAATTAAATTGGCAATGCTACCAGACCTCACGGGGTTTAACTATTGATCCAGGACAGCCTCGCCTCAAATAGACTATTGACTGCGGCACAGTTAGCCGACACCGATGGGCGGCGGGATGCACAGTGGGGCGGCGGCGTGCGATACTCTGGGCAAAACACACTAAGGCACCTCTGATTAATTAGGTGACGCTCCAGGCTTTGCGTCGCGTTTGTCTATAAGGCGCAGTCGTGCAGGAAGGCTGGTTGCCTTTCAAACGGCTGTAACGCAGTAGACGAAGGCGACGCAAAGCCCCGTAGGGCGGGCCTCTGGCGCCCATTGGACTGCGTTGCGCCACTTGTCAAGGACAACCAGCCTTGACCTTCGCGGCGCGCCTTGCCAATGAACGCCAGAGGCTCCGCTGAAGCATTACCGAATTGATCAGAGTTGCCCTAATACGGTAGGCACAGGATGACAGCAGAGACACTATCAAGCCGCAAACCAATGCGCTTCTGGGGATGGGGCTATGCCGACGAACAACTCAGCGCCAGTGAGGCCGAGCTGATCGCGCAAATGGCTGCGCAACTGTCCCCGCAGGGTTTAACCACTGTTGCCGAGCCCGGGCTGAACGAGTTCGAACTTGCCCGTTCGAGGTTTGCGGTTCCGGCCACCCTGCAGCACATGGTGTCGACCCATCATTACGACCGCATGATTCACAGCTACGGGAAATCCTGCGCCGATATGCTGCGCTGGTGTGCACGCCAGCAGCCCCCGGCTCCGGATGCGGTGGCTTTCCCCCGCTCCGAGCTGGAGCTCACCGACTTGCTCGACTGGGCTTCTACCAAGAACATCGCGGTAATACCCTTCGGCGGGGGTACCAGCGTCTGTGGCGGGGTGGAACCCGATGTCGGTGGCGATTACGCTGGCACCCTGTCGCTGGATATGGAAAAGCTCGACAAGGTGCTGGAAGTCGATAAATGCAGTCGCGCGGCGCGCATCCAGGCTGGCGTTCTCGGGCCGGCGCTGGAAGCCCAGTTACGCCCCCACGGCCTGACTCTGCGTCACTTCCCCCAGAGCTTCCAGTTTTCCAGCCTGGGGGGTTGGATCGCGACCCGCGCAGGTGGGCACTTTGCCAGCTTGTACACCCATATCGATGATTTCGTGGAGTCGACCCGCTTGCTCACGCCCGCAGGCGTTATGGCCAGCCGGCGGCTGCCGGGTTCGGGGGCGGGCCCCTCTCCCGATCGTATAGTGATCGGGTCGGAGGGCAGCCTCGGCGTGATCACCGAAGCCTGGCTGCGCTTGCAGGACCTGCCGGTTCACCGGGAATCGACGTCGGTGCGCTTCCCGCGGTTTGAGGATGCGGTAGCGGCCACCCGGGCATTGTCACAGTCTGGGCTCTTTCCCAGCAACTGTCGCTTGCTCGACCCGCTCGAGGCGTTCCTCAACAACGTGGGTGATGGCAACTGTGCGGTGCTGGTGCTGGGCTTCGAATCCGCAGATCACAGCCTTGATGCCTGGATGCAGCGAGCGCTGCAATTGACCGCAGACTTTGGTGGCATGCCAGCCGATGTTGCCGCCGCGCCGGGAGACGCTGCACTGGCGCAGGAATGGCGCAATGCATTCATTCGCATGCCCTACTACCGCAACCTGCTGACCCCAATGGGTATCATCGCCGATACCTTCGAAACGGCGATCACCTGGGATGGCTTCGAGCGCCTTTACCACGGTGTTCGGCAGCGGGTGGGCGATGTCATCGAGCAGCTTACCGGCCGTGCGCCGCTGGTTTCCTGCCGCTTTACCCATATCTACCCCGACGGCCCGGCGCCCTACTTTACCTTTTACGCGGTTGGCAGCAACCGCGGCGACCTGGTGTCGGCATTGGCGGTGTGGCGGGATATCAAGCAGGTGGCCAGCGAGGCTGTGGTGTCATTGGGCGGGACGGTGACCCATCACCATGCGGTGGGGCGCGACCACCGCAGTGGCTACGAACAGCAATCGCCCGCCCTGTTTCGCCGGGCGCTGGCTGCTTTTAAACAGGAACTTGACCCGGCGGGAATCCTCAACCCCGGGGTGCTGATCGACCCCGTCAACCGGTCCGTGGGCATTACCGGCGCTACTGCCGGAGCCGGCAAGGAACAAGCGGCGAGTTGATTCGCAAGTTGGGCGAGGATTCAGCCAAACACCTTTTCGGGTGTCTTGTCGAATTCTTGTGACAGCGTCTGGATTGTCGCCAGCATGACTTCCCGGAAAACATGCTCCCGGCTGTCGTTAATGATAATCGGCACCCCGGCCTGGTCCGATTCGTCCAGCAGGTGGGCTTGCAGTTTCCAGATCGACTCAAAATGTTCGAGATAGTGCTGCGACCGGCGCTGCGGTGCCAGCGAGCTGCGCCCGGTGATGCGTTTTCGCAGCCCTTTGCTGCTGGGTACCGCCAACATTACTGGCACCACCAGGGCATCATCGAGGCCCTTGAAGGCTGATGTGCTTGCCGGGTGAAGGTGTACCCCCTCGACAATCAGGGATACGCTTTCGCGCACGGCTCGCTGGATAACTGCTTCTATCGCGGAGAAGAGGATTGCCGCCTGCTTGGAAAAGCCCTCGATCAGCAGCGCCTCGGTATAGGCTTCGTCTTTGCTATTGGAGTTAGACAGCAGGGTCCAGGCTGAAAAAGACGAGCGGTGCAGTAACGGTTGCACGTTGACTGGAATGATACTGCGCATCACCTCTCGGAGCATGTCGGTGGACTGGGTACGCACAATATTGAGCCGGCTGGCGATATCCGCAGCGATGGTGCTCTTGCCTGAGCCGGGAGTACCGCCCAGCAGTATGACCAACGGCCTGCCACTATTGATGAAGTCGCGCCAAACCAGCCAGCGATGAGCCACGGCGGGCCCCAGGGATTTGGATTTGCGCAACATGCGATAGGTAAAGTGTGAAATGTAATTCGACTTGACCAGACTGACCCTGCGCTTGGCCAGATGTTCGCTGACGGCGGCTACGATCTTTACCGCCTCGCCGGGCTTCAGGCCTATTGCCTCGAGTTCGTTGCGATACAGTTCGGGGGAGAATTCCGAGATCTGGCCGTCGCCGTGCTCTACCTCGATCAGGCGCGGTAGGCGGCGGTCTTTATAACGTTGCAAGTGACCGGGTTCTTTCAGCTGCCCCAGCTTTTTGATGACACGTTGTTCGAGATCGTCCGTAGTTATTTGCGACTTGTTGCCCACTTGCGAGCGTATATCAGTGGCGATGCTATGGGCCTGTTTGAAGCTCAAGCCCGCCTCCTGCAGGGAATGCACCATGATGCCGCGCAGGAACGGTACCAGGGTATCTTCGGCAGTGTTCTCAATTAGGGTTTTTGACACTTTGGCAACCTTCCACTGTCGCGGCTTGCGCCGGATGACCACAAAAACTATCAGGCTTTGTTCGGCTCAATATTGTCGAGCGCGAAGGCAAAAAAAGCAACATCGCGCCCAGCGTTAGCGTTAAGTAAGCAAGATTGAATAGACACGGATGGCTGATCCAGTTTACATTGCCAACTAACAACAGGTTGCGACCCAAGCCTGTCGACCAGCGAATTGATTCGGTGAGTAACTATGCGGGCAATCGTCGTCAGGCACTACAAAACCGAAAGCAACATGGCTAAGAATATCATCGGCTGGACGGAATCGCCTCCTGTGGCCGGCTGGGAGGCGGACGTCGGGCGCGTTGTCTCGGTATTAGAGGCCGAGAGCATCTGTTTTGATCGCGTTTATTCCAGCGATCTTACACGAGCCGTAAATACCGCATTATTCTACGCCAAAACCCTGCAAATACCCGCGATAGCCGCTGACCCGGCACTGCGCGAAATCAACTACGGTGAGGTCGCGACTAAATCCAAGGCCTGGGTCGAGGAAAATGTGCCCGAACACAAGCGCGATCCAGATTTCGTCTACCCGGCCGGCGAAAGTTTTTCCCAGATGCAACGACGCAGCGTGCACTTCGTGGAGCACCTGACCCGCTCCCACAGTGGTCAAACCTTGTTGCTGGTAGTGCATGCCGGCGTCATCAGGGGGCTTGTCAGTTATTTTCTCGGCCTGGATTACGCACCCAACCTGCGCCACAAAACCAGCCACAGCTATATTGGTGATTTCCAGTTTGAGGGCTCCTGCTGCACCCGCTATGACGAACTGGGAACCCCCTCGGGTTTTGTCAGGGACGGGGTTATCGAAGTGCCGGTTTCCGCGCCGACGCTGAAGATGGCCCGGTAAAGGACGCTTCACAGCGTTTGCGGCCAGCTACAGCCACCTCGGCACAGCTTCCCTGTACTGCCGATAGTCGTTGTTGAACCTCACCCCCAGATGCGTTTCTTCGGCCAGCGTCTGCTTGTGCAACGTATACAATCCCACCCCTAGACAAACGCTGGAGAATACGGAGGGCAAAGCCAGGAAGAAGCCGACCTGCGCTACCGCAATACCGAGAAACATCGGGTTGCGCGAAAATCTGTAAAACCCATCAGTTCTGAGTGCCTCGGGGCCACCCGGGTCGATACCAGACCGCCATTGCCGTCCCAAACTGAAATGCACACCCAGCGTAAACACGAAACCTGCGGTCAACAGAATATTGCCTGCCAGAACGACCGGCCAAACGTTGAGGGCAACAAACATACCCAGATAGTTATCGATTGGCGGGAACAACCACCGCGCCAGGCAGACCATCCAGATAGTGAATCTAAAAGCGCCGAACAGACGGTGGTTCCACCAGGTGGCGCTGAATCTCGCTCCCGCAAAAACGACCTCGCCTGGGCCAGAGCGCTTCTTGGCCGTTATTCTCAGGGCATAAAACACCGCGACGCAGGAGTAGAACACGGCCAGGTAAACCCGGGTGAATTCGACGATTGTTATTGAATTGTCCATAAACGCCCAGAAAACGACTTGCAGCGAGCTGCTACTTTAACTGGCTGCTGCCTTTTCGGGGTTACCACGATCCGTCCGCTTCATTTGCTCGCCACAGCATGTCTCTGAATGCCGCATCTCCTCGGGACAGGGACACGGCTTTTCATAAACGAGTTGTGCGCCGCAGGCTTCGCAGACAAAACGATCACCGATTTCTCGCGACATCTCTCTCTCCTTTTTGGTCACTGCGTGATTCAGACTGTAACTCACTTTGCACAAGAATTCGATGGGTATGCCGCCGATCGGTGCAGGGATTCCGAGGCTGATGATTTTACGCCTACCCCGGCGCACGGCTCAAGACCGGCAATTAATGTGCTTTGCAATAGCGGTTAGCGATAAAGTGCGAATTCTTTCTCAGCCCTTGCAGGATTTGGGTCTTCGATAGATTCAATAGCTGCGACGATCTCAGCGTAGGCAGGAGATAAGGCGTTTTCAGTACAACCCCTGATGACGTGCTCCTTGTACCAATGATATGGCTTCAGCTGCTCATCTATTGTGATCGCATAGTAGGTGAATACCTCGAGCGCCGCTTGCTCATCGGTGAAGACGGTTACGGTCTTTTCATCGTATCCGTAGCCCAATCCCTCAACACGATCCAAATTCGATTTTTCACCCGAAAGGATATCAAAAACGGCTCCCATTACCCGGTCATGGGAAGAGCCGGTATGAAAAGCGTCGCACTTGCCAGATCCATCGTTGCTGTACTTGTGAAACCTCAGGCTGTGCTTGTACAGGGTTGCAGTATGGACAAATCTTGCGGAAGGAACGCGTTGCTTCAATCGACGATGCGACATGTTGGAGCCGTAAGCGAAATAGAGCATGGTACGATTTTCCTTTCACTGCTAAAGAGGCTGTAGAAAAACCCTAAAAAAGGCATATGTCAAAAATTCAGCAGCGATCCATGATTTGCCGGGCGCCATCAAAAGTACTAGGACGAGTTCGTTGGAACCTCCATAGATATAACACCGACTCTCGCGGAAGGTCTGTGGCCAACTGCATTTCAGGGCTTGACCGAAAAGGCCATAATCGAGTCGGCCATCTTTCGCCCGAACATGTGGTGCCCGCCGGCGGCGATAACGACGTATTGCTTGCCATCCACGGCGTAGGTCATCGGCGAGGCGACGGCGTCGGCGGGTAACTTGTGATCCCACAGGACTTTGCCGGTGGTGGCGTCGTAGGCCCGAAACAACTGGTCCATGGTGGCGCCGATAAAGACCAGACCGCCGGCGGTCACCAGTGCGCCGCCCAGGTTTGGCGTGCCCCAGTTGATCTGGAAAGGTATCGGGAAGGGACCCATCTGGTGAATCGACCCCAAGGCCGACTCCCAGACATGCTCTGCAGAGCCCAAATCGATGGCCACTAGCTTGCCCCAGGGCGGCGCTATGCAGGGCGGGCCCAGCGGCGAGGTGAGGGTTTCGTTTTCAATGGTGTAGGGCGTGCCGCGCATGGTAACGCGCATGGTCTCCCCCTGCTGGGGAGCGTGGCCGGTGGCTGCCTGGTCGGTGGTTTTTACCAGCCGTGCCCTAAACGGTGCGGTGTTGGCATTGACGAACAACAGATTTCGCTCTGGCCAGATAACCGCCCCACCCCAGTTGGCGCCGCCAAGGCTGCCCGGCATGAGGGCGGTCCAGCGGTCTTCCTGCAGGGGCGTGAACAGGCCCTCGGAAAACAGGTCTTCCAGTTTGCGGCGACACGCGCCCTTGTCCCAGAAAGTGATGCCCCAGGCGTCTTCCGGCTGCAGCGAGGTTTGCATAATGGGCTTGGGATAGAGCGGCATGGGCTGGGTAGGCGACAGCCATTCCCCGGCGACGGCGCTCTGCGACACCGGCACTTCCTCGATCGGAAACACCGGTTCACCGGTCTCGCGATTGAGGACAAAGACGAAACCCTGCTTGGTGACCTGGATGAGTACCGGCCGGGTCTGGCCGCCCACCGTCAGGTCGGTGAGCAGCGGCTGCGCGGGAATATCGTAGTCCCACAAGTCGTGGTGTGTGAACTGGTAGCGCCACACCAGCTCCCCGGTGGACAGGCGCAGCGCCAGTACTGAATTGGCGTTAAGGTTATTACCGGGGCGCATGGCGCCGTAGTAATCCGGTGACGGTGCGCCGGTGGGCACGTAGACCAGGTCGAGTTCGGGGTCTGCCGACATCGGTGCCCAGGCATTGGTTCCCCCGGTCAGCTCACGCGCATTGGCGGGCCAACTGGCAAGGGCTTCCTGATCATTCGATTCTGGCCCGGGGATCAGCTCGTAGGTCCAGGACTTCTCGCCGGTCAAGGCGTCGAAGGCCTCAATGGTGCCCCGGGGTGCATGCGTCTTCTGGAAATCGATGACCGCAGAGCCCACCACGATGCGCCCGTTAGCTACCACCGGGGCAGAGCTGGTGGCGATATCACCCGCCTGGTAACCCTGTTGGGGATTGTAGAGATTTACCACACCACCGTCGCCAAAGTCAGCACACGGCTCGCCACTGCGGGCATCGAGCGCAAGCAGGCGACGATCATGGGTAGCGGCGATCACCCGGTCTCGACATTGACTGGCCGGAGCGCTGTTGCTATCGCGCCACCAGCTGACGCCGCGGCATTTTCCGGGCCGATGATTGCCCTGGACATCTACCCCGGGATCGAAACGCCAGCGCTCTTTACCGGTGGCAGGGTCCAGTGCAATAACCTCGCTGAAGGGAGTGCACAGCAGCATGGCGCCGCCGGCGTGCTCTGGCAGCACGATGGGCGTGACCAGCAATGCGCTTTTGCTTTTCAGCAGTTCGCCGTATTTTTCCAGGTCACCCGTCCGGTATTCCCATGCCAGGGTTAAGTCGCCGATGTTGTCAGTGTTGATTTGCCGCAACGCGGAGTAGCCCCTGCCCTGCTGATCACCGCGATACTGTGGCCAGTCGCTGTCGGCTATCGGGTCGAGGGGTGCTGAGCCGGAATCACAGCCGACAAGAAACGCCAACAGCAAAATGATCGACCCTAAACGCAGCGCATAGCAACCGGCCGTGGCGTAAGCCGGGGGAAAAATCACCGTCGCCTCACCGCGCGAAAACCAATTCCCAGGCGGCGGTCATCGGGCCCATTTTCCACGCTGGTCGTGGCGATACCCGACCGGTCCAGGGCGCTAATGTTGCCCCACTGCCCACCGCGCCGCACCGATGCATAATCACTGCCGTAGGTGGAGCCTTGCAGATAGACGGCGCCATCGGCGCTGAGGCCATCGAGGTAGCTGCCCACACCCTGGGTGCTGTTTACAACTCGCCCCTCGAGATGGGGCAGCACGGGTTTCCACCAGCTTGGCATCGGGCTGGTGGCGACCGCCAGGCTGTCAAACTCATTCCAGCCGGCAGCACCGCCAAGGAAGCGGTCTCCCCCGGGCCGGGTACCGGTGATCGAAACTTCCCGCCGTGCCGCGACCAGGTCGCGGGTCCATTCCGCAACATTACCCGCCAGATCCCAGATTACCACTGCGTGACTCAGCGGCAGGTTGAAGTCTCTACCGGCGGTGCCGTTGGCCAGCACCAGGGTGCGGCGCTGGTCGATATCGTTACGGCTGTCGGGGAAGGTGTCGAACTCGTTGCCGTCACCGGTGCCATCGTAGCCCTGGGTATAGTCGTCGGGGTCAGGTGCGTTTACCGCCAGCGTCGATACCCCGGCACCGTTGCTATTCTGATCGTCGGTATGACCCCGAAATATGACGCCGTCATCGGTGTCGGCTATACCATTGCCGTTGGGCGTGGTCCAGTTGCGCTCGTCATGCATCACCAGCGCGACTGATTGCATCCAGTCGACGGCATCCGGCAAACCGATGGCATAGCCGGCAATCGCCGAATCTGCCAGTCCGATACTGGCTTCAATGGAGGTCTTTTCCGTCAACGGCGGCAGCGCCGGCGCAAATCCGAGCCGGGGCGAGCGGATGCCTGCCCCACTCGCGATCGGGCTGTTGAGTATGTTCCAGCCGAGCTTGGGGTATTCACTCTGGCGACAGTTTGGGGGTAAGGTTCCGGGTGCGGTAATGCCGTCGCGATTGCGATCTGGCAGGTAACCTCCGTCGATGCAAAGGCGTTGGTCGAATTGCCTGCTGAGGAAACTGTAGGCGCGAAACTGTGTGCTCAGGTACGCCGCCAGGCTGCCTCCGCCTTCATCGGGCGCGGGGTCTCTGGCGGCCCCCGCATTGGCGCTGCGCGCTTCAAACTGCGACAGCCAGAACCCACCCTCGACGACGCCGTCGCCGTTGACGTCAAAGCCCCCGGGAACGAAGCGGAAGTTGGCGGCGGTCATGGCGGTCCATTCCGCGTCTTCCGTACAACCGCCTCGGGTGCCGTTCGGAGCCGGCGCGCCCGCGCCTAAACAGCCGCGGTAGGGTCGATCGTCGCTGGCCTGCGCTGGATTGGTACCTGCCCACCACTCCTCGATATCGGCGCGGCCACCACCGTCACTATCGGTCTCCAACGATGCCTCGGTTGGGTACTCGGTGCCGAGCCAGAGTGGTGTCGGCTGAACGGGATTCAGTGGCACCAGTACCCTGATGCCGGCCGCCTGGTCAAATCCCCGGTAGAGTCTGAACGTCAATTGCAGGCCCGCCTCTGCCGCATCGAACAGCTTGTCGCCGTCCGTGTCCGGGTTGAGGGGATCGGTACTGACAAACTGCCAGGCGATACCGTTGTACCAGGGTATGCCCGAGTCCCGCGGCCGGCCATCGCCATTTTGGTCCACCAAGCCGATTCGCGCGCGCTCGGGTACACCGTTGGCAGCGGCCACCACGGCATCGCGCTGGGTGCCGGCTACTGAATCTCCGTTGCTGTCCGGCGGAATCGCACTCAGTTGCGAGGGCATATTACCCAGGCTCCAGTAAAGCTCGTAACCATCCTGCAACCCGTCTCCGTCGGTATCAGCGCGCTGGGGGTCGGTAATAACCAGGCGCGTTTCCTCGCCGATTGTTAGCTGAAAACCCAGGGCCTCCGCCTGGTTGCTGAGCCCGTCAGCGTCGGCATCGTCGCCGTTGATGATCCTGATCAGGAACTGCAGTTGTCCCACGCTGTTGAGCGAGTTGGGCTGCAGTGCACCGAGGCCCTGCTGGTAAAGTGGTTCGAGCGACGGCAGAATTCCCTCGAGGCTGGCGATGGTCTGCAGTTGCGATACCGTGACGTTGCCGCTGTCGCCGCTATTGACGGCGCCGGCGACTTCACTGAAGGCGTTGACTGAATCGATAATTGTCTGCACCTCGGCGGCAGTTACCGGGTTACTGAACTGCTCCTCTTCGAGAATGGCTTGCTGGTAAGCCGCCTCGTTAGCGAGGGACACGAAGGCGACACCGTCGATCATCTGGAGCTGCGCGGCCGTTACCCGGGTCCCGTTGGCGTTGCGGGCGCCGCCCGGGGATGCAGAGTCTTCCAGTACTTCCGCCAGCCCGACAGCATTGGCGTCGGTTACCGGTGCCTCTGCCGGTGGCTGCAGCGGCGTGGTTGGTGCGTCGTCACCCGACCCGCCACCGCCTCCCCCACAGCCAACGATGACAAGACAAAACATAGCAGGTAGGCAATTTCGATTCATTTCGGCTCTCTGGGCTCTTATCGTCGACAGGTGTCTGCTCGAGCACGCGGTAACGCGCATTCGCGCCCGACCCGGGCACTGGATTGTAACAAGGCTCTTGATTAGTTTCAGGCCTAATTTAACCAAACAGGCGGACATTGTGCTGCGCACGCCCGGCCTGGCAGACAGGTGGAGAATGGACGACAATGACGCGCCCTACCCACTGGAGACTACAATGCCATCGGCCATTTCAAGCTACCCGCGGCGTATTGTTTGTATGACGGAGGAGACAACCGAAACCCTCTACCTTCTCGGTGAAGAGCATCGCATTGTGGGCATATCGGGCTACACCGTGCGTCCACCCCGGGCGCGGAGGGAAAAACCCCGGGTATCGGCATTTACCAGCGCCAAAATCGACAAGATCCTGGCGCTGGAACCGGACCTGGTACTGGGTTTTTCGGACATGCAGGCCGATATTGCCGCCGACCTGGTGCGGGCCGGCGTTGCCGTACACATTTTTAACCAGCGCAGTATCGAAGAAATCCTGGCGATGATGCAATTGCTCGGCGCCATGGTGGGGTCAGCTGAGCGGGCCGGGGAACTGGTAGATCAGTTGCGCTCTCGCTTGCTGCGTATCGAACAGGCATCGCAGGGTTTGCCGCGCAGGCCAAAGGTCTATTTCGAGGAATGGTACGACCCAATGATAAGTGGCATTCGCTGGGTATCGGAACTCGTCGCCATTGCCGGTGGCGAGGACTGTTTTTCCGAGTTGAGCACCAGTGCGGGCGCCACCGGCCGGATAATCGCCAGCCCCGACACGGTGGTAGCGCGCAACCCGGATATCATCATCGGCTCCTGGTGCGGGCGCAAGTTCCGTGCCGAGCAGGTGGCAAGCCGGCCCGGGTGGCAAGCTATTGCAGCCGTTGAGCGCGGTGACTTGTTTGAAGTGAAGTCCTCCGTAATACTGCAACCGGGTCCCGCTGCGCTGACGGACGGGCTGGATGCTTTACGGCACATCATAGCGACCTGGGAACCACCAGCGTGACACCGTGCTCCCGCAGCTTTGCCAATCGGGGCTGAGGCCGAATTGATGCCCGCCGCAATCCGCAGTAGAGTGTCACCAGAATTCGTTAGGCAATTCCAACTGCAACTGTACAGAGGAAGTAGGCACAATGGCCCTGGAGCAAACCAGCATCGAGCATGAGAATACTGAATCTGGCGGGCGCTTCTTTATCGAGAACGCCGCTCAGTTAAGTTACCGGTGGGATGGTGAAAAAATCATGGTTGTCGACCATACCACGGTGGATCGGGAGTTACGCGGCCAGGGAATTGCCGAGCGCCTGTATCGGAGGATGGTGGATTATGCCAGGGATAACCAGATACGGGTGGTACCGGTTTGCTCGTACGTAGCGAACATGTTTGACGAGCACCCGGAGGATGCTTCGGTACGGCGCTGAGTCAAGCGCCGGCGTCTTCTTCTCGCAGGCGAATCGGTCCAAAATCTTCAGGGTGCTTGCCCTCCATGGGGCCGTAGAACTGTCGAAAGTAATCCATGTCGGCGCTGATGTCCCCCGTGGGCATCAGCGCCGGGCCGAAGCCGCCTCTTTTTTCCTTGAAATCCAGGTAGGAGGGCAGTATCGCCACGCCTGCGCCACGGGCTATATGGTAGAAACCCGACTTCCAGTACTCGGTGCGCGCCCGGGTTCCCTCCGCTGGAACAGCCAGCACAAGGTTTGGGTTTTCCCGGAATAGCTCTACCATGTCAGCCACCACATTACTGGTCTTGTGGCGTTCGATGGGTATGCCGCCCATGGCTTTGGTGAACCAGCCCATGGGTGGATGAAACAAGCTGTGCTTGGCCATCCAGTGGATCTTTATATCGAACAAGGTGGCGAAAGCCAGCATGTAGGCAAAGTCCCAGTTCGAGGTATGGGGTGCCGCGATCAGGACGTAGGAGTTGTGCGCTGGCTTCTCACCTTCCAGGCGCCAACCACCCAGATCGAGGAACCAACGTGCGAGCCATTTTCTCATAGGGCACTATCCAGCGATCAATTGCTCGTAACGGCATGCAGGGTTTGCCGGCCAGCACAATACCCAAGCTCGCGGGAAACCCTGGTCTCATAGACTTCCGGCGTACCGGGCGGGCAGAATATACGCTCGCCGGGTGAATGTCCAAGTTTGCCCCGGACTTTCTGTTTTGCAGGCCCAAAACACCGGCAGTGCCCGCCACGGTAATCCAATCAACAGTCGGCGGCGTACCGGCGATCAGTTTGCGGCCAGGCCCTGCCGGGGCGACCGCATTGGGCAGGCCCGCGCCGAAACAATTCAGTTAGACCGGGTGCCAACTCACTAACGTCATTTTTAGGGAGCCAGTCAATGCTTTTGAGGGCAATTCTTATGTTATCCGCCGCACTGGCGTTGCCAGCCTGCACGATTGATAGTAGCCCGCCCGGCGAAGCGTCGCCCGGCGAAGCGTCGCCCGGCGAAACGTCGCCCGGCGAAACGTCGCCCGGCGAAAACTACTCCCAGCAGACCATAGACCTGCCGAGCAGGGCGCAGCCCGCCCATACACCCGGCAGTGCTGGTGTGGTGGTGGACAACCCGAAATTGCTGCGCCAGTTCGCCGGCACGCCAGTCGATTTGAACAAGGCACGTTATACCCGCTACTTTCTGACAGAACAGAGCACGCAGCAACCCGATGCGATTGTGGTGGCGATACCGGGCTTCGAGGGCGGCGCATCCAACTACGCGATCTTTGCCCAGAACCTGATGCGCCGGGCGCGGGAACAGGAGTCCCTGGTGCTCGAGGTGTGGGCATTCGACAGACGCTCCAACCAACTCGAAGACACCATCGGACTGGATATCGCCGAGAGCCAGAGCAACCCGCAAATAGGGCTGGACTTCCTCTTCGGCGACGCGCTGCAGCTCACCTTGAGCCAGGAGCTGGTCAACGGCCCCAACCGCCGCGCCATTTTCTACAACAGTAATGCCGATACTGCCTACATGGCGCAGTGGACGACCCTGGTGCATTCCCTGGATATCGACGCTGTCATCGACCGCGCACTGGCCACCGCGCGCGACGGCAACGTTTTCCTCGCCGGTCACTCCGCCGGCACCGGCTATGCAGCCCGTTACGCCGCTACCGATCTCGCCCTCGACGGGGCCACCGTGGAACCGGGTTATGAGAAAGTACGGGGCCTGGTGCTACTGGAGGGGGGTGGCGGCGGGCTTGCCGAGAACGCGCCCGATGCTGCCACCCTGGATCTCATCGAAGCACGCTTCGATGGCGGGCTTTATGGCGCGGTCAGGGACCAGGCCCCCCGCTGCAGTGACGGTCTCACCGCCTGTACCGTTGCCACCGAAGCCATTGATTGTGCCGCGCTGGAACATCGACGCTGTGTCGAACCGCAGCTGGCTTACGCCGAAGTCCGCGGCTTGCTGTCACCGCAGTTGCTTGCAGTATCGGAGGTTCAGGCGTTAGATGCGATATTAAACGGGGAATCCAGGCAAACGATCCTGCAACTCGACCAGAATGGAGAGGCCGGTAACAACGCAATTGCCAGGGTGCCGGAGCTGGCAGTGCTGGGGGGTTTACTCGGCGACGCGCCGGCGACATCGAGCAAGTTCCTGGGGCAGTTTCTCGATGACGACGGTGTCGTTGCCAGCAGCGCCACTTTTGTTGCAACATCAGTGGGTTTTGCCGGCCCCGAGGTAAATGGCTTGCTCACGTGGCTGAGTAAGGGAGAGGGTATTCCCGCCGGGGCCTTTGCCGATAACGGACCGGCGCCGTTGGCGCTGGAACAAGCCGGGGTCTGGGGCCTCGAAGTCGAACCCTCTGACCTTGAAGGCCGTATGCTGCCCATCTTTTACCAGGGACAAACCAACTTCTCGGAGTGGTACTATTCGTCTTCCGGGCTGGCGGTTACCAGCGAACTCGGGCTCGATACCAGCGCGCTGTCCCTACCCGAACCCCAGGGTCGCGGACGCAGCGATATCGACAATCGCACCCAGGCGAGGAATATTGACATTCCGGTGATCGCCTTTGGCGGCAGTAACGGCCTGACGCCGGTGCCGGCTTCCTGGTTGGGCTTTGCCGATGCCATCGCGCCCTGTGCCGCCCCTAGCTGTGACGGCTCCAGCGGGCGGATAGTGGACCGCTTCAATCCCAATACTGCCTTCCCCACTTTTGGCGGCATTGGCGGAGGGTTTGAAGTCCATATAGCCGAGGGTTATGCTCACCTGGATATTCTTACCGCCGACGATGATGAAACCAACAACGTTATCGCACCGTTATTGGCGTTTATCAAACGCAACATCGATTGAGCTTCGCACCGCTGGGGACAGGCTTCGCAGCAGTGCGCCCCTTCGTCACACATACCCGGTGATCACGCACACAAACAGGTACCAGCCATGAAACGATTACTCGCCCTCCTCCTGGTTTTGTCGGGTTGCACCGGAAAGCCCGACACGGTGCAGCCGATTGACGATTTCAACCTCGAGCGCTACCTCGGCAGCTGGCACGAAATTGCCCGCCTGGACCATTCCTTCGAGCGCGGACTGGAGCAGGTGACGGCTCACTACAGCCTGCGCCCGGATGGCGGCGTGGCGGTTGTCAATCGGGGATTCTCCACAGCCAGCGCGGAGTGGGAACAAGCCGAGGGCAAGGCCTACATGGTGGGCGATGCCAATGTCGGGCACCTCAAAGTGTCTTTCTTCGGCCCTTTTTACGGCAGCTATATCATTATCGAGCACGATCCGCAGCGGTACTCGCTGGTGAGCGGCCCCAACTACGATTACCTGTGGATTCTGGCCAGGGAACCGGAACTAGAGCCGCAGACACTAGAACGACTGGTCGACACGGCCCGCTCCCTGGGCTTCGATACCCGCAAGCTGATATATCCGGCGCCGCTACTGGATTGATCCACTGCCGCGGGCAGAGGTTGGCTTACAGTGGAGCAAGGCCAGGGTTATCGGCGTCTTCCACCCATAGCGGATAACTCAGGCCCCGGGGTGAGGGAACGTATTTGAGGTGCAAAGCCGGAATCGGGTGTAAGCGATCGGTCACCTGTTGGCAGTCGCTGTCGAAGGACCAGCCGCCGGGGGCTATGGGTGGGATCGATAATGGCATTCGTCAGGGTGTGCGTATAGCAGCGAGGGTTTCGATCTCCAGCAAAAACGCATCCGTACCGCCCATTCTTTTCATGGTTTATTACCCCCGCGACGTGTTATTTTATTATCCGCGCTGCTTTTTTTCTGGACGGCGAAAACTTACCGTTATCGCGGTTTACAACCAAACCGGTCCCATTGGCAGATCGAGCTCCCATCTGCTTTGGTGGGGGCATTGCAAGCGGCCGTTACAACAATAAATCAGCTTAAGGGTAATCCTCATGCCGGGACTCATAACCGACCTATCCGTTGCCGCTCGCCTGGGCGCCCGCGCCGCCGCAAGGCGCCTGCGCCACGAAGTGGCACCAGAGCCCGATACGAGCGCGTTTGTCGACGCTTTGCAGGCACTGTTCGACCAGGCGCCCCGGTCCTTGGTGACCGAAACCCGATGCGTGAGCCTGGCGGCACAGCAACCGCCCTGGGTAGGCACAGGTGTGGTGCCGGAGCCTGGTGACGACGTGAGTTACTTTGCCCAGGGCCGGGTCTATGCCAACCGGGCCCTGGATATCTGGATTACCCCGGCGCTTCAGCTGTGGTGTCGATTGGGGCCGAAAGGCGACGTGTTCCGTGGCACCCGAAACAGTCACTCGTTCCGGGTAGAGCAAGCTGGCGAGCTATTCCTGGGCAACTACTTCCCCAATGACTGGGCGGACCGCACCGGGACGCGCGCACTCGACGACGACGTTTACCGCAAGGTCAGCGGTGAGATACAGGTGATTATCGTGCGCTGGGCAGGGAGCGCGCTGGCGGGGCTAAAGCAGGTGCTGCGCGGCGGTGATTACGAGGATTACCTGGCGCTGGAAATCGCGCGGCTCGAACAAGGTGACACAACCCCGCCCGGCTGGAACTATCTCTGGAACCTGGGGCCGGCGGAGATCTACCGCCGGGGTACCGGTGCGGACGGTGGCGCCTGCATCCATTGCCACACCCGCGCCGATGTCGGAATACTGCAGTTTCCCGTTGAACTGCCACTTGAACCCGGTACTGAACTGGGCTGGCGCTGGTGTGTCAACCAACTTCCCTCGGACCTGAGGGAAGATTCAGTTCCTACCCACGACTACCTCAGCATTGCCGTGGAGTTCGATAATGGTCGCGACATCACCTACTACTGGAGTGGCAGCCTGCCCGAGGGGACAGGCTATGACTGCCCGCTGCCAAGCTGGCAGGGCAAGGAATACCATGTGGTGGTAAGAAGCGGCACAGAGGGCCTCAAGCAATGGCAAGAAGAGCGTCGCGACCTGTATGCCGACTACGAACGGTATATGGGGCAGCCCCCGGCCCGGATAATCAAGGTCTGGCTGATCGCCAACAGCATATTTCAGCGCAATCCGGGCGACTGTGATTACGCGGATATCGTGCTCCATCAACGGGGCGGCGAGATCCGGATATTATAGACAGGCGGCCATGCCAGGAGGTGGAGGTTAACTGTGCCCATATCCCTGACCCACATCGCACTGCACGTCAAACATCTCGATGCTTGCATCGATTTCTACCAAACCTACGCGGGCCTGATTATCGTGCATCAGCGGGAGAGCCATGGCAAACGCATCGTCTGGCTGGCCGAGCCGGGCAAGGAAAGCGATTTCATCCTGGTGGTATTGCCCGGCGGACCGGGTCGGAATCAAGCGGATAACGATTTTTCCCACCTCGGTTTTGCGCTGGAAAGCAAGGCCGCCGTCGATGCCATTGCCCGGCGTGCCGCCGAAGCCGGGATTCTCGTCTGGGAGCCCCGGCAGGAACCGTTCCCGGTCGGCTATTACTGCGGCCTGGTCGATCCCGATGGTGGCTTCGTGGAGTTCAGTTACGGCCAACCGCTGGGGCCCGGCGCGGAGTCGTTCGGTGATCCATAGGGCCGTTCGCCGGCCGGTAACGCCCGCTGTCAGCGGACGCTACTGTATTTCGGCTGCTTCGAGAATAGTGATGTAAGCTATTGTAATGTATACTGCATTAATTTAATACATAAGACTTAATATGGTGTTGCAGTGCGCTGAACGGGCGCGCAACAGTCTCGCTGCCAGGGCCCGACGGTGGCGCAGCGGGAACTGCCGCCTGTCTAATGAGTCAAAGGGTTAAGGGCTGGTGTAACCCATTTCGGCGTAAATACCGCCAGTGACAACAGGCGTTATTTGAGACCATGGGTGAGCTATTTCGCGTAACTCATGGAAATACAGTAACAAGCCACCATATAGGTACATTGGCTACGACGCGTTTATGCGCCATAATCGGCCTTCAATTATGACAGGGCAAGACAAATGACAAGATCGCTCCCCCTCAAGCTGCTTTTACTGGCGCTGCTGTTATTGCCCGCGCTGGCGATGGCCAAGGCCCAGAGAATCCAGCCCACCGATGAGCAGATGGACGTGACACCGGTGATCGTGGACGACCTCAGTAATCGCCATTACAACAAGCTGCCCCTCGACAACAAAATGAGCATGCGCCTGTTCGATGCCTACCTCGAAAACCTCGATCCGGCGCGCGCCTTCCTGCTGCAGAAAGACATCGACAGGATAATGCCACTGCGCAAGAAACTCGACGATCAACTCGAGGCCGGGGATGTCTCCGGGGGTTACGAAATCTATGATGTCTACCGCAAGCGCGTCGTCGACCGGCTAGAGAAAGTCATCGATGTGCTTGAAAACGACTACGGCGCGTTTGATTTCACCATCGATGAGTCGCTGTATGTGGGTGAGGACAAGAGTGACTGGCTGGTCAGTGAAAAAGCCGCCGACGAACTCTGGCGCAAGCGGATAAAACACAGCATTCTCAATCTCAAGGTCACTGACAAGTCCGATGAAGAAATCCAGGAGTTGTTGATCAAGCGCTTCAAGACCCGGCTGCACCAGACCGAGCAGATCCAGGCTGAGGATGTCTTCGAGATTTATATCAACACCTATGCTGCCCTCTACGATCCGCATACCAATTACTTTTCGCCGCGCAGTCTGGAGAACTTCAATATCCGCATGAGCCTGTCACTTGAGGGCATCGGTGCGGTGTTGAGCCAGGAGGACGAATACACCAAGGTCATTCGGCTGGTCAAAGGCGGACCGGCTGAACGGCAGAATGATCTCAAGCGCAACGACAAGATCGTTGCCGTGGGCCAGGATAAAAAGGGCGAGCTGACCAATGTCATCGGTTGGCGCCTGGATGAGGTGGTAGAGCTCATTCGTGGGCCAAAAGACAGCTGGGTTCGGCTTGAAATCATGCCGGACAAATCTGACGACCCCAAGAACACCCGTGTTATCCGTATTCAGCGGGGCAAGGTGGAACTCGAAGAGGAAACCGCCAGCAAGGAAGTGATGGAAATCATGAAGGACGACGAGGTGCACAAGATCGGGGTGATAGAAATCCCCGCTTTCTACCTCGATTTTCAGGCTTTTCGCAACGGCGATCCCGATTATCGCAGCACCACGCGCGATGTATCTCGCCTGCTGAAAGAGCTGGAGCAAGAACAGGTCGAGGGCATTGTCATCGATCTGCGTGACAACGGCGGCGGCTCGCTGCTCGAAGTCAACCAGTTGATCGGCCTTTTCATTGAGAATGGTCCTACGGTACAGATTCGCCATGCCAATATGCGGGTGGAGCGTCAGGGCAAAATCAGGAAAACAACCTACTACACGGGCCCTCTGGTAGTGCTGACCAATCGCCTGAGTGCATCGGCCTCCGAGATTTTCGCCGGGGCTATCCAGGATTACCAGCGTGGCCTGGTTGTCGGTGGTCGATCCTTTGGCAAGGGCACGGTGCAGGCCCTGTCGCCCCTGCCCCACGGCCAGCTCAAGATTACCCAGTCGAAGTACTATCGAATATCCGGGGAGTCTACCCAGCACCGTGGCGTGGTGCCTGATATCGAATTTCCTGAAATTTACGACCCGGCGGAAGTTGGCGAGAGCACGCTGGACGGTGCACTGGGGTGGGATACCATCGCACCGATGAAGCATCGTTACTATGGCAACCTGAATGTCATCATGGAAGAGATGCGCAACCGACACCTGCAGCGCAGCAGTGTCGACCCCGATTTCGTTTACCTGAAAGACCAGCTTGCCCTGCGCCAGCAGAACCGGGAAATCGACACCATAACCCTCAATGAGAAGAAACGCCTGGAAGAGAGTCGCAAAAACCGTGAGCGCCTGCTGGCGATCGAAAACCGCCGGCGGGTGGCCAAGAATCTTGAGGTACTGGAATCCCTCGACGATCTTGAAGAGGAAGCAGAAGATGAGGAGGACGAGGCGCACAGCGACCCGGAAGACGATTTGTACGTCACCGAAAGCGCCCACATTCTCCTCGACATGAAGCAGTTGAACGCTTCGGTGGCGCTGCGCTAGCTCAAGGGTTCGAGTGTCTCCCCGGCGGAGGCACTCGAATGATCAAAGCCCTGAATCGCACTGCGCACGGCATAGCAGAGGCAATCCGAGCGCGCGATGGCCGGATTGGAAGTAATCATGAACAGCTTGAGCGGTGTTGCCGGAAACAGCTGACCCCCCTCCTCGCGCAGGTATATGTCGCGATAATTGTCGCCTCGACTGTCAACTACCCTGATGCCCTGCCAGCCCCGGCGTGTGATCCAGCCCAGGGGTGTATCGGTGCAAACTTCACCGAAGTTGAAATGCTCGATGTCCACCCGCAAGCACAGATCGGCACCTACCGAGGCCTGTTCGGCGTAGGCGATAGCCAGTGCCGGGTCCAGTTCCAGCCGCACCGGATGATGCAATACGTCCAGCGGCCAATCACTGTCCGGGGCAACAAATAACCGCGGTTGGCCAACGTAACGCAGCAGCCCATCGTAGGCTATCTCATGAGACTCCGGTTCCTGGCTACCGCCGCATTCAATGGTTACCGTTGGCACTTCGTGATCGCTCAACTCCATCAGCGCCCCCAACCTGAGGTCTGTCACCACCAGGCGCTGGGTAAAAAGTGATACCAGGGCATCGTGCTGAGGATCGTAGAACACTGCCACTCCGAATGAGGGCCCCATACCCGAGGTGTTGTGAACATCGACCAGGGCCTCGGGTTGATGACGATGAATCAAGCTGAGCAATGCCGCCGCGAGTTGCCCCTCTGCATCATCGAAGGGCTCGCGGAAACAGCGGTTGAGATCTCGTCGGCCCGGCAACTGGCGAAAACTGAAATGAGGCTTGGCCATGGCGGCTTCGATATTCATGACGACGCAATAGATATCGACCGCCGGCGTGTCCCGGGCTTGGGTGAGCCAGCGATGCAGTGCAATTATTCCGGAAGGCTCGTTGCCGTGCAGCAATGTCACCAGAAATCGACAACGGCCGTGATCGTGTCCCGGCACTACCAGGCAGGTAGGTCCGCCGAGTATGTGCAGGAACTCCAGTTCGTTGCTGCCCAGGTCCTCGGCCGGCGGGTCGTACCAGAGCGCAATGGCGGGCATTACAGGCTACTCCACTGTGCAACCGGCTTCGAGCTTCGCACTTGCTTGATATAGTGTTGCAGCATTAGCTGGGTAGCCGCTGTCAAATCCATGCCGTCGGCCTCGAGCTGATCCAGGCAGGAAAGCTGCCAACTGGCACCGGTGCACCGGGTGCCCCTTCGCTCCTCGATCACGCCCAGGTAGCTGTCTATTTCCGCTTCGGCAATGCCGATTTGCTGCAGGCCACTGCGCGCCACCGGGAGCAGCTGCTGCACCAGGTCCAGCAGCGGAATTTCACGCAATCGCTGGTGCCTTGGGTCGGGCCACACCAGCCTTGCCCGATGTCCGAACTGGGCAGCCCGGTAGTAGTTATATTTGGCGTAGGCAAAGGGCATCGTGGGCAACAGGGTTTCCAGTCCCGGGCGCAAACCCTCGGCGAGGCCTATGTAGAAAGCAGCGTTTGCAAACATATCGACATGGCTGGGCCCGGCAGGCAGAGCCCTGAGTTCCAGGCGCAGGTGGCCGCCATCGGCAGCATCATAGACCGGCCGCAACCAGGGCCAAACCGAGTTCTGGTGCATGCGCAATTCATCGAAGGCCGGTAGTTGGCCACT
Source organism: uncultured Gammaproteobacteria bacterium (assembly GCA_963808975.1). GTDB lineage: Bacteria > Pseudomonadota > Gammaproteobacteria > Pseudomonadales > JAHEGP01 > JAHEGP01. The sequence continues at coordinate 471,620 of CAWEHR010000004.1, forward strand.
CTGCATTTGCTCCGCATAATCGGCGCTGCTGCAAACCGGCAGCAACGGCGGATGGATAGCCGCGGTTTCGGCAAACAGCTCATACGCCGAGCGCCGAGCCCAACCCTGGCCGAAACTTACCCGGGCCGGTTGCCGCCAGTGCTGGTTACCCTGGCGACTATCGATCGAGTGCTTGAATAGCGGCACCCGTGTTTCGTGCCACAAACGATGCCCGAACAGGGTTGGCGAGTTTCCCGCCAGGCCCATCACCACGCCGCTGGCCAGCAGCAGAGCATTGTAAACATCGACAAAATCACGGTTCACCACGCGGTAGTGAAACTGGAACGAGGTGTTGGCGCCCTCCATGGTAACGTCGTTGCGCTCTATCAGCAGCGGTGGACTACCGTTGATCTGAATCCTGAATTCGCCGCCGCCAAGGCGCTTGAGTCCGCGGCTCAGCGCGTGGTAACGCGGCAAATCGGTCATCCACTCGAGGCCGAAGTTATCGGGTTGCAAGGTGGGGCATATGCCGATGGGGACGATTTGTGCCTGATGCCGGGCTGCGCTGATCGCCAGTTGCTGCATCGCCGTGTCGAGGCCTTGCTGCAATTCACTGAACGGCGTTGCGCTGCCAAATATCGGCGCCAGGTTGTATTCCAGATTAAAGCGATTGAGCTCAAGCGTTAGCAGTGGGTCGTTGTGCTGACGTTGTATCGCCTGGTTTGCAGGAACCACATAGCCGTCAGCCCCAACAATATACAGCTCCAGTTCAGCGCCCCAGGATTTTCTCTCGCCGCCAAAATCGGGATCACGCAGCACCTGCTTGAGTAGCCCGAGGCTTTGCCACAGGCGCTCGCTAAATTGACTGAACTCCTGTGCAGTGAACTCTGCCTTGTCAATCGCCAGACCCATAGACCAGCGGCCCCTATTGCACAGCCGTTGGCAGCAGTGGGGTCATTATCGCGAAGCCTCGCGCATGGTGACAAACTCCTCTGCAGCGGTGGGGTGAATACCCAGTGTGCTGTCCAGTACCGCCTTGGTGATGCCGGCCTTCATCGCCGCGGCAAAGCCCTGAATGATTTCACCCGCCTCCTCCCCAACCATATGCATGCCGACAACCCGATCGCTACTGCGCTCGACCAGGATTTTCATATAGGTTCGACTCTTGCTGCCACCCAGCGTGTTCTTCATATGGGTAAAATTGCTCTCAAACACGATGATCTCACCCAGGGTTGCGCGAGCCTTTTCTTCCGTGAGGCCCACGCAGGCTATATTGGGCTGGCTGAAGACGGCCGTGGGTATATAGTCGTAATCCAGCGGCTCGGCGCCTCCGCCGAACAAATGCCGTGCCAGTACCATACCCTCCGCCAGTGCTACCGGCGTTAACTCCTGGGTATGAATGACATCACCGAGGGCGTAAATCGAGGGTACGCTGCTTTGATAGTAGTCATCGACATCGACGGTACCCTTGGCCGTCAGGCGCAGCTCCACATTTTCCAACCCGAGATTGTGAAAATTCGGTGTACGCCCGGTCGCGTAGAGCACGGCGTCGGCTTCAATTGGGCTGCCGTTGGTAAGCTGCACTTCAAGTCTTCCAACCGCGGATTTTTCGATTGCGACGACATTGGTGCCCAGGGCAAGTTTCACGCCCTTGCGCGCGACCTCTTCTGTGATGACTTCGCGTACCGACATGTCGAAATGACGCAACAGAACGTCACCACGATAAACCTGGTGAACGTCCACCCCGAGACCATTGAAAATGCCCGCAAACTCGATTGCGATATAACCGCCGCCGACCACCACCATGGTTTTCGGAAACTGTGGCAGGTCAAACACCTCATTCGAACTGACTACGTGCTCTTTGCCCGGAAAATCCGGAATGTAGGGCCAGCCGCCGGTGGCGATCAGTATGTGTTTCGCCGTCAGTTGGCGCTTGCCATCAATTTCGACAGTATGGGGAGTGAGGATACGGCCGTGGCCGTCGATTATCTCGACATCAGCGGCGCCCAGGATATTCTGGTAAATTTTGTTCAGTCGCGATATCTCGGTCGCTCGATTGCGCTTGAGTGTCTCCCAGTCGAAGACCCGTTCATCGCCACTCCAGCCAAAGCCCTTTGAATCCTTGAACGCCTCGGAAAAATGCGAGGCATAGTAGTACAGTTTCTTCGGGACACAGCCGACGTTGACGCAGGTGCCCCCCCAGTAGCGGTCTTCGACAATTGCCACCCTTGCACCATAGCCGGCTGACATTCTCGCGGCGCGCACGCCGCCTGATCCACCGCCAATGACCACCAGGTCGTATTCGTACTCGCTCATTTTCGTTTACTCTTGCTGTGGGATGTCGGCGCCAAACCAGGCGAGTCGACTGCGAAGCTTAACCACATCGCCTACGATCAGTAAGGTGGGAGCGCGGGGCTTTGCCGCCGCAATGATAGCAACGAAATTATCGAGTTGCCCGCAAAAAACGCGCTGGCTCGGCGTGGTTCCCTGTTCCACCAGTGCGACTGGCGTACTCCCAGCGCGGCCGTGGGCCATCAATTGCCGGCAGATGGTTGGCAGTCCGGTAAGCCCCATATAAAAGACCAGCGTCTGTCCCGGAGATACCAGCTCATTCCAGTTCAGATCCGTGGAGCCATCCTTCAAGTGCCCAGTCACGAAGCGCACGGACTGAGCGTGGTCCCGGTGCGTGAGGGGTATGCCCGCATAACAGGCACATCCCGAGGCAGCGGTAATGCCGGGGACCACCTGGAAGGGAATCCCCTGCCCTGACAGGTGCTCGATCTCCTCGCCACCGCGTCCAAAAATGAACGGGTCGCCACCCTTGAGTCGCAGTACCCGTTTACCGGCCCGGGCGTATTGCAGCAGCAGTTCATTGATTTGATGCTGGGGCAGGGCATGATCGCTCCTGGCCTTGCCGACATAAACGCGCTCGGCGTCGGCCCGGCACATGTCGACGATAGCCGGGGCGACCAGGCGGTCGTAGAGAACGATCTCGGCCTTCTGCATCAGCCTGTAAGCCTTGAAGGTAAGCAGATCGGGGTCACCGGGGCCGGCACCCACCAGGTAGACCTCGCCCCGCGGTGGTTTCGCTTCCTGCGCCAGGCTTTTCGCCAGCAGGGCATCCGCCTCTTCCCGTCGGCCCGACAGCACCAATTCCCCGACTGGCCCCTGGAGGGTGTCCTCCCAGAAGTGCCGCCGCTGTGCTGGCTCGGCAATGGCCTGCTTGACCGGCGCTCTGAAACCGGCGGCAAAGTCGGCCAATTTTCCGTAGTTGCTCGCTACCATGGATTCAAGCGTCGCCCGCAGCATGCGCGTCAGTACCGGTGAGCTGCCACCACTGCTGATGGCGATTGTCAGTGGCTCACGATCCACAACGGCTGGAAAAACGACGTTGCACAGCGAAGGTTGGTCCACCACATTCACCAGTATGTTGCGCGCGTGGCATAACTCTGAGATGCGTTGATTAACGGCGGGTTTATCGGTAGCGGCCACCACCAGGCGCTGCGAATCGATGTCCGACGCCTCGAAGCTGCGCAGGAAAACTGTCCCCCCTGCCTTGAGAACCGCATCCTGTAATCCTCGATCGATTGCAGGCGCTACCACGGTGAGCGTGGCCCCGCATTTGATGAGCTGGCGTGCCTTGCGCAGCGCCACTTCTCCACCGCCTACCAGCAATACCGGTTGGCCGTGGAAATTAATGGATAATGGTAAGTACCTCATGGCTGCTGGTACCTAGATGGCCTCGACACCACCCATGTATGGCTGCAATGCAGTGGGAACCGATATAGTACCATCAGCCCGTTGGTAGTTTTCCAATACGGCAACCAAAGTGCGTCCCACGGCGAGTCCGGAGCCGTTGAGGGTGTGCAGGTATTCGGGCTTGCCTGTTTCGGGGTTACGCCACCGGGCCTTGAGTCGTCGCGCCTGGTAGTCGCCAAAATTACTGCAGGAACTGATCTCTCGGTAGGCCGCCTGGCCCGGCAGCCAGACTTCCAGGTCGTAGGTTTTCCGGGCGGAAAACCCGAGATCACCGCCACACAGGATGACCTTGCGATAGGGCAACTCCAGTGCGTGCAGTATCGCCTCGGCATCCGCCGTCAATTGCTCCAGAGCCGGGTCGGATTGCGCCGGCGTGACCAATTGCACCAGTTCCACCTTCTCGAACTGGTGCTGGCGGATCATGCCCCGGGTATCCTTGCCATGACTGCCGGCTTCACTGCGAAAACAGGGGCTGTGGCACACCATTTTTATTGGCAGTTCCTCCGCAATTTGATCACGCGCAATATTGGTGACCGGTACTTCCGCAGTGGGTATCAGGTACCATTGGTGTTCCGCGTCGAGCTTAAACAGGTCCTGCTCGAATTTGGGTAACTGCCCCGTACCTTCCAGCGATTTGGCGCTGACGATATAAGGCACGTTAACCTCGGTGTATCCGTGCTGGGTGGTGTGAGTATCCAGCATCAACTGAATCAAAGCCCGGTGCAAACGCGCCAGTGATCCCTTCAGCACAGTGAAGCGTGCCCCGGTAATTCGTGCTGCGGCATCGAAGTCGATCAGACCGCTCCGACCGCCCAGGGCAACATGGTCCAGCGGCTCGAAATCGAACTGCCGGGGCTCTCCCCAGCGCTTGACCTCGATATTGTCAGCCTCACTGTTGCCCGCGGGTACATCCGCCTGGGGCAGGTTGGGTGTGCCCATCAGCAACCGGTCGAGCTGCTCCTGCACACTGTCGGACTGCTCCAGCTTGGCGTCGAGCTGCTGCGAGATGCGCTCCAGGGTCTCATTGACACTCTGCTTGGCCTCATCCACCGGAACCCCCTGCCTGACCAATGCGCCGATGGTTTTGGAGGCGGCTTTCCGTTCAGCCTGCAATTGCTGGCTGTCTATATCGAGTTGTTTGCGCCTGGCATCCAAAGCCGTGAAGTTGGCGACATCGAACTGGAAGCCTTTCACGGCGAGGCCGGCGGCGATTTGCTCGGGGTTTTTTCGAATGCGTTTGATATCAAGCATACGGGTTTCCGTTTAAAAAAATTGTCTGGCCACCCAGATCGCGCAGGCGGCGGAGCTCAGGCAAAGCACGACAGTGCCCAATACGTAGGCCAGGCTCAGCCAGGGATGTCCACGCTCAAAAAAGGTGATGGCCTCGAGTGAGAAAGACGAAAAGGTGGTGAAGGCGCCAAGCGTGCCCACCATCAGCAGGCTCTTGAGATGCGGATGCCAAATCTCCTTTTCCAGAATATAGACATAGGCAATACCCATAATGAAAGAGCCCAGTATGTTCACCAGCATGGTACCGATATGCACCGTGTGATGAACTTCGAATACCCGGTTGAAATAATTCGACAACAGGAACCGGAGCATGGCACCCGCTGCGCCCCCCAGTGCCACGATGGCTAATGTGGTTGCCAGGGAAGGCATGGACTAGCGCGTGTAGCGGCGTTCACCGCTGCCCTGGTCGAGCTCGTGTAGGTACCGCAGCTTTTCAGCGATTTTCTTCTCCAGGCCGCGGTCGGCCGGGTGATAAAACTGCTGATCGGCGAGCTCCGGCGGCAGGTAGCTTTCACCGGCGGCATAGGCCCCGGGTTCGTCGTGGGCGTAGCGATAACCCGCGCCGTAATCCATCGATTTCATCAGTTTGGTGGGTGCGTTGCGCAGGTGCATGGGAACCTCATAGTCCGGCCCACTGCGGACCAGCTCTCTCGCTGCCTTGAAGGCGCTATACACCGCGTTGCTCTTGGGGGCACTGGCGAGATACAGAATCGCCTGCGCCAGGGTGAGTTCTCCCTCAGGGCTACCCAGGCGCTCGACGGCATCCCAGGCATTGAGCGCCAGCGCCAATGCCCTGGGGTCGGCATTGCCGATATCCTCACTGGCCATGCGAACCACCCTGCGGGCGACGTACAAGGGGTCACAGCCGCCTTCCAGCATGCGCATCAACCAGTACAGTGCGCCATCGGGAGACGATCCACGCACGGCTTTATGCAACGCCGATATCTGTTCGTAGAACAAATCGCCGCCCTTGTCGAAGCGGCGCACGTCACCACTGAACAACTGCTCCGCCACTTGCTTGCTGATCGTGACCGAGCCATCGGGCCCGCGCCCGAGATCCGATGCGATTTCCAGCAGGTTGAGCGCACGTCGAGCGTCCCCGTCCGCCACCTGTGCGATCTGCGCCAGCATATTATCCTCGACGTATACCCGGGTACTCCCCAGAGGGCTGCGGGGATCCTCCAGCGCGTTCTCCAGAATCCCTACGATGCTGTCCACCTGCAGGGCTTTGAGCACGTAAACCCGGCAGCGCGAGAGCAAGGCGTTGTTCAATTCGAACGAGGGGTTCTCGGTGGTGGCACCGATAAAGATAATGGTGCCGTCTTCGATATGGGGCAGGAACGCGTCTTGCTGGGCTTTGTTGAAGCGGTGCACCTCATCGATAAACAGAATGGTCTTGCGATCGCCGAGGCTCTTTTGCTGGCGCGCAATGTCTATCGCCTGGCGAATGTCCTTGACCCCACCAAGCACTGCCGAAAGCGTTTCGAAGTGGGCATCGACGCAGCGGGCAATGAGCCTGGCGAGGGTAGTTTTACCGACACCCGGGGGACCCCAGAAAACCATGGAGTGCACCTGCCCTGCCTCCAGCGCCTCACGCAGGGGCATGCCGGGGCCGAGGATATGCTGCTGGCCCCGATAGTCTTCAAGCAGCTGCGGCCGCACCGCGGCGGCGAGCGGCTGGTAGCCAGCCTCGCTGAACAGGGCTTCACTCATCGCGCAGCACGTCCACGCCCTCTGGCACAACAAATTCGAAGCTATCGGGGGGGATTGCGGGATTCAGCTCAATCGAGGTGAAGGTGAGCCGGGTGGTTTGCCCCAGGGTATCTTCCAGCTGCAGTCGGGTGATTTTGCCGTCTGCGATCACTACCCGCATTGCCCGGAACAGGCTCTGCTCGTTGCGCGGTTTCAGCTCGTACTGGCCGTCGACCTCGGCGACTTCATAGCGAGCACCGATGGAATCGACATCACCGCTGAGCAATAGCGCGGGGGTGCTGCCCAGGTCATCGCTATAGGGGCTGACCACAACCTGCTGCAGGTCTTCCTCGTAACGCCAGATCTGCTTGCCGTCCACCACGATGAGCTGGGCATAGGGGGCGCGACTCTCCCAGCGCAGTTTACCGGGGCGAGCCGCCATCAGCGTTCCCTCGGTCTGCTGCACCAGGTCCTGGTCTTGATCGTAAATGTTTTGCTGGAATTCGGCGCGGTAGCTACCGATATTGGCAAGCGAATGGCTAAGGGACTCGAGGGCACCGGCAGATGCCTGCCCGCTGGCCATACTCAACAGCAACACCAGCCACACTGTGTTGCTGGCATTTCGGTTTCTCTTTAAGGGCGCGCGCGCGATGCAGCGGGAATACCGGCAGCTGTTGCAAGCGGCAGCGAAAGCCAGCAAAAAATGCAGCGGGCCGAATCGGTGAGCTGAAGAAGCTTGCCCATACGGCTCAAACAACGAGGATCGCGGCACGTCTAATCTCCTGGGGGTGAGGGCGCCAACACTTCGCGTTGGCCATTACTGCCCATGGAACTGACGACGCCGGCCTGTTCCATGGTTTCTATCATGCGAGCGGCGCGATTATACCCAATTCGCAGCTTGCGCTGGACCGCTGATATCGACGCCTTGCGGCTCTGCAATACAAATTCGACCGCTTCATCGTACAAGGGTTCGCTCTCCGGGTCGTCATCGCCCCCTCCCCCGCTACCGGGATTGCTGTAGCCCGGCACGAACTCGTTGGCCCCATCTTCCAGCAGGTCGTCGATGTAGTTGGGCTGGGCGCGCTGCTTCCAGTCTTCCACCACCCGGTGCACTTCATGGTCATCGACAAACGCACCGTGCACGCGCACCGGCAGGCCACTGCCCGGGGGCAGGTACAGCATGTCACCGTGACCCAGAAGCTGCTCCGCGCCGCCCTGGTCGAGGATGGTACGGGAATCTATTTTTGACGATACCTGGAAGGCGATGCGGGTCGGGATATTGGCCTTGATCAAGCCGGTGATAACGTCCACCGATGGCCGCTGGGTGGCCAGGATAAGATGTATCCCGGCGGCCCGCGCCTTCTGCGCTATACGCGCAATGAGTTCTTCCACCTTCTTGCCGACGATCATCATCATGTCGGCAAATTCGTCGATGACAACAACGATAAACGGCAGCGGCTCCAGCGGAGGGGCCTCGGTAACCTCCGGCATACCGACACCCACCGCATGGGGGTCAAACTGCCACAGGGGATCGGGTATCGGGTTGCCTGCCTTGATGGCTTCCTTGACCTTGCGATTGTAGCCCTGCAGGTTCCTTACGCCCAACGCCGCCATTTGCTTGTAACGTCGCTCCATTTCCCCGACGCACCAACGCAGACCGCTGGCGGCGTCCTTCATATCAGTGATAACCGGTGTCAGAAGGTGGGGAATGCCATCGTAAATGGACAACTCGAGCATTTTCGGGTCGACCATGATGAGGCGGACATCCTCCGGGCTTGCCTTGTACAACAGGCTGAGCAACATGGCATTCACACCCACCGATTTACCGGAGCCGGTGGTGCCGGCGACCAGCAAATGCGGCATCTTGGCCAGATCGGCGATAACCGGCAGGCCGGCGATATCATGTCCCAGCGCCAGGGACAGCGGCGACTTTGCCTCGTCATAGGCTTTGGACGATAACACCTGGGACAGGAAAACCATCTCGCGGTCTTCGTTGGGGATCTCGATGCCGACGTAGGATTTACCGGGGATGACTTCCACCACCCGCACACTGACCACCGACAGCGACCGCGCCAGGTCCTTTGCCAGGTTGGTGATGCGGCTGACTTTGACCCCCGGGGCCGGATCGATCTCGAAGCGGGTGATCACCGGCCCCGGATACACGTCGCGGACCACCGCCTCTATCCCGAAGTCATCCAGCTTGTGCTCCAGCCTGCGCGACAAGGTCGTAAGGGCTTCTTCAGAGTATCCCTTTTTGTCCGACGCCTTGGGAATATCCAGCAGTGACAGTGGTGGCAGTTCACCGCTGCCATCCGACGCGAACAGCTTTACCTGCTTCTCCGCGAATATCCGCTTGCCCTGCTCTGCGGCTTTTATCGCCGGTGCGATCTTTGGCTCAGGCTTACTGTCAACTTTCTTTTTCTTCTCCTTGAATGTTTCCTGACGCTGTTGTTTCAGCGCCTGGCGGGCCTTGTGCTCGAGCCAGCGCCCGCGCAAATTACTGAACTGCTGATGCAGCCAGCTGCCGACTTGCAGGGTTATGCGCCCGGTATGCTCCATCAGCCTGAGCCACGACAACCCGGTAAAGATGGTTACCCCGAACAATAACAATGCCAGCAACAGAAGCCGCGCGCCGGTAATGTTGAAGGCGTTGAGACAGGCATCGCCGATCGCTACCCCCAGGATACCCCCGGCGCCCTCCGGCAGCTGGCTGCTGGGGTCGACATTGATATGGGACAGCCCGGTGGCACTCACCATGACCAGAACGAATCCCAACAGCCGCATGGAAAAGTGAAAACCGTCGAACCCCTGTAACTGGTGCCGGTCACGCAATATCAGCCAGGCGCGATAACCGAGCATGATGGGAAACAGGAAAGCCATGTAACCGAACAGGGTGTAGAAAATATCCGCTATATAGGCGCCCGTGATCCCGCCTGCATTTTGCACGGTGTCCCCACTGCCGGTAGTGGACCAGCCCGGATCGCTCGCCTGGTAGGTGCTCAGGGCAATAAAAACATAGGTGCAAACGGCCGCCAGCCCGATAAAGGCCCCTTCCCGCAGGCGATAAGCCCATTGCTCGGGCATCGCTCTTTTCGCTGGTTCCGCTTTCGCTTTGGCTTTTCGTTTTGCCAATGTACTACTCACCCCTGTAGTTGCGAATTTTGATGAATGTTTGGTTGCGAGCTGTTGCGTCGATTGCGAACAGGTCGATGTTGCGCGGCGTCATGTTGACCTGACAAATTATGGCCTTAAAACTGTTATCTATCAAACAGATAAATATATTTGTTGTAGTGATTTGTGGGTTTTCGGTCGGGCCCGGCAGGCATTGAAATCATAAAATCAGGCCGCATTATAACGGCTACTGGCTTTTTGTTGGGGTATTTGTTCAAATTGCGCCAGCTCGAATTCCGCGCCCAGCACAATGCCGGCAGGGTGCGCGGTCGAGTCTTCTGCCATACAGCGACCCTCAGGTTTATTCAATGGAAACCACGGTATGACTGACACACAGCATCATCAATTGATTATCCTCGGTTCGGGCCCAGCCGGTTATAGCGCAGCGGTTTACGCAGCCCGCGCCAATCTCAACCCGGTATTGCTCACCGGCATGCAGCAGGGCGGGCAATTGACTACCACGACCGACGTGGATAACTGGCCCGGCGACGCCGAGGGCGTGCAGGGCCCTGAATTGATGCTGCGCATGCAACAGCATGCAGAACGCTTCGATACCCGGGTGTTGTTCGATCACATTCATACCGTAGCCCTGCAACAGCAGCCTTTTGAACTGCATGGCGACCAGGGTGTCTACACTTGCGATGCGCTGATTATTGCCACTGGTGCCTCCGCCCAGTACCTGGGGCTGGAATCGGAGCAGGCGTTTATGGGGAAAGGCGTCAGCGCTTGTGCCACGTGCGATGGTTTTTTTTACCGCCAGAAAAAGGTGGTGGTGGTCGGCGGAGGCAATACCGCAGTCGAAGAGGCCCTCTATTTATCGAATATCTGCAGTGAGGTGGTTCTGGTTCACCGGCGCGATGCGCTGCGGGCAGAGAAAATGCTGCAGTCGAAGCTGATGGAACGCGTAGAGAATGGCAATATCACTGTGCTCTGGAACCACGAACTTGACGAGGTGCTTGGGGATGAGAGCGGCGTTACCGGTGTGCAGCTGAGAAACAATCTCGACAACAGCAAAAATACGTTGGACGTTGCGGGTGTATTTATTGCCATTGGCCACACGCCCAATACTGGTATTTTCGCTGAGCAGCTGGCGATGCGCGATGGCTATATCACGGTGAAAAGCGGTACCGAAGGCAATGCCACGGCAACCAGTATCGAGGGTGTATTCGCCGCAGGTGATGTCGCAGACCATGTTTATCGCCAGGCAGTCACCTCAGCCGGTTCCGGCTGTATGGCGGCACTGGATGCTGAAAAATACCTTGATACCAAGCGTGGCTGATAGATCGGGGATCATTCGCTGGCTGGATCCGGCAAATTTTGAATTTCCGGATCCACAAACGGCATTGCAGCAACCCAACGGGCTGCTGGCAATTGGCGGCGATCTGTCACCCGCGCGCCTGATCAGCGCCTACCGGCGGGGTATCTTTCCCTGGTACGAGGATCCGCAGCCCATACTCTGGTGGTCTCCAAGCCCTCGCGCGGTGTTGCTGCCGGGGCAGTTGCACATCTCGCGCTCGCTGCGCAAGGTCATCAACTCCGGCCGCTTCAGCGCATCGATCGACAGCCAGTTCTCCCGGGTATTGGAGTGCTGTGCCAGTGCTCGCCAGCAACGGGAGGGAACCTGGATAACACCGGCAATGAGTCGCGCCTACAATACCCTGTTCGAGTTGGGCTATGCCCATTCTATCGAAATCCTGCATCACGGAGAGTTGGTAGGCGGGCTCTACGGGGTAGCACTCGGGCAGGTTTTTTACGGTGAGTCGATGTTCAGCCTGCACAGTAATGCATCCAAGGTCGCCCTGTTCGTACTCAGCGAAACATTGCAACAGCGCGGGGGCCAACTGATAGACTGCCAGGTTATGAGCGAACACCTTCGGTCGATGGGCGCCACGGGCTGGTCACGCGACGATTTCATGTGTGCCCTGCAGCGTTGGGCGCAGGGACCGGATGCGCGTGGTAGCTGGCAGTTGCCGGAAAGCCTGGAAACTCTCACAGTCGGGTGATGTAATCGTTGAACGACCTGAAGATCTACGCCACCTATCCCCATCCCTGTAGCTATATCGCCGGTGAGGAAGCGACCACCGCATTCGTCGATCCGCAGCTCAAGATCGGCGGGGAGCTGTATAGCAGCTTGTCGGAAATTGGCTTTCGCCGCAGTGGCCCGCATATCTACAAGCCCCATTGCAAGCACTGCAATGCCTGCATTCCCAGCCGGGTGCCCACGGCAGCTTTCTCTCCCAACCGCACCCAACGCAAATTGCTGAACCGCAACCGGGACCTCCAATTGACGATTCTGGATGATATTGACGACGATGGGATCTATCGCCTGTATCACGACTATATCTGCCAGCGTCATGCCGATGGCGATATGTACCCTCCTTCACGGGAGCAGTACGACTCTTTCCTCACCCATGAAGCGGGTTATACACGTTATCTGGGCTTCAGCCTTGGTGAGCGACTGGTTGCGGTGTCTGTCGCCGACCGGCTTGAAAACGGCCTGTCCGCGGTTTATACCTTCTACGATTGCAATTTACATCGCAGAAGCCTGGGAACCTGGACCATATTGCGCCAGATCGATATAGCCAAAGACATGGGCCTGGACTATCTCTACCTCGGCTACTGGATCGCACAGAGCCCGAAAATGGCTTACAAAAGCGCGTTTCAACCCCTGGAGATCTACCGTGATGGCGCATGGTCGAACATGATCGCCGTTGAATAAACTTTGATTTTTGGCTCAATATGTGGAGAATGCCCGCTGCCCATGAAATATTGGTTGGCTCGCATTTTTAAACAGGACAGGAAACTACTGGATGGCAAAAGAAGACCAGATCGAAATGGAAGGAGAAGTCATCGACACCCTTCCCAATACTACCTTTCGCGTGAAGCTTGAAAACGGCCACGTCGTAACTGCTCATATCTCCGGGAAAATGCGCAAGAACTACATTCGTATTTTGACCGGCGATAAGGTGAAGGTTGAACTCACTCCCTATGATCTCAGCAAGGGTCGCATCACTTATCGCGCCCGTTAACACCTTCCCGGTGGGTTTCAAGCCGACCAGCCTGCACTAGATTCCGCGCTGTAATTGTCCGTTACAAGCGATATTCCTGCGACATAATGGGTACCACTACGTTCCATCCCAAGTGCTGTTCAATTTGACAGCGGAAGTGGTCAATCGCCTTTTCTTCTCCGTGAACCAGAAAGCACTTCAGGGGCTGCAGGTCGGGCGTCTGTTGCAGCCAGTCCAGCATTTCATTGTAATCCGCGTGTGCCGACAGCCCATCGAGGCTTTCCACCTGTGCCTTCGCCCGCACATACTGGCCATGTATCTTGATTTCCTCCTCGCCATCCAGCAACCGATCGCCTCGCGTACCACCGGCCTGGTAGCCAACAAACAGCACCGTATTTTTTTCGTCTGGCAGTAAGCGCTTGAGGTGATGTAACACCCTTCCGCCGGTAGCCATGCCACTGGCTGAAATGATGATATGCGGGTACCTGATGTCGCTGAGAGCGATAGATTCCTGCACCTCCTTGACATAGGTCACGCGCGAAAAAACCTCGCTGCACACACGGTCACTGAGGCAATGCTCCTCCGGAAAATGGCAAAATATTCGGGATGCATCGACAGCCATCGGGCTGTCGAGAAAGATCGGCAACGTGGGTATTTGACCGCTCTCCATCAGGCTGGACAGCAAATAGATCAGTGTCTGGGCACGGCCCACTGCAAAGCTGGGAATCAGCAGAACGCCGCCACGCTGGCTGACCTTGTTGACGATAGCGGCCAATGTACTACGTGGATCCTTGCGCTCATGCAACCGATTGCCATAGGTGGATTCGAGTACCAGGTAGTCACAGAGCGGGATAGGCTCGGGTGGATTCATCAACACGTCCTGTTGGCGCCCAACATCGCCGCTGAACACAATGCGCTTACCCCGGCATTCAACAAAAATTATACTCGAGCCCAGAATATGACCTGCGCGCAGGAATCGCAGTGTCAGATCGCCAATGGTTATTGACTCGCCGTAGTCGCAACCCACAAATTGTTGCAGTGCCTTGACCGCATCCTGTCGGGTGTAAAGAGGCCTTGCTGGCTTGTGTTTACTGGCACCACGTCGGTTGAGGTAGGCAGCGTCCTCTTCCTGCAAATGACCACTGTCGGGTAGCAGCAGGTGACACAGCCGTGCCGTGCCCCGGGTGCAGTAAATCGGCCCGCTGAACCCGTCGCGGGTAACCGCCGGCAGATAGCCCGAATGATCGATATGAGCGTGGGTAAGAACCACGGCGTCAAGGTCGCGGGTGGAGAACGGCAAGGGATTCCAGTTCAGTTGACGAAGATACTTGTAGCCCTGGAACAGGCCACAATCCACCAGTATCCGCGTGGTGCCGGTATCCAACAAAAAGCGTGAACCGGTAACCGTGTTGGTTGCGCCGAGAAATTTTATTTTCATGATGATATCTGCTCTCGCTGTGCTCCTGGGTTCAGTATTACCACCTTACACCAAACCCTTAAAAAGCCCATCTGCGATCGCTGCAACCAGTCTAATGATACCGGCGTTGAAAATAACAACAGCCTATTCTCGCAGGTGCTGGTATTCCCGACGTTGATTATCCGCCGCAATCTCCAGCGGATTTTTCAACCTGAAAACCGTAGTCGAACGCTTCGATCATCAATATGTGTTTGATCTGCAGATGAAAGGTAAATTTCTGACGCACTCTTTGGGCGAGCTGCGAGTCGCTGCACGGTTTCTCGAAAAATCCCAAAGCGGCAGGGCGTCGCTATCACTCTGGGCAAGGCCTACGGCCATTGCCGGCGAGCGATGCCTTGCCTGTTATGCGTCCTTCCGACGCCCCGGGATTTCCCGATAATTCCGTGTCCAACTGCGGCTTCTAGGTTCAAGTATTTTGCGAGAGAGTAAGGTTTTTAGGAGCAATTCGAGAAAGCGATACCAGCGTCTAGCAGCCTCAGTCGACTTCGCGACGATTTCCCGGCTGCCTGCGATCACCGGCGTTACTGCCAAGACGGGCGCCGTGTCTTTCACCATAAGGAGAGCGTCTGTCCTCCTGCCGACGGTCGTCCAGGTACTCGTAGTGGCACCGGCAGGTGGCGTGATCACAGGCAGCCAGGGGTAGGGATGGGGCTTCGGTGGCGAGGAAAACCTCGCCCTCAATGGCCTTTGCCGCTTCACAGGCGTTTAAGCTGGACAGGATGGTCACCGAGTGCCAGTCGCTGGTCGCACCGGATTTGGTATTGCCCACTGATGTTTTTCCCAGGGCTTTCCTCACCGGCCGGTTTCGGCCCACCTTTTTGGTGGCTGGGTGACTTCCAGTTTGCCGAAATCGCATCAGTAACCACCCGAGCAGCGCCAACACCCCGGCAAACAACAGCACTTTAACCATATGGGTTGGCCTCTTCCTGTGGCGCTTCAATCATATAACCAGGGACCCAAACCCCCTCGATTACTATCAGGCCGGCTCCGGCTTTCCAGCTTTTTGCCTGGCCTCCGCTTTTAACACCAGAATATCTTTTTCGGCATCTGTCGTTACCTGCACGGTGCCACCGGACTCAGCCAGTTCCCCGAACAGAACCAGTTCCGCCAGCGGCTTTTTGATCTGCTCCTTGATCACCCGCGCCAGTGGCCTTGCGCCCATCTTTTCGTCGTAGCCGTTTTCGACCAGCCAATGGCGGGCGGCATCGTCGACGTCGATGACAACCCGTTTTTCATCCAGTTGCGCCTGCAGTTCAACCAGGAACTTATCGACCACGGTCAATACCACCCCGTCACTGAGCGGGCCGAACTGGATAATCGCATCAAGCCGGTTGCGAAACTCCGGAGTAAAGGTCTTGGTCACAACCTCCATGGCATCCGTGCTGTGATCCTGGCGGCTGAAACCGATAGAGCGACGGGCTGCCGATTCCGCACCGGCATTCGTCGTCATGACCAGGACCACATGGCGAAAATCGGCTTTGCGGCCATTGTTGTCTGTCAGCGAGCCGTGATCCATCACCTGCAGAAGAATGTTAAATACATCGGGATGTGCTTTTTCGATTTCATCGAGCAGCAACACGGCGTGCGGGGTCTGGGTTACGGCGTCCGTCAGCAACCCACCCTGGTCGAATCCAACATAACCTGGAGGCGCACCGATCAACCGCGATACGGTGTGCCGCTCCATATATTCTGACATGTCGAAGCGCAGCAACTCGACACCAAGAACCTGGGCAAGTTGCCGACACACCTCAGTTTTCCCGACGCCGGTAGGGCCGGCGAACAAAAACGAACCGACGGGCTTCTCGGCGGGGTTGAGACCAGCCCGGGACAGCTTGATCGCCGTCGACAGTGCATCAATGGCCGGATCCTGGCCAAAAATAACCATCTTCAGGTTGTCGTCCAGGTTGCGCAGCACTTCCTTATCGGAAGTGGACACGCTCTTTGGTGGAATTCGCGCTATCTTGGCGACCACCTTTTCGATATCGCCGACACTGATGGTTTTCTTGCGCTTGCTCTCCGGCACCAGGTTCTGGTAGGCGCCGGCCTCGTCGATCACGTCGATCGCCTTGTCGGGCAAAAATCTGTCGGAGATATAGCGCTCTGCGAGTTCAGCCGCGGTTTTCAGCGCGCGATCGGTGTAACGCACACCGTGATGCTCCTCAAAACGCTCCTTCAGGCCCTTGAGAATGGCATAGGTGTCGTCAACGGAGGGCTCGAGCACATCGACCTTCTGGAAGCGACGCGAGAGGGCGCGATCCTTCTCGAAAATACCCCGGTATTCCTGGAAGGTGGTAGAGCCGATACAGCGCAACTCGCCCGAGCTCAGCAGGGGTTTTATCAGATTCGAGGCATCCATAACGCCGCCGGACGCGGCACCCGCTCCAATGATCGTGTGGATCTCATCGATGAACAAAATGGCATGCTTCTTGCGCTTCAATTCAGCCAGGAGCCCCTTGAAGCGTTTTTCAAAATCACCGCGGTATTTGGTGCCGGCCAGAAGTGCCCCGAGATCCAGCGAATAAACCACGGCATCCGACAGTACATCTGCCACCTCGCCATCGACGATGCGCTTTGCCAGGCCCTCGGCGATCGCCGTTTTACCCACACCTGACTCTCCCACCAGCAAGGGGTTATTCTTGCGCCGTCGGCTGAGTATCTGGGATACCCGTGTCACTTCGCTATCGCGGCCCACCAGCGGGTCGATTCTCCCACGCCGGGCCATTTCGTTCAGGTTGCTGGCGAAGCTGTCCAGGGGCGATTTCTCGCTGCCCTGCCCTGCGTCTTCCTCACTTTGTTCAACCGGGCTATCCTCCGGGCTGTCACCAACTTTCGATATGCCATGGGTGATGAAATTAACGACATCCAGGCGCGCGACGCTTTGCTTGTGGAGAAAGTAAACGGCCTGGCTTTCCTGTTCGCTGAAAATGGCCACCAGGACGTTTGCGCCGGTTACTTCTTTTTTGCCAGATGACTGGACATGAAAAACCGCCCGCTGCAAAACCCGCTGGAAACCCAGAGTGGGCTGGGTTTCACGCTCTTCGTCATCGTCCGGAATCAAGGGTGTGGTGGAATCGACAAACTCTACCAAATCCATGCGCAATTTGTTGAGGTCGGAGCCGCAGGCTTTCAAGACCTCGGACGCCGACTGGTTATCCAGCAGCGCAAGCAAAAGATGTTCCACCGTCATGAACTCATGACGCTTGGCTCTGGCACCCTTGAACGCCTGGTTCAGGGTAGATTCCAAATCCTTGCTCAGCATACTGCTACCTCATCAGTTTCATTCAATCTTCGTCACCATCCGCCAGTTCAATTTCACACATAAGCGGATGCTGGTTCTCGCGTGAGAAATGGTTCACCTGTGCTGCCTTGGTTTCGGCGATATCACGACTGAACACGCCGCAAATACCCTTACCCTGTGTATGCACGGTAAGCATTACTCGAGTCGCCTGTTCCAGCCCCATGCCAAAAAACGATTGCAGCACCTGCACTACAAACTCCATAGGGGTGTAGTCGTCATTCAACAATACCACCTGGTAGAGAGGTGGCTGCTTCAACCTCGGCTTGGCGGTTTCAAGCGCAGTGCTGCCGTCTGTGCCTTCTTGACCCGCGGTTATCAGTAATGTTAGTTGATGATACACAATTTACCTGTCAGGCCCCTCCACTGCCAACTGCTGCTCAAACGGTTACGTTTCGATAATCATACTGGACCATGCCGACTACTAGCAAGATGGGGGCGACCGGGCCCATTACCAACCCCCGGAAGTTGATTAGCAGTAACGCGCAAGGACGCAGGCAGCCGCCGGGCGGTCATCCTGGATAGGGATAGGGACCTGCCTCAACCCTCCCCGGTTTCCTTACCACTCGCCGGATCGGGAAAAGCCGTTCGCGCGGCTGTCTTTTCGATTGTAGATCCCGGCTGCACAAGTCTCACCCATTCGCTAGAACGGCGAGTCTGGCACCTCCGCCTTAGCGGGAGGAAGGGTCGCGCGCACCCGGGCCGGACACAAAAAAGCCAGGTATTACCTGGCTTTGCTAGCAGCGTAAATATGACGCCGGTGGCTACATCGCATCGATAATGGCGTCGCCAAATTCCGAGCACTTGAGTAGCGTGGCTCCGTCCATCAAACGCTCAAAGTCATAGGTCACGGTTTTGGCCTGAATGGCGCCGTTCATGCCTGTTATGATCAGGTCCGCCGCTTCGTTCCAGCCCATGTGTCGCAGCATCATCTCCGCTGACAGTATCAACGAGCCGGGGTTGACTTTGTCCTGGCCGGCATACTTTGGTGCCGTACCGTGGGTGGCTTCAAACAGCGCCACGTGATCACTGAGATTGGCTCCGGGCGCAATGCCGATTCCGCCGACCTGTGCCGCCAGCGCATCCGACAGATAGTCACCGTTCAGGTTCAGCGTGGCAATAACGCTGTATTCATCCGGCCGCAGCAATACCTGTTGCAGCATGGCATCGGCTATGACGTCCTTGACCACAATGGTATTACCAGTAGCGGGGTTCTTGAAGCTCACCCAGGGGCCACCATCCAGCAGCTCGCCGCCAAATTCCTCGCGCGCTATTTCGTAACCCCATTCCTTGAATGCACCCTCGGTGAATTTCATGATATTACCCTTGTGCACAAGGGTAACCGAGGGGAGGTCCTGGTCGATGGCATATTGCAGAGCTTTGCGCACCAGGCGTTTGGTACCTTCCTCCGACACGGGCTTGATGCCGATCCCGCAATTGTCGGGGAAGCGAATTTTGGTGACGCCCATTTCATCCTTTAGATACTTAATGATACGGTCTGCCTCGGGGGTTCCAGCCTTCCATTCGATGCCGGCGTAAATGTCCTCGCTGTTCTCCCGAAAAATCACCATATTGGTCTTGCCGGGCTCTTTCACCGGGGAGGGAACCCCTTCAAACCAGCGCACCGGCCGCTGGCACACGTAGAGGTCCAGTTCCTGGCGCAGGGCCACATTCAGCGATCGGAAGCCACCACCGACCGGCGTCGTCAGCGGCCCCTTGATACCGACAACGTAATCCTTTATCGCGCCCAGAGTTTCCGCGGGAAACCAATCTCCATCGTAGAGATCGGCTGCCTTTTCCCCGGTGTAGATTTCCATCCAGCTGATTTTGCGTTTCCCGTCGTAGGCTTTTTCGACGGCGGCGTCGACAACCTTGAGCATCACTGGAGTGATATCGACTCCAATGCCATCGCCTTCGATGTAGGGAATGACAGGATGGTCGGGAACATTGAGAGTAAAGTCATCGTTGAGGGTGATTTTCTCACCAGTACCGGGAACTTTTATGTGTTGATAACCCATTTTTATACTCCAATCGGTTGCAGGTTTGTACGGCGTTTTTTAGATATCGTTGCTTGCCGGAAGTGTCGGGGACTGAAAAAACTGAGCAGTAGTGTAACATCGCAGGTTGTCGAATTCCGCATTTTTGGTCGTCTAAAGACCAAAGCAGGAGCTACAGCCAGCGCGTTGGCGTCTCGTGACGATACCTGATCCATTCCGCAGGTCAATCGATCTGTGCCCGGCATTGGCGGGAAATGGCATGGGCTATGGTAAACTCACTGCCCCGACCTTGCTTGCGTGCCCTTGCGACCGTGGCCACTCTTTTGCTTTTCAACAAACCGTGCATGGTGTTGAGCCAATTCAGCGATTCCGGCGGCCGGGAAACCCTGGCAAATTACATCGCACTCGGGAACGTCTACCCGGCTGGTCGGCTCGACTATGATTCCGAAGGCTTGTTACTGCTGTGTGACGATGGCCGATTGCAGGCTCGGATCAGCCACCCGCGCTACAAGATGCGCAAGTATTACTGGGCACAGGTAGAGGGCATCGTCGATGATGCGGTCCTCAGCCGTTTACGAAACGGCGTGGAACTGAACGATGGGCTTGCAGTGGCGCTGTCTGCGCAGTGCATAGAAGAACCTCCGCTGTGGCCCCGTCAACCACCGATACGTGAGCGCCAACAGGTGCCGACCTGTTGGCTCGAGATCTGTATCGACCAGGGGCGCAACCGGCAGGTTCGCCGGATGACGGCGGCGACGGGATACCCTACCTTGCGCCTGGTGCGCTGGCGGGTGGGTGATTGGTCGATCGATGGTATCGAGCCGGGCACGTATCGGCGCCTGGAGTTGAATCTCGCGGCGCGTCCCCGGCGTCAGCGGCGGCCTAAACAGGCGCCTTGAGCTGCAAACCGCCAGAAGTCGGTGGCTGGGGAACTTGCGCCCGCTGTGCCTCGCAACCCTGGCGGCACAACCATTCGATTACCGGCTGCCATGTTTCGATGTCCCGCCGCACCCCGGAGCCCTGCATTTCAAACAGGCCGATGCCTTCTTCGGCGCTACTGATGTAGTTCTGGCTGTCCCGCAGGGTGGCGATGAAAGCGATGCTCATCGAGCCAAGAGCAGCAGCCAGCTTTTGATAGACCCTGGTGTTGGTACGGGAGCGATTGGCCAAAACCGCGATCCGTTCCGGCTCGCGCACCTTGACCTTGGTCAATAAACGTGACACGCAGTCCGTTGCCGCCCTGATATCTATTTCGGATGGCAATACTGGTATCAGGATTGCATCGGCCTGGTCGAACACACTACTGAATTTCATCAACTCGAGCGCCCCCGGAGTGTCGGTTATGGACACCTCCGTGCCTGGGTCGGTACGCATGGCGAAGCTGCGCGTCACTCCCTCTGACTGGCGGAAAGCCGAGATACACTGGATACGCGCATAGTTGTCGGGCCTGCGCCCGAGCCAGTCCGTGCTTGACCCCTGGCTGTCATGATCGATGAGCGCGGTTTTAATGCCATGGGAGGCAAAGTACGCGGCGAGATTAGTCGCCAGCGTGGTTTTACCGGAACCCCCTTTCGGATTGAGTATGACAATGCGTTGCATAAATTGCCTTTCGGCCGGGCTGGGCCGCAAAGCCGCAAGTGTAACCCTGAATTCACTGGAGTTTAAGTAACTTCTGTGGGCCAGCAATGTGCAAAGCGGCGAGTTGGTCGATAACATCGCCCTGCATTAGCGTATAATAGCGCTCTTCCAGCGCAGAGACTAAACCCCGGACTCGTACACAAGATGTTGTTTTATCATGGAATTTAATCCCCACGTAACCGTTGCCACGGTGGTTGAGCGCGATTCCAGGTTTCTGCTCGTGGAGGAGTACTCGAACGACCAGCTCGTATTCAACCAGCCGGCGGGCCATCTGGAAACCGGTGAAACCCTGCAACAGGCCGCTCTCCGGGAAACCCTTGAAGAAACCGCCTGGCAAGTGCAATTGCTTGGCGTGGTCGGGGTCTCACTGTACACAGCACCCTCCAACGGCGTGACCTACCTGCGCACCACGTTCGTCGCCCGGCCTGACAGGCAATTGCAGCAGCAACTTGATCGGGACATCGTGCGGGCTGTTTGGCTAAGCCTGGAGGAAATCCGCGCCTGCTCTGTTAAAATGCGCAGCCCACTGGTCATTGCGTCGATCGAGCAATATCTCGCAGGCGGCTATTATCCCTTGGAACTGATTTATTGATCATGAGCAAAACAGCCAAAGTTATCGTCGGTATGTCCGGCGGCGTCGACTCTTCAGTCAGTGCCCTGTTGTTGCAGCAGCAAGGCTACGCTGTCGAAGGCCTGTTCATGAAAAACTGGGAAGAAGACGACGGCACCGAGTACTGTACCGCGAAGGAAGACCTCGCCGATGCCCAGGCTGTGGCGCAGAAACTGGGTATCGAACTCCACACCGCGAACTTCGCTGCCGAGTACTGGGACAACGTGTTCGAGCATTTTCTTGCGGAGTACCGTGCCGGTCGAACCCCCAATCCGGACATTCTTTGCAACCGGGAGATCAAGTTTCGCGCCTTCCTCGATTATGCCCTCCAACTTGGCGCCGACTACATTGCTACTGGCCACTACGCTCGTACCGGCGAACTGGACAGTCACACCTGCCTGCTCAAGGGCCTCGATGCCGACAAGGACCAGAGTTACTTCCTGCACGCAGTGGGTGAAAAGGAGCTGGCCAGGACTTTGTTCCCCCTTGGCGGGCTGCAAAAGGCCCGGGTCAGGGAACTGGCTGCCAGGCATGGGCTGATCACCCACGACAAGAAAGACAGTACCGGCATTTGCTTTATCGGCGAGCGCCGTTTCAAGGATTTTCTGGCGCGCTACCTTCCGGCGCAACCTGGCGCGGTAGAAACAGCCCAGGGAGAGGTACTGGGCGAACACCAGGGCTTGATGTATTACACCCTCGGGCAACGCCAGG
This sequence comes from uncultured Gammaproteobacteria bacterium, assembly GCA_963808975.1. Taxonomy (GTDB): domain Bacteria; phylum Pseudomonadota; class Gammaproteobacteria; order Pseudomonadales; family JAHEGP01; genus JAHEGP01. The sequence continues at coordinate 494,247 of CAWEHR010000004.1, forward strand.
GGCTGGGGATTGGCGGCATCAGCGGCACCGAGGGAGCGTGGTACGTAGCGGAAAAACAATTGGCCCGCAATGTCCTGGTCGTGGTGCAGGGCAATGACCACCCGGGCCTTTTCCGGGACGGCCTTCGCAGCCGGCAGTTGTTCTGGGTGAATCGCCACGCACCCGCCTTGCCGCTACGCTGCAAGGCGAAAACCCGCTACCGTCAGCCGGATCAGCCCTGCCGGGTCCAGCCTTTGGAAGGCGGCGGGTTGGAAGTGGTATTCGATCGCCCGCAGCGGGCAGTTACCCCCGGCCAATCTGTGGTTTTTTACCAGGGTGATGCCTGCCTTGGTGGCGGCATCATCGATGAAACGTTCAATTTCACCGCCGTGGAGGAAATGCCCCTTGGCCAAGCCCTTACGTGATCAGGTAATTGCCCTGGCGGGGGTCGCCCAGGCCGCGCAACTGGTGGATCAGGTCGCCCGCACGGGCGAGGCGGAACCAACTGCCCTGGAGGCGAGCATCAAAAGCCTGTTCCAATTTGACCCTGAATCCACCGAAGCTGTATTCGGCGGCCTGGAGGGGGTCGGCAACGGGCTGGTCTCACTCAACAATCTCCTGCAAAACGGCGGTTACAACCGGATGCAACAACAGGCGCGCTATTTGTCGGGGATGCTGTTTCTCGAGCGCAAGCTGTCAGCCAGAAACGACCTGCTGGAAGTCATTCATTCGCGCCTCAAACACGCGGCATTCCGGGCTGATCATTTCAGCGACGACGTTGGGGGGACGCTTAGCTCCATTGCCGCCATCTACCAGGACACCATCAGCAAGTTCAAATACCGCGTTCAGGTGAGTGGCGATATGGCGCACTTGCAAAACCCACAACAGGCCGAAAAGATACGCAGCCTATTGTTCGCCGGTATTCGGGCAGCGATTCTCTGGCGCCAGGTGGGTGGCCGACGCTGGCACCTGCTGCTCAAGAGATCGGCAATCCAGCGCGAGTTGAACGAGCTGCGGCGCAGCTTAATCCACTAGTTATCAGACTTCTTTACCGACACACGGGAACCCAATGGAACTTTCTGCCCTGACAGCAATATCTCCTATCGACGGCCGCTATGGTGCGAAAACCGAACCACTGCGCGAGTTTTTCAGCGAGTATGGGTTGATCAGGAACCGCATCGGGGTAGAGGTGGAATGGCTGCTGTTCTTGTCCACCCAGGCGGCTATTCCGGAGATCGGTGAACTCAGTACCGAGGCCAGGAACCTGCTGCGGGGTGTGGTCAACCATTTTGGCCCGGACCAGGCACTGCGGGTCAAGGCTATCGAGCGCACGACCAACCATGACGTCAAGGCGGTGGAGTATTTTCTCAAGGAGCAGATCGCCAGCAACAACGAACTAATGGCGATCAACGAGTTCGTTCACTTTGCGTGCACCTCCGAGGACATCAACAATCTCTCCCACGGCCTCATGCTGAGTCGTGCGCGTGACACTGTGATCCTGCCATTGGCAGATCGTATCATTACCAGCCTGCGCCAACTGGCCCACCGTTTCGCCGCTACACCAATGCTGTCGCGCACCCACGGGCAAGCCGCCTCGCCCAGCACCATGGGCAAGGAGTTGGCCAATGTCGTTTACCGGCTCGAGCGCCAGCGAGCACAGTTTGCAGGCGTCAAAATTCTGGGGAAAATCAACGGTGCGGTGGGCAATTACAATGCCCACCTCTGTGCCTATCCCGACATCGACTGGCAGCGCCTTGCTGAGAAATTTGTGACCGATCTCGGACTGGACTGGAATCCCTACACCACCCAAATAGAGCCCCACGACTATATCGCCGAGCTATTCCATGCGCTCTGCCGCTTCAACACAATTTTGCTCGACCTCAATCGCGACATCTGGGGTTACATATCGCTGGGCTATTTTACGCAAAAGCTGGTTGCCGGTGAGGTCGGCTCCTCGACCATGCCGCACAAGGTCAACCCCATCGACTTCGAAAATGCCGAGGGTAATCTCGGCCTGGGCAACGCCGTCATGGAGCACCTGGCCAACAAGCTTCCGATCTCACGCTGGCAGCGCGACCTGACGGATTCTACCGTTTTGCGCAACCTCGGAGTCGGTTTTTCCCACAGCGTGATCGCCTATGAGTCCCTGCTCAAAGGCCTTGGCAAACTCGAGATCAACGAATCCCGGCTGCGTCACGACCTGGATAACTGCTGGGAAATACTGGCGGAACCCATTCAAACCATCATGCGGCGCTACCGTGTCGAAGAGCCGTATGAAAAACTCAAGGCCCTGACCCGGGGCCAGGCGATAAACCAGCAACTGCTGGCAGACTTTATCGAAACCCTCGCCATACCCGAGGAGGGCAAGGCGGCGATGCGTGCCCTGAGCCCGGCAAACTATATTGGCAACGCCGCAGAACAGGCCAGAAACGTCTAGTCGCGGGCCATTGCGACGCGCCTTATGAAAAGTGAACATCGGCTGGATATCCTCGGCGGGCTCACTGCCCGGCAGTTCCTCACCGGGTACTGGCAGAAAAAGCCACTGCTCGTCCGCCAGGCCTGGTTGCCAGCTTCGGCGCTGGTCGATGCTGATGAACTGGCCGGCCTCGCCTGCGAAGAAGATGTAGAGTCGCGCATCATCCAGGGCTCTGGCAGCGATGGCGAGTGGCAGCTCGAGCACGGTCCCTTCGACGAGAAACGCTTCGCAGAACTGGGTGACAGTAACTGGACCCTGCTGGTGCAGGCGGTGGACCACTATCTCGAAGACGTAGCCCGACTCAAGAATCATTTCCGCTTTCTTCCGGATTGGCGGCTGGACGACATCATGGTTAGCTTTGCCGCCCCCGGGGGCAGCGTCGGCCCCCATATCGATCAGTACGATGTATTCCTGCTGCAAACCGAGGGGCGAAGGCGCTGGCAAATCGGAGAGGTACAATGCGCAATGCCAGCCTTCCTGCCCCACCCCGAATTGCAACTGTTACAGGATTTTCCCGGCACTGAGACCTATGTACTCGAAGCCGGTGACATGCTGTACCTGCCGCCGGGGGTGCCCCATTGGGGGGTCGCTGTGGACCCCTGTATCACCTGCTCCATCGGCTTCCGGGCCCCCTCACATGAAGAAATTATCAGCCACTACTGCGACGACGTTCTGACCGGCCTGGGAGCGGGTCGCTTCTCAGACCCTGCACGAGAGCCAGGCTCCAACCCCGGTCAGATCGATGCTCAAACCCTTGCGCAGTTGCTTGAAATCGTCAACCAATTACAGGACGAGGACCGGCTTGCCGACTGGTTCGGTCGTTACATGACAGCGCCCAAATACGGGACCGATACCGACGCGTTGAGTGATACGGGCACCGACTGTGCGGCAACCACTCTCGAAGAATGCGGCGACCTCTTTATGTCACCCGCCAGTCGCTTGGCCTATTGTACGGTCGACGGGCGTGTAACACTGTTTGCAGACGGTGTTCGCTACTGCGGGCATGGCGGCAACTGGGACGCCTTCGTCAAGCTGATTTGTAAACAGCACCGCCTGGAACGAGAAGCCCATGGCGCCTGGTATCGTGACCCATCGATTCGCCCGGTTCTGTCGGTTTTGTTACAGCGCGGCGTACTGCAAGCATGAAAACGGGTCCAGTCAAAATCCGCATGACCACCTGGCTGTTGGAACAGGATCGCCTGCTCGGCATACGTTGCGCGGTGTTTGTTGACGAACAGGGGTTTCCCGCAGAGCTTGAAAGTGACGAGACAGATCGCTGTGCCTGGCATGTGCTTGCCGAGGTCGATGGCACGCCGGTGGCGACCGCGCGCTGCTCGGCCGACGGTCAGATAGGACGAGTGGCGGTACTGGCCGCGTTCCGCAAGCGTGGCATCGGCGGCGCGTTGTTGGAAGCACTGGTTCGCGAGGCTGCGGCACGGGGAATCGGTAAGTTCTACCTCAATGCCCAGGTGCCCACACTTCGGTTTTATTCACGTTACGGATTTGTTGCCACTGGGCCCCGTTTTATGGACCATGGAATCGAGCATCGTCGAATGGAATACCCCACGGAGGCACCGGCGCCATGAACAGCGAAACCCCGGGTGGATTGCTAGGCCAGAGCGAACGCACCATCCAAACTAACATCAGTGACGAGATCGGGCATCACCTGGTCAACATGCTGCAACAGGCTCGGGATTCTGTCCGCCTTTCCAGCCCTCTGCTGAATCCCACAATGTTCAACCGGGAAGATTTCCGCTCGGTGCTATCGCAGTTCGCGCGCCGTAGTCGCAATGCGCAGGTGCGACTACTTGTGCGCAATGCCAAGGTAATCGGCCAACGCGGCCATCGCCTGCTGGAATTGAGTCGGCGCATGTCAACGTCTGTCGTGATGCGCAAACTCGAGTTGGCGGAGCATGAAATCCAGCGCGAATACCTGTTGGTTGACGACTGCGGAGTGATCGAGTTCGGGGCAATGGAAAAAGACCCTGCAACTATCCAGTATTGTGATCGTGCACGCCACAAGACGCTGAGGGAGCAATTCGACACCAACTGGCACAAGAGCCGCAGCCCTATAGAATTGCGGCGCCTGGTTATCTGACAGGTGCGACCACAGCCGCCGCCATGGCATTTACTGAAGCACTTCTGGCTGGCGGGCCGGGTATTTTTTTACGGGACCGTGCGCCGGTTGGACCCGGCGGTCCGGCGGTCCGGCGGTCCGGCGTCCGAGCCTACAGGTGCGTATTCACGGCGCGTACCGGGCCCCAATATCCGGGGCCACCACTGCGGCAAAAGCAGGGCCAGATCTCCTGGTGAGCTATTGCCCCTGCATTAAGTACCATTCGCGCTAAGCCTTTTTAAACAGCCCTACGATAAACAGCAGCAGGGCGGCACCCACCGTGGCCATTATGATGGACCCGATCATACCCCCCGCCGATAATCCGAGCAGGCTAAATACGAATCCACCGATTACCGAGCCGACGATGCCGATGCCAATATTCCCGAGTAAGCCAAAGCCCCCGCCTTTCATCAGGTTGCCGGCCAACCAGCCTGCAACCGCACCTATTACTAGAAACGCTATCAAGCCAACTGGATCCATTTTACCACCCCACATAATTGTTTATCGCGCATTGTCGCGAACCCGCCTGTGGTTACCACGAGGATAAGTCACAGCGTTAGATTACGGGGTTGCAATGCATTGATCCAGAACTCTTGCGTTATACCAAACCCAGGCTTAATAACTTTAACGTATAACGCCACCAGGGCTGAATCCGCTAGACTCCGCCTTTTTTTCTCGGCCCTCTACCCGATCGCTGCCTAACTCTGGCCGGCCACCGGCCGCCAGGCCGCTGCCAAAGCCGCTTGCAGTTGGGGCTGATCCTGCAGCTGCCTATCCCCGATTGCCGCAAAGGATTCCGGTTCAAACGCCGCCATCGCATCGACTAACAATTGTACCTGGCCGGCGAGCAGAACATCTGAATCGGTGGCGATCTGGCCCACCGCAGGCGGACCTTGCTGATACCAATCTTCGATGGTGACCGAGTCCTGATCGTCGACAAGTGTGACCAGCAGGTCGTCCTGGCGTCGACTGAACCACAATTCCTCCTTGAGTACACCGCTGAATAACAGTAAATCCCCAGCGCTGTCTTGGCCATCGCCAAGGATGGTGTCGTGACCGTGCCCGCGATACAGCTGGTAGGTATCCTCTCCCGGGCCGCCCCGTAACTTGTCGTTACCGCGCCCCCCGATTATGAGGTCGTCCTGCGCTGAGCCAATAATGGTATCGTGCCCCGCCCCGGCATCCAGGCTGTCGATGTTGCGCAGTTCGGTGGCGCTAAAATCCCAGATTGTTCGGCTGCCGCTGCCCATGATACGATTGATCCCTGCTCCGCCATCGATGAGTTCGAGGGAGGATGCGGCATTCAGATTGCCCAGGCCAAAGTCGTCATCACCCGCGCTGCCCAATAGGGTATCGCTACCTGTGCTGCCAAACAGGCTGTCGATTCCCTCGTTCTTGCCAGCCACGATGAACACATCATCGCCACCCCCGCCAACGATGCGATCGTTACCTTTTCCGCCGACCAGGGTATCGGCGGCCGCGGAGCCGGTTATCGAATCATGGCCGCTACCACCATCGATAAAAGCAATATGGCGCAGCTCAGTCGCGCTGAAATCCCACACCGTACGGCTTCCCGTACCCTGCAAATAATTGCTGCCCAGACCGCCATCGATCAACTCGATTGATGATTCCGGGCTCAGGGAGGCCAGCCCGAAAACGTCATCGCCCTCGCTCCCCAGAACGCTATCATAGCCCTCACCGCCGAACAGCGTATCGAAGCCGTGTCCGGAGCCACTGACCAGGAACACGTCATCACCCCCTGCTCCCGACAGCCGGTCATTACCGGTTGCGCCGAGCAGGGTGTCGGTCGCTGCTGAACCGACGACTGTATCGTGTCCGGCGCCGGGTTCGAGCTGGGCTATATTACGCAGCTCGGTTGCCTGGAAATCCCAGACAGTTCGACTACCTTGACCTGCCAGCACATTACTGCCGGCCAGGCCATCGATCAGCTCGACTGAAGAGGCCGGATTGAAAGTGCCCAGCCCGAGGGTGTCGTCGCCGGCACTGCCAAGGATAGTGTCCACGCCCTCACCGCCAGAAACAGTGTCAAACCCGTCCTCGAACCCCTGAATCAGTACCACATCATTGCCGCTGCCGGCTTCGATCCTGTCATTGCCAGGCCCGCCAACCAGGGTGTCATCGCCAGCCCCGCCATACAGCGAATCGTGTCCGCCATGGCCAATGATGTGTTCAGGCTCCGCACTGCCCTCGATAATGTCGCGACGACTGCCTCCCTCGATAACGACCGTATCCGGTTCCACTGCAGTGCCAACCAGGGCTTCGAACTGCTCGCGATCCAGGGTTTCTCCCCCCGCGAATTGAACCCGGTCGAGGGCATAGCGGGAATTAAAGCCGTAACCCTGGCCGCGGAAATGATTGCTGACTGTTACGCTGCCCTGGTCGGAACTCATCACCAGGTCGTCGGCCGTTCGACTGAACGTAAGGTCCTGGGGCCGGAGGCCGGCCCCGAACAGGGCGGTATCGGTACTTTCGCCGCCCAGCAAACTTTCTCCCACGGTATCGTCGTAGTTATTGATGATGTCGTTGCCGAAACCGGCCTCGAAGCGATAGGTGTCGCTATCATTGCCGCCAATCAGGTAATCGTTACCCGCCCCACCCACCAGTTCATCATCGCCCTCACCGCCCTCCAACTGGTCATTGCCATTACCGCCTGCCAGGGTGTCGCCAACGTTACTGCCATAGAGCCCATCGTCACCGTCCTCGCCGCTTACCAGATGATTGAGGCCACCTGCCTGCAGAATATCACCTCCGGCAGTACCTACCAGGTGGTCAGCTTTGCTTTGCTCCAGCGGCGTGTATGCGGGAGCCTCGACCAGCATTGCCGCGACAATATCAGCGCTATTCCAGCGGCTGCCATCACTGAACAAAATCGTCTCCAGGGCACTGTTACCCGCTTCCAAACCGTCACTGTAATTACGCACGGTAAACCGATCCCGGGTGTTTTCGATGGCCACCACCAGGTCCTGGTTATGGCTCCAGAGAACCAGGTCTGAACCGGAGATCTGCTCGCCCAATACCAGGGTAGTATTGCCGTTGTCATCCCCCGGTCTCAAATCGCTGGCCTTGAAATCGTAAAACCATGCGGGACCGTCGAGCTGGTCGCTGCCATAGCCACGGCCAAAATAAATGGTGTCATCACCGCCGCCAGAGTAAAGCATGTCATCGCCGAAGCCGGGGTCGAAGTAATCGTTGCCGGAATAATTGGCGATCGTGTCGTTGCCGCCCTCGGTGTGGATGCGATTGTCACCATCGAGGTGGATATAGCTGCCGTATTGCTCCAGGGCATCGTATTGGTCATAGGTGTAGGTTCCGCCATAGGTGATGATATCGCTGCTTCCTCCACTAAAAGCGGTGTCGTTACCGCTGCCGAGCTCGATGCCGTTCAGCCAGGTTTTGACAGCACCTTGAATGGGTCGCTGGCTGTCGCCACTGCGGGCCACGGTATGCCCTCCAACGAAAAGGTCATCCCCCGGCCCCAGTGCGATATAACTGGCGCCCCGGTCAAACGGGTCGATGATCCTGTCGCTGCCCGCCGACCCGTAGAGTACAGACGAGAATGCAGCGCTCCTGCGTAACACAGAGTCATTGGACAGCAGGCTGGTATCCTCGCCAATGCTGGCGTGGTATTCACCGCAATCGACCGTGTCGGTGGTAGTGGGCTGCGCCAGTGCAAGGGAAAGACTCGGGCTGTCCTCAAACTCAATACGCAATGGCACGCTGGACATACTGCCATCAATGACGATGCGGCTGCTGGCGCCATGTAGTATTAGCCCAAGATCCGTTATGTGGAGTTGCTCCGGGCTGATACCCGCGCCGAAACGAATCACATCCCCGGTGCTATCTTGCCCCGTTTCCGCAACGATGCGGTCATGGCCGAGGTCATCCCGGGTATAAAAATAGGTGTCCGCTCCGTCGCCTCCCAGTAAGGTATCGCTGCCGGACCCGCCTAGCAGGAGGTCGTTGCCCCCGCGCCCGTAGATAGTGTCGTGGCCGGCCTGGGCGTCCAGAATACTGTCGGTTGCGCTATCGTAGAGTATATTGTTCGAGTCGTTACTGAGTGCGTACAGCGACGTATAGATGTCTTCTTTATCCAGGGTTTGCTCATCCAGCACGATGAAACGCAAGCGGCAACTGCCGAATTGGTCACTGAAATTGTTTTGTAGCTTGATGTATTCGCCAGTGTCCCCCAAGTGGATTATGAGATCGCCATACTGCTTGCTGAAGGCCAGCTCGCTGGTCTCGAAACCATGCAACCGCAGGCTGTCGCTTTCAAGGTCGCCGTCTCCAATATTGACCAGGGTGTCGTTACCATCACCCCGGTAGTATTCGTACGTGTCATTGCCAGTGCCACCAAACAGAATATCGTTACCGGCACCTCCGCCGAGAACATCGTCGCCGGCGTTGGCATAAATGCGATCGTTGCCACCGAGCCCATACAGGCGATCGGCATCCCCAGAGCCGTTGAGCGTGTCGGCGTATCCGGTGCCGAACACCGCCGCGTTGCCACGGATGAAGTCGTCATTCCAGTGGGTTGAATCGTCGAACTCGATGGCGTTGATGCGGTGTGCAGCGGACACAAAATGATTCGTTACCCTGATTTCGTCGCTCGATGGCGTGGCTGACAAGGCGTTGACCAGCACCCGCAGGTCGTCGCCATCGCGGGCAAGGAGAGTCCCTGCCGGGTCGATTCCGCTGGTGAAGCGGATGCGATCGAGCTTGCCTGCACCGTCATCAAAGCTATCAATAGTGTCGAGCCCGCCATCGAGATCAAACCTGAAAAGGTCTCTCCCGGCTCCACCGGTGAGGGTATCATTGCCGGCGCCGCCATTTATGGTGTCAGAGCCGGCCCCCCCCATCACCGTATCGTCACCGCCGCCGGCGTAAACATCGCCGCTGCCAGCGCTGAAATGGAGTATGTCCGCCCCCTCGGTTCCGGCGTTAAGCATCACATCCAGGAACCCGGACTCGTTTTCGAAAGTGAAATTTTTGAAATGCTCGGTCGCTACGAAGATGCGGCTGTCCTGGCCGAAGGACAGTGCTGAGATCCCGTTGGCCTGTTGCAATAGCGCACTGCTGGCGGAACTGCCGATCAGCTTTACCAGCCCGCCGTCATCCTCGATGAGGTCGACACCGGCCCGGGTACCGAAGACGTACGTATCATAGCCGCTGCCACCTCTGAGGGTATCGTCGCCGGCATCACCGTGCAGGGTATCCTGGCCCGGTCCAGCCCTGAGAATATCCGGGCCGCCGCCCCCGTATAGCAGGTCATCACCCCAGCCGGCGGACAGAAAGTCGCCACCTTCGCCGCCGAAGACGGTATCGTCCCCGTGGAAGTCGGCATCGATGTGGTAGCTGGTATGCGTGCCGGACGGGAGTACGATAGTATCCTCGCCGCCGTCACTGTAAATGGTATCCGCTCCGCTGCCCCCAAACACCAGGTCGGCGCCACCACCGGCATCGATGGTGTCGTCGCCGCTGCCGGCATTGACGGTGTCGTCCCCGTGGAAGGCGAAGGACAGGTGCCTGTTTTCTGCGAAGGGATTGAGGATACCGCCACCGTGGGCGTCGTAATGCCGATCACCCCAGAGCACGTCGTCACCGTCACCACCCAGTAAGGTGTCGTGGCCACCGTTGCCCTCGATATAGTCGCGCCCGGCACCACCGTCGAGGAAATCGTCACCATGCCACAGCTCGAGCAGAATATTGTCATCACCCCGCAGCAGGTCGTCGCCGGCATCGCCATGGAGGGTATCATTGCCGGCATTGCCATCGATTCGATCATCCCCGTAGCCCCCATGTAAGCGGTCATTGCCGTGCAGCTCGGGTGCCAGCGCATGGTAGCCGGCTTTCAGGCCGGTGAAGTAGTCTGCACTGTTGAGCCTGTCTCCCTGGATGCGATCATTGCCGGCTCCGCCATAGATCTCGTCATCGCCGATTTCACCGTCGAGGGCATCGTCGCCCCCCTCCCCGCGCAGTACATCGTCGTAGCTCAAGTGCTGCTGGAATCGCTGCACTGCTCCAAAGCGGGAGTCATCGTTGCTGATAAAGCCCGGGCCGATATCCCAGGCTTCCAGGTCGTTAGCGACGAACCCGGTGCGGTTAAAGGAATCGCCGAAGATAAAATCGTCCTCGGTACCACCGGATACGCGATCGTCGCCAGCACCCGCCAGCAGCGTGTCCGCGCCCGCGTCACCCGACAGCATGTCGTTATAGCTGCCACCGTTGATAATATCGTCCCCCGCTCCGCCAAACAGGGTGTCGCTGTCGTTGGCATTCTCCAGCAGGCCATCCAGAGCAGCATCATATTCAGCTCCGGACAACTTGTATTCATCCTGGCCGAACAGCAGGTCAGCGCCGCTGCCGCCGAAGACCAGGTCAGAGCCGCGACCGCCAATCAGCAGGTCACCAGCCAGCGCCCCATCGTCGCCGCCACTTGCGCTGAGATAGTCGTCGCCATCCTTACCGTTGATCCAGTCTCCGAACAATTCCTGGCTGTTACCCATGGCGATCGAATAACGGGGGTCGAACAGACTGGTATCCCAGTTACCGCCGGCAAGCTTGTCGTCGTTATTACCACCTTCGAAGCGGTAGGTATGCGGCCCCAGGGTTTGCTCCGGGCCGGGCAGCGGGTAGTATTTCTCGGCGTCGTAAGTAAGCGACTGTTGGTTGACAGTCGCCTGTGACACATCCTGTTGACGGGTGTCAAAAATGGCGTGTATGCGCTCTCCTGAGTCCGGCATACCCTCGTCGACCACGATCCCACCCGCAGGATAGTCTGGCGCAGGTGCCGTCAGGGCGATGCCCAGGTCGTTGCCGATGCTGTAGCCGGTGACCAGAATGTTACCGGTGTTGACGATGCTGTCGAGCTCGCCGCCGATGCTGCTGGTGCGATTGAAGTTTATCCACAAGCGGGATTGTTCCGGCATATGGACATACAGCGTACCGTCGGCGACATCGCGATAGATGTTCGACCCGGGGCCCAGCCTGAATGCGTTAGCGGCGTTGAGCGTGCGGCCGTTGTATTGTATGACGTCTTCGGCCATGTCTCCGCTGATGGTGACGTCGCCCTGCCATTCACTGCTTTCCTCGAAGACATAGGTGTCGCTGCCCAGTCCACCCACCAGCGTGTTGTTGCCGGCGCCTCCCTCCAGTATATCGTCGCCGCCCCCCCCTTCCAGGTAGTCGCCGCCGTCAAGGCCGATCAGTAAATCATTGCCCTCACCGCCATAAATCCGGTCGTCGACCCCGCTACCGACCAGGGTATCGTCGGCATCGCCACCGAACACGATATGACGGGTCTGGGCACCATCGGTAATCTGCTCTTTCAGACCGTATTGCCCGGCGATGAAATCATCCTTGCTGCGCACATCCTGGAACACAATAGTCTGGTCACCAAAGGCCTCGGCATTGACGCTGTCCTGGCTATTGCGCTCAAGAACTGCGGCCAGCATCAGGCTTCGATCATCAACCCAGGCATCGCTGAAGCGCCCTGGATCGTGGTCATAGCAACTGTTCGCAGCCTCGGTGGCTTCAATACCCGCCACCACCACAAACGGGGACAGAGTGTCGAGGGCGAAGCGCCAGGCGTTCCCGCTCAAGCCGCTTGCGGCCTCCTTCGCCAGTGCCTTGCCCTGGTCTATCTCTTTTTCCACCGCGGCGAGCCGGAGTTGAAGCGGTGCAATCCCCGTGCTGGCGTCAGAGCTCAACTGGAGCGCCCCGATATCCTCATAGAACTGCTGCGCGTCGGCCTGGCTGGCATAGGAAAAGTCATCGCCCAGCAAGTTCGATAAATGGGTAACCGCCGAGGCCAGGGAATTGGTCGACTGGTTGTCACTGGCGTTCAGTATCGCGGTGACGGTTTCCGTCGACAGGCTATCGTCGAGGGCGGAGAACAAACGGTAGACCGACAGCGATTCCACTAACAGGGACATCGAGTGGTTGCCGATACCCGACAAGGGACGGTTTTCAATGAAGAGGCCGGCATATTCACCGGGCCGAAAGAAGGTGAATTTGTTGGCTACCACCTCAAAAAGTTCATCGCCGTAGATGTTGTGAAACCTTTCTTCCCGGGACGGATCCAGTACGGTGGCCGCGCGCAGCTCGTTGATGAGCCCAACCGGGCCGACGCGGGATATTCCAGCACCATTGAAGGTATAAACCTGGTCAAACAGGTCCTGGTACTTGTACCCCGCCCAGATGCTCAGGTAGCCCCCCAGGGAGTGGCCGGTGAAGTCGACGTTGCCGATGAATTCGGCCTTGATCGCACCCTGGTCGTCGAAGATTCCGGCGTCCTGCAGGAACTGGCCGATACTGTTTTCCTGGCTGTAGGGCAGGAAGGTCGAGGCGCCGGTGGTCAGGGCCACATCCTGGATCAGGTCCATCGCGCCTTCAGTGCCCCGAAACGCGACGGTATGTTTACCGCTTTGGATATTTTGAAACAGCGTGGCGGAGAATCCGTTGGCCTGGTTCGGCTGGTGGTAAACCACCCGGTAATTGGCGCGAAAGTCAGTGAACTGGGCCTCGGTCCAACCCCTGTCGAGGAAACTGACGCCGTTATCGTCGGGGTCGAAATAGGCTAACGAATTTATAATCTGTGGGTTGCCGGTGTTATAACCGTCGGTTACATAAGTCCCTTGCATTGAGGGTGACGTACGCCGCGTCAGCCAGCAGCGCCGCCTGGTATTGGTCTTCTATCGTTGCCATGATTGCTCTCCGTCCCTGGAGTTGTTGGAATAATATAACGATTTACACTTGCGATCCCGGGGATATCCGACTAATTCAGGTACGACATCCCGGCAACTCACGCGCACTTGCAAAGCTGCTTACGCTCAAGATGGAATCGGCACCAGAAGTGAAGCCTTTTCAGTTCGACCAGTATTTTGTTACTGATTTCATATTCATTGCATACATATAGCGCATGAAAATTTTGGAACCAAAAACGTTCTTCAGTTCCACGGTCTGTGAATCACCCAAAAATACTCCGTACTGCGCCCCGGGCTCGGCTATCTCCTCCAGCGCCAGGCAAAGGCCTGAATCGAGGAAATCCCTGTAGAGAAATTTCTCCTTCCTCGCCTGCCGCAACAGTGCCGCGTCACACAGGCCGGAACTCTGCCTGACTTTACTGACGCGATACAGCCCCGGTTCGAGCGCACTGATGTAGCGTGACTTCTTCTCCCGGCACTCGACAAACTGGTACTCCCAGCCGATCAGGAAGCGGATCGCGTCGAAGCATTCCTGGAAGCCGTCGTAATAACCGGGGGCGCTTACCCGCTGGTGAATCCGGGGAAAGCTCTCGGTGATGCATAATTCGCGCAGTTTGGCGACTCCCGGGGCATCACATCCGATCAGCAGGAAAAGCAGTGACAGCGCTGGTACACGCTGCAACAACGCTATTGCTATGCGCCCGAACCAGGCTGTGTTCATTACCCTTCCTCGGTTATCCAAGCGATTTCTCCATTGCCATGCGTTTGAGTATCGTGCGCGCCTCGGCAAACACCGGCTCCCAGATTCCCGGGGCGCTTTGCTTGATCAGGCGATGGCTGGGATACCACGGGGTTCTCGTTTCTGCGCTGCTGTAGATCCAGTAGGGAACGTATTGCAGCAGGTTGATGACGGGCTTGCCCAGGCTACCCGCCAGGTGTGCCAGGCTGGAATCGGTCATCAGCACCACATCCATGGCATCCAGTGCCGCAGCCGTATCCGCAAAATCCTCGCAGGATTTGCCCAGGTCCTCGATCACCGCGTCCGCTCCGTGCTGGTACAATTCCCGAGCCCGCGGTCCTTTTTGCAGGCTGAAAAAACGCAGCTCGGGCATATCCAGTAACGCCAGGAACTGCGACAGGGGGGCGCAGCGATTGTGATTATTCTTGAAGGTGATACTACCGCTCCAGACAATGGCAACCCGCAAGCGTCGCTCCCGCTGCCGTAAAAATCCAAACTTGCCTTTCACGTCTCGCGGCGCATGGAGCTGCGCAGGAGGTGGCACCGTTTCCAGCTCTGTATTAAACATAGCCAACAAGCTCATCATTGGACAATGATAATCTGCCGCCGGGCACTCTGCGTCGGGCTCCACCAGGGCATCAGCGCCGATCCCTGCGAACAGGCGATGGAGCTCGGGTTTGCAGCGCAGGATGACGATCGCTCCCTTTGCCTTCACCAGGCGGATATAGCGGGCCGCGAAGATAGTGTCACCATAGCCCTGCTCGGCATGCAGCAATATCCTTTTTCCCTCGAGGGGTTGGCCGGTCCAGCGTGGGCAGGAAACATCGGGCTCTGGCAGCTCGCCCAGTTGCCAACGCGCTTCGTAGCAACGCAGCCCCTCGGCATATTGACCTCTATGCAGCAGATTCTGCCCACGCTCCCAATTCACTGCGGGGTCACCGGGATGCAGCGCAAGTGCCTGCTCGAGATGCTGCAGGGCAAGCTCAAAACTGCGATTCTCGCGCAGCGCGCTGGCGATATTGATCCGCGCCTGCTTGTCCCGGGGTGCAGCGCTCACCAGCTCCTGGTGCAGTGCTATCGATTCGCGCAGGCGGTTCAGGTCTTTCAGGACGTTGGCAAGGTTTCCCAGGGCCGCGATGTTGGTCGGGTCTATTTCCAGCGCACGGTGGTAGCAGGCCAGCGCCGCCCGATGTTGTTTCCTGGTGCGCAGACAGGCTCCCAGGTTGGACCAGATACCGGTATCTTTGGGGTGGTCCTGAAGGTAGGCCTTGTAGAATTCAACCGCGTGATTGATGTGACCACTGCGATGCAGCGTGACGGCTTGTTCGCGTTTGCCAACGCGCTGGCTAGCGAGATCGGGCAATACATGCCCAGCCGGATATCGAGAAAGTGCGTCCATGCACAGCTCCTGATCGGGTTCTGATTTTGACTCGTTTTATACCATTGCGTATTTTGGCGTCGCAACGCTAATGTTGATTACTACCCAAAGTGCGCCACCGCAACCGGGATCTCTTTTCTGCAGCGACTCCCGCTGGTAAAGCTAACCCGAATAATGCTCCAGCACACGCCAACATTTGTCTGGCCCTTGTAGAAAAGGATATCGCGAGTTTTTCACCCGGGTACAACATGGCACCCCTGCTGTTTGCCTGGATACCATTTGATCTCGCGTCGATTTTGCGCACATGCTCACTCCGACGTAGCTATGGCTACGTTTACGCTCGCGAACACGCAAAAGCAACGCGATAGCTGCGCGCTATCTCAGGCAGCTGGCGCAATATCCAGGCTAAAGGACGATACGCCCCCGCACTGATTCGCCGCATGAGCGTTTCCTGATTTCGCTAGCAATATTCAGGATCCCGCCCAGGGAAGCCAGGTAGATATTCACCAGCCGCGATTTTACCGGGTGGTTCATAACCGTGCCCCGGTACCTGTCCGCGACAAACTCGCTCCAGCACGAGCCGGTCAACTGGTCCCAGGCAATGGAAATGGTGGGGGAAAGGTTTTTTACCGAGTGAATCCAGTTGCATGGCATGAACACCAAATCCCCCGCCTGCTGTTTGGCCCGCACCGGCCTGGCGTCCTTCAATTTCGGGTAGCGAGTAAAATCCGGCGTAAAAATGTCCTCAACGGTCGAACGGACGTATTGATGGCCTCCCGGATCTTCCAAATAGAGCTTGTCTGCCTGGTCCGGACTGAAACCTATCCACTCCTTCTCGCCATAAAAAAGGCCGATAAACGTGTGCATGGGAGGCCAGTCGGCGTGCATGAACGGAAAACTGCCGCCGTTGCCACCGAAGAAGAACTCCGCACAATGGCTCCCGGGTCCAAAGTACCAGCCAGGAAAGAGCGACCGCAGCAGGCGATAGTTGGGCCAGGCGTACTTAACCCCGGGAGCCAGGTCCGGGATGATTTCAGGAAAGTCAGTCTCGATATCGATGCTGCGCAGGTAGGGAGCCGGATTCTGCGGGGTGGACGCGAGCAAAGCGCCAACGATATCAGAGAATTTTCTTTGTTCGCCGTCAACTTCGAAGAGTTTGTCTCCCCAACGATCAATCATCAATTCGGGCGTCCAACCCGCGGCAGGCAGTTCACCAAGGGCTCCGCGGATCACTGCCGGCCGCCCCTTTTTTGCGTACTCCTCGACGAAGCGATGGTAGCTGATGTCGGTCAGAACATCGGCATCCACAACATGCTCGAACGGGTAATCCGGCGGTTGTTGCTCCCCCTTACCTTGCCTTGCGTCAATCGACAACACCACTGAAGCACCTTGTTATTAGAGTACAGGCATTATTGGTTATCCGGGTCGCACGGGTAAAGCAAACGCGGGCTAAAGATATGCCAAATAGTACCCGGCATGGCTTGGGAAATAGCATTGACAGTCAGTGTGTTATGCAGGTAGCGATAGTTAGGGGCTTGGGCGCTGGCGGCATGGGGGACCGCAGCCGACTACTTATTTTGCTGTGGTTTCAAAGAACTGTCGTGCCGCCCGCGGCAATGACCGTAGACATCATTGCGGTGGGGGTTTAACGTTGTAGCGAAACTGGCACCCCATAATGATAAAAGCCACAAGAGGACGAAGACATGACAGCCCTCACTTCCCGTGAGTACAAAATGATGTTGCAAGCCAGCAAGTTCAATGGGTCGGCGGAACAACTCAGTGAGTCAGCAACCGCACTGTGGCAGGATCTGGCGTCCGTGATCCTGCCCAACGCGATTGCCGTTAGCGGAACCGAAGATGTCAGTCGCCGGCGACGCCAGGTTCGCTTCCTCGATACCGACGATCATTGGTTGCGCCAGAATGACTATGTGGTTCGCGAGCGAACGGACCTGGACAGCAATGAGCGCCAACTGACGCTGAAGTTCCGCCACCCCGACCGTTTCTACAGCCAGGATCGGACCATGGAGCCGTCCAAGGAATTTGATCACGATATGAAATTTGAGGAGGACATCAAACCCGCTTTCCAGTCGCTCTACAGTTATTTTCGCTATCGGCCTACCTTTTTGCCTGGGGTATGGATAACGGCGGCCAGGGATTTGCGCTTCACCCAGCGGTCATCGCCCTGGGCCAGACTGATTACCTTATGCTCCCGGTTCGATAGGGTAGACTGCAGCAATGCGGTAAAGGCCTCGTCCGGGTCAAAGTATGCGGGCAAATCTTTTTGCTGGTCTGTGGCGTGGCTATTAGCCACCAGCGCTAGCCCGATACCGGCCAGCAGCAATCGCGTTGGACTGGGCATGCTTTCCCTCTGCAATCGATGATCTCATTCATCAATCTAGCTTGCAGGACACAGTTTTACAGCTGTGGATGCAAGAATGTCGATTGCCTCACAAGTGGCTGGGTCTCAGCGACGGGTTTTACGGTGATAGCGGCACTGTGAGTTGCACCGATAGCTCGCTCTGGAAGCCGACAAATCGTACTTGCTCGATACCCCGGTAATTGCGCAGGGCGACAACACTGCACGGAGAGGTCATTACCGCGGCCTGCATGTTTCCCGTTGGAGGCGACTCGAGGGTTACCTGTAAAATCAGCTCTTCTTGCGTTCGCTGCCAGTCGTAGGTATCAATGACAACCCGGTAGCCGGCGGAAGGCTGCTGCCCTGCTGCAATAACCACCAGGACTTCGTCATCAACCAATGCCGGATACTGATCAGCGCCCGCATCCGCTTGCGATGGGTCGGGTAAAAAACGACCCGCACCTGCCCGCAGCGCATGCCACTGGGATGCACTCTCGATCACATAGGCAGATGGCTGCTCCACCGCGCAGTAATCGGACTCCAGCACCTGCGTGATTCTGAGCCCCACGTCGTCCGGCAGGGGCTCACAGCCAGCAACAACAGCCAACACCAGGAATAAAGCCAAAGTGGACAGGCCTGGGTGTTGCCTGGTCAAACGACCGGTAGCGCCGTCCCGGGTGAGACTTGGGTTCAAATTCAGGGCCCTCGCTGAATGCCGTTGGCGGCGTCCTGGTGCCGCGTTTCAATATCGAAATTAGCCTCTGTCACCAGGTCGAAATCCAGCCCCGACATATCGCGATCGACGAGTATATCCTCGGGGCGATCGCGGGTTGGCCACGCGCCACAGGTTTCTCCGGCGCCGCAAATAAACAGGTCATTATCGATATCGGATCCTGCGTATATGCGGTAGCTTCCCCTGCCAACGGTCTCCTCGAAGCTGAAGCGATAGCGGCCCTCGGCATCGAGCTGGGCAGTTGTTTGCAGGCGAGTCGACTCGTTGTCGGCGTCCCGCAACAGTATGTAGACCTGGCCCGGATTACCCACCCCTGCCTGCTGCCTGATGACCTGCATATAAACAGGCACCTCCAGGCGTGTGTCGTTATCCAGTTGGACGATGATCTTACCCTCGTGGACAGCAGTATCCAATACGCCCGGGTCAACCTGGACAATATAGTCTCCGGTACCGTCGGCAGCGACATTATTGCCCCGCGCAACGTCAATCCAGTCCTGGTCGCCGGCCACATCGACGATAGCAGGAGCGTCATCGCCCTGGGCTTCCAGCTGAATGACTTTCAGCGATTCTCCCGCCGCAAAATCCAGCACGGTCGGATTTGCGATGACGACTCCGGGCTGGCTGCCTCCACCGAGCGCCTGCGCTGCCTGCACCGCCTTGAGGGCGTTTATTTTTCCAAAACCAAAGTCATCATCCCTGCCCGGGGGTCCGAGGTCAGTCACCGCGGTGCCGTTGGCGACAGCCTGATCGAAGTCGAGGGGTGTCAAGGCAGGGTAAACCGCTTTCATCAGTGCAGCAACGCCGGCGACATGGGGCGCAGCCATGGATGTGCCGCTTGACCAGCCATAGCGAAATTCTATGCTTCCCGATGAATCGTCCCCAAGCAGGCTGAGGATACGGTCCGTGTAACCATCCGCATCGCGGTCAATGTCATCGCCCCCCGGCGCCGAAACGTCGATATAGCCGCCGAAGTTGGAATAGGACGCCAGTTCCGAGCCGGAATTGACAGCGCTAACCGCCACCACTCCGTCGTAGGCCGCGGGATAAAACCGTGATGAACTGGCGTTATTGCCCGCCGCCGCGATCACTATCACTCCAGCCTGGCGGGCTTCAATGATGGTGTCCGCCAGCGACTGGCTGTAGCAAGCAAGGCAACCGAGACTCATGTTGATGATATCTGCCCGCTGCGCGGGAACCCGGCCACTGTCGTTGGGCAATCCCGCCGCATAACGAATACCCTGCACCAGATCGTAACCGGAGCCTCCACCGATACCGAGCACCCTGATCGGCATGATTTGCGCACCCCAGGATACGCCGGCCACTCCTTTGCCATTGTTGCTGAGTGCGCCAATGGTTCCGGCGACGTGGGTACCATGAAAACTGCTTTGCGCCGATGCTCCTTCACGATCACCGACATCATCCGGGTCGGCGTCAATCCCGTCGCCGTCACCGGCAACCGCGGGATCCCTGATGAAATCGTAGCCGGCGACCGTCTTGTTCAGCAGGTCGGGGTGATTGAGCAGTACACCACTGTCGATCACTGCCACTACCACCGGATTGGTGGCCGTTGAACCGGTGGAGAGATTCCACGCGTCCGGTAAATTGATGAAGGGGTAGTGCCACTGCAGGTTGTAAAAGAAATCGTTGGGTATTGCGCTGGCGTGGACACGGTAGTTCGGCTCGGCGTAGGCAACATCCCCCCGCTTGCGCAGCGCCTTGGCCAGCGCCAGGGTCAGGTATTTCGCGCTCTCTGCCGGTTGCGGTGTTACGGTGTGTGACGCCATCGACATACGCGCCCCGGGAGAGGCGATCGCGCCAGTGCCTTCGCTGATACGTTCGAGCAACTCCTGGCAATGCCGGCTGGATACCAGTTCGGCCAGTTGCAGGTTCCCGGACACCAGGGTCCTGACTGCGGGCTCGGAGGCAAGCAGGCCTGGCGTGTCGACTCCAAGACTCTGGCTGAGGTAGCGGTTCTGGTGATAACCCAGCATGATTTGGTTAGGTATGAAATCTACCGAGGCGTTGTTCCCGGTGACCCGACCCGAGGTGAAATCGTTGCCGACCCTGAGCACATACTTGGTGGCGCCCTCGCTCGCCCTTAGCATGATGTAAGCAGTGCCAGACTGGGGCGCCACGACGTTCTCGAATTCCGAACTGTCGGCGTCTGAGAAGGCCAATAGCTGGTTATTCTGGTCGAACAGGAATAGATCAATATCGTGTGCAGCGGGATCGGCTCTGTCAAAGTCAGATAACTGCAGGGAGATAAGCTGCCCTTCCAGCAATTCAATGCGGAAAAAATCGAAGTTATCACCACGATCGGCGAAGCGATCACCGGCAACACCGCTTGCGTCACTGCTGACAAACCCATTGCTAATCGCGGGGTTTGGCAACGCCTGGGCGAGTAGCGCGCTGTCGTTGGGCACGTAGGGCGCGGCGGGGTCGTTGACGTCACTATCGGTGACTATATTGCCCGCAACACGGATTTCCCCGCTCAGGGAAAACCCCGGTTGCACGGTCAGTGTTTGCGCCTTCGTGGCGCGACCGCCCCGGTCATCGACCACGGTCAGCGTCACCTGCTTCTCTCCCGCCGAGCGATAAATGTGCGCCACCCGGCTGCCCTCGGCGCCGCTACCGTCGCCGAAATCCCACAAGTACTCGCTGATACTGCCGTCCTCATCGGAGGAGGCGTTGCCATCAAAAACCAACTCGACATCAAGCTGGGCGGTTTGGGGTTCCACCTGGAAACGCGCCTCCGGCAAGGCATTCGGGGGCGGGGTATCGCCACCGCCCCCGCCGCCGCCACAACCAGTAACCAGCGATAACAGTACGATTCCCGGGCAAAAGCGGGCAAGTATTCGCATAGACAACGATATTTCCAGACAGACATTTACGGTTTTTGAGTATGGCACAGCCGGCCTTTTTGCAAAATGCTGCGAGTTCGCGTTTTACGGAGGTTAGTAAAGACCGGCGGCCATTATACGCAGGACCCAGCGCCAATGGACGCCTCACGGCGCGCCCCGCCCGGGACTTGATAATATGCTCTGGTTCACTTTTTTTGCAGGGTATCCATTGACTCCCGGGTTAGCCTGAACCGTTCATCGCCCGCCCCTTCATCCAGAACCTGACCACGGCAACCGGTGTCCAGGGAAACCATCTTTTAGGCATTATGCGCTGGCCTGATGCAATACACGGGCCTGTGTTAGTATGCTGTCGCCAGCGGCCGGCTGTTGATGGGGCTATTGGCACAAAGGCCAGTACACTTTTCGTGCAATCGTCAGAGCCAGCTACCACCGCCATCAGCACAGGTCAACAATCTTTTTGCGTGCGGTCGGCCTGGGACTGGCAAAATCCAATGTACAGGTGAATGCCATCGCCCAGAATTATGTTCGCAATGCAAGCTACTATCCAGATGAAGCCCTGGAGATGGAAGCGTTCAAGCGTCACTTGCAGCAACTGGTTCCCAGTAAAAAAGTGGCCGTGGGAGAAGAGACTGCCCAGTTGGCTCTGTATTTGGCGGGTCCCCACTGTACCATTGGGTGGGCGAGGTTTTGCCGCTGGCGTGCGGCTGGACGACGACAACCGGTTAGGCGGGGAGCCCTATGACTAAACGCATACTGTTTCCTTGCCTCGGAATGCTGCTTTGCGCCTGCTCTGATATCGAGGGCACAGCGCCGGTCAGCTATCCCGTCGATCCTGCTACCATTGATGTCAGCCAGGCGAATTACTGCGATATCACCCAGCCGCAGCAATGCCTGTTCCCCTTCCCCAATGATTTTTTCAGCCAGGCGGACAGTACAACTGAAACCGGCCTCCGAATCCATTTCGACCCCAGGGCCATGCCGCAGAATGCAGCGGGTGAGCCGTTTGATGTCACCGAGCACAATCGCAATGACGGTTTTTCTCCGGGGCCCTCTCTGCTGGCCTACGTTCCCAACCTGGATCTGGCACAAACCGGTGCGGCGCCGATAACCGATATTGAGCAGTCACTCGATGTTGACGCCCCCATCCAGTTGCTGCATGCCGCCACCGGTGAGCGACAGATGATTTGGGCCGAGCTCGACGCGCACCCGGAACCCGGCCAGAGGCGCGCGCTCCTGATTCGAGTGGCGAAGAATCTGCAGGAAGGCGAGCGCTACATTGTCGCAATGCAAAACCTCCGGGACAGTAACGGCGAGCGGATCGACGCAGAGGACGCTTTCGTCGTTTACCGCGACGCGATTCCCTCGACAGTGCCGGAACTTGAGGTGCGGCGAGCCCACTTCGAGGCGCTGTTCCAGACCCTGCAAGACCATGGAATCCAGCGCGGGGGTTTGTACTTGAGCTGGGATTTTACGGTAGCTTCAACCGGCAATCTCACTGCCCGTGTGCTGCATATGCGTGACACGGCCCTGGCAGACCTGGCGGGTACGGCGCCGGCGACTGAGATCACCAGTGTGATTGACACCAGCGCTGCAGAAAATCCCCACTGGGCGAGGACAGTGCGCGGCATTCTCGAGGTGCCGAATTTTATGGATTCCAGCAGTGCCGGTCCCGGTTCCCGCTTGTACTACCCCAGTGATCATGCGGATGCCCTACCCAGCCAGCGCAGCGCCAATGCCAGTGTTGATGTCCCCTTCCTCTGCGCTATACCCCACAGTGCCTTCGCCGATGCCGCCGACGGTGACAACGACACCCGTGCCATTATCGTGGGCCATGACTTGTTCAGCAGTCGTGAGTCGTCGCTGCAGGGTTTGGGCCCACTGGCGGAGCAACACAACCTGTTGCTGTGCGCAGTAGACACCTGGGGCATGTCCAACGAGGATCTTCCGGTTGTGGTTTCCATCCTGTCGAATATCAGCTTGTTCCCGGCGCTGGCGGACCGACTGCAGCAGGCCTTCCTGAATAATATCCTGTTGTCGGAGGCTATCGTCAACGCCAACGGTTTTGCCGCCTCATCGGTCTTTCAGAATGACGCCGGCCGGCCATTATTCAGGCCCGGTGAAGTGCACTACGAAGGCGTATCCCAGGGCGCCGTTCTGGGCGCGGCCCTGGCTGCGGTCAATCCGCACTTCAAGCGTGCGGTACTCAATGTTGCGGGCATGAACTTCAGCCTGTTGATTCGCCGCAGTAGCGCCTGGCCTGCTTTCGCTGAGGCTTTTGATCCAGCCTATCCGGATTCGCTGCAACAACCCCTGGCTTTCGCATTGATCCAGATGCTGTGGGACCGGGGCGAGAACAACGGCTACGCGAACCATGTCACCCAGGCTATCCTCCCCGGCTCGACGCCAACCCGGGTACTGATTCACACCGCAGTAGGCGACCAGACCGTGAACGAAACTAGCGCTGAAATCCTGGCCCGCACCCTTCCTGTGCAACGCCATGGCCCCACGGTGGTTGAGGGCCGCCACATCGCCAGCAAAGCCTATGCGGGCATCCCACCGATAAGCACCTATCCCCACGATGCCAGCGCGCTCGTGGTTTGGGACTCGGGGCCTTTCCCCATCAAAGACCATGCCGGAACCCCGTTGCAGCGCATCGATAACCTTCCCCGGACGGAAGGATACAACACCCATAGCATGCCCTTCCGGCAGGCGAATGCCCAACAGCAGAAAGCCGATTTCTGGCGCAGCGGGCAGATAGAAAACGTGTGCGGCGCACTACCGTGCCTTGGCGACGGATACGATGGTACTCCCGGCGATTTCAGCCCATTGAACCGGTAACCTTGATGAATTCCTCGGCCGATCTTCGGCCCCGGCCCCACGAGGGCCTGCTCCGAATCCCGTCGTTTCGTAATTAGTTAACGCATACGCTGATTACATTTGGCGGCGGCCAAGTCTACTATCCCGTGCATGTTTTAACGGATTAAAACAGACAAACAGGGATGTTATGCCGCACGCTCTCGATCTACATCATTGCCCGGACTCGGGTATCCAATGTCTCGCCATCATCGCTCGCTATCACCAAACGGCGGTCGACCCGGCCCAGCTGCGACACCAACTCGGTACCGGCGACAAACCCGCAGGTAGCGCCGAGCTTCTGCAACTGGCCAGCGAACTGCAACTGCACGCGCGCCAACGTGATGGCATCGCAATCGAACAACTGGACGAGCTGCCGTTGCCGGCAATTGCTCGCCTCGAAGACGGCCAGTTCGTGGTAGTAGCCAGGGTAGCCCACGGTAATGTGCTGGTACATGACCCAAGGGAGAAAAGGCCGCTATCGCTACCCCTGCCGCTGTTTAACCAAAGCTGGGGCGGCAGCTTGATTCTGCTGAGGCGCCGGCAGAGGGCTTTCTCAAGTGAAACCCGGTTCGGCGTTCGCTGGTTTGTTCCCGCGGTATTAAAGCACAGACAGCAACTGCTGGAGGTGCTCGCCGCGTCCTTTTTTCTGCAGCTGTTTGCGCTGGCGACCCCGCTATTCTTTCAGGTGGTGATAGACAAGGTGCTGGTACACGGCAGCCTGAATACCCTTGATGTGTTGGCGTTCGGCCTGCTGGTGATCAGCCTGTTTGACGTAATCCTCGCTACGCTGCGAAATTACCTGCTGGCCCATACCAGCAATCGGATCGACGTGTTGCTGGGTGCGCGCCTGTTCAAGCACTTGCTCGCGCTACCCACCGCCTACTTCAATGCCCGCGCCGTGGGCGATACCGTGGCCCGGGTTAGAGAACTTGAGAGTATCCGCCAGTTCATTACCGGTTCGAGCCTTACCGTGGTCATCGACCTGCTGTTTACGGTTGTCTTTCTGTTGCTCATGTACAGCTACAGTCCCACCCTGACTGTGGTGGTGCTGGCATCGATACCCTGTTATGTGGTTCTCTCGCTTTTCGTCACCCCCCTGCTGCGTAATCGGCTCGAAGAGAAATTTCAGCGCGGCGCGCAAAACCAGGCATTCCTGGTCGAGGCTGTTCACGGGATTGATACCCTGAAAGCCAACGCCGTTGAGCCGCAAATGCAGCGTCATTGGGAGGACCAGCTGGCAGCTTATGTCTCCTCATCGTTCAAGGCGGGCAACCTCGCCAACCTGGCCACCCAATGCGCCAACCTGATCAACAAGATCGCCAGCATCGTCATCCTGTGGTTGGGTGCCACCCTGGTCATCGGCGGCGCGCTGTCCGTCGGCCAGTTGATAGCCTTTAATATGTTTGCCGGCCGGGTGAGCTCGCCGGTGCTTCGCCTGGTACAGCTCTGGCAGGATTTCCAGCAGGCTGGCATATCCATCCGTCGCCTCGGCGATATCCTCAATACGCCTTGCGAAACTCACTACAACCCCAACCGCGCAAGCGTTCCCGAACTACGGGGGAAAATCCAGTTTGATCACCTGTATTTTCGCTACCAACAGGACCGTTGTGAAGCACTTAACGATATCTGCCTGCAAATCGAGGCCGGTGAGGTTATCGGTATCGTAGGCCGATCCGGCTGCGGTAAGAGCACGCTGAGCCGCATGATACAGCGAATGCACAGCCCCACCGAAGGACGCCTGCGCATTGACGACGCCGACGTCGCTATGATGCAGCCGGCATGGCTGCGACGCCAGATCGGTGTGGTCCAACAGGAAAGCTTCCTGTTCAACCGATCAGTCAGGGACAATATCGCACTCTCGGATTCCGCCATGGACATGTCCCGTGTTATCACCGCGGCAAAGATTGCCGGTGCCCATGAGTTCATCAGCGAACTGCCAGAGGGTTACGATACGCTTGTCGGTGAGCAGGGATGCATTCTCTCGGGTGGCCAGAAACAGCGCATTGCCATTGCCCGGGCACTGGTCGGCGATCCCAGGATTCTCATCCTCGACGAGGCAACCAGTGCCCTCGATTACGCGTCAGAAAGCCAGATACAGAACAACATGAAGAGCATCTGTCGTCAGCGGACCGTGTTGATTATCGCCCACCGTTTATCGACGGTGCAGCATGCGGACCGGATCGTGGTCATGGACAAGGGCCGAATCGTCGAGCAGGGTTCACATCATCAGTTGCTGGCGGCCGGTGCTTACTATGCTCGCCTGCACGCCCACCAGGCAGGCGCCGCTGCCCACGCCTGACAGTACACCGCCACCCACACCTTTCCGATCGGCAGCACTATGAAGCAGGGCATACAAATGAAGGACAAGGCGAAGCTCCGGGGAACCAGGCACAATCGAGACAGGCTGCAATTTTCACCTGCGGCTATTCGCATCGAGTCCGGGCCAGCTCCGTTTTATGGTCGGCTGATCATATGGGCAATCATGCTGTTGGCAATGATTGCGTTTGCCTGGGCTTATCTCGGCAAGGTCGATATCGTTGCGGTGGCGCCGGGCAAGATTATTCCCATGGGTAAAGTCAGGCAGGTGCAGCCTTTCGAGCGCGCGGTGGTGCGAGAGATCCACGTTAGCGATGGCCAGAGGGTGGCTCGGGGCGACCCGTTGATCAGTTTCGACTCGACCTTCAGCGCTGCTGAGCAGCGCCAGGCGAGCGAGGATTTACAGGATGCCGGTGCGCGTTGGCTGATCGAGTACTCCTACAACCAGTTTTTGAGCGATCAATCCCACGCCCCCCGGGGGGCGCCGGAAATGATCGACGATGCTATTCGCCAGTTGGCGTCGGACGAAGACACCTACGCCATCGTGCCGGATCGCGATTACCTGACACGGGTACTGTCCAACCGCATCGCCTTGCATCAGGCTCGCCGCGCGGCGCTGCAGCAGGAGATAGCGGCCCTGCTCAGCAGCGAGCGCAGCGCCGTTGCAATCGTAAGCGGTTTGCAGACTACATTGCCGATTATCGAGGAACGCACCGAGTCGATAGAAGCACTGTTCAAACGGCAGTTGGCGTCCCGCGATCATTACCTGCAGCAAGAGCAAGAGCGCATTGAAGCCCGGCAGTATCTGGCCAGCGAGATAGCGCGGGTCGCCTCGCTGCAAGCGCAAATTGGCGAAGTCCGCGCCGGCCTCGACATGCTCGCAACTGAAGCGCTCGAAAAAAACCTGGTCGCCATGAATGACGCCAGGCTGCGCCAGGCGATGCTGCGCCAGCGCCTGCACAAGGCAGACGAGCAACGCCAGCGCTCGGTGCTGCTTGCGCCCGTGGACGGGACAGTTTCCCAACTGCAAATTCACACCATTGGCGGCATTGTCAGACCGGCCCAATTGTTGATGAAGTTGACACCGATTAACGAACGATTGGAAGTTCAGGCGTTTATCAGGAACCGCGATATTGGTTTTGTCAGTGCCGGGCAGCACGCTGCCATCAAAATAGACGCCTATAATTTCACGCGCTACGGCAGTATCGAAGGCACCGTACGAACACTGTCCAGTGACGCGGTTGAAAATGAAGGTATGGGTCTGGTGTATCCCGCTATCGTCAGTATGGCGGCCAATCGCATTGCAGTAGACGACAAGCTACTGGCTTTGTCGTCGGGCATGAGCGTTAGTGTTGAAATCAAAACCGGCAGGCGTCGCATTATCGATTTCTTCCTGTCGCCACTGCTAAAGATGAGCAGCGAGAGCATTCGTGAACGTTAGACCGCTGTTGATTGTCTCTTTTTTTTGCTGCCTGCTGCTGGCGTGCTCCCGCTGCAGTCCAGTTCGGCGCAGGGCCTGGGTTGACATCGAATTTGTCGGAGATTACTCCGGCATGAACTCAGGTTTCAGGTGTTGTTAGCGCAGATGCCGTATCGCCCCATTCGCCGTGCGCCGAAACCGACAGCGCATCGAGCTTGCGCTGCAATTCATCCCAGGGAATCGATGGATATTCAGGCCTGCCAAATGCGACCACTGCGCTTCTGCCCCGGGCCTGGATGGCGTACGGAATGATGCGCACGTCCGCTGTCGTGGATTGACAGATCCGTTGCAACTGATACTGTGGATCGCAGGCTTCCCCGCTGGCATCGCCGTTGCCGGTGAGATCCCGGTAAACCACCTGCCTTGAATCCAACAGACTGACGATAGCGTTAGTGGTCGCTGCAGTCAGCGGCCCGGGACCTGTCGGCAGTGCCCCCGAGAGTTTGAACCACCAGTTCAGGTACTTGCGCTGGTAGAGGTCCTGCGGAATCACCGGCACTATCTTTCGCGGCGATGCAAGCTGCAGTAGTGCCCAGTCGACGTTTCCGCAGGGCTTACCCACCAGCAACGCTCCCGGGGACTCCGGCAGGTTGCGAACGCCCATCACCTCGATTCTCGCGTTTTTACCTCCGTTTTGCGCGAACAGAAAGAAACGCGCCAGCGACTGCGGCAGCTTGATCACTGCATAGAAGCTTCCGCTAACCGCCACCAGTACTAAAAAACTCAGGATGAGTACAGCGCTTGCGCCGGCGGATGACAGCGCCACCGTGGCCAGCAAAAACACCAGCATGGCGATATTCTGGAACAGGTTATTGCCGGCCAACACCTTGCCCAGTTCGGCGTCGTCGGCGTGAAACTGAATCAGGGCATTGAGCGGAACGATAAAAAAGCCACCCATGACGCCTATCATCATAAAATTGGCAATGTGTCCGAAATTACTGCCGATGTTAGGAATCAGTGCCAAGCCGATAATGATGCCCGCCGCGCCCACGGGCATCAGCGCCAGCTCGATGTGCTGGCGTGACAGGCGACCAGCCAGCAGCGCTCCAAACATGATGCCCAGGCCACTAGCCGCCAGGGTGCCCTGGATCATCACTGTATTGGTCTCACCCAGAGTCTCCTTGGCGAACGCCGGAAAGGTCGCCAGCATGACCTGGCTTACCGACCAGAACATCGCCAGGCCGACAATCGCCACGCGAATTATCGGCTGGCGTCGAATTGGCTCGATGTTCCGTCGCAGTGCGGTGCCGCGACGGTAGTCCATCCAGTCAAAGCGCATATCGATGGCCGTCACTTCGAGTTCCGGAACACGGTAGGCGAACAGCAGTTGCACCAGGCTATTGATCACCAGCAGCCAGCCCAGGGGGGCAATGGCTGAGAGAATATCGGCTTCATCGGCGTGCGCACTGGAATCGTAGCGAGCCTCGAACAGAATCGAGTAGACAAATGTACCCAGCAGAATGGAGGTGATGGTGACCGCCTGCACCGCGCCATTGCCCTCCCCCAGCCGCTCTTTGCCGAGCAGGGTCTTGATGTAGCCGTATTTCGCCGGCGAGTAAAATGCGCTTTGCACGGCGAGCAGAAAAGTCATACAGAATGCGGCAATAAACCAACCCTGGTAGTAACACAGGGTAATCGCCAGCGTCAGGCCGAGGGCCGCCCAGGCTGCGGCCCGCATGACCCGGTTTTTCGGGTACTTATCGGAGAGAAAGCCGGATGGACTGAAAAACAGAATGAAGGGCAGCAGGATCAGGGCGTTGACTATTGCGGTCAACATGATCTGGATGTTGCCATCGTAGACCTTGAACACGGTGTTCTGGACGATGATCTTATGCCCGAGATCGACAAAGGCATTGAGAAACACGACACTGATGTATGCGAAAAAACCGGACTTTGCCAGCAGGCCTTTCATGGTCGTAGGTCCGTTGGTTGGATTAGCGGGGCCGGCACGCACCGGGTTTTATAGGGGTTGGGTCCGGCTATTTCAGGATCGTTTCCACAGTGTTCCCTCCCGGCTGTCCTCCAGCAATACTCCCTGTTGCTTCAGGCGGCTACGGATATCGTCAGCCCGGGCATAGTCCTTTTCGCGCTTGGCTTGCTCGCGTGCTGCAACCAGCGCCTCGATATCATCGTCGCCCAGCGCATCAGCCCCACCAGCCTGGAGAAAGTCTTCAGCATCGTGCTGCAACAGGCCGAGCACAGCACCAAGGCCTTTCAGTGTGCGGGCCAGCTTCAGGCCCTTGGCTTCCTCCCCCTCGCTGCGCGCGAGATTGAGTTCCCTGACCAGTTCAAACAGTACAGACAGTGCCAGCGGGGTATTGAAATCATCATCCATGGCGGCCACAAAGCGTTGGACGAAGCCGTCTTTTTCATCAAGCTGCTGCAAATCGGGTGATACCGCCGGCGCGATACCACGCAATGACGTGTAAAGACGCTGCAACGCGCCCCGGGCGATCTGCAGGGTCTCCAGCGAATAGTTGATAGCGCTGCGATACTGGCTGCTGATCAGCAGGTAGCGCACCACCTCGGGGTGATACTCAGCGAGTATTTCCCGTATGGTGAAAAAATTTCCCAGGGATTTTGACATTTTCTCGCCGTCAACCCGCACTGCACCAGCATGCATCCAGTAGTTCACGAACTGGCAGCCGTTGGCAGCTTCGGACTGGGCAATCTCGTTTTCGTGATGGGGAAACGGCAGGTCGGGGCCGCCACCGTGAATGTCGAAGTGCACTCCCAGGCAACTGCGGGACATGGCCGAGCATTCGATGTGCCAGCCCGGTCTCCCCGCTCCCCACGGCGAGTTCCAATGGACCTCATCCTCACTTGCCGCTTTCCACAGCGCGAAATCGCGGTGGTCTCGCTTGATATCGCCGGTCTCGATACGCGCCCCGGCGAGCAACTCATCGGGCTTCTTGCCTGACAGAGCGCCATAGCGCGCAAATTTTTCCACCGAGTAGTAGACGTCGCCATTGGCTGCAACATAGGCATACCCCTTATCGACCAGGGTCTGCACCATGGCGATAATATCCTCCATGTGGGCGGTGGCACGTGGCTCCTGATCGGGCGGGAGTACCCCCAGGCGCGCCTCATCCTCATGCATGGCCTCAATGAAGCGCGCGGTGAGCGCCGCGAAACTCTCACCATTACTTTGGGCCCGCTCCAGGATCTTGTCGTCGATGTCGGTTATGTTGCGCACATAGTCGACCTCATAGCCGCTGGCGCGAAGATAGCGGGTAACCACATCAAAGGCGACCAACACCCTGGCATGTCCCAGGTGACAGTAGTCGTAAACAGTCATACCACAGACATACAGGCGGATTTTATTCGGCTCGATCGGAGTAAAGACCTGCTTGCTGCGGGAGAGGGTGTTATAGATTTTCAAAACCATAATGAGTCTTCAATGCTCGCCGCTGGCGTTACCGGCCCGAGCTATCCTTGAGGCCTATGGTACGGTTGAAAACCGGGTTTTCGCGCCTGTGCGAATGACGATCCGCCACGAAGTATCCAATGCGCTCGAACTGGAAAGCCTGCTCTGGCAGTGCGTCTTCAAGACCCGGCTCTATCCAGCAATCGGTAACCGCCTGCAGTGATTCAGGGTTCAGGTGCTGTAGGAAATCCTTGTCTCCGGCGTCCGGAGTCTCGTCGTTGAACAAGCGATCGTAGAGATTCACCGTGGCGCGCCGGCCACGGGTTGCGCACACCCAATGAATCACCCCCCTGGGTTTGACTCCCTCAGGTGGGCTGGCCCCCACAGTGCCCGGCACCAGTGAACAATGCACGGTGGTCACGCTACCACTGGCGTCTCGCTCGACGCTTTCGGCCCTTATGACATAGGCGCTGCGTAAGCGCACCCAATCGCCTAATACCAGTCGTTTGAACTTTTTGCGCGAGAGCGATGTGTCTTCGCTGAAATCCGACCGCTCGATATAGAGCTCATTGCTGAATGGCAACTGCCGGCTGCCAGATTCCGGGTGATCTGGATGTACCGGAGCATTCATTAACTCGGTAGTGCCAGCTTCAAGATTGGTGATGATGAGCTTCAGGGGCTCAAGCACGCACATTGCTCGAGGGGCGGTTTTGTTGAGGTGGTCGCGAATCGCGAACTCCAACATTCCTACATCGACAAGACTGTCGGACCGGGTAACCCCGATCATGTCGCAAAACTGGCGAATAGCCGCTGCACTGTATCCGCGTCGCCGCAGACCGGCAATGGTGGGCATGCGCGGATCGTCCCAGCCGCTGACGATACCCTGATCGACCAGCATTTTCAGTTTGCGTTTACTGGTCACCGTGTAACTGAGATTGAGGCGGGCGAACTCGTACTGGCGCGGCGACGACGGCACGGGAAGGTGCTTTATAAACCAGTCGTAAAGCGGCCTGTGATCCTCGAATTCCAGCGTGCAAATCGAGTGCGTGACGCCCTCGATAGCATCTTCCTGGCCGTGGGCAAAGTCATAAGATGGATAGATATTCCACCTGTCGCCGGTACGATGGTGGGCCACCCGCTTGATGCGATAGAGCACCGGGTCACGCATATTCAGGTTGGGTGATGCCATATCGATACGCGCGCGCAGGGTGGCTTTGCCCTCCGGCAACTGGCCGTTGCGCATCTGCTCCAGTAAGTCCAGGCTCTCCCCGGCCGGCCGATTGCGGTAGGGACTGTTCTTACCGGGCTCAGTAAGGGTGCCTCGATACGCGCGCATGGTGTCGCCGTCGAGTTCACAGACGTAAGCCAGGCCTTGTTCCACCAGATAGCGGGCCCATTGATACAGCGTGTCGAAGTAATCCGACGCGAAGCGGGGTTGACCATGCCAATCGAATCCCAGCCAACTTACATCCTCCTCGATGGCGCGAACGTATTCGTCTTCTTCCTTCTCGGGGTTGGTATCGTCAAACCGAAGATTGCAGGCGCCGCCAAACTGACTCGCCAACCCGAAATTCAGGCATATTGATTTCGCATGGCCAATATGCAGATAACCATTCGGTTCTGGTGGGAAACGGGTAACGGGCTTTTCGATTTTGCCTGCGGCGATGTCCTCGCGGATAATTTGCTGCAGGAAATGCTGGGGTTTGTCATTTTCGCTCATGGCGACAGATGTTTCCAATAAATAAAGGGGCGGGATTATAGCGATACTGCTGCGGGCGTTAAACAGCACCGGGGCTTTTCCTTTCGCGGTGGCAGGACGTATCATAGCCGACTTATTCATTATTGGGACAGCTTACATGATTACTTTGCAGACCAACCACGGCGCCATCGTTCTGGAACTGGATTTTGACAATGCCCCGGTATCGGCCGCCAACTTCCTGCAGTATGCCAGGGACGGATTCTTCGACGGCACCATATTTCATCGCGTGATTGGTGATTTCATGATCCAGGGCGGTGGCTTTGACCCCCATATGCAGCAAAAGCGCACCCGGCCGCCCATTGCCAATGAAGCCGACAACGGACTCAAGAATGATACCGGCACCATTGCCATGGCGCGCACCATGGACCCGGAATCGGCGACCGCGCAGTTCTTTATCAACCTGAAGGACAATGACTTCCTCAACCATTCCGGCAAGACCTCACAGGGCTGGGGTTATGCCGTGTTCGGCAAGGTGGTTGAAGGAATGGATACTGTGAAGAACATCGAGGCGGTGCGCACCGGCTCCCAGGGCGGCCACCAGGACGTTCCCGTCGAGCCCGTTGTTATTGAGAGCGTTACTGTCAGTGATGACTACCTGGCTAGATGACCACGCTTTTTATCGCCGACCTGCACCTGTCGCCAGAGCGCCCGGAAGTGGTCGATGCGTTTCTGACGTTTTTGCAGCAGCGTGCAGCGCACGCCGAGGCGCTGTATATCCTTGGCGATCTTTTTGAGGCCTGGATCGGCGATGACGACCCCTCGCCCTTGGCCCGGCAAATTATTGGCGCGCTGCGGGCACTGACCCTGGGGGGAACCCGACTGGTCTTTCAGCACGGCAACCGCGATTTCCTGATCGGCAGGCGCTTCGCCGAGTCCACGGGAGCGTCTCTCCTTGGCGATGCAGCCGTGGTACAACTCGACGGGCGGCCCGTTTTGTTGATGCATGGTGATAGTCTGTGCCTGGACGACGAGGCCTACCAACGTTTTCGGCGCAGGGTGCGCAACCCCGTGATCAAATGGCTATTGGCCCACCTTCCCCTGAACAAACGATTGCAGATTGCCGCGCGCTGGCGCGCTGGCAGTAAGGCGGCCAACCGCAACAAGCCCGAGAGCATCATGGATGTCAGCCCGGTGGAGGTGGTGCGCTTGATGGAGCATTACAAGGTCGACGTTCTGATCCACGGCCATACCCATCGCCCCGCCACCCATGAGGTTCCCCTGCCGGGTCGCATCGGCGAGCGCTGGGTACTTGGGGACTGGGACCAGAAGGCCTGGACCCTGGAATCCAGGCAAGGGGAATTGGCGCTTTTAAGCTGGGCGATACCCACCTGATATAGTCCCGGCCTTTGCAGTAAAACGGGGCAAGGCTGAGTCGGTACGGCATTGGGGGACTGCGTCAAGCTGTCGCGGTGAGGTGGCTAACCCCTGCGCCGGATCGCACGCCGGTCATCAGGCTCGACATAATTGACCCGCAACCACCACTGCCAGCAATCGGATAGCAACACCAGTTTTCGGCGGTCGGGGTGGATGCGTCGGCAGATTACCTGGCCCGAGATATCCTCCGCGAGTCGTCGCTCGCCAATCCGTCTGTCTCTGAAAATATCGTCGCCCATGGGATGACGCTAGCAGAAACGAACACTCCCCGTCTTGTGAAAAAATTCACAATGGCGCCCGATAAAGCGGATCGTCATTGGATGGTGGGCAACGGCGATCTCTGACGACTGCGGGTATCTGGGCAACTCCATGTATCTGGCAACTGCGCCTATCTTGCAACTACGCCTATCTCGCAACTACGCCTATCTTGCAACTACGCCTATCTCGCAACTACACCTATCTCGCAACTACACCTATCTCGCAACTACACCTATCTCGCAACTACACCTATCTCGCAACTACACCTAACTCGCAACTACACCTATCTCGTAACTACGCTGCCATAGCTTTTACTGAAGGCCTGCCGCTATGAAAGCGAAACTCGTCGTCAATGCCCAGTATCAAGGCGTTTTCAATGTCCCGAAACCGGGCGATTCGATCGTCAATCGGCTGCAGGCTGTAACGTGAAGCCAGGGTGAGATAGTCCTGGAAATGGCGAGACTCAGATTTCAACAGCGACCGATAAAAACGGCCCAAATCGTCGTCCAGGTAGGGTGCCAAGACGGCGAATCGCTCGCAGGATCGAGCCTCTATAAAGGCTCCGGCAATAAGGGTATCAACCAATCTATCGGGTTCGGCGGATCGCACGTGAGCGCGCAGGCCGCCGGCATAGCGCGAGGACGAGACATGCTGATAGGGAATACCCCGCGCTGCCATCACCGCCAGTACCTGTTCGAAATGGCGCAGTTCTTCGCGTGCTAGGCGAGACATTTTGTTGAGCAGTTCGGAATGAAGCGTGCAGGGTGCGGTATCTAACTGGCTCTTCTCATCTTCACCTTTGCGAGCCCTGCCCGGTATGCCATGGGTATAGCGCCGAATCGTGGTCAGTGCTGATTGCGCAGCTTTCTGTTCGAGGTCTGCGTGCTCGCTCAGCAACTGGGAAATACGCCGGGGATTACTCGCCTCCTTCACCCATTGGCGCGGGGTGGGCTCGCCTAAAAACACGTTGACTGGTCTAAGATCTGGCAAGTTCATGGACGCGATTGTAACGGGTATTGCCGGGCTTTTTAAGCCGGCTCCCGATTTTGAGCACACCTTTTCCGGCGCCACTGGCGGGCCGCTAACAGTGGGTGGGATAAGCGGGCAGTCACCTGCCTTGACCAGCGGCTAGCTCGTTGCCCCGCCAGCGACACTGGCACCTGCCAGCGCATGGCGCAATTCGTTCTCACAGGCCTCCAGTTGCTGTACCGCAGCGGCGCGCCGTTGCTTCCCCTCCTCAGCGATTTGCAGGCTTTCCTGGATGGTGGCAATCAACTTGTCGTTGGCACTTTTGACCACCTCCACATCGAACACGCCTCGCTCCAGTTGCGTGCGAACTTCCCGGTTTGCCGATTGCAGGGCATCGGCGTTCTTTTCCAGCAACTCGTTGGTCAGGTCGGTCGCCGCTTTTACCGTCTTTGCGGCCTCGCCCGAGCGGTGGATGGTGATGGCCTGGGCCAGTTGCTGACGCCATAGTGGAATGGTATTGACAATAGTAGACTGCATCTTGCTCACCAGCCCCTTGTCATTTTCCTGCACCAGCCGAATACTGGGTAGTGCCTGCATGGTAACCTGCCGGGTGAGCTGCAAATCGTGGACCCGGCGCTCAAGGTCATCCCGGGCGCCACGCAGGTCACTTAGCGCCTGTGCCTGTAATACGTCATCATGGTCGGCGGCAGCCTGTTCTGCGGCTGGAATCTCGACGGTGTCGAGCAACCGCAATTTCTCTTTCCCCGCGGCAATGTAATTCTCCAGTATCCTGAAGTATTCCAGGCTCGAATCGTAGAGCCGGTCCAGAGACACGATATCCGTGAGCAATTGTGTTTTCTGCTGCTCCAGCCGATCGGTTATCAGATCGATTTGGCCCCGAACGTTTTCGTATTTCTGCAAGAACTTGACGACCGGTTTCGGTGCACCCAACAAGCGGTCAAAGATGCCCGGCTTCCTGGCCAGGTCTTGCGCACCGAAGCCCCGCAGGGTGGTGACGACTTCACTCAACGAGCTCGATGCGGGGCCGGCGTCCTTGTTGCGGACACCTTCGAGCATGTTATCGGAGACCTGGGTGAGCTCTTGCTGGATTTTACTGCCGAAGAACAGCAGGGAATTGCGATCCGCAAGATCGATATCCTCAACCAGTTGCAGGACCACCGCCTGGCGCTGCGGTTCGAGCCTGGCAAGTGGTGTCAAGTCATCCTCGGCAAGCGCTTCGCCCTGAGCTGCTGCTGTAGAATCCTGCTCGGCCTGACCAGTATGTTTGTTGTCCATAGTTTTTCTCTCCGGGTAAATCAATCAGATCACGCCTTCATTTCTCAACTGGGTCGTCAGCACTTCAATCTTCACGTCCAGATCCATCATGTCCTTCTCCAGTAACTTGCGCTGTTGTTCCGCAAAGGTATCTTCAATCGTGATCAGTACATTGCGAAAATTTTCTTCCAGTTGCCCGGGGCGCTGTTCAGGGTGCAGGCGGGCATAGCCCTCCGTGACCTGCTGGGCACCATCCAGGTACACTTTCAGAAACTTTCGCGAGCGCTGCAACATGGCTGGGTCGTCAGCTATCGAGGTGAGAATGGCCATCGCCTTATTAACGATGCGGCGAAGCCGGCGATTGAGTTCAGGGTTGTGGATACTGCGATTGGCCTGATCGATGCTGGCGATCTTGAGGCGAGCCTCTTCCAGCGCCTGGGTGACGGCCTTGTCCCGCGATGCCACCAGCCTGCCATGCACACCAAAGGCAATATTGTCGGGCCTGTAGCGCAATAAAACCCCTGCCAGCGTCGTTACCCCCCATGCTGCCGCGGCCAGGCCCGATTGTTGCAGGATGAAAAAGGAGCACAGGCCCGTTGCCAGCCCCGCAGCCGCCGCACCCAGTATTTTCCAGGGGCGCACCGCAATACGTGACCAGCCCAGTCGCCGGTTTTCGACCTCCCGCTTGAGGCCACGGCGGGTCAAAACCGCAGCGGCCATCAGCAGGGCCAGGGCGGTAACAGCGGTGGAGAAATGGACGAAATTGCCCCGGGCAAGAGCGATGAAGGCGGCGGGGAACAGCGGCAGCGGAAGCAGGTAAAGTAACAGCGGACCTACCAGCGGCACCTGGTCCCGCAGCGGTAACTGCCGGCCGAAGGGCATCAGTCTGTCCAGCAGGGGCTTGATCAGCGCATCGAGGTTTTCCGGCGGTTTTGCCATGGCTTAGTTGATTACGCCCCGGGGCCGAAGCTGACGGTGAACAGCACCTGCATGCAAATCAGGCCCACCGTACCCCAGATGATCATGGTGCCAAGTGCTTTTTGCGCAAGCCCGTTGCCGGGAGATTGTTTCGTCATTGAGCGCTCCGCCTCGATTCCGATCAGTGACCTGGTCTCGATTGTCCCTCAGGTTCAGATACCTGTCCACAGATATGGGGCCTGTGGCAGGGAATGCAATGCTCGCGCTGGGCACTAGCAACTCACCCCATAGGTAAAAAGGGCCGGGGATATCCTATCCCCAACCCTTTTTGGACTTCCTGTCAGCGCCCAAGTCCTTTTGGGCGTTCGCTTCCTTGCGAGAACCCAGTATCGGACAGTCGAGCCCACAGGGTAAGTCGTTATCGACGCCGGTTGTTGTACGAGATCTCGTCAACTGCGGGACCGCCTGTTGCCGACCATGTGTTTCACGGCAAAGACTTCCTGGCCATAAACCAATAATCGATATCAACAGGATGCTCTATGTATTTGTTATATAAAATATTTCACACAAAAATGCCATTGATACGCGAGTATTATAGTGGGCCCTCTCGTCCTCGGCGCGCGCTGTTCAACCAGACCAAAGTCGCAGGCTGCAGACCCCTGTTGGACACCGTTTCATCTTAACTTGAACCCGCGATTGGGCTATAATCGGCGCCTTTTCCAAGGTCTGGAAGCAGCCGGATCATTTTATTCAGCCAGGAGGATACCCAAGGTGTTAGAAGCCTATCGTAAACATGTTGCAGAGCGCGCTGAATCCGGCATACCGCCCAAGCCACTCTCGCCCGAGCAAGTCGCTGACCTGGTTGAATTAGTCAAGAATCCCCCTGCCGGCGAAGAGCAGACCTTGCTGGAACTGATCACCGATCGCGTTCCGCCGGGAGTCGACGAGGCTGCCTATGTGAAGGCGGGTTTCCTGTCAGCGCTCGCCAGGGGCGAGGCCGAGTCACCGCTTATCGACAGGGCCGCCGCCGTTGAGTTGCTGGGCAATATGCACGGTGGCTACAACATCGAAACCCTGGTTGAGTTACTCGACGACGAGAAACTGGCCCCAGCCGCAGCCGAACAACTCAAGCACACCCTTCTCGTTTTCGATGCATTTCACGACGTTGAGCAGAAGGCGAGCGCGGGCAATGCCAACGCCCAGGCAGTGCTGGAATCCTGGGCCAATGGTGAATGGTTCACCAGGCGCGACAAGGTGCCCGAGTCTACCAAGGTCTCCGTGTTCAAGGTTGCCGGTGAAACCAATACTGACGACCTCTCCCCCGCTCCGGACGCCTGGTCGCGCCCGGACATCCCGCTGCACGCTCTGGCGATGTACAAGATGCCCCGCGAGGGAATCACCGACGCCAAACAGCAGATCGAGGATCTGCAGGCCAAGGGCCATCCCGTGGCTTTCGTTGGCGACGTCGTGGGTACCGGGTCTTCGCGCAAGTCGGCCACCAACTCCGTGTTGTGGTATATCGGCGACGATATTCCCGGGGTACCCAACAAGCGCAGTGGCGGCATATGTATCGGCGGGAAAATAGCACCCATCTTCTACAACACCATGGAAGATGCGGGAGCCCTGGTATTCGAAGCCCCCGTTGAAAATATGAACACCGGGGATGTCATCGAAATCCGCCCCTACGAGGGCAAGATTTACAACGCTGATAGCGGTGAACTGATCAGCGAGTTCGAGCTGAAATCGGACGTCTTGCTCGACGAAGTGCAGGCGGGGGGACGGATCAACCTGATTATCGGCCGAGGCCTTACCGAGCGCGCCCGCGAGGCACTGAGCATGGAGCCCACCGACCTGTTCCGCAAGCCTTCCCAGCCGGACGACTCCGGCAAGGGTTACACGCTTGGGCAGAAAATGGTGGGGCGCGCCTGCGGCGTCGATGGTGTGCGCCCGGGCACCTACTGCGAGCCGAGGATGACCACCGTTGGCTCACAGGATACCACCGGCCCGATGACCCGTGACGAACTGAAAGACCTCGCATGCCTGGGCTTCTCGACGGACCTCGTTATGCAGTCGTTCTGCCACACAGCCGCGTACCCGAAGCCGGTAGACATCGAAACCCAGCACAGCCTGCCCGACTTTATCATGACCCGCGGCGGTGTTTCCCTGCGCCCCGGCGATGGTGTCATCCATAGCTGGCTGAACCGGATGCTGCTCCCCGATACGGTGGGTACCGGCGGCGATTCCCATACCCGCTTTCCCATGGGGATTTCCTTTCCCGCGGGCTCAGGCCTGGTAGCGTTCGCCGCAGCAACCGGCGTTATGCCACTGGATATGCCCGAGTCTGTGCTGGTGCGCTTCAAGGGCGAGATGCAGCCTGGCATCACCCTGCGTGACCTGGTGCACGCCATCCCCTATTACGCGATCAAGGACGGCTTACTGACCGTCGCGAAACAGGGCAAGAAAAATATCTTCTCCGGTCGTATCCTCGAGATCGAGGGCCTCGACAATCTCACCATCGAGCAGGCGTTCGAGCTGTCCGATGCCTCGGCAGAGCGGTCTGCCGCGGGTTGCACCATAGCGCTGTCCGAGGATTCGGTCGCCGAGTACCTGCGCTCCAATGTCACCCTGCTGCGCTGGATGATCAGCGAGGGCTATGGTGACGCCCGCACCCTGGCTCGTCGAGCCGACAAAATGGAAGCATGGCTGGCGAATCCGGAATTGATGAAGGCCGATGCCGACGCCGAGTACGCCGCCGTGATCGAAATCGATCTTGCGGAAATATCTGAGCCCATCGTCTGTTGTCCGAACGATCCCGACGACGCGAGACTATTGTCGGAAGTTGCCGGCGACAAGGTTGATGAGGTGTTTATTGGTTCCTGCATGACCAACATAGGCCATTTCCGGGCTGCCGGTAAGCTGCTCGAATCCTATGACGGCGGTATTTCGACCCGTATGTGGATTGCACCGCCGACCAAGATGGATGAGCACATCCTGATGGAAGAAGGCTATTATAACGTCTATGGCCGGGCGGGTGCTCGCACGGAGATGCCGGGATGTTCGCTGTGTATGGGCAACCAGGCACGAGTGGCGCCAGGGTCCACCGTATTGTCGACATCAACCCGTAACTTCCCCAATCGCCTGGGTGACGGCGCCAATGTCTACCTGACTTCAGCGGAACTCGCAGCCGTCGGGGCCATCCTCGGCAAGCTGCCGACGCCCGCTGAGTACCAGGAGTACGCGGGCAAGATCAACTCCATGGCCAACGACATCTACCGCTATACCAATTTCAATGAAATTGCGGAATTTCAAAGCGGCGCCGACAAGGGCAAGCAAATTGCCTCGGTGGAGATCGTTACCGTATAGTTGCCAATAGCAGTGCCGTGATCAGGGCTTAGCGGACGCAACAGGAATGTTAGTGGCGGCTACCCGATTCCGGCACCGCCGTTAAGGCGGGCGCTGTGACGGTCACAACAAACAATCGGTCAGGTTTCCTCTCGCAGCCGCGCCAGGCGGGGCGCTGGCCGGCGTATCTTTAAGCCGATCAGCTGCGCTGCCAACTTTATTACCAATATGTGCAGGCGAACCCGTCTTGCCCAGTTATAGCGCAGGTCGGCGTAGCTTAGCGCCGAATACACGGCAGCGAAGTCAGTCAGCGTTGACGCCAGTTCGGGGTAGCGTTGGGCCACCTGGTCACAGTATTGCACCATGGTTTGCTTGGGCTGCCGGTGCAGACCCAACACACGCAGCAAACGACTGAACATCCTGGCCGCCAACTGCGCGGGGCCCCGACGCCGAAATAGCAGGCGCCGGAACATCCATACCAACAACAGCAAGATAACCGCCAGTAAGGAAACGGCCAGTACGCGGACCAGCGTTCCCAGTTCACCCTCGCCGAACCATTGCTTCATCCAACCGAATTGACGTTCGCGATTGTAGTTAAGAAACCAATGAGCCCAACCATAGTTGACCGCGTCCCACCACAGGCGCACATCCTGCAGCCATTCCAGGCGCTCGCTGCCCATAAATCCCAGCAATCCGCCCGGCGAAAACTCCTCTCGCTGCATTAGCGCAGCCTCTACCCCGCGGGAAATTCGCTCAGGGGCCACCTGGGCCGTCGGATCGTACCGCACCCAACCCTTTCCATCGAGCCAGACCTCAGCCCAGGCATGGGCATCCATCTGCCGCACGCTCAGGTAATCTTCAAAAGGGTTGGCTTCGCCCCCTAGATACCCCCCCACGATACGTGCTGGTACCCCCGCTGCGCGCATCAGGAAAACGAAGGCGGATGCATAGTGTTCGCAATAGCC
The DNA here is from genome assembly GCA_963808975.1 of uncultured Gammaproteobacteria bacterium. Lineage (GTDB taxonomy): Bacteria > Pseudomonadota > Gammaproteobacteria > Pseudomonadales > JAHEGP01 > JAHEGP01. Next base: position 536,487 of record CAWEHR010000004.1, read on the forward strand.
ACGCCGCCCCTTGAACAAGAAACCGTCGATGGCATCGGTTTTAAAAACCGGGGGGTACAAGGTGTAATAGTACGCCTCTTGGCTGAACCGACTCATTGCCGCCGCCGCAATCTTTCGCGGCGTACCGTGTTGCCGCGCAAGTTCCTCCCCCAGTAGCCTAGAGCGCGGGTTGCCCCCTGCGGGTAGAGCCAGGTTGCGATGGCGGGTATCAGCGGACAGGTCAGCTTCCAGACTGCGGTAAGAAACCGAGTTAACCCGGTATTGGTAGCGTCCCTGGGGTGCATTGGACAAGCGCAGGTTGAACCCGGCGGTAGTTACAATCCCTGCATCGAGGGCCTTGCCAAGCGGGATCGCAAACAACCATGTTTGCTCACTTGGTTCCAGGATAACGCTGTAGCTGTAGCCCACCGCGCGCGGCGCATACTGCCAGTCTGCATTTTTGACCGGGCGCTCGGACGCATCAGCGATTTGCCAACGTACTCCATCGTAGTTCTCGAATACCGCGGCGCGCCAATAGAGCTGGCTGATATCCGGTACGGCACCATCGAAGCTTACCCTGAACGTGACGGTGTCGTTATTTGCAAGGGAACCAAAGCTGCCGGGGCTGATGGTATCACTCAACCCCGGACTCCTGGCCTGGCTGGGCATGGGCACCATCCAGAGCGGGTCGACCCGCGGGAAAAACAGGAACAACACCACCAGTACCGGCAACCCCTGCAGCAGCAAAACGCCGGCGCGCGCAATGGGCATGCCAAAGCTCGTGACATCCCTTTGATGAAGCGCCAGTAGCGAAACGGATAGTAACAGGTAGCACAGCACGACATAGATCATGGAGACTACGGATTGGCTGTAGAGCAGCTGGGTGGCAGCCACGAAGTAGCCGAGAAATATCGTGACATACATATCCCGGGCCCGCCGGGTTTCCAATAACTTGAGAAAAAACGTCAGTATCAGGTAGGTCACGGCGGCGTCGAGGCCAAGCTTGTCGATATAGGTAAAACTCACCGCTATCACCGAACCAAGCATCATGACAATGCGTGTGAAGCCACTGGCAAAGGGCCACTTGCCACGGTAGATCTGGATTCGCCAGAATCCACAAAACAGGCAGACACCAAACAACCACAGTGGCAGCCCCTGGATGTGGGGCAGAATCAGGGCAAATTGAGCGAACAAAAGCCAGAACAGGCTACTGCGGGATATCTGGCTTTCATAACTCAGGGCCGGGCTCACAGGCGATACTCCTCACCCCGGTAGCGCGCCAGCAGCGCCAGTATCCGGTGCAGGTGCTCGTCTCCCTCTGCCGGTGCGATTTCCTGGTTTGAGAGGCGAATCCCGTAGAGCACGTCCTGGCGGCTGAGCTGGAGCGCGCCATAGCAGAGCGCAGCCAGTCGCTCTTCCAGTGAACTGCCGGTTGCCAGCGACTCATCCAGCCAAACCTGCTGCAACATCGACTCGGTAAATTCCATGGTCATCATCGGCTGCTGCTTGGCGTAGGCCTTCCACAGAATCTGCCGCGGCGGGTCGTCCTTGCGCCAGGGCCTGATGTTGCTGAATTCGTCCTGTTGCTGGAAACTCTGGCGGTCACCAATGCCCGCTTCCTGCTCTATTACGGGTAGCGGCTGCACCATACGTGGACGCGGATACACCCACGACTCCATATTCAGGTCGAGCCAGGTCCATGCCCGCAGCAATCCAAACGGATAGACCGTTTCAATCAGCAAACGACGGGGCCGCAGCAAACCGCGTCGTGGCGACCCATGGTACAGTTCGACAATGGTTTCAGTTTGCAGGTCGAGATTGCAGGTGCTCATGGACTGCCCGGGCCAACCTGCACGAATCGAGAAGTATTTTTTTTCCGGCTTGCGCTTGAGCGCCAGGCGAAAAGTCACCCTGTCACCGGCAAACCCGGCGGTATGGTTGGTCTTGCGCACGTCAAGGCCGGCCAGGTTGGAGTAGGTCGCCAGAATTGCGACCACAAACTGCCCTGCCAACAAGAATGTCAGCAAATAAATCGCGTTATTCTGGTAATTGATGGCCGTGACCAGAAGCAGTCCGAGCAAACCAAAATACAGCAAGCCAGCCCGGGTCGGGAAGATAAATATGCGCCGCTGGTCGAGCCGGACAGCGGCTGCCGCGGGAATCCGCCGTTCGAGCCACTGATCATAGCGCGCCGTGATTGCGCTGCGCATCATGACTAGGTGAGCACGTCGACGGCCGATAACACCCTGTGAACAATGGCGCCATCGGCGGGCAACAGGTTGGCTGCATCACGCAGGCGATGTCCACTGACCGCGGGAAATACATGCTGGACATCCTCCGGGATGACGTAGTCCCTCCCCTCCATCAGTGCCCAGCTTTTCGAGGTGTGCAGTAATGCCAGCACGGCACGCGGTGAGAGCCCAACGCCGATGTCGTCATCCTGGCGGGTAAATGCCACCAGGCGCTGCAGGTAGTCCAGCAGGCTGTCGCTTACCTTGACCCGATGAATATCGCGCTGGAATCCCATTAATTGCGTCGTATCCAGCAGCGGGTCCATGCGCTGCAGCTTCTCATGTCCTGACAGGCCCGTCAGCATCTCACGCTCGGCGCTTGGGTCGGGGTAGCCCAGTTGTAAGCGCATGGTAAAGCGGTCCAACTGCGATTCGGGCAAGGGGAAGGTACCACCCTGGTGTTCCGGGTTCTGGGTCGCTATGACAAAGAAGGGATTTTCGAGTTGGCGGGACTCGCCGTCCGCCGTTACCTGATGCTCCGCCATAGCCTCAAGCAACGCGCTCTGGGTCTTGGGTGTGGCCCGGTTGATTTCATCGGCCAACAGAATCTGGGTAAAAACCGGCCCCGGATGGAAGACGAAGCGCGACTCTTCACGCTCGAAAATGGAGAACCCAATGATGTCAGCGGGCAGCAGGTCACTGGTGAACTGGATGCGTTGGAAATTCAACCCAAGCGCTCTCGCCAGAGCCTGGGCCAGGGTAGTCTTGCCCATGCCGGGCAGATCTTCCAGCAACAGATGCCCCTCGGCCAGCAAGCAGCAAAGCGCCAGCCTGATTTTATCCTCCTTGCCCACGAGCACCTGGCCAATACTGCGAATGACCAGGTTGATCTGATTCTGCATGCAAGCTCCTGAGTTTAGCGGGACCAAACAGCAGCCCCGGGTCAGGGCCGGCTGAATATCAACCCTGAGTATAGACCACCTCCCGGACGCAAAATCGCGATCTGTGCGCTGCCAGGGTCCATGCCCGACCAGTAAGCCTCAGACCGCCGCGAGGCCCCGCGCGATATCCTGTCTCAGATCCACCGGGTCTTCGAGCCCGACCGATATGCGCACCAGGTTTGGGCTGATACCGGCTTCCCGGCGCTCCTGGTCGGTGAGACGACCATGGGTGGTGGTAGCGGGATGCACAATAGTTGATTTCGCATCCCCCAGGTTGGCGGTGATCGAGAGCAAGCGGGTGGCATCGATCAAGCGCCACGCCTCATCGCGGCCACCTGCCACGCGGAACGATAGCACGCCGCCGAAACCACGCTGCTGCCGCCGCGCCAATGCGTACTCGGGGTGGCTGGGAAGGCCGGCATAAAAGACTTTCTCGATCTGTGGCTGTTGCTCCAGCCACAGGGCGAGTTCAAGGGCACTTCGACTGTGAGCGTCCATTCGCAAGCGCAGCGTTTCCAGCCCCTTGAGGAAAACCCAGGCGTTGAAAGGGCTCATGGTGGGGCCACAAGAGCGCAGGAAGCCCAACACTTCTTCCATATGCTCCGCACTACCCAGCGCTACCCCACCCACACATCGACCCTGACCATCCAGGTACTTGGTGGCCGAGTGGATAATGATGTCAGCGCCGAACTCCAGGGGCCTTTGTAGCGCCGGGGTACAGAAGCAGTTATCGACTATCAGCAGGCTGTTGTTGCCATGGGCCAGCCCGGCAAGCCGCTCGATATCGAGAACCTCGCACAAGGGGTTGGATGGCGTCTCGATAAACAGGGCCCTGGTAGCCGGCGTGATGGCGGCTTCCCACGCTATATAGTCGGTTGGCGCTACAAAGCTGACACCGACTCCGAATTTGGCGAGGTATTTATTCAGCAAGGTGGTTGTCGTGCCAAAAACGCTGCGCGAGCACACCACATGGTCTCCCGTGGACAACAGTGCCATAAACGTGCTGAGAATTGCCGCCATACCGGAAGCGGTTGCCACCGCCCGTTCACTCCCCTCGAGCGCGGCAATGCGCTGCTCGAAGGTTCTCACGGTGGGATTGGTATAGCGCGAGTAGACGTTCCCGGCTTCATCGCCGGCAAAGCGGGCGGCTGCACTGCGGGCGTCATCAAACACGAAGCTGGAGGTCGTGAAGATGGGCTCACTGTGTTCACCTTCAGGGGTACGCAACTGCCCTGCCCTGACCGCCAGAGTGTCCAGTTGAGACTGGTCGAGAATACGTTGCAGGTCGCTGTATTTGTCCACTTTTTCCACGGGGTTTCCTGGCTTTCCAAGGTGAGAGTTCTCGCAGGCACACTACTGCTGGATGGTAAGCAAGGGCGCCGGCTTCACTTGGGGAAAGTGCAGGTCGGGCCCGCCGTCTACATGACGCTGCTGTCACCATTGTCATGGAAGCCGGCGTGCTTGCTCAGGTTGGCGTCATTGCGCAGCTCATGAATACGATCCAGGTAGTGCTGGTCGACATCGCCGGTAATATACTCGCCATCGAATACGGAATCCTCAAACTCTTCGATCTCGGGATTACCCTCCGACGAACTCGCTGTCAGGTCGGCTATGTCCTGGTAAACCAGCCAATCGGCCCCGATGAGATCGGCGATTTCATCGGGGGTCCGATTATGGGCGATCAACTCCTCCGCCGAGGGCATATCGATGCCGTAGACGTTAGGGTAGCGCACCGGCGGCGCAGCGGAGGCGAAAAAGACTTTCTTCGCACCTGCCTCTCGTGCCATCTCAATGATCTGGCCGCAGGTGGTTCCCCTGACAATCGAGTCGTCCACCAGCATCACATTCTTGCCGCGAAATTCGAGCTCGATGGCATTGAGTTTGCGCCGCACCGACCGGGCTCGCATCTTCTGCCCCGGCATGATAAACGTGCGTCCGATATACCGGTTTTTCATCAGCCCCTCACGAAACTTGACTCCCAGGGATTGCGCCATGGCCTGGGCGGCGACGCGGCTGGTGTCGGGAATCGGGACGATGACATCGATGTCATGCTGGGGCCGCAGTCGCCTTACCTTCTCCGCCAATCGCTCGCCCTGGCGAAGACGTGCTTTGTAGACGGAGACACCGTCCATAATGGAGTCCGGGCGGGCAAAATATACATGCTCAAAGATGCAGGGCACCAACCTCGGGTTATCTGCGCATTGGCAACTGTAGACCCTGCCGCTTGCGTCGATGTAGATCGCCTCGCCAGGCAGCAGGTCGCGAATCAGGCGAAAGCCGAGCACGGACAGCGCTGCGCTCTCTGAGGCAATCATGTACTCCTTGCCCTGGGGGGTCTCGCGCTCACCATAAACCACCGGTCGTATGCCAAGCGGATCGCGAAAGCCGAGCAAGCCGTAATCGGCGATCAGGGCACATACCGCATAACCTCCACTACAGCGACGATGCACCGCCTTCACCGCTGCAAACATGTCGTGCTCATTGGGGGTTAGCTTACCCAGGCTCTGTAATTCGTGGGCGAAGATATTGAGCAGCACCTCGGAGTCCGAGTCTGTATTCAGGTGGCGCAGGTCGGCCCTGTAGAGTTCCTCAGACAGGCGCTCGGAGTTGGTCAGGTTGCCATTGTGGGCGAGACTGATGCCATAAGGTGTATTGACGTAAAATGGCTGCGCGAGATTGGCGCTGGAGCTACCGGCGGTGGGGTAGCGCACGTGGCCAATACCCATATTACCGACCAGGGCCTCCATGTGACGGGTACGAAATACGTCGCGCACCAGGCCGTTCGCCTTATGCTGATGTAACAGGCCCTTGTCGCAGGTGACGATACCCGCCGAGTCTTGCCCGCGATGTTGTAGCACCGTTAATGCGTCGTAAAGCGCACCACTAACGTTGGATTTTCCCACAATACCTACAATACCGCACATTACCCACTCTCCACTGCGTGACAATCTCGGGAAAAACCGGTTGCCAGGAGTACGTTATCGGCGCCGCCGAAAAGTTTTTCTATGATACTAGCTTGTAACAAATTTCAACACCGCAGCGGCAGTATCTCGCGCCCAGTTTTCCATCAAGAGAAAATGGGGAATAAGCACTGACTGCTGGTACACGGCCGGATGCGACCCGGTATTCTCCAACAACAGTTTCACCAGCAGCACCAGCGCCAGCACCACGATAGCGCCTCGCACCAGTCCAAATGCCATCCCCAGCAATCGATCGATAAAGCCCAGCCCGGTAACTTTCAGTAACTGGCTGAGCAGATAACCGAGTAACGAGCACACCAGTAATGTCGCCACGAACAGCAACAGGAAAGCGCTGAGCTGGCGAATCTGCGGGCGTTCAATAGCAGCGCTCAGCTGGCTCTCCAGCGCCGGGCCAAACATTGTTGCCACGGTAAAAGCAGCAAACCAGGCGGCCAGCGAAATAGCCTCGCGCACGAACCCTCGCCATAGACTGGCCAGCGCAGAGGCAGCGATTATCGCCACCATCAACCAATCGGCGAAATTGAAGTCAGCCACTTTCGGCAATCCCGGGGTTACTGGCCCTGGCCATCAGGGACTGTATCGCACCAGTTTGGGTTTAACCGAATGGTTGCGTGCAATTTTATCCAGGTCCCGCTCTGCCATTGCCCGGTCGATGTACGGACCGACAAATACCCTGGCGTAATTTCCCTGGTTGACAACCTGGGCTCGGTAGCCATTATCCTGCAGTCGCTTCTTGAAGCTGTTGGCATTTTCTCGCTTGCTGAAACTTGCAACCTGAATGGTCCAGCCAACGGGCACGCCGTCCGCGTCCAACGCCGGCCGGGTAACCGTGGGCGGTTGCTCCGGCTCAGATGGCTCCGCTGCCAATTGTGGCTGTGCCGCAGTTTCCCGCTCCGCCTGTTCGGCCTGGCGCGCCAGTTTTTCCTGGTACTCGCCGATCGGAGAAACATCCTTGCGGGGTTGAGGGGGCGCTATCTCGCTGGGGACGAAAACCGGCTTCGGGGGTATATCGGATTCGATCACAAAGGACTGGTCACGCTTCGGGCCCATAACCACTGGCCAAAGTATCAAGCCCAGGGCCACCAGAACCACGGCGCCCACCAACCGTTGCACTATACGATCATTCAAAGCCTATTCCCCGTTGCGACAGCCACTGCATGGCCGCGGCTACCGTGTAGAAAGATCCCGTCACCACCAGCCGGTCCTTACTTGTCATTGCGGTAAGCGCCAGCTCCAGCGCTGTGGCAACATCTTCTGTCAAATGCACGTCGCCTACACCCTCAACGGATGCCAGCAAACCGGCCATAGCAGCTGCCGGCAATGCCCTCGATGCTTGCAACTGCGGTAGCCACCAGCAACCATCAACGACCGGCACCAGCGCACGGGCACACTGGTCGGCGCTCTTGTCCGCGAGCATGGCAAACAGCAAGTGCGTTTTGCCCTCGCCTTGGGTTTCGGCCAATATGTTTGCCAATCGCGACGCGGCGGCGGGGTTGTGTGCAACGTCAAGGACGATAAAGCCAAACCGGGTCGTCAGTTGCTGGCAGCGACCAGCAAGGGCCACTGACGCCAGGGCAAGCGCTATCAGGACGGGCTGGGGTTCCGGAATCACAAAGAGCGCAGCCTGGATTGCCGCTGCAACGGTGTCTCGGTGCACAGCCAGGGAGCCTTTTCCGATTACTTTCAGCGGCCTGCCACTGGCATCGCAGCCCTGCCAGTGCCAGCCCTCACTGTCCTCAGCGAAGGAGAAGTCTCGTCCATTCTGCAACCATTGCGACCCCTTCTCGATCGCCTGTTGGCGCAGTATTTCAGGGGGCGATAACTCTGCGCAAATGGCGGGCACGCCGGCCCTGAAGATGCCGGCTTTTTCACGCGCTATCGCGCTACGGTCATGACCCAGCCAAGCTTCGTGATCCATCTGGATGTTGGTCACGATTACCACATCGCCGTCAACAATATTGACGGCATCGAGCCGCCCGCCCAAACCGACTTCCAGCAGGCACAAGTGTGGCTGGTAGAGGTCGAAGCAGTACAGCGCGGCCAGTGTGGTGAATTCGAAGAAGGTAAGCGGCGTCTGCTCCCTTGCCTGCTCGACAGCCCCGAAAGCCCTGCAAAGTGCGTCGTCGCCAACGGGTTGCGCATCGATCTGTATGCGCTCGTTGAAGGCGAGGAGATGGGGTGAGGTGTAACTGCCCACCGACAAGCCATGTTTGCTCGCAATCGCCTGCAAGCTGGCGACGGTGCTGCCCTTGCCGTTGGTACCACCCACCACCACGGTTTTCATCCGCCGGATATCCAGGCTCATCCTCTCGGCGACGGCACGAACACGCTCCAACCCCAGCTCGATGTCCTGCGGGTGCAATTGCTCGATACGCTCGAGCCACTGGTTAAGAGTTAGCTGATTTTTCAAGCTACCGGCAGTTTAGTCAGTTTTCTCAACAGCCCCGCCACCTTCGGGCGAATTTGGTTGCGATGCAGGATCAAATCAATGGCCCCGTGCTCGAGCAGGAATTCGCTGCGCTGGAAGCCCTTGGGAAGTTTCTGCCGAATCGTTTGCTCAATAATGTTGGGGCCGGCAAAGCCCGCCCTGGCGCCGGGTTCTGCAATGATGATATCCCCCAGCATGGCCAGGCTGGCCGACACGCCGCCATAGGTCGGGTCGGTGATGATTGATATGTACGGCACGCTCTCGCGCTTCATGCGTTCCAGCACGGCACTGGTTTTAGCCATTTGCATCAAAGAAATCAGGGCTTCCTGCATCCTGGCACCGCCTGTTGCCGAGAAGCAGACAAGGGGGATGCGCTCCTTGAGCGCGAGTTGCGCTGCCCGGGTAAAACGCTCGCCAACAGCGTATCCCATGGAGCCACCGTGGAAGTTGAATTCGAATGCCACTGCCACCAGCGGCAAGGAGTCCACCGTGCCCCTCATGCCGACGAGGGCGTCTTTTTCGCCGGTGCTTTTCTGCGCCGCCAGCAAGCGATCTCGGTATCGCTTGATGTCCCTGAACTTGAGCCTATCGAGGGGTTCGATCTCGGCACCCACCTCTACGCGATCGTCTTCATCGAGAAAAGTATCGAGCCTTCGCCGGGCGCCGATTCGCATGTGATGGTCGCACTTGGGGCACACATCGAGGTTGCGCTCGAGCTCCGGGCGGTATAGCACAGCTTCACATTTGACGCACTTCTTCCACAAGCCCTCTGGAACCGAGACGCCCGCTCGCTCTTCAGGTTCCTTCTTGACAATCGATGGTAGTATTTTGTCAATCCAGCTCATAGCCCGCTGCGCCCCCGGTTAATTTAGCGGGCCATTCTACACTGTGTCGATGGCGCTGCGAATAGCTGATACCAGTTCCGTTGCAGGCCGGGGCACCGCCGCGGGTTGCGTCGCGTCAAAATTCGCCACCAGGCAATCCACCAATGCGCTGCCTACCACAACACCATCGCAAAGCGGCGCAATGGCACTCGCGGTTGCCTCGTCCTTAATGCCAAAACCCACCGCGACCGGCAGGGTCGAGTAACGGCGAATCAGGGCCATCTTGTCGCTCACCGACTGCACATCCAGGTGCCCGGCACCGGTTACCCCTTTTAACGACACGTAGTAGAGGTAACCCCTGGCCTGCCCACAAATGGCCTTGATGCGCTCCTCGGTAGTGGTTGGCGCCAGCAACAGAATACTGTCGATACCCCGGGACGCCATCAGCGCGCTGGTTTCAACACCTTCCTCCGGGGGCAGGTCCACGGTCAATATGCCGTCGACGCCTACCCTGGCGGCAAGTTCTGCGAAGCGTTCGTAGCCCAGCGCCTCGACAGGGTTGGCATAGCCCATCAGCACGATCGGTGTGTCGCTATCGTCTTGCCTGAAGGCCTCTACCATCGACAGCACATCCAGCAGGCTGACACCATGGCGCAGGGCGCGCTCATGGGCGACCTGGATGACCGGCCCCTCCGCCATCGGGTCGGAAAAAGGCACCCCCAATTCAATAATATCGGCCCCCGCGGCGACCAGTGCGTGCATGGCCGGCACGGTAAGCTGGGGATCCGGATCACCGGCCACCAGATAGGGAACGAGCGCCTTGCGCTGCTGTTGCTGAAGCCTTGCGAAACACTGTGCAATACGAGACAAACTAAACTCCTAGCCCTTCTGAAATTTGCTGGCGCAGCCTGAAGAAGCCGCTTCTGTGTGATTGCGAAAAGCGCGGACCCGCTCTCAAAAGCTGATGCCGTCGAGTTCAGCAACGGTAAGAATGTCCTTGTCGCCGCGGCCGGACAGGTTCACGACGATGGTTTGCTCAGGCGCCATTTGCCGGGCGAGCTTGGCGGCATAGGCCAGCGCATGGCTGGATTCGAGGGCAGGCATGATGCCTTCAACCAGGGTCAGGTCACGAAATGCGGCCAGCGCTTCCTCATCGGTAACCGACACGTAATTTGCCCTACCGATATCTTTCAACCACGCGTGCTCCGGCCCTACACCCGGATAATCCAGGCCCGCTGAAACCGAGTGGGTATGAATAATCTGGCCGTTTTCATCCTCCATCAGATAGGTCCGGTTGCCGTGCAGGATGCCCGGCCGCCCGGCGGAGAGCGGTGCCGCATGGCGCCCCGTGGCGACGCCATCCCCACCCGCCTCTACCCCGTAGAGAGCGACGTCGGCGTCATCGAGGAAAGGATGAAAAAGACCAATCGCATTGGATCCGCCGCCCACACACGCTACCAGCGCATCGGGCAGGCGCCCTGTCTGTTGCAGGCACTGCTGCTTCGCCTCCCTGCCGATCACCGCTTGGAAGTCGCGCACCAACATCGGGTAGGGGTGGGGGCCGGCCACAGTACCAATGATGTAAAAGGTATCGTCCACGTTGGTAACCCAGTCGCGCAGCGCTTCGTTCATCGCATCTTTCAGGGTTTTTGAACCGGAGGTCACCGGAATGACTTCAGCCCCCAGAAGCTTCATTCGATAGACGTTCAGCGATTGCCTGCGGACATCCTCTTCGCCCATGAACACCTGGCAGGACATGCCGAGCCGTGCCGCTATGGTCGCTGTGGCAACGCCATGCTGGCCGGCGCCGGTTTCCGCGATAATCCTTGTTTTGCCTGAGTACTTCGCTAGCAGGCCCTGGCCGACCGTGTTGTTAACCTTGTGCGCACCAGTGTGGTTGAGGTCTTCACGCTTGAGATAAATACGCGCCCCACCCACCCGGTCGCTCCAGCGCTGCGCCAGGTATAATGGCGAGGGCCGGCCCACATAGTGGGCGAGGTCCCGATCCAACTCTTCAATAAAATGTGGCTCATCTTTCAGTGACCGGTAACTGCGCTCCAGTTCATCGAGCGCGTATATCAGAGTCTCCGAAACGAAGCGCCCGCCGTAGGGGCCGAAGTGGCCACGATGATCCGGTTGATCATTGAAACTCGACTGTGTCATGGTGTTGATGTCCTCAGGTCGTTTCGACAGCCCTGTGCACCTGTTGCACAAAGCGCCGGATTTTCGCGCTATCCTTGATGCCTTTTACCAACTCCACCCCACCACTGACATCTACCGCGTAGGGTCTCAACATTTGCACCGCTGCTGCCACGTTGTCGGCATCCAGACCCCCGGCCAGCACGCTAGTGGTACGTAGTCGCTCCGGTATCAGATTCCAATTGAATGTCTCCCCAGTACCCCCCGGCACGCCGGCTTTATAGCTGTCCAGCAACAGGGCCCTGGCTGTCGGGTAGAGTGCGGCTTGCCTGCTGAGTTCAGCGCCATCGCGCACGCGCAGCGCCTTGATGTAGGAGCGCCCGAAACTTTCACAATAATCCGCGTCCTCGTCGCCGTGGAATTGCAGCAAATCCGGTCGTACCTGGCTTATCACCTGCTCTACCAGTCCCCGCTCGGCATCGACAAACAGGGCCACGACATCAACAAAGGCCGGCACGTTGCGAGCGATCTCGACGGCTGCGGTAATGCTGACATGGCGCGGGCTCGCTGGATGAAATACCAGGCCGAGCGCGTCTACACCCTCGCCCACTGCTGCGATGGCGTCTTCCATACGGGTGATCCCGCAAACTTTGATTCGAACACGATACGGCATGGTGGCCGCTGTCAGCCCCGCTTGAAAAGCGCGGTATCATAGCAGAATTAGCAACGAAAAAGGCGATAGAGTAGCAGGACATTTGCAGGCCGCTGAGCAAGTGCCGGCAGCGCCGCGGTGCGACTCCCGCGCGTGCTATGGCCTACCCGATTGCGACCAGCTCTGGCCCGGTGGCGTACCCGGGCAACCGGTAGCTATCCGGGTACAGTGCGCCCATAAAGTAGAGACCCCAGGGAGGTGCCGTCACGCCGCCAAGGCGGCGGTCCCGCGCGGCTAAAACCTCCCCCGCCCAGCCCGGTGGCTGCTTACCACTGCCCACGGCCATCAAAACGCCGGCGATATTGCGAATCATATGCATCAGGAAGGCATTGGCCTCGATATCCATGACAACCAGCGGACCCTGCCGGTACACCTGGATGACGTCAACGTCCCGCACGGCGCTGCGGGACTGACAGGCAGCCGCCCGGTAGGAGGTAAAATCGTGGCTACCTACCAGTAGTTGAGCATCTCGATGCATTAATTTTTCGGATAGCGGCAGGCACTGCCAGCTCACTTTGCCCGCCAACACCGCCGAGCGAACACGCCGGTTGAAGATCACGTAGCGATAGCGTCTTTTCAGCGCGCTGAAGCGCGCGTGGAAGGATCCGTCTACCGGGTGTGCCCAGCGCACACAGACTGAAGCGGGTAGATGGGTATTGACTCCCATCACCCAGGCCTTGAGGGGGCGCTGGGCGCTGGTTTCGAAATGGACCACCTGGGAAAGAGCATGTACCCCGGTATCGGTGCGACCTGAACAGTGGACCCTGACTGAGTGGTTGGCAACCCGGGCCAGTGCCTGTTCCACCGACGCCTGTATGGTGGGCAGTACCGGGTCACACTGCAGTTGCCAGCCGTGGAATGAGCTGCCGTCGTATTCTATCCCGAGGGCAATGCGCCGCGACACAGGGGTTTCGCCCTCCGACATCGCCGACGCAGCTTGCTAGCTTGCCAGGTCGCGCAGCAGTTCGTTTGCTTCGCGGACCTGGATTTCGGTGCCGCTGTCCAGCACCTCAGTGAGAATATCCCTGGCACCATCCACATCGCCCATATCGACATAGGCCCGGGCAAGATCCAGCTTGGTCGCTATCTCGTCACCGTCGACCATTTCACTGAGATCATCGGCGTCATCGTCGAGGGCGTAATCGAGCATTCGCGCCAGTTCGGCGTTATCAACCTCATCGGCATCGCCGTCACTGAGATCAAGATCGAAATCCAGGTCATCCAGGGCTTTCTCGACTGCAGCCGCCCCACTCTCTGACCGGGTCACCTTGCGCTTGTCGTCACCCAGATCCGGTTGATCGAGCGCGAGGTCGGATTGATCCTCTGCCGCTACCCGGTTGGAGCCGTCGGCGTCATCCAGATCGAAATCCAGGTCGAAATCCAGGTCGGCATTGTCAATTTCCTCGCTGACGTCGGCTGCCAGGGTGGCGCCATCCGGGGCGTCCGATCCAGACTCCAGCCAGCCCTTCTTCGCCGCCAACTGCCGCGCTGCCGCCAGGCTGTCCTCGCCGGCCTCCTCCCCCAGGCGCTGGTAGGCCTTGAGAAAATCATCGCGACGGCCCAGGTCTTCAAGGATCGCCAGCAACTTCAGATGCAGTTCGGTGCGCTCCGGGCGCTCATCGATTGCCCGCTGCAGCATTTCAATCGCCTCGTCGTTGCGATCATAACTGCGATAGACTTCCGCTTCAGCCAGCGGATCGAATTCGCCAGCTATTTTGGCGCGCAGATCTTCGCGGCTAAGCTGTGCGAATGTCCCTTCGGTTTCCGGAAATTCACCGATTTCCTCGGCCGTGTTGGACTCTTCGGTGACGACCGCGCGGTCGACGGGAACGGCGGCGTATTCAGGGGCAGGCTCATCGGTTTGCTTGCGACGCTTCAACGCCAGCAGCGCTAACCCCAGCAGGGCCAGCGCGCCCAGCGGCACGGGGCTCAACAGGCGGTCGAACAATCCAGGTTCCTCTGCAGCGGCAGCCTCGGGCGCGGTCACTTTTCCAGCCGTCGTTTCCGCAAAGTTCAGATCGGTGGCGTTGCCAGCCGTGGCGGCGTTACTGGCTTCCTGTTCCAGGCGAGCCTGCAATGCGGCCAGTTGGCTGTCTTTGAGCTCGACCAGTTTGGCGAGGGTTTCAACCTGGTCTTCCATGTCATCGAGGCGCGAGTCGAGCTCTGCGTTTTCCAGTGCGGTTTTGTCCAGCTTCTCCTGCACGACGACCAATTCGGTGCGCACATCCTCAATAGCCCCGTCGGCAACTTCAACAGCATCACTGCCGGCACTTGCGCCGGCGGCACTGGCATCATCGCCAGCAGCGCTGGACAGCTTCATGTAGCTTTCGCCAGTAGCTGCCGGTTCCTCATCCTGGACCACGCTGGTTTCAGACGCCTCGAGCGGTGCCGTCGAGCCCCGGCTCCAGGCTTCGTTTTGCTCGGCTACCGCCTGGATCGCCTGCTGCCTGCTGAGCGCGTCATAGTCATCACGCGTCGGCATGCGCAGCACCTGACCAGTGCGCAAACCGTTGATATTCTGGCGGGTGAAGGCATCGGGATTGTTGCGGTAGATCGCCATCATCGCCTGTTGCATGCTGGCGCCACCGGGCCTTGCCTTAGCCGCTATACCCCACAGGGTATCGTTCTTACGGGTGACGACTTCGCCACCGAGGGCATCGCGCGGCTGCGGCGGCAGTGCCGCCGCACTGGGTGCCGGGGCTGGCACCCGGGCCCTTACCGGCGCCGGCGAAGACGTTACCTGCTGGCTTCTGGCGGGCGCCACCGCAGCCGAGGGAGACTGGCTAAAAACCGGCATATCAACCAGCACGGTGTACTCACGCAGCAGTCGACCATCCGGCCAGCGGGCTTCAAGCACGAAGTCCAGGTAGGGCTCGCGCACCAGCTTGCTGGAACTTACCTTGATGACACCTCCGCCCTTGCCGTCGGTTTGCACCACGAACTTGAGATCGTTCAGGAAGTAGACCCGTTCGACGCCTGCCCGGGAGAAATCCGCCGGGCTCGCCAACTTGATAGCTACCTGCTGCGGGTCGAGTCCGCCCAGATTGTTCAGTTCAATCTGGGCCTGTAACGGCTGGTTGAGACCAGACTGTAGTTCTATCTCCCCGAGGCCAAGCGCACTGACCACCGATGCGTGCAATGTGCTGACCGCGAATACAACCCCGGCAAACGTTCGAACCATAACTCTGTACCCTGATTATTAAGTTTCCGCAAATGCGAAACACAAAGTGGCGTGACAGGCAAGCCCTTGTGTATGTGCATAGTTGCGATTAAGTATTCATTAACGTTGGGGTTTTCGCAAGAAATTGGCCATAACGCCGCACGCTATGCGAATCGACGCAGAAATCAGGGCTATTCTGGCGGCGCTTGCCTATAGTTGTCCCCGCACAATCGCCAGCATCCGACGCAGGGGCTCAGCGGCGCCCCAGAGCAGCTGGTCTCCCACCGTGAACACGTTCAGGTACCCTGGCCCCATATTCATCTTCCTGACCCGCCCCGTCGCGATTCGCAGGGTGCCGGTTACCGCCGTGGGGCTCAGTTGCTGCAGGGACGGCTCCCGATGATTGGGCACCAACTGTACCCAGTCGTTTGCTTGCGCTATGGTCGATTCGATGTCTGCCAGGGGCAGGTCACGGCGAAGCTTTATCGTCAGCGCCTGGCTGTGGCAGCGCAGGGCGCCGACCCGGACGCAGGTGCCGTCGACAGCCACCGGGTCTTGCAGGCCGAGAATCTTGTTGGTTTCCGCCTGGCCCTTCCATTCCTCGCGGCTCTGCCCACTCTCCAGCTCGCTGTCGATCCACGGCAGCAAGCTGCCCGCAAGTGGCGCGCCAAAACACTCGGTCGGGAACGACGACGAGCGCATATGAGCGATTACGTGCTCATCGATATCCAGAATGTTGCTGTTGGGCTGCGCCAGCAGGTCAGCAACCGATTGCTGCAAGGAACCCATTTGCTGGATCAGCTCGCGCATATTGCGAGCGCCAGCCCCGGATGCCGCCTGGTAGGTTTGGGAGCTGATCCACTCCACCAGGCCCGCCTCAAACAGGCCGCCAACGGCCATCAGCATAAGGCTGACGGTACAGTTACCGCCGACGAAAGTCTTCTGCCCCTCGGCCAGGGCACGGTCGATCAGCTTGCGGTTGACGGGATCAAGGATTATCACCGCGTCATCAGTCATGCGCAGCTTTGACGCTGCGTCTATCCAGTACCCTTTCCAGCCGGATTGTCGCAGCTGCTGGTAGACCGCACCGGTATAGTCGCCACCCTGGCAACTGATAATGGCGTCCATCTGCGCCAGTTGGCCAATGTCCATCGCGTCGACGAGTGGTTCGCAGGGAATGCCAACATCAGGGCTCTCGCCACCCACATTGGAGGTTGTGAAGAACCGTGGCTCCAGGCCAGCAAAATCGTTTTCAGCGCGCATCCTGTCCAGCAGTACCGAGCCCACCATTCCCCGCCAACCGACAAATCCCGTCTTCATCAACACCTTCTCCGTATCATTAATCCGAACCAGGAGCCCTGCCCTATACCAGCGCAGAGACCACAGCGTCGCCCATTTCCCGGGTGCCAACTTTGCGCATCCCTTCGCTATGGATATCCTCGGTTCGCAGTCCCTGGTCGAGAACACGCGATACCGCTGTCTCAATTGCCTCTGCCGCAGCACCCTGGTTGAGTGAGTAACGCAGCAGCATGGCGGCCGAGAGAATCGTCGCCAGGGGGTTGGCTATATCCTGGCCGGCGATGTCCGGCGCAGAGCCATGACACGGCTCGTACAGCCCCCTGTTGTTGCTATCCAGGGATGCCGAGGGCAGCATGCCGATGGAGCCCGTCAACATGGCAGCGGCATCCGACAGGATATCGCCGAACAGGTTACCCGTAAGCAAAACATCGAACTGCTTCGGCGCCCGCACCAGTTGCATGGCGGCATTGTCGACGTACATGTGGCTGAGTTTCACATCCGGGTATTCCCGCGAGCCAAGCTCGCTGACGACCTCGCGCCAGAGCATGGTGGCTTCCAGCACATTGGCTTTGTCGACTGAGCAGACCCGACCCTGGCGTTTGCGCGCTGCCTCGAAAGCCACTCTTGCGATCCGAACAATCTCCGATTCACTGTAGAGGTAGGTGTTGTAGCCCTGGCGCTCACCGTTGTCGAGGGTGCGAATCCCCCGCGGCTCACCAAAATAGATGCCGCCGGTGAGTTCGCGCACGATCAGGATGTCGAGCCCAGCCACCACCTCCTGCTTGAGTGTCGATGCCGCAGCCAGTTGCGGATACAGAATCGCCGGTCGCAGGTTGCCGAACAACTGCAACGCCGAGCGGAATTGGAGCAGCCCTTTTTCGGGCCTGACCGCCCGGTCGAGAGCATCCCATTGCGGGCCGCCGATGGCTCCGAACAGTATCGCGTCGCTGCGCTTCGCGGCCTCCAGCGTGGCTTCGGGCAGAGGCACGCCGGTGGCATCGATCGCGGCGCCACCGAGCAACGCCTGCTCGTACCGCAGATCCAGGCCGTGACGGCGAGCCACCGCGTCCAGCACTTTATGGGCCTCGCCCACCACTTCCGGTCCGATGCCATCGCCCTCGATCAACAACACTGTATTCAAGCGGTCTTGTCTCCTTGCGTTTCCAAAGCGCCAGCGCGCTGGCTGGATGTTTGCCTCACGCCTCGCGTCGATTGCCAGCGGCGCCCAGAACACCGAACAACCACGGCGCCTGCCGCTGCCAGCGACGCTCAAATGCACGTATCTTTTCCGCTTCTTGCAAAGTGAGGCCGATGTCATCCAGTCCATTGAGCAAGCAATGCTTGCGAAAGGAATCAACCTCGAAAGCAAGATCGTCGCCATCGCTGCGCCTGATGAGCTGCTGCTCCAGGTCGATGGTCAGGCGATAGCCCTCGTGTTCTGCCACAGACCTGAACAATTCATCCACCCGTGCGGCGTCGAGGGCGATCGGCAGCATGCCGTTCTTGAAACAGTTGTTGAAGAAGATATCGGCGAAGCTCGGGGCGATGATACAGCGAAAACCATAGTCTTCCAGCGCCCAGGGCGCATGCTCCCGACTGGAACCACAGCCGAAGTTCTCCCGCGCCAACAGCACCGAGGCGCCCTTGTAGCGGGACTGGTTGAGACTGAAGTCAGGATTGAGGGGCCGTGTGCTGCAATCCTGGCCTGGCTGCCCCTCGTCGAGATAGCGCAGGTTATCGAACAGGTTGGGGCCAAATCCGGACCGCTTGATCGACTTCAGGAACTGTTTGGGAATGATCAGGTCGGTGTCGACATTGGCGCGATCCATGGGAGCCACCAGGCCATCGAGTATGGTAAATGCCTGCATTACTTTTGCTCCCCTAATTGCTGCGAGTGGCTGTAGCCGTTGTCCCCAGCCACGAAGGACCGGACATCAACAAAATGGCCGGCGACCGCCGCTGCCGCGGCCATGGCCGGGCTCACCAGGTGCGTGCGGCCCCCATAGCCCTGGCGTCCCTCGAAGTTACGATTGGAGGTAGATGCACAGTGCTCACCCTGCCCCAGCTTGTCCGCGTTCATCGCCAGGCACATCGAACAGCTCGGCGCCCGCCATTCCATACCGGCATCGGTAAATATCCGGTCCAGTCCCTCTGCCTCTGCCTGGGCCTTGACCAGCCCGGATCCGGGCACCACCATTGCCTGAACCACATTGCCGGCTACTTTGCGACCCGCGACAACTTCAGCCGCAGCGCGCAGGTCCTCTATCCGGGAGTTGGTGCAAGAGCCAATAAACACCCTGTCCAGTCGAATATCGGTAATCAGCGTACCTGGCTCCAGGCCCATATATTGCAGCGCCCGGGCCGCGGCCTCGCGTTTCGCAGGGTCACTGAAACTGGCGGGGTCGGGCACTTTCGCCCCGACTGGGGCCACCATTTCAGGTGAAGTACCCCAGGTCACCTGGGGCTCGATGGTCGCGGCGTCCAGTTCCACTACCGCATCGAAGACCGCCCCGGGATCACTGTGCAGGGTGCGCCAGTGCGCCTCGGCTGTATCCCACAGCTCGGCCCTGGGCGCAAAGGGCTTGCCCCTGACATAGTCGAGCGTGGTATCGTCTACCGCGACCATCCCAACCCTGGCACCGGCTTCGATGGCCATGTTGCAGATTGTCATGCGGCCTTCTATCGAAAGCGAGCGGATGGCCTCCCCGGCAAATTCGATGGCGTGACCATTGCCCCCGGCGGTGCCTATCTTGCCAATGACCGCCAGCACGATATCCTTTGCCGTGACCCCCGGCCCCAACTGGCCGTCGACTCGCACCAGCATATTCTTCATCTTCTTCTGGATCAGGCACTGGGTGGCCATCACGTGCTCGACCTCTGAGGTACCGATACCGTGGGCAAGTGCCCCCAGCGCGCCGTGGGTTGCCGTGTGGGAGTCGCCGCAGACAATCGTCATACCGGGCAGAGTTGCGCCCTGTTCGGGCCCGACCACATGCACGATCCCCTGCCTCGGATCGTTGATAGTAAATTCCAGCAGGTCGAAATCGGCGCAGTTATCGTCGAGGGTCTGCACCTGGATTCTCGACACTTCATCGCTGATCCCGCCGACGCCCCCGCTGCGCTCGGCAATATCCGAAGGGACATTGTGATCCGGCGTTGCCAGGATAGCGTCCGCGCGCCACAATTTGCGACCGGCCAGCCGCAGGCCTTCGAAAGCCTGTGGCGAGGTGACTTCATGGACCAGATGGCGATCGATGTACAGCAGGGCTGTGCCATCGTCCCGCAGGCTCACCAGATGGGAGTTCCAGAGTTTGTCGTACAGGGTTTGTGCGGTCATGCAAGGCCCTCATTGCGCTTCCAGATCCAATGTGTCCCATTGTAATTTTTCGCTTAAAATAAAACAAATTCATATTTTTTATTATTTCTATTACAATTATTTATGGATATACAAAACCTTCGTGCGTTTATCGCCGTTGCCGACAGCGGCTCATTTTCCGCTGCAGCCCAGGATTTGCACCTGACCCAGCCTGCGGTCAGCAAACGCATCGCCCTGTTGGAAGCCGAACTCGACGCCGCCCTGTTCGACCGCGCGGGACGCCGGGTACGCCCCACCCAGGCAGGAGAGCGACTGTTGCAGCACGCTCGCACCATTGTGCGCCAGGTCAGCCTCGCGGAACAGGATGTGCGCGATCTCGCGACCTCTGTCTCCGGCAGTCTCAACCTCGCCACCAGCCACCATATCGGCCTCCACCACCTGCCCCCCGTACTGCGAACATTCCTCGACAAGTACCCTCAGGTGCAGCTGAATATCAGTTTCACAGATTCTGAAAAAGCCCACGAGGCGGTGCTGCAGGGAGATATTGAACTCGCAGTCATTACCCTGGCGCCGGAGGAGGCTGCCAATATCGATGCGCACTGCGTGTGGCCGGACCCCCTGGCTTTTGTGGCGGGCCCCGAACACCCGCTGTGCGCTTACCAACGGCCAACCTTAGCGGATCTGGGCAAGCACGCCAACGTGCTGCCTGGCCTTGACACCTATACCGGCCAGATCATCAAGCAGCTGTTCCAGCACCAGGGGCAAGCCCTGGATACACTGATGACAAGCAATTACCTGGAAACGATCAAGATGATGGTGAATGTCGGCCTGGGCTGGAGCGTGCTACCGCGTAGCATGATCGATAGCACCCTGGTGGAACTGGAGGTGCAGGCGCCGGCGTTGAGCAGGCAACTGGGATACATCGTGCACCGCAAACATTCCCTATCCAATGCCGCCAGGGCCTTTATCGCGCTCCTGGAATCCGCTTCCCGTAATTGGGGTCAGACTCGAATTAGCTAACTCAATGCATCCAGTAAAGAATTCGTATAGTCTTTACATGAAACCTCTCATTTGGAAAAGGACTTCCGATGGCACGTTTACCGCGATTCGTCTTACCGGGTCATCCCCAGCACGTGATCGTGCGTGGGAATAATCGACAAGCTATTTTTTGTTGCGACAACGACTACCGGTTTTATCTGAATAAACTCAAGGATGCAGTGAAAAAACATGGTTGTGATCTACACGCCTATGTATTGATGACCAATCATATTCATATGCTGATTACGCCTCACCAGGAGGGTACTCTTGGCAAGGTGATTCAGATGCTGGGCCGATACTATGTCCAGTATTTCAATTCTTCTTACCACAGGACTGGCACTCTGTGGGAGGGGCGGTATAAGGCAGCATTGATAGACAGTGACCTATACGCCTTAACCTGCTATCGCTATATTGAACTCAACCCCGTGCGCGGGGGTATGGTAAATCACCCTGCCGAATATCCCTGGTCCAGTTATCGGTATAACGCATTGGGTGATGCCGATGGCTTTGCGACAGAAATGCTCAACCCTCATCGTCTCTACCAGATTATGGGGAATACGCCAGCAGAGCGTCAGTCCGCTTATCGCGCGCTGTTCGACAGTCAAATACCCAACGCTAAGGTCGAGGAAATTCGAGAGATGACCAATAAAGCCTGGGTGTTGGGAGGGGAACGCTTCAAGGCAGAAATCGAGGGGATCTTGAATAGACGCAGTCAGAAGATAAAAGCAGGAAGGCCGAAGTCAAGTTAAAATCGAGTCTGACCCCAGTTTGTGTGACCCCAGTTTGTGGGGGCCGATGAAGCCGCTGCCATCAATAGATCCCAAGGGCCAGGCCCGCCGCCATCGCCTGACCCAGTTCGTCGCAGGCCTGCAGGTTAGAATCGTCTGCCTCACCGACGCACAGCACGGGTTCGGCAACCTTTTGCATCGGGTAGCCTACGACAATCCGCTCTATTTGCCGAATTGCGCCCGAGCCGTCGTTGCCGGCACTGATAAACAGCGCGTAGGGCAGGTTGAGACCGTGTTCCTGCGCGGGGTAAAAAGTGCGATCGAAGAAATCCTTCACCGCCCCGGCCATAGCGCCAAAATTCTCGGGGCTGCCGATCAGCAGGGCATCTGCCTGCAGTAAGTCGGCAAGGCCCGCGTCCTGTGCCCGCTTGAGTCGCGCCCGGATCTCGGGCTCACGTCGGGCACCGGCAAACACCGCCTGCGCCAGTTTCTCGGTATTGCCGGACTGACTGTGAAAGATGATCAGCAGTTCTTTCATGCCCGCCCCGCACCGCCCTTGCCAGTAAGCCCCTGGCCCAGGAAAACCGCGCCGGAATAAAGCATCAGGCCAGTGGCGTTCGCCATTAAATCCGCCATCGAGGCTTCCCGATACGGCACCATCGCCTGGGATAATTCGATCACCACGCCAAAACCAAACAGTATCGGCAATTGCATGCGCCACAGCGAAGTGCGGGGCCAGGCCAGGCCCATCAACATCGCCAACACGAAAAACGCAGCGGCATGTTGCAACTTGTCCCAAAGTTGCACCGATGGTAGCGAGTCGCCCGGCAACATCGCGAGCAGGTAAATCGCCACCAGCGCCGCAATGAAAACGCCTCTGTATAGAACCGTGATTGTCATTCTCAGGTTTCGTGCTCAGGGATAACCATCACAGTATAGGGCTAAAAAAAAACGATGCAGCAGCCGATTGCCCTGCCGTCAACGCAAAGAATCGTTGATGTCCTGCAACACCCGGTTGCCGGGGCACAAATCCGACTCGGACAATTGATTCAGGGGTTTGTTACAGGTGTTCATGACCTGGTGCATGTCCTGGCTGTCCTCATCCATAAAAATCAGTCCGGTCAGTATCTTCCCGCGCGCCTTGTACTCCTGCAGGGCGTGCAGCGCCGAGCGCCTGTCGAGGGGGTCCAGGCTGTCATCCAGTTTGTGCAGGTGTACCGATGAACCGTCGTGCAGGGTAATCTCCTCGCTCGATCCCGGTGGATATTGCGCGGTAATTTCCTGGTGCATCGGCACGAAGTCTAACTGCCCGGTGGTATCCATATGTTCACGCACGTAGTCATAGCTCTTGGTCGAGCCTGGATTATTGTTGAAGGTCACACAGGGCGAAATGACATCGATCAGGGCAAAGCCACGATGGGCGATGGCGGCCTTTATCAGTGGTACCAGCTGTGCCTTGTCGCCAGAAAAGCTGCGGGCCACGAAGCCAGCACCCAACTCCAGCGCCATCGAAACCATATCGATGGGCGCCAACAGGTTGACGCTGCCGGCTTTACTCTTCGAGCCCACCTCCGCGGTAGCCGAATCCTGGCCTTTGGTGAGGCCGTAGCAGCCGTTGTTTTCGACCAGGTAGAGCATATTGACGTTGCGGCGTACGGCGTGGACGAACTGACCTACGCCGATGGAAGCCGAGTCACCGTCGCCGGAGACACCAATATAGGTGAGGTCGCGGTTAGCGGCGGCGGCGCCTGTCGCCACAGAAGGCATGCGACCGTGCACCGAGTTAAACCCGTGTGAGTTGCCGAGAAAGTAGGTCGGGGTCTTGGAGGAACAGCCGATCCCGGACACCTTGGCGACCTTGTGGGGCTCAATTGACATTTCGTGGCAGGCCTGCACCACCGCCGCGCTGATGGAATCATGCCCGCACCCGGCGCACAATGTGGACAGCGCGCTTTCATAGTCCTTGCGCGTATAGCCCAGCTCATTGCGCGGCAGGTCGGGATGAGCGAATGATGGTCTCAGGTAGGTCATCCTGCCCCCTGGGCCAGGCTGCCGACAGGTTCGACATCCCGGCGCGCAAGCACCGACTGAATAGCCCGCTGGATAAAGCGAGCGGTAATCGGCATACCATCGTAATGCAAAATGGAATGAAGCTGCTGCGGGGCCAGGCCGAGCTCATTGACCAGCAATGTCCGCATCTGGGCATCACGGTTCTGCTCCACCAGAAAAACCGTTTCATGATCCACGATAAATCGCCGAACCTCTTCGCCGAACGGAAGTGCACGCAAGCGCAGGCCCTCTACCTTGATAGATTCCTCCTCAAGGTACTCGATAGCCTCGAGCGTAGACGCGGTGCTGGTGCCAAAGAATATGACACCGATTTGACAGGTTTCCGCCAGCGGATACAGGATCGGCTCGGGCACCAGGGATTTCGCAGTTTCCCATTTGCGCAGCAGCCGATCCATGTTTTGTGAGTACGCCTCCCCACTTTCGGTATATATAGCGTACTCGTCCTTGGATGAACCGCGGGTGAAGAATGCACCTCGCGTGGGATGGGTGCCCGGTAGCGTACGGTAGCAAATGCCGTCACCATCGACGTCCAGGTAACGACCGTAGCGCTCTATTTCCTCCAGTTGCTCAGCCCCCAGCACCTTGCCTCTGTGGTAGCGCCGATCATCCGGCCAACTCAGGGGGTCACAGACGTGGTCGTTCATACCCAGGTCGAGGTCCGTAAGCACTATCACCGGTGTCTGCAGGCGCTCTGCCAGGTCGAAGGCCTCCGCCATCATGTCGAAGCTCTCCTTCGGGCTGGCGGGAATGAGCAGCACATGGTGGGTATCGCCATGGGATGCGTAGGCCGCTGCCAGTATATCGCTCTGCTGGGTGCGGGTGGGCATGCCGGTGGAAGGCCCGGCACGCTGCACATCCACCAGCACAGCCGGGACTTCAGCAAAGTAAGCAAGCCCAAGGAATTCGCTCATCAGGGAAACCCCCGGCCCGCTGGTTGCAGTAAACGCCCTCGCTCCGTTCCAACAGGCGCCGATAACCATGCCCATCGCCGCGAGTTCGTCCTCGGCCTGGATGATGGCGTATTTTCTTGCCCCACTGCCGGCGTCGATACGCAGCCGTTTGCAATACTTGTCGAAGCTATCGACAATCGATGTCGATGGCGTAATCGGGTACCAGGCTGCCACTGTGGCGCCGGCGTAAAGGGCGCCCAGGCCAACTGCGGAATTGCCATCCATCAGAATTTTGTCACCCACCAGGTCCCGGGTTTCCAGGCGCAGTTCGAGGGGGCAGTCAAAGTGCTCCAAAGCGTATTGGCAGCCCAATTCCAATGCGTGCAGATTCGGCGTGATGAGCTTTTCCTTACCCTGGAACTGTTCCTGCACCAGTTTCTTCAGCACCTTGAAGTCGATGTCCAGCAGCGCCGTCAAGGCACCAATGTAAACCATGTTCTTGAACAGCAGGCGTTGTCGCGCATCGCTGAATTCGGCGAGGCAGATTCGGGTCAGGGGCAGGCCGATGAAATGGATATCGTTCCGCTGCAAGCGCAGGTCGAGGGGCTTAGTGTCATCGTACACGAAATAGCCGCCTGCCCTCACCGAGCTTACATCCTGCGCCATACTCTGGGGGTTGACGCAAACCACGATATCCAGGCCTTCCCTGCGCCCCAGGTGCCCCCTCTCCGATACCCGCACTTCGTACCAGGTCGGCAGGCCCTGGATGTTGGAAGGAAAAATGTTTTTGGGACTTACGGGGATGCCCATGCGGAAAATCGCCCTGGCAAACAGGCTATTGGCACTGGCGGAACCGGTGCCATTGACATTGGCGAAGCGTATCACCAGGTCGTTGATGATCGGCTGCGCGCTCATGACGACTCCGCCAGGCTGACGTTGTAGAGAAACTTCTGCATGTCCCACGCCGCTGTTGGACAGCGTTCGGCACAAAGCCCGCAGTGCAGGCAAAGGTTTTCGTCTTTTACCAACACCCTGTGCGTCGGTAACTCCTGGGATATGTACAGCGGCTGGTCGCGATTGTTAGCCACCATGGTGAGTTTCTGGCGCAACTCATCCTCCTCGGCGTTGCCCGTAAATGTCAGGCAATCGGTGGGACATACATCGACACAGGCATCGCATTCTATGCAGCGGGTTTCGGTAAAAACCGTTTGGGCATCACAGTTGAGACAGCGCTGGGCTTCATTGAAGGCCTGGCGGGCTTCGAAGCCAAGTTCAACTTCAAGCAGGCGATTGCGCAGCGTTTTTTCCTTGCTGGCATGGGGAACGGGAAAACGTTGGTCGTCACTCACCTGACTATCGTAGATCCACTCGTGCAGTCCCATCTTCTGGCTGATGGTGGTGGTTCGCGGCGGCGGTCGTTCGGCAATACTCCTGCCACTGCACAGCAGATTGATTGACACGGCCGCCTGGTGACCATGGGCGACCGCGGTAATGATATTCTCCGGCCCAAACGCGGCATCCCCGCCGAAAAACACCCGCGGGTTCGTCGACTGGAAGGTAACCGGGTCGATTCTGGGCATGTCCCACTGATCGAATTCGATATCCAGATCCCGCTCGATCCAGGGAAATGCATTCTCCTGGCCGATGGCAATGATGACATCGGTGCACTCGAAACGCACGGGAGCTTCACCGGTGGAGACCAGCGAGCGCTTGCCTGCGGCGTCGTAAACTGCCTCGACGCGATCAAAAGTCATACCCACCAGCTTGCCGTCCACGACCTCGAATGCCAGTGGCACATGGTTGTCGATAATGGGAATGTCCTCGGCCATGGCATCGTCTTTTTCCCACGCCGAGGCTTTCATGTCCTTGAACGGGCTGCGCACCACCACCTTGACATCGGTGCCCCCGATCCGCCGCGAGGTGCGACAGCAGTCCATGGCGGTATTACCGCCACCGAGTACCAGCACTTTTGGGCCAATGCTGCTGATGTGACCGAAAGCCACCGAAGCCAGCCAGTCGATGCCGATTTGAATATTCCCGGCACCTTGCTGGCGACCCGGCAAATCCGGCAAGTCCCGCCCCCGGGGAGCGCCGGTACCTACGAAAATGGCGTCGTAATCACGCTCCAGAATATTCCTGAGACTGGTGACACGATGGTTGAAATGACTGCTGATGCCCATACCGAGGATATAGTCCAGTTCCTCGTCCAATACTTTCTCGGGCAAGCGAAAAGCGGGAATCTGGCTGCGCATGAAACCGCCGGCGGCACTCTGCTCGTCATACATGTCCAGTTGGTAGCCCAGCGGCGCCAGATCGCGGCCCACGGTCAGGGAAGCAGGACCGGCACCGATAAGCGCAACTTTCTTGCCATTTTTTTTCGTGGGGATCTGCGGAATGAGTGGCCTGATATCCTCCTTGTAATCGGCGGCGACTCGCTTCAGGCGGCAGATAGCGACCGCCTCTTCCTGTTCCGAAAGGCGCCCCCGACGGCAGGCGGGCTCGCAGGGACGATCGCAGGTGCGGCCCAGAATACCCGGAAACACGTTTGACTCCCAGTTCACCATATACGCTTCGGTATATTTTCCGGCGGCGATCAGGCGGATATATTCGGGAACGGGTGTGTGCGCCGGACAGGCCCACTGGCAGTCGACGACGCGATGGAAGTATTCAGGATCTTCGGTTTCTGTCGGTTTCACATCGGCATCCCTGTGAGCACGAAGTAAAACGATACCGGCGCTGTGCCAGGCTATCATCGTATTTATTATTTGCACCGCGAATCCACTGCGGCTTCTTACCCGCAGTTAATCACAAAGCGTGGCGCATTGCAGCAGCTAACCGCCATAACCCGGCAATTCGGCACTCTGAATTCTGCGGCCTGTCGCTACGGCAGATTGCGAGATGCACATAGCGGTGAATTTTTGCGGCTACTCGTCGGGGAAACGAAAACTTCAATACGCCGTCATGCACAAGCGTCTTAGGGTGGGCAACGTTCGCAAGCGTTAAATCAGGTCTTCCAGCAGCGCCAGTAACGCGGCTTCATCCATCACCGCCACCCCTAGTTGCTCGGCTTTCTGCAGTTTGGAGCCTGCGCCGGGGCCTGCGACCAGGTCGGTGGTTTTTGCGGATACCGAGCCGGCAACCCGGGCGCCGAGGTTCTGCAACCGGGCTTTGGCCTCATCGCGCGCCATGGTCTCGAGGCTGCCGGTAAGCACAAAGGTTCGCCCCGCCAGGGGCAGAGGCTGGCTGTCGAGAACCTCACCATCCTGCCAGTGCACGCCCGCTGCCCGCAGCTTGCTGATCACTTCGAGGTTATGCGGGGCAGCGAAAAAGCGCTCGATGTGCTGCGCCACAACCGGTCCGACATCAGGCACCTGCTGCAGTGTGTCCACGCCCGCCGCGATCACGGCTTCGAGGCTACCGAAGTATCGATACAAGGCCAGGGCGGTGGCCTCCCCTACCTCGCGAATACCCAGCGCGAATAAAAACCGCGGCAAGGTCGTTGCTTTACTGGCTTCGATCGCCGCCAGCAGTTTGTCAGCCGACTTTTCGCCGCTGCGCTCCAGTTGCAGCAGCGCGGATCGATCCAGCCGGTAGATGTCGGCAACGTTTCGAACCAGGCCCTGGTCAACCAGTTGCTCCACCAGCTTATCCCCCAAGCCATCGATGTCCATCGCCTTACGGGAGACAAAGTGCTTGATCGACTGTTTTTGCTGGGCCGAACAGAACAGGCCACCGGTACAGCGCAGCACTGCCTCGCCCTCTACCCGCTCCACCGGCGACTGGCAGATGGGGCATTGCCCGGGCACTTCCACCAATCGAGCGTTGCCTGGGCGCCCACCCAACACCACCCGCACGATTTGGGGAATGACATCACCGGCGCGCCGCACAATCACCTGGTCGCCTATTTGCAAGCCAAGGCGCTCGATCTCGTCAAAATTGTGCAGGGTGGCATTGCTGACGGTTACGCCGCCGACGAACACCGGCTGCAACCGCGCAACCGGGGTAATAGCGCCAGTTCTACCCACCTGGTATTCCACATCCAGCACCCGGCTAATTTCCTCCTGGGCGGGAAACTTGTAGGCAATCGCCCAGCGTGGCGCACGTGACACGTGGCCCAGCAACTGCTGCTGCGGGATACTATCGACCTTGTAGACGATACCATCGATATCGTAGGGGAGACCGTCGCGCCGCGCGCTGAGGCGCCGATAGTAGGCCAGGCACTCCTCCAGGCCAATTGCAAGAGCCGACTCCCGGCTGGTCAAAAGGCCCCAGTCGCGCAGTCGGGCCATAATCTGGCTATGGCAAGAGGGCAGTTCGCCGCCTTCAACCGTGCCCACGCCGTAGCTACAAAACTCAAGCGGTCGCCGGGCGGTAACCCTGGCATCGAGCTGGCGCAGACTGCCGGCCGCGGCGTTGCGCGGGTTCACGAAGGGTTTCTCTCCCGCTTCCCTGGCCCTGGCATTGACCTGCTCGAAGCCCGCGCGGGGCATGTAAACTTCGCCCCGCACCTCAAGCAGTTCAGGAAAACCGCTTCCCAGCAGCCGCAGCGGAACCGACCCGATGGTGCGGGCATTGGCGGTGATATCTTCGCCGGTGCTGCCATCTCCGCGGGTGGCCGCGCGCTCCAGGGCTCCCCCACGGAAAATCAGGCTTACCGCGATGCCGTCGAGCTTTGGCTCACAGGCGTAGGTGACGGGTGTCGACTGCTCCAGCCGCTCGCGCACTCGCTTGTCAAACGCCGTCATCTCGCCATCGTCAAAAGCATTATTCAGGGACAGCATCGGTAGCCGGTGCGTGACCTGGGAAAAAGCGCTGAGGGGTTTGTCTCCCACGCGCTGGGTGGGAGAGGCAGCACTGATCAGCTCCGGGTGTTCAGCTTCCAGTTGCTGCAAGGCGGCAAACAGGCGATCGTACTCGGCGTCCGGGACAAGGGGATCGTCGAGCACATAGTAATGATAGTTGTAGCGGTCCAATTGGTCCCGCAGGCTCTGGACCGCTTGCTCGGGGGATTGTTTCATCGGGTTCAGGCTGAGCGGTGTGCCGCTCGCATCAGGCGCTTGCGCTCATATTCACGAATGCGCTGGCGGTAGTGCTCCATGGTCTGGGCAGTGAGTACGCTGTGGTTTTCATCCCGCATTTCGCCCTGCAGGTTCTTGACGATACAGGTAGCGATTTCCGCCATGCAATCGAAGGCTTCAAGGGGCCGCTCCGGCCCGGGCAATTGCAGAAACATGCACACGCCGGGCGTGTAGAACTCTTTTATCCCTTCGAGATCGAAAGTGCCGGGTTTTACCAGGTTGGCGATACTGAACTGTATGCGGCCCTGGCCCTGCGCCCCCTCGAAACGATGGAATATATCCATGTCGCCGAACCGCACATCGCAGGCCAGTAACACTTCCAGCAAGTCAGCACCGTTAAAGCCGTTCTTGTCCCGCGACAGGACATTGATAATCAAGACCTCATCGGGCTGTGCATTGAGGGTTGCCGCTGACTCGGGTTCAGGTTCAGGTTCCGGGTGAGCCTCGGCTTCCGCTGCAGCCCCGGTTTCAAAGCCAAAGTCTGGCTCGGCACCGAGGGGTGGATCGAGTTGGTAATCAAAGCTCGGGTCGTTTTCTTCGCTTTCGGCATAAATGGCGGGATCGGGGGTGAAATCGAAAACCGGTTCAGGTGGCAGCTCTGGTGTCACCGGCGGGCTGGCTGGGGCATCCGCGCCAGCATCACCATCAGCAACTGCACCGCCGGGAGGCGTTTCGGTGCCATGCTGACTGCCTGGCAAGGCTTCTGGTTGCGCATTGGAGGCCCCACCCGAACGGCCTGCGGTGGTTTGCTCCGGGCCCTCGTCCAATGGTCGCCGCACCGGCTTGCGTGGCGGCGCCACAACGGGGTCCCGGGTTGCTGACGCTTGCGGGTCGTATTCTGATCGCGGCACCGAACGGGCGCCACCATAGGGCAATTCAGGATTGACGATATCGTCGTCAGCCAATTCGCTCAGCTGCGAGAGCGACTTGCCCATGCGGATGACGTTGCGCCGGTCAGCCAGAACCCGCCGCACACCATCGGCGATCACTACCAGTATCAGCAGCCCGCCAATCAATATCATCCATTCTCGCAAACCAAATTCCATGCTCATCTACCGCTAAATCTTGTCACACCGCAGCCAATTCAGCCGCTTCTTCGATATCGACAGATACCAGCCGTGAGCAGCCCGGCTCGTGCATCGTAACCCCCAACAACAGGTCAGCATATTCCATGGTGATCTTATTATGGGTTATGTAAATGAATTGTACATGCTCAGACATCTCTTTGACGATTCGGGCGTAGCGCCCGACGTTGGCATCGTCGAGGGGTGCGTCGACCTCGTCGAGCATGCAGAATGGCGCTGGATTGAGGCGGAAAATGGCGAACACCAGGGCGATCGCGGTGAGTGCCTTCTCGCCACCGGACAGCAGGTGGATGGTGCTGTTGCGCTTGCCGGGGGGGCGCGCCATGATGGCAATTCCGGTGTCGAGCAGATCTTCGCCGGTTAATTCCAGATAGGCGTTACCACCTCCGAAGACCCGCGGAAACAGCTCCTGCAAGCCGCCATTGATCTCATCAAATGTCTCCTTGAAACGGCTACGGGTCTCCCGATCGATCTTATGGATGGCATTCTCCAGGGTTTCCAGCGCCTCCACCAGATCATCGTTCTGCGAGTCGAGGTAGAGCTTGCGCTCGGCCTGGGCCTGGTATTCATCGATGGCAGCGAGATTGATCGCGCCCAGCCGCTGTATCCTGGCCTGCATGCGCTCCAGGTCCTCCTGCCATGCCTGCTCGCTGGCATCCTCGGGCAAGGCCTGCAGTAGGGATTCCAACTCGAATTTGTCATGCTGTAGCTGCTGCTGGAGGCTAGTGCGCTGCACCTCGATGGTGCGAATCTCGAGTCGCTGGTTCTCCAACTTGCCACGCAACAGGTCGATCTGTTGCTCCGCCCGGTTGCGCGCATCCTCGGTTTCGCGCATCTCATGATCGATCGCGTCCAGCAATGCCCGGGCTTCGGTCAGTCGCCCCTCAACCCGCAAGCGCTTTTCCAGATCAAGCTCGAGACTCTCCCGAACTTCATCGATCGGCGCGCTGTTCTCTTCCAGTGCCGTGCTGAGGGTTTCCCGGCGCTCGTGGAGTTGGGCCAGTTGCTGGTGCAGGCGTTCAACGCCCTGCTCCACCGAAGCGGCCTGGGTGGTCAGGGATTGGCAACGCATTGCCAACTGATGTGATGCATCCTTATCATGGCGCGCGCGCTGGCGCGCCTGATCGAGCCTTGCACGAGCCTCGTCGCGCTCGAGTAACATAGCCTCACGCTTGACGTTGTCGATTTCCATGGCATCCAGCGCCTGCTGCAACAACTGCCGGGACAGCATCAGGTTTTCCTGTTCCTGGGCAAGTTGCTCGCGAGCCTCGCTACTCTCCTGCTCCGCCCTCTGGCGTCGTAGCAGGCTTTGTTCAACGCGCACCTGATTGGCGCTCAGTTCCGAGGCCAGCCGGGAGTGTTCCCTGGCGCGGTCGCGCAGCGCAAGCTCCTGCTGCTGACGCTGCTGCTCGAGTTGCTGAAGATCGTTTTGCAGGCACTGGCGGTCACTCTCCAGCTGCTGCAGTCGGGACTGCTGCTCCTCAAGTTGCGCTGCCAGCTGTTCGAGGTCGCGCTGGCGCGCAATGACCCCGTCCTGCTCATTGCCGAGGGCCGCAACCCGGAGCCAACCGGAACCCAGCCAGATGCCATCACGGGTAATGATAGATTCCCCGGCAGCCAGCTGGGTGCGTTGGCGCAGCGCCTCCAGCAGGTTCTCTGCGCGGAAAATGCCGCCCAGCATTCCCTCGGCACCCGTTACCGCAGTGGCGAGGGGAACCAGGCCAGGCCCGGGGGCCGGCGCCACGTTGGCGGAGCCGCGGTCGAAGAACACCAGATTGGCGCCGTCGACCTCCGCCAGCTGATCCGACAGCTGCTCAATACTGTCTACCCTGACGGCCTGCAGAAAGTCGCAGAGTACGGTTTCGACGGCCTTCTCCCAGCCAGACTGGACGCTCAGCCCATCTGCCAGGCGCGGCGAACTATCCAACTGGTGACGACCAAGCCAACCGGCGGTGACGTCATCCTGCCCCAGCGCCGCTTGCTGCAGGGCTTCGAGCGATGCATGTCGCCCTTGGCATTGTTGAAAGGTGCTGCGCAGCTGGTTGATTTCAGTGGCAACCAGCTCGTCCCGTTGTTTCTGGTCTGTGATGCGGGACTGCAGCGCGGCTTGTTCCTGCTCAAGCGCCTCGGTCTCAATCTCGATCTCGGCAATACGCTCGCGCAGCATCATGACCGCTTCTGCGTCTTCATCTACCATAATGCCGTCGCGCTCGTGCTCAAGCTTTCGCAGGCGCTCACCAAGGCGCTGCATAACCTGGTCCAGGTGCTGGATTCGAGACTGCTCCACTTCGCTCTGGTGGCGAGGTTTCGCCGCTTGCTGGTTAAATTCGTCCCAGGCCTGCTGCCACCGTTGCATACTTTCCTCGGCATTCAGCAGGAACTCTGCAGATTCCTCCTCCCCGGCCCGGCTCAGCTCCAGTTCCGGCTCGATGCTCTCCAGTTCTTCGCGCCAGGCCGCCAGTCGCTCCCGGTCATGCTCAATATGCTCACCCGACTGGCGCAGGCTGTCCTCGGTCTGCTGCAGGTCACGTCGCAGGTGCTGCTCGCGCTCGCGCTGGTGCTGGATTTGTTGTTCCGCCCGGGTAATATCGGCGCCAAGCCGATAAAATTCGGCCTGCACAGTATTGAAGGCCTCGTTCTGGTCAGCGTGGCGATTACGCAACTTTTCGATGCCAGTATCCGCCGCCACGCGCTGCGCCAATTGCTCCTCGAGCCGCACCTCAAGGTTACGGATTACGGTGCCCTGGTTTACCCTTTGCTGGTCCAGGTCACGCCACTGAATGGCCATGTGCTGCGCCGCCAGCAGTCGTTCCTGTGCCTTCATCTCGCGATAGCGCTCGGCGGTGCGGGCCTGGCGCTTGAGGTGCTGGAGTTGCCGATCGAGCTCTTCCCGGATATCGGTCAGGCGCTCAAGGTTTTCCCGGGTTCTGCGAATGCGATTCTCCGTGTCCCGCCGGCGCTCCTTGTATTTCGATATTCCGGCCGCCTCTTCTACAAAAACCCGCAGTTCGTCGGGCTTGGCCTCGATCAACTTACTGATCATGCCCTGCTCTATGATCGCGTAGCTGCGTGGCCCCAGACCGGTGCCGAGAAAGATATCTGTGATGTCCTTGCGCCGGCACCGACTGCCATTGAGCTGGTAAATGCTCTCGGCTTCGCGATTGACGATGCGCTTGATGGAAATCTCGCCGTATGCAGCATACTCACCGACGAGCGTGCCGTCGCTGTTGTCGAAAACCAACTCGATGGACGCCTGCCCCACCGGCTTTCGACCGCTCGATCCGTTGAAGATGACATCGGTCATGGATTCGCCGCGCAGGTTCTTGGCGGAACTTTCGCCCATCACCCAACGCACGGCGTCGATGATATTGGACTTCCCGCAGCCATTGGGACCCACCACGGCAGCCATGTTGGATGGGAAATTCACGGTTGTCGCATCCACGAAGGATTTGAACCCCGCAAGTTTGATAGACTTCAGTCGCATAGATCCAACAAAAACCAGTCTGAATGGGTGAAGAACGACCGGTTGGCCGCGAAACCCGCTAGTGTAGCGATTTAGGGCAGCGATCACTACGCTTTTTTGGTTGAGCCCGGCGGCCCTGGGTCACTGCGTTGGCGACCTGTGTTCCTGACTACCTGTCACGACACATCGCCGCGTATCGGGTTGTTCGCGGGGAGGATGATCACCGTGGGTCATTCTATTCTCCCCGCCCGTCGCCACGGCCATGGCCTGGTTCGCAAATCCCGCACGGCTCACAATTTCGCGACGGGCATTCCCGCTAGCGGCGCGGTCAGCCGCCTAGATTTCCTGATCGATACGTATCGCAACCAGCTCGGGTAGCGTATCGGGAGTCAACACCTGGCTTCGACCCTGCCAGTCTCCCGCCTGGGCGATGGCGTTGCCCGACAGCGATACTCGCGCGGTCACTTTCACCTTTTGCTGTTTGCTGAGGCTATTGCCTGGGGCCATCGCGGTGGTGTCATCGAGCACCACTTCGGTGGGCAGGCCCTCTACCGGCAACCGCACCACCGCAAAGGGCATGCCACCCTCCGGCGCCTGCGCTATCACAAAGACTGTGGACCCCGGGCTAACTGTCGCTTGCTGGTCCAGCTCGATTCGCACCTTGATACCATCGCGAAAGCCGGCGCCAACGGGTTGTGAATTGTCAGAGATCGCCGCTTCGGCCAGCGCTGTCGAGGATTCCCCCATTGCCGTGCGAGCCTGCTGAATGCCCTGCTGCAATACCTGGGCGGACTGCGAGTCAGGCGGCATGCCCCGTATCGCCTGCTCCCAGTAGCCGACGGCCGCCGCGTAGTCCGCACGTTCAAAGGCATCCATTCCTCGCATACCAAGAACCGTGGGCTGGTGCGGATTGATTGCCAGTACTTGCTGGATCAGCTGGTCTACCCTGCCGTCAATCTTGCGCCCGCCCGCCAGATATTGTGCCTGGGCCTGCCGGGCAAGGATTTCAGCGCTACCCGGCTGCCCGACCGCCACTTTCGCGTAGCTGTCTGCGGCTGCCTGGTAGACGCCAAGCTGCATATAGAGCTGCGCCTGCAGGAACAGCCAATCTGCGCTGCCGCCCTGCTGGGTGTAGTGCGCGAGGTCGGCCACGAACGCCATGGTTTGGTCGGCATTGCCTTCGCCCTTCGCCAGTTGCTCGGTGATCGCCTGGTAGCGCTGGCTCAACTTCCAGGCATCGGCGCTACCCCACTGCTGGTAAAGCACCCAACTCGCCAAGGGCAACAGCACAGCCACGGCCAGCACTACAGGGCGGTAGTTACCCTTGGCAGGTAGATCACTGGTCCACTGCGCGTCGGTAACCAGGCGCAGCTCCAGCTCCCGCTTGCGCTCCTGGTAATCGCCCTCGGTGATAAAATCCGTCTGGCTCTGCTGCTCAAGCTCGTCCAGTTGCTCCTTGATCAGGGCGATGCTCACCAGGTCTGCGGGAACATCCTGCTGCTTGACGCCCTTGCGCAACCACACCATGGGTACAGCGACAAAGGCAATAGCCAGTATCGTCAGCGCACTGACCAGTAGCCAAAAACTCACTCTTCTCCCTCCTGACGGTAACGAGCCAGTACCTGCTCTGCCTGGCGGTGAAGCCCCTGATCATCTGCAGCGGTGCCGGGATGGATCCTGCGCCGAATCAGTAAAACCACCGCCACCGTGCTCAGCAACAGCAAGCCTGCGGGTACAATCCACAGGGCGAGGGTGTGTTGGTTTAGCGGCGGTCGGTAGAGCACAAACTCGCCGTAGCGACTGACCATGTAATCGGTGATCTCAGTGTCGCTCTTGCCCTCGAGCAAAAGCCGGTGCAACTCGCGGCGCAAATCCGCCGAAATCGGCGAGTTGGACCCCGCCAGGTTCTGATTCTGGCATTTGGGGCAGCGCAATTCCTCGATGAAGTCCTGGTAGCGCTGACGCTGCAGTTCGGTATCGAACTCATAGGTTTCGATAACCGCGCTGGCGGTGGGCGCTGCAAGCAGCAGCGCCAGGAAACAAACGCGGATGAGTTTGGGAAGCAAAATAACCATAATTACGGGCGTCTTTAGTCGATTTCCTGCAGCACGGGCTGCAACACGTCCTGCCAAACCTTGTCGTCGATAACCCCGACATGCTTGAAACGAATGACACCGGCGCTATCGACCACGAAAGTTTCCGGCGCGCCGTAAACCCCCATATCGAGCCCCAGCTTGCCGTCCACGTCATACACCGATATCGCAAAGGGGTTTTGGTAGCGATCTAACCAACCCAGTGCCGCCTGCCGCTCGTCCTTGTAATTGAGGCCGACGATCTTGACCCCGTATTGCCGCGCAATCTTCACCAGCCACGGGTGTTCAACCATGCACGACGGACACCACGTGGCCCAGACATTGACCAGCATTTTCTCGCCCAGCAGGTCTTCCCGGCGCAGCATGCGATCAGGATCCTGCAGCGACGGCAACTCGAAGGCGGGCAGCGGTTTGTCGAGCAGTGCCGAGGGTAACTCGGAAGGGTCCAGGTCCAGCGCCCGCACCAGCAGGATCGCGAGGGGGATGAACACCAGCAGGGGCAGGAACAGCTTGAAACGGCCCATCAGGCACCCACCTCGCAGCGGCAATCGATACCATCAATCATGCACTGGTACCGGTGGCCAGTTTTGCAGATGCTTGTGCGCGGTTGCGACCGACCACCAGTTTTTTACGATAGCGCGGGTCCAGCACCGCCAGTGTGCCGCCCAGCGCAATCAAAATGCCACCCAGCCACAACCAGCGAACAAAGGGCTTGACCTGTACGCGCACCGCCCAGGCACCACCTTCCAGCTGTTCGCCCAGTGACAGATAGAGATCACGGAACAATCCCGGCATCGATCCCGGCCTCTGTCATCATCTGCCCTGACGCGAGGTAACGACGCTTCTCCGGAAAGAGAGTCGCAACCGATTCTCCGTTCAGGTAAACCGTCACGAAACCCATATCCGAGAGGTAATTGGGCCCCTTGACCGCTTCGACCTTTTCCAGTCGGAACTCGTAGTCGCCCAGGGTTGCGCTTTGCCCGGGGGCCAGCTTGACGTCGCGCTCGACACTGAACTGGGTCGTCATGATGACGCCGAAAGCCACTACCGCGAAACCGATATGCCCCAGTACCATACCCCAGTAGGATCGCGAGAGCCTGGTCAGTCCGGCAACGCCGCGACGGGATAGCCGGGCTTTCTGGATGGCTCCTGCCACGGTGTGGAGTACCAGCCAAAACCCGGCCACGCTGCCGATGACAGCCATCCAGTTAAACTCGCCACCGTAGACGGAGGGGAAGGCAACGCCCAGCAATACGGCGGCCAATGCGGGAACGAGCAGTGTTTTCTGCCAATTGAACGCCCGCGTTTGCTTCCAGGACAGCCAGGTAGAAGTACCCATAAAGACCATCAAAACCAGCATCATGGGCAGGAACACCGCGTTGAAATAGGGCGCGCCAACCGAATATTTACCGAGATCCAGGGCGTCGGCCACGATAGGGAACAAGGTCCCGAACAATACCGTCAAGCAAGCCGAAAGCAGAATAACATTATTGATTAGCAGGAAGTTCTCCAGCGACAGGAAGTTGAGCTTGGCCGATTGCGTCACCTGGGGTGCGCGCAGGGCGAACAATAACAATGAGCCCCCGACCACGATAAACAGAAACACCAGTATGAACATACCCCGTGACGGGTCGGTGGCGAATGCGTGCACTGACGTCAGCACGCCGGAGCGCACCAGAAAGGTGCCCAGCAGGCTGAGCGAGAAGGTAAAGATGGCGAGCAGCACGGTCCAGCTACGAAACACGCCGCGCTTGTCGGTGACAGCCAGGGAATGCACCAGTGCAGTCCCCATCAACCACGGCATGAAGGATGCGTTCTCGACAGGGTCCCAGAACCACCAGCCCCCCCAGCCGAGTTCGTAGTATGCCCACCAGCTGCCCAGCGCAATACCCAGGGTCAGGAAGGCCCAGGCAAGGTTGGTCCAGGGGCGGCTCCAGCGAGCCCAGGCCGCGTCCAGCCTGCCTCCGAGCAGGGCGGCAATAGCAAACGCGAACGGCACCGAAAATCCCACGTAACCGAGGTATAGCATTGGTGGATGAAAGATAAGACCGATATCCTGCAACAGCGGGTTGAGGTCGTTACCCTCCGGGGGGGAAAACGGCAGGTTGCGCGAAAAGGGGTTCGATGTCATGAGGATGAAGAGCAGAAAACCTACCGAGATCATTCCCATGATCGACAACACCCGGGCTCTCATCGCCAGCGGCAGGCTGTTCGAGAACACGGCAACAGCCAGCGACCACCCCGCCAGAATCAGCACCCACAGCAGCAGCGATCCCTCGTGCCCGCCCCAGGCGGCGCTGATCTTGTAGTAGACCTGCAACTGGCTGTTGGAGTTGGCGGCAACGTAGTTAACCGAAAAATCGTCATTGACCAAGGCAGCCAGCAACAGTGCAAAGGCAATGGCGAGAAAAGTAAAAACACCGGCTGTCAGGGGCGAGGCCATCGCCATCAACACCCCCTGGTTCTTGTAACTGCCCCACAACGGCACCAGCGACACAACAGCCGCGAGGCAGAGGGCCAGCACAATACAAAAAGTACCCAGTTCAGGAATCATTGCTTGCTCCCAGGATTATCGTGCGACTATTTAGTACTCGACCGCTGCATCATAGCCCGCAGGCCTGGTGGAGTTGCCGCCCCCTGTTTCGGTCGCGCCATGACCGGACTTTTCCAGCGCGTCAAAAACTTCCGGAGGCATGTATTCCTCATCGTGTTTCGCCAGCACTTCCGTAGCGACAAACACACCCGGCGCAGTCTGGGTTCCCGTCACCACCACCCCCTGCCCCTCGGCGAACATATCTGGCAGAATTCCCTCGAAGCTCACCGCGACATCATTAGCGTAATCCGTCACGATGAAATTTACCTGCAGGGCCTCACCCTCACGCTGCACGCTGCCCTCGCGCACCATTCCCCCGGCACGCATCCGGGTATTGAGCGGCGCCTTGCCGTCGGCGATATCTGACGGTGAGTAGAACAAATTCATGTTCTCACGCAGCGCGTAGAAAATCAGTGCGGCGGCGATACTGGCTCCCACCACAATAAAAAGTACGATGTAGAGGCGTTGTTTTCTGACCGGATGCATAGACGCTACCCTGTGCTTCTCTAATTAAATCGGGTCTCTTACAGTAATCTTGCCTTCGCGGCGCAGGCGCTGGATCTCGTCCCGCACAAACCGCCGCCGGCGTAGCAGTGGACTGATTGCCAGCACGGCGATGATCGACACCGCCACAGCATACACTGCCCACACGTAAACCCCGTGGCCATCCATGTAGAACAGTTCATTCAGACTGGCAAAATACATAGGAAGTTCAATACCCTCAGTCACCGGATTCCAACACGATATCTCTCACCCAGCGCGTACGTCGCTCGCGAACCAGAATCTCAACCCGAATCCGCTCGACCAGCAGCGCGGTGAAGAGTACGTAAAAGCCGATAATCATCAGCAGCAGCGGCTGCCACATGGACGCGTGCATGGTGGTGGGTTCGGTCAACTTGATGGTGGCGGGTTGATGCAGGGTAAACCACCAGTCGACCGACTTGTAGATAATCGGGATATTGACGGTTCCAACCAGCGCCAGCACAGCACAGATTTTTGCCGCCTGCTCCTCGCGCTCGAAGGCGTTGTACAGGGCATAAATGCCAAGGTACAAGAACAATAGCACCAGCATCGACGTGTTGCGGGCATCCCATACCCACCAGGTTCCCCAGGTCGGCTTGCCCCAGGTAGCACCGGATACCAGGGCCAGAATGGTCATCGCCGCACCAATGGGTGCAGCGCACTTGAGCGCAATGTCAGCCAGTTTCATTTTCCAGATCAGGCTGATAGCTCCCGCTGTAGCCATCACGTAGTAACCGGCCAGCGCAATGAAAGCACTCGGGACGTGGACGAAAATGATACGATAGCTGTTGCCCTGCTTGAAGTCCTCCGGAGCGAAAGCGAGCCCCCAGGTGGCTCCCACCAGCAGCAACAGGGCAGCGATGGCCGCCAGCCAGGGTAGCCAGAGCCCACCGATATTGTAAAACCAGCGCGGCGAGCCGAGCTTATGGAAAAATTGGGGCCATTTTAATGCCAAGGATTCACCCGTCCAGCTATGTCACGACGCCGGCGCCAGCTTGCGCCACCAGGCTCTGTCCGAGGCCCTTCAGCTCGCTTGTTCGAACCGCAGTGGCCTCGGGCGAGCCAAATGCCGCGGAGTTTACCATTCAAAGCGCCCCGGATTCAGCATCTTGTACGCAATAATTTAAAAATCAGTCGTCCATATTGATCCTTAGAGCTCCCCCAATCGCCAGCGGCGCAAGCACCAGAGCCATTAAAGTAAGCGCTGCCAGAATTGCAAGGTGACCACTGTAGGGAAGCCCCTGGCAGCCGGCCTCCACAGCCCCTGCCCCGAAAATCAGCACGGGAATATACAAGGGCAGCACAATCAGGGCCACCAGCACACCGCCGCGCTTCAAACCAACAGTGAGCGCTGCACCAATGGCGCCGATCATGCTCAGGCTGACGGTGCCCAGTAGCAGGGACACCAGTAGCGGCAGGTAGCCACCGCCGGCCATCGACAGCATCAGCGCCAGCAATGGCGCCACCAGTGTAACGGCCAGACCGGAAACCAGCCAGTGCACACCGACCTTGGCCAGGACCAGGAAGTAACCTGGCTGTGGACTCAGCAGCATCTGCTGCAAGGTACCATCGAGGTAGTCGTCACGAAAAACCCGATCGGCGGACAGCAGGCATGCCAACAAGGCCACCACCCACACCAGGCCGGGCGCTATTGCCGTGAGCGTAGTCTTTTCGGGGCCGATACCCAAGGGGAACAAGGTGACCACGATAAGGGCGAACACCAGCGGGTTGACGATGTCGCCGCTGCGACGCAGGGCCAGCACCAGGTCGCGCTTAAAAGTACCGCGCAACGCCTGCAATGCGCCGGGAATTTGCTGCTCATCCAGCATTGGCGCCCTCCAGTTCGATCCGACTGTAGGGTGTGTCGAGATTGAGCGGGTGGTGGGTGGTAAGAATGACCATACCCCCGGCCGAGGCATGCTCGGTAAGCAGCCCCTCGAGCTCCGCCACGCCGGCCCGATCTATCGCCGTGAAGGGCTCGTCCAGAATCCAAAGTGGTACCCGACTCAAGCGCAACCTGGCCAGCGCGATACGCCGCTGCTGGCCCGCAGACATGCGATAGGCCGGCACGTCTTCGTAGCCGGCCAGTCCCACATCAGCCAGTGCTGAATAAAGCGAACCGCGGGGAACGTGCTGGTTGAGCGCGAAATACCACTGCAGGTTTTCCAGCGCCGTCAGGTTGAGGGTGACGCCGGGCGCATGACCCAGGAAAAGCATTTGCCCTCGGTACTGCGCTGCAGCGACGGTGATATTCTCGCCGCACCAGAGGATGTCTCCCTCGAATGCCTGCGAGATCCCTGCCAGAAACCGTAACAGGGTGGTCTTACCGGAGCCATTGGGACCCGCTACCTGAACCACTTCGCCGGCACCGGCGCGAAAGCTTATGTTCTCAAACAAGCGCCGATGATCGCGTTCGCAGCCGAGCCCCCGTACTTCTAACAGTGTCTCAGCCACGCCATCGCCACCCAAGGTTACCGCACCAAAGCCCCATTGCAGGCAATCGAAAACCGGCGATTATAGCCATATTCGGCCCCAAGGGCAGAAAAACTGTCCCCGGTGCCAACCCCATGCACCAAAGTCACGCCGGCCCTCACAAGTTCATAGCATCAATAATATCGGGCGATGGGAAGTGACTGCGTGATGCAGCCGGAGCAAAGGGGTACGCGGCCTTTTCAGCAGACCGGTCAATGGACAGGGCGGCAAAATCATAGAGCGCAGTATCCGCCATCTGGCTGAGGCTGATATTCTGCAACGCCTTGAAAATATTTTCAGTCCGACCGGGAAATTGCCGGTCCCATTGCCGCAACATTGCCTTGATTGCCTGGCGCTGCAAGCCGTCCTGGCTGCCACACAGATTACAGGGTATCAGCGGGAACTCGCGCCTGGCAGCGTAGGCCGCCAGATCGTCCTCGCGACAGTAAGCAAGGGGCCTGATCACGACATTACGCTTGTCATCACTCAACAACTTGGGCGGCATAGCCTTGAGCCTTGAGCCGTGGAACATATTTAAAAACAAGGTCTCGACAATATCGTCCTTGTGATGACCGAGTGCAATTTTAGTGGCACCGATACTTTCGGCAAAGGCATAGAGGGTGCCGCGGCGCAGGCGAGAACACAAACCGCAGGTCGTCTTGCCCTCGGCTACTTTTTCCTTCACCACGCTGTAGGTATCCTTTTCGATGATGTGGAAAGGTACGCCGATACCCTCGAGGTACCGGGGCAGGACCTCT
This sequence comes from uncultured Gammaproteobacteria bacterium, assembly GCA_963808975.1. Taxonomy (GTDB): domain Bacteria; phylum Pseudomonadota; class Gammaproteobacteria; order Pseudomonadales; family JAHEGP01; genus JAHEGP01. The sequence goes on from CAWEHR010000004.1 coordinate 579,287, forward strand.
GCGGGAAAGCCGGGCTGCTTCTGGTCCATGTTGACGGCAATTAAGTCGAATGAAACCGGCGCTGTTTTTTGCAAACCCAGCAGTATGTCCAGCATGGCGAAGGAGTCTTTACCGCCGCTAATACAAACCATCACGCGGTCTCCCTGCTCGATCATGGCGTAATCTGCAATCGCTTTCCCAACATTGCGCCGCAGCCGCTTCTGCAACTTGTTGAATTCCAGATGCCGCTTACGGCTGTATCCAGGTGTTGCTACCATGCCCTCTCCCGCCTATCGAGGCTATGCAAGACCCGCTATTGTAACTCGCCAACAAACGGTTTTCGATCAGGGAAGTGGCCGACCAGCGCCGCTTCGGGATACCCCATGCGCTTTTTGCCGGAGGCTTTTTGAGCAGACATTGATCTCGGCACTGGAAATTCAACAGTAATCGAATAAAATGTTGGCCGATTCCAGACATCAGACATTGCAGCACGCAAACACTCACTCAATAATCAGGAAAGCGAGCCATGAAAGATCCCGTCCGCATTACCGTCACCGGCGCAGCCGGCCAGATCAGTTATGCATTGTTGTTCCGCATCGCATCAGGCGCCATGCTGGGTAAGGACCAGCCGGTCATCCTTCAACTTCTTGAGATCACCCCCGCCCTGCAGGCACTCAATGGCGTGGCCATGGAACTGGATGATTGCGCGTTCCCCCTCCTCAAGGGCATAGTGTGCACCGACGATGCAGAGGTCGCTTTCAAGGATTGTGATTACGCACTGCTGGTGGGAGCCCGCCCGCGGGGACCCGGTATGGAGCGCAAGGATCTGCTCGAGGCCAACGCAGCGATTTTTTCAGCCCAGGGCAAGGCCATCAACAAGGTCGCCAGCCGCGACATCAAGGTGCTGGTTGTTGGCAACCCCGCCAATACCAACGCGCTGATCTGTCAACGCAATGCTGCCGATATCGATCCACGTAACTTTACCGCCATGACCCGGCTCGATCACAATCGCGCGCTGACGCAACTGGCGCAGAAAACCGGCAGCACGGTAAATGACATCAGGCGCATGACCATATGGGGTAACCACTCCTCCACGCAGTTCCCTGACCTGTTCCACGCCGAGGTGAAAGGCGCCGCCGCGATGGATCAGGTAGACCAGCAATGGTACGAGGACACTTTCATTCCTGACGTCCAGCAGCGCGGTGCCGCGATCATCAAGGCACGAGGCGCCTCCAGCGCCGCCTCTGCGGCCAATGCGGCTATCGATCATATGCGTTCATGGGCGCTCGGTTCCAACGGTGATGACTGGGTCAGCATGGGCGTCTACAGCGATGGTAGCTATGATATCCAGGAAGGCTTGATTTACTCGTTTCCCTGCACCTGCAGTAACGGCGACTGGAGTATTGTCCAGGACCTGGACATCAACGACTTCAGCAGAGCAAAGATGGTCGCCACAGAAGCCGAGTTGGCCGAGGAGCGGGACGCAGTCAAGCACCTGCTACCCTGACCCGCCGCCTCTCTCGAAAAGGCGCCAGCCGGCGCCATTTTTTTGCCGATCAAATCCAGGGCAAAAAAATACCCGCTGGCCGGGGGGCTAACGGGTAGTTAAGTGTTCCTGTGAGGGTCAGGCTGTCTTGCGCCTGCGAGCGATTCCAGCCAGGCCAATCAAGCCCGAACCAAACAACCAGGCCGCAGCCGGGAGTGGCACTTCACTGACATCAGCGTCCGGGCCCACTGTCTTTATGCCAGCCAGGGCGTAGTCATTGGCGGCACAGCTGTTGCCCGCGCAATCAACCAGGAATGTTATGCTGGTTACATCTGTCTTGTTCAAGCCAGTGGCAGCAGCGAAACCGTTGGTTGCCGGCCACGAATTGTTGGTCAGTGGCGCCATCAGGTTGGACTTATCAGAAGCATCGCCATTGTAGTACCAGAAGGCAATTTCCCTTCCCGTAGACTCGTTGAACAGGTCAAGAAACGAGATCTCCGTGATCGTGACGGCCGTATCGAAGCGTACTTCCAGCAGTTGATCAAAGCCGGCAGTCTTCCAGCTCACCTCATCGTCACCGATGCCGATGCCGTCACCATCGCAGGCATAGACGCCGCAGGGCTCCAGGCCCGTGGACGGGTCGTTCGATGCCCCGATGGCATTAAACGTCAGCGTGCCACCATTACCCAGACTGGAAACGGTCACACCGCCGGACGAAAAACTGGTCTGCCCCTGCACCCCACTCCAGGGGCTTGCGCTGGTGAAGTCGATCGACTGTATAGCGGCATTCGCTGCGGGCGCCAATACCAGCAGGCCTGCTGCCAGGGCCATACCATTAACCATTCCAGACACGTTGATTCCCATAAAAACTCCTTGAACTGCCATTTGCAATAAACCGGGTTGAATGTGTTGCGATTTGCCTCTATCTCACCCCGATCAGGTCAACCGCCGACTTTCGGGCTGCTTGAAACCTGGCCACGCCAAGCCTATTAGCAATTAACGTGCCAAAGTGAATTATTTCAATACTTTCAAGGCCTTATAGTTTAACTGACAGGTCATCAGTCGCTAACCTGCAAGAAATCTCGACGTTGGGGTAACGGCACCACCATTAGCAGAAGCTTAATTACTTTATTTTTCAATAGCTTAGCAAGACATAGCGCAATCCGGGAGGTCGTAAAGAATCTCGACAGCAGTAGCGGAAAAGTCCGTTCGCCCGCGCTGTAATGGGCGCCACAGACTTTGATTGAGGCAGCACTGTACCCGCTGCACAGCTCCCGGCGTGTTGTCGAGTGGCAAAAGTCAGATGGGGGCAGCGCAAACTGCCGCATTAATGGCGATGATCGAGTAGCTGCAGTTGGTTGGCGTTGACCGGGGGCTCGTCACCACTGGCAGCGGGGGGCTCGCCCGAAGGCAGCACCCAGATAAACGAGAACAGGGCAATCTGGGCGAGTTCTGCGCAGCGCAGGGTCAGCGCGATGGACACAGCGGAGGTCGCATCGATCCCCACCGCGGCGAAAAGCAAGACAAACATTCCCTCACGAATGCCAATGGTGGAAAAAGAGACAGGCAGTTTCTCCAGCAGCGACATCAACGGGGTGGCCGCTACAACATAGAGATAACTGATATGGTCGAAGCCGGCTGCACACGCGGCGGCATAGACGCCGGTGCTATAGACCATTTTTTCCAGTATGGAGAAGAGAAAGTACACCCAGACCCTGGCTTCGTTGTGCTCTATCTTGCTGAAGTTGGTTATCAACAGGCGCGCCATTCTCGCAATTTTATGGGGAAGGAAGCCCATAGAGGCGCGGGCCATCTGCGGCGAGTACTTGATGCAAAGGTGTAGAGAGAAGACCAGGCCGGCAAATAGTGTCAGTCCCGCAAGATAAAAAGCCGGAACGTTGCCAAGACCTAACGCTGAGAGGGAAAAACCCAGCAACAAGGATGCGATAGCGAGCGCTGCCAACAGCCCCAGCGTCCTTTCCACAAGTATGGAAGAGGCCACCGGAGCGACCCTGCAGTCGTGATATTTTGTCAGGAAGTAGACCTTATAGGCATCGACACCGAGGGTAGAAGGCGCGAGGAATGCAAATACCCGGCTTCGAAGGTAGGCCAGCACCGCGGCGCCATTGCCGATCACGATGTCAAAAGACTTGAGTAGCAAATTCCATTTCAGACCCATCAGCACCACGTCGATGAGCGCCAGCAACACCACGCAGGCGAACAAGGGCACGGAAACGTTGGCCAGCAACGCCCAAAGCTGCCCGGGATCGACGATGAGCGCAAGCACCACCAGAACGACTGCGACGAAGGTCAGCTTGGTCAGAATTCTGAAATTACTCAAGACACTCACACCTGATCGGCTCTAGCCTGCCTCTGATTGCTCACTGGGAGACGTCATTGTCCGCAACGACCTGACCCGGTCACTACTGGTCACCGAGTACTGAAAAACTTTAACCATAGCCAAAAGTT